>NZ_JBLOPA010000001.1:1390000-2387500 GCF_047806705.1 Pseudoalteromonas sp. ASV78 | reverse complement strand
AGCTCTTGATCGAAGCCCCGGTAAACGGCGGCCGTAACTATAACGGTCCTAAGGTAGCGAAATTCCTTGTCGGGTAAGTTCCGACCTGCACGAATGGTGTAACCATGGCCACGCTGTCTCCACCCGAGACTCAGTGAAATTGAAATCGCAGTGAAGATGCTGTGTACCCGCGGCTAGACGGAAAGACCCCGTGAACCTTTACTACAGCTTGGCACTGAACATTGAACCTACATGTGTAGGATAGGTGGGAGACTAAGAAGCAGAGACGCTAGTTTTTGTGGAGTCGTCCTTGAAATACCACCCTTGTAGTTTTGATGTTCTAACGTTGGCCCCTGGATCGGGGTTACGGACAGTGCCTGGTGGGTAGTTTGACTGGGGCGGTCTCCTCCCAAAGAGTAACGGAGGAGCACGAAGGTTGGCTAAGTACGGTCGGACATCGTACGGTTAGTGTAATGGTAGAAGCCAGCTTAACTGCGAGACAGACACGTCGAGCAGGTACGAAAGTAGGTCATAGTGATCCGGTGGTTCTGAATGGAAGGGCCATCGCTCAACGGATAAAAGGTACTCCGGGGATAACAGGCTGATACCGCCCAAGAGTTCATATCGACGGCGGTGTTTGGCACCTCGATGTCGGCTCATCACATCCTGGGGCTGAAGTCGGTCCCAAGGGTATGGCTGTTCGCCATTTAAAGTGGTACGCGAGCTGGGTTTAGAACGTCGTGAGACAGTTCGGTCCCTATCTGCCGTGGGCGTTTGAGAATTGAGAGGGGTTGCTCCTAGTACGAGAGGACCGGAGTGAACGAACCGCTGGTGTTCGGGTTGTCATGCCAATGGCATTGCCCGGTAGCTACGTTCGGAACTGATAAGCGCTGAAAGCATCTAAGCGCGAAGCAGGCCTCGAGATGAGTTCTCACTAGACTTTTAAAGTCTCTGAAGGGCCGTTGAAGACTACAACGTTGATAGGCAAGATGTGGAAGCATAGTGATATGTTAAGCTAACTTGTACTAATTACCCGTGAGGCTTAACCATACAACGCCAAACGCGTTTTATGCGACAGTTTAAGCGAAGAAGTTAATATAACTAAAGTAGATTTACTGGCAGCTTTAAGCGATAAGCTTTAAGTTGTAAGAAGACAATTATCAGCCATTTTCCAAATTTTAATTAATTGGCTCGAAAGAGCGGATTAATACCAAATTTGCTTGGTGACAATAGCGTTTTGGACCCACCTGACCCCATGCCGAACTCAGTAGTGAAACGAAACAGCGCCGATGATAGTGTAGCATTTGTTATGTGAAAGTAGGTCATCGCCAGGCTCCAAATTAGAGAAACCCGTTACAGCGATGTGACGGGTTTTTTGTTGTTTAAAAGAAAGGTTCTAGGTCCTAGGCGCTAGGTTGCTAGGCGGTCATTACGTAAGTGTCCGACAAAACACACTTAGCATATCGAGCTCAGTAGTGAAACGAAACAGCGTGATGAGAGTGTCGCATTTGTTATGTGGCTCTCTACCGCTGTGGGCACTACGTCATCGCCAGACTCCAAATAGAGAAAGCCCGACTAGCAATAATCGGGCTTTTTTACGTTTAGAGTAAAGTGAACAAGGAGAACCGCAATAATCGTTGGTTGCTATACACAGTCATTCTTTATTCTTGAAAACTCGCTTACAAAAAACCGCTAAGATAGCGGTTTTTTGGTTTAATCTATGAGCTTTTATTTATAGCCATTTGGGTTGTTACTTTGCCAACGCCAAGTATCTTGCATCATGATATCAATGCCACGCTCTGCTTGCCAACCAAGTTCTTTAAGGGCTTTTTCTGGTGCCGCGTAGCAGGCTGCAATATCGCCAGGACGACGAGGCGATACTAGATAAGGAACTTCTTTACCACAGGCTTTGCTAAATGCATTGAGCATTTGTAGAACTGAATAACCATTGCCAGTACCTAGGTTGTAAACGTGGGCACCGGTATCTTGGTTTATTTTATTTAGTGCCTTTAAATGACCAAGTGCTAAGTCAACAACGTGGATATAGTCACGAACTCCGGTGCCGTCAACAGTGTCGTAGTCATCACCAAATACACCTAATTGCTTTAACTTACCCACAGCAACTTGTGAAATGTAAGGAAGCAAGTTGTTTGGAATGCCATTGGGATCTTCACCAATTAAGCCTGATTCGTGTGCGCCTACAGGATTAAAGTAGCGTAAAATCGCGAAGGCAAAGCGTTCATCTGATTTTGCTATATCTTGCAGCATCATTTCAACCATTAGTTTTGATGTGCCGTAAGGGTTAGTGGTGCCACCCACTGGGAAATCTTCGCGGATCGGTAAGCTTGCTGGGTCACCATACACAGTGGCGGATGAACTAAATACCAGTTTGAATACACCCGCATCACGCATTGCGTCAACCAGTGTTAGCGTACCTTGTACATTATTTTGATAATACTCAATCGGTTTTACAACCGATTCACCTACAGCTTTAAGGCCTGCAAAATGAATAACACTGTCGATTTTATGTGTCGTAAATACACGCTCTAAAAATGCTTTATCGAGAATATCACCTTGATAAAAAGTAACGTCTTTGGTTGTGATGCTTTTTACTCGGGTGAGCGATTCCGGTGACGAATTACTTAGATTATCGATAACGACAACGTCCTGTCCTTGCTGTAGTAGCTCTAAAACTGTGTGTGAGCCGATATAGCCTGCACCACCGGTGACTAAAATAGTCATACTATCTCCATTTAAGTAATTTTATTCAATTAAGCTAATTTCATCACAAATAGCGATTGATTGCTTGTGTTATCTGTCATTTAGTTTATACCAATCGACTTAAATATTTAACCATTCTAGCGCGCTAAATAAAGCGCTAACTGCGTTAGTAACTTTTCATGTACGACTGCATGGATGCAAGAGGTAGAGCAATGCAGGAGCAATTGCCGAGAACAACTACATGTCAAAATTTCTGCCTTGTTATCACGCTATTTTTCTGTCGCTATAAGTGGTCAGTAACTTAACACGATTGGTATTATACCAATACTATTTATTAAGTGATCAAATTTGTCCATGCTCTAAAGCACATATGCTTAACGTTAGTAATATTTGAACGAAACACATTCCACGCTCTACTTACTTGCTCCACAATGTCGTCATAATCTGAAAAAGTACGATTAGATAACTCTCTGTTTCGCATCCATGCCCATACTTGCTCAACCGGATTAAGTTCTGGTGAATAAGGAGGCAACGGTATCACCGACACATTTTTAATCCCTTCACCAACATTACCCATATGCCAGCTTGCGCGATCAACAATAACCACTGCGTGCCGTCCACATGGCGTAGCATCTGAAATGAGTTGTAAGTGTTGCTTCATTATATCCTTACTCAAATAAGGGGCTATAATCGCCTCTGTTTGCCCTGTTGCGGGGCATACTGCACCAAAAATATGAGTGGATAGAAATTGCTGTTGCTTCACAACACGTGGCCTAGTGCCTTTTTTAGCCCGAATTTTTGAGGTGGTATTTTGTTGCCCAAATCGCGCTTCATCTTGAAACCACACATCCACTCTATCAAGGGCCACGTGGCCTGGAATTGTGATGATCGTATTATAATGGAAATTTTTTAAAGTCTTTTTGTGCCTCAATTGACTGTTTAGGATGTTTAGAGCGAGACGTTATCCATGAAAGATTAAGCTCACACATCAAACGGTAGACATTATTGAGTTTGTATTGGACACCAAATGTATCGTAAATGTATTTGCGTATATCTTCACCTATCAGCCTCCCACCTTCCTCTTTCACTGCGTGCGCACAGATATAATCTTTAAGCTGGCACTTTTGTTTTAATGTTAAGCCACAAGGGCGACCTGATTGTTTTTTAATATCAAGCGCTTTAAGTCCATCGGATAAGTATGCAGTAACCCACTCATTAACCAGTCGACGGCTAACGCGGGTAGTTTTAGCGACAACAGTACGATTTTTTACTTCGAGAAAGAGGCGAATAACTTCATAACGCGTTTTTAATCGGGCATCTCTGGTATACGGGAAGTTAGGAATAGTAGACAAGCTAAACTCAATGATAATGACAAATGTATGGGTATTAGATCATAAAAAGAAGGTAATTAAAATAGATCATGAATTAAATGTGTTTGGTATTAGTTGTTGGTAAAATTATAAGCTTGATTACATTTTTGCTATAAATGATAACAATTACGAAAATTAGTATTAAGCTATAGTTAAGTTGAAAGTGCTAATCTTGCACCTTATAAATAGGGTAACGCCTTTATTGGAGAATGTTATGAATACAGTTAAAAAAATAGCAATGGCAATGCTAATAGCACTTCCTGTTTTTGCTCATGCTGGCGAAGCTGTAGTTAAATGGCAAGACTTTAATGACTACCGTGATGTGCGACCATCAAATGAACCTAAAGGGTCATATCATAAACATATTGCGACAAGCTTTGAAAAGCACTTCAATAAACTGGCTGAACAATTACCTGAAGGTTATAAATTTAACGTTGAAGTCACTGAACTGGATTTAGCCGGTGATGTACGTTTTGGTGGTATGAATGATTTACGTATTGTTAAACCAATTTATTTTCCACGCATTGAGTTTACATATTCAGTTACTGATAAAGATGGCAAAGTGCTGAGCGAAAGCGATAAAGTCGAGTTAAAAGACATGGGCTTTATGGATAAAATTAAAATGGGCCGAGATGAACAGTTTTATTACGATAAACGCTTAATTACAGATTGGTTTAATAAAGAATTAATGCCTGAAATCGTTCCAAGCTAATTATATAAATTAGCTTGGATGAGAAAAGCGCTCACAGTGTATGAGCGCTTTTTTGCTACTTAAAAGTAGCTAATAATTGCAGTATTTGTTGTAGCTTAATTACTGTCGTTTTCAGCTTTTCTTCGTCAAGGCTGTTTCTACTCAGGCTCTCTACATCAGCGGCGACATCCAGTACATAAGGTTTAAAGCGCTTAGCTTCAAAGTTAAAGCCTGCATCAGCAGGGAATAAGGCCTTAAACTTACCATGACCTTGTTGTTGAAGTTCATCTAACTTTTTATCAGCATCAAGTGATTGACGATAAACAATTTTTAAGTTGGTATTGAGTTGTTCAATAATTGAATCCATTTTTTTCCTAAAGCTTTCGACTGCAATGTCGATATAATACGGGTAATGAACTAAAAAGTCAGGTATGAGCTATGAATATATCAGGTGGAAACTTACCGGCCATGAGTGGTGCCGGACAAAGCGGTGAAGTTTACAGCGCAGCTTTAGCAAAAAAACAGCAGAAGGCGGATGGCGCGGCGGCACTGGCGTTAATTGAAGCAGCTGGCACTAGCAGTGCAGCGCAAACACCAGCAAAATCAGTAACAGCGACGCTTGGTAATAACGTAAACGTGTATGTTTAATAGCGCATTGCGCTATTAAACCAGCTTGAGGTCAATAGGGGTCTTACTTTTTTGACCACCGATCTCACGTACAAGTTTAGGCACTAAGTAGCCTGGTAATGCGTGTAGCATATCAGCCATGATTTTGCGTGCCTGCGATTCCTCAATATCAAAGTGGCTAGCCCCTTCAACTTTGTCTAATAAATATAAGTAATAAGGTAGTACGTCAGCCGCAAATAATGCTTCACTTAGGGCGACTTGTGCTTGGCTTGAATCGTTCACCTCTTTTAAAATAACAGCTTGATTAAGTAGCATCACCCCAGCTTGTTTGAGTTTTTGCATCGCGGCTTTAAATTCATCGTCAATCTCATTGGCGTGATTGATATGATTAATAAACACGATTTTAAGCGGCGACTTTGCTAAGCGTTGGCATAACTCATCGGTAATACGGGCGGGGATCACCACAGGTAAACGGCTGTGAATTCGCATCCGCTTAATTTGTGGTAGTTGTTCCAGCTCATCCATAAACCAACTAATCGCATCGTCTTTGGCCATCAGAGGATCGCCACCACTTAAGATCACTTCATTTATATTGTTATCTGACTTAATGTAGTCGAGTGCTTCAATTAAGCTGCGTTTATTTAGCTGATTTTCTTGGTACGGAAAATGACGACGAAAGCAGTATCTGCAATTTACAGCGCAACCCGTTTTAAACATCACTAAAACTCGCGACTGGTATTTATGTAATAGCCCTGGTTGCGCGTTGTTTTGTTCTTGCAAAGGATCTTTATCAAATCCTGTTTTAGCGATAAACTCTTGGTGGCGTGGCATGACTTGCAGCAGTAACGGGTCGTTTATATCGCCATAACGCATTTTTTTGATAAAAGGCACAGGTACACGAACCGGAAAAAGAGCTCGCGCTTTAAGGTCTTTTTCATCGGCCATGCTTGATAAACCTAGCATTTCTAGCAAGGTGCGTGGGCAGGTAACAACATTAGCTAATTCTTTTTGCCAGTTTTTATGCAAATTTGCTTCATTTCTTTGTATCATTGGCACGTAGATTACTCGAAAAATTATTAGATAGAGGAAACGATGGCGAATTATAGCACCAACGAGTTCAAGGGCGGCCTAAAAATTATGATGGACGGCGAGCCTTGCAGTATTTTAGAAAATGAAATGGTAAAGCCTGGTAAAGGTCAAGCATTTAACCGTGTTCGCATCCGTAAACTGATCTCTGGAAAAGTACTTGAGAAAACCTTTAAATCAGGTGATACAGTCGAAGGTGCTGATGTAATGGATACCGATCTTGCGTATCTTTACACTGACGGTGAGTTTTGGCATTTTATGAACAACGAAACCTTTGAACAAATTGCCGCTGATGAAAAAGCGCTAGGCGATTCAGGTAAATGGTTAGTTGAAAATGATGTATGTACTATCACATTATGGAATGGCAGCCCAATTGCTGTGACCCCACCTAACTTTGTAGAACTTGAGATCACTGAAACTGATCCTGGCCTAAAAGGTGATACAGCCGGTACTGGTGGTAAACCAGCTACATTAAGCACTGGTGCTGTAGTACGTGTACCATTATTCGTACAAATCGGCGAAGTGATCAAAGTAGATACTCGCAGTGGTGAATACGTAAGCCGTGTTAAGTAAGCAATAACATGACTTAATTAAATCCCAGCTTAGGCTGGGATTTTTTTTGGAGAAAATATGTCAACAGATCTTTGGATGCCTAGCGCCGAAATAGCAACCTTACAGCAACGTGCGAATATTGTAAGAACTATCCGTGAGTTTTTTTATGCCCGAGAGGTAATGGAAGTCGATACCCCCAGCCTAAGTGCTGCCAGTGTTACCGACGTACACTTAGCCAGTTTTAATACTTCTTTTGTAGGACCTGGCCATGCCAAAGGCTTACCGCTGTATTTACAAACGTCTCCTGAGTTTGCCATGAAGCGCTTATTAGCCGCAGGCAGTGGTGCTATTTTTCAACTCTGTAAGGCGTTTCGTAATGAAGAAGCAGGTAGTCACCATAATCCAGAATTTACTATGCTGGAATGGTATCGCCCTGGGTTTGATGAATTTGCCTTGATGGATGAGATAGATGAGTTAATGCAGCTGGTTTTAAATGTCCCAACAGCGCAGCGATTAACTTACCAGCAAGCATTCCTACACGCTTTGGGGGTTGATCCACTGACCGCTACACTGGCGCAATTAAAACAACTGGCTATTGAGCAAGGCTTTGCTGATATAGCTGCGCCTGAAACTCACCGAGATACCTTACTGCAATTATTATTTTGCATGAAAGTAGAGCCAACCATTGGCCAAGATAAGCCCTGTTTTGTTTATCACTTTCCGGCATCGCAAGCCGCTTTAGCGCGTATTTGTGAGCACGACTCGCGAGTAGCAGGGCGCTTTGAGCTTTATTATCAGAACATGGAGCTGGCGAATGGCTTTAACGAGCTTACCAATGCACAGGAGCAAGCTAAACGCTTTACTGAGGATAATGTATACCGCAAAGCGAATAACTTAACACAAGTGCCTATGGACACACGTTTAATCGCCGCTCTAGAGCATGGCTTACCACAATGCGCAGGAGTTGCATTAGGGGTTGATAGGTTAGTGATGTTAGCAACGCAAAAAGGCACCATAAAAGAAGTCATCGCGTTTGATGTTGCTAGAGCTTAATTGTGGGACGAGATAACTAGGTGCTAGGAGACCCTAGAACCTAGTTACCTAGAATCTATGTGTTATAACTCGTAGATAAAGGTGACGCCGGCGACCATAGGTTCACCAAATTGCGTGTAGGTGTGAGTGGCATAACCATCAGCTGGATCATTACCAAATTCAAAACCACGTGTTGGCACTTCTTCATCAAACACGTTACGTGCCCACGTACGGATTGACCATTGATCCGCTTCATAGCCAGCACTGAAGTTAACTAAGTTAACACTGGGTGCTTGTGAGTTATGGCTATCGGAGAAGTAGTAATCGTCTTTGCCTTCAATACCAACCGTGGCATATAGCTCATTAGTGAAATTATAACGGGCTGTAAACGCATATTGGTATTTAGGGGCTTGTGATTGCTCGCGACCATCTTGATCTAAGCCAGATTGCGCAACAAAGTCATTAATTTTGGTATCTAAGTAACCGACGCTACCAGTGAAAACTAAATCGTCAGTTAACTGGTAACTCCCTTCAATTTCAAGACCATAGTTTTCGCCTGAGTTGGCGTTATCAACATAACCGGTGAATTTCTGATCTTCTACTTTCCATGCTTTTAATTGCATGTCTTCACGGTACATATAAAATGCCGCTAAGCGCAGGACAAATTTGTCATCCAGTGAGCTGCCTTTTACACCAAATTCACCGCTCCATAAATATTCAGGCGCAAAGCTAACATGGTTTTGGAAAAAATCGGCATCAAGGTTTAAACCATCATCTTTGGCTTTGGCGAGCGCTTCGGAGTTAATACCACCGGCTTTATAACCACGAGTTAAACTGGTGTAGATCATGGTACGATCAATCACTTGATATTCAAGTGCTAGTTTACCGCCGACCATGACATCATCTGTTTCTTCGATAAAGCCGTTATTATCAGTATAGTCACCTTGGTATTGCTCAACTCGCAAGCCAGTGATCAAGGTGGTTTTATTACCAATCGGCGTTGCTAGTTGGCCATAAATAGCGCTATTGCTGGTTTGATAATTTGAAGCAAATGGATTTGCAAGCCATGTATATTGGCGTTCTAACTCAACTTCACGGTCTTGATAATAAAGTCCTACAACCCAATTACCGCCTTTGCCATTAAATTGCAGCTCTGCAGCTTGGTCTTGACGATCACGCAAGTAAGCATCGGTTGAGCTATAACCATCAGGGTGCAGTCCGGCAGCGCATACTTGTGGCTGGTTAATGTCATTACACACCCAGTCTTCATCAAAGCTGTAGGCTAACTCACTATCAATACCTGATAGGTTAAGACTGACATCAAACCAATCAAAACCGGTGTAAATATTGGCAAGGCCTACGGCAATACTTTCTTGGTTATCTTGGCCTGGGTTATCTGCTACGCTATTGCGGCTGTTATCAAGGGTAAAGGCATCATAGCCGTTATTGATATCAATATAATGAACGCTTAACTCAGAGCGTAAATGATCGGTAAGTTGGCTATGTAGTTTAAAGCGGCCAACCAGTTCGTCTTGTTGTTGCGTTGACTCGTTTAAATATAGGTTATCAACATAACCATCAGATTCACGTTGGTAAATACTGGCGCGCACTGCGGTGCTGTCTGTAATACCAATACCTGCGGCAACACCAGCTTCATAACTATTGTAGTTACCCGCACCAAGCTGCACTTTAATGCTAGGGTCAAAAGTTGGATCGGCTGATTCTATTTGGATCATACCTGCCATGCCATCAGCACCAAAGCGTGTGCCTTGCGGGCCGCGGTATATTTCAACTTGGTTAACATCAAATAATAGCGAACTGCCGCCAAGGCCTGAATAATTAATGCCATCAATCACTAAACCAACAGATGGGTTGATTGGATCAACAAACTGCGAGCGTAGACCAACCCCACGAATTTGAATATAGCGGCCACGCGATGCGCCCGAGGTAAAGTTTACATTGGCGGCACTGGCAAGCATTTCATCAAGAAAACTAGCACCACGCTCATTAATTTCACGATCGCTAAATAAGCTAGCGCTGGCGCTGAGGGTTTGAATACTTTCTTTTTGAAAATCCCCAGTAACGAGTATTTTTTCAAGTTCAGAATCATCAGCAAAAGCTGGGGCGCTGACTAATGGTAAAAGCGCGGCAGTAATTAAAGACAAGCGTAGTTTCATTCGGTTACTTAACTCCATTTCAGGGACTTGCATGATAGCAACTATTCTTATTAAAGTCGTGATACTCGATATATTAATGTGCTATAAACGCGCACAGTATACATAATAAGGAATACAAATATGACCTTTAAAGTTGACTTTAAAGTGCGTGATTATGAATGTGACCTGCAAGGTATTGTAAATAATAGTGTGTATTTTAACTACCTAGAGCACGCACGCCATGAATTTTTGCACGCCAACGGGGTTGATTTTGCTCAGCTTGCCCGCGATAAAATTAACCTGGTGGTGATGCGCAGCGAAATGGATTACAAGCAGTCACTGGTCCCAGGCGATGAGTTTTATGTTGCTGTAGAGCCTGAGCGCATAAGTCGCTTAAAGTTTGGCTTTCGACAAACTATAGTACGAAAGCATGATGAAAAAGTAATGTTAAAGGCATTGGTGATTGGTACATCAGTGAATGAGCGAGGGCGACCATTCTTACCTGCGCAGATTGATCAGCTATTTCCAGCCCAATAGGCATCTTTTTTACTATCTTAGAACAATTTTTTACATTAAAAACATGCATTTTTAACGGTATAAATGGTTATTTGTTGTTATCATAATGCGATTGAGTTTTAGGTTAGTAATCACATGAAATTAGCAGCAATACCGATGCTTATAATCGGTTTATGTGTAGG
Source organism: Pseudoalteromonas sp. ASV78 (assembly GCF_047806705.1). Taxonomy (NCBI): domain Bacteria; kingdom Pseudomonadati; phylum Pseudomonadota; class Gammaproteobacteria; order Alteromonadales; family Pseudoalteromonadaceae; genus Pseudoalteromonas; species Pseudoalteromonas sp. ASV78. Next base: position 2,376,588 of record NZ_JBLOPA010000001.1, on the reverse strand, counting down.
CTGCTCATCGACAGGGAACGTCACTAGTGAGCAATTGAAATACACCAAGTGGCAACTATCACGAGTTGATGGTTTAGCGATCCCGGCATCTTATTCTGCCTCATTGAGTTTTATTGAAGCTTTGCAAGTCAATGGTTTTGCCGGTTGTAATAAGTTTTTTGGCGAAGGCCAACTGGATGACAGTCATCTAACAGTGAATAAGCTAGGGATGACCCGTAAATCATGTGGTGATGAGTTGGATGAGTTTGAACAGCAGTTTTTAAATGCGTTAAAGCAAGGCGTGCCACTGCAAATTCAAGATCAACAACTGGTGTTAAATGGCGAGCAAACATTTGCGTTTATTCCAGCAGGCTGAGCTCTTGCAGCAAGCGTGTAACTAACGTACACTCGTCAGCGAACAATATATAGAATTTTACTTGTCGGAGTGCCTTGAGTTTTAACTTAAAGGCTGAGATCGCGAAAGCGGGATCCGTGAACCTGATCAGGCTAACACCTGCGTAGGGAACAAGCTGCCTAAAACAGGTGCTTGTGCGCCTGTTTGGCGTATAAGTATCCAGGCTGCCAAGGTTGGGTGTACTTTTTGTAATACCCACCTACGATCCATGTAGCATCTGCTACTCTCTATTGCACAGCAATATCTGACAAGACAACCCTTTTAGCAATGAGGTAAGTCATGTCAAACACAACAAATAAACCGTCTCGCCGCGAAACCCGTGCGGCTGCATCAGATTACATTTATAACCTGACTGGGCAACCGTTCCCAAGTTCACATAAAGTTTACGTACAAGGTACACATGATAATGTGCGCGTTGGTATGCGTGAAATCACCCTAAGCGATACCTTTATTGGTGGCAGCGAAGAAAACCCAGTTTATGAGCCCAATGCACCACTGCGTGTTTATGATACCTCGGGACCTTATACCGATCCGAATTTCACTTTAGATGTTCGCAAAGGCCTGGATAAGTATCGCGAGCAGTGGATTGAAAGCCGCGGCGATACTGAAGTTTTAGAATCTGTGACCTCACAGTTTTCCCAGCAACGTATGGCCGATGAAGGCCTAGATCATATTCGTTTTGAGCACTTACCAAAAATTCGCCGCGCTAAAGCCGGTAAAAATGTCACGCAAATGCATTATGCGCGTCAAGGTATTATCACTCCTGAAATGGAATATGTCGCAATACGCGAAAACATGGGCCGTGCGCAAATTCAGCAAGAATTATTAGCGCAGCAGCACCAAGGTGAGTCGTTTGGCGCGAGCATTCCTGAGTTTATTACCCCTGAATTTGTACGAGATGAAATTGCCCGCGGGCGTGCAATTTTACCCAATAACATCAATCATCCTGAAACTGAGCCAATGATTGTTGGCCGTAACTTTTTAGTCAAAGTTAACGCTAATATTGGTAACTCGTCAGTGAGTTCATCAATTGAAGAAGAAGTTGAAAAAATGGTTTGGTCAACCCGTTGGGGTGCTGACACGGTAATGGATTTATCAACGGGCCGTTATATTCATGAAACCCGTGAATGGGTGGTACGTAACTCACCAGTGCCCATTGGTACTGTGCCAATTTATCAAGCGCTTGAAAAAGTAAATGGCGTGGCAGAAGACCTAACGTGGGAGATTTTCCGCGATACGCTCATTGAACAAGCCGAGCAAGGCGTTGATTACTTTACTATTCATGCTGGTGTGTTATTGCGTTATGTACCAATGACTGCTAAACGCGTTACCGGTATTGTGTCGCGCGGTGGTTCTATTATGGCGAAGTGGTGTTTAGCGCATCATAAAGAAAATTTTCTATACACTCACTTTGAAGATATTTGCGAAATTTTAAAGCAATACGATGTGTGTTTCTCATTGGGTGATGGTCTGCGTCCAGGCTCCATTGCTGACGCTAACGATGAAGCGCAATTTAGTGAGTTACGTACTTTAGGAGAGCTGACCAAAATAGCCTGGAAACACGATGTACAAGTGTTCATTGAAGGCCCAGGGCATGTGCCAATGCATATGATCAAAGAAAATATGGAAGAGCAACTTAAGCACTGTGATGAAGCGCCTTTTTATACACTAGGGCCACTGACTACCGATATTGCGCCTGGTTATGACCATATCACCTCTGGGATAGGTGCGGCGCAAATTGCATGGTATGGCTGTGCCATGCTTTGTTACGTAACACCAAAAGAGCACTTAGGTTTACCAAATAAAGAAGACGTTAAAGAAGGCTTGATCACCTACAAAATTGCCGCTCATGCTGCCGATTTAGCGAAAGGTCACCCAGGTGCACAAGAGCGTGATAATGCCTTATCAAAAGCTCGTTTTGAGTTCCGTTGGCATGACCAATTTAATATTGGTTTAGACCCTGTTCGTGCCCGTGAATACCACGATGAAACCTTGCCTCAAGAATCTGGCAAAGTAGCACATTTTTGCTCTATGTGCGGGCCAAAATTCTGCTCAATGAAAATCACCCAAGAAGTGCGAGAATATGCCAAAGATCTCGAAGCCAGAGGCATAGATCCTAACAACGTCGGTGATGCTATTGAGATCAAAATGGTCGATGTAGAAGCCGAAATGCAAGCTAAATCAGCCGAGTTTAAACAAACCGGCTCAGAGATTTACCATAAAGCGGTTTAACTAAAAGGCGCTAGGTTCTAGGGAAGAGACTAGGTTTTAGGATGTTGTTAACCTAGAACCTAGAACCTAGAACCTAGAACCTAGAACCTAGAACCTAGAACCTAGAACCTAGAACCTAGAACCTAGAACCGGAGGAACTCTCATGTCTTACAACATTGCAGTGGTGGGGTTTGGTTTAACGGGACGTTTAGCGGCGCTTGAGCTGAGCTTAAAGCATAATGTTACTGTTTATGAAGCGGGGGATGAACAAGCGCTTGATAGTGCTGGGAGAGTCGCGGCGGCGATGCTTGCACCATTAGCAGAATCTGTTTTATGTGAGCAAGATTTAGCTTTGCGAGGGTTGGATTCAATTGCTCGTTGGCCGAGTATTTTAGCGCAGCTTGATGATGAAGTGTTTTTTCAACAGCAAGGCTCCTTAGTGGTGGCTCACCAACAAGATAAGGGTGACTTGCAAAGCTTTATACAACGCTTAAAACCTTTGGCTGGCCATCATGGGCATCCGTTAACGGGTTCGCAAATTAGTGAATTAGAGCCGGAGCTTGCAGGGCGTTTTAATCAAGGTGTGTATTTACCCTGTGAAGGGCAAATAGATAATCAGGCTTTTTATCAAGCGAGCTTTAATACCCTGAAACAGCGTAATGTGAGTTTTAAATTTGCACAAAAGGTCGATGTAAACTGTGAAAAATTACAGCAATCATTTGATTATATTATTGATTGCCGAGGTCTGGGCGCTAAAAGCCCTGCGTGTAAGCTGCGAGGAGTACGTGGCGAGGTAGTGCGTTTGTATGCCCCTGAGGTTAATTTAACGCGTCCGGTGCGGCTAATGCATCCGCGTTATCCAATCTATATTGCACCTAAGCCAAATTATCAGTATGTAATTGGCGCGACAGAAATCGAATCACAAGATAATGGCCCCGCAACGGTACGTTCAACCCTTGAGCTGTTATCGGCAGCGTACACAGTACATAGCGGCTTTGCAGAAGCGCGGGTGTTGAGTATTCAAACCGGCCTGCGTCCTGCTTTTAGTGATAATCGCCCGCAAGTAACGCAACAACAACAGCTGATCAGCATTAATGGTTTGTACCGTCATGGCTATTTGCTCGCGCCTAGTTTAGTGGCTGATGCTGTGGCTCGGATCAATTAAGGTTTACTATTAAAGTAAGTATAAAAATAAATATGAAATTAACAATTAATGGTCAATATTTTGAGTTGGCAAATAATGCCAATTTAACCCAAGCTTTGCGCCAATTTGCCGCGAAAGAACCTTTTGCGGTTGCGGTTAATGGTCAGTTTATCCCGCGTAGTCAGTGTGATACATGCTTACTTAACGAAGGCGATAGCATTGAATTACTATCACCAATTCAAGGTGGCTAATATGAGTAGCGCAATATCAGATAGTTTTAGTATTTATGGTGAGCAGTTCACTAGTCGGTTATTAATTGGTTCGGCATTGTATCCGTCACCAGCTATTATGGCAGACTCGATTGTAGCCTCTGGCGCGCAGGTGGTTACTGTGTCATTACGACGTCAACAAAGTGTCGCCGCAGGGGATGACTTTTGGCAATTGATCAAAGATACTGGGTTAAAAATCTTACCCAATACAGCGGGTTGCCACAGTGTTAAGGAAGCCGTCACGCTCGCGCAAATGTGCCGCGAAGTATTTGCCACTGATTGGATCAAGCTAGAGTTGATCGGCGATGAATATAACCTACAGCCAGATCCGTTTGCATTGCTTGAGGCAACTAAAATACTGTTAGCCGAGGGTTTTAAGGTATTACCGTATTGCACTGACGATTTAGTGTTATGCCAACGTTTGGCTGATGCTGGATGTGAAGTGCTAATGCCGTGGGGAGCACCGATTGGCACAGGTAAAGGACTATTAAATCAATATAACTTAAAAACTATTCGGGAGCGTTTACCCAATACCACATTGATTGTTGATGCTGGCCTTGGTTTACCATCACATGCCTGCCAAGCGCTTGAATTAGGTTATGATGCGGTGTTATTAAATTCGGCTATTGCAGGGGCGGGCTGCCCTGTTACCATGAGTCATGCATTTAAAGCAGCCGTTGATGCGGGTCGTTTTGCTTACCGAGCAAAGGCAATGCCAGAAAAAGACGTTGCTGCGCCATCTACCCCTACTATGGGTATGCCTTTTTGGCATCAAGAATTTGGTATTAAGAATAAAAATTAGGAAATACATAACTATGAATCATGTTGTTTGGACAATTGCTGGATCTGACTCTGGCGGTGGTGCAGGTATTCAGGCGGATATTAAAGCGATGCAAAGTTTTGACGTGCATGGTTGTACAGCTATCACCGCATTGACTGCGCAAAACAGCTTAGGGGTTGAAGCACTTAACCCGATTTCAACCGACGTTATTGAGTCGCAATTACTCGCTCTTGAAAGCGACATGAAAGCTCGAGTTATTAAAATTGGTATGCTGGCCAATGTGCAGCAAATTCAATTGATCAGTGAACATTTAAAACATTATAAAGCCACTTGGCCGGTTGCGCCTTTGGTTGTATATGATCCGGTGGCCATTGCCAGTAGTGGTGACTTACTCACCGAAGAAGATACGGTTAGCGCAATTAAAGAATGCTTATTACCGCTGGTGGATGTGATCACCCCAAATACCCATGAAACTCAGTTATTGACCGGCGTGTATTTAATTGGCCCCAGTGCCGTTATTGAGGCAGCCGAAAAGCTGCAAAGTTGGGGCGCTAAAGCGGTGATTATCAAAGGCGGTCATTGGGATTACCCAAGTGGTTATTGTATTGATTACTGCAGGGATGGTAGTAATGAATATTGGCTTGGTAACGAAAAAATTCAAACACCGCACAGTCACGGTACAGGGTGTAGTATGGCGTCGGTGATAGCAGCCTGTTTAGCAAAAGATTACCCATTAAAAGATGCTTTTATCTTAGCTAAAGCGTATATCAACCAAGGTTTAAAAGCGGCTGTGCGCTATGGTGAAGGGATTGGCCCTGTGGCACAAACAAGCTTTCCAGAAAACCTTGCTGATTACCCACAAGTAATAGAAGCCGGCAGTTGGCTTGGTGACGAACTAGATTTTGAGCCAGTAAACGAATTTACAATGGCGGCAGGCTTTACTGAGTGTGAAAGTAAACTGCTTGGTTTGTATGCAGTGGTTGATACCCTCGACTGGCTAGAAAAGTGCTTAGCGCAAGGGATTAAAACCGTGCAGCTTAGAATGAAAAATGGCAGTGATGAGGAACTTGAACACGCAGTTGCCGCAGCTGTTACACTTGGTAAAAAGTATGACGGCAACGTGTATATAAATGACCATTGGCAATTAGCCATTAAGCATGGTGCTTATGGCGTTCACTTAGGGCAAGAGGATTTGCTCGACGCTAACTTGGTTGCAATTAAAGAATCTGGCATGCGATTAGGGCTCTCTACTCACGGTTTTTACGAAATGCTACGCGCTCATAATTACCGCCCGAGTTATATGGCGTTTGGCGCTATTTACCCAACCACCACCAAAGATATGACAGGGCAAATTCAAGGGCTTGAAAAGTTAAAACACTTTGTGCCGTTAATGCAAGATTACCCAACCGTCGCCATTGGCGGTATTGATTTAGCGCGTGCTAGTGAAGTTGCAGCAACGGGGGTTGGCTGTGTCGCAGTGGTCAGAGCAATTACAGAGTCTGCGGATTACCAGCAAGCTATCGTCGATTTACAAAGCGCTTTGGGTTATTAAAATGGTTGAGTTATCTGACAAAGAGCAGCTGCGTTACAGCCGTCACTTAATGCTTAAAGAAGTGGGGCTTGAAGGGCAGTTAAAATTAAAAGCAGCCCATATTGTGGTAGTTGGCGCGGGAGGCTTAGGCAGCCCCGCGTTGCTGTATTTAGCTGCGGCTGGGATTGGCGAATTAACCTTGTTAGATGACGACAAAGTAGAGCTTTCAAACCTACAGCGCCAAGTACTCTATAAAATAAATCACTTAGGGCAAGATAAGGTCAGCGCTGCGGGTAAAGTATTAAGCAGCTTAAATAATCAAATCAAGATCAACACAGTTAGCGCCAAACTAAGCGCTGACAATGCCCAACAAATGTTTTCTGACGCAACCTTAGTAGTTGATTGCAGCGATAACTTTAGCACGCGTTATGTGGTTAATAAGCAATGCTTAGCTCTGGGTATTCCACTGGTGTCGGGGGCGGCAATAGCGAGCGAAGGGCAGCTAATGTGTTTTGATTTTCGCCAGCCTCAAAGCCCTTGTTACGGTTGCTTATTTGGCAAGCAACCACAACAGCAAACGCTTAATTGCAGTAATGCAGGCGTACTAAGCCCGCTGTTAGGTGTGATAGGTTCAATGCAGGCATTATTGGCTGTTAACATTGTGCTTGGCCATCACCAAGGTAGCCAGTTTATTCGTTTTGATGGACTAACTTTAGCGCAGCAGCAGTTTCAATTAACTAAAGCGCCGGGGTGCTCAGAGTGTGCTGCAGAAATCGATTAAATAAAAAACGCGGAATGACTCTAGCCTTTCCGCGTTTTTAGTTAAATCTAGTCGCTAACTAGCTAATCATCAATCTTAGCGAACGGTGTGCCCATGCGAGTCACAGTACCTGGTTTTTGATCATCAAGGATGTCTGCTTTATCTGCACCCCAAGCTAAAATAACCGTCGAGCCAAGCTTAAAGCGACCCATCTCTTCACCTTTTTTCAAGGTAATGGCGTTGTCACCAGAAGTTGGATAGTTCCAGCTAAACACATCTTTACCTGCTGGTGGTGTAACGGTACCAGCCCAAATTGTTTCGATGCTGGCTACAATCGTTGCACCGACTAATACCATGGCAAGCGGGCCAATTTCAGTGTCAAAAATCGCTACGACACGCTCGTTACGTGCAAATAAGTTTGGCACATTTTGCGCGGTAAGCGGGTTTACTGAAAACAAATCACCCGGTACATAAATCATTTTGCTCAAGGTGCCATCAATTGGCATATGAATGCGATGATAGTCTTTTGGTGCCAAATAAATAGTTGCAAAGTCACCACCTAAAAAAGGCGCTGTATCTTGCTCTGAGCCACCAAGTAATGCTTGTAAGCTGTAGTTATGACCTTTAGCTTGAATAAGCTGCCCTTCAACAATCGGGCCTAATTGGCTAATTGCACCATCTACTGGATGTGCAATGATGTCACTATCCGTTGTTAATGGCCGTACGCCGTCTTTTAATGGGCGAGTAAAAAATTCATTAAAAGTTTTATAATGAGCAGGGTCGCTATATTGCGCTTCACTCATATCTATTTTGTATTGCTTAATAAATAGTTTGATCAAGGTAGTGGTTAATGCACCTGCTTTGGCTGCGGCTAATTTACCCACAATGCGCGATACAAAGTGCTTTGGCATTGCGTATTGCATTGCGATTTTGAATTTATCTAAACTCACTGACTTCTTCCTAATTTATACGCGCGGAGCACGAGCTCCGGCACGGCCATCGGCCATTGTTTCTAAAATTCTGTGGTAACTATCAAACCGTAGCTGCGAAATATCACCCTCATCAACTGCTTGGCGAATTATACAACCTGGATCGTTTAAATGCTTGCAGTCTCGAAAACGACAGCCACCGATAAACTCACGAAATTCTTTAAAGCACCAAGTAACGCGCTCTACATCTAAGTGCCATAAACCAAACTCACGAATACCTGGTGAGTCAATTAAATTACCGCCAGAAGGGAGGTGATGTAATCGCGAGACTGTCGTGGTATGTTGGCCAAGGCCACTGTTTTCAGAGACTTCTTTCGTGAGTATTTCGGCATCAGGTAACACGGTATTCACTAAGGTTGATTTACCCACACCACTTTGACCAACAAAAATACTGTTTTTATCAACTAAGGTTTCTTTTAGTGCATCAATGCCGTAACCGTTTTTATTACTTACTAGTAAAACCTGATAACCAAGGCCACGGTAAATATCGAGGACTTGGTTAATGCCTGCTAAGCCTTGCTCATCAATTAAATCTATTTTATTGAGCACTAAAATAGGCTCTATACCCATGTCTTCACAGGCAATTAAATAACGGTCGATAATACTTGGTGTAAATTCAGGTAATACTGCAGACACCATTAGAATTTGGTCAATGTTGGCAGCGATGACTTTTACCCCATCGTAAAAATCAGGGCGTGTTAGTTGCGAGCGACGCTCGTGCATGGCTTCGATCACACCGGCTAAATCACCTTCACTGACTTTGGCACGGCGAAATTGCACTTCGTCACCACATACAATGCCTTTAACAGTACGGCGAATATTACAACGTAGTACATCACCGTTATCGGTTTCGATGTCAGCATGTTGACCAAACCGACTGATCACCACGGCATTTTCCGCAGCGCCTAAATTATCAATTTGCCATTGCGCTGATGTACCTTTAGTCGAGGCAGTATCAGCATTAGACAAACGCTTTTGGTGATTGGCCTTGATCCGGCGGGATTGGCCTTTACTTAATTTCTTCTGTTTTGCCACTTTTGGCCCATAACTTAGTTAAATGTCGTGCTTTTTGAAAAAAAAGCTTTAGGTCGACTGATGATACTAATATGATATAACTAAATGCGTTGGATCTAAAGGAAAGTACCGCTTAGGTAATTATGTCTTTTCATAAATCAAATCTTATCTGGCTCGACCTTGAAATGACAGGTCTTGAACCAGCCACAGATAAAATACTCGAAATTGCGACTGTTGTCACCGACAGTGCGTTAAACATCTTGGCTGAAGGGCCAACTATTGCTATTCATCAAAGTGATGAGCTACTTGATAGCATGGATGAATGGTGTACCAATCAACATGGTCAGTCAGGGTTAACCGCCCGTTGTAAAGCAAGCACATTCACAGAGCAAGATGCTGTAGAGCAAACGTTGGCATTTTTAAAGCAATGGGTTCCTGCGGGCGCTTCACCTATGTGTGGTAATTCAATTGGCCAAGATAGACGCTTTATGAATAAATACATGCGTGAGCTTGAAGATTATTTTCATTATCGTAATTTAGATGTCAGCACCATTAAAGAACTTGCACGACGCTGGAAACCAGAAGTGTTAGCGCAAGTGAATAAAAAAGGCTCACACCTTGCCTTGGACGATATCAAAGATTCCATCATGGAATTAAAAGTCTACCAAGAAAAATTCTTTAATTTGTAAAAAACACTTGCAAACACATCGGATTATTGTAGAATCCTGCCCCGCTTAAGACGATAACCCCCGCGGGGTTAGTGTGTTTGAGCACAAGTTAAAGATTCAAGAAGAAAGGTTAAAGGAACGAGGTTTAATATTGATAGAACCTAGAACCTAGAACCTAGAACCTAGAACCTAGATATTATGCGGCACTAGCTCAGTTGGTAGAGCGCGACCTTGCCAAGGTCGAGGTCACGAGTTCGAGCCTCGTGTGCCGCTCCAATTTCTCACCAAAGAAATTGATTAAAAGTTTCAAGGTAAAAGATGAAAGTCACAAGCTTTTGTTAGAACCTAGAACCTAGAACCTAGAACCTAGAACCTAGAACCTAGAACCTAGAACCTAGAACCTAAAAGTTATAATGCGGCACTAGCTCAGTTGGTAGAGCGCGACCTTGCCAAGGTCGAGGTCACGAGTTCGAGCCTCGTGTGCCGCTCCAATTTCTCACCAAAGAAATTGATTAAAAATTTTAAGGTAAAAGATGAAAGTCACAAGCTTTTGTTAGAACTTAGAACTTAGAACTTAGAACTTAGAACTTAGAACTTAGAACCTAGATATTATGCGGCACTAGCTCAGTTGCCAGAACGTTTACCGCGACTCGTCGCGCACTAACGGACAAATTACTGACTACTTTTAAATGCGGCACTAGCTCAGTTGGTAGAGCGCGACCTTGCCAAGGTCGAGGTCACGAGTTCGAGCCTCGTGTGCCGCTCCAATCTTTATAAAACATCAAAAATAAAAAAATATGCCAAGGTCGAACTAAGTCATAAGCAGTTCGAGCCTCGTGTGCCGCTTCAATTTCTTCGAAGTAAACATCTACCCTCTATTAATCCACTAGCGTAAATTAAAGCAAATAATAGTTTTACTTACTCTGCTGTTGGAATAATGCTTTTTTATAGCTTATAGCTTATAGCTTATAGCTTATAGCTGATAGCTTTTTAAACTTGCCCTTGCAGCGTTGCGACAATACGTCTTGCGCCACCATGGTCACGATGTTCGCCTAAATAGATACCTTGCCATGTACCAAGCTGTAAACGCCCTTGGTTAATTGGAATGGTGAGTTCACAACCTAAGGTGCTGGACTTAATGTGCGCAGGCATATCATCATCGCCCTCGTAATCATGACGATAATAAGGCTGACATTCTGGCACAAATTTGTTGAAGTGACTTTCCATATCCATACGTACAGTAGGATCGGCATTTTCGTTGATGGTTAAGCTTGCAGATGTGTGTTGAATAAAGAGATGTAATAAGCCAATTTGGTAATCGGCTATTTCGGGTAATTGGGTGATTATTTCATTGTCAATAATGTGAAAGCCTCTTGAACGAGGCTTTAACTGAATAGTTTTTTGCAACCAGCTCATATTTTATCGAAACTAACTTCGATATTGGCATTACCTGCATCAGAGGTGAATGGGATCAATATTTTTGCCCCTTCACTTTTATGAGTAATGGTATGACCGTGACCTGAGACAACTATGGGTGTTGCCATATCAAAATCATAGCCTTTTTCGCCTAATAAATTTTTTGCGCCGCCGGTAACCATATTGGTAATTTCACCCACCATATCAGTTACTTCTTCATTGATTGAATCAGGGCGTTCACCAAGCATTCTTTCCATTATAGTCAGTGCTAGGCTCTCATCAAAGGTGATCGAAAATGAGCCTTTAGTTTGCGGTCCTACCATGCCAATTAATCCAGAAACGTCGCCACAGGCAACTTCATCTTTTTTTATTTTCGGCTTTCCCGGTTTTAATTCGGTTTGCGCCATTGTGCTGAGTACATTCAACAAAGATGATAAAAAAGGATTGATGAACTCTACATTCATTGTTGTTTATCCCTCGAATTTAGCAGTTTTACTGCAATTTATTACATTAAAGTGTAGTGACTTATTTTAGCTCTGCACTTAATTATTCTTTACAACTACCACATTTACCGTGGGCTTCAATAGTCTGTCCAGATACGATAAATCCACTTTCAGCAGCAAGACTGTTAAGTTCATGCGAAATGACACTGGAATGTAGTTCTTTGACAAAACCACAGCTGTCGCATATTAAAAGTTGCACCGGATGAATATGATCAAAATGATGACACAGCATAAATGCGTTAGTGCTTTCAATTTTGTGGATAAAGCCAAGTTCGGCTAAAAAGTCTAAGGCACGATAAATGGTGGCTGGTTTTGCCCCTGATTCAGTCAGTTTTAGTTGCTCTAATAAATCATAAGCACCCACACCGCCTTGAGCACTCGCTAATAAGCGAAATACTTTTTCACGGATTGGTGTAAATCGCGCACCGCGATTATCACACACTTGCTTGGCTTTACTAACGAGTGATTCTATATTCATCTTCATCTTATCCTTACGCTACCCGTGATATACTAACATATTGTATTGTAGTTGCAGCGTTTTTATTCAACAGTTTTATTCTAGGATGTCTAGTAATGAATGAGCTATTAGCGATATTTATCTTCTTTTTTGCGGTTATTGATCCAATTGGTACCGTACCTGTTTTTATTGCAGTTACGCGTGGCCATGATGAAAAGTTTAAGCGTAAAGTTATTTTTAAAGCCGTGGCTGTTTCAGCTTTGGTGTTGTTATTTTTTGTAGTTGCGGGTGAGTTGTTACTTAACGCAATTAATATCCCATTATCTGCGTTTCAGATTGCCGGCGGTATTGTTTTATTATTATTCGCATTATCGATGATTTTTGGCGAAAGTAAGCCAGAATCAGAAATTAAAAGTTTGCCTAATAGCACTGAAACGGCCATTTTTCCTTTAGCTATACCTTCTATCGCAAGCCCTGGTGCCATGCTTGGCGCTGTTTTGATGACTCGAAACACAGAATACACTTGGGTTGAGCAATTAATCACATCCTCTATGATGATTGCTGTGCTTGGCGTGGTATTAGTCTTATTACTGTTAGCAACCCATGTACATAAATTAATTGGTGATAGTGGGGCTAGTATCATTAGTCGGATCATGGGACTAATATTATCATCAGTGGCCGTTACTAATATATTAGGCGGAATTGCGCATTACTTTGGCTTAGCTGTTGCTCCACTTTAATAAGTAGTAAATGGGATTAAATATATTTCACTGATTTAATTATTGAAATATCGTTAAGTGTTATCTAGTTTTACACTATAGGTTTTTTTAATTTAAGGAATAGAAATGAAGCTTAAAAGTATTGTTTTATCTGCGTTGATCCTGTTTGGAGCCGTAGCTTGCGTAGAACCTAGTTACGATAACGACAAAGTAAGAGTTGTTGAAGTTACAGAGCATGACTTTGAGTTAAATGGACAAAGTGCAGTAACTATATTTGTTGGTGAGAAGAACACACCTAAATTTAGTTTTACCATTTTAAAAAGTGATTTGAAAAAAGGCACTCTGCTGCAATCAACCTCCAACAGTGAACCAAATCTAGCCGTTAGTGCAAGTGTTGGCTCTGAGTATTATACTCAGTCAGCAGACTTTGCTACGTCAGCGTCATTGCAGATTGTAGAGTTAGACAAAACTAACAAAATTGCAAAAATAGCTGTCGGGGCTAAATTAGTTAATCCTAAAATTAAAAATTACACTGAACTTGCAGTTACCGTTGTTGAAGTTAGCGGTGTTAACTATGATTACTTAGTTAAATAATCTTCATTGAGCCATTTACAACGCTTGTTCGGGGGTTGTGACTGGCTTAATGCTTATCATTGAAGCAGCCCAGCTATTTGTGTAAAATGCAGCGCTTTTACGTAGCTAATACTAGCGACTAATAAACCTGAGGATTTTACTTTGAATAGACGTTTTTCCGTGGCACCGATGCTCGATTGGACAGATCGCCATTGCCGTACTTTTCATCGTAAAATGACTAAGCACGCGGTGCTTTATACCGAAATGGTGACAACAGGGGCGATTTTATTTGGCCGCGGAGATTACCTACATTTTAACCAGCATGAAAATCCCGTTGCTTTGCAATTAGGTGGCTCTGATCCTGATGCACTCGCAAAGTGTGCAAAACTTGCGGCTGAGCGTGGTTACGATGAAGTGAACCTCAATGTTGGTTGCCCATCTGATCGCGTACAGAATGGCCGTTTTGGTGCCTGTTTAATGGCGGAACCACAATTGGTAGCTGAATGTGTGGCTGCCATGAAAGCCGAAGTTAATATCCCGATTACGGTAAAGACACGTATTGGCATTGATGAGCAAGATTCATATGAGTTTTTATGTGCGCTGATCGAAGCGAGTCATAAGGTTGGCTGTGACGATTTTATTATTCATGCTCGTAAAGCTTGGCTCAGTGGCTTAAGTCCGAAAGAAAATCGTGAAGTGCCACCGCTTGATTACCCAAGAGTTTATCAATTAAAAAAAGATTACCCACAACTTGAGCTGAGCTTAAATGGTGGCGTTAAAACAATTGCTGATAGTCTCGCACATTTAGCGCATATCGATGGCGTGATGATAGGTCGTGAAGCTTACAGTAACCCGTTTATTTTAAGCGAAGTTGACGAAAAAGTTTATGGTGATAGCCCATTTACACTTTCTCGCCATGACGTGGTGCGCGCTATGTATGATTACATTGAAGATGAAATGCGTCAAGGTGCCAATTTTTGGCATATTGCACGGCATATGTTGGGAATTTTTCAAGGTCAACCAGGTGCACGCGGCTATAGACGTCATCTTTCAGAAAACGGCCATGGCAAACAGGCCGATTTATCGGTGATGGATAAAGCGTTAAGTTTTGTGCCTGAATAATCATATCATTTAAATATAAAAAGCCACTTTTTAGTGGCTTTTTTTGAACCTAAATAATGGTTAAAAAAGCATTTTTTTAGTCAAATTAACTTATCTACATTCATTTTAAAGTCAGCTTAATTTTTGTTTTTTAATCTTATCCTTTTGTTTTTTATTGTTTAAATTTTTATTTTCGTTACTTGGCACAAGTCTTGGAATCTCTTTGTTGTAATCACCCATAATCAACAGGAGAAAATCATGGGCTTAATTAATCGCGTTAATGATCTAATTCAATCAAACCTCGTTGCGGTATTAGATAAAGCAGAAGATCCAGAAAAACTACTTAACTTATTAATTCACGAAATGCAGCAAGCATTAGATGAATGCCGCACTACAGCTGCGACTATTCTCTGTGAAGAAAAAGCATTACAGCGCCAGCAAGCTGATAAAAAAGCGTCGATAGCGCAATGGCAAACAAAAGCTGAGCTTGCAGTAAGTAAAGGGCGTGATGATTTAGCGTGCGCAGCCTTGAAAGAAAAGCAACGTGTCGCAAATGATTTGGCTGCGATTGCACCAGAGCTAGTTAAATTGTCAGATTCATTAGCTAAGTTACGTGATGATGCACAGCGTTTGCAAGATAAGCTTAGTGCGGCTAAAGCTAAGCAGCAAAGCCTAGCGCAGGTTCATCATGTATTAAATGCACGGGTACGTGTTAATCAACAATTAAATAGCGATAAAGTCGCGCATGCACTTTCTCGGTTTGATGTCATTGAGCGACGTGTGGAATCAATTGAAGCGCAAGTTGAAGCGTATGATGTAACGGCAAAACAACATTCAACTGCAGAGCAAATAGACGCGTTAGTGAAAGATGAAGCGTTAGATAATGAGCTTGCCGAGCTTAAAGCTAAATTGAAACAGACCGCTTAGGAGTAATAACAATGAATACATTTAATCATGCTCGTTGGAGTAAAGATCCGTTAAATAAAAAAATATCGGGTGTATGTAGTGGCTTAGCGCGCCGGTTCGATTTTCCTATCTGGGCGACTAGGCTTGCAACGATCGTACTTTTTATTCAGTTTCCTGTATTTATAGCAGCAGGTTACTTAATTGCTCATTGTTGTTTAGACAATAAAGCGTACTAGGAAAGAGCCATGAAAGTTATTGCGTTTTGTTTATTGGTAATGTTGTTCATAGCATTTAATCCATTTGATGTGGTGCAATTTGACTCATGGCAATTTCCTCTTTGGATTGCAGACTTAAGTTGGGTCGGCATTGAGTTGTTTGGTGCGCTAGTGATGGTGATTGTTGTTATCGCGGTGATTGCACTGGTAAGTGTCGGCTTGCTTGGAGCGGGTCTAATTGTGGGGGTTGGCGTGGTATTAGCCTTGCTGTTTGGTTCTTTAATGATTGCTTGGCCGTTATTACTTATTGTTTGCTTGTGCTGGCTTGTTG
Source organism: Pseudoalteromonas sp. ASV78 (assembly GCF_047806705.1). NCBI lineage: Bacteria > Pseudomonadati > Pseudomonadota > Gammaproteobacteria > Alteromonadales > Pseudoalteromonadaceae > Pseudoalteromonas > Pseudoalteromonas sp. ASV78. Next base: position 2,360,606 of record NZ_JBLOPA010000001.1, on the reverse strand, counting down.
CTGATAATCATAAAGTGGCTTAATTTGAGCCACTGAAATTACCTTAAATGCTAATTTAGCTGACTATTTTTTCGCAAATATGCTAAATTTAGTACTTCAAGTGATTACCATAACAAGGATCGAAATGTCTCTTAAGCCATTACTTACTATGCTCACACCCGCTATTTTAGCAATAAGCCTTTATTCTTCAGCGTTATTCGCTCATGCAGATCACCAGCATGAGACTGTAAACAAAGTTGTTGTTAGTAATGCTCAAATAAGAGACTTTTTACCGGGGAGTAAATCCAGCGCTGGTTATTTAACACTTGTAAATCATGGTGATACAGTCATAGAGTTAACAAAGGTTAGTGTTGAAAATTTAGGACGTGTTGAAGTTCATGAACATCAGCATGTTAATGGCATGATGAAAATGCAAAAAGTAGATGTGTTGCAGATCAAAGCTCATCAACAACTCGATTTTAAGCCTGGCGGTTATCATTTAATGGTTTTTGAACCAAAAGAGCCATTAAAAATAGGGCAAGAACTCAAACTCACGCTATATTTTAGCAACGGAGATCGGGTATTTACTCAAGCTTCAGTGGTTTCATTAGAAAGCCAAATTGAAGAAATACCACCATCTCAGCAGCACCATACACATCACTAGGAGGTAAAATGTCACAACATAAAGGGAAAATTATCACGGGGCTAATATTAGTCTTTATTTTATTTTATGCCGTATCTGTGTATTGGAGTATTGAGCCAAGCCGCGTAAATGTGATCACGCAAGCTAAACAGGATGCGCAGCAGCGTGGAGAAAAACTAGTAACAGGTTACACAACGACGACTGCTTTGATTAATGTTGCCAGCACATTATTGAATAAACCTGGCGGCTATTTATCAAATGATGTAATACCTCCGAGTATTTTTATGGATAACATGCCTGCTTGGGAATATGGCGCACTTGAGATGACGCGTGATTTAGCGCTATTAATGCGCAAAGATTTTAGCCGTTCACAGTCACAGTCAACTGAACACGAAGCCTTAAAAAAAGCTCAACCACAATTTAATATCAGCTCAGAAGCCTGGGCGTGGCCAAGTGCTGAAAGTGAGTATCAAAAAGGTATCGATTTTTTAATCGTTTATCGCACTCAAATAGCCGACCAAAACAGCCGTGACAGCCAGTTTTATGCGCGGGCAGATAACTTACGAGGCTGGTTAAAAGAAGCTGAAAAACGCCTTGGTAGCTTAAGTCAGCGTTTAAGTGCCAGTGTTGGTCAAGATCGGTTAAACACTGATTTAGCTGGTGATAAGGAAGCACACCAAGCCACTTATGCACCATTACAAAACCAGATAAAAACCTCTTGGTGGCAAATTGATGATGTGTTTTATGAGTCACGTGGCGCAACTTGGGCTTTATTACATTTTTTGCAAGCGGTAGAATATGACTTTGCAGATGTATTAGAGAAAAAGAATGCGCGAGTAAGCTTACAGCAAATTATACGTGAGCTTGAGGCAACCCAAGAAACCGTTTGGAGCCCAATGATTTTAAATGGTAATGGTTTTGGTTTTGTTGCGAACCATTCATTAGTAATGGCAAATTATATCTCAAGAGCCAATGCGGCTCTTATTGAACTTAGCGAACTTTTAGCGCAAGGATAAAACATGAAAAAGTACTGTTTAGCCGCCGCCCTTTCGATGGCATGTTTAGCTCCAGCGGCACACGCTGACACTTTATTAGGCTTATATGTTGGTGTTGATGGCTGGCAATCTGATAACTCAGGTAGTTTTGCTGACAACGGTAATATGCAAGATTTTAATTTTGAAGATGAAACATTTGTTAGCTACTATGCGGCGCTTGAGCATCCAATCCCATTAGTACCAAACATTAAACTAAAATACACAGAGCTTGAACTCAATGGCTCTACAACTTTAGATGGTACTTTTGAGTTTGGTGATACATCATTCACAACGGATACACCCGCTAGCACCATCACTGACTTATCACACATTGATTATATTCTTTACTATGAGATTTTTGATAATGATTTAGTGTCTATCGATTTAGGTGTCAATGCTAAGCAGTTTGATGGTGATATTATTGTAACAGGTACTTCAAACGGCCAAGCAACAACTGAGACAGTCGATTTTTCAGGTTTTGTGCCATTAGTTTATGGCCGTGCTGAAGTGGGTTTACCGTTAACAGGTTTCAGCGTCTTCTTTGAAGGCAGCTTATTGGCGATTGATGATAGCAAAGTGCAAGATTACCAAGCGGGTATTGCATGGGCTTTACTTGATAACTTAGCAATAGATTTAGATATCAAGGCGGGCTACCGTCAAATGACACTTGAACTTGACGATATTGATGATTTATACACTGATATCGATGCATCCGGTCCATTTGCAGGCGTACAAATTCACTTCTAATTTGTTTGCTTTTACGTGGCACAGCTATTTATTTGCGTGCCACGTTACTTCAAACTCTTCCTCAAGCGCACTACTTAATAATTGCTTATAGGCCTTATTTATGGGCGTGTTGATTAATTTTCGTAATTCATCACCTGTTTGCGTAAATTTATAATAACTCAGTACTAAATCGTTACTTTTTGGCTTAAGTGCGACCCGTTGGGTTAAAAATGTTAGGTTTATTTCTTGGCCAGCTTTAAGCGCCGCAGATTCAATTTCTTTACGGTAGATCAGGCCAATATCCATCAAGGTTAATACATCTGGAAAACTGAGCCCGGCTTTACCTAAATTGAACGACACTTTGTTGCCTTTGCGAAGCAAATCAAATAATGAGGGTTTTTTATAAAAGCCTAATAAAATTAAATGACTGTGATCTTTTTCATTATAACCACAGATTGCCGTACACTTTTGCAGAGCATCGGCTTCGCGCTGGGTCATTTGTTTTAGCGTTTGTAAGCTTTTAATTGAAAATGTGCCAGGGGATACGGTTTCTCCGGCTAAAATTTTTGCCCACAGTTTCTGCATTGACTCATTAGAGGTGTCTTCACACAGTGCGATAAACCGCTCAACCCAATCACTGTCTGGTTGGCCATTACTGGTTACGTCAGGACAAAAATCCATTGCCATGGCCATGATTGCTTCAATATTTTGCTGTTGTTTTACTAGTAGTAATTGTTGGCGATGTTGCGCTCTAGCGAGTGTTGAATTATCACTATTTACTTGATAGGGCAATTTGCTTTGTCCTTGTGGACCATAGCTATCGTCACTGGCAGCGGTAAGACGAGTTGAGTGGGTTTTACTCATAGAGTAACCGAGCTTAGTTTCAATAATATGAGCGAGGTTAATCTTGGCTTGGGCTGTTTGAATCGTCATCAACTTTCTCGCTCTGGGGTATTGTTTGTAGTTGTGCAGTTGTTTTTAAGTTATTAAGTCCAAGTGTTAGGGTGTTTTGTAAAATATATTGACTAAAAAGCGCTAAATAACCGCCAAGAATGGGAGTAGTAACCTCACCGTATAACGTACATGTCACTAAGTTGTCACTCGCTTGTGGTGAAAAAACAACCTCGCCGGCAACAATATGCTCTTCATTAAATAAAATATTAAAATCAATTTTAGCGTGGCTTATATTGGTAATGGTCATTTCACCAAACCCCCAGCTACTTTGCCAAAACTGGTGTGCACCAACGCCAGAGCCTGGCTCTCCAAGGGTGAAAACAATACTCGGATCTACTTTTTGCCACGGTGACCAGCTGGGCCATTTTGTAAAATCACTGAGCAAGGGAGTTATGTTTGTTTGCGGAGCATGTATTGTAATGCTTTTTTGAACTTGGTATTGCTGCGGCAATAGCAGCCCAATTACTAAAAGAATCAAAGTAATAAGAAAAATAAATTTAGTAACTCTGGGTAAAATCTTAATGGCTATTCCTTAGATGATAAATTCCACTGTTGCACAACGAGGCATTGAATATCGACTATAATCTGTCAATCAAGCTTCATTAATTATCAACATTAGTACTGTATCATAAGCTAAATAGTGATAACTTATTAGTCAAGAGTTGAATTGTCTTAATATTAAATGATGGCGCGTAATATTTGAATTTAAAGGATTTGGAATGACGTCAGAACACAATGATTTTTTGTTTTTCAATCATGAAGAAGAGCTTGATGCTGAAGTTGTGCCTGCGGGTTATTGGGACATTTTAATTGTTGATGACGATCCTGAAATTCACACAGTAACAGAACTCGCCTTATCAGGTGTTGAGTTTTGGGGTAAAACACTGCGCTTTCATCATGCTTATTCTGGCGTTGAGGCTGTTGAGGTATTAGCTAACACTAATAATGTGTCGGTATTACTGTTAGATGTGGTCATGGAATCTGATGATGCAGGCCTAAAAGTCGTTAAAGAAGTGCGCGATACGTTGCAAAACCATAATGTGCGTATCATTTTACGTACTGGCCAACCCGGTTACGCCCCTGAAGAAAAAGTTATTCGCGAATATGATATTAACGATTATAAAACTAAAACAGAGCTCACCCGCAGTAAGTTAGTAACCTCGTTAGTTACAGCTATTCGCTCATACGAGCAAGTTTGCCAACTTGAATACCAAAGCAAAGCGTTAAATAATATCTTATTAGCCTCAAAAGCTATTTTAGGTTTTACTGATATTAAAGCATTCACTATGGCAGTGATTAAGCAACTCTCGGTGATTTTAGATTGTGCACCCAGAGGTGTAGTGTGTGGCAGCTTAGGTGACAATAACCAAGTTCAAGTGTTAGGTGGATGCGCGGAGTTTAGTGCTTTTATCGGTCAAGGTGTTGAGCAGCTAGATGATGGACGAATTATTCTCCAAGTGCAAAATTGCTTTGCATTTGGCGAGCATCAACACACCGAGCACGACACTACGTTTTTATTGAAAAGTAAAAACCGCCAAGCCGCTATTTACTTAGAATATGTTAGTCAACCAAGTTTAACACAGCTGCAATTTGCTGAAATATTCTTAACCAATGTCAGTGTGGGATTAGATAATGTTAGGCTTTTTAATAAACTCAGAGATGCCGCCTATAAAGATGTGTTAACAGGTCTTGCCAATAGGACTGATTTTATTCAACAGGTTGAAAAGTATCATCGGTTAAATAGTAATGAGTATGTATTTATTCTAATTGATGTTGCACACTTTTCAGATATCAATAATGGCTTAGGTCAAGAAGTGGGTAACCACTTACTTATTGCAATTGTTGAACGACTCAAGCAAGAATACCCAAGTGCTAAATTGCTGTCACGGATTGGTGCGGATGTATTTGGTTTTTTAATCGAGCGCGCTGGCTTTGATTTAAACGAGTTAAATGAAAATTTAAGCCTGCCGTTTGCTGCAGCAGAGCATTTGCTACCAGTTAATTTTAAAATTGGTTTGTGTGAACAACAGGACTTTCAAGCCACTGGTATTGAAACACTTAAGCTTGCCTATATCGCACTGAATCACGCTAAAAAAGGTAATCAGGGTAATACGGTTTGCTACACTCCTGATATGGAAGAGCAAATGGCTTGGCGATTAGGCATTATTCGTCAGCTTCGCCAGGATTTTGAAAATAATAAATTGGAAGTATGGTATCAACCGCAGTTGGCGTTTAGTGATTTGTCGTTAAAAGGCTGCGAAGCATTACTGCGTTGGCCTTCGGGTAATGGTAATTATATTTCCCCCGCGATTTTTGTACCACTTGCTGAAGATGCCGGGCTAATTGTGGAGATTGGTCAATGGGTATTGGAGCAGGCTTGCCAGCAGCAAAAGCGTCTTGAAGCTCAAGGTGTTGAAATTTGTATTGCGGTGAATGTGTCGGTGCCGCAATTTAAAGTGAAAGGCTACGCACAACAAGTCAAAGATACTTTGCGAAAATATCAGGTGACCCCAAAAAATATTGAGTTAGAAGTCACCGAAAGTGTGGTGATGGATGAGCTTTCGATGGTTATTGAAACACTGCAAGATCTAAAAGAGTTTGGTATTGAAGTGGCGATAGATGATTTTGGTACTGGTTTTTCATCACTCAGTTATTTGCAAAAGTTACCGTTGGATAGGTTGAAGATAGATCGTGCATTTGTTAAAGACTTACCCGCAAAAGACAGCGGTGCAATTGCTAAGCTGGTTATAGCGCTTGGCGCGCAGCTCGGATTAAAAACCATTGCTGAAGGCGTTGAAACACAAGCGCAAGCCGATTTTCTTAAACAATTAGGTTGCGATGAAGTGCAAGGGTTTATGTACGCTAAACCAATGCCAGAAGTTGAGCTTATTCAGTATATTGAAAGTAAAAAATAATACGATTGTTGCAATCTGTTGGCTGCCTGCGTAAATAGCTAATATCGTTTGAAGATTAATTCGGGTATACTTTGCGACCTTTTTTAAAGCAATTGGTTACTTTTTTATGAGCGCACTTAAAGCCAAGCGAGCGTTATTCTCATACCCTAAATATTGGGCTGAGTGTTACGGCACCGCGCCATTTTTACCAACGACACGCGAAGAGATGGATGCCCTTGGCTGGGATAGCTGCGATATAATCATAATTAGTGGCGATGCGTATGTTGACCATCCTAGTTTTGGTATGGCAGTAATAGGCCGCGTACTTGAAGCACAAGGCTTTCGAGTCGGTATTATTGCACAGCCTGATTGGCAATCAAAAGATGCCTTTATGGCACTTGGCAAGCCCAATTTATTCTTTGGTGTTACCGCTGGTAACATGGACTCGATGATCAACCGTTATACGGCTGAAAAGCGTATGCGCCATGATGATGCCTACACCCCAGGTAATATCGGCGGTAAACGCCCAGATCGCGCGGTGATGATTTATTCACAAAAATGCCGCGAAGCCTATAAAGGCGTGCCAATTGTGATAGGTGGTATTGAAGCCAGCCTACGCCGAATTGCCCATTATGATTATTGGCAAGAAAAAGTTCGCCGCAGTATCTTATTTGATGCCAAAGCCGATATTCTTATCTACGGTAATGCTGAGCGTCCACTTGTTGAAGTCGCGCATCGTATTGCTGGTGGTGAGACGATGGATACCATTCAGGATATTCGCGGTACGGCGGTTATTCGTAAAGAGCCATTACCTGGCTGGCGTGGCAGTGATTCCACAGCAATCGATAAAATTGGCAAAATAGACCCAATTCCTAATCCGTACGGTGCCGATGACGTAGGTTGTGGCAAAAGCGAATTTAAAAAAGCGGGTATTGATTTACAAGCCGAAGCCGCTAAACCAATTACTATTCAACCAGCGCGTCCTAAACCGTGGGAAAAAACCTACGTTAAGCTGCCTGCGTTTGAACAAGTCAGTGTTAACAAGCCACTGTATGCCCATGCATCACGTATTTTACATCAAGAAACCAATCCTGGTTGTGCGCGTGCGTTATTCCAGCGTCACGGCGATCGCTCTATTTGGGTGAACCCACCTGCGTATCCGCTTGAAACTCATGAAATGGATGCGGTGTTTGGATTGCCTTATCAGCGTGTTCCGCATCCAAGTTATGGTACTGCAAAAATTCCCGCTTACGACATGATCAAAACCTCAGTTAATATTATGCGAGGTTGTTTTGGGGGCTGTAGTTTCTGTTCAATCACTGAGCATGAAGGGCGGATCATTCAAAGCCGTTCTCAAGAATCGATTATTGAAGAAATTGAACAAATTCGTGACAAAGTGCCAGGATTTACAGGGGTTATTTCAGACCTTGGTGGGCCAACAGCAAACATGTATAAACTGCGCTGTAAGAGCAAAAAAGCCGAAAGTACCTGCCGACGTTTATCGTGTGTGTATCCAGATATTTGTAAGCATATGGATACCGACCATACGCCAACAATCGAGTTATATAAAAAGGCCCGTGAAGTTAAAGGGGTGAAAAAAATCCTAATAGCTTCAGGCGTACGTTACGATTTAGCGGTACAAGATCCTCGTTACGTCAAAGAACTGGTAACCCATCATGTGGGTGGTTATTTAAAGATTGCGCCTGAGCATACCGAAGACGGGCCATTATCGAAAATGATGAAACCAGGCATGGGCGCATATGATCAGTTTAAAGAGCTTTTTGATAAATACTCAAAAGAAGCAGGGAAAAAGCAGTACCTGATCCCTTATTTTATTTCTGCGCATCCTGGCACTAAAGACGAAGACATGGTGAACATGGCGTTGTGGTTAAAGTCGAACGATTTTAAACTAGATCAAGTGCAAAATTTTTATCCGTCACCAATGGCTAATGCCACCACGATTTATCACACTGGGATGAACTCGCTGCGTAATATTAAAAATAATACCGAGCAAGTGCCGGTGCCAAAAGGCGCGCGTCAACGTCGTTTACATAAAGCGATATTGCGTTATCACGATCCTGCAGGTTGGCCGATGATCCGTGAAGCACTGCGCAGTATGGGTAAAGCAAAGTTGATTGGTAAAGGGCCTAACTGTTTAGTGCCAGAAGAAACCCGTGACGAAAAATCGCTTAAAGCAGGTAAGGGTGGGCGTCCAGCGCTTAGCCGCCACACCGGCTTTAGCCAGTTTAAAAAAGCCAATACCAAGCCTAAGGTTGGCGGTAATCGTCTGCAGTCTAGGTAACCTTTCACGTAGCATACTAAAACGCCCAGCATTTGCTGGGCGTTTTAGTTTATGGCCGCTTGTTTTGCAGCTTATTCTTCAGCTTATTCTTCAATAAACGCTTCACCTTCGGTCATCCATTTCGCGGCTGGCTTGCCTTTTAAGTAGTGATCAAAGTACTGCATCATCCGAATTGAAAAATCCACTTGGTTAGGGAATTTTTTCAAGTGATGCGGTTCACCTTCATACTGCAAGAATGTGGCATCTTTACCGGCACGGCGCAGCGCTAAATAATACTGCACACCTTCGTGCCATGGCACAGCGTCATCTTTATCACCAAACATAATTAAGATTGGTGTATTGACTTTATCGGCAAAAAATACCGGTGAGTTTTCGATGTAAAGCTCCGGCGCTTCAAATAAAGTTTTACCGATACGGCTTTGCCCTGTTTCATATTGGAACTGACGCGCTAGCCCTGATTTTAAACGAATACCGCTGTAAGCACTGGTCATGTTTGACACTGGCGCACCCGATACCACGGCTTTAAACATATCGGTCTGAGTGATCATAAAGGCACTTTGATAACCCGCCCATGAATGCCCTTGTAAGCCAATTTTATCAGGGTCGGCAATCCCTAAATCAATCAGCTTTTGGGTGGCGTTGATCATGGTTTGCGTTGATGATTTACCTGGATGACCGATTTCAAAACGAATATCAGGTAAGAAAATCGCATAGCCGTTTGAGGTAAACATTGGGAAGTTAGGGCGGTGATTTAATTCCATCGCAGGGAAATCAAACATGCGCTGGCTCATATAGCGGTAGAAATACACAACTACCGGCACTTTATCGCCTTTTTTATAGCCCGCAGGTTTAATTAACACGCCTTGTAAGTCTTCGCCATCAAAGCCTTTATAGCTAATAAGTTCAGGCTGTTGGCCCCAGGCAAAATCATTCACTTGTGGGTTTAAGTTAGTAACGCGTTGTGGCTTATTAAAGCTAAAGTCGCTTTGATAAAAATCAGGGAATTGCTGATACGTTTGCTCGGTAAATAAATATTTGTCGGCATGTTTGGCTTTTTTCACTACATCAAAGCGTTTTTTACCGCTTAATACTTTGCTGACAGAGTTATCTACAAGGTTAAGTTTTGCGATTTCAGTTTGCTTTTGCTGTAAGTTTGTCGCGCTAAGTAGCAAAATTTCATCTTGTTTAAAGCCAACTTGGTCTTTATCAAGTTTGATAACTCGATATTGCGTGTTGTTTTCTTTGCCTTGTGTCAGGCGTGTGGCTTTGAGGGTGTTAACGTCAAACGCCCAGATATCGTATTTACTATATACCAATACTTGGCTGCTATCGTTAAGCCAACCTGCAACACCATAACCTGGTTGAGCTGATGGGTAATCGTGTTGATCATCGGCGAACGTTGCTTGAATTGCTTTTGTTAGGGTGCTTACTTTATTGCTACCTAAATCTTTAAGTTGCACTTGGCTATTTTCAAAGTAAGTAGCGTATTGTCCACTGGGTGATAGGCTAGGTTTAAATGGGTAGTCACTGATAATTGCTTTGCGCTCACCATTTTGAACATTCACAGCATAATAGTCGGCAAAAAAGCCGCCGTACATTACGCGCTCTAAATAAGGTAAATCGGAGGAACCAAGTAATGCCGTGCGATTGGTATTCAGTGCCACGCTCGGCATATCAACCGTACTTAGTTGTGCGACTTGTTTGCCATTAAGGTGGTAAACCGCCTGATAATGACGATTTTTATTGTTCTCGTTCCATTGTTGTTCTTCGCGGGGTTTTATTTCAGCATCGTTGTTATGCCAAACATTAAGGCCCTTTTGTGCGCGTATCGTATCGTAGTCAAATAGCGAGGTTTGATCTGTGTATTTCTTTTCTGTAATTTTTGCTGCTAACTTAGGGTGATTTTCAAAGTACAGGCGCTCACCGTCTTCAGACCAGCGTAGTTTTGCCGTTTTACCGATAGTCCAATCTTTTTCAGGGGAAGCTATATCTGTGAGTTGTTCGTTTTGCCACAGTTTTAGCTGGTGATCGCGACGGCGCATATCGTCATTTACATAATTGCCGAGCGTGAATGCGGCAATATTCTTAGTTGGATGCCAGACTATTTTATTTGCTACAACGCCTGGCTCATCAATTAATACACTCGCAGCCAAGCTATTATTTAATGTAATTAACGCAACTTGGTTATCGTTACCGTCAGGGTAGCTTTGGCTGACAAGCAGCTCGCTGCCAGATGCATTAATAGCGTAACTAAACACGCTATTTATTGTATCAGTTGTTTTATCTTTTAAATTTACAACAATTAAGTCAAATGCTTTGTCTTTTTTGTCTGGTTTGATTTCACTGGCTTTATCTGCACTTTTAGCGTCATCGATGTCGTCACTATCAGCGTCTTTAGCCGTTTTTTTATCTAAACGATAAGCTAACCAGTTACCGTCATCAGCGAGTTGATAGTCTTTAACGTTCTCAAAAACCTGCTGTTCGCCAGTGATGGTATTAACCAAAACCAGATTGTTTTTTAAGTTGTCTTGCTTTTTTGTGGTTTCTTTTTCAAGCAAAGTAGGGACTTGGGTAAAGGCGACCCAGTTGGCTGCTTTATTGATTGTAGGTTGAGTGCCGCGCTCAATTTCGGCGAGTAATTTATTATTGTTTAAAGTATAAACTTGGCCTGTTGCATCGCCGCGATATGGGGTGGCACTAAAGCTGAGTATTTCACCGTTTTCAGATAATTGTGTTGTTTTAGCGGTTTTAAAACCGAATACATTGTTAAATTGTAGCGCATCTTTTGCGTGGGCGGCTGCGCTACTTAGGCTTGCAACGAGGGCAATGCTTAGTAGGGAAAGTTGGGCTTTCATTCTTGATTCTCTTGTTGTTTCATCATCCCCATCATAACGGGTTTGTTAAACAATTCGAGTAGAAACGATAAGCGGCCGAAAATCGCGGTTGAACGAATAAAAAACCTTGCGAGGAAATTCGCAAGGTTGCTTATTTTAGGAGCTAAAGCCAGATCTTCTGTAGCTCTAGCCATTGTTTTTCAAATTGCGCGCTAGGCTTAGCTTTAAAGTCACTGCGTACGAATTGATTCATTTTGCCTTCGATATAGGCAAGTAAAAAGTTGGCTATAGTTAGCTCATCACTTTGAAAGGTTTTGCCTTCGCGCAGTTTTCGTTCACGTAGTACTTGTTTTAGCTGAGTTTCAAGCTTTTCAAACAAACCTTGTACACGCTCACGTAACCGTTCTTGCTCACCTTGCAGTGCGTCACCCGTTAAAATGCGGGTGATACCGGGGTTTTTTTCAGCGAAGGCCAACAGTAACAATAAAATATTATAGACACGGCTTTGCGTCTCTTTTTCATTTTCAAGAATTAAGTTAATACGCGAAAGTAACGTGTCTTCAATAAACTCAATTAAGCCTTCAAACATCCGTGCTTTACTCGGAAAATGACGATATAGAGCTGCTTCAGATACACCTACTTCAGCAGCTAGTTTTGCTGTTGTGATACGTTGACCTGGGCTGGTTTCTAACATCTGTGCGAGTGCTTGTAGTATTTGCTCTTTGCGATTACTTCTTTTTGTCGCAGGCATGAACATTCCTTTCTTTTATAATAATTTACTTAGCTTTTGTGGTTGAATACCACTCACTTTTTGAACAAGCGATTAAGGCTATGTTAATGTTTTATTCAGCTTCTTGCCAGCCTTTTTACAACCGTTTCGCAAGCTCTGTCATTACACTCAGTGCTAATGCGCTTTTGGTATCGATAGTTAATTCTTTTTGCCCATTGTGCCAGAATAATGTTAAAGCATTATGATCTGAATTAAAGCCAAGGCCACTTTGTGATACGTCATTAGCACAGATCATATCTAAGTTTTTATTGGTCAATTTTCCTTTTGCATAACTTGCAACATTTTGCGTTTCAGCAGCAAAACCCACGGTATAAGGGCGGCCATCCGTTAAGTTGGCAACGGCAGCAATCACATCAGGATTTTTCACTAATGTAACAGTCAGTTCGTCTCCTTGTTTTTTCATTTTTTGCTCGGCAACCGCGGCAGCGCGGTAGTCAGCAACGGCGGCACAGCCAATAAATGCATCTGATTGAGGGGCAAAAATAAGCGCTTGTTCAAGTAATTGCTCTGCACTTTCTATTTTAATCAGGTTAGCACCAGCCGGTGCGGCGATTGTCACTGGGCCTGAAATTAAATTAACCTTAGCACCTAATAGTAAGGCTGCTTGTGTTAATGCATAGCCCATTTTTCCTGAGCTGTGATTCGATATAAAGCGCACTGGATCGAGCGCTTCACGGGTCGGGCCTGCGGTGATTGTAATGGTTTTACCTGCTAGTATTTGTGGCTGCGCAGGCTGTGTGCATAAACTAACAAGTTCATGGGGTTCAAGCATGCGTCCTGCACCTATATCACCACAGGCCTGCTCACCTTTGCCTGGCCCCCAAATTGCAATGCCGCGCTGTTCTAAAGTCATAAGATTCGCTTGCGTGGCCGGGTGGGCATACATTTGTTGATTCATCGCTGGCGCTACGGCTACTTTTGCGGGGGTTGCCAGCAATAAAGTGGTGAGTAAATCGTCGGCAATGCCAGCGGCCATTTTAGCAATGATATTACTGGTAGCTGGTGCAACTAAAATTAAATCAGCCCATTTTGCGAATTCAATATGGCCCATTGCGGCTTCAGCAGAGGGATCGAGCAAAGAGTCTGACACTATTTCACCACTGACTGCTTGCATGGTAAGTGGTGTGATAAAGTGTTTGGCTGATTCGGTCATGACGACTTTGACATCACAACCATGATCTTTTAAACGCCTAACTAGTTCGGCACATTTGTAAGCGGCAATACCACCGCTGATCCCCAGTACAATTTTTTTATTTGCTCGTGCTGTCGGTAAATTGGTCATTAACTTTGTCATACTCTGCTGAAACTCTTTGTCGATATGTGCTAACGATAGCAAATCTTTGTGCTATGGACGAAGGTTTAATAGGGAATTTTATTGCTAGTTAAACAGGCGAAAATTTTTTTTTGCATTACAGTTAAATCATAATACTACTTTTCAGGGACGAAATAATGCAACTTACCTCTTTACCCAGTAATCAACGGCCACGTGAAAAGTTATTAGCCAAAGGGGCTAAGTCGTTAAGTGATGCCGAGTTATTGGCTATTTTTTTACGAACGGGTTTACCTGGTATGAATGTAGTGGAGTTGGCACAACATTTAATGACACAAAATCAAACTCTGCATAACTTATTTAATGCATCAATCGAAGATTTTTGCGCACAAAAAGGCTTGGGGACTGCGAAGTTTGTGCAATTACAGGCTGTGCTGGAGTTGAGTCGTCGCTATATGATGGAGCAGTGTCAGCGCGAAGCGGTATTTAATTCACCACAATCGGTGTATGACTATTTAACGCTTGAGCTGCGTGGCTTACAGCAAGAAATCTTTATGGTGTTGTATTTAGATAGTCAGAACAGATTAATTAAAGAAGAAACGCTTTTTTATGGCACAATTAACGCCGCATCTGTTTACCCAAGAGAAGTTGTCAAAGCGGCCTTAAAAAATAACGCAGCAGCGCTGATTTTGGCTCATAATCATCCATCTGGTATTGCTGAACCTAGCCAAGCTGACAAATTAATTACCACTAAATTGCAGCAAGCTTTGCAATTAGTCGATATAAATATTTTGGATCACATCATTGTTGGCGGAGATAATTGCGTTTCCTTCGCAGAACGAGGCTTGATTTAAGTGCATTCAAATCACTAAGCGTGTTAAAAATGAGCGGTTTAGTACTTATTTGCAAATTAGTTTAATTTAAATGCAGTTTTTACTTTCCCTAAGGGCATTCGATCTTTATAATTAGCCGCTATCAAATTTACACATGAGCTGATTGGATTAGATCAATCACTTGATCTTTGCCTGTATAAGCTGTATAAAGAGCGCCCTTCGATTTATCCCTGGGGCACAAAATACATAGCCTAGGGGAAAATTAAGCTCGAGCGAAGTTATTGGAGATATATAGACATGTCTAAAGTATGTCAAGTTACAGGTAAGCGTCCTGCGGTTGGTAATCACCGTTCACACGCGAGAAACGCGACTAGACGTCGTTTCCTACCTAACCTACAAACACACCGTTTTTGGGTTGAAAGTGAAAAACGTTTTGTAACATTACGCACTACTACTAAAGGTATGCGTATTATCGATAAAAAAGGCATCGACACGGTTCTTACAGAAATCCGTGCTCGCGGCGTTAAAGTTTAAGGACCTGAGTCATGCGTGATAAGATCCGTTTAGTTTCTACAGCTGGTACTGGTTTTTTCTACACTACCGACAAGAACAAGCGTAACATGCCGGAAAAAATGGAAATCAAAAAGTTTGATCCAAAAATCCGTAAACATGTTCTTTTCAAAGAAGCTAAAATCAAGTAATTTTAGTTTTTTATGAATATCAAAAACCCAGCTTAGGCTGGGTTTTTTGTTTTAAGCTAGCCGTCAGCCGTCAGCCGTCAGCCGTCAGCCGTCAGTCTCGAGCTTCAGGTATAAAAAAACCTTGCAGGCAAAACCCACAAGGTTAATATTTTTAGCATTTAGCATTTAGCATTTAGCATTTAGCATTTAGCATTTAGCATTTAGCATTTAGCATTTAGCATTTAGCACTTTAAAGCTTTGCAAAAGCATCTTGTAGCGGTGGCACTACTTGCTTTTTACGGCTCAGTACGCCGTCTAACCATACTTTACCGTCTTTTGGTGTTTCACCATAAGCTTGCTCTACAATGTTTGCATCGTCAGAGACGATTAGCATTTGTGAACCTTCTTTCATAATGTCGGTAAGTAGTAAAAATACAGAGTGGCGTCCGCCTTCTTCCTTAAGCTTGGCAATATCAGCTTCAAGGTCGGCTTTAATGTCATCAAATACCGCAAGGTCGATAACTTCCAATTGACCAATACCAACTAGTTTACCGTTCATGTTGAAGTCTTTAAAATCACGCATCACTAAATCACGTGCTGGTGTGTTTTCAACCGCAGACTTAACGCGGAACATATCCATACCTAATTCTTTAAAGTCTGCAACACCTGCAATTTCAGCAAGTGCTTCAACACATTTAATATCAGCAGTGGTACAGGTTGGTGATTTGAAAATAACCGTGTCACTTAAAATGGCGCACATCATGATGCCAGCAATGTCTTTAGGAATTTCAACATTGTAAAAATCATACATCATTTTAATGATGGTGTTTGAGCAGCCAACAGGACGGATCCAACACTCAAGTGGTGTAGAGCTGGTTAAATCGCCTAGTTTATGGTGATCAACAACACCCACAACTCGTGCTTGGTCGATATCATCAGGTGCTTGGGTTTTTTCTGTGTGGTCAACGATGTATACGTCTTCACCTGCGTAGCTTAATTTTAGCTCTGGCGCTTCAAAGCCAAACTTATCAAGAATAAATTGTGTCTCAGGTGAAATCTCACCAAGACGGGTTGGAATGGCAGGCTCTTCAATTTGGTTTTTCAAATAAGCCAGTGCAATTGCACCACAAATAGAATCTGAATCTGGGATTTTATGACCCACTACATACATTGACATGACGGAACTCCTTAAATTTTGCCGTATATTAGCAAAGTAATCTAACTTTGGCACATTACCACTGCTGAATTTTAATAATATTGCATAACAAATTTCGACTGCCATTTTGACATATTTTTGGTTACACTTTAACTAATTGAATCTTTTAGGAAGAACTCACATGCAGTTAGGCCGCAAGGGCTGGAACAATGTTGTTATTTTTTCCATGCTGTTAATGATTTTCTTTTTTAATGGATTACACACCAAACTTAACAGTGGGCCAGAACAACCTAGCGTACAAAGTGTGTTACCGGCACAAAGTTTTATTTTAGCGCTCGAATTTCCTGAGCAAAAACTAGAGCGTATAGGTACGTCATGGCGTGCTACTGCATTAGTTAAAAATGCACCAGCAAGTATATGGCAAGCAACAACGGTTAATCTTGTCGCATTAATCAATGAATGGCAAAGCATGCAGCTGTCGGTCGTAGAGAATCAGCCAACATTTCATAATAATCCCGCGCTAACTGTTGCCACTGTGTGGCTTGCAGGCGAGCAACTGCCTTGGTTATATCAATTATACCGCGCACCAGAGGGTTACTATTTATTAGATAAAAGTAATCAACGGCTGTTATTGCTTGATCAAGAGACTGCGCAGCGGTTATTTCCAAGTTTTAATTTTTCACACAGCGAGCCTATATCGAATGCCTGAATTACCAGAGGTTGAAGTTAGCCGAATGGGGATCACCCCACATATTTTGCAGCAAACCGTCACTAAGGTGAGTATTCATAACCCGAGTATGCGTTGGCCTGTGCCTGATGATGTTTATAAAATCAATAGTTTACCTGTGTTAGCTGTTGAGCGCAGGGCAAAATATTTGCTACTGGAGTGTGTACTGGGCAGTGTCATTTTACATTTGGGGATGTCGGGTAATTTACGGGTTGTTGATAAAGACGAACCATTAAAAAAACATGATCATATCGAATTTATATTTGCCAACGGTAAAGCACTGAGACTAAATGATCCACGTCGGTTTGGTTGTTGTTTATGGCAAGCTCCTGGGGAGTGTCATAGCTTATTGAGTAAGTTGGGCCCTGAACCGCTTACTGATGAATTTACTGCGAAGCGAGTATACGAGCAGTCGCGTAACAAAAAGGTGCCGGTTAAACAATTTATTATGGATAACGCTGTGGTGGTTGGGGTGGGTAATATTTACGCCAATGAATCTCTTTTTAAAGCCGGTATTCATCCAAAGCGCGAAGCTGGTAAAGTATCACTGGCGCGTTATCAGCAATTAGTGCCAATTATTAAAGAGACACTCGCTGCGGCTATCACCCAAGGTGGTACAACGCTAAAGGATTTTGCGCAAAGTGATGGCAAGCCCGGCTACTTTGCTCAACAACTTTTAGTGTACGGCCGCAAAGGTGAGCCGTGTATAGGTTGCAAAAAGCTAT
Organism: Pseudoalteromonas sp. ASV78; assembly: GCF_047806705.1. NCBI lineage: Bacteria > Pseudomonadati > Pseudomonadota > Gammaproteobacteria > Alteromonadales > Pseudoalteromonadaceae > Pseudoalteromonas > Pseudoalteromonas sp. ASV78. The sequence continues at coordinate 2,343,059 of NZ_JBLOPA010000001.1, read as the reverse complement.
TAACTGAAATTCGTTTAGGGCAACGCAGTACGGTGTTTTGTAGTCAGTGCCAAAAATAATCTAGGGCATGTTGAGCTTGCATTTGCAGCGCTAAGCTCAACACATCTGATTTACAGTTCAAATGGTGCGACACCGACGGCTGTCATTTTATAACCCACTTGGGCTATGTCACCGCTCCAAGTTTCGGTGCTGATAATACCTGTAACGACGATGGCATCGTATAGGCTTTCAATTGGTACGCCGCCTTTAATCGTCACGTGAACAATTTGATTTGGTGGCGGTGGCGGCACATGGATACAAGCACCAAAGTACGGCACCAGTAAAAACTCAGTGATCACTTCGCTGTCACCTTCAAGTGGTACAACAAACCCCGGTAAACTGACTGATTGCTCATTTAGCTCTTTAACAACTGGGGCCTCTAAATCCGGTTGCACCCAGTTTTGCTCTGTTCCTTCATGGCTGGCTTGATCTTGGGTGTCTATTTGCACATGCCCTTTGGGGATTAAATCTTCCCAAAAAATTTCTTTGGGTTCGTTGGCAAAACTACTAAAGCTCAAAACAAAACTAAAAATAACTAAGCAAACTACAGTGAGTTTTTGAAAATACTGCATGGTGTTCCTCTTAAATTTTAATGCTCATGCCATCAGACAGTGAGTAAAAATAGGCGCGGGTAGCTGGTATTAAACCAACGATAAAACCGGCCGCCATAATAGCGCCGATCAGCATCAGTTCATAGCTTGATAGCATTGCTATAGTGATTGTGATCCCTGCATGACTTTGTAAATAGCCTGCTGCGAGAGACATGAGTAAATAAAATAACCCGCAACCAACTAGGCAACCCCAAAATGTTGTGAGTAATGATTCAATGCTGATCAAGGCGAACAGGTGCCAAGGCCTTGCACCGACTGAGCGTAAAATAGCTAATTCGCGACGACGCTGATTGAGGCTCGCTAATAAAGTAGTGAGCATGCCAAGTAGACTGACCAGTACCACCACCATAGAAAACAGCAGTAAGATTTTTTCAACAATGGTGAGCATTTCCCACAACTCACGCAAAGTGACGCCTGGCATGATGGCAAGCAACGCTTCAGGTTTGTATTGATTAATGTTGCGCCTTACTTGCAGAGTATAAAGTGGTGAATCAAAACCAACTAAAAACGCGGTGATCTGTTTTGGTTCGCCAATTAAGTCATCATGCTGTTCATGTTCATGTTCATGTTCATGTTCATGTTCATGGCTGGTGTGGTTAGTATTGTGGATTTGTTCAATGGCAGCTAAAGGAATATGCAAGGTTTTATCAACAGGTGTGCCTGTAGCGTTTAAAATGCCGACCACAGTAAAAGGGTTATCATCATGATGATGAAAACTGGTATTACCCATACCGTGAGAAATAACAATGCTATCGCCAAGGGTATAGCCTAAGTTCGCCGCGACTTGAGCACCTAGTACTACCTCATTTAAATGGCGGAAAGGGCGGCCTTGGCTAAAGCTAAGGGATTGTTTTTTAGCAAATTTATAATGCTGGAAATAGTCAGCGGAAGTACCAAGTACAGCTTGGCCTTTATGGCTATCACCTAATGACAGCGGAATGGTCCATTTGACGCCGCGTTGCTGTTTTATATATTGATAGCTTTGCCAACTCACGGCGTTATTAGCGTGGCCAATACGAAACACAGACGATAATAGCAACTGTATATCGCCTGTTCGAGCGCCAACAATTAGATCAGTACCAGAAATAGTATTACTAAAACTACTTTTGGCATCAACCCGCACACGCTCAATACTTAATAGCAGCATGACACTGATAGCAATAGTGAATAGGGTTAAGAATGCACTAGCGCGGCGGTTATATAGGCTGCTTATAGCAAGTTTTATTAGGATCATGAAACTTGCTCCTGTAACGCGATTAAATCAATGTTACGGTTAAACAAGGGTTGTAAGCTTTCATCGTGACTTACAAAGACGAGGGTGCTGTTAGCGGCTTGAGCTTGCTCGAACAGTAGCGTAATAAATGCTTGGCGATTACGTGTATCAAGGGCTGAGGTTGGTTCATCGGCGATGATAAGCTCAGGGCTGCCAATAAAAGCCCGTGCCGCTGCAACCCGTTGTTGTTGGCCTATGCTTAAGCTAGCCACATTTTGCTGGTGGAATTGCTCGTCTAAGCCAAGTGCATTTAATAGCCGTGCCGCTTCTTTGTTGAGAGTAATGCTATTTACGAGTGCTTTTTTTTGCCGCTGTTTTGAAAATTGGCAACCTAATGTCACGTTTTCAATCGGCGATAAATAGGGCAATAAATTAAAGTTTTGAAAAATATAGCCAATATGATCAGCACGAAAAGCATCACGCTTACTGTTAGTTAGCTTGCTTAGTTCACAGCCAAAAATATTTAAACTACCCGATGTTGGCCGATTTATCCCCGCAAGCAATGATAAGAACGTGGACTTACCGCAGCCGCTGGGGCCATGTAAAAATACATGTTCCCCCTTAGCAATCCCAAGGGATGCAATTGCTAAAGTGGGTTTGGCTTGTTGTTTTTGCCATTTAAAACTTAGCTGCTTTATATTAATCATCACATAAACTACTGCTGGATTTTGATGTTATCTTATAACGTACATAACAAAATACCAACTAAACTGCGTTAAATCACATAGTGCTTTAATTGTGATTTCCTTCGGTCTCGATTATTATTAGCGGCTTATAACCCCAATTCCATACCTGTGCCTGTAATGGGCATGCCATACACCCGGAGATAGCATGACTAGCTATAAAGTTTTAGACGTAAACGATGACTTACCAATACGCACTAAGGGCCCCGTTCACAGTGGCAAAGTACGTTCAGTTTATTGGTTAACAGACGAAGACAGCGCACGTTTGATCAGCGAAAAAGGCTATCAAGTACCTAAAGGTACTGAGCTGGCTATTATGGTAATTTCCGATCGTATCTCTGCCTTTGATTGTATTTGGCAAGGTGAAAATGGCCTAAATGGTGTACCAGGTAAAGGCATGGCGTTAAATACTGTTGCATCGCACTGGTTTAAGCTATTTGATCAAGCAGGTCTGGCGGGCAATCATATTGTTGATATTCCGCATCCGTATGTATGGATTGTTCGTAAAGCCAGTACCGTAAAAGTAGAAGCAATTGCTCGTCAGTATATAACTGGCAGCATGTGGCGTGATTACAGCAAAGGCGTTCGTAATTTTTGTGGTTTAGAATTACCTGAAGGCTTAACCGCTAATCAGCAGTTAGATGATGTGTTAATTACGCCATCAACGAAAGGTATTATTACTGGCGTTGCAGATATTCCTGCTGTGGATGATGTAAATATTACTCGTGACAATATCACTAATAACTTAACTGTGTTTAACTTTAAGTCTGAAGATGATGTTACGCAATACGAAAAACTTCTTGTTGAAGGTTTTACCTTAATTAGCGCTGAGCTGGCTAAATTGGATCAAATCTTCGTCGATACAAAGTTTGAGTTTGGCTATGTAGAAGATATTGATGGTACAGATAAACTTATCTACATCGATGAAGTCGGTACGCCTGATTCATCGCGCATTTGGGATGGTGCTGCGTATCGTGATGGAAAAATTGTTGAGAACTCTAAAGAGGGGTTCCGCCAATTATTAATTAGTAATGTACCTGATAGCGATGTGTTACTGAATAAAGACCGTATGCCTGAGCGAGAGCAACTTGCTAAAGATTACATACTGCCTGAATCAGTTATGTTATCTGTGTCAGAAACATATGTTGGCATTGCCAGTAAAATAGTTGGCTACGATATCGCTATTCCAACAGATCCTCGCGCAGAGGTTATAACTATTTTGGATCAACAATATGGCTTGATTTCCAAGCTTTAGTCATTAGTTATTTGCTTGCTGTTGTTTAAAAGCCTTAAGTTTTCCTATTATTTAGTGTAACTGGGCTTTTATTCTTGCATTTGGAGTCAGTCTCTAATTAACTTAACCTAAGATTAATTAGCGATACTCATAGGTTAGTGTTCGCCCTACCGAGGATGACTAAATGAAGTTGCAAAAAATGGCAACCCAAAGCATTGTGACTCTTTTAACAATGGCGTGTTCATATGTAGCCTTTGCACAAGACGTTACGCTCAATATCGTTGATCAACATGGGCAGCCACTTAAAAATGCAGTAGTAGAACTTGTTAGTGAAGGTGGTAATAAGTCATCACAACAGTTACCGGTACTGATCATGGATCAAGTCGATAAACAGTTTTCACCAACACTGTTAATTGCTCAGCAGGGGCAGCAGGTCAACTTTCCAAATAGCGATAATATTCGCCATCATGTGTACTCTTTTTCTCAAGCTAAACCATTTCAATTGAAACTTTATTCGGGACAACCAGAAAGCCCGATCACATTTGAGAATCAAGGGGTCGTAGTGCTTGGCTGTAATATCCATGATTCTATGTTAGGGTATATTTATGTAGCTAAAAGTTCTCATGTTTATCAAAGTGATGAACTGGGAAATGTGCAGCTAAATGGGCTAACACTACCTGTAAAGCTAAGTCTTTGGTACTCATTACAAAAGAACACACTCGAAGAAAAACAGCCTTTAATGTTAGCTGTAAATGCACCTCATAGTTTACAAGTAACACTGCAAACAACTGAGCCTAAGCCACGCAATACTTTTGGTAGCAAGTTTAAGGGTGGGAATGACAAATAGTTTAAAAAATCGCATAACTATTTTATGTGTAGGCTTAGTGTTATTAACTACAGTTATGAGCTTATTTAGTTTCTGGTGGTCGACTAGTCAATTTAATGAAAAAAAGGTCACCCAAGATATTAATGTGGCTGAAAATGTCTATAAGCAGTACTTAGCGTCGAAAGAAAGTTTATTGCTCACAGCTGCAAAAGTATTGACTGCTGATTTTGGTTTTAAACAAGCGGTTGCCACTAAAGATGCAAATACGATTAGTAGCGCATTGTATAATCATAGTCAGCGAATTAATGCTGATTTAATGTTGTTATTGGACTTATCTGGTAAGTTAGTATCAACTAATCGACAACAAGACTTTGATAATAATTTACAAGCGTTAATGAGTGAGTTGCTCAACAATACCGAGCAATCTAGCTTTGTTGTGCTAAATAATGAGCTATATCAGGTTATTTTATTACCTATTAAAGCCCCACGTACTATCGCGCACAGTTTAGTCGGCTTTAAAATTGATGATGAGGTTGCGGTTGAGCTAAAAAACTTAACCGGTATGGATGTAAGCTTTATTGCTAACAGCGATAATTTGGTTAAAAGCTCTTTGTTAGAGCGCCCGACGCCGTTTATTCCGACTGAATATTTTCATAAAACAACCACGCAACGAATTTTTGGTGAACAACTGGTATATCGCAATCGCGATGTACACCTACCTTCCCTTGACGATCATCCCGTTAATGTATTACTGAGTGCTGATCTAACACAAAGTTACAGTGAATTTGAGCGGCTGTTTTACACGTTAGTCATTCTCGCGTCTTTAACGATTTTTATCGGTGTTATTACCAGTAGTTTATTGGCCAAAAACTTAACCATGCCATTATCACAATTAGTGACTTTAGCGCGGCAGTTTGCCCGAGGAAACTACAGTGTTGACGCGATGAGCAAAAAGCAAAGCAATGAAATAGCTACATTGATAGATGCTTTTAAAAACATGGGTAATGATATTAAAGAGCGTGAACAACAAATTAGCTTTGCAGCAAAACATGACTCTTTAACTGGCTTTTATAATCGTTCTGCAATGCTGGAAGTGTTGAATGAAAACCTTAAAAAAACCCAAGAATACACTTTAGTGGCAATCGATATTCGTGGTCTTAGGCATATTAACGATAAGCTAGGGCCTCGTATTGGTGATGATTGCTTAAAAGCTGTGGCGTTACGGATTGCTGAGTTTTCAGATGAGTTTGGCGGTTTACATGCGCGTATTGGTGGTGATGAATTTTTAACCGTTTTCCCCAGTGGTGCGGGGCGCAATCTTAAAAGTGGTATTGTTGGGTTAATGGCGCAGTTACAAGCGAGTTATACTATTCAAAAGCTTAAAATCAACCTACGCTTTAGTGCTGGTGTAGTGGAGTATCCTTCACAAGGCTTGCAAGCGGATGATTTAATGCGTCGCGTTTTAATTGCTGTGGATAGCGCCGCAAGTGCCCATGAAAATATTCATTATTATCTGCCTGGTGAGGACGAGGCTCATCTTGATAGACTCATTATGATCGATGAGCTCAAACAAGCGATTCATGATGATGATGGTCAATTATTTATGACCTATCAGCCTAAACTACATATTGCCACACAACAAATCAATAAAGTGGAATCGCTTATTCGTTGGCAACGCAAGGATGGTAGCTGGGTATCGCCAGAGCTATTTATTGATTTAGCAGAGCAATCTGGCTTAATTGTTGAGTTAACTGGATGGGTTGTTAAAACGGTAATAGCGCAGGTTGGGCTTTGGCAACAGCAAGGTATTTATATGCAAGCTGCTATTAATGTTTCAGCTCAAGATATCGCTTACCCAGAGTTTCATGCAAATTTAATACGCACTTTAAAACAGTTTTCGGTTGCCCCTGCGCTTATTACTATTGAATTAACCGAACGCGATATGATTGAAAATGAAGAAAAAGGGATCCTAGCATTGGAAAACCTTAAAGCTATTGGCGTAAAAATTTCGCTGGATGATTATGGGGTTGGGCAAACATCCTTGGGTCGTTTAAAAATGCTACCGATTGATGAGCTGAAACTTGATAAATGCTTTATTTTAAAACTAGATGAATCTGAAAAAGATCAATTTATTGTTGAATCAACGATCACCTTAGGCCATCAGCTAGGCTTCTCTGTGGTAGCTGAAGGGGTTGAAACATTGGCTTCGCTTGAGTTGCTACAAAAAATGCAGTGTGATCATGTGCAAGGTTACTACTTAAGTCGGCCACTCAAAGCGGATGTGTTTGAACAATGGCTGGAGCAGCATAATGAACAAGTTTAAATTATTATTGTTAACTGTTATCGCATTACCTGCTTTTGATACCTTTGCATCAAAAGGTAAGCTATTAGCAACACCTGGGGTGTCGCAAGTAGAAGGCAGTGGTGGCGGTGGTATCGTGCCTTGGGCACAGCTTGCCGGTTATGCTAGCGAAGATGAGTTTGCTATTAATGGCTTTTGTAGTCGTGCCAATGTTACTGATTACAGCTTAGATGTATGCGGTGCCCAAATTAACTTATTTAATCGGGTTGAACTCAGTTATGCACAGCAAAACTTTGCTGTACCAGCACTTGATACGGAAATAGAGCAAGCAATCAGTGGTGTTAAGGTGAGGCTCTATGGCGATATTGTGTACAGTGACTGGCCACAGCTAACACTCGGCGCACAGCATAAGTCTCTTGATGATGGCACTGTTGCTACGCTTGTGGGCGCTGAAGATACCTCTGGTACTGATATTTATCTAGCCGCGAGTAAGTTACATTTAGGGGCCGTTGCCGGTTATAACTGGTTCTGGAATATAACCACGCGGTATAGCGAAGCAAATCAGCTCGGCTTACTCGGCTACGGTGGCGCTAATAGTAGTGAAACGCTGTTATTTGAGGCCAGCACGGCTATTTTCTTAACTCGAGAAATTGCCGTTGGTATAGAATATCGACAAAAGTCAAATAATCTCGGGTTGGGTGAGCAAGATTGGCAAGATGTGTTTGTTGCTTGGGTGCCAAATAAATATATAAGTATCACCGCCGCATACCTTGATCTAGGCCGTATTGCAGGTGCTGAAGATCAAACTGGTTGGTACTTATCGGTAACAGGGTATTGGTAATGTTCAAATTTATAACAATAATAATTTTTACTATGGCACTAAGTGCTTGTTCGAATATAGCTAATTTAACCTTGTATCAGCAGCTCGATGGTCAAGCTGGGCTCGAAAGGTTAGTCGACAGTTTTATTAATCAAATCGGTAATGATGAACAGATTATTCACTACTTTGAACATGCCAATATTAGCCATTTCCGCGAGGGCTTTATCAATCACCTGTGTGTGCTAACCGATGGTCCTTGTAAATACACGCGCGATAGTATGGTTGAGATCCACACTGGTATGAATATCAGCGAAGCTGACTTTAACCATGTAGTCGATTTACTAATCAATGCAATGAATGAACAAAATATTGAGCATCCAGTACAAAATAAAATACTCGCGAAAATGGCACCGTTGAGATCTGAGATAATTAAGATTTAGCAAACAGATACCACCAATTGATGCTCAACGGAAGGTGGCTTGGGTATATAACATAGCTAATTTTTAAATATTTAATGGCTTTTATCGGCCGTTATTTTTTTTAGGTCCGCAGTTTTTTCTCTTCGCTGCAAATAGATGCGAATTCTATACTTTAAATTTCTTAAAAATGTACTGCGATTAGAGTGGGTGCCTGTATTGGCATTTACAATCTCACTTTCAAAGTTTCTGTCTTCTGCTAGAGGGTAGGGTTTGATGCCTACTACCTGTAGCCCAACTTCACCATGAAATTGTATATCTACATCAACAGGGCGGTAAAATGGCTTACGAGTTAACAGCTTTTTCGCACCTTCTAAACTTATGATGTAGCCTTGTGTGCCATTAGGGGTTTTTTTATAATTACCTAAAGTTAAGCCGTCTTGCAGTGTAGCCGTATCGATGAATGGAAAATCACGGTTATCTGAGAGTTTAATTAAATCCCAGTGTTGTAACTCGAGGGCAGCCGTTATGACATTGTTTAAATGGGGCTGGATAAATAAGTCATCTTCTAGTACCACGCAAACTGAGATATTTTCGTCGACCATTTTTTGCCAAATACGCATATGGCTAACATAGCAGCCAATCTCACCTAGTGTTAAGTCACGATGATAGTGTTTTTTATTGTTACTTGGACAATACCAAGTTTGCAGTTCAGTTTCGCTAAGTTGTTTTCCTACTGTTGCGTTAAAACGTTCAGCTTCCATGCCTATATTGTTTAATCGAGTTTGAGTTGTATACCAGCGCTCTTCACAGCCTTGCATATTAATAATATAAAGTGGAATAGACATAATTTTGAAGTTATAAAAAATTATAGTAAGAATATTTTAACATTTAAATTGGTTTTTGGGATAATAAAATTGTTTTGTTAACTAAATGTGTTGCTTTTATGTTAAGTCCCTAGTTTACATCATTGCTTTAGCGAATAGGTTGAATCGAAAATAGGGCTAGTGTTTTCAAACCGCACGCTGGTAAAATGGATCGCTTATCTGTTGGGCAAATTGCTAACTATTTAGAGGAAAATAAATGAAACGAGTAATAACTTTTGGAACGTTTGATATTTTCCATGTTGGCCACATCAATATTTTAGAGCGTGCCAAAGCTTTAGGTGATTACCTGATTGTCGGCGTGTCTTCAGATGCGCTTAATATGTCAAAAAAAGGCCGCAATCCAGTCTACAGTGAAGCCGATAGAGTCAGAATTATCAGTTCATTACGTTGTGTTGATGAGGTGTTTATTGAGCACTCATTAGAGCTTAAAGGTGAATACATTACTGAACATAAAGCTGAACTATTGGTAATGGGTGATGACTGGGCTGGACGTTTTGATGAATTTAAAAGCTTGTGTGATGTGAAATACCTTACTCGTACCCCTTCAATTTCAACCACTGAAATTATTGAAGTGGTACGTAATCCATTATCTCAATAAGGATTTTAAGGTGGGTCTATCCAACCCACGATTTAATCACTTTAACTTCATATAGCTTAGTGCTTTACGGATTTTGTATCTGCGCAGTAGATTAAGTGGCTTTTGCATAACTCCCGCTTCAATAACCTGTGCGGTTGCAGCCAGCACGCGTTGAGCACTATTGCCATCAGTAAATGGATGTACTTGGGTTATATACTCATTAATTTTCAGTTGTTGCTCATCGCTCAAAGATAGCGCTTGTTCTAAAGCGTTAATTAATTGCTCCGGTTTGGTGATATTTATTAAAGCATCTTGTGGTTGAGCGTTATTAAAAGTGATCACCGGTTTGCCTAATAATAATGATTCATCAACGGCACTAGATGTATCTGAAATAACCACGTCGGCGTGTTGAATTAAAGGCATTAAATTATCACTTTGGCAAATTTCAAAATGTTCTAATTCTGTAAGTGGTTGATATAATTGCTGCCACTGCTGTTTAGTTTTTGGGTGAAACTTCAGTTTAATAGCGTAGTCACCACTGCTTGCAAGTGTTTTTATTTGCTCAAATAAGATTTCTAGCGAAGATAAATTTGGCGAAAATGTTGGCGCATATAAAATAACAGGCTTTATATTTTGTTGTTTTTGGTAATCAAAATAAGGGTCGAGTTTTGGCCAGCCAGTTTCTATCACTCTAAAATAACCGTGTTTTTCTGCTAACCGTGTAAATGGTTCTGTTGTAAGAGGGCCATGAGTACAGTACAAATCAAAAAAACCTCGAATCGCAAAATGACCTTTTTTCTTATATTCTAAGCCATGAAACACTTGTACTTTTACGCCTGGGAAAAAATCAGGAACAACATTGCCAGGCACGAATACGGCACAAGGGTTAAAGTCTTTAACATCTTCAATAGTATGAAGTTGTTGCTCGCCCTCTAGCAGGCTGTTGGTAATACCGCTTTTTTTTGTAATAAACCAGCAAGCTTTATCCCCTCTCGCGTTGAGCGCAGCTTGAATAGGGCGTAAAATAGCAAAGCTATAGGGTTGTTCTACATAGAATAAATAATGTTTAGGCATGATAAGTCACTTTTCGACTTTAAATTGGTAATAAAATATATTTCGAAGGCATTGGTAAAGACTCTATTTACCAGAATTAGTTACCTATAATACAGTTTTATTATACTAAAACAAAATAATGTACTAATTAAGCTAATAAGCATTGTTGCTGGAGCGTTCATAAATTAGTCATGATGATGGCTTAATATTGCTACCTAAGGTGTTAAATAGGTGTAATATTACTATGCATTTCCTCTTTGTCTCTCGTCGTAATATACATGCTAGATATTATCAAAAGCTAATTGCTCAACTAAGCCTGAATGCAAGTTTGCATATTTTTGGTAAGCCAATACTCAGTGCATTAAAATATTTACCCGAGGCATTTAAAGTGTCCTTTGAGGGTATTATTGCAACCCAGTTAAAACGCAAACAAGCCAAACATGCTATTTGGCATAGCTACTTGTTAATATTAGCTTACTCCCTTTTGATAAACGTGGTTGAGCGTTGTCGTTATGCTAAATATTTAGCACTACTTACGCAGGAAAAGGCAACTCATTTAGTTATCTGGAATGGACATAAACTGCCTAATGTTACAGTCGTGAAAGCAGCTGAAAAGCTAGGGATTAAAGTCATTTATTATGAAAATGGCTTGCTACCTAATACAACGTGTTTGGATCCTAATGGTGTTAACTATGCATCTTCAATTAAGCGCGAGAAACGTTTTTACCTTGATTTTGAATCATCGCAAACAGCACTATTTAAAACACCAGAGTTAACGGCTAGGGTCAATCATAAAAAACGCAAAGCATTTGTACAAAGCAAGCTACCGGCTCGGTATATTTTTGTGCCGTTTCAGGTTCCCCATGATACGCAATTAGTTTGTTATTCGCCCTGGATTAATTCGATGGAAATGCTGTTTACAGAAGTAATGACCGCGGTAGAAAAATTAAATGATCCAGAGTTAAAAGTGGTATTTAAAGAACATCCCACTTGGCATAAACACTATTCTCATTTATATAAAAAGCACCCTCGGGCAGTATTTGCTAACGGCAATGTGACGGCTGATTTAATAGCAAACGCACAGGCCGTGATCACGATTAATTCTACGGTCGGGTTAGAGGCGTTATTGTTAGGGCGCCGTGTTATTACATTAGGGCAGGCTTGTTATAACATTGATGAATTAGTTTTACATGCGCGCAATAGTGAGGAGTTAAGTGAACAAATATCGCAAATGAGTCAAGGTTGGCAATTCAATACTCAACTTAGAAATCAGTTTTTCAGTTATATAAAGCATGTTTACAGTGTTCAAGGAAGGTGGCAAGATTGCTCAAAAGAACATGCTGATGCTGTTGAAAAACGTTTATTAGGATTAGATGTTTTTTCTCAGCAAATTAATGAAGTAAAGGATAACAATGAAAAACATCGTAACTTGCCAGTGGTTGAACGAGCACTTAAACGACCCCAAGCTGATTATTTTTGATGCCGGTATGGTGCGTCCAGGTAAGCTGGGAGAGTATAAACCGCAGGCTAAGTTACCTAATGCATTGCGTTTTGATTTTAAAAAACAATTAGCCGATCAAGACAATCCGCTGCCGCATAGCATGTGTAGTGCGGAGCAGTTTTCTCAGCAGATGCAGTTAATGGGTGTTGATAAAGATTCCTTAGTTATCATCTACGAAGATCAAGGTTTATTTAGTGCCGCCAGAGGCTGGTGGATGTTTAAAGCTATGGGTTTTGATAATGTCAAAGTACTCAGTGGTGGCCTTGCGAAGTGGCAGTCGCTGGGTTATTTAACGCAAATTGAATATAGCCGCCATCATCATAAAGGTAACTTTGTTGCCAAACCGCGAGTGGGTTATTTTATTGATGCGGCTGCAGTCTTTCAGGGCATAGATGATGAGCACACCGTACTGCTTGATGCGCGGGGTTATCAGCGTTATTTAGGTGAGATGGCAGAGCCTAGAGCGGGGATGCGCAGCGGTCATATTCCTAATAGCCGTGCTTTGCCGTTTATTGAGCTATTGGATGATGGCGAAGCAAAACCATTAACCGTTATCAAAGCTGCATTTGACGCTGTACTTGGCGACCAAGCAAACCCTCAAACGAGCTTACAATTTAGCTGTGGCTCCGGCGTTACCGCCTGCATTTTGGCGTTATTTGCCGATGAATGTGGGTATGAAAACCTGCACGTTTACGACGGCTCATGGAGTGAGTGGGGCGGCCGAGACGAATTACCTATCGAAACGGGTCCTTGCCCTACACGTTAAAGTGCAAACGCATAGTGCTGCCAGTAATCAATGGCTTTGTTATTGAGAGGCTGGCGTACTTGTACTTTACTTGCCGTTGCAGATGGAGAATGTTGCTTATGAAAATCCAGGCACTGAGCTTGCCAAGGCAAATCACAAAAATCATAGATCTGTTGCGTGCTTAGCAGCGGCTCTGAAACAAGCGTTTCGTATTGCATGATCATCACATTATTTGGATATTTAGCTGCAAAGTGATTGATCAGCTTACAGTAATCTTGATAGAAGCGGTCTATATCTGGCAGGTTATAACTGTAATGATGAAAGGCACTGGCTGGGCTATATAGTTGGCGATAATTGGCAATACAGCTGTCTTTTCGAGCGCGCTGCATACAAATAATTTTAGCACTTGGGAACGCCGTTAGAATAAAATCGATATAATAAAAATTGAATGGTTGTTTGTCGCAGCTGCGTAGCTGCGGTGCTACTAGTTGATTAATTCGCTGTTTATACTGGCTCAACTGCGCTATTAACTGAGCATTTTTGTATGCATTATTGAGTACGTCGCTATTTAATACCTGAGCATTAGCACCTTGGCAGAGCTGGGCAATATCATTAAGTTCACCCACACCTTGCACCGTTGTTGCCGGATTTATTATTTTTTCCAGCAAGGTCGTACCTGAGCGCGGCATACCAACAATAAATAGCGGAGCAAAATCGCTGCGGCTTATGTCTGGCTTATAATCGTTACTTAATGCGATAAGCTGTTGGCAAAATTCACTATGTGCCTGCGCATTGTATTTAACATGCAAACAAATAGGCTGCTTACTAGCACTAAAGTGCGCAAAAGCTTGCTTATAATCAGCGCAGTGTTCGTAATTGAGTGCAATCGCATGGTGCAAAAATTGTTGCTGCATCGGCGTTTTAACGTATTTGGTTAACTCTAAAAGCTGTGGTAAATGTGCTTTAGCTTGCTTAACATCGTTAAGTTCGGCTAACGAGTAGTGAGCTTGAAAATGCTGTGGGTGCTGTTTAATAAGTGTTTGTAGTCGCAGTATTGCATCACTAAATTGCCCCATTATTTTATAGGCCACTGCTAAGTTATAACTGATCTGCGGGTTTGTAGGGGCATGTTGGTGAGCACGTAATTGCCACTCTAGCGCGAGTTGATAATGTCCTAGGCGAGTTAATACATTAGCAATTAAATCGCATTCAATCGCTTCATACTGTAGGTATTTTATTGCTTCAGTTATATGTTGCTGCGCATCTAACAACTGCCCATTGAGTACGGCGAGTTTGGCTGAGTGAGCAAAATATAAAGGTAGAGGTACAATACTAATCGCTTTGCTTAAGAGTTTATTTGCTTTGCTAATATCGTTTGCTGCAACGTTTACTTGCGCGAGTAAAAAATAACTAAAGTGATCATCTGAGGCGCGTTTGATATTACTGACCAGTAATAAATGCGCGTCGTTAAGCTTGCTATGATTAATAGCAAATTCAATTTGTTGTTGCAGGTGTTTTTGTGTCGATGTCAGCATGGCTATAAGCATAAAAGCCTTGGCGTAAAACGCCAAGGCTTTTTATAAACTCGTATTGTTTACAGTTCAAAGTTATAGGTAAACTTCATACCGATAGTGCGCGGTGTAGTGGTGTAGTGACCATACACACGTTGCAGCTCAGGCAGTTCTTTATTGAGCTCTTCATATTTAGCCATACCTGCCCATGATTTATCGCGGCGTACCGAGGTAAAGGCGTACTTATCGAATAAGTTATCAACGTAAATGGTTGCCGACCACATATCACCGGTTAGCTTGGCTGATAAGTTACTCAGTGCATAGCCTGCAAGCGTTTCACCATCGGCTTTTAAGCCAACTTTAGTGATCACATCACTTTGTGCGGTCATACCGTAGTTAATGCTCAGTAACTTATCATCGAGTACATCTTGCTCATAACGTAGGCCAAACGAAAGCTGATGCTCAGGCGCGCCTGGTAAGCGGTCACCGTCAGCACCATCGTAGTATGCTTGATACTGTGTATACTTTTTATCTAATGTGCCTAATAAACCTGGAGCATCTTCGGTTAGCTCAGCTTTGGCATAGGCGTAGGTGGCGTAGGCCGTCCAGTTATCGGCAATCATAGCGCGAGATGAAATTTCCACGCCTTTTGAATTAGCTGCCCCGGCATTAGAGGTAATTAGCTCTTGACCATTTACCGTTGCAGTACCAACTTGCGCATCTTTCCAATCAACATTAAACAATGCCGCGTTAAAGTGTAAGCGGTTTTTAAACCAGCTCGATTTAAAACCCAGTTCATAGTTTACTGTGGTATCTGGTTTATAATCTTCTTCATCTGGGTATGCACAAACAATTTGTTGATCTGGCAATACATCTGGGCAAGGTGCAATACCGTTACCACCACCAATCCTAAAGCCTTCACTTACAGTAAAGTAAGCAAGTACACCAGAATCGAAAGTGTAGCTGGCATTAAATTTAAACAGATTACCGTTGTCGCTAGCACTGACATTTTCCATTACTAAGTCATCAAGAGAGTCAAAGTTAAGTGAAAACAATGGTGTTGCAGAGCCTGAAGTCGTTGATACATCATATTCATAGAAACGCGCACCAAGTGTCACGTTAAATTGATCGGTAAACGCATAGCCTACTTCACCAAATAGGGCTTTTTCAGTGGTTTCAGAGTCACTGACTAAAATATATTCGAGGTCTTGTTGCAGATTTGGAATATCATCGCCCCAAAACTCAGTTAAACCGGGTGTGTATTCTCTATCGTCCGAGTGAGTTTCAAGCTTGTTATAATAACCACCGACAATCCAGTTAAAGGCACTATCGGAGTTAGACACTAAGCGAATTTCTTGAGTGAAACTATCACGTTTTGAAGTATCCAAAGTTTGCGCTACAAACGCTGGAAATTCTGCATAGCCAGTCCAGATATCGTAAAGCAGGTCAGTTTGGTCACGTTGCCCTGATTGCTCATAGCTTGACCAACCAGAGGCAGATACTAATTCTGCAAAGCCTAGATCCGCTTTGATCTCTAAGCTTAATAAGTCGTTTTCTTCTTCACCTGGCTCAAGTATCCGCGCGGCATTTTCATACTGGCCAACCATCCCCTGTAGGCCGCTGCTGTCACTTAATGAATTATATTGCGATGTAGAGTTACCGCCATTTTCTTGTTTTTGATAAAAATAGTTTAGCGTTGCATCGATAGCTTCGCTGGCTTGCCAACGCAGTGACACACGCCCTGTAGTAATTTGTTCATCATTTACGTCACTGACACTGCGTAAGTTAGCGTTGACATCTTGTGGGTTGGTAAAATCAGGATTTGGGTTTGATACGCCTGGGTTTTGCACTACGTAGTTATAATCAATATACCCTGGGTTAGTGTAATAATTGACGCTGGCACGAATTGCCAATACATCGTCAATTAACGGCGTATTAAATACTAAACCAAACTCACCGCCAGTGCCGTCACTTTCGTTTAAGCTAAACACATCACCAGTGACTTGGCCTTCGGTAATATCGAGCTGAGGTTGTTTTAATAAGTAACGAATTGCACCACCTAATGTTCCCGCTCCGTATAATGTACCTTGTGGGCCAATCAATACTTCAACACGATCTACGTCTGTTAAACGTAAATCAATATTAAGTGGAATTTCACCCACGTAAGTGGCAACAGTGCCGCCATCAGAAATACGATCTGAAGTATTGGTATTTAAGCCACGGACAATAATCGGTGAACCTTCACGGCCACCTTGATCAGAAATGGTTAAACCTGGCACCCAACGGGCTACATCTTCAAGATCAGCAATGTTTTGATCTTTAATTACATCCCCATCAAGGGCGGTGATGTTAAGTGGTGCCTCTTGCACTGAACCTGCTCGACGGGTCGCAGTTATCTGAATTGTTTCAATTGCTTTCTCGGTTATAACTTGCTGATCAGCTGCAACAGCATGATCAGCAGTAAAAAATTGGGCGGCTATTGCGCAAGCGATAATACTAGGCTTGAACTGTTTCATTGATTATCCTGTTTTTTGTTTATCTGGTTGTCGTTTGCTAATAAGAAAACATGTTATAAAAAGATAAACAAGATGACTGAAAGGGTACGGAAATTAATATGCAATTATATAGATAAAGTATTCATCAAAAAACGTTTTTTAGTGCGTTAAAGCGTTTTTATTGCATATAAATATTTGCATGAAATTTTTTCTCTTTATGGCTTTCTTGCTGTTTTGTGTCAATTGTTAATTTTACGTATTCTAAACGGGCAGTTTTTACAATTGTTTTTACAACATGTGCCACGCTTTAAAAAGAACCAACGAGAGAACACCATATAGCTCCCCTGCATTGTATAATCGAGGTTTTCTATTAGGGGATTATGGTTAGAAAAAGAGGCTGCAAAACTAAGCTGGTTTTTAAGTGGTTGTTGATAGAGGACATTTAGAAATTGATTGATTTTAGCCAAGGTACACTTTCGACATAAACAGCTGGTGGTTGTGCTATCAAGCGGTAAAATAGCAGGCAGCTCATTGCACCAACAGGCATTGATATCATCAACATTGCAGTTAAGAGTCGCTTGGCATTGCGAGCAGGCTAAAGTAGTCATTCGAGATACGTTTAATTTTTAATAATCCATAGAATAACAGATAACCAACTATGAACAGAGCACAAGCGTTAGCAGAATTCGTCACTTTTGGTAAACACAAAGACGAGGCCATAAGTATCATCGTTTCATCAACGAGTGATGAGCAAGGCCCAGTTTACGTATTAACGCTGACAACCGTACTCGATGTGCTCACTCGTTGCCTAGCAGGCGAGATAGATTTAGACGACCTAGAGCTGTGGGCGAATGTAATTGAATCTAGAACCGACATCGACTACAGCGCTGTCGAAGGGGTTATCTATGCCCTGAGTAACAGCGAACAAATGGGCGAGCTTGATAAGAGTAAAGTTGCGAGGTTGGTTGGGCTGTTGATAATTTAGTCGTCAGTCGTCAGTCGTCAGTCGTCAGTCGTCAGCCGTCAGTCGTCAGTCGTCAGTTTAGATAAAAAAACCATGCTTGACCTAACAAGCATGGTTCTTACTTTTGAGCTGAGAGCTGAGAGCTGAGAGCTGAGAGCTATTACTTATGATATCCCAAACAGGCTTCTACTTCGTTTTTTGAACCTAAAATCACCGCTACGCGCTGGTGGATGGCGTCGGGTTGAATATCCATAATGCGTTCTGTGCCAGTTGATGCGATGCCGCCGGCTTGTTCGATTAACATCGCCATTGGGTTTGCTTCATAAAGTAGGCGTAGTTTATTTGGTTTGTTTGGATCTTTAGTGTCGGTAGGGTAAGTAAAAATACCACCGCGACATAATACACGATGCACATCACCGACCATGGCGGCAATCCAGCGCATGTTAAAGTTACGCGCTCGTGGACCTGTTTCACCAGCCATTAAGTCATTAATGTAGTTTTGCATCGCCGGTTGCCAATGGCGTTGATTTGATGCATTGATGGCGTATTCGTTGGTATCAACAGGCACTTTGGCAAAATCTTGAGTTAATAAGAAGCTGCCGTGCGTTTTATCTAAGGTGAAAAAGCGTGTGCCTTTACCTGTAGTAAGTGCCAGTACAGTTGATGGGCCATATAAAACATACCCCGCCGCAACTTGGTTTTTACCCGGCTGCATAAAGATACTTTGATCGGCAGGATCAGAGCCTTCTGGCGCTTCCATGATAGAGAAAATCGTGCCGACCAATGAATTGATGTCTGTGTTTGACGAGCCATCTAATGGGTCAAAAGCCACGATATATTTAGCGTCTGGGTTACCGGCAACCGTGTAATCTTCTTCTTCTGAGGCAATTGCTTTTACGTAGCCTGATTCCAGTAATATATCTTTAAGTAGTTGGTTAGTAAGTACGTCGAGTTTCTTTTGTGTTTCGCCTTGGATGTTTTCATCAAGTGTGGAACCGAGCACACCTGATAATGCCCCTTGGCCTACGCGAAAAGAAATTTCCTTACATGCCGCTAAAACTGTTCGGATCAATGAGATTAGCTCTCTTGGGCAACCGTCTTCAAGTAATACTGGAGGTAGTCTACGCATTCTATTTTCCTGATAACGTTATAAGCTATGATAATCATAAGGGTGAGAGGGATCATCACAGCAAGCGCTGAATTTCGTCTTAAATAACTGTATTTTAGGTGCAATATCCTATACTGGATACACCTTGAAAGTATTTAAAACGCGAATAACAAAGATAAGATTATGCAAAAAATACCATCGATACGTTACATACTCTTTACTGTGTTGCTGACTATGATAACCCAAGCGCACGCAGCAATTAAGTCTATTAATGATTTTACTGAGCAAATGAATCATTTTCCGGGCTATTTTTCTTTTTATTATGATACTGAAAACGGCAAAATTTACTTAAAAGTAGATAAACTCAAACAGCAGTTTCTATTACAGCAAAGCTTACCTTATGGAGTGGGCTCTAATGATATTGGCCTGGATCGTGGTCAATTAGGTAATACACATTTAGTGCAGTTTGAACGCTTTGGCGATAAAGTCATGCTGCGGGCTATTAATACCTACTACCGTGCAAATACCAGTAATAAAGCCGAACAAAAAAGTATTCAAGAAGCGTTTGCATCAAGTATTTTAGCGGGTTTTAAAGTGGTGGCACAAAGTCCACAAGCAGTGCTGATTGATTACACGCCGTATTTATTAAGTGATGTACATGGTGTGAGCCGAACGCTTGCAGCACGCAAGCAAGGCAATTTTAGCCTTGATGAAAGCCGCAGTGCGGTAAACATGGAACGCTCTAAAGCGTTTATGAAAAACACCGAGTTGGAAGCCGTATTGACCTTTAATGGCACTCAACCGGGTGAATATATTCGTCAAGTCAGTGCTGATCCGTATGCCTTAACTGTACATATGCATCACTCTTTAATTGAATTACCTGATGACAATTACACACCGCGTATGTTTCATCCGCAATCAGGTTATTGGAGTATTGAACATAAAGATTATGCCGCACCATTAGATGAACCTATGCTGGTGCGCTATATCCCACGCCACCGCCTTAGCAAAAAAGATCCAAACTTACCTATTAGCGAACCGGTTGAGCCGATTATTTATTATTTAGATCCGGGTGTCCCTGAGCCGGTAAAAACAGCACTTTTAGAGGGCGCAAAGTGGTGGGATGAGGCTTTTGCCCAAGCGGGTTATAAAAATGCCTTTATTGTTAAAGTATTACCAGATAACGCTGATCCTATGGATATTCGCTATAACGTGATCCAATGGGTGCACCGCGCAACCCGTGGTTGGTCATACGGCAGCTCGGTAATTGATCCGCGCACCGGTGAGATTTTAAAAGGGCACGTTACCTTAGGCTCATTACGGGTGCGCCAAGATATTTTAATTGCCGAAGCCCTTGCTGCACCTTATTTACAGGGCAATGAAGTCGCTAAAACATTACAAGCCATGGCGCTTAACCGTATTCGTCAATTAAGTGCCCATGAAATTGGCCACACACTCGGTATTGCGCATAACTTTTCAGCATCGGTGGCCGATCGCGCTTCGGTGATGGATTACCCGCACCCATTAGTCGGCTTTAATGACAAAGGTGAGCTGGATGTTAGCCGTGGTTATGCAAATGGTATGGGCCAGTGGGATACTCAGGTTATAAAGTACGGTTACAGTGATTTTCGTAACCTTGATGAAAGTGCCGAGCTGGCAGCAATTTTAGCTGATAACCAAACTAAAGGGCTGGAGTTTATCTCTGATAGTGATGCACGTGCTCAAGGTGGCGCCCATCCCACTGCTCATTTATGGGATAACGGCAGTTCGCCAAGTGAAGAATTATTAAGAGTACTTAATGTAAGGCAACAAGCACTGACTAATTTTGGTATTAACAATATTAAGGTCGGCACGTCTTTATCTCAGCTGGAAGAAATGTTGGTACCACTGTATTTATTTCATCGTTATCAGGTCGAGTCTGTTGTAAAACTGATTGCGGGTGTTGATTATGAGTACGAAGTGCGTGGTGAAGGTGCCGTCAAAGGCGCGCAAGTGGTTGCTAAACAAACTCAGCAACAAGCGTTAGCGGCGCTATTAGCCACCTTGAATGCTGACAATTTAGTATTACCAGAATCCGTGTTAGCGCTAATTCCACCCAAAGCGTATGGTGAATCTAAAAGCCGCGAAAGCATTGTTGGCCGTACTGGCCTAACCTTAGACGCAATGGCGCTCCCTGAAGTTGCAGCACAGCATAGTTTAGCGTTATTGCTAAATAGCCAACGATTAAATCGTTTAGCGCAGCAGCAAGCGCGTAGCGAGGAATTTTTTAGCTTGGATGAACTGCTTGCAAAAGTGTACCAGCAGGTGTTTTTGAGCCAGAGTAAAAAAGGCATGGCGGGTAAGATTAACCAACGCGTGCAATTACTGACAGCAAAGCAATTTGCTGACTTAGTAGCCAGTGATAAAGTGGCTCCAGAAGTGCAAGCCCAACTACGCTATTACTTAACTAAACTCACGAAGGCGTACCAACAAGAGTCTTTACTTAGCAGTGCTGATGTTGGCGAAAGTGCGTTTAAGCAATACTTAGCTGATCAAGTTAAACAATTCTTAACGACTGGCGATTGGCCTGCAAACTTTAAGGCATTACCAATTCCACCCGGCTCACCTATTTAGATGTAGGCGCGGGTTTATCCCGCGCACTTGCTCCATTCATGCGCGATGTAAAATCGCGCTTACCATTTTTCTTGCATAAAACTGGTTTTTTGTTAACCTAGCCGCCTTCCATTTTTAGTCTTTTTGAGGTGTTTATGGCGTTTTTATCTCGTTCGATATTGGCGATGTCCATAGCACTATCAAGTCTTAATGTTAGTGCTAAAGCCGTGTGCGAAGTTGAGCTGGGACATGGTTTGATCATCACCGATGATGTCATTCGTATTGTTGATAAAGGCCAAACTCGTGTGCAAATAAACAATGATAATCAATTGTTTATTCGTGGTTATTGGATAGATTTGAGCCCTGAAGAAAGCCAGGTATTAATGCAGTTCAGTGCCGGTATTCGCGATACTGTGCCGGAGCTGGTGGAGCTGGCAACCGATGGTGTCAATCTTGGCTTAAGTGCCATAGAGCAAGTTGTTGAAGGCATGTCAGACAAAGAACCTGAAGTACTGAAAACGCAATTGCAATATGTAGAACGTGCTTTAATGGACAAGTTTAAACGCGGGGATGACTTCTTTTTTATCGCGCCTCAATCGCTTTCAAAAATCGATGATTTTTTTACAGAAGAGATCAGCAAAAAAATTCACTCTGCCGTTCACGGCTCTCTTGGTGCCATTTTAGTTTCGCTTGGCGATGCATTTAAGTCTCGCGAAGGCAATATCGAAGATCGCATCAATGACATGGGCCTGCGCATGGATATTATTTCTAAAGAAATCGATAAGTCACTGCAGAAAAAAGCCCAACAATTAGAGCTTAAAGCGTCAGAATACTGTGAATGCCTAAATTCGCTGGATGTCACCGAATCGCGATTGCAAATGATAGTGCCAAGCATGGCTGACTTTGACTTAGTACAAATTAAATCTTAGGTTAATTTGTACTGTGGATAAAAAGCTAGATATATAAAAAACCCGCAGGCGATGCGGGTTTTTTGTTGCGTGAATAACCAATTAAGAACTAAATTTGCCTGTTTCAGCCTCTAAATTGTTGGTTAAGCCTTTAATTAAGTCGGTTGCTGCATGGGCTTGATGTGATACATCTGCCGTTTGTGACGCGGTGTCAGAGATGGTCACAATACGTCTTGCGGTATCCTCTCCGGCATCAAGTTGCTCTTTGGCTGCAATCGCTATTTGATGGCTCATTTGCGCGATGGCACTTAGAGATGCAGCCACCCGTTGCAACTCTTCACTGGCAGCTTTAGATTTCGCTACGGTTTGTTCACTGGTCGTAATACTTAAATTCACCGATGTTTTGGCATCTTTAGTGGCGGATTGTAACTTACCTATCATAGTACGAATTTCTTCAGTACTGGTTTGCGTGCGCTGCGCGAGTTGACGTACTTCATCCGCAACTACCGCAAAGCCTCTTCCTTGTTCACCGGCACGGGCAGCTTCAATGGCAGCATTGAGTGCTAATAGGTTAGTTTGCTCGGCAATACTTTGAATAACAGTAAGCACATTTGCAATATTATTTACTTCATCATCAAGGAGTTGGATATTATTACCAGCGCTGTCAATTTGTTGCTCTAAAAGAACAATGGTATTTGCTGCCTCAGTAGTTAAATGACTTGCATTTTGGCCTTGGCTTTCTGCTTCTTGTACTGAAAAAGCGGCTTGCTCGGCATGTTCAACCACTGTTTGTGCCGATGCTGTCAACTCGGTAATAGCTGATGCCACCATATGGGTTTCTTCATTTAGACTACGCGTTAGTTTATCCAGCTCCGTAGAGCGTGATTCGTTATCGAGGCTTTGACTTTTTAAACTATCGGTCACATCTTTTATACCGCCGACTACACCGCGCAGCCCTTGTTGCATATAGTGCATCGCGGCAATAATGCTTTCTGGCTGGGCATCGGTACGAATATGTGAATTGAGATTACCCCGTGAAACCTGCTTAACAATATCAATTACCTCTACTACTTCACCACCTAATGCATTACTGAGTGAAATACCAAAGCGGGCAATCGCCGCGGTTAAGCCAAGCGCAATAAGCAATGAAAGGCCAAGTAACCATTTGGCGGTATTCCAATACCGTTCATCGACTTCTTTGGCGCTGATCCCAGTGCCAACATACCAGCCAAAATACGGGGTTTTTTGTACTACGGAGGTTAAATCAACCGTTTCACCATCGCGTACTGAATCCCAATGGTAGGTAATAATTTTATTGGTTTGGCTGCCAACTAACTGTTCAACCATACGGCCAATGCTATTACCACTGGCATCTTTAAAATCATTAAAGCTAGTGTTATGCAGCTGCGGATCGTGGGGGGTGGCAATAAAGTCGAGCTTGTCATTAACGACGTAGACATACTCACTGTCGTGGTATTTGTTTTCACGCAACATTTGGGTGGCAAATTCGCGCGCCTGTTGCTCACTTAACTGGCCATTTTTTGCGAGTAATTCAAACTGCTCAACAATATTAGCAGTGCTTTTCATCAGCTGATTGATACGAGCGATATTATCGTTTTCACTGGCGTGACGAAGAGATTGTAAACCCAGTAATGCAATAGCATTAAGTGCTATAAACATCGCTCCAGCAAACAAGATTATTTTAGTTCTTAATGCTAAACCTGACAGCACATTGCGCCCCTTATTATTTTTATTGACCTTAAATTTCTACCATGTTTATCGGCCAGATGTTAGTTTTAATTAACGATAATCAGGGATTTTGACGTGACTTTTACTCAAGTTTCCCTTTTGGATCGCTAAAGCGTGATCTCAGCGGCGCTTAAAAGTCGATATTCGCCACTGCTAAGAGTGTCATCAAGTTCAATATTTGCTATTTTTTCTCTATGTAATTCAACTACCTTATTACCAACAGCAGCCAACATACGTTTAACTTGGTGATATTTACCTTCACAAATTGACAAACGTAGGCTGTAAGTCGCAAGTTG
Source organism: Pseudoalteromonas sp. ASV78 (assembly GCF_047806705.1). Taxonomy (NCBI): domain Bacteria; kingdom Pseudomonadati; phylum Pseudomonadota; class Gammaproteobacteria; order Alteromonadales; family Pseudoalteromonadaceae; genus Pseudoalteromonas; species Pseudoalteromonas sp. ASV78. The sequence continues at coordinate 2,318,469 of NZ_JBLOPA010000001.1, read as the reverse complement.
TTCCGCGATTGCCGGTCGAGTTAGTTCTTTTTCATTGTGCAATAGCACGCCAAGGCGTAGTTGTTCTAGAGCGTCAGCTGTTAGCGCTTCTTGTGTTTCAACTAGGTAGGTTTTAAATTTATTGTGCTTAGGCGAGGTGATCTTATGCGACCAATCACCATCATTGGTGATCAGTACCAGCCCTGTGGTATCTAGATCAAGGCGACCCGCAACATGAAAATCACTCATGTTAGGTTCGTCTAATAACTCAAATACTGTGGGGTGCAAATCATCACTATTGGCGCACACATAACCAACCGGTTTATTGAGCATATAATAGCGCTTCCCTAAGAATGCCAAGGGGTTGCCTTGGTATAAAATCGTATCAGTGGCTGTGATTTGATGATCATAAGCGGTGATCACTTCGCCATTCACTGTCGCGTCTTTGCGTTTAATACTTGCTCTGGCTTTTGTGCGTGGTATTTCAGTCAGATGGCTAATAAATTTATCTAAGCGGCAAGGGAATTTCATTGGGTTCACATTTTTAGTCAGCTACAATGGTGGCGAGTATAACGAATCAGTACAGTCTATGACAGTGCCAAGCGGGCAAATATTACAGCATTATTATACGCAAATTAATTGTGACAAACTGCAACTTGATGACGCCCAGCTTACGGCTGTGAAGGCGCTTGATGAGTTAGCGCAGGCGTTACAAAAGCAACAAGTTTGGTGGCGTAAGTCGGTGAGCCCACAAGGTATCTATTTATATGGTCCGGTAGGGCGGGGTAAGTCGATGTTGATGGATGTGTTTTTTGAGCGTGTTGCGATCAAGCAAAAAACACGGCTACATTTTCATCATTTTATAGCCCAAGTTCACACCCGGTTAGGGCAATTACAAGGGCTGCAAAACCCGCTTGATAAAATAGCCAGTGAGTGGTCAAAAACACTGAAACTTATTTGTTTTGATGAGTTTTTTGTTTCTGATATTGGTGATGCGATGATCATGGCAGGGCTTTTTAAGGCGCTATTCGCTAAAGGTGTGGTATTAGTTGCCACGTCAAATTGTCAGCCAGATCAGCTTTACTATAACGGTTTACAGCGCGCGCGATTTTTACCCACCATCGAATTATTAAAAACTCATTGCCACATTATTAATATTGCTGGCGTTGTTGATCACCGTTTTCGATTTGGCAAGCATGCGACTTATTACTTTAATAGTGCTGTTGAAAATGAGTTACAAAGTAATTTTTTAGCTTTTTCGGATCAATTGCTTACAGCTAAACGCGTGGCTATTTGTGGACGTAATATTGAATGTATACAACGCAGTAATAATACCATTATGTTTGATTTTATGGCACTGTGCTCAGGCCCGCGCAGCACCGCAGATTACATTTATTTAGCGCAGCATTACCAACGCGTATACGTGTGTAATATTCCAGTTATGGGGCTGGCTGCGACGGGAAAACAAATAGTGCACGGTATTGAAGACAGCTATCAGCGTGAAAAGCAAGACTTACAAGAGCATACGCTTGACGATGAAGCGCGCCGCTTTATTGCTTTAGTGGATGAGTTTTACGATCGCGGTAAGCTGTTGGTACTCAGTGCTGAGGTGGGGATTGCTGATTTATATCAAGGGCAAAAGTTAGCCTTTGAATATGCGCGTACAGAATCTCGGCTAATTGAGATGCAAAATTGGTAGCCACTCTATTAATTATAAACCTTTAATATAGTGAGATATTACAGGTTACTCTTGGTTTGGCTGACCAATTAATAATACTAAATTTAGTCTCTGACTTGGATCGTTCGCTAAGACTAATTAATCATAACCAATCTGTACTTAGACCAAAAGGTGATCAATAGTTTTCACACAGCCTGGGCACTCAGCCGAACATCGGCAAAGAGCGAGAAGCTGCCAGTCAAGAATTGTAATATATGAAATCGAAATTCCCCTTTGGCTTTCACTTTATAGTTGCTCATATATGTCTTATATTAATTGGTCTTAATATTCTTCTAAACCTAGCAATTATTTAGTAAAGGTGGTATTAAATAATAAAGCTGGTGTGAGTTAAAAGCGCACTATTTGCTGTATATAAAAATGCTAACCAAACATCATATCATGGAGTGAATCAATGAGTACTGAATTATTATCACAAGCAGGAATGCTTTCTACAGATACAACTAAGTTCGAAGGGTATCTAGCTCATTTAGGTTTACCGACAGAAAATATTATTGCGGCACTGCCTGAACGAAAAATTATTGAAACTAACTTACCAGCGTTTATTGAATCATTGCCACCAGAAGTAAAAAGAGATGCCCGCTATTTATCTAAATTTGTTGCTGGAGCAGCTATTGGTTTGTTCGATGCATCATTGAATTATGTTTGGAATGAAGTGGTTATCAATTTACGGGAAAAGGTTGTTGTTTATGGACTTGATATGTTTTTTGATGCCGCCGTGGGTGGGAGTAAAAGAGAGTTTTATAACACAGAAGAAGATCTATCTGGCCTAAAAGACAACACTCTTGTAAATACGTGTCGTAAACTCGAATTAATATCTGATATTGTTTATACAAAGTTAAACCACATTTTAACAATGAGAAATGATATTGGTGCATCTCACCCAAACTCTTATTCAATAAATGCTTATGAATTATTAGGTTGGTTACAAACATGTGTCCAAGATATTTTAAATGACAAACCTTCTGCTTCTGCAATTCAAATAAAATCATTTATTGAGAATTTAAAACGGTCTCCTGATGTTTTAGATGCTGCAACTATTGCTAGCATGGAGAAGCCATTAAATGACCTTTCCCTTCAGAATACAGATAACTTACTAAATAGTATTTTTGGAATATATAGCTCTTTAAGCACAGGTAATATCGTTAGAAAAAATATAGCATTATTTGCTCCCCATATTTGGGCAAAGAGTAGTGATAATGTTAAGTACAAACTTGGTGTCACAATTGATGGCTATAAAAATAATCTTCATAACGATAAACATACCTTAGGTGTCGAATTTTTCTCTTTCTGTGATGGAAATCGCTATCAGTCTTTGGATTCAAGAATTATTTCATTGGATGGACATGCTGACGAACTTTTACAAGCTCGATACTCTTGGGATAATTTTTATAATGAGCCGCCTCATATGCGTAAAATTCTTTCTTATTTAGAAACAGAGGCTGACATCCCTGTCGAAAGAGTTAATAAAATCATTAAAGCAGTTCTTATTTGCCGTGTTGGTAAAGGGATCCCTTACAATACTGGAGTGTCCCCTGCCGGTCGCCCTTTATACGACAAGTTTTTTGGTATGCTTGGTGACCAAAATATTATCAATACCGTTATTGCAATGCATAGTAATGAAGTACGAGTAACATTAGATAATACACACTGTCAGAAGCATATGATTACAGTTTTAACAAACTTAAAAGCTAATGCTCGTAGTGAACGAATTCAAGAGATTTTAGACTTCCTTCTACAAAATGGAACAATTCTTAATAAAATTCACAGCGATAAACGCTATAGAGAGTTGACTAAAAATCATCTCTCGTTTAACTAATAAGCTATTAAAAGCATGGGACATGCAGTCGGGGAAAATCTATACTCTAACTATTAGCTGTGAGTTCGAACAATAGCTACCTCCTAGAGTAAATGTTATTCTTTTATATAAATATCCCTAATCACGATATTTATAGTTGTCTATAATTGACACTTTTTTCTGTTAATGAAAGCAGTTCAAATAATGAAATATTTATATAAACATAGGGAGAATGTCCTTATGAAAACTGTTATATGCCCTATGAGTTCAAGAAGTGAGTTTATTAATAAATATTACGTGAAAAATTGTCTGCACTCAGGCAGAATGCTTTCCTTATCATTGGAGGTTTTATGATTAGTGCAAACCAAGTGGCTGATTTTTTTCTTGCTTTTGCAAAAGAGCATGGTGATTATATTAGTCAATTAAAGCTACAAAAAATGGTTTACTACGCAGATGCGTGGTTTCTAGTTAACAATGGCAAAGCCTTGATAAATGAGGATTTTGAGGCTTGGGTTCATGGGCCTGTTGTGCGCTCTTTGTATCATCGATTCAAGGAATACCGTTCGAACCCTATATTGGAAGATGTTAATTTCCCTGAGTTAGATGGTACCCATACAGAACACCTAATAGATATATACGATGTCTTTGGCAAGTTTAGCGGCTACCAACTTGAGCAGATGACTCACGATGAACAGCCATGGATCGAGGCTCGTGGCTCTTGTGCCCCAGATGAAGCTTGTGAGAATATCATCGATAAAGAAACTACTCTTAAATTTTATACAAAAGTGGCTGAAGAGGTTTAAGTATTGGCTAGTAAAAAAATTAAACCTAAAGTTCGACAGCCTAAAAATTCAAAAGTTAATAACGTAAAGACTACGCCACCTAAAAATGAAGAAGGTGCAATGATTTTTTCATTCAAGCACCTTCAACTTGACCATCCGAAAGGAAAGTTCTGTGTAAAAGAAAAAGACGGTGAGTACATTTTCAAAATACTGTCTAGGCTGAAAGATGTATCCCAACAAAAGGCCAGTGATTTGCGTCAATCGGGAGGCAAGGCTCTTAGAGCACATGCTATAGATTGGACATCGACCAGTGAAAAGGGAGGGTTTGCTCATTTGCATGAGCAGCTTCAGTCTGTAACTCCTTATCAGTTTCAAATCAGTGCTAATGAGTACGGCAGGATTCATGGTTTCTTCTTAGATAACGTATTTTATGCCGTTTGGATGGACCCTAGGCATGAGTTATATAAATAAATACAGACGTTGACAGCCGCTGTAAATGGAATGAAGAAAAGTACCCTAAATATTAATTTTAAATTACCCCTCTTTCCTCGTCTCCTAAGCAATTTGTGAATAAATCACTTCTGGGGCTGTCTTTTCTGCACATTAAATTATACGTAGGCAAGGTTTTAGGGGAGCAGAGGCTTCAAAGGTTATACTACCGATCGTCTGCTCATGGCACATATGCGAGTGTCAGATTTGATTGAGTCCTGTTAATCACACCTGTTAATCGAATCTGACAGATCAAGTTAAGACTTATTCACTTTTTTTGTTCACTTTTTATCTGGCGCGACTAAGGAATTTAAGACCATCTTCTTTTGAAGCTGGAGCTGTTATTACAAATTGATTAGAGATTTAAATTTACCTTAAACATTAACACTTTCGGTAAATCTCATGTTCCATATCGTGTACGTTGACACTTAAACTATCAGAGTCCCGACAATAAATTTGCAAGCAATGCAGTAAGCTTTCACTGAGCTGCTGTTTTTGTTCAATACTGCGTCCAGCCATAATATGCACGGCAATATGGATAAACCCTTCCTTACCGTCACCTAGTTGATAATGGGTGTAAGCTATAGCGCGAGTTTTGATCGTTGGCAGTTCAAACAAGCCGGTCGCAAATGCAGCATTGTGTATTTTTTCAACCAACACTTGCGGTAACACGGGTAAATCTTCTGAGTGCTCAATAATAATGTGCGGCATGATCTGGTTACTTCCCTTAAAAACGGTATGTGAAGCCTAAGCTTGTTTGAAATTGATTAAGTACATCGCCATCAAAATGCCATAAACATTGATTGTCTTCATCCGTTGGTAAGGTGCAAGAAACGTTACTGGCGTTATTAACTATCGTCGCTAGCCAACGAGTTTCAAATAAAACCCGTGCTTGGTCGTTAAATAAGTATTCAAATCCACCATATAAGCCACTGGCAAAGAACGTATCTGAGCTGGCAAAATTAGGCTTTACATGGTTAGCGCCAATTTGTGCGCCAACATAGCCGTTGATACGGTTGCCTAAAGGTACTTCAACGGCACTTTGAAATAAAAAATACTGCATTTCTACATCTAACCCAGGGGATGATTGAAAATCACTTTTCGTATTCGAAAAATAAAACCCATAACGAGCAGAGTCGATTGCTCTATCAATACTAAAAGCGAGGTGATTACTATCTTCAAGCTCAATCGCTAAGCCTTCTTCGGTCTGTAATGATTGATTAAAGCTTTTACCTGTGTAAACACTGAGTGAGTAACCAGCTGCTGCGCCATGACTTATTAGCAGTAAACAAAGTAATGTGAATGCTTTTTTCATTGTGTCGGTGCTCGTTGTTGTGATTTATTTGAGTTAGTATTGAAACATAGTTAAATGTAAGCCACAAACCGTTCTACTTATTTGGAGCAAGGAAAATTATGAAAGCGATTATATTTGGCGTATTGGCAAGTTTACTGATCACGCTATCGGGTTGTTCTGACGATGCTGCATCAGTTAGTTTAGGGTTATTTACCACCAAAGATATTAAAGTGGTATCGCAGCAGGATCCTTTAATCACGGGGGTTACTTGTCATATAAGCCATGTTGAAGCTAACTTAGACTTTTCTGATCCATCCGATATGTCAATTTCATGTCGTCAAACTGGGCCAATTACCGCAGAACAGTTGCAAGCGATTGATCGTAGTAAGTCAGGTGAGGTGGTATTTAAATCATCAAAAAGTATTTTATTCAAATCGTTAAAAGTGCGTCGCATTTATGATGCAGAAACTCGTACTTTGCTGTATTTATCATATTCAACTAAAGAATCAACGGGTAGTCATCATCATGCACTATCGACTGTGCCATTGTATAACACCCAAGCGTGGGCGTGGGCACAACAGCAAGAGTAATCCAATGCAATGGGTATAAGTAGAAAGAGCAGACTATGTTAGCGTTATTTAAAAGCAAACCCTTATTAGAACAGCAAGAGCAGCAATGGCTGATTGATACCTTTGTGTGGGCGGTGGAAAATTTTGACAGTGATTACTTTATTAGTCATTCGCAGTTAGTACTGCCAAATCATCAATGTTTTCCTGATGCGGTGTCAAGTATTGAGGAAATGGCGAGTAAAGTGTTTGAGCGCGTAGTGGGTTATGCAGGGTTACAGGCGTGGCCAATCAAGCTGGTGGCTCCGCAACAATTACAGCCGCAAGTATTTCCACATTTTGCCTTTAGTAATTATTTACGCGGTGAGCGAAGCCAATTAATTGTACCGCCTAGTCATAATGTCAATGTGTCATTTAATCCTAATCAAATTAATCAGCCACAAGACTTAGTGGCCAGCTTTGCTGGTACCTTAGCCACCATTATGATCCATCATGTCGGTGTGCTGCCCCCAGGCGGAAAAGAGTTTTTACCGCAAGCGGCAGATGCATTGGCGTGCTTTTTAGGTTTTGGGGTGATGATGAGCAATACTGTTTACCAGTTTAAAGGCGGCTGCGGTTCTTGCTATAATCCGTATGCAAACAGGCAAGCAGCACTTAGCGAAGCGCAAACGGTATTTATGCATGCACTGGTTTGTCACTTTAAAGGCCATCAAGACTCTAAAAAGTATTTAAAGCCGCATTTACGTAGTCAATTTAAAAAGGCGCAGAAAGAGATCAAAGCCTTAGTCAACGATACAGCTAATCCGCTGTTGTTAGCACTTGATGAGCAAAAAGCAGGGTGATAAGTGGTTTATTTAGATGAATTTTTATTAATTGCACTGGCACATTTTTTTGCTGTAGCAAGCCCCGGCCCTGATTTTGCCATTGTACTTAAACAGAGTATTCAACAAGGGCGGGCTAATGCATTGTGGACCAGCTTTGGGGTTGGCTTGGCAATTTTGCTCCATGTTAGTTATTGCTTGTTAGGTGTCGCGGTGCTTTTAACGCAATCACCAAACGTATTTATGGCATTAAAATATTTAGCGGGTGCATATTTGGCGTATATAGGCGTGCAAGCTCTCAGAGCTGCAAAGCCTGCAACAGCACAACAAGAAACCACTTCACAATCCGTTGCGGCCGAATCAAGTTGGATTGCTTTTCGTCGTGGTTTTTTAACCAATGCGCTAAACCCGAAAGCAACGTTATTTTTTATGTCGTTATTTACCTTAGTGATCAGCCAATCAACACCGCTAATTATTCAAGCAGGCTATGGGCTTTATATGGCATTAGCAACTTGGCTGTGGTTTTCGTTTTTATCTTTAGTGTTATCAAAGCCTAATGTGCGCGGTTTTTTTCAAAAAAGTGGCCATTGGTTTGACCGTGGTATTGGGGTTATCCTCATTGCATTAGCAATAAGAATTGTAGTGTAAAAAGGCTCAGTGATCTGGATTTTGCTTAAGTGAAGTAGGTGGGTATGGCTGTATATAATTTTTCGTTTGGTTCTAATATGTCATCTAGTCGTTTATTGGCACGATTACCAAACGCGCGGCGTATTGGTACGGCAACATTGTTTGGCTATGAGTTAAGCTTTGATATGGTCAGTAGCGATGGTTCAGGAAAAGGCAATGTACGGCCTTCAAATGATGATAATGCCCACGTTTATGGTGTGGTATACCAACTTAATGACGACGAAAAAACGATTTTAGATGCCATTGAAGGGCCACGTTATGACTGTGTTGATATTCAGGTTACACTACTCGATGGGCAAAAAATAGCGGCACATTGTTATATGGCCAATACGACTGACGCAAACATCCTGCCCTATGATTGGTATATGCAGCATGTTTATCGCGGGGCACTTGAAGCAGGCGTGCCAAATGCGTACAGTGAAGCCATAAAATCTCGGCCAACATGCCAAGATAGCGATACAGTACGTGCGGCTATTGAGTTTGCTGTACATAAAAATAAAAACTAAAACTTACCCCAAGGATTGTTATGACGTTAACAAAATTAGCGATAGCTGGCGCATTATTGACAGGTTGTGCATTTAATAGCTATGCCGACATTGACACTACCCAGATTGAGCAAGTAATTAAAAATTCAATGGCGCGTTTTGATGTCCCAGGAATGGCTGTGGCCGTAGTTGAAAACGATAAAGTTATTTTGGCTAAAGGCTTTGGGGTTAGCAATTTAGATACCGGTAATAAGGTGAATAAAGATACTTTATTTGGTATCGCATCCAATACTAAAGCTTTTACCGCTGCGGCATTAGCTAAATTAGTTGATGAAGACAAAATCAGTTGGGATGATAAAGTAATTGATCACCTCCCTGAGTTTCGCTTGTATGACCCTTATGTAACCCGCGAACTGACGATCCGTGATTTATTAAGTCACCGCAGTGGCTTAGGGCTTGGCCAAGGCGACTTAATGATTTGGCCTGATACCGACAAATCGATTGAAGATATTTTAGCAGGCCTAAAATATTTAAAACCCGCCAGCAGCTTTCGCAGCAAATACGCCTATAACAACTTGATGTTTGTCACCGCCGGTGAAGTGGTGGCGCGTGTTTCTGGTATGAGCTGGAATGATTACATCGAAAAAAATATTTTGCAGCCTTTGCATATGGATAATTCCCGCGCGGGTTTTTCACGTATTCCAAAAAGTAATCAAAACTGGGCAACGGGCCACATTCCAATGGATGGCAAGTTACACCCATTTTTTGTTAACTATTTAGAGGACTTTCGTGGTGCTGGCGCGATTGCATCAAGTGTCAGTGATATGAGCCAATGGCTACGCACCCAATTAGCGCATGGCACAATGCCAAATGGCGAGCAACTGTTTAGTGAAAAACAACAAGCGCAAATGTGGCATCCGCATATCACCTCACTGGCTTCAAAAAGTGCGTATGAGGCTTACCATCAGCAATTTAGAGGTTATGGCTTAGGTTGGAGTATTGAAGATTTCCATGGCATTAAAAAGTTAGGCCATGGTGGTGGTATTTTAGGCATGGTATCGCAAGTCACGTTATTGCCGGAGAAAAACCTCGGGATTGTGATCCTAAGTAATCAACAAGCGTTTAGTGCTTTATCGGCAGTGACCTATGAAATACTTGAAGATGCACTCGATTTAGAAGATAAGGATTGGGTCGAAGATCTCGCTAAAAAGCACTTTGAAGGTAAGCAAAAAGCCTATGCCAATGCTAAACCTGAAGCGCCTGCAGACTATCAGCCACAATTACCTAATATTAGCTACACTGGCACCTTGCACGATGATTGGTATGGCGATGTGGTGATTGAAGAGCTAGACGGTAAGTTACGGATTGATTTCACGCATACCAAACGTTTAAAAGGTCAACTAGAGCATTACACGGGCAATACCTTCATTGTTAAGTGGGATGAAAAGTTACTGGAGGCTGATGCTTACATTAGCTTTACTATGAGTAGTAAAAATCGCGTGGTTGAGGCAAAAATGCGCGCTGTTTCAACAGCTGTAACCGATTTTAGCTTTGATTTTAGAAATTTGACCCTCAAAGCCAAACAGTAATAGTTGGCGCACATAAACCAAAGTCGCAAAGCCACTGTTTAGTGGCTTTGTTATAGTTATCGCGTAAATTAGTTTTTGGAGCTGTTATGCGTACTGCGATTATTTCCCATCCTTTTTGTCGGAAACACAAAATGATTGACGATCATCCTGAGTGCCGTGAGCGCTTAGATGCGATTGCTGATCGTTTGTTAGCAAGCGGGTTAGATATTGCTGTACAGCAAAAGCAAGCTCCCAAGGCATCCCGCGAGCATTACTTATTAGCTCACGATGAAGCTCTTGTTGCGCTGGTGGAAAATAGCATACCAGAGCAAGGTTTAACGTCACTTGATGGTGATACCTGGTTATGCCCTGATTCACTGATGGCCATTGAGCGTGCGGTAGGAGCTGGGGTTTTAGCTGTTGATGAAATATTAGCGGATAACCTCGATGCAGCATTTTGCTCGGTACGGCCACCGGGTCATCATGCAAACCGTACCACCTCTGCCGGCTTTTGTGTGTTTAATAACTTAGCAATTGCGGTGAAATACGCACAAAGCAAAGGGGTTAAGCGCATTGCGATTGTCGATTTTGATGTACACCATGGTAATGGCACCCAAGACATTTTTATTGATGATGAAAATGTATTATTTTGTTCGTTATTTCAATACCCGTTTTACCCCAATACCGCGATTGAAAATAATGCCACGCTAGTTAACTCGCCGTTGCCAATTGCCAGCGATGGCAATGATTTAAAAGCGCTTTATAATCAGCAGTGGTTACCTAAGTTGACAGAGTTTAAGCCTGAGTTATTGTTTATTAGTGCAGGCTTTGATGCCCACCTTGAAGATGATATGGCAAGCCTAAAGTTCGTTGAAGATGATTATGCTTGGTTGACAGAACAGCTTGCGCAACTTAGTAAAAAACTTGGCTGTAGAGGTATTATCTCTTATTTAGAAGGTGGTTATGCACTTTCAGCCCTTGGCCGTAGCGCTATTGCCCATGTAAAAGCATTAGTCGATAACGACTAAATTAAATGCTTGCTGTGGAGTGAGTTGCTCTATCTTACTTAAACAACAGTGCCCCTCGTTAGCTAAATACTGCTTAACGTAGTGAGTTAATTGTTCACTGCACAGTGCTTGGCAAGGCTCGCCATCAAGAGTATGGTAACTGCCATTATGATCTAACAAAGTTACTTGTGCTTGCGTGTCTTTATTCATTCCATATAAAAAATCATCTACGTCACTTGGCTGAGTAACGACTTCTAGCTCTTCATTATAAATAATGATTTTTGGGTATGGCATGTTTATTTATTGTCCTAAATCAAATTGTCATTTATTGGCTTAATTATACTTGTTGGTTCGTGTAAAGCTAGGGATGCTGTAATGCCAAAAAGTAGTCGTTACCAGAAAGTTTGTGATGTATTCACTGATAAAGTACTTTCATGTAGTAAATACACGCAACTTATCGATGTCGTAAAGTTAATGCGGGCGCATAATGTCAGCGCTATTTTTGTGCAAGAAGATCAGCAGATATGCGGTATCTGGACTGAAGCTGATTGCATTAAGCTCGATTTTACCGACAGTAATATTAAGCATCTTGAGATCCGTAGTGTGATGTCGAGCCCTGTTTTAAGTATTTCATCTTCGCAATTAGTGAGCGATGCTGCGCTTGTTTTTCACCAGCATAACGTACGCCATTTATTGGTTGTTGATGAAAATGAGTTACCGTGCGGTGTGGTTAGTATTACTGATATCGTACGAAATCAGGGGCTTGATCATTATTTGCAATTTAGGCCGATTAAAGATCAATATCATCAAGATGTGTTAGTGGTGCCAAGTCATTGCGCTCTTAATGAAGCCGTTAGTATGATGCGAGAACGTGCAGAGCAAGTGATCTTAGTATATAACCAGCAACTAAACGAGCATGGCATTATTACTCAGCGAGATTTACTGCATCTGATCATTGCACCGAATAACGACATATCATGCTGGCAGTTGGCAAGCCGTCCTTTGTACCAAGTACACTCTAAAAGCAGTTTGTTTGATGCTTATCGATTAATGTCAGAAAACAATGTACGCCATTTAGTTGTCAGTGACGAACAAGCAATTAAAGGGGTACTTACCCTTGAGCACCTTATTAATGAAATAGAAAATGCCTATTGCAGTGAGCTTGAAAAAGTACTTGAGCAGCGTGATATAGCGCTGCAGCATTCACAACGTAACCTGTACTTAGCCAATAAGATTATTGATGCATCATTAGATGGCATTATGATCACTCAGCAAGATGGGGTGATCATTCAAGTTAACCCGGCTTTTACAGTGCTGACTGGTTATAAACCAAAAGACGTCATCGGCCAGCACCCGCGCATTTTAAGTTCAGGTAAACACAGTAAAAATTTTTATATTAAAATGTGGCAATCAATTGTAGAAAAAGGGGTATGGCAAGGGGAGATCTGTAATCGCAAAAAAAATGGTGATGTGTATGTTGAATGGCTCACCATTATTAAAATACGTGAGCCTAATAGTGATGAAATTGTTTACGCGGCTATTTTTAGTGATATTACTGAGCGTAAAAATGCAGAAGAGAAAATTGTTCAACTTGCTTATTTTGATGAACTAACGGGGCTGCCAAATCGGCGCTTATTTAATGACCGATTAAGCATGGCATTAGCCGCGGCGCATCGCTGCAATGATATGCTCGCCGTGATGTTTATTGACCTTGATCGCTTTAAAGAAATTAACGACAGCTTAGGCCACAGCGCCGGTGATGTGCTGCTAAAATTAGTTGCTAAACGAATACAAAGTGTTTTGCGCGAAGGCGATACTTTAGCTCGCTTAGGCGGTGATGAATTTGTGGTGCTATGTGAAATCGATGATATTGCAGCGGTAATAAGCATAGCGGATAAAATACTCAGCTACTTAAATACGCCTTTTCAACTTGAAGGCTTTGAGGTGGGCGCTACGGCATCGATTGGCGCTGCGGTTTACCCTGATGATGGGCTTGATAGTGAAACGCTGCTCAAACATGCTGATATTGCTATGTATCGTTCAAAAGCAGTGGGTCGTAATTCGTTTCAGCTATTTAAATCATCAATGAATGCCCGTTCATTAGAGCGCTTGGCGATGATGAGTCGGTTTCAGCATGCCCTTGAAAATGACGAGTTTGAATTGTACTTTCAGCCTAAGCAATGTTTAAAAACCAATAAAATTAAAGGGGTAGAAGCTCTTTTGCGCTGGCATGATCCAGCGCTTGGGCTGATCTCACCGGCACAGTTTATTCCTCTGGCAGAAGAATTAGGTTTAATTGTCAAGCTCGATCTTTGGGTGCTTAATAATGCCGGTATCCAGTTGGCTTTGTGGCAAAAACTGGGCATAACTGCAGGGCGTTTGGCTATCAATATCTCGGCTTGTCACCTTAGCCAAGGCAAGTTATCGAGCAGTGTTGAACAGATGCTACAACGCTATAACTTGCCAGGCCATTGCTTGGAAATAGAGCTCACTGAAAGCAGTTTTATTAGCTCATTGAGTCAGGCTAAAAAAGAGTTGCAGCAACTTAAAAAAATGGGCGTACAGATTGCACTTGATGATTTTGGTACCGGTTATTCTGCTTTGAGTTATCTGACAAAACTACCCATAGATACGTTAAAAATAGACGCTAGCTTTATTGCGAAAGTCCCCGATGAATATGGCAATAGTGAAGTGGTTGCTGCCATCGTTGCGATGGCAAATAGTTTAAATTTACAGGTTATTGCCGAAGGGGTGGAAAAGCTTGCCCAGTATAGTTATTTATTGGCTATAGGCTGCGATGTGATCCAAGGTTATTACTATTGCCGCCCGTTAACGCAGCGGCAATGGTTAGAGTTTTATCAGGTAAAAAATCAACCTACAGTGACATCATAAGAGGTAAATTTACGGATGTTGATAACGCCAGTATCAAAAATTAAATACTGGCCTTTGATGCCGTTTAAAATACCACTTACTACGGGCTCTTTATCAAAGTTAAAAGAGCTAATTTTGGTTGGGTAAGCAGTAACCGGGAACTCTAAATCAACAACCTCTTCATCTAGTTGCTCAATAGCTGTGGCACCAAATAGCTCTGCCAGTTCATTGAGCTTGCCTGCGATTTGTGGAATTAACTCAGCCGCGGCGGCTTTTAAGTCAAGCACTTCACTTTGACCTTTGAGCATATTACGCCAGTTGGTTTTATCGGCAATAAACTGCGCAAGTGCCACTTCCACTAAACCAGATTGCAACCGCGTTTGTACTTTAAAAATAGGCAGCGCTTGAGTTGCACCTTGGTCAATCCAACGAGTTGGTATTTGTGTATGGCGAGTAATACCGACTTTAAGCCCTGAGGTGTTAGCTAGGTAGACATAATGTGGGATCATGCAGTTTTCTTCACCCCACTGCGGCTCACGGCAAGTACCTTGGTCATAGTGACAGGTTTCAGGTTTCATAATACACATATCACAACTAGCGAGTTTACGCATGCAGACAAAGCAATGTCCTTGCGAGTAGCTTTTTTTAGTTTTTTTACCGCAGCTTGAGCATAAAATTGCGCCATTAAAAGTTAAAGTGAGTTGTTTACCGATATACGCATTTAGATCGACTAACTCATCACCCACAGGTAAATGATACTGAATTGGTTGTGTTAGCGATGATTTTAGTTTTTTGAGAGTGCCTTGCATCTTTACGCCCCTAAAGATGTGAAAAAGGGGATTTTATCAGTTTTGTGGCTACTTTGCTTAAATACCTAAACATGATTAGTCGTTGAAGATGATTTCTATAGAATAGTTATTTATCGGCAAGCCACAGTAAGTAATCATCGACAGCAATGGCTTTGGAGTAATAATACCCTTGGCCATAATCTGCGCCCATAGTGCGTAAAAGTTGTTGCGTTGTTGCATCTTCTACGCCTTCAGCAGTCACTTTTAAACCAAGACTATGGGCCATTTCAATCGCAGCCTTAACAATGACTTTGTTGGCGCTATGTGTAGGTAGGTCGATAATAAATGATTTATCTATTTTTAAGGTTGAAAAATTGTAGCTAACAAAACAATTTAGTGACGAATAGCCAGTACCAAAATCATCTAAAATTACTTCAATACCAAGGCGTGTTAATTGTTCAACTAAGTTAATCATTTGCTGTTGGTTTACAATTAAAGCCGACTCAGTCAGTTCAAATTTAAGTTGTTTGGCGGGAACATTATGTTTAAGTAAGGTGTTTTCGATTTTTTCAATTAAGTTATGGATCATCAAATTCTTAGCGCTTAAATTAACACTGACTTTATGCTCGGTATAACCGGCATAATTGAATTTAGCGATATCTTGACAAGCTTTATCCAACACCCATAAGGTGAGTTCGTTGATAAGCCCTGTACGTTCGGCTAATAAAATTAATGACTCAATATTGAGCTGTTCGTAAGGTGCATTAGGCCAGCGCAATAAAGCTTCACTACCAATCGTTTTGCCTGAGTGTAAATTTATTTGTGGCTGATGATAAATTGTTAATTGGTCTGCTTTTAAAGCATTTTGAAATGCGGTTGCTAAGCTTATATTCATCATCGTGGGCATGGTTTTTGGCGGGCTAGTTGGGCTGGTTATGTGTGGTGCTTCTGCCAATGAAAGATAGCCATTTTGTAACCAGCTATCAAAGCCGTTTTCGTTGTCTAAGGCACAATAACCTATTGAATAACTTAGCTGTAAATCAAATCCTTGGACAGGATAATGTTTTGGTAACCCCTTCATCACTTTGCTGAGATTTGCATGCAGTGTGTGGGTGCTTTGGGTTTTAACTGAAACAAATGCGAGTACCCCGTTGCCTAAGTCAGCAATCCGCGGGCAGGTGTCTAAATCGTTTTCTAAATGTATGAATTCTCTTTCTTTGCTAAGTTGTAGCTCAAGAGCTTGCGCTACATTGACAATTAACTCAGCGCTTTGGGTTTGATTTAAAATATGACTTAATGAGTGAAAGTGGATGATCCTAATTAGACATAAGTTTGCAGGGCGCTGGTTGAGCTGCAAAGTTGTGTATGCATGCTTTAACATTGCGCTGTTTAAAAGTTTTGTTTGCTCGGTATGAGTGGCGTGATAGAGCGCTTTTTCTCGTTGGTAGCGCACCCGATCAGCCAGTGCCATGGCCATTAATGTTACTTCACATAGAATTGCCACTAAAAATGCATGACGGGTGGCAAAGCTATATTCGATGATCCCTGTCAGCTCTAAGGGCTGAATTGCTGCGCCAATTATCAACGGTATCCACGAAATGACATAAAACTTGGCCCAGCGAAAGCCGCTGCGTAATTTGTTGTAAATTAATGTAATACATACAATATAAAGAAAAACTAAGACAACAAAGAATATTTGCGAAGAAATATATTCAACAATGAAAAAGCTAGCGATCCCTAAACAGAGCATAAGGCTCAATAGTGCAAGGCTTAGCTTATAACGCCAGCATTTATCTTTATGGTAGCGCAAAAACATAGCACAGAAGGCTAGTGTAAAAAATGCAATCGCGTAATTACTCACTACAATATAGTGATTAAAAAGCTGCTGTAACGCTACTGGCCATAAGTAAAAACCAAAACCTAATACAGAGCCCATCAAAATCAGTGCAGACAGTATATAGCCAATGTAAATCAGATAAACCCGATCGCGAATACCAAAATACAGTACTAAATTATATAAAGCCGCCATAATTAATACCCCAACAAAAATTCCCCAAATAGCTGTTTGGGCGCGGAGTAAATCTTTAAATTCAGCTTCACCATATAAATTTATTGGGGTTTTGCTGATCCCTGTAGTATCTATTTTTATGATCAACAGGCTATGGCTTTGTGCTGCAATAGCAAAGCTTATATGCGGGACGCTGTATTCAAATAAGCTAAGTTGCTCTTGCCGATCGCCTAAATTAAAGGTGTTAACCAATTTGCCTTGGTTATCTATTTGATAAACAGTTAAATAATCAATCATAGGATTATCAAAGTGAGCGAATAGCTGTTTTGACTCGGCTGATTTATTTTCTAGCTTCATTAAAAGCCAATAATCTTGTGATTTTAAGCCCCATGCAATGGTGTCAAATGGTTCTGAAATACGGGCATCCGGATCGTTTAAAAATTTAGCGAGTGTTAGTGATTTTGATGGATCGATGCGATAGCTTTGCTCTAAATACACTGCAGCGGTTTTATTAATTGTATAGCGGGTAGGTGTAGCTAAATGATTGGCAAAGGTATAGATAATGAACACTAAAATGCTCAAAATAAACAATGCAATAATATGATATTTAAACGGTTGTTGTTCCAAGGTGTTACTTATATGCAAGACGTCACCGCTTTATTGTAGCACTAAAAAAGCGCAGATAAACTGCGCTTATTATTAATAGCTGCTGGTTGGACCTATTTTTCCCGAGCGATAGCGCGATAAGCAATATCGGTACGGTATTCCATACCTAGCCAGCTGATTTCAGCAACTAGTTGGTAGGCACGTTGTTGCGCTTCGGTCACAGTGTTACCCAGTGCCGTTGCACATAATACTCGGCCACCGGCAGTCACTACGTTGTCGCCGTCTTGCTTAGTCCCCGCGTGGAAGACTTTTTCGCCTTCTGGGTAGTTTACTTTCAGGCCACTAATAGCATCACCTTTAGGGTAGTTATCAGGGTAGCCTTTCGCTGCCAGTACCACACCCACTGCTGCGCGTGAGTCAAACTCAATGGTGGTTTTATCAAGTTCAACACGATTAGCTGCTTCAATCAGTTCAACTAAGTCAGACTGTAAACGTAGCATCATAGGTTGTGTTTCAGGGTCACCAAAACGACAGTTATACTCTATAACTTTAGGGGTACCAGAGTCATCGATCATAAGGCCTGCATACAAGAAGCCAGTGTACGGATGGCCTTCGCTTGCCATACCTTCTACCGTTGGGTAGATCACTTCGTTCATGATGCGCTGATGGATTTCATCGGTTACTACCGGCGCTGGTGAGTATGCCCCCATACCACCTGTGTTTGGACCTTGATCGCCATTGTAAGCGCGTTTGTGATCTTGGCTAGTTGCAAACGGGAGTACGTTTTTACCATCCACCATCACGATGAATGATGCTTCTTCACCTTCTAAGAACTCTTCAATCACCACGCGGCTGCCAGCTTCGCCAAAGGCATTACCAGCAAGCATATCGCGGATAGCATCTTCAGCTTCAACTTCGGTCATGGCAACAATAACGCCTTTACCAGCTGCTAAACCGTCCGCTTTAATAACAATCGGTGCGCCTTTTTCTTTTAAGTACGCAAGCGCAGGGTCAATTTGTTCAAAGGTTTGGTAATCAGCCGTTGGAATTGCGTGGCGGGCTAAAAAGTCTTTCGTGAATGACTTAGAGCCTTCTAGCTGCGCAGCACCTGCTGTTGGGCCAAAGATAGCTAAACCGTGTTCACGGAATTTATCTACCACACCAAGTACTAATGGTACTTCAGGGCCAACAATGGTGAGCTCAACATTATTGTTTTGCGCAAAGTTAAGTAGGCCATCGAGGTCTTCAACGTTAATGGCAACATTCTCAAGCTTTGGCTCAAGCGCAGTACCAGCATTACCTGGGGCTACAAATACAGTGTTAACTTTAGTGTTTTGAGCGGCTTTGAACGCAAGTGCGTGTTCGCGGCCGCCGCTGCCAATGACTAATACATTCATGGCGAATATCCTATTTAAAGCGGTTTTTTAAATTTCAGCGTCATGCGGTCGCTTTCACCAATGGCTTTATATTTAGCGGCATCTTGCTCGCCAAGTCTAAGGCTTGGTGGAAGGGTCCATACCCCTTTAGGGTGATCGGCTGTATCAAGTGAGTTTGCATTTATGTCACTGCTTGCTGCAAGTTCAAAGCCTGCTTGTTTAGCAAGTTCGATTACTACGCTTTGCTTCATATAACCTGATGACTTTTGCATTTCATCAGCTTGCGCTTCAGGTAGGCGATGCTCAACCACACCTAAAGTGCCACCTGGTTTAAGTGCTTTGTAAAAAGACTTAAAGGCATTAGCTGCGGCGTCTTTATCTTTGCTCATATACCAATTATGTACATTGCGGAACGTTAACACCATGTCTGCGCTGCCCGCAGGTGCTATGTCTAAATGTGTTGAAGGGGCAAATTCAGTGATTTTTACGTTACTGAATCGCTTATCTTCGGCGACTTTCTGTTTAAAGCCAGCGAGTGAACGTTGATAATAGCCAACCGATGAATCAGCAGGAAAGTGTGCAGCATAATAGGTGCCTTGCTCTTTCAGTACTGGCGCTAAAATTTCACTGTACCAGCCACCGCCTGGTGCAATCTCAACCACTGTCATCGTTGGCTGTAGGCCAAAAAACGCGAGTGTTTCTACAGGGTGGCGATATTGGTCACGTTCAGTGTTGCGCTCGCTTGATTTAACGGCTTGAGCAACCGCTGAGTTTTGGCCATGATCATGGGCAAATACTAACGTTGAGCTCATAGCAAGGGTAGCAACCAGTAGTGTTTTTAGTGCAAATTTCATCGTCTGTTCCTTCACATTATAATTTTATAGAGGTTATAGAATAAGCAGAATACGTGAATTTGGTGCAAACAAAAAGAGCTAACTGATGGTGTTAGCTCTTTGTGTGATTAGTGGCGGAAGTGACGCATGCCAGTAAACACCATTGCCATGCCAGCTTCGTCCGCTGCGGCGATAACTTCTTCATCGCGCATTGAACCACCTGGTTGGATCACCGCTGTAATACCTGCCTCTGCAGCTGCATCAATTCCATCACGGAATGGGAAGAACGCATCAGATGCCATTACTGAACCTTTAACTTCAAGGTTTTCATCAGCGGCTTTAATACCGGCAATTTTAGCTGAGTAAACACGGCTCATTTGGCCTGCGCCTACACCAATGGTCATACCGTCACGGGCATAAACAATGGCGTTTGATTTTACAAATTTAGCCACTTTCCAGCAGAATAATAAGTCTTTAAGCTCTTGCTCAGTAGGCTGGCGCTTAGACACAACTTTTAAGTCGCCTTGAGTAACCATACCTAAATCGCGATCTTGAATGAGTACACCGCCATTTACACGCTTAATGTCATGACCTGTGCCTTTAGCAGAGAACTCACCACATTCTAATAAACGTACATTTTGCTTTGCAGATACGATTTGTGCTGCGGCTTCTGATACTTTAGGCGCAATGATCACTTCAACGAATTGACGTGACACAATCGCTTCAGCGGTGTCTGCATCAAGCTCTTGGTTAAAGGCAATAATGCCACCAAATGCTGATGTAGGATCGGTTTTGAATGCGCGGTCATAGGCTTCAAGGATGTTTTCACCGATTGACACACCACAAGGATTGGCATGTTTTACGATCACACAGGCCGGTACATCGAATTCTTTAACACACTCTAGGGCTGCATCAGTGTCAGCAATGTTGTTGAACGACAATGCTTTACCTTGTAGCTGTACGGCGGTTGCAACAGACGCTTCTTGCACGTCGTTTTCAACATAAAACGCCGCGTCTTGGTGTGAATTTTCACCGTAGCGCATGTCTTGTTTTTTAGTGAACTGCATATTGATAGTGCGTGGGAATTTAGTTTCCTCAGCCGCTTCATCCGTGTAATCAGGCACCATTTTACCGAAGTAGTTAGCAATCATGCCATCGTACTGCGCCGTGTGCTCGTAAGCGGCAATCGCTAAGTCAAAACGTGTTTTGTACGTAGTTGACCCATTGTTGCTTTGCATTTCGCTGATCACGCGCTCGTAATCTTTGGCGTTTACTACAATAGTCACGTCTTTGTGGTTTTTAGCCGCGGCACGCACCATAGTTGGGCCACCGATATCAATGTTTTCAATGGCATCTTCAAGGCTGCAGTTTTCTTGAGCGACAGTATTCGCAAAGGGGTATAAGTTAACTACAACGATATCAATAGCTGAGATGTTATGAGCGTCCATGACGTCTTCATCTTGACCACGACGCGCTAAAATGCCGCCATGAATTTTTGGATGAAGAGTTTTTACGCGACCATCCATGATCTCAGGGTGACCTGTGTGGTCAGATACTTCAGTGACTTTAATGCCATTATCAGCAAGTAATTTACAAGTACCGCCAGTTGATAAGATGTCTACGCCTTGTGATTCCAGAGCGCGAGCAAATTCAACAATACCGGTTTTATCTGACACACTTAGTAGTGCGCGACGAATTGGACGATGTGTATCCATTGTAGTTTGATTACCTCAGTGTTTGAGCTAGCTTAGAAAGGCGCTATTTTAACTGAATACCGCTTAAAAAACGATGTTTAAAGGGTGAGGATTTTGCAATTAGGTGCTTTTTTGAGGATTATTAAAGATATAAAAAAAGCACCCGAAGGTGCTTTTTCAAACGAATGTTGTGATAAATCACAACATCGTATTAGTTCATGCCGTATTTCTTTAGTTTCTTACGTAAAGTACCGCGGTTGATACCTAGTAAGATTGCCGCACGTGTTTGGTTACCACGTGTGTAAGTCATTACTTCTTCAAGTAATGGTGCTTCTAGCTCTGAAAGAACAAGGTCGTAAACGTCTTGCACATCTTGACCGTTAAGCTGTTTTAAATAGTGATGAACAGCTTTCTTCACTGCATCGCGTAATGGCTGCGGTTTCTCGTGTGACTGAACATGAGGGTTAGTGATAAATGGAGAAGTCACGTTTTGTTCGAACATTGTTTATATCTCTTTCTTTCTTAGTTAGCTGCTAGTGTTTTAAAGTATTGCTCTAATGTCTCGATTTGTGCCTGTGGATTATCGAGAGCATTAAATACTCGCCTAAACTGACCGTCACTGTCATGGGTTTGCAAATACCAAGATACATGTTTGCGAGCGATGCGCGCTCCCATTGGTTCGCCGTAAAACGCATGAAGGTTCACTAAGTGTTCCATCAAAATACCACGTACTTCCGCAATTGGAGGCACAGGTAAATGTTCACCGGTTCGCAAATAGTGGTCTATCTCCCTAAATATCCAAGGGCGACCTTGGGCGGCTCGACCAATCATAATGGCATCTGCACCCGTATAGTCCAAAACCTGTTTTGCTTTTTCAGGAGACGTAATGTCTCCATTAGCAACGACAGGTATCGACACTGAACGTTTGATATCCCTAATAGTGGCGTATTCAGCTTCACCTTTGTACATACATGCGCGTGTACGCCCATGTACGGCCAATGAAGCTATGCCATAACGTTCAGCTATTCTCGCAATCTCAACACCGTTACGGTTGTCCTGATCCCATCCAGTACGGATTTTCAGTGTTACAGGTACATCAACAGCGCTAACCACTGCGTCAATAATCTCTTCCACTAAACCAGGAAACTGTAATAGCGCGGAGCCTGCGAGTTTCTTGTTCACTTTCTTAGCTGGGCACCCCATATTAATATCTATGATTTGTGCACCATTACTTACATTGAATTGTGCAGCCTGAGCCATAAGCTCAGGATCAGCTCCTGCGATTTGCACCGCGCGTATTCCCGATTCACCACTATGATCCATACGGTTCATCGATTTCTCGGTTTTCCATACCAAAGGATTCGACGAGAGCATTTCAGACACGGCAAGCCCCGCACCTAAGCGGCGACAAAGTTGTCTAAATGGTCTATCAGTAATTCCCGCCATTGGCGCTACAATTACATTGTTCTCTAATTGGTATGTTCCGATACGCACTGTATTCAATAGGCCTCTTTTCAAGGGGCGCTAAGTTTACGGTTTTTTTTGCAAAAATCAAAGGCTATAAATTGAACAAAAGTGACTTTTTTTTGACTTTTGCGTATTGACATTTGATAACAGTTTGACGAATGGCTTTATTTGTCTGAATTTTATACAGAACTAATTTTCGTCAAGAAAATCATTATGTATAACAGTGTGTAAATAATAGGTAAAGCCTGTTAATTACAGGCTTTACCTAGTGATTTTGAGTTAATACTCTAAAGTACTACAACCAGCAAATTATGCGTTCTTAGTACCGCTAACACGCGTCCATTCACCTTCAACAGCAATCTCATCCAAGGCTAAAAACGGCGCATAAACATCTGCAACTGACTGCGCTTGTTGTTCTAAAATCCCCGACATGGCAATTTTACCACCTGGTTTTAACAAGCCTAATATCACACTGTGTAATTCACGCAGTGGCGCCGCTAAAATATTGGCAACCACGATATCAGCGCTAAACTCAGGCTGATTTTCTGGCAAGTAAACCTCAAGCTTATCGGCAACGCCATTACGCTGTGCGTTATCTAAACTTGCTTCAAGGGCTTGCGGGTCGATATCTATGCCGATCATGCGCTTGGCACCGAGCTTGATTGCTGCAATGCCTAAAATGCCTGAGCCACAACCAAAGTCGACCACGGTTTTACCGGTTAAGTCTTGGCTTTCAAGCCATTTTAAGCAAAGTGCAGTAGTGGCATGGGTGCCGGTACCAAACGCAAGGCCTGGATCGAGTAACACATTGACGGCGTCTGGATCGGGAATATCGCGCCAGCTTGGGCAAATCCACAGTTTTTCACCAAACTGGATGGGGTGGAAGTTATCCATCCATTCGCGTTCCCAGTCCTTATCTTCAAGCTGCTCTATTTTGTATACTAAGGTGTCTTTTAGTTCGTCATGGCGCTTTAATAAAGCAACGACCGCATTCATATCGTGATTAGCTTCGAATAGACCAATCACAGTGGTGTCAGCCCAAAATACCACAGTGCCGATTTTTGGCTCGTAAATTGGGGTGTCTTTAGCATCAATAAAGGTAACAGACGCACTGCCTGCCTCCATTAATAAGTCACTTACTGCATCAGCGGTTGCAGCGTTGGCATTGATACGGATTTGGATCCAAGCCATAATTATTTCCTGTAAATAGAAAAAAGGCCGCTACAGCGGCCTTTTAAATTTTAATCTGTATTTTAGTTGCTAATTATTTAGCATCTAAGAAGCTTTTCAGTAAGTCTGAACGTGAAGGGTGGCGTAATTTACGCAGTGCCTTCGCTTCGATTTGACGAATACGCTCACGGGTAACGTCAAACTGCTTACCTACTTCTTCTAAGGTATGGTCGGTATTCATATCGATACCAAAACGCATACGCAATACTTTCGCTTCACGTGCCGTTAGGCCCGCTAATACATCGTTAGTCGCACCGCGTAAAGATTCCATAGTCGCCGAATCAATAGGCGAATCAATAGTGGTATCTTCGATAAAGTCACCTAAGTGCGAATCTTCATCATCACCGATTGGTGTTTCCATTGAAATTGGCTCTTTCGCGATTTTAAGTACCTTACGGATCTTGTCCTCAGGCATCATCATGCGTTCTGCTAATTCTTCTGGATTTGGCTCACGACCCATTTCTTGCAGCATTTGACGAGAAATACGATTAAGTTTGTTAATCGTTTCAATCATATGCACCGGAATACGGATTGTACGCGCTTGGTCGGCGATAGAGCGGGTGATTGCTTGACGGATCCACCACGTTGCATAAGTTGAGAACTTATAACCACGGCGATATTCAAACTTATCAACAGCTTTCATCAAACCAATGTTACCTTCTTGGATCAAGTCCAAGAATTGTAAACCACGGTTGGTGTATTTTTTAGCAATTGAGATCACAAGACGTAAGTTCGCTTCAACCATTTCTTTTTTCGCACGGCGCGCTTTTGCTTCACCAATGCTCATACGACGGTTGATGTCTTTAATGCGTTCAATGCTTAAACCTGTGCTTTCTTCAATAACACGTAGTTTATTGATACAACGAATGATCTCTGGTTTGATTTCATCTAATTTTGCTGAGTATTTTTCATTCGCAGCAATTTCATGGTCAATCCACGCAGTATCTGTTTCGTTGTTAGCAAAATGCTTCACAAAGGTTTTCTTTGGTAATTTTGCAATCTGTACAGCTTGCTTCATGACGATACGTTCTTGAACACGAACTCTATCCATCATTTCGCGCATGTTATTAACCATGCGGTCAAACTGTTTTGGCACTAATTTAAAGGTTCTGAACAGTTCACCAATTTCAAAAATCGCTGCTTGCGACTCAGGATGTGAACGGCCTTTACTTTCAAATGTATCGCGTGCTTTATTATAAAGATCGCGAAGATTTTCAAAGTGCACACGCGCCTCTTCAGGATCTGGGCCAGTATCTACTTCTTCTTCATCTTCATCATCGCTATCTGCATCATCGTCGTCTTCATCATCAAGCTCTTTTTCGCTTAATTCAGAGCCAATGTGCGTAGCTGAAATTGGTGCTTCATCTGCATTAGGATCAAAGAAACCAGAGATAATGTCGCTTAAGCGCATCTCTTCTGCTTCAAATTTATCCCATTGTTCCAGCAGGTATGTAATTGCTTCAGGGTATTCAGCAACCGAGATTTGTACTTGGTTGATGCCTTCTTCAATACGCTTAGCGATAACGATTTCGCCTTCACGGGTAAGCAGTTCAACAGTACCCATTTCACGCATGTACATACGAACCGGATCCGTAGTACGGCCGATTTCTTTATCTACAGTAGCAAGCGCAGCGGCTGCAGCTTCTGCTGCGTCTTCATCTGTTGTCGTTTCTTGCATCATCAATTCATCGGCATCAGGCGCATTTTCGCTAACCTTGATACCCATATCATTGATCATACTAATGATATCTTCTACTTGATCTGAATCGATAATATCTTGTGGAAGGTGATCATTAACTTCTGCAAAAGTTAAGTAACCTTGCTCTTTACCTTTTTGAATCAGAAGTTTTAATTGTGACTGAGGAGTTGGATCCATAGAGATTGTTTCTTCCACTCTGATAAGTTGATACAACAGGCGCCAGCTCGCTTATTTATTAAGCCAAGCTAAGTATTATTTGACGCAGTGAATAGCACAGTATAACAGCATAAATCGTTTTTGACTAGTTGTTAGTGCCTTTTAAAGCTTGCGTTAATAGGTGACATTCGAGTCGTTCTTCACTATTTAAGCCTTGAGTCTTGTCTTTTATTAATAGGGTCTCGAGTCGATAATTTAAACACTGATCTTCAATAAATTTGAAAGTATTTTTAAATTCGGCTTCTAAACGGTCGTCGCCAATCTCATGTCGCCAAGTAGCGAGTTTAATGAGCGCCTCATACTCGGGCGTTTCACGAAACGATTCAAGCAATTGCGCGGTGGTGATTGGTGATTTTTGTAATGCGTAATGCTGTAAACGAATGAGTAACTCAATGCCTGCAATATTCATCTGTGCTAAATCAGGCAAATAAGGCACTGCGTGTGCTAAATTTGGGTGTTGAATGAGCAAACCAATAGCGCGGCGCATTGGCGTTATTTTAAATTTACGCTCAATAGAGTGTTGTTGCTTCGGCGTTTTTAGGCGGTTATTGAGTTGCTCTTTAGTGCGGCCAATTAAACGTCCTAAATGCTCTAACAGATTCTCTTGATAAAACTCGCTGGGGATTTTTTCAACCAACGGCAATACCGCACTGAGTAACTTGGCTTTTCCTGCATCAGTAGTTAAATCAATTTCTTGGCTGAGTTTATTAAACAGTACTTTGGTAAAGTCATCGGCGTTAGCTAAGCGTTGTTCAAAGGCCTCTTTACCTTCTTTTTGTACTAGAGAGTCTGGATCTTCACCATCAGGTAAAAACACAAACTGTAATGCTTTACCGTCATTTAGATAAGGCAGGGCGTTTTCAAGTGCGCGCCATGCCGCATCACGCCCAGCACGATCGCCATCGTAACAGCAAATAAC
This sequence comes from Pseudoalteromonas sp. ASV78, assembly GCF_047806705.1. Taxonomy (NCBI): domain Bacteria; kingdom Pseudomonadati; phylum Pseudomonadota; class Gammaproteobacteria; order Alteromonadales; family Pseudoalteromonadaceae; genus Pseudoalteromonas; species Pseudoalteromonas sp. ASV78. Next base: position 2,291,551 of record NZ_JBLOPA010000001.1, on the reverse strand, counting down.
GCGGTCTGTGGTTCTAAACAGAGTATGCATATGTTCAGCTGTGGTGGCGGTACCAAGTGCTGCTACTGCGTATTCAATACCTTGTTCGCTCAGTGCCACCACATCCATATAGCCTTCAACTATGAGTACATGGTCGAGCTTTTTATGCGCTTGTTTTGCTTCATATAAGCCATATAGTTCAAAGCCTTTATGAAATATACGAGTTTCTGGCGAGTTTAAATATTTAGGCCCTTGATCGGCTTGCATAACGCGGCCACCAAAGGCAATCACACGGCCACGTTTATCGCGAATAGGGAACATTAAGCGATCACGGAAAAAGTCGAACTGGCGGCCTGAGGTTTTCTCTGAGGCCAACTTTAGCTCAACTAATTGCTCTTTTTGTTCTTTATTACGGCCAAGTTGTAGGCACAGGCCTTCCCATTCACTGGGGGCATAACCAATCATAAACTTTTTAACCGTTTCACCGCTCAGGCCTCGGCCTTTTACATAGTCGATTACGGTTGCTGAATTAGCATGGTGCTTTAATTGATGTTGGTAAAAACGCGCACTGTGGAGCATTAAATCGTAATCCGAGCGTTTTTGTTCTGCGGTACGCTCTGGGCCATTACTGGAGCCTTGCTCACGAGGTACATCTAGGTTGAGAATGCTGGCAAGTTCTTCAATAGCATCAACAAATTCTAGCTTGTCGTATTCCATAACAAATGAAATAGCGTTGCCGTTGGCACCACAACCAAAGCAGTGATAAAACTGTTTGTCTTGAGATACGGTAAATGATGGCGATTTTTCGTTGTGAAAAGGGCAGCAGGCTTGGTAATCTTTGCCCGCTTTTTTTAAGCCAACTTTGGAGTCAATTAGCTCGACAATATCGGTTCTGGCAAGTAAGTCATCTATAAAATTACGTGGGATCTTTCCAGCCATTAGTAAAGTCTAGTCCTGAGATAAATAGAAAAAGGTTTAGTTCTACACATTTAGATTTGAACACAAATGCTATTTTTATTAAAGCTAAAAACGAAGAAACCGAGCACATGGCTCGGTTTGCTTAAATCATACATCTGTATGTGGGAGTATTAGGCAGTTAATCGTTGCTTAATTAAACCAGAGATCTTACCTAAATCGGCACGACCTTCAGCTTTGCTTTTGATTATTCCCATTACTTTACCCATATCTTGCATACCTGCTGCGTTAGTATCAGCAATAGCCGCATCAATGAGAGCTACGATTTCATCTTCACTCAATTGTTGAGGTAAAAATTCTTCAAGAGCTGTAATTTCATTGGCTTCAATTTCGGCTAAATCTTCACGGCCAGCATCAGTATACTGAGTGTAAGAGTCACGGCGTTGTTTAACAAGCTTCACTAATACTGCGGTAATACCGTCATCATCAAGTGTTATTTGCTCGTCAATCTCACGCTGCTTGATTGCAGCAAGTACCATACGAATTGGATTAAGACGTTGTTTGTCTTTTGCTCGCATCGCATCTTTTTGCGCATCTTTTAGCTTTATTAAAAGGCTCATTTATACAAGACCAATACTGATCAATATAATTTAACGCGACGTGCGTTATCGCGAGAAAGCTTCTTCATGTGACGCTTAACCGCTGCAGCTTTTTTACGCTTACGCTCAGCTGTTGGCTTTTCATAGTGCTCGCGACGACGAACTTCTGAAAGGATACCTGCTTTTTCACATGAACGCTTGAAGCGACGAAGTGCTACGTCAAACGGTTCGTTCTCTCTTACTTTAATTACTGGCATTAAAAATTCACCTACCTAAATAATGAGCGTTGCTCAAGTTGATCAAACAATGATCAAGTGGTTCAAAAATGGTGCAGTATTGTAATCCGAAGCCACACCACATGTAAAGGATAAATATAGTCTGTTCCAATAGGAAACCGAAAATATTTGTATGTTACTAATTTTACTGCAATTCATAGAGGCGGGACAATACTTGCCCAGCCGCTTTTTCTTTTAATAACAGCCAATTGCTCGGCGTTTGTAATACCGGCAGGTCGCTTTCTACTTCAACATAAATAAGCGCATTTTTAGCTAACCAAGCATTTTCTGTGAGTAAGTCACAGCATTGTTGTGCTAAACCTTGGCGAAAGGGTGGGTCAATAAACACTAAATTAAACTGCTGTTGTTGCGGGTTTTTGCTTAAATGCAGCAAACTATCAGTACAAACAACCTCAGCATTAGTGAGTTTTAAGGTATCTATATTGGTTTTTAATTGCGCCGCTGCGAGTTTATCCATTTCTAAAAAACAGGCTGAGTGAGCAAACCGCGACAGCGCTTCAAAGCCTAATCCACCAGAACCGGCAAAACAATCGAGCACTTTGGCATCGCGGGTATCTTGCATTAACCAGTTAAATACCGTTTCTTTTATACGGTCTGTGGTTGGGCGCAGGCCTTGCACATCTTTTACTGGCAATTTACGGCCACGAAATTGTCCGCTGATGATCCTAATAACGCCATCATTGGCTTTATTACTCATTTGTTTTTGTGGTGATTTATTTCTCATTTAGCTCACTAAAAAATGGTATCTAACATCTAGCTCGGATAATATTGTACTCATATAGCAGCGTGTCATTTTTCAACTGCACTAAAAGTGTTACTATGAGCGTCTTAGACAATATATTGTGGTTATTAGCGGCTTGGTTTTAATACAAGGCAGCGAATTCACAAATTATTACCGTTAGTTTATCAGATTTTTATAAGTGGTTATTAGCAAGTATGGCAAAAAAAAGTAAATTCCTGTCTTGGTTCGGCTTTGGTAAGTCAGATAAAAATCAACAAACAGAGCAAAACACCCAAGAGCTCAATAACCAACAAGCGGAAGCTGAACGTCGAGCGATTGCAGATGCTGAATTAGCTGCAGCTGAAAAAGCAGAGCAGCAACGCCGTGATGAAGCCGCTCGTTTAGCCCAGCAACAAGAAGCGATGCTACTCGAACAAGAGCGACAAGCTGCCGAGCAAGCGCAATGTGAAGCAGAAAGGATTGCCGCTGAAAAAGCACAAGCTGAATGTGAAGAACAACAACGTATTACAGAAGAAGCGCGTGAAGCTGAGCGTCGAGCGATTGCAGATGCTGAATTAGCTGCAGCTGAAAAAGCAGAGCAGCAACGCCGTGATGAAGCCGCGCGTTTAGCCCAGCAACAAGAAGCGATGCTACTCGAACAAGAGCGACAAGCTGCCGAGCAAGCGCAACGTGAAGCAGAAAATATTGCCGCTGAAAAAGCACAAGCTGAACGTGAAGAACAACAACGTATTACAGAAGAAGCGCGTGAAGCTGAGCGTCGAGCGATTGCAGATGCTGAATTAGTCGCAGCTGAAAAAGCAGAGCAGCAACGCCGTGATGAAGCCGCTCGTTTAGCCCAGCAACAAGAAGCGATGCAGCTCGAACAAGAGCGACAAGCTGCTGAGCAAGCGCAACGTGAAGCAGAAAGTATTGCCGCTGAAAAAGCACAAGCTGAACGTGAAGAACAACAGCGTATTGCCGCAGAGCAGGCAGAGGCGGAGCGTTTAGAACAACAGCGCATTGCTGCTGAAAAAGCACAAGCTGAGCGTGTAGAGCAACAACGTATCGCCGCAGAGCAGGCAGAAGCTGAACGTGAAGAACAACAGCGTATTGCTGCCGAGCAGGCAGAAGCTGAGCGTGTAGAGCAGCAACGTATTGCTGCCGAGCAGGCAGAAGCTGAGCGTGTAGAACAACAACGTATTGCTGCAGAAGAGGCGGAAGCGGAACGTTTAGAGCAAGAGCGCTTAACAGCCGAGCTTGCTATCGAGCAAGCTAAAACAGCAGAAAAACCTAAAAAAGAAGGGTTCTTTGCGCGTCTTAAAAAAGGTTTATTAAAAACCAAAGTAAACTTAGGTTCTGGCTTTGCATCGATTTTCACCGGTAAGAAAATTGATGATGAATTATTTGAAGATCTTGAAACTCAGCTATTAACAGCCGATCTGGGGGTTGATACCACCATGAAGCTGATCGACCGTTTGACTGATGCGGCTAACCGCAAACAGTTAAAAGATGGTGATGCGCTGTATGAGTTAATGAAGCAAGAAATGGCGGCAATGCTTAAAACAGCCGAACAACCATTGGAAATTCCTGCTGATAAAAAACCATTTGTTATATTAATGGTGGGTGTCAATGGGGTTGGTAAAACAACGACGATTGGTAAACTTGCTAAGCAATTTCAAGATCAAGGTAAATCAGTGATGTTAGCAGCGGGTGATACCTTCCGTGCGGCGGCTGTAGAGCAATTACAAGTATGGGGTGAGCGTAATAAAATCCCTGTGATCGCACAACATACCGGAGCCGACAGTGCCTCTGTGGTCTTTGATGCATTTCAAGCTGCCAAAGCACGCAATGTTGATGTATTAATTGCCGATACAGCTGGGCGCTTGCAAAATAAAGATAACCTAATGCAAGAGCTTGAAAAAATAGCTCGGGTGATGAAAAAAATTGATGCCGATGCGCCACATGAAGTGATGTTAACTATCGACGCCGGCACAGGGCAAAATGCCATTAGCCAAGTTAACTTATTCAATCAATGTGTTGGCCTTACTGGGATCACCTTGTCTAAGTTAGATGGTACAGCCAAAGGTGGGGTTATCTTTGCGGTGGCCGATAAGTTCAATATTCCAATCCGCTATATTGGTGTGGGCGAAGGCATTGATGATTTACGTGCATTTAATAGTAATGACTTCATTGATGCGCTATTTAGCCAAGACGAGGATGAAGTTTAAATTTCAAAAGGGAGCTTGCTCCCTTTTCAGCTGTGGATGATTGATAACTAAAATGATAAATTTTCAGCAAGTCAGCAAAACATATCCCGGTGGTCATCGAGCGCTGGAAAAAGTTAATTTTCATGTTAAACCGGGTGAACTCGCTTTTTTAACCGGCCACAGTGGCGCCGGTAAAAGTACCTTACTTAAACTCATTAGTTTAATGGAACGCCCATCTGCTGGGCATGTTTTCATTAATGGTGTTGATTTAAATGCGGTTAAATCGCGGCAAATTCCGTACGTACGTCGTGATATTGGGATTATCTTCCAAAACCATCGTTTATTAGAGCGCCACACCATTTTTGATAATGTTGCTTTGCCATTGATCATTGAAGGTACGCATCATAAACAAATTGAAAAGCGTGTGCATGGCGCGCTGGATAAAGTTGGTTTACTAGACAAGGTGAAATGCCACCCATCAACGCTTTCTGGTGGTGAACAACAGCGAGTTGGGATTGCCCGTGCGATCGTCAACTCGCCGCCATTATTACTTGCCGATGAGCCAACGGGTAATTTAGATCCTGAGCTTTCCATGGATATTCTACGGTTGTTTGAAGAGTTTAATAATCATGGTACTACTGTGCTTATTGCCACCCATGATTTAGGGCTGATCTCAAGAATGAAATACCGTAGCTTAACCTTAAAAGATGGCCGCATGAGTCAAGATCCATTGGCAGAGGCAACACTATGAGCTTGTTATTTAAAGGTCGAAAAAGCCAAAATGAGCGTGTTAAAAAATCAGTTTTTTCAGCCGGCTATTTTTTTGTGCTGAATATCTTTCGCCAAGGTGTGCATAGTTTAGGTGAAATGTGGCGCACCCCCATGGCATCAATGATGACCATTGCCGTACTGGGCTTGAGTTTAACCTTGCCAGCAACCCTGTATTTAGTGGTTAAAAACGTGCAGCAAGTAAGTAGTGGTTTTGAAGAGGCGGCAGAGATTTCATTATTTGTTAAAGAATCCATGAGTGAGCAAGAAACGCAAACGTTAGTTAAGCGGTTAGCGCTGTATCCTGAAATAGATAATGTCACCTTTATTTCAAAGCAAAAAGCACTTATTGAATTTAAAGAAGTATCCGGGTTTGGCCAAGCACTTGAGTATTTAGATAGCAACCCACTGCCAGATGTGGTGATTGTGACACCGACTTCTCGTCATCGTCAGCCTAACGCCGCGCAAGCATTGTTAAAAAAGCTTGAAGCAGAGCGTGAGGTTGATTTTGGTAAGTTGGATATTGCCTGGCTTGAGCGTTTAAATGCGTTATTAAGTTTACTGAAAGAAAGCGTCATTACCATTGCATTGCTGTTATTAACGTCGGTTACCTTGATCATTGGCAACACCATTCGCTTATCAATTATGGATAAGAAAGAAGAGATCCAAGTGATGAAGCTCGTAGGCGCAACTAATACCTTTATTCATGCACCCTTTTTATGGACCGGGATTTGGTATGGCATTGTTGGTGGTTTGTTTGCGTTTATATGTGTCGCTTTAATGATGTGGTGGCTAGGCTCAGCGGTATCAGAAGTTGCAGGTGTGTATCAAACTAGCTTTAACTTAATTGGCTTAAGCTTAGGTGAGTTTGGTGCATTAGTGCTGCTGGCAACCAGCTTAGGGTTTGTTGGCTCCTACTTATCTGTAAATCGTTATATAAAAGAAATTGAACCCGATAAAGTGTAACAATAGTTGTTTATAATCATCGATTAAGTTGGTTTTGGTGAGTTGCTTTACCATCACCAACTGACCGCAAAGCTAGAATTCATCGCTTATTCAGGCGTTTAAAGTAGAATAAAAAAACACTTGCTTCAATCGAAAAAAAGTTTTAAATTGAAGTTAGCACTCTAAGTGAAAGAGTGCTAAGATGGTTTCAAATGTTTATCACTGAGGTGAAAAATGAGTAAAGATTTATACGCAATGGCACTCACAGTTGGACAGCAAAGCGCAAGTATGGACGGTTACCTTCAAGCGGTAAGCACTATACCTATGCTAGGTGCTGAGCAAGAAAAAGAGTTGGCGACTCGCTTACAGGAAGATGGCGATCTTAACGCTGCAAAGCAACTCATCATGTCTCACCTTCGGTTTGTTGCACATATAGCGAAAGGTTATTCAGGCTACGGTTTACCGCAAGCCGACTTGATCCAAGAAGGCAATATTGGCCTGATGAAAGCTGTAAAACGTTTCGACCCTTCAGTGGGTGTACGTTTGGTTTCATTTGCAGTGCATTGGATCAAAGCTGAAATACACGAATTTGTACTGAAAAACTGGCGTATCGTAAAAGTTGCGACCACGAAAGCGCAACGTAAATTATTCTTTAATCTTCGTAAGAACAAAAAGCGTTTAGGCTGGTTTAACCAAGCTGAAGTGGCCACCGTAGCGAGCGAGCTAGGTGTGAGTGAAAAAGAAGTACGTGAAATGGAATCGCGCATGAGCGGCCAAGACATGGGCTTTGATTTAACCGGTGACGACAGCGATGACGCACCAACCAGCACTTATTCACCTGTGCAATACTTAACTGATGGCAGTAATGATTTAGCTGAAGAAGTTGAACAGCAACAATATCAAGAGCAATCTCATATCCGTTTATTTAGTGCGTTAAAAACCCTAGATGAACGTTCACAAGACATTGTTAGCGCTCGTTGGTTATCTGATGACAAAGCAACGCTGCAAGAACTGGCTGAAAAATACAGCGTATCTGCAGAGCGTGTTCGTCAGCTTGAAAAAACAGCGATGAAAAAACTACAAGCTGCAATGAGCTAATTACAGCTTTGCAAAATGCCTAAAAGCCCTGCATGAAAATGCGGGGCTTTTGCGTTTAGGGATGTTGTAAGTTATAAGTTTTAAGCGATAAGTCATAAGTGGTACAAGGCAAGACAACCCACCTACTTTGATACCAGTATTGCAAGTGCTGAGGTTGATGGAAAAACGTTACTACTAAAAACTCATGAAGAAGATAAACAGTTGACTAGAAAAATCCTGTTAAACCCTTTCACAGAGGATGATCAGAACAGCAGATCTATAATATCGGTTTCATCCAGAGCGACGGTTTCTTAATCACGGTTTATCATTTTTTTAATGTAGTGATTAGGCAATACTATTATTTTAAATAAAAATATACATGCAGTATTTATACAACGCTATTTATTTACACTCGTTAGGTTATTAATTTAAGTTTTACATTGAATTAATAATGCTTCTTTTTATATTACCCCTAATTCTTTGATTTTAATTTATTTTTCAAATCTTGTATGCGAAAATAAAACAAGGTTGAGATCACTTCTCAATTCATACTCTAAATTAAGCTAACCCCAAGCTGTATTTATCTTCGTTTCTATTTAATTAAAATCAGTATTAGCACTCAATATGAACTCATATTCACTCAAGAAAAAAATATTATTATCGGTTGTTCTCGCGCTGACAATCGTGGTTGTCCTATTGTCATGGTATAGCTACTCCACACAAAAAGCATTATTGTTAAAAAGTAGCGTTGATAGTGTTAGCCTATCGGGTAAGCAACAAGCGGAACGCATTGAAGCATGGTTAGCTGATCGTCAGCGAGTTATTACTTCTGTTGCAGCTAAGATTGAAGATAATACCCTCAATGCACTACAGCAAGCGCAGCGTTCTGGCGATTTTCAGTTAACTTATTATGGCAACAATGATGGCGTAATGATTGACTCGAACCCGAGAATTGACCGTTCAGGGTATGATCCAAGAGCGAGACCTTGGTATCAACAATCACAACAAGCCCGTGAAAGTATTATTACCAAGCCTTATTTAGATGTCGCGTTTAACTTATTAGTGGTAACGATTGCTCAATCTACCCGCGATGGTGTTGTTGGCGGTGATGTATCAATAGCGAGTATTGTTGATAGCGTGAGTAACATGTCATTACCAGCCAATGGTTATGCTGTCATGATGCATAACGACGGCACTGTGATTGCCCATCGAGATGCAAGTAAGTTGATGGGTAAAATAACCAATATCGAGGCCAAATTAAATAACCGCCTTATTCAATTAAATGAGCAAACAGGCAAGCTCACCCCAGTGTATTTTTCAGCTGAAGATCGTGAAAAATTATTGTGGAGTGAACAAATTCCTAACACCGATTGGCAACTTGTTTTTGTACTCGACAAACAAACCCTAGAAGCGCCATTACTGAGCCTAATGGTCACTCAGTTAGGATTGGCGAGCTTAGCGCTAATTGTTAGCGTATTAGCTATCTCGTGGCTATTGGGACTGTTACTTAAACCTCTGAGTCGCGTATCGCAAGCTTTATCACGTATAGCTGCAGGGAATGGCGATTTAACACAGCGTATTAGCGTAGATAGCAAAGATGAAGTCGGGGCATTAGCAGATAGCTTTAACTCTTTTGTGGGTAGCCAACATCAGTTGATCAGTCATATTCGTCAACTGGCGATTGATTTGGATTTAGACGCAGAAAAAAGCCTACTGACAAATCACTCGAGCGTTAATGAATTACAGCGCCAACAGCAAGAAGTCACTATGGTTGCAACCGCGGTTACAGAAATGTCCAGTGCCACCCATGAGATTGCAGCAAATGCAGAAAATACCGCTGCCGCATCACAGCAATCGGCGCAAAGCAGCATTCAGGGTAAAAGCTTGGTCGATAAAACCAGAACCACGATTAACTCTTTAGCCTCTGAAATAGATGAAACTACCGTGGTGATCAGTGAGCTGAGCCTGCATGCACAAGCAATTTCAAGCATTTTAACCACGATTCAAGAGATTGCAGAGCAAACGAATTTACTGGCATTGAATGCTGCAATCGAAGCTGCACGTGCCGGTGAACAAGGCCGTGGCTTTGCCGTTGTCGCCGATGAAGTGCGGGTGTTATCGCATCGTACGCAAAACTCTACCGCAGAGATTTATACCACGATTGAAACGTTGCAAAATACCACTAAAAAAGCGGTTAGCTTGATGGATAGCAGTAAAGGGTTAGCTAATAACAGTGTTAATGATGTCAACGCAGCTGCGCAAGCTTTAGAAGAGATCACTCAAGCAGTGAATGAAATTTCCGACATGGCGGGGCAAATTGCCGTTGCAGCAGAAGAGCAAACTCAAGTGACTAACGAAATCACCCGAAATACGGTCGCAATTAAAGATGTCACTGATGAAATCACCTCATCAGCAATGACTCACTTAAGCCAAGCAAAAACACTTAAAGACCGCGCAACTGATCTAAATGAAAAAGTCGCCACTTTTATCCTGTAGCTTGTCGTTATAGCTAGTAGGGCAGATAGAGCCCTTCTAGCTTCTTTTTAGTTTTAAGTGGTAAGTTTTAAGCCATAAGTGGCAAACGCAGCAACCGCTATTTCCTTTGCCCTGTTGCGAAACATTATAGAAAAAGAACTTTAAGTTAATTATTCACAAAGAGGCTAAGAGGCGCTGCGCTTTAGAGGGATGTAATGCACTTACCCAGCATTCGGCAAATAAGTGGCAAACGTGGGCGGTGGCAATTGATGTCTGAGCCAGTACAAACTACGATCCACTTAATTTTAAATTATTAGATTCTATTGAATTAATTCAGATTTATCGTTTTGATATTTCGACATATCTCTGGGCATAGAGCAACACAATTCTAGCCGAAGCTTCATCATCAAGCATGTTGATTGGCACATCTAACAAATCTGGTAGATCTTCAAATTTTGGTGGTTGCTTTTCCAACCAACGCCAACATTTAGTACGATTTTTTTCTACAGTTAATAGTATTTCAAAAATACCTTCTATGATCTCTGGTTGCCCGTACCAGCCAATAGGTTTAATTGTAGGTTTACGTCCACCTTCAACGGCTCTTGGTAGTTGAGAGCTTTTTAATTCCTCTTCCAAGATATTCTTTCGTGTCCAGTCGGCAAACTTGTCTAATTTTTCGTTTGGCATCCGCACACTGTCTGTTGTAGGTATAACAAGTCCTATCTTAACTTTGTTTAAGGACTGTATTTTTTCAAGGACACGAGACAAATCAGTATCATTTGTGACAAACACTACTTGTTCCAAACTATCATCAGTCATTACATCAAATAATGACTCAACGGCAATATTTACGTCAGTTTGCTTTTCTTCTAACTTCCATATATCAACATACTCACACTCATTCGGGGGTTTTTTAGAGTTGTTTGCATCAACCTTAAAAGCACGTGTTTTATTAATTGCGTAATAGCCCTTAATGATTTCAAGTTGAGCTTCTTGCGTATTAAACTGTAATGCTCGATGATAAGTTTGTTGATCTCTAAGAGAGTCTTCAGACATTGCGGCTTTACCGACAATATCTGCTGTAAAGTACTTAATACTTAAATCATTATATGTGTATGGCTGATGAGAAGAGCTTGGTAAAATGTGATTATAAAATAACTTATACAAATCTAACCACTTATGAGGTGTTCGTTTTAAGCAACCGTAATATAAGTTGTATCCATCAATATAAATACGAGTTTTCAAACAAACTTCCTTATTTCAGTTACAAAAAAACCGACACTAAGGTCGGCTTTTTCTCCCTATATTCAGGAGACTCAATGCTGCGCGTGAAAGTAGGGTTAGTTGTTATGTTTAAGTATACACATTTATTTGATTTTTGTGGTCAGACCAGTTGCTTAGCTATTTTTTAGGATTAAATGGTATTAAGTATAACGAAATTCTGAAAGGCTAAAATAACACTCTTCATCAAAACAATCCACGACCACCTTTAGAAAAAGGGGGAGTAGTTTCAGATAACTGCTTATGACTAACGTGTGTGTAGTGTGTTGTAAGGATTGGCACGACCAAATACTTCTTGAATAAGCAATAGGTATGTGCATTAATCAACTTGATCGATAGTAAAGTTATTTAAAAAAATGTTGCTGAATGTCTGTTTAATACAAAGCCATCACCCAGTTTTATTCTTCCATCGCTGGGCTTCGCTGGGCTTCGTTGCTCTCAACCACAACCTACGTGATTAATTTAACGACGGCCTATTCTGTTTTCCTAGAACCTAGAACCTAGAACCTAGAACCTAGCTCCTTTTCCCTTGCAACTTGTAGCTTTCAACTTAAAATTTACCGCTTACCGCTTACCGCTTACCGCTTACCGCTTTTACCTCGCACTAACCCCTTTATGCTCAGCCTGCGCAAGTTGTATATATTTACGTTCTACCAGTTGCGATAGCGGTACGAGTTCAAAGCCTTGTTGTTCAAGTTCGGGTAGCTTGCGCTGTAAAAATTCGATTGTTTCAGGATAGGGGTGGGCAATCGCGATGGCGAAGTTGTAACGCTCGGCTTTATATTTTAGTTCGTTGAGGCGAAATTGCAGTTGCTGTTCATTAACGATGTTGTCTAAAAATACATGGCGGCCAACATTTTCCACACCATATAAATTAGCCACGTTTTGCGCTTGGCTTAAGCCGGTAGTGCGGCTATCTAAAAAATACAGATTGCGCTTTTTTAGCACTTCCATGGTCCATTTCATGGGCAGGTTTTCTTGGGTAAGCGCTGAGCCCATATGGTTATTCACGCCTTTAACTTGTGGCAGTGTGGCAAGGGCGTTACCGAGTGTATGCTGTAATTGTTGTTTGCTCATATCGCTGGTGAGTGCACCTGGGCCAAGTGCTTTGCTGCTATCAAGTGCTTGCATGGGAATATGCAGCAGTAATTCTTTATCTGATTGACTGGCTAAGCGGGCAAAAACTTGCGAATAGGGGGTATGAGGCAAAATCGAGTACGATATTTTACCGGGTAGATTTAAGGTTTCGAGGTCGCGTTGATGATTGCCAATATCATCGATCACGATGGCTATTTGCTTGCCTGCCGCAACGGCGGGTAAGCTGCAAATAGCCAATAATAGCCAAGCTAGTTTTTTCACGTTTATAATTTTTATTATCTTTTTTTGTGAGCTAAAACGTTTATTTCATCGTTAATAGCTGCTGCGCTTTTAATAACAGAGGATCGGTTGCGGCTGAATTTGGCCATAACGGATCGTCGCTTCCTTGTTCATTTTTTATTATAACTACTTTATCTATTTGTGAAAGGGTTGATTGATTAATCGCCACGTCGGGGGTTACGCCAATGCCATCAATTGATTGCCCTGATGGGGTAAAGTATTTTGCGGTGGTTAATTTTAATGCCGTATTACCGTTGCCAAGTGGGATCAGCGACTGCACTGAGCCTTTGCCAAATGACTGACTACCAATTAACGTGGCGCGGTGGTTGTCTTTTAATGCCGCGGCTAAAATTTCTGCTGCAGAGGCTGAGTTTTCATTGATCAGCACAACAATGGGCGCACCATTTAAAATATCGCCTTTTTTAGCACGGTAATGTTGGTTTGCATCATAGTAGCGCCCTTTGGTGGTGACTATGGTGCCACTGTGTAAAAACAGATCCGATACCGCGACAGCACTTTGTAATGTGCCGCCAGGGTTATCGCGCAGATCAATCACTAAGCCTGTCAGCGCTGCGCCGTAATTACTTTGTAGTATTGCTATTTCTCGTGCTACATCATGGAAGGTGTGATTGCTAAAGCTATTAATCGCTAAATAGCCAATTCCAAAACCAGACAAGGAGCTAGTTACGCTCTCTAAGTTAATTTCAGAGCGAGTAAGATTAAAATCAATTGCTTTAACTGCATTGTCGCGCTCAATCGTTAAGGTGACTGCTGCGGTGCCACTGCTTTTAATCATTTGTGCAACTTGGTTGATGTCTTTATTCATCACTGTTTGCTGATTGATAGCAAGTACCACATCATTTTTTTGTATTCCAGCTATGGCGGCTGGGGAGTTTTTAATGGTGTTGATAATGACAATTTTTTGCTCTTGCTGTTTTACCTCTATGCCAAGCCCTGTATAACGGCCGTTAGTGCTACTAAATAGCGCTTCAAGCTCTTGCTCATCAAGGTACTTAGAATAAGGGTCTAGTTGCGCTAGTAAGGCTTCAAATTGCTGGTTGTTTTCGAAACTTTGTTGCAGTGCTAAGTCTTCCACATAGTAGGCGTGGATATTAAACAGGATTTCATTTCGTTGCTGGCTTTTTAAATCGCCGACAGTCGTAAGCGCAAAGCTATTAAAACTCAGGCACAAAAAAACACTCACGAGTAATAAATAGCTTATTAGAATGCGATTAACAGCAGAGTGTTGTAATTGCTTGATGTTGAATTGTGTATTTGGCATCAGCTGCTCCCAATGGGGTGCAGCTGTTTAATCACTTAAATGCGTCTGCACCATTTTACAGGATTTACTGCGCGTCCTTTGTGGCGTATTTCAAAGTATAGACCAGAATCTGCTTGTCCGCCGCTTTGTCCAACTAATGCGATGATGTCGCCTTGACGAACCATATCGCCGACGTCTTTTAACAGGGTTTGGGTATGACCGTATAAGCTCATAAAGCCATCACCATGATCAAGCACAATCACCCAGCCATAGCCTTTTAACCAATCAGCAAATACAACTTGGCCGTTGTGAACACTTTGTACGTTACTGCCTTCTCGCGCGCCAATTAATACGCCTTTCCAGTCAATGCCGCCGTGTTTTCGTTGGCCGAAACTATGTTCTATTTTGCCTTTTGTTGGCCAGTTTAACTTTCCTTTACTGCTCGCTAAGCCGAGTAGTTCAACTTTTTGAGTTTTCTCTTTTTCAAGTTCTTGCAGGGTTGTGACTAAGGTCTTTTCGTTCTCTTTTAGGTAATCAATAGAGTTTTTTGTTGAGCTAAGTTTAGTTTTTAGTTCACTAATATTGGCTTTACGTTGCTGCTGTGCAGCGATTAGCGCTTGATGGCGAGTGGCTTGCTCTTTATGTAAGGCAACCAAATGGAGTTTGGTTTTTTCAAGTTCAGCTTGCACCGCTTCGATTTCCAGCAGTAAGGCTTTTAACTCTTCAATTTGTTCAATACGTGCTTTGTTAAGATAATTGTAATAACTTAATGCGCGCTCAACCTGCGCGGTGTTTTCTTGATTCAACAGCATTTTTGAGTAGTCATGCCCGCCGGACATATAAGCACTTTTAATTTGTGCGGCAAGTGCTTGTTGCTGTTCTTGGCGTTTTTGCTCAAGCGCGTTAGCTTGTTGCTGTTGCTGTTTTTGTTGTTTTTCGGTATCGCGAATTGATTGCTCAGCAATATTCAGTGCTTTGGCATTTTTAGCGATATCGAGTTCATGCTGTTGCAGGCTTTTTTGTGACTTAGCGATGTCTTTACGCTGGGCGGCCAATTCGGCTTGGCTTTGTTTTAACGCACTTTGAATTTCACTGAGATCTTTTTTAGTACGGTCTTCATTAGCGACAGCCGAAGCTGCCACCAATGAAGACATAATTAATGTACTAACAATGAATTGTTTAACACATTTACGCATAGTTTATTTCAAAGTCATGATCGGTGTGCCAGTCATTTCGCTTGGTTGCTCCATGCCCATTAGGTGTAGCATGGTTGGTGCAACATCGCTCAAGGCTTTGCCTTCGCTTGGGGTTGCATCACGGCCAACATAAATAAATGGCACAGGTTCACTGGTGTGAGCAGTATGAGCTTGGCCTGTAGTTGGGTTTGCCATTTGCTCGGCATTACCATGATCCGCGGTGATCAGCGCTTCGCCACCAAATTCTTGTAATGCAGCAATAACACGACCAATACAATGATCAACCGCTTCACAGGCTTTTACAGCGGCTTCAAACACACCCGAGTGGCCGACCATATCGCCATTTGGATAGTTACAAATAATCGCGTCGTATTTACCGCTTTGAATGGCTGCCACTAGTTTGTCGGTGAGCATCTCTGAGTTCATTTCAGGTTGTAAATCATAGGTAGCAACTTGTGGTGAAGGAATTAGCTCGCGCGTTTCACCTTCGAATTCATTTTCACGTCCGCCGCTGAAGAAAAACGTCACGTGTGCGTATTTTTCGGTTTCAGAAATACGTAGCTGGGTTTTATGGTGTTTTTCAAACCATTCCCCCAATACATTAGTTAAAGGGACGGCGGCGAAAGCTGCTGGTGCGTCGATATCTGCGGCGTATTCGGTTAACATAACAAAAGCACTTAATTTAGGTGCTTTTTTCTTTGCAAAACCGTCGAAATCTTTATCGACAAATGCGCGGGTCATTTCACGGGCACGGTCGGCTCTAAAGTTTAAGAAAATAACGGTATCGCCATCATTAATTTGTACTGGGTCTTGGCCTTGTGGTGCAATTGCTGTGGCAGCTACGAACTCATCATTTTCATCACGCTCATATGCTGCAGCTAATCCTTCGACTGCGTTAGCGTAATTATGTTGTGCAATACCACTTACCATTAGATCATAGGCTTGCTCAACGCGGTTCCAGCGATTATCTCGATCCATTGCGTAGTAGCGACCGATGATAGAAGCAAGACGACCACAATTTAATTTGCTAAACAGTGCTTCAATACGCTCAATCGATGTCTTAGCACTGCGTGGCGGGGTATCGCGGCCATCTAAAAATGCATGAAAGTACACTTCTTTCGCGCCGCGAGCTGCTGCCAACTCGATTGCAGCTACAATGTGATCTTCATGGCTATGCACACCGCCTGGGCTTAGTAAACCCATTAAATGAACGGCCTTACCTGCGTTCACGGCTTTGTCTATGTTTTCAACTAACACTGGGTTATGAGCAAACTCACCGTCGTCTATTGCTTTAGTTATGCGGGTAAAATCTTGATAAACCACACGACCTGCGCCTAGATTGACGTGGCCAACTTCTGAGTTACCCATTTGCCCATCAGGAAGACCAACATCTAAACCCGAGCCAGAAATTAGGGTATGCGGGCGAGTGGCCCAAAGTTCATCTAAAACAGGGGTGTTAGCCGCTAAAATTGCATTACTTTGTGCATCTTCACGGTATCCCCAACCATCTAAAATCATTAATACGAGAGGTTTTTTATGCTGTGTCATTTTGGTTCCTGAAAATTAGCTCCTGTTGCAGCTAAGCATACCGTGTTTTGTAGTTATGATCAGCAATCAAAGCTGCATATTAAAATATTTCACTCTCTGGTAATTTCTAATCAAGCACGTATACTTGCGTGGCTAGGGCATTGCCCTTACGTTTAACCCCAGCGCCAAAGGCGCGGGACAATTTTCATAGTGGAAGACGCATGGATCAATATATTGAATTTGTCGGTAATCATCCGATATTAAGTTTAGCGTGGGTTGCTTTGGTTGCACTCATTGTCGGCGGTTGGTTTAAAAGTAAGTTTTCAGCAATTCGTCAAATAAACCCGCAACAATTAACGTTACTCATTAACCGTGAAGACGGTTTAGTTGTAGATATACGTGCCCAAAAAGAATTTAATAATGGTCGTATTGCAGGCGCTGAGCACCTTAGCCCTGAAAAAGCAAAACAATCTGACTTCTCAAGCCTTGAAAAGTCAAAGAGTAAACCCATTATATTGGTATGCACCACAGGCATGACTGCCTCAGGTATCGCAACTGCCATGCATAAAGCTGGTTTTGAATCAGTGTATGTGTTGTCTGGCGGTATGGGGGCATGGCAAAGTGCCGGTCTACCAACGACAACAGGTCGCTAATTAATTTAGTTAGGCCGCTAGAGGAATTGTTATGAGTAAGGTTGTTCTTTACACCAAAGCGTATTGTCCTTTTTGCCAGCGAGCATTGGCATTGCTAACCAGTAAAGGTGTGCAATTTAAGAATATAGATATCGGTGTACAGCCTGAACTACGCGATGAAATGATCGCCAAAGCAGGTGGCGCGAGCACAGTACCGCAAATCTTTATTAATGATGAGCATATCGGCGGCTGTGACGACATGATGGCAATTGAAGCCCAAGGCAAGCTTGACGCAAAGTTAAACGCTTAAGTATTTATTATAAAAACGATTAAAAGTTAGGAATTATCATGAACGAAGAAAATCAGAACGTAGCAGCACAACAAGAAACTGGCGCACAATTTACTATTCAACGTATTTACACAAAAGACGTGTCTTTTGAAACGCCTAATTCACCTGCTATTTTCCAAAAAGAATGGACACCAGAAGTTAAGCTTGACCTTGATACACGTTCAAACAAATTAGACGAAGGTGTGTTTGAAGTTGTTTTAGCATTGACAGTTACAGCGTCAATTGGCGAAGAAACTGCATTCTTATGTGAAATTCAACAAGCGGGTATTTTCACCATCGCTGAAGTTGAAGAAGTACAACTTGCACACATGCTAGGCGCATTCTGCCCGAATGTACTGTTCCCATATGCGCGTGAAGCGGTATCTAACTTAGTTAACCGTGGTACGTTCCCACAGCTTAACCTTGCACCTGTTAACTTTGACGCGTTATTCGCGCAATACATGCAGCAACGTGCAGCGCAAGCTGAACAGGCAACTGCAGACGCTTAATTGATGAATACAGTCAATTCAGCTGTTACAGTATTAGGGGCGGGGTCTTATGGCACCGCCCTTGCTATTTGTTTAGCCCGAAACGGTCACACTGTGACGCTTTGGGGGCGCAATAGCGATGACGTTGCTACGCTTGCAGCTGAGCGGAAAAATCAACGTTACCTACCAGGCGTCACTTTCCCTGATACTTTACACCTTGAAGCCGACTTACATACTGCGGTGACTGCAAGCCAAGTAATTTTGGTTGTGGTACCAAGCCATGCATTTGGCGATACATTACAGCAAATTAAGCCTTCATTACTTGATGGTGCGCAAGTTGCGTGGGCGACCAAAGGCTTAGAGCCAGATACCGGTCGATTACTGCAAGAAGTTGCCCAGCAAGAACTCGGCGATGATGTGCCGCTGGCTGTGGTATCAGGTCCTACCTTCGCCAAAGAAATGGCAATGGGGTTACCTACAGCTATTTCAGTGTCGTCAACATCAACAGCCTTTGCAAAACAGCTCGCTGATTTACTGCATTGCGGTCGCTCATTTCGGGTCTATAACAATAATGATTTTATTGGTATTCAACTCGGTGGTGCGGTTAAAAATGTGATTGCGATTGGTGCAGGTATGTCTGATGGTTTTGGTTTTGGTGCTAATGCTAGAACTGCCCTTATCACCCGTGGTTTAGCTGAACTATGCCGGTTAGGTTGTGCACTGGGCGCGAAATCTGAAACCTTTATGGGTATGGCCGGTCTTGGTGATTTGATCCTCACCTGTACAGACAATCAGTCTCGCAACCGTCGTTTTGGTTTAGCACTGGGTAAAGGTGAAGGTGTTGAGCAGGCGATAGCATCAATTGGTCAAGTGGTAGAAGGTTACCGCAACACCAAAGAAGTCTATTTACTTGCACAACGTACCGGTATTGAAATGCCGATCACCGAGCAAATCTATCAGGTACTTTATGAAAATAAAGACGTGAAAGAAGCGGCGATGGCGTTATTAGGTCGCGAGCAAAAATCAGAATAATCTTTATACCCAAACCACCTCAAGATGCAGTAGTCAGCGTTGTGTCAATCATTACGCTGACCACAGCTAAAATCTAGGTTACTCATTGCTCGAGCTAGATTGTTTGTTCTGGTTATTTTTTGCAATAAAAGTAGCCACTTTATCAGCATGAAGCGGGCGGCTATAATAATAACCTTGCATGGTATTACAACCCATTACATGCAGCATGTAAGCCTGTTCTTTCGTTTCAACGCCTTCGGCAACTACATCTATTTTTAGGTATTTCGCCAGGCGAATAATGGTCGCGGTGATATTACGGTCCTGTTCGCTATCAATGATGTCTTTAATAAAAGAGCGGTCTATTTTTAAAGTATCGATAGGAAAACGCTTTAAATAACCAAGTGATGAATGCCCAGTGCCAAAGTCATCTAACGCAATAGTAAAGCCAAGCGCTTTTAGGCGGTTCATTTGCTGCTGTGCAAATTCGGGGTTATCCATCATGGCACTTTCGGTGATTTCCAGCTCTACACAGCGCGCTGGTACATCGTAGTTTGTTAAGCATTCGGTGAGCGTTTCTATTAAGCTATTTTGCTGAAAATGCAGTGCAGAAATATTAATTGCCACTTTACCAAAACCGACCCGTTCATTACGCCATAATTCGAGCTGTTTAAATAACTGCTTCATTAATAATAAAGTCAGAGGAATGATTGCGCCATTTTGTTCGGCCAACGGTATAAATTCAGCTGGGCTAATAAGGCTGCCATCAGCTTGTGGCCAACGAACTAATGCCTCAAAACCATGGATTTGGTTTTTATCAGCATTATATTTTACTTGATAAAATAATTGAAAATCTTGATGTTCAATGGCTCTAAATAGCGCGCTTTCTTTACTGAGTTCATTTGAGTCTATGGTGTGTTTAGATTTATCAAAAAACTGATAGTTGTTATGGCCCACTTTTTTTGCGTGGTTAAGCGCACTGTTGGCGCTGCGCATCAGTGCCTCGCTGCTATAGCCGTTTTCAGGGTACACGGCTATGCCACAACAGGCTGAAATAAAGCTTTCTATACCATCAAGTATAAACGGTGTTTGAAACTGTTTAAGGATATTATCAGCAAGCTTTTTAGCGAAAAAGATGGTCATCCCTGAATATAAATAGGGTGGCACCAAAATCGCAAATTCATCGCCCCCTAAGCGGGCGAGTGTATAGCCAGAATCAAGGTTGCGGGAGAGTCTACCTGCCACCTCTTTTAGTAACTCATCACCAATTGCGTGACCGAGAGATTCATTGATTTTATTGAAGTTATCTAAATCGATAAAAATAATCAGCAAGTCAGGGAAGTTGTTGTTACAGCTGTTAATTGCTTTATTAACCGATTCAATAAAAATAGTACGGTTAGACAGCCCAGTAACAGCATCTCGGGTGGTTAGTTTTAACATTGCACGTTCATTGTTTTTGCGTGCGGTTACATCTGAAAATAAACCAATATAATGTGCGCTACTGTTACGCAAGTTAGGCGTTTTTACTTTGGTAATCGACAGATCTAGTGCATAAGGTTGGCCGTCTTTGCGTAAATTCCAAATTTCTCCGGACCAATAACCATCGGTCTCTAAATCATTATGGATGAGGCTTTCTAGTTTTTTATCGCGGCCATTTACAGTTAAGGCTTTTGGTTTTTTACCCACAACATCTGCCAAAGTGAATCCACAAATTGTTGTAAATGCTTGGTTTATATTTGTTATTTGAAAATGTTCATTGGCAATCCAAATCGCATCTTTTGATTGCGCCATTAGTGCGTTAGCTAAATTGTGTTTCGCAGCGCTTTTTAATTTATAAATAATTAGCAGCAGTAACAGAGCAAAAATAATCGTTAAAATTACATAGTTGAACCAGTTGGGAAAGTTAAAAGCGGTTTGTTTGATCGTTAACACTAACGGCTCGCTACTTACTTGATTAAGGTTTTTAACTTCCAGGTAAATATTTTTTTTATTACTCGCCAGTGACAACATAGATTGCGTGCTTGGCAGGGGTTGCCAAAGCCCATTGGGGTCAAGCCGATAAGAGAGTCGCATGGGTAAATTGCTATTACTAGTGAACCACGCTGATATGCCTTGCAGCGGTTGCTGCGCATTCACGGCATTTGTTGCTAAGTGATAATAGTGTTGGTCACTTTCTTGATAGTGCAAGGTTAGGTGACTGACTGAAAATAAACTATTTTGCGGTATTGCTTGTGTGGCATGTACTTCTAATAGCGTACTGCCGTTAGCTGCGAACAGCAGCATTACTTTGTCACGGTAGCTTACGGTAAATAGTGCCTCTGGCAGTTGTTCATGAGTAATTGAATCAGCGATATTTGCGGCCATGCTGTGAGTGGCATTTTCAACCCATATATTAGTACTTGGCTTGTAGAGCTTTATTGCTTGGGAATCGACTATCCATAGTGCATTTAGCGGGGCTCTATAAATGGCTGAAGTGTCAAACACACTGACTCTATGAAACTGTATGCTTTTTGTTGTTTGTGCAAAGTTTTCAGATGTTTGCCATAACCCGTTATTTGTCGCAAGCCAAAGCCTTGATGAGTTGCGTTGATAATAAATATCTTTGATCTCGCCAAGGGATTCAGTTTGCAGCGCTATTGCAGTGACTTGTTGCTTGGCAATGTAATACAATTGCTGGCCATCACTTGCTAAATACTGCTCATCACTGAGGGTTGTTAAAGCGCTAATGTTGCTAATTGGCAGTGTGAGGTTTTGTTGTTGAGTTGCAAAATCATAATTGATTAATTGTTTGTTGGTTGCTATCCACAATGTTGTTAGTGCTGTGAAATGCAGCATGTTTACTTGATCTTGCAGCAATAAATTAAATGTTTGGTTGCGGGCACTGTATAAATATAATCCGCTGGCGGTTGTAATTGCCCACTTATCATCGCGTAAATAGTTAATACCGAGTACTTTTTTATCCTCAGTAAAGCTCGCTATCTGCGCCAACATTTTAAAGTATTGCTGTATTCTGGGAGCTGGGCTATTGGTGATCGGCGTGGCAATAATTTGCATTGCAGGAAGTTTTAACCAATTTTTACTCGTTGTTTGTAACCACAATTGTTGATTGTTTTGCTTCATTGATAAAAACCGAGCAGGAGAATTATAAAATAAAGGTTTGCTGTTTTTGGTTGTTAAATCATATTTATAAGCTTGATTATCATGTAAGTAGTAAAGTTGCTCTTGAAAGTAAGTTAGTTTTTGCACCGGTGTGTGGTTGAGTTTTATTGTTTCTAATGACTGAGTGTTATTGAATAGATAATGTTGTTCATTACTGGTGCTGATAAGCAGTGCTGGAGATGTTTGGCTTGGGCTTAACTGGCTAATTTCTGTAGGTGCAGTGAGCTGGGATATAATCGTATTACTGGCAATATCAAAGCGACTGGCTAAATTCCCGCCTGAATGCAGCCATAGGCTGTTATTAAACCCTAATGTAAGTTCGACTATTTGCTCAGAAAAAGCGAATACAGCATGCAGCTGTTGAGCTTTTATTGTGTAAATCTGGCCTAAGTACAAAAAATAAAAGCCGTGATCTGTAGTAAATATTTGCTGCGTTAAGGAGGTATCGGTTAGTTGAATGAGTTGATTGTTTATTAAGTTTATTAAACTTAATCCTTGCTCAGTATTAATTAATAACCATGATTTATAAGTGGCTACCTGTAAAATATCACGCGTTGCAAATGACGAAAAGGGAGGCGTTTGGCCACTAAAAAGGTGGGCTGAGTCGTAGTTAAATAAGCCTTTCTCAGTGGCGAGCCAAAACGCGTTACTCGGGCTTTGAGTAAAGTCATTAATAGCGGGTATCGAAAGCTCGTTGGCGTTTAATTCAGCTACACTCGCGTTTACATTAATAATAAATAACATGCTGATAAAGCAGCATGTTTTAAGTATAAACCGCATTGCAATCCATTGAATAAGTTTAAAAAGAACTTATTTAGAATAGTGCAGGAATAGATAAAGTGCGAATCGACGTGAGTGAAATTTATTGTATTGCGCGCAATTGAATTTGTAAGGCAATCAGTGGCTAAAACGCCTAACGAAGTAGGCGCTTTATTTGTATGCTTTACTGGGCGTTAGGAAAGCCTAATTGCCGCCATGATTCATAAACAAACACTGCCACTGCATTGGATAAGTTCATGCTTCTACTGTTAGCTTGCATTGGAATACGCACGCGTTGTTCATTCGGTAATGATTGAATTAAATCATCTGGTAAGCCACGGGTTTCTGGGCCAAATACTAAACAGTCACCCGCTTCGTAACTTGCTTGGTGATGGAATTGGCTGCCCTTAGTGGTGCATGCATAGACTTTTTTTGGCTGGCATTTTTCAAGGTAAGCTGCAAATGAAGCATGGCGTTGCACATGGCTAAATTCATGGTAATCAAGGCCCGCTCTTTTTACGCGCTTATCGTCCCACTCAAAGCCCAAAGGCTCGATTAAATGCAACGCATAGCCCGTATTTGCACACAGGCGAATAATATTGCCAGTATTAGGTGGAATTTCAGGTTGGTATAAAACGATATCAAGCATAACGAGCCTTATTGGTGATCTACATTTTGACGTTCGAGAGTATACACGAAATAGATAAAAAAAATGATATACTCGTTTTAAGCAAACAGTTTCAAGCATAGGCAAAAGCGTGCATCAGCGTAGTTATGAATTTTGGGTGAAAACCGCCAGTATCGTTACCATGGTTATGGTGAGCTTGATGATTGCGGCTAAATGTTGGGCATGGCTTGCGTCTGGCTCTGCATCAATGCTTGGCTCACTCACCGACTCGTTGATGGATATTACCGCATCAGCTATGAGCTTTATGGTGCTAGGGTATGCACTGCGGCCCGCGGATGATGATCACCGTTTTGGCCATGGTAAAGCTGAAGCGTTAGCTGGGTTAGGGCAAGCTGCCTTTATTGCCGGCTCTGGTTGTTTATTAGCATTTCATGGCATTGAACGGTTATTTAATCCGGTGGTATTAAATCATTCAATGCTCGGCGTATGGGTAAGTATTTTTGCCATTGCCTGTACGCTGGTGGTGGTTTATGTACAAACTAAAGTGATAAAGCATACCGAGTCTATCGCGATCAAAGCAGACTCAGTACATTATAAAGGTGACTTAATTTTAAATGCCGCGGTGTTCGTTGCGATATTACTAGCACAAAATGGCATGCTGTACGCCGATCCTCTTTTTGCTATTGGTGTTGCGGGTTATTTACTTTATAACAGCTGGGATATCGCAACACAAAGCGCCGACCACCTTATGGATAAAGAGCTTCCAGATGAAGAAAAAGCCAGCATAGTATTCATTGCCAACAGTCATAAGGATGTTTTTGGTGTACATGATGTACGCACGCGACAAGGCGGCAAAGTTAAGTTTATTCAAATGCATTTAGAGCTTGAAGATCAATTACCTTTGATCCGCGCTCATTACGTTGCCGACGAAGTTGTGGCAATGATCCAACGAGAATTTAATTGTGAAATGGATATTTTGATCCACCAAGATCCCATGTCACTGAGTCAAACTAACGCTCAACTCAGTGAATCACAAAATTGATAAAAACGGCTAAGCACGGCTTGGCGAATGCAGTCTTGCTCAAACAGTAATTCATGTTTGGCATTAGCAAAGGTTTGTAAAATTGCATTACTTTGACGATGCACCAAAGCAACTTGGGCTTGGTTATCAACCACAGTATCGTGCTCAGCACTGGCTACAAAAAGTGGAATCGATAACTGTTGTTGCTCAAGGGTCGCCATAAAGCCAAACGCTGCATTTAACCAACCATAAGTCACCCCGCCCAATTGCAGTACGCTATCGGTTTGATAGGTTTGCCTAAATAATTGATAGCGGACCTCACTACTGGTTAGCTCATTGTCTACAAAAGCGGGCGCTAAGTAATCTGTTTGGCCAAATGCGTAAAATTTATTAAAGCCCAATAAGCATGCTGTTCGTGCGGCAAATTTGGCCAGTGGTTTTGGGGTGCCTTTGGTGTAAATATCAAACATTGGGGCCGATAAAAATACCCCACTGTAGTTATGTTCAAAGCGGGTGAGGAAATCAAACGCAATCGCGCCACCCATGGAATGCCCCAGTATTATCTTTTTGCCTGTGAAGAGTTTTGAGACAATTAAACGGTCAAACAGGGCTAAATCATCTGCATAATCACTAAATTTATTAACAAAACCTTTATGAGGATTAGCTAAAGTGCGATAAGAACGGCCTTGTCCTTGATGATCAATAATAAACACCGCGTAGTTATTTTTAACTAACTCCCAGATCAGCTCTTGGTATTTATCTAATCCTTCAATGCGTCCAGAGCTAATAACAACAGCGGCTTTGGCATGCTCAGGTATCACATAGCCATAATATAAATCGCCATTATCGGTAGTCAGCTGCGCTTTGTGTAACTGCTGCTGAAAAAACTGCGTGATCTCAGCTTGTTGGGTAAGTAGCTTTTGTTCTGTGCTGTAAAACATAATGGCCATTATTATTTTTGTTTATCCAGTGGCAATGTAATGCGAACGCAGAGCCCGTTTGGTTGACTATTATGCAGTGTTAAGCTGCCGGCATGAGCGGCAATAGCATTTTTAGCAATCGCTAAACCAAGCCCGGTACCGCCACTGGTTCTGTCTCGCGCATCAGATTGGCGGAAAAACGGCTCACATAATTTGGTTAAATTTTGTGGCTCAACGCCAGGGCCATCATCGCTGATCTCTATATAAATTGCATCGCTTAAACTCAATGTTAGGGTGATTGTTTGTGCTGCATATTTTATTGCGTTACGTAAAACATTCTCTAGTGCACTGGCAATTAGGCTCTCATCACAATAAAGTTCAATATTGAGTTTACCATTTACCAGCAATTGCTTATTGGTCTGTTTAGCTTCAAATTGGGCATCATTCAAAACATGATCAATAATCACTTGTAAAGATTGCTGATGAAGCGATAGCGCCTGACTTTTCGCCTCTAAGCGCGATACTTGTAGTACATCAGCAATCATCTTATCGAGCTGATTTGCTTCTTTTTCAATGCGTAATAAATAGGTTTGGTTTGCTTCTGGGGTTTGCATTTGCGCAAGGCCGGTGGCCATTTTAAGACGAGTTAAGGGGGAGCGCAATTCGTGAGATATATCAGCCAATAAGCGTTTTTGCGCACTGAGCAATTGTTCTAATTGAGTTGCCATACTATTAAAGTCACGGCCAAGCACGCCTAGTTCATCTTGTCGGTTTGGGTCAATTTCAGCACGTGCGGTTAAATCGCCATTAGCGAGTTTGACTGCCGCTTGTTTTAAGTGATTGATCGGCGCAATCAGGTTACGGCTAAATATAAAACTGAGGATCAGCGAAGCAAGTAATGCAATCACCACTTTTAACCAAATCGGCATCAGTTTTAGGCGCACGAAAAACGGCGTTTGGTGACTTTCGTCGATTTCGTATAAATAAAATGTGCCCTCGGGAAGGTCTATTTTAATTGGCCCGAAAGCTTGGTAATACTCGGTAAAGATAATTTGCGGCGACATATTTTTAGTAAAATTAAGTAAACTTAAATCAATCTCACTTGATGGTGTTCGGCTGCTGATAGAATGATCTGGTTGATCTGAATTCAGATAAAGTAACTTTCGTTTTGCAAGCCGCGGATGGGTTAAAATTTCGGCTGCGGGTTTATTATGTTTTTCAATTATACGTTCAATGCCTTTTGCTGTGTATTGTAAGTTTTTTAGCATTGGCCCACGCAAGTCCTCATTGCTAACTTGATTAGTGGCAATATTACTTAAAAACACTAATGCAGTAATGGTGCCTATTACTGTGAGCCAAAACCACACAAAAATTTTAAAAAATAAAAAGTGTTTGGGGTGCTTAAGCCAAGCTAAACGAGTTTTGCTATTCTCCTTGGATAAAGACATAACCCGTTCCTCGCATGGTTTTAATACGTTCAGCACTATTAAATTCGGCAATTTTTTTGCGAATATTACTCACATGCATATCAATAGAGCGGTCAAAAGAAGCCAAACGTCTGCCTAGCACTTGTTCACTGATTTGTTCTTTACTGACCACTTCACCCGCATGTTTAACTAATAAGGCCAATACTTCATATTCAGTACCGGTTAGGCTCAATGGGTGTTCATCAACAGATGCTTCACGGGCCGCTAAATTGATAATGATATTATTAACACTGAGTTTATTAGAGCTGTTATTGGTTAAACTGGTAATGTGTTCAATACGACGAGTAATAGCTTTAACCCGCGCCAGTAACTCACGATGATTAAATGGTTTAGGAATGTAATCATCAGCCCCTAGTTCAAGGCCAAAAATACGGTCAAAGTCTTCACCTTTGGCGGTTAGCATGATCACCGGCGTTAACTTTTTTTGCCTAAGTTGTTTAAGTACTTCAAAGCCATCGAGTTTTGGTAACATTACATCGAGTAAAATTAATGCATATTCTCGCTCAAGCGCTTGTTTTAAACCTTGCTCGCCATCGTGGGCAGATTCTATTTGAAACCCTTGCGCAATTAAGTACTCCGAGAGTAACTCACATAAACCGGTATCATCATCAATCATTAATAGTTTCATTTGCTCACCTTAACCACGCTGGAATAACTTCATTTTACGCCTTAACGCACTTAAAAGTGAACCTTTACACAACCTTTACATTGCTTTGCGTTGCTTTGCACTTGGTTAGTTATAGTGAACATAACAACTGAACAGGCAGTAAGTTCGCAACCAACCAAAGGTAATGATTATGACTATTTCAAGTAAAGTTTCTAAACTAGTATTAATTTGTGGATTAGCGACAGCAACATTAGGCACTGGCGCCGTAATTGCAAAAGAAGGCATGGCTCATAAACCTGGCCATTCTCAACAACACAAACAAGCACGCTTTTTACTCTCTGAGCGTGGCGTTAAAAAGCTTGATTTAACCGAGCAACAACAAACCCAGTTAAAAAGCATTTTTGCTGATCAAAAAGCGCAATATAAAGCGCTTCGTGGTACTGACAAAGAAGCGATGAAACAAGCTCGCGCGGCACATAAAGCACAAATGAAAGCATTATTAGATATGCCAACCTTTGATGAAGCCGCGGCAAAAGAGTTATTAGCGCAGCGCCAAAGCAAGGGCGAGCAATTTGGCTTAATCAACCTTAAAACGCAGCACCAAGTATGGCAAGTATTAAATGCCGAGCAACGTGAAAAGTATCAAGAAATTAAACAGCATATGCGTAAAAAAAGCTACAAAAAAGGTGACCACAAACGCAGCCGTGCTGAGCAAGCAGCAGGCTAAGTAATTACCAAAATTACTAAAGCAAAAAATGAATCGCGGGAGAGATCCCGCGCTTTTTTGTATTCACTTCTAGCCATCCATGTAGCGAGTTTACCTCGTCGCTGGCTTTCGCCACTTAAAGACTTTTTTGCACAAGGAGAAGTGAATGAGCGTAAATGAGAAGAAAAATGCGCGGGCTTCGAGCGACGAATACAGCCTAGCACCTACCGGGGCCCTATTTTTACAATTACTTCTCTAAAAGCGCAGCGCCTCATAACCTC
Source organism: Pseudoalteromonas sp. ASV78 (assembly GCF_047806705.1). Taxonomy (NCBI): domain Bacteria; kingdom Pseudomonadati; phylum Pseudomonadota; class Gammaproteobacteria; order Alteromonadales; family Pseudoalteromonadaceae; genus Pseudoalteromonas; species Pseudoalteromonas sp. ASV78. The sequence continues at coordinate 2,262,903 of NZ_JBLOPA010000001.1, read as the reverse complement.
TTTGTGAATAATTCACTTAAGTAATTTTAATTTAATTGCGCGGGGTAAACCCGCGCCTACGTACTGGCAGCAGGCTTTATATCGCGTCATAATGCTAACTTGATAAGTCTACGTAAGTTACGTATATTTAAGCACATTCACAAGGCAAGCTAACCTTACGCACTTATGCTTGAATGACGCAAGGGGCTCGCCATTTCACCCGATGAAATAATCAATATTCGTTAAGCGTTTAATATGTCGCATGGTGTATTTGCAAAGCTATTGCATACATCGGCAAGAATGTTACTAGATTTTATTATTTGATGTTTAATCTACAAGGAAGAAACCATGAAATTTGATATGGCAATTACAGACAACTTTGCATCATTTTTTGATGAACAAAAAGGAAGTCATATTTTTATAGATAGTTTTGATAATGAAAATTTTGAAGTGAGAATAGGAAGCTTAGAAGATTCGAAGCCAGCTGGTAATATTGTTGCTTTTACTGATGATGAACTGAATTCGAAGTTATTGGAGTTATATAATAAGCACATTGGAGGTGCATAAAATGATTACTGAAGCTGAAATATCTGCATTAGAAAGTTCGGTCAATGAAATACTTCGTCAACATAATATGTCTTTTAAAATGTCAAAGCACTTTGTGAAAGACCGGATGAATGACTCCCGTAACACCCCAATGATAATGATTGCTGAACTAAACAGTATATTCAACCGTTTAACCGCGAGACACAAAGAGAGCATTTTAAATCTTAAACACAATAGTACATTTAATATTCGCTGCACAATTTCTCACATAAATATGCCGTGCGCTGTAAATAAGATTCTAAGCCATTCAGGTGAGCATCATGAGAACATTGTAATTACAGTTATGAGAAAGGCTGAATGGAAATCAAAGGACTCTGTAGAGTTCTTAATTTAACTATAAATTAAATAATAAAATAGAGACTCCAAAAAACTAAAACTTGAGTTTTTTGAGGCGTGGCGAAATGAGCAATCGTGATTTATTTTCAGAGCTAACTACAGCGCTTGTAGATGCTAAAGCACATTCACAAGGCAAGCTAACCTTACGCACTCATACTGTTAGTGACGCAAGTGATCTCGCCATTTCACCCGATGAAATAATCAATATTCGTTAAGCGTTTAATATGTCGCATGGTGTATTTGCAAACTTATTACATACCTCAGCAAGAACCCTTGAAAACTGGGAGCAAGGCCGCAGCGCACCTAATGGCCAAGCTGTTACTCTATTAAAGCTGGTGCAGCGCCATCCAGAAACATTGAATCATATAGCTGAATTGTAGAGTTGGCTTTTCTAGCACCTATAACCTAGCATTTATGTTAATTCCTTAATCGCTCTACTGATCCCATCTAAACTCAGTGGATACATGCGGTTGTTCATGAGTTGCTTGATAAAATCAATTGATTGGTAGTAACGCCAGTGTTCTACCGGTTGTGGGTTGAGCCAAGCGACTTTATCAAAGTGATTGGTGATGCGATTAAGCCATACACTACCAGGCTCTTCGTTGTAGTGTTCCACTGAGCCACCCGCATAGGCTATTTCATACGGGCCCATAGTGGCATCGCCGACAAATATGACCTTGTAGTCGCTGGTGAACTTGTTGATCAGCGTCATGGTGTCAATGACGTTTGAGTGGCGGCGTTGGTTGTCTTGCCAAACATGTTCATATAAACAGTTATGAAAGTAGTAAAACTCTAAGTGTTTAAACTCGCTGTAGGCGGCGCTAAATAGCTCTTCACAGGTGTGAATGTAATCATCCATCGAGCCGCCAATATCAAACAGCATTAATACTTTTACCGCGTTGTGGCGCTCAGGGGCCATTTTTACATCAAGCATGCCGCCTTGTTTGGCGGTAGCGCGAATGGTCTCGTTTAAATCGAGGGTGTCACTGGCGCCAGTGCGAGCAAATTTGCGCAGTTTTTTAAGCGCCAGTTTTATGGTGCGTGAGCCAATTTCGCGGTCAGAATCTAGATTACGGTATTCGCGCTTATCCCATACTTTTACCGCTTGGCGGTTGCGGTTGCCGTCTTGACCAATCCGCACGCCTTCTGGGTTGTAGCCATACGCGCCAAATGGCGATGTACCACCTGTGCCTACCCATTTATTGCCGCCAGCGTGGCGTTTTTGTTGCTCTTCTAGGCGCTGTTTGAGGATTTTCATTAGCTCATCAAGGCCGCCCATGGCTTTAAGTTGGGCTTTTTCTTCATCAGTAAGGTGTTTTTCAAACTCTTTGCGCAGCCAATCTTCGGGTAAGGTGTGCTGCTGTTTTAAGCTCTCGAGTAAGTCGAGATCGGCAATGCCGCTAAAGTAATCAGCAAACGCTTTATCAAAACGGTCAAAGTGGGTTTCGTCTTTAACCATAATGGTACGGGCTAAATAATAAAACCCGTCAACATCGGCAAATACCGCGCCTTTTTTTAGCGCGTTGATCAAATCAAGCAGCTCGCGCAAACTAACCGGTAAACGGTATTCACGCAGTTTGAAGAAAAACGCAACCAACATCTTAACGGCGACTCATAAAGGCAAGTTTTTCAATCAGGCTGATATCTTGCTCATTTTTTAAAAGCGCGCCAAACATTGGCATTAAACCGCCTTTTTGAGTTTTGTCATGCAAAGTTTTTGCGTCGATGTCTTCAGCCATTAGCAGTTTTAACCAATCAAGTAACTCGCTGGTGGAAGGCTTTTTCTTAATGCCGTTGACTTCGCGTAGATTAAAGAATACTTCCAGCGCTTGGCGTACTAAATCTTGTTTTACGTGTGGGTGGTGAACATCGATAATTTGCTGCATTTCATCACTAGATGGAAAATCAATGTAATGGAAAAAACAACGGCGTAAAAAGGCATCAGGCAGTTCTTTTTCGTTATTAGAAGTGATGATCACAATAGGGCGTTGTTTGGCGACGATGCGTTCGCCAGTTTCGTAAACATGAAATTCCATTTTATCGAGTTCTAATAGTAAGTCGTTCGGGAATTCGATGTCGGCTTTGTCTACTTCATCAATTAATAATACTGGGCGTTTGTTCTGTTCTTCGCCATAGGTAAATGCCTGCCACAGTTTACCTTTAATAATATAGTTGCCAATGTCGTTTACGCGTTCATCGCCCAATTGGCTGTCACGCAAACGTGATACCGCATCGTATTCATACAAGCCTTGCTGGGCTTTAGTGGTCGATTTGATATGCCATTGGATAAGTGTGGTATCTAAACTTTTAGCCAGCTCCTCAGCCAGCATGGTTTTACCTGTGCCAGGCTCGCCTTTTATAAGCAGCGGCTTTTCCAGCAATATTGCCGCATTAACCGCTTGTTTTAACGCTGAACTTGCGATGTAGTTATCAGTAGAATTAAATTGCACGAAAATACCTATCTGGTCTGAGCAGTAAACAATATGGCTATCATGCCATAGTTAATCGGCTTCACCAAGGTATGCAAAGCGAGCAATAATTTGGCCGTCTTTTTCTATCGTTTCGCTAAACATACTCAATGGGCGTGCCCAAATACCAAACTCACCATACAAGGCTTGGTAAATAACTAATTGTTCGTCGGTTTCACTGTGAGTGGCGACGTACAGAACTTTGTACTTTAGGCCTTTGTAGTGTTGGTATATGCCTGATTTGAGGGTATGTGGTTTTATTGCTGTAGTCATGTTTTGATCTCTTGTATAATTTGTCTTTGCACTTTTAATGCTAACTAATTTGCCAATACTATGAACTATATTTCGTTAGATGATTACAAAAAAGCCTGGGTTTTTCGTCATAAAGATGCGCCAGTAACAGAACAAGACCTTGCCTTAATTAAACCTATGAGCCATGAGCGTGCCGCTGTTTTATGGAGCACTATGGTGAGCCGTGAACATGACCATCCTGATTTTTTTGAAAAAACAGACTGGTGTGGCAACGAAGACAATTTCTCGCAAACAATTGCGTGGGAAGCAGCCTGGGAAGAGGGCGCAGAGCAATTGCCCGCAGAGATTTTAGCTCACCTTGATTGGCAAGCAAATACCACCATCTATTTTTGTATCGCCCGCGATAATATTATCGAAACCAGTTTTGATGTGTTCAAACGCAATTGGCAGAACTTTATGTTTTTAGCCGATGGTAGTTTATTACTTGGTAAAAAGCGTAACGAAGTAGTGCAGTTTTTAGCAACTGGCGATGCAAAATTAGGCGTAAAGGCAGACGTTAAATAGTTTGAACTTGAGTTAGGTAAAGAGCAGAGCTTAAAAAGCAGTCAATACTGTGCTATAAAACAAGCAACTAGATGTTTTTGAGTACAATCGTTGGCTGCAAGCGACCCCTTTCAACAAGTCGATATTTGGCAATCTGATGCGCAGCGTGTGCTATACACACAGCTGTGTAATGCCTTTTATGCGCGAGAAATTGCTTTGTTAGTCGCTGAACCTAATGAGCAACGCCTGCGTAAACGATTAAAAAGTCTTCCTTTTTATATTGAACGTGCGGCAGCCGCGGTGGTTAATGGTCAGGTTCCTTTTCAGTTAGATCCCCATAATGGCAGTTGGCTTGATAAGCAAAAGTTGCAGCCGCCTAACGAAAAAAGTAATGATGATTTTTACCAAACACATAAAAAAGTGGGTTTAATTGTGCCGCTTTTACTCAATCGCGCAAATCAAACCCGCGTTGCAATAGACAGCATCGACCAAGTAAGCGACAATAAACTTCATTGTAATGAACATGGTTGGTTTGATGACCAAGGTCAGCCACTTGAAGGGCAATCTGTGGTGTTATTAAAACCTACAAAAGCAACAATGGCCGCCGCATGCTGTGGCCATCAGTGGTCTTTTGCTAAACGCACGACACCGCGAACGTTATCACTGAGAGAAATGCTGCTAGCAGGCAATATCAATTGGCGCAATTTAAAACGTCCCCATGTTCGAGTTAAAAAAATATAATACCAGTCGCCTTAAGCGCATTATAAATTTGTACTGGTAGAGTAAAAATCAAGGAGTGTTTAATGCGACTGTTTCAACTCACGCTGCTGTGTTTAGCGTTATTTGTACAATACCGATTATGGTTTGGCCACAACGGTGTACAAGATTATAGTCGTTTACAAGCCGCTGTTACTGCTCATCAAGAAACCAACGCTCAGCTACTTAAGCGAAATAAAGTACTTAAAGCTGACATTGAAGATTTAAAGCTTGGTCAAGAAGGGGTGGAAGAGCGTGCCCGTAATGAATTAGGGATGATCAAACCCGGCGAAACATTTATTCGTGTTTTACCTGGGCAACAATTAAATGAAAACTAATTATACCCTTGCCGTTATAGTCCCAGCCGCTGGTGTGGGAAGTCGGATGCAACACTCGGCCCCTAAGCAATACATACGTTTGGCAGGCAAAACAATTCTTGAGCATACGCTGGTTAAATTAGCGCAACTTAAACAAGCAGCCAGTATTATAGTGGTGGTCAGTGATGAAGACCCATACTTTGACTCTCTGGAATTTATTGATCAGCGTATTGTCCGTGCCAGCGGCGGCAAAGAACGCGCAGACTCAGTACTGAATGGTTTATTAGTCCTTGCAGATAACCCGCCTGATTGGGTGTTAGTGCATGATGCGGCAAGGCCGTTAGTGACACTTGCAGATATTGAGCACTTACTAACTGAATGTATTAGCGCAGATGAAGGTGGCATTTTAGCCAGTAAAGTGAAAGATACCATTAAGCGTGGCACCACACATAGTGAGCAAACCGTACCACGAGATGACTTATGGCAAGCGTTGACTCCGCAATTATTTAAGTATCAGGAGTTAACGCAGGCACTACAAACTGCGCTCGCTCAGCAGGTAACGATCACCGATGAAGCCTCAGCCATCGAATGGGCAAATAAGCCTGTAAAGCTGGTGGCGGGGCGTAGCGATAATATTAAAATAACCACCCCAGAAGATTTAGATTTAGCCAACTTTTTACTCCAAAAACAACACAGTGAGAATGCATCATGATTCGAATCGGCCATGGCTTCGATGTCCATAAATTTGCTGGCGAAGGCCCGTTAACTATTTGTGGTGAAAAGATTGCTTACCCACAAGGCTTTTTAGCGCACTCAGATGGTGATGTTGCTATTCATGCATTATGCGATGCTATTTTAGGTGCATTGGCGATGGGCGATATTGGCAAGCATTTTCCGGATACCGCCAGTGAGTATGAGAATATAGACAGCCGTATTTTATTACGCCATGTGGTTGATTTAGCAAAGCAGCAAGGCTATGTACTGGGCAATGCCGATGTCACCATAGTGGCACAAGCGCCAAAGATGCTACCGCATATTCAAGCCATGCGTACTAATTTAGCCGCGGATTTAAATGCTGAGATTAGCCAAGTAAACGTAAAAGCCACCACCACGGAAAAGCTCGGTTTTGAAGGCCGTAAAGAAGGTATTTCCAGCCATGCCGTAGTGCTAATGAGCAAGCAATCACTATGAGCGAGCTAAATTATTTATACGGTGCGCCATTATCTAAAGCTGATTTTAAAACCACCGCTGAAGATTTTATGGTTGATGAAGACTTAGGCATAGAATTTACTGGTAGTGGCGAACATGTTTGTTTGCAGGTGGTAAAAAAAGGCGAAAACACCCAATACGTTGCTAAGTTACTTGCCCAAAAAGCCGGTATTTCGCCACGTGACGTAAGTTACGCCGGTATGAAAGATCGCCACGGTGTATGTAGCCAATGGTTTAGTGTGCCAGTACCAATTAAAAAAGACATTGATTTTACTGAGCTTAACAGTGAATCACTGTTTATCATTGCTCAGCAACGCCATAATCGTAAGCTACGTACGGGTTGCCATAAAGGTAATAAATTTACCATTACGCTACGTAATGTCACCCAGCCGTTAGATATCCTTTGTAGAATTAATGCCGTACGTGCCGGTGTACCAAACTATTTTGGTGAACAACGCTTTGGTCATGATGGGCACAACCTTGAAATGGCCAAGCGAATGTTTGCCGGTGAGCGCATTCGTGACAAAAAACTGCGCGGTTTAATTATCTCTGCGGCACGCTCTTACGTGTTTAATCAAATCGTGAACTTACGTGTTGCCGAGCACGGTTTGGCGAAAACCATGCACCGTGAAGTGTTTATGCTCAGTGGTAGTAATGCTTTTTTTGAAGATGCCATTAGCGATGAAAATATCGCACGCCTTGCCTCTGGCGACATTATGATGTCAGCACCTTTGGTCGGCAAAAGTGAAAAAGGCCTCACCGCACAAGAAAAAATATGGCTAGAGCCGTATCAAGAGTGGTGTGAAGGGCTTGGTGAGTTAGGACTTAAAAATGAACGTAGAATGCTGCGTTTGATACCACAAGATTTAACCGTTGCAACGATTGACGAAACCACCATTAAATTAAGTTTTGGCCTTCCTAAAGGCACCTTTGCCACGGCATTGTTACGTGAGCTGGTGGACTACACAGATGCAAGCCCCCGAGTACATAAAAAACAGGACGCTGAAAATGAAAATTCTGCTAAGTAATGACGATGGCGTAAATGCAAAAGGCATTGCGGTGCTGTACCAAGCGCTGACGCAAATTGCTGAGGTTACCTTAGTGGCGCCTGATCGCAATTGCAGCGGTGCAAGCAACTCATTAACCTTAATGAATCCACTGCGGGCCACCACGCTTGATAACGGCTTTATTTCGGTCAATGGCACACCAACCGATTGCGTACATTTGGGTGTGAATGAATTACTGACTGAAAAGCCTGACTTGGTGGTTGCGGGTATTAATCACGGCGCCAATTTAGGGGATGATACTTTGTACTCAGGTACCGTCGCAGCTGCAACCGAAGGACGTCATTTAGGCTTGCCCGCAGTGGCCGTATCTTTGTGTTCAAAAGAAGGCAATCATTTTGAAACGGCAGCTGCGGTGACTGTCAGCATAATTAAAGAGCTGGCTTCTCATCCACTGCCAAAAGATCAAATCATTAATATCAATGTGCCAGATATTCCATTAGCTGAGCTAAAAGGCGTGCAAGTTACCCGTTTAGGTGCGCGCCATAAAGCAGAAACCATGACAAAACAACAAGATCCATGGGGACGTGATATTTATTGGTACGGTGTTTTGGGGGCTGAAAGTGATGCCGGTGAGGGCACTGACTTTTATGCTATCAATAATGGCTATGCCTCGGTTACACCATTAAGTGTTGATATGACGGCGAAAGACAGTTTGATAGCGGTAGGAAATTGGCTGAAAACAATGGAGATCAACGGTGCTGGCTAATTATACTCGCAGCGCTCGTGCGCTGGCTGAATTACTACAGCGTGAGGGGGTTGAAGATAGTGTGGTGCTCAGTGCTATTGCTGATATTCCACGGCATTTGTTTATTGATGATGTGCTTAAACACAAAGCATATCAAAATACAGCATTGCCAATAGGCCAAGGGCAAACAATCTCACAGCCATATATTGTTGCGCGAATGACGGAGCTGTTACGTTTAGCGGGAGTACGTGAAAAAGTGCTCGAAATTGGCACAGGTTCAGGTTACCAAACCGCGATACTGGCTAAAACCTTTACAAAAGTATTTTCGGTGGAACGCATTAAAGCGTTACAATGGCAAGCTAAGCGCCGTTTACATAACCTCGATCTTTATAACGTGTCCATGAAACATGGCGATGGTTGGCAAGGTTGGCAATCGCAAGCGCCATTTGATGGCATTATTGTCACTGCTGCAGCATCGCAGGTACCGCAAGCATTACTTGACCAACTCAGTGATGGTGGGGTGATGATTGCACCAATAGGTAATGAAGATCAACAACTGGTTATGGTTGTGCGCGAAGGCGAAAAATTTACTCAACATGTTATTGCGCCAGTTAGGTTTGTGCCTTTAGTGCCTGGCGATATTGAATAGGAAGTCACTTTGAAATTGTTTACCAAGTTGTATGATATGGCATTAGTGTGGGCAAAGCATCGCCACGCTGAGCGTTATTTAGCAGGGATGAGTTTTGCTGAATCAGTTATTTTTCCTATTCCACCGGATGTCATGCTCGCGCCTATGGCGCTTGCACAACCTAGCAAAGCATGGCGTTATGCAACATTTGCTACTGTTGCTTCTGTACTTGGTGGTGTGTTTGGTTATTTATTAGGGTTTTGGTTATTTGAGCCTGTAGTCGAGCCATTAATTGCGCAAATGGGCTGGCAAGAAAAGTTTAATACCGCCTTAAATTGGTTTAAAGATTATGGCGTATGGGTGGTGTTTTTAGCTGGTTTTTCGCCAATACCTTATAAAGTGTTTACCATAGGTGCAGGGCTTTTACACATGGCGTTTTTACCTTTTTTATTAGCATCTGCTGTTGGCCGTGGCGCGCGTTTCTTTTTAGTCTCAGCACTAATGAAATGGGGTGGAGTAAAAATGGAGCAAAAATTACGTCAATATGTTGAAGCACTTGGCTGGGGATTAGTGATTTTAGTGGTGGTTGCATACTTTTTACTACGTTAAGCATTAAAAACCACAGTTATTAATACAAGGAGCAAAACACCATGAATAAGCGGTACATTTTCTATGTTACTTTATTTACAAGTGTTTTGCTCAGTGCTTGCTCTTCTCGTCAAGCTCCTGCTCCAGTCAGTAGTTTAAATACCAGCGTTAAACCTTATACTAGTAGAGTTAATATTAATGGCGACCGCTACACGGTTAAAAAAGGCGATACGTTATACTCGATAGCCTTTAGCGCTCAGCAAGATTTCCGCACGCTGGCAAAAAATAATGATATACCAGCCCCTTATATTATCCGCCCAGGGCAAACAATCTCTTTTAAAAACGTACCTAAAAAAATTAAAAAGCACAAAAAATATACGAAACCGAGTAAAAAGTCTACAAATGAAACACAAAAAAATAACAAAAAATTAAAGAAAGATCTTGATCAGCCAAAACAACGAGAGTATGTTCAAAAACAAGCTAATAGAAAAGTTAGTAATACTAATAGTTTGCCCTCCACGAAAGTTCAGTGGTCGTGGCCAGCTAAAGGAACAGTAACGCAGCGGTTTTCAAGCAAAGAAAATGGCTATAAAGGGTTACAAATTACTAATAAAAAAGGTGTCGCTGTTTTTGCCGCAGCACAAGGGACAGTTGTTTATGCGGGTAATGCACTTAGGGGATACGGTAATTTAATTATTTTGAAACATAATGATGATTACCTTAGTGCTTATGCACATAACTCTAAGTTGTTAGTTAAAGAAAAACAGGATGTGAAAGCTGGGCAAAAAATTGCAGAGATTGGCAGTTCAGATTCTGACGTAACGGCATTGCGTTTTGAGATCCGTTATCGAGGACAAGCTGTTAATCCCGAGAAGTATTTGCCTTAGCTATCGGGTATTGATCACAGTGATATAAGATCACTTATTTGCTTGAGGGTACGCTCATGGGTAACACAGCAAAAATAGAGAAAACGAAAAACGCGGTTGATGATAAATTTGATGATATAGCGGTAGAAGATGCTGCTTCTGAATTATTAGATGACGTCGATAAAGATGATGATAAAGAAGATGAAATATTTGCCAAAGAGGAAATCACTAAGAATTTAGATGCGACTCAACTATATCTAGGTGAGATTGGTTTTTCACCGCTGTTGAGCGCCGAAGAAGAAGTGTTTTTTGCCCGCAAAGCGTTAAAAGGCTGTAGTGCCTCCCGCAAACGCATGATTGAAAGTAACCTCCGTTTAGTTGTAAAAATCGCCCGCCGTTATAATAATCGTGGCCTTGCGTTACTTGATTTAATTGAAGAAGGTAACCTTGGCTTGATCCGCGCGGTTGAAAAATTTGACCCTGAACGTGGTTTTAGATTTTCTACTTATGCGACTTGGTGGATCCGTCAAACCATTGAACGTGCCATCATGAATCAAACTCGCACAATTCGTTTACCAATCCATGTTGTAAAAGAGCTAAATGTTTATTTACGCACCGCACGTGAACTAACCCAAAAGCTCGATCATGAACCGACAGCAGAAGAAATTGCAGCCTCTTTAGATAGACCCGTTGAAGACGTTACTAAAATGCTGCGTTTAAATGAAAAAATCACCTCTGTAGATACGCCAATTGGCGGCGAAAATGACAAAGCATTGTTAGATATCATCGCCGATGAAAAAGGTTTTGGCCCTGAAGGTGAAGTCCAAAACAATGATATTAATAAGCATATTGTTGACTGGTTAGGTGAGCTTAATCCTAAGCAACGTGAAGTATTGGCGCGTCGTTTTGGTTTATTAGGCTATGAGCCATCAACGCTTGAAGATGTTGGCCGTGAAATTGGTTTAACGCGTGAGCGAGTAAGACAAATTCAAGTAGAGGCGTTACGCCGCTTAAAAGATATTTTACAACATGAAGGGTTAAGTACTGATAGCTTGTTTGATCAGTTCTCATAACACACAAAAATAGACACACATTATAGCCAAATTTGAGTAGCTGAAGAGATAATCTCTTCAGCTATTTTTTTGCTCAATCAAATAATTAAAGTAATGCTTTTAATTTATAAAGTAAATCTTGGGCTTGACGCGGGCTTAAGTCATCGACATCAATTTCAGCGAGTTGTGCTTCTATCAGTGATGGTTCAACTGCAAATAATGAGGGCTGTACTGCATTAATATCGGCAGTAACTGGCTGATGATTTTCGAGCATTTTAAGCTTTTGCTTAGCTTGTTTGATCACGGCTTTTGGCACCCCAGCAAGCGCTGCTACTTGCAAACCAAAGCTTTTGCTTGCAGCGCCATCAAGTACCGTATGCATAAAGGCAATGGTGTCGTTATGCTCTATTGCATCTAAATGAACATTCACCAGTCCTGCTTGTTGCTCGGCAAGTTCGGTTAATTCAAAATAATGGGTGGCAAACAAGGTTTTTGCCGATATTTTTGATGCTAAATGATCCGCTGTTGCATAAGCCAGTGATAGACCATCGTAAGTACTGGTGCCACGGCCAATTTCATCCATTAGCACGAGTGATTGTGCAGTGGCATTGTTAAGTATAGTGGCGGTTTCCGTCATCTCGACCATAAAAGTTGAACGCCCTGATGCTAAGTCATCGCTGGCGCCAATACGTGTAAATATACGGTCGATATTGCCAATCTTAGCGCTGTCTGCTGGTACAAAGCTACCAATGTGTGCCATTAACACAATCAGTGCAGTTTGGCGCATATAGGTTGATTTACCACCCATATTTGGCCCTGTGATGATCAGCATTTTACGCTGTGCATTAAGTTCTACAGGGTTGGCTATGAATGGGTCTTTCATGACTTGTTCAACCACTGGGTGGCGGCCTTGCTTGATGCTGATATCGTCACTATCACAAAGTTCAGGTTTAGCATAATTAAGCGCAATCGCACGCTCAGCTAAGTTATTTAGCACATCTAAATCTGCCAGTGCGGCAGCCATCATTTGCAGCTGCTCAATGTGTGGAGCAATAAACTCAAACAGTTGTTCGTATAGCTGTTTTTCAAGCGCCAGTGCTTTTGATTGGCTGCCTAGTACCTTGTCTTCGTGCTCTTTAAGCTCAGGAATTATATAACGTTCATTATTTTTAAGCGTTTGGCGACGAATATAATCAGCGGGCACTAAATGGGCATTGGCACGACTTACTTCAATAAAAAAGCCATGCACGCGGTTATAACCGATTTTAAGGGTGCTAATACCGGTGCGTTCACGCTCGCGCTGTTCGAGTTGTTCAAGAATGTCGGTAGCGCCTTGACTGAGTGAACGCCACTCATCGAGTTCACTGTTGTAACCTGGGGCAATTACACCGCCATCACGAATAAGTACCGGTGGGTTTTCAATCACGGCTTGTTCGAGTAATTGCTGTAACTCAGGTAATTCAGGAGATTGCGCAACGATTTGACTAATACGTGGATCGCTGGCATCGGTTAATAATTGGTGTAATGGTGCAAGGGCTTGCAGTGCACTGCGCAAACGGGTTAAATCACGTGGACGAGCGGTCCACAAGGCTAAACGAGCAATAACACGCTCAATATCACCTATTTGTTTTAATGACTCATGTAGCTCACCACACAGCTGTACGTCGATAATGGCACTAATGGCATTAAGGCGAGCGTTAAGCTCAGGTTTAGAACGTATTGGCGTATGAATACGACGCTTTAATAGCCGTGAGCCCATCGTTGTTGCTGTTTTATCAAGTACTTGTGCTAAGGTGTTTTCAAAACCGCCAGAAAGATTGACTGTCAGCTCTAAGTTTTTACGGGTGGCGGCATCTAAGATCACCGCATGTTCGTTATGCTCTAAAGTGATGGCGCGAATATGGGGAAGGGCAATACGCTGGGTATCTTTTACGTACTGCATTAGGCAGCCTGCTGCAACCAGTGCCGCTGTGGCTTTATCAACCCCAAAACCGACTAAATCTTTAGTACCAAACTGCTCGCATAACAAATGTTGGGCGGTGTCTAAATCAAACTCCCACTCAGGGCGACGACGAATACCTTTGATATGCTCAATTAAATGAAAGTTGGCAAAGTCTTCGCTATAGAGTAATTCTGCCGGTGCTAAGCGCTGTAAGGTTGAACTGAATGCTTCTTCAGTATTTACTTCAACAATATTAAAACGACCTGAGTTAATATCTAAGTAGGCAACCCCAAATACACCTTTTTTACTTTGCCAAACGCTGGTCAGTAAATTATCTTGGCGCTCTTGTAATAATGCTTCATCAGAAATAGTCCCAGGGGTAACAATACGTACCACTTTACGTTCAACAGGCCCTTTACTGGTCGCAGGGTCGCCTATTTGCTCACATATGGCTACTGATTCACCCATTTGTACTAAGCGGGCTAAATAGTTTTCTACCGCATGATAGGGGACGCCTGCCATCGGAATAGGATCGCCGCCGGCTTTACCACGGTGAGTTTGTGAAATATCAAGCAGTTGCGCAGCGCGCTTAGCATCATCAAAAAATAGCTCGTAAAAGTCACCCATGCGATAAAACATTAAAATATCACGATGCTCAGATTTTATTTTTAGATACTGCTGCATCATTGGCGTTTGTTGACTTATAGTGTGTGGTGCATAAAGATCGAACGACATGTATTTACCCAAAGGCTGAATATGGAATTACATCAAGAGATTAAAACACTTGCTGCACAATTAGGGGCTATTTTAACGGATAAACGCTTATGGATCACTAGTGCTGAATCATGTACTGGTGGAGGAGTCAGTTATGCGCTAACAGATACCCCTGGTAGCTCGGCGTATATTGACCGTGCATTCGTCACTTACAGTAATCAAGCAAAGCAGGATTTACTGGGTGTTGCAGAGCAAACCTTAGCTTTATATGGCGCAGTGAGCGAGCAAACAGTGTTGCAAATGGCGGCCGGTGCTTGCAAGGCCGCTGGGGCTGATATTTCGGTTGCGGTATCGGGTATTGCAGGCCCTGGTGGTGGCAGTGCAGAAAAACCCGTGGGTTTAGTATGGTTTTGTGTTCAAATTGGCGATAAACAGTATCCGAGTCAACAACTATTTGCTGGTGATAGAGCGCAAGTTAGGCTGCAAGCCATTGTTTATTCTTTAAAAACTATTATAGAAAAGATAAATTGATAAAATTAGCTTGATACTGTGATTTCATACAGTATACTTGTCTGCATTAGCTGGATTTGGAGAGTAAAATGAACGATAACAAACAAAAAGCATTGGACGCTGCTTTATCTCAAATTGAACGTCAATTTGGTAAAGGCTCAATTATGAAATTGGGTGACAACAAAGCGTTAGATATTGACGCTATATCAACGGGCTCTCTGGGCATTGATATCGCATTAGGCATAGGTGGTTTACCTATGGGACGTATTGTTGAGATATATGGCCCTGAATCATCAGGTAAAACCACGCTAACATTACAAGTTATTGCTGAAGCACAAAAAGAAGGTAAAACCTGTGCATTCGTTGATGCTGAGCACGCACTTGATCCAATTTACGCTCAAAAATTAGGCGTGAACATTGATGAATTATTAGTTTCCCAACCAGATACCGGTGAGCAAGCGCTAGAGATCTGCGACATGTTAGTACGCTCAAGCGCGGTTGACGTGGTTGTGGTCGACTCGGTTGCTGCATTAACACCAAAAGCCGAAATTGAAGGCGACATGGGCGATTCGCACATGGGTCTACAAGCACGTTTAATGTCACAAGCATTACGTAAGCTAACCGGTAATATCAAACGTTCTAACACTTTATGTATTTTCATTAACCAAATCCGTATGAAAATTGGTGTTATGTTTGGTAACCCTGAAACCACTACCGGCGGTAACGCACTTAAATTCTACGCGTCAGTACGTTTAGATATTCGTCGTATCGGCTCTGTTAAAGAGGGTGATGAAGTGGTGGGTAACGAAACCCGCGTTAAAGTGGTGAAAAACAAAGTTGCTCCACCGTTTAAACAAGCTGAATTTATTATCATGTATGGTGAAGGTATCTCTAAACATGGTGAGCTAATTGATTTAGGCGTTAAGCATAAGTTGGTTGAAAAAGCAGGTGCTTGGTACAGCTACAATGGTAATAAAGTTGGTCAAGGTAAGTCTAACTCAATCAAGTTCTTAAAAGAGAACCCTGAGATTTCAAATGAGATTGAAGGTAAGTTACGTGACATGTTGTTATTAAAAGCGACAATCAAGCCTGACGATGTTGAAGATGCTTTACTAGCAGATGATGCTGAGCTTTAAAGGTATTGAATAAGCGCGATTTGACCCGAGCTTAATCGTAAAAAAGCCGCTAAATTATTTAGCGGCTTTTTTGTGTTTATAACAGCCAAGACCTTAATCCAATTGAGTGTAGATTATTGATCTTTGATAAGATATATCACAGGCAATAAAAAAAGCGGCCAAAGCCGCTTAAGGAAGTAATATAATTTTATTTTTAACTTAGAATGCGTATTTCACTGAGAACTGTAAGCGGTCCATATCGCCATCTACGCCACTTTCTAGTTCACGCTCTGCATGTTTAAACTCAGCACCAAAGGTTAAGCGTTTAACCGGTGAGTATAGAATGTTTGCGCTATAGCTTTGACTAGACTCGGTCGGATCACCTGAAATTGAAAGTAAGTCTGTGTTGTTATCGGCTGAGAAAAACGAGTATAAAAAGGTCGAACGCCATTTGCTGTTCCATTTATGTTGATAAGCGATAAAACCAGACGTTGAATCAATCGCATCTAAATCATTACCGTTGAGTACCGCACCATGTGCTACATTAACGCCAACATAGCGACCTAAACCTTTACCTTGGGTAAGCATAAATTTAAGGTTGTCTTCACCAAACTTCACCATACCCGATGCACTGATACCAAATGAGGTTTCATCGGCATCAACACCGCCAACTTTATATGTTAATTGGCGAGCAAGTGCAGCAACGACAAAGTTACCCCAATCTGCTTTGTGTGTGTAGCGTGCAGTAAAATCAGGCAATGAGGCATCATCGGTTACTGCCATTCCACCACCTGCTGTAGTAATTGTGCTTTCTGGATTTTCTAAAGAGAAAGACCATGCGCCCGTGGTGTATTTAATTTGAGATTGACGCACAAATACAGTGCCTTCTGCTGGGCCTATAAAATCAAGAGCCTCTGGTAATGCGCCTACGTTTTGAAAGTTTGACCATGTTTGACCAAATAACCAGCCGTCATAGGAAATAAAGGCATGGCGAATACGCGGAGAATATGAATTAGAAACACGTTCGTTACCACCTGGCGCCGAGGCTAAAAAATCGAGCTCTATATGTGTTTTAACGGTTTTACCGTTATCTAATAATGTCGCAGTGCCAAAGTTAAAGCGAGATTCACGTGCGTGCATATCAAATACTGCATCTGAGTTGTCATCGTTACCAACAGGGGTTGTGCTTGGAACATAAAAGTCACGGCCAACGCTTGTACCAGCAGGCGCACCCGCTGAATAATCACTCCGCATTGCGTCGAGTTTTACATAACCGCCATAAGTAACATCAGTGCCACCAATGGTTGCTGCCTGAGCTGTGGCTGTCAGTGCGCACAGTACGGCAGTGGCGGTAAGTGTTTTTAATGCTATTGCTTTAGTTGTCATAGTCAAAGTCCTATTCTGGGCTACTTGTTGCATTATTGTAATTATGTTGTGATACCACTTTTGATTAAGTATGCTCTTTACTCAATTACCTATTGGTCTATTAGACTAAGGTGGCAGGTTGCTTTGTAACGCAACCAAATCATTAACACCTTGTATTAATAGTGCAAAAACTTAATATTTGAAAGTATGTTTGGGTACATAGAAATAAATCAAAGATAATACAACTAAGGTCTAATACTTTCGTTCGCTATGCTGAGTGATCCTTAAGATAGGCCTTAGGCAAGTAATTAAAATGGAGACGAGTATGTCACAAAGTATCTATCCAGTTCCTGCACAGATCAAGAATGCAGCCTTAGTTGATAACGATAAATATAATACACTTTACAAGCAATCTATTGATGACCCTGAAGGTTTTTGGGCAGAGCACGGTAAACGTCTCGATTGGTCAACACCTTTCACGAAAGTGAAAAACACCTCTTTTGATAAAGGCCATATCAGTATTAAATGGTATGAAGATGGCGAACTAAATGCTTCCTATAACTGTATTGACCGTCACCTTGCGACTAAAGCAGATAAAACCGCTTTAATTTGGGAAGGTGACGATCCATCGCAAAGTGAACATATTTCTTATCAACAACTGCATGACGAAGTGGCAAAATTTGCCAACGGTTTGAAAAAACTCGGTGTGAAAAAAGGCGATCGTATCGCGATTTACATGCCCATGTCACCGCAAGCTGTTTATGCAATGCAAGCATGTGCGCGTTTAGGCGCCATTCACTCTGTGGTTTTTGGTGGTTTCTCACCATCAGCAATTGCAGATCGGATTAAAGATTCAGGCGCTAAAATTGTCATTACTTCTGACGAAGGCCGCCGTGCAGGTAATACTGTGCCACTAAAAGCCAATGTTGATGAAGCCGTAGCGCAAGAATCGGTAACCACTATCGAGCACGTGGTTGTTCATCAGTTAACTGGTGGCGACGTACAATGGCATGAACATGATGTATGGTGGCATGATTTAGTTGCTGATCAAGCCGCAGAGTGTGCACCAGAGCCGATGAATGCAGAAGATCCACTCTTTATTCTTTACACTTCAGGTTCAACAGGTCAGCCTAAAGGGGTGGTTCATACGACTGGTGGTTATTTAGTATATGCATCGATGACTCACGAATATGTGTTTGATCTAAAAGAAGATGATATCTTTTGGTGTAGCGCCGATGTGGGCTGGATCACAGGTCACAGCTATATAGCATACGGCCCATTAGTTAATGGCTGTACGCAAGTCTTATTTGAAGGTGTACCAACGTATCCAACCGCAGGGCGTATGGGTGAAGTGGTTGATAAGCACAAGGTGACTATTCTATATACAGCACCAACGGCAATTCGTGCACTGATGGCGAAAGGCGATGAGCCAACAGCAACTTCAAACCGCGATAGCCTACGTATTTTGGGCTCGGTGGGTGAGCCAATCAATCCAGAAGCGTGGACTTGGTATTACGAAAGCATTGGTAAGAGTAACTGCCCAATTGTCGATACTTGGTGGCAAACCGAAACCGGTGGCATCATGATCACGCCTTTACCTGGCGCGACGGATATGAAACCAGGTTCCGCAACTCGCCCATTCTTTGGTATTGCGCCCGCACTATTTGATGCAGAAGGTAACACTTTGGAAGGCGCAGTTGATGGGAATTTAGTTATTCTTGATAGCTGGCCATCACAAGCTCGTACTGTTTACGGCGATCATGAACGTTTTGAACAAACTTATTTCTCAGCTTATCCGGGTGTGTACTTCACGGGTGACGGTTGTCGCCGTGATGAAGATGGTTACTACTGGATCACCGGCCGTGTTGATGACGTGCTAAACGTATCAGGACATCGCTTAGGTACTGCCGAAATTGAAAGTGCATTGGTTGCTCACCCTGCGGTTGCCGAAGCCGCTGTAGTAGGTTACCCGCACGATATTAAAGGCCAAGGTATTTATGTTTACCTTACGCCAAACGAAGGTGTAACGGTCAGTGACGAATTAACCAAAGAAGTACGTAACTGGGTTCGTAAAGAGCTTAGCCCAATTGCTTCGCCAGATATGATCCAATGGTCACCCGGTTTACCGAAAACTCGCTCAGGTAAGATCATGCGCCGTATTTTACGTAAGATCGCTGCAAATGAGCACGAGCAACTAGGTGATACCTCAACACTTGCAGACCCAGGTGTGGTTGATGAATTAATCGAGAACCGATTAAATCGTTAAATATGCGTTAAAAACTTGATTAGAAGTTGATTCTAAACGTAGTATATCGGCTGTCAGCTATTCGATAGATGGCAGCCGAATTCATTAGGAGTGAACCATGAGTCAGTTTTTAATAGCGGATGACCACCCGTTATTTCGCGAAGCACTAAAAGGGGCATTAACTGCAAAGTTTGACGACTTAGAAGTTTTCGAATCAGAAAATTTTGCAACAACATTGCAGGTGTTAAGTGAACAAGAAGATTTAGATATCTTATTACTAGACCTACATATGCCAGGTAGTGGCGATTTATATGGCCTAATTCGCATTCGTGAAGATTACCCAAGTTTACCGATTGCCGTTGTCTCTGGCAGTGAAGATATCAATATTGTTTCAAAAGTAATGAGCTATGGGGCGATGGGATTCATTCCTAAATCTTCATCATCAGATGATATTGCCGGAGCAATTAATCAAATACTCGATGGCGATGTATGGCTACCACCCGAGCTTAAAGACAAAGTAGCGAGCGTTACCAACGAAGATAAAGAAATCGCCGCTCAAGTTGCCTCACTCACCCCACAGCAATATAAAGTGCTGCAGTACTTGCACGAAGGTTTGTTGAATAAACAGATCGCCTATGAACTACATATTTCAGAAGCAACGATCAAAGCGCACATCACCGCGATATTCCGTAAGCTTGGCGTGTATAACCGCACGCAAGCGGTGTTAATCGCTGCAAAATTACAACTCGAACCCATCGAGCAAACACACTAAGTACAGTATAAAAGTAGTCAATAATAATAAAAATAAAGAGGCGTTGCGCCTCTTCATTCTACTCTATTTCTAAAGCTTAGCTAAATACGACGGTTCGGTTACCATTAATAAATAGCTTATGTTCTGATGCTAATTGCAGTGCTTTACAAAACACGGTTTTCTCTACATCTTTGCCCATTTTAGCCATCATTTCCGCGGTATTCGCATGGTTTACATGGGTGACGTCTTGCATAATAATCGGCCCTTCATCAAGCTCATTATTAACAAAGTGCGCCGTTGCACCAATGATCTTTACACCCCGTTCAAATGCCTGGTGATATGGCTTAGCACCGATAAATGCTGGCAAAAAAGAATGATGAATATTGATAATTTTACCGTCAAAGCGGCCTACAAATTCAGGGCTTAAAATCCGCATATATTTGGCAAGGCCAATGATATCGGGATTGTAGCTGGCAATTAAGTCACCCACTTGCAGGTCGTGTTCAGCGCGTGATAGCCCTTCATGGCTTACCACATGAAACGGCACCTCAAAGCCCTTCGCCAATGGCGCTAAGTCAGGGTAATTAGCGATCACAGCCAGTACTTCAATATTCAGTGCTTGCTCAAATTGTTTTAGTAATACGCCGCCTAAGCAGTGGGCTTCTTTAGTCGCTAATAACACCACTTTAGTTTTCTCGTCAGTGTGCAGTGCTAATTGCGCGCCATCGGGCAGTAAAGCCTGTAATTGATTTAAAAAATCAGCATGTGGTTGGCCGGTTAATTCAGTGCGCATAAAAAAGCGCTTAGCATCTTTATCTACAAATTCATTATTGCGGGTAATATTTAAATTATGCTGATGACAAAGTCCGGTGATTTTCGCTATTAAGCCTACGGCATCCGCACATTGCGTGGTTAGTATCGTGTTCATTTTTCCTCATTCTAATCCCGTGAACAGTGGCTCCATTATTTGTTAATTTGTCACTATTGCAAGGGCTTTATCAAGTAATTGATTATTACTCATGGTTATTATCCGATGCGGGGTAAATCTTAAGAGCGCGGGATGCGTTAAATTAACCCCGTAGCAGACTTTAAGTCGCGTTGATTTCACTTCCGATAAAAATATTTAATTGTTTTGAGTGAATTTCAAACAAAATACATGTGTGTAAATTTCATTGCTCACAGGTTAGTGTTATGTTGTTAATTTGCTTTTATAATTGAATTATTAAACACGGCGTTTTTATTATCACCTTAATGTTTACGCTGTTAGTCACTAACAAAAATTAATGTAATTACCTATTAAGTCTTCAAGGAACTGACATGAAAAATAGTGCGTTATTTGTATTGTGTGCTTTGCTTACCGCCTGTGGTGGTAGTGATGACAATAAAACAACAAATCAAACAACCATACAAAGTTACACTATAACTACCAATGTTGAAGGTGAAGGGCAGCTACAACCTACAAGCCTTGTTTTAAAGCAGGGGGAGAGTGGCACATTTGAACTACAGCCTGAACAAGGGTACCAAGTTGCCAGCGTTGAAGGGTGTAACGGTACATATAGCAACAATATCTACACTATTGAAAATGCAGCACAATCATGCCAAGTAACCGCGAAATTTGAAGCAAGAGCAATTAATGTCACATTTAAGAGCGATGAGTATATTTCACTTTATGCAGATCAAAATGATTACGTTTATGGGGATTCTGTAGTAATTAACTATGAATTAAGTTCAGGTTATTTATTAGATGAAATAACAGGTTGTAATGGGGTATTGAATGGCGAGCTGTACAAAGTTGATGCACTCACAGCTGACTGCCAAATAACAGCAACAACGTTACCAACAAGCCAAGTATTTAGTGGTGAAAATGAAGCACAAGTTAATGTAACAGTGCTAGATGGTAAAGGGATCATTTTATCGTCAAGTAAAGGGATTATGGAACCATCAAATCCTGAGTTACCAGCCTTGAATAGTTCACTTGAATTTGAACGAGATTTACTAGCCGTTGATATTGCAACCGAAGCAGGGCAAACCATCGAGCTGCAAATAACCTATGAAAACCCATTACCTACACAATTTACTTATCAAAAATTAATAGAGCAACAATGGCAAACATTAGACCAAGAAAACGTAGCAGTAAGTGAGGACAGATTAACACTTACATTAACTTTAACCGATGGTGGGGCCGGCGATAGTGATGGCGTAATAAATGGTGTTATTAAAGATCCTGGCGGCCCAGCTGTAGTAAAAATGCACACTATCACTATAAACCAGTCAGCCGGAGGAGCTATAACGCCAGAGAGTCTAGCAGTGGCTCATGGTGATACGGCATTATTTACTATTTCAACTGATGCAGGTTATACCCTTGAAAGTGTAACAGGGTGTAACGGCAATTTAAATGGAACCAGTTATCAAACGGCAGCAATTACACAAAACTGTGAAATATCAGCAGAGTACTCACTTACGTCATTTTTAGTTGCAGCTCAAGCGGGCGAAGGCGGGCAAATATCGCCACTCGAGCAGCTGGCTTCTTATGGAGATACTCTAACATTTACCGTTACAGCGGATGATGATCATAATATCGAGTCAGTCCAAGGCTGTAATGGGTCACTAGCAGGTAATATATATACTACAGGTATTATTACTGCTGCATGTGAGGTGCGCGCAACATTTGACCCTCAAATAGTACTCGTGACTGCACAGGCAGGTATGGGGGGCAGTATTTCGCCCATGAGCCAAGAACTTAATATTGGGCAGCAAGCAAGCCTAATAGTGACACCAAATGAAGGTTACAGTATTGCCAATGTTACTGGCTGTAGTGGCAGCTTGAATGGCAACACTTATACTACAAGTGCAGTAACGGCAAATTGCCAAGTACAAGCTAGTTTTAGTATTGATAGCTACACAGTAACCGCCAGTGCGGGCGAGGGTGGTACGGTTAACCCCGCCA
Organism: Pseudoalteromonas sp. ASV78; assembly: GCF_047806705.1. Taxonomy (NCBI): domain Bacteria; kingdom Pseudomonadati; phylum Pseudomonadota; class Gammaproteobacteria; order Alteromonadales; family Pseudoalteromonadaceae; genus Pseudoalteromonas; species Pseudoalteromonas sp. ASV78. Next base: position 2,239,962 of record NZ_JBLOPA010000001.1, on the reverse strand, counting down.
CGCAAAACGTAAACCATGGCAGTAGCGCTCAAATTACAATTACACCAAACGAAGGTTACAGCATTGACGGGGTTACAGGCTGTAGCGGCAGCTTAAATGGCAACACTTACACCACAAGTGCAGTAACGGCAAATTGCCAAGTACAAGCCAGTTTTAGCATTAATAGTTATACAGTAAGCTCCAGTGCAGGTGAAGGTGGAGCAGTTAGCCCTGCCACACAAAGCGTAAATCATGGTAGCAGTGCGCAAATTACAATTACACCAAAAGAAGGTTACAGCATTGACGCGGTAACAGGGTGTAGCGGCAGTTTAAATGGAAACACTTACACCACAGGTGCTGTGACGGCAAATTGCCAAGTGCAAGCTAGTTTTAGTATTAATAGCTACACAGTAAGCGCCAGTGCTGGTGAAGGTGGTGCAGTTACTCCTACAGCACAAAGTGTTAATTATGGCAGTAGCGCGCAAGTTAGTGTAACAACTGACGAAGGCTATATGATAGAACGCGTATATGGCTGTGAAGGGGGATTGGTTGAAAGTGTTTTTACTACAGGATTGATTACTTCGCAATGTTCAGTAACTGCTGAGTTTAAAATTATACCTAAAGCTCCCATAATTACTGCACAAGCTTCAGTTCAGAGTATTACTGTTAGCTGGGATAGCTTAGACAATATCGCAGGGTATACCCTTTACCATGCAACAAGTGAAGCTATAACGCCGGATAACTACAACGACTTCGGTGGGGTTAAAGTAGAGTTTGATACATCAACTACTACGCATGAACTTACCAACTTACAAAGTAATACAACGTACTACATTATAATGACAAGCCACATAACAGGCACTGAGTCAGATGTGAGCAATAAATTAGCCATCACAACACAAATAAATATTACCATTCCATTGAATGACACCGGCATAACGTGGTGTGCTGATGACATTAACAACAACCTTGACTGCCCGGTTACCGGTTACGGTTACGGGGGGCAAGACGCCGAGCACGGCCGTGATGCAAAAGCCAAAGCGGGCACACTTAAAAAAGTCGGTGGTGGTAATGCTGGGTTTGACTTAACTAAGTTGGATGTCAATGGCAATGACTTACCAGAATCTGCAACAACATGGTCGTGCGTGCGCGATAATCACACAGGGCTAATATGGGAAGTAAAAACCGATGACGGCGGCCTGCATGATAAAAACGACCGTTATAATTGGTATAACCCTAATAGCAACAGCAATGGCGGAAGCCCTGGCTACCAAGATTACGGTGGCGATATTTGCTACGGTTATGATGTCAATAACGAAGCTAGTTACTGCAATACCTTCGCGTATGTTGAGCGAGTGAACATACAAAGTTTATGTGGTGCCAGCGATTGGCGTATGCCAACACGATTAGAGCTAATGGGCATTGTGGACAATGGCACTAAAAATCCAGCGATTGACACGCAGTACTTCCCGCAAACTCGGTCAAGTTTGTTTTGGTCGTCGTCGCCCTATGCCGAAATAATCTATGGCGCATGGAGCGTCGATTTCGGCCATGGTATTGTTCGCTACGTCTTTAAGGACGACGGTTTCCATGTGCGGTTGGTGCGAGCCAGACCCTAAAAAAATGATCACTGATTTAATGAATCATCGAGTCATTGATGTTAACACCTGACAGATACGGAGTGTGCGGATGAACTTTAAAGAGTTGGATGTATGGAGCGCTATAAAACCCTCATTGCAACACACGATAGCCAAAAGCTTAAAGGGCAAGCTTATAATATGAGTAAGGAGAAATAATGAATACCATACTTAAACTTACCACTGGCTTGGTTAGCCTGTGTTTCTTAGGTAATGCTATAGCCAATGGCAGTTGTACTAATGAAAATACAGCTATTCCCTATAGTACGCCCAGTAGTGATTTTACACTCCATGATAACGGCACGGTTACGCACAATACTACAGGCTTAATGTGGATGCGCTGCAGCATTGGGCAAACATGGGAAGATGAAAGCTGTACCGGTGATGCAAGTGGTTTTACTTGGCAGCAAGCCTTAGCTCAAAACGGTACTGCGTATGCGGGTTACAGTGATTGGCGAGTACCAAATAAAAATGAATTGGCCTCTATTTTAGAGCAGCGTTGTTATAACCCGATTATAAATGAGGCTATTTTCCCAGATACGCCAGCTAATCATTTTTGGTCGTCGTCGCCCTATGCCGACTATAGCAATTACGCATTGGGCGTCAATGTCGGTATTGGCTTTGTTTTCTACTACTATAAGGGCAACGATTTCCATGTGCGGTTGGTGCGAGCCAGACAGTAATTTTGATTTTTGGTAGTAGCGGGTTTACCCCGCGTTTAAACGTAGCAGCGATTTTACATCGCGTCGGATATATCCGACGGGTGTGAATTCTTAAAAGATTACGCGACGTAAAGTCGCGGCTACGGGAGGTAAATGCAATCCCAATAGGGGTAATTGGCGACGGTTGTTACTAATTTTGCTCTTAATGGATTTGCAACGATATAACGGGCTTGGTTTATTAAATCGTTTTCATCACGGATTAAGTGGTCGTAGTAGCCTTTTTGCCAGAGTTTGTGGATGCCAAATTTGCGCTTTTTGTGGGTGGCTTTTTTCTAAATGATTTAATGCGCTATCTAAGGCTAAAAAATCTTCTTGATGCTTTATTTGGTCAACACTTTGTGTTGAGTTGATCTCACTAGGGGTGCGTTTTTTAGTTTGAAACTTGCGAATTTCATCGCGTAAAATATTACGGATAAATACACTTAAATAAGTATTAAATTGTGTTTGGTGATTAATGCTTTGTTGTGGCGGAATTAACTCAATAAGTGATTGATGTAGTAGCGATCCAGTATGCGGTAAGTGCTGCAATACATAGGTTGAATCGATTTCATTACGGTAACCTTCTAAATGTACATGACAAACTTGTTTCAGGTGGTAGTAAAGCCGAGCTTTAAGTTCATCAGCACTTTGCGGGCAACCATTTTGCCAGCCATTGATTAGATCTTCTAATGATGCCTGCATCGATCTTCCTTATTTCGATATTTCAATTAATAAGGTACATTTGCGGGACTTTAATTACAAGTGTTAACTTAATGTTCGTTAATCAATTCTCTCAGCTGTGAGGGAGTCGTCCCAGTCCAGCGTTTAAATGCGCGGCGAAAGTTAGTTAAGTCGCTAAAGTTAAGTTCGCCTGCTAGGGTTTCGTTACTTTGCGCTAAAGTGGCGATATTAAACACCGCGGTTTGGCGATTGATACAATCTTGCAAGGCGCTAAAACGAGTATGATGTTGTTTTAGTTTTCGCTTAAAAGTGGCGGGGCTCATAGCGAAATGCTGGGCAACTGTTTCGAGGTTTTGTTGTGGTTGAGCACTAATATGATTGCGCACTAATTGCAGCCAAGGCGCAGCGGGTAAAGGGTGCTGCTTTATGGTTGCTAATGATTGCTGCAGCAGGCTCGGACAGCTATCTATTAAGTGTTTGTTATAAAGTTCATCACTAATACTGACCATAAATAATTGTTGTGAAAACTTGCAGTTGGCTTGTAGGTTAGTTTGATATTGCTCTATGTGTGAGGGCTGCGCATAGGGAAACGAAAAACATAAATCACTGTTATTACCTATTCGCCATTTACATGTTGCAGCGATAAAACTGGCAAATAATTCGCAGCAAAATTGTTCTACGGCTGCATTTATTGCCCCGAAGCTGAGGTTGATAATGAAGTAATGTCGGCCTTGATGGTATTTATGTTCGGCATTAAATAAGTTAAAGCCATGCAAAGGAGTGCGTGTGAGTAGTTTTTGCAGTGTGCGTAAACTTTCTGCTTGAGAAAATGCGCTATATAACGGATTGTGATTAAGTAGTTTTCGCCCTAGTAAAAAACTGAGTTGGTGTTGATTATCAAATTGACGACAGTTTTCTTGTAATCGATAAAATTGCTCAACACTGATCGAAGCCGTTCCAGCTGCAAAATCTTGATAAAATAATCGAGTTCCTTTGAGTAACTTATCTGGGTGTACCCCTCGGTGTTTGGCTAAATCAACTAATTGCGCTGCCCATGACTGTAAACCTTGATAAGGAGAGTCGATATAACTGCTGTTACTAAGGCTTGCACTCACGCAGTATGTCCATGTAAGTTTTTGTTCGTTAGTAATTTTTGATGCAATTGACTGAGTAAACCAGAGGTCGAATCACGGTGCGTTGCGGCTACTAAACTGGTGTGTACTTTTTGTTTGTAGGTCACTGCCTTGTCGCTGCTATTAAACGAAAACGCTTCTAAAGCACTGACTAACGATACGCTTAGCCGCTCTGCAACAGCGAGTTCGGTATTGGGTAACATGACAATAAAGCAATCACTGGCGTAACGGCAGACTAAATCTTGTTCACGTACATTCAAGGTGATCACTTGAGCAAACTCTTGTAACAGCTTATCGCCTTCGGCATCACCAAATTGACGATTAAAGCGATCAAACTGGGCAATATCTAACATCAGTAATGAAAACCCATGCAGGCTATGATGGAGCAAATTTAGCTCGCGGCTGATCTGGCTTTTCATATAATCGGCGCTGGCTAGGCCGCTAATGGCATCGCTGAGTTGATGCTCTCGATAAAAGCGTTCGCGATTACGTAATTGTTGATTAATGGTCATTTGCTCTTGGTGCCAATGATACAAAGCCATAGTCATTAAAATCATGCCAAATGGTGCGGGAATAGATTCTATGGTACTCAGCCATGCTTGCTCTTCGCTATAGCTGACAAACTCATCAATAAAATCGAGCGTCATCGACAGGTTCATAATCGCAAGGCCTGAGAATAATAAGTTGGTTACCCGTCCCTTTGGCCTACTTAGCAGAATAAAAAATATCCACAATAGCGTCATGGCAGTAATACCGCCTTCACCAGCTACATCAAACCAATCTATCTGACTATGGCCTTTGTAGTGACCGTAGCTCAGTGTCAGGGTTAATACGCTGGTTAACATCACCACTAAAATAAGCAGTAATGAGCGATGTAATTTTAAAAACGATAAATTCATGTTGAGCTCAATAGGTCATATTTGATAGGCAGAATAAGCAAACCGCTTAAACACCACTAGGGTCAGATTAGCTCACAGTGATGACATATTTTTTACGGTGGTAAGTTTCCAAACTGATTATTGTTCATGTTCGAATCAAAAAAACCTAAAAATAGGGGGTCAAATTAGCTCATTTTGGCGTATTTAACGGCTGAAAAAAGCCTAACAACAGTGAATTAACAGTGTTGCGGTAAGTGCTGACATATTTCTTTCATGATTGCCCCTTAGGGTGTTGCTGCGAGCCAAGCATGGCCAAGTAAATAATTAAAATCACTAGTAGCAACCAAGAGAACAATTATGAACCCTTTTATTAAATCGAGTATTGCATTAGCGTGTTGTGGCATTTTATATGCGACTCCAGCCTTAGCCGATGGCCGTGTACAAGGCCGTATTACCGATGCCAGCCAAAGCGTGTATTTTGGCGGCGCGAAAGTATCAGTTAAAGAATTAAACTTAAATACCGTTAGTAACCGCGATGGCTCTTTTTCATTTAATAAGTTGCCAGCGGGTGATTACACTTTAGTGGTTGAATACATTGGGGCACCATCGGTAGAACAAAAAATTACGGTGGTGGATTCACAGGTTTTCACCCAACAAATTATTATTGGTGCGCAACAAGATGCCATGGATAACATTATTGTCTATGGCCAAAGTGCTGGTCAGGCAGGCGCAATTAACCGTCAAAAGAACGCAACTAATTTAAAATCAGTGGTTAGTGCAGACTCGATTGGCCAGTTCCCTGATCAAAATGCCGCTGAGGCATTACAACGTTTACCGGGTATTTTTATCGCCCGCGACCAAGGTGAAGGACGGTTTGTTGGTATTCGCGGTATTGATCCTAACTTAAACAACGTCACAGTAAACGGCTTAAATGTACCGTCGCCTGAAGCGGGTGTTCGCTCTGTAGCGATGGATGTACTACCAAGTGAACTAATTCAAAGTTTAGAGGTAAGTAAAACCGTTACCCCAGATATGGATGCCAGTGCCGTTGGTGGGTCAATCGAAGTTAAAAGCCTCAGTGCCTTTGACAGAGCGGGTGAGAGTTATAGCTTTACTGCACAAGGCTCGTATAACGAACTAGAATCTAAAACCAGTCCTAAGCTATCGGGCAGCTACACCAATATTTATGAGCTTGATGGTGGTCTTGATCTAGGTGTAGCAACAGCTATTTCGTGGTTTAAGCGTGATTTTGGTTCTCGTAATATGGAAACCGACGGTGGTTGGAGTGAATTTGATGTTGAAGATGCCGTAAGCGGTGATGATGTTGCAATATTTGGTGCAGAAGAAATTGAGCAACGCCATTATAAAATTACTCGTGAACGTTTAGGTGCAGCCCTTAATTTAGATCTGCACAGTGGTGCAATGGATAAGTATTATTTACGCACACTTTACAGTGATTTTTCTGATGATGAATTCCGCCAACGCAATGAATATAAATTTAGTGACGGCAAATTAGTTGATAGCAACGGCGACGGCGCTAATTTTAGCGGTGCAGAAATGGACCGCGATACCAAAGACCGTTATGAACAACAGAGTATCTTATCTATGGTACTCGGCGGCGAAAATCAATTAGACAATTGGTTTGTTGAATACAATGTAGGGTATTCAAAATCAGCAGAAAAAGAGCCAAACCGTTTAGACGTTACCTTTGCTGGTGAAGATATTGATATGGGCTACATAGCTCGTGTTGACACGCCGGTACTGAGCCAATCGGCTAATGCCCATGATTTAAGCCTGTTTGCGATGGACAAAATTGAAGCGGCCAACAACCTCAGCGAAGATGAAGAGCTTAGCTTTAAACTTGATTTTAGCCGTGACTTTGTGTGGCAAAATAACAACGGTGAATTTAAATTTGGTTTTAAACACCAAAATCGCGAAAAGCGTAATGACGTTAACGCATCGATTTATGATGGTGGCTTTTTAGATGCGATGGGCAGTGACTTTGCAGCCCCTGAACCTGACTTTGATTTAGGCAGCTTTGGGCCTGGCCTTAACCGCGGCGCAATCCACGCTTTTTATAAGGTAAATAAAGCGGCATTTGATTTTAATAGTAACGAATCAAAGGTTGAATCTGACGGTGAAAGTTATGTAAGTAATGAAGATATTACCGCAGCCTATGCGATGATCAGCATGGATATTGATAACTTACATGTTGTTGCCGGTGTGCGCTATGAAGGCACGCAATTTGATACCAGCGGTAACCAAGTTGAATTAGTGGTTGATGAAATTAACGATACTGAAACGGTTACCACCACCCCTTGGCAAGTAAGTAAAGATTACGACTACTTTTTACCAAGCCTAAATTTACGCTATAGCATTAGCGATAAATTGGTAACGCGTTTTGCCTATACCAACACTATCGCGCGGCCAACCTTTAGTGATTCGGCGGCGTATCAATTAATTGAAACTGAAACCGTAGAAGACGAGGGCATGCAGGTCACCGAGCGTAAAGCCGAAGTGGGTAACCCTGACTTAGACCCGTACGAATCAATGAACTTAGACGCATCAATTGAATACTACCCAGGTAATATTGGGGTGTTATCGGCGGGTATTTTCTATAAAGACATCGACAACTTTATTATTCAACAAGAAGTGCAAGATAACGGCGAGTGGGATGGTTTTGACGAAGTAGTGCAAATGGTTAATGGCGGTAAAGCGTCCTTAACGGGGATAGAGTTAAACTGGAACAAAACCTTTAAATCAGGATTTGTGCTTGGCGCAAATGGTACCTTTATTGATGCCGACGACAAGTTACCAAACCAAGCTGATACTGTGGCAAATATTATTGTTGGCTATGAAAATAATGCCATTAGTACCCGTTTAAGTGCGTCATATAAAAGTGAAAGCTACCAGTTTGATGATGCGGATATGGCGGTTTATGAAGACAGCCATATGCAACTGGACTTTAGCAGTAAATACTATTTCAACGACACCATGAATGTGTACTTTAATGCTACCAACCTAACTGATGAGCCGATGTATTTGTATCACGGTGAAAAGCGTTACAACTATCAGTATGAGTCTTACGGGCGTACCTTTGAGCTAGGTTTTACGTTTTCTTCTTTGTAAGGTGAACATATGAGCCTGCTTAACAGTAGGCTCATTGTTGAGGATACTATGATTAATAAAACTATTTTATATAGTGCACTAACCGCATGTTTAGCAACGGTTGGTTGCACTGCTCAAAGTAGCAAACAAAGCAGTGATGACACCGCAAGAGCGAGTAAAAAAGCCTCCGGCAAGATTGAATTTTTAGCGTTTGGTGATGGTGGCTATCATGTTGACTATCCAAAAACTAAACACATAACCAACCCTAAAAATAAGCAACAGTTTATAGCAGCAGAGCTGGCTGATTGGTTAGCAGATTATCGCCCGCGCGATGAGTTTGACCATGCACCAATATATATTTATCCAGGCACTGAGATTGCTACGGAGCAAGGGGGCGCACAGGCTGTGGGCATTGCAATGGCAAAATTGTGTGAAACAAAAGCATGCCAATTTGCCATTCAGCTCGGTGATAATGTTTACCCTGATGGCGCCGATGCCGATGATGGTAAAGACGATCAAAAGCGCTTATACGATCTTGTTTATGCGCCACTTGAACCGTTATTTCAAGCGGATCCAAATTTAGTGGTGTATTCCGCATTAGGTAATCATGATTGGAAAAGCTCGCGCAAAGGGGTGGCACTGCAAACCCAGTGGATGGCGCAGCAAGCCAACTTTTTTATGGGTGAAAATGGCTACTACAGTTACAAAATGGGTGAGCCGGGTAACGATGTAGAATTTTTTGTGCTCGATACCAATATGCTTTTAGCGGGGCAGACTTTTTATGAAGTACCACTAAATCCTGATGGTAGTGAAGGCGATGAGCAACAAGCGATAAAAGAGGGCCGTGCGGAGCTGGAAATTCACGATCAGCATGAAGGGCCACAAAATGGCGAGGATCTGGCGCAACTAACATGGCTAGAGCAGGGCATTGCAAACTCTAGCGCGAAATGGAAACTGGTTTATGGCCATCATATTTTATGGTCAATTGGTGGCACTAAATACAGTGAAGGGCATGTACTGCGTAAATTACTAATGCCTACATTGTGTAAGTATGCGGATGGTTATATTGCCGGCCATGAGCATGACTTAGAGCTACTTAGCGATGATTGCTCAAAATTTGATACTGGTAATAGCGTTGGTAAATTACCGCTGATCATCTCCGGGGCTGCATCAAAAATGCGTGGTAAGCACACCCCGTTTGCACAGTTTCAACAGCGTCAATACCCTGAGTATGAGTTGCTTTGGTCAAAAAGCTTTGTGTGGGGGTTTAGTCATATCAGTCTTGATAATCAAACTAATCAGCTGGATGTGAGCTTTTATACCACACCGCGAGATTTAACCGGCAAGGTCATTGATGAGGGGCGTTTTAGCTTTTCTAAACGTACTCGCTAGCTCGCTATTGTGCACAAAAAAAACCAGTGTTGCGACGCTGGTTTTGTTATTTTAATGTATATAAGTGTGCATTTAGGTTGCACATTTACACAGTTGTTTACGAATTGGTAAATAACTGTAAGTTGAGGTAATGCTTTGTAAATCATGGAATTTTTCACTTTGTTAATGGTCATATTCAAACTATTAACAATAAGGAATTGATTCCATGCGTTACCCTTTATTTAAAACTGCACTAACAACCTCTTTACTTGCAACCCTTACTGCGTGTTCAGGTGATGACTCAAGCTCGAGTGAAAGTGGCTATATCCAATTATATAATGGCTCTTACAATAGCCCGTACACCCGTTTATTTATCGAAGATGCTGAACGTTCCGGAGCTGATTTTGCAGATGTAACCACTCGCCATAATTACAGCACTAATAACTATGATGTGAGCTTTAAGTACCTTGATGCAAACGACAGTTATATAACGATCAGTGAAAAAGCAGTGTCCGTAAAAGACGACATGACCCAATTATGGGTGATGAATGGTGATTTTTCAGAGCCGACATTCAGTGAGCTAAATGTGCCTACGGGCGGCGATGAGGGTTCAGCTAACTTAGGCTTTTTTAATATAGTTGGCGAAAACCTGAGTTTTGATGTGTATTTAGCAAATGATGATGGCTTATTTGCAACCGCTGAACTGATTGCCTCACCTACTTATTTAAATGAGTTGGCGCTACAAAACTTTGATGAAGGCTATTACACCTTGTACTTAACGCAAAGTGGCAGTACCGACGTGTTATTTGCATCAGCCTCTGTGTATTTTAATGATGAGGCGAGTTATGTGGTGATGATCCGGCCAAGTTATGCCACCGAAGAAAACGGTATCACCCTTGATGTGGTGACAGCAAGTAATAGCGTGACTGCACTTAAGCACCAAAATGCACAGGGGCAATTGCGCTTTATCAATACCATTGATGACTACCCACACGTTAGCTTTAGTGCAACGCGTGGTTCGCAAACGAGTGCCACAGATGTAACCTCAAACGATATGTATTCTAACTACCTTGAGCTTGATCCTAACAGTTACAGTATTGCGATGTTGGATGAGACGGGTAACAAAATTGTCGATAACTTTTTACTTACCCTTGAGCGTGAACAAAGTAACCTTGGCGTTTTCTACAATGACAAAGATTACGGCCCACGGATGATGACGGTAAAAGAAACCTTAACCCCGAGTAGCTATAGCCATAAAGTGACTGTGGTTAATTTAATTGATAGCTATGCCGGGCAAGATATTAGCGACGTTGATGTCGTCTTTACTCTCAATGGTGAAACGGTTGATGATGCTAAAAATATCATTGATGGCATCGATCAATACGACCAAGAAGAACAAATCGTTGATAATGAAATTTACACCACCTATGTGCTTTATGAAGACAATGGCCAGCAAATTGTACTCATGCAACAAGGCGATATGGACTTTAGCCAAGAAGGTAACTACATATTAATTTTAGAGCATGATGAAACAAGTAGCACTGGTTACAAAATGACGCTAGAACGCACCGTTACTGACTCGGTAGAATAATCCGATTTAAATCTCAGCCTTAGCGCCGCGAGGCTGAGATTGTTTGGGTATATTTTCAATACACTTTACGTTATAAGGAAGTATTAAAAGTAGCCAAGGATTGAAAAATGGATGATGTCATAGGGCTGATAGTCATTTTATCGTTAGTTGTAGTCGCAGGCTCGATTGCTGGGTTAATTGCGTTAACTAAAGTGAGTACATTAAAACAAGAAGTTGCAGCCTTAAAAAAACAACTGCACGCAGTGATAGCGAACAATGCTAGCCAACAGCAAACTCAGCCTCACAGTGTAGCGAAAACCGTGCAGTCGCAAGTTGCGCGCCCAATTGAGCTGGCACGATCACAGCATGCAAAAGCCGTTGAACAGCGCGCTGCGGCCATCAAGCAAACAACTCCTGCGGCAACAACTAGCCGCGAAAAATCATCTTCTCCTTCCGCGCTTGATAGTTTTTTTAGTAAATTAAAAACCCAGTTTCAAGAACATTGGATGACCTGGATTGGCGGCGTCGCGCTGGCTTTTGGTGGTATATTTTTAGCAAAATACAGCTTAGATGCCGGTTTATTATCGCCAAGCTTACGACTCACTTTCGGTGGCTTATTTGGCGTTGCGTTAATTGCAGGGGCTGAATATCTGCATCGAAAAGGCATTGTTTTTGAAGGGTTTAATAACTACGTGCCCGCAGCACTGGCTGGTGGCGGGTTTATCAGCTGCTTTGCATTAACGCTGCTTGCCTATTCAAGTTATGCCATGTTAAGCGCAACCACGGCGTTTGTGATGCTGGCAGTTATTGCACTGGCGGCAAGCTCCATGGCGCTGCGCTTAGGGCCCTTGTTAGCGGTGTTAGGCATTGTTGGCGCATACAGCGTACCAATCTGGGTTAATACTGGCAGCGGTAACTTAGTGGCCTTATTGATGTACATTGGCTTTGTTACTTTGTCTGCGGTGTTAGTAGCGAAAAAAGTAAAACGGCCATGGTTGTGGTATTTACTTTGGGCAGGGCACATTGGCTGGTATTGGCTGGCACTGAGTGTCATAAAGCCAACGCAGTATTGGTTAGTGGGTGGTTTTGCGCTGTTATCAATCATAGGGTTAATCGCGATGATGCGTTTAGGTGTCACCTTGCGTTTATTAGAATATCGCCCGCATAGTTTACCGCGGCTATTAAAATTACAGCCTGATCATCCATTACTGTTAGCGATTGTGGTGCCGTTATTGCTCACGATATTAATCTCTGTGGCGAGCGTGCAATGGCAAATTGTGATGGTTTGTTTAATTGTGATGTTGCTATTTTTGGTGCTGCAAAATAGCCGTTGGGATCTGTGGCAAGGCCTAGCACTACTAAGCGCCGTGTTATTGGTTGTGAGTCAGCAAGCTTATCATATTGATAGTAACGATCACCTATTCGTATTCAAAAACATGTATGGCTTTGGCTTATTACTGGGTATTGGCCTTTGCTTATACGGGCTGTATTTTGGCGCGCGTTACTACAAACGGTTAAGTTTCCACTTACTTGCTGCATTTAGTGTGTTTACCTTAATAGCCACGCTTTACACCCTAACGCCAGCACAAGATTTAGCGGTGGCATATTCATTATGGACAGTGTTATTACTGCTCAGCAGTGGTGTACTGATCAAACGCGCGCAACATGCTCACACCCAATGGCAGCAGTTTAGTTATTGGCTTGGTGCTAATGCCAATATCACCCTTAGTTTAACTATGCTACTTGCCGATAGTGGCTTAACGCTTGCGCTGGCCATTCAAGTATTGGCTATTAGTTACTTAGTTAAACGCCACAAGGTGCCAATGCCGCACTGGCCTATTAAAGCGTTAGTGGCCGTGGTGCTGGCAAGGTTAACCTTCGCGCCGTGGACATACGATGCTGATTTAACCTTTTTAGCACTGCATTGGAGCATAGTGGTTTACCCCGTTGCTGTTGGGTTATTTTGGTTTGCCGCAAAACAATGGCAACAAACAGATATGAAAATTTGGCTCGAAGGGGCAGCACTGCATTGTTTGGCATTATTTATCACCACCGAAACCAGCTATCAATTAGTTGGGCATTATCCGCAACTTTCGTCTTTAAGCTTTTATGAGCAAATATTACTCAGCTGTAACTGGCTCGCGTTAGGCTGCGTTTATTTATACCGCGCGCAAAGTGCAGGGCAGCTGGGTAAGCTATACCGTACTGCAGGTCTGACCTTATCCGCGTTAGCGGGCTTATTGTTAATCAATATAGCATTACATGAAAACCCATTACTAATGCGTCTTTATGTGGGGGAAATACCATTATTTAACTGGCTGTTATTAACCTGGTTAGTACCAAGTATGCTTACACTGTGGTTGGCTAAATTAGTTAAACCACTTAATGCTAAGTTTAGCCAAATAGTACTGGGTGCATCAGGCTTATTAGCGGTGTTAGCAATCAATGCGCTGATCCGCCAATATTGGCAAGGAGCGTTTATTTCCCTTGATAAAGCCACCAGTGATGCCGAGCTATACAGCTATTCAATCATTTGGTTATTGCTCGGTGCGCTGGTGGTCATTGCCGGGCATTTAAAACAACAATTACTATTACAAAAAGTCGGTTTAGGCATGCTCGGCGCGGTGATAGTGAAAGTGTTTTTAATCGATATGGCCAGCCTAACTGGTTTACTCAGAGCGGTGTCATTTATTGGGTTAGGACTATCTCTGGTTGGCTTGAGTTGGTTATTCCAAAAGCTCAGGAGTAAAGCACCAGCGGGGTAATTTAACTCAAGCAGTACACCCAGCAAGATTGTTGGGTGTACTTAGTTATGTTGCTTAGCGCGAATCTGTTTTAATCTCTTGCCTAGCGCCTAGAACCTTTCACTTCACGTACTATGATTAAGCAGTGCTTTTAATTTCCCTGGTTTTATTGGTTTAGATAAGTAATGAATATCTTCGGCTTTGGTGGCTTGTTTTAGCTCTACATCGCGTACCGCGGTGATTAAAATGGCGGGCACCTTAGCTTGCCAAATCTCGCGTAGGGCTTTAATTAAGCTGATGCCGTCGTGCGCATGGCCGAGCTGATAATCCATTAAGATCACATCCGGTGCGCTGTGCGCATGTGCGTATGCCAACACGCTGTCAACTTGATCAAACAGCTGATAATTAGCTTGCCACTTTTGTAATAAACTGGCCATGGCATTGAGGTTTTCAGGATCGTCGTCAACGGCAATGATATTCATCGCGGAGCGCTCTGCAAACAAGCTGTTGGTTGCGAGCTTTTGTTGCACAAACTGGCTTTCACCATACGGTATTTCGATACTAAAACAGCTGCCTTTTTGTGGCGTTGAGCGCACATCTAAGCGAATTGATAGTAAATCGACCATACGTTTAACCACGCTAAGCCCTAGGCCGACGCCTTTGTTGTCAGACGCTTCTATGCGGTAAAAATCGTTGAATATTTTGGCTTGCTCTACTTCGCTAATGCCAGGGCCGGTGTCCCATACTTCGATGCGCAAGTGATGTTTACGTTTACGGCACGCCACTAAAACTTTACCCGTATTGGTGTATTTAACCGCATTTGACACTAAGTTCTGCACAATTCGCCGCAAATAGGTGATATCACTGTGGACAATATGCTGCCCGCTGCGCACCGTGAGCTTAAGGCCTTTTTCGGTTGATAAAATGGCGTATTCGTTGCGCAGTGGTGCGAGAATATCGTCAATACTAAAGTGGCGCGGGGTAGGGGTCATGGCACCTTGCTCTAGTTTGGCAATTTCTAATAATGCTGACATTAAATGCACGGTTGAATCGAGACTGGCACCGAGCTTTTCAAAGTTGTTGATATTATTATCCGCAAGGGATTTTTCATCAATGGCGGCAAGGTATAAACGGGCGGCATTGAGTGGCTGTAAAATATCGTGACTGGCCAAGGCTAAAAAGCGGGTTTTACTGTCATTTGCTTGTTCAGCCTCACGCTTGGCTAAAGTGAGTGCTTGCTCTGTTTGTACGCGGCTTTCTATTTGTGCTTCGAGATCTTTATTGATAGTACGGATTTCTTGGGTACGGGCTTCAATGCGGTTCTCCAGATCCATGTTCACTTCTTCAAGCGCATTTTGTGTGGCAATGTGGGTGGTGATATCTGAAAAGCTGGTTACAAAGCCGCCGTCGGGCAGTGGGTTACCAATCATTTCGTATACTAGACCATTACGACGATGACGAATAAAGTGATGCGAACTGCCGTTTTTTAAATGCTGCACACGCTTTTCTACATGGCGTTCTATTTCGCCTGGGCCACATTCACCGCGCTCAGCGTTATAACGAATAATGTCTTCAATCGGTTGGCCGACTTCTAAAAACCCAGTTGGGTAGTTAAACATTTCTGCGTAGCGTTTATTCCAGGCCACTAGATTTAGCTCTTTATCAACAACTGAAATACCATGACTGAGGTTTTCCAGCGAAGTGTAGAGTAGATTTTGGTTAAATTGCAGGGCTTGCGTGGTTTCATCAAAAAAGTTAACCACTTCTTCAAATGCCATGCGTTTACCCGATGCGACGGTATGAATAAGTGCTTGCGCAGAAGAGGCACCCAATACGCCTGTTAAAGCACGCTCGCAGTAGGCGATAAACTCAGGATCTGGGTGCGTATTATTATCATCAAGTTGATGTGTTAGCGAAAAATGTGCGAGGACTTGCTGGCTACGTTGAATCCCCAAAAAAGTTTGTAGCAGCACTTTAAAATCGTACACAGTGGCTTTGACATTTTTGTTTAAACGCCTTGCCAGTACGGCTTGCTCTTTAGGGTTAACAAAGGCGGCGGCTTGAATTTTATCAATCAAGCGTTCATCGGCACCTAATGAAAAGCTGATGTAACAGCCGATGTTGGCAAATAGCGCAATCAAGGTGCCACGGGTGATCAGCGTTTGTTGCAGCTCTGTAGTAAGGGTATTGCCAGCATCGAGAATGGGCAGCATTAAAAACAGTATCCAGCAGATCAAACCGGCTAATAATCCAGCATAAACGCCGTAAGCATGTCCTTTGCGCCAGTACAAGCCGCCTACAATAGCGGGCAATAATTGTGTGACTAATGAAAAGGCAACTAAGCCCATGCTGGCAAGGGCTTTGCCATGGCCAAACCATTGCTGGTAGAAGTAAGACAAGATCAAAATAGCGGCGATAGTAAAGCGCCTCACCAGTAATATTTGTGGTTTGTAACTGCTAGTAATGAGGTTGCGTTTGAATTTACGACGTAGCATTAACGGTAATACCACATCGTTTGAGATCATGGTACTGAGCGTTAATGTTGCAACCACAATCATCGCAGTAGCGGCCGATATGCCACCAATAAATACAAAGGTGGTAAGTAACACATTGTCGTGCATTAACGGCAGTGCCAGTACAAAGCTATCTGGTGAGAAGCCATTGCCAATTTCTGGGTGAATCGCCGCGGTAGCAATCGGTAAAATCATTGCAGCAGTCAGTAATAAATACAGCGGGAAGGCCCAGCGAGCGGTAAACAAGTGGCGCTTGTCTTGGTTATCAACCACGGTAACGTGGAACTGTCGTGGTAAACAGATGATCGCAGCGGCGGCCATCAACGATTGACCAATAAAGTTAAAGCTCAAAAAGTTAAAATTATCCCAATGTTGCCACAACGACTCTTTAATTTGTAGTTCACTGGTACTGGGTAAGTTATACAAGGTGAGCAGAGCTAAACCAGCGACTGCCACTAAGGCCAGCAGTTTGATCATCGATTCAAAGGCAACAGCAAGCATTAATCCTGAGCGATATTCGGTTACATCAACTTTACGGGTACCAAAAAATATTGCGAACATCGCCATGATCAAAGTAGCAGAGAGCGCCACCATTGAACCGGATATTTTGTTGTCACTTTGCAGTAGTAAAAAGCTGTTACTTAGTGCTTTTAACTGCAAGGCGATATACGGAATGGTTGCTAGTAGTGCAATCATAGTCACCATAATTGCAGTGGTTTGGCGC
The DNA here is from genome assembly GCF_047806705.1 of Pseudoalteromonas sp. ASV78. NCBI lineage: Bacteria > Pseudomonadati > Pseudomonadota > Gammaproteobacteria > Alteromonadales > Pseudoalteromonadaceae > Pseudoalteromonas > Pseudoalteromonas sp. ASV78. Next base: position 2,222,923 of record NZ_JBLOPA010000001.1, on the reverse strand, counting down.
TTACCGTAGCGGGCGGAAATAAAGTCTGCGATGGTGGTGATATTTTGTTTTTTACTGACTAGCACTAGTTTACGTAAAAAACCTTGTCCGAAAAAAAACAACAATGCAGGGCCAAGTAAAATCGGTAAGTAACTCCAACTGCTGGTGGCAGCCGTGCCCACTGAGCCGTAGTAAGTCCACGAGGTGCAATAAATACCCAACGAGAAAGAGTAAACAAAAGGGTGGTGGCTAATTCGTTTGGCCAGTGGTGTGGTTTTATCGCCCCAGTTTGCTAGCCAAAACAAGATGCCAATGTACGCCAAAGCGACAAAAATCAGTGCAGCAGTCATGTATATATTCAATTTTTATTTTGTTATTGCACACCATACCAGAAGTTTTCGCTGATTTGAGCTGTCAATTTTTGTGTAGAACATACAAATAAATCTATCTATTTGATATTTAATATTAATTATGTGTTTTTAAGATCTATTAGACTAATGTCGCAGATCTGCAACATAGCCTAGATGAATAGTTAAAATCACCCAGCGTAAATAGGTAACGTGATGATAAATAATGTTTTTTACTTAAATTTAACAAGTGGGTATTTGCAGTTTACGTAAACGTTAACTTGTTGTTACGACTATGGTCTCAATTCAATATTAAGGCAGCGTTGCTAAATTGGTTAGTGCAGATAATAAAAACCACATCACTTTTTACAGATGTTAAAGAGGAAATAAAAAATGGCTTTTAAAGATGAAGAACAAGCAAAAGCTTATTGGGCGGAAAACATTTCACTGTTGTTTAAATTATTAGCAGTTTGGTTTGTCGTGTCATTTGGCTTTGGCATATTACTGGTTGATGTACTTAATGAAGTGCGTTTCTTTGGGTTTAAACTTGGCTTCTGGTTCTCCCAGCAAGGCGCGATTTACACCTTTGTGGCTTTGATTTTTGTGTACGTTTTCAAAATGAATACGTTAGATAAAAAATACGGCGTAGACGAATAGGAGCTAAGCAATGGATGTTCAAACACTCACGTTTATCATTGTCGGACTAAGCTTTGCGCTTTATATCGGCATTGCAATTTGGGCTCGAGCGGGCTCAACAAATGAATTTTATGTCGCAGGCGGCGGCGTTCCACCGCTTGCTAATGGTATGGCGACAGCTGCGGATTGGATGAGTGCTGCGTCATTTATCTCAATGGCAGGTATCATCTCTTTTGCAGGGTATGATGGCGGCGTGTACTTAATGGGTTGGACCGGTGGTTATGTATTACTTGCCATGTGTTTAGCACCTTATTTACGTAAGTTCGGCAAGTTTACTGTGCCCGATTTTATCGGTGACCGCTACTACTCACGCACCGCGCGTTTAGTGGCAATTTTGTGTGCCATCTTTATCTGTTTTACCTATATTGCAGGGCAAATGCGTGGTGTAGGCGTGGTATTCTCTCGCTTCTTAGAAGTTGAAATTGAAACCGGTGTTTACATTGGTATGGTTATCGTATTCTTTTATGCAGTATTAGGCGGCATGAAAGGCATTACCTATACCCAAGTAGCACAGTATTGTGTACTGGTATTTGCTTACCTTGTTCCTGCCATCTTTATCTCTATGATGATGACGGGTCACTTCTTCCCACAAACTGGCTTTGGCGCGACATTAATTGGCGGCGATGGTGTATATGTACTGGATAAACTTGATGGTTTAAGTGCTGAACTGGGCTTTGCGCAATACACTGAAGGCTCTAAGAGCATGATAGATGTGTTTGCTATCACTGGTGCATTAATGGTGGGTACTGCGGGTCTTCCACATGTAATCGTACGTTTTTTCACTGTACCGCGCGTTAAAGATACGCGTATCTCAGCGGCATGGACATTAGTGTTCATCGCTATTGTTTACACTACAGCGCCAGCGGTTGCCGCATTTGCCCGTGTTAACATGATTGATACCATAAACGGTAAAGATGGTAACGGTACTGAATACGCAGAAGCACCGACATGGGTGAAAAACTGGGAAAGAACGGGTTTAATCACCTTTAATGATAAAAATGGTGATGGCAAAATGTTTTACACCGCAGGTAAAATTGATGATCCAAACAGCGCTAACGAAGTTAACGTTGACCGCGACATCATGGTACTTGCGAACCCAGAAATTGCTAACTTACCAGCATGGGTAGTAGCGCTAGTAGCAGCCGGTGGTATTGCTGCGGCATTATCAACAACCGCTGGCTTACTACTGGTTATTTCGACCTCCGTATCGCACGATTTACTCAAGCGAACCTTAAAACCAAACATTAGCGATAAACAAGAGTTACTCGCAGCGAGGTTGGCAGCCATGGTTGCGATTGTTATCTCCGCTTACTTTGGTATTAATCCGCCTGGATTTGTGGCGTCGGTGGTGGCATTTGCATTCGGCTTAGCTGCTGCAAGTTTCTTCCCGGCGATCATTATGGGTATCTTCTCTAAGAAGATGAACAAAGAAGGTGCGGTGCTAGGTATGGTAACCGGTATCACCTTTACTGCTGCTTACATTATTTTCTTCAAGTTTATCAGCCCAGAGCTTAACAACCCTGAACATTGGTTGTTCGGTATTTCGCCGGAAGGTATTGGTTTAGTAGGTATGCTTATTAACTTTGCAGTTGCTGCAATCGTGGTTAAGTTTACCGCTGATACACCGCTTGAAATTCAACAAATGGTTGAAAGCATTCGTAATCCTAAAGGTTCTAGTGAAGCACACGCTCACTAACAACGCTGATACTCTATTATATTGATAGATCCAAAAGCCCGACTTAAGTCGGGCTTTTTATTTACAGCTGATAGCAGTACAGTGAGTGTACGATTGTTTTATTGCGAGTAGCAAGATGAACCATGAGCAACAGGAAGTCGCCCAGTTTGTACTAGCACAAATGCCATTTAGCGGCCTTGATAGCAGCGCGACAGATTACTTTGTAAAACACCTTGATGTTATTTATCTGAACTGTGAAAACCAAACGCAATGGCTGCAATCAGAGTCCCCTAAACTGTTTTTAATTCGCTCTGGTTTGTATGACTTAGTGGATGCAAAAGGTGATGTGATCACCCATTTAGCACAAGGCGATTATTTTGGCTTCCCTTCATTGCTGACCGGCGAAGCAATTCAAAACCGTTTAGTCGTGCAAAAAGAGGGCATTGTTTATATGCTCAACCAAGAGGCGTTTGATTATTTGCGTCGTGAGTACAAACCGTTTGAACAGTATTTTGTGCGTGCCCATGCTAATCGGTTGTTGTCATCGCATTATAAAAGCCAAAATGACAGTTGGTCTGAGCGCAAAATATCAGAATTGATGTCACGTAAAGCGGTCACTTTGTCGCCCGATGCAAGTATTCGCCAAGCTGCTAAAAAAATGAAAGAGCACGGCGTCTCATCAATTATGGTTACTGAGTATGAACGCTTAGTAGGGGTGGTGACTGATCGCGATTTACGCAACCGTGTATTAGCCGATGAAATCGACCCACAGCAGGCAGTCCGTACGATTATGAGTGCGAAACCGAAGTTTATTTTTGAAAATAATCGGGTGTTTTCGGCGTTGCATTTAATGCTCAAACATAACATTCACCATTTACCTGTGTTGGATGAACGCCATAAAGCACTTGGTATGATCACCAGTACCGATTTATTACGTCAACAAAAGAGCGATCCCGTACAACTTATTGGCCGCATTTATAAAGCCCATAGTGTGATTGAGCTAAAACGCTACGCGGCTGAAATACCTGACTTACTGCGCAGTTTTTCGCATAATATTGATGATATATCCTTGATTGGTAAATTACTCAGCGGCTTGACTGATGCGCTTACGTCGCGGTTAATTTATTTATTTCAAGAGGATAACGGAGCGGCACCGACCAGTTTTAGTTTTATTTGTTTTGGCTCCCAAGCGCGCGAAGAGCAAACCTTGCATTCCGATCAAGACAACGGTTTATTACTGCCTGATGATTTAACTGAACTGCATCAGGATTATTATCGGCGGATGGGGGAGTTTGTTTGTGAACAGTTGGTAGAGTGTGGTATTAGGCGTTGCCCAGGCAACATTATGGCCAGCAGTGAATTATGCAGAATGAGTATATCTGATTGGTGTGAAAAGTTTTTTACTTGGATAAAAAGTCCAACGCCGCAGGCTATGCTGAACTGTAAAATATTTTTTGATTTACGCTTTATTGAAGGCTCAACGGCACTTTACACTGCATTTTGTGAGCAACTAACCCGTATTTCTCGTGACGAATTATTTTATGCCGCCATGGCAACCGATATTAAGTCGAACTCCGTGCCGATTGGCTTATTTAATCAATTTAAACTCGAAAAAGATGCCAAACAGCATAAATACATTGATTTGAAAAAACGTGGCGTAGTGATCATTAACGACATTGTTCGTTTATATGCGTTAAAAGCAGGGATACGCCGAGCGAACACCCAAGAGCGCTTAGATGCATTACTGAAACATTCTTTATTGAGTAATCACGATGTATATAACTTGAAAGACTGTTGGCGATTTTTAACGCAGTTGCGTTTGCGCACGCAAATAAACGAAGAAGGCTTGCCCAGCAACTGTATTAATCCAGATAAGTTAAGTTCGCTCGAGCGTCATCAATTAAAAGAAGCGTTTTATTTACTTAAGCTGGCACAACAAGCTGCGGCATTTAAATTTGCCAGAGGAAGTTTATAAATGCAGTGGTTTTTTTATAGCGTGAGTTCACTTAGCATTCGCACAATAAACAAGGTGAAAAACTAAGTGGTTAAACGTTGGCTGAGCCGTTATTTAGCGCGCAAGCAGTTGCTTGCGCAAAATGCATTAACGCAGCGCTATCTTGTGATTGATTTGGAGCTGACAGGGCTTGATCCAAAGCAGCATGAGATTGTCTCGATTGCATGGCTGTTGATAGACAATCAATGTATTAAATTAAGTCAGGCGCAGCATGCCATTAATAAAGATGTGCAGCGCCTTGAGCAAAGCCCTGTATATCATGGTATTGCCCAGCAAGACGTCGCACAAGGGCAAAGCTTGGCGGCTATTTTAACTGCATTAAGCGCACATTTTTCGGATGCGATCTTGGTGTTTCATAATGCCACGTTAGACTGGGGATTTTTAAAGCAAGCATTTCAAACTCACGGTATAGCGATACAACCTAAATTGATACTCGACACTTTTCAGATTGAAAAAAAACGCTTACATCAACAAGGTCAGCAAATTGGTTTGGATGATTTAACACTCACAGCGTGTCGCAAGCGTTATGAGTTACCTTATTACAGCACTCACCATGCACTTACCGATGCCATGGCGACCGCAGAGTTATTATTAGCACAGTGCCATCAAATAAGCCGTGGTAAGGAATTGAAATTGGCTGCGTTGCTTTGATGTGTCAATTCGGCGTTAATAGTGGTTCTGTTTAATTCTCTCTTAGGTTTTCTGCTATGAAAAATAATTTACTGCCATCTTTAGCTGGCGTTTTAGTGAGCTTGTTTGTTGTATGGTGGCTACATGGGTTTTTACTGGCCGATCGTTGTTTAGACGCCGGTGGTGCAATTGATTATGGAACTAACCTGTGCATGAGTAAAAGTGGGCAAGTCATCGAGCTTGCTACATCGTCAGCTATGTTAGTTATTTATTGTGTGGTGATTATGACGTTGTCGTTATTAGTCAGCAGGTTAATAAGTAAGCTATTTAAACGTTAGCGATATAGATCCTCTAGAGCCTAGGGCCTAGACCTAGGTCAATTAGCAAAATTGCGCCATCTTAACTGGGTATGCAAACATTTATTTAACCTTGCCTCTTATATTCAATCCCAAGGTCGATTACCAAAACTGGGCCATCTAAAAGGGTTAATTTTAAGTTTCTGCTGTTAACCTCTTATATTCAATCCCAAAGTCGATTACCAAAATCGGGCCATCTTAGGTGGGTATGCAAACATTTATTTAACTTCCCCTGTTATATTCAATCTCAAGGTCGATTACCAAAACTGGGCCATCTAAAAGGGTTAATTTTAAGTTTCTGCTGTTAACCTCTTATATTCAATCTCAAGGTCGATTACCAAAATCGGGCCATCTTAGGTGGGTACGCAAACATTTATTTAACTTCCCCTCTTATATTCAATCCCAAGGTCGATTACAATACCGCCATCTCAAAGGCAGGTTGCCTTTATCTGCAAGCAACTAGAGTGGATTTTCTTTCGAATGGCAATCAAACTTGCAATTAATGGTTTTGGTCGAATTGGTCGAAATATTGTCCGCGCGTTATATGAATCGGGACTTAGCGATCATATTAAAATCGTTGCGATTAATGAATTAGCGGATCCCGAAGGGATTGCTCACTTACTTAAATATGACACCTCCCATGGTCGTTTTAAATATCCGGTTACCTTAGGTGAAGATTCTCTGAGTGTCGCAGGCGATACGATCGCATTATTTTCTGAGCAAAACCCGATTGAGCTGCCATGGCGGTTACTTGATGTTGATGTGGTTTTAGAGTGTACAGGGGTTTATCATTCCCGTGAACACGCGCAATTGCATCTGGATGCGGGTGCTAAAAAAGTTTTATTTTCTCAGCCCGCTGATGCGGATGTTGATGCTACTATCGTGTATGGTATTAATGATGATGAACTGCTTGCTGAGCATACGATTGTTTCTAACGGTTCATGTACTACCAACTGTATAGTGCCGGTGATCAAAGTGCTTGATGATGCGTTTGGTATTGAATCGGGTGCGATTACGACCATTCATGCGTCGATGAACGATCAGCAAGTAATTGATGCCTATCATCATGATTTACGTCGTACCCGCGCTGCGAGTCAGTCTATTATTCCCGTAGATACTAAATTAGCCCGTGGTATTGAACGTATTTTACCTAAGTTCCATGGTCGCTTTGAAGCCATTGCAGTACGAGTGCCTACTATCAATGTTACTGCGATGGATCTGAGTGTGACGGTCAACGTTGATGTTGATTTAAACGCGGTGAATAAAGTATTAAAAGCAGCAGCGAGAGACCGTTTAGAAGGTATTTTAAGTTATACCGAAGAGCCATTGGTCTCGGTTGATTTTAATCATGACCCACATTCTTGTATCATAGATGGCACGCAGACACGAGTCAGTCATAAACGGCTGATAAAGTTGTTAGTGTGGTGTGATAATGAGTGGGGTTTCGCTAATCGTATGCTCGATACAGCACGAGTAATGATGGCAGCAAATAAAATTTAGAATCTAAAATAAAACCTATATATTTCAAGTCAGTATCGTTAACTAAGGAGAAGTCCATGTCGGTCATAAATATGGCAGATTTAGATTTAAACGGCAAACGCGTGTTAATTCGTGAAGATTTAAATGTACCAGTAAAAGCAGGTAAAGTGACCTCAGACGCACGTATTCGTGCTGCATTACCAAGTATTAAACTTGCCCTTGAAAAAGGCGCTAAAGTAATGGTGATGTCACACCTAGGCCGTCCTACGGAAGGGGAATACAACGAAGAGTTTTCATTAGCGCCTGTTGTTGATTACTTAAATGAAGCACTTGAGCAAAATGTACGCCTTGAAAAAGATTACTTAGATGGCGTTGAAATTGCTGATAATGAAGTGGTGGTCTTTGAAAACGTACGCTTTAATGTTGGCGAAAGCAAAGACGACGAAGTGCTATCTAAAAAACTCGCTGCATTATGTGATGTATACGTAATGGATGCATTTGGTACCGCTCACCGTGCTCAAGCGTCTACCCATGGCGTTGGTTTATTTGCAGATGTGGCTTGTGCAGGCCCGCTCTTAGCGGCTGAATTAGAGGCATTAGGTAAAGCACTTGATAACCCAGCTCGTCCGCTTGTAGCGATTGTTGGTGGTTCTAAGGTATCAACTAAACTAACCGTACTTGATTCACTGTCAACGATTGTTGATCAACTAGTAACAGGTGGCGGTATTGCCAATACCTTTATTGCAGCTGCGGGCTTTCCGGTTGGTAAATCATTATACGAAGCTGACTTAATTGACGAAGCAAATAAGTTAAGTGCAGCGGCGAAAAGTAACAATGGCGAAATTCCAGTACCAACCGATGTGGTTGTTGCGAATGAGTTTTCAGAATCTGCCGTTGCAACATTAAAAGATGTAAGCGAAGTTACAGACACCGATATGATTTTTGATATCGGTCCAGATACAGCGAGCAAGCTGGCAAAAATTATTGCCAATGCAGGTACTGTTGTATGGAATGGCCCTGTAGGTGTATTTGAATTTGATCAGTTTGGTAATGGCACCCGTGCTATTGCACAAGCAATTGCTAATTCAAATGCGTTTTCAATTGCTGGTGGCGGTGATACGTTAGCAGCCATTGATAAATACGGTATTGCCGATAAGATCTCGTATATTTCAACTGGCGGTGGTGCTTTCCTTGAGTTCTTAGAAGGGAAAAAATTACCAGCAGTTGCTATGCTTGAACAACGCGCTAAGTAATTAGCGTTTGCTCAGTGTACTTATTTAGGTAAGTACGCTGAGTACGATCAGTAATTAAATACCTCTCACCCTTATTTAATGCTGGTTTTGGATAACGGTAAATTTGGCAAAAGCCAAGGCTATCGAGGTGCAGTGATTGCACCGAACTCAACTATTCCGTTCGAACTAGGTAGTGGTGCGTGCACTGCTATCGACAATTTGGAGAATACCAAATGGCTTTAATCAGTATGCGACAACTTCTTGATCATGCAGCTGAACACGGTTATGGCGTACCCGCTTTTAACGTTAATAACCAAGAGCAGATCCGCGCTATTATGATGGCGGCTGATAAAACTAACAGCCCAGTAATTGTACAAGGTTCAGCTGGCGCTCGTGCCTACGCTGGTGCCCCATTTATTCGTCACATGATTTTAGCTGCTGTTGAAGAGTGGCCACATATCCCTGTGGTAATGCACCAAGATCACGGCACTTCACCTGGCGTTTGCCAACGTTCAATTCAATTAGGTTTTTCATCAGTGATGATGGATGGCTCATTAATGAGCGATGGTAAAACACCGTCAAGCTATGAATATAACGTTGATGTAACACGTAAAACAGTTGAACTTGCGCACTCTTGTGGTGTGTCTGTTGAAGGCGAATTAGGTGTACTAGGCTCACTTGAAACCGGTGAAGCTGGCGAAGAAGATGGCGTTGGCGCAGAAGGTAAGTTAACGACAGATCAAATGCTTACCGATCCTGAAGAAGCGGCCGATTTTGTCAGTAAAACTCATGTTGATGCACTGGCTATTGCCTGCGGTACATCACACGGTGCGTATAAATTTACCCGTCCACCAACGGATGATATTTTAGCGATCGATCGTATTAAAGCGATCCACGCACGTATTCCTAACACTCATTTAGTAATGCATGGTTCGTCTTCTGTGCCGCAAGAATGGCTTGAGATCATCAACCAATACGGTGGTGAGATCCCACAAACTTACGGTGTACCAGTCGAGCAGATCATCGAAGGTATTAAGTTTGGGGTGCGTAAAGTAAATATCGATACTGATTTACGCTTAGCATCAACGGGCGCAATTCGTCGTCATTTAGCACTTAACCCTGCGAATTTTGATCCACGTAAATACTTAGCTGAAGCAACAAAAGCGATGACAGAGATCTGTGTTGCTCGCTATGAGTCGTTTGGCACTGCGGGTCAAGCAAGTAAGATCAAACCAATTTCACTCGATGATATGCACCTTAAATATTTAACCGGTGAATTAGATCCGAAAATTAAATAAACTAATTCATTGAGTTATTTAATAAATAAACAAAAAAGCCAGTAGTATCCAACTACTGGCTTTTTATATAGTTGATCAATAGGGATCATTATTTTACCAAGCGTTAAACTTGGGATCACTGATTTACTAACTATGCGTCGCTGGGATCAGATTTTTACTAAGGATCGGCTAGGTGGCAGGTTATTTTGTTGTAAAAATAGCCACTTCCAAGCTTGCCTGTGCAAATGATCAACAACTTACGGATTTTGCTAGGTAAAAGATTGATCCCAGATCTGACTCGGTTAGTAAAAGCATGATCCCTAACTTAGTACTTGGTAGAATTTTGATCTCTATAAATGATCAGAGCTGCTTTGTTATGCCCACTCATAATCAAAGTTCGATCATTCAATCGTGACGATTTAAGCAGCGTAAACAGCTAAAAAGCGTTGTCATAATCACTGCTATAGGGTGCTAATTTTGCCGCCGCAGAGGGTATTTGGCTGTTATTTATAAAAATATACGGCATCTGTGGTTAAAATTAATACTGAGTAAAATATTTTTAGTCATGAAAAAGTATTGATTTTAACCGTGACAGGGGACTTATTTACAGTTATTTTGTTCCTGATATGGGTTAATTGGTGTTTTTTTTCCCGCATTTTGATTTACACGTTACACTTTCATAAAAATGTCATACTTAGTCATAATAATGAAAACTAGTTCGATAACGAAAGAGATGAATTGGAATGTCACGTAAAGTACTTGTCGTCGATGACGAAGCACCGATCAGAGAGATGCTGGTTTTTGTATTAGAGCAAAACGGTTTTCAGGCAATAGAAGCAGAAGATTATGATTCTGCCATTGCAGCAATGGTAGAACCTTACCCTGATATGGTGTTATTAGATTGGATGCTACCAGGGGGTAGTGGAATTCAAATCGCCAAAAAATTTAAGCAAAGTGAATACACTCGGCAAATTCCTATTATCATGCTGACGGCCCGCGGAGAAGAAGAAGATAAAGTTCGTGGCCTTGAAGTCGGTGCTGATGATTATGTTACTAAGCCATTTTCACCAAAAGAGTTAATGGCGCGTATTAAAGCGGTTATTCGTCGCGTTTCGCCAACTTCACTTGAAGAAGCGATTGACGTACACGGTTTACGCCTTGATCCTATTTCACACCGTGTTACCTCTGAAGGTAGCGAGCTGGATATGGGGCCAACCGAATTTCGTTTACTGCATTTCTTTATGACCCATCCTGAGCGTGTTTATAGCCGTGAACAACTGCTAGATAATGTGTGGGGGACTAATGTCTATGTTGAAGATAGAACGGTAGACGTGCATATTCGTCGCTTACGCAAAGCGATAGCACCGCTTGGTCATGACCGCTTAGTACAAACTGTACGTGGTGCAGGTTATCGTTTTTCAAGTAAACTATAAAACATTCAGACCAAGGTCGGTTTTACTCTAAGGTAAAGTGAGTGTATGTATCGAGTTGTTAATAAGCAGGCGTTAGCTAAACGTCTGCTTATCTATTTCCTACCTTTATTATTAGTTGGCGTGCTGATTGGTGCGCCATTTCTGCTGTTATTTTTAGGTGCTTTTTCACTGCTTGTTTGGCATTACCATCAATTATATCGGCTCAGTGATTGGTTATTGAATCAGCGCAGTTTTAATCCACCGGAAGGCGAGGGCGCATGGGAACAGGTATTTGAAGGGATCTATCACTTACAACACCGTAACCGTAAAAAACGTAATGAATTAGCGGATCTGATCCGTCGCTTTCGCGATGGTGCCGAAGCGGTGCCTGATGCGGTAATTGTTCTACAACGTGATTTAAGCATTGTTTGGTGTAATCAATTAGCGTTAAAAGTGCTGGGTTTACAGTGGCCAGCGGATCATGGTCAACGGCTTGACAATCTTGTGCGTGATCCTAAATTTGCCAAGTACATGCAAACGGAATTGTTTGATGAAGCATTAGAACTGGAAAGTGGCCACAGTGTTGAACAAGTTTTAGAGTTTCGAGTTATGCCATACGCCAGTTCACAATTAATGGTGGTAGTAAGGGATGTGACGCGCTTGAAGCAACTAGAGCAAATGCGTAAAGACTTTGTTGCCAATGTCTCACATGAATTGCGCACACCATTGACGGTTGTAACTGGTTACTTAGAAATGTTTGATGGTGACATGATGCCGCCGCCAGCGATGTGGAATAAAGCCCAAGGTACTATGCTTGAGCAATGTAAACGCATGGATAGCTTAGTTAATCAGTTATTGTCGTTATCACGTATTGAAGGCGCTCGCCGTCAAGATAACGATAAGGCGGTCAACGTACCGCAATTACTCAGCTATATAAAAACTGAAGCGCAGTCTTTGAACCAAGATAAAGGCCATGAGTTAATATTTGATATAGATGCCGGGCTTGATATTAAAGGTTCGGAAGAAGAGCTACGTAGTGCGTTTTCCAATTTAGTATTTAATGCCATTCATTACACTAAAGCTGGCGGTAAAATTACCGTAAGCTGGCAGCTAAAAGATAAGCAAGCGCATTTTGCAGTAGTAGATAATGGCGATGGTATTGCTGCTGAGCATATTAATCGTTTAACAGAGCGTTTTTATCGGGTGGATAAAGCGCGCAGTCGTACAACAGGTGGTTCGGGACTTGGCTTGGCAATCACTAAGCATGTGTTAACGCGCCACGAAAGTAAGTTAAAAATAAGCAGTAAATTAGGCGAAGGTTCAACGTTTTCGTTTGCCTTTAATAGTGAAAAAACGGTGCTGCTAAATAATCTAGCTGAAAACGCTTAAAGTCATAAAAATGTCATTTTAGAGTAATCTAACTGTCATCTACTCTCTTTACAGTAGACCACAGTTAAGAAATGGACGAACCAAATCGGAGTAACCCAATGAAATTTAAAAACCTCGTAGCCGCAATGAGTGTGGCAGTAACAACATTTGTATCTGCACAAGCAATTGCTGTCGATGCAGGCATGCCTGAATATCAAAAAACCAGTGGTATTTCAGGTAACTTTTCATCTGTGGGCTCTGATACGTTAGCCAACATGATGACCTTTTGGGCTGAAGAATATAAGCGCATCTATCCAAATGTGAATATTCAAATTCAAGCAGCAGGTTCATCAACTGCGCCGCCAGCATTAACGGAAGGTACTTCTAACTTTGGCCCGATGAGCCGCAGAATGAAATCAAAAGAAATCGAAGCGTTTGAAAAGCGTTACGGTTATAAGCCAACAGAAGTACGCGTGGCTATCGATGCACTCGCTGTATTTGTTCATAAAGACAACCCAATTGAAGGCCTGCGCATTGACCAAATCGATGCGATTTTCTCTTCAACTCGCAAATGTGGTGCAAGCGCTGATGTAACCCGCTGGAGTGATGTTGGTTTAACGGGTGATTGGGCAGCTAAAGATGTTCAGCTTTACGGACGTAACTCTGTATCGGGTACTTACGGTTACTTTAAAAGCAAAGCGCTATGTAAAGGCGATTTCCGTAACAACGTGAATGAGCAACCTGGTTCTGCTTCTGTGGTACAGTCAATTTCGTCATCAGTGAACGCGATTGGTTACTCAGGTATCGGTTATAAAACATCAGGTGTACGCACTGTGCCGCTAGCGAAAAAAGGTGACAACTTTGTTGATGCTACACTCGAGAACGTCGCACAAGGTAAATACCCATTATCGCGCTTTTTATATGTGTATGTGAATAAACACCCGAACAAACCGCTTGCACCTATTGAAGCTGAGTTCTTAAAAATGGTGTTATCACTAGATGGCCAAAAAATTGTAGAGAAAGATGGTTATGTACCACTTTCAGGCAAGATGGCAATGAGCGAACTTAAGAAGCTAGGTCTGCTTTAAACTCAACGCCGACTATGAGTTAATAAAAAACCGCGCAATGTAAATTGCGCGGTTTTTTATCTGCAGGTGTTTGACTGTGTTACAAGTAAAACACGGCTTAGCTAAACAGCTTCTTTTTGATTTGCTGATGGGCATTTAAAACGCGTTTTCGTTTACTTAAACCTTGGCGTTTAAAACTTTGTATCGGCATTACGCTTGGTTGCTCTGGTGGCAATACTGGGACTGTGAAATTAGCCAGCTCATCACTTGGTAAAGCAATTTCTTGCTCATGGACACGCAAAGCGGCAAGGGTGTCGTCATTATCAACTTCACTCGGGCAAATAAATATGCCCATTTTACGTAACCTAACGCCTAAGCCAATGCTGCTTGAGTAACGCACAATTGGCGCGGCCAAAATTAGCCCGACTAAAATAGGCGATAACCACCAAAAGAATACTGGTGTAAAATAGTAAGCAATCCCGCCCCATGCAACGGCTACTAAGGTTGAAAAGAGCGTGTAACCAATTGCTTCTCGCCACGGCACCATGCGACCTGAGCGAGGCTGGGCATCCCAGCTTACTTTTTTACCTAAAAATACACACACCACAAAGTAACTATGAAAAACCATCATCAGTGGGGCAATAATTATCGCAAATACGGTCTCAATAATTGAGCCAAAAATTAACTTGAATGAGCCACCAAACTGTTTATTACGATGGATCAATGTAACAATTATGCCCATTAATTTTGGTAATAGTAATAAAACAATAGTGACAAAAAGCAGTGAATTAATTAACTCTGTTTTAGCAATTTGCCAGGTCGGAAATAATTGATATGCCTGATTAAAATAAACATTACTATTTACGGCGCGGGTGACCGCATCGATGGTACTGAGCACCAGCATAGATAACCAAATTAATGATGAAATATATGCCGTTGCACCTAACAAAAAGTGCAGTTTACTGATCATTTTTAAACCCGATGCAGGTAATAAACCTAAATGCTGAATATTACCTTGCACCCAGCGTCTATCGCGGATGGCGTAGTCTAAAATATTACTCGGTACTTCTTCGTAGCTGCCTTGTATATCACTGAGCAATAATACATCCCAACCAGCACGATGCAGTAGTGAGGCTTCGACAAAGTCATGGCTCAAAATTTCGCCACCAAAGGGAGCATTACCTTTGAGCACTGGTAAGCCACAGCAATCAATAAAGGCTGCAACACGAATAATTGCATTATGGCCCCAGTAGTTAGCGTGGTTGGTTTGCCAAAAAGCCGAACCGGTTGCTAGCATTGGACTATAAAGTACTGATGCAAACTGTAGAAAACGACCAAAGAAGGTATCTTGCCTAACAGGGATCGGGATCGTTTGAATAAGCCCAGCTTGCGGATTGTTGATCATGCTGCTGGTGAGCTCAAGCATACATTGACCCGTCATGATGCTATCGGCATCAAGTACAATCATGTGCTCATAGTTACTGCCCCAACGCTCGCAAAAGTCAGTTAAGTTACCTACTTTACGGTGTTTGTTATCTTCGCGGCGGCGGTAAAAAGTTTGTTTGGCAAAGTCCCCTAGGCGCTCGCTCAAGGCATGCCACGCTTTTAGCTCATTGTTAGCTATTTCTTTATCTTGCGTATCACTTAATAAGTAGAAATCAAAATGCGCAAATTGCGCTGTTTTTATCAGCGAGCGTAAGCTCACTTCAAAACCTGCGATAACTCGCTGCGTATCTTCATTGTAGATAGGCATAACGACGGCAGTTCTGGTTTTACTCAATGCTTGCTCATCAATTTCGATGGCTTTTTGGCGCGTCAGTGTTAGCGGGTCAATTCTAAATAGTTGTAAAATAAAGCCCATACAACCACTGCAAAATGCGGTCACAATCCAAGTAAAGGTAATTGAAAACAGCGCCAGTAATGCATACTCAAGCGGAGTCATACCATTTGAATTTAAAATATCAAACATGATCCACATGCCGTAGGCTGAGATGGCTAACACTAACAGTGAAAATAACCATACGCGGGCCTTTTTAAAAGGCATTGCGGTGTTGTGCGTGCTATTGCTATTCGACGTCATTTGGATACCAGACATAACTCCATACCTCGCTTACTTCTTTGTCACGTAGTGTTAATGATAAGCGCATATCGACTGGCTTATCTCCCTCTGGCGCGATTTTAAACGCAACACGCCATCCTTGATTATTCGGTAATTGTTGTACTGTTTTATCGCTGACTTCACCTGAATTTAGAGTTAAATTAGCGAGCAATTTAATATTGGCCGATAAGTTATTAATTGTGTCACCGGTAAAATCGACCGTAAATTGACGATGGCTTTTTGGCGGTGGATTTTTTTCACCAGGCAAAGCCGCGCTGCCAATTCGAGTACGTAAAACATGGGCATTATTTTGACTCGCCAATACGGTGTTAAAGGTTGACATTTTATAGCCAAAGCTCAGTGTTTCACCTGCTTTTAGTGGTTGCTCTGGCACCCAGTAACTGACAATATTGTCATTAGTTTCCGTATCTGTTGGTATTTCAACCAATTCAATCCGGCCATTGCCCCATTGCTCTAGTGGCTCAATCCAGAGGCTAGGGCGAGCATGGTAATGTGCTTCCGTATCAAGGTAGTTATTAAATTCACGATCACGCTGTGCTAGGCCAAAACCTTTTGGATTATCATAACCAAATGAGGTTACGCTAAGCTGTTTTGGATTATTAAGTGCTCGCCAAATCCATTTATCATCTTGTGATTGCATTAATAAGCCATCAGAGTCATGCACTTCTGGTCGGTAATCATCAAAGAATTTAGTGCTATTTTCGCCGTGATAAAACATGCTGGTAAGTGGTGCAATACCGAGTTTTTTAATATCTTTACGGGCAAATATTTGCATCTGTGTTGTTATTTCAGTGTTAGTTGATGGGCTTATCTCAAAGCGATATGCACCGGTCACAGATGGGCTGTCTAATAACGCATAGAGCACAATATTAGTGTCTTCTGCTGTTGGCTTCACCAGCCAAAACTCTTTAAACACTGGGAATTCTTCACCCGAACTAAGTGCAGTATCGACCGCTAGACCACGGGCTGAAATACCATACACTTGCTGCGGGCCAACTAAGCGAAAGTAAGAAGCACCTTGGAATACCGCGACCTCATCTTTGTACTCGTTATTATTAAGTGGAAAATGTAGTCGAAAACCAGCGTGACCTAATTGAGTGCTACCCAAAGCGGCGCTAATTTCCTGCTCAAGAGGAGCGGCAGTACCATCATAACGGTAGTAATCTGTTTTAAACGGCAGTTTTTGTACCTTGCCATCAGTGCTCACTGTATTGATAGCGATAGGATTTTTATAAAGAAAACCAGGGTGAAATAATTGCACTTCATACAAGCTTTGATCTTTCCAGATGGCATGATCTTGGCGAAAACGAATAGACCTATAATCTTGGTAGCTAATATTATTTAATGTATCTATAGCAATCTCAGGTGCAGCGATGTAGTCGTTTGCTGCTAACTGTTTCGCTCTTGCGGTGATCACCTCAAATAATCTTTCTGAAGGGATCGTAAGCAGCGTTGGTTTTTTTACGGATACAGGCGTCACTGTGTCTGGCTTTTTAGCCGGTACAGGTGTGTCTGGCTGTGTAATTGGCTCTTCTGCTGCACTTACATTACAAACACACAAAGCTAACAGTGCAGCTAGCACAGTATTTCTTTTAAATGATGGAGACAGAGCTGCTCGCGTTTTCGTTTCCATGAGGTTTCCTTTAGCCGTTACCTAGTTAATTTTAAATTTTGTGATCAGTAGTTAGTCGCTTTTAATAAGTTACATTCACCTCAGCAAGCAATAAACATGAAATAAACACTTATATTTCAATGGCTTTTTGTTTCACTTGTTATGTAGATGATGTATTTTCTTTGTATAAGCGGAAAATAATTACATGAGCTGTATGACTACTTCTTACTAATGTAAGTAGATGTTACTCGATGCAACCTTGCGCTAAGGTGAATGAGCAGGCAGTTACATAGATTTTGTTACAGGGTCAAGAAATTGCGATAAGCAGGAAGTGAACTTGCCAATTATTTGCACAATCGGCAAGTTAAGTGTTTAATTATTGAGCATTACCTAATGCTTCAGCATTGGCTTTACATTGGTTGTAAGCTTCAATACATTTGGTGCTACAGACTTTATGAACCATACCTTCACCCGTACTTTGCTGCTCACAGTTTACTTCACATTGATAGTTTTGCTGAGCACACTGCTGCATTTCTGGGTTTTCTATTTGAGCTTGGCATCCAGCTAGCACACCAACACAAAGCGCAATGCTTGATAATTTTAGTAATGAATTCATGTTTATCCCTAACTATTGTTATTTAATATCAACTTGCAGGTTATCTATAAGTCTAACAGGACCTAAAAAAGCCGCAGCCAATATCACTAGATGACTATCATTGAGTGTAGCTTTTTTTAAGGTATCGCGCTGAGCTATTTCAAAGTAATCTGGTTTGAGCCCTGCTTGTTGCAATCGTTGTTTAGCTTGTTGGCATATTTCAGCAAAATCTCGTTGTCCAGCGTTTAGTTGCTCGGCACTCCAATTTAGCGTTCTAAATAGCTCTGTGGCGGTTTCTTTTTGAATATCTGATAAGTAACCATTACGAGAGCTCATTGCTAAACCTGAGACTTCACGGCTGGTTGCAACGCCAATGATCTCAACAGGAATAGATAAGTCGTGAGCCATGGTTTTAATGACTTGTAATTGTTGAAAGTCTTTTTCACCAAAGCAGGCGTAATCGGGTTGCACTAAGTTAAATAATTTAGTTACCACAGTGGCTACACCGCGAAAATGACCCGGACGTGAGCCACCACAATAGCCCATTGAAATACCGGGCACGTCAACAAAGCTTTGTGCATCCAAACCGTTAGGGTAAATAGCTTCTACTGTCGGTGTAAATACAATATCAGTCTCTAGTTCAGCAAGCCCTTGTTTATCAGCAATAAGGGTGCGCGGGTAGTTATCCAAATCTTCGTTTATGCCAAACTGCATTGGGTTAACGAAAATGCTCACGACGACTTTATCGGCCATGTTTTTAGCTTTTTCAACTAAAGAGAAGTGCCCTTGATGCAAGTTACCCATGGTTGGCACTAAGGCTACGCTCAGCCCAGCTTGACGCCATGCTTTAATTTGGCTACGTAAGGATTTTATTTCAGTGATCGACTGCATTATTTAAACTCATGTTCCGTGCTTGGAAAAGCACCACTTTTAACGTCGTTACAATACTTTTTGACTGCATCTGGCATGTTGCCAGTTTCCAGTAAAAAGTTTTTAGAAAATTTAGGGATATAGCCCGCAGAAATACCTACTAAGTCATGCATAACGAGAATTTGGCCATCGGTTTGATTACCTGCACCAATACCAATGGTAGGAATATTAACCGCGTCAGTAATTAATTTGGCAAGCTCAGATGGAATACATTCAAGTACCAGCATTTGTGCGCCCGCTGCTGCCAGTGCTTTGGCATCGCTGATCATTTTTTGTGCTTGCTGTTCACTACGACCTTGAATTTTAAAACCACCAAAAACGTGTACCGATTGCGGTGTTAAGCCTAAATGCCCACACACCGGAATACCTTGCTGAGTCAGTGCAACAATTGAGTCATACAGCCATTCACCACCTTCAAGCTTGACCATGTTAGCGCCAGCGCGCATTAACTCAGCAGCATTCTTACAGCTTTCTGCTGGGTTTGAATAGGTCATAAATGGCATATCAGCAATGACGAATAACTCTCGGCTGCCGGCGCGTACACTGCGTGTATGGTAGGCAATTTCTTGGTTAGTAACAGCCAGCGTATCATCACCACCTTGTAACACCATGCCTAATGAATCACCAACTAAAATGACATCAACGCCGTTATCGTGAAATAACTTAGCAAAGCTGGCATCATAAGCTGTTAAAGCAGTAATTTTTTGCTGTTCTGCTTTCATTTTATTGAGCGTAGAAACGGTTATTTTAGACATAGTATCCTCGTAGGCAACGGCCTGAAATTAATTACAGAGGTAATTGGTGTAATTCGTTTAATGCCAAGGTAGCGGTAACACTGTGCAGGGGTGTTCCATTTGGCAGCGTAATATCTGGGGCGATTTCAAGTAGCGGATAGACTACAAACTCGCGCTCGGTTAAGCCATAGTGAGGCACAATTAGGCGCTCACTGTGAATGACCCGATCGCCAAATAATAAAATATCAATATCTAGGGTGCGCGCCCCCCAGCGCTCGGCTTTACGTACTCTACCGTGCTGAAGTTCTATCTGTTGTGTTAAATCAAGCAGTTGCTCGGGTAATAAGGTGGTTTTAATTGCCGCGACAGCATTCACATAGTCAGGTTGATCTTGCGGGCCCATTGGCTTGCTGGCGTAATAGTGCGATACGCAAACAAATTCGCATTGGGCTAAAGTGTGTAAAGCCGCTACGGCGTTATCGAGTTGCTGACGTGGCGCGTTTAAATTAGCGCCTAAACCAAGATAGACTATTTCCATGTTTATTCAGCCGTTGGCTTTGGGCTACGGCGGCGAGTACGACGACGGCCTTTTGTTGCGCCTTGGCTACCTAACGCTTTCACCATGTCTTTTTGGCCATTGATGTCTTGTTTTAAATAGTCAGTCCACCAATTTACTAATTCCTGATGTTGCTTTTCACCGGCTTCTACGCGCAATAGTAAAAAGTCATAGGCAGCTTTAAAGCGTGGTTGCTGGGTAAGGCGATATGCACGTTGCCCTGAGCGTTTATCTAAACGATGCTGAATATGCCAGATATCGCGAGCGCCAAGGGTAAAGCGTTTTGGTACGGCAATATGCTGTGCGTTATCACTGAGTACTTTATTCATCCCTTGAGCAAACGCATCGTATTCAGAGAGTTGCTCTTGTTCTTGCAGTGCTTTAGTGATCTGCAATAATGGGAACCATAACAATGCAGCAAAAATAAATGCTGGGGTTACTTTTTTCTCGGCATTAATGCGTTCATCGGTATTGCGGAACATCTGTTGAATTAAAGCGCATTCTAAGCCATCAGGGTTGCTATCTAAAATAGTATCAAGGGCGGGGAATAATGATTTGAAAAGGCCATATTTGCGAAGCATTAAAAAGTTTGCTTCTGCTTTACCATTTAAAAACAGCTTCAGTGTTTCTTCAAATAAACGCGCTGCAGGAATGTTATCTAACAGGTTTGCTAATTCTTTTAATGGTTGCTCGGTTGCCGGTGCAATTGACATATCCAGCTTAGTGGCAAAACGAACCGCGCGTAGCATACGCACAGGATCTTCACGGTAGCGGGTTGCTGGATCACCGATCATTTCGATTTGTCGGGCCTTGATCGCTGCTAAGCCATTAGCATAATCATGGATTGAAAAGTCATTAATAGAGTAATACAACGCATTGATTGAAAAATCACGGCGTTCGGCATCTTCTTCAATGCTACCAAACACGTTATCGCGTAGTAGCTGGCCTTGCTCACTCGATTGGCTGATTTGGTTTTTATCTTCAGGCGCTTCGTGATGACCGCGCATGGTGGCAACTTCGATAATTTCGCGACCAAACACAATATGCGCTAAGCGAAAGCGACGGCCAATTAAACGGCAATTACGAAATAGTTTTTTAACCTGATCAGGGGTGGCATTGGTGACCACGTCAAAATCTTTTGGTTGTTGACCTAACAAAATATCGCGAATACAACCACCAACGAGGTAGGCGTCAAAGCCACCGTCTTTAAGGCGATATAACACCTTGATTGCATTTGGGCTAAATTGTTTGCGAGAAATACCGTGCTCATTGCGTCCAACTATTAAAGGCTGCGCAGAGACTTGAGTATGTTCGGCTGTTGCAGAGGCGGTTGGGCCAATAATTTGCCGACAAAATTGAAAAAGCTTGGAAATAATAATCTGTCTCCTACAGAATTCGGTTATTTGATGGACGCCATCAAAAATCAAACCAAGTATAGCCTCACTTTGCTATTAACTGCACATGTGTTGCGTTTACTTGGTAATACCTATGGTATTAGAGTCTTGTTCATTCTAGTCAGTTAAACAGTCATTGCTAGGGTTAAAATTTTCTAGCACAACGATGCTGGAAATTATTATCCTGTTATTGGGCTACTTGACTGTTGCTATAATCGTGTACAACCTTAACGCAATTGGTATTATACCAATCGACTTAAATATTTAACCATTCTAGCGGGCTAAATAAAGCGCTAACTGCGTTAGTAATTTTTCATGTAGAACAACTACATGTCAAAATTTCTGCTTTGTTATCACTGTATTTTTCTGTCGCTATAAATAGTCAGTAACTTAACACGATTGGTATTAATTAAATGAATTGCACATTTAAGGTGGGCTATCATATACCAGCACAGCTTAAAAATTAAGTTGAAGGCCTTAAAATTCACCATATTTAGTGAATTTTTATTTGTTTATCTGGGTAAAGAGGGTTGCTTGGCTATTTAGCTTTTGTGAAATTTGAATTTCAGCTACTTTAGGCACGTTTTGCAGGCTGTAATTATCGATTGCCCAGCTCAGCATTTTTTCAATACTTAGCTCAACTAGTTCAGGCGATGGGGCCAAACCCAAAAATTCAAATGCACTGAGCAGAGCAGGTTTAGGGTTGTCTTTGGCAATCGCTGGGGCATAGTTTTGCTTTGATAATTTAAAGCCAGGTTTAGCAACCGCTAATGGTAAATGCGCATACTGGGGGGCTGTGTTATTTAACTGGTTAAATAAACTGAGTTGTCGAGCGGTCGGTTCAAGCAAGTCAGCGCCGCGGACAATATGAGTAATAGCTTGGTCAATATCATCTGCAACCACTACCAATTGATAAGCAAATAAACCATCGCTGCGTTTTATTAAGTAATCTTCGTGGGCTAAATCTTGGCTTACTTGCACTTCACCTTGGATGAGATCGCGATATTGGCATATGGCATGCTGCTGGATTAATCGCAATGCGCTGTGGTGTTGCGAGTGGTTTAAATGACGACAATGACCTTGGTAAATCCCGCCAAGTGCTTTGATTTGTTTGCGTGAGCAGTGGCAAGCATAAATAAGTTGCTGACTATTTAATTTATCGATGGTGTGTGCGTATAAGTCATGGCGCTGGGTTTGATAGACAACGTCTTCATCCCAATATAAACCATAAGCTTCAAGGGTGGTTAGAATATCTTTGGCTGCGCCCTCAACAACACGTGTGGTGTCGATGTCTTCTATTCGGACTAACCAAGTACCTTGGTTGCTTTTCGCATCAAGGTAACTGCCCACAGCCGCCACAAGTGAACCAAAATGAAGTGGCCCAGAAGGTGACGGTGCAAAGCGACCGCGGTAGTTGCTTATAGGCGCAGTAACGGCTGTGGTAGACATTGATTAATTACAGGTAATTAACCACGTCCAGATTGTTTTTCTTTGATTTCCGCAAGTGTTTTACAGTCTACGCATAAATCTGCTGTAGGACGTGCTTCTAAACGGCGAATACCAATTTCAATCCCGCACGAGTCACAAAAACCAAAGTCATCTTCTTTGATTAATTGAATCGTTTTTTCAATTTTTTTGATCAGTTTACGTTCGCGGTCACGAGTACGAAGTTCTAAAGAGAACTCTTCTTCTTGTGCTGCACGGTCAACTGGATCAGGGAAGTTAGCTGCTTCGTCTTGCATATGCGATTTAGTGCGATCAACTTCATTGCGTAAATCGTTGCGCCATGCTTCCAAAATAGTTCTGAAGTGCGTACGTTGCGCATCATTCATATACTCTTCGCCCGGCTTTTCCTGGTACGGTTCTAATCCGGCCTGAGCCAATAACCCTAATTTTTTTTGGTCTGGCATAACTTTCTCCTAAATCCTTAATATAATGCCCAGCATGAGCCGGCGGCTATAAATAACAGAATCCTATAGGCTAGGCAAATTTATTTTCATTAATTAGTCTTACTTAAACCGCATCAATAAAATCAAAGAAGGTACAGCAAGTGATTTTTACACATCTCAAATTATAAATAAGTGCTTAAAAACTTGCCTAGTTATATGGGCGAAAAAATGAAAAGCAAGGCTGTTTTAATTAAAAAGCAGTTTTTCTGCTAGTGTAATTTCATCGGTCGAAATGTTGGCTTTATAAGCAAGTACTTCAACGCCTTTGGTAATTGCAGAATCAAGTAATAGCGCGTACTTTTCATCGATATGTTTTGCCGCACTGACTTGGCTGATCCCTTCATGTAATACAGCAAATAATAAAACTGCTCGGTGACCTTGTTCAACCATTTCGATTAATTCGCGAATATGCTTTTGGCCACGTAGAGTCTGCGCATCCGGAAAATAGCCTTGTCCGCTAAGCGGGCAGTCTTGGCTCAGTAAGGTGACTGACTTAACTTCAACATAGCAACTTGGTCGGTTAGGCCCGCTGAGTAAAAAATCAATTCGGCTATTTTCTTGGCCATATTTTACTTCGCTTTGTAGTTGCTCATAACCGCTTAATTGGGTAATTAAATTAGCGTGCAGGGCTTCTTCTACCAGTTTATTTGCCACCGCCGTGTTGACGCAAATTAACTGCCCAAATTGATTTCGCGTCAGCTCTAGGGAGTGGCGGTATTTACGTTTGAGATTATCACTGGTTGAATAAAATGCGGCAAAATCAGGCTCAGCGCAGCCCGTCATTTTACCTGTATTAGCACAATGAGCCGTAAATTCAGAACCATCCGCTAAGCGTAAATCGGCTAAAAACCGTTTGTAGCGTTTAATTAACCGGGCTTGTTGTAATGGCGTAGCAAATTTCATTATTTAGTCTCATTCGGTTGGGAAGTTGTGTCAGCTATAGTAGACTCAGTGCCACTATTTAGTGCAAAGAGTATTCTAACATGTCTGAAAAATTTGTTGTTCAATTAAGCGAGCAGGGTGCTGCATCGCATTGGGGCGAAACCGCCACGTTATCTTTTAATGAGCACGGTGCAACCGTTCATTTAGCTGAACAAGACACATTGGCGAATGTACAAAAAGCCGCGCGCAGTATCGCCAATCAAGGCGTTAAAAATGTCGTTCTCGCTGGTGATTGCTGGTGCACTGAAACGCAATGGGCATTTTATCAGGGGTTTGTATCACCTAAGTCACTACATGGTGTTGAATTTGCCGAAAATGCCAAAACAGATAGCCAAGAATTAGCCTCATTACTGCGCTCGGCTACCTGGGCACGTGAAATGATCAATGGCACGGCAGATGATATTTTCCCTGAAAGCTTGGCTGGTAAAGCCGCTGAATTTATTCAATCACTGGCTCCTGAGCATGTCAGTTACCAAATCATTAAAGGTGATGCGTTACTTGAGCAACAATGGATTGGTATTCATGCTGTTGGCCGTGGTAGTGAACGCCCGCCAGTATTATTAGCGCTTGATTACAACCCAACGGGTGATGACAATGCGCCAGTAGATGCAGCGCTTGTTGGTAAGGGGATTACTTTTGACTCTGGCGGTTATTCAATTAAAGCCAGTGAAGGCATGCTCGGCATGAAATGCGACATGGGTGGTGCTGCCACTGTTACTGCTGGGTTAGCGTTGGCTATTAGTCGTGGTATCAATAAACGCAT
Organism: Pseudoalteromonas sp. ASV78; assembly: GCF_047806705.1. Lineage (NCBI taxonomy): Bacteria > Pseudomonadati > Pseudomonadota > Gammaproteobacteria > Alteromonadales > Pseudoalteromonadaceae > Pseudoalteromonas > Pseudoalteromonas sp. ASV78. Next base: position 2,197,797 of record NZ_JBLOPA010000001.1, on the reverse strand, counting down.
AAAACTATTTTTATGTTGCGCTGAGAACCTTATTTCAGGCCATGCTTACAAACTGGGTGATATTCTTACCTATAAAAATGGCACGACCGTTGAGATTGTAAATACCGACGCAGAAGGGCGTTTAGTCCTTGCCGATGGTTTGATGGCTGCTGGCGAAACTGGCGCACCACTTATTATTGATGCGGCAACACTGACAGGTGCAGCACTGGTTGCTGTTGGTCAAGAATACAATGCTTTATTTGGCCTTGATAAAGAATTTGTGCGCGAAGTCGAAGGTTTTGCAGGACAAGAAATGGAAGCTGCATGGCCATTACCGCTTGAAAAGTGGCATCAACAAAATTGCCCATCACCGTATGCTGATACCGCAAATAGCCGCGCCCAAAAAGGTGGTGGTTATGGCGGCGCATCAAATGCTGCTGGTTTCTTATCGCGGTTTGTGCCAAATGATGGCAAAGGCTGGGTGCATATTGATTTAGCTGCGGCATTTAATATGGGCAGCACCAGCCAGTGGGCGGCTGGCGCAACAACGGTTGGTATGCGTACCGTTGCGCGTACTTTACTTGAAAAAGCATAACTTACAAATACTTAAAAAAGCGCCTCGATAGGCGCTTTTTTATTGTTTATTAATTACAAACTCAAACAAGCTTTTCTTATTTATTTACTGTAAAATCATGCCCCACTTTTGTCGTTCAAGGTTGCTTTAAATTACACTTGAATGATCTACTTACACTGGGGTTTCTATTATGTCTGATAAGACTTACATCACGGCGCAGCAACTGCTCGAAGATTCTTTTCGCGTTGCGGCACAAGTTTACCAAGATGGTTTTCGTCCTGATTTTATAATCGGTATTTGGCGTGGCGGCGCTCCAATTGGTATCGCAGTGCAAGAGTACTATGATTATAAAGGTATAGAAACAGACCATATAGCAGTGCGTACATCTTCATATTACGGCATCAATAAGCAAGCTAAAGAAATAAAAGTACATGGTTTGCATTATATTATCGAGAATGCCAATGCGGGTGATTCATTATTGATTGTTGATGATGTGTTTGACTCAGGACGTAGTATTTTTGCGCTTAAAGAGAAACTTTCAGAGCTGATGCGGTTAAACTTACCGCAAGATATTCGCGTTGCTTGCCCGTATTACAAACCAAAAAATTCAAAAGTAGATATGAAGCCAGATTACTATATTCATGAATCAGAAGAATGGCTGGTATTCCCACATGAGCTGTCGGGTTTAACACCTGATGAGATTATCGCCGGTAAAACAGATTTAGCGAAAATACACGATATTTTACTCGAAAAATAATTATCCAGAATTAATTAGTATATATAAATAGAAAGGCCTGATTAAGGCCTTTTTTGTGGATATAAATTACCTATTTTCCGTAAAGTTTGATGACTAAAGTTGTGAAAAACTGTCTACGTAATCACTCAATTTATCCAAATCAACTGCTTTTAGCCCGTCATTTGAGCGTGCGACTAAACCTCTTTCCACCAATTCAGATACTACGCGGCGATAAGCTCGTTCTGTGGTAGCAAAACGTTCGGCTTCGGCATTTACTGTAGGGTATGCACGCAGCAGGGTTGGGTTGTTATTTTTAGCGCGTAATAAGCAGTCTTTGGCGATATTGTAACCTAATGGCAATAGCAGTTTGTCTAAGTTGATTTTTTGGTTCTCTTGAAATTTCGCGGCAATTGTTTGCGCCGTGTATAAACTGAGTTCTGGTTTTTCAAGTAGCAAGGCGCGCCAGTGTTTCAACTCTATTAAGTTGTAACTAACATCACTAAAGCAGGTAACTGTATAAATGCAGGGGTTGTTGTTAAGCGCTTCAATTTCACCAATCAGGGTATTGTTGCAATCTAATTGGCCTAGTAGCAAGCGGCGGCCATTACCTACATCATAACTAAACGATATAGTACCGCTTCTGACCAATACTAATTTACTAAGAGGTTGATCTTGGTGGATCAGTACTTCTTTTTTTGATTGTTGATAACGACTGCCAGCAAACGTAAGTAGCTGCTCGACCAGGTAACTAGAAAAATGATATTGAAACATCAACAATGCCCTTCGGACAATTGTCCTATTTATTACATCTTAATGACGTTAGCATTAAGATTCTAAGAATTTACGCTAACTTACTAGTTTAGTTAACGAGATTAATTAAGCTTAATACCTGATATCCCGTGTAATGATTATTAAAGTGTGCTTTTAGCAGCTTTGGGTTTTTAGTAAGTTAGCCTTTTTATACTGTTGCTATATTGTGGAATATCTTTGTTTAAACTACAACATTTGCAATGCTAACCTAAAGTATCGGAGAGAACAAATGAGTTGGGAATATTTGGGGTATTTTGCCTCTGCTTTACTTATCGCCTCTCTAACTATGAGTGATGTGAGTAAACTACGCTGGTTTAACCTTGCCGGTTGTATTGCTTTTACTGCATACGGTATCGCGATTGCCGCGTGGCCTGTGGCCATTACCAACGGTTTACTGACATTTGTTAATATTTACCATTTAATAAAACTTAATCGCCAACCACAAAATTCGCAACTACCAACCGATTAAGCTGTTATTACTCTGATACTTGCTGCGCTTTTTGGTAGCGTAATTCGCCGCCAATCCATGTTTGATTGACGACAATGGTAAAAATTTCTTGTACTGGTACTTTAAAATAGTCTTTGTCGATTAAAATAAAGTCAGCCCATTTGCCTTGCTCTAAACTACCTAATTTAAACTCTTGATGTGCGGCATACGCAGCACCTAACGTGAATGCTCTGAGTGCATCTTCTCTGCTCAGTGCTTCAGTGACTCGCCAGCCATCTGCTGGTAATTGCTTGTGATCTTGGCGAGTAATTGCTGAATACAAACCGTCAAAGGGATTGGCCAGCTCAACCGGGTAATCAGAACCTGCAGCCACCACAGAGCCTTGCTTTAAAAAAGTCTGCCATGCATAGGCGCCTTGTAATTGTGTATCGGTAAGGCGTTGCTCTGCCATGTGCATATCAGAAGTAGCATGCACGGGCTGCATTGATGGAATTATCTTAAGTGTTTTGAAACGAGGAATATCAGCAGGGGCAACTATTTGTGCATGCTCTATGCGATTACGTAATAAAATACCGCCGGTTTTTTTAAACACATTTTGATAGGCATCTAATACAATATTATTTGCTTTATCACCAATGGCGTGGGTATTGGCGCTAAAACCATGATTAAAGCTCAATGTGTATAGCTGCTCTAACTTTTGTTGAGTTTCGAGCATTAAACCTTGGTGATTCTTTCTGTCTGCATAATCGGCGAGCAGTGCCGCGCCACGGCTACCTAGCGCACCATCAGCATATATTTTTACACTGCGGATAGACATATAGTCGTTAAGATCTTTATAGCGACCGGCTCTGAGCATGCTTTCAAGTGCTGGATCTGTTGCACTGAGCATTGCCACAATGCGCAGTGGTAGTGTGCCTTGCTCTGCTCTTTGTTTATAAATTTGCCATGTTTGTTTATCAATACCGGCATCGTGAGTTGAGGTTATCCCTAAGCTTACTAAGTGTTGGCCAGCTTGAGTTAATGCGTTGCTCACGTCTTGATCTGATGGGGCTGGAATATGTGCCGTGATCAAGCTTTCGGCCTTATCGATAAAAATACCGCTGAGTTTACCTGCTGATGTGCGAATAATTTCACCCCCAGCAGGGGCTTGTGTTGCAGCGGTTAACTTAGCCAGCTGCATCGCTTTACTGTTAACCCAAATAGCGTGACCATCGATCCGAGATAATACCACCGGAATATCTTTAACGACTTTATCTAAATCAGCCGCAGTGGGAAATTGCTTATCAGGCCATAATTCTTGATTCCAGCCGCGGCCAATAATCCAGCCACTTTTATCCTTGGCGAATACAGCAAGCTGCTGTTGTATTTGTGAAATCGATGCACTGCCACGTAAATCCAGCTGTGTTAAATTATTACCCAGTCCAATGACATGACCATGAGCGTCTATTAAGCCTGGTAGCAGGGTTTGCTGCTCGGCATCGAAAGCTTGAGCATTGGGAAAGCTTGCTGCTAGTTTCTCGTCACCTAGTTTAACTACTTTGCCATCCTTAATCACCAATGTAGAAAACTGTTGTAACTGACCGCTGTAAGTAGGAGTGTAGCCGTTGGCGTTATAGATCACTGTGGTATCAGCGATAGCAGGTAAAGATAAAGAGAGTATGCAGGCAAGGAAGCATTTCATTATTAATATTCTTTTAAGTGCTTTTGTTAGCTAAACAGTAACAGAGAATGGTGAGTCTGCAAATTAAATAGCATAATTTATTTATTGTTCGGTGTTTTAAGCTATGCTTATGAATTAGTTATTATTTTACTTTAATCGGAACGTAAATGAAGCTTAACCAACTTGCTATGCGTAGCAAATTCATACTCTTATCAGCTCTAATATGCATCATTTTTATTGTTGCTATGGCATTTATTAAAGTGGCGAATAACCAAATTGCAGCAGGTTTCGAGCGCTTCTATCAACATAACTTTATGGTGACTAAACTCAGTGCTGAACTTAAGCAAGCGCAAGACGGTGTATTATCGGGAGTAAGGGGGTTACAGGTTGTTTATTTATTAGGTTTACAAGAGCAAGCGCCAGAGATGCTCAAGAGCATTGATGAGAATGTTGCGCTTACAGCGCCGTTGATTCAACAAATTAGCCAAATATATAAAGGGGAGGCTAATTTACTTACAGCATTAAAAAATAACTCACAGCGTTACGAACAAGCAGCTATTGAGTTTAAGCAAGCGATGGAAACTGCTCCAGATAATAAAGCCGATTATAATATTTATCGTGAATTTGTCGATTCACATAGCGCATTAACTGCTTTTTTTGAGCAGTTTGAGCAAGCAAATGTAGCGCAAGTTGCAACAGCGCAAGCTACTGCGCAGCACTCAATAGATTTTGCAAATACGGTGTTTTATTTATCAATTTTAATTGCGCTTGGCTTAGCTGTTTTATTTAGCCACATGCTGTCGCAAAAAGTGGTGCAGGGATTAACCGTTGTTAGCGAAAGTGCCCACGCATTACAACGCGGTGAATTAGATCAATACTCTCAAGTTGCAGGTGATGATGAAGTTGCTGATTTAAGCCGTACCTTAGACGCCACAATTAGCCATTTAAATACCACACTTGCCACTATTTATAACTCCGTAGCGCAAGTTAATAAGCATAGCAATGAGTTACTCAGTTCAAATAGCCAAATTCAAACGGCCACATCCGAGGTGTCCGATCATACCACTCAAGCAGTAACGGCTATTGAGGAGCTATCGGTTACGAGTAAGAGTATTGCGGTAAATACCGCAGAGTCGGCAACAGCTTCTGATAGCATGATGACACTGGCGCATAGTGGCTTAGAGGCATCTGAGCAAACTAAAGAAGCAGTGAGTCATTTATTAGGCACATTAACCGAAACGTCAGACGTGGTTGACCAACTGCAAAGTGAATCCAGCAAAATTGAGACGATTCTAGATGTGATCCGTAATATTTCCGAACAAACTAACTTGCTCGCACTCAATGCCGCCATCGAAGCCGCTAGAGCGGGTGAACAAGGGCGTGGCTTTGCGGTGGTGGCTGATGAAGTGCGTACCTTGGCCCAGCGTTCTCATAGTTCAGTAAACGAGATTGAGGCAATGCTTGAGCAACTTCGTTCAGCAAGCCAGAATGCAGTGACTATGATGGCTGATAGCACAAGGGTTGCGGCGCAAGCTGAAGATAAAATGGATGAAAGTAATCGCTTATTAAAAGAGATTATGGCAATGATCAATCAAGTTAACGATCAAACACAGCAGATAGCAACAGCCGCTGAAGAGCAATCAGCCGTTGCCGCTGATATTAGCCAAAATATGCATACCATCCATACTCTGACGGATACCACTGCTGATATTTCGCAACAAACAGCGCATACCAGCAATAGTATGGCCGAGCAAAGTCAATTGGTATTAAAGCAAGTGGCATTTTTTAAATTAACTTAAATTAACTTCGCGAGTGTGGCACCAGCTAAACTTATTTATTTGCGTATAGGCTAAACTCAGCCAGTGATAATTTGTTATCTTTATCACTGTCATAGCTTTTAAAGCGCGACCACAAAGCGGGATCTTTTGCTGATTCTGAGCGAGTTAGGAAACCGTCTTGGTTACGGTCTAAATTTTTGAATTGCTCTGCTACGTTATCAGGTGTTGCAAAACTGCTACAACTAACAGCAAGGAGCAAAGTTAATCCCAATTGTGTGATGTATTGCATAGGGGGAAAACTCATTAATGCAGGTTCTTAGTTAAAAAACGCTTAAATTCGACGAGTGAGATTTGATTGTCTCGGTCTGTGTCCCAACGCTGAAATTGCTTCAGCAGCTGCGGTTGGGGATCCAACTCATTTTCGGTTAAATAACCATCTTTATTGCTATCTAAATGATCAAAACGTTGTTTTACATCCAGCGCCATCGCACTAAAGCTAGTGGCGAGTAGCACAGCTAATATGACTAATCTGTTTTTCATTGTTAAGGTTCTTTTAGTTAGCCTGAACTTTACTTACTTAGTAAAAAGATAAAGTCGTTTAAATCTTAATATTTGCAAACTCTTGCGCCGATAATAACTCATCGTTGTTATCATCAAGATCCGTAAATTGCTTCAGCAAGGCGTCGTTTTGCTTTGCTTCAAGCAATGATATTTGCCCGTCTGCGTTGCTATCTAATTGTGCAAATTTAACGTTTGCTTGCGATGCTAAAACTGCGGCGCTAATGATTAAAAACATCAATGAAAAGGCGGCGATAAGTTGTCTCATAGCTGTATTTCCTTAGGAGGAAGTTATAGTAAAAACTGCTTAAATTCAGTCAGTGATATTTGACCATTTTGGTCTTTATCGATTTGCTCAAAGCTTTCGTGCAATACGGCATCTTCAGAAGCTTCAGCTTCACTTAATGTACCATTGCTGTCTTTATCAAGCTCTGCGAAGGTAGCCTCAACATCGATAGCAAAGCTATTAAAGCTAAACAGTGTGCTGATGCATAAACACAGTGGGACTAATACTTTCATATGGTTACCTTAAAAACAGTTGTTGCTTCAGATATTACAAGAATAATGCCAATAAAATTAGTCTTTAAATATCAGTGCTTTAGTTGTTTTTAGTGATGATGAGTGGGAAATAATGACTCAGGGTTGTGTCTTTTTTGCAACAAATTTTCACGGTAATTAATAAAGTTATTTAAAAACAATCGATTAAGTTGTTTCAATTTAGCGTCAGCCGCTTTATATGACGCTTTAGAATTCGCCTTATTCATTATCGTTATTGATTCAGCTAGTGTATAAGTAACACCTTTCATAATTAAACATTTAAACTAAGGAGTAGCTATAGTGGCCCCACTCGCTAAAAAGTACAGCGCTTTACTTAGTTGGCGACCAAATTTAATAGGCCAGTTTTTATTTAGTACCTTGTTATCTTTGCTGCCATTATCACTGGTGGTGATTGTGTTTTTAAATGCTTTGAATAAACAGCTTGCCGTTACCCAGCAAATCGTCAGTGATAATTATCAAATAACTAAGTCATTTAATAACCTAAAACAAGACCTTAATAGTTTAGAGCGGGCAACGCGACAAAACTGGGTGCTGAAAAGTGAATCACTTGATGAACTAATTGTTGATAAGTGGCAATCGTCATTACAGAGTATTGATGAGCTTATTTTTATTAGCCCTACGAGGGAATATGTTAGTCAATGGCAGCAACTCGCTAAGGAGTTGCAGTTAGCGCATACACAGCTTGTTAGTGAAGGGCTGCAAGATGCGCAATTATTTATTCCGATGAGCGAATTAATTGCTCGTCAAACGCTATGGTTAAGAGACCAAAATGAACTGCAAATAGCTAAAAATCAGCAACAGCTAAAAGCCTTGCAAGATTCATTTATAAATTGGTTAGTGGCGCTGATCCCATTAACATTATTAGTTAGCGGCGGCTTTTTGTGGCGTATTAGCGGCCGTTTAAAAGGGTTAACCTCGGTTATTGATAAACTTGGGCAAGGTCATTGGCAGCAAAAAATATCAGTACAGGGCTCTGCCGAACTGGTTGAACTGGGCAATAAATTACAATGGGTGCAAGAGCAGCTACATCAATTAGAACAACAAAAAGACACCTTTTTACGCCATGTTACTCATGAACTGAAAACCCCATTAGCCTCAATGGTGGAAGGCACCGATTTATTAACTGATGAAATAGTAGGGCCTATTAATAAAGAGCAGCAAGCCGTGCTGCAGTTGATTACCCAAAGCATGGTGCGTTTGCGCGCTATGATTGATAGTTTACTTAGTTATAATGCGATTCGCAGCAGCAAGGAAGACTTAAGTGAGCTGCAATTCTCGCAATTAATAACCAAGATCAACAGTCACTTTGAACACCGTTTAGTGGCGCGTAAGCAAAGTTTATGTTGGCATAGTGAGTTGCCTGAGCAACCGCTAGAAATTGCAGCAGAGCTTGTTGAAATGATTCTAATACAGTTAATTTCTAATGGCTTGAAATTCTCATCGCAAGGGCAGGCGGTTGATATCAATTTATCATTAGCGGGACATACTTTAAAAATGATCGTCAGTGATCAAGGTACAGGTATTCAAGAGCAAGAAAAATCACATATTTTTAGTGCTTTTTATCAAGGTAAAAATGCCAAAGATGTGATCGCTCAAGGTAGCGGCTTAGGACTGACAATTGTCAAGGAGTCAGTTGAGCAATTAATGGGGACTTTGCAGCTAGAGCAGAATGAGCCACAAGGTTGCCGTTTTGTTATTCAAATACCAACCATCATTCCAACCAATAAAAATCAAGGAGTTAATTAGCATGGGCGTGCGTTTAAATGCCATTTTTGTGGTGTGTATCACAACTTTAGGGCTCGCAGGGTGTGAGTTAACTGAGCAACCAGTAAAAGAGAATAATACCGAAGCAGAGCAGGTGATTAAAGAGATTGAGCCACACGGTGATGGTTTACCAAACCCAAAACCTCGGCCAAAAACAGATCCTATGTATCCACCGGCAGAAATCGTCATTGGTTGGCATGCGAAGGCCTGTGGTGGCTTTCAAGTGGCGGTGAGTAAAATTGCTTATATTGGGACTAAAGAGATCCAGAATTATTTTGATTTTAGTTGTAAAAATAATGTATTAGCGCCAGAAAAAGTATTAGAGCAGTTACTAAAACTTGATCAGGCGTATTATTGGCCTGATGATATAAAGCAGTATTTATGGCTGCAAAAGCAACAAATAAATCAGCAAATAAGCGCTAACAAACAGCAGCAGGCACTGAATAATAAAATGCAAGAGACATTGTCATCGCTGGCAACTATCGAGCAGCAGTTATTATTACGCGAAGAAACCAAGGAGCAGTAATCATGGCAATAGAGCAAAACCAAGGCGCACGAATTTTACTGGTTGATGACGATGCAAGTTTATTAAAGCTGCTGGCTATTCGTATAGAATCTAAAGGCTATCAGGTTACTACCTGCGAAAGTGGCATCGCTGCTCTACAGCTCTTAAAAAACCATGTGTATGATGCCGTGGTTACCGACTTGCGGATGGATGAAATGGATGGCATGGCATTACATCGTCAGCTGCAAAAACGTTACCCGGCATTGCCGGTGATCATGATGACTGCTCATGGCTCGATCCCTGATGCGGTTGAGGCAACTAAGCAGGGAATTTTCGCTTTTATTACTAAACCGGTAGATAAAGATGAGTTATTCGATAGTTTAGCGAAAGCAATTGAGATTCACGGCTTGAGCGCTGATGAAAAGTCATCAAGCAGTAATATAGTGACCCGCAGTGGTGCTATGTTGCACTTGCTTGAACAAGTTAAGTTACTGGGACCTACGCACGTCAATGTGTTGATTTCAGGCGCCAGTGGTACGGGCAAGGAGTTATTAGCGAATGCGATTCATCAACACAGTCATGTTAGTGAAGGCCCATTTGTGGCAATTAACTGTGGTGCAGTGCCTGGAGAATTGCTTGAATCTGAATTATTCGGCCATAAAAAAGGCGCGTTTACAGGTGCAATTAAAGACCATCAAGGGTTATTTCAACAAGCGCAAGGCGGCACCCTATTTTTAGATGAAATTGGTGATATGCCGCTTAATTTACAAGTTAAATTACTGCGTGTATTACAAGAAAAAACCATCCGTCCGGTGGGTTTTCAAGAAGAAATTCCTATCGATGTGCGGATTGTTTCAGCAACCCATAAAAATTTACCGGATGCGATTGCTAATCAACAATTTCGCGAAGATCTATATTACCGTTTAAATGTTGTTAACCTTAAATTACCGCCATTGTGCGAGCGCAGAGAAGATGTGAGTTTATTAGCACAGTATTTTAGCGCCACTATAGCTAAACGTATGGAGCAAAAAGAAAAGCGCTTTGCCAATGATGCAATGCACGCATTAGTACGTCATGATTGGCCTGGTAATATTCGCCAATTACAAAACGTTGTTGAACAGGTTGTCGCACTGACCCCAGGTGAAGTAATATCGGTACAGTTGGTGGAGAGTGCGCTTAATAGTAATGCCAGCAATGTTGAGCCGCTTTCACTAAACGATGCTAAAAAAGAGTTTGAACGCGATTATGTTATTAACACCCTAAAAATGGCCGGTGGTAATGTGGCCGAAGGGGCAAAACTGGCGAAACGTAACCGTTCAGATTTTTATAAGTTGATCAAAAAACACAACATAGACGTGGATACCATTTGTTAGGAGAAAACATGCAATTATTTATGGTGTATTTAGGTGGGCGTATTCAGGGCTGCCATATTGAAATGCATGATGTTCGTTTCGTGGTAGGGGAGTCGATAGAACACACTTACACAAAGTTAAAAGCGCAGTGGGTTGGTGATAAAAGTAGTGTGCATATGGACAGCTACATGGCTGTCAATCATATCGATGGCTTTGCAGTAACCGTAGTTGATCAGCCTGTTGCACAAGCAGAGCAGTTATACTTTGTAAATTTAGGGGCGTACCGTGCTGACAGTTTAGCTGAGCAGCATGATTTTGCTTTGTATGTTGCACGCAGTAGCGATGAAGCTAAACAAAGAGCAAAAGAGCATTTACTCGCGGGCCTAAGCCATATCCATAAAGATGACTTACACGATGTCGATGATTGCTTTGCAATTGATTTACTCGACAGTCAACTTCACATCAAGCTAACCCCGAGCGGGCAGTCTCAGACGATTAAGCCTGATTGGTTTGGTTATCATATTTTATAGATACGTTGTTTGATTAAGCGGCTAATCGTGGTCGCTTTGTTCAGTGCGCTCTTTGTCTTCGCTATTACTGGCAATTTTAAATGCCATAATCACCAAGCCAAACATGACAAAAGGGAGGGCTGCAAGTAAGTATTCTGTGAGGTTACTGTCAGCAAAGCTGGCTTGCAATAAAAAGTGCCCTGCGACGCAGAGTAAGATCACGATGAGAAGAATAGGTAATAAAATAAGTTCTTTTTTAGCTGAATGAGTTTTCATTATTACAGGGTGCTTTTCCAAGGTGCGCCATTGTAATGAGCAAACCGCTTTTAGGTCAAATAACTTGTTTTATAAATAGCACCAGATTGCGCTGCATCAAGTTTTTCAGTTTCAGGCTCTGCGTCGTCGTCTTTGCTGTTTTCATCAGTTTCTACAGGATGATATAGGTCGAATATAAAATCGATTTCTTCGCGCTTTAATACAGTTTGCATTTTAACCTCCTAGTAATCAGTCTAAAACTTGCTGATAATAAGGATATGCCTGTAAGCCTGAATTATAGGTGAACACTTATTGCTCAATATGTGTAGAAATGTAACCCTCAGCTCTTTAGGGTTACATCTTTATATTTGGGTGTAGATAATGGCATCCTAACAATAAACTCAACGCCATCACCTTGTTGATTATTGGCCGCTATTACACTGCCTTTATGATATTCACAGACTAAACGAACAATGTATAAACCCAACCCTAAGTGAGGCTGTTGTTGAAGTTGTTGACTGCGAACTGAAACCATCGAGTCAAAAATATGTTCAGCAAGTCCTGCTGGTAGTAATGGCCCGTTATTTTTAACAGTTAAAACGGCCTCGTTATCGTCTTTAGCTAAGCTGACGCTTATTGCGCTATCGCAAAGGTTAAACTCTAAGGCATTATTAATGAGTTTATCAAGTAGCTGTGCGACAAATTCAGGTGCGCCCATAACAGCTAAGGAAGAGTCGCAAATATCGATAGTGAAAGCCTGCTGCGGGTAGGTGAGTTGATAGCCCTGCATGCAGCCCGTTATCACTTTGCGTAAATCAAATGGTTCAGCTTCTGCGCTTTGAATGCTTTGTTCAAGACGTGTTGCTTCGCTCATGGTGGTAATAATTTTACCTAACCGCTCCACCCCTTCACTGGCGCGATCAAGGTATTTTTGGCTAAGCTCATTTTGCGGCTGCATTTGTAAGTTTTCAAGCGAGCTTCGTACTACGGCAACAGGGGTTCTCAGTTCGTGGGATAACCGCGATGACATGGTTTCTAAATAATTAGTGTAACCACCTAAGCGGCCAACAATATTGGCAAAGCTACGGGATAAGTCGCCTATCTCATCGTTTGAGTCACTATAATCAATGCTGCCCGTTACTCGCCCTTGGGCGTCAATGGCTTGCTCTGCGGTATCGCGAAGGCGGCGAATGCGACTTGATATTCTTGAGGCAAAAAAGAACAGGGTTACTGTGCCTATCAGCATTACCGCTAAAATCACATTAAATAGCTTTTCGAGCGATTTATTTCGTAAAGTGCGTACACCGTTGGTGGTCTCTTCGGCGACCACGGCACCAATCACTTGGTCTTGGATCCATATCGGATAAGCAGCAGATAAAATAACCGCTTTGTTATCTGGAGTCAGTCGCCACGACGAGGCAGGTGTCCCCGTGAGTGCTTTACCTATATGTGTACCTTGCATGGCTGCAACATCATGTAAGGTATCTAAAAATTCGTTTTCGGGGCGGGTGAGTACCTTGTAATAAAGTGGGTGTAAATAGTTTTGCTCAAAGTGCTGCCACCAAGTTGTTGGCGGTTTATCTGCAATACCATCCGCCCATACGCCGTCGGCATGGTGAATTGATCCAGATTGCGCCAGTACCCGGTGATGATTATCAACCACCCAAATACGGCTGCCGCTGTGTCCCATGCCTTTTAAAATCCGGTTTATCTCTGGGGAAGGAACGAGAACTGAGCCAATATCATTGGGGTTTTGTAAGTTTGAAGTCGACATGGTTTGTGGTTCAGGCTTACCTTGATCCCAATCTTCGATAGCAAAACCAAGTTTATTACCCAGCATATTAAGTGGCAAGCGCAGCTCTATATTGTAGCCCGTTTCTGTGCTGACAAAGTAACCTTGAATTTTTGTAATAGGAATTTTGCTTTGCGCATCGAATGCATTGATCCAACCGTCTTTTCTGGCGGCAACAATGTAGCGTTTAAATTCGCCATCAGGCGTTTTAAGCATGATTTGTAAGTGATCATTACGGGTTAAACTTAAGCTGTTTTTAGCGCGATAAACCACCGAGTCATCGGTAACTTTAAATACTGCATATAAAAAGTTTTCATATTTGCCAACCATATGCTCAAACGATAAGTCCTCAAGCTGATGGTCGGGTTTATTGGTTTGTAAATAGCGCTGATCATAGTGCCAGATTAAACTTTGGTACGGCTGCCAGTCAGATAATTTACCGTCAAGTTGAATGGGGTTACTGAGGTTATACGCATAAAGATCACGGCCTTTGACGACTTGATCTAAAAAATTGCTTTGCGAATCAAATAGCGCAGGGCGCTCATGTAATGCAGTGGCGAGTGCGCGAGTGGTGCCGACCAAGGTCTTTTCTTGCCCTTGGCGTAAAAACTTTTCCATTTCCCACACGTATTCATAGCCAAGCCAAGGCAATAAAAACAAAAAGCATGACAGCAAAATAAACTTGCTACGCAAACCAAAACGCAGCATTACAGTTGCTCCCAGCGATAACCCATGCCGTACACGGTATCGATACAATCAAACTGCGCATCTAAGGCAATAAATTTTTTACGAATACGTTTAACGTGCGAAGTGATTGTGCTGTCATCAACGTAAATTTTTGCATCGCTCATTAGCTCGTTACGGCTTTTTACATGCCCCGGGCGCTGAGCCAGTGAGTGCAGCATCCAAAACTCTGTGACGGTTAAATCGACTATTTGCTGCTGCCAAAATACTTGCATACGTTTAGTATCAAGCGTCAGAGGACCGCGATTGAGTAAGGCATTTTGATCAGCCGGTTGCTCAAGGGCTTCCATGCGTCGAAACAGTGCACCAATACGCGCGGCTAAATGCGCCATGCTGATGTCTTTAGTAAGGTAATCATCTGCGCCCATGCGCAGGCCGCACACAGTATCTATTTCGCTATCGCGGGCGGTTAAAAAAATAATCGGTAAGGTTTTAGAAAGCGAGCGCAGGGTTTGGCATAATAAAAAACCGCCATCAATTTCATGGCCTAAACCAATATCGACAATCGCTAAATCGGGCAATGCGTCATTAAATGCATACTCTGCACTTTGGCGGTCGCAATAGCCGCTGACCTGATACCCTTGTGCACTAAGCATTTCTATGTAGTTTTCGCGGATTGCGGTTTCATCTTCAATGATGGCTATTTTCTTCATCTTCATACCTTCTTACTCATTTGATTGCACTATACCTAATTTTTTTGCTTTCGCACTGGCAAAAAGGCAATTGCCTTTTTTTTGCCACAATTGCTCAGCAGTTTGCCTTTTTTGCTCCCCTTTGTTGCCACTTGAGCTTGCTTTAATAGCGTTATACCAAATCGGGCAGCTACCCAACCTATGAGTTGCCAACCATTAAGTTATTAAGCAAAAAAGGATTACACCATGAAAAAAATGATTATCGCTTGCACTATCGCTACTATTTTTGCAGCGCCTAACTTAGCGCACGCTGACACAAAATCAGTGGCAGCAAAAGAAACTCATAAAGAAACGGTTATCGGCCTCAGCACCGGTGCGATTTTAGGCGGGATTGTTGGCGGCCCAATTGGTGCCTTTGTTGGCGCATTTGCTGGTGGCTTGATTGGTGAGCAAGAAGTGGCCGAAGATAAAATTGCCGAGCAACAACGTGCTTTATTAGTGCTGCAAGATAAAACTGATGATTACCAGCATGTACTCGCTAAAAATGCGCAAATGACTGAACAGCTCGATCAACTTGAAGCCAATAATGAACGCCTAGCATTAGCACAAATGCACAATCTAATGGCAATGACCATTCAATTTAAAACCGGTTCAAGTGAGATTGCTCCGCACTTTGCCAGCCAACTCGACCAACTAGTGAATTTGCTACAAAGCCAACCTGACTTGCAGTTAGATTTAAATGGCTTTGCCGATCAACGTGGTGATGAACTCGCTAATCTAGCGCTTTCAAAACAGCGAGTTGCCAATGTACAAAGCTACTTAATAAAACAAGGTATCAGCCATACCCGATTAACGACCACCGCATTTGGTGAGCAGCAAACTGTGGCTGATAGCGATAACTATGAAGAAAACATGTTTGATCGCCGTGTGACGTTAACAACGCGTCCAAGCTCACAGCCGTATAGCCAAACCGCGAGTAATTAATCGCCATTTTGCCAAGTAGCCGCCAAGGGAGTGATTTTTATGTTGAGTAAACCAAGCAAAGTGCTGATCCGTAGCCGTTTATGGCTACGGGGAAGCCTTTTTATTTTCATCGTGTTAGTCAGCTGTGCGAGTCACGCCAACACATCGCCAGAACTAACTATGTTCGACAGCAAAGGTGCAATGGCTGCACCTGGCGTTATTTTAAAAAGTGATGCCACCATGACAATCACAGGGCTGATAAACCATGTTGTGGTAACTCAACATTATCGCAATGAAAACCCGTTTGCTGTTAATGCGCGCTATGTCTTTCCACTGGCCGATGAAAGTGCAGTGCATGCCATGACAATGCAGATTGGCGATCGGGTGATCAAAGGGGAAATTGATAAAAAAGTACAAGCAGAGCTGCGTTTTCAACAGGCACAACAAGCGGGTCAACAAGCGGCTTTAGTGCGCCAGCAGCGCTCGAACATGTTTGTCACTAATGTGGCAAACATCGGTCCCGGCGAAGAAGTGCAAATAGAGCTGCAATATCAAGAAGTGATTGATTATCGCAGCGGTACATTTGCACTGCGGTTTCCAACCACAATAACGCCACGTTATCATCCAATTAATGGGGTACTGCAAACTCGTGAGCAAAGCGAGAGTCCACGCGTTGCAAAGCAGCCTGCTGCTACTGTATTTACGCCATCAGGATGGATCACGCCTATTTACTCATCCTCTAGTCATAGTGATACAGCGCAAAGTGAATTTAGTTTAACAATTAATATCGATGTTGGTTTAGAGCTGGTTGATATTCAATCTAAGTATCATCAGATTGCAATCGAAAACCCAGCCTTTGGTCAATATCAAGTTGCTTTGAATGAGCCTAATGCAGTGGACCGTGATTTTTTATTGGAGTTTAAACCGCTGCAAAAAGAGCAAGCGCAAGCCGCGTTTTTTACCGAGCAACTTAATAATGGTGAGCGCTTTGGTTTGCTAATGTTGTTGCCGCCAGACGACCATTTTACGCAAACCCAGCGATTGGCAAGAGAAATGATTTTTGTTGTTGATACCTCAGGCTCTATGCATGGCCAATCAATGGAGCAAGCTAAAAGTGCGCTGCACTATGCGCTATCGTTACTTGATAGCAACGACAGCTTTAACATTATTGGCTTTGATGACCAAATAATGCCAATGAGTAATAAACCAGTGCCAGCAAACGATTTTAATTTACGCCGCGCAGAGCGCTTTGTTTATAACTTACAAGCTGATGGCGGCACTGAAATTAAAGGGGCGTTGGATGCGGTGCTGGATGGCCGTGAGCATCTTGGGTATGTACGCCAAGTGGTGTTTTTAACCGATGGCAGTGTTAGTAATGAAGATGCCTTGTTTAAACATATTAACGCAGCATTAGGTGACAGCCGCTTGTTTACTGTGGGTATAGGCAGTGCGCCAAATAGCTACTTTATGCGCCGCGCCGCGGATGTTGGCCGTGGTACATTTACCCATATAGGTAGCAGCGCACAAGTGCAACCAAAAATGCAGCAGCTGTTTGATAAATTGGCACATCCTGCTATTACGCAACTTGCACTTATTAGTGATGCAGTTAGTCAACAACTTGAATATTGGCCATCGCCGTTACCAGATTTATATTTTTCAGAGCCAGTAATGGTGGCGGTTAAGCTTGATAACCAATCTGCGATCAGATTAACAGGGCAAACAGCGCAAGGACCACTGGCAATAAAATTAAATACACAACAAGGGCAGTCAGCACAGGGTATTGCAAGGCTCTGGGCACGACAAAAAATCAAATCGCTGTTGCTTTATAACGAGCAACAGCAAGTAAAAGCGCAGGTTGAAAGTCTGGCCCTTGAGCATCAGTTACTCAGTCCATTTACTGCTTTTATAGCAATTGAACAAACGCAGTCGAGCACGGTTGCAGAGCACAACGTACAAGCTGCTAATCAGCTACCACAGGGGTTAACAATGCGTTTGCCGCAAACGGATGGGCAGAGCCGACTGCATATTTTGCTCGGTTGCGTGCTATTGGCTGGATTTGTGGTGCTGAGGCTAAAAAAATGAAAGCAGTGCTCGGTGCTCTATTATTGATTGTTGGTTTGGCGCTGTTTGGCCATGGCAGTTATATGCAAGCTAAAGCGTGGCTGGCACAACATTTTATTGAGCAGGCTTGGCAACTGGCACTGACAACGCCACAGCAACAGGTAAAACCATGGTTTTATGCTGACAGTTACGTGACCGCACAACTGAATTGGCCAAGTCAAAAACAAACCTTAACAATATTAGCAGGAGCCAGCGGCCGTAACTTAGCCTTTGCACCGAGTCACTTTTTACCCAGTGGCGAGCTCGGCTCAGAGCGTGGCGTATTGATTGCTGGGCATAATGACACCCACTTTGCTTTTTTACAAAAAGTGAAAGTGGGTGAGCAGTTTAGCTTGCAAACGCAAAATGGCGTGATTGAACAATACCAAGTACGTGGGATTGAGGTGATCCATCAATCCCAGCACCATTTTTTAGCACAAGCTGGTTTGTACTTACTGACTTGTTATCCTTTTAACTTACTAGCATCAGGCACTGATTTGCGCTTGTTAGTATCAGCAGATAAAGTCTCATCCGATAAAGCCTCTTCACTAACATCGACAACCAACTCCTGATGGCGTTGGCTTATCATTACGCCAATAAACACCACGAAGATACTTAGCCATTGTCCTAACGTGAGAATTTCCCCCAAAATAATTGCCGACAAGATGAGCGTGAAAATTGGAATTAAATTTGAATAGGCGGCCGCAGTGAGTACCGATACTTTACTAATTGCGTAATTATACAAGCCATAGCCACCTAAGGTGACGCAAGAGCCTAAATATAAAATACTTAATAATGCGCTAAGATCATGTTGGTTTTCACTGGGTAAATCAATAAATAGTAAAAATGGCGCAAAGAACAGACTACCGCTAAAACCTTGCAGTGCAATTAAAGTTAATGGTGAGTAGCGGGCAACTAAATGCTTAACTGAAATAGTATAAAACGCGGCGCAAACCATCGCCATTAGTTCTAAAAAGTTACCCAGCAATGGATTAGGGGCTTGCTCTGAAGTAGGCGATAGCAGAGTGAGTAAAATACTGCCGCCAATACAAAAGGTAAAGCCAATAACGATGGCTTTACTGATGTACTCTTTGAGCATAAAAAACGCTAAAAGCGCCACTATAATCGGTAAGCACGAAACAATAACCCCCGCTTGCGAAGCCGAAGTGTATTCCATTGCATGGCCTTCAAACAAAAAATACAAGCAGGGCTCAGCCAGCGACATGCCTACTAAGTACTTCCAATCACCTTTATGATATTCAAAGCGGATCACATATCGCCATAAACATAACGCTAATACTAAGGTGGTGAGCATGCGCAAAAAAATCACTAAAGCAGGATCATAAATAGCAATAGCGTATTTTAAAGCGATAAAAGAGCTACCCCATAAAAAGGTGGCAATGATCAAACAAAGGCTAGCTGGCATAAACGTCGTATGATTATAGTAAAAGGCGATCCTAGCATGAATTTTTTTTACTTGTTCAAAAATCGATAACTGGTATAAATAAATCCTTCAATATTTTTGTGTAGTAAAAAGCATGCAAAGGGCACAGGTAATAGTGGTTAAGCTGGGAACGAGTGTACTCACCGGCGGCACCGATAAACTCGACAAAGCGCACATGGTGGAATTAGTTCGCCAATGTTGTGAATTAAAAAAACAAGGTCATCAAGTAGTGCTAGTCTCAAGCGGTGCAGTGGCTGCGGGTCGTGAGCAACTATTAAAACCCTGTGGTCGTTCATTGATTGATAAACAGATGCTTGCCGCGATTGGCCAAGGCCAACTAATACACACATGGCAAAGCTTATTCGCTTTATATGGTGTGAATGTGGGGCAAATGCTACTAACCCGCGCTGATGTTGATGACAGAGAGCGTTACCTCAATGCCCGCGATACATTAACCGCGCTATTAAGTTATGACGTAGTGCCGATCATTAATGAAAATGACGCAGTTGCGACTGCTGAAATTAAAGTCGGTGATAACGATAACCTTTCTGCGCTGGTAGCAATATTAGCTAATGCGGACAAATTATTATTATTGACCGATCAAGAAGGCTTATTTACTAGCGATCCACGCACAGATATTAATGCGCAACTTATTGATGAAGTGAATCATATCGATGATGAATTACGCCAACTTGCTGGTGGCAGTGGCACCAGCTTAGGCACTGGTGGCATGGCAACAAAATTACAAGCGGCAGATATCGCGCGCCGTGCTGGCGTTGAAGTGATCATTGCTAAAGGTGCTGGTGAAAATGTAATTCTTAACTGTATGAGCGAACAGTTACCAGGCACACGCTTTGTAAAGCTCATCGCGCCACGCGATGGCCGTAAAAAATGGCTGTTAGCTGGACCTAAAAGTAGTGGCCAAATAGTGATTGATGATGGTGCTGTAAACGCTTTACAGCAACAAGGCGCTAGTTTATTAGCCAAAGGCGTACGTGGTGTGCGTGGTCAGTTTGAACGTGGCGATCTGATTGATTTAGTCACCAGTGATCAGCAATTAGTTGCCCGTGGGTTAGTACGTTTTAGTAAAGCTGAAATCGATATCATTAAAGGTTGCCATTCAAGTGAAATAGCTAAGTTGCTAGCCTTTGACTGTGGCAGTGAGGTGATCCATCGTGATAATTTGGTGTTGTTTTAGATTATCAAACTACTACATTGTAAAACAATAAAGTCACCCCTTGTGGACATGAATGGATAGTTTTCATAATACCGCAACACTAAACCTTTGATGCCTGCCTTTTCACTGCGCTATTGAGGTTGGCTTTATATTTTCAAAAATAACGTGGATTGCTTTACTTTTTAGGTGATGGATCCGCGTTTTTTGATGCTATTTTAGCTTTATATTCTGTGTTAAAATCTGTGCCCTTAAATCGTTGTATACAGGGCTCAGTTGATGAAATTAGTTCGTTGGTTATTAGGTAGTTTAATCCTCTTTTTTGATTTTGTTTTTACCCCTCGCAGTAAAAAACGCTCTGCGGATGAGCAACAACCGCTTGATCAGCTTACTGCGCAATTTAAATTGTATCAATTCAAAGCGTGTCCTTTTTGCGTAAAAGTACGCCGTGCCATTAAGCGTGAAGGCTTAAAAGTTGAAACTCGCGATGCCAAAAATAACGAGCTGTATCGCCAAGAATTGCTAGAGCAAGGTGGAAAAATAAAAGTACCGTGTTTACGCATCGAAAAAGATAACCAAGTGACTTGGTTATATGAATCAAACGATATTATCGCTTACTTAAATAAAGTCGCTGCATAAAGCGTCCAATAACTTCGAAAATTGCCCATGCTATGCTAGCATTTGGGCAACTTTTATAGTCCTTTTTTAAAGAGAACATAACCATGACAATTCGTACTCGTGTTGCGCCGTCGCCTACTGGTGACCCGCATCTTGGCACCGCTTACATCGCCTTATTCAACTATTGTTTTGCTAAACAACAAGGTGGTGAATTTGTACTTCGTATTGAAGACACAGACCAAGTACGTAGCACACCAGAATCAGAGCAAGCGATCATGGATAGCTTACGTTGGTTAGGGCTTGAGTGGGATCATGGTCCTGACGTGGGCGGGGAATTTGGCCCTTACCGTCAATCAGAGCGTAGTGAGTTATATAAAAAATATGCACATCAGTTAGTTGATGATGGCAAAGCATTTTATTGTTTTGCAACCAGCGAAGAGCTGGATCAAATGCGTGAACAACAAATGGCCGAAGGCCTGCGTCCTAAGTACGATGGTCGTGGTTTAAAGCTGACAGAGGACGAAATTAAAGCGAATTTAGCCGCTGGCAAGCCTTATGTGATCCGCATGAATATTCCAAGTGAAGGCAGCTTTAAGTTTAACGATTACCTACGAGGTGAAATTGAGATCCCGTGGGAAAACGTAGACATGCAAGTACTTTTAAAAGCTGATGGATTCCCAACTTACTTTTTAGCTAATGTGGTTGATGATCACCATATGCAAATTAGTCATATTTTCCGTGGTGAAGAGTGGATCAACTCAGCACCTAAGCTATTAAAATTATACGAAGATTTCGGCTGGCAAGCACCAGTACTTGGGCACTTACCATTATTACGTAACCCAGATAAATCTAAATTGTCAAAACGTAAAAACCCCACTTCTATTAATTACTATAAAGAAATGGGTTACTTACCAGAAGCGGTACTTAACTATTTAGGTCGCATGGGCTGGTCAATGCCAGATGAACGTGAAAAGTTCACCCTTGCTGAGATGATTGAACACTTCGATATGAAGCGTGTGTCATTGGGTGGGCCGGTATTTGACGTTGATAAACTAAGCTGGTTAAACGGCATGTGGATCCGTGAAAACTTAACCGATAGCGAGCTTATGCAGCGCTTCGTTGATTGGAAGTTTAATAGCGACTTTTTTGGCAAAGTTTTACCAGAAGCGAAAACGCGTATTAATACTTTGTCGGATATGGTTGATTTAGCAGGGCACTTTGTTGGTGGTATACCAACGTACGATCCAGCTTTACTCACCGCAGGTAAAGCCGATGAAGATGTAATTCGTCAAGCTTTACAGTTCTTTATATGGCAGCTTGAAGGTTTACGTAGCTTTGAAAAACCAGAAATTTTTGCCATTGCGAAGGCTGTTGCTACCTTCCATGAGCTAAAAATCAAAGATTTCTTAGAGCCGATTTTTGTGGCTATTACGGGCAAAACGTCATCAACGTCAGTACTTGATGCAATGGAAATTTTAGGCTCTGATCTATCCCGTGCCCGTTTACGTGTAGCACTTGCTCATTTAGGGATCTCTAAAAAGCAAGCGAAGAACATTGAACGTGCGTATCGTGAGTATCCAGCTGCATAGATAAAGTAATCTAGCTAAGCTTGATGATCATTAAAAGCCGAACTTTATTAACGTGGAGTTCGGCTTTTTTGTGGAAAAATAATGGAGTATTGCCAACAAGCAAAGCTAGTTTGTGGGTGATGAAATTATAACAGTTGGCTGTTCCCACGCAATTTGTTAGCTCAGCAGTGAAAAGTGAGATATCGGTGGTTTATTTTTTCGAAAAAAAAGCCGTGTTTTAAATCAACACGGCTTTGTTGTTTTAATTTGCTTTATCCTAGACTTTAAATTCATCCACAGATAAGCGCAGTTCTTCTGCAAGTTTAGCTACTTCTGAACTAGATATATTGGTTTGATTTGCACCTTCAGCCGTTTGTTCAGCAATGGCTACAATTGACTCAAGGCGTTCACTGATCTCTTGCGATACTTGCTGCTGCTCTTGCGCTGCGGTTGATATCTCTTCACTTACATCATGGGCTAGAGCGACGGCCGCGGTGATTGAATCCAGCGCCGTGTTGGCTAAATCTGATTGCTCAACACACGAATCCGCTTGTTGTTTACCTTTAGACATTGCCGTTACAGCGGCTTCAGCGCCCGTTTGTAATGACTCAATCATGGCTTGAATTTCTTGCGTCGAGGCTTGGGTTTTACTTGCCAGCGATCGTACTTCATCAGCAACAACAGCAAAACCACGACCTTGTTCACCGGCCCGAGCAGCTTCTATGGCAGCGTTAAGTGCAAGTAGGTTAGTCTGATCTGCAATGCCACGAATAACATCAAGGATGCTACCTATAGAAGCGCTATCTTGATGCAGCTTATTAATAACTACAGATGCCGATTCCACTTCACGGGCGAGCTGCTCAATGGTTGCTTTGTTATGGTTAGAAATCCCTTTAACCCGCTCAGCTTCTTTATCCGCATTTTTGATTTCTTTAAGTGCTTGTTGTGCGCTGTTACTCACTGTTTGTGAAGTACTGCTCATTTCAGTCGTCGCAGTGGCGGCTTGCTCTACTTGCGCTTGTTGATTACGAATAGCTTGGCTTGACTCACCAGTAATTGCTGAGGTTTCTTCTGATGCGGCAGCAAGCTGTGTGGAGCGAGATATAATACCTTGGATCAAACTACGTAAGCTGGTTATTAATGTATTACAGCTGCGCGATAGCTCACCAAACTCATCTTTAGCGCTATCATCAAGGCGCTGTGTCATGTCGCCACTGGCAACAATATCTAGAATGCGGTTAACTTCTGCAAGTGGTTTGATTATGCGATTAACCGTAATGTAAGCCACTATGATAGCTAAAAGTGTGGCGCTGATCATACCGATCCAGGTCCATAAATTAGCTGAATCTACGTCGGTCCTAACTTCTTTTTGCAATTCAAAAGCAACATTACTGGCTTGAGAAACTAATTCATTAAGTTGTTTGAGTGCAGTGGCCGTAGCTTGCTCTGCCTCAGTAAGTTCCTTTTCAGTCATTGCGATTACATCAATTAAACGTTTTTTGTTAGCTGAAATACTATTATTGCCGAGAATGTTATCGCGAATAGAGACAAAATAATTATTTAGGTCATTGTACAAACCTGGCTCTGCAGCTTCTACGGCTGGTTTCAGTAGGTTTAAGCTACGCTCAATTTCTTCTAAATAATAAAGTTGCTCATTTTTAATGATATCTAAGGTATTTTGAGTTTTTACTGTCAGCATGTCAGTGCTGTTTGTTACTAAGGATAAAAAGTTATTTTCTAATTTATTAGCCGCTTGATACGCTCTGTTATCACTACTTTCTAAGCCATCTATATCGATGATATCTAAAACCACAGAATTGGCATCTTCCGCAGCAAGTTCAATGGCTTCCAATTGAGCACGTAGTGATTTATTGAGTTCTAATTGATTACTTTTATATTCTAATAAATTTTCTACCGATTGAATAAAGCCTTTGTAAGTTCGCTCAACGTTTTGACTACTTTGATTAAGCTGTGGGTTGTCGCGAACAACTTGTTGTAATTGCGAGTAAGATTTATCAAAGCGTTGTTTTTGCTCTAATACAGATTGTTGAACTGGCGCAAGTTCTGCAGCTGATACGGTGTAAAAACTTGCTTGTGCAGCTTTACTCATCAAAATAAATTCAACTTGTAGATCTGAGCTTTGCTCTAAAGCTGGCAGTGATAATTGATTTACTTGTTGTGCTGAATTATTAATATTTGCGATTCTGAACAGTGAATTACCCCCAATTAAAAGAAGTAATAAGGTGATACAAATAAAACCACCCCAAATACGTTGGCTGACAGTTAAGTTCATATAAAAATTCCATAAAGAGAGTAGCAATTAGACTTTATCGGCTTTATTGCGGATAAGTTAAGTAATTAAATTTAATTACTTTTAACATTCGTTACTATAAATCTAACAGAAGATGATTAATTTTTCAGTTAAATTAGATGAAATCAGTAGAATTAGCGCTAAAGTATTGCTTATTTTTTAACTCCATCAAGCTCAGCTTACCACCCCATACACAACCTGTATCTAAAGCGTGGATATTTGCATGATTGGTTATGCCTTCAAGCGCAGCCCAATGACCGAAGACAATGTGTTTCTTAAAGGTGTTAAATCGTGGGTGTTTAAACCAAGGGATCATTGCATTAGAGTCAGTAATCGCGCCTTTAAAGGTCAGTTCTAATTGCTCATCAAGGGTTAAAAAGCGCATTCGTGTAAAGTAATTTACAATATATCTAAATTGCTCAAATTCAGTAAGTTGCTCATGCCAAACAGGTGGATGCTGATCATACATATGCTTGAAATAGTCACGCGCGTGTGGGCCTTGATAACAGTTTTGTGCAAATTGCGCATGCTGCAGAGCTTGTTTAATAGACCAAGCTGGGTTTAGGCCTGCGTGGCTAATAAATACTTGTTCTTGTTTAAGCCATAGCGCGAGTGGTTGTTGTTGTAATAGGGCGATATAAGCAGGCAGTTTTGCTGAATCAAGCAGGGCGGTGAGCTTGTCTTTAGGATTAGCGGGTTTACCTAACATATAATTGGCAATCAGGTGCAAGTCATGATTCCCTAAGGTAACGGTGATGCTATCTTGATGTGTATATATATAATCTAGGCAGGCAAGGGAGTCGGGGCCGCGGGCAACAATGTCGCCCACTAAATAAAGGTGATCTTTGCTTGGCTTAAAATCCACTTTGGCCAACAAGGCTTGAAATTCTTTATAACAACCTTGTAGATCACCTATTGCATAGTTTGCCATTTAATGCAAAATATTAGGCTGTGCTAAACGAAAAACATTAATTGGTGCATCAAACTCAGTACCAAATTCATTTTTCAAGGTGTAATAACCTTGCATCGTACCTACTGGAGTATCCAGTACTGCACCACTGGTGTATTTGTAGCTTTCACCAGGGCCAATCGTTGGCTTTTCACCGACCACGCCTTCGCCTTGTACTTCGACTTCTTTACCATTTGCATCAGTGATCAGCCAATAACGACTAATTAACTTAGCGCTGCATAGGCTGTGATTTTTAATGGTAATTGAATAGGCAAATACATACTTATCGAGCTCAGGTTGTGATTGACCTTCAACATAAAATGTTTCTACCGAGACTTTAATGGGTGAGCCAAAATTACTGCTTGTTGTCATAAATCCAATTAGCTATATCAATAAATTGTTGTAACGAAAGGCTTTCAGCGCGTAAGGTGATATCGATGCCGATACTTGTTAATTCATCCGCAGTGACTAAATTAGCTAAGCTGTTACGCAGTGTTTTACGGCGCTGGTTAAAAGCCTCTAAGCACACAGTGTTAAGAATTTTAGTGCTTTTTGCTGTGCGTTGCTCTGGTTTTTTCGGGATTAAGCGAATAACAGCAGAGTCGACTTTAGGCGCAGGTTTGAAACACTCAGGTGGTACTTCAATAACAGGCATGGCATTGCAGTAATACTGTGTCATAACACTTAAGCGACCAAATGTTTTGCTGCCAGGGCCCGCGACCATACGTTTTACCACTTCTTTTTGCAGCATAAAGTGCATGTGCTCTATGTTGTCAGCAAACTCAAATAAGTGGAATAATAATGGCGTTGAAATATTGTAAGGTAAATTACCAAACACTTTTAGTTTTCGCTCATCCTTCATCAAGCTTGAAAAATCAAACTTCATGGCATCGCCTTGATGCACGCTAAGCTTTGGCCCTAAAAATGGATGTTCAGTTAAGCGTTGCGCTAAATCTTTATCTAGCTCAACAACCGTTAAATGGCCGCTTAATTCGCTCACTGGCTCAGTGATAGCACCAAGACCTGGACCGATTTCAACTAAATTATCTTGCGGCTTAGGATCAATTGCGCTGACGATTTTATCGATGATCATCTCATCACATAAAAAGTTTTGTCCAAAACGTTTACGGGCGCGGTGTCCTAAATGTACTTTATCTGTCATTGATTTTGTGCTTTTTCATGGGCGAGCTTAATTGCTTCGCGGATCGCTAATTCAAAACTACCAACATCAGCATCACCACTGCCGGCTAAATCGAGCGCGGTACCGTGATCTACTGAGGTGCGTATAAACGGTAAACCAAGTGTAATATTCACTGAGTTACCAAAACCTTTGTATTTTAGCACAGGTAAGCCTTGATCGTGATACATTGCCAATACTGCATCTGCTTGCGATAGATATTTGTCTTGGAACAAGGTATCAGCGGGTAAAGGACCAATTAAATTCATTCCCTCGCTATTGAGTTTTTCTAGCGTAGGGGTAATGGTATCAATTTCTTCACGGCCTAAATGACCATCTTCACCGGCATGAGGGTTAAGTCCACACACTAAAATACGTGGTTTTTCGATCCCAAACTTAGTTTGTAAATCATGATGTAAAATACCCGCAACTTTGCTCAGACGTTCACTAGTAATTGCACGCGATACATAGGCTAATGGAATATGTGTTGTCACAAGGGCAACACGTAAGCCTTCAGTCGCTAACAACATCACTACATCAGGGGTGTTTGATTGCTGTGCAAAATATTCGGTATGGCCGCTAAATGAAATGCCTGCTTTGTTAATAATACCTTTGTGAACAGGGCCCGTTACGACTGCTGCAAATGTACCATTCATATTTTTTTCACAGGCGATGCGCAAGGTATCAAGCACATACTGGCCATTGGCATCATTTAATACACCGATTTCAACATCGGCACCTAAATCAACTTGATGTAGATAGACACTACCCGCTGGAGCCAGTGCTGCAGGAGCATTTTCATCAAACGGCAGCAAGTTGATTGATAGACCAAGTTGTTTAGCTCGCTGCTGTAATAATTGTTTATCAGCAATCACTACCAGCTGTGCTGGCCAGTCATGTTGAGCAAGTTTTAACAGTAGGTCAGGGCCAATCCCGGCAGGTTCGCCGGGAGTAATTGCAATACGTAGAGTCATTGGTTATTCATCAATTGGGAAAATTTCAACATGGGCTTGTTCGCGCATTTCTTGCTGCCAGTTAAAGCTTTCTTCTTTAAATTTACGATTAAACAGCATGCCGTGGGCGCGGTTTCGTTTCGCAATTTCTGTTTTATCGGCTACGCGTTTATCTAATAATTGCACAATATGCCAACCAAACGTGGTTCTAAATGGATCACTGATCTCATTTTTATCAAGCGAGAGTAGGGTATCTCTAAACTGTGGCACATAGGTTGTAGGATCTGTCCAATCGTACTCTCCGCCTTTAAGTGCAGAGCCTGGATCTTCTGAATATTCTTTAGCAAGCTCAGCAAAGTCAGCGGTCCCAGCTCGTAAATCTTTAGCAAAGCCATTAAGCATAGTGCGGGCTTTTTCTTCGCTTAAGATGATTGACGGCTTAATTAAGATATGACGAGAGCGCACTTCAGTTGTTTCAACAACTTGGCGGCCACGAATGTCTTGAACTTTAATGATATGAAAACCAGCGCCGGAACGAAGCGGACCGATAATAGCATCTTTTTTGCTGCCCTTAACTGCTTCAGCAAATAATGATGGCATTTCATTAATGCTCATCCAGCCTAATTGACCACCTTCAAGTGCTTTTGAACCACTTGATGATGAAATAGCGATACGTTTAAATTCTTTGCCGTCTTGTAAAAACTCGATAACTTTATCAGCACGGGTTTTTGCGCTAGCAATTTCGTCCGCCGTGGCGTTATTTGGGATATCAATTAAAATATGGCCAATATCGTACTCTTCAGTATTTTGACCTTGGCTTTCCATTATTTTTAATAGGTTATCGACTTCTTGCGGGCTGATGTAAATACGACGGTCAACGTTTGCCCGCATCACTTGTTGGGTGGTAATTTCTTTACGAATTTCTTCACGATAAGATTGAAAACTCTCGCCTGATGCTTCAATGGTACGGCGTAAGTCTGCGATCGAACCGCCTTGCTCTTTCGCCATGCCAATCAAGGTTTGATCAAGTTGGCTATCAGAAATCTCTAAGCCCATACGTTCAGCTAGTTGCATCATCAGTGTTTGGTTTACTAAACGTTCCATGGCTTGGATACGTAAAGTGTCATCAGATGGCAGTTCTTGGCCTTGTTCTTTGGCTTGAGCTTTTACCCGATTAACGATAGTGTCAACTTCACTTTGTAAAATAACCCCTTGGTTTACAATACCAACCACTTTGTCGATTTCTACAGGGGCTGCGAAAGCGCTTTGGCATAAACCAAGCGTTAATAATGCGGATGCTAATAATTTTTTTAAATTCATACTTTTTCTAATACTCTTGCTAATAGTACGGTAATACTAGTTATTAAGAAAATACGGTCTACGATAGCCAAAAATACCTTGTTGTAATAATTTTTGTGCATCATAACGGCTTTTACTACCTAACCCTTTTAAGACAATATTAAATCCAATACTTGAATCAAAAGTGGCTTGTTCTTGGCCTATCGCTTGATTTAAATCAGTTTCAATTTGACGACGGGCAGTAACTTGAAAGGCCCAACAGCAAGATTCATATTGCAATCCACTGAATACCTCAACACTACGTCCGCTTTCTAAATCGCGGTGATAGCTACTTACAAATTGCCATTGTTCACTGAGCGGGAAGCTAGTAAATAAGCCAACTTGTTCGATTGTATTGCCTGAGACATCATTTGCATAGCGATGGTTCAATTGTACGAGTTGATTATCGTCACCTTTATAATCTAAGGTCACATTTGACTGGATGACTTGTTTACCATCTGTGTCATATTGAATGCCACCGGATAAATACCAACGACGGTGCCAATGTAACATGGTTTGCGCGGCAAACAAGGCATTATAGTTAGTATCTGAATCTAAGTTTTGTGCGGTTGGCTTCGCTGAATCGCTTAAATAGAAGATTTGCCCAGCACTAAAGTTAAACAATTCTTCACTGTTATCGTTAAATAATCGCGTAGTGGCACCCAATGTGAATTGATTTGCAGCGGCGATACGGTCCACGCTTGAGAAGCGGCTATCACGGAACAAACCAAAAAAGTCATCTTGTAATTTAGTGGTGTCATAGAGGCCGATATCAGCTTGATCTTTGTCTGGAGTGTAAAGGTACTGTACTTGCGGCTCTAAGGTTTGAATACCATTGTCGATCATCGTGGTATCACGTTCAAAATTTAGTTGGCTATATAAGCGCACTTTAGGCAAGGTACGCGATACTGTTTCAGCATAGTCAGTATTAGCTAAATCACCTTCTTGCTTATAGTTAGTGTGTAGCACACTAAACTCGGACAGAAACGACCAAGCATGCTCTTGATAACCATAACTGGCTTTAGGTTCTATGTGTACCCGAGTGGCTTTTTCTATGATTGCCGTATCATTGGTAAAATGGCTCAATTCACCATTGAGTGTGAATTCAATATCGCTAAAGCGAAACGGTGACGTTTGCGAAAAACTAATTTGCGGTAACGCAGCATAAGACTCGGTGTGATCACCTAATACTTCAAAATTTTGTACTTTAATATCCGTGCGCCATGTTTCACCTAAGTACGACAATGAACCGGTACGGTATAACTGGGTGTCGGTACGTGTTGCGTAATTCGAACCTAAATCAGTGAGGTAGTTATCATCACTGACGTTGGTTATATCTATAGCCGCACGCCAGTTTGCATCAAAATAACTTTGCTGTTGCCAGTGAAATAGAAAGCGTTCATCAAGTTCTGGCTCAGAGTCGTCTTTATCTAGGTACTCAAGCGCGACCAATCCTTCGTTGTTGTCACTTAAATAACGAAATTCGCCTTGCATTTGCAGACCTTTTTTAGACATATAGCGTGGCGTTATAGTGGCGTCGTAATTAGGCGCGATATTCCAATAATACGGAGTGATACTTTCAATACCATAACGGTCTGAACTGGAAATGTTAGGGGTCAATAAGCCTGACTTTCTGCGCTCATCAATCGGAAAAGTAAAATAGGGTAAATAAAGTACTGGTGTATCCATGATGCGTAAAACCATATCATGGGTTTCCCCCCAGCCTTCTTCACGAGAGAGTAATATTTCTTCTGCTTGAATTGCCCACAATGGCGTTTCAGTTGGGCAGGTAGTAAAGCTTGCGTTCAGTAGCTCTAAGCCAGACTGGTTCACTGTGAGCTTTTCTGCACCACCGCGGCCTTGTTGATCGGTTAGTTGATAATCGGCACCGAGCAAACTGATTTCAGAACTATTTAAATCAGCATTGAGGCCAGAACTATTTACTTCACTGATAGCATCACGATAAGTAATAGGGCCTGTTGCATTAAGTAGCCCACGCTGTTTGTCAATTAGCGCACTTTGTGCGGACAAACTCATAGTAAGGGTGTTAATATCAACATTGCCGGTAAATTCTGCGCTTTGGGTACCAAGCAATTCAATATCATCTGATTGGATATCGACCATGCCTAAATCAAGGCCAGCAAGCGGTTGCCAAGCTCTGGTTTGCATTGAATTGCCACAAAAATTGTGTGTCAGTTCAGTTTCGGCAAGCGATGGTGCGCTGATCACACTTAGCATCATTATGCCCCAGGTTTTGCTCATTTATTAACCTTAATACGCTGTCGTTGAATATAAGAGTGACATAATAAAGGAAAACAATGGCAAATACAGTAATTGACTTAGTGAAAAATAGATATCTTACGAAATGAACCGTTATAAAAGTTTACAGCAGTTTTTAAATCCGCACTTCGAAGATGAAGTATATCAGCTTGCTGCGATCACCGGAGATGCGAGTTTTCGCCGCTATTTCCGTTTAAATCGCGGCCAAGATAGCTATATAGTAATGGACTCCGATCCCACCAAGCTGGATAACACTCCTTATATAGAACTTAATAAAGTTTTTTCTGAGCATGGTTTCAAACTACCAAAAATATTACATGCCGATGAAAAACAAGGGTTCTTCTTATTAAGTGATTTAGGTAATGTACATCTTGCTGATATGCTCGATGATAAAGAACGCATCAATCATTATAAACATTTAATAAAACTCAGCGCACAGTGGGCAAAAATGCCTGCGGTTGAACATATGAAAGATTTTGACCGTGCGTTTTTAGAATTAGAACTGAGTATTTTTTTACAGTGGCTGGTTGAAGAGTTTTTACAACTGAAAATCAGTTCAGCAGAGCGAAAATTATGGCAAACTAGCTGTGAATTACTGATTGCTAACGTGCTTGCCCAGCCAAGAGTGACAGTGCATCGCGATTTTCATAGTCGTAATATTATGCACAGTGAGCAGCAATGGGCGATCATTGACTACCAAGACGCTGTGCAAGGCCCAGTTTGCTATGATCTGGTTTCACTACTGCGAGACTGTTATTTTAAGTTACCTCACGATGAGCTTGAATATCTGCTTGAGCATGCATTTAGCGAGTTTGAGCAACAGGGATTGATCGGCAATATTAGCTTTACAACCTTTAAACAATGGTTTGATTTAACTGGTATTCAGCGCCATTTAAAAGCCGCCGGTATTTTTTGTCGGTTGAATTTACGTGATGGTAAAGCTGGTTATATGGATAATGTACTGCCAACCCTACGTTATATTAGCGATGTTGCCCAAGATCATCCGCCATTAGTGGCACTGGGTCTATGGATCAACAACACCATTATACCGGCTACTGTAGTGGCACTCGATAAAGCGTCAGATAAATAATGAAAGCGATGATTTTAGCCGCGGGTCGCGGTCAGCGGATGATGCCATTAACCGTAGAGTTACCTAAACCGATGCTAAAGGTACAAGGTAAGCCATTAATCGAGCATCATATTGAACGACTAAAAAGTGCCGGGATCACTGATTTTGTTATCAACCTTGCGTGGCAAGGCGATAAAATTCGTGATTACTTTGGCGATGGTAGTCAGCTTGGTGTGCAAATTGAATATAGCCAAGAACCCGAGCAGGGGCTGGAAACCGCAGGCGGTATTATCCAAGCTCTGCCTTTACTCGGCGAGCAATTTATTGTTATTAATGGCGATATATTTACCGACTATGATGTGAGCTCATTGCTACATATTCATTTAGATGATGGCGAGGCACATATTGTGTTAGTTGAAAATCCAGCCCACAACCCAAATGGTGACTTTACCTTGCGTCATTTAGGTGAAGATAGCCCCAAGTACACATTCTCAGGTATTAGCCGTTTCCATCAGCAATTTTTTGCCGGGATGACTGCAGGATCTCATCGCTTAGGGCCATTATTAAAAAGCAAATTAGCTGAGCAGCTTGTCTCTACTGAGTTGTATATCGGTCGTTGGGATGATATTGGTACGCCTGAACGACTCGCGCAATTGAATAACTCGTTAACAGCGCAACAAAATGAGTCTTTAAGTCATTCACACATTATAGGAGCACCCTATGTGGGGTAAAATTTTAGGTGCCTGTTTTGGCTTTATGTTTGGCCGCATTATAGGTTTATTTATTGGCTTATATTTAGGCCATATGTTCGATAAAAGCTTAAAGCAAAATTTTGATAAAGCCGGTGGTTTTTCAAGTTTATTTAAAGGTGATGATGACATTCATCAGCGCCAAGCATTATTTTTTACTAGCTGTTTTGGGGTAATGGGGCACATTGCTAAATCAAATGGGCGAGTAAGCGAAACTCATATTCGTGCCGCCAGTGTATTTATGGATGAAATGGGCCTTACTGGGGATGATCGCAAAGAAGCACAAGATGCCTTTAAAGCGGGAAAAGACAGTGACTTTTCGCTTAAAGAAACCGTTTTTGATTTTAAAGAGCGTTTTGCACGTCGCCATGATTTATTGCAGCTATTTTTAGAAATTCAGATCCAAATGGCGTTTTCTGATGGGGTACTTGCCGCACAAGAAAAAGAATTGCTGCAAGAAGTCAGTAAATTATTAGGGATCTCTAAGACCCATTTTGCGTTTGTACTTAAGCGTTACCAAGCAGAGTTTTCATTTCGTCAGCAGCAACAACGTTATCAACAACAGCAGCAACGCCAACAAGGGCAAGGCAGTAGCTATCGAGAAGGTTCAGGGCATCATGTACCGCCGAATAGTGGCATGAATCGTAGCCAAGCTTTGGCGTTGTTGGGATTAAATAGTGAAGCCAATGAGCGAGAAGTTAAACTGGCGTATCGTAAGCTAATGGCACAACATCATCCTGATAAATTGGTTTCTCAAGGCTTACCTAAGCACATGATGGAACTGGCGGTAAAGAAAAGCCAAGACATTCAAGCGGCTTACGAGTTCTTAAAAAAGGCGGCGTAAAAAACCGTCTACTTCCTTGGTGAGACGCTCGTGTTGCTGTGGCTGTGAGCGCAAACCAAATAACTCACGTTGGCGGTAATCATATTTACTGTGGCGTTTTACCCAGCGTTTTCTATCTGCCACACTGAGCAATAAATCAGGGTTATCAATGCTGTAGTAAATATCCAATAATGGCGGGCTAATCGTTGATATTATCGCATTAAGTTGTTGGTTACGTTCAGTGTTTGGTAAATAGCTACTGAGGCTGACAAATGCATCAATATCAGTATTTGGAAATTCACCATAGTGCTCAAGTAACAAAGCTGCACTGGCACCTTGGGCAATCACTACTATTTTTCCGTCTTCATTCAACGCACTTTGGTACAAGGCATTAAAGCGTGCTATTAAATTGAGTTTGTAATTATCGATTATCGCATTGCTTATTTGAGCAATCGCATCAACATGTACGGGGGCTTTAAGGGGAGCTGCAGATGATTCGTTATTGTCTGTTTGGTTACTATCAGCAGGCTCACTCTGGGCATTTTCTGTTTCAGCAGGTACGGCTTGCCAGTCGATATCAGGTACCGTCATCGCAAGTGTGGCATAGCCTAAATCATTTAGTTGAGTGCGTAAAAAGTTAACCCCATCATTATTGGTAGGTAAATGCTGCCAGTCAGGAATGATCAATACCACACCACGCTGTTGGGCACTCATATGCTCACGGTATAAACTCAAAAATTCAGTGTCACCTGCAAGCAACGGCTTTAGTTCATCTTGCGGCATTAAACGTGATAAATCACTACTGACAACAGTTGACCATGGCGTTGGTGTAATAAAGTCGGCAGCCTGTAAGGGCATCGTCAGTACAATAGCTGTCACTAAGCCCATTAAGTGCACTTTAAATTGTATACCAGTAATCATATCAGCCACCAAGATCAATCAATAAGTTGTTATCGACTTGAGTGGTAAAAAGTTTAGGTGAATTTAGAGTTAAAAGTCAGGCTCTGCCGTAAATGTCATGACTTGTCCTGTAACAGGGTGTGCTAGTTGCAACATTTGTGCATGTAATTGTAGCCGTGCTGCTGCGGCTAATGCATCTGCATGAGCATAAAGTCTGTCGGCTAAAATTGGGTGTCCGAGTGATAACATATGTACGCGTAATTGATGCGAGCGTCCAGTGATCGGAGTGAGTTCAACCCGTGTCGCATGTGCTTCATATTCAATAACACTGTAGTGAGTTAAAGATGGCTTGCCATTATCATGATCAACCATTTGCTTAGGGCGGTTTGGCCAATCACAGATCAGCGGTAAATCAACCGATCCCGTTAATGGCTCTAGTTTACCGTACACTCGGGCAATATAGCGCTTAGCCGTTTGGCGCTCTTGAAACTGCATACTTAAATTACGATGCGCTGCTTTATGCATGGCTAAACAAATGATGCCAGAGGTTGCCATATCTAAACGGTGCACAATTTTAGCTGTAGGAAAAACGCGATTAACGCGAGCAATCAAGCAGTCAGCGTGCTTAGGATCTTTTCCTGGTACGGTTAGCAGTTCACTGGGCTTGTTCACAATCAGTAAATCATCATCTTGAAATATAATGCTTAAATACGGATCTAATGGGGGATTGTAGTTAATTAACACGGCCGACCTCAGTGATTTATAAGCGCGCTATTTTAGAGAAGTCAGCGCTTATATACAATGAGTTGTTTTCAGGCAAAAGAAAAGCGCGAACTATCTCTAGTCGCGCTTGCGGAATCTTCTAATTTTCTGCATCCTGCAATTGAACTTAATCAACTCCTAAACTTTACAAATCCATGTGATCACGCTGTTACTTGTTCGTTCTGCGTGATGAAGGCGCTCCGAGCCTATCTCCTGTGTGCTTCCTTGTCATCCCTATTGGTAATGTCTATTACCTATCCTTTGTTCATCATCCTGATGCTATCCTTTAATTAACAGTTCCATTGCGTTGCCCTTTAGGGCCTGTCCATTCGTCCGCTTCTATAACATCCTGTTTAACAACCCTCTTGCGAGCCCTGTTGTTCGTCCTTTTCGCATCATCTTGACGCTGTCCGTTTATTTACTATCCTTAGTGCTACTCATCCTGAGCCTGTCCGTGAGTCCATGTTTTCCTAACGTAACCTAAATTCGAGGTTTATGAGTAATCAATCCTTGTCCGTTTACTCATTTAAGCGTCACTGCTTAACCGATGAAGTAATTATAGAGGGTCTTTACAAACAAAATAGGCTAAAAATAGTAACGAAAATAAAGTCATCATTTTGTAATTTAATGAAAACTCTATTATTTCATGTGGTTAGTGTTTTTTAATGGTGTTTTTATGGTGCTTTATACTCAATAGCTGTCATAACCGTGAGATATATCGCACAACTGATTTCCATTATGGGCGTTGTCACCTTTGATTATTATTTAATGAGTGCGCAGATCCGAGGGACACGTTATCATTGCATGATAATAGTTATTATTTATATGGAAGCGATTTATGAAAAAGACATTAACAATTTTAGTTGGCTTAGTGGTTACTGCCCCCGTATTTGCAGAAGAAGCGGTCAATATTTATTCTTTTCGTCAACCGTTTTTGATTCAGCCAATATTAGATGATTTCACTGGGCAAACGGGCATTAAAACCAATGTGGTATTTGCTAAAAAAGGCTTGATTGAGCGTCTTAAGCGTGAAGGCAAATATAGCCAAGCTGATTTAGTCCTCACGTCAAATTTTAGTGATTTAATTCAATTAGAAGAGTTAGCGCTAACCCAGACAATTAACAGTGATGCCGTGAATGCCAATGTGCCTGTTAAGTTTCGTGATGCTGATGGTCAGTGGATTGCGTTAACTAAACGAGTACGAAATGTTTATTCATCAAAAGAGCGCGTGGGTGCATTACCGCATTTAAGCTATGAAGAACTGGCCTTGCCTAAATACAAAGGTAAAATTTGTACTCGCTCAGGTAAGCACCCTTATAACTTGGGATTGGTAGCATCAATGATCGCTCATCATGGTGAAGCTCAAACCAAAAAATGGCTTGAAGGGGTGAAAGCAAATTTAGTGCGTAAACCACAAGGCAATGACCGCGGACAAGTAAAAGCAGTAAAAGAAGGTCTATGCGATTTGGCGCTGGGCAATAGTTATTATTTTGGCAAAATGATTGAAGATCCTGAGCAAAAATCATGGGCAGATGCAGTGCACATTAACTTTCCTAATCAAGATAACAGAGGCTCACATATTAATGTCTCTGGTGTGGTTATGACCAAGTACGCTAAAAACCCAGAAAATGCCTTGAAACTTATCGAGTATATGACCGACAATAAGGCGCAAAACATGTACGCTTCGGTCAATATGGAATATCCGGTAAAACCGGGCGTTGAATTATCAAGCTTAGTAGCATCGTGGGGCAGCTTCAAGGAAGACAGTTTAGCGCTTGATGAAATTAGCAAATATCGTCCTTTAGCACTTAAGCTAATCGATGAGGTGAAGTTCGATCTTTAATGAGTTTTAAATTCTCGCTGTCACGATGGCAGTTTTCTGCGTGGGTTATTGGCATACTGCTAATAACCCCGTTATGTTTTTTGTTGGTTGAATCTCTGCAAGGTGATTCCGAGGTGTTTAGTCACCTCTGGGATACCGTGCTGTGGGATTATACTCGCAATACACTGTTACTTATTTTAGGGGTTGGCGTTGTTAGTTGCCTTATCGCTTTGCCACTGGGTTGGTTAACAGCTTATTGTGATTTCCCAGGCCGTAGGCAATTTGAATGGGCGTTAATGCTGCCCTTAGCAATGCCAACGTATATTATCGCCTATGTTTATACTGACTTGTTTGATTACGCTGGGCCGGTGCAAATAGCACTGCGAGACTGGTTTGATTGGCAATCTCCCTCCGATTATTGGTTCTTTGATATCCGTACTTTACCAGGGGCAATTATGATGATTGCTTTAGTGCTATACCCGTACCTGTATTTGATTTTTAAAACGGCACTACGTGAGCAATCATTTAAGTTAGTACAGGCGAGTCAGTTAATGGGATTATCACCTAAGCAGAGTTTTTTCAAAGTAAGTTTACCACTTGCGCGGGGGGCGATTGTAGCAGGACTGACGTTGATCAGTATGGAGGCAATGGCTGATTTTGCCACGGTAAATTACTTTGCTGTAAGTACCTTAACAACCGCGGTATACGATACCTGGTTAGGCTATTATTCATTAACGGCAGCAGCAAAAATCTCAGCAATTATGCTGCTTATTTTATTTTTAGTGTTGACGATGGAACGCTACAGTCGTCGTAATCAAGCGGTATTTGAACGCCAATCGGGCGTTAATAGTGATACGTTATATAACTTAACAGGCAAAAGCGCTTGGTTAGCAACGGGGCTTTGTTGTGTGGTGCTGTTTTTTGCTTTTGTATTACCGATTGCGGTGTTGATTGGATATGCTATTTCGTATGCTGATCAAGCGTGGAATAGTGCCTTTTTCCTTTATGCGTGGCACAGCTTTAAAGTCGCGATTATTGTCTGTGTTGTAACAATTACACTGAGTTTATTAGTGGTGTTTTATCAACGTATCGCTAAGCAAGCGTATCCGCTTATTCCAGGGCGCTTAGCCAGCACTGGCTACGCATTACCCGGTACAGTATTGGCGATAGCAGTGTTGTTACCTTTAACCTTGCTCGATGATAAATTAAACGCTTGGTTCGAGCCGATGGGCATTACACCAGGGTTATTATTGAGTGGTACTTTGTTTGCTATAGTTTTTGCTTATGTGGTGCGCTTCTATGCCATTGCTCACGGTGCTGTTGAAGCAAGCTTTATGCGGATCAGTCCATCGCTTGATATGGCCAGTCAATCAATGGGTAAAAGCCAAGGCCAAACATTGCGTAAGGTGCATATTCCGTTATTACGGCGCGGCATTCTAACCGCCGCACTGTTGGTTTTCATTGAGTGCATGAAAGAGTTACCAGCCGCTTTGTTATTAAGACCGTTTAATTTCGAAACGCTAGCCACCCATGTTTTTCAGTATGTCAGTGATGAGCAATTAGAGCTAGCCTCAATTTCAGCGTTAGCAATCGTGATGGTGGGGCTAGTGCCTTTGTATTTTGTTAATCGCTCGATGGAGCAACGTAGCTAAATGAGAAGTTAAATGAGCAGTTTAGTGTTAGAAAATTTATCGTATCGGTATAACGGCACTGCAGTCATTGAGGGCTTGGGTTTAACCGTCGCAAAAGATGAAATTGTCTGCTTACTTGGTGCCAGTGGTTGCGGCAAAACTACCACCTTAAAAGCGATTGCAGGGCTGATAACAGCCAAGCATGGCAAGGTATTTATCGATGGCAAGTTAGTCAGTGATGAGCATACATTTTTAGCGCCAGAGTACCGAAATATCGGTATGATGTTTCAAGATTATGCGCTATTTCCACATTTAACAGTGGCTGACAATATTGCCTTTGGCTTAACAAACATGAGCAAAGCGCAAAAACAACACCGTGTAAGTGAAATGCTTGAGTTAGTGCATTTAGTTGGCTGTGCTAAACGCTTTCCTCATCAGTTATCGGGTGGTCAGCAGCAACGCGTGGCAATTGCCAGAGCGCTGGCTTACAACCCTAGTTTATTGTTATTAGATGAACCGTTTTCAAATATTGATACCCAAGTACGCTTTGAACTTATTGCTGATATTCGACGTATTATCAAAAATCAGCAAGTATCCGCTGTATTTGTCACCCATTCCAAAGAAGAGGCGTTTGCATTTGCCGATACGTTAGCGATTATGGATTGCGGTAAAATTGCTCAACAAGGCACGCCAGAGCAGCTTTTTAATGCGCCAAACTCAAAGGTAGTTGCAGAATTTCTTGGTCAGGGCATATACTTAGACGCAGAAGTATTAACAGCAACTGAATACAGTACTGCTTTTGGCCGAGTTACATCATTAATTGCACATAGCCATGCAAAGCACGTTGGGCAGCTCTATGTTCGTCCACATCATCTTGAGTTAATGCCTTTGCAATCACAAAGCAGTAATGCAAACACGGTGACTATATTAAATCGTCGTTTTGTTGGCTCGCATTTTGTGTATAAGGTCATCATTGATGGGCAAGAAATTGATGTTGCTGCTCAGTTGGGTCAATCATTTTTAGTCAATGATGATGTAACTATAAGAATAACACCGCACACGGTTAACTTTTTCGCTGAATAACTACATTCGCGTTCTGCCGTGTAGGACATTTGAGTTAAGGAAATACCATGGCGCAAGCGCAGTCAGGGATTTGTGCTGAAGCAAACTTGCACGGTTTACATTTATTTTTTAATGTACTTGATGGCCACGATGAGTCATTACGCAAAAAATTAAAATATGTGAGTGCTATTCAAGATGAGTTTTCAGATCAGTTTTCTGAATCTATGCTCTCTAGTGTGGTTGCTGTCGGCGCACAGTATTGGCCACATATTTTGCCAGAGTTTCTGCCGAGTCAATTACAGAGTTTTCCTAACATTACCCATAGCGATCATGTTATGGGCGCGCAGCCGTTTGATTTGTTTGTGCAAATTCGTTCCGACAGAGAAGATGTGAATCATCTGTTTGCATTGCAAGTACTGAAATTATTCTCCCCTGATGTTGAACTCGTTGAGCAGGTAAGAAACTTTCGTTTTCTCGATGGCCGCGATTTTAATGGTTTTATCCTCGGTGGCGATACTCCGCACGGCCGCCAAAAACGTCTCACTGCGTTAATTAATAAGCCTAATCACTTTGAAGATCAGGGCAGTTATGTGCATATACAACGTTATAAACATGACCTGAGTGTATGGCAAAATCTACCATTGAGCGAACAAGAACAAATAATGGGCCGTACGCGCTTAGATAACAATTTAATAGTCCCCGCGCTGGAAAATAGCCATGCAGTTCGCACCGAGCTTAAAAATGAGCAGGGTCAACCACTGCAATTAAATCAAAACATGCCTTATGGTGATGTCTATGAGCAGGGAATATTAGCGATCAGTTATGCGGCGCTAGGTAATGCATTTGAGCAAATGCTATTGAGTCGCTTGGGGCAGGGCGATTGCTATGACCATTGGCTGGATTTTACTCAAGCCGATATGGGCTCTGCATTTTTCGCCCCATCAATTAGCTTTTTAAAGCAGTTGTAACGGTTTGAATTGGTAGATTTATACCGTATCAAATAAAATACGCACGCGTTCGAGGGTTACGTCAATCTCGGAAATTTTTGCAGGGGCGATAAAAATCGTATCGTCTCCAGCGATAGTGCCAAGCACACCATCCGCTTTACCTAATGAATCTAATAAACGGGCGATCAGCTGTGCAGCGCCTGGGCTGGTGCGAATGATGATCATCATTTCGTTGTGCATAATATCAATCACTAACTGACGTAACGGGCTTTTTGCCGTAGGTACGCCCATTTCAGCAGGTAAACAATAGACCATTTCTTGTTTGGCATTACGAGTGCGTACCGCGCCAAACTTGCTTAACATCCGCGACACTTTACTTTGACTGATATTATCAAAGCCTTGCTCTTTTAGGGCGTCAACAATTTCACCTTGTGAACCAAAGTTTTCTTCTTTTAAAAGTGCTTTAAAGGCCTTTACTAATGCTTCTTGTTTATCTTGATGTTGCATATTATAGGTTCTTATTCATAAGTGATGCGCTAATTGTACACAATGTTGCATACTTATGCAGTAGTTGTTTGCTTTTGCGCTGGGTTTTAGTGCTGTAAACCTGCAAGTTTACAACTATGGTCTAAATTATACGTGAAATAAGCAGGATAAATTTGTCTTTAGGCGTTAATTTCATTATCTTAGTGCCACAAATATTTTCTACCTTAAATTACGGAGAATTCCAATGAAAGTTGCTGTATTAGGTGCTGCTGGCGGTATCGGCCAAGCGTTGTCTTTATTATTAAAAACAGGCTTACCAGCTGGTTCTGAATTATCACTTTATGATGTTGCTCCAGTTGTTCCTGGTGTTGCTGTTGATCTTTCTCACATCCCAACTGACGTTAAAGTTGCAGGTTTTGGTGCTGATGCATTAGATCAAGCGTTA
Organism: Pseudoalteromonas sp. ASV78; assembly: GCF_047806705.1. NCBI lineage: Bacteria > Pseudomonadati > Pseudomonadota > Gammaproteobacteria > Alteromonadales > Pseudoalteromonadaceae > Pseudoalteromonas > Pseudoalteromonas sp. ASV78. The sequence goes on along the minus strand of NZ_JBLOPA010000001.1, from coordinate 2,155,572 downwards.
ACTGGTTGTGATATCGTGCTTATCCCTGCTGGCATGCCACGTAAGCCTGGTATGGACCGCGCTGATTTATTCAATGTAAATGCTGGTATTATTAAAACATTAGCAGAAGGCATTGTTGCTAACTGTCCTAAAGCACTCGTGGGTATTATCACTAACCCAGTAAATGGTACTGTGCCAATTGTTGCTGAAGTATTCAAAAAAGCGGGTACTTACGATGCTAAACGTGTTTTCGGTATCACCACTCTTGATGTGATCCGTTCTGAAGCATTTGTAGCTGAGCTTAAAGGTGTTGATGTTGCAACTGTGAAAGTACCAGTAATTGGTGGTCACTCAGGTACAACGATTCTTCCGCTTCTTTCTCAAGTTGAAGGTGTTACTTTCACTGCTGATGAAGTTGCTGCACTTACTCCTCGTATCCAAAATGCTGGTACTGAAGTAGTTAACGCTAAAGCGGGCGGTGGTTCTGCAACATTATCAATGGGTGCTGCTGCTGCTCGTTTTTGTATGTCTTTAGTTAAAGGCTTACAAGGTGAAGACGTAGTAGATTACGCATACGTTGCTGTTGAAAATGGCGATGCTGCATACTTTGCACACCCAGTACGTTTAGGTAAAAACGGCGTAGAAGAAATTCTTTCTTACGGCGAGTTAAGCGCATTTGAACAGCAAGCTAAAAACGACATGCTTGATACGCTGAAAAAAGACATCCAAGAAGGTGTTGATTTCATCAACGCTTAATTGCTAAGTCGATTGATACAAAAAAGCCTGCATTTGCAGGCTTTTTTATGCTCGAAGGATTTTTAATAGATTAGGTATTTATTAGTGATTACGATCAACGGCAATACGTGCCAAGCTAACGAGTGCCTCTTTATATGGCGATTCATCTAATACCGCCAAGCATGCAATGGCTTTATCAGCTTCTTCGTTGGCTTTATCCATTGTAAACTCAAGCGCTTTAGTTTCATTGAGTGCAGCTAAAATTGCATCTAAGTGATCCATACCGTTACTGTGTTCAATAGCATCACGGATCAGTTGCACTTGCTCTGCATTCCCGTGGCGCATTGCATAAAGTAATGGCAGGGTTGGTTTACCTTCAGCTAAGTCATCACCAATATTTTTACCTAATTGCTCTGCATCAGCATTGTAGTCAAGTACATCATCTACCAATTGAAAAGCGGTGCCTAAGTGCATACCGTACAAGTTAAGCGCTTTTAATGTTGCCTCGCCTTGATTTGTGATGATGGCGGCAAGACCGGTTGCAGCCTCAAACAGTTTTGCTGTTTTCGAGTAAATGACCTGCATATAACTATCTTCAGTGGTATCAGGGTCATTGCAGTTCATTAGCTGTAACACTTCACCTTCGGCAATCACATTGGTTGCATCGGCGAGTATTTGCATGACTTGCATTTTACCAATACCGACCATCAGCTGAAATGAGCGAGTATAAATAAAGTCACCAACCAGTACGCTGGCAGCATTACCAAACTCAGCATTTGCTGTAGGTGTACCGCGGCGTAAATTTGATTCATCGACGACATCATCATGCAATAATGTGGCAGTGTGAATAAATTCAACAATAGTTGCTAAAGTGACATGATCTTTGCCTTCATAGCCAAGCGCCTTAGCCGCTAAAATAGCCAACATAGGGCGAACACGCTTGCCGCCGCTGTTAACTATATATAAGCCGAGCTGATTGACAAGTGCTACATCAGAGCGCATTTGTGCGTAAATTAGTTGATTGACGTCATTCATATCGTTTTCGATTAACGCCTGGATAGCTTTTATATCCATTGATCTCCGAGCCAATTTTAATGGGTATACGGGGCTGATTGTACAACAAAAAACAGCTTTGCTCGACAGTTTGTGACGATTCGCCGAAAAAACACGGTTAAGCAGCTTAATTTAACCTTAATTAGCAAAGATAACTTTTTAATTTAAGAAATTAACGCCAATTCAACATGATTGTTTTTTATTCTTAGGGGCCGTTTATTCGTGGTGTAATTTATTTGTCATCAAACGCTAAAAAGGCTTGGCATAATGCCAATTTAATATAAAATAGGGGAAAATATTGAATCGCTCTCAATGCAGCTATTTTTTATTCATTTAATTAATAAAACAGGCTTGCTAGTTTTTGCACATTAGCGTAAACTTCGCGCCCTATTGAATAATATTTTAGTTGCGTCGATTTGAGGGCGCACAGACGGAGTTAATTATGTACGCGGTTTTCCAAAGTGGTGGTAAACAGCACCGTGTGACTGAAGGTCAAACAATTCGTCTTGAGAAATTAGACGTTGAGACTGGTGCAGCAGTTGAATTTGATTCAGTACTTTTAGTTGCTGATGGTGAGAAAATCGAGATCGGTGTACCGTTCGTAAACGGTGGTAAGATAACAGCTGAGGTTGTTTCACATGGTCGCGGTGAGAAAATTAAGGTTGTTAAATTTAGACGCCGTAAGCATTCTCGTAAGCAAATGGGCCATCGTCAATGGTTCACAGAAGTTAAAATCACTGGCATTAGCGCTTAATTAGAGGTACTTAGAAATGGCACATAAAAAAGCAGCTGGTAGTACTCGTAACGGTCGCGATTCAGAAAGCAAACGCCTTGGTGTTAAGCGTTTTGGTGGCGAATCAGTTCTAGCGGGTAGCATCATTGTTCGTCAACGTGGAACTAAATTCCATGCTGGCACAAACGTAGGTATCGGTAAAGACCACACTATCTTCGCAAAAGCAGATGGTAAAGTTCAGTTTGAACAAAAAGGTCCTTTAAACCGTAAGTACGTAAGCATCGTATCTGAGTAATCAGCATCGGTTCTTAAAAAACCCCGCCTTTGCGGGGTTTTTTGTTTTAAGCAAAAATATATACCTAAGCCAAGCCTGCAATCAGCTTGGCTTAGGTATATAATAGTGAAATTAACAAGCCAATCCCTAAAGTGAGTAATCATGAAGTTTGTAGATGAAGTAGAAATCCGCGCAGAAGCTGGAGACGGTGGTAGCGGCATCGTATCTTTCCGTCGTGAAAAGTATGTCCCAGATGGTGGACCAGACGGCGGTGATGGTGGAGATGGTGGTAGTGTTTATCTACAAGCTGATGAAAACTTAAATACCCTTATCGATTATCAGTTTGAGCGTTTTCATAGAGCCGAACGTGGTACTAATGGCCGCAGCCGTAATTGCACGGGAAAAAAGGCCGATGACTTATATGTGATGGTGCCTGTGGGCACTCGCATCACCGATGTGGACACTCAAGAAGGTTTGGGCGATTTAACTCAACATGGTCAAAGAATTTTGGTTGCAAAAGGCGGTTTCCACGGCTTGGGGAATGCGCGTTTTAAATCAAGTACTAACCGAGCACCTCGTCAAAAAACATTGGGCACACCAGGTGAAGTACGTAACCTTAAACTTGAGCTATTATTATTAGCTGATGTAGGTTTATTAGGTTTGCCTAATGCCGGTAAATCGACCTTTATTCGCAGTGTCTCTGCAGCACGCCCTAAAGTAGCAGATTACCCGTTCACTACGCTTATTCCAAATTTAGGTGTGGTACGTCCTGAAGCAAATAAATCATTTGTTATTGCTGATATTCCAGGTTTGATCGAAGGTGCCTCTGATGGTGCTGGTTTAGGTATTCGCTTCTTAAAGCATTTAGAGCGTTGTCGTGTATTACTGCATATTATCGATGTGATGCCTGTTGATGGTTCAAATCCGGTAGATAATGCCTTTGCTATCATCAATGAGCTGCATCAATATAGCCCTAAGCTCGCTGAAAAGCCACGCTGGTTAGTGTTTAATAAAATTGACTTATTGCCAGAAGATGAAGCTCAGGCGCTCTGTGAGAAAATCGCAGAAGAGTTAGGCGAGACTGAAAATATCTATCATATTTCAGCAATCAATAAGTTAAACACGCAGCCGCTAATTCATAACATTATGACATTGCTTGAGAGCATGCCGAAAGAAAAGTTTGTACCAGTTGAAGATGAAGAAGTTGAATTCAAATGGGATACTTACCATAAAGATGCTACTAAGAAGAATGATGACGACGACGATTGGGATAGTTGGGATGACGACGACTATGACGTTGAAGTTATTTATGAGCGTTAATAGAAAATAGAATATTATAAAAGGAGCCAGTGCTCCTTTTTTCTTGTTTAATGAAAAAGTACTAGGTGTTAATGTGAAAATTTCAATGATTGCAGCCATGGCTAACAATCGCGTGATTGGTCAAGATAATAATATGCCATGGCATTTACCAGCTGATTTACAGCATTTTAAAGCGGTCACTATGAGTAAGCCGGTGATCATGGGACGCAAAACATTTGAGTCAATTGGTCGTCCATTACCAGGTAGACGCAATATAGTTATAAGCCGAAATGCTGATTATGCAGCTGTTGGGATTGATGTGGTGTCATCGCCAGAAGCCGCTATTTCATTGGTTTATGAGTTTGATGAAGTGATGGTAATTGGTGGTGGAAAGGTGTATCAACAATTCTTAGAGCGCGCAGATACGCTCTATTTGACGTTTATAGATCTTGACGTTAAAGGGGATACTCAGTTCCCTGATTATGAAAAAGTTGCCAACTGGCAAGTTGTAGAAGAGCAACATAATCAACCTAATGAAAAGAATTTACATGCATATACCTTCGTTACATTGGATAAAATTAAGTAACATTATTGCGAATGGGCTGATAGGTTGGTACAATATTAGCCAACTAAGGTAGTTATAAAGTATTACACAAGGGTATATAATGATTAAATTATCAACACTCCTCATCGCTTCGGCTGTTTTTTCTGGCTCTGTTTTTTTCAGTGCACCTGTTAAAGCAGACGATCAGTTAGCGATTTCAATCTGTGAATACATAGCTGCAGATGATAAGAATCGCTTACGTGATAAATTAAAAACCTCACGTGTAAAAATTCGTAATATTTACGATGCAGTATTATGTAATGGCAATAACTTACTTCGCCATGCAATTGCTAGTAATGCCACTGATGCTGGTGAATACGTTGTGAAAAATTTATCGAAAAGTTCTTTAGAAGATGGTGCTGATATCGCATGGGCTGAGTCAAATGGCCATGCAGGATCTGCATTAATACCTATAATTAAAGATCGTGCAGGTTTATAAGTTATAATAAATTATTAAAAAGCCGCGATATCGCGGCTTTTTTGTATTTGAAACAAAAGTTTAACAGATTCGACCTCTATTGTATTTTTATCTGGTAGAATAGGCTGGTTATAAGCAGTTTAAGCAGTGAACAACTATGTTAAGTCCTTTTTATCAGCAACATGCTGATCATATCTCTATATCGCGTGAGCAAGGCTGTCGTTTCGCAAAATGTGTTGCCGATGATTACAACCCACTACACGATAAAGATGCAAAGAAGTTTTGTGTCCCTGGAGATTTACTATTTTCATTGGTATTGAGCCGTTATGGTATCAGTGAAAAAATGGAATTTACCTTCGCAGGCATGGTTGATGAGAATACTAAACTCACCTTCCCTGAGGGCGCCGATGAGTTTGATATTACCAGCGGCGAAAAAGTCATGCTAAAGGTAAAACGTGAAGGTAACACCAGCCAGTGTCAAACACTCACCGACAGTCTAATAAAAAATTACGTTGAGTTTTCTGGCACAACTTTCCCGCATGTGATTATTCCACTGATGGGCAAGCAAGATGTGATGATCAACCCAGCTCGTCCTATGGTTATCTATGAGTCAATGTTAATTAACCTTGATACTTTAGATATTCATGCGCCTACTTTAGAGTTTGCTGAGCCGAGTTTTGAATATACGGGTAAACGTGGCAAAATTACCTTACGCTTCAACTTACTTGAAGACGGTAAAAAAGTAGGAAGTGGTGAAAAGCACATGTTAGTTTCTGGTATTCGTGACTATTGCCAAGATACTGTTGATGATCTTATTTCGTTTTATAATCAACGCAAAGAAACTCTCAAGCCAGCTTAAATATTTAGCAAGCTTAAAAAGGCGCCGCAAAGCGCCTTTTTTGTTGCTCATTTTGTGCGTACAATAGCGCCATTATTAGTTATTTCAAGTCTATGCCATGTCTGCTGCAACCTTTAGTGATCTCCACCTTAACCCTTTACTGCTTAAAGCGCTTGAGCTAAATGAATATCAAACGCCTACGGCTATTCAACTACAAACAATTCCATTAATTTTAGCCGGTCACGATGTGATGGGGAGTGCGCAAACGGGCACAGGCAAAACAGCGGCATTTGTGCTTCCTTTACTGCATAAACTGTTAACCAGTAACAAAAAAGATGAGCAAGGTACTGCACGGGTATTAATTTTAACGCCAACCCGAGAGCTTGCTCAGCAAGTATTTGCCAGCTTTGAGAAATACGCACAAGGGTCTGATATTAAAGGGGCATTGGCCTATGGCGGCGCAAGTATTGGTCCACAAGTTAAAGCAATCAAAGACGCGCAAGTTGTCGTAGCAACGCCAGGGCGATTACTTGATCACATCATTAAAGGCAGTATTAAACTATCAAGTGTTGATTCACTGGTATTTGATGAAGCCGACCGTATGCTAGATATGGGTTTTATAGATGAAATTAAGCGTATTTTACGCCATGTGCCAAGTGATCGTCAGACTTTGTTATTTTCTGCCACGTTTGATGACAGTGTGTTTGAACTCAGTAAAAAACTATTGAAAGACCCTAAATTAGTTGAAGTTGATAAGCGTAACTCAGCTGCTGTTGAAGTTGAGCAAATCATTTACGCCGTGGATGAAGACCGTAAACGTGAACTCGTTTCGCATATGATTGGCATGAAAAATTGGCGCCAAGTACTTATTTTTACCCGTACTAAACAAATGGCCGATCAGCTCGCCAAAGAAATGTGTAAAGACGGCTTAAAAACACAGTCAATTCATGGAGACAAATCACAAGGTGCCCGTGACCGAGCATTGCAAGACTTTAAAGATGGCACCACCCGCGTATTAGTAGCTACCGATGTTGCAGCCCGCGGCTTGGATATTAGCTCATTAAAGTATGTGATTAACTTTGAATTACCTTATATCGCAGAAGACTACGTGCACCGAATTGGCCGTACCGGACGTGCTGGCGAGCAAGGTTTAGCTATGTCATTAGTGAGTCTTGATGAGCAGTGGTTACTTGAAGAAATTGAAGTGCTGCTTGATACCCGTTTAACGCCGCAATGGTTAGCGGGCTATGAACCCGATCCAAACAAAAAGCCGAAAGATAATCGCAAAAACTCTAATAAGTCGCGAAAAGACCGTGATAAGAAACGTATTACAGGACAAAGAGCACCAAGCAGACGTCGTAAATAATAGGTTTGGACCTCTCCGGACAGGCTGCCTGAGCGAAAACCGGTCGTCGATAAAACGAGTAGTAATAAGTCCAACCCCATAATTACCGCTTCTACACCGCAAACGGGGAATAGTATAAGTTGCCAAACAATAAGCTTAAAAATATAAGGTTAATGTAAGGCGAGAGGCCTAAGTCCTCTCGCGGCGGTAGTTACTTTTGGTGAATAGTTTGTAGCAAATTGAAGTTTTCATGGTTCTGTATGTCTATTATAATCCGCCAAGTGTAATCAATAACGACAAGTCTGTCTCAGTCAGCTTGGTTAACGGAATACCCGATACGGCCGTTGATTATGACGGTGTCGATTTTCTTTATATCACTAATATTATCCCACGGACGGCCATTAATTATGAGGATATCGGCAAGTTTTCCCTGTTCAATAGTCCCAAGTTGCTTTGACTTTTTAAGGGCAATTGCGCCATTTCTTGTCGCGGCGATAACGGCTTGAGTATCACTTAAACCCGCATCAACTAAACGTTTTAACTCCATATGATAACTGTATTGATCATGCTCTTTTACCGGTGAGTCAGTGCCAACTCCTAACATGATATTAGATTGTGCCAGATGTGGGATGTTTAAATGACCCTTTGGCTCTCGGGCGAGCGTGGGAACATAAGTCACTTGATTGTTTGCAACGGCATCAAGAGTCTCTTGGCGAATGATGTTTCCATGTCGAATACCGTGTTCAACACTTGTCACTCCAGTGTTAATCGCTTCGATTGTTTCGTTTTGACCACCGGTGTGTGCTGCGACCCAAAGGCCATTTTTTTCTGCAAGCGAGGTTATAGTAGCCAGTGTTTCCCGAGATATTCGAGGCATTTCAATATCATTAACGCTGTCGGTGTGACCTTGATAAACAACCTTAATACCGTCAATCCCTTGTAACATTAACTGCTCGATTTTTGTCGTGATCTGCTCTGGTGAATCTGACTGAAAAGTCATTTGTTTTAAAACCCAGGCTGGAATGTCTTTACGTTGAGTGGGGTGACCACCTGCAACGGTAAAAATTGGGCCCGCGACAAATAATCGAGGACCAGCTAATTTATCTTGAGACAATGACTTTTTTAAATCAAAGATGGCTGGCGCTATGTCTCCTAGAGAGCGATAACTGGTTACGCCAGCTTGGATTAGGTCTTGTCTAACACTGGGTAAAAAGCGAAGTTGAGCCCAAATTGTATTTAACATGTTGTCATGTTTGGATTGTTCTTTCCCCCCAAAGAAGTGGCCATGCAAATCAATTAGACCAGGCATAATTGACTTTCCTGTGGCGTCAATTATCAGTGTTTTTTCCGTAACATTACAACTTTCTCCAAGACAAGCGATTTTACCATCAGCTACTAATACTCCCGGGTTGCTTATTGCAAACTCTGAGGTGGCGTCAAATAAAGTGCCGCCTTGTATCCACATATTTTGTTGTGGTTTTTCCCAAGTGTACAGGTCGTGTTTATACGCTAACACCAACGCTAAACCAGAACTAATTAAAAATACTAATAGATATGCAAAGAACTTTTTCATAACTTTTCTCCGGCTATTGGTTTTAGTTAAATTTTAATTTGGTGTTGTTCAAAGTACCTCTGGAGCCGTTCGACCGCAGTTGCTGCTGGTAAGCTACTCCACGGATATCAAGGTCACCAGCGCCATTCATTTCTATGTTTGAGTTTTCTACCTGAACGACAAGATTAGCGTTAGCAGTGTCGTTAATTTGTACACTGAGTTGTTTGGCAGTTAAGGATAAGCTTTTGATATCGCCGGATCCTGTGGTCACAACAGAGATTTGATCTGCGACCAATTGGTTTTCGCCTGTTAATGTGGCAGAACCTGAGGTTTTAATGTTTTTTAATTTTTTGTATGTCACGTAAACTTTTACCGACTCCCCACTATGGTAGCCTTGTGTGGTCACGGTTAAGATGCCATTTTCAATGTGTGTGATTACATCTGTTATGGGCATGTCACGGGCGAATACTTTGACTTGTTGATGATCGGATTGAGTGATAAAGACATCAGCAAGTCCACCAACAATAATACTGTCAAAATCTTTGACTTCTCTTATTTCTTGCTGACAGGCAAAGTTGGTACAGCCTGACAAAATAATGGTGAACAAGATTAAAACAACAGTTAGTGAATGATTCATATTAGTCCCTAGCGCTTTATTGATGTGAGCATTATTGAGGAAACGCTAGATGTAAGTAATGGAGTAATGTCATGAATAAACATGACATTTGTCATTTAATTATAAAAATTAGCAGTTTATGAAGTAGTATTCTATGCCGCTTATCATTATTGCCCGAAGCCCGAAGCCCGAACCTCGAACCTAGAACCTAGAACCTTGAACCTAAGCAATCTGCTTTTCAGCTAGGTTTAATTCCATTGTTGCTTTTAATAAACGATAAAGGTTTATTGACGCATCAATTTCTTCTTTACGGTTAGTTAAGCTTTCAATATTTAACCCCAGAGGCACGTCTAAATGAGCGCAACTTTTTAGAATTGAGTCTAAATTTTCGCGGCAAATACGCACCGATTCACTCAATGGGTTTTGTGAATCTAACATCCGCCACTTGGTTGCCTCTGGTACTGAAATACCAAGCCACTGCATAAAATCTAAGGTTTTTTCACTGCCACAGGGGGTAAAGGTTAGGATTATACGTTGTGGCTCTATGCCTTGCGCTTTACAGCTACGTGCATAACTGGTGATCAAATCAATGGTCGCTTGTGCGTTGTAAACTGCCTGTGAGATAAAAAATTGACACCCTTGTGTGGTTTTTTCAAGTAGACGCTCATGCTCGTTACGTTTACTCGCATGGCGCTCAGCAATGGTTACCCCACCTAAAAAGAAGTCATCCGCTTGCTCTGCCAATGTTTTATAGGCATCGGGTAAGTTAAGTTTTATATCGCCTTCAGATGATGGACTACCGACTAACACCACATTTTTTAAATCAAACAGGTTTTTAGTTTCGCTTAACCACTGTTTAAATTCCGCTACTTCGCGCTGCGCGACGCTTTTATACGTGATCACGTCTTGATGCGATAAGCTACGTAATAATCGGCTATATTCACGAGGATCTACAGTTTGCTTAAATGGAAAAGGACGCGGCTTGTCAGTACGGCTGCTTTCATCTTGAATGTCGTAAATAATTACGCCATCGTATTCAATTTCATGTAAACGGTCTAACAGCTTTTGAGCGATTGTTTCAAGCTGCGCTTTATCAGTACCAATACGTGGCGGGGTAGTACCAATTAAGTACACACCTTGATTGGTATCTTCAATTTTCTGTTGTAGTGATAAAGCCATAATCCTCATTCCAGCTAAATTAGTTTCTATAGCAAACAATATAACAGCCATTTAGACGTCTAGATAGATTTTTTTAATGAAACTTTCTCAATAAATATGAATTTATCTCATGTTGTTTTAAGTTGAGCGATGAAAAATACACAACTGTTTACATAAAATGTGCTGCAAGGTCTCTTATCGTGGTCGGCTTTGTTGCATAATCAGTGTAGTAAATAAGTAGTTATAACTAAAAAAATATTCAACTAACAAGGGATAGCAATGAAATTTAAATTATTAGCAACCAGCTTAGCGGTCACGCTTGCGCTGGGCGGCTGTGCGAGTAACAGCGGCTCTAACATGGTCAAAGAAGTTGAGATTGAACAGTCAACGGTTGCCAGCAGCAATGATCGGGTGTTCTCACAGAATTATTTATTAGAAGAGCTTGATAACGGTTTACGCGTTATGGTGGTTAAAACTGATTACCCTGATGTGGTATCACTACAAATTCCGGTGTCAGTTGGTTCTCGTAATGAAGTAGAAGCGGGTAAAACTGGCTTTGCACACTTTTTTGAACACATGATGTTTAAAGGCTCAGAAAAATTCCCGCAAGATGTGTACTCAGACATCCTGAAAAATTCAGGGGTTGATAACCGCGCTTACACTACCAATGATTACACTAATTATCACTTAAACTTTTCCAAGCAGCACCTTGATAAGGTACTTGAAATTGAAGCCGATATTTTTCAAAACCTCACTTACTCAGAAGAGCAATTCCGTACCGAAGCGCTTACTGTAAAAGGCGAATACCTTAAAAACAATGCCAGCCCAATTCGTAAGTTGCTTTCAGCCGTGCGTAATGAAGCATTTGAAAAACATACCTATAAACACACCACCATGGGCTTTTTTGAAGATATTGAAGCCATGCCTGAGCAAATGGCGTACGGTAAAGAGTTTTTTGAAAAGTTCTATAAACCTGAATATGTATCGTTAGTAATTGTCGGTGATGTCGATCCGCAAGCAACTATGGCAATGGTGAAAAAGCATTGGGGCCAATGGCAAAAAGGCGATTATGTTGCTGATATTCCAACCGAGCCTAAACAACAAGCAGCCAAATACGTGCATGAGCAAAACGAAGGACTACCAGGGCATTGGTTATTGGTTTCATACAAAGGTACTGCTTGGCAGCCGAAACAAAAAGACCGCGCAGCGCTTGATTTACTATCACAGCTTTATTTCTCAAACAACTCTGACTTATACCAAGAGCTAGTGGTTGATAAGCAAATCGCCAGCCAAATGTTTAGCTATAACCCAGATACTAAAGATCCGGGCTTATTGCATGTTTTTGTCAAAGTTGAAAATGAAGCTGATTTAGCGGTAGCGCGTGATGCCATCAATAACACCTATGCAAAAGCACGCACTGAGCTGGTTGATAGCCAAAAATTAGCCGATTTAAAGTCAAATCTAAAATACAGCTTTATTAACGGTTTAGACTCATCGCAAGCAATTGCGTCAACCCTTGCCAGTTATATGCATTTTGAGCGCGACCCAGAAGTCGTCAATCAATTATATGCAACGGCAGACAGCATCAGCGCGCAAGATATTCAAGATATTGCTAATAAGTACTTTGTCGATAGCAGCCGAACTACCGTGACTATGTCGGCGCTTGATAAAATCGCTGGCTTTGAGCAAGAAGTTGATTTAAATAGCCTCGTTGCTAGCAAGCACACAGTGCAACAGCGTCACTTTAAAGTGCTTGATAAAACCAACAGCTCACCGTTGATTGATATTAATTGGCTATTCCATACTGGTGCGGCGGCGGATCCTAAAGGTCAAAAAGGCGTGGCTGCGCTAACCGCTGCCATGCTTGCGCAAGGTGGCTCGCAGTCGAAGAGCTATAACGATATCAAAAAAGCACTGTATCCACTGGCAGGTAGCTTTGGCTATCAAATTGATAAAGAAATGATTTCTTTACAAGGGCGAGTCCATAAAGACAATGCAGCACAATGGTACGCATTAGTTAGTGAGCAGTTACTTAATCCGGGCTTTAGAGAAGATGACTTTAAACGTTTGAAAAAAGAGCTGATCGACGGTATTAAATCAGGCCTTAAAGCATCTAATGATGAAGAGTTAGGTAAAGAAGTGCTTTATCATAAGTTGTATCAAGGTCACCCGTATGAAAGCTACAATTATGGTGATTTATCCGATTTAGAAGCGCTGACCTTAGATGATGTCAAAGCCTTCTACGCTAAAGAATTTACGCAAGCTAAGCTAACAGTCGGTTTAATTGGTGCGGTGCCTGAGTCACTAAAAGCTACCATGTTTGCTGATTTAAGCGAGCTGCCAAAAGGCCAGCAAAGCCGTTTATCAATCCCTGATGCGCCAGTGCTGAAAGGTCACCATGCAACGATTGTCGAGAAATCAGCGCAATCAACAGCGGTATCATTTGGTTTCCCAATCGATACTATTCGTAGTAGCGCAGACTGGACGGCACTGTGGTTAGTGCGTTCATACTTTGGTGAACACCGCAGTTCAAATGCATACCTTTATGAGCGTATTCGTCAAACGCGCGGTATGAACTACGGCGATTACGCTTATATTGAGTACTTCCCACGTGGTATGTTCCAAACTAAACCTGATGCAAACTTGGGTCGTTCAGAGCAAATCTTCCAAGTGTGGCTTCGCCCGCTGCGCTCAAACAACGATGCGCATTTTGCAACTCGCACAGCGCTGTTTGAACTTGATAAGCTAATCAAAAATGGCATGACTGAAAAAGATTTTGAGGCAACGCGTAACTTCTTGATCAACTTTGTGCCGCAAATGGTCGCAAGCCAAAACCGCCAGTTAGGTTACGCGCTCGATAGCGAGTTTTATAATACTGAGTCGTTTGTGAAGTATGTCACCACTGAGCTTGAAAAGCTGACCTTGGCTGATGTCAATCGCGTGATTAAAGCTAATTTACAAACTGATGATATCCAGTATGTGTTTATTACCGGTGATGGCAAAGACATGCAAAAGCGCCTAGCGTCAGAGCAAACATCGCCTATGGTGTATAACGCAGAAAAACCAGCTGAACTGGTTGCTGAAGATAAAGTAATTGCTGATTACAAACTGGCAATTCCAGCGAAAAACATCGAAGTAGTTGCGGTGGGAAGCGTATTTGAGTAACTAAGTTTTTAATACTTGAATAAGAAGCCCCAATTATTGGGGCTCCTTATTTTTTACTCTACAAACTTAAGTTTATAAGTTAGTTATATCTAATAACTAGAACAAATAACCACAGCGTTAACACATCTGACTTGAAATCCGTTAAACTAAAACAAAGCATATCCAGTATTAATTTAAGGCCGTTCTATGCGTCATGAAATTTGGCAACAGCTTCGCACCGAAGCAAAAGAAGTCGTTACCCGTGAACCTCTGTTAGCAAGTCATGTGTATTCATGCATTTTAAATCATGAGTGCTTAGGATCTGCGTTGAGTTTTATCGTTGCCAATAAGTTATCTGATGCTGTGGTATCTGCATTTACTATACGTGAATTGTTTGATCAGGCTTTTGTTGAGTGTGATCGCATGTTGACTCATGTGGCTCATGATATAAAAGCGGTTAAAGATCGTGACCCCGCTGCCGATACTTATTTAACTGTGATATTAAATTTAAAAGGTTTCCATGCAATTCAAGCACACCGACTCGCCCATTGCTTATGGTTACAAAACCGTAAAGAACTCGCTCGCTTTATTCAAAGCCGTACCTCAGAAGTATTTGGCGTTGATATCCATCCTGCTTGTAAAGTCGGCCATGGTATTATGTTTGACCATGCAACTGGTATAGTCATTGGTGAAACAGCGGTTATTGAAGATAACGTATCAATTTTGCAATCAGTCACCTTAGGTGGTACTGGGAATGAAAAAGGCGATCGTCATCCGAAAATTCGCGCTGGTGTTTTAATTGGCGCCGGTGCAAAAGTACTCGGTAATATTGAGGTCGGCGAGGGTGCACGAATTGGTGCAGGCTCTGTGGTACTAAGTGCTGTACCGCCACACACCACGGTTGTAGGTGTACCAGCTAAAATTGTTGGCAAGCCAAATTGTCCCTGTCCAGCGCAAAGTATGAATCAGAACTTTTTAGAAGTTGATGAGCCACAAAACGAATCACACACCAGTGCCATGCTCTAAGTAAAAAAACTTAAAAGGAATTAAGCATGAGTAAACATAATCTATTTTCGCTAGCTCTGGCATTTATTACAGGTGTTGTTTTAACCTGGGGCTACTTTACGTGGAGCTCTGACGAAGCAGCACCTGCGGCTACTACACAAACACAAGTACTTGAACAACAAGTCAAAATGTTACCTACCAATACCGTCGCATCAGAGCTTGAAACAGTGCCGAAACCGCAGCAAGTTGCAGATAGTACCCCGACTACTGAAGATACGTCAGCGCAAACAGCTGATGAACAACCCCTTGAGGAGCAACTGCAGCAACTTAAGCATGAATTAGCGCAGCAACGAGCGCTGGTTAAACGTTACCAAACACAAGCTCAAGCACCCTCTGATTTTGAGCAAGCTTTATTAGATAAGTTTGAGCAGCAAAGCCGTAATGAAGAATGGGCATATCGCACAGAAACAGCCATGAAAGATTTTTTGCAAACCGCAGATCTAAGCATCAGCCCTGAGCTGATCAGTGCGCAGTGTAAAAGCTCGGTGTGTAAATTTGAACTTGCAGCACCAAAGGATAATGATGACTTTGCTCACACCCAATGGCGCGAGCTTAATGATCAGTTGGTCAAACAGGATTTTTGGCAACAATTTACCGTTAGCACCTCTAAATCCAGCGATCGCGACTTTTCTTTATTGCTTGCTACTGAATCGGAATAACCAGCTTCGGGAACAAGCAAAATAAACTAACTAACAATAGATTGAATGATTCCATCCGCTAATTCAGTCACAAGCGCATCGCCTTGATTCACTTGTGACGTTGATTTTATAACCTTTCCTTGCTCGTTTTTAGTAATACTATAGCCACGGGCGAGTACATTAAGCGGACTGACAGATCCTAACCGACTAGCTTGTAGCGCCAGCGTATTTTGACTGCTGCGTAATTGCTGTTGCATACTTTGTTGTAAGCGCGTTTGCAGTTGCTGTAATTGATGACCTGCTTGAGTGAGTTTTCGATCTGGTGAACGCTGCATCAAACGTGGCATTAAATTGTTTAAGCGACGTTCATATTGATAAATACGCTGTTGCATTGCTTGTTGTAATGCCACTGTTAATTCATCTAAACGTTGTGCTTGTTGATTTAAGTGATTGCGCGGATGGCACAATGTTAAACGGTGCTCAAGTGCTGTTGCAATGTTTTGCTTTGCAGATAACTGATGTTTAAACGCATTGGCTAAGCGATTTAATTGTTGTTGAATTTGATTATACAGTTCGCTGCTATTAGGGCTGACCAGCTCAGCAGCAGCGGAGGGGGTGGCAGCGCGGATATCGGCCACATAGTCACTAATCGTAGTATCAATTTCATGCCCGACGGCGCTGATGATAGGTAGTTTACTGGCATAAATAGCCCGTGCCAGCAATTCATGGTTAAAGCACCATAAGTCTTCCAAAGAGCCACCACCGCGCCCTAAAATAAGCACATCAACTTCATTGCGGGCGTTGGCGAGATTAATTTTATCTATCAGTTGTAAATGGGCGTCTTTACCTTGCACCATCGCAGGGTAGATCACCACTTCTAGTTGCGGGGCGCGGCGCTTAAGTACGGTCAAAATATCTTTAATAGCGGCGCCTGTCGCTGATGTGATCACACCTACACGATGCACAACACTGGGCAGTGGCTGTTTGTATGCTGAGCTAAATAGGCCCTCCGCTGCTAAGCGCATTTTTAATTCATCAAACTGTTGCTTTAATAGTCCTTCACCAGCCGCTTCCATGTGTTCAACAATCAGCTGATAGTCTCCACGCGGTTCATACAGCGATACTCGGGCTCGAACTGTCACTTGTGCGCCGTTTTCTGGGCGATAGCGTTGGCCACGATTGTTACCGCGCCACATGGCTGCTTTAACTTGGGCGCGATCATCCTTAAGCGTAAAATACCAATGCCCAGACGCAGGCGTAATGAAGTTTGAAATCTCACCGGTTAAAATTAACGATGCGAAGCCTTGTTCAAGCACGGTTCTTATTTCTCTATTTAACCTAGAAACGGTATAAATCGTTTGCTGCTGGGGTGTTATAGCCATAAAGCGACTCTAAAAAGCGATGATGGCGGTATTTTATCATAAATAATTGTGAAATCTTATTTACTCATGCCCATAACGCTGATAAAATTTGGCCGCAATTCCTTAAACAAGATCCACATGTGAGAAGTTGCCAAAATGCTTAGAATTGCTAAAGAAGCTCTTACCTTTGATGACGTACTTTTAGTACCAGGTCATTCTACTGTTTTGCCACACACGGCAAACATTTCAACTCGCTTAACGCGTGGTATCAAACTTAACTTGCCGCTAGTTTCAGCATCTATGGATACTGTTACCGAAGCACGCTTAGCAATTGCGCTGGCGCAAGAGGGCGGTTTAGGTTTTATCCACAAAAACATGACTATTGAAGAACAAGCTAAAAACGTACGTAAAGTTAAAACGTACGAAGCAGGCATTGTTTCTTTTCCTGTGACTGTGACAGCGGATTTAACGATTGCAGATGCGATTGCACTTGCTGAAGAAAAAGGCTTTTCAGGTTTTCCGGTAACGGATGCTGAAAACGGCCTTGTTGGTATTGTGACCAGCCGCGATATGCGTTTCGAAACTAAGCTTGAGCAACCGGTTTCAACAGTTATGACTAAAAAAGAAAAGTTAGTGACTGTTAAAGAAGGTGCAGCACGGGAAGAAATTTTAGGCCTAATGCACGAACACCGCATTGAAAAAATTCTTGTTGTTGATGATGCATTTAAATTAAAAGGCATGATCACCGTAAAAGATTATCAAAAAGCCCAAGATAAGCCTCATGCATGTAAAGACGAGCAAGGTCGTCTTCGTGTCGGTGCTGCCGTTGGCGTAGGCCCAGGTACTGATGAGCGTATTGCTGCATTAGTTGAAGCGGGCGTTGATGTATTACTAATTGATACCTCACATGGTCATTCACAAGGTGTTATCGACCGTGTTGCAGAAACTCGCCAAGCATACCCTGATTTACAAATTGTAGCGGGTAACGTTGCTACTGCGGAAGGTGCAATTGCCCTTGCAGACGCCGGTGTTGATGCCGTTAAAGTAGGAATTGGCCCAGGTTCAATCTGTACTACGCGTATTGTTACTGGTTGTGGTGTACCACAAATTACCGCTATCTCTGATGCTGTTGATGGCCTAAAAGGTCGTGACATTCCAGTGATTGCTGATGGTGGTATTCGTTTCTCAGGTGATATCGTAAAAGCATTGGTTGCTGGTGCATCATGTGTGATGGTTGGCTCAATGCTAGCGGGTACTGAAGAAGCGCCTGGTGAAGTAGAGCTTTACCAAGGCCGTTATTACAAGTCATACCGTGGTATGGGCTCGCTTGGTGCGATGAACCAAAAAGAAGGTTCATCAGATCGCTATTTCCAAAAGTCAAATCAAGCAGACAAGCTTGTGCCAGAAGGTATTGAAGGTCGTGTGGCTTATAAAGGCCCAATCGCGACAATCATTCACCAACAAGTTGGCGGCCTGCGCAGTGCAATGGGTTTAACCGGTTGTGCCACGATTGAAGAATTAAACACTAAACCTCAGTTTGTACGTGTTACTTCAGCTGGTATGGGTGAGTCACATGTTCATGATGTGCAAATCACCAAAGAAGCACCTAACTACCGCTTAGGTTAATCAATATACTTTATTGAAATTACTGGGCTAGCTTTTGCTGGCCCTTATTTATTTTTAGTCATTCAGGTTACCTGAGTGCTAGTTCTTGACTAACGAGACCCTCAATGAGCAAAGACATTCACGATTCACGAATTCTTATTTTAGACTTTGGTTCGCAATACACGCAATTGATCGCCCGCCGTGTGCGAGAAATTGGTGTTTACTGTGAACTGTGGGCATGGGACGTAACGGAAGAGCAGATCCGTGAGTTCAATCCACAAGGTATCATTCTATCGGGTGGCCCTGAGTCAACAACCTTAGAAAACAGCCCGCGTGCCCCTGAGTATGTATTTAATGCCGGCGTACCAGTACTTGGCATTTGTTACGGTATGCAAACAATGGCTACTCAGCTTGGCGGCAGCGTGCATAGCTCTGATAAAAAAGAGTTTGGGTATGCGCAGGTTGAAAAAGTCGGTAACTGTGCATTATTTGACGCGATTGAAGATCATATTACTGATGGTGGCAATGGCATTTTAGACGTGTGGATGAGCCACGGCGATAAAGTAATGGAAATTCCAGATACGTTTAAAACCACAGCTAAAACATCTACTTGCCCACATGCGGCAATGTCTAACGAAGAAAAACGTTTTTACGGCGTACAATTTCACCCAGAAGTAACCCACACCCATCAAGGCCAACGTTTACTAGAGCGCTTTGCGATTGATATTTGTGGTTGTGAAAAACTGTGGACTGCTGCAAAGATCATTGATGACGCAATAGAGCGCATTAAAGCGACTGTAGGCGATGACGAAGTGATTTTAGGCCTATCTGGTGGTGTTGATTCATCAGTGGTAGCTATGCTTATTCACCGCGCGATTGGCGACCGCTTAACCTGTGTATTTGTTGATAACGGCTTACTGCGTTTAAACGAAGGCCAACAAGTAATGGATATGTTTGGCAATAAGTTTGGTCTAAACATCATCAAAGTGGATGCCGAAGAATTATTCTTAGCGGATCTTGCTGGTAAATCAGATCCAGAAGACAAGCGTAAAGCTATTGGTCATACATTTATCAAAGTATTTGATAGCGAATCTAAAAAACTTAAAAATGCAAAATGGTTAGGTCAAGGTACTATCTACCCAGATGTAATCGAGTCAGCAGCCTCTGCGACGGGCAAAGCGCATGTGATCAAGTCTCACCATAATGTGGGCGGCTTACCAGATGACATGGAAATGGGCTTAGTTGAGCCACTACGTGAATTATTTAAAGATGAAGTACGTAAAATTGGTTTAGAACTCGGTTTACCATACGACATGCTTTACCGCCACCCGTTCCCAGGACCTGGTCTAGGTGTGCGTGTACTTGGCGAAATCAAAAAAGAGTACTGTGATTTATTACGCCGTGCCGATGCTATCTTCATTGAAGAGCTACACAAAGCTGAGCTTTACCATAAAGTAAGCCAAGCGTTCACGGTATTCTTACCGGTGAAGTCTGTTGGCGTTATGGGCGATGCCCGTAAGTATGATTGGGTTGTAAGTCTTCGTTGTGTAGAAACTATCGACTTTATGACTGCACGTTGGTCACATTTACCGTATGAGTTCTTAGGTCTGGTATCTAACCGCATCATTAATGAAATCGACGGTATCTCACGCGTTGTTTACGATATTTCAGGTAAACCACCGGCCACTATTGAATGGGAATAAACCTTTAAAAGGTTTTTCTAACTGATTATAAAACGGCGGATTAGTTGACTAATTCGCCGTTTTGTTTATTTAAAAAGCAGTTAAACTAAAAAAGTGATTTTTTTCTTTACCTTTAGCGAAAGGTCTCTATAATTCGTCGTCATTGCAGGGGCGTAGTTCCAATTGGTAGAACAGCGGTCTCCAAAACCGATGGTTGGGAGTTCGAGTCTCTCCGCCCCTGCCATTTCTTCTTTACATCGTTTTTATTAATTCTTATATTGTTCTTGTGTTTAAATCTACTGAGTTGTTATGCATCCACGATACGCAGCTATTTTTGGTATAGAAAACCTCGAACTCAATCAGCATTTTCGCTCTGATCTCATTGTCGAGCAAGTGTGTGAGCAATCAAGCACGGCACAGCCGTTAACCGTTGCGCTCAACACACAACTATTCGCAGACTTAAAGCGCGCCGTTGCGCCATTACCAATAGAACAAGTAGTGCAAAGCGATAGCTTTGCTTGGCATAATGGTTTGCTTAGCGTACCAAGCTCACAGCTTACTGCCGATAATAAACGCGCGCTCTGGGCGCTGATGAGTAAACACCTTGATAACCTTTAAACCTGTTACTGAATCATCCATTGCTGCGCTGATGCGTGTTGAAAACGCCTGTCACACTCATCCGTGGACAGTAAACACCATGCAATCATGTCTTGCTGGGCGCTATTTTAACTTAGCGGCATTTCAGGCTGAACAAATGGTCGGGTTTTATATCGGTGAAAAAGCAGGGCCTGACTTTACTTTAATGGATATTTGTGTCGCACCTGATTTTCAGGGGCAGGGCATTGCTAAACAATTGCTTGCGGCGTTTATCGGCTATGGTGAACAACACCAGGCAGAAAACTTATTTTTAGAAGTGCGTGAAACCAACACCCGTGCCATTGCCTTGTACGAACAGGCTGGGTTTAGTGAAATGTCGGTTCGTAAAGATTATTACCCCAGTGATGATCCGGCAAAAAATGGTCATGAAGATGCCATTTTAATGGGCATGACACTGCTATTTGGCCAGTTAACCTAAGCTCAGGTTAACTACGCACTTTATAATTCGGTTAACGGTTCTTGCTGTAAGGTGTATTTAATCGACTCAATTAAGCTCAGTGCTAAATAATCACGCCGGCTCTGATCGCGACCACGTAAGTTATCCTCAAGTGCCGCAGCAGCATGGTGAATATTACTAAAGCCAAAACATCCCGCACTGCCTTTTAAGCTATGTGCCAGTGCCCTTAGTTGTTGCCACTCATTGGCACTGTGTAATTGCGTTACTTGAGTTAAATAATCAGGTAATTTTGAACGGTAGTCGTTGTTGATTTGTTGAAATTTTTCACTATTGAGCAAGTTTTCCCATTTATTTTGGGTGTCTTTTTCAATATTTAAATAGCTAACCAGTACACTTTCTAAGGCATCTTTGTCGATAGGTTTAGCAAGTGCCTCATCACAACCGGCTTGTAAATAGGTATTTACATCATGTTTCATCACGTTAGCAGTCAGGGCGATGATTGGGCCAGCGTAGGCTGCGTGACGTAGCATCTGAGTGGCTTCTAAGCCTCCCATCACCGGCATTTGCATATCCATAATGATCAGTTGATAGTCGTTTACCAGTGCCATTTCAACGGCCTCGGCACCATTGTTAGCTATATCAGGTTCAAGCCCCCATGTTTGTAAGAGTAACGTGATCAACACTTGATTATCTGGGTTATCTTCAGCGACTAAAATATTGGCATCAAAGCTGTTTTGTGCAAATGAAAGCTGTAAATCTTTCTCTGCACTGAGTTGGCTCAACTCAGTTAGCATCGGGGTTGAATGTTCGCTGTCTGTCGCTAAGTTACAGGCAATTTGTACGCTAAAACAGCTACCTTTACCGGGTGTACTTTGTACATAAACATCACCACCGAGCAATTGCGCTAAGTTTTTAGAAATACATAACCCTAATCCCGTACCGCCAAAGCGTCGTGTGGTGGTTGCATCAGCTTGTTCAAACGGTTTAAATACTCGCTCAACTTCACGTTCCGACATGCCAATACCGCTATCTTGAATTGCAAATTCAATGAGTTGCGAATCACTATCATAAGTAATATCTAAGGTGATCAAGCCTTGCTCGGTAAACTTCACCGCATTACTGGCAATATTGATGAGAATTTGTTTTAAACGAGTGCTATCGCTATTAATTATTCGCGGCAATGGTAAGTGAAAGTTGATATTACAATTGAGTTTTTTCTCTTGCGATAAAGGCCGAATAATTGAATCTATATCATGAACTAATTGCACAATATCAAGCGGTTCTTTTTCAACAGCGAGCTTTTCGGCTTCGATTTTAGATAAGTCTAAAATATTATTAATTAGCTCAAGCAGGTGTTTTGAATTGCGTAATATAGTGCTCAGGTGCAAAGCATCACCGCTGGTTTTATTACTGTGCAACAGTTGTTCGGTAAAACCCATAATAGCGGTCAATGGCGTACGAATTTCATGACTCATATTGGCTAAAAAGCGGCTTTTTAATTGGTTGGCTTGCTCTGCTTGGGCAATGGCAACCTCTAGCTGACTATTCATGGTTTCAAGCGCTTTAGTACGGCTTTCAACTTTATCTTCAAGGTGATGCTTGTATTCTTCAAGTTCGTCTTGATAATGGCGAATTTGATTCACCATGTGGTTAAAGTCGTTAAATAACACACCCACCTCATCGTTATTGTGAGCGGGTAAATACACAGATAAATCGCCATCACCAACCCGATGACTGGCGGCGCCAAGTAACTCGATTGGGTTAAGCAGTAAATTACGTACCACAATAAAAATCAGCATCGGCAGAGTGATCACTGAAATGATCACGATTAACGCGGTAATTAAGCTGATCGCTTTGCCCGATTGATACAGCAAAGCTTTGGGGATGGTAGAAACATAATAATAACCACCGCTCATTTGGATGGCGTAAATCATCCGCTCGACTTTGTCGATACTTGATAATTCTATGGTTGAAAGCTTACCCAGATCAGCGAGTTTATGGATCTGTTCAAGTTCATATTCACTAATATATTGACCGCGTTTATCGTAGTCTGAACTAAATAATATTTTGCCGTTATTGGTTAGTAATAAATTTAGTGTGTTGTTATAGGGGGCTTCTAAAATACTGGAATTTAAAATCGATGGTTCAACATGCACCACAATAAAGCCAAGTTGTTGCGGGCGCTTGAGGTAGTAATCAGCACTGTAAATACGTTGAATAAAATACAAGCTGGTGGTGCCATCTTGCTTTTGCACCATAAATTGCTGCTGGCGTAAGTTACTTTGCAATACTTGCGAAAAAAACGGGTAACTGGTTGGGGCGGTATTTAAATTACTGGAGTAATAGGCATCACTTTGACCGTCAGGTGAAATCAAATTCACACTAATAATATCTGGGTAAGCTTCTGAATAACTGGCAAATACATCCATTAGCGCGCCTAACCTGCGAGTGTAATTACCGTTGTCGCGCAAGTCATCGGCTAAAAAGTCACTGAGTACCGGAGAGGTTGAAAGCAATTTTGTGGTTGAGTGAAACGAATCAATGTAGTTAAACATTTTTTGCTGTTGTTGCTCAACAAAGCGACTCACAATAAGCTCAGCTTGCTTTTGCGTAGAGCTGGTTACGTTGGTGAGAGTAAAACCACCTAAAAACAGTAACGGCAAAATCACCAACGGCGTGATATACCATAATAATCTTATACTTAGCTTACTGGTTTTCATACCCAAACAAAATATCCTCCATGCAATCTTTCAATAGTATGCGTTAGCGTAAAATTACACAAGTTTAGCGCGCTGGCTGCTGCGATAGGGTTAGCCTGAATTGAAACTAAATTATCGGCTAATTACTTACAATCGTTGCTTTTTTGGCTAAGACAAACAAGGTATAATGGTGGCAATTCTATTTTCAAATTACAGTGCGCAGCAAAGACCTTTGCTTAGGGTTGTTTTAGTGGCGCCTTGTTATGACTTAAAGCGGCTTACATGTCTAATTTATTAAACGAAATCAATACGCGACGCACGTTCGCTATCATCTCGCACCCGGATGCTGGTAAAACCACTATCACAGAAAAAGTACTGTTGTTCGGACAAGCTATTCAAAAAGCGGGAACTGTTAAAGGCCGTGGTTCTAACCAGCATGCAAAATCAGACTGGATGGAAATGGAAAAAGAGCGGGGGATCTCGGTAACGACCTCTGTAATGCAATTTCCATATAATAAAGCGCTAGTCAATTTACTGGATACTCCAGGGCACGAAGACTTCTCTGAAGATACCTATCGTACACTTACCGCCGTAGATTCATGTTTAATGGTTATCGATGCGGCAAAAGGTGTTGAAGATCGTACTCGTAAATTGATGGAAGTAACGCGCTTACGTACCACGCCAATCGTTACGTTTATGAATAAATGTGACCGTGATATACGCGACCCAATGGAGCTGTTAGACGAAGTAGAAACTGAGCTAAACATCGCGTGTGCACCAATTACTTGGCCTATCGGTTGTGGTAAAGAGTTTAAAGGTGTTTATCATATTCATCGCGGCGAAACCTTGTTATATAAAACTGGCCAAGGTCATACAATTCAAGAAGTACGTAGTATCAAAGGGCTTGATAACCCAGAGCTTGATGAAGCGATTGGTGATGAGCTTGCTGGGCAACTGCGCGAAGAGTTAGAGCTGGTTATTGGTGCATCGCACGAATTTGATTTAGAGTTATTTTTAGCGGGTGAGTTATCGCCTGTGTATTTTGGTACAGCATTGGGTAACTTTGGTGTTGATCATGTTCTTGATGGCCTGACTGAGTGGGCACCAACACCATTACCACGGGAAACCGAAGACCGCACTGTGGTTGCCACTGAAGAGAACTTCACTGGTTTCGTATTTAAAATTCAAGCAAACATGGACCCTAAACACCGTGACCGTATTGCCTTTATGCGTATCGTATCAGGCAAGTACAGCCAAGGTATGAAAATGAATCATGTGCGTATTGGCAAGCAAGTCAGTATTTCTGATGCAGTGACTTTTATGGCCGGCGACCGTGAGCGTGCAGGTGATGCTTTTGCTGGTGATATTATTGGTTTACATAACCACGGCACGATTCAAATTGGTGATACTTTCACGCAAGGCGAAAAGCTTAAATTTACCGGTATTCCAAACTTTGCGCCGGAGTTATTCCGCCGTATTCGCTTGCGTGACCCACTAAAACAAAAGCAATTATTAAAAGGCTTAGTACAGCTTTCTGAAGAAGGCGCAGTGCAAGTATTTAGACCGCTTATCAATAATGATTTAATCGTCGGTGCGGTAGGTGTGCTGCAGTTTGATGTGGTTGTAGCTCGCTTAAAAGCAGAATACAACGTCGATGCTTTATACGAAAGCGTGAATGTAAATACAGCACGTTGGGTAAGTTCGACTGATGTTAAAAAGTTTGAAGACTTTAAACGTAAGTGTGAGAGCAACCTAGCACTTGATGGCGGCGATAACTTAACTTACATAGCGCCGAGTCGTGTAAACCTTAATTTATCAATAGAGCGTTACCCTGAAGTGACGTTTAACCACACCCGTGAAAACTAAACTCAAAATTTAATTAAAGCCCGCAAGAGCGGGCTGACAAAGGTAACAAATTACATGAATATTCGTACGCTTCTAATCGATAAAGCCATTGCCGCGATGACAGCCGCAGGCTTACCTGCCGATACTAACCCTGCGGTTACACAAAGTACCCGCCCACAATTTGGTGATTATCAAATTAACGGTGCGATGGGCGCGGCTAAAAAAATGAAAAGCAACCCACGTGAGCTTGCACAACAGATTATTGATCACTTAGATGTGAGTGATATCGCAGACAAAACTGAAATCGCTGGGCCTGGTTTTATTAATATTCACCTAAAGCCTGAGTTTTTAGCGCACAGCGTAAAAGCCGCAAATCAAGATACGAAACTTGCTGTTACACAGCACGCACAGCCACAAACCGTGGTGGTTGATTACTCATCACCAAACCTTGCAAAAGAAATGCACGTAGGTCACTTACGTTCAACCATCATAGGTGATGCGGTTGTTCGCGCCCTTGAATTTCGTGGTGACACGGTTATTCGTCAAAATCACATGGGTGATTGGGGCACGCAGTTTGGCATGTTGATTGCCCACTTAGAAGATCAAATCAACCAAGGTGTTGATTTAGATTCAGTGGCACTGGCTGATCTAGAGACTTTCTACCGCGATGCTAAAAAGCGTTTTGATGATGAACAAGGTTTTGCCGATAAAGCACGTGACTACGTGGTAAAACTACAAGGTGGCGACGCGCACTGTGAAAAATTGTGGAAACTATTTATTGCCACCTCGGTAAAACATTCAGAAGAAGTATATAAGCGTTTAAATGTAACACTGACTGCCGATGACATCATGGCTGAAAGTGCTTATAACAGTGAACTGAACAATATTATTAAGCTATTAAAAGATAAGAATATTGCGGTTGAATCGCAAGGCGCGCAAGTGGTGTTTTTAGACGAGCTGGCAAACAAAGACGGTGAACCATCAGTGTTTATCGTACAAAAATCGGGTGGTGGTTTCTTATATGCAACCACTGATTTAGCGGCGTGTGATTACCGTTCAAACAAGTTAGGCGCAGCCCGTATTTTAATTTTTGTTGATGCGCGTCAAAGCTTACACTTTAATCAAGTAGAGCTTACTGCACGTAAAGCCGGTTTACTACGTGATGCAACCAGCTACGAATTTTGCCCATTTGGCACTATGATGGGTGAAGACGGCAAACCATTTAAAACCCGTACTGGAGGCACGGTTAAACTTGCGGATTTACTCGAAGAGTCAATTGTTCGTGCTACAGCTAAGCTTGCAGAGCGTGAATCTGATTTAACAGCTGCAGAGCGCGCTGAAATCGCCCGTAAAGTGGGTATTGGCGCGGTTAAATACGCTGATTTATCTAAACACCGTACCAGTGATTACATTTTCAACTGGGACAGTATGCTTAGCTTTGAAGGCGCGACCGCTCCTTATTTGCAATACGCTTATACTCGTGTACGCAGTATTTTCCGTAAATCAGGCGTAGATGCCGCAACTTTAAACGCAGATGTTGCCATTGTAGAGCCGCAAGAAAAAACCCTTGCGCTTAAATTGTTACAGCTAGAAGAAGTGCTAGATCAAATGATCAGTGAGGCAACACCGCACGTATTGTGTAGTTACCTATACGAGCTTGCTAGCCTATACATGACCTTCTACGAAGCCTGTCCAGTACTTAAAGACGGCGTAGAGCCAAGTGTACGTGACAGCCGTTTAGTGTTGTGTAACTTAGTGGCGGATACGCTGCGCACAGGATTGGACTTATTAGGCATCGAAGTCATGGAGCAAATGTAATCACCGTCGTATTTTAACCTAATACTGCGTTGTCCACTCGACTGACCCTAATCACATACAAGAGCGTATGCTCATAGGGATAAGTCGAGTGTCCGCCTTGTCTTAGGCTAAACTACTTAGGTGAACTCTGCTGTGTGTAGTTCGTTTTAGCTGCGTTAATGAGTTTATTTAGCCTAAGTCACATACAAAGCGTATGCTCCTTGGCATAAATAAACTCACTGCCTTGCTAGCGCTCCTACACTTGCAGAAAATTCTAGGGGGGCTAAAATTGCATTTTCTATTTTTAGCCTCTAAACCTAGAAGTAGAAACATTGCTTTTAAGGGATTACATTAGGTGTGATACTGAGAAAGTAACCACATAAATTTTTAATTCAATTGTTGCAGCAAGTCTTGGTTAATAAGTTTTACCATTTTTGCACTATATTGATGAATAAAGAAGTGTCCACCATCAAACTCAGAAACATCAACGGGGTGTTGGCTTAAATCTTGCCATGCATTCAGCTGTTGAGCAGAAATTTGGTCGTGTTTTCCGTTTAACACACGAATGGGTGATGAGAGTGGAATAACTTCTGCAGAATAGGTATCGGCTATTTTAAAATCAGCTCTTAGCAGGGGGGCTAATAGCGCCATTAACTCTTCATTTTCCAGCACTTCTGTTGGAGTACCATTCAGTGACTTTAACTCAGCTATAAATTCGTTATAGGGTAAATCGTAGATGGAAGCTTTGTTATTTTTGGTATGTGGTGCACGACTGGCAGAAGCAAATAGTTTTATTGGCATAGGCTTTCCACTACGTTGAAAGTTGGATGTAAGCTCGTATGCTACTCGACTCCCCAGACTATGACCAAAAAAAGCATAGGGTTTACTGGTGATAAACTCGCTATGTGATAAAAGTTCATTGATGACATCAAGCATGTTATCTGCTGCAGGTTCTCCCATTCTAGAGCCTCTACCTGGAAGCTGAATTAACACTAGCTCAATGTCAGAGTTAATCAATTTTGTCCAAGGCAGAAATAGGCTGGGAGAACCTCCAGCATACGGAAAACAGAACAAACGCACACGTGCGTTTGGCTTTTTTTCTGGTATAAAAAAGAGCTTATTAGTCATTCGTTAGATATTTAGCTAGTTGAATTCTGGTTATGTTAGCAAAATAAGTACAATTGTTAAAAGTTTTTAGTGATTTTTTTTACTGCAGTTTTTTAAGATCGCGAAAGCCTGACAGATAAAGTACAATAATGATATTCATCGATTAATGTTAATTGATAAAGAGTAGTTACCCAAATTGGAAGTTTCCCAAGGTTTTTGCAAACCAACAAGTAGTACAACCTTAATAGCTTATAGAAGGATTTGTAATGAAACTCGAAGATATTCGCCGTGAATACTTGCAAGATGCGTTGAGCGAAGAGACTTTGCTTGATGATCCATTCAAGCAGTTTGAAACTTGGCTTGAGCATGCGGTAGCAAGTAAACTACCCGATCCAACGGCAATGGTGGTGGCGACGGTTGATGCAACCGGCCAGCCTTCGCAGCGCATTGTGCTATTAAAGCATCTTGATGATAACGGTTTTGTATTTTTTACCAATACTGGCTCGCGTAAAGCACAAGAGCTAAAAGGTAATAATAAAATCTGTTTGCATTTTCCGTGGCACCATATGGAACGCCAAGTGATTGTTTATGGCGAAGCACAGCCATTACCGACCGCTGCGGTGGCGAAGTACTTTTTGTCACGGCCAAAAGAAAGTCAGTTAGCGGCATGGGCGTCAGCACAAAGTCGACCGGTATCATCGCGTAAAGTGCTGATGGAAACCTTTGCCAATATGAAAAACAAATTTGCTAAGGGTGAAATCCCACTGCCTGATTTTTGGGGCGGCTATTGTGTCGTACCGACTAAAATTGAGTTTTGGCAAGGCGGCGCGCACCGCTTACATGACCGTTTTATGTATCAGCGCCAAGCTGATAACTGCTGGCACATTACCCGTTTAAATCCATAAACTGTTATGGCTTTTATTGATTCACATTGTCACTTAGATTTTCCTGAATTTGCTGCTGACATTGCGCAATTAATTACGCAATGTCAGCAGCACAGCATTGAAAAGCTAATCGTGCCGGGGGTTAGCTTGGCACAATCCCATGCTTTAATCGCATTTGCCGCGCAGCATGCAAATGTTCGTATTGCCGCCGGTTTACACCCTTATTTTTTAGCACAGTACCAGCCTAGCCATTTAGCGGCATTAACTGAATTTGCGGAGCAACATCAATCGCAACTTATTGCTATTGGCGAGTGTGGCATTGACCGCAGTATTGATGACTTAGCCTTGCAAACTCAGATATTTGAGCATCATATCGCGCTTGCTGATCAGCTTGAGTTACCGCTGATTGTGCACCACCGACAAAGCCATGACTTAATAGCCCAAGCATTTAAACGCTGCAAACCTAAGTTTGGTGGGGTTATTCATGCCTTTTCTGGCTCTATGCAACAAGCACAGTATTACATTAAGCACGGTTTTAAGCTTGGCGTGGGTGGGGTGATCACTTATCAGCGAGCGCAAAAGACCCGTAGCGTTGTTGCTGCCTTGGCGGCTGAGCATTTAGTGCTTGAGACAGATTCACCCTCAATGCCACTGGCAGGGTTTCAAGGGCAAATTAATACGCCGTTGCAGTTACCTTTAGTGTTTGCGCAATTGTGCCAGTTAAAGCAGCTTACAGAGCAAGAGAAAGGTATTTTTGAACAACAACTTTATGAGTCGTGTTCAGCACTTTTTCGAATATAACGATTAACCTGCCAGCGTTTTAAACCGCGACCTAGTTGCCATGTAAAAATACAAGTGATCACTAGCATTAGTAGTACTTGGCGGCCTAAGTCATGAAAGCTGCTGTGACTGGTTGCCACTGCTGAACGCGTTAAATAAGTGATTGTTGCAAAGCCCAGCGGGCGATTATCATCACTAATAATAGGCTCAACAAACGGAGTTTTTAGCTTGCTAATACCCGGGGTTGAATTTGGTAACTTGCCTAATAAATGGTGCGTTTGCCAATTATCACTACTGGCGATAAGCACACCTTGATGATCGTAAATCGTTGCAGCTAACACAAACTCATCTTTGCTAATGCTATTACACAAGGCGGTGAGTTCGGGTTTGTTTTTTTCAAGTAATGGGGTTTTAGCGTTGAGTGCCATAAAGCGGGTTAAGCTTTTTGCTGTGCTGTCGGCATTATCATAAAGTAGTTGATGGCTTTGAAAACTACTATTAACCGCTACCCAAGTCAGCAACAAAAAGCATGCCGCAGCAATGCTTAATCGCACTAGGCGCTGCCTAAGAGATGCTGAAATAGGGTTTTTAAGATGGTTATTTTTCATAGTCACCGTTTACGCTGCTGACAGCTTTTGCTTTTGATGTTACAACTAGGCCTAACTATAACCTTAAATCCCCCTTTATGGCGAGTTAACTGTTATTTTACCGGGGAGACATTAGTATCATTTTTGGAGTTATCATGACATTGGAGCGCATTGCGAGCCTTTCATCAGAGCAATTGTCAATGCAGTTGTCGTTAGGTAAATGGTATCACTATCAAGATACCTTAGTAGAGCAAGTGAGCTTACCTAGCGATCCGCAAGGGATGTTTAGTATTGCTTTTACTGGGGATTTTAATGGCCAGCAATTAACGAATATTGTGCAGTTTTTAGCGCAACAGCAATTTACAGTTACTGCAATATGCCGTTATCAGCCTGATCCAAACTTAACCCCTGCATTGTGTTTTTACAGTGATACCGCAAAAGCTAGCATCAATCCTCTGTTACTGAATGAATTTGCTCATCCGCACGGTTTTCAGCTTGTACAAGTCAGTAAGCCTCCGAGTCTCACTAATCCAGGGCTATTGGTGATGGATATGGACTCAACCGCCATTACCATTGAATGTATTGACGAAATTGCTCGTCTTGCGGATGTTTATGATGATGTCGCTGCGGTGACCGCCCAAGCGATGGCCGGTAAGTTAGATTTTAGTGAGAGCTTGCATCAACGCGTTGCTAAGCTTGAGGGAATTGAACAAAGCTTAATTGATGAGCTAAAAAGCAGTTTGCCATTAATGCCCGGCGTTAAAGAGTTATGCCAAGTATTAAAGCAGCATAATTGGTACTTAGCCATTGCTTCGGGTGGTTTTGTGCCATTTGCCGAGCAAGTGCAGCAGCTCATTGATTTAGATGAAGTCCATGCCAATGTGTTAGAGTTTAAAGATGCAAAACTAACCGGTAAAGTACTTGGCAGAATTGTCGATGCCGAGCAAAAAGCGGTGGTGCTGCGTAACTTACAGCAACGGTTAAGTTTGCCAATGCAACAAACCGTGGCAATCGGCGATGGCGCTAATGACTTAACCATGATGGCGGCGGCAGGACTCGGTGTTGCGGTACACGGTAAAGCTAAAGTGGTTGAACAAGCCCAAGCTGCCATTTGCCAAGGCTCGTTATTACAGCTGTTGTATTTATTAACTATTCCAATGGCAGAGTAATTAACTGAGCCGTTTTAACCAAATCTGTTTACGCTTATTCATTTGCTCTACCAGTTCCGCTGGAAAGTCTAAATGACTAAGCGTTTCATCGGTGATATCAACCATGTCACCAACGCCAGTGACTGACCACAGTGCTTCTTCAAGATCTTTGGCTTTATGTAACGCATATTGGCTTACGTATTTTAGCTCGTTAGCTAAGTAATCTGTATCAGGGCGGCCAGTACGCGAAATATAAACACGCATTATAAATAGCAATTCAGACTTTAACCCTTTCTTTAAAAAGAGTAGCTGAGGGGCATAATCGTCAGTCGCACTGCATTTGCTTTTTACTGCGTCTTCGATGGTTGACTTTTTTGGATCAAAACGAATAAATAATGTGAAAGGCAACGGCGGATCTTGGCGGCTACGGTCTTTTATTTGTGGTGTAATAACCTCGTTAATTTGCTCCGGTGTTAAAAACGCATCAATGCTGGTGGTTTCATTAAGCAAACCATAATTTTGTAAAATAATATGCAATGGGCTTGAGTATAACCCTTGGCCGATTGCACCGGTTTTAAAATGCGCCGCCTCTTTATGTAAATAAAACGGAAATTGGCAAACACTTTTAGTGACCATATTTCTAAGTGCCGTTGATAGCCCTGGCACTTTTGGTGCTTCTTCAGATACTTTCAATTTATCTTTATTATTTTCAATTAACTGAGTGAAAAACGTCACCCCTTCATGCGGGTTGTCAGCAATTCTAGAGGCTTTGAAATTGATGGTGGTTAATGACTTACTGACTGCCATTACTTCGTATTTTAATTTACTAAGATCATGCTTTTTGGTTATTTTTTGCAGCTCAGGTAAGCTTAATTCAACAATATCACCTTTTTGCAACGTAACCGGTTGGTCGCATTCAATTTGTAATCCCATTACTGAAAAATCACGACTATGAGCGCTATATTCTTGACCCTCTTTAGTTTTTATTTGCGTATCAGTTTTATACAAGTAACGCTTATGTGAGCGCAGGTTTACGTATTCTAAATCAACCGTTTCAAGTTTTGGTGGGGTTTTATGTTTACCGTGACCAAAGCGCTTTAACTGGTTAATGATGCTTTTATCGTAACTAAAACTTTGATAATGAGCCTGTTCGGCGGCGGTGCCAATCGCGGTTAAAATCAGCAAATATTTTACGTCTTTGATCATTCCTTGCACGCGAGGCGAAGGTGGCTTATTGAGTTTTTCAATATCTTTGCCAGCGGTATTCGGTAAGCTTAGTGGAATAAATGAGTCTTCTGGATGGCTTGGCATTAACTGCACTTTAAAGCATTGCCAGCTGTCTTTTTGACTACCAAAACCAAAAAATAACGCGCTTAATTGTGGCTCCGTAGTCAGCTCTGTACGTGTTGCTGAATAGTAATATATTTTACCTGCTACCACATGGGTAAAGGTGTATAAATACTCTTCCTTAACTTGCGCCGGATCACTTAATAGCTGACTTAAGCGTTGTTGATTTAAAATGGTGTATAAACACGATAGCTTACGCTCATCACAAAAATAACGCTGAATAAAAATATTATTTTCAGTGGTCAGCACTAAACTCGGGTAGAGCTTGTCATTTTGCAGGCTAAAAAAGGTGAACAATGATGTAACGCGAGGAATATAATACTGTTCATAGCCTTTTGAGACAACGGCATCTAAGGTGTTATCTAAATTCACTTTATAGCGGCGTTTATTACCATGAATAAAGCTTTCTAAAAACTCATCAAATTTTGCGTTATTTTCGATAAAAGTACGTTTTAAGCGAATATGATTAAATTCCGCAGATATTTTTTCAACGGCAACAACTTCATATTGAATACCGTTTTTCAAACCCAGTTCAAAATCTTGCTCAAGTCCTACTAGGCGCAGCCCTAATAACTGCTTTTTTTTGACTTGATAGCGTGATGAGAGCTTTATTTTTGCGCCACTTAAAGAAATATCCGAGGTGGTTGCTGCAATGGTGTTGTCTTTGCTCAATTCTACCGTGATTTTGATTGAATAGTTCATCCGCTCTTCACGGCGACTTTCATAAGAAGCAAATTTAATCACCTGGCAATCTAATTTTTGTTCATTTTGTTGCTCAGGCTGTTGAGCTTGTTGGGCGGCTTTTTTTTGCATTACGCGATGGTTGTTATCGGTATTCATTACTGCTTCATACACCGCAAGGGTATAACCACCGTGGCGTTTTATGGCTTGTTCAAATACCGCAATGGCGGTTTCATCCATAAAGTGTTGTTTGCCTTCATACTCATAAGGCTTTACTTGGCCAGTTACTTGGCCACGTAAATCAATAAAGCGAGCAATTGGTTGCGATAGGCGTGACATTTCCATCTTGATCAAAAACTGCTCGGGTTTTGTTAACCCTGCCGTTTTCGATTTAAAGATCGTGTCAAATTTGGCATTACCTAAATACGATTTAAGTTCGTCAACTAAACTTTCGTATTTCAGTAGAATGTCTTCAGTCATTTATAAAACCATCACCGTCTATTCTAAAAAGTTGGTATACTGCGTGAGTATTTATACACTCTCTTGGGTGCTGGTTTGCAGCATAGTGAATGTAATGAGCTACCGTCTTTCGTTTTTATTATTATGGAATTGCCAAATTAATGGCTCATTACTTTAGTTTTAGGATCAAAAAGCCCAAGCAGGAAAGATTAAGCAAAAAGTATGCCCTAAATATAAAGTAAATAACGTTTTTATATAATTTGATTGTGGCGTTGATTTGCCTAGTTGGCAAGGTCAATATTCGACAACCGAGCACGGCATGGCAACTAGTATTAACCTAAATAATTTCAAAACGACGAATATAGGCAAAGTTAATGGCAAAAGCGGCAAAAATAGAGTTTGTTTGTACCGAATGTGGTATGAACTACCAACGCTGGCAAGGACAGTGTCGCTGCGGCGCATGGAATACCTTAGCCGAATTTAAGTCCTCGGCAGGGCAAACTAAAAAAGCAGCAACGCGTAGTGTGGTTGGCGGTTATGCGGGCGGAGTGGGCGGTGGCTCGAAAAAAATTAACGACATCACAACCACCGAAGCAGAAAAACAACTCACCGGTATTGGTGAACTTGATCGGGTGTTATCTGGTGGCGTGACTACCGGCTCGGTGAATATTATTTCCGGCGATCCCGGAGCGGGCAAAACCACGTTATTATCGGATTTAGTCGCGCGTATGTCACAGCGTATGCCATCACTTTACTGCACCGCAGAAGAATCGTTATCGCAATTCAAAAACCGTGTTAATCGCTTAAAACTCGATTACAACCCAGATGAACTGTATTTGTTATCAGAAACCAGTGTTGAAACCATTATCGAAGAGCTGGAAAAAAATAGCATCAAGTTTGCAGTAATCGACTCTATTCAAGCCGTGGTAACCGATACCGCAAACGGCAGCCCAGGTTCACCGTCACAAGTTAAAAGTGCCGCGCAAGCGTTGACTCAGTATTGTAAGCAAAACGACGTCACTATGTTTATCATTGCCCACGTAAATAAAAATAATGAAATTGCGGGGCCGCAAACCTTAGTGCATATAGTTGATGCGTTATTACATATTGACACTAACGATGGGCAAATACGTACCTTACGCGCCAATAAAAACCGCTTTGGTGACATTGATACCGTGGGCATTTTTAGAATGTGCGAACGCGGTATGCTCAGTGTGGATAACCCAAGTGAGATCTTTTTATCGGGCTCGAGCACCGATTCTCCAGGTTCCACGATTACCTGTATTCGCAAAGGTAATCGTAATTTATTACTCGAAATTCAATGTTTAACTACCGAAACCGAAGCTGAATTTCCACAGCGGGTGTGTGTGGGTTTAAACATGAACCGGATAAAAATGTTGACTGGCATTTTACGCAAGCACACTAAAACCAAAATCTTCCACGATACGTTTTTTAATATTGTTGGTGGGCTGAGAATTGATGAAACCGAAACCTGCATCGATTTAGCGCTAGTGACGGCCTTACTCAGTAGCTTAAATGAGTTTGTGGTGCCACGCACTACCTGCATAATGGGCGAGCTGAGTTTAAACGGTGACGTACGGCCAATCGACAGTGGTGTGCCACGCGTTAAAGAAGCCGCACAGCATGGTTTTACCGAAATTTTTATTCCATTTCGTAACTACCATAAATCAATGGAAGGGCTAGGCGCTAAAATCACCCCAGTTAAAACGGTACATGAGCTATTAAGTTTAATTAATTAACCATACTCAAAAAGTACACATCAATTTGCACTTACTTATGCTAGGTCTTATCAAAGCTATTATTGAATGATACGCTTAGACAAATTTTTAGTATTAAGTCATTAAAGCATGGCCATAATCAGCTTGGCTGTAAATAGAATAGTAATAAGGAAATAAAATGAAAAAACTCGCAATTGTTGCCGTAGTTGTTGCTGCAGCTATCGGTGGTGTTAGCTACGCAAACCATGCACTAACACAAGAAGTAAAAGTAGAAGTTGATCGTCAGTTGGCACTGATGAACCAACAAATGGGTGTGACAGCCAGTTATGAAGATATTTCGGCGAGCGTATTTGGCCAAAGCGTAGAAATATCTAATATGGTGATCACAGACTTTGATCAGCAAGCAGTGGCAAATATTGCGAGTATTGAAGTATCAGGATACGAAACTGATAAAATTGCGCCACGTACCGAGCTGACAATTAAAAACTTTACCTTTAGCGAGCATTTTTTAGCACAGCTACCAGATGATGCTAACAATAACCTTGCCTCAGCCAGCTACGATTTACACACCTTGATGAACTACGATGAAAAATCAGGGGATAGCGATATTGCCTTCGACCTTAATGCCAATAAAATTGTTGCCCTTAAGTTTAACTTAGGTTTAGCTAAATCAACCGCACTAATGAATGCTTCACTGACGCTCAGTAAAATGCAGCAAGAATTAGGCGCTCAACAGCCAACTTTAGAGCAGCAGCTACAGCAACAAACCATCATGATGGAAGCACTTTCAGAGCTTGAACCGCGCAGCATTGAAATAGCCTTAAACAATGAAGGCAAATTTAAAGCGTTAGTAGAGCAAGCCCTTGAAAAGCAAGGCATGACGCTAGAGCAAATGCAGCAAATGGTCGACATGCAGTTACAACAAGCACCAGTCAGCGAAGAGCTGGGTGAAGCGATTAAAAACTTCACCCAAGGTTTAAGCTCATTAACTGTCTCAGCAAGCTTGCCAGCAGGGCAAACCATGACCGAAATTAACCAACAGATCTTCACCCTCATGGGACAACCAGAAGAACTGGCCGAGTTTATTAATCTTAAAGCCAAGGGCGAATAGCTCGTAGAGCTATAAGTCGTAAGTCTTAAGCGGTAAGTTGAAGACAAAATACAGTTTTGAGTTAGTTGAAAGCGCGAGTATAGCTCGCGCTTTTTTTGTTTGCTTGAGGGACTAGGTTTTAGGCGTTAGGTGCTAGGAAAAACCAGAGCAGTTCGGTGTTAAATTTAACGCTGTAGGTTGTGATTGAGAGCAACGAAATCGAATGCTGAGAGGAGCAAACTAAGCGCATTCAACGCCTGTGCTTGTCTTGTGTGCCTTGCGCTACATTTTGTGAGTTGACTAAATGGTTTAAATATAATTCCACTTGAGTGTCTCCCAAAGAGCTTGGATGTTGCATATTATTCAAGCGAATATAGGCAGCTATCCAAAAAAGATAAGCCTCAACGGTACTCTTAGCATAGCGCTTGCTATACATATGCTCTTGAATCATGTTTAGAAAAAGAGATTTCATAGGTGATATTTAAATTTTATACGGATACTGTGTATATAGGGCTGTGTTGTAGTTAAGTGTGGGTATTGAAAATTCATATCATAATGCCTCTTTTATCCATGTTTGATCTGAATACTCAGTGTTATCTTCCATAAACCTAAACCAGCTTAAATAGTTCTCAATGTAGTCTGTACCAATGCCATTAAAACGTCTTAACCATGCCTTCCAGCGCATCATATAATTATTAAGTGTTTGGATATGGTAAATACCTTCTACCACTCTTTGGTTATCCAACCCAATCAAGCGTTTATGGTCAATATCGAGTTCTTTAGCAATACCTTTATACGATAAGTTTCCATCAGTACAAAGCACTGAGCCTGATGATAATAAAGGCTTCAATTGTGCTTGAATATTTTCTTTTGTATTTCGCTCTAAAACCTTGTGAGATATAACACCACTACGATCAAGAGCAATGAAAATAGGAACTTTTCCGATTTTTCCACCACCACGTTTACGTGACTTACGGTTAATAACCCTCTTACCTTTAAAAGATTCTGGTAAAAATGTTTCATCAGCTTCAATAACACCCGTTAGTACTGAAGGATTAAAGCTGGCAGGGGCTTTAATAAACATATGTCGCCAACGAAATGACGTTCTAAGTGTTATATTCAAAGCTTTAGCTGATTTTCTAAGGGATACGCCTTCCCACATCAATTTGGTATATTCGATCCACTTCTCAGCCTTTTTCATTCGGTAAAGTGGTGAGTCTGCAAGTGCATTAAATGTTTTGTTGCATGATTTACACTTAAAGCGCTGAATTCCTTGCTTTGTCATTCCCCAACGATTTAGATTATGTGAATCACAATGAGCGCAATGAGATATTGATTTTTCATGGTCGGCAATGGCTTGACCTACTTGGTTAGTGGCAATATTTGATTCAACTTCGTGGCGAAGCTTTTTAAGTTGAGCGTAATTTAAGTTGGCAATGTGATGTAGTATATTTTGAAACTGCTTGGAAGCCATGTTGCACCTACCGTTATTAGGTTTCAGTATATTGAATATAGTTCACCAACACCGAAGTACAACATAGCCGTATATAGACAGTGAAGTGTGTTTTGTCCAATAACATAATTAAAAGTCGTTTTGGTGTATTTTAGCTGAGGTAATTTTATAACATACGTAATTGTCTGTTTACATTGGAGTTATTTAGTGGAATTATGGAGCCATGTAATATACGCCGTTTTGGGGTGTTATAATCCCCCAAAGTGGTGTTCAATAAGACGTTAAATTACAATAAATTAAGGAGGAATCTGATGAAAAATACAATTCTACTGGTTTTTCTTACTCTTGCTCTTAGTGGGTGTGGCTTGCTACAAAAAAAGCCAGTTTCCTCTGATTTAGAAAGAGAATTAGATAAAAATTTATATACTGGTGCTTTTCAGCCAGTTCAGCCATTCACTTTTGATGAAAGTGATTACACTGTCGATTTGGATGACAATTGCTTTTCGTCCGACCTCGATAAAAGGAAAAAATGCTGGCTGGATAACCTTCCAAACAGTGAAGACTATGTTTCTATTGCTGACAGAAAATATTCAGCAAAATTTGGGTATGGGAATAGCGGCGTAAGTGCAGAGGGTGGAAAATACGAAATCGTATCCCAATGGGTAAGATTTCTTAATGCGAAGCCTGTGGACGCCGAAGGTGCTGCAATAGAGGGGGAGGACCATAAAGTTGGTGTGGGAGCAAGAATAGTTGCTCATATTAGTACTAGTGAAGCGGGAATAAATTTATCAGACTTATTTGCTGTGGCTGCAGCCGCAGAAACTTCAGATGCAAAAGGAAGTTTATTATTTACTATCCAAGGAATACATGGAAAAGGTGTTGATACATATACACCAAAAATCTCTAAATTAGACACAGAAAACCTACAGCGAGCGTTAGAAGCTGTTCAAAATATAAAAACGTTATTGCATAACGATAATTCGATCCAGCTAACCGCTCAAGTGGTTGCAATAAGGAAATTTGAACAAGAGGAAATCGGCGATGTTACGATAACTAATAATAACATGGAGGATAAATCGGAAAGACTCGATGGAGTTAAAAGCCAGGGCTGGGTTTATGTTGGATATTTTAATAGTTCAGGACAGCCAAATGGGCCAACTAATTTACAGGTTAACAACGTAAGTGGTATTAAAGGAACACTTTTAACTAGGTCAACCCTAAATGTAAGATCAGGCTACCCAACGTTTCCATTTTATAGATTATATTCTGTCATTGATAACGTGTCAGCTGGGGTTAGTGTCAATGTGATACGAGTTATAGAAACAGGCTCTAATAAATACTGGGCTCTTGTAGAGTATTAATTTAACAAAGCCAGTCAGAGGGACAGTCAAACCGCTGAGCGCTTTGCCTGCCACTGCTGGCGGCGTTACATTTTCTGTCGAACCTAGGAGTATGAGTTGAAGCTGAAGGAAAAACTTAAGAAGACGAGAAGGAGATCTCTCCTATCCTATTTGATCATTTTTTTGGCAGTTGTCTATTTTTTGATGACCGTTGTCAAAGGCCTTTACCTTTGGACAGAGGGAAGTAATGTCAGTATCGCTCTCAGTATTCATTCTGCAATGAGCTGGGTGGTAAACACGACATGGATATTTCCGATCAGTAGTCTCTGGAAATCGATACCGGCTGCACCTTTCGAAGGCCGGGAAATTTTGGAACTTTATAAAGTCATCGTTCCTCCGATGGTCATAATCGGAATTTGCGCTCTATTTATTTCAGACCATAGAGCGTTAAGAGCTAAGTTTTATGAGCTGAAATCTGAAATTGAAAAAGAGATTAATTTACGAGAAATGCGCAAAGAGGCTGGTTTGGAAACGGTAGCGGAGAATGCGACTGTCGACGTTGTTATCAGCAACGCAACCAACAACGACCCCGCGTGGCATGAAACATGGTGGGGCCGCGTTTTCATCGGCGTAGCTATCGCCCTTATCGTTGCGGCCTTCGGGATTAAGTAGCCGAAATGTAATCGGGTAGCCTGAGTCTCCTCCAGCCCCACACCATCCATCATGCGCTTTTTTATTAACAGGAAGTGCAATGGTCGGTTCACCTCCCGTAATGAATATTGATCCAAATATCTCTCAATGACACTAAGCCTTGTGACGCTAAATAGTCATTGCCTAGCGCAATGTTAATTCCTTTTGTTTTTGAGCTTCGACAAGGGCCTTCGCTTCCAAGCGCCTACTTTTGGTACTGGTGATACCACATGCTATGGCGAGTCGTTCACTAACACCCAATTTCATTAAACTGCGTACTTTAGTGCGTG
Source organism: Pseudoalteromonas sp. ASV78 (assembly GCF_047806705.1). Lineage (NCBI taxonomy): Bacteria > Pseudomonadati > Pseudomonadota > Gammaproteobacteria > Alteromonadales > Pseudoalteromonadaceae > Pseudoalteromonas > Pseudoalteromonas sp. ASV78. The sequence goes on along the minus strand of NZ_JBLOPA010000001.1, from coordinate 2,114,483 downwards.
TTATACCCTAATAACCAGTAGCACATTCTTATCCTACGGCGGAGCCAATGATCTAAATCCACCGTTAGCTCTTAAGCGCAGCGCCTCTTAACCTCTTTGTGAATAATTCAGTTAAAGATCTTTTGCACAAAGAGCAGGGAATGAGAAGTAAATGAGATTAACTTGAAGACTAATTAGCATGCGTAAAATACTTGTAAAACGCCAATTTAAATAACAGCCAACCCTCTTTTTGTATTTTATGTGAAAGTCAGTTGTCGATTGAATCAAAATAGGAACTCGGCTATGGTTAATACATCAATAAAAATAAATTAAAAACGAGTTATTCTACAGGCTCGTTATGTTTCTCTAGCTTGTGCGTTTCATTGCAACTTTGTAGACTTTTCCTTTGTCACGCTTTCCTACTGAAATCACAGTGACGGTAATGATAGAGTCGTTTACTTCGTACACTAGGCGATAGCCAGCTTGTCTTAATTTAATTTTGTACAGTTCATTGGCGCCTGATAGTTTAGCACTTTGGATATGTGGGTTTTCTAAAACTTCTCCTAGTTTCTTTTTAAACTGCTGTTGTATTGTAAAACCAAGCTTCTTCCATTCTTTCAGCGCTGTCTTTTTAAATTCTAACTCATAGGTCATTTAAACTAACTTTTATGGTCTCTTCATTTTTTCTAGACTCAGCAATACTCAATAGCTCAAGATCTTCTATGTGATCCATCATAAATTCATAAGTCTCTGCTGGTATGCAATAAAAAGCAGGTTCATTTCTATTTAAAACAGCAATAGCATCACCGTCTGCGCTCATAGCAACTTTCATTGGATTAGCTTTTAATTCACTAATACTTGCCACAGCTTCAGTTAATATTCTACTAGTCATACGTTGCTCGGTACTTTAAAGTGGTCTCTATTTAGGTCTTATTATAATCCCCGAAACATATCAAGGCAATTAGACGGACAAAAAATAGTTGGTTTTTTGCTCATTCTTCGCTAATTTTACGGCAAGCTATTTTATTCCCGCTATGCCCAATGGCAATTGTATTGCTTAGTTCATAATATAGAAAAGCTGCAAAGCAAGATACACTAATAAAGGTAAGCCCTTATCACCTCAAAGCATGCACTCAAACACCTGTAATACCTTGCAAAACGCCAATTAAAGCAACAGCAAATCCTTTTTATATTTTACGCGAAAGTCAGTTGTCGATTGAATCAAAATAGGAACTCGGCTATGGTTAATGCATCAATAAAAATAAATTAAAAACGAGTAATTCTAAAGGCTCGTTAGGTGCACTGGAAAATTATGAGTACAGCTGGAATTATCATTTTTGTGTTCCTACTTATCACATTTATCTTCACTTTTAGAAATTTCGTCATTTTTATAACAGCTTTTTGGCGTGGTAAATTTAAACTAAAAGAGTGTAATTGCTGGTTGTTGGGTTTTATTATTTTTGTATTAACTTTTAGTGTCACAACGCATTTTCACGAAGAGTTAGGTATAAAGAAAACTTGTGCACAAAATGCTGCAACTTGCTGAGTGGGTGCAACTTAACACATATGAGCCTTAACTCTGTCAATAGGCACTAGTATTTTCTTTGACCGTTTTTATACAGTGACGGTCAATTCTAAATCAACTCTAATTCAATAAGCAAATTCGTTTACTTCGTCTGTCGATGCACCAGTTCAGCAAGTAGCTTACGGCAAACACATAGTGAGGCACTCTTATTGCGATCTCATTGCAGCCAGGTTTTTCCCATATCCTTTTCGGGTAGCTGGGACACAACGATTAAAAGGCTTTAATTGAGCAGAGCCTACACTGCGCTTTGCAAAATAACATTTATCTTACTCAAAATAAAAGCCGTGCTTGACTTAACAAGCACGGCTTTTATTATTTCTGACCGCTGACCGCTGACCGCTGACCGCTGACCGCTGACCGCTGACCGCTGACCGCTGACCGCTGACCGCTGACCGCTGACCGCTGACCGCTGACCGCTGACCGCTATTAGTGAAGAATACGCGCTCTAATAGTGCCTTCCACCGCACTTAACTCTTTTAGTGCGACTTCTGAGTGATCAGTATCTACGTCGATAACTACATAACCAATCGCTTCGTCGGTTTGTAAGTACTGTGCGGCGATGTTGATGCCATGCTGAGCAAACGCTTGGTTAATTTGAGTTAACACGCCTGGGCGGTTGTGGTGTACGTGCAATAAACGGCTACGGTTAGCAAGCTCTGGTAGTGATACTTCAGGGAAGTTAACAGCAGTAATCGTTGAGCCGTTGTCTGAGTATTTAGCTAGTTTACCCGCTACTTCAATACCAATATTTTCTTGCGCTTCTTGGGTTGAACCACCGATGTGCGGCGTTAAAATGACGTTGTCGAATTCGCGCAGTGGTGAGATAAATTCTTCGTCGTTTGATTTTGGTTCAACGGGGAATACGTCGATGGCAGCGCCGCTGATTTTTTTATCACGTAGTGCTTCTGCTAGGGCGTCAATATCAACCACAGTGCCGCGTGAGGCGTTGATCAAAATTGCACCTTGCTTCATCACTGAAATTTCCGCGCTACCAATGAGGTTTTTAGTTTGCGGTGTTTCAGGCACATGTAAGCTGATAACATCAGCGCGTTGCAGTAGCTGCGTTAGGTTATGCACTTGGGTGGCATTACCTAGAGTTAGCTTGTCTTCAATATCGTAAAACTCAACGTTCATACCGATGTTTTCAGCCATGATACCTAGCTGCGTACCAATGTGGCCGTAACCAATAATACCTAGCGTTTTACCACGGGCTTCAAACGAGCCATTGGCTGTTTTTAACCAACCGCCGCGGTGAGCAATAGCGTTACGCTCTGGAATACCACGGAACAATAGTAAAATCTCACCCAGTACTAGCTCAGCAACAGAGCGGGTGTTAGAAAATGGTGCGTTGAAAACCGCAATGCCGCGTTCACGAGCTGCGTTTAAATCAACTTGATTAGTGCCGATACAAAAGCAGCCAACAGCGACCAGTTTTTCAGCGGCATCTAATACCGCTTCGGTAATATGAGTGCGAGAACGCAGGCCTACAAAGTGCACATCTTTGATGCGCTCAAGTAGTTCGTCCTCAGGTAATGAGGTTTTTACATAATCAATATTGCTGTAGCCGTTGCGTTTTAGCGTTTCAACAGCACTTTGATGCACACCTTCAAGCAAAAGGATTTTAATTTTGTCTTTTGCTAACGATACCTTACTCATATCCTCATCCTATTTATCTAATTTGCGGCCCATTTTTGGTACCGATAATCACTTTATCTGCGCCACGCTGGGCAAATAAGCCATTGGTTACTACGCCAACAATTTGGTTAATTGTCAGCTCTAAATCTTTTGCTTGGCTGATAGACAAGTTATGTACGTCTAAAATAACGTTGCCATTGTCTGTCACTACACCTTGACGATAAACCGGGTCGCCGCCTAGTTTTAGTAATTCACGGGCAACATAACTGCGTGCCATAGGAATAACTTCTACCGGCAGTGGAAATTCACCTAAGGTGTCCACTATTTTTGTTTCATCAACAATACAAATAAATTGTTTAGCCACTGCTGAGACGATTTTTTCGCGGGTCAATGCCGCGCCACCGCCTTTGATCATTTCGTTCAGTGCGTTGATCTCATCGGCGCCATCAATGTAGACATCTAGGCTATCAACATCGTTTAATTCATAGACTTCAATGCCGAGTGCTTTAAGCTTTTCGGTTGAAGCATCTGAGCTCGAAACAGCACCGACAATGGTGTCTTTTACCGAGCCTAAGGCATCAATAAAGTGGTTTACCGTTGAACCGGTACCCACACCTACTATGGTGCCTTCTTTTACAAATTCGAGTGCAGCCCAAGCTGCTGCTTTTTTTAATTCATCTTGTGTCATTGTTATATGCTCAATAGGTGAGAGAGATTGCCATTAGTATATAAATAAAATGCTTACCAATGGTAGATTTTCTGCGGTGTGATTATGTAATTTAATGGTACGTCCCACGATTCAACCGGTAAACTTTTAACATGCTGGCATTGATGTGCAAGGCCAATCAGTTGTGGTTTTTGCCAGTTTTCTTGTTCGTAGCGCGCCAGTGTTTTATCATAAAAACCACCCCCCATCCCTAATCGGTTGCCGTTATCATCAAATGCCACTAATGGCATCAGCAGATAATCAAGCTCCGCAAGTGGGCATATCTGACTACAATTTAACTTGGGCTCCAAGATACCATAGCGGTTTGGCTTCATGGGTGAATTTTCTTCATAGCGCTGAAAGTACAAAGTAGTGCCATTAAAGGGGTGGATAACCGGTAGGTAAAGATGGTGATTTTTACTCCAAAGATCTTTTATTAACAATGAGGTATCAAGTTCTGCGTCATTGCTAAAATAAATGCCTATATGGGCGTTTTGGGTCTTTTTTTGTTGTTTTAAGTGTTGAGTAAAATTCACTTTAAGTGATTTTGCCGCAATTTCTTGCTCAGATTTTGACAGTAAATTACGTGCTTTACGGATTTGTTGGCGGATCTGTGCTCTTTTTTCACTCATTATTATTTTTGGCGTACCTGTTAGTTGTCCTAAACACTGAATAAATCAGGAAATGCAAACGATAATCCCAATAGCACGAGCAAGATAACCACCATTGCAATTAGAGAAAACAACAACACGTTACTGCGCTTTTTAATTGGGGTGGTTAATTCTTCGTCCAGTAGCAGGTCATCATTTTGCCAATCCTCGTCTTCATCAGCATTTGCTTGTTGTTGGGTAGTGGGTAGGCGCTGCTCTAAGTCATCGAGTTTTTCTTCGATACGAATTAAGCTGCTAGTGATGTAATCAAGGGCGTTAAAAATTCGTTCATCGCGCTGGCTTGATGTTTCATTATCGCTGGCAACTGTGCTGCTAGCTGTGCTTGTTTCAACCGGTTGCAGCTTACTTATGACGCCGACACTAGCAAGTAATTTTGCTTGTTTTAGCGCTTTTTCTTTTTCACAAGGGGCAAATAATGGCTTGTTGTCAAAAAAAGCGGCCACTTTTGCTGTGGGGGCTTTTAGTTTAGTTGCCAATTGGCTGATCGCGTGTGCTTGGTCAGTATTTTGCGCAAGACCTGCAAACATAACACGGAAGTTTTCTGCCATTTTTGTTTTCCAAAACGTAAAATCAATGGTTTGAGTATATACCTAAACGTTTACATGTTGCGAAAAAAAGCCCGTAATAAACGGGCTTTTTTAACTAAATGAGCCTGCGCAATGTTTAATATTTTGCAGCTTCACCTTCTTTAGGTAATGATTTTAAAATGAAATCTCGTAAATCATTGTTTGAGCTTTCTAGATCAGCATGACGTAAATACATCATATGACCACTGCGGTAGCCTTTAAAGCTCAAGCGCTCACGCATTTTGCTGCTTGGATCCAGTTGCCACATAGTGTACTTGGCATCAAAGTAATTGGTTGCGCCATCAAAATAACCTGATTGGATCATCACATTGAGGTAAGGGTTTTGCGCCATAGCTAAACGTAAATTTTCACCGGTGTTATTATTTGTACGGTCCCATGGGTGCACATTGCCAAACAAGTTATATTTAACATCTGTTTTATAGTTTAGTTCATCACGTAAATAGTGATTAATCGCCGGTGTAAATGAGTGTAGCCATGACGTAAGCTCAGCCCAGTAATCAGGAGATTCGCCCGCATCACGTTTATCAATACCTAAGTAGCGAGAATCTAAACGGCCTACAGTTTGGCCACGTTCACGCAGTAACTCTTTCCAGAAAAAGTTATTTGGAATATCGAGGTTGTTTTGTGCAACAAACTTTTCAGATACACCGGCATATAAAGCCATTTGTTTGATGATGGCTTGTTTTTCGTCAGCGCCAAGAAAGCCGCCTTTGGCGATAGCGGGCAATAATTTGTTAACTGTGAATTCTTCTACCTCAGGGAGTAACTCGTCTAAATCTTTTGCTTGCAGTGCTGGACTAAGTGCTTTGTGATACCAAGCTGTTGCTGCAAAGTAAGGGAGGCGGTTAGCGGCTTCTACAGGGCCTTCACGTTTGATCCCAATGTCAGTCGGAGACACTAACACCACACCATTAACGTACATCCATTGGCGGTTTTGCAGCTCATGAGCAAGCCCTGACACACGGGTTGTGCCATAGCTTTCGCCAATTAAAAACTTAGGTGAACGCCAGCGCTCGTTGCGTGACACAAAGGTATTTAACCATTCGGCTAAATATTTTATGTCGGCATTAACACCAAAAAACATTTTTTGTTGTGCATCTTTACTTGGCAGTTCGCCTTTGTCGTTTTCAAGGATGCGAGAATAACCGGTATTGACTGGGTTAACGTAAACGATGTCGGCAACATCAAGCACTGAATAAGGATTGTCTTTTATACCATAAGGTTGAATAGGATAGCCTTCGTCATCAATTTTTAACACCCGTGGGCCAGTATAGGCAATGTGCATCCATACTGAAGCAGAGCCTGGGCCGCCATTAAATGAGATCAGCAATGGGCGCTTCGTTCTATCGTCCACTTTATCGCGGGTATAATAGGTGTACTGTAAGGTCGCAATAGCATCGCCTTTGTCATCCCACACCGGCTGCGTGCCTGTGGTTGCTGTATATGAAAAACGCTCGCCATTGATACGCGCTTTATGCTCTGTGATAACTTTGCTGTCAACATCAATGCGACGTTGGTTTTCTGCATAACTGGTGGTACTGACACTTAAAGTAAGTACAGCCAGTGAGAAACTAATGATACTGATAAGCTTCATGGTGGATCCTTTAAACAATTGTTAACCTATTAAAGATAATTTTTATGCAAATAACAAAGAGAATGAGACTAGACGCCAATATTAATCGGTAGGAGGTAGACAATAATATTATCTGTAAGAGAAGCACTGTGCTTTTATGCTTATATTTGCAGCAAGATATTTTGCTCAAGGCAATAATAAGGTATATTTCATACTTAGTTCTTACTTTATTCGTAAATAATTTATTTCGGCAATGTCCGCTGTCGTGTTGAGAAGATATATGCAAAGAGTGTTAGTAGTTGAAGATAGTAAAGTTGTCCAGCAAGTATTGCGACACTTATCGGCTCATTATCTTGATGTTGCAATTGATTTTGCTTGGTCACTGGCACAGGGCAAAGAGTTTATTGCAAAACATCAGTACACACTGGCCTTAGTTGATTTAACACTGCCTGATGCGATGAATGGTGAAGTAGTTAAATACACCCTAGAGCACGAAATTCCTACTGTGGTGCTCACATCTACTATTGATGAATATAAACGTCAGCAAATATTAGAGCTTGGGGTGGTTGATTATGTAATAAAAGATAATCGTGACTCTTATCATTATGCAATTAAATTAGTGGCGCAATTATTACGCAATCAAGGTTGTAAGGCTTTGATCGCCGATGACTCTTTATTAAGTCGTTCATTAATGAGACAAATGCTCGAAAAGCAGTTGTTTGATGTGCAAGATGCGCATGATGGTGAACAAGCGTTACAAATACTAAAAAGTGATCCAGAGATTAAACTATTGCTGACTGATTATGCGATGCCGACTATGGATGGTTTTGAGCTTGTCAAAGCGGTGCGCAATATTCGTGGTCGTGATGATTTAGCAATTATCGGTTTATCTGGTGCGGGTAAACATGGTTTATCTGCTCGGTTTATCAAATTTGGTGCAAATGACTTTTTAACAAAACCTTTTATGAATGAAGAGTTCCATTGTCGTGTATTGCAAACCATGGAGCAGCTTTCTCTTATCGCAGATATTAAAGAGAGTGCTTTTCGTGATGATTTAACTAACCTTTATAATCGCCGCTATTTTTACCAATTTGCCGAAAAACTATTAAAAGAAACATCGCGCAATAATAGCTTAGCGTTACTTGATATTGATTTCTTTAAAACGATTAATGATAAATTTGGTCATGAAGCGGGGGATCAGGCACTAAAGCAAGTAGCGTCGTTACTACGCAGTTCATTTAAAGGTTATACGGTTGCCCGGGTTGGCGGTGAAGAATTTGCGATTGTGTTAGCTGATGTAGGATTAGATCAAGCTTATTCGTTGCTAGATGCGTTTAGAGTTAGGTTATCAGAGTATGACTTTGTGATAGATGGTCATGCATTTGCAATTACAGTGAGCATTGGTTTAACCAAATTCCAAAATGTGACTTTAACCAGTGCCATGCGGTTAGCGGATAAAGCGCTGTATCAAGCGAAAGAGCAAAATCGCGACTGTGTGGTAAGGCAAAATTAGGCTGCTGCACCAGCACAGTTAAGATGTTAAAAAAATGCACCTATATGGTGCATTTTTTATATCGGTAATTTATTTTTATTATGTAACTAGTTGTTTTTTAATTATTTAAAATAGTGGCACAAAGGTTGGATTATCTTAGCAAACAGGATAACAATAAGCGTCCGAAGGGGGCCACTATGAAAATGATTAGTGCAATAATAAAGCCATTCAAATTAGATGATGTGCGTGAAGCGCTGGCTGATTTAGGCATTGAGGGAATGACGGTTGTTGACGTCAAAGGTTTTGGTCGTCAACGCGGTCATACAGAGCTGTACCGTGGAGCTGAATATCAAGTTGATTTTATTCCAAAAATCAAACTTGAGATTGCTACTCGTACCGAAAATTGTCAAAGGGTCGTTGAGACCATTACCAAAATTGCTTCAACAGGCAAGATTGGCGACGGCAAAATTTTCGTTTACGACTTAGATCAAATTGTCCGTATTCGTACGGGTGAATTAGATGAAGAAGCAATTTAAGGGGGCTTTATGGAAAACACGATAGTTGAACTCAAGTTTTCGTTAGATACATTTTACTTTTTAATATCGGGTATTTTAGTGATGTGGATGGCGGCTGGTTTTGCCATGTTAGAAGCGGGCTTAGTTCGTTCAAAAAATACCACTGAAATTTTAACCAAGAACGTGGCGCTTTATGCTATCGCATGTACCATGTTCTTATTGGTTGGCTACAACATTATGTATGTAGACAATGCTGAAGGTGGCTTAGTGCCTTCGCTTGGTGCCCTAATTGGCACTCAAGCTGCTGATGCAAATCATTCTTTAGAATCAGACTTCTTCTTCCAAGTGGTATTCGTAGCAACGGCTATGTCGATTGTATCGGGTGCGGTTGCGGAACGTATGAAGTTATGGGCTTTCCTTGCTTTTGCCGTGGTATTAACTGGCTTTATTTACCCAGTTGAAGGCTACTGGACATGGGGCGGTGGCTTCTTATCTGAAATGGGCTTTGTTGACTTTGCAGGCTCTGCTATTGTTCACGGCACAGGCGCTGCTGCTGCACTGGCTGGTGTATTAATGCTAGGTGCTCGTAAAGGTAAATACGGTAAAAATGGTGAGATCTACCCAATTCCAGGTTCTAACTTACCACTGGCTACACTCGGTACATTTATTCTGTGGATGGGTTGGTTCGGCTTTAACGGCGGCTCACAGTTACTTATCTCTGATGCTGAAAATGCTACTGCGGTTGGTCAAATTCTACTTAACACCAACGCTGCTGCAGCAACGGGTGCAATTGCAGCACTATTCGTCTGTAAAGTGTTATGGGGTAAAGCTGATTTAACTATGGTACTTAACGGTGCACTTGCAGGTTTGGTCGTTATCACTGCTGACCCATTATCACCATCACCTTTATTAGCTTGTTTACTCGGTATTTTAGGTGGCTCATTAGTGGTATTTAGCATTGTTGCGCTAGACAAAATTAAAATTGATGACCCAGTTGGTGCAATCTCAGTGCATGGTGTATGTGGTATTTTAGGTATTATTTTAGTACCAGTATCAAATGCTGAAGCAACGATAGTTAACCAGTTAATCGGCTTAGTATGTATCTTAGGATTTGTATTTATTGCCTCACTTATCGTGTGGGGAATACTGAAGAAAACCATGGGTATTCGCGTAACAGAAGAAGAAGAACTAAACGGCATGGATCAACACGATTGTGGTATTGATGCTTACCCTGAGTTTGTTTCGGTACGTAGTAACTAAGTAAAAATTTTTAAAATCATTGTGTGTTCAAAACAAAGTCCTAATTTCGATTAGGACTTTTTTTGGTTTCTAATAAACGTAAAACTGATTGATAAAATTCAGAATATTCAGGTAGGAAAATAATGATTTAGTGTCTATTCTTTAAATGACACTAATTACAATTGAAGGGCAAACTATGGATAACAAATTACTCTTGATCATTCTGTCGATTTTTTTACCTCCTGTGGCGGTATTCTTAAAAGCAGGAGTAGGTAAAGACCTGATCATCAATATTATCTTATGCTTTATCTTCTTTATTCCTGCGATGATCCACGCGCTGTGGTTGTGTACTCGTTAGAATTAGCTAACTCGTATTGTGGTTAAGTAGTTTCAGTCAAGGTTAATTTTGCAGGTGTTAGCGTGTATGCTAAGCTCGCACCTGTAAATTTAACTCTGGAAATAAATAGCAACGTCAATGGCTGATAAAAAAGATTCCCGCTCTAGTAAAACTCCATCGAAACGCCCGGCCAATAAAGCCTCAACGACTGCGTCTAAGGCTGTGAAAAAAGCACCGACTAAAAAGGCGCCAGCAAAAAATATAAAAAAACGGGGTATTGGTCGTAAGATTTGGTCTATTTTTTGGAAGCTCAGCTTAGCTGGCATTATTGCCATGGCTTTATATTTAATCTATCTAGATGCCAAAATCACCCGTCAATTTGAAGGCAATAAATGGCAGCTGCCAGCACAAGTTTATGCCAGAGCAATGGGTTTTTACCCAGGCCAGTTTTTATCTAGCCAAGAAGTGGTGTGGGAACTCGATAGGTTAAATTATTCTTCGGTGAATAAGCTCAGCCGTACAGGGCAATATGTAAAAGCGGGCGATAGTATTAAAATTTTCCGTCGTGAATTTGAGTTTTATGATGGTTTAGAGCAAGCACAAGTTATTGAACTGCGTTTTGCGGGTCAAAAACTTGCCAGCATTAAAGATAAATTTGGCAGACGCTTAAACAGCGCTCGATTAGAGCCAGTGCAAATTGCGCGTATTGGTAATGATTCCAAACAAGACCGCGAGTTTGTGCCGCTGGATAAGTTTCCACCAATGTTAACAGATACACTGTTAGTGGTTGAGGATCAGAATTTTTATCAGCACCATGGGGTTTCGGTTTTCTCGATTATGCGTGCTTTATACAGCAATATAAAAGCTGGGCGAACAGTCCAAGGTGGCAGTACCTTAACGCAGCAGTTGGCAAAAAATATCTATTTAACCCGTGATCGTACGCTGATCCGTAAATTCAACGAAGCGCTGATCGCCTTGATTTTAGATTATCGCTATTCAAAAGATCAAATCTTAGAAGCTTACTTAAACGAAGTGTATCTTGGCCAATCGTATAACCAAGGTGTGCATGGTATGGGCTTAGCTTCCGAGTTTTATTTTTCTAAGCCTGTCGATGAGCTGGAGTACGATCAAATAGCGTTACTCGTCGCTATGGTTAAAGGCCCTTCATATTATAATCCGCGCCGTTACCCTGAGCGCACTATGGAGCGCCGAGATTTAGTGCTGCGCTTAATGGTTGATAATAAATTAATTGATACCCGCGAATACCGTGCTGCATTAAAACGCCCAATCGATATTGCACCAATGAAAGACAGCTTGCCTAAATCATATCCAGGTTATTTAGAGCTGGTGGATCGTGAGTTGAAAAAATTACTACCGGACCAAGAAGTACTTGATGCCGGCGTGCGAGTATTTACTTATTTTGATCTACAAAAACAAGCAGCAATGGAAGAGGCAATTGAAAAAAGCCTACCATACCTTGAAAAACGCAGCACGACAGAGCAGCTTGAAGCGGCGATGATCTCAGTTAATGTAGAAAAGGGTGGGGTATCTGCGCTGGTGGCTGGACGCGATCCTCGCTTCTTAGGATTTAACCGCGTTCTTGATACAAAACGTAATATAGGATCATTGGTTAAACCCGCGGTGTATTTAACTGCATTGGGTTTACCACACTATAATTTAGCGACGCTGCTAGATGACTCACCAGTGCAAGTGACTAATGAGCAAGGCAAAGTGTGGCAACCAGAAAATTTTGATCATCAATATCGCGGCACGCTACCGCTTTATAAAGCGTTTAGTCAAAGTATCAATATTCCAGTGGTGAACTTGGGGCTAGATGTTGGGGTGGATAAAGTCGCTGATACACTCAATAAACTCGGCGCTAAAGAGCAAATATCACAGTATCCATCATTACTGCTCGGTGCTGTTGAAATGTCGAGCTTTGAAGTTGCTCAGCTTTATACCACGTTGGCGGCTGATGGCGAATATCGTCAATTGACATCTATTTCGGCATTAACCGACTCAGTAGGGCGTGTGCTTTATCAGCATAATATCAGCTCAGCGCCGCGCTTTGATAAAGCCGCGGTGTATATGACTAAATATGCCATGAAACGGGTGACTAAAGATGGCACTGCAAAACGCTTAAATGCCCACTTTCCGTCGATTCAACTTGCAGGTAAAACCGGCACCAGTAATGACTTACGTGATAGTTGGTATGCAGGCTTTGATCAAAATACAGTAACGGTTGCATGGCTTGGTCGTGATGATAATAAAAGTACTGGCTTAACGGGCAGTGTTGGCGCATTGGAAACCTATATTCGTTACCTTAAACCGCTCAACCCAGAGGCAATCGCTGATACACGTCCACCTTCTATTCGTTGGGCATTTATCGACGAACTAACCGGTAAACAAGCGCCTCCGGGCTGTGGCAAGGTCATTCAGCTACCACTGAGGGCCAGTGAATTTGAGCCAAGGCCAAGTTGCCAACGCTAGTGTATTGTAAATGTTAAATGAAAAACAGTCGCTTAAAGAAGTGTCTACCTTAACTGGAGCGTGTTGATATTTATCGATGGTTTCAATAACCAAACGTTTTGCCAGCATTGCTCTATCCCATAATGTTATACTGTAGCCTTCATATTTTTGCAAAGCGTGACCTCCAGAGGTCGCGTATGGCTGAGTAATACCAATGCTATTTAATTTGTCCATGCTCTAAAGCACATATGCTTAACATTAGTAATATTTGAACGAAACACATTTCACGCTCTACTTACTTGCTCCACAATGTCGTCATAATCTGAAAAAGTACGATTAGATAACTCTCTGTCTCGCATCCATGCCCATACTTGCTCAACCGGATTAAGTTCTGGTGAATAAGGAGGCAACGGTATCACCGACACATTTTTAATCCCTTCATTAACATTACCCATATGCCAGCTTGCGCGATCAACAATAACCACTGCGTGCCGTCCACATGGCGTAGCATCTGAAATGAGTTGTAAGTGTTGCTTCATTATATCCTTACTCAAATAAGGGGCTATAATCGCCTCTGTTTGCCCTGTTGCGGGGCATACTGCACCAAAAATATGAGTGGATAGAAATTGCTGTTGCTTCACAACACGTGGCCTAGTGCCTTTTTTAGCCCAAATTTTTGAGGTGGTATTTTGTTGCCCAAATCGCGCTTCATCTTGAAACCACACATCCACTCTATCAAGGGCCACGTGGCCTGGAATTGTGATGATCGTATTATAATGGAAATTTTTTAAAGTCTTCTTGTGCCTCAATTGACTGTTTAGGATGTTTAGAGCGAGACGTTATCCATGAAAGATTAAGCTCGCACATCAAACGGTAGACATTATTGAGTTTGTATTGGACACCAAATGTATCGTAAATGTATTTGCGTATATCTTCACCTATCAGCCTCCCACCTTCCTCTTTCACTGCGTGCGCACAGATGTAATCTTTAAGCTGGCACTTTTGTTTTAATGTTAAGCCACAAGGGCGACCTGATTGTTTTTTAATATCAAGCGCTTTAATTCCATCGGATAAGTATGCAGTAACCCACTCATTGACCAGTCGACGGCTAACGCGGGTAGTTTTAGCGACAACAGTACGATTTTTTACTTCGAGAAAGAGGCGAATAACCTCATAACGCGTTTTTAATCGGGCATCTCTGGTATACGGGAAGTTAGGAATAGTAGACAAGCTGGACTCAATGATAATGACAAATTTATGAGTATTAGAAAAAAGGAGATAATTAAAATAGCTCATGAATTAGATGTGTTTTGTATAAAGAGGAAACCCTCACGAGTAATGCGGCTAAGATAGTCATTCTTAAAATCGCGCTGTTTCGGTATATGAAAAGCAATAATGATAGTCATAATTTTGCTTTTACTTATCCTTCCTACCCGTGTGCCGTCAGTTAGCAATTGTTTTTTCACTGCGAGATGGAAATACGAAAAATCATTGTCATCGAAAAATAATTCGACTACTTCTTTATGCTTGTCTCTTGTTGCTCTAATTTTTATTGGTCGAAAATCGGATCTTAGAACAAGGAATTAGTTCAATTTTTATCTCTAGCTTAGCTAGATTATCGTAGCTATTATTAGTAATAACGGTTTTCTTAAGTTAATGATAAACAGGGGTTTTCATGATTCACATTATGAGCCTACCTCCCTGATAGCTTAAGATGTACTATTAATTATTAAGTGTATTTTACTTGGATTGCTGCCAAGGCTTTTAGTTCTATAACGATTTCTAGTTAATATTAGTCTTGGCATTTAGGAAGGTTGCTTTATTTCTGTGAAATCATTATAGCGGGTCCAGTTGCTGCTTACTTTTTATATCTTAAAGATCAGTCTAAACTACCCTTTCTATTACAATAAGTAGGCGTTTATTTACTGCTGTTTATTTTAATATTTATACTAAGCTAAATCAGTTTTAGCTATTAAGTATATCCGATGTTAATTTTTTGTTTTTTTTGTGGGTTTTGAATGTATAGTTTTGTTTTATGCAATTTAAATAATCCCAATTTTTTGACAGTGTATAGTTACCTATATTAATTAAGTGTAATTTAGGTGTTTTTTGTTTACATTTAAGTTCCCTTTTATTAATGTGTAAGTACCTTTTATAAGGTTAAATAATTATAATTTAAACAGGGATACAATAAGAATGAAATCAATATTCAAGAAAAGCATAACAGCAATAGCTGTATCTGCTTCTTTAGGTTTGGCATTTCCTGCTGCTGCATCAGATGTTGTTGGTACAATCAATAACATTACTAACACAGCAGGGTACACAGTCAAAGTTAAAAATTCAGCAACGGGTCTGACTCGTACTCTTAATGTCTCAGCAGATGGAAGCTTTCGTTTTGCTTCTTTGCCTTCAGGTAATTATGAAATTCAAGTACTTAAAGGAGCAGCTGTTGTTGCTGAGGATCGAGTTCGTGTTTCGTTGGGTAGCAATTCAAAAGCGAACTTTGATCTAACAGAAGCCTCTGGGCCTGAGGTTATTCAAGTTGTTGGTGCTCGAATTTCTTCAATAGATCTTTCAACAGCTGACTCAGGCTTAATTATTACAGATGCTGAAATCGATAGAATGCCAATTAATCGTGATCTAACGTCTGTTGCGTTATTAGCACCAGGTGCAGTGAAAGGTGATAGTGCATTTGGTAACACAGCTTCATTTGGCGGTTCATCAGTAGCTGAGAATGCTTGTTATATTAATGGACTAGAGGTGACTAATACACGTCAAGGTTTAGGTTGTGGCGAGGTTCCTTTTGAATTTTATGATCAATTCCAAGTAAAAACAGGTGGTTACTCAGCAAAGTTTGGTCGTGCAACAGGTGGTACAATAAATACAACTACTAAAAGCGGTACTAATGAATGGGAATTCTCAGCTGTAGTGCAATATCAACCTGATTCACTGCAAGAAGAAGGATCTTTTTCTCGTGGTAAACAAGGGGCAGGGCAAGTTTTCAGAGATGAAAGGTTAGATTCAGATAATAAAGCAGATATAACACTTGCGGTTGGTGGTCCACTTATTGAAGATACACTTTTCTTTTATGGCTTAGTCAATCCTCGTGACACTGAGTCAACTTATACTTGGGGAGGAGATCAGTTCTCTCCAAATGATCAATACCGTGAAGAATCAGCTTCTGGTGGAGATAATTTATTCTGGGGTGGTAAGCTTGATTGGGATATTACTGAGAATCATCGATTAAGTTATTTTGCATACTCAAACCGTCGCGATATTGAACGTTCTGTCTATGAGTATAACAATGGCGTAGTTGGTGATCGTAAAGATGGTGCTTTACTTAAACGTGGCGGTGAAGCTCAAAGTATAAGCTACACAGGTGTTCTAACAGAAGATCTAGTAATTACAGCAATGGCTGGTAGCATTAAAACTGAGTATGAAACACAAGCTGAAAACTTAGTATGCCCAAGCATTACCGACTCTCGAGGTACATCAAACCCAATTACAGGATGTGGCGCAGGCGGTAGTTTTGGCGCTAATAATGATGAGAATACTCAATACCGTCTAGATATAGAATATGTTTGGGAAGATCATTCGTTTAGTTTTGGTATCGATTACCAAGAGCGTGAATCTGAACGTATTAGTCGCCCTATCGGTGGGCATAGTTACGATTATCGCACCCTAGCAGATAATGGTAGCTTTCAAGCAGATAATGGTGCTTTAACAAACAATACTGGCTCAACAATAGATTATGTTGAAGACCGTGTTTTTGATGGTGGTGGGAGTTTTGAATCAGAGTTAACGGCTTACTATTTGGAAGATCATTGGCAAGTTACAGATGATTTTGCAGTAACAGTAGGTCTGCGAATTGATGAATTTGATAGTTGGGGTACAACTGGAAAATTATTAACAAGCTTTAAAACAGATATTGCTCCGCGTTTAGGTTTTACATGGGATCCTACCAGTACTGGTGATACAAAAGTGTATGGTACATATGGTCGTTATTATCTTCCTGTTGCAAACAATACTATTTTCCGTGCCGCATCAGGTGTGAGTGATATAACAACTGCTTATACATATACAGGTGTGGATTCGACAACTGGGGCTCCAACTGGCCTTGCTCCTTTGGCTGATACTATCGGCAGTGGCGGGTTAGAAAATTCACAGCAGATAAGTGGTGTACCAACTATCCCTGAAAAAGACATTTTCCAAGCTCAAGAAGCGGATCCATTTTCTAAAGATGAATACATTATTGGAGTTCAACAAGCATTAAACGATGAGTATACTGTTGGTGTTAAAGGTATTTATAGAGAAGTAGCAACAGCTCTTGATGATTATTGTGGCCGTTATGCTTATCCTTTTTGTGTAATGATAAATCCAGGTTCTACATCAAGCTGGTATAAAGATGGTGTATATTGGAATGGTACTAGTAATGATCCAACAGATGAGATCACTGATGGTATACCTGACGCAGGTTCTTTAACTACTCATTCCGCAGAAACGATTGGTTTACCTAAAGCAAATAATGAGTACACTGCAGTTGAATTTAGCTTAGATTATCAAGCAGATACAATTCGCTATCAATTTGGTTATACTTGGGCTCGTAGTGTCGGTAATTTTGAAGGTGCGGTTAAATCTGATATCGGCCAAGCCGATGCTGGAATTACACAAGACTTTGATTTCCCTGCTGTAATGGATGGTTCACAAGGTTATCAACCAAATGATCGCCGTCATACATTCAAATTCTTCGGCAGTTGGGAACCAACGGAAGACTTAACTGTTGGTTGGAACGCCAGTTTACAAAGTGGCCGCCCGCAAAGTTTATTTGGTCAAGGTTACCCGTCAAAAGATCCTAACCTAAATGGTGGTTGGGGTGACACTTTCTATATTTATACCAATGAGTGCCCTGATACGAACGGTAATGGTGAATGTGATCAAGAAGAAAAAATTTATGATAAACATACTCGTGGTACCGCAGGCCGTACTCCTTGGACATTTAATCTAGATTTATCTGCAGCTTATGACTTTACTATTTCGGATATTGACATGCGTGCTTCGATTAATGTATTTAATGTTCTTAATAGCCAGTCAATCTCTTCTGCAAATGAGCATTATGAGCAAAATGAAGGTGAGCTTAACTCATACTATGGTGCTGCTTATACTTGGCAAACACCGCGTTACGTTCGCTTAGGTTTCGAAGCTCGCTTCTAAATCTAAAATCAACAATATTGATTTTCTAATAAAAAGCCCTTACGGGCTTTTTTATTTTCATCTGATAATGAAACTACGGTAAGCGTCTTGCAAAGGCACATGCCAATAACTCGTCAAAACTATTAGTTATTCCAATCTATGAACTCTACGCACTGCTATATATTAACTTTTTAGCTAGACTCAGCTTTATATAACAGCACATTAAAAATCACTTTAAATCACCGAATTTAATTGACGATTTTTCACTTTATCACCGACTGTTAAAGCAGACGTTGTTGCATGCACAAAAAGTAATAAATATTGGTGACACAAAAGAGGCACAACTAGACTTTTTGTTTTGGGTCTCAGAGCACAACCTTTTAAAAGTTCATCTTGCATTTAATGAATTTCAAACAACAGCGCAACAACCTCCATTAATTAAAAAAATTAATAAAGGCCTGCTCAGATCCAAATACAGGTAGGCACATTAATAGTTCAGAGTTTTTAAACATATAAATATTGACCCGCATGATCACACCGCAGAGCACTTTACTGGGCAGGCAACACTGGTTTAAATAGGCAACGAATAACAGCAAGCCTAGGCAACTTCACTGGTGTCACCATATAGTGGCGCTGCATCACTTTGCCTACTTCGCTGGTAACACCTGCCAACGACAACCAAAATAAGCAGCCTAGTCTGCTACTAATATTGCCCATAATAACTATAGCCCTGCGTTTAAGTTAACAATTAACTACGGATGTCATATTTTCTACTCTAGTTTGCTGCTTAAAGATAGTTGACAGGCAAAAGGAAAGACGCGACCCCATTCTTTCCTTTTAATCAAAATTTATTTCGAATGTTATATCTTTTACATAACTACTGTTAGCTAGCCCTTCAGCATAATCTGGGAGAGCAAGAACACCAGTAGAAAAACTGACAAAAAACTCTTCGACTTCATGCCTAGGTATCTGATAACAATCAACTCGTATTACAATATTTTTATTTGAAGTGTCTGGAAATTTATTAGCCAGTTGGCCATCTATGATAGCATCAAGACAGTTGTATAGCCGATCTTGAAAATCGTAAAGAAATCCATCTAAATCAAATTCAGCGTTAGCTTCTTCTACTAATACAACTAACCATTGGTCTTCAATTTTACCTTTAGCTACAAAATCTATAACTACTTTATTTAATTTCGTTTGTTCAGTCATCAACAATGCCTATCAACTTTACAGTTTTTCATTATAGTTGGTTCATTCTTAGGAAGCCCTGCTTTTTCAGCATTTTTTCCTCTTGGTATAACAGGCTCGCCATTATCGATAGCCTCTTTAACCTTTTCTTGACCTTTCGAAAGCTTTGCATCACCAGTTTTAGTCTCAACGACACCTTTGTCTTTTTTTACAAAATCTACCCTTGCTCTATCACCACGTTTAGTTTCGAGAGTTACTTGTTCACCAGCTATATCATCACCTAAACTATCACGAGTTTTTTGTTCGCCTTCCTTGCCTCTTTGCCTATTCTCTTGAAGTTGCTTAGCTCTTTTATTTGCTCTTTCGATAGTTTTAACCATCTGTTTGACAATGTGTCTTCGATGTTTACCATCGGGATCATTGTATTTATATGGGTTGTTGTCAACATAGGAATACCTATTAAAACTTGCTACTTCACCAGTAAAACCAACCGGATCATTACTCATAAACCGCCCAATAACTGGATCATAGTATCGTGCCTGCATATAACTCAAGCCTAAGTCGGTATCAAACTTATGGCCGGTGTAACCTATGTCGTCTTTAGGTGGCTCAATGCTTTCACCAAAGGGTTGGTAATGCATTCTTGAAGTGACCGTGCCGCTTGTATTCGATTCGGCGGCAGTGCTGCCTAAATAGTCACTGTGCAGGTAAGTTACGGTACTACCTTTTTTATTGGCTACCAGTTTGCCACCCAGGTAGTAATACTCGATATGTTGGTTATTGGCTTGGCGGTACATCAGCTTGCCGTTACTGGCATAAAAGGAGTAGCTGGTGCCGTTGGAGCCTTGTTCTTTTACCCGCTTGTTATTGCCATCATAGGTATACAGGTAACCGTCACTTTGCACCATTTGATTGGCGGCATTGTAAATAAACCCTCTGATGCCATTGTCGGTGACATTCCCTTTGTCATCGTAATTAAAATCGTAAATTTTACTGCCGGTGGTGTAGTCCAGTTGTTTAGTGCTGGTGTAAACATAGTTAATGGTTTTATTACCCAGCTTGTAATCGGTGATATTGCCCATGGCATCATAGTTCACATCCCCTGCGCCTAAATAACTGTCGGTGATTACGTCCAGGCGGTCTAGGCCATCGTAGCTCAGGCTCAGGTCATAGGCATTGTTGATTTTGTCATCCAGTACCGTCAGGTTATTGTTGGCATCGTAGCTAAAACCATGATTGATGGCGTAAGTGGTGCTGCGTTTATCGTAAAAGGTGCTGGGCAAACCGCTGTTGTTCTGACTCGAGGTATGGGCAAAGCCGTTACCGTAATTGTGCGATTTGACCATGCCATTGGCGTGATACGTGGCACTGGTGGCATAGGTGCCCGCCTTGGTGGCTTGACCCAGGGCATTGGGAGAATAGGTAATATGTACTCCACTGGGGTAAAGGGTATTAGCCAGGTTGCCGTTACTGCTATACCCATAATCTAAAACGAAACTTTGTCCATCAACAGATAGGGTTTCCAGCTCAATCAGGTTGGCAGAATTATATTCATAAGCCGTGACCACCGAGCCTGCGTTGAGGGTGGTTAAACGGCTATTGGCATCATACACATAGCTTTGGTCGGGGCTGCTGTCGCCAAACAGAATAGATTTAACATTGCCTAAATTGTCATAAGCGAAGATGGCTTTGTCGGTAGCACTGACTGTGGTGTCACAGGTCGTGGTACTGCTGTCAATAGAGCTGCCTCGCGCTTGCCAGCTCACCTGACCCAGCGCATCTTTAACAAAGGCGGTATTGCCTATATCCGGTCTTACCGTTTTACACAATTGCTGATAACTGTCGTATACCCGCGATTCAGTGATTCCGCCCTGACTCACCGAGCTCATATTGCCATAGATATTATAAGCCAGGCTGGTGTTCACACTGTGAGGCGAGATAATCAGGGTGGCCATATTTTGCTCTGGCGCACCATAAGCTAGGTAAGTGGTGGTGGTGACATTGCCTTTGTTGTCATTCACCTGCACTCGATTGTTTGATAAATAACGATAACTGATATTCCCTGATGTGGTGTTGTTATCAATTAACGTGGGGCGTCCTAAACCATCATATTGGTGAGTAACACCATAAGGCGTGTTACTACTAGAATTAGGTAGACTTTGATAAAGCGGGCGATTAAACGCGTCAAACTGTTGGCGAGAATAACGGGCAGTAGATGAAAATGTTTTATCCCACTCTTTAATCATCACCGGGCGCAGTAAACTGTCGTGATAGGTGATTTTTTGATAGTTGCCCCTAGTGACGGTTTTTTTTAGCATGTCAGCTTCAACATAACTT
This sequence comes from Pseudoalteromonas sp. ASV78, assembly GCF_047806705.1. Classification (NCBI taxonomy): domain Bacteria; kingdom Pseudomonadati; phylum Pseudomonadota; class Gammaproteobacteria; order Alteromonadales; family Pseudoalteromonadaceae; genus Pseudoalteromonas; species Pseudoalteromonas sp. ASV78. Next base: position 2,092,977 of record NZ_JBLOPA010000001.1, on the reverse strand, counting down.
AGGCTGTCGCTGCCCGCTGTTGTGGCATAAGTAATATTGGTGCTTGACCAGCGGCTATCACAAGGGTCAACTAAGATCATTCGGCCCAAGCTATCGTAACCATAGTTGATGCACTGCCCCATAAAATCTGTTTGCTGTGTTACCCAACCATTGTTGTCCACCACCTTGTAGGCGTATTGCGGCGTTGCACTTAAACTTTGCGGCGTTTTAATGGTTTGCGCAATACCGCGTTTGTAGTTGGAAAACTCTACCCAACGGTTTGTTCCGTTATAATTCACTGTGTAAGGCAACCCCGCATTCACGCCTGAAGTATGGTAACGGGTATTGCGTTTATACCAGCGCCCGAATGAACGATGCTCATAGGGGAGTGATTTGTAGTTACCGGTTGCGCTGTGATAAGTAGTTTCAGATGCAGGCGTCACAGGAAAGGTGGGGGTCGAACTGATAAGCGTTTGTTTAGGCAAGCCAATTAGCCAATTTGTTGTGTCGTTATAATAAAGTTGTTTTGTATAGCGTTTTTTACCATTGAAATTATTAGACTCACTGGTAATTTGCGGATTACCGTAGATATCAAAGCTATTGTAACTGGTGGTAAAGGTTTGTGTACCTTGGTCATAGACAGTGATTTTTTCTTGTGAGGTGTTAATTCGATAATGCTGCGGCTGAGTATTATCACCGGTAATACCACTTAATCCAATACGTTGACCTTTTAACTGAGTAATTTCTTTACGTCGCAATAAGGTGGTGCCGTTAGTATCAAAATTATCAATAGCTTCTAATTGCCCTTCTTTGTGGCTGGTATAGTCACGATTATAAAAATAAACGGTTTTACTGCCATCAGGTGCAACGACAGATGTGGTTTTACTGTTGAGGACGTGTGCCGTTGCAGGTATTCCTCTGCTGGTATTGGTATTATCCTTCGGCGAATAATACAAGTTACTCATGGTATTGCTGGCATTATCCCAATCTCCATGATTTTGAGAATAAGAGTATTGCCACGTTACGGGAGCAGTATTATCACTCGACAATGTTTTACTTTTAAGGGCTAAGGTCTGGTAACAAATAGACATATCTTTTGGCGCGAGCAAGGCTTGAACCTGACGAGGAACATTGCTACGACCATGTAGTGTATTTTTGATTGTAAAACTCGCTGTCATCCCATCTGGGTGCGTCATTGATATGGGATAAGATTGTGAATAAGACGTGCAACTTGTGTTGGAGGCAGGTTGTTGGTCTCCCAGCGAAGAAACAAGCAAGTCCCAATATTTACCATCCGGCCGATAGACTTTGCGTAATGATGAAGTGGCATATGTATACTGCCATGTTCGTCCGTTAGCTGTGACTGAAGTAATACGACTTGGATGGACACTGTCTGCATAAGAGAAATCAATACGTCGGCCATCGTTCGACGAGATATACGCCAAGTTAGCACCATTGTAGTGATAATTAACGGTGTTGTTGAAGCGATCTTTTACTTGTGTTACCAACATATAGGTATTGTAGCGCATTAAACCACCATTTAAGGGGCGGGCTTCAACGCGCTTTAACTTACCAAAGGTATAGGTTAATCCGTCAGGCGAACTAACAATAAAGGTTTCCCCAACCGGTTGACCATTCTCAGTCCTAGAGCCACAACTGACGCGCCAGTTTGACATGGTTACCTTACCATATGACCCTGGCGCAATAACGCCGTCATTAATGAGCAGTTTTTCATCCACTTTACTGGGTACATGCAAAGTGTCACCCGTCCAATACTGCTGAGCATCGTAGGTTGTGCCTAGATAACTGACTAATCTAGGCTCCAAATACCCAGAACACTCTTTCCCTTTTGCCCATGAGCCAGAGTAGCCTGAGGAAGATAGTGATTGAATAGTGTGAATATAAGGGATGTCGAGTTGCCAGTCTGCAAACTCAAGCTCATCCGCCCACGTGAACTTGGTTCCTCGAAAGGTGCGTCTTACCGCAACTTCGATGTTGTTGTTATCCGGCAAGCTTACGTCAACATGACTAAAGCTGATTGAGCCGGTATTTAAATCAATTCGTTCACCAAATAACTCCGTCGTATGAGGAGTTATGGAGTCGGTGGTTTTGAGTTTATTAAGCTCTTCTGTGCCAAGCTCACTCGAAAAACTGCTTGGCGTATCACCGCCGCCGTCACCAGGTGCAGCTATTGCTACAGGTTTTATCTCGCCAACATTTTGTGTTGTATCAGAGACTGGCGTTTCAAACGCAAGGTCATTTGATGTAGTTTGCGCAAATGCGGAAGGATTAAACAAACATAAAGCCGTTAGCAAAGTAGTAATACGAAACATACAATTTCCTTTTGTAAATTAAGTTAAGGGTATCCTAGCTGATAAATTACACATAAAAAATTAAAAGGCAACCACTCTGTTTCTGGTAAGGGGTGCTAATTGGTTCGCAATATACCTGAGCTCAATGAAATGGTTGGTTTTAGGCATAGGGATATCATAATAAGTGGATATCAAAAAGATTAGCATTTGATTGGATTGACAGAGCTTTAAAAGCGGCTTTTAATCGGTTGAAAATTTAGTTAGTGTGCATATCAGTTTTGTTTTTGGTTGGATGGAATTTAGTTTAATGTTCAACTCATGAGCCGCATATTCGAGGATTAAACCAACTACCTGCTCTTAGCACCAGTCAGGCATCCAATGGCAACAGAACATATACTCAACGGCAATACTAATAGTTTAATATTTAGCCAAGCAATAAAAGGGCCACTTTCCTTAGAAGGTCGCCCTTTTATTGGCTTTATGTAATCTACAACTTAAAGTTTTGCAAACGCGCGTTCGGCAGCGGCGATGGTGTCGGCGATTTCTTGCTCTGAGTGTTCAGAGCAAACGAAGCCTGCTTCAAATGCTGATGGTGCTAAATAAACACCTTCTTCAAGCATTAAGTGGAAGAACTTTTTAAAGCGCTCTAAATCACATTGCGTTGCTTGTTGGTAAGTGGTTACTTTTTCTTGATCAGTAAAGAAGAAGCCATACATACCACCGGCGTAGTTAGTGGTCAGTGGAATACCGGCTTTTTTCGCGGCAGCTTCGAAGCCTTCACAGATAGCTTTACTTTTCGCTTCAAGCTCAGTGTGTAGGCCATCAACACACAAAAGCTCGAGTGCTTTTAAGCCTGCCGCCATGGCGATTGGGTTGCCTGATAATGTGCCTGCTTGATAAACAGGACCTACTGGCGCAATGTAATCCATGATCTCAGTTTTACCACCAAATGCGCCTACTGGCATACCGCCGCCAATCACTTTACCTAAACAGGTTAAGTCTGGAATGATGTTGTAATAGGCTTGTGCACCGCCAAGAGCAACGCGAAAGCCGGTCATGACTTCGTCAAAAATAAGTACTGCTTTGTATTCATCACATACCGCACGCAAACCTTCTAAAAAGCCCGGTACGGGTGGAATACAGTTCATGTTACCAGCAACGGGTTCTACGATAATGCAGGCGATTTCGTCGGCGTACTTGGCGAAAATAGCTTTTACTTCGTCAAGGTTATTAAACGATACCGTTAAGGTGTGCTTAGCAAAGTCTTCCGGAATACCGGGTGAGTTTGGTACACCCATTGTCAGTGCGCCTGAACCTGCTTTTACTAATAATGAATCTGCGTGACCGTGGTAACAGCCTTCAAATTTTAGTATTTTGTCACGGCCAGTAAAACCACGCGCTAGGCGAATTGCGCTCATGGTCGCTTCAGTACCTGAGCTTACCATGCGTACTTTTTCAATTGATGGCACTAGCTGTTTTACTTTTTCAGCCATGAAGATCTCGGCTTCAGTAGGGGCGCCATAGCTTAGGCCGTTTTCTACCGCATCAAGTACCGCTTGTTTGATGGCTGGGTGGTTGTGGCCCATGATCATTGGTCCCCACGAACCAACGTAGTCGATGTAACGGTTGCCATCGGCATCAAAGGTAAATGGGCCTTGCGCTTTAGTAATAAACAGCGGCGTGCCGCCAACGCCATTAAAGGCACGGACTGGTGAGTTTACGCCGCCAGGGATAGACGCTTGGGCGCGGGCAAATAAATCTTGGCTAATTGTCATGAAAAATCCTATTAATTGTCACAAGGTGATTAACTATCGCGTTTACGGCTAAACCATGGCACTGCGACTTCATATTGCTCAACTTTGTCGGCAACATCTAAGGTCAATGCAAATAGCGCCATGCGAATTAACACGCCATTTTGCACTTGGCGAAAGATAGCTAAGTTATCGTTACTATTTAAATCGTTATCGAGCTCATTGGCTTCTATGCGGCTATCGCGAGGCAATGGATGCATTAATACTGAGTTTGGTTTGCAGTGAGCATTGTAAATTGATTGGCTGATCCGAAAACCACCACGGTATTTGTTAGCTTCTTCTTGCGAAGGAAAGCGTTCTTCTTGAATACGGGTTTGATAGACGATATCTGCGGCTAAGTTACCTTCCATTTTATCGACGATTTCAATTTTATGGCCCGCATTATCAACCGCATCTAAAATATAACTTGGCATTTGTAAGCCATCTGGTGCCACCATCGAGAATTTTATATCTTTGTAATGACAAAGTAATTTTGATAATGAATGCACAGTGCGGCCATACTTTAAATCACCGACAAGGGCGATGTGCATGCCATCAATGTTTTGATTAAAACGGGTTAACTCACGTTCTATGGTTAATAAATCAAGTAATGCTTGAGTTGGGTGTTCATTAGGGCCGTCGCCGCCGTTGATCACAGGTACCGAGCAGCCAGTGGCAAATTCAGCCACAGAACCTGCATCAGGGTGGCGCATAGCGACTGCATCAGCGTAAGCTGAAATAACGCGTGCGGTATCATAGAGTGATTCGCCTTTAGCTAATGCTGAGCTTTGCATGCCTGTGGTTTCACGTACAAGGCCGCCTAATAAATTAAAGGCGGTGCCAAAACTTACGCGGGTACGGGTACTTGGCTCAAAGAATAAGTTTGCTAAGATCGCGCCTTCTAACACATTGGTGCGCTTTTGCTTTTTAGCATATGGCTCCATTTTTTTGGCTACTGCAAAAATACGTTCAATACAGTCGCGGTCGAGCTGATTGACAGAAAGAATATTTTCACCTTGGAAACTTAACATTGGGGTTATTCCTATCACATTGAAAAGGGGCGCGATCAACCATCAAAGATGGGCACGCAATCGCGCGATACTATAGCAAATTTTTTATAAACTGGGTTTAGTTACGGCTAAAAATATGATGACTAAAAGTAGTAACACTGGTAACTCATTAAAAATGCGATAAAAACGATGGCTACGGGTATTACGGTCATGTTTAAAATCAGCCAACAACTTAAAACAAAAGCCGTGGTACAGATATAAAATAATCACTAATACCAGTTTGTAATGCAGCCACATGCTGTGTTTAAACCACTCACGGCCGTATTCCATAATGGTTAATACACCAAATACCGCGGTAAGTATTGCAAAAGGAGTAACAAAATACAGTAACCGGCGCTCCATTACTTTGAGCATTGAATTACATGATTTCTCTTCACTCATCGCATGATAAACAAACAGTCTTGGCAGGTAAAAAATGCCAGCAAACCAGGCAATCATAAAAAAGATATGTAGGGCTTTGTAAACCAGTAGCACGCTCATAATGTTCTCTATTGTGTTAGTTAAAGTAAGCTATTACGTATGGTGAGGATATGGCGGATCTGATCCCAGCGCATAATTCCCATAATTTGTTGATTATCGAGTAAGTTATAAATATACACAGCGCCACTGCGTTTATCTTTTAGTATATCAAAAGCATCCGCAAGGGTTGCTTGGCTGCTGATCCCCTGCAGGCTGATATAGTTTATAGCGATGTTTTGATCCGACATTAAACTTAAATCATATTCTGCGAGTCGGTAGCCATTTTCAGCATCATAAACAATCAGTGGGGTTTGGCTATCTACCGCATTTAATGTATTTTCGATTTGTTGTTTGTCATCTGAATACAGTAATTTAAAGTTTTCATCCATTTCGTCCATCACCCCCACCTTTTGCAGCGCTTCGGTCGCTGGTGATACTTGATAGCTTAAGCCTTGAAAATCCAGTTGCTGTAAAAATATCGAGCGATTACCAAATATTTGTAATGCAGTAACATAGGCGGTCGTAATAACCAACATGGCTGGGACAATAATCTCTTGGCTTGAGGTAAGCTCCATCACCGTAGTTAAAGCCGCAAGCGGGGCGTGTAGGGTGGCTGCAAGTAAACCTGCCATCCCTAATACACTGTAAGTGCCCGCTATATCAACACCAGGACTAATAAATTGCGCAAAAAATGCCATTAAGGTGCCCATTAATACGCCAAGCCCGATCACTGGGCCAATAATGCCACCGGGAATACCTAAGCCAATAGCAAACAGAGTGGCGAGTAATTTAGCGATTAAAATGGTAGTGAGCAGTTGTACATCTTCAGGGGTTTCTACTGCGAGCGTTATTGCACTCATACCCGAGCCCATCGCTTGTGGCACTAAATAAGCGATGCCGCCAGCAATCAGGCCAGCCAATAATAGTCGTGGGAACATGCTCAAGGGTTTAAAAGTACGGATGATCAACATTAAATTTTGGTTAAACGCATAGGCAACGGCGCCCAGTGCAATACCAAATAGGATTAAAAATGGGTAGTGCCAACCACTTAGGGTGGTGATGGTGATAAGTTCTAGTTCAGAGGCATTACCAAACACAAACTGGGTCGCTAATGCGCCGGTAACGGCAGCGAGCATAATAGGCACAAAGATATGCACTTTGTACTCACGCATGACCACTTCCATTACAAAAATTACCGCAGCCAGTGGGGTGTTAAATGACGCTGCAATGCCCGCAGCAACGCCACAACCACTGAGGGTACGCATAGCGTTATACGGTAAATGTAATTTGTCGGCTAAGATACTCGCGCCGGTTGCGCCCATATGTACCGACGGTCCTTCACGACCAACCGAAAAACCACTGATCAATGCCAATGCACCACCAACAAATTGATTAACCGTGTTATACAACGGCATTTGTCCGTAATGACTTTTAATTCTATGGATTACGAAAGGAATACCTAATCGATAATGTTTAAAACCAGTCAAAGCCGCGAACAGAGCAATTAAAAAAGCGGCAACAATAGGCATTAAAACCCGTTCTAGGGGCGGTAATGTGGTGAAATTATCAGGGCTATCAAGGAACAGTCCTTGAAAAAATAAAATAGTTAGACGAAATAGAATGATCAAAAACGCCGCAATTAATCCAGCACTTACGCCGAGTAAGCACAATTGCACCGATGTTTTTGGCTTTGCCAAGCGACGCCTAAGCGTTTCAAGCCACATGCTTTGTTCCTCGCCACCTATTCCAGCGAGCAGTTTAGCAAAAGTGTCACAGTAAGTCCTTTTGATTTTAGAATTATCTACACATAACCAAGGATTTACTCTTGGTTAAATTAGTGGGCCGAGTGATGACTAGAGGCCTGATATTAGTAATGAAAGAAAATATTTTACAGGTCATATTAAAAGGTAAAAGTTAGGTCGCAGCTCTATCGGTCAGTTATAGCTGCACCGCCATCTTCCTAGCAACACTTCTTATTAGCTTAATTTAGGTTTATCAATTGTACTTAAACAATTTTTAGATTGATTAGATTAACTAGGTTGTTTATTCTTTAGGTACTTTTTTATTTTAACTAATGTAATCTTAGAGTCTACATTTTGTTACATACTCAGCATCTTGATACGTTTTTTTAGGTATCAAAGAATATAATGGATGGGTGATTAATCAATAAGGAAGTCGGCGTAAATGTATTCACCGCTCAAATACCTACTAGTCGTTATTTTATTATTTTGTTTTTCGTCTTTTAGTCATGCCGCAGACTTAACAAGAGAGATCGGTTTAAATATCGATAAAAGCAGTGAGCCTGAAAACTTTTTTGAAGTCGGTTTAGGACTAAATGCTTTTAATCGTTCAATGATTAATGTTGATGATAAAGAAGATCTTGATATCGGTATCACAATCATTGGAAGTTATAATTGGTATAACTTTTTTGTCGATTTTGCTAACCAAGCACCTGATTCACTTGTTTTTGGCTATACCGCATACAACAAAGAAAACTGGTCATTCGATGTTATTTTTACAGGTCCCGGTTCGGGGTTAAGAAAAAAAGATAACCAAGTTAATTTTGAAGGTATTGATGAGCGAGATGTAAATACTATGCTCGGAGGTCGATTAACGGGTTACATTGGTGAAAATGTTGTGCAATTGACTCTTAAACAGGGTTTAACGAGCAGAAATGGTGGTGCTGTAGCCTCAGCTCTCATTGGTCGCAACTGGCAAATAAGAAATTTGAACTTTCATAGCATTTTCGCGCTGTCGTTTCGCCAAGCTAAGCTTAATGACTATTATTATGGCGTTTCAAAAGAAGAAGCTGCAAGGACTAATTTTGCAGCATATGACGGCAAATCCTCCCTCAATTTTGATTCATCATTAGGTTTAACTTATCCTATTTCAGAAAACGTATTGCTGCGTGCAGAAGTTTTCTTTGGTTCGGAATTCGGTTACAACGAAAGCCCGCTATTTAGTAAGCAACAAGACTTTTATACTGGTATAAGTTCAAGCATTAGTTATGTATTTTAAGTGGATAAACAATGACGCTAACTAATCAAACAAGCTTACAGAGTAAACTTATTATGTACTTGGGCTTATTTTTTCTGTTTCAGTTGGCAATGAGTAGTGCATACGCAGCGAACCATTCGCGCAAAGAAAACGAATTACTTGTTACACCTAAGCGTTGTGTTGCACTGCGAAAAGGGCAAACGTGTTATCAGCAGGTTACTTTTAAATGGCATCAAGAAGAGCTTGGCGATTATTGCTTAGTCGAGCTGTCTGAGTTGCGTAACGTAGAATGTTGGACGCAAGTCAACAATGCTGAATTCAGTTTTGATTTTCAATCAGATTCAACTCGTCACTACGCGCTTCGAAAAAGTAAACAGAATAACAATATCGCTACGGTTATTATTACAGTGTCATGGGTATTTGAATCCTCTAAACGGCCTAAATCAAGGTGGAAGTTATTTTGATCGAACAGATAAATCCTCAGCATATAATGTTAGTTGAAGACGATATGTCTTTGGCCGAATGGTTTAGTGATTACTTAACTGAACATGGTTATTTGGTTACTTTAGTTAATCGGGGGGATATGGCGGTTGAATTAATCAAAAGCGATATTCCAGAACTTGTTGTGTTAGATATTATGTTGCCTGTAAAAGATGGTTTTGATGTATGCAAAGAAGTACGTAACTTTTATCATGGGCCTATTTTAATGATGACTGCCCGTGATGATGAAATGGACGAAGTTTTGGGGTTAGAATTAGGGGCTGATGATTATGTAACAAAACCGGTGAAACCACGGGTATTGCTATCTCGAATTAAAGCTTTGTTACGACGCTTAAAAACCCATCATAACACTGCAAATCTAACCGAAAATCATATACAAATTGGTCAGTTGAGTATTGATGCTAATTCTCGTGCTACTAGGCTACACGATCAGCCTGTTGCAATTTCATCTAACGAATTTGATTTACTTTGGTATCTAGCGCAATCTGCAGGTCAAGTTGTTAGCCGTGCGGAGTTGTTTAATCAACTCAGTGGTATTGATTATGACGGGTTTGATCGCCGTGTTGATATTATTGTATCTAGATTAAGAAAAAAGCTTGGTGATGATGCTAATAACCCATGCAGGATCAAAACTGTGTGGGGTAAAGGGTATTTATTTGTAGCAGACGCTTGGTCCTAATGTGAAGAAGCTGATCGTCTCATTAGTCGTTGTAATACTCTCTGCAATTATATTTTTAGGCTGGGGTTTAGATAGTTTTTTTAACGAGTATCAGCATAAAAAAAACACGGATGAATTTAGCCCTTATAGGCAAATAATTAACTCATTAGCAAATACGCTTGAAGAAACGGGTAATCTTGCACAATTTGTAAGCGCTTGGCAACAGCAAAACCAGCAACAACTAACACTAACGCCCATATCTGAATTTCCTTTACCTATTAGTTTGCGAGATAGTTTCAGTCAGGGCCATCCTCTGGTTCTTGAATCTACTGAGTTGATCACCGTAAATAAGCTATTACAAACTCAGCAACAAGTATTGACGCTCAGTATCCCACAGCAAGGCAAGCAACAAGATAATCTCGCGCTACAAATTATTTTAACAACCATATTTTATTTGGGGGTTTTACTGTGTGCCTTTATTTGGCTTGGCCCTTTAATTAAACGATTACAGCTACTAAGAAATACGGCAAAACGCTTTGGTGAAGGTGATTTCTCTGCTCGTATCAATATTTCAAATTCGTCTTATATAATTGATATTGAAAATGAGTTTAATTTTATGGCGGAGCAGATAAATACTCTAATTAAGGATAACAAATTATTAAGTAACGCGGTGTCACATGATTTACGAACTCCATTAGCTCGATTACGCTTTGGTATTGAAGCCCTTGGCGAGACGAATAACCCAAAAAACAAAGAAAAGTATGTCCGTCATTTGAGTCGAGATATTCAAGAAATGGAAAATCTCGTTGCCGTTTTACTTAATTACGCCAGTTTAGAGCAGAAAATGATTAAAGTTAAACGCATGCCTCTAAACTTAAATGCTTTGATAAAATCAGCTGTGTGTAACCTTACTTCAAGTGATGCTTGTTCGGTTGCAATGGATATAGCCAAATTAGCCAAGGAAAATATAATCATTGATGGTGATGAGAATTATTTAGCAATGTTAATTAATAATCTACTTTCAAATGCACAGCAATATGCAGCTAAGCACGTGCGGATAACAACACAGCAAACATGTAATAGTGTGAGCATGTGTATTGAAGACGATGGCCCAGGCATTTCAAAAGAAATGCGCGAACACGTATTTAAACCGTTTACCAGAGGTGAAAGCGACACCATTCAACAAGGTTATGGAATGGGGTTAGCTATTGTTGTTAGAGTTGCCGCATGGCATGGTGGCAAAGTGTCTATTAGTCAATCAGAAGTGTTAGGAGGAGCTAAGTTTACGGTGGTTTTTAATCGAGCATCACACTGATCAGGTTTAAAAACTCATCGCTGCTAAGTATTTAATTCATATATTGCGTTCCCTTTCTTAAAGTTTCATCATTTTGACATACTTCGCAAAAATATGTTGTATCAGAATGTCGTAATCAAAGTTAATTATTCCTCATAAAACACCGCAACAACTTTGTACATAAAGCTACATTCTAAAAGTTTTGAACGTGCATCCGTACATATTACAACATCTTCATACAGCTCTGATTTTTTCATCAAGTTAAGCTATTTCCCAACAATGGAATTGGCTATAAACAAGATGCAAAAAATTACATTTACTTATTTATTATCAAAGTTTTATTCACTAAATGAAACCGCGGGGAAAGCTAAAGAGCAGCGCGTTATTTCCCCCTTTACTTTATTATTCAGTTGCTCAGTATTTATCGTCTTAATGGCAAATACAGTGTTCTTTGACAAACTCAACGCTTTATATCCTTGGCAAGAAAACTTGAGTTTTATTATCTCGTTAAGTCTGTTGCTTTTGAGTCTGAATCTTTTCGTGATGTTTGCTCTTAATATTTTACTACCCACCAAAGTCGTAGTGTTAGTGATGCTATTGATTGCTGCAATGGTTGATTATTATGGCGTTGTATTAGGGGTGCTGATTGACAAAACGATGATCCAAAATGTTGCTGAAACAAACCTCGCTGAAGCACAAGAAATAATTAATTTAGGATTGTTCAGTCGAGTTATATTTATGGCTATTTTACCCGCTGTTTTATTGTTGTTTATGCAAGTGAAAAATAGCACTTGGTTACAACGGCTGCGTCAACAGGCTATCAGTATCACCATGATTATGGTGTTGATCCCCATACTTATCGCACCGTTTAGTGCGCAATACACCAGTTTTTTTCGTTTACATAAAGAGCTTCGCTATTACACTAATCCTTTATATCCAATTTACTCGGTGTTCGATTATTTAGCAGAACAAACCGCATCACTAAACTCGAAACAGTTTATCAACCTCACGACACAGATAACTAAAAATAGCAGTACGCGAAAACCTAAATTAATGATTTTAGTGGTCGGTGAAGCAGTAAGGGCTGATCACCTCAGTTTAAATGGCTATTCACGCGACACTACACCAAATATGTCAAAGCAAGCGGGGCTCATTAATTTTAGCCAAGTGAGTTCCTGCGGTACGTCAACAGCAGTGTCTGTGCCTTGTATGTTTTCATTTTTTGGTCGTGATGATTTTACTGTGAGCAAAGCTAAGTATACTCAAAACGTTCTTGATGTACTCGCTGCAAGTTCAGTGAGAGTAAGCTGGCGTGACAACAACTCTAGCTCAAAGGGTGTTGCCGATAGGCTGATGTATCAAAGCTATCGCAGTTCAGAGGTTAATACAATATGTGATGTGGAATGCCGTGACGTTGGCATGTTGGTTAATTTACAGCAATACATTGATCAACACAGCCAAGACACCGTTATTGTTTTACACCAAATGGGTAATCACGGGCCTGCTTATTTTAAACGTTACCCGAGCGAGTTTGAGTTTTTTACACCTGCTTGCCAATCGGCAGAGTTATCAGAGTGCAGTCAGCACGAAATAATTAATGCATATGATAATGCAATCCGCTATACAGATCATTTTTTGGCTGAAGTGATCAAGCTTCTGCAAGCCAGTTCTGCGCAATATAACACCGCTATGCTGTATGTCAGTGATCATGGTGAGTCACTTGGTGAAAACGGGCTTTATTTACATGGTATGCCTTATGCTTTTGCGCCCGATGCACAAACACATGTCCCTATTATTTCTTGGTTTTCAGCTCCTTATATTGATATTGAAAAAACTAAAGCACATCAGGATGACGCTTATTCACATGACACCATTGCGAATACTCTACTGACCTTTTTTGAAGTTAATACCAACATTGCTGATGAGTTTAATGTAACCCCGCCTCTTTTTTATCTAAAGCCGAAGGGGGACGATAAATGAACACTATAAAATTGTCTCAACAGTTGCATCATAGTGAGTTTAATATAGGTAGTGAGCTAAGCTCTCGATTTAAAAAGCTAATCAATCAAGGAATTAAAGCCAGCTTTATAGCGTTTTTTATTAATAGCTTTACTGTAAGTGGTCAGGAAGTTGAGTGCGCGTCAAAAGCTGATAGTGAAGAGTCTGTTACGATAGATAAGCTCACACTTATTAGCCATCCTGTATTTGATGAGAGTCAACCAGACAGCTTATATCTGCACAGTTTAGCTAACTGGTTACATATGAATACCCAACAGCATGTTGTGGAAAAGCTACTTCCTTTTGCTCAGGCTGACGTTATTTCTCGAGCGCAGTTTGCTGAGACTGAGCGCATACTTAATCAGTATTCGTTTTTGCGTAAAAGTCGAGTTAGCTTGATTGAGGATTGCGAGAGTCAGCAAGAAAATGAGCTTAAAGTTGAAACGTGGGATACTTGGTCACTAGTACCTTATATTAGTTTTGGTCGTCGTGCCGGCAATAATAAATATGCTTTTGGTTTTAAAGAAGATAATTTCTTAGGCTTAGGGGTTCATGCAGGTGTGCAATATAAAAAAGACCACCTGCGATCAGGCTATCAAGTTGCTTTTAGTATGCCGCTTAGTTTTCCTAAACAATCAACTGTTGAACTTGAATTTGCTGATAATGATGATGGACAAAAAACCTACCTTGCTTATTCAAAGCCCTTTTATCAGCAATCATCTAAGCAGCAACATTTGGCGTCAATACTCAAGGAAAATCGTCGTGACAGTATTTATCAAAATGGTGAGCTTGCATGGCAATTCTCTCATGAAGTTGAGCAGTCTACTTTAGCTTTCGGGCATTTAATAACTCAGCATCGATTGGGAGCGGTGCGAATGCATTTAGGGATCAACAAAGAGTTACACCGTTTTACAAGTTTGGATAGCGCGATATTAGCCGAATTACCTTCAGATCGAGAGTTTACCTTCCCTTGGATAGGTTTGGAATATAGCCAAGCAGATTATCAGACATTCGCTAACATTCGCTTTATCGATCATCGTGAGGATATTAATTTAGGCTGGCAGTTAATAAGCAAAATAGGTGTAGATATTAGCTCATTAAATACTGATGAAAGCCAAGGTGTTCACTTTGAAAATATTTTATCTAAAGGTATGCAATGGCAAAACACGCTAATGCTGTTTTCTACAAATTACAAAGCTTATTGGCAGAGGGAGCAGCCTGATCACCAACAAGTAGCAGCAGAGTTTGAATTGTATCAACACCTAACACCTCGTTGGGCCGGTTACTTTAAAGCGCAATGGCAAACAGAAAAAAATCAATATCTTGATATACCGCTTGCTTTAGGTGGAGACACCGGAGTTCGTGGTTATGCAGAGCAATATCAACATGGTGAGCATTTATGGTCAGCAAGCGCCGAGCTGCGTTATAACCCCCATTGGGAGTTATATCAGTTGGTGAATGTTGCATGGGCAGCATTTGTCGATAGCGGTAAGGCGTGGGGGCAAACACCGGGAACTAATAGTACAGATACAACCTTACAGAGTATCGGTATTGGCGCAAGGCTGTTTTCATCTCATTCAAGTGAAGGCAATGTTGTTCATATGGATATTATTAAACCTCTTACGATGGGCCCTAATGTTGATAGTTGGCAGTGGCGGGTGCAAGTAAAACAAAGTCTTTAAATTCATTTTAACTATAATTAGGAATAACGATGAAAAATATAATCAGTAGTGTAAATAAGCCTAATGGTAAAGGGATCAATCGAATTATTAAAGCCACACATTGCTCTTATAAGGGGTTTATAGCTGCATGGCAATATGAGTCAGCATTTAGGCAGGAGTTTGTAATGGCTATAATATTACTACCATTTGCTATCGTCTTGTCATCTTCGATAAGTCATTTATTTTTATTGATCAGTAGCTTAGTGTTCATTTTATTTGCCGAAATAATCAACTCGGCTGTTGAAGCGCTTGCTGATGCAGTTACGTTAGATCACAATATACTCATTGGTCGAGCGAAAGACCTTGGCTCAGCAGCGGTATTTATATCGTTAAGTATATTTACTACCGTATGGGGCTATGCCATCTATAGCTACCCATTTTGATACCAAAAAAGTATTAAAGTAGTAAATTAACACCGCGCTTCTGCTGCTGATTGTACGTCGTTTTTTTATTAATTGGCCAAGCTTAATTGGTGAGAGCTTAAAATGTGCATATCGCCTCAAAGCTTAGTAAGTAAACGCTATACTTGATTAAAACACTCGGGTATTAGATAATCAAAACAATGTAGGTATAGAGGGTTATGGTATGTCAGAAGAATTACCCATTAAGTTCAGCGATGCAGCTGCTGTTCGCGTTAAACAGTTAATCGACGAAGAAGAAAATCCAGATCTAAAACTGCGTGTTTATGTCACAGGCGGAGGGTGCTCTGGTTTCCAATATGGGTTTACTTTTGATGAAAAAGCAAACCCAGGCGATTTAGAAATTGTCAAAAATGGCGTAACCTTAGTGGTTGACCCAATGAGTATTCAATATTTAGTTGATGGTGAGGTGGATTACACCGAGGGACTTGAAGGCGCACGCTTTTTTGTTGCCAACCCCAATGCAACTACCACCTGCGGGTGTGGCGCTAGTTTTAGCGTTTAAAGGCATTGATTAAAGTCGCAGATTGCGGCTTTTTTATTGGCTAAAATTTATAATATTAAGATAACGTTCTAATCTTATTGCCTTAAAACAACTACGTACTCTATTATTCATACAATCATCTTGCGCACTTATTATTGATCGCTAAAAGGAAACTTTGTGTTGAAAAAGCTTGCTCAGCAATTAGAAGAAAAACCCTATATTCTCGCCATAATCATTGTTGCAGCTATTTGTATCTGGATGGGGTCAGGGTCAAGTCATGCTAGTAATGAAGAGCTACAAAGTAATATTGACAAAGTAGCTAAAGTTCAAGTGGTGAAGTTAGTCGCTCAAGATATAAAAAAGACCTTGTCGTTTTATGGTAAATCAGAGCCAGATAAATTAGCGCGAGTTAGTGCACGCCAAGCCGGTGAAGTTGACAAAATCTATGTTGAAGAAGGGCAGTTTGTTGAGCAAGGTGCATTGATACTTGAGTTAGATAAATCCGATTTAGTCGCTCAGTTAAGTTCCGCCACGGCATTATTAAAGCAATATACGGCTGAGTATGAAGGTGCTCTTTCACTTAGAGATCAAGGCTTGCAAGATCGCATACAAACCATGCGTAGTGAAGCTGTGCTAGCGCAAGGAAAAGCGCGTCTAGCTGGGCTTGAATTACAATTGGAGCGTACCGAAATTCGCGCGCCATTTAGTGGCATTATTAATACCCGCTTAGTGCAGTTAGGCGATTATGTTGCTATTGGTGATACTATTTTAGAGCTGGTCGATCTAGATCCTCTAATTGTACGTGCCGATGCAACACAAAAAGAAATCACGGGTTTGCAAGTTGGTCAAGCTGTGCATGCCCATGTTTTAAATGATAAATCATACCCAGGGAAAGTGCGTTATATTGCCTCAGTAGCAGATGACAGTACCAATACGTTTCGTATTGAAGCGGCATTTGCTAATCCTGAGATGAAATATAAAGCGGGTTACTCGACTCAACTTGATATCTCGCTCGACTCAGCGCCTGCGATGCTATTAAGTCCCGCCTACATGGCACTGGATAGTGAAGGCAATATCGGTGTGAAGGTGATTGACGCTGAAAATCGCGTAGAATTTAAAAATGTTAGCCTTGCAAAATCAACAGCAGAGGGCGTGTGGCTGTGGGGATTAGGTGAAACAGCAAATGTGATCACTTTAGGGCAAGGTTTTGTCAGAGCTGGCGATATTGTTGAGCCTGTGTTTGTCAAAGCTGATACTACGACGGGCGAGTAACGGCATGAAAAACTTAATTGAAGCCTCGCTTAATCACACGCGTACGGTACTGCTGATTTTTACTTTATTATTGATATCAGGCTGGGTGACATACCAAAATATTCCCAAAGAAGCGAACCCCGATGTCACCATTCCGTTTATTTATGTGTCAATCATTCATGATGGTATTTCCCCAGAAGATGCTGAGCGGTTGCTAGTAAGGCCAATGGAGATTGAACTGCGTTCTATCGAAGGGGTAAAAGAAATGACTGCGGTGGCCAGTGAAGGTCACGCTTCAGTTACACTGGAATTTATGGCAGGAATGGATCCTAAAGAAGCACTGGCTGATGTACGCGACCGCGTGAGTCTTGCCAAAGCTAAATTACCCTCAGAATCCGAAGAACCTGAAGTACATGAAATTCTCATGGAAGATCAGCAACCCACCATTACTTTAACGCTCTCTGGTGACTCACCTGAACGCGGCTTATTAACCCTTGCACGTAATTTAAAAGACGAGCTTGAAAGTATCTCTAGCGTATTGGAAGTTGATGTCGGTGGTGACCGCGAAGACATGGTTGAAATTGAAGTTGATCCGCTTGCGATGATTTCATATGGCCTTGAGCCAAGTGATATAATTCAATTACTCTCTAACAACAATCGGTTAGTCGCTGCAGGTACCTTGGATACCGGCAAAGGGCGGTTTGCTGTAAAAATTCCTTCGGTATTTGAAACCATTCAAGATGTGATGGAACAACCTGTTAAAGTGGTAGGCGATCGTGTCGTGCGCTTTATGGATGTAGCTAAAATTCGCCGTGCTTATAAAGATCCTAGTTCAATAGCGCGTATTAATGGTCGCCAAGCGGTGTCTCTAGAAGTGAAAAAGCGTGCTGGTGAAAATATTATAGACACAGTAGCACAAGTGAAAGAAGTGGTCAGCCAAGCACAAAAAATGTGGCCTGAGCATATTCGAGTTGATTACACCGGCGATATGTCAAAAGACGTTGAGATGATGCTCGCTGATCTGCAAAACAATGTGTTATCAGCTGTATTACTGGTGGTCATTGTGATTGTTGCCGTGCTTGGAGCACGTACCGCATTTTTAGTGGGGGTAGCTATACCTGGTTCATTTTTAACCGGTATTTTAGTGATTTCCTTATTTGGCTTAACCGTTAATATCGTGGTGTTGTTTGCGCTGATCATGGCGGTCGGCATGCTGGTGGATGGCGCGATTGTTGTTACTGAATTTGCCGATAGAGCAATGAGTGAAGGGAAATCACGTAAGCAAGCTTATAAAATTGCTGCCGAGCGGATGGCGTGGCCAATTATTGCATCAACGGCTACGACACTTGCAGCGTTCGCACCGTTAATATTTTGGCCGGGAATGATGGGTGAGTTTATGAAATACTTGCCCATCACTTTAATCGCTACATTATCAGCATCATTATTGATGGCACTGGTGTTTGTGCCAACGATCGGTGGCTTGATTGGAAAAATTAGGCCGTTAACCGCATTGCAAAAGCAAGACTTGGTGATTGCTGAGTCAGGTGATTTAACTCAGTTGCAAGGTTTTGCGGGGCGTTATGTACGGGTATTAAATCGAGCGCTTGATAAGCCATGGTGGACGCTGCTCGCTGCCGTTGTGTTCTCAATTTTAGTGTTTGTCGGTTTTGCGGTATCAAAGTTAGGGGTCGAGTTTTTCCCAGATGTTGAGCCAAATGGGGTGAACATTAAAGTACGCTCATATAGTGATCTGTCTATTTATGAAAAAGACCTGATCATGAAAGAAATCGAAACCCGTATTTTAGCCGTTGAAGGTATTAAAACCTTGTATGCGCGCACCGGTGGGCAAGATCAAATCGGTTCATTTCGACTAAATTTAAAAGAGTGGCATGAACGCCCGCCAGCCGAAGATATCATCACCCAAGTTAATGAAATTACTGCAAGCTTTGCGGGTGTTGAGATTGAAATGCGTAAGGATGAAAACGGTCCAGGTGGTGGTAAAGCACTGAGTATTGAACTGAGTTCAAAATTTCCTGAGGTATTAAATCAGCAAGCTAAAGTGATCCGCGCAGCGATTGAAAACGATGGTGCATTTCGAAATGTTGACGACACAGCTTCAAAACCTGGGATTGAGTGGCAGTTAAAACTCAATCGAGCCGATGCAGCCCGCTACGGTGCAGATGCGGCTATGCTCGGTGCTAATGTGCAGTTAATTACTAATGGTTTAAAGTTAGGTGAGTATCGTCCTGATGATGTTGACGACGAGATAGATATTCGAGTGCGCTTTCCTCACGACAAGCGTGATTTAAGTCGTCTGGAAACGTTACGTGTGAAAACCATACATGGCCAAGTACCAATTAGCTATTTTGTTGAACGACACGCAGCCCCTAAAGTGGATACTATTCGCCGTGTTGATGCTCATCGCGTGGTGACCATTAATGCCGATATGAAAGTGGGTGAACAACTTGCCAAAGCTTTACCACGCTTACAAGCGCAGCTTAAAGAGCAAGGTTTAGACCCTAGAGTTAAAATTAAAGTCCGTGGCGAAACCGAAGATCAAGATGAATCAGAGGCATTCTTGAAAAATGCCTTTTTAGTTGCGCTATTTGTGATGGGAATTATTTTAGTTACTCAGTTTAATAGTTTCTATCAGGCCTTTTTGATTTTAAGTGCGGTGGTATTTTCGACTGTTGGCGTGTTCTTAGGCTTATTAGTGTTACAACAACCCTTTGGTATTGTCATGTCAGGCATTGGGGTTATTTCGCTGGCCGGCATTGTGGTGAATAATAACATTGTGCTAATAGATACTTACAATGTACTAAGAGCACAAGGGCTTGCTGCAAAAGATGCCATTTTAAGAACCGGTGCACAGCGATTGCGACCAGTATTATTAACAACAGTGACAACCATTTTAGGGTTAATGCCGATGGTGTTGCAGGTCAATATTGATCTATTTAATCGCACAATTGATTTTGGTGCACCTTCAACCCAGTGGTGGGTGCAATTAGCGACCGCTGTTGCGGGCGGTTTGGCTTTTGCTACCGTACTAACGTTAGTGTTGACACCTTGCTTACTGATGTTACGCGAACGGCGCAGGGCGTAATATTGGTTTATTTTTAGTCACTCACGCGGTATGAGTGACTTGCATCATTAGAATAAAAAAGCCTAACACCATGGCAGAAAAGACTAAAATGTATATAAAGCCCTTCTTACCTTGTTTAATAGGTATCTTATTTTGCTTAAGAAAAAAGTACCAAATTAAGCAAAGAATAATTGGCATGAGGAATAATAATCGGAACATAAACTTCTCTCTTTGGTGATGATTATACAGTTTAGTAGCATAACCATTTAATTTTAAAGTTAAAAATAATTTATCGTAAAAAGGGTTCATTTCAATAAATTATTTGTTACATTAACGAGGAACTAATACTAGACTATTAACTTTAATATTTGTTATTACAATAAAGTTAATAGTTTATAATAGCAATTACCTAAAAAAGGTATTTGGCTGAAATTAGTTATTCCACATGAGTATGAATAGTATATAATGTATCCAAGAGTGAGACGGGCAAAATTTCACTCTTAATTAAACTTTAAATCATCTAGTAGGAGATGTTTTTTATGATGGGTAAAACAGTTTCTTCTGAAGAAAACTCAAAACTAACCAAGTGGCTTAAAACTAAGCGTCACGAGAAAGGTCATACAATGCGTAGCCTTGCTCAAGTACTTGGTACACCGCATTCATTTATTGGTAAAATTGAAAACCAAGAGCGCCGTTTAGACGTGATTGAATTTTTACGTTATTGTGATGCATTAGAAGTCGACCCGTATGAAGGTTTAGGCTTATTAAAAGAAGACTAATAGTTAGTTTTTTTAGTCAGTGCAGGGAAGCGCTTTCACCAGTAATTTATTCCCTACCACTTGCAAACTTCCCCCTCCAAAAACACTTTATGTATTCCCGTGATAGCTATTTTCTAACGCATACAAACGATGCCGAATTAGGTATAAAAAGATCAGTGATGGCAACACCATCAAGGCTGTTAAAATAAAGAATAATGACCAATTGCCACCTAGCCAATCATCAATTACTACGCCGCTATAACTCGACAGCAATGTTCGTCCTAAATTTCCTAGTGAAGCTAGCAGCGCATAGTGAGTTGCACTAAAAGCTCTGTCGCAGAGCATAGATATAAATGCCACCATAGCCACTAACGACCATGCTTGAGTAAAACCGTCCACCACCACAGCCATCGCATACAAATGCTCTTGAGGTCCTGCAAGAGCAATCCAAGAAAACATTAAGTTGGATGCCGCCATTGCTACACCACTTATAAATAAACCTTTTACGATACCGTATTTATGATTAAAAATACTGCCTAAAAAGGCAAAAACGATAGTAATTAAACCCGTTCCCAGCTTTGAGTAGTTGGCAATTTGTGTATTGCTAAAGCCGACTTCTTTATAAAACACAATCGACATACGGGCTAAGAATGCTTCACCAATTTTGAATAAAAAGATAAAAGCCAGTAGCGCAAGTGCCGTTTTTACGCCATTACGAGCGAAGAACGTTTTAAATGGGTCGAGTACAGTAACAGCCAACCATGCTGCAACTTTAGTTAAGTTAGTCTGCTTACCCAGTGCCAATTTTTGCTGATAAATACGTTCTAACTCAGCATGCACGGCTTCACGATTTGATTCAGGCTCTTTCGCCCAAAACACACAACTCATAAGTAGTAACATTACAATAGCTAAAAAGTAATACACTTGCGGCCAGTCAATGCTTGGTATATCCGCCATATAAAAGGGAATTGCGCCAAGTAGCGCATAACCGCTCCACCAACCTGAGGTTGCCATGGCCGCCGCTGCCGTCGCTTTATGACTCTCATTTTCATCTAAAGTATCAATACGAAACGCATCAATAGCGATATCTTGAGTGGCAGAGGCAATGGCTATAAGTAAGCATAAAGCTGCAGCGATAGCTAAATGGGCGGTAATATCGAGCCCTGCCAGTAAAATAACACCGAGTAAAATAAAGCCCTGACAAAGCAGTATCCAGCTACGGCGTTGGCCAAGCCAACTATAAAGAATAGGGAGTTTGATACGGTCAACTAAAGGTGACCATAAAAAGTTGATACTGTAGGCGCCAAAAACAATGCCGAATAAACCAATCATACTGCGGCTAAGACCTTCATCTTTGAGCCAGGCTGACATTACTGAGCCAATCAGTACCCAAGGAAAGCCACTGCTCATGCCAAAAATAAACACATTTATAAGTCGTTTATCTTTAAAGTAAGAAAAATATTCTGCTATCGACAAATTTTTAGTCATAACGCCTTCAATGGCAAAGAGAGTCAAGCGCTCTCTTTATTATAGTTATAATGGAGTTGGCTCTAATACGGTCATATTTAAAATAACAACGGGGGTTTTTGGTACAAAGTCATAACCAATTTTTTCATTAAATCCCGTTTCAACTTGCATGATTTTATCAAGTGTTTCATAGCCTTCCATTACCATGCCGAATACAGCAAAGCCCCAATCTTTACCAGGGTTTAGATGATCGTTATCATCCATGTTAAAGAAAAACTGACGAGTTCCAGAGTGCGGTTGACGATCTTGATAGGCCATGGCAATGCTGTACATATCATTTTTTGAACCATTGCCACTTTCATTAAAGATAGGTTCGCCTTCATAAACACCGTCATACTCTTTATCGTAGCCACCGCCTTGAATAACAAAATCACGCTCGTTTTCTACATCACGCTCAAC
Source organism: Pseudoalteromonas sp. ASV78 (assembly GCF_047806705.1). NCBI lineage: Bacteria > Pseudomonadati > Pseudomonadota > Gammaproteobacteria > Alteromonadales > Pseudoalteromonadaceae > Pseudoalteromonas > Pseudoalteromonas sp. ASV78. Next base: position 2,070,278 of record NZ_JBLOPA010000001.1, on the reverse strand, counting down.
ACGATGAAATACGGTGCCTTTATAGCTATCATCCATCACATAGGTTAAAAAATTATTGACGGTAATTGGGGCTTTTGAGCGATCCATTTCGATCACTATTTTGCCCATTGAGGTGGTGATCTCTACGCGAGGAAACATATTGTTTTTCTGCACAAAGCGTCCTTCAGTTGCTGCTATAAGTGGTTGGCTAAGTAGTAATAAAGCAGCTAATAAAAATACACGTTTCATGATTATCCTTCTAAAAATGCAAGTAATTCAGGGTCTGATACCATGCGGGTTATTAGTTGTTCAGTCAACTTATTGAGTTGACCTTCAATTTTAGCTCGATCATGACCCAAAGGTCCTGCAAGGCTCGCATTGCCACGGTAGATTTTACTAAAGTTACTGCGGCTACGAATAACCCGTACACCGAGTTCGATTTTTGCATCGCTGGTATGGGAGACCATTTTTTCAGTCACCACCGCTTGTAATGTATGAATATCAACTTCAAAGCGCGTGGTTGCTAAATTTGAAATGCTGGCGCCATTACGACTCAGCGCGCTATCGAGGGCACTTTTAATTGACTCTGTTAGTCCTTGACTGGCAATGGTTTGGGTTTTATCTGAGGTGATCAATTTTAATGTCGCAGGGTCACCACGTAAATCAATCACACTGGTGCTTAAACTTTGATTAATTGAGCTTAGCTTGCCACCTTGATAAACCGGATTTAAGATCAGTTGATTCGGCTGACTACTACAAGCCGACAGTGATAATAAGGCACAGCAAGGTAAAATGTATTTCATCATGGTTATAGCATTCCATTATTTTTAGTCGCACTTAATACTACAAACTTTTTATTTGCACCAAGTAACTCACAATTGCCAAACATGCGTTTTAGTTTGTCATGGTAGTCTAGATGACGATTACCAATAATACGCAATTCCCCCCCATTTTTTAAGGTGTCTTTGGCTTGCTTGAACATTTGCCATGCAATGTGATCGGTAACCGCTTGCGCTTGGTGAAAAGGTGGATTACATAACACAATGTCGACACTTTCACGCTCAAAGCCAGTTAAGCAATCGTTTTCGATAAATGCACATTGCTCAAACTTGTCTTCCATATTCAGTTCTACAGTCAGCCGTGCAGATTCAACAGCCATGTACGATTCATCAACAAACGTCACTTGCGCATTAGGGCAGCGCGCCAGCGTCATTAACCCAACCACGCCATTGCCACAGCCTAAATCAATAATACTTTTTGCTTTATTGGTTTGTGGTAAATAGTCAAAAAAGAACCGCGCACCAATATCAAGTGAATCACGCGAGAATACATTGGCATGATTACTAATGGTAAAATTGGTGCCTTCTAGCGGCCAGCTTACTGGGAAATCTGCGGCTTTATAACCACCTGCTGCGTGGCTAATAATAAGACGCGATTTTTTCACTGCTAAACTGGTTTTTGTTTCGCCAATAAATTGCTCAAACGCTTTAATGGTTGAGTTGTGCACATCTTTGGTTTTCGCAGCGCCAATAACCAGCGTGCCTGGTGCAAGTACTTCACTGAGTTCAGACAATTGGTATTGTAAAAAAGCCAAGGTGCGCGGCACCTTTAAAATCACTAAATCAACCTGCTCAGGTAACGCCGATAAACTATCAAGTTGGCTAAACGCTGTTGTGGCAATTTTATTCTCAGCGAGGTTATAAGCGGCAGCTTGGTGACTAATATAAGAGTCATTGACTGAACAAACCGTTAACTGGCGTTTGCTAAAATAACAAGACAATGCACCAAAGCTATCATTTAAGATCAGCAAAGAGCGACAATCAGGATAATGTTCAGTAACATAGTCGATTAAGTACTCGTCTGCTGAATCCCAAGCCTGTAAGCTACGGTTTTTTTGATCTAATGGAAAGCGTTCAAGAGTAAAGGTTGTATCGCCGAGCTGTGCTTGCGTGGTCATAATAGTTAGTGATCAGTAATCAATTGATAGGTAAATTCTAACATGCAACGGCAAAAGGCCAACCCTCATATGTTACCAAATGGCTTTTCTTACCAAAGAAAGGCGTTGAGCGCGCAAAAAAGCCTCGATTTATTTTATCATCTGCAGCAAAACCTAAATTGGCAGCAACCCAATACCACCGTTTACGGGCGCACAGGGCCAATTCCACGCTTACATTGTTTTATCAGTGATAATGATATTGAATATGGCTATTCCCACAGTAAATTAGTGGTTGAGCCTTGGCTGGCTGTTTTATTAGCGATACGCAAACGCTTAGAGGGTCACTTACAACAGCCTTTTAATTCTTTGTTGGTAAACTATTATCGCGATGGCAACGATACCATGGGCTGGCACAGCGATGATGAAATAGAACTTGGTTTTCAGCCAACTATTGTGTGCATCTCTTTAGGCGCAGAACGGGTGTTAAAACTCAAACATAAGGCCACTAACACCGTAACCGACTTATTGCTCCACAGTGGCAGTTGTTTAGTGATGCATGGTGACAGTCAACGAGATTACCAACACGCGATAGCGAAGCAAACGACCTTGGCTCATCCGCGTATCAGTTTGACGTTTAGGTATATAAAGCAAACTCCCTAACTATAATTTTGTTAGCCAAGGCGCTTGGCAACTTGTTATAGTAAGGCAATAAATCAGTTTTAAAGTGAGCATGTATGTCAATGCAACAACAAATAGCAAGCAAATTAGCCGATGCGATAGCGTGTAAGCACCTTAATGTGGTCAACGAAAGCCATATGCATAGTCGTGGCAGCGATTCGCACTTTAAAGTTGTGGTGGTAAGTGAAGAATTTAGTGGTAAGCGTTTATTACAACGCCATCGGCAAATTAATGAAATTTTAAAAGATGAGTTAGCCAATCATATTCATGCATTAGCAATTCATACCTTTACCCCAGAAGAATTTAGTGAGCAAAGCGGTCAAGTTGCAGACTCACCAAGCTGTTTAGGCGGCTCTAAATTAGATTAACGGCCAGGTCTGATAGGGCACAACACTCATCAGACCTGTATTTTTACAATTAGCCTTTAAACTAGCGCTAATTTTTATTGAGATAGATATAGGATGATCAATGGTCATTAAGCCTAAAATTCGCGGTTTCATCTGTACTAATGCCCACCCAGTTGGCTGTGCAGCGCACGTACAAGAACAAATTAACTATGTAAAACAGCAAGGCGCATTAACAAATGCCCCTAAAAATGTACTCGTTATCGGTGCTTCAACTGGTTATGGCCTTGCGTCTCGTATTACTGCTGCATTTGGCGGTGGCGCTAAAACTTTAGGTATCTTCTTTGAAAAAGAAGGCACAGAGCGTAAAACGGGTTCTGCGGGTTGGTATAATACTGCGGCATTTCAAGCTGCCGCAGACGCTGAAGGTTTATGGTCTAAAAATATCAATGGTGATGCGTTCTCTAACGAAATCAAACAAAAAACGATTGATACAATTAAAGCGGATTTAGGCAAAGTTGATTTAGTTATTTACAGCCTAGCATCGCCGCGTCGCACTGATCCAAATACCGGCGAAGTGTATTCTTCTACCCTTAAGCCAATTGGTAATGCAGTTACGACTAAGAACTTAAATACTTCAAAGCGTGAAATTGACGAAATTACCGTTGAAGCGGCGAACCAAGAAGACATCGACAACACTATTAAAGTGATGGGCGGTGAAGATTGGGAAATGTGGATTGATGCGCTTAAAGAAGCTGATGTACTTGCTGATAACTTTAAAACCACGGCTTATACCTATATTGGTAAAGAGTTAACATGGCCAATTTACGGTCATGCAACAATTGGTAAAGCAAAAGAAGATTTAGACCGTGCAACCGTAGCCATTAAAGAATCAACGAGTGCATTAAACGGTGAAGCATATGTGTCGTCACTGAACGCAGTAGTAACCCAAGCAAGTTCAGCTATTCCTATTATGCCACTTTATATTTCTGCTTTATTTAAAGTAATGAAAGCGGATGGCACTTATGAAGGCACCATTGAGCAAATTCATGCGTTATTCACTGAAAACCTATACGGTGATTCACCTCGTTTTGACGACGGCGGCCATTTATTCCAAAACTACAAAGAGTTGGAAGATGACGTGCAAGCGCGTATTCAAACGGTGTGGGACAGCGTAACCACAGCAACAATTGACGAATTAACTGATTACGTGGGTTACCACAATGAGTTTTTACGTTTATTTGGTTTTGGTATCGACAGTGTTGATTACGAACAAGACGTTGATGCAGTCGCACCGATTGCAAATATGATTGATTAATTCAGCCCTGTTTATTTAAAAAGTCGCTGCGGCGACTTTTTTTATGGCCAAGTGCTTTTCCCCCTCTATTTTTGTTTAATTTCCATCTTGCCTCGCGAGCAATAGCACTTTGGTCTATATTGAATTTTATTCAAATGTAGCGATTGAGCTAAATAACGACACTTGTCGTATAAATTTCATATTTACACTCGCATAGTAGTCACGATTAATGTTAAAATTCGCGCAATATATGTGAGGAGTTTAACTGCGTTGCTTGTTTTGAGATTAAAACAGGTAGTTCTTTGATATCTTGAATTTAGCTAAGATCATCGAAATAGCGACGTGGTTGGTACGATTTTTCAGTTTCTTTCCGTTAATGTAGTGCAAGTGCGTATGATCAACATAAAAAAAGGTCTGGACTTACCCATAGAGGGCGCACCTCAGCAAGTTATTCATGATGGTTCTACCGTCAAGCGTGTAGCTGTGCTAGGTGAAGAGTTTATTGGTATGCGTCCAACCATGCATGTTCGTGTGGATGACCAAGTTAAAAAAGGCCAGGTACTTTTTGAAGATAAAAAGAACCCAGGCGTATTATTTACTGCCCCAGCTGCTGGTACAGTAAAAGAAATTAATCGTGGTGCAAAACGTGTGCTGCAATCTGTTGTTATTGAAATAAACGGCAGTGAGCAAATCACCTTTGACTCTTTCTCAGCTGAGCAACTTTCGAGCCTCGACCGTGAAAAAGCCAAAGAAGTACTTATCCAGTCAGGTCAATGGACGGCGCTTCGTGCTCGCCCATTCAGTAAAGTAGCGGCTGTGGATGCAAATCCTAGCTCTATCTTTGTGACCGCTATCGACACTAACCCACTTGCTGCAGATCCGGCAGTGATTATTGCTGAAAATGTGCAAGCATTTGAAGCGGGTTTAGCTGTGGTTTCGCGTTTGACTGATGGTAAAGTATTTGTTTGTAAACAAGCAGGTAGCCAAGTACCTAGTTCATCAATTCCTCAAGTAGAAGTACATGAGTTTGGTGGCGTACATCCGGCTGGCCTTGTTGGCACACATATCCATCACTTAGACCCAGTGTCTGCAAGCAAGCAAGTTTGGCATATTGGTTACCAAGACGTTATCGCCTTTGGTCATTTATTCCTAACCGGTGAAATCTTTACTGATCGTGTGATTGCTCTTGCTGGCCCGCGTGTTAAAAATCCTCGTTTAGTGAAAACTCAACTGGGTGCTGCTTTAGATGATTTAGTTGCTGGCGAATTAGAAGATGGTGATAACCGTGTTATCTCTGGTTCTGTTTTAGCGGGTGCTACGTCACAAGGTCCTCAAGCATTCTTAGGTCGTTACCATGTTCAAGTATCGGTATTACTTGAAGGTCGCGAAAAAGAATTGTTTGGTTGGATTGCCCCAGGCACAGATAAATTCTCTGTAACACGTACTTTCTTATCTCACCTAACACCGAGTCGTTTATTCAAAATGACAACGTCAACAGGTGGTTCAAAACGTGCCATGGTACCAATTGGTAACTATGAGCGTGTGATGCCTTTAGATATTTTACCAACACTCTTATTACGTGACTTAATCGCGCGTGATTTAGATGGTGCAATTTCATTAGGTGCGCTTGAACTTGATGAAGAAGATTTAGCGTTATGTACCTTCGTTTGTCCAGGTAAATACGAGTATGGTTCAATCCTACGCGATTGCTTGACTACGATCGAGAAGGAAGGCTAGAGAGATGGGTTTAAAGAAATTTCTAGAAGATATCGAGCCGCATTTTGAAGCTGGTGGGAAACATGAGAAGTTTTATGCGCTGTATGAAGCAGCTGCAACTATTTTTTATACCCCTGGCCACGTAAATAAAGGCGCGACACACGTACGCGATAACATCGACCTAAAACGTATGATGATTTTAGTGTGGATGGCGACGTTCCCTGCCATGTTTTTTGGTATGTTCAACATCGGTCATCAGGCTGCTGGCGCATTAGCGCAAGGTTTTGAACTAGCAAATTCTTGGCAAGTTGGCCTGTTCCAGATGTTTGGTGGTGAATTAACCGCTGAATCTGGCTGGGGCGCGAAAATGTTTTATGGTGCCTGTTTCTTCCTACCTATTTATGCGGTTACTTTTGCCGTAGGTGGTTTTTGGGAAGTTATATTCGCTTCAGTGCGTAAACATGAAATTAACGAAGGTTTCTTCGTAACGTCTGTGTTATTTGCACTTATTCTGCCTGCAACTATTCCTCTATGGCAAGTTGCACTAGGTATTACGTTCGGTGTGGTTATCGCTAAAGAAATCTTTGGTGGTACAGGGCGTAACTTCTTAAACCCTGCTTTAGCAGGCCGTGCGTTTTTATTCTTCGCATACCCTGCACAAATTTCAGGTGACACAGTATGGACAGCCGTAGATTCATTCTCTGGTGCAACTATGCTAGGTCAAGCGTTTGTTGGTTCACTTGATTACAGCAACATGGCTCTTTGGTGGGATGCGTTTTATGGTTTCATTCAAGGTTCAGTAGGTGAGACATCTACACTTGCATTGCTAGTTGGTGGCTTATTCCTTATTTACGTTCGTATCGCTTCATGGCGTATCGTGCTAGGTGTATTCTTGGGTATGGTTGCTACCGCATTCTTATTAAATGCAGTTGGCTCTGAGACTAACCCCGTCTTTGCAATGCCTTGGCATTGGCACTTAGTATTGGGTGGATTTGCTTTTGGTATGTTCTTTATGGCGACAGATCCTGTGTCTGCGGCATTTACAGACAAAGCAAAGTTCGCATACGGTGCGCTAATTGGTGTGATGGTTGTGATGATCCGTGTAATTAACCCTGCGTTCCCAGAGGGTATGATGCTAGCAATCTTATTTGCTAACTTATTTGCACCATTATTCGATCACTTCGTAGTGCAAGCTAATATCAAGCGGAGGTTGGCACGTAATGTCTAGTAATAACGAATCAATCGGCAAAACGCTCACCGTTGTTGTGGCACTATGTTTAGTGTGTGCAATCATCGTATCGTTTGCTTCAGTTCAGCTTCGCCCTTTACAGCAAGCTAACAAAACGCAAGATATTCAAAAGAATATCTTAGCTGCAGCGGGTATTGATGCTGTTGAAAACATCTCTGATACTTTCAACGCAAAAATCGAAGCGCGCGTTGTAAACATGGAAACCGGTGAGTTTGTTGAAACTGACCCTAATACATTTGACTTTGAGAAAAGTAAATTTGACCAAAAAATTAGTTTTGCACTAAAAGCAAACGGTATCAAAGATATCGCAGGCATTCAGCGTATGACTAAAGAGTCACCAGTTTACATCTCGAAAAAAGCTGACGGTTCAACAGATGCTATCATTCTACCAATCCAAGGTTACGGCCTTTGGGGTGTGATGTATGGTTTCTTAGCGCTTGAAAGCGATGGCGAAACAGTTAAAGATATTAACTTCTATAAGCACAATGAAACACCAGGTCTTGGTGGGGAAATTCAAAACCCACAATGGACTGCAACATGGGAAGGTAAAGAGTTACCAGTCGATGTTGTAAAAAGCGGTGCTAAAAATGATCATCAAATTGATGGTTTATCAGGTGCAACTTTAACTTCAAACGGTGTTGATCACGCAGTTGACTTTTGGACTGGCGATAACGGCTTTGGTCCTTTCCTTGCGAGAGTACGTGAAGGAGCGTTGAAATAATGGCTGATACTAAAGAAATGAAGTCGGTCCTATTTGGTCCGGTACTGGCAAATAACCCAATCGCGCTACAAGTACTGGGTATTTGTTCTGCGCTTGCGGTAACGTCGAGCTTAAAAAATGCCTTAATCATGTCAATCGCATTGACTTTGGTAACGGCTTTCTCAAGCTTCTTTATCTCAATTATTCGTAACCAGATCCCATCATCTGTACGTATTATCGTGCAAATGACTATCATTGCGTCACTCGTAATCGTTGTTGACCAAGTGCTACAAGCCTTCTCTTATGCTACGGCAAAAGAGTTGTCAGTATTTGTTGGTCTAATTATTACTAACTGTATCGTAATGGGTCGTGCTGAAGCATACGCGATGAAGTCGCCGCCAGTTATGTCGTTCCTTGATGGTATCGGTAATGGTTTAGGTTACTCAGTAGTGTTACTTACAGTTGGCTTTATTCGTGAACTATTTGGTAAAGGCACATTATTTGGTGCTGAAATCATCCCTCTTGTACAAGATGGTGGTTGGTATCAGCCTATGGGTCTATTGATTTTACCACCTAGTGCATTCTTCATCATTGGTTTATTCATTTGGGTACTTCGTACTTATAAGAAAGACCAAGTAGAAGCGAAAGGATAAGGGGCAGACAGTGGAACATTATATTAGTTTATTCGTAAAAGCAGTTTTCATTGAAAACTTAGCTTTAGCCTTCTTCCTAGGTATGTGTACTTTCCTTGCAGTATCAAAGAAAGTAACAACGTCTATCGGCCTAGGTGTGGCAGTTATCGTGGTATTGGGTATTTCAGTACCAGTTAACAACTTGGTTTATCATGCGGTTCTTGCACCTGGTGCACTTGAGTGGCTTGGTTACCCTGAAGCGGATCTTAGCTTCTTACGTTTCTTGACCTTTATCGGTGTTATTGCAGCACTAGTACAAATTCTTGAAATGGCATTAGATAAGTTCTTCCCAGCACTTTATAACGCGTTAGGTATCTTCTTACCATTGATCACAGTTAACTGTGCAATCTTCGGTGCAGTATCTTTCATGGTTGAACGTAACTATAACTTCAGTGAATCTGTGGTTTATGGTATCGGTTCTGGTGTGGGTTGGGCGCTAGCAATTACTTTACTTGCTGGTATCCGTGAGAAAATGAAATATTCAGACGTGCCAGATGGCCTACGTGGTTTAGGTATTACCTTTATCACGGTTGGTTTAATGGGTCTTGGCTTTATGTCATTCTCTGGTATTTCACTTTAATAGGTAGCGAGGATAAATCATGAGTTATGAGATTTTCTTAGGCGTTGGTGTTTTCATCGCTATCGTTGTACTGCTAGTTTTAGTCATCATTGGTGCTAAATCTAAGTTAGTTGCAAGCGGTGACATCATCATCGGCGTAAATGGCGATCCAGACAAAGCCATTACAACATCAGCAGGTACCAAGCTTTTAGGCGCGTTATCTGAATCAGGTATTTTCGTATCATCTGCATGTGGTGGCGGTGGCTCTTGTGGTCAATGTCGTGTACACATTCACTCTGGTGGCGGCGATATCTTACCAACTGAGCTTGATCACATTTCTAAAGGTGAAGCCCGTGAAGGCTGTCGTTTAGCGTGTCAGGTAAATGTTAAAAACGACATGGAAATTGAGCTTGAAGAGTCAATTTTCGGTGTTAAAAAATGGGATTGTGAAGTTATTTCTAACGATAACAAAGCAACCTTCATTAAAGAGCTTAAGCTACAAATTCCTGATGGCGAGTCAGTACCGTTTCGTGCCGGTGGTTATATTCAAATTGAAGCGCCACCGCACCACGTTAAATACGCTGATTTCGATGTACCAGAAGAGTACCGTGGCGATTGGAACCATTTTGGTTTCTTCAAGCTGGAGTCAAAAGTAGACGAAGAAACAATTCGTGCTTACTCAATGGCTAACTACCCAGAAGAAGAAGGCATCATCATGCTTAACGTGCGTATTGCTGCGCCGCCGCCAAGAGATTTAAGCTTACCTTGTGGTAAAATGTCATCGTACATTTGGTCACTTAAAGAAGGTGATAAAGTTACTATCTCTGGTCCATTTGGTGAGTTCTTTGCAAAAGACACTGATGCCGAAATGGTATTCGTAGGTGGTGGTGCTGGTATGGCACCGATGCGTTCACATATCTTTGACCAACTTAAGCGTTTGAACTCTAAGCGTAAGATGAGTTTTTGGTATGGTGCACGTTCTAAACGTGAAATGTTCTATGTTGAAGATTTTGACGGCCTAGCGGCTGAAAATGATAACTTCGTATGGCATACCGCGCTTTCAGATCCACAACCAGAAGATAACTGGGAAGGCTATACTGGCTTTATCCATAACGTGTTATTTGAGAACTATCTTAAAGATCACGAAGCGCCAGAAGATTGTGAGTTCTACATGTGTGGTCCGCCAATGATGAACGCTGCGGTTATCACTATGTTGAAAGACTTAGGTGTTGAAGACGAAAATATCTTACTAGATGATTTCGGTGGTTAATACCAAAACTAATTAAAATTAGTTAAAATGCTAGCCTCGTAACAATAACTGTTACGAGGCTTTTTTATATTCTTAACTTAACTAAGTAGGCTGCAATGAATAGAGTTTTTCACCCACAAGGCATTATTGCCTTATTCTTTTTTACCCTCACTTTACTCATAAGTGGCTGCGGCCAGAGCGATGAACCGCAAGAGCTTTACCTTGAAGGTAAAACCATGGGTACCACCTATCATATAAAGGTGTTCGCCAAACAAGAAAAATTGGATTCACTGAACTTACTGCCAGAGATAACACAGCTTCTTAAAGACATTAATCAGTCAATGTCGACTTATATTGATGATTCTGAAATCAATACATTTAATCGTTTGCCAGCAGGGCAAGTGACGCCAATCAGCAGTGACTTTAGAGCGGTGGTTAGCGAGTCTATTCGCTTAGGTGAGTCTACTAAGACTCTTGATGTAACTATGGGACCACTGATTGATTTATGGGGTTTTGGCCCTGATAAGAAACCAACAAAACGTCCCACCGACGCAGAGTTAGCTGCGATGGTTGCACAAATTGGCGTTGATAAACTGATCCTTAGCGACCAAGGCTTAGCAAAAACCATCGATGGTTTGGAGCTGTCGTTTTCGGCTACCGCTAAAGGCTATGGTATAGATAAAGTGGCTGAATTATTAGAAAGCCATGACTTAACTAATTACATGGTTGAGATTGGTGGTGAGCTTAGAGTTGCTGGTAAAAAACCAAATGATCAAGATTGGCGTATCGCCATTGAGCAGCCGGACGCAGAGCCTGGTGTGCGTAAAGTGCACCGCGTATTAGCACCTGGTAACAACGGGATTGCCACATCGGGTGATTATCGTATTTTTTATGAAATGGATGGCATAACCTACAGCCATTTGATTGATCCAGCAACCGGTATGCCGAGCCGTCATGATTTAGTCTCGGTTACTGTGTTACACCCATCAGCCATGACTGCCGACGGCCTTGCAACTGCATTAACCGTCATGGGGATGGAAAAAGCTAAGGCCTATGCCGAAAAACATGACTTACCAGTGTACTTAATTGGTAAATCAACGGATGGTTTAGTGACATATTCGAGCCCCGCATTCAAACCCTATTTGTAGCAGAGCACAAAGCCGTTTATAATACACACAGCTTGGTGATTATCACCAAGCATTATTTTATTGCTGATCAATAGGGGCTAAGCAATGTCACTTTTTCTTCTTACATTTGGTTTATTGCTTTTAATAGTCGCAGCAATGGCTGTGGGCATGATGGTACAAAAGAAATCTATGGCCAGCAGCTGTGGTGGTTTAGGCTCTGTAGGTATTGATAAGGCCTGTGATTGCGATGATCCATGCGACAAGCGTAAAAAGCGTATGGCAAAAGAGCAAGTTTGGAAAGAAAACCAAATTTTATAAGCTCATTTTAGCCTAATATCACCTGAGTCCAGGTTAAAGGAAAAGCGCCTCATTAGGCGCTTTTTTGTGGCTGTTCACAATTTGATTAATTGACTACCTAATACTGCATATTTTACGCCTTTTGCTCGTAAGATAAACGCTGCTGGGCCTAGGTATCGCTGACTGTGCATTGCCACATTGATAGCTTAACCAGTCACTTTGATTGTTAAGTCGTGTTATATCCCCCGAAAAACAACTGTAGCCTTGGCTTAACAGTTGACGATATTTATCGGTTGTAAGCTTTAATCACTGCTTTGTTTAATCCGTTAATTTCGTGCATTGCAATTGCTGCGGCAGTTAAAGTAAAGGAGCCGCTAAGCAAGCCAAGTAGTATGGTTTTGCGAATTATATTAATATCCTGTTATTTTTATTTTGTAATTTGTTAAGAATATAATATTTAACTGGATCGGTCTAAAATTATCTTCCCTTGAAGTGAAATTATTTTCCAGAAATCTAATGCTTAACGGGTTTTATTCTTAATTGATTGTTTATTATCAATAATAATTATTGGCAAGGTGTTTTTTTGAACATTTAAGTTGATTTTAAGACTGAAATTTAGACTAAATTCTATAAGTTAATTTTTTTCATCTATCGGATTTATTTTTATCAGTTGTCAGCTTTGAGCTATTACACTAAATTTAGTTTCAAGGAAGCGAAGTAAACAAGCCGCTTACAAAGAATCTTTATAATTGTGTGTGAAGATGTTGTCAAAGGCGGTTCAAGTTTAGTGCAAACTGGGCTTGGACTGTTTTTATTTTACAGCCACATGATTAGACGAACTAAGAGTTTGTCACTGAATTACAGTGTTTATCGAAAGCACTAAAACTGAATCTTTATAATTGTGTGTGAAGATGTTGTCAAAAAGACAGTTCAAGTTTAGTTAAACTGAGCTTGAACTGCTTTTATTTACTGCCACACGATTAGATGAACTTATTGTTCATTAGTGAATCTACAATATGTACTGAAGAATACTAGAACCGAATCTTTATAATTGTGTGTGAAGATGTTGTCAAAGGCGGTTCAAGTTTAGTGCAAACTGAGCTTGGACTGTTTTTATTTTACTGCCACGCGATTAGACGAACACAGTGTTTGTCAGCGAATTACAGCGTTTATTGAACAACGCTAAAACCGAATCTTTATAATTGTGTGTGAAGATGTTGTCAAAGGCGGTTCAAGTTTAGTGCAAATTGAGCTTGGACTGTTTTTATTTTACTGCCACGCGATTAGACGAACACAGTGTTTGTCAGCGAATCACAGCGTTTATTGAGCAATGCTAAAACCGGATCTTTATAATTGTGTGTGAAGATGTTGTCAAAAAGACAGTTCAAGTTTGGTCAAACTGGACTTGAACTGCTTTTATTTACTGCCACACGATTAGATGAACTTATTGTTGATTAGTGAATCAATAATATGTACCAAAGAATACTAGAACCGAATCTTTATAATTGTGTGTGAAGATGTTGTCAAAGGCGGTTCAAGTTTAGTGCAAACTGAGCTTGGACTGTTTTTATTTTCTTTAATCCACAATTATCACAATGTTTTTATAAAGCGCCTTAAAGGCGCTTTTTTTATGGCTAAAAGCTTCGCTTAGCTAAAAAGTTAGCTAACTTGATTGTTTTTAACTTGTAGCTTGTGTTGACTTTGTTATAATCCTCCCGAAATTTCAGTAATTACTGAAACTTTATTGATGAAGATCATAACAACGAAGTGAAAAATAGCGTAAGTGCTGTTGTTTACTTGTTACTAAATCTGTAAGGCCAGTACCTTTGAACTCACAAAATTGTCCACAAGCAACACAGCAAACAACGTTTACGCGTTGGCAGCTATGTGTGCGTGCACTTTTTGCCGGAGGTGAGCTGTTCTCTGCATTAGTTATTTTATTAATTAATTCAGTTATGTTAGTAAATGGTAGTATTGAAGAGGCAACAGAGCTAAAGAGTTTATTAACTGAAGGGGCTGCTGAGTCGTCTTTAATTAATGTATTGAGCTTTTTAGCGTATCCAGTTGTGTCATGCCAGTTGTTAATTGGTTTATGTTGGTTGATTTTTCACTTTTTTCCAGCGCGTCGTGCTGGGATTATTTTACGCAAAGCAGCCTTTGCTTTTCGTGCTCCTAAAACATCACTCGTTGTACACAGCGCTCATGGCTGTCGTGCTCCACCCCTTGTATTCGGTTGAACGCTACTCGTTATTGATGGCTTGATTGAATTAGTCGCTTACTAATTTCGTTTCTTCACTAATAATGTTTAGCCGCAGTGTATCTGCGATTCGGCCACCTCCATTAAATTTCCTTGGCGTTTAAAGCTTGTTGCGACTTGTTTTAAACCACGTTAGGAATAGTTTAAACCGTTGTTCTGACCTGTTGGTATTTTTGGGTAAGACAGCACACGTCAAATTTTAGGTTGTAGGATAGTCCTTTGTTAATTCGAAACCTCTGTAATATTGCTCTGGGCACAACTGTGCTCGCACTAACCGGTTGTAAAGGCGGGGTGCTTGATCCAAAAGGGCAAGTTGGGATAGATGAAAAAAATCTGATCATTATTGCCACAGTGCTGATGCTAATTGTGGTTATTCCTGTGATTGTGATGACCTTGTATTTCGCGTGGAAATATCGCGATGGCCAAGATCAGCAAATTTATGCGCCAAAATGGGCACACTCAGGAAAAATTGAAGCCGCCGTCTGGGCGATCCCAATTGTGATAGTTATCGTGCTGGGTGTCATTACTTGGCAGTCAACTCAAGATTTAGACCCTTATAAACCCCTTGAAGGCAAAGGCAAGCACTTAACTGTTGAAGTGGTATCGCTGAATTGGAAATGGCTGTTTATTTATCCTGAGCAAGGTATTGCTACGGTTAATGAATTGGTATTTCCAGCTAATGTACCGGTGGAATACAAAATCACCTCAGAAAGCACCATGAACTCATTTTTCATTCCACAACTAGGTAGTCAAATCTACTCGATGGCGGGCATGGAAACCAAACTGCATTTGATTGCTAATGAAGCGGGTACGTTTAAAGGTTTTTCGGCTAACTACAGTGGCGCAGGTTTTACCGGTATGAAATTTAATGCCATTGCTACGCCAACGCAAGCTGACTTTGATAGCTGGGTAAACAAGGTGAAAAGCCAAGCTAATACGCTCACTAAAGCGAATTACGATGCACTGGCATTACCGAGTGAAAACAACCCAGTGACTTATTTTGCTGATGTTGATGATGGCTTGTTCCACACCATCGTTATGAAATATATGCAAGCACATGGTGATATGAACAAGATGCACAACGCAATGCCAGAGCACAGCGGCCATGAAAATCACACAATGCACAGTGAGGGTAAGGAATAATTATGTCGTTACTTGGAAAATTAACATTAGATGCTATTCCGTTCCATGAACCTATTTTGATGGTGACAATGGCGGTGGTGATGATTGCAGGTGCATTGATTGCAGCTTTGATCACAAAATATAAAAAATGGGGTGTGCTATGGCACGACTGGATCACCTCAATCGATCATAAACGCTTAGGCGTAATGTACATTATTCTTGCCTTGATCATGCTGTTTCGTGGTTTCTCAGATGCCATTATGATGCGGGCCCAATTGGCGCTTGCTACAGGAGGCGCAACGGGTTATTTGCCGCCAGAGCATTATGACCAAATATTCACCGCGCATGGGGTGATCATGATCATCTTTATGGCGATGCCATTTATGATTGGTCTAATGAACATTGTA
Organism: Pseudoalteromonas sp. ASV78; assembly: GCF_047806705.1. Lineage (NCBI taxonomy): Bacteria > Pseudomonadati > Pseudomonadota > Gammaproteobacteria > Alteromonadales > Pseudoalteromonadaceae > Pseudoalteromonas > Pseudoalteromonas sp. ASV78. The sequence continues at coordinate 2,054,669 of NZ_JBLOPA010000001.1, read as the reverse complement.
TTGCCACTGCAAATTGGTGCGCGCGATGTCGCTTTTCCATTTTTAAATAATTTAAGTTTCTGGCTTACCGCCGGTGGTGCAATATTAATTAATATTTCATTGTTCTGTGGTGAGTTTGCAAAAACCGGTTGGGTGGCGTATCCGCCTTTGTCAGAGATGTCATTTAGCCCTGGGGTCGGGGTCGATTATTATATTTGGGCGCTGCAAATATCCGGTATTGGTACGCTATTAACGGCGGTAAACTTTTTAGTAACCGTATTTAAAATGCGTGCGCCTGGTATGCGTTTAATGCAAATGCCTATTTTCACTTGGACCTGTACTTGGGCAAATATCTTAATTGCGGCATCATTCCCAATCTTAACTGCGGTGTTGACTATGCTAACACTGGACCGTTATTTAGATTTCCACTTCTTTACTAATGAAGCGGGCGGTAACGCCATGATGTACATCAACCTGTTTTGGGCTTGGGGTCATCCAGAAGTATATATTTTGATTTTACCTGCCTTTGGGATTTTTTCTGAAGTTATCTCGACCTTTACCGGTAAACGCTTATTTGGTTATAAGTCAATGGTATATGCCAGTGGCGCAATTTCTATCTTAGGCTTTGTAGTATGGTTGCACCACTTTTTCACTATGGGATCCAGTGCCAACGTTAACGCCTTTTTTGGGGTAATGACCATGGTCATTGCGGTGCCCACCGGCGTAAAACTGTTTAACTGGTTATTTACTATTTACCGTGGCCGTTTACGGATCACAGTTCCAGTGCTTTGGACGCTTGGCTTTATGGTGACCTTTACCATCGGCGGGATGACAGGGGTATTACTGGCAATTCCAGGTGCTGATTATGTATTACACAACAGCTTATTCCTGATTGCCCATTTTCATAACACCATCATCGGTGGTGCGGTATTTGGTTACTTAGCTGGTTTTGCATTTTGGTTCCCCAAAGCAATGGGCTTTAAACTGCATGAAGGGTGGGGGAAGGCGTCTTTCTGGTGTTGGTTAATTGGTTTCTTTGTTGCATTTATGCCTTTATACGTACTTGGTTTCTTAGGTATGACGCGTCGCTTAAATCACACCAATAATCCGGATTGGAATATCTGGTTGTACATTGCCTTTGTCGGTGCGGTGATCATTATGTTTGGTATTTTATTCCAAGTTGTACAGCTTATTGTCAGCTTTAAAAATCGCGAAGCATTAAAAGATACAACCGGCGATCCGTGGAACGGTCACACACTTGAGTGGTCAACATCGTCACCACCACAATACTATAACTTCGCAACTATACCACATGTACACGATATCGATACTTGGACCGACATGAAAGAGAAAGGCCAAGCGTATCAGCAACAAGCAAGCTATGCGCCTATTCATATGCCAAAAAATACTTCGGCAGGGGTAATGATGAGTGCCTGTTTTACTACATTCTGTTTTGCCATGATCTGGCATATTTGGTGGTTGGCAATTGTCGGTGTTATTGCTGGCATCACGGTATTCTTTAAACGCTGTTACACCAGTGATGTTGATTACTACGTGCAACCAGACGAAATTCTTGAAATTGAAAGTGCACATAATAAAAGTGCAACAATATTTAACCAAGGTAAGGAGTTCAGCGCATGAGTTCGATCCCTGCTGATATGAATATCATCAATCATGATGTCCATGCTCATGAGCATCATGATACGGGTGGCGATACGGTATTTGGTTTTTGGCTTTATCTAATGACCGACTGTTTATTATTTGCCTCATTTTTTGCCACCTATGCGGTGCTGTATATGAATACAGCCGGCGGCGTATCTGGCAAAGATATTTTTGAACTGGATTTTGTAGCGGTTGAAACTGCTGCATTGCTACTAAGTAGTATCACTTTTGGTTTTGCGATGATTTCAGCGCATGCGCAAAAAAAAGCCGCTACCTTAACTTGGTTGGCTATCACTTTTGCCTTTGGCGCCGTGTTTATTGGCATGGAAATCTATGAATTTCATCATTTAATTGCTCATGGTAATGGCCCACAGCGCAGTGCATTTTTAACCGCGTTCTTTTCTTTAGTGGGTTTACATGGCCTGCACGTAACGGCGGGTTTAATTTGGATGGCGACGATGATGATTGAAGTATCACGCCGTGGTTTAAACCCTGCAACCGTTACACGTCTAAGTTGTTTAAGTTTGTTTTGGCACTTTTTAGATGTGGTGTGGATCTGCGTATTTACCGTTGTTTACTTAATGGGGGTGATGTAATGAGCCACAGTGAATCACATGTATTAGATGAGCTACATACACAAAGCCATAGTGATGCTACACATGGCAGTGTTAAAGACTATTTAATTGGTTTTGTTTTATCAATCATTCTAACAGCCATCCCATTTTGGGCGGTGATCAGCGGTACATTGTCAAAACCAACCACATTTGCCTGTGTTGTTGTAATGGCCATTGTGCAAATTTGGGTGCACTTAAAATACTTCTTGCACCTGAACTTTAAAACCGAAGACGGTAAAGCCAGTTCGTTATCGTTCATCTTCAGTGCGCTGATCATCGTTATGGTGGTGGGCCTGTCGGTGTGGATCATCTACGAATCGAACGCCATGATGATGTACTAGCCCCAGCTAGTACATTGTTAACAGCAAAGAATAGGGGACTGCAGATGTTTCGTCGTTATTTAAAGGTCACTAAACCCGGCATTATTATGGGTAATCTGATCTCGGTTGCGGGTGGGTTTTTACTCGCCTCGCGTGGTGATATTGATGGCTGGCTAATGCTTGCTACATTAGTTGGCTTATCACTGGTAGTGGCCTCTGGCTGCGTGATCAATAATGTGATCGACCGTGATATTGATATTCGCATGGCGCGTACGCGAACACGGGTCACTGTAACGGGCGAAATGTCAGCTAAGACTGCTTTGCTGCATGGTACAGCACTTGGTGTATTAGGCTTTGCTTTACTGATAATTTTTACTAACTGGATTGCAGTGTTTTTTGCTGTGTTTGGTTATGTCATATACGTGGCTGTTTACAGCTTATATATGAAGCGTCGCTCAGTGTATGGCACGTTTATAGGTAGTTTATCAGGAGCAGTACCACCAGTGGTAGGGTACTGCGCCGTGACTGCACAGTTTGATATTGGCGCACTGATTTTATTGGTGATGTTTAGTTTATGGCAAATGCCGCACTCTTATGCGATTGCTATTTTTCGCTATAAAGACTACCAAGCCGCGCGCATTCCGGTATTGCCGGTAGCGCAAGGGATTGATAAAGCTAAACATCATATTGTGTTGTATATCGCGGTATATGCGCTAGTGGTGATGCTATTAACCATTGGCGGTTATACCGGTATGGCTTTTTTAGCCGTTGCTTGCACCACTAGTTTTTGGTGGCTGTTAATGGCGCTAAGAGGTTATCGACGTAACATTGATATTAGTGGTTGGGCACGCCAAGTATTTGCGTTCTCAATTGTGAATATCACTGCATTAAGCATTGCTATGGCTGTTGATTATCAAAATATAGCGCCGCAATTACTTGCTCTTAATTAATTTTTGAACCGAGTTAATTCCAAAGTTAACCAAAGGCTCTGAGATCTTCGAGGAGCCTTTTTTCATGTTTGTAGTATTGCTAATCGATTAATTCAGCAATACTGAGTTTATCTGCTAACGTTAAACTTTGCTTTATGGCTGCACGTATTTCAGCTGGTTTGTTTTGGCTAAGCTTAAAATTGCCACGCCAGCGACTGGGAATAAATTCAATAAAGCTCAATTGTTGATACATTGCTTCGCGCTGCTGTACGGGTACCTCATCAATTTGCCATTTATCTGTAGCATGTTCGCTAAAGTGTTGCTCAAAGTGATCGGTTAGTCGTTGCATGATCTGTTCTTTGTGATGTTGATCTTTAACAATACGCACTTCAGCCGTTACATAAACACTCGCATAAAGCCAGCTAGGCAAGGTTTTGTTATGTGCATAAATGGGCGATAAATAGCAATCATCGCCACTAAATAATAAGTTCACCGATTGACCATCAAGCAATGATAATGGGTTGTACCTGGCCACATGGCCGATAAAAATATCCCGTGCTGAGTCAAATAATAACGGCACGCGGCATATATCATTGAGCTGGCTTTGTGGATTTGGCATTAAAATAGTCGCCAGTGGATAGCTATTTACTAACTGCTGTAATTGCTTACTATCATGCTGTTGAAAGTGTTGTGGTGGGTACATTTATAGCTTTCCTGCTAACTGCGATTTTATGGTCGGCCATTGTTCATCAATAATGCTGAACTGAGCGGTGTTTCGATATGAGCCATCAGTAAGCAATCTATCTTTATAACGAATACCTTCAAAGCGGGCGCCAAGGCGAGTAATAGCATTACGCGATTTTTGGTTTTGTTCATGGGTATTAAAAGTAATACGCACTAAGCCTAATTCATCGAACGCATATTGCAGTAGCAAGTATTTCGCGTGGGTATTTACAAAACTACGTTGCCACTGTTTAGCAATAAATGTGTGGCCAATCTCGGCGCTGCGATTTTGTTTATCTAACCTAAATAAACGTGTAGTGCCAAGCACCTGGCTACTTGCTTTATCAACTATGGCGTAAACGACTTGTTGTTCGGCATTAAATTGTGCTGTATTGATAAACCAGTCATCGAGAGTTGCACGGGTTTGAGTGTAATTTATTAACACCCAACGCCATATTTGTGGGTCTTGACCTGCTTGATACAGCCCCTCGAGGTGGTTTTGTGTCAGTGGCTCTAAAGCCAGCTTATTGGTTTGATGAATGTGTTTTGTAAACATGATAAGCCCTATATTTTGCTTTTTATGTATAACAAAGATACGCTACCTTGGTTAGTAATAAACAACCAGTTTTAGCTTTTTAACTAGACCAGTTTAGAGTGTTTTGGAGTCGAAATGCAGCCGTTAGTTATTGAATTTGCTGAGTCAGAGCCTGCTAAATATTTGCAACTGGCCAGCGCAATACGCAGTGCCATAATGCAAGGCAAGCTCGCGCCAGGAGTAAAACTCAGCTCGGCGCGTGTTATGGCAAACACTTATCAGCTTAATCGCCATACGGTGATGAATGCACTGCAATTATTAGTAGCGGAAGGCTGGCTTGAATCTCAGCAGCGCTCAGGTTATCGGGTTACCAAGTCATTGCCCATTCAAAGTAGCGTCAGTACCTCAAATACCCCAATACTGAAAGCAAAACCTTATCAATTTGCGAAAACATTGGCTGTGCCAGCTGCTGGAATGGATTTAACTGCGTATAAATATAACTTTGCTGGTGGCTTGCCTGATCTTGCCAGTTTCCCACAAAAAGAATTTAAACGCTCCGTCAGTCATGTGTGTAATCACTTAGATATCAATCAACTGCATTATGGGCAGATCAGTGGTAACGAGCAATTAAAAGCGCATATTTGTGATTACTTATACAAAGCGCGTAATTTAAACGTAAGCGACGTATTGATCTGCAATGGCTCGCAAGAAGCACTGTTTTTAATCGCCAAAGCGTTTATAAAACAAGATGATTTTGTTGCTGTAGAAACGTTAGGTTATCCGCCAGCAAGGCAAGCCTTTGCAGCTTGTGGCGCACAGCTTATCGATATTAAGCAGGATGATGAAGGCTTATGTGTTGATGATTTAAAAGCCCAGCTGGAATGTTATCCAATTAAAATGCTGTACTTAACGCCGCTGCACCAATACCCAACTACCGTGACCTTATCGCCAACGCGGCGCTTGCAAATTTATCAGCTGTGTTATGCCCATAACGTAATGATCATCGAAGATGACTACGACCATGAATTTCATTATCGCTGTCAGCCATTACAACCCATGGCAGCAGATGACCCCGCAGATATTGTTATTTACCTATCGACGTTTTCAAAGATTATGTTTTCAGCCGCACGTATCGGCTATATCTGCGCAGCGCCTGAAGTATTAGCGCAATTAACCGCATGGAAGCAGCTGATGAACCATAAGAACGATGTGATCATGCAATTAGCTGTCGCACACTGGATGAAAGAAGGTGGCTTTGAACGGCATTTAAAGCGTATGACCAAACTGTATAAACAGCGCTATGAAGCGATGGATGCTTATTTAATAGAGCTACAAGCACTTGGGCATCCTATTGAATATAAAAAGCCCGACGGTGGCATGGCGATGTGGGTCAACTTTAATAAAGATACTCGTCACTTAAAAGCACAGTTAGCAAAGCAAGGTGTGTACTTACAAACCGAAGCCGAGTTTTACTTTACCAATTCAGTACGCAGTTTAAAGCCTGTAAACTATAGCTATGCCCGACTTGGTTTTGCAGGGCAATCGAGCGAGAACATACAGCAAGGTCTACAGCTGGTAATGCAATATTTTTATACAAATGAATGAATATCAAAAGTGGAAAGTTCAGATTGGCTAGTGGTAAGTCGCTAAAATCAAAAAATACGGAGTGCGCTAGAATGTTGCTCACAGTAAAATATGTTAATAAATTGCTTTTCTGAGATAAGAGCTTTTAATTGATTTGAAATTTGGTTAATCTGCATGTGAACTCTGTTTTTGATTAAATGATTATTGGCGTAACCATTTGATCATTAACAGAGTTCAACTTCAAGTTTTCTTAAGATCCCACCTATGGAGGATGAGTTAGGAAAGTATATACAAATTTAATGAACGCTGACTCTAAAAGGGATGTGATGTATTTAGCTCAATTCTTAAAATACGTAATCGAAATTAAACAAACAGGTAGGATTATTTATTCTATTTTTGAATTAAATGAAAGAATGGAGCAATTATGAAACATATCATAACTACTCTTCTTCTTATTAGTTCTTTTTTTGTAAGTTCAGAAACTAATTGGGTGCCAATCATTTCAGGTAGTATAACTATATTTGTTCCTTATAAACATAATGCCGTATTTGAAGCTCCATCGAACTTGAGAATCGCCGATACATCTTCAGGTTTAATAATGGAATGGTATGATGTTCAGTATGCAAGCAAGTATCTAGTTCAAGGCCTAAGCGATAATGGGGAATGGGTTACCATTAGTATCCAAGAAGATTTATTTATTAGAGTGGATTCTAGATTCGATGCTTTCTCAGAGGTTAGAGTGTCTGCATGCTCTTATACCAGCTGTTCTTCTTCTGAAGGTGCTAGCGTTACAATTAATATTCGGACGAACAAAGAATTTGCTGCTATAAACAGTGTTACTCCTTTTAATAGTTCATTTTCAAATATTGACTTACCAATAGTCGATGGTATGGGAACAATAGCAGGCCAAGCAGGTGTAAGTGGTGGGGCTGCAACATATCATATTCCTATAGAGCTTCCCCCTGGGCGTACTGGTATGCAGCCTGACGTATCATTAAATTACTCATCACGCAGTGGTAATGGTATTGCTGGGGTTGGCTGGTCGTTATCAGCAGGTTCAAGTATTACACGCTGTGCAGCTACTTACGCGCAAGATAATTTTACCCAAAACCCGCAATATAATAGTAATGATCGTTTATGTTTAGATGGTCAACGCTTGGTTGTAGAGTCAGGTACGTATGGTAGTTCTGGAACAGAATATCGCACAGAAATTGATTCTTTTGTACGTGTTACGCAAAGCGGCTATCTCAATGGCACATCAACCTGGTTTAAAGCCGAATATAAAAATGGCCGAGTCGCGTATTTTGGTAAAACGGCTGAATCGAGGCTAGTACATGGTGGCAAAAGTGCTGCGTATTCGTGGTTGATTGAATATCAACATGATGCGACTGCGAAAAATTATATTCATTATGATTATGAAAACTTTGGCGTGGGTGAGAAATTACTGACAGAAATAACTTATACGGGCAATAGCATTAGTTCAAAAGGTATTCAAGCAGTTAGTTTTACTTATGAGGGAAAAAATGTCCCAAATAGTGGCTATATAGCAGGTGGCAAGTACTCGTCAACACAGCGGCTTCAAATAGTTACTGTAAAAAATAGTGATGATTTAGTGCGAAGCTACGGTTTAAATTACGCTACAAGTGAGTTTTCTGGTCGGCCATTGTTAAATGAACTAACGCAATGTGAAAAAAATAATAAGTGTTTTCTAGCGACTAATATTCAATGGGCAGAACAAGCACCTACACTACCAATTGAGCCTCTTGGCGGTGAAGGAAATATGCTATATCAAAACGTGAGTAGTTTAAGTTCAGTCATTCCAAGGGGAGATCTAAATGGTGATGGTGTTAGGGATTGGCAGGGGTATTATGTAAACGCAGAAGGGGAATTTACACCAAATCAACGTGAGTTTGACTCATGTACTTATAACAAGTACACCCGTAAATATGAGTGTCATACGGGAGACTTTGATTTGGATGGTAAAAGTGATAGCTGGACAATAGTAAATAAATCAATCCAAATTCAACTTAGCACAGGTGGAACCGTTAACGCTGGTATTCCGATGCCTGATTCATCACACTTTGGATTAAGAGATAGTTATATTCGTTCAATTGCAGATTTTAATAACGATGGCTGGCCGGATATCTTAATTTACCAAGCAGGGTCATCACCACGGTTAGTGTTGTATCTAAATAGCAAAAATATAACAACACCTTTCTCTTTAGCTCATGCTCAATTTCCGCTAAGTACTCATCGAAGTGGCACAAGATTTTCTTTAGCAACTGATTATTCTGTTTTGGGGGATCTAACAGGTGATGGAACCATTGATTTGATGAAGGTAAGTACAGGAGCTGGTCTTAGAATTTCATATTTACAGCCAATACCATCAGCATTTTACTTGGGTGAAGAGAATTATCAAACTAGTCATAGTAGCCCTTTTCAAGTGAGCACGGATCCTCTTGAGCCAGGCCTTAGCTACTTTATGGATATAAACGGTGATGGGTTACTTGATTGGTTAGGTTGGGAGTATCGTAGTGGAAGTACTTTTTTAACATACCGTATTAATATGGGGAAACTTGAATTTTCACCTGAAATAATGCTTTCTTCTGGCTTAATAGATGTAAAAATAGAATACATTTATCACAATGAGAATGAGCAAGATATCAGGCGAGTGCCTAAATATCTAGATGCCTTTATTGTTGAGGATATAAATGGAGATGGGCAAGCTGAACTTTTGATGCCCGGAGAGCGAATACTTGAAGGGTGTGCATTAATTGGTACCCAAAGACCAACGAGTAGGCTTGAACAAAGATGTGGCAATGCGCTTTATGGTTTTTATTATGCGAGTCAAAATTTTAATGCGAGATCTTCTATTAATAGTACATTGGCAGATAAAAGTATTTACCAATTTGATGCAATTTATTTTGATCAACAAAGTAATGGAAATATTGAAGCCAGAAAAGAGTCAACGAGTTACATTGGAAGTGCATATGATTCTGCTTTTGTTGATGCTTATGGTACAGGTTTAAAAAGTTTTATATTTAATCACTCTATCGCGGAGGGGTATTCCTTCAAAGGCAATGCTTCAGGGGACTTTGCCGGTTATGAATCTCAATATGGAGTCTATATTAACCGCAATTATGGCTCTGGTAGTGGTATTACAGGTAGTGACTATGCTGCAAGTGATATAATTAACAGTGTTGAAAATGGATTGGGTGTTAAGTCTCAATGGCGCTTAAGACCGCTTTCAAGTAACGAACTCGATTACAACTTACTCTCGAACGATATAGTCAACGGTAATGGATACTTTAACTTTGCTTCGTCAATGTACGTTGTATCTAGTTTTAAACAAAGTAATGGTTTAGCGGGTTATAGTGAACGTAAATATAATTATTCAGGGGCAGTATACAACGCTCAAGGCCGTGGTTTTATGGGTTTTAAGAGCATAATAGAAGAAGACGTAAGCCGAGGTTTGATCACCCAGTCTGACTTTAAACAAGTCTTTCCGTATCAAGGTAAATTAACACGCCAAGCCACCTTTACGCATGATGATTATGTAACACGAGGGGATGGGCTACTGGGCTCTGCTGCAAGCGAAAGCATGGCCTTAAGTTACTCAAATACCGAGTGGCGTGATAACGTCAATCACAGTATAGCGGGTGTGTACAGTGTCTACCCTCGCACGACCACCCAAGTAACGCGTGATTTAAGCACTAAAACGGAGCTCACACGCAGCAACAAAAACATCATCGGAATAGATGAGTACGGCAATGTAACTGCTGCATCAACGCAGGTGGCGGATGATTGGGGGACATATTCAACAAGCGAAGTGCGAGTGTATGACAGTAATGAAAATAATTGGTGGTTAAATAAGCTCACAAGTAAAACGACGACGAAAGCCAGTATTGCAAACCGCCACTCAAGCGACCCATTCACCAATGCTGAGCTTGATAAAACAACGAGCTTAACCACAGCTTACAGCAATTACCACACAAGTAGGCAACCGCAAACGGTACTCATCAGTAGCCAGCTCGCAGGTTCAAGCTCTGGTTATGGCAGTACAGTAACGACCAGTCACAACGCCTATGGCTTGCCACTTTCTGTTAGCCAAACAACGAAAGTGCGCAACAGCAGCGGCAGTTGGGTTGACCAAACGCGCACCACATCAACCACGTACAGTAAAAATGGCACCAGTGAGGCTGTCGACGGCTATTTCCCTTATAAGCAAACGAATGCCAAAGGGCATATTAGCTACACCAAAGTAAACCCAGCAACAGGGCAGGTAACACAAACACAGCAACAACTTAGCGGCAGCCATTATCAAGTAACCAACTATGGTTATGATGATTATAATCGCCCTTATAGTGTACAAACGGCGGGTATGCCAATTCAATACACCGCCGTGCAAGTGCCTGATGAGCAAGCGCCAGCGCATGCGGTATTACAAGTATTACAGACCGCAGCAGGGCAACCTACACAAAAAATTTATCAGGATAAACTAGGGCGAACATTACGCACTGCGGTAGAAGGGTTTCATGGTGATTGGGTATTCTCCGATGTTATTTATAATAGTGTCGGTGATAAAATATTCGAGTCAGTGCCTTACAAAGAATATGCCACCCGATACGGCAGCACCTACGCATACGATACATTAGGGCGAGCAATTGAAAAAGTAACGGCGCAACACTGTGGTGATATGACCACAGACTATGACTATGCAGGCCTTACAACCAATATTACCGTGAACGAAGATTGTTACGGCATTACGTTAGCTATGTCGCGCACGTACAATAGCCTTAAACAACTAATGCAAACGGTTGATGCTAATAATGGCGTAACCCGTTACAGCTATAATAATCAAGGCCTACCCATTATCATTCAAGATGCTAATGGTAATAATATCGTCGCTAAGTACAATGCACTGGGGCAAAAAACACAAGTGAATGACCCAAACCAAGGCATCACTAATTTCCAATACAACGGCTTTGGCGAATTGCAATATGAATCCCGCGCAGGGAATAAAGCGGTAAGTTATGTAACGGATGTGCTTGGCCGCGTTACACGCCGCACCGCCACAGGTGAAAATACACTCACCTACACATACGATGGTGCAACGTATGGTTTAGGGCAATTAAACCAAGCCACAGGCAATGATGTAACAAAAACGTATACCTACGACAATCGCGGTCGGCCAAGCAGTCAAACCATTGCAGGCAGTGGTAAAAGCTACACCACAACCACCTTTTACGACAGTAATTATGGCCGTGTAAAAGGGCTGCGTTACCCCAATAACCTTACCTTAGAATACATCTATAATGATGCAGGTTATCAAACACAGGTAAAAAATGCAGCGAACGGTTATGTGTATAAAGCCATCACGGAGCACGATGCGCTTGGTAATATAACACAAGGCACCCTAGGTAACGGGTTAATAGAAAACACCGCATACAGCACTAAAAATGGCCAGATGACCTTAAAAACCATTGCTAAAAATAACAGCAATATCATGAGCATTGATTACTCAGCCTATGATGGCTTTGGTAATTTAAAAGCCGTTGATATCACCACGGGAAGCATTGGTAACCAACATAGCTTTAGCGAAAGTTATGACTATGACGCATTACACCGTTTAGAAAGTAATGCTATCAATGGCATTACTACGATTGACTACAGCTATGATGCCGTGGGTAACCTCTTATCAAAATCAGACTACGCATCGCAGTATGATTATGAAAACGGCACAACTGGCGGGCCCAATGCAGTAAAACGAATTTATCGTAGTGGAAGCTGGAAAACCTTTGCTTATGACGCCCGAGGCAACATGACTAAAGGCGACGGGCTAACAAGCGCCACCTATAACGCGATGGACAAACCCACACAAATTATAAAAAGCGGCAAAACCCTCAATTTTACCTATGGCCCGCAGCATATACGCTTTAAACAAGTAAATGGCAGCGTGACCACGTACTATAGTGACAAGCTCTATGAAGAAGAAATAAACGGCACAAAAACCACGTGGCGAGCTTACATAGACGACATTGCCGTGATAAGCCAAACCACTGGCGAAGGTGCTACCATCCGCTACACCCACCGTGACCGCCTCGGCAGCGCGCGGGTATTTACCGACCACAACGGCCAAGTAGAAGCCGAGCGCAACTTTGACCCATTTGGCAAACCACGTTTAGTTAGTGGCGGGTTAAAACCATTTGGGGCTTCAAAGCTCAGTGACAAAGCCACAGCAAAAACCAATCGCGGCTTTACCGACCACGAACATTTGGATAATGTAGAGCTCATTCATATGAACGGGCGGGTGTACGATTATAACCTTGGTCGGTTTATGTCGGTTGATCCTGTTATTCAAAGCCCAACGAATAGTCAAAGTATTAACCCGTATAGCTATATTATGAATAACCCGTTGGCGGGCGTTGACCCGACAGGTTATTCTAGCTGCAATCCTGAGGATTCTGGTGGTTGTCAAAGTGAGCCGAAGCCATTAGAAATTGTAATTACTGGTGGTCCAAATAAAGGGGAGTCATCTTCTAGTCCTAATGCCGCAGGTGGTGATATTGGGAGAAAAGGCAATAGTGATAATCCAAATGCACCAATTGCTAACTCTTCCAAAAGTTCTATGCCGTCAAATGGTAATGAGAATACTCAGAAGAGCCAAGGTAAAATAGGAAGTGCAATTAGTGATATTGGTTCTCCAAGTACAATCACAAATAATAAAAGTACAGCTCCTTCGTCAGGAAAAAATAGTAGTAAAGGACTATTTCCCAATATACCTACACTACCTGCGCCACCAAATGCAAAAAACCATATTTCTGGGATGAGATCTGCTCTAGGTTACGTGCAAAAAAATGGTATGAATGTGCTTCAAACTATAGGGGGATCTGGGCAGGCATTGTTAGGTGCTAGTTTGATGAGTAACCCAATAACTTTTATACCAGGTGCTTTAATTTTAGCGCATGGTCTATTTAATACTGCTCAAGGTGTTGGTTTAACAGAAAGTAATTATGCTCAAGAAGGGTGGCGGTATGTATTTGGTGAACAATACGGTGATTACGCATATTTTGGTGTTGATATAGCTAGCGCCGGTTGGGCAGCTCTAGGGCGTAAAATAGGACAATTTGGGCTACGAGCCTCAGGCACAAACACCATTCATCACTCAAGAAATTTAACTAATTCTTTGGGGCGGGATCGTATCCACTTTAGAGGAGATTATGTGAGAAATTATCGAACAGTATCTGGAAGTGCACTATTTGCTAATGACGCGATAGTAATTGGAAATGGAGTTATGCAGAATGCTAACTGAGAACCCGTTAGTTACATTAGTTCCTTTAATTTTTATTATTGACTTAGTTTTAACTGTGGCAGTTATAAGGAAAAAAGTAAAAGATAGGAATATTGTTCCTGTGCTGAGGTTTTTGTTAATGGGATTAGGGGTCGGAAGTTCTTGGATTTTGTTCTTCAACTACCCATCATTAGGTCACTTATTTGATTATATTTATGGAAGTATTTTGGTTTACTTTTTAGTAATTAGAGTATTTGTACTGAGATCCTAATCGACACAGGGGAATCAAAATATGGCCGCGAATTACTCACTATTTGACTTTAAAGTGAGCAAACAATCCCAGTAGAACTGCGCACTTACTAACAGCAGGTAGTGCAATCTGTGTCAGTGCCACTAAGTAGTGGCGCTGGCTCAAATAGCTAGCTCTGCTGTTTTAAAGTGACACTGCTTACTGAATTTACATGAACACAGTACTTGTTTTAGTTGCCCTTAATGAATTGTATTTATGTGGCGGTTGTTCGCAATAAATTAAATGAATCGAGACAGAATTTGTTGTTTGAGTGCCTTTAAGCTCGTTGGTGGAGTTGGTTGGAATAAAATGTTTATAAGCTCAACGATTTCTGTATGGCAAATGAAATTATAAAAACGATTCATCCCCTCAAAAGAATTAGCTACTAGCCCAATTTTAATGGCTTGCTCGCATAGCTTTTTATACAAACCAAGCGTTGGCTGTATGGTCAAACAGTTGCCAGATATTAATCTCATGGGGAGGCTAAAGTCCGTGTGGCCGTTATTTTTATTAGGTATTAAAATACGATAGCGCATCACAGGCATGTGTGAGTACAGCGGACTAAACATCTCATTTACATATGCATAAAAATCATCAGAAATTGACGAAAATGGTGTAACGATAGCTATCTTTAATAAGTGTTTAATTGCACATAATTGGTTGATGTCAATTTGATTATATTCTGCTGACTTTTTCTCTAGGCAAAAGGCTATCCAGCATGTTAACGCATGAATATCATTACTATGAATTAACTTGTGTCTTGCTTTTTGAGTCAATTTTGTTTTTCTAATGAGTTGGCCGTGACTATTTTCTTTGAATAAAAGACTGGCGTAGTTGTAGGGTAAGTGCGCTAAAACTTGATTTATAAACAGGTCTGTTGGCTGTGTGTTATCTAAAAGCTGCCAAAGTGGATGACATAGTATTGCTAAGGAGCTGAAGTCACTATTTAAGCGTTCATCAATTTCTCTAACAACGTCAAACCGGATCACTGGCTCACCCGCTTCTTTTTTATTAAAAAACCGAGACGACTTATTTAACCAGTCATTGCCTTTATTTCCCCACTCTTTATCGGTTAATAACTTCCTTTTCATCTCATAAGCACTTTTCGCGTTGAGGTGTGCCTTTAAACAGGCGCACCAATATCGCGTTGCTAAGGATTTTGTTCGCCTCGATAGTGTTAAATAATGCTCAAAGGTGTACATCTAAAATTTGGCAATTTGAATGCCAAACTCCGATCAAAAGTACTAACTCATTGAAAGTATGAATGTTCACAGTATATAGCATTGTTTTACTCGTGCCTTTAATTAAAAAAGAAAGCCTTATGTAAGTTTAGCAAAACTACATATTCTTAATAAATCATATTAAGTCTTAATAGGTGACTACCATGCTGCTAATGAACAGCAAGGAGGAAAGGTTGAAAGCACTGGCTTTAGCGTTAGAGCGCGAGCTGATGAAAAATTATGGCTCTCCACTACTCACAGGGGAGAAGCTATCTGAAGCGATGGGCTATCGCAGTATCCATTCGTTACGCAAACATATGTCACAAAAATCCTTCCCAGTGGAACTGTTTACGATTAGAGGCAGGAAGGGGCGATTTGCACTTGTGAAAGACATTGCTGTTTGGTTGGCTAAGCAGCGCATTGAAAACCAATACACACCTAAGGACAAGCCTATGGATTAAATTGCATAAATTACCTAAGTACAGTTGTTTAGGCACAATTTAGTAAGGCTCAGAAGGTGAAAAAGCCAGCATAGCAGTGCTGACTTTTTCTGAAAATGTCGTTTGGTACTCTCGCCTTTCGACTCTTTTATTTAAGCTTTCCTTTGCCTATCTGTCAAGTTTCATCCAGTGATGAGATACAGGTCGGCGTGTGCCTTGATTTCTTTAAAATTGAAATTAAGGAGGCGCATATGAGCGCACAAATATTACGGCAACTTCTTCGATTGCTATTAACCACACCTTATTCAAATCGTCGTATCGCAAAACTGGTGGGGGTCGCCCCCAATACAGTGCGACGGTATCGTAAGAAGCTTGAAGGAGTAACGCTCACCCATGAGCGAGTAAATGAATACAGTGACAACCAGCTTGTTCGGCTATTTTCAGAGCCAAAACAAGCAGACAGTAGCAAACGGTTGCCTGATTGGCATTATGTTCATCAACTGATGCAAACTAAACATCAAACCTTGATCCAACTTTGGGAGGAGTACCGTAGTCTCAACCCCGATGATGCTTATAGTTACTCACAATTTACACATTACTATCGTGACTTTGTTGACTCAATTGATGTGACAATGCGCCAGTATTATTTACCTGGCGAAGTAACCTTTGTGGACTTTTCTGGTAAGCGTATTCCTTGGTATGACTCAGGTGCATGCAAGCAGCACTATGCCGAAATATTTGTTGGTGTCACAGGCTATGCTCAATACATATTTGCCATTGCTGTGCGTTCACAAAAACTTGAAGACTGGTTGTCTGCTTGCATATTCTCTCCAGCTTTGATCACCCAATGGCATTAACTTTGATCACTTATTCTCATTAAGCTTTGATCACGAAAATCACTCGATAATGATCACTTTTGTGTTCTTAATGATTTTGCCGATCAAAGCTTAATGCCACTCCTCACCGAGTTCACGTTTTATCATTTTTGTAGGTATGTTAAACCGTTATCTAAATCATTTGATGAGGATAACAATAATGTCAACAAGACCTATATCTATGAGTAAATTACATGCTATTTTACGGCTGAAATATTCAGCAAAATTATCCCATCGAGAGATTGCCAGAAGCTTAACTATCTCCCCTGGCACTGTGGCTAATTACGTTAAAAAGGCCAATGAGTTAGGCTTAAACCAATGGCCGTTACCTGAAGATAAACAACACGGTACTTTTCTTAATACAAAAATCAGGGACTTCTCAACCCGTCAAAAAAGATACCCAACACCTGACTGGCTCACCATCAATAAGGATTTGAAGCAGCACAAACATTTGACGTTGCAGTTAGTATTTGATGAATTGCGTGAGAAAGTCGGTGAGCCTTATTACAGTTATAGCCACTTTTGCCGAGCCTATCGGGAATGGGTGGGCAAACAACGATTGTCGATGCGTCAGCATCATAAAGGCGGTGAAAAGCTGTTTGTGGATTATTGTGGCCCCACGCTGACCATCACGTGCCCTACAACACAGGAAACACGACCTGCTCAAGTGTTTGTTGCCGTGCTCGGCGCATCAAATTATACCTATGCTGAGGCAACGTATAGTCAACAACTTGAAGATTGGGTGATGAGTCATGCCCGTTGCTTTGCGTTTTTAGGCGGTGTTCCTGAACTTGTTATTCCCGACAACTTAAAAAGCGCCGTTAGTAAACCCTGTCGCTACGAGCCTGATTTAAACCCCACGTATCATCAATTAGCCGAGTATTTTAATGTCGCGGTCATACCCGCTAGACCTTATAAACCCAAAGATAAATCGAAGGCTGAAGTCGGTGTACAAATTGTTGAGCGTTGGATCATGGCACGTCTACGCAAGCAAACCTTCTACAGCTTAGCGCACCTAAATCGAGAAATAGCAAAACTACTTGATGCTATGAACAATAAGGTCATGAAGCAATATCAACAGTCACGTAAACAGCTATTTGATAGGGTGGATAAAAGCGCATTAAAGCCATTGCCTGAAAAGCCTTATCACTATACACAAATCAAAACGGTGCGAGTGCACATTGATTATCATGTTGAAATAGAAAAACATTACTACAGTGTGCCGTATCAGTGGGTTAAGAAACAATTACGCGCACACATAACCAATCAGCTAGTACAGCTTTATCATGACGATACCTTAATCGCACAACATCCTCGCTCACATCGTTTAGGTGGGCATACAACACAGTCTCATCATATGCCTCTGGCGCATCAAAAACAGCATGAGCAGTCACCGATAAATTTACGCTCATGGGCATTAAGTATTGGGGAGTATACCCACCAAGTTATTGAGTTACAGCTCAGTGGACGGCGTCACCCCGAGCACGCTTATCGCGCCTGTTTAGGGGTGTTAAGTTTAGCTAAAATCTATTCAAAAGAGCGGCTTGAGCAAGCGTGCTATCGCGCAATCATAATGAATACGACCACACTCAAATCAATAAAGCAGATGCTGAAGAAAGGGTTGGATCAACAACCGTTACCCACACAGCAAACAGAGCCAGAAAAGCCAATTAAGCATGGCAACATACGCGGCACACAGTATTACCATTAAGGAAATGAATCATGATAGACACCATTAATCAACAACTTCAGCTACTCAAGCTATCAGGCATAAAACACGCATTAAAACAGCAGCTTGAGCAGCCTAACTTATACCAAGAGCAAAGCTTTATAGAGCGTATCAGTTTATTGCTAACACATGAAATTGACACGCGTGAGCAAAGAAAAATCGACCGGCTCGTGCGACACGCTAAATTCCGCTTACCGGCTCAGTTAAATCAACTGATTTACTCGCCGACACGCAATATAGAAAAAGCACAGATACGTAACTTAAGCCAAAATAGCTGGCTGAACTTACATCAAAATATCTTAATCACCGGGGCAACAGGCTGTGGAAAAACATACCTTGCGTGTGCCTTAGGACATGAGCACTGCCTACAAGGAAAAAGTGTTTACTATATTCGATTAAAAGAACTACTCGAAAGCCTGTTTCTAGCACAAGCAGATGGTAGTTACCGAAAATTACTAGCGAAGCTAATAAAGTATGATCTACTGATCTTAGACGACTGGGGGCTTGAACCACTGAGTGCGCAGCAACGAGGTGACTTACTCGAATTAATCGATGCGCGGTATGGGTATAAATCACACATAATTATAAGCCAGCTCCCGCAGGAAAACTGGCATGAGATGATCGGAGAATCAACCCATGCTGACGCCATTTTAGATAGGCTAATTCATGGTTCGATTAAGTTGAACTTAAAAGGAGAATCGATACGAAAACAGTTAAATAAATTGACTGATGATGATCAGTTAAGCTAATTTAAAAACGGCTCTACAAAATGATAAATCAGGTGATCAAAGCTGATGAGAATCGGTGATCAAAGTCATGAGAATACGCAGTCTGCTCATCAAGCCATGTTTGATCATTACGGTGGTGTGACCCAACTTGTGGTGCCTGATAACTTAAAATCAGCGGTGACAAAGCCTGGCAAAACACCTGTTATTAATGCCAGTTACCAAGAAATGGCCGAGCATTACGATTTTGTTATTGAACCTGCTCGTGTACGCAGGCCACAAGATAAATCATTGGCTGAAATTGGTGTGTTGTTGGTAACTCGTTGGATAATCGTGGTATTGAGTCGGCGTCAGTTTTTTAGCATCGATGAAATTAACCAAGCTTTACGCGCTTTGCTTGAGCAATTAAATCAACGGCCTTTTAAGCGCTTTGAAGGTGATCGCTTACAACGATTCGAAGAGCAAGAGCGCCAAACTTTAAAACCACTGCCTCAACAGCCCTTTGAAATTGGACGTTGGATACACCAGCAAAAAGTGAATCGAGATTATCACATTTATGTGCATGGACACGCCTATTCTGTGCCTTATGAACTAACCAGCCAAGCGGTGGATATTAAGG
Organism: Pseudoalteromonas sp. ASV78; assembly: GCF_047806705.1. Classification (NCBI taxonomy): domain Bacteria; kingdom Pseudomonadati; phylum Pseudomonadota; class Gammaproteobacteria; order Alteromonadales; family Pseudoalteromonadaceae; genus Pseudoalteromonas; species Pseudoalteromonas sp. ASV78. The sequence continues at coordinate 2,035,135 of NZ_JBLOPA010000001.1, read as the reverse complement.
TTACAAACAACAAGGTTGAAGCTTACTTTCAGCATAAGTTAGTGGCTATGCATGTACGCAGTTTTGTGCAAGGTGGCGCGACAACTGAGCCGCAACACCGCCCTAAAAGTCACCGTATGTATGCAGAGCAATCAAAGGCTCATTTTATTCAATGGGCAGAGCGCATCGGACAAAGTGCGCTTTCGCTGGTGATGGCGCAATTTGATAACTTACCAGACTACTCGATGCAAGGGTGTAAAGCATGCACCAACCTGCAAACCCTGGCAAAGCAATACGGGGCAATACGATTTGAGAATGCTTGCCACTGTGCCTGTGACATAAAGTCGCGAACAGTGAGTAGCGTGCGCTCTATTTTGCAATGCCACCTTGATGAAGCTCCAGAAGATGTACCCACACAGCAATCTTTGCCGCTTCACCATAATATTCGTGGTGCGGAGTATTACGTTAATGGAGGGCAGTTAAATGAGTAATAAACACAGTGTATTTGAAAATCTACAGACATTACGTCTAATGGGTATGGCGGGCGCTTTACAAAAAGGAACCAATGGGGTCGCGTCTTGCCTTTTGCCTGTCAACGATTTTCACGCTGAAGGTAGAGTAAAGCGGGTATATCGCAGCGGTAGTTGGAAAACGTTTAGCTACGATGCACGTGGTAATATGGCTCGGGGTGATGGGCTCACCAGCGCCACCTACAACGCTATGGACACTCACACAAATTGTAACAAATAATAAATAGTGTCACCCATTAGAAAGTTCCGGTCAAGCAGGCAGTTGTGTTTTCTTGATCTTTTTATTCAAAAAACCAAGTGTTGTTACTTTTTAAACTCACTTTAAATATGACTATGCATCCAGTAATGACGTCGATTGGTGTGAATATGCACCAGTCACCCATATGAATTTAGGCGTTTTAATTAAGCATCATTGATGATTAATTAGGCCCTTGGCTTTCGCCTCAGTCATCGTTTAGTGCCAATGTCTGTCCAGTTTTTGGCAGCGCATACGTACTGCGCAATAACAAATCTGTGGCTTATGTTTACACATAACCAACCCTTTGTGGCTCAGACAGTGGGCATACCCAACATTTAAATATGAGCGGTTAACGTGCAGGCTCAATCAGATCTGATGGTTTTACCAACCCCATTATTAACTCAACACGTTAACCTAATTCATTTCATAGTCGCTAAGAAAAAGCCTTGTGTTCATCAAATGGGACATTGTCTTTCAGCACGTGGTAACACGCTCTTGCGAGTTTATGTGCAACCGTTTTAATCGCGATAACTTGGTTTGTTTTAGCCAACTTTCGTTGATAATATTTTTTGATTGTCGGGTTATATCGAATGGCAAAGTTAGCGGCCTCAGTAAACGCCCACGCTAAGTATCGATTGCCATTTTTTTGGTTTGTAGCGCCTTTCTTCTTTCCATTGCTGTATCTTGCACCTTTAACGCATCGACAATACGAGGAAAAATTACCTGGACTATCAAAACGTTTAATTGTGCCTGTCTCTAACATAATGGTCAGTGCTAAAGTATTCCCAACCCCATCGATACTGGTTAGGTTTATAAATTCAGGGGAGAGTGATGTTTGCTGTAAAATAGCGCCCTCTATTGCATTTATTTGCTGTTGAGCACAGCGTATCAATGTGAGGTTAGAAATGACCGACAGTGCTGTATTCGCTGAACTGAAATCTGTGTATACCTGCTCAACATTTACGCCTTTTCTGATAGCAGCCATTTGTTTTATTTTGTTGCTACTGAGTTTGTAGCCAAGGTGTCGCATGTAACAGCTTTGCACTGATAATAAGTTTTTAGTGGATTGTTGAACAATGTCCATTCGTTTACGCATTAAGTCGCGAACAGCTCTGAGTTCTCGGGGGTAAATGTAGCCCTCAGGCAAAATGTTTAGACGTAGCATTTCAGCCAACCAACGTGCATCACTATGATCATCAGCATGTTTTAAGCCTGAATATTGTTGGATTGCAGCGGGGTTTGCTAAGTGAAGTTTAAATTCTGCATCCATTAATGCATCAACTAACCAATACCAATTAAAGGTTGATTCGACAACAAGCCCTGTTAACTTGTCTTTATAAGGGGTTAGAAAAGATAAAATGACAGACATGTCATTATTTAAACGCTTAACGGTAAGCGTTTCACCTTGTTCATTAATGATAGCAATAACACTATTATTTGAATGCAAGTCAATTCCACCATATAGTTTCATACCAAGCTCCTCGGATTCAGTTTATGTTTTGGTCAACACAACTGTATCGAAAAACTCGGGGAGCTTTCTATATGATTATCAGGTCTTTCTTTTTGCCTTTTTATTTTATTGCGATTACAGCTTTGTAGTAATAGTTAAAATAACTTTTTTGAGAGTTTAATATGTTTAAAGTGAGTGTTTTCTTATTATGTGTTTTTTTCAGCGCTGCTAGTTCGGCAGCAATGAAATGGACTGATGATTATTGGCGTGGTAAAGGTGTTGAAGTGGAAAATGTATATCTTCAGTGGGATAACCATTGGGTACAATTTTATGGCAGTGATGGGCGCTCTTATGTTTACTATTGGGGAGAGCAAGCGATGCCTGATGAAAAGGCAAAGATGTTTTTTTCAATGTTATTAACAGCATTCAGTGCGAATAAAAAAGTAAGTGTAGCCTATGAAACCGAACCGATGAGTAACGCACACCATCGCTTTTACTTTTTGAATTTGCATGATTAATTTTTTATAAAACAACTTAAACCTTAAAGTGGATAATATGAAAATTAAATTTGTTTTTTTAGTGGGTTTATTATTACCTCAAATGTTATTGGCTAGGTCATATGAGTCTTCTGATGTTGGGGTTATAAATAAGCTAGTCACCTTTGCAAATTATGGTAACGGTGATGTGTATGTTACTTTGCCAACAAATGGAGTTACATGTAAATATGGATATTTTGTGAACAAAAACAGTAATGGCTATGAATCAACATTAAGCTCATTACTCGCTGCTTATCAAGCGCAAACTCCTATTATAATCCATGGATTAACAGCTAATGATAAAAGGTGGAGTGGCTCAAACAACCCTGTTTGTGAAATATACTCTGTTGAATATCGAAGGTAGATAGAGATCTAGGTTAAAAATATAAGGATTATTATGAAATTTTACAAATTGGCTATTGGTTTATTATTGTGTAGTACAAGTGCATTTTCTCAAGGGTATTTAACCCCATTAGGAAGTGGTATTGAAATTGATAAATATCAATTTTTGGGTGAGAGTTCTGGCGGAATGGTTGTGTGGTTGAAAGGCCCTATTTTTAGTAATCCGGATAGTTGTAAAGAAACAGAAAAAGTATATATAAAAAATAGTTTACCTCAATATAAGAATATGGTCGCTGCAATCATGGCTGCGCATGCTCAGGGTAAAAAAGTGGGGTTTTGGTCAACAGGGTGTGCCACAAACTATTTTTGGGGAGGCTCGGTGACATTCCCTTTAGTTCGCGATATGTGGGTTACTGATTAGCTCTTTAAAACCCTCGTTATTTTTATCATTGAACTCACAGTTATTTTAATTGTAAATCCTCACTATCAAAATAAAGTGGTTTTAAAGTACCACAGTTGGCAAATTTATAGGTGAGTTCCTCAATACTTGGGACGCGTTTTGATGTGCGAAATTTTTGCAAACAGGCATTGGTTAAATCTGCAAAAATAAGGTGATTAAAACTCGGTGCTTGGGTAATTTTATGGATATAAATTCGCTCATTATTTTTGAGGGTGATCATGTCGTATTCTTGCCACTGTGATGATTCGTTCAAATCAGTTAATTCCCGCGCATAAAGTAATTTACTCATTACAATAGGTCTATGTTGATAAACCAAACTGCCATCGCGCTGGTAATGTCCGGCATACACATCTGCCGTAATTGTTAGTTCTTCGCCGCGCATTAAGCGTTGAATATTAAACGGTTGTGGTTTGATAGTAATAAGCTCTGCATCACGTACCAGGCTTAAAAAAGCGACATCTGGGTTTTCAATTTGATAAACGACTTGCACATTATGAGGTAATTTATAAGTCGGTAGGTTAACTGCAAAAATACGCGAGCCCTGATTAACGAGCGCCATGGCATGCTCTGCATTGTAAGCTGGGTTAATCGGCGGAAGCTCTTCTTTTACAGCTTCTTCGGCGTTGGCAATACTCGACATAAATGCAAGTAACAAAATAAACAACAGTCGCATAATAATCTCAATAACGGTATGAATTTACAGTGTAGTCAAAAATACTGCTTTAGCAGTTTTATAGTTTGCTTAAAAACACGCAGCTTGCTCTACAACGATGGCGTGGCGTTTTGCAAGGCGCAGATGATCTCTGTCATAGCCACCGCCAATCACTGTCGCTACTGGAGTATTACTTTCAAGGCAGCGTTTAAGAACCAGATGATCGCGCTTTTCAATGCCTTGCCAGCTTATATCAAGCTTGCCTAAACCATCTTGTTGCCAAATATCGACACCTGCATCATAAAGTACTAAGTCAGGGTTCAGTTCTTTGAGTAAAAAGCGCAAGGTATCATCAACAATGCCTAAATACTCATCGTCTTGCATATTGTTGGCTAAACCAATGTCGAGATCGCTGGCTGATTTACGAAATGGAAAGTTTTTTTCACAATGAATTGAACAGGTATAGGCATAAGGTTGGTGTTGTAACATGGCTGCGGTGCCATCGCCTTGGTGTACGTCTAAGTCAAAAATCAATACATTAGTAACTTCACCCGATTGGATCAGCGTTTGCGCAGTAAAGGCTAAATCGTTGACCATACAATAGCCAGAGCCAAAATCGCTGTGGGCGTGGTGTGTACCGCCTGCTAAATGGCATGCAATGCCATGTTTAAGGGCTAAGCGTGCAGTTTGCAACGTGCCAATTGGCGCGGTAAAAGTACGTGCCATTAATTGTTCAGACCACGGTAGCCCAATACGACGCATCGCTTTATCACCTAAGCGGTTATGCCATAAATCTTGAATGTAATTATCACAATGTACCAATTCAAGCGTCTCAGGGTTGCCAAGTTGAGGTGTTATAAGATTGCTATTAATTAATCCCAGCGCTTTGACTTGCTGGTATAAATTAGCAAACTTACTCATAACAAAGCGATGATTAGGATCAAAGTTAAACGAATAGTTGGGATGGTAAACCAATGGTAGATGTGGATTTAGCGCCATAGTCAGATTGTGTTGCGAATTTTCTCTAGGGTAACCTACTGGATAACTGCAATCCAGTTACTTGCTTTACGCTCCATGGATCAAACTCTCAAGTTCACGATGTAGTAAATCATCATCGGCGAGATTCAACTCAATTAAGCGTTTTAAATGGGTGATACTATCAATATCAATATGGGTGCATTTTAAGCCGATATGTTGCTGCTCGATATGACAAATAGTGACCGTCATCGCGATGATGATATCGCTTTGTGGAAGTTTAAAGGCCAAAATAGCACTACTGTTTTTTGCAAAATTAAACTCACTATTGCGACTAACTAACGCACCATTTAATGAGATATCAAGCAACTGGCACGGATAACTGTGGGTATTATTGGTTAAATGCGCAGGAGTTGAAAATAAAATGCGCGTGTAATGTCGACGGTTTTCCATGGTTATTCCTTTTAGTTGCATTAAGCTAAGTATAGCGTGTTTTTTAGTCGCTTGTAGCAAGCGTTTTTTGTTTCAGAAATAAAAAGCCCCACATAAATGCGGGGCTTAAAATATGTTTAGAACCTAGAACCTAGAACCTAGAACTTAGACCTAACCAATCTTCTTGTACTTAATACGCTTAGGTTGCGTAGCCGCAGTGCCTAAGGTCTTTTTAAGCCATTCTTCATATTCAGTGTAGTTACCATCGAAGAAGTTAATTTGGCCTTCGTCACGGTAATCTAAAATATGTGTCGCAATACGGTCCAAGAACCAACGGTCATGCGAGATACACATAACACAGCCTGGGAATTCTAAAATTGCATTCTCAAGGGCACGTAATGTTTCCACGTCCAAATCATTGGTTGGCTCATCCAGTAGGATAACATTGCCACCGGCTTTTAATAATTTAGCTAAATGCAGACGGTTGCGTTCACCACCTGATAAGTCTTTAACAAACTTTTGCTGATCGTTACCTTTGAAGTTAAAGCGACTCACATAGGCACGGCTTTGGAATTCAAAGTTACCAATTTTCAGTACGTCTTGGCCGTTTGAAATTTCTTGGAAAACAGTGTTGCTGTCATCCATATTGCCACGGAACTGATCAACGGTTGCCAGTTCAACCGTTTCACCTAGGTTAATTTCGCCGCTGTCTTGTTTGTCTTCACCGCTAAGCATTTTAAACAGCGTTGATTTACCCGCACCATTGGCACCGATAATGCCAACAATTGCGCCTTTCGGCACAGTAAAGCTTAGATCATCAATCAATACACGATCGCCAAAGCTTTTCTTCAAGTTTTTAACTTCAATAACTTGATCCCCTAGACGTGGTCCAGGTGGAATAAATAGCTCATTGGTTTCATTACGTTTTTGGTAATCAGACTGCTGCATTTCAGTAAATTGCGCCATACGCGCTTTTGACTTAGCTTGACGACCTTTTTGGTTTGAACGTACCCACTCAAGTTCTTGTGCAATTGATTTTTGACGGGCTTTTTCAGATTTTTGCTCTTGTTGTAAACGAGCATCTTTTTGCTCAAGCCAAGAAGAGTAGTTACCTTCCCACGGAATACCTTCACCACGGTCAAGCTCTAAAATCCAACCTGCTACATTATCAAGGAAGTAACGGTCATGGGTTACCGCCACAACGGTGCCTTCGTAATCATGTAAGAAGCGCTCAAGCCAGGCTACAGATTCAGCATCTAAGTGGTTAGTAGGCTCATCGAGGATAAGCATATCTGGTTTTTCAAGCAGTAAACGACAGATAGCGACACGGCGACGCTCACCACCTGACAAAAATTCTATTTTAGCATCCCACTCAGGTAAACGAAGGGCATCGGCGGCGCGCTCTAATACGTTATCGATGTTATGACCGTCGTGGGCTTGAATAATGGCTTCAAGCTCACCTTGCTCTTTGGCAAGTGCGTCAAAGTCAGCATCTTCCATCGCGTATTCGTTATATACTTCATCAAGACGGTTAAGCGCGTTTTTCACTTCGCTGACTGCTTCTTCCACAGTTTCACGAACCGTTTTGCTTTCATCTAGAATAGGCTCTTGCGGTAAGTAACCAATTTTAGTGCCCGGTTGAGGATATGCCTCACCTTCAAACTCTTGATCAAGGCCGGCCATAATACGTAGCAACGTTGATTTACCAGAACCGTTTAAACCAAGGACACCAATTTTTGCGCCCGGAAAAAAATGCAAAGAAATATCTTTTAAGATAGTGCGTTTAGGTGGCACAACCTTAGATACTCGACTCATCGAGAATATAAACTTATCAGGTAAAACCATGAAAGGAGCCTTCAAATAATAATAAAAATTTCAATGTTGTATTGTAGTGGCTGACAGGTGAAACAGTCAACGAAACTACAAAGTTGGCTGGGTGTTTTGAGCAAATAGGTTAACGATTTTAAATTCATTTGGACATCTAAACATCTAGAGGTTGAAATTTCCAGCTATCCGTTCATAATTAGCCATTGGTTAAATATGCCTTGGAGATGAGTATGCCTATTACCGTTAAAGATGAATTGCCCGCAATTGCGAAGTTACGCCAAGAAAACGTATTCGTAATGCCAAAAAGCCGCGCTAAAACGCAAGAGATCCGTCCGATGCGGTTGGCGATTTTAAACTTAATGCCTAATAAGGTTGAAACCGAGGTGCAGTTTATTCGTTTGCTTGCTAATTCCCCCTTACAGGTAAATGTCGAGTTATTACGTTTAGACACTCATCGCAGCAGTAGTAACTCAGAGCAGCATTTAGACACTTTCTACCGTTATTTCTCTGAGGTGAAAGACAACAACTACGATGCATTACTCATTACCGGCGCACCATTGGCACATTTAGAATATGATGATGTAGCCTACTGGGATGAACTAAAAGTAATTTTAGATTGGGCGGAGCAGCATGTTACCTCAACATTATTTTCGTGTTGGGCGGCCCATGCGGGTTTATTTCATCATCATAATTTAAAGCGTGAATTAAAAGAAAATAAGCTCTGTGGCGTGTTTACTCACAAATGTTATTTTGAACATGGCGCCTTAACCCGTGGTTTTGACGACACCTTTGTAGTGCCGCACTCGCGTTATGGTCATATTGATATTGAAAAAATTAACGCCTGTGATGACTTAGTTGTACTAGCAGGTTCAGAGCAAGTAGGCGCTTACTTAATAAAAAATAAATCCGGCAGCCAAGTGTATATTACTGGGCATCCTGAGTATGATGCCGACACTTTAAAAGGCGAATATCAGCGCGATTTAGAAAAAGGCCCCGATGCGCCACTGCCAGAAAATTACTTTCCAGATAACAACCCAGATAACGAGCCGTCGAAAACTTGGCAAAGCCATGCCTTTTTGCTTTTTTCGAACTGGTTAAATTATTATGTGTACCAAACCACACCCTATGATATTAATTTAGTTAGCCAAGCCGTAAGGACTAACAACTATGCCGAATAATTTAGAAAACAAAAGCGCCGAGTTAATTGAAGCGCTACAACAGCGTATTTTAATTCTTGATGGTGCTATGGGTACCATGATCCAAGAGCATAAACTAGAAGAACAAGACTACCGTGGCGAGCGCTTTAAAGACTGGCATGTGCTAATCAAAGGTAATAATGACTTATTAAGCATTACACAACCAAAAATAATTGCTGATATTCATCGTGGCTTTTTAAATGCCGGTGCCGACATTATCGAAACCAATACCTTTAACTCGACCACCATTTCGATGGAAGATTACGACATGGCCAGTATCAGCCGTGAAGTAAACTTAGAGTCGGCTAAATTAGCGCGTAGTATTTGCGATGAATTTACTGCTAAAAATCCAGCTAAACCACGTTATGTTGCAGGGGTTTTGGGGCCAACCTCGAAAACCTGTTCAATCTCGCCTGATGTCAACGACCCCGGTTATCGCAATGTGACGTTTGATAAATTAGTCACAGCGTATGTTGAATCAACGCTTGCCCTGATGGAAGGTGGTGTTGATTTAATTTTGATTGAAACCATTTTTGATACGCTTAATGCAAAAGCGGCGTCGTTCGCGGTGGAAGAAGCTTTTGAGCAAGCAGAGCGCAAGTTGCCAGTGATGATTTCTGGCACCATTACCGATGCATCAGGGCGTACATTATCAGGGCAAACTACCGAGGCGTTTTATAATTCGATTCGCCACATTAAGCCGATTTCAATTGGCCTCAATTGTGCGCTTGGTCCAGATTTATTACGTCAATACGTAGAAGAATTATCGCGTGTTTGTGAAACTTACACCTCAGTGCACCCCAATGCAGGCTTGCCTAACGAGTTTGGTGAGTACGATTTAGAGGCCCCTGAAATGGCAAAAGAAATAATCGATTGGGGTAAGTCTGGCTTTATCAATATTGTTGGCGGTTGCTGTGGTACTACGCCCGCGCACATCAGGGCATTTGCCAAAGGGCTTGAAGGGGTTAAACCTCGCCCATTGCCAGAGCTTGAAGTGCGTATGCGCTTATCAGGCCTTGAAGCGTGTAATTTAAACTAAGGTAGCCGAGATGACACAAAAAATAGCAGTATTTACCAACGTTGGCGAACGTACCAATGTGACCGGCTCAGCCATGTTCAAACGTTTGATCATGGAAGAAGATTACGAGAGTGCGCTTAATGTTGCCCGCGAACAAGTAGAAAACGGCGCACAGGTTATTGATATCAACATGGACGAAGCCATGCTGGACTCAAAAGCCGCCATGGTGAAGTTTTTAAATTTGATTGCCTCCGAGCCTGATATTTCTCGCGTGCCAATTATGGTCGACTCTTCTAAGTGGGAAGTCATTGAAGCGGGCTTAAAGTGCATTCAAGGCAAGGCAATTGTAAACTCAATCTCGCTAAAAGAAGGTGAAGAGCCATTTATTCGCCAAGCTAAAATTATTAAGCGTTTTGGCGCCGCAGCTGTGGTTATGGCGTTTGATACCGACGGCCAAGCAGATACAGCCGATCGCAAATTTGAAATTTGTCAGCGCAGTTACCGCATTTTGGTGGATGAAATTGGCTTTGCGCCAGAAGATATTATTTTCGACCCTAACATCTTTGCGGTAGCCACCGGTATTGAAGAGCACGACAATTACGCCGTGGAGTTTATTGAAGGCACCCGCCGTATCAAGCAAAACTTGCCACACTGTAAAGTGTCGGGCGGGGTGTCAAATGTATCATTCTCGTTCCGTGGTAATAACCCCGTGCGAGAAGCCATTCACTCAGTGTTTTTATACCATGCAATTCAAGCGGGTATGGATATGGGCATCGTAAATGCCGGGCAACTCGCTGTGTATGATGATATTCCGGCAGAACTACGAAAAGCGGTTGAAGATGTTATTTTAAATACCGACCCCGGTGCCGGAGAACGCTTAGTTGAGCTGGCACCAAAATACTCAGGCATGGCACAAGCTGAGCGCGTTGAAGATTTAGAATGGCGCACTTGGCCAGTTGAAAAACGCCTTGAACATGCCCTTGTTAAAGGCATTACTACCTTTATAGATGAAGACACCGAAGAGTGCCGCGCTGCTGCCGATAAACCGATTCACGTAATTGAAGGGCCATTAATGGATGGCATGAACGTAGTAGGTGATTTATTTGGCGCCGGTAAAATGTTTTTACCGCAAGTGGTTAAATCGGCGCGGGTAATGAAGCGCGCGGTGGCCTACTTAGATCCATACATTGAGCTTGAAAAAGAAGTTGGCTCTACCAATGGTAAAATCGTGATGGCAACGGTAAAAGGTGACGTGCACGACATAGGTAAAAACATCGTGGGCGTAGTACTGCAATGTAATAACTACGAAGTGATCGACTTAGGCGTAATGGTGCCTGCCGATAAAATATTGCAAACCGCCATTGATGAAAAAGCCGATATTATTGGTTTATCAGGGCTGATCACACCATCGCTTGATGAAATGGTGCATGTTGCCAAAGAAATGAAACGCCGTGGTTTTGAACTACCACTATTGATTGGTGGTGCAACTACCTCAAAAGCTCATACTGCCGTTAAAATAGAACCTCAGTACGACAAAGGCGTGGTGTATGTAAATAACGCCAGTCGCGCCGTGGGTGTGGTTTCTAACTTATTGTCGAAAGAGCATAAAGCTGAATTTTTAGCAAAAACCAGCGCTGAATACGTGAAAGTGCGCGAGCAACAAGCACGTAAAAAACCGCGCTCAAAACCGGTTACTATTCAACGTGCCCGCGATAACGCCGCCAAGCTTGACTGGGATAATTACACCCCACCAGTGCCGAAAAAGCTGGGTGTGACCGAGTTTAAAAATGTCTCGATCAAGACGCTTCGTAAATACATAGACTGGACGCCGTACTTTATGACTTGGTCAATCGCCGGTAAATATCCACGCATAATGACCGACGAAGTGGTTGGCGAGCAGGCGCAAAGCTTATTTAAAGACGCTAACGAGATGTTAGACGACCTTGAAAAGTCAGGCAGTTTGCAACCGCTTGGCGTAATTGGTTTATTCCCAGCTAATCGCGTGGGTGACGATATTGAAATATACACAGACGAAACGCGCAAAGAGCTGCTAACCACATCGTGCCATTTACGCCAGCAAACCGAAAAAACCGACTTTGCTAACTACTGCTTAGCTGATTATATCGCCCCGAAAGGCACGCCTGATTACTTTGGTGCATTTGCGGTAACCGGCGGTCTTGAAGAAGACGACTTAGCTGATGCGTTCGATGCACAGCAAGATGACTATAATAAAATTATGGTCAAAGCGGTTGCCGATAGACTCGCCGAAGCCTTTGCTGAGTACTTACACGAACAAGTGCGTAAAGAATATTGGGGTTTTGCCCCAGACGAAAACCTCGCGAATGAAGATCTTATTCGTGAAAACTACCAAGGTATTCGCCCAGCACCCGGTTACCCAGCGTGTCCAGAGCACACTGAGAAAAAGAAAATTTGGCAACTACTCGACACCGAAAAGCGCATTGGTATGCAGCTCACCAGCTCATACGCGATGTGGCCAGGCGCTGCGGTATCAGGTTGGTATTTCTCTCACCCTGAGGCTAAATACTACGCCGTAGCAGCAGTACAAAAGGATCAGGTTGAAGACTACGCTAAACGTACCAACATGACATTAGCAGAAGCAGAGCGTTGGTTATCGCCTAACTTGGGGTATGAGCCGGAGTAAAAGAAGCTGTAAGCGGTAAGTTATAAGTAAAAAGGCGAGTCAAATTAGGCTCGTTTTTTTATAAATAACAAAGGGCTTTTATAGCTTAGATCATCAATTGTTTACAAAGAGTTTGTTTAGTGGAATTATTGAGCAATGTAATATAAGCCGCTTGGTGGTGTTATAAACCAGCAAAGTGGGATCTAATAAGTTGCTATGTGTTTCGATCGTTAGCCCGCGAAACCAGAAATTAGGTGATGAGATATGAAGCCAAAACTTTCCGGAGGCCTAGTGCATGAATTACCCGTTGATTTGGCCGTAGCATTAACTGAAGAACAGCTAATTAATACTTGGGAAGCCTTATCGGCAATTGGCCGTAATGAATTTATTTGTTGGATTGAAGATGCCAAACAAGAGAAAACGAGAGTAAAACGGATAGTGCGAGCTACTGAAGAACTTCTAGAAGGAAAAAAGCGACCTTGCTGCTGGGTAGGGTGCATACATCGCACTGACAAAAAGCCTAGTAAATGGCAACAGGATGTTTTGATAGATAAAAAGAAAAAATCAGTAACAAAATGAAACCAACACAAAACAAATTGCTCCATTTGATGCAGCGCTTTCCGATCTTTTTTGTGCATTCGCTACGCTCATTTTTTCACCAAAACCCACTATGACCGTTGCGTAAATGAACAAGGCGTTCGACATTGGAGGAGCACTGCTATTGGCTATGTCGCCTTAGGTGTAAGAGCAACCTTGGACGCAGTTCCGTGAGCCCACAAAATATGGAGTCGTTTTTTGCCTAGAACCTTTCTTCTCTTAATTTTTTTGTGAATAATTTACTTAATGATCTTAAATAAAGGAATATCAATGACGTTTTTACGATGTATAAGCGTGAGCCTAGCTTTATTATTCAGCGCGCATAGTTTTGCGCTGGAGCAACAATATCACCAGCACATAGCTGCTATTATTGCCGCGTTTAAAGATAACGATAAAGCAGCTATTTCCTCACATATTCGTTATCCGCTTTCCCGTGCATATCCAGTGCCTGCTATTAATAATGAGGCTGAGTTAGTTGAGCGTTTCGATTACGTGTTTGACCGGCAACTCATCGCACAGATTACCAGTTCAAATATCGATACTGATTGGGATAAAGTGAGCTGGCGCGGCATTGTGCTAAATAGCGGTATTGTTTGGGTTGATACCGACGGTAAAATTATCGGTATAAATTACCAAACAGCCAAAGAGCAGTTGTTGGCTAAAAATTTAATAGCAGCTGATAAGCAAGCGCTTCATTCAAGTATTAATACTTTTGTAGAGCCTATTTTAGATTGGCAAACGGCTAAATACCGTATTCGCATTGATGACTTAGGGGATAATAACTATCGTTATGCTTCTTGGGGAATTGATAAAAACCCCAGCGATAAACCAGATATTATCTTAGTGAATGGCGGTATAAAGTTTGACGGCAGTGGCGGTAATCATAGTTACACATTTAAAAACGGCCGTTACAGCTACGTATTACAAGTCACGGTAATTGGCTGTGATACCTCACCACCAGGTTGGCTTGAAGTATACAAAGACGATAAGCTGCTGTTATCTGACTCTGTGATCAGTACAGTTAATAAGGCTAATTAAGTTTCTAGTGAAGAGCTGTTATTTTTAACTTGCTGTGAAACGCAAACTGCAATCGAGAGTGGGAACTAGCTATGAAAACAATCGGCATGCTTGGTGGCATGAGTTGGGAGTCAACAACCAGCTATTACAAAGCCTTAAACGAAGGCGTTAAAAACTCATTGGGTGGACTGCATTCGGCCAAAATTTGTATGGTGAGTGTCGATTTTGCGGAAATTGAAACGTTGCAGCATCAAGGTGATTGGCAACAAACAGCAAGTATACTCACCGAGGCTGCTAAATCAGTAGAGGCTGGTGGTGCCGATTTTTTACTTATTTGTACCAACACTATGCACAAAGTGGCCGACGAGATTGCTAGTAATATTACCATTCCTATTTTGCACATTGCCGATGCCACCGCTGAGCAACTAAAACGCGATAACATTACGCGAGTAGGGTTGCTGGGCACGCAATTTACGATGGAGCAAAACTTTTACAAAGGGCGTTTAACCAACAAACATAACATTGAAGTATTGATACCTGAGCTTGATGAGCGAAAGCGAGTGCACGATGTTATTTATTCGCAGTTATGCCAAGGTATTATTGATGAAGATTCGCGAGCCGATTATGTACGCATTATAGAGCGCTTATTTGCACAAGGCGCGCAGGCCATTATTTTATGCTGTACAGAAATTGCTTTGTTGGTAAAGCCACAACACACGCATGTTCCGCTTTATGATACCACTCAAATACACGCCGAGGCCGCAGTAAAACTAGCCCTCGCTAAATAAGCAGGTTAAAACAATCGCTATCAGGCGATTTGTTGTTAGCAGGTAAAGCGCTATATATTAATGGCCTTTCTTAAAGTGTAAATTGGAAATATGTATTGCTACCAGCTAATCACATACTTAAGCACTAGTATTAATCTTATTTTCCAATTATGTTTTACAAAACAATCTTTCTCCTTGTAGGATATAGGTACAAGAATATTTATTCTTTAAATTAATGGATAACCAAATATAAAGGACTATGTTATAAAAAAATCTGTGCATCTAAAAAAATTCAAGACTAATGAGCTTATTTTCGATGATCAAGAAACCATCATCATATTGAAGTTTATTTTTAAAAATCAACATAGCAACATTTATATGCTGAACGTCAACGATGCTGTAAGGGAGTTCGCTCAATCATTATTGGTTGAGGCGGTTGACTCGTCTTATGCTTTCGGCTTTATTGATTCATTGTTTAGATCAGTGACTAATCCAAGAGATGGAGTTAAAAAAGTGCTAGCAAAGTTTGGAAAAAAAGCTTTGAAGCATTGGTTTAAACATGCGACTACACAAAATTTAATGTCGATAAAGATATATGACCGAGTACGTGAGCAGTTAGCGTTAAACTTTGGACGTGTCTTACTTATGCATATTAATGGTATTGCAAAGCTGAATGAAAACCACTTCGGTATGCTTGCATACAGTGATGCTGATAGTAAAGTAATTTGGGGGTAGAGGTGAAAAAGCTTACTATTTATTTGTTACTTTTATTATCTGTTGGATATTCTGCAGTTGCTTTATATTCGCTCATTAATAGTGATATTGAAGATGTTATTATTTGCAGCACTGATGAGAATACTCATTACATCCCAAGTGACGCTTGTGAATATTACTTACTTAATTATAGAGCAGATAAGAGTGATATTGAATCACTTGAATCAGGCGCTGGTCTAGCATTTTTATTTGAAATTAAAGATATAGATAAGCGCGATGCTTATATCGAATACTTTATTTCTAAAGGAATCAAAGTAAATACGTTAAGTCACATAGATGGTTTATCACCTCTACACTCGGCTATTTTGCTTAATGACTTTGGTTTAGTGCAACTTTTAATGGATAAAGGCGCAAGTATTACTATTAAAGAAAAATCACATGGGCTTACACCTTTAGAGTTTATTCATAAACTGAGTGAAAAAAATGCTCAGATAGATAGGCAGCTGATATCTGAACTTTTGACGTCGATTTCAAATAATAAACAGGCTGGTTAATTCAAAGAATTACCGAATATGTTAAATCTAGTGATTCTATTATTTACCAACAAAAAAACCGCCAATTGGCGGTTTTTTATTAGCAAGTAAAGCTGTTAACACGCTTTTAATTAATGGCCTTTCTCAAAGTCACTAACTTCGCGCTCAGCTTCTTCTTTAGATTTACCGTATGCCTGTTGGATTTTACCAACCAGCTCTTTACGGCTACCTTCAATTTTATCTAAATCATCGTTGGTAAGGTCGCCCCATTTACGCTGAGCTTTACCTTTAAGTTCTTTCCAATTACCTTCAATACGATCGCTATTCATAATTTACTCCTTGTATAGATAAGTGATTTTCTTGTCGTGTCAGTTATTAAAAAGCAAACTCTATACCATGATAAATATTTATTTTAATTTAAATCAATAGTTTACGTTTGCCGCTGCCGGTTGCTATTACATTGTGTGCTTAATTGTTACGTAAATGTGTGTAATTATTACGACCTTGAAAAGGAGAGGTGATTATTAATATTTGTGTGGGTAATTCACTTTTTAGAATTTTTCTTTAACTATTTCACACGAAAAAGCCAATGAAAAATTTATATTTCATTGGCTTTTAGGTATTGATAATGTTCAGTACTAAGGCGTGATTTGTTTAAATTCTGGCTTTAACAAACGCCGCAATGGCGTCGTCTTGGCAATGCGCGAAGAAGCACTCTTGAAAACGAGCACTACCAATAGCTTGTTGAATAAGCTCAGGGTCAACCGCTTCCAGTGCACTTAGGTAATCTTTAGCTACATCCGCTTTTAGTTGATTTAAAATTCCTGCATTTGTCACTTGAGATTCTTTACGCTCAGCTGGGTAGCCTTGGCCTTTTTCGCCAGTAAATGCTTTTTCGAATATGTATTTAATATTAAGTTCTGCGCCCCAGCCAAAGCCTTTGGCGTATGGTAAAGCCAGCGCATTGCCATTGTTTATTTGCGCAAACAGGTAAGCGTCAGAAGGGTCGATACAATAGCCACATGTCACGCCAGGAAATGCGTTACTTGCCATCAACGCACCTTGGCCTGTGCCACAACCTGTTACCACAAAATCCACCGCTTTCGCGTTGAGCAATAGGCTTGCCATAATGCCAAGGTGGATATAGGTTAAACGGTGATCATTATCGCCATCCATACCAACGTTAAAGACTTGATGGCCCTGTGCGTCAGCCACCGTTTGAAGCTGCTCAAGGACAATAGGGTTTTTTGCCGCTTGACTGAATTCGTTCATTAATGCAATTTTCATAATGATGCTGCCAATTTAGTGAATATTAAATTGATTCTATCCATTTTTGCTACCGGTGGCAATGGTGCGGTGTGGGCTTTAAAATTAATAAGCTTCAGTCTGATCTATCAATACGGGTTTTAAGGTAATAAAAAACCGCCAAAACTGGCGGTTTTATTAATTTAAGAAGTTGCGAAAACACTTAGCAATTAATGACCTTTTTCAAAGTCATTTACTTCGCGCTCAGCGTCTTCTTTCGATTTACCGTATTTTTGTTGAATTTTACCAACAAGCTCTTTACGGCTTCCTTCAATTTTATCTAGCTCATCGCCGGTTAGATCGCCCCATTTACGTTGCGCTTTACCTTTAAGTTCCTTCCAATTACCTTCGATACGATCACTGTTCATAATTCGCTCCTTATAATGTCGGTTTGTGAATTTACTTCAGTTATAAAGGAGCAAGGCTTGTACCAAAATTAAACTCTAATTTTGTTATTAATAATCAATTGGTTAAATGTTGGCTTTTTAGAGGTAAGTTTTTAATCGGTTATAAGCTAAAAAATCTACGCAACGATCTGTAATTATTGCAAACACTCAATAATCACCAATTTTATGAATCTGATTTACTACAGTTTCTTGTTACAATATCGGCAATGCAATTTAGGGTAAATAGCTGTGCTGCCGGTCCAAGACATATATCAACAACTCGTTACTACATTACAAAGTGATCCAATTACCTTATTACAAGCGCCGCCGGGGGCGGGTAAGTCAACATGGTTACCATTACAGTTAATGCGCGACGGGCACTTTAAACGCATTGTGATGCTTGAACCACGGCGCCTTGCTGCGCGTAATATTGCTAATTATTTAGCGAGCCAACAAAATGAAAAGGTAGGTCAAAGCATTGGCTTACGCATTCGCGGTGAGAATCAAGTCAGCAAACAAACACGGCTTGAAATTGTCACTGAAGGCATATTAACGCGAATGCTGCAAAACGACCCCGAACTGAGCGATATTGATTTACTGATATTCGATGAGTTTCATGAGCGCTCAATTGCTGCCGACACCGCGCTTGCTTTTGCGCTTGAATCTCAAGCTGCGTTTCGAGATGACTTAAAAATATTACTTATGTCGGCAACCTTAGACAGTGAACGTTATCAGCAGTTTTTTCACTGCCCAATAATAGAATCTCTTGGTCGCAGTTATCCAATTGATGAAGTGTATGTTCCACTCAAAGATGAAACCCGTTGGCTTAATGAAATTCCTACCATTATAAAACAAGCGCTTAACGAGCAAACAGGCAGTGCTTTGGTATTTTTACCCGGGCAAAGTGAAATACTGCGAGTACAACACGCGTTGAATGATTTACCCAGCGATTGCCAACTGGTGAGTTTATTTGGTGAGCAAGATAAAGCAAAGCAACAAGCAGCGATTGCCCCCGCCGAGCAAGGCAAACGTAAAGTGGTATTAACCACCAATGTCGCTGAAACCAGTTTAACCATTGAAGGTATTCGTATTGTTGTTGATAGTGGTAAGCGCCGTGCAGCAAGTTTTAACTTAAAAACCGGTGTTACAGAGCTGACGACGCAAAGTATTTCTCGCTCCTCGGCGGTGCAGCGTGCGGGTCGTGCTGGGCGAATTGAGCCTGGGGTGGTGTATCGGCTTGGTTCAAAGCAAACCTTTGAACGGCGTAATAGCCACGACACCCCAGAAATACTAGCAACGGATATTAGCCAACTGCTACTTGAGGCCAAGTTATGGGGAGCCGAGATTGAGCAACTGAGTTTGTTAGATACGCCCAGCCCGCAACAAATAGCACAAGCGACAAGCGTGCTACAGATGCTCGAGGCGCTTGATCAACATGGTAAACTCACTCAGCTAGGCACTGAACTGCTGAGCTTTGGCGCTGATATTCGGCTGTCGCATATGCTTATAAAAGCACAGCAGCTCGATGCCACATTACCGGGGATTTATATCTTAAGTGCCTATTTGGTGGCATTACTTGAAAGTCGCGTTAAGCATGCAGCAGATCTTCATTTAGCGCTACATAGTCAACTCATAAAGCCCCATGCCCTGTTTAAACAGCAATTACGCTTTTGGTTAACACGTTTAAAGTTAAGCGAAGTTAACGAGCTAAATACGGGTTATTTACCTTTGCTGGTGGCGCTGGCTTACCCAGACAGGCTGGCTAAAAAGCGTGGTAATGGTTACTTACTTGCCAATGGGGCAGGTGCTGAACTAAGCGAAGAGCATTGGCATAACGATGACTATTTAGCGATTGCTAACATGGGCGGTCACAAAGGTGGCCGCATGTTTGCGGCGGTGGCTTTTACTCCTAACGATATTACCGAGCAGCTAAGCCATTTATTTACCGAGCAAACGCGCTGCGAATTTGACGAAAGAGCAGGGCGTTTTATCCATCAAGATGAAATTAAACTGGGTGCAATCACAGTAACGAGTCAACCAAGTAAACAACCCCTTGATAAAAGCGAGCGCGCTAAAGCATGGTTAAGTTTATTTAAAAAGCATGCTTTTAAGCTATTTAATGAGCAAGCCGACAGTGAGCAGTTACTTATTAGAATGTGTATAGCTAGTAAGCTTTTTCCTGAGCAGTTTCCAGCAATAACTGAAGCCGCCCTTGTGGCCAATAACCAATGGTTAGCACTTTACCTCGCAGACCTAAAAAACCTAGAGCAACTAAAAAGGTTTAACTATTTTACTGCCTTGCAAAGCTGTTTTAATTGGCAACAACAAAGCGCATTAAACCAATTACTGCCCCTGCGTTTGACGGTGCCAAGCGGCTCAAATATTAAAATTGAGTATCAGCTCGATGGCCCTGCAAAACTCAGTGTGCGCATGCAAGAAGTGTATGGCATGACCAGCACGCCTTTATTAGCACAAGGCAAGCTTGCTTTATTAATGGAGTTACTTTCACCGGCAAGGCGGCCTTTGCAGCTTACGCAAGATCTCACTCATTTTTGGCAAACCAGCTATCGTGATGTACAAAAAGAAATGAAAGGTCGCTATCCAAAACACTTCTGGCCTGATAACCCAGCAACCAGTGTGGCTACTAGTAAAGTGAAAAGTAAGATGTAATAGCAGGTTCAGGTTGTTAACTTGGCGAATAAAAAGCGAGTATCTGCATAGCAGTTATTCTCGTTAATACTTCTTTCTAAAACTTTTTAAGGCTGAAAGGCATCGGTTGCTCGACTATACCAAATAATTTATGTGTAAACCTAACCTATCGCTGTAGCGATCTACTAAGGTTTAGCCGTTTTTTGCCAGCAAAATGCTAAGCCTTGCTTAGTTGTCATGTTCGTTCCTCCCAGTATTTTATTGCTGCGTTTGTGTGTGATTTAAATACTTTTGCTACATAAAATAGCCAAGTCGGTAAATAAAAATGCTTGGTAATTAGTGTAAAAAGCAATAATTACCAAAAAAATAAACAACGTTGTCTTTTTGTAAGGTAAGTGTTATCTTTATTTTTTGCAACATGTATTTTACATAAATATTTTCAGTTATGTCGTTAGGTGTATTTTACGATCCGTAGTCATTTAACTAAGCTAAGACGAGAAGATGGTGTTGCTGATTTAAGTTGAAATACTTAATTTTCCAAATAATTAAATAATATAAGGAAACGATTCCATGAGTATAGTAATTAGCAGCAAAAAGGCTGAGGAGATCAATTTAACGTGTTTTGGTGAGGTACTTTGGGATTGTTTTGATTCAGGTAAACGGTTGGGTGGTGCACCATTAAATATGTGCTTTCGCTTTAATTCTCTCGGTCTACAAGCGCATATGATAAGTGCTGTAGGAAATGATGAGTTAGGAGATGCACTACTAGATGAAATTAACAAAAAAGGCCTGAGCACTGAGCTTATTTGCGTTCATGAATCTAAACCGACAAGTGTTGTGGAGGTGAAACTTGATAGTAGTGGCTCTGCTAATTATCAAATTGTCACCGATACAGCCTGGGATAATATCAGCTTAACAGCGGAGATTATTGAAAAAGTTAAGGATACTGACGTTTTTGTTTTTGGCAGTTTAATTGCGCGCACAGCGGCTTCATTGATGACCTTGAGGCAGCTGTTGGACCATGCAAAGTTTAAGGTTTTTGATGTTAATTTACGCGCCCCCCATTACCAGCTTGAACATTTAATTGAATTAATGAACAGAGCCGATTTTATCAAGCTAAATGATGATGAGCTTTATGAAATAGCTAAGTCAATGGGGAGTAAATATCACTCTTTAGAACAAAACCTAGCATTTATAGCTAAGCAAACAAACACCGATTATTTATGTGTGACGAAAGGGAGCCATGGTGCTTTATTGTCAATTAAGGGTAAGAATTACTATAACTCTGGTTATCTCATTGAGGTAGTTGATACCGTTGGGGCTGGTGATTCATTTTTAGGGGCGCTTGTTTATCAACTTTGTATTAATAACTCGCCACAGCAAGCTATAGACTTTGCATGTGCTGTTGGTGCTATGGTTGCTCAAAGGCCGGGAGCAACGCCAGCTTTAACTGATCAGCAGATTAATGAGTTTATGGAACCATGCTAGGGCGTGTTGACCTTTGTGGATTGAAATTTGTTCAATCTAGGGGCGATTTAATCGCGGCGCGAGGTTTGTAACCTAGTGGGCTAAGTAAAAATCGAGCAACAAAGAGTTAATCGCCCCTAGGAAGAACCCTTTGGGCAGCGCATGTTTGGAATTTATACTGCGTTATCGCCTATTTATGGGGAACAACCACACTACATAGGCTCTGCCTTATCTAAATACCAAACATGCTGCTGCAAAATTAATCATGAAAGGTCAACACGCCCTAAGTTATCAACAAATATAAAAATAAAAGTACACTTAATAGAATAAAGTTTGTTATTCATGTTGAAGTTATGTTTTTTTAATGTTAAAAAGACAACGTTGTTTATTTTTATGTTAATGGCTATTTGTGTTCTAGCGCAGTTTCAACAGCGTTAAAACAAGTCATCACCAACATAAAGACAACGTTGTTAATGTGCGGAGAATAACAATAAACATTAATAAATTAAACCAAATGAGGACACACACAATGCTAAGATTTCGCAAAACCCCACTAGCTGCAAGTGTAAGTGCAGTATTAGTCGGTTTGCTTTTGCCATATAGCGCTATAGCAGCTCAGCAACAGCAAATACAAAACTCGTCTGATGATGGTATTGAGGTCATCGAAGTTTCTTATGGCTACGGCAGTGTTAAAAAAGATGACTTAACAGGTGCAATTAGCACTGTTGCGTTAGAGGATGTTGTTGATATGCCTTCTGGCAATATAATGCAGAATCTACAAGGAAGAGTACCTGGCTTACAAATAACAACCAATGGTTCACCTGATTCTGCAGCAACGGTGCGTATTCGTGGTCAAGGGTTAGGACCTTTAGGTAATAATGATCCGTTATATGTGATTGATGGCATTCCGACTAAATCAGGCATGCATGAACTTAATAGTCATGATATTGCAGATATTCAGGTCTTGCGAGACGCCGCAGCGGCAAGTATTTTTGGTGCGCGTTCAGGCAATGGTGTGATTGTTATCACAACTAAAAAAGGCAATGAGGGGCTGGATTTTAATTTTTCTATAAACCAATCTCAAGATGACTACAGCTATGATTTAAATCCATTAAATACCAAACAGCGCGGACAAGTTGTATGGCAAGCTGCGGTTAATGATGGCTCTGATCCAAATGCAGCAAGCCCGCTATATAGTTATGATTGGAATGGTGACTATAGTAACCCTCAATTAAACTCAGTGATCTTACCTACTTATACTGATCCCCAACAAGTACAGCGTCCTGCTGATACTAATTGGTTTGATGAAGTAACTCGCTCAGCTAAAGTAACTGATCTGAATTTTTCTCTATCAGGTGGCTCGGATAGGGCATCTATTTACAGCTCTTTGGGGTATTACGATTCTGAAGGTGTGGTAGATGGTTCAGCCTTTGAACGGATTAGTTTTAGGGTTAATTCTGACTATCAATTAACGGATAAGCTCAAAATTGGTGAGAACTTCACTATTACCAATCAAGAGGCGAATTTAGTTAATGCAAGAGCTGGAGAAATTTTGGGACTAGCAATAGAGCAACAATCTATTGTCCCTGTACATAATGATGAAGGCGGTTGGGGTGGCCCTGTGCCGGGTGTAACTGACCGTGATAACCCAGTCAGAATAATTGCAATGAACCGCGATAATGTCAGTCGCTTCAATAAGCTGATGGGTAATATTTTTGTCGAATATGAAGTAATTGAAGACCTTACTCTAAAAAGCACCGTTGCTCTTGATTATGGCCAGTATTACTTTAGAAACTACACACGGGCATTTCAAGCTGGCTCCCTAAATTATGGTGATCAACTCTCGGTTACTGAAAACTGGAATAGCAGCTTTAGCTGGACTAACACTGCGCAATATAACTTAGATGTAGGTGACAATCACCGTTTTACATTTTTAGCAGGCACCGAGCAAATTGATTACGAGTATGAAGGTTCGATTGGCTTTGGTTCTGGCTTTGCTTCGGATGATCGCGATTATGCACATCTATCGCAAGCGACAGGTGATGTACGTGTTGAGGGGGATGGCGATAAGTGGTCTCTCAACTCTTACTTTGCTCGAATGGACTATAACTATGATAACCGCTATTTAGCTGGGTTTACCATTCGCCGTGACGGTTCATCACGTTTTGGTAGCAATAACAGTTACGGTAACTTCCCTGCTGCATCAGCGGGTTGGGTGATCAGTAACGAGTCATTTTATGATATCGAGTTCTTAACCACCTTAAAATTACGTGCTAGTTGGGGTAAAACGGGTAATCAAGAAATTCCAACTGATGCAACCTACACAACTTATTTGAGCCGTTATGCGACTCAATCACTATTTACTGACTCACAAGATGAAGGCACTGCGTATGACATCGGTGGTGCTAATGGCGGCACACTGCCTTCTGGTTTTGTGAAAGCTCAAACCGGTAATGACAACCTGAAATGGGAAACTTCGACGCAAACAAATATCGGTATTGATTTTGGGATGCGTTACGACACCATTTACGGCAGTATCGATTGGTTTGAAAAAACCACAGAAGATATCTTAACGCTTACTAACCCTATTGCTACTTTAGGCGAGGGCGCACAACAGTGGGTGAATGGCGGCACAATTGAAAATTCAGGGGTTGAATTCATCATTGGTTATGCTGACTACCTTTCGTTTGACAGTTTAGATGGTGATATTGATGTTGATATTAGTTTTAACGTTTCTTCTGCTAAAAATAAGGTTGTTTCACTTCCTGAAGATGTTGTGAACTCGTTTGGCGGTAATGGAGCAGATAAAACGATTGTTGGTCATTCAATCAACTCAGTTTATGGCTATGTTGCTGATGGGTTATTTCAAAACCAAGGTGAAATTGATGCCCATGCTACTCAATCGGGAGCTGGTTTAGGCCGAGTTCGTTGGCAAGATTTAGATGGCAATGGCGTCATTGATGAAAATGATCAAACCTTTTTCGCAGATACCGATCCAGACTTTATGTATGGTTTGAACATGAACTTCAAGTATAAAAATTGGGATTTTACCATGTTCTGGCAAGGTGTCGAAGGCGGTCAAATTCGCAACGGTTGGCGTGGATTCACTGATTTTACCTCACTCAATATAGGTTCAAACTATGGGGATCGGGTTCTTGATGCGTGGTCAATCAATAACACTGACACGAATGTACCAGCCTTAACAACAATTGATAATAATGGTGAAGGTCGTCAATCAAGCTTATTTTGGGAAGATGGCACTTACCTTAAGTTGCGTAACTTATCTATCGGGTATAGCCCTGATGAACAATGGTTGAGTCAATTTGGTATAAGCTCAGCGCGCATTTATTTGCAGGGCAGTAACTTACTAACCATTACACCTTCTGGAACATTAAGCCAAGATCCAGAAACACCAGATGGCACTTTCCCAATTCCAAGACGTATCACGTTAGGCGTGAACCTTTCTTTTTGATTTAAAATGACAACGATACGAGCACAAATTATGAATAAAATTAAAACCCTATTTGCAGTGACAACGCTCACTCTATCTTTAGCATCGTGCGGCGGTTCTGATCTTGATGTTGCACCTTCAGGTGTATTAACGCAAGAGCAAGTCTCTAACAGTGAAAATGTAGATGCCTTAATCATTGCAACTTACTCATATTTAGGAAACGACCATTACACTGCCCCTAACTTTCTTTGGCCAACAGGGAACTTACGCGCAGGTGATGCCCATAAAGGAGGCAATGGACCCGGTGACATATTTGCTTATCATGCTTTGTCTTTATATCAGCCTTTAGTGCCCGATATGGAGTCTTTCCCGCCTGATTTGATTGACTTAAATAACAAAAAATGGACTCGAAATTATACTGGTATTTCGCGGGCTAACGCAGCTTTAGCGGTGATAGAAAATGCCTCGCCAGAGATTGAAGACCGTGCTGCTAAACAAGCTGAGTTGCGATTTATTCGCAGTATTTTTTACTTTGACTTAAAAATTCATCACAAGTATATCCCCTGGATTGATGAAACCATGAGTCAGGAGCAAATTTTAACAACAACCAACCGTGATCTGACAGATCAAGCTCTTTGGGACAAAATTGCTGATGATTTTGAATTTGCAGCAAATAACTTACCCGATAGACAAGCAGATGTTGGTCGTGCGTCAGCGTTGTCAGCAAAAGCTTATTTAGCTAAGACGTTGTTATATCAGGCGTATGAACAAGACGAACAACATCAAGTAGTCAACATCAATAAAGATAAATTAACGCGAGTGGTTACTTTGGTCGATGAGATTGAGCAAGCGGGTGTGTATGGTTTATTTGATGACTATGCTGATAATTTTTTGTTTGAAAGTGAAAATGGGAAAGAATCTGTTTTTGCTATTCAACGTTCATTGAATGATGGTTCCCCAGATGGTCGTGGCAGCTGGCCAAGTGCACTAAACGCGCCTATGGCGGGGGGCTTTGGTTGCTGCGGTTTTCATGTACCCACTGAAAACTTCGTCAATGCTTTTAAAACAGATCAACAAGGCTTGCCGCAATTTGACACCTTTAATGATCTGAATTACGACATGACCATCGATGCTGTTGACCCTCGTTTGGATCATACCGTCGCAATGGAAGGCAAACCGTTTAAATATGACGAAAAGCTGATCCACGGTGGCGATAGTTGGGCTCGTGCGCCGGGTATTTATGGCAACTTTACAGCGATGAAAGATTTAGAGCATCCAGATTGTAGTTGTCGCGGTGAAAATGGGCCATTTCCTATCTTTTCATTAAATACACCGTTGATCCGTTATTCCGACGTATTGCTTTGGAAAGCAGAGGCTTTAATTGAGCTAGATAGATATGACGAAGCATTAGTCATAATTAACCGCATTCGTGAGCGCGCTAAACAAAGTACCGCTAAATTGCAGAACGCCAGTATTTATAACATTGGTTTATACACAAGTTTTGACACTAAACAGCAAGCCAGAGCAGCACTGCGTTTTGAGCGTCGTCTTGAATTAGGACTTGAAGGACATCGCTTTTTTGACTTAGTTCGTTGGGGAATAGCAAAAGAGACCATTGATAGTTACTTGTCGATTGAAGCCGTGCGCAAGCCTTACTTAGTTGATGCTATTTTTACCAAAGGGAAGCATGAATATTTACCAATACCTAATCAACAAATGATTTTGAGTAGCGGATCCTACACGCAAAACTCAAAGTATTAATCAATAGTGGGCGGTGGGCCCGTGCCCACCTTTTCTGACATTAAGTCAAAAGAGTTGTTATGAAAAAAATTATTTATTGGTCAATCACAGTGGCTGTGGCAGGCTTTTTATTTGGCTTTGATACTGCGGTTATATCAGGCGCAGACAAACCAATTCAAGCACTTTGGAATACAAGCTCGTTATTCCATGGTTTATTTATTATGTCGTCGGCACTGTGGGGGACATTATTTGGAGCTTTAGCTGGTAACTATCCTTGTGATAAGTGGGGGAGAAAGCCAACCTTAATCTTAGTTGGTGTACTGTTTTTTATTTCTGCACTTGGTTCTGCACTTGCTCCCGACCCATATACGTTTGCATTACTGCGGTTTATTGGCGGCGTTGGTGTGGGTATTTCATCAATTGTAGTACCTGCTTATATTTCAGAAATAGCACCCGCTAAATATCGTGGCCGTTTGGTTGCGCTTTATCAGTTTCAGATTGTATTTGGCATTTTAGTTGCGTTTGTTTCTAACTTTTTAATCGCCGGTACTTCGGCAATTGATTGGCGTTTAATGCTTGGTGTAGAAGCGATACCGGCTTTAATTTATTTATTAATGATCATCAAAGCACCAGAAAGCCCACGTTGGTTGGTGCAAAATAGAAATGAACAAAGCAAAGCACGCTCAATATTAGTCGAGTTAGGAGAAGTTAACCCGGATAACGTGTTGACTGAAATTATTACTGCCAAACAACAGCACAGTGAATCAAGGTTATTTGGTGGTGCCTATAGCAAGGCTGCTTGGTTTGCATTTTTATTTGCAGCTTTTAATCAATTATCAGGTATTAACTTTATTATTTATTATGCGCCGCGGGTATTTGAACTTGCCGGTTTAGACGTTAACCAATCCTTATTATCAGGGGCTGGGATCGGCATGGTTAACTTATGCTTTACCATGCTAGGTTTATCTTTAATCGATAAATTTGGCCGTCGTTCGTTGATGTATATCGGCTCAATTGGTTATGTGATTTCGCTGGCGGTCGTCGCGTGGGCGTTTAGCAGCGGCTCAGGTGGTTTAACTATTGTGGCATTTGTGTTTGTGTTTATTGCCGCCCATGCAATTGGTCAAGGAACAGTGATCTGGGTATTCATCGCTGAGATATTTCCTAACAAAGTGCGCTCAAAAGGTCAGTCACTGGGTTCGGGTACGCACTGGTTCTTTGCCGCTGCGATTACCTTATTAATGCCGTTTTTCTTAGAGCGATTTAGCGCATCAGAAGTATTCAGTTTTTTCACTTTAATGATGTTAGGGCAATTAGCCTTTGTAGCTTGGTTTATGCCTGAAACAAAAGGGCGTTCTTTAGAAGACATTTCTCTTAATACAAAAAAGAAGCATGGAGTATTAGATGCGAACAGTTAACTTAATTTTAATTTCATCATTTTTGGCAGCGTGTGGCATGACAAATCAAACTGAAACGAGCGCCCCAGTGGTAGTGGAACAATCAAGTAAAGAAATGTTTCGTCCAACTTTTCATTTTACACCACCAGAAAACTGGATGAATGATCCAAATGGGATGGTGTATTACCAAGGCGAGTACCATCTTTTCTATCAACATAACCCAGACTCCTCGGTTTGGGGCCCGATGCATTGGGGACATGCAATTAGTAAGGACATGGTTCATTGGGAGCATCAAGGTATCAAACTTTACCCCGATGAGCACGGTACGATATTCTCCGGCAGTGCAGTGGTTGATTGGCAAAATAGTAGTGGCTTTGGCAGTAAAGAAAATCCGCCACTTGTTGCTATTTATACTTATCACGATGATAAAAAGGCCGCACAGGGGGCAATTGACTTTCAAACTCAAGGCGTAGCATACAGTACAGATAAAGGCAGAACGTGGAAGAAATACGAAAATAATCCCGTATTAAAAAACCCTGGCATTCGTGATTTTCGTGATCCGAAAGTGAACTGGCATGAATCTACCCAGCAGTGGGTTATGGTACTTGCTCAAGATGATCATATTGGCTTTTATACCTCTAAAAATCTAAAAGAATGGCAATTTGAAAGCAATTTTGGAGTTGAGTGGGGCAGTCATGCTGGTGTATGGGAGTGCCCTGATTTAATTCGTGTGCGCGTGCAAGGCACCGATCAATATAAGTATGTATTATTAGTCAGTATTAACCCAGGTGCGCCAAATGGTGGTTCAGGTACCCAGTATTTTATTGGTGACTTTGATGGAAAACACTTTGTGCTTGATGAAGAATATCAGCAACAACTCGCCTCTACTCCAGCTGTATTTCCAAAGGGAGTTAACTTATTAGATTTTAAAAATGGTTTAAGTAAATGGCAGGTGACTGGTAACGCATTTCATGTTGAAGAAGATCAACAATCTGTTGTGACATTAAGCTCTTTTAATCAGTCAGATAAGGCGACAGGATCTGTTTTATCGCAGCCGTTCTCTATTGAACATGATTATATTAATTTCAAAATAGCGGGTGGCAAACATGAAAACAGCACCGTGATGCAGTTATTAATTAATGGTGAAGTGGTCAAAACTGCAAAGGGCAATAATTCAGGCAATATGACTGAGAAAGCGTGGGATGTAAGCCATTTTAAAGCTCAGCAAGGGCAGATTAAAATAATTGATACTGAGCAAGGCGACTGGGGGCACGTTAAAGTTGCGGATATTATGTTCTCAGATGAAGCGGCAAAAGCAAAGGTTGAATCATCAATCTGGTTAGATTATGGTACAGATAACTATGCTGGTGTAACATTTTCAGACACGCAAGATGATCGTCATTTATTTATGGGCTGGATGAGTAATTGGCAGTACGCTAACGTAGTACCTACAGAGACTTGGCGCAGCGCGATGACAATCCCAAGAGAGCTAAAGTTAGTGAAAACAGCTGCGGGGATCCGTTTAGCTTCTGAACCGGTAAAAGAGCTACAGACATTATTGACTGAGTCGCAAAGTAAGATAAAGTTAAGTGGTAAA
Organism: Pseudoalteromonas sp. ASV78; assembly: GCF_047806705.1. Classification (NCBI taxonomy): domain Bacteria; kingdom Pseudomonadati; phylum Pseudomonadota; class Gammaproteobacteria; order Alteromonadales; family Pseudoalteromonadaceae; genus Pseudoalteromonas; species Pseudoalteromonas sp. ASV78. Next base: position 2,005,239 of record NZ_JBLOPA010000001.1, on the reverse strand, counting down.
AGCAGTTATCAACTTGATGAGCTTTTTAATGTCGCGGCTGGGCAATTTAAATTTAGCTTTAGCTTTCCCCATGGCGAGCAAGCTGTGGACATCTTACTTAGTGCCGACTCAGGTGAGCAGACCAAGTTAACACTAGACCCAATTGCAGGGCAATTAACTCTTGACCGAACTCAAGCTGGGTTGAGTGAGTTTGAACCGGGTTTTGCTGGCATTCAAACAGCTCCATTACAAACAGAGCTCAAACAGTATGATGTTGAAGTATGGGTTGATAAAGCATCAATTGAAGTGTTTGTTAATCAAGGTGTTAGCACAATGACATCGATTGTTTTCCCAACCTCCCCTTACCATAAAATAAAGGTAAGTGCTGAGCAGCAGCTATCGCTTAGCGATGTTCAGTTAAACAATATTGCTGTAGAAAAATAACCGTTTAAAACGGCTCTATGACAGATAGAGTCGTTATTTTTCCGTCTAAGGCTGTGCGATATATGAGTAGCAATTATCGGCTATTAAGCGCTATTTTCTTTGTCTATTTTATGGCATGGTCTTTTTCGTTTTCATTGTTTCCAGTCTGGCTTAGCCAAAAGGTTGGTCTGAATGGTGAAGAAGTAGGCATTGTTTTTAGCGTTAACTCCCTCATGGCTTTATTCATCATGCCTTTCTATGGCATCTTTCAAGATAAACTTGGTTTAAAAAAAGCACTCCTGTATTTTATTGCATTTTTTATGTTAATGATCGGACCGTTTGTTAACTATGTTTATGAACCATTGCTACACAGCAATTTTTATTTGGCCGTAATAGTAGGTGGGGTGGTTTTTTCATGTGCATTTTTAGCGGGGGTGGGTGCACTTGAAAGTTATATTGATAAGCAAAGCCGAGCCACTCATTTTGAATTTGGCAAGGCTAGAATGTGGGGATCACTTGGCTGGGCGACGGCAAGTTATTTTACCGGTTTATCGTTTAACTTGGCACCGAGTTTAAATTATTGGCTTTCCAGTGTTGCAGCAATTTGTTTAATCGGGCTGTTACTTTTTGTTAAAGTGACAACCACTGATAGGGAAATGTTACCCGTACGTCGATTTTCACCAATACGGCAACTTCAGGAATTTTTTAAAATTACAGGTCTGTGGCGTTTAAGTGTGTTTGTCGTCGGTGTAAGTTGTATTTATGGGGTTTTTGATCAGCAATTTGCAATTTACTACACTACTTTTTTTGCAACACCAGAACAAGGGCGCGCGTATTTTGGTTATTTAACGTCTATACAAGTTATTTTTGAAGCCGTTGCTATGTACTTGGCCGTAAAGTGGGTCAATAAATTGGGGGTAAAAAACTCACTGCTTGTCAGTGGGGTATTAATGGCTACGCGAATTTATTGCTCAGGTATTGTCGATGATTCACTTAGTATAAGCATTTTAAAATTGCTCCATGCCATAGAGTTACCATTAATGCTTATCGCATTATTTAAATACATTAATATGCATTTTGAAGCAAAGTACTCGGCAATGGTTTATATCATTGGTTTTCAATTTACGGTCCAAGCGATGGCAGCAATTTTTGGGGTTGCTGTAGGGATTGTTTATGACCATTTGGGCTTTGCTTTGGTATACCAATATTTAGGGCTGATTGTTTGTGTTTTTATAGTGATATCATTTTTTGTATTAAAAACAGATAGTGTTAAAAGGAATCGCGTTGGATCAGCTTAAATGGTAAGTGATGATGCACAATATCAGTGCGCTGCTCTATTAAATACTCCATAGCCCAGCGGCCCATTTCATGATGTGGAAGTGCCATTGTGGTTAAATTTGGCTGTAATAATTCAGGAATACTGCCCCAATCATCAAAGCTAGCTATGCCAATATCTTTACCAATCGTCATTCCTTTATCATGGACAACAAAATAAATTTCCATCGCCATGGGATCTTGACCACAAATAATCGCATCGGGCTTGAACTGCTCAATGATCCTTGCAGCGGACGCTCTGGAAGTGGATAGTTCACTACCATCTGGTTGACTAATAATTACCGATTCAATATATAAGTCATCTAATGATAGGCCTTGGCGTTTAAATGCATTTATAACACCTTGTTTTCGGCCCTTAGCAGCGATTATATCTTCATTTAAGTTTAAAAAAGCTATTTTGCGATAGCCCTTACGTATCAACGCTGTGGTGATTTCTTCTCCCGCTTGAACTTCATCAGGTACTACACAAGGTAAGTTATTTTGAGCGGGAAAGCAGTTTGCTAAAATAGTGGGTATTTTTTTTAGCTCGTCAGAAACTTGCACTTGGCGATGATACATTGCAGAGTATATAACTCCTTCAACACGGTATTCTAAAAGGCTCTGTATTGCTCTATCTATGCTAATTTGAGTTTCATTAACATTGAGTATAAGTAACTCTTTATTTTTTTGCCATGCAATCTCTTGTGCGCCACGAATAATATCAAATGTGTAAGGAACACTAAGTAATTCATCGGCAATGATGGCATAAATATTCGATTTTTTTCTGCGAGTTAAACTCGCGGCTCGATTTGGGCGGTAGCCTAGTTCTTTTATGGCTTTTAATACTTTTTCACGGTTAATGTCTTTAACGGTCGAATCATGATTTACTACCCGAGAAACAGTTTTAAAGGAGACCCCTGCGTGGGCAGCCACTTGTTTAATTGTAACCATACTATATAAAAGCCTTCTCTGAATCGAAATTGCATAATAGCAGATTCTGTTACTTTTTAATTATTTTATAAAGGCAGTGTTTCGTTGTTATCTAATCGTATAACATTTTGATCGGACTCTATAAAAGTAGAGCGTAGGGAGAGTATGAAACGCTATCAGCTGCATTAAATATAATGCCTTCTGAAGTCTGCTGTGTTAATTCAGGCTATAACGCATCCTCTATTTGTGAAAGAAGGCTTTTATGACTACCCACCTAGCAATAGACTTTTTATCAATAGGGTACTGTGCTATAAAATAACCTCATTTTCACACGCAAGTGCACAGGCTATATCAAGCGCATCACGTCTATCCAACTGATTAAAAGGAGTTATTTAATGCCGCATTTTATTATTGATTGCTCGCAGAGCATCTTGACTCATCATGATGAAGATACCATTAATGAGCAAATTCATCACACCGCAAACGCATCAGGTCTGTTTGCTGAACACGAAATTAAAGTCAGAGTAAATCCGTTTAAAACCTATTTAGTGGGTAATAAACAAACTGACTTCATTCACGTTTTTGCTCATATTATGCAAGGTAGGAGCACACAGCAAAAAGCGGCGCTTTCCAAGGCAATGGTCACAAAGTTAAGCGAAATGTTCCCCGCAGTGAGCAATATTGCCATGAACGTGGCTGATTTTGAACAGGCCAGTTATTGTAATAAAAGCCAATTGGGATTATAAAATGTTGCGGCTCAGGGCATTTCAAAACGATGATGCACCATTGCTCATCAATTACCTTAATAACTCAGAGGTTGTGCAGTTTTTATCACCAAAAATTCCAAATCCTTACACTATAGATGATGCACGCTGGTGGATTGAAACTGGTTCAAAAGCAGGGCATACCTTTGCAATTGAACAGAACGGGCACTTTGTTGGCTGTATTGGTGCTATTGCTGGTGAGTTTGAATACAGGAAATCGGCAGAAGTTGGTTACTGGTTGGCGCAAGAATATTGGGGGCAGGCAATTGTTCTTAAAGCGCTTGCTTTACTTATTGAGCAAGTGCAATTGAGTAAAGACATAATACGATTACATGCAGTTGTTTTTGAAGGTAACGCACGCTCAGCTAAAGTGCTTGAAAAGGTTGGCTTTGTCCAAGAAGGATGCTTGCAAAAAGCAATTTATAAACAGGGGGATTTTTATAATGCGCTGGTTTATGGCAAAGTTATAGCCTAATAGTTGGCAAAAATAGCAGGGTTGAAAATGAAAAATATAATAGTTGTTTTATGTTTATTTATAAGCACACTCACTTGGGCACAGACGCCAAAAGTTGTAGATGTATCAACAGAAATCGCTCCGGCCACGCACTGGTTAGAAGGCGTTGATAGTGGTAAATACGCAAATAGCTGGCAACAGGCCGGTGCGCTTTTTCAAGAAAATGTACCAGAGGCGCTTTGGGTATCTAAGCTAGAGCAAGTTCGCACACCGCTTGGTGCAGTTCAATCTCGCGAAGGTGTGAGTCGTCAAGTGTTAGCCGCTATCCCGCAATTACCTGACGGTGAGTATGTGATTTTAGAGTTTCAAACTGATTTTGCAAATAAACCGCGTGCTATTGAAACGGTGACGCTAAAAAAATCAGCCGAGCAGTGGCAGGTGATTGGCTACTTTATTCAATAAAGACAATAAAATGAGCGCGGCTGTTTCTATGTCGCAATACATTAAAAATCGTACGGGGCTAAAGTTAAAAATTAGCAAATAATTAAAAAGTGTAACTTTATTTATTACCTTTTATTGACACAATTATTTAATTACCTATAATCTGCGCTCTTATCTAAAATAGTGACATGGAGTCAATGATGAAGTTAAAGTTTGCTGGAAAAATCCTACCGTTTATAGCTGTTGCATGCCTTTCAGGTTGTATGTCGACAGGTCCACACTTAAAAAGTTCTATCTCAGAAGGTGTTGCCGGTTTAGAAGCCCGTTTACCTTATGCTGAATACGTGAATTACTTTGGTTATGTTGATAGCAACATGAAATCGCAAGGTAAATATAAAGATAAAGATGCATATTACTTGTATGCATGGGTACCAGCTGCAATTGATGAGATCGGTATCTCAATGATTTCTCCTGCTTTTAGTGCGCCTTCAGGTGATGATTTTGTAGATCAAAATTTTGAAAAAAACGGTATCGACGATAAGTTCTTTGATACATATATAGTGTTAGAGCGTATGAATATCATTGATAATACAAAAATAGCGCAAGGTGGACGTCCGATTCAGACGCTTGGCGAAAATGATGATAGTGCTGAGTTACCAAAAAATCCAGGTGGTTCATCATACAATTCATTACTGCGTAAAACGTCTAGTTTAACTAATCCACAAGATGCATTGGTTCGTGGTGTTTATCGAATTACATTCACTTCATTCAGAGGTGATGTAGAAGGTTCATATGAAGCAACAATTGGTACTAATGTTCCAGGTGTAAAAATAGCGGCTTCACTTGAAGAGCTTGATGCATTAGTGAATGCAGCAAATTAATTATAAAAATTGTTTGCTCTGCTTATAGTTTTACAGGTTTAGGTACGCCTAAACCTGTGATTATTAATCTAGTCCGAATCCACTTTTTATCGTTCTTCCATACATTCTTGTTACAGCCAATTTTTTAATTGCAGAATATCGACTCACCTGTTTGAACCAGCATACCTCATTGAAAATCATTATAAATTGTATCTGGGTAACCACTATTGCTAATTGACGCATAGCAACCTCTGGACTCCATTTGCTTTAATCAATACCTTAGCGTATTTTTAGTTATTAGCTCTGTTAGCTTTAATAGGAATTAAAATGAATAAAATAATTGGTATTGCGCTGATCTGTATTGGTGTTGCATTAGCTTTTTGGGGTTATGACGTCTATGACTCAGCAAGTTCGCAAATTACTCGCACGTTAAATGGCGAAACTCCGCTTGAAGCGTGGGCGGCCATGGTTGGCGGGGCGGTGTGCATTGTGTTTGGTGCATTCAAAGTCAAAGGGTAACGTTGCTTTATTGAGCTACCCGCGGTTACTCATCATTAAACTGAAGTTTTAGCCATTGCTTGAGCTGCAGTATATTCGCGTTTTCAGTTTTTTCTTTTGCACTCACGAAGTGAAACTGTTGATATGGATTCAAAATAGCCTCACCTATTTGCACTAGCATGCCATGTTTAATATCATCCTTTACAAATTGCTTATGGGTTACCAGTATGCCTAGTTGGCTCATAGCCGCTTGTGTTGCTTGCACCGATATATTAAAGGTTAAGTTTTTATGCTGTTGTGGCAGGGTTAACTTTTGGGCGTCGCACCAGACTTGCCAATCGGTATGGCGGCGTGGGTTCTCGACAAAAATCGCAGGGTATTTACTTAGTATTGTTTGTAGCGGTTGTGTGATATCGAGTAGCTGTGGGCTGCACACTAAAATTAGTTCGTCATCACCGAGCTTTTCACACGCGTAGTTAGTCCAGTCCTTGGCATTGCCGTGAATTAAAGCAACATCGACCCCTTGTTGCGCTAAATTAAACTCACCAACCAAATTTGATAAACGCACATCGAGCTCAGGCGCGTCAGCTTGCAGCTTTGCTACGCGCGGGATCCACCAATGCAGCGCCATTGAATTAACCATGTTTAATGTTAGGTAGCTATCCGCTTGAGCTTGGGATGCTTCATCACTGGCGGCGATAATCTCATTAAGAGCTGGATGCACTCGTTGATAATAGCGTTTACCTGTGTTGTTTAACTCAACACGGCGACCCACTCGGTTAAATAGTGGTGCATTGAGTTGTGACTCGAGGGACTTAATTGCTTGGCTTACCGCTGAGTGGCTAATATGTAGCTGCTCTGCGGCAAGTACCATGCTGCCAGTTTGCGCTACCGCCACAAAACTATGCAGTGATTTTAACGGGATCGAATGAGCCATATCGTCTCTTTATTAAGTTTTACTTACAGGTTTATGCACTATTACTCGCTTTTTAATTCTATACTTTCACGCTACTTTAGCAGCCAAGCTTATCTTAAGCTTATTATTCTCAATATAAAACGTATTTAGTTATTGGGAAAAGGGGTTGTTATGGCGACTATGTTACGGCCCAGTATGTTTATGCTGTTGTCCACATTTACTTTAGCGTTGAATGGCTTGTTATCAAAGTTTTTAACGGTGCATTTTAGTGACGCTATTTTAGTCATGCTACGCTTGCTAATTCCTGCCTTGGTGATGCTGTTGTTGGCAGTGTGCAGTCATTGGGTTATGCCTAATCAAGCTGCTTGGCGAGCATTTACCCTACGGGCTATTTTTATTGCCAGTTGTCAAAGCTGTTTTATGCTGGCGTTAAGCCACTTAAGCTTAATTGAGGCGGTGGTGTTATTTAGTACTGGGCCGCTATTTATTCCGCTGTTGGAGTTGTTTTTCTATAAAACCAAAATCAGTTGGTTGGTGATACCGACTTTAATGTTGATGATTATTGGCGTCGCGATGCAAAATTTAACTGCGCAAGGGATCATCTGGCGCTGGGAGTTATTAATTGGTTTAGCAGCAGGGGTGTTTAATGGCTGCTCGCAAGTTGCTTTATTTCAAGCTAGTAAAATTAACTTACCAGTGCTTGTGATCAATGGCTGGTGTTTTGCTATTGCTAGTTTATTGGTATTACCTGTTATGTTGATGTTCACAAGTCAGTACGAGTATCAACACAGCATACAGTTGATGCTTAATATTGAGCACGGGATACCGCTGTTATTGATGTTTTTGGGGTTGTCGACGGCATCCACACAATTTTTTCGTTCTAAAGCATATCGTTTAGTGGATTCAAACTCAGAACTTGCGCCGCTGAACTATACCAATTTAATTTTTGCGATGTTGTTTCAGTTAATATTTTTCGACACATCGATGAGTTTGATGCAAATATTTGGTACGGGTTTGATAGTGCTTGCGACATTGTTAAACACATTTGCGCCGCATTATTTTAAATGCGTTGCAGTACAAAAAGGAATAATCTGAAAGAGGGTAAGAAGGTGTTCCCCAAGTATGCGGCACTCGGTGTCAGTCCTGAAACCATAGGTTTCAGGGCGGGGATCTGCGGTTTGCCGTAGGCTTCTCGGTACATGCCGAGCTTGCACAATAGCAGACGAACAGAAACCCTAACATAAAATTTATCGGCTCAGGGACTTAACCAAGCTCCAACACCCTAGGGAACAACTTCAGTATATAAGACATAATCCATTCCTTACACCCCAAATTGAAAAAACTTATACTGTTTGCGTAGTTTTTCGGCGCTGGTAACGGGCCGTTTACTTTTTGGATTGCTTTTTGACCTCAATCATACTTTTCATTGGAGTTGCTATTTATCGAGTGGTAGCATTAACTTAATTAGCCAAGTGAAAGATGTCAGCATGAACGAATTACCAGATTACCAACAAGCTCAATTATTACTTGAGAAAAACGAAATTTTTGTCACTCCAGCTGAAGCCCATGGTGTGATCAGTGGTTTACTAGCCTGTGGTTTGAACATTGAAGCCAAAGAATACTTAGGCTTATTAAGTGATGTGTTTAACGATGGCCAGTCATTTAGTCATGACTTAAAAGAATTTTTTGGCGTTATTTATAAGCAAGTAGTGGCAAGCTTTAATGATGAAGAGTTTCAATTTGATTTATTTTTACCAAGCGATGATGAAACCTTAGTCGATCAAGCCAATGGTTTAGTATCGTGGGTTGCAGGATTTATGCTTGGTTTTGGTTTAAAACAAAAAGATTACGGTACCCTGTCGGCTGATGTCAAAGAAGTGATCAGCGATTTTAGCGAAATAACCCGCTTAGATACTATGTTTGATGAAACCGAAGAAGACAGCCAAGCTTTACATGAAGTCATTGAGTATGTACGCGTATCGGCGCTACTTTGTTTTGCTGAACTTGGCCAAGAGCAAGCACCAGCCAGCACGAAAAAAACACTTCATTAAGTTAAAATTAACAGTATAAACAGGGTTTATAATGCCAACAGTTAGTATTGAAAAAGCTGAATTTAAAGCACGCCGCGAACGTTTATTAGCCATGATGGAGCCAAATAGCGTGGCTATCATTCCAGCTGCGAATGAAGTGACTCGTAGCCGTGATACCGAATATGCATTTCGCCAAGATAGCGATTTCTATTACTTAACTGGTTTTAATGAACCCGATGCCGTTTTAGTACTTTGCCCAAGCAGTGAAACACCCAGCACGCTGTTTTGCTTGAATAAAGATAAGCTTGCTGAAATTTGGCATGGCCGTCGTATTGGCTTTGAACAAGCAAAAACAGAGTATTTATTCGACCAAACGTATGCACTGAGTGAGTTAGATGAGCAATTATTGAATTTGGTGAACGGCCAGCAGATTTTATTTTATGCACAGGGTACCTATCCGCAGTTTGATAACAAAGTGTGGGGGTTATTAAATACGCTGCGCAGTGCGCCTAAAAAAGGCTATAAAGCACCGCATACCATTAAAGATATTCGTGGTTTAATTCATGAAATGCGCTTGTTTAAATCACCTGCTGAGGTGGCAATTATGCGCAGGGCGTGTGAGATCAGTGCGCAAGGGCATATTCGTGCTATGCAGTTTGCAACACCAGGTGCCACAGAATATCAACTAGAAGCTGAGTTGCATCACCATTATGCGATGCATGGGGCTCGTCATCCGGCCTATGGCACCATAGTTGGCAGTGGCGATAACGCCAATATATTGCATTACACGGCTAACAGTGATGTGCTGACTGACGGTGATTTAGTATTGATTGATTCAGGCGCTGAGCTGCAAGGTTATGCGGCTGATATTACGCGTACTTTCCCTATTAATGGGCAATTTAGTCAGCCTCAAGCGCAGCTTTATAATATTGTACTTGCAGCACAAGAGGCGACATTTACAGAAGTTAAACCCGGTGGCAGCTTATCTAAGGCCAACCAATTAGCGATGACAGTACTAACCCAAGGCTTACTGGATTTGGGAATTTTACAAGGTGAGTTACAAGAATTACTTGATAATCAAGCCTGTAAAGCATTTTATATGCATGGCCTTGGTCATTGGCTTGGCTTAGATGTGCACGATGTAGGTGATTATAAGCAAGATGAAAAAGAGCGCCCATTTGCAGCGGGGATGGTGCTTACCATTGAGCCCGGACTTTATATTAGCCTAGATGCTAAAGCGCCTGAGCAATATAAAGGCATTGGTATTCGTATTGAAGATAATTTATTAGTGACCGAGCAAGGCCATGAAAATTTAACCGTTAGCGTGCCTAAAAGTATTACTGAAATAGAGGCCGTTATAAACATGGGCAAATGCTAGGAGCAACCGTGGCAAAGCAGTTTGATGTAGTCATTATTGGTGGCGGCCTAGCCGGCGCCAGCTGTGCCTTGAGTTTAGCAAAGTCAGCAGCTGAACTTAGTATTGCGGTTATTGAAGCACATCAACCAAGTGGTGAACATCATCCCAGCTTTGATGATCGTAGCATTGCGCTTGCGCAGCAATCAGTGCAATTTTTACAGCAACTTAATGTATTTGACCCTACCGCGAGTTTTTCTGCAGCGATAAAAAAAGTGACGGTTTCAGATAGAGGCCACTTTGGTAAAACCCATATTGATTGCCACGAATTTAACCAACCGGCACTAGGCTATGTGGTTGAGGTTAATCCATTTGGTCGCTCTTTACATCAGCTGCTAACGCACTCAAAAGTTGAGCTTTTTTGCCCCGATAGTGTGGCAAGTTTAAGTTACCAGCAAGATTATGCCGCTATAACGCTCAATTCAGGGCAGCAAATTCAAGCTGCCTTAGTGGTTATTGCTGATGGTGCGCAATCATCCACACGGCAATTAGCTAATCTTAATTTTACCACTGAGCCTTATTCACAAGGGGCAATTATTGCCAATATTGAAGTGGCGGGTGGTCATCATAATCATGCCTTTGAACGCTTTACAGAGCGGGGGCCAATGGCACTTTTACCAATGAGTAATAACCGTTATTCATTGGTGTGGTGCATGGAACCAGAGCAAATGGGCGAGCATATGGCACTTAATGACGACGCGTTTTTAAAAGCACTACACAATGCATTTGGTTATCGAGCTGGGCAATTCACGAAAGTTGGTATGCGAGCAAGTTACCCGCTAGTGTATGGCCGTGCGGAGTCGTTAACTGCGCATCGTACTGTACTGATTGGTAATGCAGGGCATGCAATTCATCCCATTGCAGGGCAAGGATTTAACCTAGGTCTGCGTGATGTACAAGTATTGTGTGAACTTGTTAAAAGCAAACAGCCACTTGGTAGTTATGCGTTTACCCGTGAATACGCTAAACAACGCAGCCAAGATATCAATACTGTGATGACCTTGACCGATGGCCTAGTACGATTGTTTTCAAATAGCTCGCGATTGCTCGCTTTGGGCCGCAGTTGCGGCTTATTCACCATGGATTTATGTTCTTCATTAAAAACCCCACTGGCCAAGCAATTAATGGGGCAAGTTAAACAAGGTAAACGACTATGAAACAGGTGCAAGTATGTGTTGTGGGTGGTGGCTGCGTTGGCTTAACTCTCGCTCTGGGGCTGGCAAAAGCCAATATCAGCGTGGTTGTTATTGATGCTGCAGCAAAGCAAACGTTACCAGGTGATGATTATGCACTGCGTGTTAGTGCATTAAGTTTAGCCAGCCAAGGCTTATTTGAATCGCTTAATGTGTGGCCTGAAATCATCGCCCAGCGGGCGCGTGCCTACACCCATATGGATGTACGTGATCAAGACAGCTTTGGCAAAATTGCTTTTAATAGTGCTGACTTAGATTTACCTCAATTAGGTCACATAGTTGAAAACGATATTATTCGTTATGCGTTGATCAAGGAGCTAGAAAACCACCGCCAAGCGACATTGATGTTTGCTACACGCTACCAACAAATTCACCAAAGTGATAATGATGTATTCATTACCCTCGACTCAGGTGAACCAGTTATAGCCAAGTTATTAGTGGCAGCCGATGGCGCTAATTCAGCGATCCGTAAACAGTTCAATTTGCCGATCACCTTTAAAGATTACGACCACAATGCCATTGTCGCCACTGTAAAAACCACTGAGCTGCATAACAACACTGCGCGGCAAATATTCCTGCCTAGCGGGCCACTGGCGTTTTTACCATTGCCAGATGAACACAGCCATTCAATTGTTTGGTCAACCAGCCCTGAGCATTGCCAACAGTTACTAGCAATGGATAATACCGAGTTTAATAAAGCGGTAATGGCAGCTCTGGATGGTCAATGCGGTTTATGTGAGGTGCAAAGCGAGCGTGTCGCGTTCCCTCTTAAAATGCGTTACGCGCAAAAATGGCTCTCTGGCAAAGTGGTATTAATGGGCGATGCCGCACATACCATTCATCCGTTAGCAGGACTTGGTATGAACTTAGGCCTTAAAGATGCCGCTTACCTTATTGAGCTGTTAACTGCTGACAATAAAGAGTTTGCCAGTAATCGACTATTACGTGATTACGAGCGTACCCGCAAGCTTGATGCACAAAAGCATATTGCCATGATGCAAGGCTTAAAAGAATTATTTGCAGGCGCTAACCCACTTAAAAAACTGGTACGTGGTGTTGGCTTAACGATGGTTGATAACTTAGGCCCAATTAAGCACCTGTTTGCTAAACAAGCGATAGGGAAGTAACAGAGCAAAGTTAGTTTTAAATGATTCCACCAAGCCGTGCTTACAATAATAGCATGGCTTTTTATTTTTATGGCCTTAAATGATAGCGCTGTCATTTTTGTTGGTGTATGATTAATTTTATGTAATAAAAATGATTTTAGTGTTGCAGTACTTCGGTTTTAAAGCTTTCACGGTGTAATACTAAAATGAATAATTAAAATAAACTGTTGGGATATAATTATGGAAGCAACCGTCGAGTGTGAAGCAAATACTAAGCATAGTATTTGGCTGCCAATGACATTGGCAGGATCAATGTTCTTTATTTTAGGCTGTATAACCTGGTTGAATGGTGCAATTACGCCATTTTTACAACAAATGTTGGTACTATCACCCCTGCAAGCCTCGTTTATTATTTCCTCATTTTATATTGCTGTGACTGTGGCTGGTATTCCATCAGCAATGTTAATTAAGCGTGTTGGCTATAAAAACGGTATGGCGATTGGCTGTGCGGTTATGGCTGTGTCTGCCTTGATGTATATTCCTGCCGCTAAAATGCAAATGATCGAAATATTTTTATTCGCACAGTTAATGATAGGTGTAGGGCAAACGATCCTACAAACAGCGGTAAATCCGTATGTGGTTAAAATGGGATCTGAAAAATCAGCCGCAGTACGCGTGTGTATCATGGGCTTATTGAATAAATTTGCCGGAGTTATCGTGCCTGTTATTTTTGCTGCCGTTGTTGTCAGTGGTGTGGTCGCTGATGGTGAGCAACTCTCGCAAGGGCAAAAAGATGCCATGGCGAATAGCCTTATTTTACCTTATATAGCTATTGCGGGCTTGATCTTTGCGTTTGCAGCATTTGCTAAATTTTCACCATTACCTGATTTGGTTTTTGAAGAGTCAGCAGGTAATGGCAAAGGCGAGGTAAAAGAAGCATTAAAACACCCTCATTTAGTGCTGGGTGTAGTTGGTATCGCTTTATATGTAGCGGTTGAAGTGATTGCCGCAGATACTATTGGCTCGTATGCATTACAGATTGGTATTGCTGATTATTCAGTGATGACGTCATATACCATGGCGTGTATGTTGATTGGTTACGCCATTGGTATTGCACTTATTCCACGCTTTATGTCGCAGCAAAATGCGTTGCTTATGTCCGGCATTGCAGGCATTGTTACTGTACTTGCAGTGGTAATGGGAAGTAACGATTCGTTTATTATTGCGAACCTGTTGTTAGTGCCGTTTGGTGGCCCAGAGTTGCCAGATCCATTGTTATGCATTGCCTTGCTAGGCTTTGCAAACGCTATGGTTTGGCCAGCAATTTGGCCTTTGGCATTAACTGGCTTAGGTCGTTTAACGGGTACTGCATCGGGCTTACTGATCATGGGTATTGCCGGTGGTGCGTTAGGTCCATTGCTGATTGGCTTAGGTAATGTAGCTGGTCTAGGCGCACAAGGTGCTTACGCCTTGATGATCCCAAGTTACTTATTCATCTTATTCTATGCGCTTAAAGGCCATAAAATGAGAAGTTGGAAGTAGAATTGAGTTGGCGAGTTAGCGAGAGTAAAGTTGGCGAGAGTAAAGTTAGCTAGCTAAGAAAGTTTGTAAGTGAGCAAAAGCGCGGTTTATACCGTGCTTTTTTTATGCCTGTAGGTTCGGCTTTAGCCGAAAAAGCACCGCGGTTTGAGGTTACTAATCTGTTTTATTTAGGCACCATTTTCGTGATAAATCACGACCTACAATTGGCTCGGTGTTTACCTGTAGGTTCGGCTTTAGCCGAAAAGGCACCGCAGTTTTGGGCTACAGATCGCTTTAATTTAAGCGTCATTTTCGTGATAAATCACGACCTACAAATAAACTGAATTCCAATATGGGTATTTACTTATTGAGCAAACTAATCCTTTTCTAAGTGGGTTGGCAAGTATGTAACGTGAAATTTGCTGCCGGTCTTCTTCTTTTCTTAAAGCGTGATCGTAGTAATTCTTTTGCCATATTTTTATATTGTGGTTATTTAATTTATTTATCTTAAATGCACTACCGCCTTTAAGGTGTGCAATTGTATTAGGTAAGCCCTGAGTTCCTAGTCTTAATAAACCATGGAAATGATCTGGCATTAATACCCACGTTAACCACTTACATTGTGTTTTTGTTTCATTTATTTGTATATGCCTACAAAATAAGTGGGCGAAATTGAGATTATGAAACAGTGGAGTTCTTGAATATGTATTAAAGGTAATAAAATACTCTTGCCCACAAATTGAATGACGACCTTTACGAAGCTCTGTCCACATCCTATTTCCTCCATGTAGTTTTCCCATAAAGTATACAAAGTATTCGTATATTTACTTTGTTTTGATAAATTTTTTCGTGATAAATCACGACCTACAGTTAGCTGGGGGTTTGCCTGTAGATTGGACTTTAGCTCAAAAAGCACTGAGGTTTGAGGTTACTAATCTGTTTTATTTAAGCGCCATTTTCGTGATAAATCACGACCTACAGTTAGCTGGGGGTTTGCCTGTAGGTTCGGCTTTAGCCGAAAAAGCAACGCGGTTTGAGGTTACTAATCTGTTTTATTTAAGCGCTATTTTCGTGATAAATCACGACCTACAGTTAGGTGGGGTTTACCTGTAGGTTCGGCTTTAGCCGAAAAAGCACCGCGGTTTTGGGCTACAGGTCGCTTTAATATAAGCGCCATTTTCGTGATAAATCACCACCGATAAAAAAGCCGTGCTTGATTTAACAAACACGGCTTTTATAATTTTTAGCCTTTAGCCTTTAGCCTTTAGCCTTTAGCCTTTAGCCTTTAGCCTTTAGCCTTTAGCCTTTAGCCTTTAGCCTTTAGCCTTTAGCCTTTAGCCTCTAGCCTCTAGCCTAAAACGCGTAGCTGTAACCCATTTGGATTGTGCGTGGTTTACCTGGTTGAATACCGCCATTTGCGCGGTTGGCAATGTAGGTTTTATCAAATAGGTTATCAACCGTTAGGTATACTTTTTGATTGTCATCAATTAAGTATTTAGCGGCTAAATCCCACACTACGCGACTGTCGATTGCATTTAACCCTGTAGGGCTTAAATTTGCATGTGAGTCAGACACATAACGCATTTGCGTATCAAATACTAAGCTTGAAAACTCAGCACCAAATGATAACGCTACTTGGTTTTCTGGTACGTAGGGCATTGCATCGCCTTTATTTACTTGACCCCATAGGCCTGATTCAAAGTCGTTTTCAAACGTTGAGTCGGTGTATGTGTAGGTTAAGCGAACAGGGAATGCCGCGTTATCAGTTGCGAATGTGCGGCCTGCGCTTAATTCAAACCCTTCAACAGACACTTCACCGTAGTTGTACTGATCGCCAATGTTGTCATCACTACAACCAATGGCAGCTGTACAGTTGCCGTGCATGTTGTCGTAATCAGAGTTAAAATAAATTACTTCACCATTGAAACCTGCGTAATCATAACGACCACCCAGCTCAATATTTAAGCTTTCTTCTTCCTGCTGATCAGCATTACCAGGGGCTGCTGGTGCATAACCTTGTTGAATACCAGCCAGTAGCGTCAAGTTATCATTAACAGTGTAAGTTGCACCGAGTGATGGCACTAAAATCTCGGTGTCATTACTAATGTCTTTTGTTAAGCCATTTGCACGCTTAGGATCAGACTTTGACCATTCTTCGCGAGAGATAGTAATATCTTCATAACGAAGGCCTGCACTAATTACTAATGAATCAAGTGTCCACTGATCTTGAATAAACAAGGTTGTCGCTTTTGCACTATCAAAACGGTTGCTGTCAGAGCCAGGTGCGCCTTGACTGGTTAACGTCATTGATAGGTCTTGGTTTAGCGTGTATTCGTCTTGCCATTGAAAACGATCCATTTCATCTTCGTGGTAGCGCATACCGACGGTGATGTAGTGGTTGCCCGCAGGAATATGTAATTCAGACTGAATCCCTTTTGCTTGGTAATTACGGTTATTTGCTTTAACGGCAATCCCTTCAATCCCTTCACTGGTTGGGTTTGCTTCAAAGTCACTGTACTTTTCTAAGTCGCTAACGCCAACTTTGCTGGCTTTATACCAGTTACGATGAAAGTCATTTAAATAAGCAGTTGCTAAAAACTCATAACCATCACCAAAGCGGTAGGCGTAGTTAAGTTGATACGCATTGTGCTGCGTATTCATTTCATCTTCTTGAGACGCAGCATAACGACGATACGGTGATGCTTTATAATCAGCATCTGTAAGACCCATATAGGTTTCATCAGAGCGCTCATCAGAGTACTTTATTTTCATTTCAAGGTTATGCGCTTCGTTTTCGCCAAAGTCAAAACCAAATTTTAGCAATAGATCATTTTTTTCAAAGCCAGTGTTATCGCTGCCTACTGGTAACTCTTTAAAGCCATCCGCGCCGTAACTGAACACTTCAATTAAGCCTGCCGCGTTGTTTTTCTTTTTACCAAAGTAAGCATGGCCTTTGTAGAACCCATCACTACCAAGCTCTGCATTAACTAAACCGGTTGCGCCTTCTGTTGGTAGGCCACGAGATACTAAATTTAATACGCCACCGGTGGTACGTGGGCCATACTTTACAGATGCCGCACCTTTTAATACTTCGATTGACTGCATACGACCCGCAGTTGGGAAATAGTACGCCGCAGGAGCTGAATAAGGCGCAGGTGCAACCAGTACACCGTCTTCCATTACTGCAATTTTATCGTTACGACCAGTACCTGTGCCACGCATACCAATGTTTGGGCGCAGGCCGTAGCCGTCTTCTTCTTGAACATACACCCCAGGGACAGAACTTAATACACGCGAGATATCTGTGTATTCAAATTTTTGTAACTCTTCGTCACTAATAAAAGTGGCTGAGCCTGGAATGTCATTGATAGCAGCGTGTGAGCCAATCACGGTGAGCTGTTCAAATGCTTGTTCTTTATCGGTTGCATCTTTTGCAACAGCATTAGCGCTTAGTGATAAAGCAACAGCCATCGAAAGTGTTGAAACAATAAACTTAGGGGTCATTGTTGATCCTGTATATGTCTAATTTAAACTGGCGCAATTTAAACATGTAAAATAATACGAATCAATCCTATTTGTAACAATCTCGAGCTTTAAGTAAGTTTTTGAATGCAAAAATGAAAATTTACTGTTATTAATATTGTATTACTATATTCGTTGCAATAATCTAAATTATTAAAAGGTAACTAAAGGCGGATTTTTGTTAGCTATTAGGTCAAGCGTAATGCAATAAACTCGGCAAGTTTATCTACCGCATGCTCGGCTTGCTCAGCATGTTTTGTTAAGCTAATACCTATTTTACCAAGGCTCGGTAAAATAGCGGTGTTCAACTCATAATTAAGCTCATTAGGCACTGTGCTTTTAGCCAAAACGGTGATCCCTAATCCTTCTTTTAAAGCCGCAGTAAGGCCTGTTAGATCAGCGTTACTGTAACTTATACGGTACTTAATACCTGCAAGTTGCAATGCCTCGATGGCGCGGCGTCGATAAATACAACCTTCCGGTGCAGTCACTAGCGTAACAACTTCATTTTGTGCTATTGATAAATCACCAACCCAGACCAGTTGGTCTTGCATAAATACAGGGAACTTTTCAGAGTTTAAATCTTCATTTAACGCCAGTACTAAATCAAACTGGTCTTCTCGTGAGACTGACAATAAATGCTTACTTAAACGCGATTTAACCTCTAACGACACTTCAGGGTAAAGTGCCACAAAGTCACCGATAATAGCGGGTAAGATCCGAGCGGCAAATTCGCTGGGTATTCCTAAACGCACCTTACCGGTCACATTCTCTTTAGTAAATAATTGCAAAATGGTGTCGTTTTGCAGCAGCATTTGCTTTGCCATCGGCAGCAGCAGTTCACCGTATTGATTGAGCACTTGGCGCTGACCCTGTTTTTTAAATAGCTTATGGCCGAGCATTTCTTCTAACCGCTTTATTTGTAAACTTACAGCGGGTTGCGATAAGCCAAGTAAATCACCTGCTTTAGCAAAACCTGCTACTTCAACCACAGTAACTAATGTGCGTAAGCTGTCTGTTGAGATATTTTTCATATTAAAAATTACAATTTATGGGGGTAGATTGATAAGTATTATTTATCAATTGATTAATAATTACAATTTGTTGTTGCTAGACTTGCACAATATACTTTTGCCATTAAAGATTGATAGGTGTCGATAATGACTTTTAGCCCGATAATGTTTGCTCGTCATAGCCAGATTGAAGTAGCTGATAGCAATATGCTGCAGGTCAATACAAACACCGTGGTGATCGATTTTAGCGGCACTGAAGCAATGCCATTTTTAACCACTATTTTAGGGTTAGATTTAAACAAACTAACCGCCAGTGGTTTAGGTGTGAAAGGCACCTTAGATGACGATCTAAACAGTAATTATAGCTTTGCGTTATATTACTTTAGTGCAACAGCGTTTAGATTCGTGTTGCACACAGATGCAGCGGCTCAATTACAAGCGCTGATCAGTGAACAGCAACTGCGTTACGATATTGAGTTTGTTACGCGCACAGACTTAGCGACGTTAACTTTATCTGGTGAGCAAGCATTTGACGCCTTAGTCGACGCATTTAAACTCACCCCAGGGCTGCGCTTGTCAGATACCAACAGCTGTTATGGTGCGCAAAGTGGTGAGGTATTTATTACCGCTATTGATAAACAATCAATACAGTATTTTCAGCTGGTGGCCAAAGCGCCAGAGCTGACTAAATGGCAAACATATTTACAGCAACGCGGTTTTGCTATGTCACTACCAGAGGTTGCTTAAACATCAATTGATAAGCTGGCTAGCGTATTTTAGTTGCTAGCTTTTTGTAATTTATTTGTAAGAACAAATCGCAATTTGGGTGTTAGCTGCAGTACAACTTATGTATAATCGCCGCCCATGTTATTCCCCCTCATTAAATTGAGGCCACGCCCAATCTTGGGTTAATTATAAAGTGAAGGAATATTATGACTTCTAAAACAGTTTTATATGCAAAGCACCTAGAATCGAAAGCAAAAATGGTTGATTTTCATGGCTGGGAAATGCCAATCAACTATGGTTCGCAAATCGAAGAGCACAACGCAGTGCGCACCGATGCAGGCATGTTTGACGTATCACACATGACGATTGTTGATGTTAAAGGCGAGCAAGCACAAGCATTCCTTCGTAAACTAGTCGCTAACGACGTTGCTAAATTAACCGTTCCTGGTAAAGCGCTTTACACTGGCATGTTGAATGAGCAAGGCGGCGTAATCGACGACCTTATCATCTACTTCTTCTCAAACACTGACTACCGGTTAGTGGTTAACTCAGCAACTCGTGAAAAAGATTTAGCGCACATGGCTAAAGTTTCAGCCGATTTTGCCGTTGCAGTGACAGAGCGTCCAGAGTTTGCCATGATTGCAGTGCAAGGCCCTAACGCAAAAGCTAAAACTGCCACTATCTTAACGGCTGATCAACAAGCCGCTGTTGCAGATATGAAGCCGTTTTTTGGTGTGCAAACGGGTGATTTATTTATTGCTACAACAGGTTATACTGGCGAAGACGGTTACGAAATTGTCGTACCGAACGAGCAAGCTGCTGATCTATGGCAACAACTGCTAGATGCAGGTGTAGTGCCAGCGGGTCTTGGTGCACGTGACACACTACGTTTAGAAGCAGGTATGAACCTTTACGGCCTAGATATGGACGAAAGTGTTTCGCCTCTTGCTGCAAACATGGCGTGGACTATTGCATGGGAACCTGAAGATCGTGACTTTATCGGTCGTGATGTACTAATGCAGCAACGCGCTGACAAAAGCACAGACAAACTTGTTGGTCTAGTGCTGGAAGAAAAAGGCGTATTGCGTAGTGGTTCAAAAGTAATCGTTGAAGGTGGCGAAGGGGTTATTACCTCTGGTACTTTCTCACCTACACTTGGCTTTAGTGTTGCTCTTGCACGTGTACCACGTGCAACTGGCGAGACTGCTCAAGTAGAAATGCGTAAAAAATTAGTTAACGTAAAAGTAGTTAAACCAAGCTTTGTACGTAACGGTAAGTCAGTACTTTAAAGTATCAATTAAAAGATTTGGTGTTATCACCCAATATAAACCAAAGGATGAATAAAATGAGCAATATCCCTAGCGAGTTAAAGTATGCCTCTTCACACGAGTGGGTTCGCGACGAAGGTGACGGTACTTTCACTGTAGGTATTTCTGAGCACGCCCAAGAGCTGCTTGGCGACATGGTATTTGTTGAATTACCAGAAGTTGGTGAGGAAGTAGACGCAGGCGAAGATTGTGCAGTAGCAGAATCAGTAAAAGCGGCATCAGACATCTACGCACCAATCAGTGGTGAAATTGTTGCAATCAACGAAGATCTTGAAGATGCACCTGAAACTGTAAACAACGACCCTTACGGCGACGGTTGGTTATTCCGCATTAAAGCATCTGACGAGTCTGAGCTTGAAAACCTGCTAGACGCTGAAGGCTATGCAAACACTATCGACGAAGACTAATAATTAGCCTTTGTTGCACTAAAAGCCCCGTTATAGCTAATACTCGCGGGGCTTTTATGATTTTACCGCTTACCTTTCCATACACTGTAAGTCATTAAATCAAAAGCTTTTAAGTTATTGCTGGTTACCCATTAGTAATAACCATTTATTTTTTGGATCATAGGAATCTGGACAAATGTCAAACGCCAAATCTCTTGAACAATTAGAGCAAACGCAAGATTTTATTCGCCGCCATATTGGGCCAAGCCCGGCACAAGTAAGCGATATGCTAAGTGCTCTTGGAGTATCGAGTGTTGAAGAGCTGATCGGTCAAACTGTACCTGCAAGCATCCGCTTAGAGCAAGGCCTAACAGTGGGCGAAAGCCGCACTGAAGTTGAAACACTAAGCTACTTAAAATCAGTAGCAAGCAAAAATAAAGTGTTCAAATCTTATATTGGCCAAGGCTACCACCCAACTCACGTACCACACGTAATTTTACGTAACGTACTTGAGAACCCAGGTTGGTACACAGCGTACACTCCATACCAACCAGAGATTGCGCAAGGGCGTTTAGAGTCATTATTAAACTTCCAAACTATGACCTTAGACCTAACTGGTCTTGACTTAGCAAGTGCATCATTACTTGATGAATCTACCGCGGCAGCCGAGGCAATGGGCCTTGCAAAGCGTGTATCTAAAGCTAAGAAAGCCAATATCTTTTTTATCGCAGACGACGTACACACACAAACTATTGACGTAGTGGCAACCCGTGCCGATCAGTTTGGTTTTGAAGTTGTGGTAGGGCCTGCTGCTGATGCGGTAAATCACGAGATTTTTGGCGCGCTATTCCAATACCCGTCAACATCAGGTGAAGTAGTTGATATTACAGACTTAATCGCTGGCGTACAAAGCAAAAAAGCGATTGCCTGTGTTGCAGCCGACATCATGAGCTTATTACTATTAAAAGCACCGGGTAAACTTGGCGCAGACGTAGTACTTGGTTCAGCACAGCGTTTTGGTGTACCTATGGGTTATGGCGGTCCTCACGCTGCATTTTTCGCAACACGTGATGCATACAAACGTTCATTGCCAGGTCGTATCATCGGTGTATCAAAAGACCGTTTAGGTAACGACGCACTGCGTATGGCAATGCAAACGCGTGAGCAACACATTCGTCGCGACAAAGCCAACTCAAACATTTGTACAGCGCAAGTATTACTTGCCAATATGGCAGCGTTTTACGCGGTGTACCACGGCCCACAAGGCTTAAAAACAATCGCACAGCGCATTCACCGCTTTGCTGATATTTTAGCCGCAGGCCTACAAGCGAAAGGCGTAAACCTTAAGCACAATACATGGTTTGATACATTAACGATTGTTAGTGATAACAAAGACGACGTAGTAGCACGTGCAATTGCAAACGGTGTTAACTTTGCAACTAACCATGCAGGCGAGTACTCAATCTCAGTATCTGAGACTACAACGCGCGCAGACGTAGCTGAGCTTTTCGACATCATCCTAGGCGAAGGCCATGGCTTAAGCGTTGACGCACTTGCCGCAGATATCGAAGCAAACGGCAGTGATTCAATCCCAGAAAGCTTAGAGCGTGATGACGAAGTGTTAACACACCCGAACTTCAATTCGTACCACAGCGAAACTGAAATGCTGCGTTATATCAAGCGTCTTGAAAACAAAGATTTAGCGCTTAACCACTCAATGATCTCGTTAGGTTCATGTACTATGAAACTAAACGCGACTGCTGAGATGCTCCCAATCACGTGGCCTGAGTTTGCTAACCTGCACCCATTCTGCCCGCTAGACCAAGCAGAAGGTTACCAAATCATGATAGGCGAATTACATGATTGGTTAGTTAACATCACAGGTTACGATGCCGTATCACTTCAGCCAAACTCGGGTGCACAAGGTGAATACGCAGGCTTAATCGCAATTCGTAAATACCATGAGTCACGTGGCGATGCGCACCGTAACGTATGTTTGATCCCAAGTTCAGCGCACGGTACTAACCCTGCATCTGCACAAATGGCGAGCATGAAAATCGTGGTTGTTGATTGCGACAAAAACGGTAACGTTGATATGGCTGATCTTAAAGCGAAAGCTGAAGAAGTATCAGAAAACTTATCATGTATCATGATCACATACCCGTCTACGCACGGTGTATACGAAGAAACAATCCGTGAAATTTGTGACATCATTCATCAACACGGCGGCCAAGTATACATGGACGGCGCGAACATGAACGCCCAAGTGGGTGTTACTAGCCCAGGTTCTATCGGCTCAGACGTATCGCACTTAAACTTGCATAAAACCTTCTGTATCCCACACGGTGGCGGTGGCCCAGGTGTTGGCCCAATCGGTGTTAAATCACACCTTGCGCCATTTATGCCAAACCACAGCGTAATTAACGTACCTGGCACTAACGAAGGTAACGGCGCGGTATCAGCAGCTCCATACGGCTCAGCAGCTATTTTACCTATCTCATGGGCTTACATCACTATGATGGGTAGCGAAGGCCTTAAACAAGCTACTGAAATGGCGATTGTGAATGCTAACTACTTAACGCACGAGTTAAGCCAGCACTTCCCAATTTTATACCGTGGTCGCAACAACCGTGTTGCTCACGAATGTATTGTTGACTTACGCCCACTGAAAGAGCTTTCAGGCATCACTGAAATGGACGTAGCTAAGCGCTTACAAGATTACGGCTTCCATTCACCAACTATGTCGTTCCCAGTAGCGGGCACCTTGATGATTGAGCCAACCGAGTCTGAGTCTAAAGTTGAAATTGACCGTTTCATCGAAGCGATGGTGTCAATTAAAGGCGAAATCGACAAAGTGATCTCCGGCGAATGGTCTATCGAAAACAACCCGCTTGTGTTTGCACCGCACACACAAGGCGACGTACTTGGTAATGAGTGGGATCGTGCATACGACCGCTTCTACGCTGCGTTCCCAGTACCAAGCGTTGCAAAAAACAAATTCTGGCCTACAGTAACGCGTATCGATGACGTATACGGCGACCGTAATCTAGTGTGTTCATGCCCAGCGGTTGAGACATACAGAGATTAATTTTTGATTAAACTCAAATAATTAAAAAAAGCCGTTGCAGCAATGTAGCGGTTTTTTTGTTTGCCCAGCGAAGCTGGCAAACCCGATAGGCTGAAAGATGCCTTATCACCCTGACTAAGGGGAAGATAATCTGAATGGCAAGGGCGTCACTGGCCAACGGTGGGGTCTGAAGGAAGCCATAAGAAGTTAGAGGTACACAACTAACCGTAACCTGCTTCGGCAGTATTGGTGGGTCAGCGTGCAAAATAGCGCAACGCCCTATACTTAGTCAGACCAATGCTGTGCTTGAGGGTGGAATTTCTAACAGGGAGCCAGTACAGTAACTGGGGAAGCCTGGCATCTAAACTTAGTGTAAATAAGTGGCCTAAACTCAAGGGGAAACCCAAGGTTTAACGTCGGTGTGAGGTGGCAGATGAACCCGTAGTAGTGAATAAGGCTAGGCCGATGAAAGCCAGTAATGGTGTGGAGGACAAAACCAAGCCGACTATCAGCAGAATGTCTGATAGGGTCAATTTCAACCAAAAGTTTTAATTGATTGCGAAGGGGGGAAGTATTCTTTAAGTGTATGAAAATCAGGAATATCGGCGTATAGGCTCACATGTATTTCGACGGAAATAGGCAAAAGATGACGGCTAAGCAGGAATGTGGACGCTGAGAATTGAAGGCCGAGCACGGGAGTAATGACTGACCACTTAGGTAGATTGCCATTCGGCTAGCACACCTAATGTCATCATGAAGAACCCGACTATACATCAATGTGAAACGACAGACATACCGCAAGCAAAGGCAATTGATGACAGTTTACTACAGCTTGTATGGGCAATTATTAGATATTAATAACCTGTACAAGGGATTCAAAAAAGTGAAAGCAGCGAAAGGAGCAGCCGGAATAGATGGGCAGTCCATAGCCGCGTTCGCCTTGAATTTAGAAGAAAACTTGAAACAACTGCAACGTGAACTGCACACCAAGCAGTATCGCGCGCAGCCAGTCAAACGGATAGAAATACCGAAAGACGATGGCGGCGTGAGATTGCTGGGTATACCAACAGTTCGCGACCGCATAGTACAACAGACACTATTGAACATTCTCCAGCCGATCTTCGACATCGACTTTCATCCATCAAGTTATGGGTACAGGCCGACACGAAGCTGCCATGATGCCATCAGTAAAGCGACGGTATTTATTCGTAAATATCATCGTGAGTGGGTGGTTGATATGGATCTGTCGAAGTGCTTTGACCTACTTGATCACGATTTGATTATTAGCAGCGTCAAACGCAAAGTGACAGACGGTAGCCTTTTAAAGCTGCTCGATCAGTTCTTAAAAAGTGGGGTAATGATAGGCAATTACTGGGAAGCGAGTGAGCAAGGGTAATCCACCCATTTTTAATGGAGGCTAGCTGTAGAATTTTCGTTGTTTAACTTTTCCAGTTTTTGTATTGGTGTTATGCCACCTATGCCCATGTTAGGGCGTTCATTATTGTAAGTCCATAACCAATCGGTAGCTCTGTCTTGTAACTCACTAATGTCACTGTAAATATAATGACTTAGCCAGTCATAACGAACTGTTCGATTAAAGCGCTCTATATACGCATTTTGCTGTGGATTACCAGGTTGAATAAATCGTAATTCGATCTCATTATTCAATGCCCATTGAGCGAGTTTATGGCTAATATATTCTGGGCCATTATCACACCTGATGGCTTTAGGTTTACCGCGCCACTCTATAATTTGATTTAACGAGCGGAGCACACGCTCAGCAGGCAGTGATAAATCAGCATCAATAGTCAGTCCTTCGCGATTAAAGTCATCTATTACATTAAATAAACGACACGCTCTGCCATCCGCTAGTTGGTCATGCATAAAATCCATTGACCAGCATTCATTAATGGTTTCTGGTACAGCCAATGGCTCAGGTTTGTCTCTCTTTAAGCGTTTCCTAGGCTTTATTCGCAAGTTTAACTCAAGCTCACGGTAAATGCGGTAAACTCGTTTGTGATTCCATTTATATCGTTTTACATTGCGAAAATATAAAAAGCATAGCCCAAAGCCCCAATTGCGCTTTGATTCAGTCAAATCGAGTAACAGCTCTGCTATTTTTAAGTTTTCATTTTTTAATGTCGACGTATAGCGATAACACGTTTCACTGATCATGAAAGTGCGACAGGCTAAGGCAATACTCATTTTATTTGTACTAACGACTTCATGTGCCAATATCTTGCGCTCAGAAGCCTTCACCACTTTTTTGCCATAGCCTCTTGAATGACCTCGGATTTAAGTCGCTCTTCAGCATACATTTTCTTCAAACGACGGTTTTCATCTTCAAGTTCTTTCATTCTCGTCATTAAAGAGGCATCCATACCGCCGTATTTTGCGCGCCATTTATAAAAGGTTGAGTTACCCATACCATGTTCACGGCATAGCTCAGGGATCGGGACACCACTTTCGGCTTGCTTCAAAATAGCGAGGATCTGACTGTCTGTAAAATGTGCTTTTTTCATAATTTTCTCCTGTGTTTACAATAAGAGAAAATTCTACGTTTGACACCCATTATTTTTCGGGGGGATTACCCAAGGAAGTCCACAAGGTGGGGTTATCAGTCCATTGTTGGCGAATATCTACCTAGATGCGTTTGATCAAGAAATGAAAAAGCGACATCACAGAATAGTGAGGTACGCCGACGACATTTTGATCTTATGCTGCACAGAAACAGCAGCCAAGAATGCACTCACTGTAGCAACCCATCTACTTGAAAAAGACTTGAAGTTAACAGTCAACCAAAAGAAAACCCATATAGCGCATAGCAGTGAAGGGGTAAAGTTTTTGGGAGTGGAGATAGGCAGTAATTGGACACGGATCCAAGCCTCAAAACTCAAAGGCTTCAAACAAAAAGTTAAACGATTAACAAAACGAAATAGCGGCATGAACTTAGTTGAAGTAATAAAAAGACTAAACCCAGTGGTGCGTGGTTTTGTAAATTATTTCAGTATAGCCAATTGTAAACGGGTGCTAGAGGTGTTGGCGAGGTGGGTGAGACGACGATTAAGGGCAATTCAGTTAAGGTTGTGGAAAAATCCAGCGAGGTTGCATAAACGACTAAAACAGTTAGGGAAAAAGCCGCCATTTAAGTTCATCAAAATGAACTCATGGCGAAACTCTCTAAGTCCATTATCGAGTGTAGCGATGCCAAACCAATGGTTTGAAGAGCAAGGTTTATATTCAATGGAAAAAGTAAGTACAGGGTGGCTTGCTCAATCGGCGTTTAGAAAATAAGCCGAAGGAATAAAAGAATACAGGAGCCGTATACGAGGCCCGTACGTACGGTTCTGTGAGAGGGATGAGGCAAAAGCCTCACCCTACTCGATGTGCATGGTGGTAAGCATAGAATAAACCCACCCACTGTATAGACAGATATGTATTTATAACTAATAGGTGGAACTAATTCCCGCTAGAGGGGAGCGTTAATTACTCTTTTGATAGGGATATATTAAATGTAGTTTCTGATTTGTTGACTAAGTTTTTTTTTTAGGTAAACTATTTTTACTTGAATATTCTTTCATGGAGAGATTAAATATGAATATTTTAAATAGAGATACTTTTAAGCAAAAACAGTTAAAAAATAAACTTGATTTATACTTGGACAAAGATAGTTTATTCAAAGCTATAGACAAGGATATTCAGTTATCTGGGGCTGGTATTGTGTATATAGATGAAAATTTCACTGTTGTTACTATACGAGAATTTCAGCCTATATGTCGTTTGACGCCCGTTAAAATTATATTAAGAGAACCTCCAAAACGTAGTTCTGCAAAAGAGTTTACTAATGAGCTTAAACATAGTTCTGTTAATCCCAGAGAAAGTAGATTTGTATCTGAGCTTTCAGGGACCTTGCTTGCTTGTGCTGGTGCTGTAATTTCTTGGGTTGCTTTTGTTGCGTCTGGCGTAGCTACCCCCATCTCATTTGGAAGTAGTGCTGCTATTTCTGTTATTTCTTTCAGTGCGGCATCTGCAACGACATTACAATGCGGTAATGGCCTAATGAGGAGTGGCGCAGAAAAGTTTGCTCCAGAACTTAATGATTGGCTAGATTCTGAAGAATGGTACGTTAATACAACCCAAGCTTTGGATTATATATCTTTAGCTGGAGCAACAGCTGCAAGTGCTATTGCAGTTCGAACTTTAAAATTAGCACGCGCAAATGGTATAAGTTTCAAGCAGTTGTTATCAAATAAAAGTCGACAAGAGAGAGCCCGAATTACTCGTGAAATAATTCGTTTAAAAGTACCTGGTATTTCTAATAAAATGTTAAAGCAAATGGTTAGAAATAATAGTTTTCCTAAGAGGTTTAAAAATATACAAATAAATAATGAGTTACGAACACGTTTACGTGATTCTGTTGCTGCTGCTTTAGCATTTACTGGAAGCGCATATAATGGAGAAATCAAAGGTATAGCTATTGGCGTTTTTGAGAGCCTAGATAGTGAAGGTTGAAGATTTATCTGTAAGTGATTCAATTCCGAAACTGAAGTACAGTTTAGCTTGTGCTGTAGCGGTTGTATCAAGTGTTATCAGCTATTCATCATTAGCATTTACAATATTAATCATGCTTTGGCCATACAATACTGTGAATGAATTAGGGCCTAGAGTTATCGTTTTTTTTATTGGCATATGTATATTTATTGCTCTTGGCGCGCTTCTATCAGCAGGTAGGTATTGGGTGATTAAAGTTTATAATTTAGTGGCCGGATGCGCTATATTTGTGTCCCTAATTTATGTTTTAGGTTTTATCTTTAAACGTGAAGGTGAGCTTTCATTTAATGGTGTAGGGCTTTCTGTCGTATTTATCGTGCTTAACTCTGTGTTGATGCTCTTTTTTAAAAGTAAGCATTTAAAGGTGAGTGTTAATGTAATTAAAAGGCTCAAAAGGCGTCAGAAAAAGCAAATGGAATACCTAAAAAGTCAGCTCTAAACTTTAGTACATAAATAAATGAAAGTAACAATAATAAGTACTTGTAACGTAGGCGGCGAACGCGGCTTAGTTTGTTCATGCTCAGCGGTAGATACATATCGCGATTAATAATTTTTAAAATTTCCAATTAAAAATTGGGAATTGATAAAATTATTAAAGCCGTTGCAGCAATGCAGCGGCTTTTTTGTGCGTGGTGATTAACCGTAAATTATTTGAACGTAGGCTGGGTTGAGTGAAACCAAACCCAACGATTCTCCAACATCATTACCATCTCCCAAGCACGTAAATATGTATTGTTTGTAGGTCGCTCTTTAGGGCGGAAAAAGCGAGAAAAAGAATTTCACCACGGAGAACCCAGAGGCGCTTCGCACTGCACCGAGGGCAAATATTGTTGTAGAAGTCGGCTTTAGCCACGAATGGTTTAACACCAGTGGTAAGTTAACCACCGTAGGCGCTAAGCTTGCTGGCGCGTGGGTTTGTAGGTTGGGCTTTAGCCCAAAAAGTTGTATCACCTTGACTGATGGTTTTTATTGCTAACTCTTGTCGAGATAAATCCGCGACCTACATTAAAAACCTTATTCAAGGTTTAGCTTGCTGGCGGCAACCAAGGGGCGATCGGTTTTCAAATTGATTCTGCTGCAAGCAACTCATCCCTGAAGCTGGGTTCCTGTCAGCATCCATGCTTCCACTTCCTCGCGCTGCAAAACTTCGTTTCGGTCACTCGTCACCCCGCGCCACCCGAGCATCACGCTTAATCCTTCAAAACATAATTGATATGAACGTAAACGGCGAAGATAGGCCAACTTTCACATCCCTGTACGCTCCCCAGTTCGGCCATCCATGGCCTCTCGTTCAAAGCTGCGCTTTTCACTCATGACGAAGTCACGGCTTTCATTTCATTGCCTACATGGATGTAGGTACTTAGGATTTGTCGGGAACAAAATCCTGCCATGCGAGATATTACTCATCAATTGTTTATTTTCAGGGCGTGATGAAGGGGGAGGGGTGTTAAACGTGAGATTGGTATTTGGTCTTGGCATATAAAAGTTAGTGACAAAGCATATTTAAACTTACACAGACTTCATAGTTAATTTTTCTTGACTATGAGATGTAAATTATTGACTCTTATATAAAATAAAAATAAGGAAGTTTCGGTTTAATGGACAATAAAATCTTTTTAGATAGGCCTATATTTGTTTGGATTATCACGATATTAATATTGTACTCTGTTTTTTGTTTTTCTTTGGAAACACTACCTAACCTAAGCGCCGATACCAGACTGTTTTTAAAATATTCAGAAATAGTCGTTGTAGTAATTTTTACCTGCGAATACTTCATACGCATTTTATTATCCCCGAATCGGCTAAGGTTTATTTTCAGTTTTTATGGTCTTGTCGATTTAATCGCTATCCTGCCTTTCTATTTAGCTTTTGCTATTGATTTACGCAGCTTTAGGTTAATTCGCTTATTGCGTTTGATTAGAGTATTAAAAGTTGCACGATATAACTCAGCATTACAACGCTTTAGCAAAGCTCTATTTTTAGCTAAAGAAGAGTTGGCTATTTTTACAGGTTTGAGTTTGATCTTACTCTATCTTTCTGCTGTGGGTATTTATCATTTTGAGCATGCAGCTCAACCCGAAGTGTTTAAGTCTATTTTTGATAGTCTCTGGTGGTCAGTAGCTACGTTGACGACTGTCGGGTATGGTGATATTTACCCAATAACTATAGGTGGTCGTTTTTTTACTTTCATTATTTTAATGATTGGACTGGGTCTAGTTGCTGTGCCAACAGGTATTGTTGCATCTGCACTTTCGGCCGTTAGAAGGCAGTCTGAGTAAAAATAGTATAACCTTATTCAAGGTTTTGTTGCGCTGGCGACGGCTGCCGCTGACCCCTATCTGGACTCTCTGTAGGAGATGGCTTCAGCCACGAATTATTTTACACTAGTGATAGAGTTAACCATCGTAGGTGCTAAGCTTGCTGGCGCGTGTGATTTGTAGGTTGGGCTTTAGCCCAAAAAGTTGTATCACCTTGGCTGATTTTTTTATTGCTAACTCTTGTCGGGATAAATCCTCGACCTACATTAAAAACCTTATTCAAGGTTTAGCTTGCTGGCGGCAACCAAGGGGCGATCGGTTTTTAAATTGATTCTGCTGCAAGCAATTCATCCCTGAAGCTGGGTTCCTGTCAGCATCCATGCTTCCACTTTCTCGCGCTGCGAAACTTCGTTTCGGTCACTCGTCACCCACGGCGCCCCGAGCATCACGCTTAATCCTTCAAAACATAATTGATGTGAACGTAAACGCCATGAAAGCACATCCATGTGCAAGCATGGCTTTCATTTCATCCATGAAATGAATTACTCATCAATTATTTATTTTCATGGCGTGATGACGGGGGAAGGGTGTTAAACGTGAGATTGGTGTTTGGTCTTGACAAAATGCAAGCTCCGCTCCTGAAGGAACCCCAAACCAAAAATCCTAATTAAAAAGTTAGGATTTTTGAGCATATATACTGTTATTTATTCCCCAGCGCGTGCAGTGTCTTTATAACTTGGCATCGCTTTTAATGTATCTTTCGTTGAATTACCTTTATAAAACAACCAAGGGTAATAAAATTCACGCAATTGCTGGTGGAAATCACGAATTTGCTGCTCATATTTATACGCAGCGGGTGCATCCGTTTCAGCAATATTTGTTAAGCTGCGCTGTAATAATAACGGCGGCGATAACCATGACACCAAGCCCGCTAGCTGATATTTTTGTTTTGCAGCATCGCGATACGCTTTAGACAGCTCTGCCGCTTTAACATCACCCATTTGCTGAAATGCATAATACCATTTCCATTCAAACTCGCTGCTCATATCGGTGTATGGTGCAAACTCTGGGTACTCTTTTGCAAATGCGTTCAGGGTTGTTGATTTGGGTATATCCCACGCAGCATTTACTGCTTCTCGTTGAGCAAGTACGATATCGCCGCCTTTTGGTGCATGTACGGCTTTATTAATAGCAAGGTCGCCTAAAATAGGAATAATAAACGCAAATAAAACCCATAAACCAATTAAGCTCGAAGCAACACGCGGCGCGCTGGTTGCGTTTTTACCCCACCATACACTTAAAGCCGTCCAAAACCCTAGGTAAATAATACATAATAACGTGACATAGCCCACTTCAAATAAGCCTGTACCCGCTAAAAATGCGCCAATAAAAAACGGTAGCATTAAGCATAATGCACATGCTACGAACCGGACGGTGATACGTGCTCCCCATAATGCAAAGTAAGATTTGGCAGTGGTTACCAATAAATCATGCCTACCACTTGTGCGTTCGTTGGCGAATAAATCATGAAACAGTAAAATAATTACCAGCGGGGCCAATGCACTGATCACAAACACAAAGTCTATTTTTCCAGCCTGGGCCAACTCTGCATTTTGTGTATCGCTTTCGTATATTTGCCCCTCAAGAGCAAGTAAATTAATACGATGCTTCCATGGGAAAATATCTCGTTCACCTAAGGCGGCAAAGGCAAGATCAGATGGCTGAGAATACGTTAAATGAAAGCTATAATACGCCATCATTCCCAAATCGTCGTACTTTTGCTGCACCTTTATACGATCTGCTTTATCTGCTGTTTGTAAGCGCTCGATGGTGTGTTGCTGATCTTGAATTTCGCTTAAACCGCTATTAATTGCAAACCCCGATAACACAAAGCTACAAACAAGTAAGACGAGTAAATATTTTTGACGCAGTAAAAAACGCCACTCACGTACAAGTTGTGTCATTAAATACTTCATATCAACCGTTTTCCTACAAATTTAATTCCACCAACCAGTACTACAATCCACAGTATTAGCTGCAAGAACGCTGGCATACTGCGTTTTGCACGCACAGTTGCGCTATCCACTGTAAAAGAAAAGTTATTAAGTAACTTCCAGTTTTCTGCGCTAACACGCGCTTTATTAGATGCATCGGCACTGGCATTTCGGTTCATATCATCTTTATAATCAAGCTCTTCAGTGTGAATTTTATTAAGCCCTTGGACAAAATCATAACGCAGCTGTTCTGTTTCACGTAAAAAACGATGGTGCGTTTCAATACTTGTACCAACCACTGTCATCGACAACGTTCTTATTGCCACCATTGGCGATAACCAACCAAACCAACGAGAGACCTGTGTTTGCTCAAGCTCTGCTTGCATTCGCTGCTCAGCAAACTTATTAAGTACTTGTGCTTGTTTTGCCTCAGATTCACTGGCAAGTAACCCTCTTAAATTGACTGGCAGCTCCTCCATACTTTGTACATTGTATTTTTTAAGCAGTGATTGTTTAAATTGCTTAAATGCAGGATCGTTCGAGTTATGACCATCGCCTTGCTTTCTAAGCTCAGCTTTTACTTCAAAATCAGTTTCTATTTTGCCTGCTGAAGGGACTGCGGTTGATGCACTGGTACTCGCAACACGCGGCATAACAATACATAATAAAATCCAAGCAAATGCCAGTGCTGTAAAGCTCCCGCTGTTTTTACTAAACACACACGATGCCAATAAAATAACTAATACCCACACCATTAAATATAACGCGTAACCCATTACAAAACTTGCAACGGCCACGATGCTCTCACCGCTAGCGAGTGTAAAAAAAGCAGATACAGCAAGTGGAGTTATAATTAATCCTACTACAGAGAGTAACGCCAAACCTTTACCTGCGATCAGCGTAATTCCTGCGGTCCCTTGTGCTAATAAGTAAGTTAACGTTTGCGATTCGCGCTCACGGCTTATAGAGCTATAGCCAATTAAAATTAGCAATAAAGGGGCTAGTGTTTGCACTATAAATGCAGGTGTTAAACTACCCAACTTAGTTAATGCAGTTCCCTGGCGCTGATCGGCAAACATTGCGCTATTTTGCCTATGGCCCTCTAAAAATATTGAATTACCTGTATAAGCATCAATACCAGGATCGAGCGTGCGCAATGCCGAAGGTGTTCTAAATGCATAATGGCCGTAATGTACCATTCTGTGAGGGTGACGATCGGGCTGATCAACAAAACGTTGCTCTGCCGTTGTTTGTAACTCATGACGAGTGTGACTTAATTCGTGCATCGTAATCGCTGTCACTATCACCGATGAAAGCGTAAGTAACAAACCAATCGCTAATACACTCATAGCAAGCTTTGAGCGAAGCCAATATCGCCATTCATCCTTGGCTACAATAACAACCTTTGAAAAATTATTAATACTCATTCAGCGCCTCGTTGGGCAAATGCTGCGTGTACTTGCTCGGTATCAATGCGTGTGCCTTTTGGAGCCTCAAATTCACCCACTAGCTCGCCAGCTCTTAATAAACCAATACGATCAGCCACTTGGCAGGCACCGTATACATCGTGAGTAACCATTAAAATAGTTGCCCCCGTTAACGCAAGTTCACGTACAAGTTGATTAAATTCATCAATAGCAACGGGATCTAGGCCTGAGGTAGGCTCATCAAGTAAAAATATGGGTGCTTCACGTAATATTGCGAGTGCAATAGCGGTTTTTTGCCTCATGCCTTTTGAGTATGTTTGCATAGGGCGATCCCATGCAGCTGGTTGCAGTGCTACACGGTCAAACGCAGCATTTATTTGCTCCTCATTTTTTTTAATATCAGCGAGCGATAAAAAATATTCAACGTTTTCACGCGCGGTTAAATGAGGATATAGCGTAGCTGATTCAGGTAAATATGCCGTTTTACTTCTTACAAAATCAAGCGCTTGGGTTACTTCTTTACCGGCAACCTTTACAGAGCCTTGAGTAGGTTTATTAAAGCCAAGTAAGGTTTTCAAGGTGGTAGATTTACCTGCTCCGTTACCACCAAGTAATGCATAAATTTCACCAGTGCCAACTCTAAAGTTTAAGTTTTTTAGAATAGAATTATGTTTAATATTAAAACTTAACGAACTGACTTCTATGATTGTTTCGTTTTTATTCGTTGCTAGTTGACTATGCTGAGATTTTATTGGAGATGCTTGTTTTTCCGAAGGTGATATTGTCACACTTGAGCTCTATTAACAGTGAATTTTGTGTGATGGTATACTAAATTAACGATGTAATGCAATAGTATAACATTGTAGAAGGGTGAATGTTTATTAAGGTAAAATACATGAATTAGTAAATATTGAATAATTGAAAGGTTTGCAATACAGCATATCTAAAGAGCTAAAAATCTGAATAATTACCTAAGTTAAGGCGTGTTGATCTTTGCGGTATGAAAAATAAACAGCATGAAAGTAAGGTATAATTGAATTCGCTAAAAAACGTTACACCGAACCTTCATGCCAAAATTAATGTTAAAAGACGGGACATGGAATGTCTTATCAAAAATAATGTACTTAAGTGGTCGAATTTATAATAAGCCCGACCATAGAAAAACGTTCGAAGGCATACTGTATAAGATGCGCACAGGTATTCCATGGCGAGATTTACCTTCTTATTTTGGCAGTTGGAGTGCTATCTACAGACGGTTTAATTTATGGTCCAAAAAAGGGGTTTTGAATGAATTGTTTCGCGTATTATCTCGTGATGCGGACATGGATTGGGTCTTCATTGATGGCAGTATTGTCAGGGCTCACCAACATAGTTGCGGTGCAAGAACCGCTGACAATGAATCAATTGGGAAGAGTCGAGGTGGAAATTCTACTAAAATTCACCTTGCAGCAGATAGCGGAGGATTGCCTGTTTATTATGAATTATCCCGTGGAAATACGCATGATATCGTCCATGCAGAGTCACTCGTAGCCAATTGCCCAACAAGTAATGTGGTTGTCGCAGACAAAGGCTACGACAGAAACTGAGAGAGTTTGTTCGTGATAATAACGCTACACCCGTTATTCCACGTAAAGGACAACAGTTTAGTAGGTAATGAAGATATTGACTGGTGTATGTACAAATATCGGCACTTGGTTGAGAATGCATTTGACCGTATTAAGCAATATAGAGGAATAGCCACACGATATGAAAAGCTTGAACGAAATTATCATTCAATGCTCGCTTTAGCATTTACTTTGATGTGGCTACCAATACGGGCTGATTAATATATGTACTAAAAAATCATCCCTCTAGTATTTGGCCTTAAAATGTAAGACCAAATACTTTTGAGCTTTATACTTAATTTAAATCTGTTTCTTTAACTATGATCTCTACTTTTGGTTTTAAATATTCAGACACTGCGCTGCTATCACCGCCATACTTACTACTACCCCATGAAACAACTGAATAATCATTTTTTAGTGCAGCTAAAGAGTAAGTGTTTGCATAAGTACTTTTTACATTACTCAACTCAATAGTACTTGAGTCACCACCATATTTATTGTTTCCCCATGTTAAAACGGAATTATCTGACTTTTTAGCCAGAAATGTTGAGGAACCTGCGTATATGTTTTTGATATCAGTTACGTCTAAATGACTACTGTCTCCACCGTACTGATTATTACCCCATGAAATGATTTCTGAGTCGCCAGTGAGTGCCGCAAAAGAGAACTGATTTGCAATGATAGTAGACACATCTTTGAGATCAACAGCACTGCTATCACCACCATCTTCATTATTACCCCAGGTGACGACAGAGCCATCTGGCTTTAATGCGGCAAACGCTGTTCCGTATTGTGCGGAATAAACCTTTATTGTGCCGGCAAGGTCTAAAGAGCTTATATCTCCACCATACTCTTGACTACCCCAAGCAACTAGAGTTCCATCAGTTTTGATAGCTACAAAAGCATAGCCATTAGCATAAATATCTTTAACATTAGTAAGCTCTACAGAACTACTATCCCCACCAAAAGTAGGAGAGCCCCAAGTTACAACCGAGCCATCAGATTTTAGTGCAGCAAAAGCAAAACCTGTAGTATAAATGTTTACTATATTAGTCAAATCAAGGGTACTGATAACATCTATATAAGCTTGGCTACCCCAAGTAACAACGGTGCCGTCTTTTTTAAGGGCTGCAAAGGTGTCTGAAGTCGCAAAAACTTTGCTTATGTTTTCTAATTCAATGCCATCTGAATTCGCTCCTGAACCACTGCCCCAAGTAATCACTGTGTCATCTTCTTTCAGCGCAGCGTAACTTGATGCGGTCGCAGTTATAGTGACAGTATCTTTTAGTTCTTCACTTGAAACGGAAATTTGTGGATCTTCGTCTCCCCAAATTACAACACTATTATCTTCTTTGAATGCAAAAAATGAGTAGCCAGCAGACAGCAATTTTTTTACATCTTTTATTGGGAACTGAACATTGTTATTACTAGGTCGAAAAAAGCCCCAGCTAGTAACCGATTTATCAGATTTTAATGCAGCAAATGCATTACCATTAGCACTAATCTCAGTTACGTATTCAGTATAAATAGGTGCAATAATAGTGTAAGCATCAGCAGGTAAGTTGTCTTCATTGTTAACAGAGACTGATATACGTATTTCTTTATTTACGTCATTTTGGGTTAAAATGTATTTGTTAGCACTTGAGACTTGTTCTCCATCAATCGACCAACTATATTCATGCATACTTGTTACGCAGTGTTTGCATGTAATTGCTGCTTCTAATACTTGGCCGGCTTGCCAACTACCTACTATATCTATAGCGCTTATCAATGCAGGCGAAGATTGTGGTTGTTTAGTTTGCTCATCGCTTTTCATGTCAGCACCTTCACTTCCTCCCCCACAGCCAGTGATAGTTGCCATAAAGATTAAGCTCATCCAAATGCTCGTTTTGATTTTCATTATTCTTCCATTTATTGTTTTAGCTATTTGAATTATATGTGGGTTTCATCTATAAAACACACCTTTAGAGCCGTATAGTAAAGAAATATAGTATTTGAAGAAAGAGTAAAAGGGGCTTTTATTTTACTTTTATGACTGCTTTGCTTTTCTAATGCCTTCATGGGGTTAGGTATTTAGAATTTTTCGCGAACAAAAACCTGCCATGAAATGAATTACCCATCAATTGCTTATTGCAGGGCGTAATGGCGGGGAGGGGGTTAAATACAAGAACCCTCTGAATTTTGCTTTTTTCGTCATTGATTACTTCAGTACTTTGTACTGCTTTGCCATTGCAGGTTATGCGGTAGTTCACCATTGTATCTTTCTGATCTGAAAGTACGTTGCCTATAGATAAAATTGGTAATTGCTGATTTTTAAGTTTAGGGACTTCTGCCAGTGTGCTACGTAGGCAGCTAATGTAATGCAGGCTAGCTTAATATGTTCATCTTTTTCTAAATTGTAATTTAATAACTTTGTAATATTTATTTTGACTGGGGTAGCATTTTTTGTCTCGTTTGTATAGAATTCTAAATGATAATTATTATTGCCTACATATTCAAATGCTTGCCTAGTAGGTTAAATTAAAAAAATTTTGAGCACAAACTTAATTGATTAAGTCACGCTAATACCTAAGAGATAGAATGAATACAATTAAACGAAACCACATATCAGTCCTTTCAATTGCTGTAAGTGCAATTTTAGCACCTTCTGTATACGCAGCTACAGCGTCACCAAGCATAGAAAAAATAGCTGTTTCGGGTGTTAGGCAAGCTTTTCGCGGCGATGTACCTTTAAGCGAACAACCACAAAGTATTGAATTTATCTCTGCAGAAAACCTTGATGATGCAGGGGTAACCACACTAGCAGATATGTTCGATTTAACGCCGAGTATTTCTGAACAAAATGATTTTGGCGGGTTGTGGGAAAGTTTTGCAATACGTGGTTTAGTGGGCGATGAAAGCATTCCATCAGGCTTTTTAATTAATGGTTTTTCATCAGGTCGAAGTTTTAGTGGCACCCGCGATACCAGTAATATTGATTATGTAGAAGTGATGAAAGGCCCAGGCTCTGCACTTTATGGCCGCTCTGAGCCAGGCGGTACTATTAACATCATTACTAAAAAGCCGCAGTTTGAAGAGCAAGGTTCTTTGAAAGTATCTGCTGGTAGTTGGCAAAGTTATCGCGGTGAAGGTGATTACACTAACGCAATTTCAGATCAACTCGCTTTTAGAATAAACGGCGCGATTGAAGAAAGCGAAAGCTTTAGAGACTACCACGAAGATAAAAAAACGGTGATAACGCCTTCAATACTTTGGTTAATCTCCGACACAACAAAGTTAAATTATGAACTTGAGTATGTTGATCAAAGCATTACGTTTGACCGTGGGATTGTCGCAGTAGGCGGGAAGATAGATGCATTACCCATTGAGACTTTTTTAGGTGAGCCAAGTGATAAACCGACTGAGGTTGATGCTATTTCTCACCAACTAACGTTTGAGCATCAAATTGGACAGTGGTCACTTTTAAATGGTTTTAGCTATAGCGATTCAAAATTTATAAGCGAATCGAGCGATGCAGAACTAGCCCCTAGCAGGCAGGTTTATTTTACTGATGGCGAAACCTTAAGTAGACAACATAACCAGCGTGATTTTCAAACCAAAAATATCTCTGCGCGTATTGAGCTCAGTGGCAGTATCAGCGCGGCTGGCTTTACCCATCATTTATTAATAGGTGGGGATGCCAGTAAGTTTGATTTTGATAAACTTTGGTACAGATACCGTCCCACGCTTGAAGATACGCGCTATGCAATCAATATGTATAACCCAGTGTATGGGCAAACCGCACCCGAAGGTTCACTTTTATACAACAGCACTGAAGTACAGCATAGTTACGGGCTTTATATTCAAGATCAAATCGACATCACTGAGCAATGGAAAATGCAAGTGGGCGGCCGTTATGATAGGTTTGATCAGCAAATAGATAATCACATCAATCAAAGTCAGTCTAAGAGCGACCAAAGTACATTTAGCCCACGGGTGGGTTTAGTGTATGCCTACTCAGACGACATACAATACTACACCAGTTACTCTGAAGGTTTTCGGCCAAACAGCGGCTACGATATAAATGGTGATGCGTTTGAGCCGGAATCAACAAGCTCTTTTGAGGCGGGTATTAAATTTAGTACAGATGCTGTAAGTGGTAGCTTTACAGTATTTAGCGCCGAAAAAAGCAATATGCTGACCACTGACTTGCAGGCAGGCGTATCAACGGCGCTAGGTGAAGTAACAAGCGAGGGAATTGAGTTTGATTTACACGGCGATATTACAGACCATACCTCATTTGACTTTGCTTACACTTACACCGATGCCAAAACGGCAAACGACACCGTTAATACCGATTGGTGGGTAAAACTGCCAAAAGGTAGCCCATTACTAAATATTCCTAAACACAGTGCAAATGCGCGCCTTAAAAGAGAGTTAAATGACTTAATCGATTTAAATGCGACAATCGGTGTGGCTGTTCAATATGAAGGTGAGCGTTTAGGTGAAACCATCGATCCGACGTATTATTTACCTTCATATACGCTGGTGAACCTGTTTGCTAATTACCACGTTAATGACGATGTAAGTATACAGTTGAACATCAATAACGTACTGGATAAAGAATATTATGCAAACTCTTATTCAGCAATTTGGACTCAACCAGGTGAGCCGGTAAATTATAAGCTGAGCTTAAAATATAGCTTTTAATTTATCTTAAAAAGCCCATTTAGCCGTAGGTCGGGCTTTTAGCCCGAAAAGTTGTATAGGTATGGTTAATCGCATTTTATTAAACTCGCTAACTCTGTATTTAACTTTTGTCGGGATAAATCCGCGACCTACATTAAAAGCCTTATTCAAGGTTTAGCTTGCTGGCGGCAACCAAGGGGGCGATCGGCTTTCCAAATTTACTCTGCTGTGAGTAATTCATCCCTGAAGCTGGGTTCCTGTCAGCATCCATGCTTCCACTTCCTCGCGCTGCGAAACTTCGTTTCGGTCACTCGTCACCCCGAGCATCACGCTATTTCCTGCAAACCACAATTGATGTGAACGTAAACGCCGTGTAATCGCCAACTTTCACATCCTTGTACGCTCCCCAGTTCGACCATCCATGGCCGCTCGTTCAAAGCTGCGCTTTTCACCCATGGCCTAGTTTCGCCTTATCGCGCCTCCATGCGCGATATTACTCATCAATTGCTTATTGTCAGGGCTTGATGACGGGGGAAGGGTGTTTGGTCTTGGTAAAATGCAGAACTTATTTCGCGTATTATTTTATCTATATTAAAATACTGCTAGTAACTACTTGTAAAGTGTCATATAGTTTTAATGGGCTACCGTATTCTTAACCACAATGATGCAATCTATTTACCGCTTGTAAAAAGTTTTGCAGGAGTTGTCAGTGGTTAGCACTGTCGTAGATATACGAGGTTACTAGCATGAAAGTGAAAACTGTTCTAGTTAGAAAATATCAGCGTTTTCGTTTAGGTAAGTGGGAAGATGTATGTCAACATCTTCGCTCACTACCAAACTAATGAGCGTCAACGGTAGCCCACTATCATGCTACCTCTATTGGTGCTACAGGCTTATCTAACCCCATCATTTGATAATAATGTTCATCATATCCTGTTTTTTCAAACACCTGTTTAAATTTTTCAATGTATTTATCTACATCAATGCCTTCAAAATCATTAATATTTATTGAGTCTGAATGAGACTCTCGATTTATATATCTAAATAACGGCTTAAACTCAGATGAAGATTTTCCTAACTCTTCTAAGGCTTTCTTTAATGCTTCCTTTTTATGAATGAAGGTGAAGTAGTGTTCAAGTATATTTCTCATGGCATTTGGTAGCATATTTATGTAATTATGATTTTCCATACAGTCTTTTATGATTTGCCAATATGTTTGGTAGTCGTTCTGTATTTCATTTCTTTGTAGATCTTTAACCAGACTATAATCTGATTTAGTAACTCGATGTAACTTATATGGGGTTGGGCGATTACTTGGAGCATTAAGCATCAG
This sequence comes from Pseudoalteromonas sp. ASV78, assembly GCF_047806705.1. Lineage (NCBI taxonomy): Bacteria > Pseudomonadati > Pseudomonadota > Gammaproteobacteria > Alteromonadales > Pseudoalteromonadaceae > Pseudoalteromonas > Pseudoalteromonas sp. ASV78. The sequence goes on along the minus strand of NZ_JBLOPA010000001.1, from coordinate 1,963,519 downwards.
TAATTCATGGAAGAAGAATAGATTATGAGTGAGAATAAATACTTGTTTAAAATCTGCTAACAATACTTTGTGATGAATTAAGGTTGCAATATCATAAACATAGTTATGTGAAAGACTTGAAATTGGATCGTCTATAACAATTATGCGCCTCTTAAGAATTACAGTGGATTCTTGGTCAGTTGCACCAGTGCAGCTTTCCAGAAAATACAAAAAGCTAATTAGGGTTTTCTCACCTTCACTCAAAGAGTTATAAACATCTTCCTCAGCTTTTCCCTGACGTATTATCTTATAATGTTGTGAATCATCCGTAACTTTATCAAGCTGAAATCCTTGCAAACCAAGTTCTTTAAGTTGTTCATTAATATTTTTTATCGAAAGATCTATATTTGTTATTTTTTTACTGTTCTCAATTATAATATTTTCTTGCTCTCTTTTTTCTGCATTTTTATTTTTATAATCGACATTTAAATTTTCAACATCCTGATTTAAATTTATTATTTTTTCTGTGGTAGCTTGAATTAATGCTGCGTATTCTGAATTTAGCAGTGACCAAAATTTTTGCGTTATGTTAGTTAAGTGAATTTTTTTATTCTTAATTTTATCATTAAAAGCAACCACTTCAGATTGAACTTTTAAAATAATGTTATTTAAATGTTCAATATGCTCAGTAGTATCTAACAGCGTTATAATTTCACTAGGTTTATTATATTTATCACTGATCAAATTAAGGTTGTCTTTCAGACAAGTTAAAAGAAGCGCTTTTGCAGTACTTAACTCTGAATTATCAGCAATATACTCAGCTACAAATGCACCACTATTTAAGTTCAACTCAAGTGACGAAATAGAGCTTTCATACACATTTTTTAAATTGAGAATTTCCTCTTGTTTTGATTGATAGGTTGTATCGAATAGTTGACTAATCGAAGTAGAAAAATCAGTTTGTAACTCTTGTTGGCAAAATGGGCATGGTCCATTATCTTTAATGAATTGCATGCCAAATTGTACCCAATCTGAATTGCCTAACTTTTCAACTAATTCAGCTAAATAGGAATCTTTTGACCCCACAATTCTTGCTACAAAAATCTGTTCTTTTTCAACATAATTACCGATAAAAGAAATTGTCTGAATACTTTCCCTTGGCGTACCATTTTGTTCATTTAATTCTTTAGCCTCTTTTTTAAGCTCTTTGAAAGTTGAATCGCAAGGTGAGCTACTTCCCTCAATCTTTTGAAGAAATTTATCCTTTGTTTTAAACTTATCTAAACAAAATTCGAGTTCTGTTCTATCGTGTTTTGATTTGGCTTTCCAAACTGTATCTTTTAAAGCAGTTGTTTCATTCGTTATTTCTTTTTTCTTTCCATCTACTTTTATCTGAATTTGATTTTGAAACTCTATAATTTTTCTTATTGCTTGTTCTGCATTTTCAATTGCTTCTTCAGCTTCTTTATTTACTTCACTTAAAGTAAAAATGCCTTTTTGTTGGGGGATTTCATAAAAATTTTGTTGAACAAACTTCTGGTTATAAACAAGAATCTCATGATCTTCGTTAGCTGGTAGAACCTCACACTTTTGATATATAGGATCGGCACTCGATTGTAAGAAATTGCCAAGCGTAGACTTACCTGAGCCATTTAATCCATAAAATAAATTTACTTTTTTATTATCTGTATTAATAGTCACAGGTGATGTAGGGGAATAACTAGCCACATCCATAAGCTTTATTGAAGTTATCACTTTATAAATCCTTTAAATTTTGATGCTAAATGATTTGTTAAATCGCTTTAAGTTATAGGCAACGCAAAGAAAGCATTAGCTTCACTTTTTATTTGAGTGACCTTCATCCTATGGTGAAATATTCAAATCTCTGTAGAATTTTTATTTTTAAGCCTCAATATCACACATGCTTTCTACAAACTCAATTATATTTATGAATAAAAAATGAACGTGCTGTAATTTTCTTTCTGCCTCTTTGTTGTGATCTTCTCCTAAAAGGTAGCCAGCTTATATCTTCATTATTGTTTTATCTTTCTGTGTGTGGCTTTGTTGAGAAGGCCACCATCGCGACTCTTTCATTTAATTTGACCACAAAACTAATAATTTGTAGTGAAAAAGCACACAAAAGTTAATTTTATGTATGTGTTTTCTTGCGTTCGTTCCTTTTTGGTCTATTTTCTGATCGGAGGTCACACCTCTAATCTGATAGATATAAACACAAAGAACGGGAACACGCATGAAAATAAAAACACGCTTATTGATGCCGGCTTTAGCGCTGGTGGCGGGCTTGAGTCAAGGCGCTTTTGCTGCGCAAGGGGTCGCATTTGTACATGGTACTGGTCAGCAAAGTGATGCATATAATGATTATTGGACGGGCAGCTTTGTTGATACGGTGCGCCAAGGTCTACCTAATACCAATAACTACACGGTTATTAATTGTGATTTTGAGCAATACATGTGGGCTGACGGCGCTGTTGGTTGCTTAGCCGAGCAACTCACCACATTTATTAGCAATAAAAATATTACTGAGTTAACACTCATTACTCATTCTAACGGCGGCAATGTTGTGCGTTGGATTTTGTCAAACCCGACATGGGATAGCCGTTTTCCTAATATCATTAATAAAGTGACGCGCACAATCGCACTGGCACCTTCGAGTGGCGGTACGCCGCTCGCTGATGCGGTCGTTGCTGGTAACTCTTTTGAGCAAAGTTTGGGTTGGCTGCTCGGTTATGGCAACGATGCAGTGAAACAACAGCAAGTATCTTGGATGGCGTCGTATAATGCACAGTGGCTCAACGGTACACCTAATCGGCCAAGTTTACCCTCTCGCTTTGAAACCGTTGTCGGTAGTGATGTTGAATCAGCCGTTTGGGATAGCAATAGCTATTGCGGCGGATATCAAAACCAAGTGGCACTTGAAGTTACGCAAAATTGGTTAGACAGCTGTTCGGATGGCTTCTTAAATTGCAGCTCTCAGTCGTTAGCGGGGGTAGTGTGGTTTACAGATAAATCACGTACCCAAGGCAGTGAACCCTTAAGTCACCAGCAAAGTCGCCGCAATTGCTTTGGCTTACCAGACATGCTTAAAAATCGAATTTAGGAGCCAGACAATGATCAAAAAGTTAACCAAACTATGTGTTGCTATGATGCTTGTAAGCACAGCGGCGAATGGGGATGAGCAAACGGTATACCAATTTCCACAAGTGCAGTCTGCGCCTGTTTCGCAGCTACAAACACTTGAAAAAGACAGCGTTGAGTATTGGCAGCATGTTTCAGGAAAAGAGTTAAAACGCGGCGTGCCAGTATTTGTTAATCAAGCTGATAACTTTATTCGTATCGCGCCGAAAGCGCGCTTTGATAGCGGTGAAGTGTTTAAGCCTCATGGTTTACAATTAGATAAGTTATCGGTGCGCGATGCGAATTTTAAACAGCTGCCAATGCAAGCCATAGCGGCACGTGAGCAAATGCAAAATGCTGGATTTAGTGATGGTAGCATTGGGCTGAAGTTAGGCCAAGTCAACGGCAAGGCTATGATCAAAACAAGTCAGGCCCTCAATGACAATGACACCTATTTAGTGCACGTTATTGAAAAAGGCTCGCGCAATGCGCTACATGCCAAAAGCCAGTTTAAATTAAAACAGCACCAACAACGTTTGGCCATGCAGCTTAGTATGGGGCAAAAGCGCTTTAAAGATAACGATGTGCAACTAACGTTATTTGCTCCTGATGGCGAGCAACTTGCTGTAGGTTATGAAAACGGTGAGGCGGTATTCACTTACCCGCTCGAAACCATTGGTGCAGCGAAAGGGTATTATGAACTCGAGGCAAATGTCGAAACAAAAATAAATGGGCAAATGGTAAAGCGCTCTATAAAAATGCCTTTTGTACACAGTGCGCAAACCATTACCATGGATAGTGCCAAAGTTGCGTATTTAGGGAACAACCAGTATCAAGCACTGGTTCCGGTGCAAGTGACCGACTCCGGGCGCTTCGCTATTCGCGCGACACTGACCGGAAAGGGAAGTAAAGGAGAACGGGTAAAATTGGCTACGGTAGAAGTGGCTAAGCAGATAGACAACTATGGTAACTTCATGATGCCATTTTCTGTCGCTAAAACAGCCAAAGCCCCATTTGAGCTCATTGATATTGAACTTACCGACCAAACGCGAATGTTAAAGTTTGCCTCAAAGCAATAATATTCTGTAGTGGTAATTCATGGGTCAGGTTTTGCCTGACCCATCACTTTACCTAGCACTAAGTATTTTATTAACAAGTTTTTATTCACTTAAAATTGAAACTGGCCGGTTAACACCTCACTTTAAAACAAACTGTGCGCATGTAAAGCATGTAAAAAATACTTTGCAGGTTAAACAAGAACGGCTTCAACAAGTTACTGACACGCAAAGGTGCACTAAATGCGGCGCTGATATGGTTAAGCGTACAGCAACAAAAGGTAAAAATGCAGGTAACGACTTTTTAGGCTGTAGTGCATTTCCAAAGTGTCGCAGTGTTCTGAGGTTATAAATAAAAAGTTTAGTGTGTGAAGTGATACAAAAAGCAAAGTTCACTTATAAATTAATGGCTTAATTTTTAATGTTAAAGAAGGTTGTTTAATTTATTTTGCATGATAACATTAACTGAATTAGGGACAGAGATAACAAACACAAACATATAAGGATATAAATATGTTAAAAATGAAAAAAACTACTGTAGCTATTGTTTTAGCGTCAGTTTCTTCAATCACACAAGCGGCTGTATTTGATGGCTCTTCTCATTGCTCAGAAGATGTAGCTAATAAGTCACAAGCAGTTAATAACTTAATCGCCTCAATCGGTGATCTTCCTGCACTAAAAAAAATAACTTTAGAAAAAACAGGCACGACAGAGAATGGGTATTTTATATTCGACCCTCAGTTTTCTCGTTCTGATCGCTATTTTAATTGCAATGTCCCTTTAAATGATACGATTGGTCAATTTGATCTTACGGTTCATGGTATTACTGAGGACTTAACTGGCACAAATGCTGGCTGTTCAATTTCACGTGTACGTAAAGTTAGTGACGGCGGAAAAGATAAGTGGTTTAAATACGGAACAGGTAAAGGTTTTGATTGGGCCAATATTTCTGACAGCTCTATCGATTCAAAGCAATTTGTATCTTATACAACAACACTTGATAATAATTTTGAAAGTGGTGCTGTGCTCACACTAAAGTGTCGCACTACGTGGAAAAGTGGCTCAATTGCAGTCGGGCAAATAGAAATTAACAATTAAACTAAAACAAGTCCCTAATAATAAGGCTTAGTATAACGACTAAGCCTATTCTGAAAATATTTTTACCTCATGTAAATTCAATGATTTTAATTTTCATCTGTGTAGCGCAGCGACTCTTAGCCTCTCTGTGCAAATCAATACATTCACAAACTACACAATGCATCAGTCTAATCGCTAAAAATAAAATCACTCCCCTAGAGTTTAAAACCTAAAATCTAGGACCTTCAGCCTTTACTCAGCTTGTGATTCTGTATCAAGTAAAGTGTCAATATAAGCGAGTTCTTCGCTAAAAATACCATTAATAAATGCACTTTGTTCAATTATTACCGCGTCATTAGGCTGTGCTTTGTAGTCTTGCTGGCATCTGACCAGCTCGCTAGCTAACCACGGGCATACCTTGGTGGCTGTGCTTATTGCTGTTTTTAAAAAAGATGACCATTTTATTTTTTGTAAATTAAAGCGGTAAAGCGCGACAGCGATATGGCTATAAGCTTGTTGCTCAATAGAAGGAGTGTTATCACTACTTAATGTGTAATTGTTTAGCAGCTTGCTGATGATAAGTGTTTGTTGCAGTGCGACTTGTTGTGATTTACTTAAAAAAGTCGTTGTCATAACGTATTGGTGGCCTCTATAAGCTAGTTACAATTATTTAATAGTTAAGGTTAAGCAAGGCGTTTTATGACTCATGCAGCACCGAAAAATGCAGCACCAGTGATAGCAAATCAGGACTGACTCTTTACTGAATTAAACAAATACAATTGTAATTGGGAGGATGGTTTTAAGCCGCAACGCGATAAATAGGTGACTTACTACATAATACAAGCCGTGTTTTTTTCGATTAATTTATAAAACAATAACCTACTAAACCCACATACAACTAAATGTATGCAGAGATTAGAGTTGTGCAGGGGCTAGTAAGCACATATACATATTATAATAAGCTATTGTTTAACTGATGTCAGCTTAGCAATAGCTCATTAATTCAATGTAATGGGGGGTACTTTTATTGTTGCTTTATCCAGTCATTTATTACTTCTTCGAGTACCGAAATTGGTAGTGAACCTTGGCCAATAATGGTGTCGTGAAAGCTGCGAATGTCAAAATCAGCGCCAAGTTGTTTTTCAGCTTTTGCACGTAATTCACGTATTTTTAGCTCGCCCATTTTGTAAGAAAGCGCTTGTGCAGGCCACGAGATATAACGATCTATTTGATCTTCTACGGCACTTTGCGGTAATGCGGTATGCTCGCTTAAGTAGTTTATAGCGCGTTCTCGACTCCAGCCGAATGCGTGAATACCGGTATCAACAACCAGCCTAACAGCTCGCCACATTTCATAGCCTAATCGGCCAAAGTCACTGTATGGGTTTTGATAAAAACCGGCTTCTTTGCCTAAACGCTCTGCGTAAAGCCCCCAACCTTCGCCAAATGCTGAATGGTTCAAGGTGCGTCTGAACTGCGGTACATCCAGCTCCATTGCAATCGCATTTTGTAAGTGATGCCCAGGTATAGCTTCGTGTAGGCTCAAGGCTTCTAAATTATATAAAGGTTGCAACGAAGGAGTTGAAGCTAAAAAGTAAGTGCCGGCAGAGCGGCTATCTGCTGGTGGCATATAAAAAGCGCCGCGACTGGCAGAATCTTTAATAGCAAATGTATTGCGTGGTAGGTGGCCAAAATAGGTCGGCAACTTGCCATACATTTTTTGCGTAATGAAGGCGGCTTTTTCTAATAAATCTTGTTTGTCTTTTGAATAAAACTGCGGATCAGTGGCTAAAAACTGCAGAAAATCAGCATACGAGCCCTTAAAGTTTAACGAGTCAATAATAGCTTGCATTTCAGCTTTAATACGCGCCACCTCTTTTAGACCAAGCTGATGAATTTCTTTTGGTGTCGCTTGTGTGGTGGTGTAGTAATTTACTGCATACTGGTAGTATTCGATCCCGCCTTTAACACTTGAAATACCGGGCTCTGTTCTGCAATTTGGCATGTAATCACCAACAAAAAAATCATAAAAATGTTGATAAGCAGGAACCACCTTATTACTAATTAGGGCTTTCGCTTTTTCTTGATAAGTTGCTTTTTGTTGTTGGCTAAAGGTATTGGGCATACGGGTAAATGGTTCATACAAGGCGCTGTCTTGCGGATCTTTAACGATATGTTGGCTGATGCTCTTATCATAGTTTTTAAAGCTCTCGCAATAGTGGGTATAGCCTTGTTGTACGCCTTCTTTCATCAGATTTATATTTTCTTGATTAAAGCGTGGGTAGTCGTTCAAACTAACTAAAAGGTTGTCGTAATCGGCGGTGGTTAAAAATGCCATATTAGCAGGGGCCTCGGCAAAATATGTATGCCAGCCGCTTAAAAAGTTAACCGGAAAGTATTTATCAAGAGACTGGTAACTTTGTTGCTCTGTCTCGCGCTCGTATTTAAAAAGCCGATAATTCATCAGTTGTTCTTTACTGAGTGATTTAGGATCAATGGCAGCTAATTTGTGCAGCACTTGGTCGTTATAAGTTTGGCGCTTACTTATAGCTTGCTCACTCCATCGAGCCAGTTTGCCATTGGGTTTCCATCCATCAGGGTCGGTACGAAAAAATACCTTTTCGCTTTTTGCATGTTGCCAGTGTTGATCAATAATATTTTTTAAATCGGTATTGTCATCAGCCAGACTGGGCAATGACAACATAGTTAAATAAAGAGCCAAGAGGTTTGTTTTATACATGTTTGTTCTCATTATTAGCGAGTTAGTTTTTGTTATAAAGCAACGGCGAGGGCAGCCAGTATTAAGTATTTTAATAGCTTAAAGGATATCAAATTAAGGTTGTGAATGCGCTGGCTTTTTCAGCTATGTTTATCTAAAAACTAATCACTTATAGAGATCGACAAAGCCTGTGAAGCAGTACAATATAAGTACGTGCTTTAACCAATTTTGACAAGGAGCTTTCATTGGATTCACTCACACAGGTTGTGCTTGGTAGTGCTGTTGCTTATGCAACATTGGGCAATAAGCTGGGTCGTAAGTCGTTATTAGTGGGGGCGGCAGTTGGCACTTTACCTGATTTAGATGTGCTGATTAATTTTGGTGATGATGTTGAAAACTTTGTTTATCATCGCAGCTTTAGTCATTCTTTATTGGTACAGCTGTTAGTAAGTCCCGTATTTGCTTGGCTTTTACTGAAAATGAATTGGGCTAAAAGAGTGTCGATGACGCGTTGGTCTGTGGCCATTTTTTTTATTTTGAGTACCCACTCATTACTCGATAGTTTTACCGTTTATGGCACACAGTTACTGTGGCCGCTGTCTACTTACCCTTTTGGGATATCGAGTATATATATTATTGACCCTGCGTATAGTTTGCCTCTTGTATTGTCTTGTATAGTACTGTGCTTTTTGCGTACGCAGCCGTATGCGCAACGTGTTAATAGCAGCGCGTTAATTGTTAGTTCGCTTTACTTAATTTGGGGCTTAGCGGCCAAATGGCATATTAACGATAAAATTCATCAGGCACTGAATACCCAAAACATCATATTTAAGCACTTTGAAAGTATGCCGACCCCTTTTAATACTTTTCTGTGGCGGGCGGTAGCCGTTAACGAGCAAGGGCATTATGAGATTTACGCCTCTGTGTTTGATGAAGCCGAAAATGTCGATATTCAATTCTACCCTACCGAAAATGCGCTGTTAGCACAGTTTGAAGAGGAAAAGCAGATCACATTACTGCAATCTTTTACTAAAGGGCTTTATGGTGTGTATCAACAAAATGAACAAGTTATTATCAGTGATTTAAGAATGGGTCTGGAAGGCTATTATGTGTTTTCATTTGTGGTAGCTGAACAAAAAAATCAGCAGTTGCTCCCTAAGCAATATCAAAAACTCAACAATCGATTTCCGTTATATAAGCTAGAGCTCATTTTTGCGCGTATTACTGACTCAAATATCGATTTAGCAGTTACTGTTAAAGAGTCTACACCATAGTATTATTTATCATTAATAGGGTTAGGAACTTTAATTACCTAACTCTTTTCGCTTTGCTCGGTTGGTAAGATATAAGGCTAACAGTAACTCCCACAAACAGATGATCACTGCAGGGTCTTTGTCAAAACTGGCTGCGGTCTCGACGGCGCCAAGAAACAGTGATTTATTCATCCACTCGTAGGGGCTTGGTACGGGCGCTTCAAAGCTTATAGCGCTGCACGTGTAATTATTATGTGATAGGGCACGGGTCAACCATGGTTTTGTTATGCACTAAAATTAGTAAAGCCGTCAGTTGTTTTACTCACATAGCGATCATGGTGCGCGGTTGTGGAGAATAAACTCCCTGAAAGGTATTTTATTGAATGATACTGGTTTGAGAGCACCTTGGTCTTAAAACAAGGGAAGTCTCTTAGTTTCTGGTCCATAAGATTTAAAAGTGTCGCCACCATGGAGATTTTCTTTGTATATCATTTTGTGACTTTTCACAGAGCTTTTTATTCATATTGCTTAGCTGAATATAAAAGCATGTAATAAAGATAATAAGACTTAGCAGTAAGCCTATGGAAAGCTTTGCGATAAGAGCGACAAAAACAATGAACGCTATTACTGTTGCAAGTTTGATAATGAATTTCATACAGTCATCTTGATTCGTAAGTTAGTTACTTTTAGGTTATATTGTTTTTGATAATTAACTAGATGGTGTTTTTTGAACTATCTGTTTAGTGGGGCTAAACAATTGACTGTCGATCTATCTCTTATTCCTATTTTTGTCACTGTTGTTGATACTGGTTCATTCACCGTTACGGCTAGCCAATTTGGTCTTTCAAAAGGTGCTGTAAGCCAAAAGGTGAGTCTGCTTGAAAAGCAATTAGGTAGTAAGCTTTTAAATCGCACAACCCGTAAACATAGCTTAACTCAAGCTGGTGCTGCTTATTACGATTACGCAAAGCAGATGGTTAATCTCACTAAGCTAGGGCAAGATGCTTTAAATGAATTATCCAGTGAGCCAAAAGGGTTACTTACAGTTAGTGCACCAATGGAGTTTGGGCGTTTGCACGTAATGCCGCTCATAAACGATTTTTTATCTTTATATCCCAAAATTTCAATAGAGTTGAGCTTAGATGATAAATTCACAGATCTTGTTCAAGGACAGGTCGATTTATCAATTCGTATTGGTGAGTTGGAAGACTCGACCTTAATAGCCAAAAAAGTAGCTGACTGCCACAGTGTGGTATGCGCTTCACCAGACTACTTTATAACTCATGGAAAGCCATTAGCAGTTGCTGATTTAGCTAATCACTCATGCTTATACTACACATATTTTCAAGGAGGAACTCAGTGGCGATTACAAAAGCAGGGCTGTTGGTATTATGTAAAACCTGAGGGTGTGTTTAAAGCTAATAACTCTCATGCTTTATTACAAGCTGCAATAGCCGGCTTAGGAATTGTTCAGCTGCCTTTATTTTTAGCTGAACAAGAAATTACGAATAAAAACTTGTTGCCAATTTTAACTGATTACTCTTTACCTAAGCATAGTGTTTATTTGGTCACCCATGATAGAAAATACCGCCCTAAAAAGCTGACTTTATTAATTGATTATATAAGTAGTATATTTAGCCAGAAAAATTGGTAATTAATAATAGAATAGATAGGGCTCCTGTTAGCTGACCACATCAGATGACTATGTATCAGTGAGTATTAATCGAAATTGCGGTATCATTTGTGCCATATGAACTATCGCCGAGACTACCTTGAACTACTTAGCTCACCTTTATTTAGCAAAGCCTACTGCCGACTCACATTTTGGCAATTTGCTGGGGGATTTTGGTGGTCACCGACATTTAAACGACATACCTACACCGGTTAAAAATGCGCTAGATAATCATTATTTAGTCGATAAATTCACAGATACCCATCCTTTAGTTAAAGAAGCTAAACAGTACTTTTCGCCTAAACGTAGGCGCTTTGCGGGTGTGGCGATTGATGTACTGTTCGATCACTTTCTTATTCAGCATTGGCAACGCTTTAACGAGCAACCTTTAAGTGATTTTAAGCAAACCAGCTATCAGCTTTTGAATAAACGTATAATTGTTATGCCACCTCGCATGCAGCATGTTGTAAAGCACATGACGGAAAACGATTGGTTTAAAGAGTACGAAACCATTGAAGGGGTGGGACTAGCACTTGATAATATTGCTGCCCGTATTCGCTTTACCAACACCTTTACTAACGCTGCTGAAGATATTACCCGTCATTACACTGAACTCGATGCTGTTTTCTTAGCGTTTTTTCCTGAGTTGATTAAGCATGTTAAGCAACGAGGCCTTGAAAGCACTTAAGTGAGCATGGTTTGTAATAATTTTAAATTTTAATCGCTAATTTTGCTCAGACTTTAAGTTTAGTTTTGCATACTTTTTTTGTTGTTAGTTCACTTTTGTGAACATTGCATTAGGTTCGGGATGTTTTATATCTCTTTAGTGTACTTTTTGTTATTTAAGTTTACTTTAGTGTACTTTTTATCTTGTAGATATATTATAGTTTTGGTTCACTTCTATGAACGATTAATTTAAATAGTTGAAGGTAATGAGTAGCTTCAACTATTTGAAACAAAAGATATTAACCTCTTGCAAGAAATTGCACGGTTAGAGTTTTCATATTCTAACCATGATGAAACTTTTCCGTTGTCTGATATTAGGGATCGCGTTAATCAATATTGCAAAGATAATAACATCACGATAGATACCTTTTTTGATATTGTGCTTGTGCGACAAGATAATAATCATCATCACAATTAATGGATTTCCTTAATGGCTGGCGTAGGGCGTTTTATTTCAATAGAAACTTTTGCAGCAATCATCACCTGGGCGGTTGTGAGTGGCTCAGCAATATGGTTAATGCTGCAGTCTGATGGTTTTTCCGTTTTGGACTTAAGCGCCGTTGTTGTTTGCTTTTTAATTTTTATTAGCTGCTTTTTAATTGCCAATGCCGACTATGAAGTACGTTTAAATACGTTGTTAAAGCGTGGGTTGTTATTTGCTCAATATGCCGCTTTACTGATAGTAGCAATCTTTGTTCCTTATACCTACATTGCGATTTTAAGTACCATTTGGTGTGCTCAGTTGCCGTATTTTATGCGCTTAAGTTACGCCATTTGTTTATCATTTTTATGTTTGCTGCCACTGTTTTTAATTTTCAGCTTTTATTGGCATCAAGAAGGTAGCTTGTTAACTGGCATACTGTTTTGGACATTTAATTTGTTTGCACTGGTGGTAATGAATAGCACACGTAAAGAGAGTGTCGCCCGTGAACAGTCTGATGCACTAAATCGAGAGTTAATTGCTACGCAAACACTGTTAAATGAAGCCGCAAAACAGGCTGAAAGAGTCCGCATTGCACGTAATATTCATGACCTTTTAGGTCATCATTTAACCGCTTTGACTATTAATCTACAAGTTGCTTATCGTACTGCTGAAGGCCCTGTGCAAGACAATATTAAGCAATGCCATGATTTATCTAAATTATTATTAAGCGATGTGCGGGAGGCTGTGTCAGAAATTCGTGAAAAATCAGCAATTGAAATCACGCAGACATTACAAGCACTCGTCAGTAATGTTCCTCAGCTCACTATTCACTTGAATATTGTTGATGCCATTATGATAAATGATGTAAAAACAGCTGATACACTGTTACGGTGTACGCAAGAGTGCGTGACTAATACACTCAAACATAGCCAAGCGAGTGAGCTTACGATTAACCTTACTGATAAAGACAAAGTGATTTATTTGACTATTTTTGACAATGCGCATCATAACACTACCAAGTCACTCGTGTATGGTAATGGCTTAAAGGGCATTCAAGAACGGGTTAATGAACTCAGTGGTAGTGTTGATTTTGCACTCACACCGAGTGGATTTGTTACAAACATAAGGTTACCGGAGCCATTATGAAAATTCGTGTCATGCTGGTGGATGATCAAATGTTGGTGCGCTCAGGCATTAAAAGTTTATTGCTGCTCTCTGACGTGATCGATGTTATTGGTGAGGCCGCGGATGGTGACCAAGCGTTAACGCTGATTAAAGATATGCAGCCAGATGTTGTGCTTATGGATATTCGAATGCCCGTTAAGTCAGGCATTGATACCTTAAATGAATTGCACCAGAGCACGCAATGCAGCCACTGTCCTGCGGTTATTATGCTAACCACGTTTAATGATCATGAGCTTGTTGCTGGGGCCTTGCAGGCGGGTGCAAAGGGCTACTTACTTAAAGATGTGTCATTAGAAACCTTAGTTGACGCAATTGAGGTGGTGCATAGCGGTCAAACCTTAATTCAACCTGCGATTTCACAGCGTGTAGTACAGCACTTGACGACTAACGACAGTCAATTTGATAGCTTAAGCCAAGAGGCACTGACGGTAAAAGAAATCGAAATATTACGTTTTATGGCTGCTGGCTGCAGTAATCGCGAAATAGCTGAGGCTATTTATAAATCCGAAGGCAGGGTGAAAAACCAAGTGTCGAATATACTGGCAAAACTTGGCGTTAGGGATAGAACCAGAGCCGTCTTAAAAGCTATCGAGATAGGACTCATATAAAACCGCGACTAACCCCACCCACTTCACAAAAGCCCATTCACTTGCCGCATAAAACCCATTGCGATAAAAAACGTGACTTTTGGCACTCTCATCCCTGTTGGTAATTTTACATACTATAGATAACTGTTTTATTGAGGGGTTATTTATAATGGATGTTGTATTTAAAATTATTTTAGCAGCGCATATAGCCATAGGTATTTGCGCGTTAACTTTATTTTGGTTTCCTGCGTTTAGTAAAAAGGGCTCGCCGCGGCATAAAAAATTTGGCAATTGGTATTCTATATCAATGTACGGTGTTGTTATTTCGGGTATTTTAATGGCATCACTGTCAATATTGATCCCTGAGCTGGTAAAACCGGCCGCTTTTACGGCTGATGTTGACAACAGTAAAGTACGCGAAAGTATTGTACGGTTTGCGGTATTGCTTTTGCATTTGTCTATTTTGACTTTAGTGGCAGTGCGTTATGGTAAACTGGTGCTTACAGCTAAAGTCGATCGGCAACGCCTCAAAAGCCCTTTTCAGTTGTTGATAACCGGTGCTTTATTAATGAGTGGCATTGCTATTTTTTGGCGCGGTATGATTGATCAGCATATCTTAATGTTGATATTTGGGCCGTTAGGCATATTTATTTCGCTGACAAATTTACATTTTACCTTTAAGCGTCAGATTAAACCTCGCGATTGGCTCGTTGAGCATTTAGGGGGCTACATTGGCTCGGGTATCGCGGCCTTTACGGCTTTTCTTTCCTTTGGCGGTAGACACATATTTGCCTCATCAGGGTATTTGCAATTGGCGTTTTGGATAGCGCCCGGAGTTATTGGTGTGTTGTTTATTTTTTTCCTTTCTCGTAAATATGCAAACTAACAATAGGGGAATACATGATGAAACACGTGGTGATTTTTACCTTATTGTTAACGACCTTTTGCTCAATGGCAAAAGCGACTACAGAAATCGATAAATTGAATCAACAAGCCATAGCACTTATTGATGAGGATTTAGATGCAGCAGAGTCATTAATTAATAAGCTACAGCAAGAGTACCCGAATAATCATTTAACGTTATTTTATTGCGGCAGAATTATGGGCAGGCAAGCTGGGCTGGCATTTTTTAAAGCCCTGAGTTATGCAGAAAAGTCATTGGCCTGTATGGAAAAAGCCGTTTTATTAGCCCCAGATAATATAACTTACAGAAAAGGTTTAGTTAACTTTTATCTAGGGGCGCCAGCGATTGCGGGTGGCAGTGAAGAACGTGCGTTTAAGCAAGTGGAAGAAATAATGTTGCGTGATAAAACACAAGGCTTTATTGCTGAACTCGCCTTCTATAAGCAAACAAAAAGTAGCAAAGAGCTGGAAAAAAAGCTTCTTAGTTTTGAGCAAACCCCAGCAAACGTGGCGTTAATCGCTTATGAATTAGGGCTGCTCTATCAACAAAATAAGGACTTTAACAACGCCCATCAGCAGTTTTTAAAGGCGCTAAACAATAGCGATGCTATGAGTTCATTAAAATTGAATATTTTATATCAGCTTGGTCGCAATGCGGTGTTTAGTAAGACCAATATTCAATTAGGTATTGAGGCGTTAACTAATTACAGTAAAAGTGAATTAAATACCTCTTTGCCTAGTTTATATTGGGCTTACTACCGGCTCTCGCAATTGTACGAACTATCTAATAATACAGAGGGTTATAATAAATACCGACGTCTTGCTAGGAAAACGGATGATGAGCAATTAATTAAATTATTGAAGCGCTGAAAAGTGGCATAAAAATAAAATGGGGCAGGCCAAGTGTATTAACATATACCTGTCCTGTTTTATCATTTTAATCATCAGGCCCTTTTAGGGTGAAAACTAAATGTTTGCGCATATCTTTTAAAATCACGCCTTTTTTTAACATTGCCCCGCTTAAACGCTTTTGCCACTTTAATAGGTCGGGCTCTGCCGCTGCTAATGCTTGCTCATTTGCAAATTGAAAACACATTAGCAAAGAGCCCGGAAATAAGTGGTATTCCACATCAAACCAGCATTGCAACATGCCAGGCATATCAGCAAGGGCTTGTTTTTCTATCGTATCAGCAACATTGAGTACCAGTGCTTGTTGTTTTATTTGCACTGCAGAGAGTTTTTTCATCGTAGTGATCCAAGTTAGAGGCTAAAAATATAGCCATAAAAACCGATTATAACCGAGCTTGTCGACTGCCAACAACTTTGATTGTGGCTTAAATTAATATCAGGTTAAATCGCATTTTAAATGCTCTGTGGTCAGTTAACTAACTCTACTAATGGTTATTGGTTTCGGTGTATGTAATGCGTTGTAATAGATATGCGCTGTTTTATGACTTATCTTTTTATCGCTCATACACAGGCAGGAAAGCTGCTTTTGCTTAAACGGAAACATTATAAAATGAGGGAGAGTAAAATGACCAAGGGATCACAAGTATCTTCTGTAAAACCATACCTAGAATGGCAAGAAAACCAGCCTACTGGGGCGCAGTTCGGGATCTTATCTAAGCTGCATGGTACATGGGTAAATTGGCAAGGTGGGCCGAGAGGATTACATACGACATGCATGCCATCACCGGGCACTTCCTCGGAAACAATCTTTGGCGTTTTCCATTTTAAATCTCAACAATACCGAGAACAACTTAAGTTCACCTGCGTGAATGCGCCTGTTCGCAACCGTGGAGGATCTAACGAGCAGTTTAATGGTGCTGTAAAATATGAAACGGCGATTATTGATAATGACAACGTGCTACAGCATTTTGAAAATGGTATGTATTTATGGTTGGGCGACAACACTATGCCTTGGCAAGCAGATAGCCCCGAGCAAAACCCACCGACTATGTTTAAACACTCATCAAGCGCAGAATCGGTAAAGGTTGATGCCGCGGATCCTGTTATGGGCGCTGGAGAACTTGGGCTACAGTTTGTACCTCCACACTCTATTTCTCGTTCAGGGGTGATCCCGCATGGTACTACCATTCATTTAACTGGCAAGGTTGCACACAGTAGCAATGAGGGCGTTGCTCCACATATTAGCGACTTGTGGCAGCAAGCGTCTTTATCGATCTCACCGACAATGGGAATGAATCCTGAGCGAGATTTAATCGCAGGCTCGCGCGAAAAACCGAAGTGGACAGCGCTCCCGCGTGAAGACCAAGAAGATGGCGGGCTTAATAGTGCGCGCGCTTACTTTCAGCGTATATTTAATTATGATCAATTTGGTGCTAAATACCCTTATACAGTGCAACCGAACCTACTGCTTACTGATGCCAATAAAGATCTTAAATTCAAGAAATTTGATTTAATAGAATTAGACTCACAACACGACACTGGCGTGCAAGGAGCAACCGTTAATAATGTGATGATTGAACGCTATTGTCGAGTTGCTCGGATGCGACATCGTATGTGGTTAGAAGAACTGGAAGTTGAAGATGAAAATGGCAAGCTCAAGGTGATAGAGCAACTGCAATACGAGCAGATAGTCGACTTTGAGTTCATGTTTGGTTCAAGTGGTGAAACAACGTTGTGGCCTCATATTCAGGTCAATACGCTGCGTCGATTAGAAGATATACCGATTGATAAACAGCTAACACCAATTAAACTGCCAGAAGAAGCTGATAAAGGCGCTGAAGGCGTCCCTGAGCCAGTGGTTCGCAATATGAAACACACACGTGAGTAAGCGGCGTGCAATTCAGCTGGATTATTATTAATGCAGCTGAGTCGATTGTATTAGTCGTTAATAGCTTAGTGCAGCAGCTGTAGCTCTTGGCTTGAATGGTACGCTTATGTGTTTACTGTAGCGCCTCAAGGTTTTGAAAGCTGTAGACTTTAATGCCCGTATTTATTTTTATGATATTAACTCGTTGTGGCTTTATGTCATTAATATATTTAAAAAATAAGGTGTGGGTAAATAAATATACCTGCTGATTATTAATCAGCAGGTATATTATGCTCGTACCGTGAGGTTGTTTTATGCTACGCCGCTTATTTAAAGCGGGTTTAAACCTAGTTTTTGTAGTACAAGTTTAAAGTTAGCGCGACGCTCTTCAATCGCATGTACTTCACCACTGACTGGGCAATGATCATCAGGGCAACCACGATTTACTATGCCAGATACAGCATCAACAAACGCGGTGCCTTGCAAGCCGCCATCAACATACTTTTTCAGCTCGGCGTGATAGTTCCAATCGGCGTATGGGCCACCTTCATTACTGTATGCTTGTACTGAGTTTACCCAAAAGAATAAACCGGCAATCCACTTAATTTCTTTGTGCTCTTCTGAGCTACATACCAGCCCTGGGTTTGAACATAAATCTAAGTCGGCATATAACGGGCTTTCTGGTGCTGGAGCGACGGTTGTGCCATCAATAGTCGTGCCTATGGTATCTGGGTCAACATGTGAGCGGCCAACAAAGTGGTTTAAAGTACCGAAGTTTTGGCGACCTGTGGTTTGAATTACACCACGACCCCACCAACCACAGCCTTGCACACTGTCATCACTGCCATCCCAAATAAAGTTGCCCGCTTTTTGACCGACATACTGCTGACACTCGCCGCGTTCGTAAACCTGTTTAGAGGTATCGATTGCGGTTGGCACAGTATTACAATGACCGGCATTGGTCCAACGACCAACTTTACCGTTAACTAACAGGCCTTGCTCGGCAAGTACTGCATCTGGGGCAACAAAGATTGGGGCTGGTGCACCATACCATTTAGCGTGTGTGGTGGCTGTTTGTTCCATTTTGTCATCACGAGGGCATGAGTAAGGATGGTCGTTGCCTGACACTGGATGAGTACCGTAATCAGCATACTTTTGGCCTAATTGGCCACAGCTTGCGGTCATAGGGTAGTCGACTGCTGCGCCGTATTTTACCTCAGACCAATTGTTCTCGTCACAGGCATCGAAACGTATGGTTTCTTGCATACTTTGTGATAAAAATGCTGCAATCGCCACTTTAGCGTATAGTGCATTGGTGGCATCGTCAGCAGTGCTGTCGATTAACCAGAACTTTTCGCCAGCTACACCCACGTTATGCATTGAGTTTAGGCCAGTTAAAAAGTCAGCCCACTTATAGATAGTTGACGGTACCCAAGTTGAATTAGGTGTCTCGTATAAGAATACTTCACTATCCATCACTGTTTCAGCATTAGTTAAGTCACTATTTAGTGAAGCTATACTGGTCAGTGATGTCACATTTGCTGGCGTACCAACATAGTACAGCGGCACAGGACTGCTCTGATAACGGGTTATTTTATTTGTTAAATCAGCACTGTCAGTATCAAATAAGATAGCAAATAGATTACTGTGTGCGGCTTTACGAATATTGCTTTCGCCTAGGGTGTTACCCATAAAGTAGGCTGTCGCTTGCGCGCTAGGCACTGATGATAGTATGGCAGGTGCTTGCACAAAGTCAGTGACTTGTTTAACAAACTCTAGCGCGTTGTGCCACTGATCGCTGGTTAAGCTCGCTGAACTACTTGATTTAGTAAAGGCGATAAAGTCAGCTTTAGACGCGCCTTTATACAGCGAGAGTGTATCTAGTAAATCAGCCGTTGCTTTTGACGCAGCATTCC
This sequence comes from Pseudoalteromonas sp. ASV78, assembly GCF_047806705.1. Classification (NCBI taxonomy): domain Bacteria; kingdom Pseudomonadati; phylum Pseudomonadota; class Gammaproteobacteria; order Alteromonadales; family Pseudoalteromonadaceae; genus Pseudoalteromonas; species Pseudoalteromonas sp. ASV78. Next base: position 1,944,112 of record NZ_JBLOPA010000001.1, on the reverse strand, counting down.
ATACTGAGCGCTTACCCGAATGGCTATCAAAAGCAAAGTCACCAATGCTTAATGACCAACCAAAGGTCGCATTAGGTGCGAGTGCCGTCATAATCAAGTTTTGAGCCTGCGCCCAACCCATGGCGTCATCGGTTAAGGCGTCAATATCCGCAACGTCGATACTGCTGCTTTTATTTGTTGTCGCTAAGGCGTCAGTTAAAGCTTGTTTAACACTTATCGCGCCTAAAGATAGCCCTTTATCTAAGGTTATATTATCAAGTACATCACTTTGTAGCATGATAGACGTAGTGCCAGCTTGTGCAGCTTGCGTAATTGCTGCAACAAAATCATTGGTAAGTTTAGTGACATCAGTTAAATCAGCACTGTTAATTAGATCAACAGTAAGATGGGCAGGCGCCGTTGAGGTAGGACTTGCAACAACAAAGTCACTTGGCCAGCCTGGCATTTTTAAGCTGACAGGATCTTTTGCATTCGGTAATGACAGCAGTGGTGCTGTGCCTTGCTCGGTGCCATCACAGTTTACTGTCCAGTTCCACGTATCATCGCTACCAGGGCGTGAAGATGTTTCCCACTTTGCCGTATAGGCAATATACTCATCATTAACGAGTATATCCCCTGCTTTTGCTACGCTTCCCGGCGCCCAAAGCGTGTAATCTTTGCATAACACTCCCAGTTTAGGATCTGTCGGCTCTGTAGGCGTTGTTGGATCAGTTGGATCTGTAGGGTCTGTTTCATTGCCACAGACATGTTCAAAACCCCAGCTACCATCACTACCTGGAATTGAATTTGTATACCATTTAGCTTTGTAAGCACTGCCTTCATGTTGCATTAAATCACCAGCATTAGCATGACTAGGATTGCCCTGCCAGTCTACTTGCGGGAAGCTTGGGTAGGTATTGATGCCGTCACAACTTGCGGCAAAAGCGTTGCTTGAAATAACAGCGCTAGTAGCAAGTGATACAGCAATAAACGTTTTGCTGGGTTTAAACCCAATCAGGGTGCTCTTCATTTTTACTTTCCTTACTTTATTATTTTAGTGCAGCATTAGCGAGTTGATAACTCAGCTTTTTGCAACTTTCGGTTATCATTTTTTTAACATTGCAATGAAGTTAGCACGCAGTTGACAGCGCTGTCAAATTCATTGGTAAATAAAATAAAACCGCTACAGAATAAGTTTTCATTATGATTTACTGTTATTTTGTTGATATTTAATAATTAATTTATCGGTGTTTGGGATAGGGCGACATGCATGACGAAAAACTTATTTTCTGAGTAAGTGTTAATAAATATGTAAATTTAATTAGGGGTTGGGATAACAGTAAGAGTTTAATTGCTAAGCTCGGGTGGTTTAATCTTATGGCTTTGCTGGTGATAGTAATGCTTAGCTATCTGTGTCAACAGTTAACCCCAAATTGCTTGCTTTTTGCTCACTGGTCACTCAAAGTTTTAGTTTATAATTGCTTTCACAGTTTGTTAAAAATAGTGTTATATTTGTGTTTTACATTAAAAGTAATAAAATAATACAAATCAAAATTAACAATCAGGTTGAATGATGACAATACAAACAAATAGCCCATTAGTAGAGCAGCGTGCCGACCCATTTGTGCATAAGCACAGTGATGGCTTTTATTATTTTACAGGTTCAGTGCCAACCTATGATCGCATTGAGCTGAGAAAATCAAAAACATTAGATGGCCTTAAAGACGCAGAAACGGTTGATGTTTGGTTTAAGCACGAGAGCGGTCCTATGAGTCGTCATATTTGGGCACCTGAGATCCATTACTTAGACGGCAAATGGTATATCTATTTTGCAGCCAGCGAAGAGGGCGATATTTGGGCACTGCGCCCGTACGTGCTTGAATGTAAAGGTCAAGATCCACTCAATGATGAGTGGGTTGAGCTGGGTATGATGCAAGCAGCAGAGGGCGACGATAAGTCATTCACTGATTTTTCATTGGATGCGACTATTTTTGAAAATAACGGTAAGCGTTACTTTTGTTGGGCTGAAAAAACCGGTGGTCAATTTGCTGCATCTAACTTGTATTTAGCAGAGATGGAATCGCCCATTAAACTAAAAACAGTGCAATTTATGCTCACAACCCCTGATTATGACTGGGAACGTGTGGACTTTTGGGTGAACGAAGGCCCAGCGGTATTAAAACATAATGGCAAAATATTTATTGCATTTTCAGCCAGTGCCACAGGTGCATGTTATTGTATGGGTTATATGGAAGCCGATGAAAATGCAGATCTGCTTGACCGTAACTCTTGGACTAAAACACGCATGCCAGTGCTTGAAACCGACGTTGATAAGAAGATTTATGGTCCAGGTCATAACTGTTTTACTGTCGCGGAAGACGATGTAACACCGTTATGTGTTTATCATGCACGTGATTACCAAGATGCCGTTGGTGAACCAAGTGTTGTGCCAAAAACAGACACTCGCCCGCTTGAAGAGATCGTAAAAGATCCGCTTTATGATCCAAACCGCCATGCCCGTGTATTTGCAGTGAAATACGATGACAACGGCAAACCTGTATTTGAGCTATATTAATTACGATTAGTGAAGGTAAAGCCACTGATTAGTGGCTTTACTCTTATCGTTTAAGCTCTTTTTAAAAGCGAGTTGTGTAGGTTAATAACAGGGAAAAGCTGATTTGCAGTTTTAAAGTGCAACTAAACTTTGCTCTAGCATTGCTTTAATTTGCTTCACTATTTTTGCTTCTGTTGCAGGTTCAAACTGTGCGATACGCGGCGTGTGGATATGCCCTGTAGGAATGTCCGAGTTTAACTCGTTCCGCAGGCGAATACTGCGGTATGATATTTCATTCGATAAGTAGCCACCCCCACCGCCTTTTACGGCAATGGCATCTTTTAACTCTGCGAGAGTTTGCGGCGCAAAGGCTTTTTCAAGGGTAATTACGTTGTGATTATCATTTATCTTAAATTGCCCTTGGGCTTGCTGCATTTGCGTAACGGGCAAGCTGAACTGCACAAACTCACTGCCCGGCAGTGGGCGGTCATTTAAGCTTGGAATAAGCGGCGCTGTTTGTGTGCCACCGTAAACAATATTGGCGTTATCGGGAGCGGTTACGCTGCGGCGTTTACCCGGAAAGCGTTCAAGGTCAAACTCTTTACCACCCATACTCACAGTCACTATCATGTCTACATTATTAAGTGCGTAATAGGGCGCAAGCAGCTGTTCAATAATACCTTGATCAAAATCTTCATAACGCACGGGTACCATCACAGTATTGATTTCGGCTGTGATACCTTGGTAACTGATCACTTGGCCATCGAGTAATAATGCGGCAACACCGGATGGATTACTTTGATTGATATTTTTATCCAGTAAAAACGGGTCAAATCCAGTTAATAAGATCTTTTTATTGGTGTTTTTAGAATAGGCTAAATCGGTGCGGCCACGGCTGCCGTTTTCTAACATCGTTAACAGCGCATGCTGCTCTGTTGTTGTAAGTGGAAAATCAGGGGTAGTGGTGCGGATCACTTTGCTTGACAGTAACCGTGCCCAGTAAAGTTCGCGATCATCATAGCTTTTACTTGCTATAATGCGCTGTTTCGCAGCGAGCCATAGTTGGCTTGAATAATCATGGAGTAAGTCGGTTGCCTGCTTATAGCTTTTCACATTCTTCCAGCTTCGCTCAAATTGAGCTATATCCTCAGAAAATGCAGCTAAAACTTGCGGTATCGCAGTGCTGGCTTTTTCAATACGCTGCTCTTCAACCGTTAAGTTAGCGCTTAAGACACTGAAGGAAGATAATATTAAACTCGTTGTTAAAAGTTGTTTGATCATGGGGGTCCTATTATAGTCAGCTATAGCAATCTGGATGCAAAGGCTACTATCTTATGTATCTTGCGCGAGCGCAAATAAATACGTTGATTAGGGCTTTAACTCTCATCTTTAACTTTTAATCAGCCTCTAGAGCCTATTTTCATAAACTGCTATCCTTCACTTATTAAGTAGTAACCGAGTAAACACTATGATCAACGATAACGATATAATCGACACCCTTGAAGAGTTAGCAGCATTTTTACTACTGGTTGATAAGGGCGGTTTGGGTTTAAAGAACGTAGCGGGGGTGGCTTTAGCGACCAATAACAGCAATGGCCGCCCGTTTGTAGCGGTACTTGATGATAATCATAAGTTGTTGTTAGGTCGTTGGGTAACGCAAGATGTGTTTGAAAACGGCAAAGAACTGGTCCGCCAAGGGCCAAAAAAATTGCATTAGGGATAACTTAAATCTGCAGCTATCCTGAGCCTAACTGATCTTTAACGGGCCTATGGCAAGTAAATTCCACACAGTTAGCGTTGAAAAGAGCCGCTGGAGATAGATTTATTATCCAGCGTTCAGGTTACTTAGCTGCATTTATCTAAACACATCCCAGAAAACCTTTGCTAAACAATCGACCTTATAGAAGTACAGACTCTAAAGTTGCAGGTGAGAAAGAGGGCAGTTATTTAAAATAAAAAGCAAAGCAGGTAAATAAACGATGTTACCTGCTTGATTAGAGTGAAAATAAAACGTTATTTTTTCAGTTCTGGCTCTTGTAGATCTTTAAAAAGATCCCCTTGCGGATTGTCTCCTTCTGAGACATCGTTATCTTCTTCATATTCATCATCCACGTCATCGACCACCAACATTTGGTCGTGGGCAGTGGTTTCTTCGATGCGCGGATCCATGGTCGCGGCTAGTGGCGAATTGGTAACATCAGACGTCCCGACCACGTAATCACTCGACTCTGGTTGCTCTACTTTTTGTTTTGAATTGATGAAGGTAAGCAATAAATACATCACCACTGTTAATATAGCAAGTGACGCATATAAAGCTTGATGGCCAAAATAACTCATGATCTGCGCATTAGCGGTTGAGCCAAGCGCAGCTCCCGCGCCAAAGGCAACTAGCAGTGCAGAGGATACGCCAACGCGTTCTTCATCTTCAACCCGGGAGTTAGCTAAAGCCGATGACAATGGATATAAAGTAAAAGCAAACAAGCCGAACATAAATGTCAGTATAAAAGCCAGTGTTTGCGAAATAGGCAGTAAAAACAAGGCAAGACTGACCACGCAGATGGCGACTGCATTACTACGTAATAGCACACTACGACGTACTCGGTCAGATAACATACCCATCGGCCATTGTGCTAATAAACCGGCTAAAATAGTGGCAGACATAAAAATGGCGATTTCAGATGAATTAAAGCCTGAGAGCTTGGCAAAGGTAGGCGCAAGGCCGTAAAAACTGCCATTAATAATGCCAGCAAAATGCACCGCAGTCATAGATTGCGGCACTTTTTTAAAGTAATCAAACACGCTTACTTGAATCGGCTTTAATGGTTTTGGGTGAATTCTACGAGTGATTGAAATGGGAATAATACCAATAGCCAGCGCCATACAGACTAAAAAGAGTGGTGCATAGCCTAGCTCAGGAAATTCAGCTAAGGCAAACTGGCCTAAGATGGTGCCTAAATATGAGGTGATCATATAAAACGAAAACACCCGCCCACGTGACTCAGGGGCCGCTTGTTCGTTAAGCCAGCTTTCCAGTACCATGTAATTACACATCATCCCAAGGCCCACGCAAAGTCGCAGGCCAAGCCAGACATAGATGTTATCGCTTACCCCATGTGCCGCCACACACGCTATAACAGCGGCAGTACTGGCGGCAAAGGTTCGAATATGGCCGACCGATTTTATAAGGTGATAGCCAAGCTTAGCCCCCAGTAATAAGCCTAGGTAGTAGCATGAGGTCATCAAACCTATCCACAAGGTTGAAGTACCATGCTGCCCTAAATAAAGGGCTAAATAGGTGGTAAGTAAGCTGGTGCCAATAATTAAGAAAAGGTTGGCAAAATATAACGAAGGAAATGATTTCATTTATATACAAATTATATGCTTGGACAACTAGATACTAGAATAATCAGAGGAATATTCCAAGTAATAAACACCGCCGTATTCGTAAGCGTATTCAGTTAGACAAACTTTGCTTGAGCAATTACCATAGCCGCAGAATGATTTTTACAGAGTGTTATTATGTCGTTACCTGCTTGTCCTAACTGCCAATCTGAATACGTTTACCAAGATCAATCGTTACTGATCTGCCCTGAGTGTTCACATGAATGGGACCCCGTTAATGATGCATTAGAACATGCAGTTATTGTTAAAGATGCAAACGGCACGCTATTGGCTGAAGGCGATAAAGTCACTGTGGTTAAAGATTTAAAAATTAAAGGCAGCTCGCAAGTAATAAAGATTGGCAGCAAAGCGGTGATCCGCTGGATCAAAGATGCAAAAGATCACCAACTTGATTGCAAAGTTGATGGCGTAGGCGAAATGATGGTAACGGCAAAGTTTGTGAAAAAGGCCTAACGAGTTTTTATAACTTATTTAAAGACCTCGGCATGATTTAACAATAGCTCGAAAATTGAAATGGAATTTAAATGTGAGTAAGCAAAACGTACTGAGTTACTATCGCGATTGCTACAAAGAAGATAGCGCTGATTTAAATCTATGGGATTTGAGTAAATTAAAAAAACAAGATCGCTTCGTACTAGAAGGAAGAGATGACTTAGGATCGGGGTTTTTAGCCCGGCTGCCAATACCGCAACAGTTTGCTGAGCCAATGATGAAGCGTATTGAGGTTTATCAACGCGAACGTGTTTTGTTATATGTACGATTTATACTGGTTGCTAAACTTGAGATAAAAGGTGAGATAAAACAAGTTGTTTCACCGATTTTATATAATGAAGCCGCGATAGAAAAAGACAATGATGATTATTATTTTTCGGTTATTGACTCTCAACCTGAAATTAATGAATCACTCACCCAGTTGTTAATGCCTGAAGCTGAACTTCTTGATGAAACAGCAGATATCCAGTCTGCTTACTTTTGGACCTCATTACTAAAACAAAGTCCCGTTGCGTTAAATGTATTAACGCTTTTAAACTACCCAGAACTTGCCAATTTTGATGAAATAAAAACAGCCATAAAAAGTCGCACCGCAACACTGTTACCTGCGTCAATGTTGGTGTTTGTGGAGCGCTCAACCAGCAGTCGAGGGGTACTCCACGAGCTTGAAGAAATAACGGCCTCAAAAACGCTTCCACCCCCAATTAGCGCTTTAATTGCAGGTGATGCGCCGCTCAAAAGTACTAAAGCGTTAAAGTACGACTACTTACCCGGCTTATTGTCTGCACCGCAAAAGAAAGTTATTTCGATCGCTGCTAATGCGCATTTAGGCTGTGTGTCAGGGCCACCTGGTACAGGGAAAAGTTATACAATTGCCGCGGTTGCAGCTGAGCACATGGCGCGTGGAGAATCAGTGCTCATTGTCGCAAATAATGACCCTGCACTTGATGTGATTGCCGATAAGCTGAATGAAAACTTTGCGTTAAGTGAAGTATCAATTCGGGCTGGACAAAAAGAGTTCTTAAAAAAACTAAAAAATTATATTGCCGACTTATTGTCTGGGTATTTAGCGGATGAGCAGCAAAAAGCCCCAGCTATTTTTGAAGCAGAACTAAAAGCTCAAAATGCGTTACTCGCTGATTTAGAACAACGTTTTGATAAGTTTTGTCGCAAAGCGATAATCCGAGGGCAACGCCTTAAAAAGCTTGAAGATAAAGATATGCAATGGCTAAGCAATTTATATCTCAAGTGGGCTCAGCGCAGCATTAAAAAGCTAGCCAAACAGTGGTCTGCTTTAGATCAAATTAATAAGCAACAAACTAGTCGAGAGTTGTTGGCGAGTCGCTATTTAACCGCGTTAAAAAATACTAATTTGCGGACATTAGTTAACACTCAGCGAAAATCGTTGCAGGCTTTTAATCAGGCTATTCGCAGTCGTACTTCTAAAAGGCAGTTTGAGCTGTTTGATAATATAGAATACTCATCATTGCTAGCGGCGTTTCCTGTGTGGTTAGTGAGTTTGAATTCGCTGTATAGGGTATTACCCTTAAAGCCGCAAATGTTTGATTTAGTTATTATCGATGAAGCAACACAGTGCAATATTAGCAGTTGTTTACCGGCACTTTATCGTGCAAAACGAGCGCTGGTGGTTGGCGATACAAAGCAATTAAGGCATTACTCTTTTTTAGCAAAATCAAAGGAGGCTCAGCTGCGCGCGAAGAATCAACTGTCACTCTCTAGTGAGGGGGTTGTTAGTTATCGTGATAATTCAATTTTAGATTTAACATTAAATGCGCTCAATAGCGATCAGCAATTAGCCTTTTTAGATGAACATTTTAGAAGTAAACCTGAGTTAATTCATTTTAGTAATCGCTATTTTTATCAAGCAAAGTTAAAGGTAATGCAACATCGCCCATGTACCAGCAGCGGTAATTTATTTATACAGCGTGTTAATGGGGAAAGAGATAAAAATGGCGTCAATCAGCTCGAAGCGAGTGCTGTGATCGCGAGCATAAAGCAGCAAATGAGTGCTGATCGAGAAACGGGTGTATATCACAGTATAGGGGTTGTTTCGCCATTTCGAAGCCAAGCAGATTTTATTGCTAAGCAAATAGACGCCCATTTCAGTGAAGCCGAAATTATTAGACATAAGCTAAGAGCCGCCACCCCTTTTGGATTTCAGGGGGAGGAACGCGATATTATATTGATCTCTTTTGCGGTGGATAATAATGCAAAACGTGCGGCAGTATATTTAAATAAAGCAGATGTTTTTAACGTGACCATAACGCGGGCAAGACAAACACAGCATTTATTTTTATCCATCGATGAAGCACAGTTACCAGAACATTATTTATTAAGGCGTTACTTAGGTTCGATAAGTGAGTTTGCAGCCGCTCATACATGTCTATCCGATATAGATGACTTTCAACGCGATGTAATACAAGAGCTGATGAAATTACAGATAGAAACATGGCCTGGTTATGCTGTTGCGGGTACTGAGGTTGATATTTTATGTCGTTATCATGGCCGGTATTTAGCTGTTGATCTAATTGGTTACCCCGGACCTTGGGCTGACTTTTTTGAATTAGATACTTACAAACTATTTAATCGCGCCAATATTGAAATGCTACCTATAAGTTATGGTTTATGGGTTGTCGATAAAGATACCTGTATACAAGCAATTGTTGCTAGGCTGAAGGGGAGCGCCCATAAGCCTTAATCGCTATTGCGTACTGATCTCTTTTACCTCTGCAGTGTCGAACTCGTTTACTGCTGCGCTTGATTGACTGACGCTATTTTTCTGTAAGGCGATATACAGATCTGAGTGTACGTAGATGCCTTCTTTACCGGATGCCATACCGGCAATTTCAAACCATGACAGGAGTTGTCGTTTTCTGCCTGCTATTTCCAACCTAATATCACGCTTTTTAAAGATCACGTCTAAATCGGCGAGCATGGCCATCACGCTTAAATCTAAATGGGTGAAGCAGGGCACGGCGTCGATAATAACACAGTGGATGTCGTCTTTTTGCCGCGCATATTGCTCTAGCAAACGACGTTTAAAGTAACCGGCATTAAAGTAAGTTAACGGAGAATTAAAACGATAAATAAACACTCCTTGTACTGCTTTTGCTTTATCAGTGGCATCAAGGCTTCTTACAACACCTTTAATATCAACACCTAGTATATTGTCTGTTGGGCGCATTACGGTACGAATAAACTGAAATAAACCAAGTAATACCGCTAAGGTAATGCCTGGTATTACGCCAATAAATAGCACGGCAAACAAAGTTGCCAAGGCAAGATAAAAGGCATGTTTATCTTTACGTTTTAATTGCCAGACGGCTTTTAAGTCTAATAAGTGGACAGAAGCAATAATTAGCACAACGCCTAATGCTGCACTGGGGATAAACTCAAGCGGTGCTGTTAAGAACAAAGCAATGATGGCGATGATCCCCGCTGCAATGATGGATACTAATTGCGTTTTACCGCCGGTGGCATCATTGACTGCGGTACGAGAATCAGCACCACTGACAGCAAAACCTTGTGATAAGGCCGAGGCAAAGTTAGCAATGCCTAAGGCTCTAAATTCTTTGTCGGCATCGATGTCGTAGCCATTTTTAGCGGCAAAGCTGCGAGCGGTTAGCATCATACTAACAAAGCTGACGATTGCTAAGTTAAGTGCCGGTACGACAAGCTCACGAATAACACCAATATCATAAATAGGCGTATTAAACACTGGGAGGCCACCGGTTACAGTGCCAATAGTGTTGATATCAAACTGCTTTAAATTAAAAAGCCACACAAGTACGGCGCCAAATGCGATAGCAAACATGGATGCCGGCCAAGTCGGTTTAAGCCGTTTCATGGCAAAGTAAACAGCAACTGTAAATAACGCCATCAATAAGGTTGGGATATGGGTTTGTGCTAAATAGGTGGGTACGCCACCTAATCGTTCGAGCAAATATTTATCATCGAAGGTAAAGCCAAATACTTTAGAAAACTGACCAACAATAATAGTAATGGCAACCCCGTTCAATAGGCCCATTAAGATTGGTTTAGATAAGAAGTCGGCCAGTACCCCTAATTTAAATTTGCTGGCAATTAAGCACCAAAAGCCAGTCATGGCGGTCATAGTGACAACCAATTGCCAATGCTTAACAGTGTCGCCAGCGGCAAGAGGCGTGACTACAGCGGCAATAACGGCGCAGGTTGCTGCATCAGGCCCAACAATGAGTTGTTTCGAGCTACCAAACAGGGCATAAAGTATCATTGGTAATATGCATGAATACAAGCCTACGGCGGCATTTACGCCGGTAAGTTGTGCGTAGGCGATCGCAACCGGCAAAGCAACAGCGGCAACAGATAGCGCGGCTCTTACATCATCCGCAAACCACTTTCGTTCGTAGTGAAATAACGTGTTCAGACCCGGCATAAAATCATACAAACGCGACAGCACACTCGTTTCCTTGTTAATAGTAAGCACATCTGGATAGTAAATTTAATATACTAACAAGTATAGCTCCCGGGCTGAGGATTTTTTAATAAATAGCAGATACTTAGGCTTATAACTGCTTTTGGTTCAGTGTTAAGTATGATGAAAAAGTTTAAAGGTGAGCGATATTAGATGGTTGCTGTTACCACAAGCCAATTTCATACTAGATGGTGATTAAGGTAAAACCAGTTCAATATTCATTTATAGTTGCTGGTTGTATGATTATTGTGCGATCCTGTTTTTGTTGGCTGCCAATTTTTGCGTTTACTACGCTAACGAAAACTTATTATGGCAACTTAGCAACTACTATACGTTTGTCTTATACCCAGAATCTATTTATGTGTGAATATGGCTTTTGATTTCAAATAAATACTTAATTGTAATTGGCAGTATAATTACAGTTTTTACATTGTTACATGTGGGGAAAAATGAGTAATTTAAGTCTGAAAAACAAGCTGTTGCTATTAGCTATTTTGCCGCTCACGCTGCTGTTAATTAGTTTAATGGCCAGCTCATATTATTTAGAGTATCAAAATCAACAGCAAAATTTTGTATCGTTTAAAGCAAAATTAATTGCTGACAAAGAAAGTTTATTAGCAACTGAGGTTGAGATAGGCCGCCAAATAATTAATTACGAACTAGCCAAAGGGACGAAAGAAGATGCAAAAAATGCCTTGCGCGATCTCACTTTCGGTCAAGATGGTTACTTTTTTATCTATGATACAAAAGGCGTTAGTATTTTCCATGCTCTATTGGGTGATGCAATTGAAGGGCAAAATAAAATAGCCATGACCGATCCCAACGGGAAAAAAATAGTTGTTGGGTTACTTGAGCAAGCAAGGCAAGGTGGTGGTGCTTTTTATTATGATTTTCAAAAGCCTAATACAACGGGGTTAGTTGAGAAAATGGGTTACGCCGCGATGGTTCCGGGTACAGATTGGATGCTCGGAACGGGTGCTTACATGGATGATATTGAAGCTGAGCTAACCAAGTACCAAGCAACAATCCAAGCGCACATGAATGAAAAAGTAACGACCCTGTTATTAATTGCATTATTTTGGGTGGTGTTGACGGTGTTTTTTGCCTTAATTGCGGCAAACAATATGGTAAAACCAATTCAAAATATGGTGCAAAACTTGGATGATATTGCAAAAGGTGAAGGTGATTTGACTAAGCGCTTAGAGGTGCATAGTAACGATGAAATTGGTCAATTGGGTAATTCATTTAATGTGTTTGTTAGTAAACTACATAGCATTATCGCCAATGTGGCAGATGTAACCCGTGATGTAAAAGATTCATCAAATAATATCAATACACAAACACAGTTAATTGAAAATCAGTTAGTAAACCATAATCATGAAACTGAGCTGGTAGCAACGGCGATCACCGAAATGTCAGCAACATCTCAGGAGGTCGCGCAAAATACCACGCAAGTAGCGGTATCCACCCAATCAGCCACGCAAGATGTTGCCAATGCTCAACAATGTGTAGATGTTTCTTTAGAAGAAGTTTCAAATTTAATGAGTGAGATCAATCAAGCTGCTGAACAGGTTAACTCATTAAGTGAACAATCTAAAAAAATTAACAGTGTACTAAGTGTGATCGGTGGCATTGCTGAGCAAACTAACTTACTGGCCCTTAATGCCGCTATTGAAGCTGCAAGGGCAGGCGAGCAAGGTCGTGGCTTCGCGGTGGTTGCGGATGAAGTGAGAAGTTTAGCCAGTCGTACACAAGAGAGTACGTTAGAGATTAATGAAATGCTTAATGAGTTACATACGCTAGTCACGGCTGCAGTAAAGGCAATGTTGGCAAGCCAGCAAAGCTGTAATCGCTCAGTTGAGTCATCTCGGGCAATTTCGGAAAGTCTAGGAGCGGTTACCAGCTCGGTTACCACTATTAACGATATGAGTACGCAAATAGCCACTGCTGCTACCGAGCAAAGTAGTGTAACTGAGGAAATTAACCGTAACGTTTTTGCGATTCAAGAAATAGTTAATGAGCTTACTCGTTCCATTAAAACAACCTCATCAGTTAGTCATCACTTAGCCGGTCGAGGGGAGAGCTTAGGTGCTTTAGTAGGTCAGTTTAAGATCTAATATAAGTCAAAAGTGGCGGTATTGTTGTTGATCAGTCATAAATAAAGATCAGGCTTTAAATAGCCTGATCTTTGACTTTAAATATAAATCAGTCAGCTTAAACTGCACTGAAAATCGCGAGATTAACTGCTGAGTTTACCCGTTGACGATTCTAAGTGTGCACGCACAAACCATTGAAACTGCTCTAAATCGGCAAGTTGGCTAATAAGCATATCCTCAGACACCGGATCGAGCTCTGACAGCTTGCCAATCGCACTTCGGTGATCGCCATTAATCCCATTGTATACTTTATCAAGCGCAACTAAGTGATCTTTTACTAAGCCCTTACCAAGTGAGTAATCGTGCCACGAACGACGCTCAACTATCGATTTTGGAGTACCAACGGGAACTCCGCCCAGTGTAGCGATTCGCTCAGCGATGGTGTCGGTCATTGCTCTGATCACCTCAACCTGAGGGTCGAGCATTTCATGCACGCCAATAAAATTAGCGCCAACCACATTCCAATGAATATGTTTTAGAGTCAATTGTAAATCGAGCAGTGCGACCATGCGGTTATCAAGTGTGGCAATGGTATTTTTTGCAGATTCTTCATTCATACCTGGGGCAGTAAATTCAGCGATTTTATTTGTTTCGTTATTGTTACTCATTATTCCTCCTGCTTTTATAAGAAATGTTCACAGCGTCTAATAAAGTCTATGAACATGCGTTAGTTTATATAAAGCAATGGCTGTGCCGATAAAAATTATTTTTTAAGTTGCTGATATTTAAATGTTTATGTGTTTTTTTAAAGTGGGTGATGAACGCTTGCTTTGAAATGCCCTGAAAAATATGCACTTTTTTGTAAAATCTGCAAAACAAAAGCTGCTGTTACGTGTTAACTAATTGCTTATTCTTAATAATAACTGTGATGCAGGAGTGTATTGTCATTGTTGATTAATCATCAGTTACATATACTCAACTCATCTTGTTATTAAAGGAGCAGTGCATGTTGAGATTTTTTTCTATCGAGCAGGGTGTGATCAAAGAGTTAGAGCCTTCATCCGATACCTCCCTTGAAGCATCAATCAGAAATGCACACTGGATTGACACAATCAATCCAACTGAAGATGAGCGAAACACGCTTGCAAAAACGCTCAATATAACTTTTCCTGAGTCAGGGGATGTGCAAGAGATTGAAGCTTCATCGCGATGCTTTATCGACAATGAAGGCTTGCATGTGCATGCATTGTTTATGTCGCCAAATGAAGGGCGTTTTAATACGGTAACAGTGGCCTGTTTACTACAGGATAATTGTTTGCTGACCATTCGCGATGACGAGCTGGCTGACTTTCGATTGTTACGCTTAAGAGCACGTAAAGGTCAAGTAATGTGTGACACACCAAAACAGTTATTGGTTACCTTATTTGATCAAAAAGTCGAAAATCATGCTGATATGCTCGAGGATATGCATCATCAGTTAGAGAAACTCAGTGCGTATGTACTAGAAGAAGAAGACTCTGATTTAGAAGAAGCGGTCAGTCGTATCGCGCGTTTAGAGGATGCCAATGGTAAAGTGCGTTTATGCTTAATGGATACACGACGCAATATTTCGTTTTTAATACGTCGTTTAGGTGTACAGAACGAGGATCGCGAATCACTACGAGAAATTGTACTTGATATAGATACTCTTATGTCTCACTGTACGTTTTTGTTTGATAAGGTAAATTTCTTGATGGATTCAACGCAAGGCTTTATTAATATTGAACAAAATCAAATTATCAAAACCTTCTCGATTGCCTCGGTGGTGTTTTTACCGCCGACCGTAGTAGCCAGTGTGTACGGGATGAATTTCAATAGTATGCCTGAGCTGCAATGGGAATGGGGTTACCCATTTGCAATTGGCATTATGTTGCTATCGGGCTTTGCACCTTATTTGTTTTTCAAACACAAAGGCTGGTTGTAGCCGTATGCCAAGGACTACTTGGCATATACGAGTTTATATTTATTTGAGACGGATAGCGGTGTTATTATCACTTTGCATTAAGATAATAAAGCGGCCGCTAGGCGAACAAAGTCGGACGAGGTAAGGATACCCACAAGTTTGTTTTGTTCATTGAGCACTGGCATGCAACCATGGCGGTTATCAACAAAAAACCGAGCAACATCTTGTAGTGGTTGCGTTGCTAGCACAGTGGCAAAATCGGTTGCCATGATAGTGTCTATCTTGGTTTGTTTTTCCTTTCGTTCAAGTGCGCTAGGACTGTAATTAGCCATAATATTCATCACTTGGGCAATCATGATTTTTTGTGTCAACATACCCACTAGTTTGCCATTGCTATCAATTACGGGAATATGGCGAATATTTTTTTCTTTCATTAGGTTATGTGCGTCGTGTAGGGTGTTTTCTGCACTTACGGCAAATGGATCTGAAGTCATTAAATCTGCAACTGTTTGGCTCATTTTTGCTCCCGTGAAATCACTAACCAGAACTTTGGTTAAAAAGGTTTACTAATAATAGCTACTGGAGACAGATTGATTATCCAGAGCTCATATTATTATTTATTCTAGCCTGATTTTTTCTTATTGCACTTTATCAAGATCAAGGCTTTGGTTTGTTGTACCTTGAGTGTGTCATTTTAGCCTGGCCGTCCATGGCCACTGAGGATAGATTTATTATCCGCAGCTCAGGTTATTTATCTTTATGTGAAAAGTTATCTCGTAGCGTGCCAACCCAGCTTGAAAATTTATGCATCGCCGAGCTGCCTTTGCCTAGTAGCTCGTGCATTTCTGCTTCGAAATGGCTTTGTTTCTTACTACTTGGCTCTGGTAGTGGCGGTAAAATATGCGCAAAGTAGGTTTTATCAAGCAGGCGATGTAATAATCGCTCGCCAATAAAAGGCTTGCCGCTGTTGAGCGCTCTTGCTCCTTTAATAAGGTTACGAATGTCGTATTGGGTTGGGCTGATGTCGGGCACTTGTTTAGGGATATTAAGTAACTTATATACGCCAATACGTGCTGTACGAATAGAGGCCTCCATCGTGAAGATAATATCGTTGCGGGTTTCGACAAATTGACCAATCAAGCCTAAATTTGTACAACCTTCAGGAACGGCGGTAGGTCTGTCGCCAGCTGCACGAGTCATAAACTGCGCAGTGATATAAGGCATTAGCGCTGTACGTATTTTGGTATTGGCTATGATCTCGTCAAGCTGCTGTGCAATGCCCAAATGATAGCAAAGCTCCGTGATGATTTCTTCACCGCTGCATTGGGGCATTGTTTTAGCGATGCGATTACCTTGTTTATCCATTAATAAACCATAAACCCAAAGTACTAAGGTGTCATCAGGTTGATCAGGAAAATGTGGCTGGCGGTTACAGGTTACACTCAATAGCCAGTTAGAGTCTGTAAAAGTAATAATGCCACCAGTTACCGTGCGACCAGAGTAGGGATCGTTTACTGATAATGTCTTTAGCTTGTCTATAAGTGGCGATGGCTTGCAAGTGAGTGTGGCTGACTCCCACATAGATTTATCAATATCGCCATAAAATTTTTCCGGTTTCCCAAATACCGCAGATTTTTTAGCGAGGTTTTTCCATAAATTCCACCCGCTATCTTCACCAGGATCGTGTTTTTCACAATTGAGTTTGGGCACACTGTGCATATCGCCATAAGCAGTATGCTCTGTCATTGAGCCTGTGAGTGCAAAAACTAAATCGTCTGGGGCAACGTCAATATGCTGTGCTGCACCTTTTACCGTGGCATGGATCCCCGTTACGGTTTTTTTGTTACCGGTAAATGTTATATCCAGATCGTTTACACGGCTTGCAAATTGAAAAATTACACCTTTGTCTCGTAATAAATTAGCAAGCGGTTTAATAAAGGTATCGTACTGATTATACTTTGGAAAAAGTAACACAGACATGTCGGCAAAACCATCAATAGAATCCAAAAAGCGATGCAAATACAGTTTGGTTTCTAACAGACTATGACAATTTTTAAAGGCAAACATAGTGCGAAATAAAAACCAAAAATTACTTTGTAAAAAACCTTCGCTGAAATAGTCTTCAATACTGAGATCGTCAAGCTCTTCTTTGCGTTTGAGCATTAAACGGATCAACTCCCATTGCTGAGACTTATTCAGGCCGAAGTCGCTTGCATCAAGTATCTCACCGCATTTATTTATTAAACGGGCTTGCGAGTAATTGGCGTCGTTATCATTAATTAAACGGTACTCATCAAGCACAGAATAGCCTTCGGGCAGTTCTACAGCGGGAACATCTTGAAACAGATCCCACAGGGTGTCGTAATTCCAGTTCATTTCGCGGCCACCACGAATAATATAGCCGTCATCAGGGTTACCCGCGCCATCCATAGAACCGCCTTCAATATCCATTTCTTCTAAAATGGTAATATTTTCAGCGCTCATATGACCGTCACGAATAAGATAAAATGCCGCTGCTAGGCCACCAATACCGCCACCAATGATCCAAGCATTACGTTTTTCGATACCGGGTGTGGGCAGCGTTTTATGGCGTGCATAGGGGGCAATAAAATCATGAGGGGGCAAGGTATTAAGTGGTTTATTGCCCCAAAAATCAGCCGTTGCGTCAGCTTCATGTTGGAAATTACTTGCTGCGGTTGCAGAAATATTAAACTTCGCTATTGCTTTATTCGTCATTAGCCATCTCTCTTCATGAATATAGATAAGTGTCAGTAGCGTTTGCCTGTGTCCCCATAATTGCACGAGGCAAGCATGGTCATGTTGCAGTAGATCAAAGTTTTAGTTCGCGAGGTGGTTTATAAGTTAACTGCTGGAGATTTATTTATTATCCAAAATTGAGGTTAACAATGGCAACTTAACCAAGCAGCCATTGTTAAGGCGTTTATTTGTTTTATTACTCACAGCATACTAAAAAGTACCGAGGCGACTAATAATACAGCCATAAAAATATTGAATGCTCGTAGACGTTTACGATCTTTTAGCCATACTTGTAGCTGTTGTCCGACTAACGTCCATGAGCTGACACAGGGTAAATTAACTATACCGAAAACAAGGCCTACAAGTACCACTGCGCCAATTCCTTTGGATGGAGCATAAACACTCACTGCACTTAATGCCATGGTCCAGGCTTTCGGGTTAACCCATTGAAATAAAGATGCTTGTACAAAAGTAAACGGTTTAGTATCGCTATTTTTAGCACCGATAGGGGTTTTATTACTGGCAATTTTATAAGCAAGATAAAGCAAATAAGCAATACAAAGCACTTTTAATAGCTGGTAACTCCATGGAAAAAAGTCAAATAATTGCATGACACCTAAACCAACCAATACGAGCATGATCACAAAGCCAATTGTGACGCCCAGTAAATGTGGCAATGTACGTTTAAAACCAAAGTTAGCGCCTGAGTTCATTAACATCAGGTTGTTAGGACCAGGAGTGATGGAAGAAACCAGTGCAAATAATGCTAATGCTGATATCAATTCAATATTCATTTATAGTTGCTCAGTTGATAATGATTGTGCAATTATATTTTGTATGGTTCGCAATTTTTGCGCTTATTAATCTATTATAAATTTACTTTAGCAACTTATTATGAAAAAAGATCGAATTAACGACAGGATATTGCAAGAGTTAAAGCGCAGTGGTCGAATTGCCAATGCTGAACTTGCTGATTTGGTTGGTTTATCGCCATCAGCATGCTTACGCCGTGTACAAGAGTTAGAAAAAGCAGGCGTGATCAAAGGCTACCGCGCGGTGATAAATAATCAAGCATTTGGACTGGGTTTTGTCGCGTATGTTGGGGTGGGCTTAAATGAACACTCGACAAAATCGCAACGTGCGTTTGAGCAAGCGCTGGAATTTATAGATGAGGTAAAAGAGTGTCACAACGTGACAGGTTCTTTTGAATATTTATTACGCGTAGAAACCGCTGATATAAAATCCTATAAAGCATTTCACGCTGATGTTTTAGGTTCAATCCCACAAGTGCGAACGATCACTTCGCATGTAGTGATGGACTCACCAAAAGATGAGCGGGCGTAAATGCTAGCGCTAACGGTACGTTGCCACTTTATTTACCCAACAAGTAACAGTAAACATGCTACTTATTGGGTTTGATATGCGCTCAATATTGAGGTTAAAGCACCTTTAATTAAAAGTAATTATCATCGCTGATACGCAGTGCCATACAGTCGCTGTGGCCGTTTATGATCATGCTCTTATCAACGCGCACGCCAGCACCTGCGTATTTACCTGCTGCGGTAAAACTACATATTTGCACAAAGTAATCAGCTACTTTAGGAAGGGCAAATAACTGCTGGTATATTTGCTCTTGAGAGGCAAAATGACCGGTTGTTTTTTCTATTACGTGTTGTTGTTCATCAACGAGTTGAATATTTGCACCGCATCGACCAACAATCGGTTTAATAACATAGCCTGTTTGCAATAGCTCATCATTTAAATCAAATGCAGTATTGAGTAAAAACGGATGATTTGGAAATAAACTCCATAGTACTGGCAAAATTGCTTTATTACTGGGTATTAATGTCCACAGCGGCTCAAAAACCATCACATTTTTACGAAGTAATACATCGACCAAGCGTGGGGTTTTACCAGGTTGCCATTGCGGCTCAAAATCATCGCTTTGGGATTGATCTGCCTCACACTCTTGTCTTATTTGATCAAGAGCGGTTTCCCATGACCATGTTTTCCAAACGTAACTGAGTTTTTCGCCATCAGCGTCAACAATATTACCCGCTGCGTCCCAGTGTAAATCAGTCAAACCAATGATTACTTTGCACTCAAAACCAGCGGCTTCAATAGCTTCTTTCATGAACAATGCATGGTAATGTTCTTCTGGCTCATCATCTTGCAATATATGGACAAGGCCGTTTACTTCACTTTTTCGCCATGCTCTGACTAAGTCTTTAAATAAATCATGGCCGGCATCAATACCCGTTTTAACACCAAAATGTTTGCCCCACTTACCTTGTACTTTACCACTTTCCATGTAGCACGATGCTGAATCGCAGTTGTATTCATAGACTTTTAAGCCTGCGGGAGTTAATGCAAAATCAAATCGACTGGTGATCAGTTGATTTAAGCGATTATCCCATGATTGGCGAATTTTATTGAGCACCGCATCGGGTAAATTAAACTTTTTCAATAGCTCAGGATGCTGCAGTACATAGTCTGTTGCATGCATAAACAAGCCATGTAATTCATTGCTAGCATGCTCAATAGTTTGTTGAGCGGTTTTTGAAATTGTAAAATAATGATGTTGATCAGCATTAACTGAAGTCAACTTATGCCCTTGCATCATCTCTACGTAGGCGGCTTCATCGTCATTGGCAATGTTAAGCCATGACTTTGTGGCTTGCCCATAATCAGTTGCATATTGGGCTTTTATGGCAAATAGATCCGTGTTTATTTCAGGCGTTGGTTCACTAAATTCGCTGTGCTCAGTTTGTGTCATCCAGCCTAAAATAGTGGCGTCACTGTAAGAGCACTCAATCCAGTAGTCACCTTCTTTTGTGACTTTCGCTTTAAGTTCGCGACACCACTGTTGATCTTGCGGCCATAGCTGATGGGCCACGTTTTGTTCAGCAAGACGAATTTTATCCTGATGTACTTCAACCACCACCGCAACATGACCTGTTTCTTCAAATTCACCGCCTTCTTCCCATATGAGTAAACTTCCTACCACTGGGTGGTGTTTTGCACCATTACGAAATGCTTGTAACGGCAATCTGGTTTGATTGTTTATATCACGCACTGAACGTAGCTCAAAAATATCGTAAGCCATTGCAACATCATCAAAAATATAGCCATGATTGAGGTACATCCAGCGCCGCGCAAATTCAACACATTGCCATTTATAGCCCATGTAAATACCATCGAGGTAACTACGATAGGCACTACGGTTAGGATAAATTGTTTCGTCAGCTGTATCGTAATCAGACGAATAAACAGCAACATTACCAGGCGCATAGCCTAATAACTCACCAAACTGACTGACAGGAGCGCGGGATTTAATAGACAAAGTGATTCAAAATTAAGGGGGATAATTTGCAGACTATAGGAGTGAATATGCCTGATAGCAAGATAATAAATATAATCTTTCAGGCATTTTTTATGTTGCTATTAGATGCGTAAATCAACCGTTATTGCGTATGACAAAGAGCTCGTTAATTACTTAATTATCATTTAGTTGATTTACGTCTTTACTGTCCACATATTAACTAAAAATAGCCATTAAAGGGAAGTTATGCGTCATTATCCACTGTATAAAATAGACCAAGAGTGCTTACGTCGTTTAGGTAAGGGGGTTTTAAGCTCCTATAAACTTGACGCCATAAAAGGCTTAGATATTGACAAAGCAATCGCCAAAGAGTGTGAAGACTTACTTGCATTGAATGAGGATTGTAGCCCTGCGGATTTTAGTGAATTACGCCAGCGACGTAATATTAGTGCCGCTGTACCCGATGATGATTTATATGCGCAAGTTGTCGAAGCCGCTGACGGTAGCTTATTTATAGTCAACGTTTGTCGTAATGATGATGACGAGACGATGTTTGAAGTATTCAGTGAACACGCGTTATCTTTGCCATTGCTTTGCGATCTGATTCGTTACATCAGCAAGGTATTTTGCTGGTGTACGGCCAAATATATTTGCCTCTGGCCAGCCCCCGACTCCGATGCAGCCAAACAGCTTTTAAGTTTACCCGGAGCGCGAGCCGTTGACTCGTTGTTAGGGGCTGAAAACCCACTACTTGAAATTGATAAACGTCTGCATGGCAATATCACGATGCAGCCATTTTCACTCGACAAACATTGGGCTTGGTATCAACAAGAATATAGCGAATTTTTAACGGCACACCCAGAAATGAAAACCATAGTACCAATAAGTGAGCAACAAGACGTAAGTGAATCTATTGCAGATGGTTTATGCTGCATGGCGTTTTATCAAGACGAGCCGCTAGGTATGATCATGGGCGAGTCGAGTGAAGAACTAGGCTTAAATGGTTTACTGGTGAGTGATATTTTTATTGCTAAGCAGTTTAGAGGCCAAGGTTTTGCGTCACCAATGCAGCGCTTGTATTACCAACAGCATAAGCAAGATTTTGAGTTCTTTTTTGGTTATATCGATGCGACCAACAAGCCATCTTATAACAATGCTCTTAAGCAAGGGCGTAGGCTACTACGCCAAGAGTTATACTTGCCAGCTCAGCTATTTATTTGATTTTTTAGGTTGCCAGCACGCTTATAAAAGCGGTTATCATTTAAATGTTATGAACCTAATAGTGAATTCTTTTTAATTTATTGAAATAGCTTCCTGCTTTAGTCGGTCTTTGCAGGGGAGTATTGATAATAAATAATGAGATAGAAGGGCTAGTTATAATATGACTAATGATAAACGCAGTAGCAATGCAGGCTCCTCAGTCGTGCGCAAATGTTTGCTACTTGGTTCGATGGCGGCATTTGCAACTGCTACTTTGTATTTTGCCGGTGTATTTAATGGCGACACAGTGACCGCACAACGATTTGTTGATTTACAACAAGGTGATGAGCCTCACCTCGGCTTTCGTCGTGCCCATGCAAAAGGGATGTGTGTTTCAGGTCGCTTTGAATCGACTGGCGCATTAGCCAGTTATTCAACTGCAGCAATCTTTAATGAGGGCGACACCGAATTCCTAGGGCGTTTTTCAATTGCAGGTAATAATCCAACGGCACCTGATTTAAAAGCACCGGTGCGCAGTTTTGCTTTTGTTGTTAATAGCGCAACTACGCAAGAATGGCGAGTGGCGATGAATACCCCGCCTGTAATGGCAGTCGCTACGCCCGATGCATTTTTTCAGCAATTGCAGGCATTATCGCCTGATCCAATCACCAAACAGCGCGATCCTGAAAAAATTAAAGCCTTTTTTAAAGCGCACCCAGAAAGCAAAGCATTTAACGAGTGGAAAGCCGGTTACGTGCCGACAAATAGTTTTGCTACAGAGCGCTACCACAGCATAAATGCATTTTATTTACACAATGCGCACGGTGAAAAGCAAGCCGTGCGCTTCGAAGCAGTTCCTGATGATGATTACAAAGAGTTAGTTGAGCTTGATCAGACTTCTGCTGATGCCTTACAACAACAGCTTGCGGAGCAACTAAAAAACCAGCCAGTTAAATTTGATTTGATGTTTACTTTGGCACATAGCAGTGACGATGAAAATAATCCGACAATACCTTGGCCCACTACGCGCAAAACAATCAATGCTGGTACGTTAGTGATCACTGACTGGCGTCCTCAGGATGAAGGAAAGTGTGGGGCTCAAAACTTTGACCCATTAGTTTTACCCGCAGGAATGAGTGCGACAGCGGATCCTATTTTGCGCGCAAGAGGAGCGGCGTATGCTCAGTCTTATCGTCGCAGAGCCACTGAAACATTGCTTGATGGTCAATCAACAAATCAATAAGGAGCGCGTAATGTCAGTAAATAAAAGGTACTCAGCGACCAGTCAATTATTACATTGGGTTATGGCATTGCTTTTGATTTCGATGCTGTTCTTAGGCTTATCAATGGTGCAAAGCTTGGCTGTTTGGCAGCTAGAAGCCGTAGCCTTGCATAAATCATTCGGCTTTTTAGCACTTGTACTGGTAATAATAAGGCTGATAAATAAAGCACTTAGTGTCGCTCCTGAATTACCCAGTGAGTTACCTGCAATTCAGCACTTAGCGGCGTCGGTAACTCATATCGGGCTGTATGCTGCGATGATACTGATGCCGTTATCTGGCTGGTTGATGCAAAATGCCGATGGGCGCGTGGTGCAGGTGTTTGGGCTGTTTACGTTGCCTAATTTACTTGATGCAAATATTAAATACTTTGCATTTTTTCGAGAAATGCATGGCATTGTAGCTTGGTTGTTTTTAGCGATGATCTTTATGCACATCAGTGCAGCGCTATACCATGGCTTAATTAAGCAAGATGGCGTGATCAGTACCATGCTCAGAGCTAAGAAATAGGTTCCTTTGTTATTAATTCATTTCAAAAAAAGGCCAGCGATATCTGGCCTTCTTGTTTTTAGGTTACTCATATTCTCGGGCTTTTTTGGTTTTAATCACTGCAATGTAGCCATGCCAGCTGGCATAGCTTAGTAGCGGCATAATAACAATAAAACCGGTGGCGCCAGTTATAAAGCCGATAGCAACAAGGACAAAAATACAGATAGCCCATACCACCATCGCTGCAAAATTTACTCTAACAGCATGCATTGATGAGACAACCGCAGTCATGATATCAACCCGTCTTTCCATCATAATTTGCGGTGTGAAGGCTGAAATCGCAAATACAGTCACCAGTAATACACCGCCAATGATTGAACCTACGGTTAAAAATGCGGATAGCTCTTCAAATGTAGGGTTAGCATAACTTGGGTAGAGGGCATGAACCAGTGCAGCAAGGCGCATCCATATAATCATTATTATCATCAGTAAAATTGCAAACCCCCATTCACCTACGGGATTTCTGAACATGGATTTTAGCGAGTGACCTAGGGTAGGCGTGTGGCCCTTTTCAAGCTCCCACGCAACATCATAAAGCCCAACGGCAAACACGGGACCTATCAAAGCAAATGCAACTGTGGCGGGTAACACCACTAAGTGGCTTTCTGTGAGTACAACAGAATATATAATTGCCAGCGGAATAAGCGTAAAAATTAGCCCGTAAACTAGACTCAAAATGGGGGCTCTGGTCATATCTTTAAAGGCCAGTGCCAGCCAGTGAAACGCTGCAAACGTACTAACCGTGTTACATTTAATACACGCTGCAAAGGGAGTTTGTTTATCAATTGTTTGAGGTGTTGGCATATTATGATCCTAATTAAAGCGCTTCTTTAGGTTTAGAACAAAGCGCAATTATTTACAAATAATCAATATAGGAAGGACGTTATTTTTTATTTGTTCTAAGTGTTGATAGCTAGCAATAGCGTAACTCAGGTCTTTACTTAGTCGCATTTTATTAATTAAAAACTTAATAAACCAAGTTATTAGCTCTTAATTAATACTTTTAGTTATAATAATGTATAAAATATCAGCAGATTAACTTGTGATCTAAGGACATGAATTTGTTACCCGATTTTAATTAGACCTTTCGCTTAACAAGGATTTTTATATGCTAGAAAAGCTTTCTCAAGATGCCCTCGTTATTTGGGCTACGATTGATCCTATTGGTACTATGGCGCTGTTTGCGGCATTGACTTCACACCTAACAGAGCAGAAAAGACGTAAAACGGCATTTAAAACAGTGCTTTATGCGGCGTGCGTATTACTTGCGTCTATTTTAGTTGGGCAGCTTATTCTAAATGCAATGGGTATAAGGTTAGTGTCGTTTCAGTTGGGTGGTGGGATTATTTTATTTTTATTTGGCTTACAAATGATTTTTGGTAACGACTTTAATAAAGCGCAGCAAGACCCTGGACATGATATTGCCGTTTTTCCACTGGCAATACCGGCAACTGCAACTCCTGGTGCTATCTTAGCCGTGACCTTACTAACAGATAACCATATTTACCCTGTTGTTACGCAGATCGGTACCGCCTTGGTGATGTTAGCGGTATTAGGGCTGACACTTATTTTGTTATTGCTCTCAGGCAAAATAATCAAATTAATTGGTACTGGCGGAGCATCAATTTTAACCCGCGTGATGGGCATGATTTTAGCTGCATTTTCTGTTGAGCTGATCATGACTGCATTAGAAATTAAGCAATGGGTTAACTTAGACTGACCAGTATGAGTCACGGATGAACGTGCGACGTGGTTAGTTGAGTAGCGTATCAGTAAAAAGCAATCTGGCGATCCCTTTTGAATTCCACTGCCTGTTGAGTTACGCTCACGGGTCGTGCATTTAAAACTAAAATCTTAATTATTTGTCATCAATTAGCTTGTAATACTGAACAGGATTGCCAAATGTTATTTGCAGGTGCTTTAACAACGGGTATGGATGCGGCAATTGTTTTGCTTTTATCTGGCAGGAGGCAGCAAGCCGGCGGCTAACACTAAAAATTAGCCCCTTGTGAGCGTACATTGTTTACCGCGTGAACAAATTTTCTGATACCTCACTGAGCAGATGCCTAGCGGTAAAAGTGGCTTTATTCGCTTTATCAGCACCACGAGACTTATTTGCCGTTTAATGCTTGCTTTCTTTAAAGGGGGTTTGCTGCATCACTAAAGTACAGTGTTACTCGCTATTTTTAAACAGCAAAAAGCCAGTCAGTAATATGACTGGCTTTTTGCTTTAAATGGTTTTCTTTGCCGTGGTATTTAAGCTGTTTTGGCATAAACCGTCTAAAATTGCGCAGTGGGCATTCTCATCATCGCTACAATTATCAGATAACAGTTTGAGTGCTTGGCGCATTTGCTGTAGCTCATTAATTTTTTCTTCAATTTCACTCAGGTGATGCTGAGTAATAGATTTTACTTCCCTACTTGTGCGAGCTGGGTTTTGCCACAAGGTTAATAGTGATTGAATTTGGATTATTGGAAACCCAAGCTTCCTAGCTTGTCTAATAACACCTAATAATTGCAGTTGCTGATCACTATATAAACGGTAACCTGCTTCGCTGCGTTTAGTGCATTTTAATAAACCACTGGCTTCGTAATGGCGGATCATTTTGGCTGAAAGCCCAGTTAATTGTGCTGCTTCACCGATTGTGATGAGTTTCTCCATGCTTGTTACTCCTTTGGTTGCCAGCGTTGTAGTAGTAAGGCATTACTGATCACCAGCAAACTACTGGCGGCCATCGCTGCTCCTGCAAGTATAGGGTTGAGGTAACCAAGTGCAGCGAGAGGAATACCAATGACATTGAAAATAAATGCCCAAAATAAATTTTGCTTAATTTTTCGGTATGTCAGTTTAGCCATTGATAGCGCAGATGCCACTAAAGCAGGCTCACCCCGCATGAGCGTTATTGCTGCTGCACTTACTGCGACTTCGGTACCTGTGGCCATTGCGATACCCAAATCTGCTTGCGCCAACGCCGGGGCATCATTGATACCATCTCCTACCATAGCAACGAGATAACCAGCTTGCTGTGAATTACTTATATACTGTGCTTTAGATTCAGGCAGCACTTGCGCTTGGTAATCATCTAATGCCAATAGTTTGGCTGTATAATCGGCACTACTTTGGCTGTCACCGGTTAACATTGCCACTTTAATACCTTGCTGTTTTAGTTGTTTTATCGCGGCAAGCGCATGTGGTTTTAGCTGATCAGTAAAGCAAAATAACCCTAAAAAATTACTCTCTTCATTTTGCTGACTAACCAACCACGATAACGAAGCACCTGGTACATCAATTTCTATTTGTGGCAGGGTGAGTCCTAGCTCTTGCATCCAAAAACCACTGCCGAATAATAACCTTGCATTTTGGTGGTGCGCTTTTACACCTCTGCCAGCGACAACTTGAAAATCAGTAACAGCGTTTGCTTGCAAGTTGTGCTCATGCGCTTTATTTAAAACAGCTTTGGCTAGTGGGTGTTCACTGTATTGCTGTAATGATGCGGCCAACTGCAGTAAATCATCTTCATCACCAGAAAGCGTATGTATACTCACTAATTCAGGTTTCCCTACCGTGAGTGTGCCTGTTTTATCAAAAACTACCATGTTAATTGCAGTGGCTTGCTCTAAAGCACGAGCATCTTTGACTAATATACCAAATCGCGCAGCCGTGCCAGTTCCCGCCATTATTGCTGCAGGGGTCGCTAACCCGAGGGCACAAGGACAAGCGATGACAAGCACAGCAACAGCATTAAGAATACTTTGTTGCCAATTACCCGTTGCTAAACCCCAGCTTACTAAAGTAATGAGTGCGATCAACAATACTATAGGTACAAAGATAGCACTTACTTTATCTACCAATGCTTGTACAGGCGCTTTGGCGCCTTGTGCTTGCTCTACTAAACGTATTATTTTCGCAAGCGTTGATTCTGCCCCAACGCTTGTAGCGCTGATCTCTAATACTCCATCTAAATTAACTGATCCGCCAGTTACTTTATCTGCGATTGATTTAAATACTGGCATGCTTTCACCGCTTATTAAAGCTTCATCAATTTGCGATTGACCTTTAATGATAACGCCATCTACAGGGACACGTTCACTGGGTTTAATTAATAGTCGTTCATCTGTTTTGATCATCGCAGCAGCGACTTCAGTCCAGTTGTTTTCGCGCCACACGGTTGCTGTGGTTGGCCGTAAGCCCTCTAGTGCTTTTAGAGCACTTGTTGTTTGGCGTTTAGCTCTGTGCTCAAGGTATTTGCCTAAAAGTACTAAGCTGAGCACGGCGCTACTGCTTTCAAAGTAAAGGTGAGGGGAACCGTGCTGCCCAGTAAAAGTCCACCATAAGTACACTGATAGACCATATGCGGCGCTGGTACCAATGGCGACTAATAAATCCATATTACCGGAGCCAGCTTTAACAGCAGCCCAGCCCGCCCGATAAAAACGCGCGCCAAAATAAAACTGTACAGGTGTTGCGAGTAACCACTGGGTCCAAGCTGGTGGCATCCAATCTCGCTGAAAGAGCATAGCAAACATTGCTAAAATCATAGGTAACGTTAAGAGTATTGAAGCAAGAGCAGGGAACCAATCCGCTTGATAAAAAGCGTGTTTTTCCTTTTCTTTCACATCATACGATGTATCAACTAGCTGATAACCGGCATTATTTAAGGTGGTTGCAATGTCAGTTACTGATAATGGCGAAAGCAAGGTCAGATTAAGTTTTTCTGTTGCTAGATTTACGCTTGCGGTGAGTACTTGTTGCAGTTGCATCATTGCTTTTTCTACTCTCGTAACGCAAGAGGCGCAGGTCATCCCAGCAACTTGGTATTGAACATGGGTGATTGGTACTTCATAACCTGCATTTTTTACCGCATCTATTAGCGCAGTAGTTTCGGCTGCGCCTTCTACTGTTACTGTTTCTAGTGCTAAATTAACAGTTGCATTTACAACACCAGTAACCTTGCCTAAAGCCTTCTCGACTCTACCAACGCAGGAAGCGCAGCTCATCCCGGCAACACTAAATTGAATTGATTTATCCACATTAACCTCCACTGCTGTAATTTATCTTGAGTTGTAGAGATTAATCCTTCCCATGAGGGGAAGGTCAAAATAAATTATTAATTTTATTATGCGACAAAGATTGGCTTTACCTTAAAGGGAAGCTGCAAAGTTAATTAACAAAAATGGCTTTGCTAATGTTAAAGCTAACAATTGAAAAATACGATGTTAGTAGCATAGGTGCAGAATACATACATTAATAGTCTTATATTACTTATTTATGCTGAATGGCAATACTCGTATTGTTGGGATACGTTTATCAACATTGAGGTTTTAATTTCTGCATACTTCTGTTTTTTGCTGCATTTCGTAACATTTACTTGAAAAATGGCAATTATATTATTTTTTTTCGTAATTTTTTCAAAGCCAATTTATAAACGCTAATACAGTTACTTAGAGTCACTTTGCTGACGCCACTTTAGCTTGTTTACAGTTTGTCAACCTTGAATTATCCAATCTATTACTCTAACCTTTATTTTTATTGAACGATCAATTAATAAAAATCATGCCTAAAGTTGGAATGGAACCTGTCCGTCGTCAGCAGTTAATTGACGCCACAATTGAGTCGGTTGCTGAGCTTGGTTTACAAGGCACAACGATTAACAGTATTAGTAACAAGGCGGGTTTGTCGTCGGGCATTATTAGTCATTACTTTGGTGGTAAACAGGGCTTGATAGAAGCCACTGTGCGTTATTTATTAACCAACTTGAAGCGTGCATTAATTGAACGTGTAACAGCAACTACGACGCCAGAACAACGGTTGATGTTTATAGTTGAAGCGAACTTTGCACGCTTACAGCTGCAAAGTGATACCACTAAAACTTGGTTAAGCTTTTGGGCGCAATCAATGCATGACGTGCAATTACATCGTTTACAAAACGTTAATAGCCGCCGTCTTTTTAGTAATTTAACAAGTTCATTCAAAGCATTAATGAATGACGTTGATGCCAAACTTGCAGCCGAATTATGTGCAGCGATGATTGATGGGCTGTGGTTAAGAGCGGTGTTAAGTAAGTCAGACGAAGATCAATTTGAACATTGCGAGCAGTTAGCCAAAGGCTATGTAAATTCACTTATCAAACAGTATGGAGCTTAATGTGACAACGCCTGTTTATCAAAATTTTATCAACGGTCACTTTTTAAAGAATCAAAGTGGCGAAACTTTCGCAGTTAAAAATCCTGCTACAGATGAAGTAATTTACCATGTAGAAGTCGCTGATGCGTTTGTACAAAACGCAGCTATTGCAAGTGCTAAGCAAGGTTTTGCTGCGTGGTCAGCCATGACGCCTATTGCACGCAGTCGTATTTTATTAAAAGCGGTTGAGCTGTTACGTGCGCGCAATGATTTACTTGCAAAAATTGAAGTGCTCGACACCGGCAAACCATGGCAAGAAGCCGAGTGTGTTGATGTGCAAACCGGTGCTGATGTAATCGAGTATTTTGCAGGGCTAGCACCTGCGCAAGTTGGCCAACAACAAATGGTTGGCGAAGACTTTTATTACACCCGTAAAGAGCCATTAGGGATTTGCGCAGGTATTGGTGCGTGGAATTATCCACTGCAAATTGCTTGCTGGAAATCCGGCCCAGCACTGGCTGCGGGTAATGCATTTATTTTTAAGCCTTCTGAAGAAACGCCACTTGGCGCAATCAAGCTTGCCGAGATATTCACCGAAGCGGGTGTACCTGCGGGCGTGTTTAACGTGGTGCAAGGTGCAGCAGAAGTCGGCCAGTGGTTAACACAATCAGCTGATATTGATAAAGTATCGTTTACCGGCGAAGTCGGCACGGGTAAAAAAGTAGTCGCGAGTGCTGCGGGGTCATTAAAAGATGTCACCATGGAACTTGGTGGTAAATCACCACTGCTAGTATTTGATGACGCTGATATTTCACAAGCAGTCAGTGCCGCCATGCTAGGTAATTTTTATACTCAAGGTGAAATTTGCACTAACTGCACCCGTATTTATGTACATAAAAATGTTTATCAGCAATTTATTGATGAGCTGAAAACCCGCACAGAACAAAATATTATTGCCGGCGATCCCCTCGATCCTAAAGTTAACTTTGGCGCGTTAATTTCCAAAAAGCATCAAGACTTAGTGATGAGCTATATCGATAAAGGTATCAGCGAAGGGGCAACGTTATTAACGGGTGGTAAAGTACTGAGCCCAGCCTCTGCACCGAATGGCTACTTTGTTGCACCTACTGTATTTACTGATTGCACCGATGACATGACCATAGTCAAAGAAGAAATCTTTGGTCCGGTAATGAGCGTATTAACGTTTGATGACGAAGATGATGTTATCCATCGCGCTAACGATACCCACCTAGGCTTAGCCGCTGGTGTATTTACTAAAGATATTAAGCGCGCACACCGTGTTATTCATCAGTTGCAAGCGGGGATTTGTTGGATCAACAGCTATGGTAACTCACCAGCCGAAATGCCTGTGGGCGGTTATAAGCAGTCAGGTATCGGCCGTGAAAATGGCATTGAAACACTTGATCATTACACCCAAACTAAATCGATTTATGTCGGTATGACTAATATAGAGAGCCCATTTTAATGACTGCACTAACGTATGATTACATCATAGTGGGTGCAGGGTCGGCGGGCTGTGTACTGGCTAATCGTTTATCCGAAGATAGCAGCAACCGCGTTTTATTATTAGAGACTGGCGGTAGCGATAAAAGCATTTTTATTAAAATGCCTACTGCGTTGTCGATTCCGATGAATTCAGATAAATACGCCTGGCAGTTTCATAGCGAAGCAGAGCCTTTTTTAGATAACCGTAAAATGCATTGCCCGCGTGGCAAAGTGTTAGGCGGCTCATCATCTATCAATGGCATGGTATATGTACGTGGCCATGCTAAAGACTTTGATGAATGGCAACAGCATGGTGCGAACGGTTGGGATTATCAGTCGTGCTTGCCGTATTTTCAAAAAGCAGAATCATTCTATTTAGGTAAAAACGACTATCGTGGTGATAGCGGCCCTTTAGGTGTGAACAACGGTAACGAAATGGCGAACCCGCTTTATAAAGCCTTTATCAAAGCGGGCCAGCAAGCCGGTTACGCAGCGACTGACGATTTCAATGCGGGGCAGCAAGAAGGTTTTGGGCCAATGCATATGACTGTTAAAGACGGTGTGCGCAGCTCTGCAAGTCGTGAATATTTAGACCCAGTGAAGTCACGTAAAAACTTAATTATTGTTACTGGCGCGTTGGCTGAAAAGGTGTTGCTTGAAGGCAAAAAAGCCGTTGCTGTGCAGTACAAAGTTAATGGCAAGACTGTTAAAGCGAAGGCCAGTAAAGACGTTATTTTAAGTGCCGGTCCAATTGGCTCGCCGCATTTACTGCAACTTTCGGGTATTGGTGACAGCAAAATACTTAAAGCCGCGGGTATCGAGGTTAAGCACCATTTACCCGGGGTTGGGCAAAACCTGCAAGATCACTTAGAGTTTTATTTCCAGTATAAGTGTAAGCAGCCAATTACCTTAAACGGCAAGCTGGGGTTAATTTCTAAAGGCCTTATTGGCGCACGTTGGTTATTAAACCGCAGTGGCTTAGGGGCGACTAATCACTTTGAGTCATGTGCGTTTATTCGCTCAAAACCGGGTGTTGAGTGGCCTGATATTCAGTATCACTTTTTACCTGCGGCAATTCGTTATGACGGTAAAAGTGCTTTTGATGGCCATGGTTTTCAAGTCCATGTGGGTCATAACAAACCGAAAAGTCGCGGTGCGGTGACGATAAAGTCAGCGGATCCAACGGTTGCACCAAAAATCCAGTTTAACTATTTACAGCATCAAGATGATATCGAAGGGTTTCGAGCGTGTGTGCGTTTAACCCGTGAAATCATTGAGCAGAATGCGTTTGATGACTACCGTGATGGCGAAATCCAACCGGGTAAAGAAATTCAAACAGATGAGCAAATAGATGCCTTTGTGCGCCGTGCTGTTGAGAGTGCTTACCATCCGTCGTGTTCATGCAAAATGGGTGAAGATGAGCTCGCTGTAGTGAACTCAAACACTCAAGTACATGGTATTGAAGGGCTACGGGTGGTGGATTCATCAATTTTCCCAACGGTTCCTAACGGTAATTTAAATGCGCCAACCATTATGGTGGCAGAAAAAGCGGCTGATCTGATTTTAGGTAAGCCACCACTTAGTAAATCGCATGCAGCGGTTGCCATCGATTCACAATGGCAAACTGTGCAGCGTAGCTCGGAGATCTAAT
Organism: Pseudoalteromonas sp. ASV78; assembly: GCF_047806705.1. Lineage (NCBI taxonomy): Bacteria > Pseudomonadati > Pseudomonadota > Gammaproteobacteria > Alteromonadales > Pseudoalteromonadaceae > Pseudoalteromonas > Pseudoalteromonas sp. ASV78. The sequence continues at coordinate 1,910,784 of NZ_JBLOPA010000001.1, read as the reverse complement.
AAAGTCACCTGAGACATATGTTGTGTCTCGGGGCTTGCAGTGGCGCGCATCATGAGTTGTTTGTGATGCGTTAATGCGAGGCTAAAAACACGGAGAAAGAATGACGTATTATCATTTATTTTGGGGAGCAAATTATGACCATATGGCTTAGTGCTGGCATTATTTTCACTCTCTTAGCAATTACTGCAATTTTAGTAAAATGGGGCAATGTAAGGTGTGTAGGCGTTACACCGGTTAGAACATTTACCTTTATCGCAATCTTATTTACATCAGGCTTAGACGTTGGCTTGATCATGTTTCCATTGACTGAGTTTGCAGGTTATGCAGACATAAAAGCAAGCCCAGAGTATGCATTTGCCAATCCATTGGCCATTGAGTTTGGTTATTGGGGCTTTCTGATCTGGGGATTTTATTTCCTCACGTGCTTTTATTTCTGTGTAATAGAACCTAAAGTGAAATTTTTTGAAATTCCTTGGGTTAAATTAATTAATAATGTAGTTATTATAGGCACTTGTGCATTTACAGCCTTTCTATTGTTGTCTAACCTACCTTGGTATTTACCGAGTCTTGGTGATGGCGATTCGATTATTCCCTCGTTTTATTTAATTGTCTTTGTAGCTATTTGCTTTGCCGTGTATTCCAGCACCGATATTAAATACGTACGCTTTTTAAGTATCTCAACCACTTGGCTATTCATCGTATTAATTGGCTTTATGTGGGTTGGTGCGTTTATGGGCGATAACGGCGAAGTGTCTGATTTTACTAAAAACCTCGAATCAATTGGGAACTACTTTGGCAATATTAATCAGTTTGTGCTGCCATTGAACGATTACCATGAGTTTTATTTATTTTGGTGGTTTGCGTGGAGCATTATGATAGGTCAGTTTACCTCTCGTTTTGTCGGCGGCTTAAAAACCTATCAGGTATTGGGCGCTATGTTGATTTTCCCTTCAATCCCGATTGCGATTTGGTTTAGCGTGCTCTACCAATATCATGAGGCAGGCATTGCAACACAGGGAATTAAAAATATCGCCATGGTTTTTGTTGGCGTAGTGTTTGTGATCAATTCACTTGATTCACTGATCCGTTTATACACTGACAATATGAATCTCACGGTTAAGCGATTAGGCAGGTTTAACTATATTGCCTTAAATATAATCGCTCTTTCATTGTTAACTTTGTTATTTAAGCTAAACTTTTTACAAATACAATGGGTTGGGGCACTGGTAATTGGCTTGTATTTTGGTTGTACTGCGTTTATTGGATATAGCAAATTTAAAGCAGTGAGCAACATTGATAGCTCGCCAAAAGATAACAAAATTGACTATACAAAAATTGAATCAGTAAGCTAAGGAATTAACATGACAACACGAACAACATTATTTGCAGTTGCACTGCCATTCGCACTTTTTTCAGCGTCTGCATTAGCTGACTGGTCAACAACGGTAACCGGTGTATCTGATTACACTTTCAATGGTGTAAGCCAAACGCAAAACGACCCCGCTATTCAGGGCAGCCTAGATTATTCATTCGCTGACTCAGGTATGTATGCGGGTATGTGGGCATCAAATGTAGATTTTGGTGATGATACCAATATTGAATGGGATGCGTATTTTGGTCGCTATGCACAGTTAACAGAAGCCGTCAGCCTTGATTACGGTATTGCTTATTACAGCTACCATGGGCAAAGCAACTCGAGCGATGGCAACTATTTTGAAGCCTACACTAAATTTGGTTATGCAAGTGAGTTCGGGCAAACAGAGCTTAACTTTTGGTACAGCTGGGATTACTTTGGAACGGGGGCAGGGCATGTGATCTCTATGCTTGCTCACACCATTGAACTTGCACCTAATCATGCATTACGCGCCAGCTTTGATGTTTCAAACTCGCTTGATGGCGATAAGTTTGCATGGGATACCGATGGTAAATCATATAACCACTATCGCCTTGCTTATCAAACTAGTTTTGCCGGCTTTGATATTGAAGTAGCGGGCGAGAACACGAGCCTAGATATTGATACTGCCGATGAGCGTATTGTACTGTCTATAGGCCGTACTTTCTCACTATAATTACAGCTGTTTAAGCATTCAAAGCGGCCAATTAGGCCGCTTTTTTTATTCAAATTACTTCAGGTTAGGTTTGCTAAGTCGGTAATCGCCTTGTTCTAAGCCTTTAAAGTAAGCTTGATAACGACCATCTTGTTTAAACTGCTGTAAGTGTAAGTTGAATATTTCCAGAAGCTCGCTACTTTGCTCGGCATTATTAGGAAACAACAAAAAACTGTTATTGAGCAGTATTGGTTTAGGGTGGTGGGTAATCGTATCAGCAAGCTCAGGGTGTTGATTGTTAAGAGTGTGGTAACCAATATTTATTTCTTCAGCAAAAGCATCAATTCTACCTGCTGATAAACGACGAAAGTTTTGCTCTGTACTACTTACTTGCGAGAGGTCGAATATACCCTCTGCCACGGCTTTATCGAATTTTGGGCCATAGCTGTAACTTAATCCTCCACCTATTATCAGGCCACGTAGATCATTAAAGTTGTGCCATTCAAAATGATTATCTTTTTTATAAAAAAACACAAACTTTTCACTGAGTAGCGCATCGCTATAGTTGTAGTTGTTTACCCTTTCTTTGCTATGCATCCAAACCGCAGTTGCCGCATATTTGCCGTTGTAAGTGTCATGGTAGGCGCGCCCCCATGGTAAAAAGGTAAAGTGAACTTGGATCCCTGCCTCGTTAAAAATATCCTTGATAAGGTGGGCCGCAACACCTTGATAGGGTAGAGATTCACTTAAAAATGGCGGCCATTCACCCGCACTTATTGCTATGCTTTTTGTATCGAGGGTTGACTTCATTGGCACTGCCAATACGTTGCTCGTGCTGCAGAGTAACAACCAAGTAAAGCATAGTGACAATGTTACTCTAGCATTAAACATTTCGTGCTCCTCTTCAGGGGGTAGTTTCAATTGTTAACTAATTGTTGTTTGATATTACCGTAGCAAATATGTAAAAGCGAATTCTCATGTTGCAGCGTATAAATGAAGTTTTACGGTGGAGTGTGAAAGCCCTATTTAGATAATAGGGCTATTCGTTATAAGTATCTAACGGTTAAACGGTTTATCGCAGCCATTACGAGTGTATAGATACCCATCATGGTGAGTTTGCTTAAGCTGTCGCCATGATCAAACATATAAGTTGCCAAGCCCATATTTAGGCCAAAAGACAAACATAACAATACACTGAGTAAGTTTATATTTTTGCATATATTGCCAATAGCAAAACTTAGTAGTAAACCAGCAGCACAAGCTAATGAGTAACTTAAAGCATTCACTAGTAACAACTCTGTATTAGCAACAGTAAGCGCAGCGGCTGTGCTAAAACACAGTAAAGCTACGAGCGCTGCTAATTTTAACACACTGTGACTAAGTGCGATTTTTGCGCTGTAGCTAGTGTTGTAAATTGGTAGCGTAAATAACAATTCCCATGAATTTTGCTTTTGTACTTTGCTCCACAAACTTAATGTCACAATCGCGAATATACAGAGTGTTAAAACAAAAATGACCTGCTCAGTGATGTTATAAAATAGGTTCGCTACTACACCGACAAAACATAAAAGTGTAAGTAAAATAAGATACTGAGAGAGTCCAGAGCCAACAAAGTAGCTAAGAGGAAATAACCCTTTATTAATCGAGCTGCCGTAATTTGATAAAAAGCCACTAGGAATTGGCGACCAACCAGATTGCAGACCATTCCGATAATTGCTCAGCGAGTCGGGGCGCCATACATAGGCAGATGAAAAGTGATTATGCAATAACGCGATAGCAATATAAGCAATGATATTAACAGGTATTAACCAAACGGGAAGTTGCTCTATTAGCACACACACTAACGTAGCGATAAAGAAGCTGAAATAGCAAACAGAGGTAAATAAATGACTGAATGAGCGATTTAAAAACCAGATAATAAGACCAATCAGATTGGCCAGCGTGAGCGTTGCTAATAGATTGATATTACCAGCAATAATGATGCTTAAAAGAGAAATTAAGTTACTAAATACAATGAATACCTTACCTTGAAACATCACATGCTTACGATAACCAACAACTAAATTTTGCCATTCAGTAGCTTGCATGCGAATGCTTTGCCAAGCTATCGCGCTGTACATACAGATAATTGCAAACATGATCATTAACGCAAGAAGATCTTCAATACCAGTAGCTATAAGGCACAGTAAAGCCGATATAATTGCTGCGATAAAATAGCTGGCACACCCAGCATCTTTTAACCACAAACTGACCGCGCCTTGAGACCAAGCGCGTTTACTGACTTGCATCATCCATGTAACTCCACAAACAGCTGCTCTAGAGACAGTGTATTGATTGCTAAAGCATCAGCAATGGCTTCACCCGTATAGCCATAAATGATGGCGCAATTTTGCTGTCGGTTCAGTACCTTGTATGCGCTGAGATCGATAGTCGGTTCTCTAAAGCTGACTTTTCTAACCGTGTCGCGAATGACATCTAATTCGTCAAGTAACAGTAATTCGCCTTGTTTTATAAGTGCAATATGACTGGCGACACGTTCTATGTCGGAGGTGATATGCGATGAAAATAAAATTCCAGAGCCCGAATCTAATGCTAAGTCGAAAAGATCGCTCATAAATTCGCGCCGAGCGATTGGGTCTAAACTTGCCACCGGCTCATCTAAAATAAGCAGTTGCGGCCTATAAGCCATGGCCATAATAAGGGCCAAAGTTTGACGCTGGCCGATTGAGAGATCATTAATGGCATCATTGCCATTCAATTCAAAGCGCGCGAGCCACTTTGCTTCTAATTGCATATCCCAATCAGGGTAAAAACGGCGGTGTAATGCCAATGCGTTGGCAATTTTAAAACCTTCATAACCAAATGTTTGCTGAGCTACGTAACCAATTTTAGCTTTACTGCTAGCAGTTAATTGATTACTTAATTCACCGAATACCTGAACCTCGCCCTGATCTGGGCTTATTAAACCCAGCGCACTGCGTAACAAGGTCGTTTTGCCGGCACCATTTTTACCTAATAAGCCAATCACCATGCCAGGCTCAACATTGAGGTTGATGTTGTTTAATATCAGGCGTTGGTTGTACTGTTTAGAGACATTTTTATAGCTAAGAAGTGGTTGTGTCATTGTTATAATTCCCACCGTTTTTTTATTAGTTCGGTTAAAGTTGCTTGCGGCACATCGAGCTGTTTGGCTTGTTGGATAAGTTGATCGATGGCCTTAAAGAGTAAACTCTCTTGTTGGTCGGTTTGTTGCGTGGTTTTTTGTGCGACTCGTGTTGCTTGGCCGCGGCGGCGCTCTAACCACCCTTGATCGACTAATTGACCAATCGCTCTGGAAACGGTCATAGGATTAACGGCAAAGTGATCCGCTATTTTTCGCACGGACGGCAACTCTTCACCAGCAGCTATTTGACCACCCACAATCAAGCGCACAATTTGCTCATGCAATTGTTTGTAGATGGGATCGCCACTATTGGGGTTGACATTAATAAATTCTAACATTATTCTTTCTCTACTGTATTAATACATTAATACACCGATACACTAAGGTTTAAGTTATCACATTGAGTGTAAAATGCAAACAAAGGAAAGAGTGATGAAAAGTATATTAAATTGTTCTAATAGACTGATAGGTATAGTGATGATGCCTATTTTAATGGTTGCATCAACTGCGCTATACGCAGAAAATAATCAAAATAACCAAGCAAAACTGACGCCATGTTACATGGAAGGACTGGCCGATAGACTACTGTGTGGCAGCATTGCTCAACCTTTATCGGATGATCCTAATGATGGCCAGATTGATATTCATTTTGCCGTTATTCCAGCAATCAAGCCCAGCCATCCTGATCAAGCCGTGCTTGGTTTTGCCGGTGGTCCGGGGCAAGGCGCAATAGATTTAGCCGCAGTGTTTAATCATAACTTACGGTTTGCCCGCGAAACCCGCGATATCGTACTGGTTGATCAGCGTGGCACAGGTTATTCACATCAATTGCAATGTGAAAGTGATGATTTAAAAACTCAGTTTGCTTTTAATGATGTGATCGCTGACCTTCAAGCCATGGGGGCAGAAGATACGCAAAAGTGTAAAGCAAAACTCAATATTGATTTAAGCCACTTCACTACACCCGTTGCAGCAAAGGATTTTGAAGCGGTACGTAAAGCACTCGGTTACAAAGGGTTTCATTTGTTTGGGGTGTCGTATGGCACACGTATAGCGCAGGAGTACATGCGCCAATTTCCTGACTCTGTGTTAACGAGTACCTTAGATGGTGTTGTGCCAATGCAGCAAAGTCTGGCTGCTATAGGTGGCGCGGTTGATGGTTCACTGGCTGCATTATTCAATCGTTGTGCAGCTGATACTTTGTGCGCAGCGCAATACCCTAACTTAGCAAATAACTTTAACTCATTGCTTACGCAGCTTGAACAACAGCCTGTACAAGCACAGGTTAGACACCCACGTACCAATGACGTTATTGCTTTTACAATCACTAAAATGAAGTTTTACAGTGCGATACGCTTTGCGCTATACAGCCATGCACAACGCGCGATTGTGCCAATGGTTATTGAAAAAGCACTAAGTGGTGACTATTCACCGCTGGCTGGCATGATGGCGAATGTTGATTTAACGCAATCTTTAGCAATGGGCATGCATAACGCCATTGTTTGTGGTGAAGATTGGCCACGCTTAACGGCGCAAACTCGCGCCCAGTACAGTAAAACTGATATGGGCAAAGCAATGATTGCGGGGTTTGATATTGCCTGTCCAATTCTAAATGTAAAAGCCGTTGACGAGGCATTTTACTTACCGCTAAAAACCAGCACGGCAACGTTACTTCTTTCTGGTGGACGAGACCCTGCAACACCTGCAAGTTGGGCCGAGCTTGCGATGGTTGAGATGACAAATGCCACTCACTTAGTCGCACCAACAGCCACCCATGGCATTGGCTCGCAAACCTGTGCGCCGAAAATTATTGCCAAGTTTATCGACCAGCAAAGTATGCAAGACATTGATACAAGCTGTATTAATGAGCCAAATGAGAAACCGTTTTTTATGAATATTAACGGCGTAGCCGTTGCCAATAGCCATTCAACTGATGCAGCTAGCAAGGAGTAAGTGATGATTAAAGTAACCAACCTAAGTAAGAAAATTGGCGACGTTAATGCGCTAAATGGTTTAAGTTTTACTGCACAGAACGGCAAGATCACCGGCCTTCTAGGGCCTAATGGCGCAGGTAAAACCACCTGTTTGCGCACCGTGTTTGGACTGTTAAAGGCTGATAGCGGGTATGCTGAAATTGATGGCATTGATGTTGCCAAAGAACCGATGGCAGCAAAACAAAAGCTTGGACTGTTCCCGGATCCGTGTGGCTTGTATGAACGATTAACGCCAAGGGAATACATTAGCTTTTTTGCCCAACTAAGTGGCCTCAGCGCAAGTGATGCTAAGCAGGCGACGATAGAGGTAATAAATAAATTAGCGATGAACGATATTGCCGATCGCCGTTGCCAAGGTTTTTCGCAAGGACAACGGATGAAAACCGCCTTAGCCCAAGCCGTGGTTCATAACCCATCCAACATTATTTTAGATGAACCAACCCGTGGCCTCGATGTAATGAGTACCCGCATATTAAGAGAGCTGTTGCTATTACTGAAAGCGCAAGGACACTGCGTGTTATTTTCATCGCATGTTATGCAAGAAGTTGCAGCGCTATGTGATCACGTAGTGATCATGGCCAATGGTCAAGTGATTGCCCAAGGTTCAGTGGCCGAGCTGTGTGAACAAGCAGGTAAAGAGACATTAGAAGAAGCATTTGTCGCCTTGATTGGCAGCGACGAGGGGATTGCAGCATGATTAATTTATTAACAGTGTTATTTAAAAAAGAACTGATGGATGCCAGCCGTGATAAACGTTCGGTAATGGCGGGGCTTTATTATGCGATAGGTACGCCAATTGGTGTGTGCTTATTAATGAGTGTGTTGCTACAACAATTAGCATCACCTGAAACACTAAAAATTAATATTGAAAATAGCGAACGTGCCCCCGGATTGATTGCTCACCTTAATAGTCGTGATATTGTTGCCAGCACTGACGCTGACGAACGTAAAGCCATTACCTTATCTATCAGTGAAGACTATCAACAAAAGATGAGCGAAGGGCGTCCAGCAACGGTAACGCTTATTACCGATAAATCAGATGATAAGTTGCGCAAACATATCAACCAAGTTGAAAAAGCAATGGCGTTGTATAGCTCTGAAATAGCCAGCTTACGGTTAGTTTCACGTGGTGTGGATCCAAATTTGATGCGTGCAATTGCAATTGAAGTTCATGATCAAGCAACCCCTGATTCAAAAGGTGGCATGATTTTAGGATTGGTGGCATTAACACTTATTTTAGCGTTATTTTACGCGGCGATGAATTTGGCAATTGATACCAGTGCGGGTGAACGAGAGCGTAATTCGCTATCGTTATTGTTAAGTCATCCATTACATAGTTTGCATATTGTGCTTGCTAAAGTTGGCGCGATAACCACGTTTTCTATGTTAGGTTTAGTGGTGATTTTAGTTGTATCTAAGTTTTCATATGCGATGGTGCCGTGGCAGCAAATGGGCTTTAGTATTACTATTACCCCTGCGTTTATGTTGTTTAGTATCGCGATATGCCTACCTATTGCATTGATGTCGGCCAGCTCACAAGTGTTTGTATCGTTTATGGCTAAGTCGTTTAAAGAAGCGCAATCTTACGTCACTATGGTGTTATTTATCCCAATGGCGTTAAGCATGATAACCACTTACGATATTGCGACAGATGTGGTGCAGTGGTTGCCGATAGCTGCGCAACAGTTTGCATTAATGGAGTTTATTAAAGGTAATCCCATTCCTGTCCCGCAGTTACTGTTATCAACAGTGATCACCCTGGTATTATGTGCAGCCTTTAGCTTTTTAAGCGCGCGAATGCTGAAAAGTGAAAAAGTGGTGTTTGGTTTATGATTATGGATTAGCAAATTAATAGATTAGTAAAGCGACCTTGCGGTCGCTTTTGCATGCTAATTAACTGAGCGAGTAGACTTCATCGAGCTGAATATGTTCAATAGAAGAGTTCGCTAGTAACTGTTTAAACACACTGGTTGCCTTTGCTTTTTCTATATTGGCACTGCTGAAAGGGGCAATTTTAAACAACTTTTTTATAGATAATCCGGTAATTTGGCTAAGCGGTGCGTGGTGTTTGATAAGTACCGGAAGCTGGGGATCACTATCATCGTATTTTGCTAAAGCGAGTTTTGATAAGTTAAATAAATCTTTAGCGAGTTTACCAGCATCAATAAATGGCACTGCGGCATCAGGAATAAAGAATATATGCCCAAACCGGTCACGACTTTGACTCCCTGTACAATTTAGTGGCTTTACGATGTTATTGCTGAACTCGATAACATCGCCATTGATCAAGGTAAATTGTGCCATTCGTTGCCTTATAGTTACAGCGAGGTTTATAGCGTCTCGCTGTACTCAGTCATGATTTGTTCAACCCAGTTGGCGATTCGCTCATCACTGTGTTCGTATTGACTGTCTTCATCAAGGGCCAAACCAACAAAGTGTTTGCCGTCGTTGGTAAGTGCTTTGGAGGCTTCAAACTCATACGTACTGTCGTTTGGCCATAAACCTAATAAAGTAAATTGTTGGCTACTTATTTCATCATGCAACATGCCAAGTGCATCTTGAAACCATTGGCCGTAACCTTGTTGGTCACCCATGCCAAATAAAGCAATGGTTTTGCCATTGAGATCAACATCTTTAATGTCATCCCAAATCGACTCCCAATCTTCTTGTAACTCACCAAAATCCCATGTCGAGATACCAAAGATGATAAAGTCGTAATTCTCTGCGTCTTTTAATGGTTCATCTTTGATATTATGCAGGCTGACAATGTCTTGACCGATAATATCGCGGATTTTTTCGGCTGCTATTTCTGTATAGCATGTGGTAGAACCATAAAATAAACCAATTTGCATCGTATTTATCACTGTGTATTTGCCTGATATGATAGGCTGAAGTTTACCGTAAGGTATTATTAATTGATACCTTGATAACTATGAGAATAACTGTGACCACGTTACCTGATCATGAGCCATTAGACTCAGCCATTACAGATCACGACGAATTGCTCAGTAATAGCGATTATCTTGAATCTTTTTTAGATAACCTCTATTTAGAACAACACGTAAGCGATAACACTTTATCAGCGTATCGCAGCGACTTGGATAAATTTTGCCACTTTTTAACAGGCCAAGATTTGCTCACTGTCAGTGGCCAAGATATTGAAAGCTATTTAGCGCATCGTGTTGATTTAGGTTTAAAACCACGCAGTACGGCGCGTAGCATTAGCGCGTTAAAGCGCTTTTACCAATATTTTGTCCGCGAAAAATATATTGCCGATTCGCCAATGGTTAATATTGCCCAGCCTAAGGCTGGCCAGTCACTGCCGAAAACCTTGTCTGAAAACGAAGTAGAGGCGCTCTTAGCGGCACCTAATGTTGAAGAGCCAATGGGACTGCGTGATAAAGCCATGCTTGAATTGTTATATGCCACAGGGTTGCGAGTTAGTGAGTTAGTCGGGCTGCGGATGGAGCAAATTAATTTGCGTCAATCGGTAGTGTTCGTAAAAGGTAAAGGTAACAAAGAGCGTTTAGTGCCGCTTGGCGAAGAAGCTATGTATTGGCTGGAGCAGTTTTTAAAGGTGGGGCGTGCGCAAATGATCAAACATGCTACCGACTTTGTGTTTCCGTCAAAGCGTGGAGTGGGTATGACCCGACAAACTTTTTGGCATCGTATTAAACACTATGCTATTTTGGCAGCAGTTGAATCGCCTTTATCGCCCCATACGTTGCGTCATGCGTTTGCAACACACTTACTAAATCATGGTGCTGACCTGCGGGTCGTACAGATGATGTTAGGGCATAGTGATTTATCAACCACACAAATTTATACCCATGTTGCTAATGAAAGGTTAAAGTCGGTACATCAGCAACATCATCCGCGCGCTTAGTGAGAATTTTTTCGTACTTCGGCGGTCTGAGTAGTTAAGAATTATCAGGATATAAGAGAACATTATGAAAAAGTTAGTATTAGCCGGTGCGATATTAGGCACCAGTATAAGTGCGTTTGCCAATGGCGTAGTAGCCATTCCTGATGCCAACGATCCAATCGTAACTAAGTTTGCAGAGCTAGGTGTTACTGTTAAGCAAATTAGCCCAAGCCCTGTGGCCGGTTTAAAAGAATTGATCACCGACAAAGGCGTGCTGTATGCAAGCGCAGATGGTCAATACTTAATGCAAGGTACATTAATTGATTTGAACAATCGTAATAACCTGACCGAGCAAGCGCTCAATGGCGTACGTCAAGAAGGTTTAGCACAATATGAAGATTCAATGATTGTCTATAAAGCTAAAAATGAGAAACATAGCATTACTGTGTTTACCGACATTAGCTGTGGTTATTGCCGTAAATTACACCGCGAGCTTGATGATTTACTTGAAGCAGGCATTACTGTTAAGTATTTAGCGTTTCCGCGTGGTGGCTTACAAGGCTCAGGCTATGCAGATTTAATGAATGTTTGGTGTGCTAAAGATCAGCAAGAAGCGATGACAGCAGCAAAATCAGGTGCGGATACTAAAGTCATGGCCGGTTGTCATGCGCCAGTGGCAGAGCATTATCAGCTTGGTCAAAGTTTTGGTATTAACGGTACGCCGGCGATTATTTTAGAAGATGGTACGATGATCCCAGGCTATCAGCCTGCGGCCGCATTAGCCGCAGCATTAGAAGCGAATAAATCATCATAACTGTGTGTTTTTTATAAAAAGGCCGTTAAGGCCTTTTTTTGTCTTTATTCTTTAATTAAAAGTACCGCGTCTGCATGAAAAAACTAATTGTTGCCCGTGATCATCAGGATGACTCACACCTGCCAAATCATTTACACCCTGTTATTAAACAAATTTATGCCAGCCGCCAGGTTAATCATGCCGATGAGCTAAACAATAGCGCAGCCACGTTGCATGACTTCAAATTATTTAAAGACATAGATAAAGCCACCGCTTTACTACAACATGCCCTGCAAGCGCAAAGTAAAGTATTGATCGTGGGTGACTTTGATGCCGATGGCGCAACCAGCACCGCCACCTTAATGCAAGGCTTAGCGATGTTTGGTTTTGCTCATTTAGATTATTTAGTGCCAGATAGATTTAGCCTTGGCTATGGCTTAAGCCCAGCACTGGCGGAGCAAATAGTCACTATGGCGCCAGATTTGGTGATCACCGTTGATAATGGCATTTCTTGTATCGCTGGTATCGCAATTGTTAAAGCCGCAGGCATTAAAGTGTTGGTCACTGACCATCACTTGCAAGGTGAACAACTGCCAAATGCCGATGCGATTGTTAACCCAAACCGCCATGATTGTCAGTTTCCATCAAAATCAATCGCGGGTGTCGGGGTGGCATTTTATTTATTGATTGCGCTTAGAAGTGCATTGCGTGATGTCGGTCATTTTGAGCAGCAACCACCGCCTAACTTAGCGGATCTACTTGATATTGTAGCACTAGGTACGGTTGCTGATGTGGTGGCACTCGATGCTAATAATCGCACTTTAGTGCACCAAGGTTTAGCGCGCATTCGTAGCGGTAAAACCCGCCCAGGTATTACCGCGTTGATTGAGGTCGCCAATCGTAATGCTGCGCGTTTAAGCGCCAGTGATTTTGGTTTTTCGCTTGCACCACGCCTAAATGCCGCAGGGCGATTAGACGATATGAGTTTAGGCATAGCTTGCTTACTGGCCACCGATATTAATCAAGCAAGGCGTATTGCTGGTGAACTAGATAGTTTAAACCATGAGCGCCGTGAAATAGAGCAGGGCATGCAAGTGGAAGCACAAGCCGTGCTAGATAAGCTCGCTTTTAGCGATGAGCAAACCCCTGATGCCATTTGTTTATATCAAGATGATTGGCATCAAGGGGTGATAGGTATTTTAGCGGGGCGCTTAAAAGAAAAGTACCACCGACCAACGGTTATTTTTGCCGGTGGCGACAACGGCGAAATAAAAGGCTCTTGCCGCTCGATTGAAGGCTTGCACATGCGTGACTTGCTCGAGCGCTTAAATACCTTACATCCACATTTGATCAGTAAATTTGGCGGTCATGCCATGGCGGCAGGGCTGAGCATTAATGAGCAGCATTTTAGTGAGTTTAAGCGCGAGTTTGAACAAGCCGTTAGTGCGCAGTTAAGTGATGAGCATAAACGCTGTATTATTTTAACCGATGGGGAGCTTGCCGATGATTGCTTTAGCATGGAGTTTGCTAACCTACTCAAACAAGCAGGGCCATGGGGACAGCAATTTCCCGAACCGGTATTTGAGCACACCTTTGAACTAGTGCAACAACGTATTGTCGGTGAAAAACACCTTAAATTAGTACTCAAGCACCGCTCTGGACGATTAGTGGATGCCATTGCATTTGGTGTGGATGTGCGGGCGTGGCCAGATACAGAGGCACGTTTTGTTAAACTGGCTTACCAACTGGATATCAATGAATTTAGGGGTAAGTTTTCTTTGCAGTTGATTGCCCGAGAGTTGCAAAAAGTACCGTAAAAAATATTTATTATCGGTGCATAAAATACTAATAAAACGCGCGGTTTTTTGTTAAAATCGGGCGTTTTTACTATTTAAAGAATTTTATGGGCGATTTGACGCTCGTAATCAGCCATTTTGGAGTAAGGTACATGTTTGAAGTGAATCCTGTGATTAATCAAATCAAGGAAATTCGCGAACGTACTGAATTGCTTCGGGGGTACCTTTGACTACGCTCTTAAACAAGAACGTTTAGAAGAAGTTAACGCCGAACTTGAAGATTCAGCCGTATGGAATGAGCCAGAGCGTGCGCAAGCGCTTGGGCGTGAAAAGTCAGCATTAGAGGCGGTTGTTGAAACGATCGACAACCTAGTCACTGGCACTGATGATGTCGAAGGGTTAGTTGAACTCGCCGTAGAAGCTGAAGATGAAGACACCTTTATCGAGGCACAAAGTGAGCTTGAAGATCTGAATGGGCAACTTGAAGGCTTAGAGTTTCGCCGGATGTTTTCAGGTGCACATGACGCAAATGATGCTTACCTTGATTTACAATCAGGCTCTGGCGGTACTGAAGCGCAAGACTGGTGTAACATGTTATTACGCATGTATTTACGCTGGGGTGAAGCAAAAGGCTTTAAAGTTGAGTTGGTAGAAGCAACTGACGGTGATGTTGCCGGCATTAAAGGTGCAACGGTACGCTTTGTTGGCGAATACGCGTATGGCTGGTTACGCACAGAAACAGGTGTACATCGCTTAGTACGTAAAAGCCCGTTTGACTCAAGTGGTCGTCGCCATACCTCGTTTGCTTCCGCATTTGTATACCCTGAGATTGACGATAATATTGAAATAGATATTAATCCGGCTGATTTACGTATTGACGTATACCGTGCATCAGGTGCCGGTGGTCAGCACGTTAACACCACCGAATCAGCGGTACGTATTACTCACGTACCAACCAATACCGTAGTGCAATGCCAGAACGAACGTTCACAGCATAAAAATAAAGCACAAGCGATGAAACAGTTAAAAGCAAAGTTATTTGAACTTGAGCTACAGCAGCAAAATGCTGAAAAGCAAACGCAAGAAGACGCGAAATCTGATATTGGTTGGGGTAGTCAAATTCGTTCCTACGTACTTGATGATTCACGTATTAAAGATTTACGAACCGGTGTTGAAAACCGCAATACGCAATCGGTACTTGACGGTAACTTAGATAAATTTATTGAAGCCAGCTTAAAATCTGGCCTATAACCACCAAGCTAAAAAAGAGCTAAAAAATGACTGATCAAATCCAAGACGAAAATAAGTTAATCGCTGAGCGTCGTGGCAAATTAGACGCTATCCGCGCCAATTGCCCAGCCAACGGTCATCCAAATCAATTCCGTCGTGAGCATTACACGGCAGACTTACAGGCCGAGTTTGGTGATAAGAGTAAAGAAGAATTAGTAGAACTTAACCATGTTGTGTCAATTGCAGGTCGTATCTTAGCTAAACGTGGGCCATTCTTTGTTGTGCAAGACATGAAAGGCCGCGTACAAGCGTATGCGTCAAAAGATGCCCAAAAAGATTTGAAAGAAAAGTACGGTCAATTAGACACCGGCGACATCATTGGTGTGAAAGGTGCGCTTAATAAATCAGGTAAAGGCGATTTATACGTAGAAATGACTGAGTACCAATTACTGACTAAGTCACTACGCCCATTACCTGAAAAATTCCATGGCTTGTCTGACCAAGAAACCAAGTACCGCCAGCGTTATGTTGATTTGATCACTAACGAAGCAACCCGTGAAACGTTCCGTATTCGCTCACAAGTGGTGGAAGGTATTCGTCGCTTCTTAGCTGAACGTGACTTTATGGAAGTTGAAACGCCGATGCTACAGGTTATTCCTGGTGGTGCATCTGCGCGTCCATTCGTGACTCATCACAATGCCCTTGATATCGATATGTACTTACGTATTGCACCAGAGCTTTACTTAAAGCGTTTAGTGGTCGGTGGTTTTGACCGCGTCTTTGAAATTAACCGCAACTTCCGTAACGAAGGGTTATCAACGCGTCACAACCCAGAATTCACTATGATCGAATTCTACCAAGCCTACGCTGATTACATCGACCTGATGAACATCACCGAGGACATGCTACGTACGGTAGCAACAAACGTACTAGGCAGCCCAATTGTTGTTAATACCACTAAAAATGAGAACGGTGATGTAGTTGATTCAGTAGAGTATGACTTTGGTCAACCGTTCACTCGTTTAAGTATGAGCGACGCAATCTTAAAATATAACCCTGAGTTTGATGCTGCTGTCTTTAACGACCCAGAAAACCACTTTGAACAATTAAAAGCGTACGCTAAACAAGTGCACGTTAAAATTCCTGAAAACTGTGTATGGGGCCCAGGTAAGTTCTTATGTGAAATCTTTGAAGAAACCGCAGAGCACATGCTTATCCAACCGACTTTCATTACCGGTTACCCGTGGGAAGTATCACCACTGGCTCGTCGTAACGACGAAAATCCATTTGTTACTGACCGTTTTGAGTTTTTTGTTGGCGGCCGTGAACTTGCAAATGGTTTCTCTGAGCTTAACGATGCACAAGATCAAGCAGAGCGTTTTACTCGCCAAGTGGAAGAAAAAGACGCAGGCGATGATGAAGCAATGCATTACGACGAAGATTACATTCGCGCGCTAGAATATGGCTTACCGCCAACAGCGGGTGAGGGGATTGGTATCGATCGTTTAGTGATGCTGTTTACTGATTCATCAACAATTAAAGATGTTATCTTGTTCCCGCATATGCGCCCACAAGCTGACTAAGTCTATTTTCACAAAATAGCTTTTAAAATGCCGCTTTTTAGCGGCGTTTTTGTATTTGCAGTAGCGCTAACAATATTACGGCTCATAACTAGATAGAATATTAACTTATTGAATTAATGGCTAATAAATAATTAATTCTAAAAAGGTAAAAAATCAACAAGCATTATTTTTAAGTTTAGCTAAACTAGGGGAGTTAAAAAGTAGAATAAAGCATTGTTTTTTCATAAAATGTCAATCTAAAGGACTTATATAAACGGATTTTATATGAAAGATAAAAAACCTGAGTTACCTAATAACGCATTTAGCACAGAGCAACAAAGAGAAACCTATTATCGAGCATGCATTGCCGAGTTTCAGCAATTAGGTTATCAAGATCAATACCTCGAACAATTAACTGACGAATTAGTGCCTGTGCTCGGTGTGTCTACTGATATTAAAACGCCTTAATTTGATTAATGATTAAACAAAGTTGACTCTTTTTTAGCTGTTATGGGTGTTCTCTAACCATACAGTTACTTTAAACAAGAAAAGTGTTTGACATATTTTCTGAAATCTTTATTATACGCCCCACAAGACGGAGAGGTGGCCGAGTGGCCGAAGGCGCTCCCCTGCTAAGGGAGTATAGGGTTTGTAGCTCTATCGAGGGTTCGAATCCCTCCTTCTCCGCCATTTATTTTATAAATGGTTATCTTGTAAAGTAAAGAATGGGCGCATAGCTCAGCTGGATAGAGTACTCGGCTACGAACCGAGCGGTCGGAGGTTCGAATCCTCCTGCGCCCACCATCCTTTACACACTCTGCTTAGAGTTTAAATAAGCAAGTAAAAGTGATTGGTTTAGTAAACCAAGCGGTCGGAAGTTCACTCTTTGAAGATACGTCCTGCGCCCACCACTCTTTACACACTCTGCTTAGAGCATAAATAAG
This sequence comes from Pseudoalteromonas sp. ASV78, assembly GCF_047806705.1. Classification (NCBI taxonomy): domain Bacteria; kingdom Pseudomonadati; phylum Pseudomonadota; class Gammaproteobacteria; order Alteromonadales; family Pseudoalteromonadaceae; genus Pseudoalteromonas; species Pseudoalteromonas sp. ASV78. The sequence continues at coordinate 1,893,389 of NZ_JBLOPA010000001.1, read as the reverse complement.
TAAATCAAAAGTGGGCGCATAGCTCAGCTGGATAGAGTACTCGGCTACGAACCGAGCGGTCGGAGGTTCGAATCCTCCTGCGCCCACCACTTTTGACATCTACTTAGAGTATGAATAAGCAGTAAAAATTAGTTATTGCACGCTAATATGTCAGATAAGACATTAAAATCGAAATAGAATGTGGGCGCATAGCTCAGCTGGATAGAGTACTCGGCTACGAACCGAGCGGTCGGAGGTTCGAATCCTCCTGCGCCCACCACTTTCTATAACTGAATAATTAATAAAGAGCCCGACACATGGTCGGTTTTTTTATGTTTGAAATTTGTAGTAAACTATTAAATAATTTACTACATTAGTCAAAACAAGACGTTAAAATTAAAATAGAATGTGGGCGCATAGCTCAGCTGGATAGAGTACTCGGCTACGAACCGAGCGGTCGGAGGTTCGAATCCTCCTGCGCCCACCACTTTCTATTTAAAGGTAACCGACGAAAGTCGGTTTTTTTATGCCTGAAAATTGCCTCGTCATTATAAAAATATAAAACCACATAAAACCACCAACCGAGCGGTCGAAGGTTCACTCTTTGAAGATACATCCTGCGCCCACCACTTTCTATACATTTATATAAAGGTGTAAGAAAGCAACAACCGACGAGAGTCGGTTTTTTTATGCCTGAAATTTGCTGTAGGCTCGGGTTTATCCCGCGCTTTTTAAATATAAAACTACCAACCGACGAGAGCCGTTTTTTGTACCTGAAATTTCACATAGCAAGCGTCACTGAGGTTTGCTTAGAGATATGACAATTGTATGAATTTTTTATGGAGGCCGTTTTTATAGGATAATTTCATTTATGATGTGGTTGTTATTTTATCACATTATGAGTTTTATGATGATCTCTAGAAGACAATTTATTATTAGTGCCGGTACACTCGCTTTTATGGGGCTTTCCCGTAGTACTTTTGGCAAAGTACCATTGCTTGAAGTGAGTGAGCATTTAAGTGCCTACGGTCCGTTAGTGACTGATCCTAACAGGTTACTCGATTTACCAGCCGGATTTAGCTATCAAGTTATATCCCAACTGGGTGATAAAATGGATGATGGCTTTACAGTGCCAGATAAAGCAGATGGGATGGGCTGTATTGCCCTTGATGATGAGCGGGTTGCATTAGTTCGAAACCATGAATTAAAACCAACTGATTTAGTAAAAGCAGATGTTAGCTTACAAACCCATAAAAGCTCATTTGCTTATGACACTACTGCGCAAGGTGTTGCTTTGCCAGGAGGCACAAGCCACATTATTTATAATTTAAAAACCGCTAAAAAAGAGCAAGAATATTTGTCACTCATTGGCACTATTCGCAATTGTTCGGGTGGTATTACCCCATGGGGTAGTTGGCTTACTTGCGAAGAGAGTGTGCTGACTAAAGCGGATGGCTTTAATCAAGATCACGGCTATATTTTTGAGATACCTGCCAACGCTAAAGGGCTCGTAAAGCCTGAGCCTCTCAAGGCAATGGGGCGATTTAACCACGAAGCAGCAGCAGTTGATCCAACAACCGGTATTGTTTATTTAACAGAAGATAAAGGCGATAGTTTATTTTATCGTTTTATTCCTAATGAATACGGTAAGTTGAGTAAAGGCGGTAAACTGCAAGCTATGGTGATTAAAGCACAGCCGCAGTTTGATACTCGTAACTGGGTGACAGGGGCAATGCCTTTACAGCACAATATGGCCGTGGAGTGGGTTGATTTAGCGCAACCTGAAAGTCCAAAAGACGATTTAAGAATACGTGGCCACAAACAAGGCGCTGCACTTTTCGCCCGTGGTGAAGGGATACATTGGGGCGAAAAAGAACTTTATTTTTGTTGCACTAATGGTGGCCAAAAGCAGCTTGGTCAAGTGATGAAATATCAACCATCAGCGTTCGAAGGCACAGATAAAGAGCATTTAGCGCCAGGACAGGTGCAACTATTTGTAGAAAGCACTGATAAGTCGTTATTTAACTTTGGTGATAATCTCACTGTTGCACCTAATGGTCACTTAATTGTTTGTGAAGATCAATATACAGACGTGGTTGATAACCATTTACGTGGCGTAACACCCAGTGGCGAGGTGTATAATTTTGCCCGCTTAACCGCGCAAACCGAATTGGCGGGAGCTTGTTTTTCTGCTGATGGCAACACCTTATTTGTTAATGTGTATTCACCAACTAAAACATTAGCGATCACGGGACCTTGGCAGAGCTTTAAAGGCTAGCTGGTGATTGTTTAATGCTTATGTATAAGTACGCTGTGGCTATTCAGTCGTGCGAAGTGAGTTAAGCTGATCCGCTTTATAGCTTAAAGTATAAACCGGATCAGCAAAGTGCTTAGCTCAGTTATTAACCAAATTAAAATAACAGGCTGAAGTTTAGGCGCAGGGTACGCGGCTCAATCGGGTGAAAGTGATTATCTTCAACCCCTTCAGCTGGCTCACCGGCTAACCGTGATGCATAAAAGTAATCAATATCGTGATCAGTACTATCAAATATATTTAATAGTTCAAGGCCCACTTTCCAGTGCGTTTGTTGATAGCTTACTAAACCATTGACGACTGTAAGCGGCTCTGAGCGTTTGTCGCCATCGCTACTGAGTATGCGTTTGCCAATATGGCGTACACGCAACGAAGACTGCCACTGCTGGGTAATATGCCAATTAATACCCGTACTGGCGACCACAGGCACTGCGCCTTCAATTCTATCGTCATTTGAATCGATATTTAAGCGTGAATGGGTAAATGAGGCTTCTGCATCTAAACTCAAGGCATCATTAAGCCAATAATACGCACTGAGCTCTAAGCCGTAGCGTTTTGATGCATCACTGGCTTCGGTATTACCCGCATCACCCACAAACAGTAATTCAGAATCTAAACTCAGCCACCACAGTGCTGCTGATAAATTAAATTGTTGCTGATCAAAATAGCGCAGTCCCAGTTCAGCACCATTGCTTTGCACCAGTAAATCAACTTTTGCTGCGGCATCGAAGGTAACAGGATCTTGGCGGATAGTGGCTCCTCGCGCATCATTTGAATGATATGATTGCCCCCAGTTGACATAACCGGCTAAGTTATCAGTGAACAGATAATTTAAGCTGGCTTTAAAGCTAACCAAGTCATCATCGGCACTGCCCGAATTAACATTGTTATTGCTATCAACATCTGCGTCAAAGTAATCATAACGTACCCCAAACGTGGCTTCGAGCGCTTGGCTTAGGGTCATTTTTGCTTGCCAATAGGCTGAGTAACTGGCTTCGTCTACCGCATCTTCACGCACGGTACTTAAACGTTGACGTTGTTTAGTATTGTATAAACCCACTTGCTCAATATCATCGCGGCGATATTCAACCCCAACAGTATGTTGAATTGGCATCTGTGCGAGGGTGTCAGCAAATTGATAACTCAGTGCGCCACCAGTAATGGTGCGGTTATCGACTTGTTGGAATTGATCGCCATTAACAGGATCATTTAAAAAGTAAGAGAAATTAGAGAACAAGTCCATATCATAATTGATCACATAGGCGTTGGCTTTAATATGCTGGCCTTGCCAATTTGCCGATAAACTATAGCGGCTAGAGCTACCGCCTACCGTTGTATCGAGTGATCCAAGTGTGCTAATAATGCCTTGGTCTACAGCACGTTGTGGGATTTGATCTGCTGAGTTCCAGCTATTATCGTAGGCCATCGCCGTCACAGCTAAATCGCCATCCCACGCTTTGCCGACATAACGGAGTAGGGCATTTTTTTTATCTACATCTTCTTTGATATCTTGCCAAGGGCCATCGTAACCTTGCCACTCACCGGCAATAATGATTTTACCGTTAGCAACGCCAAGTCTGCCCAGTGCCATCAACCGTTGATAGTTGTCTTCACCAAGCGTGATATCGAGTTGTTGATGCTTCGGGTTATCGGCTAAGTTAAATTCGGCACTGCCCGCGGTTGAAAAGTCCCCTTGTGCGGCGCCATAGGCACCTTTTTGATAATCAATGGTTGCAATCGTCTCAGGAATAATAAAATTAAGATCAGTATAGCCTTGACCATGCCCATGGCTGCGCATATTGATTGGCATGCCATCAATGCTGGTCGCAAAGTCAGTGCCATGGTCAAGATTAAAACCGCGGATAAAATATTGATTGGCCTTGCCTGAGCCACTGTGTTGAGTAACGGCCATACCTGGGATCAGCTCTAACATTTCGGCGCTACGTAACATTGGTCGGTTTTCTATTTCACCTTGGCCAATCACGCCACTTGATGCACTAATAGCCTCACCAATAAGTCCTGTGCGATGTCCGTATATGGTAATTTCTTCAATGTTGGCGAGTACATTGGTAGAGCAGAGCAAGCTAGTAGATAGAATTAACAAATTGCGCATGAGCATTTCCTTATGAATAGGTCGAAGTGTTTATATTTAATACTAATACGTTTAGTGATGTTAATTGGATGCAAATATTTGCTTGTAGCGGAAAATATGGTAGTTTTAATAAAATATTCCAAAAATAACAACTTAAAGGAATTTAAATTGATTTTAGCTAAACTAAAAAAAGTAGCGCTGAAACTAATCTGGGTGAGTTCAGTAGTGGTACTTGTTGCGTGCCAAAGTCAGTCACATCAAGCAACGCTAAAAGAGCAACAAGGCCTATTTTATCAGCAGGTGATGTTAGCCGCGCCAGTGCTACCGGCTGATCTTACTAATACGGCGATGCTGGATCACGTGGTTGCTAATCGTGTTGCGCAATCTGCATATAAAACGGCGAATGAAGTTGATTACAGCGAAACCAACTGGCAGCAGCGTGTTGCCGCTGATTGGCACTATTTTGATATTCCTGCAGCACAAGGTAAGTTATTAGTCATTGATTACCAACAACAAGGTGATCAATTGGCATATCGCTATTTAGCAAATGGCAGCCAAAATGATTTATATGAACCTTGGAGCTCATCTAAAATTCAAGCATTTAGTGGTGCAATCGCAAAAGTACGAGCCACTAATTTTGAGCTGGGCGCACACGCCACAATAGGCAATAGTAATGTCGCTGATTTGATCACCAGCATTAATAGCTATGCGCCTTTTGGCAGTGCTGATGGTAACTCGAATGCGATTGCTAGCTATTTCATAAATGTTGCTGGGCGTGAGTATTTAAGTAATTTATTTGCAGATAGTTGGCTAAAGCTCAATGATTCTCGCATTATGTTTAAAGGTGCGTATGCGACAGAGATTTTTACTCCTAGCAAGACTCGTTGGCAAAGTACTGACAGTGACACTGTTGTTAGCGATATCGCTTATTTTACTGTTAATAGTGATGATCCTGCTTATCTAGGTTATCGCTGTGATGGCTGTGGCTTAACCGGTAATAAAGCGATGACAACGTTAGCCCAGGCTGAATGGTTAAAGCGCTTGGCGAGTCATACGAGAGAGCCTTTAACTCAACAGCCCTTTCTACAAGCAGAAGATATTGATGTACTTTTTAATGGCACTGGGCACACAGATAAAACCGCTAAAGTGGGTGGTATGATGCAAGGGATCAGTCAAATGATCACCCAGTCATTAGCGCAAGTATTAGCGCCTAATGATCCTCGTCCAGCAAAACAGGTCTTGGATGAATTAACGCAAGGGCAATGGCGAGTATGGCAAAAAATCGGCTGGGGCCCGAGCGAAACGCGCTCAACCACAGAAGTTGTGATGTTGGCTCATGTTTATTTACCGTTTATTCAAGGCGGGCGAGAGTTCACCTTAGCGGCACAAAATAATGAGCTAGGCGCAAGTGAAGAGCATCTAGCTGCGGCAGGGTTACAAATGCAGGCTAATTTTACTCATGCATTTAAGCAATTACTGAAAAGCCAATAAACGCAATATCACACAATTTATAAAGTAAATTGATAATAGAGGATTACCCGAATGCGACTAACACTTATCGCCCTGAGTATTTCATTAGCCAGTATTGTTACTATGGCACCCAGTGTGGCTGCGGTTAACATCTGGCAATCAGATGTCATTGGGGTCAATCAATCACAATTAACCCCACAGCACTGGCTCAGCCAAGTGACGGATAAAACGCTGATGAGTGCAGCACAAATCGCGGCATTTAATAAACAATTGATTGCTGAAAATGAACATATTGTTGATCCACTCGATTTTGCCTCACAGCTAACTCGTGAGCAGTTAAAGGCACATATACTCAGTATTAGTGCAGTACCAAAAAGCCCACGTTTTTATCCTAATGGCAGCCCATTAACCGCTCAGCATTTTGCAAAATACCAAGCGAATTTGAATTTAGACGCGCTGGCAGATAACAATCAAGTTAGTTATGGCATGGCGGTAAAACGCTCTGTACTGCGTACGTTTCCAACCTGGGATAGAGTATTAAACAGTGGTTTAGATAAAGACCTTGATCGTTTTCAAGAAAGCGGTTTGTTCCCTGGTGACACCGTTGCTATTTTGCATGAAAGTGCCGATAAACAATGGTTACTGGTGCGTGCTTATAATTATTTAGCTTGGGCACCCAAAGCGGATATTGCGATATCGAATAAAAGTACACTTCGTGAATTTAAAAATAACGATGATTTTTTATTGGTCACTGCTGCTAAAGTTAATACTGCTTATGTGCCTGATGACAGTAGTACATCACAAGTACAATTAGATATGGGAGTGCGCCTGCCTTTAGTTGACTCGCAGCAGGTGCCAAATTTACTTCATGGGCAAAATACTTACGCAAGCTATGTTGTACAATTGCCAACCCGTGATCAGCAAGGTCAGTTAGTGTTAAAACCGGCACTGATTAGTCGCAGTAGTGATGTCAACCTTGGCTATTTACCTTACAACCAACAGCATTTAGTCAAGCAAGGGTTTAAGTTTTTAGGCGAACGTTATGGCTGGGGCCATGATTACAACGGCCGTGATTGCACCGGTTTTGTTGGCGAAATATACAAAACCTTTGGTTTATTAATGCCGCGAAATTCGGGCCAGCAAGGTAAAGGCGAGTACGGTATAAATTATCGTTTTGATAATACCAACTCAGAGCAACAGAAGCTTGCCATAGTAAGTAAAATGCAGGTAGGCGATCTAATTTATATACCAGGTCATGTGATGATGTATTTAGGTGAGCAAGACGGCCAGCCTTATGTCATACATGATGTGAAAGGGCTTGGTTATAATAAGCCTGATGGTAGTTTTTATTCAAGTTCACTTAATGGCGTATCAGTAACGCCTTTATTGCCACTGCGTTTATCGCAGACAAAGAGCTATTTAGACCGCATTTATAACATTAAACGTATTCGCTAGGAGTAAACCATGAAAATTACCGCGATACGGTTTGCTAAACTAAAAGTGCCATTAGTTACGCCATTTAAAACAGCACTGCGTGAAGTGAGCTTTATTGAAGATTTAGTGGTGATCATCGAAACCGATAAAGGTGAAATTGGCTACGGTGCTGCGGCATCGACGCCGGTAATTACCGGCGATACTCACCAAAGTATCCTTAGCGTTATTAAACAATTTATAGCGCCAAAATTGCTTGGTATGGAAATTGAAAACCTTAATCAAATATGCCAAGTGATCCAATCGAGCGTAGTGGCAAACTACAGCGCAAAAGCCGCGCTCGAGCTAGCAGTGTATGACTTGTGGGGAAAATTATACCAAGCACCGTTGTATAAGTTGCTTGGCGGTGGCAGTAAAACCTTACGTACCGACATCACTATTAGTGTGGATAATATCGATAAAATGCTCAGTGATTGTGCCCTGGCAGTGTCACAAGGCTTTGATATTTTAAAAGTAAAAATAGGTAATGATCTACAGCAAGATATCGAACGAGTGAAAGCGATTTATCAGGGATTTGGTCAGCAAACGAAAATTCGCTTGGATGTCAATCAAGGCTGGAATGCCAAGCAAACGGTGTTTGCATTACAGAAACTAGAAAGCCACAATGTTGAATTAGAACTTGTTGAACAACCGGTAAAAAGTGATGATTTTAAAGGCTTAAAATATATCACTGAGCGAGTTAACACGCCAATTATGGCCGACGAAAGTGCCTTTTCGCCACAGCAAGTAATTCAATTATTAGAGCAAAATGCCGTTGATATTATCAATATTAAAGTAATGAAAACCGGAGGCCTAAGTCGTGCTATTGAAATTGCCAATATTACCGCGCAGTATCAAGCTGATTGCATGATCGGTTGCATGTTAGAAGGCAGTATTGCCGTTGCTGGGGCGGCACATTTAGCGTCGGCAAAAGCCCAGCAGATCAGTAAAATAGATTTAGATGGCCCAGCATTGGGTCAATATGATCCGGTGCAAGGCGGCGTGGAATTTAATGGCCCAGCGATCACCTTAAGTGATGGCCCAGGTTTGGGCATTAAAAGTATCGATACCTTACAACCGATCAACGATGGAGTTTGGCCGTTATGAAAAAAATAATAATAACCCTGCTTGCCACCACAGCCCTCGGTGGCTGCGCTAATAGTGAAACGAGTGCGAGCTCGGTGGTTACAAGTGAGACTGTGATCCCAGCGCAGAGCCAACAACTAGTAGTGGTGGTGGCCGATGACTGGCAAGCGATTGGCGCGCAGTTGTATCGATTTGAACGGGTTGCAGGGCAGTGGCAACAACAAGGGCAAAAGCACAGTGTGGTATTAGGGCGCACCGGTTTAGCGTGGGGAATTGGCTTACACCCAGAGCAAGCGGGCGAACAAAAACAAGAAGGCGATGGTAAGGCACCCGCAGGAATTTTTGAACTAGGCAGCGCATTTGGTTATTTAGATTCATTAACTACCAATTTGACCTATCAGGGCATGACTGCCGATGATTACTGTATTGATGTCAAAGGCTCGCCATTTTATAACCAATTGGTTGATAAATCTGTGGTCGGAGAGGCGGCGGTAAAAGGTTCATCGGAGTGGATGCGCCGTGATATTTATAGTCAAGATGACTTGTATAAAAAAGGCTTAGTGGTTAAGCACAATAGTCAAAATATCGATGGTGCAGGCAGTTGTATTTTCATGCACTTATGGCGTGCAGAAAATAAACCAACCGCAGGCTGTACGGCAATGACAGAGCAAAACATGGATACCTTGTTAGCATGGTTAGATGAGCAGAAAAAGCCATTACTCGTGAGTTTACCTGCCTCACAATATCAACAAAAACAATTACTTTGGAAGTTGCCTACCATTAAATAATATGTATGAAGCCCGTTTGTTAGCTGGCTTTATAAAGTAAATAATAAAACTGTTTTCTTTTTATTGAATTAATGGAATAATATATTCCATTAATTGGTTTGAAGTTGGGATAATAAATGAGTGCACAATACACCTTGCTAGATTGGTTCGTGTTCGCAAGCTACGGAGCAATTTTATTACTCAGTGGTTGGTGGTTTAACCGTAAGCGCGCCAATTCAAGTAAAGACTTCTTTTTAGGCGGCAATAGCATGCCGACCTGGATGGTGGCTATTTCAGTGTTAGCGACATCACAATCTGCTGCTACTTTTATTGGTGGGCCCGACCAAGGTTATCAAGGCGACTTATCGTATTTAGCGACTAATATTGGCGCATTTATTGCCGCGTTTATTGTGTCTATTTTTCTGATCCCTAAGTTTTATCAGCAAAAAGTGTATACGGTTTATGAGTTGCTAGAAAAGCGCATCGGCCCTAAAGCAAAACGCCGTAGCGGACTTATGTACTTATTTGGTCGTGTATTTGCTAGTGGCGCCCGTTTGTATATGGCAGCCATTGCAGTGGCAATGATTCTGTATGGCAATATCAATGCAGATAGCGTCATTATTGCCACTTTATTGCTAGCGCTCGCTGGTTTGTTGTATACCGTATTTGGTGGCATTCGCAGCGTAATTTACTCTGATGTGCTGCAAAGTGTGGTGTATGTGAGTGCTGCGATTGCTGTTATCTGGTGTTTATTAACACTGATCCCAGCAGATTTATCGACTATTTTAGCAACCTTAAATGAGCCGACCCCCGGTGCTGATTCAAAATTGGCTATTTTTAAGTTTGATTTAGATTTTGGCCCAAGCGGTGTATTTAATATGGCGTCGGTATTAACCGGCTTTGTATTGCTTAATATCGCTGCTTTTGGTCTTGATCAAGATATGACGCAACGTTTACTGACGTGTAAAAGCGAAAAAGAAGGCAGCAAAGCATTACTACTTTCTATCGTAATGGTTATTCCCGTGATGTTGGTGTTTATCTTTATTGGCTTATTGCTGTATATCGTGTACCAACAGCCAGCATTAATGAACAGTGAGGGCGCGCAAGTCGTGCAAGAGTTTAATGGTGAAAAAATCACTATCTTTATGTATTACGTATTAAATGAAGCGCCAGCAGGGGTAAAAGGGTTAGTTAGCGTGGGCATTATAGCCGCCGCTATATCAACTTTAAACTCAGGGTTAAGCTCTATGTCATCGGTTATTGTGCAGGATTTATATCGCCCCTATTTAGCGGCTAAAAATAAACACGTTGCTGATAATCATTTTGTTAAAGCAGGGCGCGTTGGCATGGCCGTCGTAAGTTTCGCATTAGCAATGATGGCGATTATTTGTTACTTCTGGCAGCAATACAGTGATATGCCACTGTTAAAGTTTGCGCTCAGTGTAATGGTATTTTCATACAGTGGTTTATTAGGTGTGTATTTCACAACGTTATTTACAAATCGGGGTAGTGAAGGCTCAGTACTGGCGGCGTTAATTGTTGGCTTTATGGTAACGCTATTAATGCAGCCTTATATGATTGATTGGCTATTCCCAGCTTCAGCAGAGCGCTTTTATTTAGGCTTTACTTGGCAGCTGTGTATTGGTACTGCGTTATCGACCTTAGTTTGCTGTTTAGGTAAAGCACAGTTAGCTCAACGTGGTCAAACGGCAGTTGGAGCAGAGCAAGCATGAGCCTAGATTATATCCTTGCAATTGATGGCGGGGGCACAAAAACAGTCGCCAAGCTAATTCATTTGCCCAGTGGCCAAGAGTATACCGCTCATGCAGGTGAGGCGTCGATTTACAATGATTTTAATACAGCAATAAGCAGTTTGCAGCAGGTGATCAACAGTGTGTGTGAACAAAGTGGTGCGCAGCATAGTCAAATTTTAGCGGTTATGGGGTTGGCTGGTGGTGCATCGAAAGCCTTAGTTGAGCGAGTCACTGCGACTTTACAGCTTGGCTGTGATATTGAATTTGCACAGCTGATGATTGTCAGTGATGCCATTACTTCATTATATGGTGCTAACCTTGGCCAGCCGGTCGCCATGCTTGCTTTAGGCACGGGCGCCGTAGCCGCGAGATTAACAGCCGCAGGTGACACTAAATTAATCGGTGGTTGGGGTTTCTCAGTCGATGATTTTGGTGGTGGTGCACGCTTAGGGTTAAGTGCAGTACAGCACTTGTTAGATGAAATTGATCGTTTTAACGAGCCTCAAAACCCGTTAACAACACAATTAAGTGAGCAAATTGGCGGTGATCGCGAGCATATTTCCAGCTGGCTATTGAGTGCCAAAGCGGTGGATTATGCACGCTTTAGCCCGCTTATTTTTAGCTTAAAGGATCAATGTTATCTCGCAGATACGGTACTAAGCGAACATGCTCGCCAAGTCGAGCGGTTGATTGAAAAGTGCCGTGCTGATAGTCAATTACCCGTCATTATTATCGGTGGCTTAGCAGATGTAACCATTGCGTTATTAAATGAACATATACAACAAAATTTATCTCCCCGTCGAGGGGATTCATTAGTTGGTGCGGTGATTTTAGCCACCGACCTAGTTAAACAAATTGACCACAAAAGGATTACGCGATGAGCCCTGAGTATGTTTTTAACCAGCAGCGCGCGCTTTTAGAAGAACTGAACGGAATTGTCTCAGAAGGACAAAATCTGGACACCTTAGATATTGATTTACTCGATAGTACTGAGATATTAACTAAAATTAATACTGAAGATCAAAAGGTTGCAGAAGCAGTAAGGTTAGTGATCCCAGAGATAGCCAAAGCGGTTGATCATATCGTGACAGCGTTTAAACAAGGTGGCCGACTTATTTATATTGGTGCCGGCACCAGTGGTCGCTTAGGTATTTTAGATGCGGTTGAATGTGCGCCCACTTACAGCGTCAGTGATCAACAAGTAATGGGAATAATTGCTGGTGGCGAAACGGCTTTTAAAAAAGCGGTGGAAGGCGCCGAAGATAGCTTAACACTCGGTGTTGAAGATCTTAAGGCTGTTAAGCTACAAGCAAAAGATGTTGTGGTAGGGATTGCCGCCAGTGGCCGTACCCCTTATGTGCGCGCTGCTATTGATTACGCTAAATCAGTGGGCTGTACCACTGTGGGTGTGACCTGTAACCCAGACTCGGCGGTTATGAAACTACCTGATATCGGTATTTGCCCGGTAGTTGGCGCTGAAGCGGTTACTGGTTCAACGCGCATGAAATCGGGCACAGCGCAAAAATTAGTATTAAATATGCTCAGTACCGCCAGTATGATCCGCACCGGTAAAGTGTATAAAAACTTGATGGTTGATGTGAATGCCAGCAATGAAAAGCTGCATGCCCGTGCTATTCGTATCGTTATGCAAGCAACCGATTGCACTCATCAACAAGGCGTTGCAGCTCTTGCCCAAGCCAAGCAAAGTGCCAAGTTAGCTATTTTAATTATTTTAACAGGTAAAGATGCCGCGCAAGCTGAGCAAATGTTAAACCAAGCCGATGGCTTTTTACGTAAAGCGGTGGAGCTCTAAATGTTGATCAGAATATTGGTTATTTTACAGTGTTTAATGTTGAGTGCATGCGCTCAACATAGCGCTGCGGATAGTAGTTCAGTAGATACTACGATGAGTGTTGGTGCAGTACAGTACCAGCAGTACTTGCCTCAACTTGAGGGCAAACGCGTTGGCTTAGTGGTTAATCAAACTTCACAAGTTGATGGCATTCACATCGTTGATTTATTGCGTGATAAAGGCGTAAATGTGACTAAAATATTTGCTCCTGAGCATGGCTTTCGTGGCGATCATGATGCGGGCGCCCATGTAAAAAGCACAGTTGATGCAAAAACGGGTATCGATGTGGTGTCTATTTACGGCAGTAATAAAAAGCCCGATGCGGCAGTATTAAGCGAATTAGATGTCATTATTTTTGATATCCAAGATGTTGGCGTGCGCTTTTATACTTATATCAGCTCCATGCATTATATGATGGAAGCCGCGGCGCAAAACAACCTTGAATTTATCGTACTGGATAGACCAAACCCGAATATTGCCTATGTTGACGGCCCAGTTTTAGATTTAAAATTTCAGTCCTTCGTTGGCATGCATGAAATCCCCGTACTACATGGTATGACAGTGGGCGAGTTGGCTAAAATGATTAAGGGCGAAGCGTGGATAGATCAAGCTGCTGCACTTAATTTAACGGTTGTACCTGTGGCGCATTATCGCCGCGATATGACCTATAGTTTACCTGTTCAGCCAAGCCCTAATTTACCAAATGATCAGTCAATTGCACTTTATCCGTCACTGTGTTTTTTTGAAGCAACGCCAATTACTATTGGTCGTGGCACAGACTTTCCATTTCAAGTCGTTGGCTATTCACCTACACCGCTAGGGGAGTTTAGTTTTACTCCTCGTGCGATTAAAGGCGCGTCTATGAACCCTAAGTTTAAAGGGGTTGCAGTGCAAGGCTTAGATCTACGTGACAGCGCAATAAAGGGGCTCGACTTACGCTTATTTATTAGCGCCTACAAAACGTTATCGCAAAACGAGCAAACGTTCTTTGAACGTGCAGACTTTATGGATAAACTGGCGGGCACAGACAAGCTGCGTTTAGCCATTGAAGCAGGGCAGTCTGAGCAGCAAATTAAACAAAGCTGGCAGCAAGATTTAGCACGCTTTAAACAGCAACGTGCGCCATATCTGTTATATCAATAAGTATTGTTTATTTATCAACTTCAAAACGCAGCTTAGGCTGCGTTTTTAGTTTTAAATCAATGTTGTGTGGTGGAATATTTGTAGCAGCGAGTTCACCTCGCGACAATGACGTTAACCCTTTGCGGATAAATCCGTGACCTACAGTTTAACTTTGCTACGAGCAGAGATAAAAGTAAACAAGGTATTGGTATGCCTCGAGTTAATAGTTTTTAAAAAGGGCATTAAAAAAGGCCACAATTGTGGCCTTACCATGGATGGGGAAATAAGCGCCCATTGAGCACTTACTTTAATCCATTAGATTAAAACTTAAAGTTAACTGATAACTGTAAGCTACGTGGATTGTAGTAGCTACGCGATTCGCCAAACTTCTCATCAAGTACATACGGGTTTTTGTTATAACCGGTTTGACGATTAAATACATTGAAGAGATCAGCACGAAATTGTAGTTCCATATCACCAGAGAACGTAAAGTCTTGCGTATAGTTTAAGTCAAGTTGCCAATGGCTAGCAGTGCGACGACTACCTGCAGACTCTGCATAGCGGCTAATATGGCTTGTAGGGTAGCCGTATGTTGTGCCATCCCATGCTTCCCATGCTTTACCTGATTGGAATACGAAGTATGCCCCTAAGTTAGCTTGCCAAGGAAGAGTATAGTAACCGTATACTTTTAACAGGTGAGGTTTATCACCTGAGAGTGTGCCATAGCGATTATCCCAAGAGTAACGACCACGACCATCGCCATAGTAAGATGAACCAATAAAGTTATTCGCATCATTGCTTGTTGTGGTGTTATCTTGGTCAAAGTTACCGTAGTAATGACTCCATACATATGAGGCATTAACATAGCTGTTTTCGCCCATGTATTCAGCTTCTAGGCTGGCTTCCCAGTATTTGGTTTCGCCGCCATCAACCTCGGCAATAACATAAGATGAACCACCAATTTCGTCACGAATATCAGCTAAGTTAGCTACATATAAGCCTTTATCTGCAATGTGTTGCGGTACACCTTCAGCATCAACAGTTGAGTAATCAGTTAGGCGCGCATTGTTTGGCATATCCTCCCAAAAGTGCATGCCTTTACGATGACGAACATGGGCACGTAATACTAAGTCAGAACCAACATACTTAGTGGTTCCGATAGTAAATTCGTTAATACGACGTGGTTTCATATCATCTTGGAATATTTTACCAGACGAACCATTTCTAGGTGAAGATGATAAAATATTACCGGCTTCATCTAGTAATAACTCAATTTCGGCACGGGTATTGCGATCCCATGATGCTGCGCGAGATAATGAACTTGCTTCAGGATTATAAATCGCAAAGTTTGCAAATACGGAATCCTCGTCAGAATAAGTCCATGTTGCACCTAAACGAGGTTGTAGCATATCTTTCCAGTCTGTTTGATACATTTTGTACTTGTGACCTGGGGCAACTTCATAACCAGAAATAGTACCCGATTTAGCTTTTAAGCCTTGACCATACCAAGTGTCTTGGCTGATCAGCAACCCTAAGTTATAAGTCCAATCACCCACTTCAATGGTATCGTTAATTTCAAAGTTTAGGCTGCGTGTTTCAGAGTTAATGCCCGTAACAGGCGCGCCATCAGCCGTAGCTAAACTCATTTGTTGGACACGAGCTCGATAGATAGCATTTGCAGGATCAAAACCATCAGTGTTTGCATCCGCATCAACTAAGCCACCAATGTATGCAATTGAACCCCAACCGTTAGAGAGTCTGGTTAGTTGCTCTTCGCCTTCTTCCCATTTCGCGCCAAAATGAAGTGTGTGATATGCATCACCCCAGCTAAGTTCATGCTCTAAACTAACTTCAAATGAATCACGATAAAAGTTTTGATTGTCATAAGTAGCGAATGCACCAACACCACCACTGCCTTTCATCACACCGTCTTCAAGATAGCCATAGGTATTAATTAATGCCGTTGCGCCAGCATTATAGGCGGCAATTTGCGCTTCGCTGAATCCTTCATCTGGATCATAATCCCTTAAGCTTGGCACTGAAAAATAACCCATTTGCGCTAAGTTATTAATATCAAGCTGACTCGATAAAGAGGGGACGACACTTAATGGCGTATCAGGCTGTGAGCCAGTTTCTAATTCAAACTTACTATATTGGAACGAAAGTGTGGTTGCTGATCCTAAGATCCATGAACCATCTAAAGTAAAGATATCTTGATCAGCTTTACTACCGACCGATACAGTGTCCATCTCGTAAGCCGCAATCGAATCGCCTTTCACTTCTTTATCTGAGGTACGTTGCGAGATATTTATCAAAATATCATCAGTTGGTGCCCAGGTTAATTTAGCAAAGTATTCGTCGCGGATACTCTCATAATCTTTTACTTCGCCATAGGCTGTGTTTTTGTTTGCTTTGGTCTCTTCAGGACGGTAATAAGAGGTGTAAAAATATAATGTATCTTCAATAAGTGGACCGCTTAAACTGGCGGTTAACCAATTTTTATCAAGCTCAAAGCTCTCTTCACCGACTGGCGTTGCAACAAAGGTTTTTGGTTGTATTTTGTATTCTATATTACCGTGGAATTCATCCGTACCAGATTTTGATACTGTGTCAATTGAAAAGCCACCAGAACGGTTAAAGCCGACCGCTTTTGCACCGCCACGATCCATAGTAACAAAGGCAACATCGTGTGTTGATGGCTCTGAAGCTAAGTTTCCATACATCGGCAATGACACATTAACACCATCAAAGCCATACGAGTTATCAACACCTGAGCCACCCGCTGATGGGCCCAACGTTGAATTTGCCGAAAGTTCTATACCAGGGACAAGCTTCAAAAGGTCTCGGTAATCTTGACCTACAGGGACATTATTAATTCCCTCTTCACCTAATGAGTTTGTGAGTGCTGATTTACCTTGTCGAAACAGTTTACTACCTGTCACTGTAATTACTTCAACATTATCTTTTTTACCGCCAAGTACAACATTAGCACTTGAGGTTTGCTCTAGCAGCACATCAACAGTTATTGTTTGTGTAACGCCGCTGCTGTCTTCAAAGGTCAGCTCGTAAGTGCCAGGCTTTAGCTGTGGTAAATCGTATGAGCCGTCTTCTTTAGTTGCTACGGTACGTGCTTTTGGCATGACGTTACTACGAGCTGTGACAGTAATACCCGCTAGTGATTGGTTTGCTTGCTCGGTTTTTACCTTGCCTTTAATGCTACCGTTTAAATTCGCGAATGCAGGAGCACTTGCCAGCGAGGCCGCTATTATAGCGGTGGTTATTGCAGTTTTAGGAACCCTCAGAGCGCGGTGTGTGGCCTGCGCTAACGAGCTTATAGTGAAGGTTGGTACATGTTTTTTCATTGTTTTCCCCGTCCTTATTATAATTAGCTTATCGCTCTGAGCTTTGTTGATTTCCCAAACAGAGTTATAAACTTTAATCAATTGTTGCCACTCTATTAAACAGATGTTGTCATTAATGGTCAAGAATAAATTTTTCCTTATTTTTGCTGTATGTATAAATAAAATATATAAAAACTGGTTTTGTTATATTTTTTGCCAATATAAGCACAAGGCTGGGGGAGTGTTTTTCGGTTTTTGGTGCAGTTTATTATTTTTAATATATTGAAATAAAAAGCTTTTGTTTTTTATTACTAAAAAGGGAGTATTTTTGGTTGATTTGGAACAATACCGCTGTAGTGACAATAATAATTATTTTTTATGAACTAAAAAATTTTGTTTAGCATGGAATAAAGAAATAATTTATAAATTTGCAGGCGAGTGATAGGTAATTATTGCATGGCTTTTATAACAACAAAGGCCACAATTGTGGCCTTAATGCTTTACGATGTAGTGCGTTAGTGATTTCTAAATTCACCTACAACATCGTTTGAATGTTCTAATAATTTACGTCCTTGGCGGCTTGACTGCGTTAGGGCGATAAATAGAATATCAATAACAAAGTCTTGTGCGGTACGGGCAAGTATCGATGATAGCCGTACTGACTCTTCTTCGGCTACAGAGTACAGCCTAACATTAGCTTGATCAGCAACAGGGTTACTCCCAAATTTAGTGACTGAGATCACATAACTGTCGTTCTTTTTAGCTTGCTTTACTACCTCAGCAATTTCTCTGGTGACACCCGATTCACTGATCGCAATTACTAAATCGCCTTTAGCGAAGGTCGATACATAAGCTAGTTGTGCATGACCATCGGGTTCAGCAATGGCTGGCATACCTAACTTTTGCAACTTATAAGAGAAATCTTTAGCCACTAGAGCTGAGCCGCCTAAACCACAAATCAAAATTCGTTTGGCTGACTTTAATAAACTGACTGCTTGCTCAATTGCGGCAGCTTCATTGAGATTTTTTGTTTCAGTCAGCACGGCCAGCTTACTGCTGAGTAGCTTTTCAGCAATTTGTTCTAAAGAATCGTTTAACGTAATTTTTCCGTGTAGCTTGGGTTCTGACGTTTCATCATTGAGCGCATCAATAACTGCCAGTTTAAAAGCAGGAAAACCTTTATAACCCAGCTTTTGCGAAAATTTCACAACACTCGACTGGCTTACACCCACCACTTTGGCCAGCTCTACGGATGAGAGGTTGCGAATAGCATTAGCGGAGTTCAAGGTGAAGTCTGCTAGTTTGGCTTCGCTGCTCGACAGAGACTGACGTAAGGCTTTAATTTTTACAAATGTAGACATACTACTCGCTTATTTTTATATTTGGCGTATTTATAGCATTAATCGAAATAAGTTTGTACTCAATGTGGGTTCGAATGTAACCGTCTTTGTTTTACTCTTGTGCCTATGCGTACAAAGCAAATAAATTATTCGTAATGAACGATATTATGTTTTGGAATATTCTTCAAGAATAATTGGAATAATATAATTTTAATTAGCTAAATTTACAACAACCAATACCACTAAGTAATCGATTTTTAAGGGGAGTGAACTCGCTACGTCTTAATTGGAGATAAAATATCTCTTTCCTGCAAATGATAGCAAATAAATTATTTACAAGCTGCTTCACTATGATAATGTTTAGGCTACATTTTGTTGTGCATACTAAAATGACAACACTACGACTATATTTATTTGCTTATGAAATGCACTTATCACTGTTAGTGATCCTCTTGTTGGTGTTTACGCTAAGCAATCAGTAATGAGAAAGTTATGACGTTTTTATCTTGGTTTAGAAAACTTAGTTTAACTGCTGCAACTGTGCTGTTAGTTAGTTGCGCTTCAACTACGTATGAATTTACCCAATCAGCTAATTATAGTCACCGTGTTAAGTTTTTGGTGATGCATTACACCGCTATTGATTATGAAAAATCAATGCGTGTGCTGGTGGAAGAGGGCGGGTTGAGTGCTCATTACTTATTGCCAGAGTCGAATGATGCCAGCTATCCAGAAGAGCAGTTAAAAGTAATTCAACTGGTTGATGAACATGATAGAGCGTGGCATGCAGGGCGAAGCTATTGGCAAGGTCGTGAAGAGTTAAACGATCAATCAATTGGTATTGAAATAGTAAATGTACCAAGCTGTCACTACCCTGAAATAAAAGCTGATGTGCAGATGGAAAATGACGCTGCAAAATTGTGTATTTTCCCGGATTATGACGCTAAACAAATGGCGTTATTGATTGAACTCAGTAAAGGTATTTTGGCGCGCAATCCTGACATTGGCCCTACTCAGGTGGTAGGCCACTCAGATATAGCGCCGACGCGTAAAAACGATCCGGGTCCGCGTTTTCCATGGTATCAACTATATCAGGCTGGTATTGGTGCATGGTATGACAGTGATACAGTTGATAAGTATTGGCAGCAATTTAGCTTAGTAAAACCGTCTGTTGGTTTAATGCAAACAGCGCTACGTGGTTATGGCTATGATGTACAAGCGACTAATCAACTTGACCCACAAACCCTTGATACGTTAAGTGCCTTTCAAATGCACTTTTTACCTTGGCATGTAAGTGGTAATGCAGATGCACGCAGTGCTGCGGTATTGTTTGCTTTAATGGAAAAATATTTTCCGAAAAAAGCCGCAAAGTTAATGCAGCAATATCAACAACAGCAAACTGCACCTGAGCAAGTTGTTGAACCACTGGCTAATGCACAAGTAGTACTGCACATACCAAATCCTAATCCTAGTTCTCGCAGCTTGGTTAACGATCGCGGTACGTTTAAAGCGTATAAAGGCCGAGGCCAAATCATTATTGAAAATAACACTGCAAGCAGCGCTGATATTTTTATTAATGGTGAAAAAATAAATATTGCTCAACCATTTACTGCTAATAAAGTGTACGAATATAGCTTATCTAAACGTACTCATAATGGCAGCAATACCTTTAAAGTTGAGAATGTGCAACCTGAAGGGGCAAGCTTAACATTACGCTTTCCTTATCCAACACTTGCAACTAAGCCTTTAAAATCAAATGTGTTTAGTCACGTTGATGAGCTGATCAACGAAGAGGTGGCGGCGGGATTTCCTGGTGCCGTATTGGCAGTGATCAAAGATGGTCAACTAGTAAAATTAAGCCACTATGGCGATGCAAAAAAATACCAAGCCGATGGCTCATTATTAGCGCAGCCGCAGCAGATGAAAAGCGATACGTTATTTGATATCGCCTCTAATTCAAAAATGTTTGCCACTAACTTAGCGTTAATGAAATTAGCCAGTGAAGGTAAAGTTGATGTAGAAAAACCATTGTTTTATTACTTACCAGAATTTAGAGGAGCAGGACGCGAGCAGCGTTTAGTTAAAGATTTATTGACCCACAGCGCAGGCTACCCAGCGGTGGTGGATTTTCATCGTAAAGATAATAAATTTGGCGAGCGGTTTTTTTCACAAAATAGTTTACGCACTAAAAACTTATTACTAACCGGCGTGCCATTTGTAGCTGGTCGTAACGTTAAACATTTATATTCAGACGTAGATTACATGTTACTCGGCGTGTTAGTTGAGCGACTCTGCGGCCAGTCGCTTGATAACTACGTAGAAGGACAAATTTATCAGCCGCTTGGTTTAACCCGTACAATGTATAATCCATTGCAAAAAGGCATTACTAAAAATCAAATTGCCGCCACAGAACTGCAAGGTAACACCCGAGGTGGACGAATTAATTTTGATAACGTACGCACTGATGTTTTACAAGGGCAAGTACACGACGAAAAAGCGTTTTATGCCTTAGGTGGCGTAGCCGGTCACGCAGGGTTATTTAGTACTGGGCAAGATTTAAGTGTGCTTGCGCAACTGTTATTAAATCGCGGTGGCTATGGCGATAAACAACTATTTACCCCGCAAGTACTTGAGCAATTTATTGCACCACAAGCAAGTGATGAAAGCTATGGTTTAGGCTGGCGTCGTGCCGGTAATGGTGCGTTACAATGGCATTTTGGCCCATACGCAAGCTCGCAAGCGTATGGCCATACTGGTTGGACTGGCACCGTAACAGTGATTGATCCTGCGTATGATTTAGCCATTGTTTTGCTAACCAATACACGCCACACACCAATAGAAGGCAGTGAAAAACATTATGAATTTGTGGGTAAAAAATTCGAGACCGGAAAATATGGCTCAATTATTTCACTGATTTATGAAGCAATACTAAATAAGCCTTGAGCAGAAAAGGTAGTGCTCAGCTTGTCGCTGATCGATTTAAGTTGTGTTTATAACTGAACTGATTAAGCTAATGGGTTTGTTCTAACCTTCGTGCTGAAGGTAAAATAATTATAACAGCGGCACAGTCGCTACTAAAAAGGTCATTGTATGTCTTGGTATTCAATTTTACCGCCGTTGATAGCGATATTGATCGTATTTTGGCGTAAAGAAGTAATAATGGCGCTACTTGTCGCAGTTGCTTCTTCTGAGTTTTTGTTAGCACTGCAAGGTGATGGCAACACGCTGTTTAATACGTTTATAAATACCATTGAACGCGTAGTGAGTGTCGCAAGCTCACCGGGAAATAGTCGTATCCTCATTTTTAGTATCTTGATTGGTGCGTTGCTTGCCTACATTCGTGAATCGGGTGGTGTTGCAGCGACTGTTAATATGTTGATGAACAAAGGCGTAGCAAAAAGTAAACGCCAAGTGGGCTATTTAACCATGTTCTCGGGTATTGCGGTATTTATTGAATCTAACTTAAGTGTACTTACTGCGGGGATTTTATCCCGTGGTTTATTCGATAAATTTAAAATGAGCCGCGCGCGGCTAGCCTACATTATCGATAGTACCAGTGCCCCAGTATGTATCTTAATTTTACTTAACGGTTGGGGTGCGTACGTACTTGGCTTATTAGGTAACTATGAAATGTCTGAATCGGCAGTCTCAGTGTTATGGGGCAGTATCGGTTATAACTTCTACGCAATCATTACCTTGTTGATTGTGTTTTATACCATCTCATTTGATAAAGTGCACGGCCCGCTTAAAAAGGCTGAGGAACAACTAGAGCATCAAAAAACGGAGCTGCAAGAAGAAGTAAAAGGCACCAAAGCGCGTTATATGTTAGTGCCGCTTATTACTTTAATTGGCAGCATGGTTGGCTTTATGTATTGGTCGGGCGATGGTGATATTGCCAGCGGCAGCGGCTCTAAGTCAGTATTGTACGCCACTATTTTAGCTTGTGTTGTCGCTTACTTATTAATGGTAAGCTCTCGTCAATTTACGCACCATAAATTGGTTGATATCGGTTTTAAAGGCATGGGTGAGCTTTTACCATTAGTGGCGATTGTATTACTCTCATTGACGCTTGGCGCTAGCTTAAAAGACTTAGGCACAGGTGTATTTGTGGCAGGATTAGTAGGTGATTACTTACCTATTTACTTAGTGGTGCCAGTGTTGTTTGTAACCGGCGCGGTGATCTCTTTCACCACAGGGACATCGTGGGGCACATTTGCTATTTTAATCCCGATTGGCGTGCCATTAATTCAAGCGCTGGGTTTACCACCATCTTTAGTGATTGCAGCTATTTTAGGTGGCGGCGTATTTGGCGATCATTGCTCGCCAATATCAGATACCAGTGCAGTATCAGCCATTGCCTCGGGCTGTGACTTACTTACTCACGTTAAAACGCAAATGCCCTATGCATTATTCGCTGGTGGCTTAACCTTTGTAGCTTACCTAGTTACGAGCATTATTGTTTTGTAGAGAGTTAGCGAGAGTAAAGCTAGCGAGAGTAAAGTTAGTAAGAAAGCCTGCAAATTTAGCAGGCTTTTTTATTGCTGGATTAACTTTTTATATTTGGCTGGGGTTATTTGCAAAATGGCGTTGAACTCATTGTTTAGGTGAGATTGATCGGCAAACCCGCACTCAAGGGCGAGTTGTGCCAAGCTTAGCTGTGGGTGGTCTTTTATAAGTTGTTTCGCCTGCCTAGCTCTGTAAATGCGTGCTAAGTGCTTGGCGGTGATGCCACAAGTGTTTTTAACGTAACGCTCTAACTGCCTCTTGCCTTTTGGGCTATGGTCGTAGGCTGTATTGAGTGGGGTAAGATTGATTATTTTATGGATCAGCTTTTGTGTGTGCTCAATAGCCTGATGGTGTATTTTTGGTGCATTGAGATGCGCCGACAACAAATCAATAAATGAATCTAAATTAGCGTGTTGAGCAAGCGCCTGTGCAATACCCGTTAAGGTTGCAGGCGCAACAAGTGAATGATTAACCTTTTGTAAGTGAGCAAGCCCCGCTGGTTTAAACCTGATCCCACAAAAAACGGTACCTGCAGTAAACGACACTTTTTCTGACTGGGTTGATATGGTTTGCATAAAGTAGGGAGGCTGTAATGCTCTGCCAGCTAAATTAAGCTGCCCAGAAATTAAAAATATAACGCCTTTCGCGCCATCGCAGGGAAGCCAACTCTCTCCTGAAAATTGAGCATTAGCAAACCAAATTGCTTGCACATAATCGGCTATACCGCCCGTGGGGTGATAAAGCTCAAGTAATAATTTATCGTTCATTAAACTCGACTGTAGGTTTAAACATTTTGACTATACGATTCCAACTATTTATAGCATTAATAGCCACGGTTAGGGTAACTAAACTTCGTTGATCAAATAACTCGGCAAGCGCAAGATAAAAGTCATCATCAATGCTCTGCGACAATGTCAACTTCTCGCAAAGGGCTAATGCGGCACGCTCTTTGTCGTTATAAAGCGGCGTATCTTGCCATGCACTGAGGGCAATGATGCGATTAATGTTCTCCCCATAATCTAACGCTTGTGCGCTATGCATTGCCAAACAATAAGCACATTGATTTAATTGTGACGCTCTTAATTTTACTAGCTCCCAAATTGTCACCCCAAAGCTTGCCTCGACTTTTTGTTTGATCAGTGCTTCTTGATCAATCAAGTAGGTCATTAACTCGGGTTCGATATTAAAGTAATTTGCTCTTTTCATGATCGTTCCTAGTAGATAAAAAACTAATACTTAGTTTGCCTATTGATAAAGCAAAATAATTGGAAAAAAGCGACTTTTTGTCATGATTGTTAGTCGTTGGAGTACTGCACTATGGCTCAGCCATGTCGTTAAAATAATATATAAAAACATAAGTGCTTGATATTTTGTTGTTTATCTTTACGGCTTGCGAATATTTAAATGAGTCAGTTTCTTCGTTTAATCATAATTAAAGCGATTACAAAATAATTTTACCTTAATTTAACATTTGTCTTTATTTGTAATACAAATGATCTTAGTATGAGGGACGCAAACGATAATTGTTTAATTGATGGTACTTAAGTACTGGCTTTGCGTTAACACAACACCATTCAAGGAATGGCATAAATTGGAGCAACAGAATGAGCGTTATGACAACACTGATACAATGGCAAAAGAGTTTATTTTTACTGCTGTTATCTGCCTGTAGCTTTGCTACATTGGCAGAAAACTGTACAACTATGCCCACATCTGGCGGGGTTTACTCTGTTATCAACCGTGGTTCTAACTTGGCATTAGACGTTAACACTTCTGATAGCAGTGGCGCACCGGATGTAATTAGCTATCAATATTGGGGTGGTGCAAACCAGCAGTTTGCCTTCACCAAGGGCAGTGACGGTTATTGGACTATTCGTGCACAGCATAATAACCAAGTACTTGATGTACTCAACTCGTCGCAGTCTAACGGCGCAAATATTGTGGTGTATGACGATTGGCAAGGTGACAATCAACGCTGGCAACTCAAGGCGTCTTCATCGGGTGGCTTTAACATCGTGAATAAACTTACGCAAAAGTCATTAACTGTGGCAGGTTCGCAAAACGGCGCGAATGTTTATCAAAATGATGATGCGGGTGGCAGTTCGCAGCGTTGGTATATCAACCCAGTTTCAGGTAGTTGCGGTAGCAGCCAAACTTCAAGCGAGTTAATTGGTTTTGCAGCGCAACCAGGCGGCGATGGCCTTGCAACCACCACGGGCGGCGGTAATGTATCGCCAACAATAGTCACTAGCTGTAGTGCGCTTACAGCCGCATTAAACTCAAATTCAACTGCGGTTATTCAAGTTCCTAACAATACAACCATTAACTGCCACACGGCAAATCGCACTGTTGCAGCGTGTCCGCTTGATTGCGCTACATGGGGCGATAACGGAAAAACCTGGTATCGCGTACCGGTTGGCAGTCAAAGTTGCAGCGAATTAGGTAGCAGCTCAAACAACACGGTTAATGTCACACGCAATGACTCTCGCTTAATTGTGCGCTCAAATAAAACCCTTGAGGGATTAGGAGCAAACTCAAAAATTATCGGCGCGAGTTTAGTGATCAGCAATCAACGTAATATTATAATTCGTAATATTTTACTTGAAGACATTAACCCCGCGTTAGTTGAAGCTGGTGATGCTATTTCTGTTGATGACAGTAGCCACATCTGGATTGACCATATGGCATTTAATAAAATCAGTGATGGCTATATTGATATTGGCAATAGCCAAAATGTCACCTTAAGTTGGAACCGTTTTTATGGTTATAATCCACAAGTGTGCGCTAACCAACATTGGTATACGCATTTATTCCAAAACTCACAAGTTACAGCACATCACAATTTTTGGGACACTGCAGCAGGTCGTAACCCTAAAATAGATGGTTATAATTCACGCGTGCATATGTTTAATAACTATTGGAAAAACATTACTTACTTCGCAATTAGTGCAGGTAATGGCGCTGAAGTACTGGTAGAAAATAACTACTTTGAAAACAGTGCAAAACCACATTGGAACCAAGGCTCAGGTTACTTTAGCGCCTCAGGTAATGTGTATACAGGTGTGTCAGCAACCGATCAGTATCGCGATAGCGGTGCAAATATCTTTAATGATATCCAGTTATACCCATACAGTTTAGACAATGCCAGTAGCTTAGGCAGTCAAGTTGATGGCGGTACCGGCCCGCAGTAATAAGCAAACAGCCCTCTATGACGAGGGCTTTATGTGAGGTACTAAGCGTTAAATCTTACTGTTAGGTACGATACGGAAAATCCCTATGCCGTCGATGCCAAGGTATAAGTCGCCATTTGGGTGGCTGGCAATACTACGTACTCGGCCAGCCCCTTCAAACAGCTTGCTGTGAGCGGTTACTTTATTACCATCGAGTTCAACTAACACTAAGTGCGCAAACTTCATTGCGCCAACAAGTACATGACCTTGCCACTGCGGGTATTTGCTACTTGTAACAAACTCCATACCAGAAGGTGCGATTGATGGCACCCACACCCAATCAGGTTGTTCCATGCCTTCTTTACTTGTTTCATCAGTAATTTTGGTGCCAATGTAATTAATACCGTGAGTTACTTCCGGCCAGCCATAGTTAGCGCCGGGCTTGATAATATTGATTTCATCACCGCCGCGAGGGCCGTGTTCATGACTCCAAATTGCTCCCGTTTCTGGGTGCATAGCCATGCCTTGCGGGTTCCTATGGCCATACGAATAAATGCTCTTACGCGCGTTTGGCTGATTTACAAACGGGTTTGACTCAGGGATTGAACCATCGCGATTAATACGGTGAATCTTACCAGCGTCATATTCTAAGCTTTGCGGGTGAACATCACGCTCGCCACGGTCGCCAATCGAAAAATACAAATAGCCGTCTTTATCAAACTCAATACGCGAGCCATAATGTTTGGTGGTTGTAGTGTTTGGCGCACCGTCGAACAGCAGTTGTGAGTCGACTAACGCCATATCTTTTAAGCGCGCACGCATAATTGAAGTATTGTAGCCTTGCTCATCACCTTCATAACCTGAGTAAGAGAAGTAAATCCAGCCATTGTCTTTAAAATTAGGATCAAGCTCGATATCTAATAAGCCGCCTTGACCCTCAGCATGCATTTTAGGCAGCCCTGCAATTTTTTGCTCTAGCAGCTTGTTATCACGAATCAGTCTAAGTTCACCGGCTCGATCTGTTACCAATAAATCTTGCTCGTTAAGCCACGCCATTCCCCAAGGAATTTGAATCCCTTTGGCAACTAATTCAAGCTCATACTTATCAGCGCTTTTAGCGACAGGAATTTCTTGTTCCGGTTGCTGCGCACACGCCTGCAAGCTGGTTAAACTGGCAAGAGCGATGACTAAACTGCTACAAAAAGACTTTTTCATGGTAACTCCAATTTTTTAAACACGATGTAAATAGAGTAGCGTGTTCAAGATTAAATTGTTATTAACTTTCACTAAAGTGCGACTACCTACGTGAAATATAAGATAAATGACGGGGTTGTCGCGCGGATGTTGTAGGTTGGGCAGAGTGCTTCGCTGCACAGAGAATGAAAACTATGGCTTCGTGCGACGAGCTACGGAACAATCCTAGATGTATGGACTCCCTCTCCCTGAGGAGGTACGGTTTTAATCCGACAAAAGATTAACCAAAGGAGTCCATACATGAAAGATACTAATATATTGGCTATTGATTTAGCAAAAAATGTTTTTCAAGTCTGCAAGCGAGATCCAAAAGGTAAAATCCTCTTCAACCGAGAGCTTAGCCGAGCAAAGCTAAAAGAGCTGCTTGCTAAGCAGCCACGCTCAGTGGTGGCGATGGAAGCGTGTGGTAGTGCGCAATATTGGGCTAGGCTAGCACGTGCTCTTGGTCACGAAGTCAAAGTCATTTCCGCAAGAACAGTTAAGCCTTTCCAAACTAAGCAAAAAACGGATCGTAATGATGCTTTAGCTATCGCAATCGCCGCTTCTCAAGAGCATATCCATGGTGCTCGTGTGCAATCTGCCGAAGAGCAGGCTCTGCAATCATTGGAGCGAGCTCGTCATTTAGCAAAGACACATCAAATAGCACAGAGTAATCAAATCAGGGGCTTACTTGGAGAGTTTGGTATTATTGTGCCACCAAGCTTATCCCAGCTCCGTAAGCACATTCCTTTTATTCTGGAAGACGCTGAAAATAGCTTGCCTCAGTCTTTTCGTGAAACACTGAATTATTTATGGCAGCACTTGCTACAGCAAATCGAACATGTTGCCATTTTGGAACGCCAGCTCGAAGACGCGGTAAAATATGATACTACCTGTCAAAAGTTGATGAAGTTAGAGGGTGTCGGCCCCATCGGTGCTTTAGGGCTAGCGGTGCGTTTAGGTCAGGGTGAGAATTTTACCAACGGTCGTGAAGCATCAGCAAATATAGGGTTAACGCCAAAGCAACATAGTTCAGGTGGTAAAGAACGTATTGGACATATTTCAAAGCGTAATGCAGATAAGCGACTTCGTTCCACTCTTTTTCAAGGAGCGCTTTCTGTTATCACTCAAGTGAGTAAACGTCCAGCTAGAACAAGCAAAGAGCGTTGGCTACAAGCCTTAGTTGAGAGAAGAGGCAAAAAAATCGCAGCGGTTGCTTTAGCAAACAAAACGGTGAGAACCGCGTATGCGATATTAAAGAATGACACGGAATATCAGCCAATCTCATTGGTTTGATATTCCATGTTGAATCAGCAAAGAGCGATGTAAAGCAGGTAAGACCGACCAATAGAAGCAAGTTAGGTCCAAAGGCACTTTAGATGCCGCTTCCTAGAATTTGCCTATTGGTGCGAGTACATTTTAGGGCGAGGTAGCTCCTCAATAAAGCCCGTATATAAGCACGCATCTATACTTGTTTTTAAAGACAGTTCTTTGTTGATTTACTTAGGGAGTCCATATAAGCACCTAGTCACTTCCTAGAACCTAGCTACTTTAATTTGTAGGAGATGGCTTTAGCCACGAAGGGGTTAACACCAGTGGTAAGTGAACCACCGTAGGCGCTAAGCTTGCTGGGCTTTAGCCCAAAAAGTTGTATCACCTTGGCTGATGGCTTTTTCTGCTAACTTGCTAACTTGCTAACTTGCTAACTTGCTAACTTGCTAACTTGCTAACTCTTGTCGGGATAAATCCGCGACCTACATTAAAAATCTTATTCAAGGTTTTTGCCAGATTGCTGGCGGCAACCAAGGGGCGGCTGCCGCCGGTCGCCCCTTGGAACCCCACGGCGCCCCGAGCATCACGCTTAATCCTTCAAATAAGTAATTGATGTGAACGTAAACGGCGAAGATAGGCCAACTTACACATCCTTGTACGCTCCCCAGTTCGGCCATCCATAGCCTCTCGTTCAAAGCTGCGCTTTTTACCCATGGCCTAGTTTCGCCTTATCGCGCATTGCCTACATGGATGTAGGTACTTAGGATTTGTCGGGAACAAAATCCTGCCATGCGCGATATTACTCATCAATTAGTTATTTTCAGGCCGTGATGACGGGGAAGGGTGTTAAACGTGAGATTGGAGATTGGAGTTTGGGTTTAGCTAGATGCAGGACCTTTTCCTCAAATTGTGTTATCTATATTGTTGATGTAGTGAATTTTTTCCACTATGATAAATCAGCTCTTGGTGGGATTGAGGTCAAAATAATTGCTTCAATTTGTTTTATTTTAAAACAAGGTTCACACGTTATCCGTGTGGGCAAATCTAATCTCTACACTAACGTGTTTGGTTTATCCAAAATGTCATGTTTATTGACGTGTTATCTAAAAGTATCTACACCCATCTTGAGCTTTTATTCATGGAGTTATGTCAAATATGGAAAGTACAGAATTAACTAAAAGCATAGGTGCTTTGAGAAATCAGATATGGTTTACTCGAAAGTGTAGAATTAGAGCCCTAAAACATCCCCAAAATTAGCCTTTATATATCAATGAATTAATAGTCTTAAAAAATGTGGGAAGCGAGGGAACATTCATGGTGTTTTGTGATCTTATGAATCGCTTAAAAACAACAGAACTAAACACCATGAATGCGTCTACTATTTTGCACAATATGCTCCACGCTGTCACCCCTAACTCAATTCATAAAGCCAGATTTAATACTTTAGTCGCTGCCGTTAAATCTCTATTGCACTGTCAGCAATGTACCTTGACTTCTATCGGCCGCAACTTGAATTCAAAAACAACTGAAAAACATGATATTAAACGTATTGATCGACTACTCAGTAACCACGAGCTTTTGCGTGAGTCGACATCGGTTTATGTTCGCTTAAGCCGTTTTGTGGTCACTGAAAAGCATCCCGTCATTTTGGTTGATTGGAGTCATGCAGATACACAAACCAAATACTGTATTCTGCGTGCCAGCATTGCCAGTGAAGGTCGTTCTTTGACCCTGTATCAGGAAAGTGCATTCAGTTTTCAGTATCATTGCCCAAAAGTTCAAAAACGGTTCTTAAAGATGCTCAAACTGATTTTGCCGGGTGACTGCCGGCCCGTAATTGTGACGGATGCGGGCTTTAAAGTTCCTTGGCTCAAAGCCGTGCGAAACAATGGCTGGCATTATATTAGCCGTGTTCGAGGTACGGCACATTTGAAAACGCAGGGCAGCGATGAGTTTGTTCCATGCCAGTCACTATTCAAGAGCAATCAACGTAAGAGCCAGTATCTTGGCGCGACCGAGTTGACCAAAAGTGCAAAATATCAAACTCATGCAGTGCTGGTTGGCAAGGGACATAAGTTATTAAAAAGAGATAAAAAACGTGGTTATAAGGAGCCTTGGCTACTCGTTTCTTCTCTTCCAAAGAGGCACCACTTTCTCGAAAAAGTACTCAAATTATATGGTATGAGAATGCAGATAGAAGCAGGATTTCGAGATCAAAAAAGTGTTAGGTTCGGCTTAGGCTCAGATCTGCACAGGACAAACAAACTCTATCGATTAGACATACTGTTGCTGCTTGCCACACTGGCTCATTGGTTCTCAATGATGCTGGGGGCAGTGATAGACAAAGCAGGAAAGACAGGCGCTTTTCAAGCTAATTCAACCAAAAAAAGACGAGTAGTGTCATGGGCATTTGTTGGGCTGCGATACTTCAAAAAACAGTCCATTAAACTGCGACGGCGAGATTATTTGGCAGGACTAGCCTATTTCGTACAGGTGGTAGTGCAACTCGATTGGAAAAATATGGATGTGAGTGATGTAATTGAAATTTAATAATTATTTTTGGGGATCCCTTAGATTAGAGCCTCAGAGAGGCTTTTGTCTAATTATTTCCATTCAAGTTTAATTTTAGTTTGGTACTCATTTCTTACCTTTTCTTTTTCTATATATCTTATTAAAGAGCCTCATTTTTTTAGTGAAAGTACAGATATAGTTATGGTTCTAACAACAGGTTCGGTCTTTACTCTTTCACTGTTTATTCCCCAATTAAATTTAAAGACAAGATATGAGGAGCTAAAGAAAAACTATATTACAATGCAAGGTTTATCAACTGAACTTAGCTTGTGCGAATCAAAAAATAACTTTTTAGAGATTCAAGATTATTACCTAGAACTTCTCGATTCAGTAGAGAATCATATATCTTTTGATTTGTTTTATTTTATCTATTTTGATGCAGATAAAAACTGCAGTAGGAAACTATCTATAACTGAAGTTTTTAGGCTTTATTTTTATCTTTGCATTCGGACTTCACTAATAGTATTAGCTTATGCTTTGCCTATTCTTTTTGTGGTGATGCTATGAGCGATTATGATTTATTTAAATCAAGGTTTAATGAACAAAGCCTAAAAGATATTTACCTGAGTTACATTCATTTCACTCCGTCAACTGGTGTTGATGGTATTAGTGCAAATGATAGATATGACTTTATGGCTGAAATTAATTTAATACTTAAAAAAGTATACGCTGGAGGGTATAAGTTCAGTAGGTATAAGGAAAAACTAATTTCAAAAGGGGTTGAAAAATATCCAAGGGTGATTTCTATACCGACAGTAAGAGATCGATTAGTTTTAAAAGCATTGCATTTATTTCTGCAAGATATTTTCCCTGAAAACTCCAGTTCCCTCATTCCCCAGATAATGTTAGATAAGATAAAAAATGACGTTAAGAATCCTAACTTTAAATCATTCATAAAAATAGATATAAAAAATTTCTATCCCAGTATTAGGCATGAATTACTCTTAAATAAAGCTTTCAATAAAATAAAAAGCAAGGAAGCCCGTGACTTAATTAACAAAGCTCTGGTAAACCCTACAGGAAAAAAAGTAAATGTGTGTGGCGTACCTCAAGGGCTCTCAATATCAAATATATTGGCTGAAATGTATGTCAGTGAGATTGATAATACCTATATAAAACTAGCAAAAACTTCTTACAATCGCTATGTTGATGATATTTTAATCTTTTCTGAAGGTGAGATGCCTCTACAGCTTTTAAATAGTGTTATAAGTGATTTCGATACACTGGAATTAGAGTGTCACCCTTACGATGAAATTGGTAGCAAAACTATAATTGATAATTTAGATAAAAGTTTCGATTTCTTAGGTTATTGGATTGAAAAACGAAAACTGACAGTTAAAAAAGAATCTATTTGGAGAATTGAAAATTCACTAGCTAAAATTATTAATGCTCATAAATATGTAAAAAATGCCAAATCATACATAACTGAAAATAAGTTAAATTTAAGAATTACGGGTTGTATCTACGAGGGTAAGCGTAGGGGGTGGCTATTTTATTACTCTCAAATGGAAGATGAGACAATCCTTTACAAACTAGATGCGACTGTAAAGACTTTGCTTAAACAGACCAAATTAAACGCAATTATTATTCCAAAGAAGTTTTCTAAAGCTTATAAAGAGTGCTCCAGAGATGTTATTAAAAATCATAAGTATATTATTAACTTTGATGGATATTCGTTATCTGAAAAGAAGGAGTTATTATCAAACTATATGGATGTAGAGGTTATTAAAACACTTAGTAATGATATTGTTCATTCACTATTCACCAAAAGAGTTCGGCACTTGATAAAAGATTTAGAAGAAGATATTAGAAACAATAGTTGACTAATACATTTCTTTTAATTAAACCTAGGCGGTTGCTTTTAAGAGAAATTTTTGTGTGGTTGGTTTTGCTCTCTTTTTCATTAAATCTCCTTAATACCTACCCCCTACACACTTTCACCCCATCTCCCGCATGTTTGAGTGCGATGATCTGGCCTTGGCTGTTGTGGGCCATGGCGAGCATGTCGCCTTTCATAATGTTGCTCTCTACGGCGTGTTTGGTTTTTAAGCTATTCAATAATGAGTCTTTTATTTGAATGAGTACTTCGCTGTGACAGCTGGCGATGTACCAGTCGTTATCCACTTTTACTAATTGCCCGTATTCTATGTAGCGCTGTTGGTGTAGGCGCAGGTCGGCGGCGAGTTTGTCGTCGAGTTGTTGTTTTTGGCTTTTTATTTCACTTGAATAACTGCCCGCATTATCTACTTGGTGCACTTCTATAAAATGGTAATTGCCTTGCTGTACGGCAAAGGTGTTGTTAAGTGTGTGTTGTTGCTCTGTGGTGTTATCTGTGTTGTTAAACACGGTAAAGCCCAGTACCACTAAGGCGCAGGCGAGGCCGGTCATTTGCAGGGGTAATAAAAAGTGGGTTGGTTTTTTATTAGACTTTTCACTGGGCATTTGCGTTAACATTGCCTGTTGCTCAGGCGTGAGTGTGTGGTGCTTTTTACGTTCACTAAAGTGCTGGTTAAGTTGTTGTTCAAACTGCTCGTTATGCTTACTCATAGTGGGCTCCTAATAATGTTTTTAAGTTTTGTTTTGCATAACGTAGCCGTGTTTTTACGGTTTCATGATTGCTTTGCGTGATCTGCTGTATGTCTTCAAGCGAAAAGCCTTCTTGTTGTAGGCTAAGTGCTTCGCGTTGTACAAAGCTTAGCTGCATTAAAGCGTGGTTAAAGGCGTCGTAATCAAAGCTTTGCTGTGTGTTAGGCGCTGCAATTGCAGTATCGTCTTCTAATTCTACAAAACGCTGCTGTTTACGAAACTCATCGATTAACGCATTGCGCGCTAGGCGGAACAACCAGGCTTTTGGGTTGTTCTGCTCTTGGTAATAATGGCGTTTTTCCATCACTTTTAACCAAGTTTGTTGGCTTATATCAAAGGCGAGTTGCTCATTACTTTGCGTGACTAAGTAATGGTACAAATCGTTGCCAAACAAGGTGACGAGTTTAGTTAAGTGGCGGTTGTCGCCAGTTTTTGCGTAGTCAGCCAAGTAATCGTTACTGGGCTGACTAATAAACCATGATTTTAAGCTTGTAAGCATAGGCACCCTTCCGTTAATGAGCTTTTATTGCGTTTGGTCTAACTTAAAATCAAGTTGTACACTTTGCCCCGTTTGCATTTGTGCTACGCCATCAATCACTTTGGGGCGGTATTTCCAGCGTTTTATTGCCCGTAGCGCTTCACGGTCGAATATGCGTTTTGGTTCTGCGTCAGTAACTTGGGCATCAATTACTTCACCAGTTTGAGATACATTAAAGCTTAATTGTACCCAGCCTTCAATGCCTTCTCGTGCGGCAATCGGCGGATATTTAGGGTTTATGCGAACGATAGGGGTCGCATCCCCCGTTGGGCGCTGTAAATTAGCTTGTATATCGCCACCTATTTTATCAATGCTGATGTCAGGCGTTATTGCGGTTGTTACTATATTGGTATCAGTACTTGGCGGCGTACGCGGTGGTACTTTAGGCGGCGTTTGCATTTTCGGTGGTGGCGGCAGCGTTTGCTTTTGTTGTACTTTACTATCTTCAGGTGCTTGAAATATTTCTACAACGATGTTGTCACCGTTAAAGCTTGGCGCGCGTTGCTCACCGTTTATCAAATACTGCATAAATGCAAATGCAGCAAAGGTCATGGCGGCACCACCAACAATGGCCGTTGATGTTTTTAAAGCATGATTAGTGGGTGGTAAATCTATTGTTTGCATAAGCAAATCCTCTGTCATTTATGATGTATTTATCACTAAAACGTGCGGTAAATTAAAAAGGGGTGAAATATTTTTAAAAAGTTTCGTGTTTGCTTATGGGCTGTGGTTACAATGGCGGCTGTGAATTTTGGTTTTTATTTTCTTAGGCAGTTATGCAACTTATTCAAATTGATAAAGCTCGTTATCGTAAGCATTTAAACCGCGTTATTATCGGCTGTGGTTTAGCATTAGCGGTTGGCAGTTTAGCTATTTCGCAAACCTTAATTGCGTTGTTCCCTGATGAAAGTGGCAGTCATTTTCATTGGAATTTATTGGGTGTAATAGTCACCAGTATCAGTATTGGCTGGGCGCTTAATAAATACCGCGGCCACGATTATATGACCGAAGTGGTATACGTATGGGAATTAAAACAAGCGCTTAATAAAATCACCCGGAAAATGGCTAAGCTAAAAGCCGCCGGGCGTGAGGGCGACCCGCAAGCATTACTGGCGATCCATTACAGTTATGCCGGTTCGCGACTGTTGTGGCAGCTTGACGATAACACCATCACCATGGATGAATTGGCTGTTAAACAAGCGGAGCTGGATACTGTGGCGGCGCAGTTTAATGTCACGCTTAATACTGATGATTACGATGACTCAATTTTAAAACAATTTTAATTGCTTTTTTGTTTCCAATATGTGTAAATTATTATGCGTTTAATAATAAAAAATTTAAAAGGAACTTCAGTGAAATTAAACAAGCTTTGTTTAGGTACTTTATTAACAGTATGTGCGTTTTCATCTAACGCGAACGATGTTAATTTTTCAATCGGTGGTGGCTATCCTTTCTTTGTTATACCTGAGGTATCGTTATCGGCTAATGAAGGTACTCAAAGATGGTATGCCAATTATAAACTCGGTTTAAATGATGGTTTTTCGCTCGGTTTTGAACACGCATTAACAGCTAATAAAAAGCATGCACTAGGTTTGGTCATAGGTGCTATAGGTGTGAGGGATGATGAGCGTGAATGCTCCAAAACTGATGATGACAGTATTAGTGGCGAATTGGGTAATATTATAGGCTGTGCAATAGTAGCAGCGTTTGATCAAGAAACTACCAATGGTCTAGGCGTGAGTTATAGTTACCTTTTTCGTGGTTTAAATGATGGCGGTTGGCGCGTTCGTTTTGAATTAGGCTACGGCGAAGGCAGCGATAGTAAGGAAAAACGCGCTGATGGTGGGGTGAGCGTTAGCTACGAATTTTAATAATTGCATTAGTTCACATAGGCTTTAGTGATAAATTAAAGCCTACTTTTACTTTGTAATACATATTTAGTCAGCTTATGTAATAGGTTATTTAATTCCTCGTTATAGCACCGCAAATTCAAATCCTGCTTGGTAAATACTACCTGAAAATAGACAACCTGCGTGATGATCGAGTCAGATTCATACCTCTATGCAGCTGTGATTAGTTAGCTGTAAAATCACATTTTATTCAGTTAAATGTAAACGCAGTGGGTGGTGTTTACGTATCACGATTATGAATACGTAATGATGCCAGATAGGAATTGTATGAATAAAATAACCCCAAAAAAACTCCTGCATAGCAAATGGACGGCTGTTTCACCCGTCAATAAAGAAAAACATTTTATAATCACAGAAATGGAGTTTGATGAAGAGGGCGTTGTTATCAGCTGTATTATTGAAGCGGTGATGTCAAAGCGCTCGATGGCAATAAATTGGCAGGATTTAAAAGATCAGCAACGTTGGTTGCAAGGCTGGCAATAATGAGCGTTTTCAGTAAAGCTAGTGCCATGAGGCGAACTAGGACTTAACAATGAAAAAAATATTGGTGGTGTGTTTAGGTAATATTTGTCGTTCACCAACGGCTGAAGCTGTGCTTCGTGCTAAAGCATTACAACAAGGCGTTACCCTTGCAGTTGATTCTGCTGGGACCGCGGCTTATCACTGCGGCAATCCACCGGATAGACGCTCGCAAGCCGCGGCTTTAAAACGTAATTACAGTTTTAAAGGGATCCAAGCTCGACAAGTACAGCAACATGACTTTGAATATTTTGACTTAATTTTAGCGGCTGATAAGCAAAATTTGGCAGACTTAATGGCGCAATGTCCTGCGCATTTGCAGTACAAACTAGCGCTGTTTTTAAGTTATGGTTCATCTACAATTGATGAAATTCCCGATCCTTATTATGGCGGTGAGCAAGGTTTTGAGCAGGTACTCGATTTAATTGAAGATGCGTGTGATGAAATAATAAAAAACCTGAACTCAGATTAACGGTTTTTAGGTGTGTTTAAAACCTGTTGTATTGCAGTGAATGAGCAACGCTAGTTTTGACATACAATGGTAAACTTCGGCTGTTTTAATTTGGATGAAAAATGACTAGATTGGCGTAATTGTTAATTACGTCATTATTTTTGATTTGACTAATCAGGTAGGATTTTTGTTATCAGCAATCGCGCACCACACCAGCAATCACAACTAATCGCAAATACCACTACAGCGATTGAGCCTGTAGCAATCGCAAATAGCCAATTAAAAATAGCCACTTTTAACCTGTTTAATTACCTTGAACCGCCTAATGCGTTTTATGAGTTTGAGCGTATTTATAGCGCAGAGCAATGGGCTAAAAAGCAGCGCTGGATTGTTAATTACTTAACTGAATATCAACCGGATGTGATTGGTTTTCAAGAAGTATTCAGCGTTGAATCATTAAAAATACTATTACATAAAGCGGGTTATCACTACTTTGCTGTGGTTGATGAGCCGCAAGTGATTGACGAGTTTATTTATAAACGTCCTGTGGTGGCGATTGCTACTCGCTTTGCAATCAATGAGATTGCGGCTGTCGAGCACGATAATGACGTTGCGCAAACAATTGGCCTCAGTGCTGACTTTACTTTTAGCCGCAAAGTGCTCAGGGCCACCATTGCTATGCCGCATATTGGCGATGTGGATTGTTATGTGGTGCATTTTAAATCTAAGCGGTCGATGCTCGAAGTGGAGCAAACCAGCCAATTAGCCCCAGAGCAGCATATTATTGCCCACTTAACAGCTGATATTGCGGGTGGCTGGGGCTCTACTGTTCAGCGTGGCAGCGAGGCAACTCTATTTATGCTGGAAATGATCAAACGCCGTGAGACCACGCAAAACCCTGTGCTGCTAATGGGGGATTTTAATAATAATCTAATCGATGGCGTACTGAGTCACTTACTCACCGACTCACTGCGCTCTGTGTCTGCGTTCGATAGCAAAGCCCATCTTGCACAATATTGTTTAAATGATGCGTGGCAGTTGTTTGTAAAATCACAAAAAACAACTGCAACAGAGTTTATACGTACACCAACACATTATTTTGGCGCCAGCAGCTCAGTACTTGATTATATTTTGTTATCCTGTGAGTTTGATACAGGCTACGACGACAGCTTTTATGAGGTGAGTGACTATCACACTTATGATCGCCACTTGCTCAACCCAGAGTTTGAGCGTGACGACCAAAGCACCGATCATGGTGTGGTGATGATCACCTTAACGTTGCGCTGTTGAATCATCACATTTTTTGTTATTTGTTAGAGAAAAGTCTATGCGTTTAGTTTTGGTCATAATGGCATGTTTAATTTGTTTAGATAGCAAAGCCGAAAATATTGAGCCTTTTACCTCTGATGGATGCAGCTCATTTCCAGACGGTACTTTCACACAAAAACAATTATGGTTAGATTGTTGTACCGCCCATGATTATAGTTATTGGCAAGGCGGTACCTATGAACAAAGGCTATTTGCGGATAAACAACTACAAGAATGCGTGGCTAAAGTAGGCGAACCACAAATAGCACAACTGATGCTGGCAGGTGTGCGTGTGGGCGGCAGCCCCTATTTTCCAACAACATTTAGATGGGGCTATGGTTGGCCTTATCCGCGTGGATATAAAGCGCTAACCGAGGCTGAGAAAGCACAGATAGAAATGTTGAAAGTTGACGATGAGAATTGATACTTTATCTTCAACTCGCCAACTCGCCAACTCGCCAACTCGCCAACTCGCCAACTCGCCAACTCGCTATAGCGTCACTTTCTTATCTTGTTTTGCTAAATAATAGCCAATAACAATGCCTGCTAGCGCACCAAAAAAGTGGCTTTCAAACGATACATGGGGGCGCTGAGGTAGTACACCCCAAATCAAACCGCTATATAAAAACAACACCACAACACTAATTGCAATGGCTTTAAATGAGCGATGCATAATACCGTAGCAAATTAAAAAGCCCCATAAGCCATACAGCACGCCGCTTAAACCAACGTGAATATTCGCACGGCCAAATAGCCAAACTAGTAATCCACCAACGCTAGCGGTGAAAATAAATACTAACCAAAAGCGTTTTACACTGTATTGGCATACTAGCCAGCCTAGTATCGCGAACGGGATTAAATTACTGAGCAAATGAGCCCAGCCGCCATGTAAAAATGGCGCGAAAAAAATACCGCTTAAACCACTTAAATTACGCGGGAAGATGCCTAAGCCATTTAGGTTAATACCGGGTAAGCTATTAATTACTTGTAATAAGGTACACAGTAAAATAATGCCAATTATTGTAAAGCGCTTACTGGCCAGAGGAGGAATGCTTAAAGAACTTTTTTGGTTTGCCATACATAAGCTTAAATTGAAAATAGGTT
This sequence comes from Pseudoalteromonas sp. ASV78, assembly GCF_047806705.1. Lineage (NCBI taxonomy): Bacteria > Pseudomonadati > Pseudomonadota > Gammaproteobacteria > Alteromonadales > Pseudoalteromonadaceae > Pseudoalteromonas > Pseudoalteromonas sp. ASV78. The sequence continues at coordinate 1,853,637 of NZ_JBLOPA010000001.1, read as the reverse complement.
TGCCAGAGTATACCCATCTTGCTGCTAAAATGAAAAGCCTTACCCAGTGGGCAAGGCTTTGCTATATGCTAAATTGAATTTAACCTAACTTAGTTAATAGTTTTTTAGCTGCAAGTTCAGAGCTGGCAGGGTTTTGACCGGTGATCAGTAAGCCATCTTCTAGCGCTAGTACTCCCCAATCATCGGTTTTTTGATAATTGCCACCTTTTTTAATGAGTTCGTCTTCAACTAATAATGGCACTATGTCAGTCAGTTGCACGGCGTCTTCTTCACTATTGCTAAAACCGGTTACTTTTTTACCAGCAACAAGCGCTGTGCCATCTGAGTTTTTCACATTTAAAAATACTGCGCTTGCATGGCAGACAGCCGCTACAGGCTTTTCTGTATTAATAAACTCTTCAATCAGTGCAATTGAATCAGTATTGTCAACTAAGTCCCACAGTGGTCCGTGACCGCCTGGGTAAAATACGCCGTCAAAATCGCTTGCATTTACCTCACTAAGTACTTTGGTGTTGGCCATCAGAGTTTGCGCTGCACTGTCGTTGTCAAAGCGTTTAGTGGCATCGGTTGCGGCATCAGGTGCGGCGCTATTTGGATCAATTGGTGGTTGCCCGCCTTGCACCGATGCCAGTGTGACCTCAGCTCCGGCATCAATAAATGCATAATAAGGGGCGGCAAATTCTTCTATCCAAAATCCCGTTTTATGACCCGTATCGCCAAGCTCTGCATGAGAGGTAAGTACTATAAGTATTTTTTTAGTCATAACTGTATTCCTTCTGATGAATTAAATTTTACTCTGCTAAATACTATATGTCCCAAGTTAGGTGTAAACAACGCCGATAAGTTCGACTTTTATTGATTTAAAAATTGATACAATTAAGCCATTGCATTTAGGGGATGGCATGAAGATATCGTTTGAGCAGCTAAAAAGCATACCGTATTGGCTATGCTCATCAACATATAACGTTACAAAGTACGGTTAAATAACGCCACAGCTTGCTGGTACATGGCAATGGCAAGGGCTGGATCGTAACGTTCGCCTTCATCGCGCATAAATGCATGTTGCGCGTTTACTTCTTGCCATTGATAGTTAATGCCAGTGGCAACCACTTGCTGATAAATTTTAGCGCGACCTTGTTGTGGTACATGCGGGTCTTGCTTACCCCAAATAAAGTGAATTTCACCTTGAATATCTGCCATCCGTGCAAACGAGTTATTACCGGCTTGTGCAGGCAGTGTATCGCTATGAATATCGGTGGCGTATAAACAAAATGCTGCTTTAATTGCTGGGTTTAACGCCGCGCGATAAGCTAAGTGACCACCGATGCACACACCCATAGCACCCACTGAGCCTGTGCAATAGGCTTGCGTTTGTGCAAAGTCGATTAATGCTTGGGTGTCGCTGTCGTGGGATTCAAGCGGCTTTGCCCATTTATCGGCATTGCCTTTGTCTTTACCTGCGTCATCATAGGCCAGCACTGTACCAATCGGATTTAGCTCATGAAAAACTTCAGGCACCAACACCACAAAACCATGGCCTGCTAACAGAGCGGCACTGCGTGCGATAGGCGCGGTTTGCTGGAAAATTTCAGAGTAAAAAATAATCGCCGGAAATTGCCCATCGGCTTGTGGGCGGTAAACAGTGGTGCGCATAGTGCCTGTTGGGGTAGGCAAGTCAGCGTTGTGGTGTTGGATGATCATAAAAGCGCTCAATTAAATAATATATAAAATATATGGTAACTGAGCGCGATAAAATAAACACGCCCTAAAATTTAAATACTTGCAGGCATTTTATTACAGCTAGCATAGTAACTTACGGTTGCTGGCCAATCGGAAAATATGCCCATTACACCAACCTCTTGTGCTAAAACATCAACCACAGTGAACATATCGCCATCATTATCTATAACATCACTAATAGACTGATAATAATAACCGCCGCCTTCATTTAGAGGGCCAGAGCGTTCAAGGCTCCATGCAATAATATTAAGCCCTGCGGCTTTAGCATCTATAGCGTACTGCGAGGGCACTATATTGCTGTTGTTATCTATAGTTAGTAGCATCCAAATAGGGGGCGCTATAATTTTAACGCCATCAGTCGCGAGCTCTGCCATGCTTGGCTGCCATGTTGCTGCGTTATTAGGATCAAACCCTGCATTGCTGTCGCGACCATCTAAATAAACACTTTGCGCTGCAAATTCAGGATTTGTATTAATCCAATATTTTACGTCAGCTAAATTAAATGATTGCGGATAAACATGGTTTGCGGGTACCTCCATTTGTGTGTATTCATCCAGCATTTTTTGCGCATATTGTGTTTGGGTCATACCATTAAAAGGCATGCTCACTTGAGGAGATTTAAGCTCAGGGGTCATTTTTACACCCAGCTTTTTAAATAGTGCAATACTTTGTTTGTGGGTCATGAGTGTACCTGAGGTAGCGTATAAATCAGTGCGCCAACTCGGTGTACCCTGCATATAATCGCTAACATTCGTTGCATTGGTGTTCGCACCATCCATTTTACCCTCAAGGGTTAAAAATTCCGCCAGGCTAATATCGCTAGTGCAACATTTAGCTGCAGCGGGTGTACCACTGTTAGGATCCGCTGGCGTAAATGGCACGCTACATTTAGCGGCAAGTTCTGGGATCGCTAAAATATTAGTGGTGGTATGTAAATCACATTGTGAATGGCGGCATACCAGCTCTTTATCATTTGTAAACGTCACATCGCACTCGACAATGCCTGCGCCCATACGAGCCGCTGCAATGTAAGATTCTTTAGTGTGCTCTGGGTATTGCATAGGTGCACCGCGGTGACCAATTGAAAAATCAGTACGATAAAAAGGGCCGTCTTTGCACGATTCTAATTTTGTTTTTAGTGCACTGGTGGCCATATCGTCAATTAGGTAGTCAGGGCGAGTACCGAGTTGAATATTCGTACCTTGCGCTACTTCAACAATAACCGGTGTAGGAACTTTAACAATTTCAACTTCAGTGTTGCTGACAACCACTTCTTTTTCGACTATCTTTGTATCATCAGCGCAGCCAGTGAGTGTAACTAATAATAAACAACTGGTTAGTATAGGTGTGTGTTTCATTATTTGTCCCTAAAAATCAAAGTGGACGCTACCTTACTAATTATTAGTGACAGTTTCACTACAGAGTAATTAATTTACTTTTTTCGCCATTATTTGGTTTACTACTAAGGCAAAAAGTATCACTCCCGCGCCAATACTTAATCTAAGTAGGTCTGCGTCTCTATTCCAAATAAGCACATTAACAACAATGCCCGCAGGAATAAGCAAGTTGTTCATCACCGCCAGTGCGCCCACATTGACAATAGTTGCGCCTTTATTCCACATAAAATAGCCAATACCGGATGCCACAATTCCTAAATAAATCAGTATGCCCCATTGTGTTGAGGTGCTTGGTAATTTGTTTGAGTTACCAAATAAGACATAGCAGCTACTTGCAACAATGAGTGCGCCAATAAAAAACCAGCCAAATACGGTTTTATCATCAAGCTGCTTATCCAACATTAAGCGTTTATAGGTTACTTGTCCTGTAGCAAAACTAATATTCGCGCCTTGTACCAGTAATAATCCGACTAAGAAGTTGCTGTCTAAGTTTTCATAGCGAATAGTAATGGCACCTAAGACGGCAATAAATGCGACTATAAAAAACTGTGGGTTAAATCGTTTGTTGAATGCATCGTTTAATAACGTGATGTAAAGCGGGGTCATCACGGTAAATAGCAGTACCTCAGGCACACTTAAGAACAAAAATGAGTGGTAGTAAAAGCTATACATAATCCCGAGTTGTACTGCGCCTATCAGCATGAGTTTGCACGCAAGTGGGGGAGGTGTTCGTTTTAAAAACGGTAAAAATAGCAGTGTGGCTAGGGCTACGCGAATTAATACACTAAACCAAGCATCAACTTGACCCGCTAAATATACGCCAATTAAACTAAATGAAAACGCCCATAATAGAGTGACGGCAAATAAGTAGCTCATAGTGTTGCTTACTCCAAACTAAAAACGCGAGTGTATACTACAACGAGCATTAAAGGGAGTGGCTCAGTGAAGTAACCTGAGCCCGTTGATTAATTTATTGTTGTGAACTAACAAATTGCTTTGCAGCGGCTTTTAGCTGATCAAGTGCGGCTTGATTGTAATAGCGACTATGCGAAATAACTCCAGTAAGTTTTTGGGTGTTACGCATATCAAGCAATGGGTTAGCAGTTAGAAAAATGATATCTGCGGTTTTACCTTCAGTCAGGTCACCAAATTGCTCACGCTTACCTAAAAACTCTGGCCCAGCAAGGGTTGCTGATTGCAGTGTTTGCAGCGGTGTTAGGCCGTAGTCACTAAAAATAGCTAGTTCTTGATGAAGGGATAAACCAGGATAAATATATGAATTTAAAAAGCCAGCATCGGTTCCGGCAATAATGGGTACGCCGGCTTGTTGCGCCAGTGGCAGTAACTGTGCGGTTTTTATAAAGCGCTCTTTACGTTGCTTAATTTGTGCTGGTGTATCTTTATTTGCTCTATCTACACGCCATTGGTAAGTGGCTTTAAGGCCTTTACCAAGGTAGTTTAAAAATTCATCATCTTGATGATTATCTTCATCAATGTACGCGGTGATCTGACCACCAATTAAAGTAGGCACCACTGCGGTGTTATTTTCAGCCAACACGGCGTATTTATTTAAAGCCGTTTGAGTATCAATATTGGCGGTGATAATAGGTAAGGCGCTGCGATAACTCAGTTCTCCAGCGGCCACTTTTGCTGATATTTCAGGCTCGTTGCTTGCGGCGGCTTTTAATAAGTAAGTCATGTGCTCGATGGCGTCTAACCCCGCATTAGATACATCTGTTACTGACAACGAAAACGGAATATGACCAGATATTTGATAACCGCGTTTCTTTACTTCTTTAACGGCTTTTAAATACAGTTCTGGCGTTAATGCGCTGTCAGTGATTTTCACAAAATCGACATTCATCGCATCAAGGCTGTCTATTGCGGCATTCATTTCTGCGACCGTTGCCACTTCTAAATCGCCGGGCCAAATTGAGTCTTTACCTTCAAGTTTTGGCCCTGAGGTATAAATTGTTGGGCCCACTAATTGGTTATTATTAATTTGCGCTCGCCAGCTCAAAACCGATTCACTTAGATCGGCGGCAGCATCGCGTACTGTAGTTACACCATAGGCAAGGTATAGGGGCAATAATGCTTTATTCTCAGCGATGAGCTCTTCACCGCCACCAAAGTGTACGTGCATATCCCAAAGCCCTGGCATTAGGAATTGATCATTAGCATCAATGTAATTATCGCTAATATAGTTATTTTGTAGCGACTGGTTACTGCGTTTAATGATCACACCATCACGGATGGCAAGGGATTGATCCGCACTAAGCTGCCCTGTTTTTACATCAATAACCGTGGCATTAGTGATCACTATATCGGCGCGCTCTGTAGGTTGAGTCGCACATGCACCTAGTAGTAAACAGCTTGAAAATAAAAGAGAATGTTTCATATTGGAGGCCTGAATTTTTTTATTCAGACTAGCATAATTATGTCGTGGTAAGCGTAGCTTTGAGTTAGAAGGTAAAAAATATCAGACGACTGCTATAAAAATGGGAGCCCATTGCGGGCTCCCAGTAAATTCTTTACTCCACTAAACCACGGCGCTTCAGTAGTGCGTCGGTGGTTGGCTTTTGACCACGGAACTCAATGTAGCTTTGCATTAAGTCGCGGCTGTTACCTTTTGATAGAATCTCTTTACGGAAGCTATCACCGTTTTCACGAGTAAGACCGCCTTGCTCTGTCATGTGCGCAAATGCGTCGGCTGCAAATACTTCAGTCCAAAGGTAAGCGTAGTAACCTGCTGAGTAACCGCCTGCAAAGGTGTGGCTAAAGTAGCAAGACTTATAACGCGGTGGTACTGGGTAATAAGCAATACCGTGTTTTTCAAGCGCTTCATGCTCAAATTTTTGTACGTCGGTAATTTTAGTATCAGCACCAAATGAGTGCCATTCCATATCAAGTAATGCCGCAGCTAAGTATTCAGTGGTGCCAAAACCTTGGTTAAAGTTTTGTGACTCAAGTACTTTTGCTAGTAGCTCTTTTGGAATTGGCTCACCCGTTTTGTAGTGCTTAGCGTAGTTAGCAAGTACCGTCGGTTCAATGTTCCAATCTTCGTTCGCTTGTGATGGAAACTCAACAAAGTCACGCGCTGTTGCAGTACCGGCAAGGCTTGGGTATTTAACGTCTGAGAATAAACCGTGCGCCGCATGACCAAATTCATGGAACATAGTGGTTACTTCAGAAAACGTCATCAGTGTTGGTTGACCATCCGCAGGCTTAGGGATGTTCTGCGCGTTATAAATAACTGGTTTTGTGCCTTTTAAACCACTTTGACCCACGTATGAGCTCATCCATGCACCGCCACGCTTGCCTTCACGGGCATAAGGGTCCATGTAGAATAAACCAATTGCGCTACCATCGGCGTTGAATACTTCAAATGCCATGACGTCTTCATGATAAACAGGTAAATCTTTACGCTCTTTAAAGGTGATGCCGTATAGTTTTTCCATTGCGAAGAACATGCCGTCATGGATCACTGATTGCATTTCAAAGTAAGGCTTAACAAGCGCTGGATCTAGGTCATACTTAGCTTGACGTACTTTTTCTGAGTAGAATGCCCAGTCCCAAGGTTGTAGTGCAAAGGTTTCGCCAGATGCATCAATCACTTTTTGGATTTCAGCTGCTTCCGCTTTGGCTTTGTTTACTGCTTTTGGGGCCAGATCATCTAAAATGCCGTATACATTCTCAGTGGTTTTAGCCATACGCGTAGTCATTACATACGATGCCCAATCTTTGTAACCAAGTAACTCGGCTTTTTGCGCGCGTAAATTGGTTTCTTTGATAATGATAGGGCCGTTAGTATTTTGTGCACGAGTCGCTGATGCTTTAAAAATACGCTCACGTAGTTTACGGTTTTCAAGGCTGCTTAGAATAGGTTGTTGCGTAGTGTTCACCAAGGTGATCATGTAGCCTTCTTTACCTGCTTTTTTAGCAGCTGCGGCTAGGCTGTCAATTTCGCCATCAGACAGACCCGCAAGTTCAGCTTTATCAGTTACAACGACAACATCTTCTTTAAACGATTTTAGGATGTTTTGTGAAAATGCCGTTGATAACTTAGCAAGCTCTGCGTTGATCTCACGCATTTTGGTTTTTTGTGCTTCGTTAAGCTTTGCGCCAGCGTTGACAAATTTAGTATAGTAAAACTCAACTAGGCGTTGGTCTTCAGCGTTTAGGCTTGCTTTGTTGTTATAAATACTTTCAACACGAGAGAACAGCGCTTTATTTAAGTAAATGTCATCAGAGTGAGCAGATAATACCGGTGCCATTTTAGCGGCAATACGTTGGTACTCGCTATCTGAAATCAAACCCGATAAGTTATAAAACGCAGTTGATACACGGTCAAGTAATTCGCCGGATAGCTCAAGTTCAACCAGAGTGTTTTTAAATGTTGCAGCAGCAGGGTTGTTAGCAATCGCTGCGATCTGTGCTTTTTGCTGAGCAATACCGGCGTCAAATACTGGCTCGTAATCTTTAGTGCCAAATTTATTAAATTCTGGTGCCATGTATTGCAGTGGACTTGGCTTCATCAATACATTATCAACATTAACAGTTTGTACTTGCGATGTGTGTTCTGGTGAGTCTGCTACTTGTTGTGAACTACAAGCTGATAATAATAAAGCGCTGGCGATAGTGCTAGCGATGAGAGATTTGCGCATAAGAGCTCCAATAAAAAAATAAGCCTTTAAAATACAAGTAAGGCATTAAGCATCTTAACTTAGCAAATTTTAGATTATATACAATAAAGTTTATCGGTTTAATGAGGGGATTGAGCGCAAAAGGAGTATTTCCCAGATTAAAATAGCTGAAAACTTAAAAATAGTAGCTAAAATATAATTACTTATATTTTAGCTACTGCTTGGTTGTTGTCATATTACTTAATGGGTAATTCACTAAATAGTTAATCACGCGGTGCAAAATTAGTTGTAACCTAATACAAATTTCTTTTCACTACCAAAACTGGCAGGCTGCTGGTGACCGAACTCTTTGTTAATGCAATTAAGAGTGTGTTCTTGCTCTGCCAGTACAGACAAAATTTTATTGCGATATTCAAGGCTTGATTCAAACAGTTGCAAATCAACTAAAGGTTGCAAAGTGGCTAGTTTTTGATTCAAAGTCAGCTGTGACATTATTCTGTTCCTCGTGCTTTATTTAAGCTTACAGTAGTTATATAGCATTGCTCGTAAGAAAATGTTAATAATTTGTTCATAAAAAACATATTGAACTTTAACTTCTCCGTAAATGCCATTATGGCGTGCTAAACTTACTTAACCCTGAATATACCCAAACTTGCATCTTGAGTTGGTTTAGGTATAGGTATTTCGCTTTATTTATTTTGGAAAAAGTATGACGTTAGAGTTAGTCTCTCAATATTTATCGTATGTAATTTTTAGTTATAACAACATTGAAATTACCGTCGCCAAAGTGATTCAAGTACCGTTGATACTTTTTGCGATGTGGTTTGCGGTAACCCGCATTGGTCGTTTAATTCGCAAAACATTACTAGCACGTAAAATGAACCCTGATGCAGTGCTGTTATTTACGCGTATTTACTTAGTGTTAAGTATTGCGATATTGGTTTTTACTTCTTTAGAAGTACTAAATATTCCGCTCACAGCATTTGCTTTTGTCTCCGGTGCTATCGCGATTGGGGTCGGTTTTGGCGCGCAAAATATTATTAATAACTTTATCAGTGGCTGGATCTTAATGTGGGAGCGACCTATCCGTATTGGAGACTTTTTAGAAGTAGGGACTGCAAAAGGGGTAGTCGAAACCATTAATACTCGATCCACCCGTATTCGCCGCAATGACGGTGTGCATATGTTGATCCCAAACAGCCAATTACTCGAAAACACAGTAACTAACTGGACCTTGATAGACCGCAATGCGCGTTCCTCTGTCAGTGTTGGCGTTGCTTATGGCTCGGATGTGCTGCTAGTTGAAAAGCTAATTAAACAAGTATTAAGTGAACACCCTGCAATATTACCGACCCCAGCATATTCGGTGTTATTTGATGATTTTGCTGAAAGCTCTTTGGTGTTTAATGCCATATTTTGGGTCTGCGCGGAGTCAGAAACCATGCTACGTCAGGTGCGCAGTGATATTCGTTTTAGTATTTATAAAGTGTTTGCTGAACATAACGTCACGATTTCCTTCCCGCAGCGCGATCTTCATATTGATGGTGAAATTGCCTTAACGCGACGAGCATTGAAATAACTTAAATAGCACTCAAGTACATCTATTATAAGCTGATAAAAGTCGTTTATTGCCAAGTGCAGCAAACGACTTTTATTTATGAGTTATTGCTGCTGTGCTAGTTTTTTAAGCTTTAACGAGAACAGTACGATTAAAGCACCAAAAAGCACCGCGTAAGTGGCGACTAACCAAAGTAGGGTATGGATCCCAGCACTGGGGTTAAAAATTAAATACAAGCCAAATAGTACTGACAGGGCACCGGTAATAATCAAAAGCCACTCATTAGATATCTCAGCTCTTAATTTAAGTGCGACAAAAATTTCAACAGCACCAATGGCAATGGCCCACGCAGCGACATAATAAAGTAATAGTATTGCGGTAACGTTCGGCGCAAATAGGGTAACAAGCCCTGCGATGATTGATAACACCCCACCAGCCAATAACCAGCGCCAATAAGGGTTGTGTTGCTTAGAATTCCAAGCGATCCATGTTCTTAGCATGCCATCAAATAAAAAATAGCCGGCAAAAAATAACAGCATAATACTCAGTGAGGCGCTCGGTGCAAACCAAGTGATCACACCAAAAATGATTGCAATTAAGCCGCGTATAAAGAGTACCGACCAATTTTTTGAAAGTGTTGAGGTGAGATCCATCTTATTCCTTAATGATTAGCTCTGTTATGTTTATATACATTAGCACAAGGTGTGATTTATCAATAAAATATATCTATTAACTTTGCAGAAGTATTGTATAGCAGAATTAAATTTGGCTATGCTAGGTTTACCCATTGAGCATTATAGCTAATTAGCGCCCCCTACTTATTGATGCTCAATACATTTACAGCAATGTGATTGACAGGACAAATGTCCGCATAAAATAAATATATTTGCATAAAATCGTCAAAGTTCGCTTATCATGTCGTTATTTGTTGTAAAAAGTTTGTTTTATTGTACATATTTATGCAGCAAAACTGTCACACAGTGCTATAATCTTCATCGTTCGTTCAGCCTCTTTACTTCGTTTTGCACTCTCGACAAAGAGGTCCGCGCAGCTTAACTTAAGGCGCGAAAAATTGGCCGAGCCCGCCGAGTGAATTTGGCGCAACACACCAACCGTTGAACAAGAGTGCACTAAAAAGGTTAAAACCCGACATGAAAGCAATGAAAAGATCTACGTTAGCAACCCTAATTAATGCAACGTTGTTCTCTGCCGTAGCAGGTACTTCATTTTCTACTCTTGCAGCTGATGAACAAGCTCCAAGTGCAAAAAGCAAGCAATTAGAAGTTATTCAAATCACTGCACGTAAGCGTGTAGAAAACGCACAGGAAGTACCTGTGGCGGTTTCTGCTCTACAAGGTGATAACTTAGATGCATACAGCTCTGCTGGTATGGATATTCGTTTTATGAATGCGAAAATCCCAAGCTTATCTATTGAATCTTCATTTGGTCGCTCTTTCCCACGCTTTTATGTTCGTGGCCTAGGTAATACCGATTTCGATTTAAATGCTTCACAGCCAGTATCATTGGTAGTTGATGAGGTTGTACAAGAAAATGCTATTTTAAAAGGCTTCCCTGTATTTGATGTGGCACGCGTAGAAGTTTTACGTGGTCCCCAAGGTACTTTGTTTGGTCGTAACACGCCTGCGGGCCTAGTTAAATTTGATACAGTTAAACCAAGCCAAGACTTTGATGGTTATGGTTCAGTATCATATGGTAGCCGTGGTGCAGTTGATTTTGAAGGCGCGGTAGGTGGTGCATTAACAGACCGCTTATCAACGCGTGTTTCTGTATTGTGGCAAGATAAAGACGATTATATTGATAATCGTGCGCCTGGTTTTGAGCAAAAAGATGCTTTAGGTGGTTACACAGATCAAGCTGCTCGTATTCAATTTTTGTATGAAGGTGACGATTTCACTGGTTTATTTAACTACCATATCCGCGATATGGATGGTTCTCCAATTGCGTTCCGTGCCAATGTTATCAAGCAAGGTAGGAATGATTTAGTTGATGGTTATGAGCATGATGTTGTTTTTCACGATGCAGCATCACGTGCAACACAACAAGTTGACTCTCAAGGTGCAAGCTTAAAGCTTGAGTGGGATTTAGCTAACCATACAATTACCTCTATCTCAGCATGGGAAAGCGCAGAAATTTATTCTCGTGCAGACATCGATGGTGGTTATGGTGGGTATGCAATTAATGACGTACCTGTTGCAATGGGACCTGGGTTTATTCCATTTTCTTCAGAAAGTGCTGATGGTATTCCTGAGCATGACCAATACACGCAAGAACTTCGTTTATCAAGCAACTTTGCGGGTGACTTAAATTATCAAGTCGGCGTATTTTACTTTGATGAAGCGTTAACCATTGAAAACTATAGTTATGATACTGCTGCTAATGGGGCATTAAATGGTTATGTTATTCAACAGCAAGACACTAAAGCGTGGGCGGTATTTGGTTCGGTTGACTACACACTAACAGATGACTTTAAAGTGACTGCTGGCCTTCGTTATTCTGATGATGATAAAGAATTCTCAGCAAATCGTACATTAAGTCCTGCTGGCGGTGGTGCACTGTTTTTAACTGAAAACCCTAGTGATGATCACATCAGCTGGGATATTTCATCAAGCTATAAAATCAACGATGATGTTAATTGGTATGCACGTATTGCGAATAGCTTCCGAGCGCCTAGCATTCAGGGCCGTATTTTATTTGGCGATGAAGTAACGATTGCTAAGTCAGAGACTGTTACATCATACGAAACAGGTATCAAATCAGATGTATTAGATGGCCGTGGCCGCGTAAACGCGACTGTTTTTTACTATCAAATGGATGACCAACAGTTAACGGCTGTAGGTGGTGGCGCTAACTTTAACCGTTTAGTAAATGCTGATAAAACGACCGGTTATGGTTTTGAGTTAGATACTGAGTGGGTATTAACTGATGAGTTGAATGCCACCTTTAATTTAAGCTATAACAAAACTGAGCTGAAAGATAATGATCTCGCTGTTGCAGTATGTGCGCAGTGCACCGTGAAAGATCCTACATTCCAAGTTCCAGGCGCATTTGGCCCTGAAGATCGCGCTATTTTGGATGGCAATAGCCTTCCGCATGCGCCTGAATGGATCTCTAACTTAACACTTCGTTATACTAAAGAGCTGGCTGGTGGTGACTTCTTCGCTTATACCGATATTTCATACCGTAGCGAAATTGACTTCTTCTTATATGAGTCAGTTGAGTTTGAAGGTAAATCACTATTAGAAACAGGCCTACGTGCAGGTTATGCATGGGCTGAAGGTGATTATGAGTATGAAGTATCTGCGTTTGTACGTAACCTATTTGACGAGCAACAAGTAATCGGTGCAATCGACTTTAATAACAACACTGGTATGGTAAATGAAGAGCGCTATATCGGTGCAGAATTTAAAGTGAAGTTTTACTAAACTCCATTTTAGTTAAGTAGATCCAAGCCCGCATTATTTGCGGGCTTTTTGTTTTACGCTAGTGAAAAGCCTTATTAGAGCTGCTAAAGTAGCGACAATTAAATTTAAAAGAGAAGAGCAATGGCTGGATTTTGGAACTACCGAGTGATTTTTTGTGAAGCAACCAAAGATGAAGCGGCGCAATATCAAATTCATGAGGTTGAATATAACCTCAATGGTAAAGTAACGAATTGGTCAGAAACCGGTGCAGCGCCTTTTGGTAATACGCTAGAAGCACTGCAAGATGATGCTGAACGGCTTAAAACAGCATTTGCCAAACCCGTGCTAAAAGTGGTTAGAAAAGAGCGTGGTTATGAACTGGTTGATGTAGAAACGGGTGAAGAGGCATTTGCTGAGCCGCCAGCGGGTTTAACTGAGTAATCTATTGATTGTGAAGGTGCCTTGTGCGCCTTTTTTTATTGTTGAAATAAAGGAATGAGGATGACTTTAAAAGCGGTATTATTTGATATGGATGGCACGTTAGTTGATTCTGAAAGTGTCCATTTTAGCTGCTGGAATGATATTTTAGCACCGTTTGGTGTAAGTTATGATGAAGATGAGTTTTGCCAACGTTTTTCTGGTCGGCCGACGTTAGAGGCGGCGATTGCAGTGGTTGAGCAATATAATTTATCGGTTTCACCACAGTGGTTAGCGCAAGCTAAATATGATGCATTTGAGCAATTTGTGCAGACACAACTGCCAGCCCTTATGCCTTTTGCTAAAGACGTGTTGCACAATGTGAAGCAAAGCGGTTTAAAGATGGCACTGGTTACAGGCAGTGCTCGCCTTGAAGCTTTACCTATTTTAAAAGGGCATGGCTTTTATGAGCTGTTTGATTGCATTATCACCAAAGATGATGTGCAAAACCCAAAGCCAGCAGGCGATCCTTATTTACTCGCGCTTTCAACCTTAGGGATTGCAGCCGAGCAAGCAATTGCGGTAGAAGATACTCACACCGGCGTAACCGCTGCTAGCAATGCGAAGGTAGCGGTGGTTGCAATACCGAATAAGCACACTTTAGAGCATGATTTAAGTTTGGCTTTCTCAAGGATGGATAATTTACAACAGCTATGGCAATGGGTACAAATTAAGCTATAGTTTAGTCTACTTAGCTATAAACAAGGGACTGATATGCTAAAAAGACTAACCATACTGTGGTTGTTGCTCACTAGTTTTAGTTGTTGGGCAACTGAACCACAATCTACTGCAAATGCCCAACTTGCCAAGGTTTATCAGCAAGACCAAGCACCCGCCATCGAAAATTATTTAGTGAGTGAAAAATTTGATGGGGTGCGGGCTATTTGGACTGGCACTGAGTTTATAACTCGCAATGATAACCTGATACATGCCCCAGCGTGGTTTGTGGCTGATTTACCCAATCTGCGATTAGACGGAGAACTATGGACTAAACGCGGTGATTTTGCAGCACTCAGCGGTATTGTACGCACGCTAAAACCACGCGATAGTGACTGGCAAACAGTAACTTATCAGGTTTTTGATATGCCAGATCAAACAACGCCTTTTCAAGTACGTTATCAAAACTACCTTAATTTAGTGAATCGCTTAAATCGTCCGCATATTCAGGCTGTACAGCAACATCACTTTAGCACAGAGCAAGCGCTATCAGCCTTTTTTGAGCAGGTAATTGAACAAGGTGGTGAAGGCGTGATGTTGCACTTAGCCACGGCCACACATAAAAGCGGTCGCAGTGACGCGCTGTTAAAGCTAAAGCCCTATTTGGATAATGAAGCGGTGGTGATTGAACATTTACCCGGCAAAGGCAAGTACCAAACGATGTTAGGGGCGCTGCGCGTAGAAACCGCACAGGGTTTACAATTTAATATTGGTACTGGATTTACCGATCAGCAACGACAAACCCCACCGCCAATTGGTGCAACGATCACGTATCGCTATCATGGCTTTACCAAAAATGGCCTACCACGCTTTGCCAGTTTTATCCGCGAGCGTAAAGCTGAATAACGTTTAAAAAAGCCTGTAAGTATGCTAAATTGCGCGGCCTTTTGATAAGTAGTGGTGGCGGGATGTTTGTTGGTTTTGATTATGGTAGTTCTAATTGTGCAATGGGTGTAATGAATGCACAAAACGCTGTCGAGCTAGTACCGTTAGAACAAGGAAAGCACTACTTACCATCTACTTTGTACACCCATCATAGTGCGTTAGTCGTTGATTTTGTTGCCCAACATTTAACTGGCAGCGCATATGAAAGTGATTTTAAAAGCCAGCGCCAAGCCCTGCTTAATACTATGGTAAGGATCAAGTCTGATTTAGATCTAGCTCCAGGTGATGAAAGCCTTTTTATTGGCCGCGAAGCCATTAATGAATATGTGCAGTTTCCTGAAGAAGGCTACTTTGTTAAATCCCCGAAATCATTTTTTGGGGCAATAGGCTTAAAGCAAGGACAAATCAACTTCTTTGAAGATATTGCCACCGCGATGATTTTAAAAATCAAACAGCGTGCTGAAACATCACTACAAAAAGAGTTAACACAAACGGTTATTGGCCGCCCAGTAAATTTTCAAGCCGTGGGTGGAGAGCAATCAAACCAACAAGCATTAGGAATTTTAGAGCGTGCAGCAAAACGCGCAGGCTTTAAAGAGGTCGCGTTCTTGTATGAGCCGCTCGCAGCGGGAATTGATTATGAAAGTGACTTACAACACGATCAAAAAGTATTAGTCATCGATATTGGTGGCGGCACCAGTGACTGCTCGTTTGTGCAAATGGGGCCTAGCTTTCGTGATAGTAGTGACCGTGATCGTGACTTTTTAGCGCATACAGGTAAACGTGTTGGCGGTAATGATTTAGACATTGCTTTGAGCTACCATGCGCTTATGCCATTGCTAGGATTAGGCAGTCAGTTTAAATCAGGTTTACCACTGCCTAATCAAGCATTTTGGCAAGCCTGTAAAATTAACGATGTGAATTTACAAAGCCAGTTCTACAGTCAAAACCATCACCGAGAACTACTTACACAGTTACGTGAAGTTCAAGCACCTGAGTTATTTCAACGACTGATCGATTTGCAGCAAAATAAGCAAGGTCATCAGCTGGTACAGCAAGGGGAGGCGGCAAAAATTGCGCTTTCATCAGCGACTGAGTATGAGTGTGAATTAGGGTTTTTAGCGCCGCAATTACATAAAGTGCTATCACGAGCTGATTTAGCTGTGGCGGTTGATGATTCGATTATGCAAATAGTGAGTTTAGCAAAACAAGCGATCAAGGATGCAGGGACAGTTCCTGATGTGATTTACCTTACAGGTGGCAGCGCGCAATCACCGCTGATCAAAGCGGCATTAATCGAGCACTTAGGTGATATTAAAATGGTGAACGGTGATCACTTTGGTAGTGTCACCGCTGGACTCACTAAATGGGCAAGCATGCTTTATCGTTAACCTGTGGCTGCGTTTATAGCGTAACTTGTCGGGTTGCGAGATACTTTTCGTAATCTGGCAAGCTGCGCTCGAGCTCTACATGCATTAATGATGAACTTAACAACATATCAGCACTCACTTCATTACACGCCACCGGAATATTCCACACTGCCGCTAAACGCAATAACGCTTTAACATCAGGATCATGAGGCTGAGAGGCGAGCGGATCCCAAAAGAAAATCAACATATGGATTTCGTGTTCGGCTATTTTAGCGCCTAATTGCTGATCGCCACCCATTGGGCCGCTAAGTAGTTTGATTACATCTAACCCGGTATTTTTTTCTATTAGGTGGCCTGTGGTGCCTGTGCCATACAAGGTATGCTGACTCAAATCATCACGATGTTTATTACACCACGCCTGTAATGCGGCTTTTTTTCCGTCGTGAGCGACTAGCGCGATGTTTTTTTTAGCGGGTAATGTTTGCTGTTTTTGTTCCATGCTGACTCTTATTATTTTTTACACTAAAAGGTTGATAGCAAGTGCTATAAACACAATACCTGTAATTCGGTCTATCCACAATTGCGTATTTGGGTTGTCCCTGAAATAACTGGCAATTTTATCGCCAAAATAAATATAAGTGCAATCAATAGGGAATGCGAAAATAGGGTAGAGCAAGCCAAAAAAAGCCAGCTGAAATGTGGTAGAGCTGGATAAACTCGGATCCACAAACTGTGGAATAAAAGCAATAAAAAACAGTGCGACTTTAGGGTTGAGCACTTCCGTCATCATTGCTTGAAACATCACATTTTTCTTTTTACTGGTGCTGACATGGGGCTTGTCATCACAGTCGTCATTTATTGTTACAAAGGTGCTTTTTAGCATCAGTATGCCTAAGTAACATAAATAAGCGGCACCGGCATATTGCACTGTCGCGTAAGCAACCGCAGATGCTTTTAAAATTGCAGTTAAGCCAACCACAGCAAAAAAAGTATGCACTACACCACCAAGGGCAAAGCCAAACGCACTTTGTAAGCCAGCAGTGCGGCCATTAGCAAAGGTTTGTGCCATTAAAAAAGCGTTTGATGGCCCTGGGGCTACCGCGATTAAAAAGCTGGCCGCTAAAAACGACAGTAAAAATTCTGGATTGATCATCAGCGCAATTTATTAGTAATAGATGGCTGATCTTAACAAGCTTACAGGCAAAGAAAAAGCGGGCATTTGCCCGCTTAGCTAGGTTGGATTAAACAATTAGAAATTAACGGTGCTGTTGTTTGAGCATACGGTTGTGCTTTGTGCTTCACATACTTGATAAGTATAAGAGCCGCCACCTTTTGTAGAAATAGCATCGGTATAGCTATTGGTGTTTGCAACCGTTGAGACTTTGCTACCGTTACGATAGATATCAACTTGACTGGTCGCAGCGCCGCTCCAGTTTAAATCAGCAAAGCTTGCGCCTTTTGATTTGTAACCAGTGGCAGCAAGGCTGATATCATCATTACCAGGCGTTGGTGTACCGCCACCATTATCGCCTGCACAACCATTGGCGCTGAGGTACGCTTCAGCATCAACTGCTTTAACGATACCGTGACCAAAGTAAACGTCGTGGCCTGATGCACCTTGATCTTGCGCGGTTGCCTTGAGGGCATCGCGGATCTCCGTCCCTGTACACTCAGGGTGTAGTGACCATACTAATGCTGCAATACCCGATACTGCAGGTGTTGCCATAGATGTACCACTCATATAACCATAATCGCTGGTACCAATATTGATACTGATGTTAGTGCTGGCAAGTAACGCACTGCGATCCTCAAATGCAGCGCCTACAGCGGGAATCGTAGTATCGTTCGTTTCACCTAGCGTGGCGTATAACATACCTGCTTCGTTATTAATAATAACCGCGCCTGTGCCACCTGAATTCTCACAGTTGGCTACTTTGTCATAAAATGAGATGTTACCACGGTCAATCATGCATACTTTTCCAGCTGCACCAGAATCGATGCTTTCTGCTGTGCCCATATAATATGCACTGGCGGTTACTTGGCCTGAATTTTCCATTGCAGAGGATGCAAATGCTGTGTTGTCTGCTGATAAATCAGCGGCTGTAGCCATACCCGCTGGGTAGGTTGATAACGTATCTACGCCGCCGGCTGTTACTTCAACACAAATCGTTTCGTCAGTTGTTGCTCGTTTACCGCGTCCGCTTGTACAGCTTGGAAATTGTGAAAAATCAGCGATTTGGTTGTCAGCATCATTGGCACCAACCATCATTACAGAAGGGTAGCCTGCAGGGTAAGAACGCACATTATTACCATCATTACCAGCAGCGGCAACGACTAAACCACCAGCTTGAGTAAAGTTTGCAAATGCATTTGACTCGGTACTGTTGGAGCCACCACCGCCTAAGCTCATACTAATAATGTTAGCACCCGCTTGGGAACATAGGTTTGCCGCGTGTGCTAAATCAGATGAATAACCCCAGCCTTCAGCATTAAATACCTTGATAATATGCATGGCGACACCGGGTGCCATACCGACAACACCGACATTGTTATCTGCCGCACCAATTGTGCCTGCGACATGAGTCCCGTGAGGACCGCCATTATCGAACCAATTACCAGTGCCGCTGTTGTTGTCGCCAGTAATATTACCCCAAATAAAATCGGGATTTGAACTGTCTAAGCCTGAGTCAATCACGCAAACTTTCATACCTGCGTTGGCATCAAAGGTCAGTTGATCTGCTTGCGATTGATATACAGCGTACGGTGTAAGTTGTTGCACCATTGCATTGCCGGCGTCATCATTGTAAGTAGACATCGGCACACGTTTTTGATCTTCTTCAATTAGCTTGATATGTGGGTTGTTTAACAGGCCTTTAACGCTTGCTAAATCATGGCCAGTAAATTGTGCGGCAATGAAGCCATTACCATCAACTTTGATATCACCACCGAGTTTTTTAGCGAGTGCTTTCACGACGCCTTTTTTATTGTTATCAACTTGGATGATATAGCGATCGTTCGCTGCTGCAACGCTGCCAGTTGTACACAAACCACTGATGATGAGTGCCAATGCGAGTTTATTCGTGTTCATATTATGTATCCCTAGAATGTTATTTAGTTAACTTTGCGTTAACGAAATGTGACATTAAATTAATATTTACTGTAGTGCAAGGGAAGATTGTCCATAAAAAAGGAATAAAATAATCTTATTATCACTTTTTTATAACTAATGGGTATAAGTGGATGTCTAAATGGGTAAATAAAATATAATGATTCTCACTACCTAGAAAGTAGTGAGAAAGTGTTACTGTCCTTTTTTATGATATACGATGATTGATAAATGCAAAGTAAGTAAAAGGGACTAGCAAAAGAAAATGCAGGCCAATTAACAAAGGCGTGGTTAAATTGAGAAATTGGGTAATAAAAACCAGTAAGCTAGCACCACTCATTTGCATAACGCCAATGAGTGCTGACGCTGTTCCTGCTTGTCGTGGAAATAAGCTCAATGCTCTGCCTGCGGCTGAGCCTAAGGTTAATGCAAAACCAAAGGCAGCAATAAACATGGGCGCCATTAAAGCCAGTGGCGTTTTATATTGGCTAAGGCTAAGCATCAGCACACCAGATAATACAAGCAGTAATAATCCTACCTTAAGGGCACGCTTTGGTTGACGCTTAATATAAAGCGGCGTGATAAAACTTGCGACAATGCTCAGTACTGCATTGAGAGTAAACCAAAAGGTGAAACTACCGACAGAGCCGCCGAGTTTAGTGATAAGCCAACCAGGAGCGAGTGTTACAAACACTAATATTGCCGACATAGCCACCATGCAAATTAAGCTATTAAAAAGAAATAGTGGGGTGCTAATGATGGGAATAAAGCGCCTTAAATCGAGAATGTGGCCATGATATACGCTGTCGGCAGGGCGTGTTTCTTTGAACATCAATAAAGTAACCAATAGGCCCAATAACGCAAAGCCAGCTAAAAACAGGAAATTCATTCGCCAACCAAACTGCAGTGTAAGCCATGCACCTAAAATAGGCGCTAAGGCAGGAATAAAACAAACAATACCGTTTAAGTAGGTGATCATTTGTGCGCTGCGCTCACTACCAAAACGATCCCGTACGATGGCAAAAGCAACCACAAATGTTGCACATGCGCCCAGACCTTGCACTGCACGTGCTAGCAACATAGCGTTAAAATGTGGCGCGTAATAAGCGCCAAGCGAAGCAACGGCGTAAAGTATGATACCGCTGAGTGCAACAGGTTTGCGGCCAAACTTATCAGCTAGAGGGCCAGCAATTAATTGCCCCAAGCCAACCGTGAGCATAAAAATCGCAACTGTTTGTTGCACCTGTTTTTCGCCGACTTGAAATTGTTCCGCAATGGTTGGAAACGCAGGGAGGTAAATGTCAATTGCTAATGGGCAAAATATAACCAAAAGGGCGAGAATTAAAATAACACTAAGCTGACTGCGGTGATCGGTTGTTGGCATGAAGGCTCCTTTTGCCGCGTATTTTAAGTCTGTAGAAATAAAAAAGAAAGGCCATATGACCGACCCGCAAGAATATTATCAGTGAGATAAATAAACTTCTGCTATCTGGTCTGATGTGTTAATTTTAATGCATATGCCTTTTCATTAAGAAAGTTATGAGTGACAAATCAGTGGTTTTAAAAACATGGTTAAAATTAAAAAATTTACCGCTAGGTAATTGGCTATTTAGCAAAGTAGTGTGCTTTAAAGCACCTTATTTTGGCTCGATGAAACCTACTATTTTGGATGTAAAAGAGGGGTATTGCAGTGCTGTAGTGAAAAACCGTCGCAGTGTGCATAATCATATTGGTACTATTCATGCCATCGCACAATGTAATTTAGCTGAGTTGTGTGCTGGCGTGATGGTTGATGCAACGGTGCCGTATAAAACCCATCGTTGGATCCCTAAAGGTATGACGGTGCAGTATTTAGCGAAAGTGGACACCGATGTGACCGCTGTAGCTAAAATAACTATGCCAAGACAATGGCAGGATAAAGAAGACTTGCTGGTGCCGGTTAAACTTTATAATACCCGCAGTGAATTGGTATTCACTGCCGATATTACGATGTACATCACTAAGAAAAAATAGTTTACTCTTTTTCTGCGGCTTGTTTATTGAAGAACGACAAGTCGTTATCGCCTTCACTCAATACTGAGCTAAGCTCGGCTTTTGATTCGGTATTATTAGTAATTAACTCAACGGTTTCTGCTTCATGACGTTGTTTTAAGTTACCTTCAATAATGGCGCCAGCATCAATACTGAGTGTATCTTGGTAAACATCACCATGCACTTGCGCCGAGCGCTCAATAACCACTTTGCTGGCATTGAGTGAGCCAATGATCTTGCCCTTTACAATCACGCTTTCAGCAATCACAGAGCCCTCTACACAGCCAGTGTTACCAATAACTAAGTGGTTGACGCGAACATCACCATCAATACGACCATCAAGTTGTACTTCGCCTTGGCTAACCAAACTGCCGGTTAAGCGAACATCTTCAGAAATGATCGATGGCGTGTGGTTGGTTCTTTTTAATTGCGAATCAGAAGAGTTACTTATAGTTGATTTTTTTCTACCGAACACGAGAAAGCGCCTTTGTTATTTTGACAGGATTGACATGTTTGTCGTTAAGTAATACTTCATAGTGTAGGTGAGTACCGGTACTTCTGCCAGTGCTGCCCATTAAGCCAATAACATCATTTTTACTCACTGTTTGGCCTTTTTTTACGTTGATTTTATTTAAGTGACCAAACCGCGTTACAAAGCCATTTTTATGTTGTAATTCAATAAAGTTACCATAGCCACCGTTACGCCCTGCACGTAGTACAGTACCATCAGCAGGGGCAAAGATTTCGGTTTTATGCCAACCTGCTAAATCAACACCTTTATGATAAGCATGACGGTTATTCACTGGATCTTTACGCAGGCCAAAACTACTCGAAATATAATAATTAGCTGCTGGCAGAGTTTGCGGTAACTCACTGAGTAAATTCTCAAGCTTATTCAACGCCAGCAGTTTATCGGCGATGACTAAAAACTCAGCAGGGATCTTAGATTCATCAAATAAATCCAGTGGACCACCTTGTGCGGTTTCTGTCATGTCTCCATCGAGATTACGCGCTAAGGCGCTATCAAGCCCTGCACCTTTGAGCATGGTTAAAATATCTTGGTGACGTAACTCTACTTGTTGCTCAATTTGTAAAAAGCTTTTTAAGTAGTGAGCGTCGAGTTGAGCAAAGCGTTGCTCAACTGAAAGTAAATTGGCTTGTGCATTTTGTGGGTTTTTTTCATCAACGAGTGGCTCATGAAAATCGTCTTGTTGCTCGTTGGGAGCGACATTTTCGATTGTTGCGGCATCTTCTGTTGGATTGCTCATCGACTCAGGTAAAGAATCAATCATGCTCTGCAATAAAGCATGTTTTTGTTCCAATTCGGCAAGCTGTGCTAATTGTTTTTCGTATTGCTGTTGTTGTTGTTGTTTTTGCAGTTGCCACTGTTGTTGTTTTGATAGTTGGTTTTGCTCAATATCGGAGATTTTGTTGGTTTGCGAATAAATTTGTAGGGTAGATACCGTCAACCAAGCCAAAGCAATTAAAACAACCACTACAGCTGAAACTTGTAACCAAGGTGCTAATATCACATGTTTAACCTCACCATTTTGGCGGATCAACAGCTGTCTAGCTGGGAATAATTTGTGATAAAAAGACTTAATAAATGCTGACATGGCTTATAAATACTGGCTATTAACCGAATTAAGATAGCAATCTGAGCTGAAAAAGCCAGTAAAAAATTGTAATTAATCTCAAAAAAAGAGGCGTTGGTCGCCTCCTTATAATAATTACATTTAATAAATGTTTACAATTTAGTTACTTAGCGGGAAGAACTGTTCCTTCAACGCTGCCGAAACCAATACGAGCAAAGCCTTCTTTTTCACACCAACCACGCATAATAACGTTGTCGCCATCTTCTAAAAAGCTACGCTGCTCACCATTATTAAGGGTGATTTTTTCTTTACCACCACGAGAAAGCTCTAACAGTGAACCGGCTTCTTCATGAGTTGGGCCTGATTGCGTACCTGAACCCAGCATATCACCCGGCATAAAGTTACAACCATTTACTGTGTGGTGAGTCACCATTTGTGCCACTGTCCAGTATGAATGTTTGAAACTTGATTTAGAGACTAATGATGGCGCCGCACCTTGTTCACGCATTTTGGCAGTTTCAATTTGCACGTCCATTTTTATATCAAATGCGCCGAGTTCACGGTTCTGGCTTGATTCTAAGTAATCTAACGGCTGCGGATCATTTTCATCGCGCGTCCATGAGGTTTTGTATGGCGCTAACGCTTCGGTGGTGACAATCCACGGTGATACCGTTGAAGCAAAGTTTTTCGCAAGAAATGGCCCTAATGGTTGATATTCCCATGCTTGTAAATCACGTGCTGACCAGTCATTGAATACACAAAAACCAAACACGTGGTTTTCTGCATTTTCAATAGCAATGGCATCGCCTAGTTCATTACCTTTACCTAAGTAAATACCTAGCTCTAACTCATAATCTAAACGTTTACACGGACCAAGCGATGGTACTTCTGCGTCTGGCGCTTTAGTTTGACCATTCGGGCGATGGAATGTTTGTCCTGATACATCAATAGATGAAGAACGACCATGGTAACCAATGGGTACCCATTTATAGTTAGGCAGTAATGGGTTGTCCGGGCGAAATAGGCTACCGACTGCTGTTGCATGATAGATAGATGTATAAAAGTCAGTGTAATCGCCAATCCGACACGGTAATGCAAACTCAATGTCTGCTTGGGCAATTAGTGCTTCGCTTAATTGAGCTTGTTCAGCGGCGCCTTCACGTAATGCTTTAGAAAGAGCTAAACGCAGTACTGACCAATATTGCTGACCAAGGCCCATATATTCATTCAATGTCGCTTGGCTTGCGGCTGCTACGGCTGTTTGTGCATCGCCTGAGAAAATAGCTAGTTCGTTTACTTTGGCAAGATCGATAACCTGGTCACCAATGGCGACGGCACCACGAAAAGCTTCGTCAGAGTTCTTACGACGTACTTCTGCAAATGGTAGGTTTTGAATTGGGAAGTCACAATTTGCAACGTTCGCTGAGGCTACCCAGCTAGTTAAATTTATATCATGGGTTTCGTTAATTAAACTCATTACATTTCCTTTGGTTTAGTCAGTCGCGCTTTACAGTGGATATGGTGATGAATAGCGCGATTTAAACAGTGAAATTCAGATTGTCATTTATAATATTGATGAAACGACAAAAAGCAGCGAAGTATGCTGCTTTTTAAATTTACAATACGGTGCTTATAAAACGCCGCGGCGCTCTTGGTCGCGCTCGATTGATTCAAACAGTGCTTGGAAGTTACCTTCACCAAAACCGCCGTCATCAACGCGTTGGATCATCTCGATAAAGATTGGGCCAAATAAGTTTTTCGAGAAAATTTGCAATAGGTAGCAATTTTCACTTTGGCTATCAACTAAGATCTGATGTTCACGGATTTTTTCTTTATCTTCAGCAACCCAAGGTACACGGTCAAAAATTGTATCGTAGTATTCTGGGATAATATCAAGCGTGGCAATGGTTGATTTATCAAGCTTATCCAGTGAGCTTACTAGGTCATCGGTTAAGAATGCTAAATGCTGTACGCCTGGGCCATTGTATTCACCAAGGTATTCATCGATTTGGTTGTTATCGTTGCCTTTACCTTCATTGATTGGAATAGAAAAGGTGCCGCACGGTGATTTAAGTGCATACGAGATCAAGGCTGTTTTTTGGCCTTTGATATCAAAGTAACGAACTTCAGTAAAACCAAATACGTCTTTATAAAAATTAGCCCATGTTTCCATCGTGCCTTTATAAACGTTATTAGTTAAATGGTCGATGCGGATAAAGCCTTTATCAGCAACGATATTTTGTTCGCTTAAGTCTTCAAAGTCTTGCTCATAGATTGAACCTTTGTCACCAAATTGCTCAATGAAATAAATTAAGCTATCGCCAATACCGTAGATTGCTGGGTATGGAAGGTCTTTGTGGGTTGAATCTGTTGCAGGTTTTGCACCACGTGCTACCGCTGTGTCAAATGCTTGTTGGGCATTCTCAACACGCCAGCCCATAGAACAAATTGCAGGGCCATGGCTTTTTGCAAATTCTGCAGAGAAACCATCACGTTCATTATTTAGTAAAAAGTGAATATCGTTTTGGTTGTAATAAACAATGTCTTTACCTTTAAATGTTTTTAGCTTTGAAAAACCAAAATCGGTAAACACTTTATCCATATAATCTGCATCAGGTGTAGCGTATTCAGTAAACTCGATACCTACCAAACCTAAAGGGTTAGTTACTTCACTCATTATAATTCTCCCGCAATAAACACTGCGTCTTGTTGTGTCTGATGCGCAGATAGTTAACCATAACGAGTAAAAGGGGAAGAGCCCGCATCTATTTAGCTAAGCGGCTATTTGTAAATTAAATGGGACGATCATTTGAAAATGATGATGGTAGAGGAGGAGCTTTAGCGGTTAGTCTTCGATAATCAAATTTTAACGGTGTAGATTGTTACTTAGTTGATTGATATTAATGGTTAATTTGTTTTAATTGCGGATGTAAATTAAGCAAATTAAGGGAGTTACCTCCCTCAATTAAATGGACGCATTGTAATTAATTGTTTACGCTAGCGCCGCGTTTGTTAAAAAACTTGCTGCGCTGCTCTAACCATAGGTTCGCTTTTATAGCCGGAGCATTTTGGTAATGACGCTCTACAGCCTGATTTAGTGAGCGTGTGCTTGGCACAAAGTTAAGAGTTTGCTGCGCGCCGGCCATACTTTTTATTTCATCGCGCGTCATTGCACGCCCTGCATATAGCAGTGCGTTTAAATAGCCGGGTGCAGTTTCATTGCTGCTATCCGTTAACAGCAGTACGGCTTGATCTAATGCCCAGCGACGATTAATTTCACCTTCTCTTTTTACCCCTGCTAACTCACCGTCAATATAAACTTCAAACACGCCATTATCAGGGGCGGTATAAAACACAAAGGCGATGCGATGCCAAGTATCTGATTGGGTATGGCCAAAATAGCCACTTTTACTGGTTGATATACCTAAACCCCCTTCAGGGCTAATATAAATATCAGCATTGTCTGTTAAGTAGTTTTCAGCATCTGTTTGCACCAGTGCGCGATAGCGATCTTTTACTGCCAGTGGCCAATAAATGTCCATCACTAGGGTGTAATCGGATACCAGTCCTTCATCTTCAAAATCACCATTAGGCGCGGTATTTAAAGTAATGCTTAGCCCTTCAGTCGCAGAGTGATCGGTAAAGGCCATTACACCCGAAGCACCGTCATTTAAATCGGCAATATTAAGTGTGGTTGTGCTGGCATATATGGTTTGTTCAGCGCCCCAGCCGCTCTCTTCTGGGTCAAAATAGCTTAATGTTGATGGGCCATAGTCAGCTTTGAATGGATCGCTTGGATCGTTGAAATTCCAAATAGTAATGTTCGCTTGATTTTGACATGCATTGAGCTGAGTGTCGGTGTCTATATGCAAACATTGGCTGGTACGCTGGCGGGCATATTGATCGAGTAATTGCCATGTTTCTGCAATTAATTGTGGCTCAGCAAACGTAACCCCATTAAAAAATAATTCACTATTAAAAGCAGGCCCTTTTTGTAGTGCTAAGGTATAGTTTTGACTGTCATTGATACTTTCAGGGGCCAATAGTAGCCAATCAGGTTGATTTGCTGCCATGGTTTTTAAATCAAGACCGCTGACTGTGACTTGATAAATTGCACTGAAGCCGGGAGTGTTCGAAGGCTGTCTTTCAACTTTAAATGCATTGTGAAAATCTTCTTGGGTGAGCGTCCCTGGCGTCCAACGTGTTTGTACTAGGTTTGTATCAAATAAGGCCGCATCAACTTGGTGTAGCTGTTTTGCTGCAAGCGCAGTAATATTCATTATTTGTGCGGTAGTCGGGTAATTCTCTGAAATAGCGATTTCAGTATTGGCATCGGGGGCATATTTACCCATCAAAAAGTCAATTTGTGTTTGCAGTGCTTCATCAAAGGTGCTGATCTGCGTCGTTGCTAACGTAGAATAATTGATATCAGCAACAGTTTTTGTAGCTAGATCAAAGGTTAATTCTAAATCAGTTAGACCTTGAGCAAAAAAGTTTGGTTGGATCACTAAACTACCATTATCGAGTTGCTGAAAACTCTCCCCGCCATGAGTGTGGCCGCCAAGTACCAGATCAATACCAGCAATGTTTTGTGCAATTTGCGTATCTGCACCTTCACCTAAATGACTCAACATCACCATGTAGTCGACATCTTGGCGATATTGCGCGACAATATTTTTGGCAATATCTTGCCATTGCCAATTCATTTTAAAGTTAGCGATAAAGTCGGGGATTGGTGCGGTCTCTACGGGTTGATCAAGTTCATTCCACGGTACAGATGTCATCCCGAAAAAACCGACCTTGAGGCAACCGACTTGTACAATCGAGAAATCAACTGCGTTAAAACTTTGCGTATTATCGCCTGTATAACGCGTGTTACTGGCTAACACGATGGCGTTATCATCATTGGCGTAGTCGAGTAATTGTGCTGGCCCCCATGCATAGTCATGATTACCAACAACACGCACATCAAACGCCATAGCTTTTATTGCCTCAACCGTTGCCATGCCTTTAGAGATTTGTTCTGCAACGGTGCCTTTTTCATAGTCATCACCACCATTGGTAAATAAAGTATAGGGTTGCTCGGCTAGTGCATGGTTGTAGTAGCCTTTAATTTTGCTGAAGTATTGCTCTTTAAAACCAAACCGCGCATGTAAATCAGCGACATGAATAAAACGCATAGATTGTTCGGATTGGTTTGCTTTACATTCAGAGCCAATAGTTTTGCTGACTTGGGGTAATGTACGAGCGCGTATTGCAAATGTACCAAAGCTGTTTATTTGTGCACTAACAGTATTTGCAGAAGAGCTTGAGCTTACTAATGGTTGCCACTGTCCATCGATTAGCTTCACGATAGACAACTGTTGCTCAGGGTCTGCTGAATTAGCTAATGATATTGTGAGGCTTAAAGGCGTATCGAATGTTAAATCTTGAGGGCTAAAGGTATATAACGCAGAAACAATATTAAGAACCTTATTCTTATCATCAAGCTTTTTTTTGCTAAAAATAAAGCTAGTATCGGTTGCTACAGCACTGGCTGGGGCTGTGAGTAAAACAAGCGCATCATCAAAGCTTTTTGATAAGCCATCATTGGCGCTAATAATTAATTTTGATTCGTCTACAACGAAGTTCGTATCTTTCTCAGTGCTATCGCCGCAAGCGCTTAACAAAGTAAACACTGCAACGAGTATTGAAAACTTGATACCGTAATAGAAAGTCATAATAGCCATACTGCCACTTAATATAATGCGATTATCATACCAGTATTTAGGATGGGTTTACAGGTAGCTAATATAGAAAAAATATACAAATAATAGGCAGCTGCTAATTAGTTGTTTACACAATTAACGTCTTTACTTCGAGTCATTAGGATAATGTATTATATAAAGCAGAGAGGGAGTTTTGTTAACTAGAGTCAATTTTACACAAATAAAAAAGGCAAGATATTGCTATCTTGCCTGATTGGAATAAAACTGAGCTGATGCTTTTATCAAGCTCAGTTTAAAAACCGCTATTACTGGGCGCTACTCTCAGTCAAACCTTGTTTTTCCCATACTTTAGCTTTAAAACTCATTAATACTAAAATGATACCTACACCGATACTAAATAATGCAATTTGTAGGTAAAGGTTAGGGATTTCTTCAACATTGTTAGGATCAAAGTTACCAGCAAGTAATCCAGAAATTACGTTACCAATTGAGTAAGTGAGTACGAATACCCCCATCATTTGACCTGTATAGCGACGAGGCGATAACTTACTTACGGCACTTAATGCAACAGGGCTTAAACAAAGCTCGCCCACGGTATGTAAGAAATACGTAGTAACAAGCCAATAAGGCGCTACTTTTAAGCCTTCAGCTGCGTAATGTGCCGCCATAAACATAACTAAAAATCCTGAAGCCATAATAACTAGACCCAAGGCACATTTTACGCTGTAAGTGGGCGATACCATTTTCTTTGATAGATTAATCCAAAGCGCGGCAAAAAACGGCGATAGGGCAATAATGAACAGCGAATTTAAAGATTGGAACCAAGTTGTTGGTATTTCAAATGTGCCAACAAGGCGATCTGTGTAGTCGCGAGCAAATAGGTTTAATGAAGAACCTGCTTGTTCAAAGCCAGACCAAAAACAGGCAGAGGCAATACATACTAAAAATAGTGCCCACATTCTTTGTTTTTCAGCATCGGTTAGTTTGCCATTGAAGTAAACAAGACCAAAGTAAATGAAAAAGATAATAGTAAATACAACAGCAGTATATCCTGCTACAACGGTAGGGTTAATTACAATAGCACCCGTCATCGCAGCAGCGGTTACACTGGCCGCAACAATTACAAATGTTGCAATACCAATCCATGCGCGTGATACACCTTTAGGACTTAATGGATTAGCTGGTAATGCGCTATGCTCTGGTAAGTTATTAAGTGTACGTTTGTATTGTATTAAACCGATACCCATACCTACAGCAGCTGCACCAAATGCCCAGTGCCAACCTACGTTTTCCATAAAGTAACCACAAACGTAGTAACCAATTAAAGAACCTAAGTTAATACCCATGTAGTAAATAGCATAACCACCATCACGGCGTTCATCTTCGTCAGTGTAAAGCTGACCAACCATTGCACTGATATTAGGTTTAAGTAAACCTGTGCCTGTTGCAACAAAGATTAAACCGATAAAAAATGAATAATCATGTGGAACGGCTAAAATAATATGGCCACACATGATAATGATACCGCCGTACCATACTGCTTTTTGACCACCAAATAATCTATCTGCTAGCCAGCCACCAGGCAAGCCTAAAAAGTATACTGAACCTGTGTATAAACCATAAATTGCAGCAGCAGAAGCAACGGTAAATCCTAAGCCTTCTTGTTGTAAACTCGCTGTCATAAATAATACGAGCATTGCTCGCATACCGTAGTAACTCATTCGTTCCCACATTTCTGTGAAAAACAGGGTTGAAAGTCCTTTAGGGTGACCAAACCAGCCACTGTCAGAATTTGAACTCATATTTACTTCCTAACTCAACGTTAATTATTGTGGCCTTATATTTTTTGCTTTGGTCGTTCATGTGATAACAACACAGTTGAACGGGTGGCCATGAATATTATTTTTAATGCAGCTAAGGTAATGGTTTGCTCACTAAGTTTTTGCTTAGTGGATAAGAGTCACACCCTTATCCTAGCTACAATTGCGGCTAAGTATACATAGACCCGTTGGTCAGGGGAAGTGCTTGCGATAGTTAGCTGTGCCATGGTTTTAAAACCTAATAGTCAGCATAAGGAACTACGGGGGTGCCTGGGAAAATCATTTCGCTATAAACAGGTTTAAAATAATAGCGGAAATAAAGCTGGGCATAGTTAGGTTCATAAAAATCAGCGCGATCTAAGCTAAAAAAGCCACCAAAAAACCAATGCGGTGTATAGCGATATTCAAAGCTACCGGCTAAGTTATATGACATGCCAGACGTTGTACTGCCTGCAAAAACTGGATCAACACCGGTGATTGAAGTTCTTTGTTGTGCCTGCGCTTGTAGCTGCGGATCATTAGGAAAAAAATCACTGTCGTCATTTGTGGTGGTTGACCATGAGATACCGGCTCGTACACGGTAAATAAAATCGTTATTAACGCGGCGGTCATAAGTAACCGGCATTGAAACGCCAAGGTAGTTTTGTGGGCTATAATAGCCGCCATGGCCAAAGGTTTCTTCACTTAAATTATATTGATAAGACCAGTGCAATAGGCTTGCACCGAATGTTAATTCGGTATTCTTTTCACGGATGTAACGGTGATAAGCGCCGCCCATAAGACTGTAACGTTGATTGTCTTTGACATTCTTGCCTTGTAATAACTGCAAATCAGCTGAGCCCCAAAAACCCCAATCAAGGCCTAGATCATGTGATAGATTAAATCGTAATGTGGTTGCTCTAACGCCCCCCCAAACTTCATTTGTAAATACATCTTCAAGGCCTGCATACGATAATACTGAGCTGGTTACGGGGCGTTTATTAAGTGTAATTCCATAACCAAAATTCCCTATGTCGCCATTGTAGTCAACACCCCAAACAATATCTTCCACCAAAAAACCCAGTGGTGTAGTGCCTATGTCAAAACGCCATGTATCGTTTAACCATGCAAAGCCAATATCAATGCCTTCTTGTTGTGGTTCAATACTATTTAACGGGCAATCGAAAATACACAATGCCCCTTGGCCATAGCGACTGCCCGAAAAGCTCTCATCAAAGCGGGTTACTTGACTGGCAATGGTCATCGGATCAAGTTTAATAACCCCGGTGCCATGCCAAAGTGGCAAGCCGACCTCAATAGGCATAGAGCCTGCACCTAGGCTGGCATCGTTCTGAGTACTGGTTTGACTGCTAAAGTTAATGCCGGCCGTTATATAGGCTTGCTCGCGCTGTTGAATTCGAGCAAGTTCCCTTTTCGCATTATTTACATACCAAGGTGCCTCGTCATTTAAGGCATATAATTCGTAGTTAAGAGTGGCATCGTTTTGTGCTTTTATACTGCTATTTGGTTCAATTGCCTCTTTATACCAGGTTTCTGCGTAAGCATTTTTATTATGAGTTTCTGCAACTTGCGCAGCTTGATAATACATTTCTTGGCTATAGCCTGATTTAACGAGTAACTCATTGGTTAAGCGAATAAGATTATCTTCATCTTGATAATCAACAAGGGCGGTCATTAATAACTGTTGCTGGTATGTTTGATCTTTATCTACGTCATTTATTAATGTAGTAACAATGCGATCTGCCAGAGCATGGTGATTTAGCTCGCGGCTAACCCTTGCTACGGCAAGTTCGGTATCGGGTGCTAATTTTTGGCCTTGTTGAACTTGCAACTGGTATAGATCAATAGCAGCTTGGGGTCTATTTAACTCAATATTAGCAGTGATAAGCGCATTATATACTACTGGGTTGTTAGGGTTTTGTTGAGCAAGTAACGCTAATTTTTCAAGGCGCTGCTCACCCTGGTTAAACTTATTGATGTAATCAGTTTGCAGAGATAGCCAACGTATTTGTTGTTCTTCAGTGGTCACTTTTGGTAGTTGATAGTGTGCAAACCATTGCTGTGTTTGTTGTTCCTTATCACTGTTTAAAAGCCATTGACCGTATGTCATATGCCAATAAGGACTTAAGCTGTTATCCCGTTCTAAGGCAGTGCGTAATTGCCTTAGTGCGTAATTGTATTCATTAATTTGCTGCCATTGTGCTGCCAGTTCTGCCTGCATTAAAGGCGTTAAAGGTTGGGCTTCGAGCTCTGTTAGATTATAAATAATCGTACTTTTATTATCTTCGCCGTTATTAGCAAGTTTGCTCATCTTGGCATTGATTGAAAGTTGCTGGGCGAGTTGAGCAACGTCTGCGGTACGGGCATTATTAGGCACGTAGCTAAGGGTATCAAGGGCGCCTTGGTAGTCGTTCAAAGATCGTAAAAACAGTGCGTGGCTGTATCGCAACTCAGCATCGAGGGGAAATTGCCATAAGGTCTTATTATATAAAGCTTTAGCGTGGTTTAGTAAGCCTTGTTGTTGATATAAGTTAGCCAGATCATAATAAAGCCAACTTTCTCTAGGCGTTTGTTTTATCGCTAAGAGAAGCAAATTAACGGCCTGATCTAATTTTCCTGCAGCGGTGAGCTCATCGGCACGCGCGCGTAATTGGCGACTTTGAATTCGAGTATACTGTTCAGTTATTAAAGCCTGTTGTTTTGCTGTTAACTGGTTATAAAATTGATGACTTCGGGAAAAGTTATCATCGCTACTTGTTAGGGTTAACATTGCCCCTAAGGTACGGGCTTGTAGCGGCTCTTGAGCCAAAATTTGCTGATAATAAACCATAGCTTGTTGAGCTTGGCCTGCTTTTTCTGCCAGTTGAGCGCGATAAAATAACACGGTCAGTGGGTCTTCATCGAGCGTGTGTGCTAAATCAAGTTGCAATTTAGCGCGACTTAGATTGTTGTCATCTATCGCTAACTCTGCCAAGTTTATGTATTGCCAAAACTTGGCAGTGGTTGCTAAACCTTTAAGGACCGCAATCCGATTAACATTGTCACTAAGCTGCTCGGCTTTTTTGAAATAACGGTAGGCTGCGGCATTATCTCCTTGGCGTAGCTTTAATAGTCCTATGCTACTGAGTACTTCAGGATCTTTAGGTCGACCAGCCAGAGCTGTTGTAAAGTATCGATTGGCTTGATTGTATTTTTCATTTTCAAGCGCAATAACCCCTTTTTGCCACGCTTGATATGCAGGATCGGCTTGTTTAATGAGCTCTTCTTCTAATTGTTTTGCAAAGTCATTATATTGCAGCTTGCCTTTATTACTTTTTGGATAAGCTAAAAAATAGCTTTGGTAAGCATTGTCTGTTTGTTTACTAATAGGCATTTCTTCAAGCGCGGACAACCATGCAGATTCAGCCTCAACAGCAAGAAATTTACTATGTGCATAGTGATTTAATATACGCAATGCATCATTGTTTTGTGGATTTTGCTCTAGTAAGTGTTTTGCGTAGGTAAGTTCAATACGACTAGATTCAGGGTAACGTTTAAGTAATGAGCGATAGCCTCGTAATGCTTGCTGCCAGTTATCGTCACTTTGCGCTAACCAGTTTATATATTCAAACTCATACTCGATACTAGGGTAGGTCGATTTGAATAAATTATCATAAAGTGCGATTGCAGCACTGTACTGTCCAGCTCGTGCTAACAATTTGGCTTCTTGAACTGATGCCCTGTCTTGGTCGTTAACCCGAGCTAATAAGCTTATTTGCTTAATACAAGGATGGTGTTCACCCTTTAATTTACTAAGTAGATTAGTTGCTTTACTGTTTTGAGCGAGTGCAAAATACACATGCGCTTGGGCGCATTGCACCTCAATATTGTTAGGTGCAATACTTAATAGCTTATCTAAGCTATCAGTCATTAACTGTAGATCTTGTTCGATCTCACCAAGCTGAACTTGGCTTATTAGCCAATGAACTGATTCTGTATCTAAGTCTTGCTGTTTAGACAGCGATACAAATGAGCTAAATAACAGTACAGCAAGCAGCCACTTTATCGGCATTCATTGCTCCAATTTGGAAGTAGCGCACCTTGCTTATCAATAGTAAAACGTTTATTTGTGGTACTCGTTCCAAACAAATATAGCACGCTGTCGTAATAACGATTTGTAATAAAGCGAGTGTCTATCATCAATTTTTGTTGTAGAGCTGCTAACGTTTGGGTTTGGCCTTTATCAGCAAGCAATGGTAGTAATGCAGCGATAAAGCCAGCAGGGCCAGAACCTGACGCTTTACCTGTATCGACTCGGCTTTCAAGTGGTGCTCTATTATTGTTTACTAGGTACTGCAGCATAGGATCGAACTGTGCTATTAGCTCTTTTTTGTATGCTGCTTCATCAGCCATCATACTTGCCCACAGGTAGACGCGAATTGCATTATAGCTACCAATAGCGGGGGCTTTATCTGTGTGGTAAAAACCTTTTTCGGGGTTATACATAACCCAATCAGGGCTGAAGCCATTTTTGCTGGTTTCAAGTATTAACTTGGCTGAACTGTCATGAAGTGCTTGCCATGCAGAGTGTGGATAACGCTGTGCAAACTGCTGCAAAATAAACAGTGGGGCATAACTTGGATTTAATTTCCAGGTTTGTTCACTCGGCTCAAAACCATTGGGTGCAGGAAGTAATGTTAACCCTAAGTTAGGTAAATAAGCGGTTTCTTCACGTATAATACGCTCTGCCATAACACTACTTAGCACAGCGTAACGCCGTTCTTGCCAAAGAATTGCTGCTTGTGAAAGTGTATAAGCTATCCATAAGTCTGAGTCGGATGCAGGGTTTGAGTCGAGAATTTTACCTTTTCCATTACCATCAATCCCCCATTGCCAAGCTGGCAGGCGAGTGCTTAAGTCGCCTTCAGCGAGATGGGTTTGCGTCCACTGTAAAATTTGCTCAAAGCTTGCTTGATCGTTTGCAAGTAGAGCAAAAAATAGCGCATAGGATTGACCTTCAGAGGTCGTAATACTTTGTTTACTACCAAGATCAATGACCCGACCTTGATCGGAAATAAAATGCTTTTTAAAGGTATCCCACTGAGACCAATCAGCGCAGCTTTGGGCTACAGCGTTTAATGGCCAAATAAGTAGCATGCTGACGAATAACACAATGTTTTTCATTATTTATTTTCTCCTTCAGATAATCGTTTTTGCGTCAGTAACATTAATAATCGCCATAACAAAAATGATATCAGCAACAGAGTAATAATCGACAGCACGGCGAGCAAAACTGGACGGTCTGAAAAGTGGAACCAAATTAAAGTATGAATAGGAACATGACCAACAAAATATTGTTCGTCAGTTTTTATCGTTTTTATACCTTGGCTATTGATAATTGCCGAGCTGCCGGTGATTTTTGCTGTTTGTTCATTTATCAGCAAAGCTTCATTCAACAGTGGGTAGGCTGCATTGTTCGTTGCGATTAAAGACACAACCGAGCGCTCAGAATCAAACGGAGATTGAAAGCCAGAGATGATGCCAAGTTTGCCCATACTTCGGATATTAACTTGAACTCTTTCAGGATCGCTCGTATTAAACGCACCATTATAAATAGCCTGGTTAACCACTCTATTGTTATCATTTATCAAAACACTGAGCGCACTGTCTTTGCTCATGTCATGATGAAGAGAGTCAGGTTTACCGATAATAATAATATCTTTGTCGTCAAAGTTAATATCTTGTGCTGGGAATTTAATAGCCAGTCGATGTGATGGGTAACCTGTTATTGCCCCTAAATGGCCTGTAAAGTTAAGCAATAGACGAATGCCTTCTACTGAACTGTTTGGTTCCATAATTAACACTGTTTGATGTAAATCGGCAAATTTAGTAAATGGAAAGCCACTGTTTGCAAAAGCATGTAGATTCGGTAATGCCATATAATGATTAAACGCACTCACATCAATTGAAGAACTGCCATCGATAGCGCCAAACTCACCGCCGGCAGGTATGGCGTTACATGCACCAGATTTAGCCACCGAAAAGTTAAAATCATAAGTAAGTTGGTTTTTCATGGTCAAATCTAAACCAGTTAACTCAAAGTCCTGACGCGTCTGATTTGGATTAATATCAGACAGTAAAGGTAAGAAAGTATTGGTTGTGATGGTTTTTCCACCGTCATCATCAAGTACAAAGCCATCAATGAATTTACCGTTGATCAGCATGTTCAAGCGAGAAATTAAGTTTTTTTCTACCGGTGTATTACGGTAATTAAGGGTGATAGGGATACCATTTTCACGCCACGTAAATAAATCCGGTGCAAAACGTAAATCAAGATTCACAGGTTGACCTCGAAACCCTTGTGACTGTAATTGAGTTGGGTACTCGATGAATTCATCAAATGTTACAGCACGGTCTGAGCGAAGCCAAAAAGGCGCATCATAGGCTTTACGAAGTGGTAACTTACTAATTTCATCAATCACTGCAGTGCGACCAGTCATTACTTTATGACCAAATAATAAACCAATCACAGCATCTTTTAGCTGCTTTGTATCTTTACCTAAAACAAGCAGTACTTTGGCATAGCGATGTGTTGGGCTACTGATTATTTCTATAGTCGGCTTTTCTACATCTGGGTAATTTAACAAAAAGTCTGGTTTGTCATTATTGGTTGCAAACACCACACTATGAGTGGTCGGTATTTTGTTTATTGCTACTGGGAAATCTGCTTTACGCCATTTTGCTTGCCCACCAAAGAAACTAGCAAGTGAGGACGCTGCTTCAAGCGTGGTTTCATCTGGTTGAGAAGCAAAAATGAATGGCAAAGTTAACTGGTTATTATCCCGCTCATCGTAAAAAGGAGCAGGGAAATACTCTAATAGGCTTTCTAAAGCCAAGCTTTGCTGTTCAATTTCTATCGCGCTCTCTTTATCTATTTCAGCCCAAATAGTTTTACTAAAATCATCCTGACAGACTAAATCATAAAAACCAATCAGTTCAAAACGAACTTGGTTAAAGTCTTTCATCAGTTTAGCGTTGAGTTCAATATTGTGCTGTGACTTTGAACCAGTAACAGCAAGCTTATTGTCTATAGGCAATACGGTTACCAAATGTTCGTTAAAAAACACTTTAATATGAGAAACACGTTCAATTAACGCAGGCGAGTTTGTGAAGGAAAAATTGAGCATTAACTTTGTGCCGAGTTTATCAAGGCGATTGGTAAAATCAACACGCGTATTATTGCTGACACCATCGAGCCTAAATTTGTTAATGCCTAAACGTTCAAAGCGCAAAGTTAACTGCTCTTGAGGAGGTGCTTCTGGGTAGCCATCATCAAAGATAGACTTATCTGAAAGTGGCTCTGCCGCTGTAGCCAAGCAATTAATGCTGAGCGTGCTTATAGCGAATAACACGGTGAATAACGATCTTATCATAATGTTTCAAATACTTTTTTAGGTTTTGTGGGTAAAAGTGTCGTAATAAACGCAATTGACCGCGATAACAGTTCGATCAAGGGTTTTAATTCATTTGGAGCATGAAAAATTAAATTTTTAAAGCCTCTTAGACTAACTCGTAAGACATTGGAAAAGCTGTAAGAAGGCTTATCATGCTTAAAGTTTTCTTGCCAATCAAGCCATGCATCCGCTCGCGAAAATGTACATTGGATAAACGCTTTTTGTTTTTCAATATCAAGATCTCTTAAAGTAAGACCTATTTGTTTATCACGTGTATTACAAATATAAGTAGCAAAGGAAAATTGTTTTAAACCGCGACTCATTAATAGCTCAACCTTATCGTTAACTCGGCAGGTTGCAATATGTTGTGTTTCTATCCCCACACCGCTGTCAGAGTAATCGGTTATTTTCACTTTAATGGTATGGCCATTGGCGAGTCTAATTGCCGCGGGGAAATTTGCGTTAACACGGTGTGAACTTCTCACTTGTTTAGCTTCTGCGGCAACCGCAACCGCAGCACCTAATATAATAATATTGTAGCTTGCCCAGAGCATGCTGATCAGCAGTACACCTATTTGTGATGTATCACCAAAAAATAGTCGTAAAATACCGTAACCCATGCCAACAACATTAATGAGCAATAAAACGATATATGGTTTAGAAATGATCCAGTCATACCGTTCAATATTATTTAGCCCACCTTTCTCGGTTACATTAAATTTGCCCTTATTAGGATTTATGAGGGCAACAGTCGTCGGTTTTAAAATATACCAGGCAAGCACTGACTCATATACTTCGCCCCAAAACGAATAACGATACTTGCCCTGAATACGTGAGTTGGTAATTTTTACTTGTAGTAAAGTGGGCACTATATACAAGAAAATAGCGAGAAAAGGGGCATAAATAATCGCTGCATTAAAATAGATAAGTGCTAGTGGAGCAGTTAAAAATACGATGCGGGGTATGCCTGATAAAAAGTGTAGCATAGCATTGAGGTAACACATGCGCTGTGCCAGATTTAATCCTTTACCAAGTAATGGGTTATCAAGACGGAATATTTGTGCCATGCCCCTGGCCCAGCGGATCCGTTGGCCTACGTGAGCAGAAAGACTGTCAGTGGCAAGGCCTGCTGCTTGAGGAATATTTATATAAGTTGTCTTATAGCCAGCTCGTTGCATACGCAGTGCTGTATGAGCATCTTCGGTAACGGTCTCTACTGCAAAACCACCAATTTCATCAAGCGCTGCGCGTTTTAAAACAGCACAAGAACCACAAAAGAAAGTCGCATCCCACATATCATTACCGTCTTGGATCAGGCCATAGAACAGCATATTTTCATTTGGTATTTTGCCTTGGTTATTTAAGTTTCGCTCAAAGGGATCGGCTGAAAAAAAATGGTGAGGCGTTTGCACCAAACATACTTTTTCATCTTTGATAAATTGCCCCATGGTCATTTGTAAAAATGAGCGGGCAGGGATATGGTCACAGTCAAAAATCGCAATATACTC
The DNA here is from genome assembly GCF_047806705.1 of Pseudoalteromonas sp. ASV78. Lineage (NCBI taxonomy): Bacteria > Pseudomonadati > Pseudomonadota > Gammaproteobacteria > Alteromonadales > Pseudoalteromonadaceae > Pseudoalteromonas > Pseudoalteromonas sp. ASV78. The sequence continues at coordinate 1,814,227 of NZ_JBLOPA010000001.1, read as the reverse complement.
ACCATCAGTATATCGCATGGCATGATTCATATTTCCTGCTTTAGCATGGTTATTATCAGGACGTGCTATATAGCCAACCCCGATTTGTTTTGCAAACTCGGCAAATTCTGGCCGTTTGCCATCATCTAAAATATATATATTGAGTTTGTCAGCGGGCCAATCGATACTTTGCGCAGCAATAGCTGTTGGCTTTACCACGCTTAAAGGTTCGTTGTAAGTAGGAATATAAATATCAACTGTAGGCCACGATGTTGATTCTTCAGGCAATTGTACAGGTTTACGATTGAGTGGGTTGATAGTTTGAAAAAAACCTAATATAAGCACCAGCCATGCGTAAGTTTCAGCGAGTAACAGGCCAATACCTAACGCTAACGCTAAAGGGTCAGCCCAGTTTAGTGTTTCGGTATAACGCCACCATAAATAACGAGTCGAGGTTGTCACCGATAAGGTAATCATAGTGATCGTGGCAATCTGACCTTCAACACGACGCAAAGTGTAAGCAACTATTAGAATTAAGCTAATAAATACAGCTTGTGCTTCGACGCTAAAAGGCACCGTTACAAACACCACAACTGCAAAAAATAACAACATAATAAACGTAACTTTTAATATTTGGTTTTGCCAAATATTGGCTTCGCTGATACGTTTGTAATTAGCTTGTTGTGACCTTTTCTTGCTAATAAACCAAGCATGTTTAAAGGCTTTAACGAGTTTTATATCAACAAGGCGGAGAATACGAATTGAGCGTTTAATATCTTGCCACGTTTTTGTTCTTTCAGTATTGAAGTAAGCAAGGCTGGCTTTATTTGTTTTAAAAAAAGCTAAGTATACTGTTTGTAAAATAATCCGAACGCAATTACTGATTGTACATACAGGTAAAGTAACATGCGGATAGAAATAGCTAAGTCTTGATTTTATTTTGCGTTTTTTATTGTTATCTAATTTAACGAATAGCGATAAAAATAATAATAAAAAAGGTAAACAAAATGCGGCTATCACACTCATTTTGTGCTGGTTGAAATAACTATGGAATTTTAAAAAAATAAACCGTACGAGTAGCTTGCTAAAAAACAAGCTAAGTAAAAGCCGAAACGCTTTTTCAGTAAAAGACATACGTGAATTAGCTTTCATCTTGATTAACTCTGCTAACTAACCACCCGGCTAAAGTCTCAAAATCGTCATTTGCTACACTATACGGCGCACAGTTAATCGCAACATTTCTAAAGGCTGTTGCTTCTTTAATAACTTCATCTTTATTTATGTATAAAGAAGCTAAAAGGGGAATGTCTGATTGCCACAGTTGTAGTAAATCGAATTCTAGCTCAGATGCACTGTTATAACGGTTAGCTAAAAAATAATGCTGCCACTGTCCCTGTGCTTGAGAGAGGGTTTGTAATCTTTTGTAGATTAAACTATGGCATATGGGGTCACAATTAACGACTTCTAAAAATACATCATTTTTATTTAATGAGTACTGAGTTACGTCAATGTGGGCTGGGCAATCAAATAATACCCATGCATTATCGCTATTGTCGATTTGATTACAGCCTTCGATGATATGAGCTGACGAAAACTGCGCTTGGCTATTTGAGCCAAACGGTAAAAACACGACACCATCACTGTCTTGATGGAATTGACTACTCGCTTCGTTAAAAGTTGGGTAGTTGCTCCACCCCTGCTCATGTGCCCATGCTAGCCCTAAGTGTAGACCAACATCAGATTTTGGATCTAAATCTATTACATAGACTTGTTCTTTTGACTTTTTCAATGTGCACGCTAAATTTGCCACCACTGACGTTGCGCCGGTTCCTCCTTTAATTCCCTTTATGAAGATTCTTTTCATTATTTAGTCTGTTCTTTTGTTAATTTTATGATCTTGCTCTGTTTCTGTAATAGATATAGATATATCTTTAAGCAATGGGTATTTTTCAATTGTCGATTTATTTTTCGCCACATTGACTATTTCAATGTAATTTTGGTTGGCGCTGCCAAACTTCCGATATAGGTTATCAATATCATAATCCGTTAGAATACTTGATTTTTTTACTGCAAAGTGGCTCATTTAAAGCACCCTAAATGATAAAAGTCGTTTAAATTTGTGATTTGTTTGTGTACATAAGCTGTATTATATATAGAATACAACTTAAAACTAGTACTAAAGTATCCTTTTGAGGGGTTAAGTTGCCTAAATTAAATATTTCAGGATTAAATACAACATTTTCTGAACTAAAGTGTAGTGCGAATTATGCACTGATTGCGCCTTTAGACAATCAGTTAATAGAATTAACTCAAAGCATGCTTTCTAATACTAGTGAACATATATTTTTGCTGTCAAAGCAAGTCGATATTTTTTTTGAAAGTGACCATTCAGACCACTTACACACCCTGTATGACGAAGGTAAGCTGCATCCATTTAATTTAAGTAACGATATCAGCTTTGCAAAAAAGCGATGGTTTTCTAAAGGGATCCTCAATGAACTTAAAGAATACACAGTAATAAAAAATAGTTGTGTGATGGTTCATTTGAGCTCTGATATGTTTGTTGACTATAAAACCGAAGAGCTTAAAGGTCAGCTCACACTTTACAAAAATTTTTCAATTGCAGAAAATGCGACCGTGGTGTTTTTAATTTCAGGAGCAAATAATAGTGACTTGCGTCGCCAGCTCTTAATGTTTAATGATGTGATTGATGGTGTGGTAAATATGACTCAAGAAGCATCAGTTTACAGCTTAGAATATGATTTCTGGCATCATAGTGAAGGCGTTATTGCGGCAGAGACCATTAATTATCAGCGTAAAAATAACCAACTCATGGTGTTAACTGCTGACAAAGATACCTCACAAGCTTACGGTAGCAGTGCAACTAACCAAGACTTTGATGAAGATGACGTTTGGCTTGTGAAAAGTGCTGTACCAGCGGGGACAAAACTACCTGCGTATTACAAAGTTATTGAAGATAATGATGCTCTGTATGAACATGCATTTAAAATGAAGGCTGCCACGCTGGTTTTTGCTGTAACGCGCTATACCGACTTGTCTTTACTGGCTAGAGAATGTTTTTCCTTGCGAAAACAGTGCGGCAGAAAGTTAAAACTAGTAATTCAGAACGTTGATGGCGTTATTCGACATCAAGATGAGTGTTTATTTTTAACCTTAGGCGTTAACCTTATCTTATATAGTTTTTCTGAGCCTTCACGGTTATTGTCGCAGATCCAGTCGATTCAAGGTTTCCAATTTTCTAGACCGTTGCCAAGCTCAATCGACGATGTGTTAAAATACAGCGATAGCGTACTTCACAAAGGTTATTTGCCACTCAGCGATTTTGCTAAGCAGGTCACTAAGCACAGTGATTCAGCTGCTAATTTAGGCGTTAGTGGTGTGTTAGTGGTATTGGAATTATTACCACGTATTGATGCAATTCACCCGTTACATTTATTTCATGTAAAGCGAGAGGGCGATATTTTTAGCTATGTTGATGGTCAGGTATATCTCTATCTACATGCCTGCAGAGAACATGATGTAGACAGTGCTATTAAACATTTATTTAAGTTAGATATTGCTGACTTTTTCATTTCGAAAAATGTGATTGCTGATCATTTTTATATACAGCAAGAGTGTCGCCGTTTAGCTCGGGAGTATCAAGCAACACAAGTGCCTGATTACACAGAGCAGTTACAGGAAAATATAAGTTATATTTTTGATGGACAAACACCGGATGTTGCTACTTTGAGTGCTGAAACGGCTGAATTTAGAAAAGTCGTGAGACCAGTTTCTATGCCCATTAAAGTTATTCTCAAAGGGGAGTCAACATGAGCTTAAATCAGTTTTTTATAACCTTTGTAATTGCTTTATTGCTGGGGATTATCCTTGGTAATATAGGTAAGACGGTGCTAAGTAAACTTATAAAAGTGTATCGAAAACTAACATTTCGCCATGTTTTATTGATCCCATATACTCCCAAAAAACAGAAAAAGGACGGCAAGTGAAGCTTTCAGGATTAGGTGTTTGGAATTTATATTTTTTAGCAAAATTTGCTTTGTATCTGCGAGGTGATATTTCATTTGATTGGTTATCTAATGCTGCTTTTTTTGCGTTTCTTTTGTTATCAAGCGACTCTCGCATAGTTATGCGCATTAAAAATGGACTTTCTGTCGTTTTAGCAATAGCGCTTTTATATCATGATTCTTGGTTACCCCCTATTTCTAGGCTATTAAAGCAAGCTACAAACTTACAAGAGTTTAGTTTTGATTATTTTTTAGAGATTGTAGCACGCATGGTGAGTATTGATTTGTTGCTAGGCGTGTTTGTATTAAGTTTAATTTATTGGTACAGCGTAAAATGGTTACGTTATACCAGTATCACAGTCCTTGGCTTTGCGTATGTTTACTGGTTTTCAACGACACCGGTAGCAGCTGTAGATGCTAGTTTACCTACAGTGGCAAGTAATAAAGTAACATCGCAAGTGGTGCCAGTTAATATCACTCAGTCTGAACTTGCTGGTACCCCAGACCAACAATTAAAAATGTTTTATCAACAGCAAGCAAGATTAAAAACACAATTCGCTGATACGTTTCAAGGTGAACAGTTTGATGTGGTTGTGTTGAATATATGTTCATTAGCTAATGCAGATCTAAACGCAATTGGTGTTAAACCAAATGAGCTGTTTAAAAACTTTGACATTTTGTTTAGTGATTTTAATTCGGCCACCTCCTACAGTGGTCCTGCTGCAATTCGTTTGCTCAGAGCAAGTTGCGGGCAAACAGATCAAGACTCATTATTTAAACCAGTCGATGAACAATGTCACCTGTTTAATAACTTAACTAAGTTAGGTTATAGCAACAGTGTAGCAATGAATCATGATGGCCATTTTGATGATTTTATTGGCTTGCTTAACCAACACGGTGGTGTGTCAGCTCCTAAGTTTGATTTTTCTGGGTTATCACCGATGCAATATGGGTTTGACGGCAAGCCAATTTATTCTGATTCAGAAGTATTGCTGGATTGGCTTAATAAACAACCAAATAACTCTCAGCCTAGGGCCTTGTATTACAATTCAATCAGTTTACACGATGGTAATCAGTTAGCAGGACGTGGTCGAATGAATAGCTTACAAAGCTACCCAACCCGACAGCAACAATTATTCAATGATATTAATCGCTTTATTGATGAGCTTGAAAATCAAGGACGCAATGTATTGTTAGTGGTTGTGCCTGAACATGGCGCGGCATTAGCGGGCGACAAGTTACAATTTGCAGGCCTAAGAGAAATTCCAAGCCCGTCAATTGTATCAGTACCAACCGCTGTTAAGTTTATTGGGCCTAATGTGAAACGCCGTGAACTTATAGAAGTAACTGACACTGTGAGTTATTTTTCATTATCTGAGCTAATAAATAACGCAGTGAAAAGTGATGTTTTCTCTGGAACAACAGCAGTTGATAGATTACTTGGTAATACTCGCAGCATCACCAAAGTCGCTGAAAACCAGGACACCGTTATGATGTACATTAAAGGTGAACCTTATATTCAACTTGATGGCGGAGAATGGACCCGATACCCTAGTAATTAGACGCTATTGTCCAAAAATCTTTACAATAGACTACCCAGCGATGGGTAGTTAGCGTATTATTCTTGGCATATAGGTTTTCTCTTTTGAGGGTGTAATGCGTTTAGATATCCATTGTGCAGATCGTATTGGTATTGCACAAGAAATACTCAATATCTTGGTGAACTATCAAGTTGATTTAAAAGGTATTGAAGTAGATTCTGTAAACTGTCGTATGTATGTGAGTTTTCCACCGATTGAATTTGAGCAATTTCAAAAAATCATGCCTTCAATTCGGTTAATTGATGGTGTGCAGGATGTACGTACCACTGCTTTTTTACCTTCTGAGCGTGAACATAATGAGCTCAATACGTTATTGCGTGCGCTACCAGATGGGGTGATCTCAATTGATGCCAAAGGCTGGGTGAGATTATGTAATGATGCTGCGTGTAAAGACTTGCAGTTGAGCGAAAAAGAAGTAATTGGCGCAAACATTAATAATCTACTCAAAGGCTTTAACTTTACCCGTTGGTTAGAGAGTAAAGAAGTATTAGGGCAAACAACTCGCGTAGAAGTTGCGGGTGAAGATTTTATTGCTGACATATTACCCATTGCGGTGCCACAAGGAAATGAAGGTGATGTACTCGCCGGTGCGGTGATCAATATCAAATCACAGAGCCGTTTAGGTCAGCAAGTCAGTGCGTTTCGCCGTTACGGACAAGAAAGCTTTGCGACGATTCATAACTTCAGTACTGCGATGCGTCGTGTGGTGCGTGAAGCACGAAAAATGGCACAGCTTGAAGCCCCCATTTTAATCACCGGTGAAACAGGCACAGGTAAAGAGTTATTAGCGCGTGCATGTCATTATGCGTCTAACCGTTCGGTGAAACCGTTTATTGCGTTATCGTGTGCGTCTTTACCTGATGATGTGGCTGAGTCTGAATTATTTGGTTACGCCGGTTACGAAGAAAATGCCGCGCCAAAACGCGGTGTGCTTGAGCAAGCAGATGGCGGTACGGTATTTTTAGATGAAGTAGGCGAGATGTCTACTCAGCTGCAAACTAAGTTACTGCGTTTTTTACAAGATGGCACATTTCGCAAAGTGGGCGATGAGAACGAAGTAAAAGTAAATGTACGCATTATTGCTGCAACACAAAAAGACTTGCCAGCGATGGTGCAAGAGGGCGTTTTTAGAGAAGATTTATATTACCGTATTAATGTACTCACACTAGAAATAGCCCCCTTAAGAGATAGAAAAGCAGATGTTGGTCCGTTAGCTGAACATTTCATTCAAAAATATGCGCAGCAAAATGGTCATGCGATTCCGGAACTATCAGCAGAATGTTTGTCTTTTCTGCAAGAGTATCCATGGCCTGGTAACGTTCGCCAGTTAGAAAATGCGATTTATCGCGCAGTATCTTTATTAGATGATAATGAGTTGCGGGTTGATCATTTACAATTGCCCACGTTTACTCATGATCTAGGCTATTTAGAATCTGACTTTGAAGGTTCGTTAGATCAAGCTGTAAAGCGCTTTGAAGCGACGTTATTACGAAAGCTCTATCCTGCGTACCCAAGCTCTCGGCAGTTAGCTAAGCGGTTAGGCTTAAGCCATACTGCAGTGGCGAATAAACTACGCGACTATGGCATTAATCGCAAAACGGTAAAGGTTTAATTTACCGATTAAAAACCAAGACATGGGCTACTGTTTGGTGCCCATGTCTTTAGTGACCCCATCAATGGCAATATTATCAATACCGTCACCTTCAGGGTTAAACTTAATTATAATACTGATGTTATTACGAGCGAAAAAGTAGTCTTTATTATCAAGGCTAATAACATAGTTTCCTTTCACGGGTTCTTTAAATTGGCGTTTTTCTAATTTTATGGTGTGCTCACCAATTTGCCATGTAAAGCCTTCAAAAAAGCCATTATTAAACTCTTGCACCCATACTTGTTGGTCATCTTTAGCTAAGGTAATGGCAATTGAATAGGATTCCGGTAACGCCATTGCATATGTTTTGCTACCAATCGTAAATTGCTCGTCAGCTTGTTGCCAATTAAAACCAAATTTAAATGGTTTTTCAGTCCCTGTTGGGTAGCTTATTATACCCGTTCCGGGGTAGTTAAAGTCAGCCCAAGCGCTGTTGCAGCACAGCAGAAGTAAAAAGCCAAAAGAGAAAATAATTTTGTTCATTATTGTCGCTACTTTTTTTATGATTATGAATAGTGAGATTAGAGCAGAATATTCTCCAATGCAATACGCTATGCTACACTCAGTCAATTGTTAACTGGTAAGACCTTTATTGTGAACTTATATTTTCGCCTTTTATTATTGTTTTTTAAAATCAAACGCAACCGTGATTATCAAACATTGCTAGAAACTGTGGATATTGATTACAAAGCGCTGCCGAGTGATTGTGATATTAATTTGCACCTGACTAACTCTCGCTACTTGGCGATGATGGATTTAGCACGCACTTGGATGACTGAGCGAGTTGGCTTGCTTGAAACGATTATGAAAAAACGTTGGTTTCCGATTGTTAACGCCACTGCCATTACTTATATCCGTGATATTAAGCCAATGCAGCGTTATACCATTAGCACGCGCTTAGTTGGTTGGGATCATAAGTATTTTTATATTGAGCAAAAGTTTCATTCAGCGCGAGGTTTGCATGCGATTGCGTATGTTAGAGGGGTGTTTAAACGTAAGCGTGGCGTAGTCAGTGTCGAAGAAATGCTAGAGGCGGTTAACTTTGATGGTGTTGCGCCGATTTTACCAGCAGAGATAATGCACTGGAAAGAAATGTTAGAGCAGAAAAAAATAACAAATCTTCCCAGTTAATGTTCGCTTATCATAAAAAGGCCGTGAGGCCTTTTTTAGTGGCTACTTAAAAAGCGTATTTAACCCCTAACATAGCAACGACAGGGTCAATTTTTACTGTTGAAGTAAGCGCTTGCTTGCCATCGGCATAAACAGTTGCATCAGTTTCAATATCCATGATTGATACCATCGCATGTACGCCCCAGTTTTGATCTAGCATGTAATTAAAGCCCGCTTGTGCTACAAAACCAAATGAATTATCAAGTTTTACTTCAACGTTGTTGGTGCCAAGTACTGTTTTTAGCGCTGTAGAAGGTTGCTCATCAAAAAACACTGTGTAGTTAATACCCACACCAACGAACGGACGAAATGCTGAAGTACTTTCTAAAAAGTGATATTGAGCGATTAGTGATGGCGGTAATTGCTTAATATCTGCTATTTTATTGCCGGCTAAGCCACCTGCGCCATTAACTTCATGAGAAAAGGGTGTTGCAGCAACCAATTCTAAAACCCACTGATCGTTAAATGCATAGTCAACTGTAATACCCAGTTGTGTATCTGAGCTACCTTTTAAGCCTAAACTTGGATCTTCATTGATCGCTGAGCTGCTATTGTCAGGGTTAACATTAATAGCACCGACATTAACGCTTAAGTTTGCACTGGCGAAAGGAGATGCGATTAAAAGTGAGGTGAGTAACGCTGCGCTAAGTTGTTTTTTCATGCTGTTCTCCGAGAACTACTTTTTGAATTGACGCTATTATCAGCCAAACAAAAAATAAAAAACTGTTCTAGATCAAGCTTTATCACCGTGTATTTGGCGCGGCAGAGTTTGTTTGATATAGATTAAGGTTTGCTTATTTGAGTACAGAAACTCATTGACATGGCACTCCTTTTTTTTGCGTCATTCATCAATAGGTCATGATTTTAAGATACAATGAGTTGCTCAATTTAAGGTATGCTATGAATCAAACTAATTCACTTTTTCTTAATGGCTCTATCAGCAAGGCGTTATTAAAACTTGCCGTTCCTATTATTCTTATCAACATTTTACAATCAGCTTATCAACTCACTGATGCGTTTTGGGTTGGTCGCTTAGGGGCGGCACAAGTTGCTGCGGTGTCTGTCAGTATGCCGGTGACATTTTTAGTGATTGCGATTGGTTCTGGGCTTGCCATGGCGGGGGCTATATTATCCGCGCAATATATGGGCGCAGGCCAACAAGATAAGGTGAATCATGTTGCCGCGCAAACTGTGCTGATGGTGACGGTGACAGCGATTATATTAGGGGTAATTGGTTATTTCTTATCACCTTACTTTTTACATTTGTTGGGTGTTGAAGATGCGGTCTATAACGATGCTTTAAAATTTATGCATGTGTCGTTTGCCGGTGTAGTGTTTGTGTTTATTTATGCCATGTTTCAGGCTTTAATGCGGGGGATCGGGCAAACAAAAGTGCCCTTGATCATAGTGACAGTGACTGTGCTGTTGAATTTTGTGCTCGATCCGCTATTTATCTTTGGCTATGGTAGTTTTGAAGGCCTAGGTGTAATGGGAGCCGCATTAGCAACCTTAGTAACGCAAAGCTTAGCTGCCATCGCTGGGATTGTTATTTTTCTACGTGGCCGCCATGGCATTAAACTTAAGCTTTCAAGTTTCGCTCCTGATTATAGCTATATAAAACAAGCGTTTTATTTAGGTGCACCAGGCTCCGTTGAGCTCTCTGCGCGCGCCTTTGGCCTTATAATCATGTCTTTCTTGGTGGCCAGTTTTGGCACTCAAACCATTGCATCTTATGGCGTGGGGTCTAATATTTTGCAGATGGTGATGATCCCAGCAATGGGGCTTTCGATGGCTGTATCTACCTTAGTTGGGCAAAACATGGGCGCAGGTAATCCGCAACGAGCAGAGCAAATTACCAAATTGGCGGTGCTCTGGGGTTTATGTGGTTTGTCTTTTATTGGGGCGATTGCGTATCTATTTGCACCTTACTTAGTGGCATTTTTTATCCCTGATGATCAAGCTGTGATCAATAAAGGGGCAGAGTTTATTCGGGTAATGTGTTTAACTTGGGGTGGCATTGGTGTGCAGTTATGCGTAGTGGCTGCATTTAGAGCATCGGGCAATATGCTAAATGCGATGTTGTTGGCGTTGTTTTCTCAATGCGTAGTACAGTTTCCGGTGGCGTATATTTTGTCAAAACACACGCCACTTAGCGATCAAGGGATTTGGTACTCGTTTGCAGTCACCAATGTGCTCGTAGCCGTGGTGTCGTATTTATGGTTTATTCGTGGCCGTTGGCAACAGACAAAACTCACCAAAGACGATAAAGACATCGCTCAAGTCAGCCAAGAAGCATTTATCGAAGAAGGTGCACACTAATACGTGTTTTCATAAAGCGGTCATAAATTCAGGTTGTAATGAATACACTCTATATAAATAGGTGTGTTTATTATGACCTTAGCAGCCCAAGCCCACATCGTTCATCGAGCAACTCAGATTAATACTGTTGTTGACGACTTACAAACTCTGATCAAATTTAAATCAGTTACGCCACAGCAAGCAGGCGCAATTGATTGGCTTAGTGCCCAGTTAAGAACACTCGGTTTTAACTGTGAACAATTTACCTTTAATAAAGTGACTAATCTTATTGCCAAAATTAGCTTTGGTGATGGGCCTAACTATGCTTTTTCAGGCCACATTGATGTAGTTCCAGCCTCAGGAGGACCGTGGCGAGCAGAGCCATTTTCAGGGGAAATTATTGATGGTGCTATTTATGGTCGCGGCGCCGCCGATATGAAAGGAGGCGTTGCCGCCATGTTATCAGCCAGTCGCGCCTTAGTTAGCCATGTAGCCGAAAAACAAGGTACTTTTTATTGGCTGATCACCTCAGATGAGGAAGGCGAAGCCGAATATGGCTCACTACTGATTGCAGAGCGTTTAGCGCAACAGGGCATCCAACTTGACGGCTGCATTGTCGGCGAGCCAACCAGTCATTTGCATGTTGGTGATACCATTAAAAATGGTCGTCGCGGGGCGCTTTCTGCACGGTTAACAATTAAAGGTAAGGCAGGGCATGTTGCTTACCCAGAAAACACCTTAAATGCAGCCCACTTAAGTGCCGATGTGGTGAAGCGGTTGACTAATATTACGTGGCAACGTGATGAGCACAGCTCTAAAACCAGTGTGCAAATCACTGGAATTAATATTGCAAATGTGGTCGATAATATGGTGCCAGCACGGTGTGAAATGACATTTAATATTCGTTATAGCCATGGTTATAAAAGCAGTGATATAAAAAATGACATTCAATTCGCGTTAGCTGACTTACAGCAATATATAGATATTGAGTGGCAGCGTCCCTGTGAATCATTTTATACCAGTCATCAAACACATAATTGTTTATTAGCAAAAGTAGAGCAAGCGGTTTTTGATATAACCGGGAGTTACCCGTTATTAAGTACCAGTGGCGGAACTTCTGATGGGCGTTTTTTTGCCAATGATTACACCCAAGTCATTGAATGCGGAGTACGAAATAATACCATTCACCAAGTTAACGAGCATGTGCCTATTAATGATTTACTTAAAATAGAGCAGATCTATACGCGCTTATTAGAGCAAATATTCATTTTAGTTGAGAGATGAATTAATGTGGTTTGCTTCTTATTCAGGTAACCATATTTTTTGCTAGAAAAATAGTTTCTCAGTGGTATTTTTATGCATTAAAGTATATTTTAGGTACTCCATTTCGTGATTAGTTTGGTCTATTTAAGGAATAATAAATTAATGATAAGAATGGCTAAGAAAGATGATTTAACGGCAGTCCTAAAATTATATAAAGAGCTGCGCCCAACAGATCCTGAATTAGAAAGTAACCTAGCAAATCAAACATGGCTGGCGATGATCGAAGATCCGCAAACTTTTCTGATCGTTGCCGATATAGCTGGCGAGCTTGCTTCGACATGTGCTTTGACTATCAATAAAAGCATCGCCAATGGCGCAAGGCCCTTTGCAATGATAGAGCATGTGATCACCGCGCAAAAGTTTCGTAGACAAGGCTTAAGCCGCCAAGTATTAGAATTTGCGATTAGTAGCGCATGGCAACAAAATTGTTGTAAAGTCATGTTGCTATCTGGTGAGAAACTGACAGCAGCACACGCTTTATACGAGTCAGTCGGGTTTCAAGCCGATATTGAAAAAGGCTTTGTAATCAAACCAACCTTATAACTTGGAAAGGTTGGATGTAAAAATGACAATAAAATTGATCAATGATCAAACTTGGTCAGCAGTGTTAGAAATACAAGCACAGGCATACTCAAGTGTTGAGCCTGAAAGTTTAGCTGTGCTAAAAAGTAAGTGGTATAACTCGCCCGAAAGTTGTTTTTTTTATCAGCAAGATGAAAGTATTGTTGGCTATTTGTTAGCACATGCTTGGCACAGTGATGTGCCGCCAGAATTATCTCAGCCGTTACCAAATGAAACTACAGGAAGCATTTTATTTCTGCATGATCTAGCTGTCTCTAAGAGTGCATTAGGCCGTGGAGTAGCGACAATGATGTACCAACATTTACATCAGCATGCTTTATTATCGGCATACCAGCAGATCAGACTTGTGGCTTTACAAAACTCAGTGGGATTTTGGCAGCGACAAGGCTTTGTATGTGTAGATCAAAACATCAGTAGCAGCTATGGTACTGATGCCTGTTTGATGCAGAAAAAGCTTTACTAGCCAAGGGTTTAAGTGCTTTTAGCCAAAAGTGTACATTATCTGTGGCCCCAAAAGCACTTAGCCAAACTCTATGCTCAAGTTAATTATATATACCTTAGATGAAGCTAAATTCACTCTTTTCCTAGGTATCTTTTTGCTTTGCCTTCTTTTACTTTTTCAAGATCAACAAGCACTAAGCCATCAATACAATTATTGAAATCAGGATCAACACTAAAACTTAAAAACTGTACGCCGCCAGGCTCACATAGTTCGGTGTATTGTTTAAATAAAGTGGGTACTTGGGCACCCATGTTTGCGAGCACATGTTTGAGCTCAACAAAGTCTTCTTTAACATCATCACCACAAAATAGGTTTTGGCATTGTTTGAACTGCTGTTCAGTGAGCCTAAACTCATTGTTAGGCGTAGCGAGCTTTTGCTCAGCAGCGTAATAATGTTGATAGTAATGTACCAGCAATGCTTTTGCTTGTTCTGGTAGGGCGTTTGAAACACTCACCGCACCGTATAAATAGCGATATTGTGGGTAGTTTTGAATAAATGCGCCGATGCCATACCATAAATAATCAAGGCTTTTACGCCCCCAATATTTAGGTTGCACAAAGCTGCGACCAAGCTCGATACCCGCCTTGAAATAGGGGGTCATTTCATCACTGTAGGAAAATAAGCTGTCAGTATATAAACCTTTGCGGCCGTGTTTATCAATAATAGCTTGCGCGCAGGCAAGTCTGTATGCGCCAACCAATTCAAGTTGTGAGCCATCCCATAAAACCAAGTGCTGATAATCCATATCGTACTTATCAATATCACGACGCTTACCACTGCCTTCACCAACGGTACGAAATGAAATCTCTCGCAATCGGCCAAGCTCTCTGAAAATCGGTGAGCTGCCTTGATATTGATAAAGGTATATTTGCATGCCGTCTTGCGTGGTACCTAATAGCTCACACTGTTCGATGGCTTTTTTTAGCTCCTTCCGGCATTCCGAAGAGGCGATGGGCGCTTGCGTTTTAAGCGGTAAGGTTTTCTTTGAGGTAAGTGCATAAAGCTGCTTACGGATCAGATTTACTACTTCTTTGTCTTTGAGGTTTTCAATTAAATAAGACTCTGGAGGTATCGATGCGCCAATTTCAAACTCTAATGACTTTTGTCGTTGTTTAAACATTTCTTTAACCAGTAATAAACTCGCTAACGGCTTGTAAATCATCGAGGTGCCATAAAAAAGTGGGCTATTTTTGGCTTTAATAAAAATCGGTAAAATCGGCGCATTGGCTTTTTTTGCGATCCGTAAAAAGCCGCTATTCCACTTACAATCTTTAATTCCGGTAGGGCTTAAACGCGACACTTCACCGGCTGGGAAAATGAGAATGGCCCCAGCTTCTTTAAGGTGCTGGTGGATATTATTGAGTTCTTGCTTTTTACTGGCGCCCGATAAGTTATCGACCGGCAGTAATAATGAGTGCATTGGCGTAACCGACATTAACATGCGATTGGCAACGACCTTTAAATCCTTACGAACACTTGATAATACTTTAATTAATGCCAGTGCATCTAAAGAGCCAATAGGGTGGTTAGCAACAATAACTAACTTACCTTCGCTAGGAATATTCTCAATCTGCTTTGGCTTGTAGCGAGTATCAAAATCTAATTCATCTAACACTTGCTCAACAAACTCAATGCCTTGTAAGTGCGGGTAGGCATCACCAAATGCAACAAATTCTTGTTCGTGAAGCAAATAACCTAAGCCTTTTTTAACTAAACTTTTTACTTTAGGTGAGTTTTCTAATTGTGGTAGATTTGCTGCGATTACTTTATCAACACTGATCATAATTACCTCGTTTGCATATGGTGATCAATATATCGCCAGAGTAAAAGCTTGCCATGACAGTTAGGTTGCAGTTGTGTGACTTTTTAAAGAGCCGAGCAGTAATTCGATTAGATTAAATGTTTTAACAAAGGTTATACTCTTTGCAAATCAATAACTCTAGAGGCATAACATGAGCGTACTCGTTGCGATTAGTGGACGTGATTGCAGTAAAATTATTACTGCGTTAGCTGCTAAATTACCAGATGTAAAAATTTCCCAGTGGCCAGACTGTGATAACTTAGAGGATGTTGAATTTGTGCTTGCTTGGCTGGCACCTGCAGATATGTGGGCACAACTACCAAATTTAAAAGCAGTTTCTTCATTTGGCGCTGGTGTTGATAGCATTGATTTAAATTTACTCCCCGATAATGTCGTTGTGACACGCATAGTGGATGAAAATTTAGCCGAAGATATGGCTGAATATGTGCTTACCCATATTTTAGCGCATAAACTCAGGCTTAAAGACTATGTGATTAAGCAACAACAACGACAATGGCAACCCAAACGCGCTTATAGCCATAATCATGTGGTGATCTTAGGCTTTGGTGAGTTAGGGCAAAGTTGTGCTAAACGTTTACTGGCTAATAATTTTAGCGTCAGTGCAGTTTCGCAAAGCCCTAAAAATATACCTGAGGTAAATTGTATTCATCAAGCAAGTGAGTTACCGAATTTGTTAGCAGAAGCTGATTATCTGGTGTGTTTATTACCACTAACGGCACAAACGAAAGGGTTTATTAATCGTGACTTATTAGCACAATTACCAGCGCACGCTGTACTTATTAATGTAGCGCGCGGGCAGCATGTTGTTGCTGAGGATTTACTTTGGGCATTAGATAAGCAGGTTATTCGCGCAGCAACATTGGATGTATTCGATCATGAGCCTTTAGCTGTCGATCACCCATTTTGGCACCACCCAGCAATTACTATCACACCGCATTGCGCAGCGCTATCTGATATTAACAGTGTCACCCAGCAAATAGCTGATAATGTACAGCGTTTGCAGGCGGGCGATGATCTAAAGAATAAGATTAATAGAACAAAAGGTTATTAATATTAGAGAATAATTGCATTCTACATGTTGTTAACATATGTTATTTTGGTTAGTCTAGGTAGGTATCTCTATAATAAAAATAACAATAAGGTTTATTATGAAACAGCAACAGGGTGGTGTAAAACTCAGTATTATTGTGATCTCTATTATTTTAATGGGCGTGTCCGCATGGTTTAACCAAGCTGGTGCGAATGAGCAAGCCGAGGTAATACAAGAGCAAACACAATAATAAGCTTTACGCAGCGCTCATTATTTACACCGGGTCAGCGTTTACTGTGACGTTCCCGGTTTTCACTCTTTTTCTCATCACTTTTCTTTATCAATACATACGTTGCGCCACTTCCTCCATGGTGCCTCAATGCACTATGAAAAGCTAACACGCAATCAATTTCCTGTAGCCATTTGTTGGTATAACTTTTTAAAATTCCTGGGGTCTTTTTATTCTTAAAGCCTATACCATGGCGGATCAGCACCACGCGGATATTACGTGTTTGGCAATCGCTTATAAATTCAAAAAGTGCGTGGCGTGCAGTTTTGAGAGCACGACCATGTAAGTCCAGCGTAGCATCAAGTTGATATTTAGCTAACCGTAAGTTTTTGAATACAGCTGCTTGAACTCCCGCATTTTTATAGCTTAACACTGCATCTGGCGCGAGTAGCTCGACCAACTCACTGCGTAGATAGTTTTCATCATTGTTTAAATCTAGCTCTGCAGATTTGCGTTTTTCTTGTTGTGCTAACGAGAGCTGCGCGGCACGAGGGGTTGGTTTGATGGTATCGTGATCGAGGCGGACTACGTCTTCCATAGACGTTAAAAATAAATCAAAGTCAGATAAAGGCATAGTAGAGCTCACAGTAAAATCCAAAGTAGCATAATACGACAATGATTTTAACTTAGTTCATTTTGCTGCCCAAGTTATATTCGCGCAAAAAAATACCCCACCGAGTAAAGCGCGGTAGGGTATATAAAATTATCTAGGGAGAGATATTAATTCTGCGGCACATTCAACTGCCCAAAGGTATAAACTTTGAACAGGTAAAACGTGTTGATCAACACTAAACTCATGTTTGAAATAACACTCGATGACATTAAATCCAAGCTAAATGATAAAAACAGTAGCACGCAGGCGCTGATCGCCGCTACACGCAATATCGTTAATTGATTGATAAAAAACGCCCCTAATCCTAGGGCTAACAGTATAAAATTTAAAAGCCAATCTAGCTCGTTTAGCATGGTTGTATCATTGTTCATGTGTTGAAAAAAGGAGCGCCATTATGGTGATAATTTGCGCACCTTTCAACCAAGTAATTTTATATTTTCAGATTAGTTTTTTTAATCCAAAATTAATTTTTTTAAAGCAGAAAAAAAGCCTGCTTGTTCGGTTATTCGATATTTTTGGCAGGTCTCAGGTTGCTTATTGTTTTGGCATAAATAAAGGCTATTACGTGCTAAATCGACATTTGGCTGTAAATTTGAATCAAATAACATTGCACCGTAGCCAAATAATCCTGGCCAATACACACTTTGCGTGACTAGCCCTAGTTTTTCATAGGTTAATAACTGTGGTTTGGGGATAATTAAAATAGCGCAGACAAGGATAACTGCAGCGATAAGGCCTGTGCGACTTTTTTTGGTTACGGGTAATTCAGGACTAACGCTTGACTCTTTTACAGCGCGTGTTTGAGTGGGGGCTTGGCGCTTGTTAGTTGATGCCGTTGGTTTTTTTCGTTGTGGGGTTTTTCCTAACAAGGATTGTTTTTTTATATTGTTTGACATAAAGCAAATCTGGCCTTTTAAGCAGAGCTCTCTATAATGAGATTATTAAATTAGAAAAGTTAGTTATTAAGCATAATAACTTAAACCTAGTTCATAACCTACGGGGATCAACCATGAATACGCAGCTTTCAATTTTAATAGTGGATGATGTGGGCACAGTGCGTAGCTTTCTTAATCAAACACTCATGCACTTAGGCATTGAAAATGTTAAAGAAGCATCAACAGCTGCACAATGCATCAGTGCATGTCAGGCGGCCGATTATAATATTATTTTTTTAGATATAGAATTGCCTGACGGCGATGGTAAAGAGATTATTGCCCAGATCAATGAGATAAACCCTGAAACCAACGTGGTGATGGTTTCGGCTCATTCAACCGTTGAGAACGTTAAAGATGCGATTGACAAAGGCGCCAAAGGGTTTGTTGTTAAGCCGTTTACACCGAAGAAGATTGCAGCCATGTTGAAAAAGTTTTACCCAGATTTAGAAGTGGTGTAATGGGTTTAATAACAGATATAAAAAAACCGGCCTAGGCCGGTTTTTTATATTCTAGCAAAAACAAATTATAGCGCTTTGATCTTAGCTGCTAAACGGCTCTTATGACGAGCTGCTTTGTTTTTGTGAATTAGACCTTTAGTTGCATAACGGTCTAAAATAGGTGTAGCAACTGCGAAAGCTTGCTGTGCAGCTTCCTTGTCGCCCGCTTCAATAGCAACAACTACTTTTTTGAAGTATGTACGCATCATTGAACGACGGCTTGCGTTATGCTGACGGTTTTTTTCGCTAGTGATAGCGCGTTTTTTTGCAGACTTGATGTTAGCCAAGGTTTGCTCCTAACAATCTTAAAATAAGCTTAATTTAAAGGCCGTGGAATATGCCTTTTTTAATCATGAATGTCAATAAAAATTTGACATGCCAAGAAAAACTGCTCCTATGTAACGAACATCAATTTGCCGCTCTAGCAGTTAATAACGCTATTGTAACAAAGGCGGTGAGTTCAGCCTAGTGCTTTAGAGCGATTTATAAAAAAGACTGTGGCATAATCGGCTTTATTGTTGGTTTTAAAGCAGGTTTAAAGTGGCTAAAGGATTATTTCGTTCCGGTATGATTGTAAGTTGTATGACAATGATATCGCGTATTTTAGGCTTAGTGCGAGATGCCGTTGTTGCGAATTTACTCGGCGCAGGTGCTGCCGCCGATGTTTTTTTATTCGCTAACCGAATTCCCAATTTTTTACGTCGTTTATTTGCCGAAGGTGCGTTTGCGCAGGCATTTGTGCCGGTGTTGTCTGAAATTACACAGCAGCAAGGCGACGACAAAGTTAGGCTGTTTGTTGCTCAGGCAGCCGGTACATTAGGGACTATCTTACTTATTGTAACGCTCATTGGTGTTATTGCATCGCCCGTTATTGCTGCGTTGTTTGGTACCGGCTGGTTTATTGAGTGGTGGCAAGGGGGGCCAGACGGTGAGAAATTTGTATTAGCCAGCAGCTTACTTAAGCTCACTTTCCCTTATTTATTCTTTGTCAGTCTGGTCGCGCTCAGTGGTGCGGTGATGAATGTTTATAACCGTTTTGCTGTTGCTGCTTTTACGCCGGTGTTATTGAATGTTTCGATTATTGGCTGTGCCATATTCTTACATGATAAATTCTCGGTTGGCGCATATTCACTTGCCATTGGTGTATTTGTTGGTGGTGTGGTGCAGTTATTGTTTCAATTACCGTTTTTATATCGCGCAAAAATGCTTAGCCGTCCGCGCTGGGCTTGGCAAGACGAAAATGTAAAAAAAGTCCGTAAGTTAATGTTACCGGCGTTGTTTGGGGTATCGATTAGTCAAATTAATCTACTTCTAGATACCATGATCGCGTCATTGTTGATGACAGGGTCAATTGCTTGGTTATATTACTCTGACCGGTTAATCGAGTTCCCTTTAGGTTTATTTGGTATCGGTATTGCGACGGTGATTTTGCCAGCATTATCAAAATTGCACAGCAGCAAAAAAAGCAGCGATTTTCAGCACACCTTAGATTGGGGGGTGCGTTTTGTGATCTTTTTAGGTTTACCAGCGATGGTTGGTTTAATGATCATAAGCCCGTTAATTATCTCGGTGTTATTTGATCACGGCGCATTTAAAGATGACGAGATTGACCATGTTCAGGCTGTAAGTATGGGAGTTATGGCCTATTCAGTAGGATTAGTTAGCTTTATGCTGATCAAAGTATTAGCGCCAGGCTTTTATGCTCGCCAAGATACCAAAACACCGGTGCGTATTGGTATTATTACCTTGGTGCTCAATATGGTGTTTAACATTATGCTGGCGCCGTTTATTGGTTATTTAGGCTTAGCCCTCGCCACTTCAATGTCGGCCAGCTGTAATGCGTATTTGCTGTATCGTCAATTAAGCAAAGAGCAGGTTTATCAGTTTTCGCGTTTTAGCTTACTGTTTACCTGCAAATGTGTTGCAGCCTCCTTACTCATGGGATCCGTAGTGTGGTATGCCGCAACGCAGTTTTTATGGCGTCAATGGCATTTTAGTGAGCAAGTTTTTTTACTTTCAGGTTTACTTGCGTTGGCAGGCGTTGTGTACTTTTTAGCGTTGTTTTTACTCGGTGTGCGACTAAATACCATAAAAAACGTTGTTACTGCACAATTGGACTAAAAAAATTAACTGAAACTCGCATCTTGAGGTGGTTTGGGTATAATCGGTGGTTCTGTAACCCAAGTGAAATTTTACTCGGTACATAACGCTCATTAAGGCATTAGGTGGCATGGAGTTAATTAGAGGTATTCACAATATTCGCACGCAGCATTATGGCTGTGTGTTGACCATTGGTAATTTTGATGGCGTGCATTTAGGTCATGCTGAAGTACTCAATGGGTTACTCAATGACGCTAAAAAATATAACTTACCCAGCACGGTCATGTTATTTGAGCCGCAGCCGCAAGAATTCTTTGCTAAAGATAATGCGCCAGCTCGACTAACGCGATTACGTGACAAGCTACGTTTGTTAGCTAAATTGGGCGTAGAACGCGTTATTTGCATTAGTTTTAATCAACAATTTGCCAACATGCAAGCTGAGCAATTTGTAACAGAAATACTGGTCAATAAGCTTGGCGTTAAAGCATTAACAGTGGGTGATGATTTTCGCTTTGGCAAAAGGCGTCAGGGGGATTTTAATTTACTCACTAAGATGGGCCAAGCGGCGCAGATGGATGTAAAAAGCACCGCGAGTTTTCGGCAATTAAATGCTAGAGTAAGTAGCACTTTGATCCGCCAAGCACTCGCTGACGGTCAATTAGTGCAAGCCAAAGCGATGCTCGGTCATGATTATGCAATATCAGGACGAGTGATCCATGGCTGGAAGCGTGGCCGAGAATTAGGCTTTCGCACCGCGAATATCGCATTAAAACGGCAAGTCTGCCCTGTAAATGGGGTGTTTGCTGTGCAAGTGACGTTAAACGATAAAACAGTGTATGGGGTTGCAAATATTGGCAACAAACCCACATTTAATGGAACACGCGCATTATTAGAAGTTCATTTGTTCGACTTTGCGCAAGATATTTATGGACAGTTTATGCACGTGGAGTTAATTAAAAAACTTCGCGATGAGAAAAAATTCGAGACATTAACACAATTGACGGCACAAATAGCAACTGACGTTGCTGCTGCAAAACAGTGTTTTGGTTTAAATTAGGTAGCCGATACGGAAACTAGGATTAATGAGCGACTACAAGCATACTTTGAATTTACCGGAAACGACGTTTCCAATGCGCGGCAATTTGGCACAACGTGAGCCAAAAATGCTTAAAACATGGTATGAAGACGACCTATATGGTCAAATTCGCAACGCTAAAAAAGGTAAAAAAACCTTTATTTTGCATGACGGCCCTCCGTATGCAAATGGCGATATCCATTTAGGCCATTCAGTAAATAAAATTCTAAAAGACATTATCGTTAAATCAAAAACCTTAGCTGATTTTGATGCACCGTATGTGCCGGGCTGGGATTGCCATGGTCTACCAATTGAATTAATGGTAGAGAAAAAAGTGGGCAAGCCAGGCGTAAAAGTCACGGCCGCAGAATTCCGTGAAAAATGCCGTGCCTATGCTAAAAAGCAAGTTGAAGGTCAAAAAGTAGATTTTAAACGCTTAGGTGTTTTTGCTGATTGGGATAAGCCTTATCTAACCATGAACTTTGATTTTGAAGCCAATGCAATTCGTGTACTTGGTCGCATCATCGAAAAAGGTCATTTACACAAAGGCGCAAAACCTGTGCATTGGTGTACAGATTGTGGCTCAGCATTGGCAGAAGCCGAAGTTGAATACCAAGATAAACAATCGCCAGCGATTGATGTACGTTTTCAGTTTGTTGATCAAGCGGCTGTTGTAAGCGCGTTTGATTTAAAAGCGGATCATGAAGGTAAAGGCACAGTAAGCACTGTGATCTGGACCACTACGCCGTGGACACTGCCAGCTAACCGCGCAGTTGCCGTGCATGCTGATTTAGAATATGCCTTAGTACAAGTTGATGATGAAGGCGCGCAACAGCGTTTGATTTTAGGTTCAGAGCTGGTTAAAGATGCGATGGATCGTTATGGTTTTAATCATTATCACGTATTAGGTTATGTAACAGGTTCAGCACTTGAGAATTTACAAGTCGCGCACCCGTTTTATGACTTTAACGTACCAGTGATTGTGGCTGAGCATGTAACGACTGACTCAGGTACCGGCATCGTGCATACGGCACCAGGACACGGCCAAGAAGATTTCGTGGCTGGTTTACAATATGGTTTAGAAGTGGCTAACCCAGTTGGCGCAAATGGTGTTTATTTACCTGACACTGAGCTTTTTGCAGGTCAGCATGTATTTAAAGCTAATGCCAGTGTAGTTGATGTGCTGACTGAGCGTAATGCGCTTATGCATCACCATGCCTTAACGCACAGTTACCCGCATTGCTGGCGTCATAAAACGCCAATTATTTTCCGTGCAACGCCGCAGTGGTTCATCAGTATGGATCAAGCTAATTTGCGTCAAGATTCATTACAAGAGATTAAAAACACGCAGTGGTTACCAGAATGGGGTGAAAGCCGCATTGCTAACATGGTTGAAGGTCGCCCGGATTGGTGTATTTCGCGCCAACGTACTTGGGGTGTGCCAATTGCTTTATTTGTTGATAAAGACACCGGTGCTCTTCATCCAAATACCCAAGCATTGATTGAGCAAGCAGCACAATTAGTTGAGAAATCAGGTATTCAAGCATGGTATGACCTAGAACCTGCGACTTTACTTGGTGAAGCTGACGCACAGCAATACATGAAAGTACAAGATACCCTTGATGTATGGTTTGATTCGGGTGTAACACACGCCTGTGTGGTTGATGCTCGCGAAGATTTAGTTGGTCCGGCTGATTTATACCTTGAAGGCTCAGATCAACACCGCGGTTGGTTTATGTCATCAATGATGACTTCTGTGGCGATTAATGGTCATGCACCTTATCGTCAAGTGTTGACCCATGGTTTCACTGTGGATGAAAACGGCCGTAAGATGTCAAAATCGTTAGGTAACGTTATTTCGCCACAAAATGTGATGAATAAACTCGGTGCAGATATCTTACGTTTGTGGGTTGCTTCAACTGATTACACCGCAGAAATGACCGTGTCAGATGAAATCTTCAACCGTTCAGCGGATCGCTACCGTCGTATTCGTAACACCAGCCGTTACTTGCTAGCTAACTTAAGTGGTTTTGAGCCGAAAACTGACCAAGTAGCTATTGATGACATGGTTGAATTGGATCGTTGGATTGTTGGCCGTGCTGCGCAATTACAAGATGAAATTTTAGCGGCTTATGACAGCTATCAAATGCTGCAAGTAACGCAAAAGCTAATGAATTTCTGTACTGGTGAGTTAGGTTCATTCTACTTAGACGTTATTAAAGATCGCCAATACACAGCGAAAAGTGATAGTCATGCCCGTCGTTCATGTCAAACAGCGCTATATCATATTGCCGAAGCGATGACGCGTTGGATGGCACCAATCATGAGCTTTACAGCACAAGAAATTTGGCAAGCACTACCTGGTGAGCGTGACCAATATGTATTTACCTCGGTTTGGTATGACGGCTTAAAAGCAGTTGGCGAAGGCCAATTTAGCAATGATGATTGGTTAACGATTCTTACTGTGCGTGATGAAGTAAACCGTGTCCTTGAAGGCGCACGTAAAGAAGATGTGATTGGTGCAACATTGCAAGCCAATGTAGACCTGTACGCAAATGCAGAGCTTGCTGCAAAATTAGCTGCATTGGGGGATGAATTACGCTTTGTATTGTTAACTTCTAAAGTCACTGTTACAGCGGTTGATACACAGCCAGAAGGCACAAAAACAACTGAGGTTGATGGCTTGTATATCGCAGTATCAGCAACCGACGCAGAAAAATGTGAACGTTGTTGGCATTACTGTGATGATGTAGGTGCAAATCCTGCGCATCCAGAAATTTGTGGCCGCTGTGTAAGCAATGTTGATGGCGAAGGCGAGACACGTCAGTTCGCATAGGAGTATTAAGTGAGTAAACTAGCCCAAAAAAGTGGTTTAGTGTGGCTATGGTTAAGTCTACTACTTTTAGTAGTAGACTTTGCTACAAAAACACTGGTTGTTAAGACCATGAATTTACGTGATTCAATTGATATTTTGCCGTTTTTTAATCTTACTTACGTACACAACTACGGAGCCGCTTTTAGTTTTTTAAGTGAAGCGGGTGGTTGGCAGCGTTGGTTTTTAAGTATTATCGCAATATCAATCAGCGTATTGTTGATCTGGTGGTTAAAACGCTTACCAGCTACCAACAAAGTGCTTTGTGGCGCATATTCGTTAGTACTTGCTGGTGCGTTAGGTAACTTATATGACCGTATGGCATATGGTTATGTGGTTGACTTTTTGCATTTTTACTATCAAAACTGGAATTTCCCTGCATTTAATATTGCCGACAGTGCAATTTGTATTGGTGCCGCGTTATTATTATTTGATGCCTTTACAGGCGAAAGTCCTAAGGAACAAAAAGCATGAGCCAACTCGTTATTGGTGAAAAGTCAGAAGTTATTTTTCATTTCTCAATTAAGCTATCGGATGGCTCTGCGGCAGATTCAACCAAAGTGCATAATAAGCCAGCCAAATTAACTATGGGTGATGGCAGTTTAACGGCAAACTTTGAAAAATGCTTATTTGGCTTAGCAGCAGGTGACAGCAAGTCATTTGAACTTGAGCCTGAAGATGCGTTTGGGCAACCAAATCCGGATAATATTTATTATGTTGAGCGTAGTAAGTTTGGCCCAGAAACGCCGGCAAAAATTGGTTCTATTATTGCGTTTACGCAACCAGATGGCACCGAATTACCGGGTGTTGTGCGTGAAGTACAAGGGGAATCTGTGACAATTGATTTTAATCACCCGCTGGCAGGGCAACGCTTAACCTTTGAAGTTGATATTTTAGAGGTGAATGGCTAATGGATATTTTACTAGCAAATCCACGTGGATTTTGTGCGGGCGTCGACCGTGCGATCAGCATTGTTGAACGTGCATTAGATATCTTCGAAAAGCCGATTTATGTGCGCCATGAAGTCGTACATAACCGCTACGTGGTTGATGGTTTAAAAAATCGTGGTGCGGTGTTTGTTGAAGAGCTAGACCAAGTGCCAGATGACAGCATTGTGATCTTCAGTGCCCATGGCGTGTCACAAGCGGTACGCAGCGAAGCTAAGCGTCGAGATTTAAAAGTCTTTGATGCAACCTGCCCGTTAGTGACTAAAGTGCATATGGAAGTGACTCGCGCGAGTCGTAAAGGTATCGAGTGTATTTTAATTGGTCATCATGGTCACCCTGAAGTTGAAGGCACCATGGGGCAATACGATAACGCTAAGGGTGGTATCTATTTAGTAGAAACCCCTGAAGATGTTGCCAAACTAAACGTGAAAAACCCTAATAACTTATTTTATTGCAGTCAAACTACCTTGTCGGTTGATGATACCGCTGATGTAATTGATGCGCTTAGAGTGAAGTTTCCATCAATAGATGGTCCGCGCAAAGATGATATTTGCTACGCGACCCAAAATCGTCAAGATGCAGTACGTGATTTAGCTGATAAAGTAGATGTGTTATTGGTAGTTGGTGCTAAAAATAGCTCTAACTCTAATCGTTTACGTGAACTGGCAGATAAAATGGGCACTGTGGCTTATTTAATTGATGATGCCAGCAATGTAGAAGATAACTGGTTTACTAATGCCAAAGCGGTTGGTGTTACGGCGGGTGCATCGGCACCAGAAGTGTTAGTACAACAAGTGATCAATCGTCTTAAGGAACTAGGCGGTAAGCAGGTAATTGAAAACCCTGGCGAAGAAGAAAATATCGTATTTGCCGTACCTGTTGAGCTACGCTAACCTTAGCGTACTTACTGGGTAATTGAAGGAGAGCGCAATGAGCAAGTCGGTGCAAACCAATACTTTGCTTTTTGCTGCTCTGTTTAAAGAGCGCGGTGTACTTGCTACTTTAGTGGTTGCGCAAGTTATTGCTACCGTACTTGCATTTGCACCTACCACTGCAGGCGATATCTGGCTCCGCCTTGGCACGATCAGCCTGTTTTTACACCTCACTTTTTTATCTAGCCTAACATGGCTTTATTTACTGCGAAAGCAACTCGAACAGATAAGCCAAGCTCTGCAATTGAGCGCTTTAATGCTCTCATTACTCCTTACTACGGCTATTTTTAGTGGTTTGTTAGTTGAGTTTGCAAGTGATTTTATTGCCCAACAAAACAGCTATGCGTTTATTTTAAGAAACCTATTAGTGGTGTTTTTAGTCACTGCATTATTTATTCAATTTTTAACGATTCATTTTGAAAAAGAACAACAAACTAACGCCTTAGCTCGCGCAGAGCTGGATGCCTTACAAGCGCGTATTCGGCCACATTTTTTATACAATAGCCTTAATACCGCCGCCGAGCTTACCCATTATGATCCGCAAGCGGCAGAGCAAGCGATTTTAGCGCTTGCGGCATTATCGCAAGCAGCCATGCGGGTTGGTAAAGAAACCGCATTAGCAGATGAAATCACACTCACTCAGCAATATATAAAGTTAGAAAGCTGGCGCTTTGCTGAGCGTTTACAGGTTAATTGGCAACTACCTGAGCAGTTGCCAGCTATCACTATCCCATGTTTAACATTACAACCATTGCTAGAGAATGCCGTTTGTCACGGTGTTGAGCCTGCATTGACTGGCGCTATAATTTATGTCGAGTTACATATTAGTAAACGCTCGTTAGTTATTTTAGTAGAGAACCCAATCTCTTCGCAGCAGCAAAAACGCCCAGGTAATGGCATGGCACTGGATAATATTCGCCAGCGGTTAGATCTTTATTATCAAGGTCGTGCAAAGCTAACAGTAACAACCCGTGGAAATGTGTTTCGGGTCAAGTTAGTACTGCCTTTGGCTCTTAATAATGCCAAGGAGCAAGCATGAAAGTTCTCATAGTTGATGATGAACCATTAGCGCGCGCTCGCCTACAGCGATTACTCGCTGATTACCCAGACTATAACCATGCGGCACAAGCAAGTAATGGCAATGAGGCTTTACAACAAGTGAAGTTGCAGGCCCCAGATATTGTATTTTTAGATGTTGATATGCCAGCGATGAGCGGTTTAGAAGTTGCAACACAATTGAATAAGTTGCCTGTACCACCCGCTATTATATTCGTCACCGCTCACCCGGAGCATGCCTTAGATGCATTGCAACTCAGTGCAGCGGGTTATTTAGTAAAACCGGTGACAGAGCAAAATTTGGCAAACACCATAGAGCAACTAGGGCGTTTAACGAGAGCGCATGTGCACAAGCAACGACCTGCGATGATCAGTTATCAACTTGCAGGCGTGACCAGAAGTGTGGCGTTAGCAGAGGTGTGTTATGTCATGGCGGAAGATAAATACACGCGTTTGATATTTACTAACGGCGAAGCACTGCTTGATCAAAGCTTAAAGCAACTTGAGCAAGACTATCCCACCCAGTTATTACGCATCCATCGTAAAATATTAATTAATAAATCGCGATTAGTTGCGTTAAAAAAAGCGGGTGATGGCAGCCATGTGGTTGCACTAAGCGACTGTAGCTGCTTATTACCGGTAAGCCGACGAGCTTATAAAACCGTGAAAGATCATCTCTAAAGCTAGTTAACCATTCATCAACAAATATAACCGTTCATCCTTAGCATTGTTGTATATACACAGTGTTCGCATATGCTTATAGTCAGATAGTTTTATATAGGATGTGCGATGAGAGTTATCAATCCACCATCACAACGAGGCTTTACCTTAGTTGAGGTATTAATCGCGTTTGTGATCCTAAGCTTTGGCTTACTCGGTGCAGTAGCATTACAAGCAAAAGCAAAACAGGCCAGCTTTGATTCTATGCAGCGCGCTGCTGCTGTGGCGCTGGGTAACGATATGATCCAGCGAATGCGTGCGAATGACAGAGTAGGAGTGATCACTCAATACAATGGCACATTTAACAGTGACACGGCACTTGAACAGTCACGTACCTGTTATACCGGTTCATGTAGTTCAGCGCAAATTGCCGCACTTGATCGCCAGCAATGGATCAGAGCTATTCAAGCTCGTGAAAATACCGGCGCGCTCGATGATGCAACTGTGTGTATTGAAAATACCGTTGCTCCAGGCGGTGATGGTAAAGCGTTTAATATTCAAGTGGTGGTTAGTTGGCAAGGGCGTCAGGAGATAACCGCTAATGCTGAGACAAAAACAATAACCTGTGGTGAAGAAAGTAACACTCGGCGTGTAATGGTATTGAAAAGTTATATTTACTTAAGGAGCTAATATGAAGCAGCAAGGTTTCACTTTAGTTGAAATGATGGTGGCATTGTTTATCGGTGGTTTAGTGCTTGGCGGGGTAATGTTCACTTATATCAGTATGAAAGTCACGACCAGAGATACCATGACGATTGGCGAGTTACAAGAAACGGGCCGTTTAGCACTGAATATAATGCAGCGTGATATTGAGCAAATAGGTTTTTGGGGCACGTTTTACGAAGACTCATTTTCACAACAAAACACGGATACTTTAGCAAATCCTGCAGCAGATTGTTCTGCGGGTCTTAATAATGGCAGCTTTCCAGTTTTTAACGCAAACAGTAATTTTCGTTCCGTCTTTGCCGTTGAATCTACAGGGGGCGCCCAGCTTAATTGCATTCCCAATGCACAAGAAAATACCGATATTCTACAGGTAAAATTTCTAGAGGGGTTGCAAATTGACCCTGATGATAGTAATTCAAATAATTACTATTTTATAGCTGAACAAGAACAAGCTGAATTTCGTAAAGGTCCATTTACAGCCGCTTCAATCAGCGGCAATGCTACAGTGTGGCGTTATCGCCATCATGTTTATTATATTGACGAGAGAACTTATCAATTTAACGAGCGAAACATTAGCGTGCCGGTACTGATGCGCCGTCGACTAACAGCAAATGGTAACATGATCGCTGAAACGATTATGGAAGGGGTCGAAAATATGCGGTTTTTATTTGGCCTAGATACTAATAATGACAGCCGAGTGGATACCTATCGAAGTGTTAGCAATATGACAGCAACAGATTGGGAAAACCGTCGGGGAATATTAACCGTACAAGTGTTCATTTTAGTGCGGGCATTGCAAGAAGATGCTGATTTAAATCAGCTAAACCAAACATATACGCTAGGCGAAGATGCTGAGCAACGGATCCTTAAGTTTGATGACCGGTTCCGTCGGGCTTTATTTACCACCACTATCCGCTTAAATAATGTAGGGGCAAACTTATGGCGCATTTAAAACGGGTCTCAAAACAGCAAGGCATTGTATTGGTCGTTGCGCTGATCATGGTTGTTGCCGTGACAGGAATAGCGGTGACACTCATGAGTAGCAGTAGTGTGGATATGAAAATTACCAATGCAGCATTTGAGCGAGAAGAAGCTGAAAACTTATTAATGGGCAATGTGCAACAAGTGATTGCAGATGAAGCTACTAAAGGTGGCACAAGCCATTTTTTGTACACTCAAGCTCAAATACCAAATGGCACCATAGCGTTAAATAAAATTGGCGAAACAACGAGTACGATGAGTAACTTAAATAGTGGCGCGTTAGATCTGCCTTGTCCTCGAAAATTTAATTTTACGGCGGGTATTTCATGCAACATGGTGCAAGTGAACAGTACTATAACGTACGGCTCAAAAAGCAAACATACCATTACCGTAACGTCAGGCATAGCCCAAGAAATGGCAAGCCTGAATACGGGCGGGTAAGCGAGTAAAGACGATGAAATTTAAAAATTTAGTTATAAGTATCTTACTCGGTAGTACCGCGTTTTTGAGTATGCGCAGTGATGCTGAAGATATCGAACTTTATGTAAATCATAATGTAGAGATAGATGAAAGGCCGCGGGTGTTAATTATTTTTGATACTTCCGGGAGTATGGCTTTTTCAACGAGTAATGGACGTGATTGCGGATTTAGAAATGGCCTCTATGAGCTATGTAGTGATAGTCGTCTAGGGGTGGCGAAAGATGCAATGGGTCAGCTAATTGATGAAAATGATGATATTGACTTTGGTCTAATGCGTTATAACAGCACTGATGGCGGTTATATATTAAATGGGATCGGTAGCTCTCATGCCGCTATAAAAACATCTATAAATAATCTTCCTGCTGACGGTGGAACCCCTTTAGCTGAAACACTTTGGGAAGCTTATTTATATATAACAGGACAAAGCTTGCACTATGCGCTAAATGTCAGCGAGAGTAGTCGAGATACAAATGTTGAAAATAAAATTTTTATTCGTGAAGAGTGCCGACGGTGGCGATGGGGCCGTTGTCGGGAATGGGAAAATGTATATAGTTACACTTATATTTCCCCTTTTGCTGATAGTGTCGCCGAAGCTAAGCGGTGTGATAACTCAGTTAATATAATTTATATGACTGATGGTGATCCATCTCCAGGCAATGATAACGACAGTGATAATGATATAAGTGCTGCATACAAAAAATATTTTGGTCGTTCACTTTCAAGTGGCGATTATCTATATAGTAATTATCTTCATAAACTCGCTAAAGTAATTCATGGTGTAGAAGCCAACAAGAAAGCAGATATCGAAGAAGTTGTTGTGGATTTATACCCGCAAACTCCTGATATCCATGAAACCGGTCGTGTTTATACAATCGGCTTTGGTTCAGGGATGAGTAGTGCTGGTAAAGGGCTGCTAGAAGAAGCGGCTAAACTTGGTGGTGGTCAATATCAACATGCTGATACCGCAGAGCAGTTATCCGCTGCATTTAAAAAGTTCATCACAAATATTCGGGAAGTGAATGATACGTTTACCTCACCTTCTATAGCGAGCAATAATGTCGATCAAACACGTAGTCGTGAATCAATTTACTATGCCATGTTCTATCCTGAAACGGGTGCTCGTTGGCGAGGAAATTTAAAAAAATTAAAAGTGTCTGGTACAGAGATTGTTGACGCAAAAAGTAATCCTGCACTCAACGATGATGGGTTGATTAAATCAACAGCACATACCTTTTGGTTACCCGCCAACACAGCTGCAGATGGTAACTCGGTGGAAAATGGGGGGGTTAATTTACACCTTACCCATTTAGCTGAACGAACAGTTTACACGGATTCCCCTAAAGGGGGATTGATTGAATTTAAAAGCTCAATTTTGCAGACTGCATTAGGGAGTCTTACTAATCTAGCTACTAGCTTCGGCACTGATAAAGACAGTGTCGGTTCAACAATTGACTGGGCCAGAGGGGTTGATGTAGATGATGAAAACGGCAATGGTTCTCGTCGTGATCAACGTACAGACATATTCGGTGACCCATTACACTCAAAACCAGTCACTGTTGATTATGGGAATGATGACGTACGCATCTTAATTGGCACTAATGCTGGATTTTTGCATATGTTTCGAGATAAAGGTGATGCTGTCAGTGAAACTTGGTCATTTATTCCAAGCAGCTTATATAAAATTTTAACACCTTTGCGTGAAAACCAGGCTGATAGCAAAGTGTATGGTGTTGATGGCCCAATAACGGTGTTTTTTGATGATGCAGACCGAGATGGGATTGTTGAAGCGGGTGATCGAGTATGGGCATTCTTTGGTATGCGCCGTGGTGGTAATCAGTATTACGCTTTAGATATTACTAACCCTGATGCGCCGAAATTAATGTGGACAATACAAGGTGGTAGCGGAGTTTATAAAGAGTTAGCGCAAACTTGGTCTGCTCCTACAGTGTCATACATTAAGGGAAGAGAAGATCCTGTGCTGATTTTTGGTGCTGGCTTTGACACCAATAAAGACAATGTTTCGCTTAGTAATGATAGTAAAGGACGCGGTTTATACATTGTAAATGCGTCAAATGCTGAATTGGTGTGGGAATTAACACCTAACACAGGTTTTAAAGGAAAACACAGTATTGCGGCAACTGTTTCGATACTTGATTCAGATTATGATGGTTATATAGACCGCTTATACGCGACAGATACTGCAGGCAGTGTGTGGCGAATAGACATGCCTGGTTCAAGCCCTACAGATGGTAAAAATCCCTGGACTCACTTTGAATTAGCAAAGTTGGGTGGCACTTTAGCTAGCCAAGATAGACGCTTTTTTTATAAGCCTATAGTAGCACGTACAATGTTTAGTAAAGTAACCAGTACTACAGCCAATAACCAAACAACGATAACTCGTCAAGACACTCCTTTTGATGCGGTATTAATAGGAAGTGGTAACAGGCCAAAACCAACATTGACGGGCGTACAAGATCAACTTTATATGATCCGTGATATCAATACTGTGACTAAGTCATTTCAAGGCACTGACATACCAGCGGCAATTACATCAAGTGATTTAATGAATGTTAATAATGATCCTTTTGCAAATGCACTTGATGATATAGATGAGTTTACCAAAGCTGAGGTGACGCTGAGTAAAGCCAATGGTTGGTATTATGATCTACCCGGTAGTGGAGAGAAGTCACTCGCAGCTGCAACTGTAGTGGGTGGGGTTGCTTACTATACTAGTTTTACACCTGCTTCAGAAGATGCCACGATTAATCAATGCTCTTTAAGTGGCGGAAGTGGTGGGTTATATGCGTTTCATCTACATTACGGCAGCAAAGTGTATAATCAATTACGCTATGTGACGAGCAATGATGTGCCGGATACACCACAACTTTATTTTGGCAGTACCGAAGCCTGTGATGGGGATGAATGTGATGAGCAAAGCCAGTTTTTATTACTCGGGCCCGGTATTAAGAAAACTAAAGAGACGGAAAAAGAGTTGAGCGCGAAAAACCCATTTGTACCAAAAGAGATCCTTGGGCCAGGTATTGCGTTTGACAAGGATGGCAAAATTAAACTTGTTAGTGATGCCGTACCAATTGGCTTTGGTTTTAAAACCCAACAAACGTTTATTTATAAGCGTGAAGTGAATGATAATCGAAAATGATGGTTAGCTGATCCGTCTAGAAACGTTTGACTCTTACCTGCATGGATGTAGGTAAGGAGCGAAAGCATGCTGCGGTGGTTTTACTCGGTCTTTTAACTTAGTCCACTAGGTTACAAACCTCAAACTGCGATTAAATCACCCCTAGATGGCCAAGTTTTAACCCTGAAAGGCCAACATACCCTCGTTATAGAGCGCAGCTTCTCTATAAAAAGCTGTGCCCTTCGTGTTACTTTTGCTCAATGGATGGCATGGCACAGATCATATCTATTACTACTTTATTAGTAAAAATTTTAATATAAAAACATTGCTTCAGGTGCCGCCCTAATACTTTAATCCAATCAATTAGATGTAGTTAAAAAGCATGGTTTTGATTGTTTTTTATACAGTATGGTCACTATTTTATCTTGTTAAAGCTAGAATTTATGCTGTACTAAAGTAGTACTCATTAAGAATATTAGGCCGTCTTCTGTATGGGTTTTTATATCTAACAGATTCTCACATGGATAGGGGGTGGTCGCTATGTCTCAGTTCACTCATGGAGTTACAAGGCTTCTATTAGGCACTTTACTGTTTTTTATCAGTCAATTTTGTATTGCCGATGATATCGAACTTTATCAGTTAGAGAGTAATGATAAACCACGGGTGTTATTAGTGTTTGATAACTCACTCAGTATGGCTTTATCTATTAATAGTAACAAGCAATGTAAAGGGCTCTTAGGTTTAATTAAGTTATGCCCTGAGACACGACTCTCCGCGGCAAAAAAAGCGATGAAGAAGCTGATCAGTGAAAATCCAGATGTTGATTTTGCACTTATAAAATCCAACGGACCGCTAAATTTAGATTTAAGTAACATACTTAATTTAGGGGAGCTATTAGGCTCTACAGGCGGTTATGTCGCTCATGGGTTTGGCTCGGATCATAATGACATTATCGCTACTATCGATGATTGGGGATTACTGTCCTTAGTTAACCTAAGTCCGGCTACAGAAATGCTACATGAAGCCTTGCTTTACTTGCGTGGCCAACAAGTAGGGTATGATCATCTAAATTTGTTAAATCTAATCGATATTCGAATTCAAAAGCAAGGGCAATATATTTCGCCTTTTAAATTACTGAGCGATTCAGCAATACGCTGCGAAAGTCGGGTTAATGTTGTCTTGATCACTGATGGAATGTCACTGACAGAAAGCCTTCCGTTATTAGAAAATAGCCGTGAAAATGATATCAAACAGCTGCACCAAACCATGTATGGTTATTCTGCTGTAAAATTTAACAATACCTACTTACCTACAGTGGCTAAACTTCTACATGGTCAAGGAATTGATAATTACGATGCGTATCCAGAAACAACCGCGATAGATACAGTCAATGTACATATTGTAGGGTTTGGGTTTGGTATGCCAGTTTATGCGCAGCAAGTATTAATTGAAACTGCAAGACAAGGAGGTGGGCAATATTTTTTAGCGGAATCTATTGATGATCTAAACGGTGCTTTAGTAGCGACTATGAAAACAGTTCGCAACGTGGATGCTAGTTTTACTTCTCCTGCGCTTGTCGCAAATAGCGCGGATAGAACTCGCCATCTAGATAGTATTTATTTAACCATGTTTAAACCCGATCTTGGGCCTCGTTGGCAAGGTAATCTTAAAAAGTTGCAAGTGTCTGGCGCACAAATTATCGATGCCACAGGGAAGAGTGCTTTGAATGCCGAGGGGAAAATAAGCCAAGCTAGCCGCACTTTTTGGCTGCCAACGTCACAACCCAATGATGGTGCCCAGCTACAAGCTGGCGGAGTCAACTATTGGTTGTCACAATTTACACAAAGAGCTATTTATACAGATTCTCCTGCAGGTTTACTGCCTTTTACATATTCAACATTACAAGGTCAATTAGATGATCTTGATGAGCTATTTAGTGAATCACCAGCGCAAGTTGAGGCGACAATTAACTGGGCGAGGGGAATTGACGTGGATGATGAAAATAATAACGATAATCGAGAGGAGCCCCGGGCTAATATTTTTGGTGATCCTCTCCATTCAAAACCAGTCGCTGTTGATTATGGCAATGGTGATGTAAGGATCCTGATTGGTACAAATGCCGGCTTTTTGCATATGTTTCAAGATAAAGACGGTACTCTATCAGAAAGTTGGGCATTCATTCCTCGTAGCCTCTATCACATTCTTAAGCCTCTGAAGGAGAATCAAGCGAACAGCAAAATTTATGGCGTTGATGGCCCTATTAGCTTATTTATTGATGACAAAAACAGCAATGGCATTATTAATGAGGGAGACAGAGTTTGGGCATTCTTTGGACTGCGTCGAGGTGGGCGAAATTATTATGGGCTTGATATCTCCAAACCTAATTCACCAAAACTACTTTGGAGTAACCCGGTCCAAGGCGGTAGTGCTACTTTTAAAGAATTAGGCCAAACATGGTCAAAGCCGATTGTAACTTATATTAAGTTAGCCGGATTTGAAAATAAACCAGTACTGATTTTTGCAGCCGGTTACGACACAAATAAAGATAAAGAATATTCAAACTCAGATAGCCAAGGGCGAGGGGTCTATATTGTTGATGCGAGCACGGGTGAAAAAGTGTGGTCATTAACACCTGAGAATGGCTTTAAAGGTGTTGATAGCATTGCCGGCGATGTGGCTATTTTTGATGCAAACTACGATGGTTATATTGACCGCCTTTATGTTGCCGATACCGGAGGGAATGTGTGGCGTGTAGATATGCCTGAAGCGGCTTCTTGGACACATTTTAAACTAGCAGAGCTAGGTGGCAATGGGGTGAACCAAGATCGACGCTTTTTAACTCAAGCTATGATTGCCAGAACCTCATTTAGCCGACTTAGCAGTGTGTTTTATAATGGAAAAATGCTTAACGTACGTGAAAGTACGCCCTTCGATGCAATATTAATAGGCAGTGGTGACCGTGCTGCAGCAACAGCTACAAGCACCCAAGACCAACTTTATATGATCCGAGATATAAATACTGTAACGGGTAAATTTATCAATGGTTTACCTGATCCTATCAAAGTTGATGATTTAATGGATATCAGCTCTGATCCTTTTTCGACTAAACTCAATGATGTTGATGCGTTTAATCAACTTGAGATGGAACTGGGCAGTTTTAAAGGCTGGTATTATAACTTACCTGGTTTAGGCGAGAAGTCTTTAGCTGCGGCAACGGTGGTAGGCGGGATTGCGTATTTCACCAGCTATACACCCGCTGCTAGCACTGCTCAACAATGTGTAAATAGCAGCGGCCAAGGGGCTATGTACGCGTTTCATTTACATTACGGTACTAAAGTTTATGAGCAGTTGGCTTACTTAACTCACCAGGAAATACCTGATACACCGCAGCTCTACTTTGGTTCGATTGAGCAATGTGTAGATGAAAATAATGATCAACTCTGTGACGACACCATGGAACCAACAGTCAAGAAAAGTCAGTTCTTGCTCCTCGGGCCATGGCTAAATACCAGCCAAGGGCAAAGTGAATCACAGCCGAGCAAAGCGTTTATACCTCAAGAGCTATTAGGGCCTGAACTTAGTGTTGATGAGAATGGGCAAATAAAATTAGTAAATAACGCAGCAGGACAAGTTTTTGGCCTTAAAGTGCAGCAAACTTATGTTTATAGGCAAGATATAATTTCTCAATAATTGCATTCAATAGCGTACGGACCTATGATAGTGAATAAACGTGATAGCGGCCATTGCTATGACCAACCTAGATATAAAGTGAGATGTAGATGGCGCGTATGATAAAAGCAGATAAAAATGGTTTCACCCTGATAGAGTTAATGATCACGGTAGCAATATTAGGCATCATTGCTTCAATCGCTTTGCCAAGCTATTTTGAGCATGTGAAACGGACAGCTCGTACAGAAGCCATTACAGCTTTACTTGATGCGGCTAATAGACAAGAACAGTTTTTTGTTGATAATCGTGTTTATACAAGTGATTTAGCGAACCTAAATGTAGTATCACCAACCGAGCATGGTTTTTACACGCTTGCAGTCATTGTTGATAATGATGCGGGTACATTTGAAATAACAGCCACGCCGGTCGCAGGTCCTGTTTTACAAGACGATGACTGTACTTCATTTACTATTGATGATGCTGGACTTAAAACCGCTAAAGGTAATGCTGATGCAAGTAAATGTTGGGGTAAATAGTTAATCAGAACTCAAACTAGTTAGTTTGACACTCATCTGTGTCTTTTAAAGTTGTTTTTCCTGTCGTACTGACTGAAATTGCAATACCAGCTAGTTCAGCTGATTTATATTCAGCGCAATACACAAACGTGCCATTATCAAATCCCCTTGGCGTACCGTCAGGTCGATATGTCACTGCGTCACGTGGGTAAGTAAGCATATCAGATTCATTGATTGCTTCTGTAACTAAAATGACAGTGTCATTATCACCAAATACACCTACTTCATCCTTATCAACAAAGACAGTAAGGCCTTGATGCCAATGACTGCTATCACAAACCGATGACGCTAAAGCACATACTGTAATCTGGCTATTTAAAGAAATGGCGTTATTACGAGCTAAGCTCAGTGTTCTTTTTATTAGGTGACTATAATTTTCTAGCCGAGTTTGGGCAAAAAATGGCTGCACATGAAAAAGAGCAAGGTTAGCTAAGATAGCGAGGATGCTCAATACCACCATTATTTCGATAAGTGTCGTACCAGAGTGCGGGTTAGATAGGGTTGTTTT
Organism: Pseudoalteromonas sp. ASV78; assembly: GCF_047806705.1. Taxonomy (NCBI): domain Bacteria; kingdom Pseudomonadati; phylum Pseudomonadota; class Gammaproteobacteria; order Alteromonadales; family Pseudoalteromonadaceae; genus Pseudoalteromonas; species Pseudoalteromonas sp. ASV78. The sequence goes on along the minus strand of NZ_JBLOPA010000001.1, from coordinate 1,776,189 downwards.
TCTCATCCGTGAGAGCTCGTTGGTGGTATTTCTTTTAATGGTAGTTGAGCTAGGTGTAGTTGCAAGTTGTTAACTGGGATTTAGTCACAGGTATTTGTGGTATCTCCGTAGTATAAAGCCGTGCCAGAGACACTTACTTCCATTGCTTTATTGTTTTCATTATCTTTATTAGGGCAATAGGTAAATGTGCCCGGGTTTGTGGTGACACGGCCGCTGGCATCAAATATTAATGAATTATCACCGGTAAACGTAAATTGACTATTGTCGGGTATTTCTGACATTACCCTGAGTATTTTGTCATCATTATCTGGGTTGTAATCACCATTACCGTTACTATCATAAAATACGAAAACAATGCCGTCATTCCAATCATTTAGGCAAGCTGTTTCTTGCTTATTTTCAATTTTAGACGTTTCGCCACTGCACACCACGATGAGTGAATCGGTACTGGTTGCTTTGGCGCGCGCAAAGTTGATGTTTCGTTTTAATTCCAGTAAATAATTTTCAGCGCGATTATTTTCGAGCATGTCGCTGCTATTCCAAAAAGCAATAGCGGCTATAATCCCAACGATGGCAATGGTGACCATCAACTCAAGTAGTGTAAAGCCATGTTGCTGTTTTTTCATGTTCACCTCTAATACTGGATGGCACTGAGTAAACAGTGCACTTTGAGCAACTTACCCTGAGTGTAGTTGCTCCTATTGGAGCAATCATACCATTGCTGGCGATTAAATCACCGTAATTCAATTGCTTTGTTTGCTATGAAGTGCAGGATTGTCTAAAATCGACCCAATTGGCAATATAAGAGTAGCGACTAATAATGAAAAAAATTGAAGCAATAATTAAACCATTTAAACTTGATGATGTCCGTGAAGCATTGTCTGATGTAGGTATCACCGGGATGACCGTTAGTGAAGTGAAAGGTTTTGGCCGTCAAAAAGGCCATACCGAGCTTTATCGTGGTGCTGAATACATGGTTGATTTCTTACCGAAAGTGAAACTTGATATCGTGCTTGGTGATGATGATGTTGAACGTGCTATTGAAGTGATTGTTAAAACAGCACAAACCGGTAAAATTGGTGATGGTAAGATTTTTGTCACTGACGTTGAGCGTGTTGTACGTATTCGTACTGCAGAAGAGGACGAAGACGCGATTTAATTTAAAAGTCAGACATTAAAAAAGCGCTACTTATAAATCATAAGTAGCGCTTTTTTTTGTATTTGGAATTTACTTGCGTTTATTCTGCTCGCGGGTCAGCTTAGCGTGTTCACTTAATTCAGGTAAACCAAGCTTGTTGTAGCTTTTTTCCATCATTTCGAGTGCTTGATCTAAATAACTACTTTGCGAATAATGTTCAACAACGTATTTACCGCGATTTGCAGCTGCTAAATAAGCTTCACGCTCATAGTAATAATCAGCAACTTTTAATTCGTAACGGGCCATTTTATTGAGCAACCAAACTAACCGTCTTTTTGCTTCAGGGGCATAGCCACTGTCAGGGAAGCGATTAACTAAGGTTGATAAATCAGTAAAGGCAACACGGGTACGATTAGCATCGCGATCGGCGCGGTCAACGCCAAAGTATTCCTGAAAGGCGTTTTTATCGGCTTTAATATTTACCAAACCACGCATGTAGTACATATAGTCTAAATCTTTGTGATTTGGGTTTAAACGGATAAAGCGATCAATGGTTGCCAGTGCTTGCTCAGTATTACCTGCTTGGTAATGGGCATAAACTAAGTCCATTTGCACTTGTTTTGACATAGGGCCAAATGGATAGCGCGAATCAATCGCACTCAACAGCTCTATTGCTCGCGCATATAAGCCTGAATCAAGCGTTTGTTTAGCATCTTCATACAATGCCTGCGCTGACTTATTAGGAACGCGTTGGATATCTTCTTCATCAGGTGCTGACGAACATGCACCTAAACCAAGTAATGAAACTGTAAAAACAATGGCAAATGCACGTTTCCCTATTCTATTTATCATTTTATTTGTTACCTTCGATGTCTTCGGCTAGGCCAAGTGGGTAAAACCGAGTAAACTATGCTTATTATATAATGCTTTTATTAAAAGCGATTCTAACCCAGTCGAGCACAGCTTGCACTGGTAAATTGGGTAAAGTTACTAATGACAGAGCAAATTTCTCTTCAAGCCGATGTGCCAACTGAGTTAGGCGGTAAACGTCTAGACCAAGTATTAGCACAATTGTTCCCGGATTATTCGCGTTCACGTATAAAAACGTGGATTTTAGATGATAAAATCACCGTAGATGGTGAAATTTTCAACACCCCAAGAGAAAAACTCTTTGGTGGTGAGGTTGTAAATGTTGAAACAAGTATTGAAGCACCACGTGAATACTTAGCGCAAGATATCAAATTAAACATTGTTTATGAAGATGATGATATTTTAGTGATCAACAAACCAATGGGATTAGTTGTACACCCTGGTGCCGGTAATCCAGATGGCACAGTGCTCAATGCATTGTTGCATCACTATCCTGACATCATTAACGTGCCGCGCGCAGGTATTGTTCACCGTTTAGATAAAGATACTACTGGTTTAATGGTGGTAGCTAAAACGATTCAGGCACAAACACATTTAGTTAAAGCCTTGCAAAAACGCGAAAACTTCACCCGTGAATACGAAGCAATTTGTAATGGCACCATGACTGCCGGTGGTATGGTTGAAAAGCCGATTGGTCGTCATCCTACACAGCGTACGCATATGGCAGTGCATGAGCAGGGTAAACCCGCGATTACGCATTACCGTGTTGCTGAAAAATTTCGCTCACATACGCGATTACGCCTGCGTTTAGAAACAGGTCGTACGCACCAAATTCGTGTGCATATGGCATTTATCAATCATCCATTGATTGGTGATAAAGCATATGGCGGTCGTCCACGTCCACCAAAAGGTGCAACACCTGAATTATTCCAGATGTTACGTGAATTTAATCGTCAAGCATTACACGCTGTTAAGTTAAGTATTGCGCATCCTATCACCGGTGAAATGATGACCTGGCAAGCGCCTATTCCAGATGATATGGTCGCCATGACTCACGTACTGCGTGAAGATACTAAAGCTAACCCAAATATCGATTTTTAAGCTGCCTTAATAATGCTTTATCCTAATTGGACAGCGCCACCCAATGTAGGGGCTCTCAGTACAACTCGTCAGGGCGGTGTATCTGATGCGCCTTTTGCGAGTTTAAACTTAGGCCTACATGTGGGCGATGATCAGCACGCGGTATTAACGAATCGCGCGCTTTTAGCTGCTCAGCTTCCTCAAGCACCGGTGTGGCTTAACCAAGTCCATAGCAGTGAAGTTGTTGTTGTGGATGAGTATTTTGACCCACATGCTAATTATGATGCAGATTCACTCTATACCCGATTAAAAAATCAACCGCTGGCAATTATGACAGCAGATTGCTTGCCGATTTTGCTTACCAGTGAAAGTGGTGAAGAGGTGGCTGCTATTCATGGTGGCTGGCGCGGTTTGCATGCGGGTATTATCGCCAATACTTTGCGTCACTTTAGCTGCCCTCCAGCACAGATCAGAGCGTGGTTAGGTCCTGCCATAGGTGCTGCAAAGTTTGAGGTCGGCAGTGAAGTAAAAGCACTTTTCTGTGAGCAATCAGCAACTCATCACACTGCATTTGTGGCACAAGCGAATGGTAAATATTTAGCCGATATTTATCTGCTTGCAACCACAGAGCTTATTAACCTAGGCATAAGAAATATTAGTGGTGGTGAGTACTGTACAGTTAGCAATAGTGAACAATTCTTTTCATATCGTCGCGATGGTCAAACAGGACGGATGGCTTCTTTGATCTGGCGCAAATAAGTGTCTATTCAGTGAGTATATTTTCTCCTAAGCCTTGATCAAAGTGCCGAGCATACCCATTAATTAAGTAATTAGTTTTTTTAATAGGTAACCCCTTATGCGTTTAGATCGATTTACCAGTAAATTTCAATCTGCGCTCTCTGACGCTCAGTCATTAGCGCTTGGTCGTGATCATCAATTTATTGAACCGGTACATTTAATGTATTCACTCTTGCAGCAAAGTGGATCAAGTGTGCGTGCGTTATTGGCCCAAGCCAGTGTGAGTGCCGATGAACTTAATACCAAGTTATCGCAAGAGATAGAAAAGCTATTTAAAGTGGAAGGTGTTGGTGGCGACGTACAGTTGTCAAACAATATGGTTTCACTGATTAATTTATGTGATAAATACGCACAAAAACGTAAAGATAAATATATCTCCAGCGAACTGTTTGTATTAGCTGCCTGTGAAGATAAAGGCCCGCTAGGTGATATTTTCCGTGCGCTAAATATGACCAGCACAAAGATAGAAGCCGCTATCAAAGCCATTCGTGGTGGTCAAAAGGTGGATGACCCAAATGCGGAGGATACTCGTCAAGCGCTTAAAAAATTCACCATCGATTTAACGGAACGTGCAGAGCAAGGCAAACTTGATCCAGTTATCGGTCGGGATGACGAAATTCGCCGTACAATTCAAGTTCTGCAGCGACGCACCAAAAATAACCCAGTATTAATTGGCGAACCTGGTGTGGGTAAAACCGCGATTGCGGAAGGGCTCGCGCAGCGTATTATTAATGGTGAAGTGCCAGAAGGCTTGAAAAACAAACGTGTGTTATCGCTTGATTTAGGTGCCTTGGTAGCCGGTGCTAAATACCGTGGTGAGTTTGAAGAGCGGTTAAAATCGGTGCTTAATGAGCTGGCCAAAGAAGAAGGCCAAGTGATTTTATTTATTGATGAAATTCATACTATGGTTGGCGCTGGTAAGAGCGATGGTGCGATGGATGCGGGCAATATGCTCAAACCCGCATTAGCACGTGGTGAGCTGCATTGTGTCGGCGCAACCACCTTAGATGAGTACCGTAAATACATTGAAAAAGATGCCGCTTTAGAGCGTCGTTTCCAAAAAGTGCTGGTGGAAGAGCCGTCGGTTGAAGACACCATTGCTATTTTACGTGGCTTAAAAGAGCGTTATGAGCTACATCACAGTGTTGAAATTACCGATCCGGCAATTGTAGCAGCTGCGCACTTGTCACATCGTTATATTAGCGACCGGCAGCTGCCAGACAAAGCCATTGATCTAATTGATGAAGCGGGGTCGTCTATTCGCCTGCAAATTGATTCAAAGCCAGAGTCTTTAGATAAATTAGAGCGCCGTATTATTCAGCTAAAACTTGAAGATAATGCGCTAGCTAAAGAAAAAGACGACGCCAGTCAAAAGCGCCGCAGCGAAATGCAAGAGCTGATCACTGAACTTGAAGCACAATATCGTGAGCTTGATGAAGTATGGACTGCTGAAAAAGCATCTTTACAAGGCACGCAAGTGATCAAAGCGGAGCTTGAGCAAGCGCGCTTAGATTTAGATGTTGCCCGTCGCGCCACTGACTTACAGCGTATGTCAGAATTGCAATATGGTCGTATTCCTGATTTGGAGCGTAAACTTGATTTGGCCTCACAAGCCGAAATGCAAGAAATGAGTTTATTGAAAAACCAAGTCGGTGAAGACGAAATCGCCGAGATACTTTCTCGTTGGACCGGTATTCCGGTATCGCGGATGCTCCAAGGTGAGCGAGAAAAACTGCTGCAAATGGAAGAACAACTACATCATAAAGTCATTGGTCAAGACGAAGCTGTAGTGGCAGTGGCCAATGCGATCCGTCGCTCGCGCGCAGGACTTGCAGATCCTAACCGTCCAATTGGCTCGTTTTTATTTTTAGGCCCAACTGGGGTGGGTAAAACTGAGCTGACGAAAGCGCTCGCGGGCTATATGTTTGACACTGAAAGCGCGATGGTGCGCATTGATATGTCTGAGTTTATGGAGAAACACTCAGTTGCGCGCTTAGTCGGCGCACCGCCTGGCTATGTTGGCTACGAAGAAGGTGGCTATTTAACCGAAGCCGTACGTCGTCGTCCTTATTCAGTCATTTTACTTGATGAAATTGAAAAAGCGCACCCTGATGTGTTTAATATTCTACTGCAAGTATTGGATGATGGCCGCTTAACCGATGGCCAAGGTCGCACCGTTGATTTTAAAAATACGGTGATCATTATGACCTCAAATTTAGGCTCGGATATTATTCAAGAGCAAACAGGTAATAACGATTACGCAGCGTTAAAAGAAAAAGTGATGGGCGTTTTGGTTAATGAGTTTAGACCTGAATTTATTAACCGGATTGATGAAACCGTGGTATTTCATCCGCTTGCTAACGAACACATTAAAGAAATTGCTGATATTCAACTCAGCAAGCTACGTGAGCGTTTAACGGCAATGGGATACTTACTGCAAATAAGTGATGCAGCACTTGAGCGTATTGCTGCCAGCGGTTTTGATCCCGTTTATGGTGCGCGGCCACTCAAGCGTGCAATTCAGCACACGATTGAAAATCCGCTATCTCAGAAATTACTTGCTGGTGAATATCAAAGTGGTGACATGATAGTCATCGATGCTGATGAAAGTGGCTTAATATTTAGCTGTCGCTAATCAATTTATGCCTATAAAAAAACCGCTAGAGTGATAACTTAGCGGTTTTTTTTATGGAAAATAAAGTCGTTATACTTTAAAAGTAAACAGGATATCGTTTACTTTTCGCGAGCCTTCAACAAGCTGTGCTGCGCCACTAGCTACATTAAAACTCAATGTTAAGTTCTCGTCACTGTAACCTTTTATTTGCGTAATGTTGTCGCTAATATCAAGGCTGACCGTTTGTTGCTGCTCGGCAGCAGCAGATATTTGTGTGGCGAGTTGTGATATTTCACTGATCTGCGCGAAAATACTATCCAGTTCAATTTGCGTATGCCCGGTGGTATTAACGCACTCATCGGCTTGCGCTTTGGTGTTTTTCATCACTGTAGACCAGCTAAACAGGGTATCTTGAATTTCTTTTATTGAACTGTGAATTTGTGCCGTAGCACGTTGTGTACGAGATGATAACGCACGCACTTCATCGGCCACTACCGCAAAGCCTCTGCCATGTTCACCAGCACGCGCGGCTTCAATCGCCGCATTTAAAGCTAGCAAATTGGTTTGTTCAGCAATGCCTTCGATTTCAGTCATTACTTGGCCAATCTTATCCGCCTCGGTTGCAAGTGAGTTAGCGGTACTTGCAGCTTGCTCAACTTGCAGAGCAAGATCAGATACCATCGCGCTATTATCAGCAATATGCAGTTTTATGTCGGAACAACTTTGGTAAGTAAGATTTACTTTCTCAGCGGTATGATGAGTATTGCCAGATATTTCACCTATGGTTGCGCTCATCTGCGACATAGCAGTGGCTATTTGACTAAGGCGTTGTCCCTGTGCGGCAATGCCTTTTTCAGTGAGCGCTGATTGTTCATCTAAATTAGCGGCAATACCCGTAAAAGTACCTGTGGTGTCTTTTACTCGTCCTAATACGGTACGTAATTTAGCATTGAGCATCTGTATACTATATTCACTTGTGCTAAATGGATGATGGCCTACATAAATATAACGAGACACCGAGTCATGTCGTAACTTTTGTTGTTTTAATGCGCTTGGCGTTACAACCAATTCATCGTAATTTAATGCGATAACAACTAAGCAAAACAACGTTGCTATCAGTGCAACAGCAATAGATACAAATATGGCCAATAGTCCTAAACCAAGTAGAGCTATCAGTAGTGCCGCAGTTTGGCGTAGAGCCACCCATTCGCGCCAAGACGACAAGGATTTTCCTGTATTGATTTTAGCGTATAGCTGTTGTGCTTGGCGTTTTTGTTGTTCGCTGGGCTTTGTACGTACAGATTGATAACCAACCAGTTGGCCGTGTTCAAAAATAGGGGTGACAAATGCATCAACCCAATAATAACGGCCATCTTTACAACGGTTCTTCACCATGCCGCGCCAAGAGTGACCTTGCTTGAGTTTCTCCCACAATTCTTTAAATGCGGCTTTAGGCATGTCAGGGTGGCGAACAATATTATGATTTTTGCCAAGCAGCTCTTCTAAATTGTAACCTGCTATGGCGCAAAAATCCTTATTTGCATAGGTGATCACCCCACGCAAATCAGTTGTGGAGACAAGTTCCTGCTGCTGTGAAAAAGTAACTTCTTCATTTACTAATTGCTGACCCCGACGCATAGGTAGTCCTTAAACATACTTTATTATTAGCAGCAATTATAAAGTTCATACCAATGTAAAGATAGCTGCTTCAGTACTATTGGATACAAAACTATTGTTAATTAGCTTTTTTATGATCTAAAACAAATAAATGTGAAAATGTCTGTAGGCATTCTTGTAATAACTGAGTATATAAATAGATATCATCACTGTAGTGCCATGCATTGATAATTGCTAACTGCTGTCGTATACAATTAAATCGCATCACTGTTGTGCAATTAAAGCAATTGTATCTTAGCCCTTACAATGGCAAGATTAGTAAACATTGGGGTGTGGGCTAAGCTGCCCGCAGCTAGTGTGCTTTATAAATACACGGTGACCTTCATGGCAAATAGTGGTAATTACAGTTATGCCATTATTAAACCTTGAGTATTATCAATTTGCCCCCATTGACTTAGGATTAGGCCACGTGGCTCGAGGAAGCATTTTTGACAACACATGATTTAACTAAAGCGCTAACAGCGCTCGCCCCGGAACAGCATAAATACGCAATTAAAGGCATTCAACGTGGTATTGAAAGAGAAGCGTTGAGGATCCAACCCAATGGTACGATTTCGCAACAGGCTCATCCAAAAGGGGTGGGTTGTGCATTAACCAATGGGCATATCACCACGGATTTTTCAGAGTCATTATTAGAGTTTATTACGCCTGTTAGCGGATCTGCTGAAGAAACGTTAAATCAGCTACACGATTTGCAAAAGTTTACCTTATCGCAAATGGGTGATGAACTATTATGGCCTATCAGTATGCCGTGTTTTATTGAGCATCAAGATGACATCGCATTAGCCCAATTTGGCGATTCTAATATTGGCCGAATGAAAACCCTGTACCGTGAAGGCCTTAAAAATCGTTACGGTAGTATGATGCAAGCTATTGCGGGCGTACATTTTAATATTTCGTTTCCAACCTCATTTTGGCAAAGTCTGCAAACGATTAAAGGCGATACGGGTTCATTACAAGATTTTATTTCATCAGGCTATTTAGGCTTGATCCGTAACTTTAAGCGTGAACTGTGGCTGATCAGCTATTTATTTGGTGCCTCACCGGCATTATGTAATTCCTTTTTGCAAGGTCGCAGTACCGATCTTCCTTTTAAAAAGCTTGGTAAAGGCACACTTTATCTAGAAACTGGCACCGCATTACGCTTAGGTAATTTAGGCTACACCAATAGTGCGCAATCTTCATTAAAAGTAATGTACAACTCATTAGAAGAATACGTAGCTGGGTTAAAAGCGGCGATCAACTCACCGTCTGATATTTATGATCAGCTTGCCGATTATAAAGATGCTCAACCAAAGCAACTGAATAAGAATGTGCTGCAGATTGAAAATGAATTTTACTCGCCAATTCGCCCGAAACGTAATGCTAACAGTGGCGAAACGCCAACCGATGCATTACTACGTGGTGGTATTGAATACATAGAAATTCGGGCTCTTGATGTAAATCCATTTGCAGCCACAGGAATTGATATTGAGCAAATTCACTTTTTAGATGTGTTTTTGACTTATTGCTTATTAAAAGATTCACCAACAATGGATTGGGATTCGCAACAACGTAGTACTGCAAATTTAGATACCGTAGTCAGTGAAGGTCGAGCTGCCCAGGTAATGTTAAATCGTTCAGGCGAAGCATGTAGTTTAGCCACTTGGGGCACGGAAATTTTTACTCAGCTCCAGCATGTTGCTGCGTATATGGATGAAGCGTATGGGGTCAGTTACTACAGTGCAACCATCACGCGATTAAGCCAATGGGTCGCTGATCCTGAGTTAACGTACTCTGGACGTTACGTAAAGCAACTGAAAGAGTCGGGTGTTGATAATGGCCATTTTGCATTAGCACTTGCAAGAAATTACCAGCAAAGTCATGAAAATACACCGTATTATGTGTACTCAGATAGTTACTTAAAACAGCAGGCGGAGCAATCAATCGTTGCTGAGAAAGCGTTGAAAGCAGCTAATAACGTGACATTTAATGCTTTTTTAGATGCTTATTTTAACGCTAACTAAAAAGTAGCAAAAAAAAACGCAGCCCAAGTTGGCTGCGTAAAGATTCTTCAGGGATAAACAATGCTAAACTGCGCATTCATAAAATAGGACTTACGCTTTTATAAAAAGTTCAGCGAGAATCAAAAAAAAATGAAAAAAAGTTTAATTATTTTATCGCTGGGAGCTGCGTTAACAGGTTGCGCAACAGCCCCTCCAAAGCAACCTAATGATATATGTAAAATTTTTGAAGAGAAAAGCGATTGGTATTATGACGCAAAAGATGCCCAAGAAAAGTGGGGATCACCGAAACATGTACTAATGAGCATGATGTACCAAGAAAGTTCCTTTAGACATGATGCTGCACCGCCAATGGAATATTTTTTATGGATCATTCCCACTGGCAGAGCAAGTTCAGCCTATGGCTACTCACAAGCTAAAACTCCCACTTGGGCTGATTACATTCGTGAGACGGGCAATAGTGGGGCCAATCGAGATGATTTTGATGATGCAATCGACTTTATGGCTTGGTTTGTCTATAAAACCCATAAAGTAAATGGTGTGTCGAAGTGGGATGCTTATGCGCAATACCTTAATTATCATGAGGGTTGGGGCGGCTACAAACGTGGCACCTATAAAAAGAAACAATGGCTAATGGCGGTGGCAAATAAAGTTAAAAACCGCGCCAGTCGCTATGGTGCACAACTTAAAAAATGCGAAGCAGATCTCGATAAAAGTTGGCTAGAACGGTTGTTTAGTTAACTTTATCGTCAATACCTACATAAGAGCGCATAGCGGGCTTTTTAGTGTCGCTTTATTTAGCGCGCTAGAATGGTTAAGTATTTAAGTCGATTTATAATATGCACAAAAAAGCGGGGCTAGTTGGGGAAGTAGAGTAGCTTGTTGCTACTCTACTTAAAGACTTATACTTTGCGTTTATTTGCTTGGATACGTACCAGCTTGATCATGTTTTCTTTCACTTCAACCACTTCTATAGGGTAGCCTGCAATACGTAAACTTAAATTAGCATCTGGAATATCTTCTAAGTATTCGACAATCAAACCACTTAAAGTTTTTGGACCATCAAGGGGAAATTCCCAATCCATTTCTTTATTGAGATCACGCACGTTAGCACCGCCATCCACTAAGAATGAACCATCATCCTGTGACACGACTTCTTCGCTTGGTGTACGAGTTTGTGTGGTAGTAAAATCACCAACCACTTCTTCTAGGATATCTTCTAAGGTTACTAGGCCTTGTATGTCACCGTATTCATCAACCACCAAACCGATACGTTCTTTCGATTGTTGGAATTTGAACAGTTGTGTATTTAACGATGTGCCTTCAGGAATAAAATAAATCTCACGTACAGCACGTAGCAATGACGGCTTATCAAATTGTTCTTTCGTTAATAGGCGCAGCGCATCACGCGAATGAATAAAGCCAACCGCATCATCAATTTGGTCACGGTATAGCAGTACACGTGTATGTTGTGCGTGGGTAAGTTGTTTACTGATCAGCTTCCAGTCATCATTAATATCAATCGCCACGATTTCGTTACGCGGGATCATAATATCCTCAACAGTGACTTGCTCTAAATCTAAAATAGAGGTCAACATACTTTGGTGACGCGCGGGGAGCAGCGCACCAGATTCATTCAGCACCGTTTTTAATTCTTCTTTACTCATGCTGTGTTCCTCTATTTGTGCGGCACTAATACCAAATAACCGTAATATACCGTTGGTCATCCAGTTAACAATGACTACAAATGGAAAGAGAATTTTTAGTAACCCTTTGAGTATCACTGAACTTGGAAAGGCGACTCGCTCAGGGTAAAGGGCGGCTAAGGTTTTTGGCGTTACTTCAGCAAAAATTAATACCACTAGGGTTAATACACCCGTAGCAATGGCGATACCTAAATCACCATATAGGCGAATACCTATAATGGTCGCAACCTGCGCTGCGGCAATGTTTACTAAGTTATTACCGATTAGGATAAGGCCTATCAGTCTATCAGGACGGCTCAACAGTTTGTTGACACGCTTTGCTGCGCGATGGTTTTCTTTAGCAAGGTGACGTAAGCGGATTCTGTTAATTGACATAATGCCTGTTTCAGAACCAGAAAAATATGCAGAACAAAGTATGAGTATTCCAAGTATTATAAACAAAACACTTGTAGAGATGTCGTTCAAAGAAGGATCCTTTTTTATTTAACCAATGCGTATTAAGCGGGAGTGAGCTGTCTGAGTCAAGTTAAAACTTATTCAGGATCACTTCTTGCACAAAGCGGCTGCCAAAATAAGCCAACGTTAAAACAAAAGCCGCGGCCATAATGGCTAATACCACTGGTTTACCACGCCATCCTTGTTTTAAGTGACCTACAGTCACCGTTGTAAACATAGCCCACGCAATTAATGATAAAACGGTTTTATGAATAAATTCTGTTGCAAACATGCCGTCAAGGAAAACAAACCCAGATAACAGCGCCATCGTTAATAAAACGGTGCCTAACGTTAATAAATGATAAAGCTGACGCTCAACCACCATTAAAGGGGGGAGGTGGCTGTGCACTATAGCTAAGTCTTTGCGTTTTAAGCGTTTGTCGATAAAGTAAAATTGCACGCCGTACAAGGTCGCAATAATCAATACGCAGTAGGCAAGTAATGACAGTGAAATATGGGTCACTAACCCGATCTCAACATCAATACTTTGCAATAAAATATGATGTGGAATGAATAAACTGGCAATAGTAAGTAATGCCGCAAAGCCATACACCACCGGCAGGAGTAATGTAGCAGGAAACTTTAATGACACTGTGGTGACAGAGACCACAATCACCCAGCAGGTTAACAGTGATACATTAACAATACTTAAATCTTGGCCATCGACGCGAAACACCGAATTCACTAGTAACAACATGTGCGCTAAAATCGCCACGGTGCTGAGAATAATCGTCAACTTTTGGCTCGGACCTTGTTGATGAAATAACCGAGACAGCACGTGAGACGTCGCTAAGATATAAAATAAACTGGCAATAATAGTTAAACTAATAATCAGCATAGTGCTTGGGCCACTCAATTTGAGTCAAATATTCCTTGTTAGAGTAAGGGCATTGTATTTTATAGCAAGGCAAATGCATAGAGTTTGTAAAAAGAAACTCAAACAGCGCACTTGAACACTGTATTGTGCGCCACCATTTACGGTATACTGTTTTTAATTAAAATTTTAATAATACTGATTATATGAAATCAGCGCTATTAATAGTAAGTGCTAAACTTGCGGTAATAACGTTGTTTGGGAAATTGGTATATCACGTTTGATCGGAACCTTTACATGTTTGAGAACCTCCAAGAACGATTAGGTAAAACCTTAAAAAATATTAGCGGCCGTGGGCGCCTCACTGAAGACAATATAAAAGACACGCTGCGCGAAGTGCGTATGGCTTTTTTAGAAGCCGATGTTGCTTTACCCGTTGTTCGTGAGTTTGTTAAACAAGTTAAAGAGCGCGCAGTAGGTATTGAAGTAACTAAAAGCCTAAGCCCAGGCCAAGTGTTCATAAAAATCGTTCGCGAAGAACTAGAAAAAGCGATGGGTGAAGCAAACGAAGAGCTGAGCCTAAACGCGCAACCGCCAGCCGTGGTGATGATGGCGGGTCTACAAGGTGCGGGTAAAACCACCAGCGTGGCTAAACTTGCTAAATTCTTAAAAGAACGCAAAAAGAAATCAGTGTTAGTGGTCAGTGCCGACGTTTATCGCCCAGCGGCGATTAAACAGTTAGAAACGTTGGCCAATGAAGTAGGGGTTGAGTTTTTCCCAAGTGATATTTCGCAAAAACCTGTCGATATAGCAACAGCCGCAATTTCGCATGCGAAAAAGAAATTTATCGACGTTGTATTAGTTGATACCGCGGGTCGTTTACATGTTGATAATGACATGATGGACGAAATTAAGAACTTGCATCATGCAATCAACCCAATCGAAACCTTATTTGTAGTAGATGCAATGACAGGTCAAGATGCCGCTAATACCGCCAAAGCATTCGATGAAGCATTACCACTGACAGGTGTGATTTTAACCAAAACTGACGGTGATGCGCGCGGTGGTGCTGCACTGTCGATCCGTCATATCACTGGCAAACCAATTAAATTTATGGGTGTTGGCGAGCGTACTGATGCGCTAGAGCCTTTCCATCCAGATCGTATCGCGTCGCGCATACTTGGCATGGGTGATGTACTTTCATTGATCGAAGAAGTCGAAATGAAAGTCGATAAAGAGCAAGCTGCCAAAGTTGCTGAAAAAGTATTTAAAGGTGATGGCTTTACCCTAGATGATTTTGCTGATCAGCTAAAGCAAATGAAAAGCATGGGCGGCATGATGTCGATGCTTGATAAATTGCCGGGTATGGCAAACTTACCTGATGCAGTAAAAGGGCAAATGGGCGATAAAACTTTTATCCAAATGGAAGCGATCATCAGTTCAATGACCAAAAAAGAACGTGCGCGTCCAGAGATCATTAAAGGCTCGCGTAAAAAACGTATTGCAGCAGGTTCTGGTACGCAAGTACAAGAGATCAATAAATTGCTAAAACAGTTTACGCAAATGCAAAAGATGATGAAAAAAATGAAAGGCAAAGGCGGCATGATGAAAATGATGCGCGGTATGAAAGGTATGTTACCCCCTGGAATGATGGGTGGTGGCGGTCCTAAATTCTAAGCTTTTGATTAAAACTCGATGAAATCGTGATTTAGTTAACTAAAAAAGAGGCAAATAGCCTCTTTTTTTGTGGATAAATTATGCATTGAAAGCACTATATAGTCTGAATTAACGCGTAGATCAGTGTTTAATCAACTTAACACTGATTTCGAGTCACTTCTTACTTGCATTGTTGCTAAAAACTCGTACAATTCCCCAGCTCCCCATACTGGGGAGTAAATCTTATTAATGAAAACAGTCAATCTATTTAGAGGACGGTATGGTAACTATTCGTTTGCAACGTGGTGGCGCTAAAAAACGCCCTTTCTATCAAATTGTGGTTGCGGATAGCCGTTTCTCGCGTGACGGTCGCTTCATCGAGAAAGTAGGCTTTTTTAACCCAATTGCTAGTGGTCAAGAAGAAAAAGTACGTTTAGATTTATCTCGTGTAGAACACTGGGTAGGTCAGGGCGCATCTCTTTCAGATCGCGTAAGTAAGTTAGTAAAAGACGCTCGTAAAGCGGCTTAATAGGCGTAAGTGTAACCATGAGTCAAGAGAACACCTCATCAATAATTGTCGTAGGAAAGCTCGGTGCCCCATATGGTATAAAGGGCTGGCTTAAGGTACATTCATTTACTGATGATCCCCAAGGGATCTTCGATTTCAGCCCGTGGTTGATAGGGCAGCAAGGTAAATGGCAGACCTTAGAAGTGGTCGACTGGCGTCGCCACAACAAAGGCTTTATCGCTAAATTTGCGCAAGTAAACGACCGAGACGAAGCAATGGCTTATACCCATGCAGAAATCTCAATGGATGCAGCGCAATTACCAGAACTGCCGCAAGGCGAGTTCTATTGGCGAGATCTCATTGGCATGTCGGTTATAACTGATAAAGGTTATGACTTAGGCATCGTTGATGACCTGATGGAGACAGGCTCAAATGACGTATTAGTTGTGAAAGCAAATAATAAAGATGCATTTGGCCAAGCAGAGCGTTTAATTCCATTTTTAACTGATTCAGTTATCAAAGAAGTTAAACACGATGCGAGAGAAATTACCGTAGACTGGGATCCTGGCTTTTAATGAGTCAAACGAGTTCGTTGTGGGTAGGGGTTATCAGCCTTTTCCCGGACATGTTTGATGCCATTACAACGCAAGGTGTAACTGGTCGCGCAGTAAAAAATGGTTTAATCGATTTTAACTGCTGGAACCCACGTGATTATGCTACTGATAAGCATAGAACGGTGGATGATCGTCCTTACGGGGGCGGTCCAGGTATGTTAATGATGGTTGAGCCATTGAAACAAGCCATTCTTGACGCCAAACAGGCGGCAGGTGATGGTGCAAAAGTAATTTATATGTCCCCGCAAGGGCGCAAATTAGATCAGCAAGGGGCAAGCGAACTCGCCAGCTCTAAAAAACTGATTTTGATTGCCGGTCGCTATGAAGGTATAGACGAGAGAATAATAGAATCATACGTTGACGAAGAATGGTCAATTGGTGATTTTATTTTGAGTGGGGGTGAACTACCTGCCATGACATTAATTGACGCAGTAGCGCGATTAGTGCCAGGCGTGTTAGGACACAACCAATCAGCGGAGCAAGACTCATTTTCGGATGGCTTGCTAGATTGTCCTCACTATACACGGCCAGAAACATTGGACGACAAACAGGTGCCTGCTGTATTACTCAGTGGCAACCACCAAGAGATAGCAAAATGGCGGCAAATGCAGTCATTAGGCAGAACTTGGTTACGACGTCCTGACTTGTTGCATAACCTAGCTCTGACTGAGGAGCAAGCGGTATTACTCGCGAAATTTCAGCAAGAGTACCAAAAAGCTTGTGGCTAGAAGACAGTTACACCTAGGAAAGTGAGAAACATAATGGCAAAAGTAAACCAAAATATTATTAAAGCGCTTGAAGATGAGCAGCTTAAAACAGACGTACCTGCATTTGGCCCTGGTGATACAGTGGTTGTACAGGTAAAAGTAAAAGAAGGTGCTAAAGAGCGTCTACAGGCCTTTGAAGGTGTTGTAATCGCTAAGCGTAATCGTGGTCTTCACTCAGCATTCACAGTTCGTAAAATTTCGAACGGTGAAGGTGTTGAGCGTGTATTCCAAACGCACAGCCCTCTTATCGATAGCGTAGCAGTTAAGCGTCGCGGTGCAGTTCGCCGTGCGAAACTTTACTATCTACGTGAGCGTTCTGGTAAATCTGCACGTATTAGAGAAAAGCTTAACTAATACGCGCTGTTTAGCAACGCAAAAAAAACGGGTTGCAGCCTTCGGGTTGCAACCCGTTTTGGTTTTTATGATAAGAGAAGTTAGCGAGGTGAAAGAGTAAAGTTAAAAGATCGAGCTCTAGTGATCACCATAGCTTGATTAGAGCTCAGCGAAGCCCACAAGCAATATTCTAAAAAGTACTACACATATATCGAATTTAACTTCAGTCATCCTTAAAGGATATGGCTCAGTACTTAAAGCTTAAACCCTCATTCTTTTATTTATTTAGCCTTTTAACAACCAAGCGATCCTGTTAGTATTTATCGTATTGATTAGTTTACTTTTATGTAAATTTAAATGTACGAAATTGCAGTTTTTAAGGTGGTAGTCGCGTGGCGGATATAAAACAATTAGATAAGTTAAGAGCGGGGATCGATGAATGCGATGCCCAGTTGGTTGCACTGCTGGCTAGACGTAATAGTATTACCGAGCAGATCGGCGCAATCAAACAACAAACGGGGGCGCCACTGCATGCCCCTGATCGTGAAGCTACTTTATTAGCTGCCCGTCGCCAAGAAGCAATCAACCAAGGTGTTAACCCTGAACTAGTGGAAGATATCCTACGGCGAATGATGCGTGAAGCATATCAAAACCAACAGGCTAAACTTGCTTGTAGTGCACCGCAGCTATCACCTATTGTGATTGTGGGTGGCCAAGGTGCAATGGGCCAGCTGTTTGCTCAGCAGTTTATTCGCTCAGGTTATGAGGTCAGAATACTCGATAAAGAGCAGCAAAGTAACGCGCAAGAAATATTAACTGGCGCAAAACTGGTGATGATCAGTGTGCCTATTAATGCTTTAGAAGCCGTGGTAACAGCCTTACCAAAACTTGATGATGATTGTTTATTAGTTGATATTACTTCGGTTAAGCAAGCGCCATTAAAAGTATTAAAAGCCGTGCATAGCGGACCTGTGGTAGGTCTACATCCAATGTTTGGCCCTGATATCTCTCATTGGGTAAAGCAAACAGTGGTGGTGTGCGAAGGCCGTAATCATGAGATTGCCCAAGGTTTATTGTCGCAACTGCAAGTGTGGGGCTGTCAACTCGTTGAACTTGATGCGCAAAAGCACGACGAAGCGATGCAAATCATTCAGGTTATGCGCCATTTAACCACGTTTGTATATGGCCAATTTTTAGCAAAACAAAGCCATACCTTGGAAGAGCTGCGCAGTTGTTCGTCACCGATTTATCAACTAGAGTTGATGATGGTAGGGCGATTATTCGCACAATCACCAGAACTTTATTCTGACATCATGCTCGCACAATTTGACAATGTAGAGCCGTTGCTAGCGCAGTACCAAGATACCTTTGCCAGCACCTTGGCAAAATTAAAAGCAAGTGATAAGGCTGCTTTGATTGATTCGTTTGCTGATGCGAAAGCTTATTTTTCCGATTCTACGGCACACTTTTTAACCCAAAGCCGTAGTTTATTAAACAAAGCCAATGATGCCAAAGTACTTGATTAAAAATAAATTTTTAATCAAGGAAGGGCTCAATTTGAGCCCTTTTTATATTTTGTGTAATGCTTAACCTTCTACGCTTACAGCTTGTAGTGATTCACTTTGGTAGCAACCGAGTACACGTACATATTGGGTGTGTTCTTTAAGTTCTTCAAGCGCTTGCTTGACTTGGCTATCAACCAAATTAGCTTCTAAATCCACATAAAACACTTCTTCCCATGGGTTGCCAGGAACAGGGCGTGACTCTAATTTAACTAAATTGATATTATGATGTTTAAAAATCATCAGTGCATCAGCAAGCGAACCGGCTTGTTGCTTAGTGGCCATAATTAAACTGGTTTTAGTTGGGATTTGTTTTGATACATGTAACGGCTTACGCGCTACCACAATAAAGCGGCTGTGATTTTCACGCTGATTGGCAAGCCCTGATTTAATGACCTCTAGGCCCACGTTTTTACCCGCTTGTGCTGAGCCAATTGCGGCACTGTTAGCAGTCTCAAGGGCTGATTGTAATGCGCTTGATGTAGAATCACAGGTTTCGTGTTGAATATCGCCTAAGCCCTGTAAAAAGCGGCTACATTGTGCAAATGGTTGTGGGTGAGCAAAAATTTTACTGATCTGACTAAGCTCAGTATCAGGTGTAGCAAGTAAGCAGTGTTCAACACTGTGAGTTACTTCACCGACAATCGATACTTGCGCGTGTTGTAGTAAATCAAATACTTCATTAATACTACCAGAGCTGGTGTTTTCAATTGGTAATAAGCCAAAGTCAGCTTGGCCACTTTCAACTTTACCGGTGATCTGCTCAAAGCTTGAGCAACCCATTTCAACAAGTTTACCTGGGCGACGACTAAAATATTTATGGCAAGCAAGTTGGCTATAAGAACCCTGACCACCTAAATACGCCACGCGATGCGTTTCACTCATTACATCAGGGTTCAAGTTCTTTTGTAACATGGCTTGTTGATTAAGGACTGAATCTTCTAAGATGGTTTGAAAAACGTTATTCACATAATAGGCGTCTAGGCCGAGTGACTTACCGTAACCGATGAGCTTCTCTAATAAGGCCAGTTCACGGGCTTCGTCTCGTATAGGTTTATTATTAGCGATCTTATATTCTACGACACCGTGGCTAATTCGGCGACGCTTAGCCAGTAAAACCAGTAAGTCAGAATCGATTTCATTAATATCGTGTCTGAGTGAATTTAGTACATCATTTGTCATTTTTGGGTTCCTCATTCCAAAAAATTACCTTTTGGGTAATAAAAACAAAAAAGCCTCCCAGTTGGGAGGCTTTGCTATTCGGTTGATTTAATCTCGCAAACAGTTAAGCCTCTCCTATCTAAAGAAGCTAAAAAACGAAAAATGTAATTGCGAAAATTTTATATTCATAAGCTTAATGTATGGAGAGTAGGCTATAAAGTCAACACTCTAGCGGGTTTTATCTCCATGAAAGGATAGTTTATTTTCGATATTGGTTTTTTTCAGTAATATTAACGAAAAATTTATAAATCTAAATAGGGATCTGGTATATTTATTTAGGTGAATTTAAATAAAAATAATTATTAAAAATAAGGTTGTCCTGTGGTGTATAGACGCCCACCATCACGTTTTGGTGTAAATTCGTTAAGTATGAAACTCTCATTGTTAATTTCAGCGATCTGTTTAATTGCTGGGATTTGCGCTGCGGTGTTGATGCTCAAATCAGAAGAAAAGCAGCTGGTATTTGAAGAGCATGAAATGCTCAAGCATTCCAGTGAGCGTTTGATCCGCCAATTTAATAATTTAGTGAAAACAAAAATTAATATTGCTGAGCAGGCCAATAATGTCGTCTCTAGTCAGCTATTTTATAACTCATCGCAATTGATGAGTAATCAGAGTGCGCAGCTGAGTTTTGATCCTGACGGCAGTATTCGCAGTGCCTCTGAAGACGGTTTATCAGCGGCTTTTATGCCACAAGATAAATATTCACCTTTTTATAAAAAACTCATTAATGATTCTGAATCGCTATGGAAAATAGTCGCACCTACTTTGATCCAAGATTTCTTTAACTTTTATTTAATTACCAAAGATAATTTTATTCGCATTGCGCCTCCTAATTGGGCTTTGAATGTTGCGGGTTCCCATCAGTTTTTTGATAACCAAAGTTTTAATTATGCGCAAGAAGCACTCAATCCTTCCCGTTCAGCAGTGTGGTCTAAAGTTTATTACGATAAAATTTGGCATAAATGGTTGGTCAGTGTGCTTGTGCCGATTTATCTTGAAAATGAATTTTTAGGGGTTACAGGTAGTGATTTAGCGCTGGATTCACTGATTTCGCAATTGCCAATAGGCGATAATGAACAGCATTTATTCGTTTTTGATAGCCAAGGACAATTACTTGCTCATCCAAATTTGAGTAAAAATTTGTACGAAGTATACGGCCAAGCAAATAAACCACTGCGCAGCCATGATTTTATCAATGACGATCTACAACAGCTGATCAATCAAACTATCAAAATGCATTTACCAGAATACGCTGACTCCTTTGTGCAAGATGGTGAAACCCACATTATAAATATTCGCAAAGTTGCACATTTAGATTGGTATATTGGTATTTATAAAAAACGCTCATCGGCACTTTCTGCGCTTGAAGAGCTAAAAGTGAAGTTTTTTGGGCTGTTTATTTTATACGCTATTTTGGTGGCGCTGTTGTTACATCAAGCATTGTACCAACTGGTGCTACGTCGAATTCATTCGCTAGTACATGCCGTAACTAGCTTTGGCAAAGGGCACTTACAAATTGAGTTCCCAAAAGAAAATAAAGACGAAATTGGCACTTTAAATGGCTCTTTTCGCGATATGGCGATTGAAATTCGCAAGCTTATCGATGGTTTAAATCAGCGTATTACTGAAAAAGAAATTGCTGAAAAAGCCGCAAATCGATTATCAAAAGCGGTGGCTTTCTCTGGTACAGGGGTGGTGATAACCGATCAACATTTTGTGATTGAATACGTCAATCCAAAAATGTTAGAAATGACTGGGTTTGATGAAAACCATTTTATGCAGTCGCCATTATTAAGCATTATCGCCATCGAAATGGCGATATTAGTTGATGACATCGATATTGATTTACGTAGCCGAAATTATTGGCGCGGCGATACCTTGATCCAAGGTTTAGATAAAAAACCAATCTGGGTGTCGCTGAGTATCTCACCAATTCGCGAAGACGGTGGCAGCATTACCAGTTATGTTGCTTCCGCCCAAGATATTTCGTTTGTTAAAGAAAGCCAACGCAAGATGGAGCAATTAGCCTATTTTGATACCTTAACAGGGCTGGCTAATCGTACCTTCTTTAGAATGCAATTACGCAAATCCATGGCGCTTGCGGAGCGTGGTCATTATGCGTTTGCCTTATTTTATTTTGACTTGGACGAGTTTAAACGTATTAACGATACACTCGGTCATGACGCCGGCGATCAGTTATTGGTTGAAGTGGCGAATCGATTGAAAAAACGACTTCGCGCAGAAGATACCATTGCTCGTTTAGGTGGTGATGAATTTGCCGTGTTGCTCAGTGGGATTGAACGCCAAGAGCACGCAATGGAGGTGGCGAATACCATTCAACAAACTTTGAATGCGCCAATAATGCTTGGTAATAACGAGGTAATTATCAGTGCCAGTATTGGTATTACGATGGCACCATACGATAGCAAAGAAGAAGATCAGCTGCTAAAACATGCTGATTTAGCAATGTATGAGGCAAAAGCAAAAGGACGCAATACCTATCACTTTTATAGCCAAGAACTTAATGCCGCTGCGAATGAACGGTTGTTTATTGAAAATGAACTACGTGTCGCAATTAAAGCAAAGCAATTTGTTATTTACTATCAACCGCAAGTAGATAGCCGCACTCAGCATGTAGTGGGCTATGAAGCCTTGATCCGCTGGTTCCACCCAACCGAAGGGATGATCCCCCCTACCAAGTTTATTCCAATAGCTGAAGCGACCGGTTTAATTGTTGAATTAGGTGCTTGGGTACTGCAAGAGGCTTGTGAGTTTGCCGCTCGATTAGCCGTGCAAGGGCGAGAGAATAATATTTCTATTAACCTTTCAGCACGACAGTTCAAAGATGCCAAGTTAGTGCCGTTATTAGCATCGATCATTAAGAAAACCAAGGTGCCAGCCAAGCGCTTGCACCTTGAATTAACCGAAAGCATGCTAATGGGCAATGTAGAAGCGGCTATTTCGCAGTTGCATCAGCTCAAAGCACTTGGCGTATCAATCTCTATCGATGACTTTGGTACCGGTTATTCGTCATTAAGTTACTTAAAACGTTTCCCTGTTGATATTTTAAAAGTTGATCGCTCGTTTGTTAAAGACATACCTGATGATCAAAATGACATGGAGATCACTGCTGCAATTATAGCGATGGCACAAAAGCTAAAATTAAATGTGGTAGCGGAAGGCGTTGAGACTATAGAGCAAGTGGAGTTTTTACAAAACAATAACTGCTTTATCGTACAAGGCTATTATTATAGTGCGCCGATCGCAGAGAGCGAATTATCAAACTTGTTTGAAAAGCTCAATGATCGGGTTAAATCCTATTCATAATCTAGCTTTAGTGCGTATCTTATAGCAACAACAAAGGCACCCTTAGGTGCCTTTGTTGTGTCACTAACCAATCGCGGGGATCAAACCGGCCATTTGTAGCCCCTGAGCGCCGATAATAAGCACGCCACAAAGTGCGGCAACCGCTAAGCCAATATTGCCTCCGCGCACAGCATAGCCGTTTTTATCACTGCTGCCACGTTGCTTATAAACCATCGCGACGGGTAAAAATACAGCCAGTATCACTAAAGCGATAGCCGCATAACCTAAAGCCATAATAAAGCCTTGTGGGTAAAATAGCGCAAACCCTAATGGTGGAATAAAAGTGATCAGCGCAGTTTTGATCCTATCTTTATTGCCATCGCCTTTTTTAAACGCATCAGCAAAAAAATCAAACAAGCCTAAGCTGACACCTAGAAATGATGTCGCTAGCGCTAAATCTGCAAATAGGTTAACCGCCGTGGCGACCGCTGAGTTGTTTGCAATATTGGCAATGCTTGCTACAAAACCGGGTAAGCCGGTACTTGTCAGTAGCTCTGCTTGGCTCATCATACCTTGGCTAATTAATTGCCAAAAAATATAAATCACTAAGGGCAGGGCGGCACCGCTGATCATCACACGGCGTAAGGTTTTAATATCAAGGCCCACATACTTAACGATGGACGGAATTGAGCCATGAAAACCAAACGAGGTAAATACCACTGGAATAGCTGATAAAATAAGCCCTTGTTCAATCGGCATTTCGAGTAAATGTTGGCCGTGAACATACGGGGTTAGCATATAAAATAAACTCGCTAATACCACAATCTTGACGCTAAATAGCACCCGGTTTAGCTTATCGACCTTACTGGTGCCTAAAGTAACAACGGTGCCAATTACGATAGCTAAAATGAGCGAGCCGACTTGCGGAGCAATAGCGAGGTTAAAGCCAGTGTTTATTTTTTCTTGTAGCTGCGCACCACCGCCTGCAATATATGCCGCACAAAGCGCATAGAATAAAAACATCACTGAAAAGTTAGCCAGATATTGGCCACGCTTACCGAGCCATGATTTTGCTAATGTATTTAGCGTGGCATCGCGATCAGCATGTTGATGTAGTTCAAGCATTAATAACGCGGTATAAGTCATTAACGCCCATGTTGAAATAATTAACGCTAATGCGGTTGTAAAACCCAGCCCAGCAGATGCGATTGGTAGTGCTAGCATCCCTGCGCCGATAGTAGTACCTGCAACAATTAACATGCTGCCGATTGTTTTATTTTTAAGCACTTTTTGCCCCTAAAACTTCGTGAGAGGCAGGCAAGATATAACTAGTTGGCACAAACTTAAATAGTTTTGTTATAAATCAAAGAAAATAAATGTAACTTATGATTTACAAGCTAAGCTAGTGAAGGCTGTTTTTACTATAAAAATCATTCAATGTGTTGACTTATTGTGCAGGTCTGCTATTTCTATAACTTCACTTTATTATTAAAAATTCTATTTATATGCAACACATAAACCGAGCCCTAACAATGCGCCCATGGCTGAATCTATCAGTTGTGCGTCCATTGCTGCGCTGCGGTTAAGTTGTTTTTACTAACCGCGATTTCAAAGCGGTTAGTGTTGTACTCCTTCCTCTTTGTTATCGCCGCCTTGCTAAAGGAATAAGCGTGTGAGCGTTAAAGCATCGTATTTTTTAATGGTTTTAATTTGGTCAACCACCCCATTGGGCATTGTCTGGAGTAGTGAGTCGGTCTCGCCAACGCTCGCAGTGTTATTACGTATGTCGATAGGTTTAGTGCTGGCTGCCTTGGTTGTAGCAATTGCTAATATTCGCGTTCCTTGGCATCGTCGCGCGTGCTTTTTGTATGGCTACTCGAGCATCGGCATTTATGGTGGCATGTTATTGAGTTACATGGCTGCTAAAACGGTCCCTTCAGGGCTTATTTCTTTGATGTTTGGCTTAGCGCCTATTTTATCTGGTCTATTAGCACAGCGACTACTCAACGAGCCAAAATTCAGCGTCGTTAAACTAATTGCGTTAGCGTTTGCATTATTGGGGCTATTCTTGGTAAGTGAAAAACACATGCAAGGCTCATTAATGCAGATACAAGGCTTAGCCTACGTATTTATGGCCGTGTGCTTTTTTAGTTTAAGTGGCGTAATGATCAAGCGAGTAAAAATTGCTATTCATCCAATGGCAACCACATTCGGTGCATTAGTATTTGTGACTCCGTTGTTTTTTATTACTTGGTGGCTGGTCGATGGTGAGCTTAACAGCAGTGCGTGGAGTGCAAAATCGTTATGGTCAATTGGCTATTTAGGGGTATTTGGTTCACTCGTGGGTGCATTGGCTTATTTTCATGTGCTACAAAAATTACCAGCAAGTACGGTCGCTTTGACAACCTTGATCACCCCAAGTTTTGCGCTAGGTTTAGGCGCATGGCTAAATAATGAAGCCGTAGATCAGCAACTGTTTATAGGGGCTGGTATTATCTTACTGAGTTTAGCGGTATTTCAGTTTGGTGATGGTTGGTTAAATAAAAAGGCTAAGTTTACCAAACTTAACCCTTAATATTGGTAAAATGTAGCTAGCAAGTACTGGCTACATTTTTTCTATCTGGATCACTAAGCGGCGGTTTTTATCGCGGCCTAATATATTGTCGTTAGTTGCTATATGGCGTTTTTCGCCAAACCCTTCGGTTTCCACTTTACTTTCATCAATGCCTAAGCTCACCATATATTCTTTAATTGCTAATGCACGTTTTTTAGAGAGCTCTAAGTTATTCCAACGTCCGCCGTAGCTGTCTGTATACGATGCAATGGAAATCGCGGCAATACTGGTATCGTATTTTAAATATTCGGCAATTTTATCTAAGCGTTGTTGCGATGACTTGGTTAGCTTACTGGTGTTCGGCTGGTAGTTCATCACTGTGAACGAGATATCTTCAAAACTGTATGGTAATAATGCATCGCGGCACTGTAAAAATGCCCAATAGGCTTGTTTAAAGTTAATGCTAGATAATCCGACGGCAATTTTATCGGCACTATTTTGCCAGTCTTGATAATAAAAGGTCGGTTGATAGCCTTTTTCAAGCTCGGTCAACATTTCCCAAGCGGTATTATTACCAAGTTCACCGTCAAATTTGCGAAGTAATTTCATATTAGCAATATCGCGTGCAGGTAAGCCTGCTCGCCATGGTGGTGGCACGGCTTTTAAACCTGCAATACTGTAATTATCGGGGCGCACAACCATATCTAAATTAAATAGCACGTTTTTGTTTTTACTGGCTGTGGCACTAAAAATAGCTTCGCCATAATATGGAACTTCATGATTTAACTGACATTGTAAGCGAGTTGTTGTTACCACTTGCCACTGTGAGGTATCTGCAGTTGCTGTGTATTGGCGCATTGCGGCAGTGGCGCTATAGGGTAATAGACCAATTGCTATGAGGCTTATAGATAACAATGACAACTTCACCACGGAACTCTCCAACAGGGTTTACTTTAATCAAACTAAGCAGAGCCAATTAATTGGCGAGCTAAGCATTAAAAACGCTCAGTAACTGCAATTGTGACGCTAATTTAGATTAAAGCAATTTATATGCCTACAATTTATAAAATAATTAATCCTGAAAGCCCCTAGCCGAGAGGGCATCAATTTTGTCATAATAACCAGCTGATACTGACAAACCTAGAATACTATGGCAAATACTGAACAAACTCTTTTCGCAAAACGCTTTCGTGGCTTTTTTCCGGTGGTTATTGACGTTGAAACGGCGGGCTTTAATAAAGCAACCGACGCGCTGTTAGAAATTGCGGTGTCAGTATTAAAAATGGATGATGAAGGCCTACTCAGTATTGATCATACTGTGCACTTTCATGTTGAGCCATTTGAGGGCGCAAACATTGAGCAAGCAGCCATTGATTTTAATGGCATAGATCCTTTCTCGCCATTACGTGGTGCGGTGTCTGAAGATGAAGCGATCAAAGAAATTTGCAAAGTAGTGCGTAAGGCGCAAAAAGCGGCGGGTTGTCAGCGTTCAGTGGTTGTTGCTCATAATGCGGCATTCGATCATGGTTTTTTAAATGCCGCCATCGAGCGTAATAATATCAAGCGCACCCCATTTCATCCTTTTGTGAGTTTTGATACCACTTCTTTGGCGGGGTTGGCACTTGGCCAAACCGTGCTGGCGAAAGCATGTCGTGCAGCGGGGATTGAATTTGACAACAAACAAGCGCATTCAGCATTGTATGATACCGAACGCACGGCAGAATTATATTGTTTAATCGTGAATCGTTGGCAGCAACTGGGTGGCTGGCCATTAGCAGAAGAAACACAAACCCCTACAACAGACGAAGAAACAGAGTAATAGTAAGGTTACAAAAAATACGATTGTTTGATAAGTAGCCAGTTAACCGACTATTATAAAATAAAGGGCAGAAGGAGCTTGAGTATCAGCGCTTTACTCAGTTATACTGGCTATACGCTCTGAATGAGTTTACTAATTCAGGGGCTGATTAGGATTCGACGGAATTCAAGAAGCCCAAGGTGCATGTCGAGGTGCGGTTTGCCTCGTTAAAAAGCCGCAACTTAAAGTAATCGCAAACGACGATAACTACTCTCTAGCAGCTTAGGCTAGCTAGCGCTCCTTCCATGTATTCTTGTGGACTGGATTTTGGAGTGTCACCCTAACACCTGATCGCGACGGAAACCCTGGCTGGGGTTGAAGCGCTAAAACCAAGCAGCCTCGCCTTTATCTATCGTGTTCGTCCGAGATTTAAAGGTTAATTAAATGACGATACTAAACATGTAGTACCGACGGTCGAGGCTTTTCGGACGGGGGTTCAAATCCCCCCAGCTCCACCAATAACGGTTTTTAAATTCGTTGATTTAAAAACCCTAAAAAACCCACCAATTTGAGCAATCAAGTTGGTGGGTTTTTTTATGGGTTTTATTTATATAAAACAGTGGGTTTTCTGTACAAATAAAGTTGTAAAGTGCTATTTTAATAACCGCAGGTCAATTTAACTACCTAAGTAATGAATATAAATAATGCCTAAATACACACCGCCTTTTACCCTCAGTAACAAAATACTGATCCTAGTTGCGCAAATTAGCGAGCAACTAGGAAGGTTAACCATACAACAAGAGCAAGAGAAACTGCTGCGGTTGCGTAAAGTTAATCGAATGCGCACAGTACAGGGCTCACTGGCCATTGAAGGTAGCACCCTAACGCAACAGCAAATTACCGCGATACTCGATGGCAAACGAGTAATTGCACCACCTAAAGAAGTACAAGAAGCACATAATGCAATCAGCACTTACGATACACTTGCTCAATGGCAACCTGAAAATAGTAAACACCTACTAGCAGCGCATAGGCTGATGATGAAAGGTTTAGTTAAAGATGCGCATGTATCGTCAAGAAGGTGTTGGGGTGATGTCTGGTGAGCAGGTCGTCCACATGGCACCGCAAGCTGAACGTGTAGCAAAGTTAATGGCAGATTTACTGCAATGGCTAGAACAAAGTGATGTGCACCCACTCATTGCTAGTTGTGTATTTCATTATGAATTTGAGTTTATTCATCCCTTTTCTGATGGTAACGGACGAATGGGGCGTTTATGGCAAACATTGATCTTGTCTAAGTGGCATGCGGTGTTTGTGAATATTCCTGTAGAAAGCATGGTGTACCAACATCAAGATACCTACTATTTAGCGATTCGCCAAAGTACTCACCAAACCAATAGCGCTCCTTTTATAGAGTTTATGCTGCAGATGATTTATGACGCAATCTTAGAAGCGAATAACGCGACATTAAATGACGGTTTAAATGACGGTTTAAATGACGGTTTAAATGACGGTTTAAATGACGGTTTAAAACTCACAGCTCTAGACAAGGAAATTATTAAGCTAATAACTAACAATACGCATATTACACATATGCAATTGTCAGATGAGCTTAGTAAATCAGTAAGAACAATTGAAAGGCGCATTAAAATTCTAAAAGAAGCAGGGTTGATTAAACGAATTGGCGCTAAAAAAACGGGGTATTGGCAGGTTAACCGCTAACATCCAGAACAAATAAACTGCTGTAAATAAAACGGATATTAATTTACTAAAAGGGCAGTGTAGCTATGCTTTACGGCATACTTCGTCAGTCATTTTATGATGAACGGAGGTAATATTTTGGTACTACAGCAGATACTTGGTCATGCAAAGGTTGAGCAAACCATGGTTTACGCGCACTTTTCACCAAGTTATTTAGAAGATGCTATTAGATTTGGACCTCATATAAATTAATTTAAAATATAATTTCGACTCAAATTAAAAGTTTAATCATTCATCAAACTTAAAGTATTTTTGTAATAACGGTATGAACTGTTGCGTTCCTAGTTCGGGGTCTTTTTGGTACTCAAAAAAAGCTGTCATTAAAGCAAGCCTAGCGTTTTTAATTTGTATAGATTCCGATTGTCTTCCACTTTTATCTAGAGGAATAAATGAAAAATCAGCCCAAAAAATATTTATTATAAGTGGAGAACCACACAACTTCTTAACCTTTATGGTATATGGTGTTTTATCATAAGTTACATCATCCGGTATTTCTACTTGATCAAAACAAGCCTCAATGTCGTCTATATGATCTTCAAAACCCTTACGACTTACCCACTCTTTTGAAGTTAAAAAGTTATGAAAAGACTTTATCGATGGCAAAAGAGATTTTTTTTGATGATATATAAAGAATGCAACTCGGTCTTGATTCTTAGCATAGCGGGTTGTCAGCTGTAAGAGTCCTTCAAACAAGTTAAGATTTCCATAATTTCGCTTGGCTTCACATATCCATTTAAAGCCATTAAATTCTATGTGAATATCAACCGACCCGACTTCTTTTGTCTGCTCTTGAACATTGGTCCACCCGGCTTCATAAAGTCTACCAACGATTTCAGTAGTAATATCATCTTCTTTTTCAACAAAGTACTTATCAGATGAAGATTCCATTCTTCTTATTATCCTGCATAAATCCTCATGTAAAAACTTCTCAAAATCGTCGAAATTAGATATTTGTTCTTTTTCAGTAATCTTTTCTAATTTATGAAGTTGCTCAGCGGTAAATTTCATTAGCTAAAATCCAAATTACAATAAAATGAGAAATTAGATGAATCAAAGTCTTCAACTTCTAAACCACTTTCGCGATACACGGGTAAGCCAGTACCTTTCTGATAATCCAATACTGACTCTTTATCTAAATCTCTTTCTTCGCAACCGTCATCATAAATGTATTCAACGGATAGGATTTCAGAAAAGAAACATACAAGAGAGATGATGGAATCAAGATCATCGTAGCCACTCGCCTCTCTTAATTTATATATTGGGAAGTATAATTGTTCAGGTGAGCTCTCTATGTAATCGATAAATTTAATTACATTCTCTATATCAAGTTCTTGGAAAGAATGGCCATATTTGGACACTTTTTCTCTATAAGCTTGAATACAGTTAGCTTTATATTGATCTTGCAATGACATTATCTAAAAGCCTGCTAACATGAGTAACAGAAAGAGGGTGCTTTAATGATATTGAATTGCATGAATTTTGCTCCCAATGTAATTTTTTAGGTGCAATAGTTAGCGTAGTTTTGTAATCATTATCATCCTTACTTTTCCAATCAATAACGATTGCCCGACAAATATATTTTTCTACATTTCCATCTAAGTTAGAAACTTCCATGCTTCTTGCACACATACTCTTATTGCGACTAGTATTAAGAGTAGCATCTTTTCCCGTGTGCTCCCCAACTTTTATTACAGAATCTGCTCTGCCAGAACTTTGGTCATCATAGAAGTTTAAAATTGATTTAAAAAAGCACATATTCTTACTACGTGTTAATATTATGCTGAAACGCATACCAACTTCATCAGTGAAGCAATTCATTACTTCTTTCTTGACGTAATCATGGTCTTTTTTAGGGATGTTTGCAGAAACCCTTATTTCAAACCTATCTTTTTTAAATGGTTTGAATACGCTGCAATAGTTTACTTTCTTTTCAATAGCTGATGGAGTGGTAGCGGTAGATATGTATGCAATACTAAAAACTAACCCTTCTTTGATTCGTGAAAAGCCGATAAAACGTACACCATTTTTTAATTGATTAATAGTGTCGGTATTTTGGATATAAAGAGCGGGTTCAACATCATCATTAGTAATTTTATCTAACTCTTGGGACAAGTTAGAGTCTAGCTCAACGACTGAGATTGTTGAATTCTGACAAACTAAAATTGATGAATAAATAGTTAATAAATTTAAACCTGTTGCTTCTGGAGCTAATTGTGATGGTTTTTCTAATTGTTCAATTATATTTGAGGCTGTCTTTTTTAAAGAATAAGACGTATTAAACTTAAACGGCTTAGCTAGCATTTTAAATAATTTTAAATCATCGAAACACTCTAGTGCTGAGAAATATGCCTCTGTGTCAAACTTTACTGCCTTGCTCGTTTTCAATAGTTGCTCCTTAACTTAAGTTAGTGGGCTAAATTATAATTTCTTGTCCTTATTTTGCCCATATTGCTAAGATAAGGCAAGACTTCAAGAGATACCACAAGAAACTAAGTCTCTGATTAAAAATAAGTTGTTGTTTTTACTGGTTACCTGTAACAATCGAGGCTTTTCGGACGGGGGTTCAAATCCCCCCAGCTCCATCAATAACGGTTTTTAAATTCGTTGATTTAAAAACCCTAAAAAACCCATCAATTTGAGTAATCAGGTTGGTGGGTTTTTTTATGCTTATAGCGAGGTGTTTTATTGTTTGAATAGCTGGTGGCATGTTGCTCTTTGTTGTAATAAGCGTTTCATTTTACTGCTGCTTTGGCTACTCGCTTGTTGTTTTTAATCATGCTAACGTCATTATTCTGTTTTACTGCCAAGTGGTCTTAGATGGAATTTTTAGCTGGTGATTTATTAACGCCGCTCAGCGTGATCGGGCTTATTATTTTGTCGGCTTTTACGTCAATGATCTCTGCGGCTTTTGGCGCGGGTGGTGGCTTGATGCTGTTGGTGGTAATGGCGTCGTTATTGCCTATGAGTATTGTAATTCCGGTGCATGGATTGGTGCAGCTGGGTT
Source organism: Pseudoalteromonas sp. ASV78 (assembly GCF_047806705.1). Lineage (NCBI taxonomy): Bacteria > Pseudomonadati > Pseudomonadota > Gammaproteobacteria > Alteromonadales > Pseudoalteromonadaceae > Pseudoalteromonas > Pseudoalteromonas sp. ASV78. Next base: position 1,743,907 of record NZ_JBLOPA010000001.1, on the reverse strand, counting down.
CAAATGCTAATCGCTTTATGCTGACCTTTAAACACCTTGATAAAAGCATGTTTGTGTTTTTTTCGTTGGGTGGAATTATTGGTGCGTTTGCTGCGTCGGCTATTGTGACACGTATTCCACTTGAATTGATGAAAATTGTCGTGGCGGGGTTTGTACTTTATTTATTGTGGGGCATGACGCCGAAGTTACGTGAAACTTCTGCTTTATGGCGCAGTGTTGCTGGTGCTGTGACAACCTTTTTATCGATGTTTGTGGGGGCGAGTGGCCCGTTAGTGGGCAGTTGTTTGTATGTTAATAATTACGAGAAGTTAAAATATACTGCTACTTTCTCTGCTTGTATGAGTGTGCAACATACCTTTAAAGCTATTTTGTATGGCTTTGTGGGCTTTTCGTTTTGGCAGTGGTTGCCTTTAGTTACGGCAATGATCATCAGTGGTGCGCTTGGCACTTGGCTTGGTTTGCAGTTATTACAGCGTATTTCTGCCGATAAGTTTAAACGTATTTTTCGGGCTATTTTAACCTTACTTGCGCTGCAATTGGCATGGCAGGGCTTGCAAGCGTTCTAGCTAATAATTTGTTAAAGCGCTATAAACCTAGGTGTCATAGCGCTTTATAAATTCTAATTACTTAGAATTTATACTCTATTTCAATAACACTCATCACGCCATTGACGATGGTTTTCCATTCACCGGTAAACTCTGCACCATATGAAGCGGCGATGGTTTCACCTATTTTTTGAGCTTCGTCATTGCTCCAAAGAGGGCCGGCTAATACAGTAGTTTTGAATGAGTTACTGCCTGAGTTTGTCACTTGAAGTTCTACTTCAACAACACTCATTTGACTTTCTACTACGGTATTCCATTCGCCTGTCCATTTGCCTTGGTGCGCTGCGGCAACGGCTGGTGCTTTTTCTTCAGCATCTTTTTGATCCCAGATAGGACCTGCTGGGATATTCACTTTAAATGTAGCCATAAATTTCTCCTTAAATTGTTTGAATAGGTTGGCGAGCAAAAGCTAATTGCTTTACTCATTAAGGAGTATAGGGACAAGAGCAGGCTTTTCTATTACACGTCATTACAATGAGTGTTGCAATGATATTATAATTACACTGACTTTGGTAACGATGAATAGGCAATCACAGCGGCATCCCTGTGTGCTAGATCGGGGTGTTGTAACTTTTTTCTGTATTCATCACAAAAGGTGATTGCATCTCCTTTTGTTGTTAATAAGGGGTCGTGAGTGAAGTTTAATAACAGTGATTGCCAGCGTTGTATTATCTCTACTGGTGGGCTTGGCAGATCTTTTAATATTGTTTTTGATTGGGTAAATTGGCTGTGTATTGCGATGTTTAGCATGTCGTCGTTTGCGGCTCCGAGCCAGCTAGTACCGTTATCGCCTACACATAAAAGTGGCATATAAGGCGCAAGTGCTGGGCATACATCATTTCTATACACTGCAACTTTCCAATAGCTACGGGCTATTGTTACAAACTGAGTAAAATCTTTAATTGGGGTAAAGTTTGATGTCGCTAAAGGCAAAATCTCTACTCTGGGTTTATTGGCATTTACGGTGTCGTTAGCAACATCAATATACCAAGAACCAATAATAAATGCGTTTTGAAAATACTCATCCCGCAGTGAGCCCCATGCTTTTTGTAAAGGATTGCCTTGGGCAATAAGATCTTTTAATAAGCTGAGCCCAGGTTTGTTTGTGTGCGGCAGTTGTGCTTGTAATAATGTAAATACCTCGTCCCTTATCTCTCTACAGCGGCCAATAGGGTAAGGTTTTTCAGCAAAGTAAGGCATAGTAGGCGCAAGTGTTAAATCGGCTATTAATCTTAATTGCGCTAAGTCGATACTGATAAGTGTTAATTGCTGCTGTGTTAAATCATTAATACGCAAAGAAAACCTCCAAAGTGGATGTGCTTTAATTGGTAAGCTTAATGCACAAATGGGCTATTTACTATACACAAAAAGTCACCGTGTAATGCGCTGTAATGTTTTATTTATAGGTTATTGGTCTATGCTGTATCAGTATTGGATGTTTACCTAAAACAGGGAGTGTAAAATGATTACCCAGTCTGTTGCATATGCTCAATTATCAATTCCGTTTGGGGAGTTTAAACTCGCTGAGGATTTGTTAGTTGCTGAGCAATGTTGTTGGGTCGATCATGTCAACGAAAATGACTATCAAGGGAAATGGGATGTATTGCCGCTGAATGTACCTAAAGAGTATGTTGATGGCCACCCTATACTCCAATCCTTTATGTTAGAGCCTGAATGTGCTTGGGTTAATGGTCCAAACTTAACTTATCTCCCTGCTTTCAAAAGCCTGCTTGGCAGTTTGAAATGTGACATTTTATCTGCACGTTTGATGCGTTTGCATCCACATTCATCTATTAAACCACATCGTGACATCGGTTTGAGTATTGAAAAATCGGCTCAGGTACGAATTCACTTTTGCTTAGCATGCTCTGCCCATGTTGAGTTTTGTGTTGATGGTCAACAAGTGCCAATGGTGGCAAATACGTGTTGGTATATTAATGCTGATGCGGTTCATAGCGTTAAAAACAAAGGTCAATTGCCAAGAATAAACTTGGTTGTTGATTGTGTTGCTAATCAGTGGATTTATAACTTGCTCGGTGCATCAGTCAATGCAGCTGAAGTCAGTTAGTAAAGGAGCGTTTTGTGTTAAATAATCAATATCAAGCATCCACAACGTATATAACTGAGCAGCCAGTAGTTACAGGATTGCTTAATCAAGCACTGCGAAATCAAATTAGTGCGCTCAATCAACCTACGGTGACGGGGCAAACATTACAGCAATCATTTTTAGCGATTGCAAAGCAGGCTGTTACCGCGAGTAGTTGTAGCTCCGTTAGGGAGAAATTGTTTGTTGATGCTTATAACCAAGCTATAAAAACTCTCGCTAAAGCGCAATTAACTGAAGCTCAAATGACAGATCAATTTATTAATGAGCATGGTTTAGTGATGTCGGTTTTAAACTGCACAACAACGATAAAAGATGTACATAGAAATAGTATTTTTTATAAAGCAGTGTTTGAACTAATCGGGGATTTATTACAACGCAGTCCGCAAATAAATATAGCCTATCCAGCGTGTGGTCCTTTTGCGCCAATGCTGCTACCAATTTTACTCTATATGGATCAGCAACACATTATCTCACCTAAAACAGTACGAGTTTCTTTAATTGATATTCAACCTGGGGCTATTCAATCACTTAAAGTGTTAATTAATGAGCTACAACTGAGTGCATATTTTGAAGGTGTATATCACGCCGACGCGGTGTTGTTTAAAGGGAGTCAGCCATTTGATATTTTTATTGCCGAAGCATTCCAACATGGTTTCTCAAAAGAAGCACATTTGAATATTTGTAAAAACTTTGCTAGGCAGTTAAGTAACCATGGTGTAATGTTGCCGTGTAAAACCAAGGTTAACGCGGCGTTAGTAAAGTGTCAGCGAGAGTTTGTTGAGCAGTGGCAGCAGCAGCCACATAATGAAAAAATAAAGAGTGCACCTAACAGCGACATCCTAAGCGAAAGAATTGAGCTTGGTAATGTGTTAACACTTGACCGACATACCTTACTGACGCTTGATATTATTAAGCTTGGTGAGCAACAGGTCGCACGTTGTAATACCTTGGCTATCCCTGCAAGCACAGAAGATGCAAGTAAGCGAGTCCTTGTGCTCTACGCTGAGGTGATGACTTATAACGAACATTGGTTAACTCAGTACCAATCAGGTATTACTCATCCATTGCCCTTTCTTAATGTATGTATTGATTTTGAACCGCAAAGCGCCACAGCTGATGATTTATTACTTAGTTCAACAGACAAGATTACTTTTTATTACAAACTTACTGGTTTGACAGGGTTTTTACCAACAAAAGCCGAGCAGCAGGTGAGTTATGGAGCAAACTAACAAGGTAGTGCTATTTACTTCTAGTTGCTTATCTATGCCCACAGTAGATTTTTTATTGCAAAGTAAGTTGTTGGTAGCCGTGGTTTTTGTGGCACATGAAAATGTCCAAGTGCAAAGTGAATCGGAACAATTACGGGTGCAGTGTGAAGCGTTCAACATAGCATTTGTTGCTTGGAACAGTGATGTTCAGTTGCTTGCTCAACTTGATCAATGGCAAGCAACGATGGCAATAAGCTGTGTTACAGCAGCGCCATTGAGCGACACTATAATTAATTTTTTTCATGGTCATGCATACGGTGTTTTTTTGCAAACAGATGCAAATTACCAATGGGTAGAAACGTTATATTGGCAAGTTAGAACACAGCAAGACGATTTATCTATCACAGTGCAGAGGCTTACTGGCAATGGCGAAAACCAAGCACAAACGCTACAACAAAATATTGCGATTCATCCATTTGATACTTACCAAAGTCTTGCGATGCGGGTTGCATCTACGTTGGCGCAAACACTAGCACTGTTCTTTGCAGAATTTAAGCAATTAAATTGGCAGTCACATAGCGCTAGAGAGTGTGTCCTGCCAGCACTGACCTATAACGATTTAACATTATCTTGTGTGGCGCATAGCGCCAGCGATTTTGTGGCTGCTGCTAGGGCTGGTAATCCGCTGTATGGTGGCTTTATTCTCACAACTAAGTTGGGAGAAATTAATGTGTTGCAAGCGTCATTTGTTGAAGAAAAACTATTTTTTGAGCCCGCTGGTACGATTTTAACTATTAGCAAATCTGCAGGCTTGGTTGTACAAACAAAACAAGGTGCTGTGGCATTGGATATTGTTTCTTGTCAGTTTGGTTGTGTGACGGGTTATCGGTTTGCATCTTTAGCTAATATTTCGGCTGGAATGCAATTGTAATTATATAAATTTTGAGAGGAAATAGATTATGAGTGCGGAACCGTTTATTGGCGATGTTGAGATATTTGCAGGGAATTTTGCCCCTAGAAGCTGGGCTATGTGTGAAGGGCAGTTATTGGCTATTAGCACTAACACGGCACTTTTTTCCATTATTGGCACAATCTATGGTGGTGATGGCCGTACCACGATGGCGTTACCTGATATTAGAGGGCGAGCACCGATTGGTTTTGGCCGAGGACCTGGTTTGAGTGAGTATAGGCTTGGTCAAAAAGGCGGCAGTGAATCAGTACATATTTTGCCGACTAATTTGCCAGCTATGCAAGGTATGGTGTCATTGCCAAGTTCAGCACAGTCAGTCTCTGTCAGTATTCCAGGACAAACCATAACTGGTGTGACAGGTGCTGCAAACATTGCGACAGCGCAAAATGCAGATACGGGTGAGCCTACAGCTGGAGCCGCGTTGGCAACGGTTGTCGCTGGTGGTGGCCCTGATAAGCAAGAGCTAATATACCAAACAGCGCCATCGTCCTTACTGAGTCTGGGCAATGTTACGGTCAATTCATTTGATATCCCAGCACAAGCAAATGTTGCGTTAACCCTGCCAGCTAATAGCTTGCAAGGCACAACATCTTTACCTGGTGGCAATCAATCAATGGATATTCGTACGCCATATATCGCAATGAATTATGTGATTGCCTTGTTTGGGATATTCCCGAGTCGGAATTAATTATTTATGCAGCATCACTATCATTTTATCGCGGGTTTACCAAGAGCGGGCTCAACATTACTGGCTAGTATATTACGGCAAAACCCCGATTTTCACGCTGATATGTCAACGCCAGTGGCAGGCTTTATTACTAACCTGCTGGAGCAAATGGGCTCTGGGAGTGAATTTGCTACGAGTATTAATGCAGTACAGCGGCTGAATATATGCCGTGCCATTTGGTTTGGCTATTATCAGGATGTTGAAAAGCCAATTGTTTTTGATACTAACAGGCAATGGACCGCAAAGCTTAATTTATTAAACACTTTATTTGGCAATGACTTTAAGGTGATTTGCTTGGTGAGAAACCCTGCGTGGGGAATGGACAGTTTTGAGCGCATCTACAGAAAAAACAGTCTTGAATTTAGCCGTATATATTCCCCAGCATCGCGGCAAAACGTGTATACCCGCTGTGAGCATATTGCTTCTAACCTTGGGCCATTTGGCAGTGCATGGGCTGCGTTAAAAGAAGGTTTTTATGGTGAGTTTTCAAAGCAGTTGTTGTTGCTAGATTATGACTTGCTGGTGAGTAAACCAGAAAATAGCTTAGCGCTGATCTATCAGTTTTTAGGTTTGCCTAGTTATCAACATGATTTTGAAAATGTCACCTATAACGCCAGTGAGTTTGATAAACATTTGGGGGCAGAAGGCCTGCATGCAGTGAAGCAAAAAGTGGAATTCACTGGCCGAAAAACGGTGCTGCCCCCTGAGTTATTTAAAAAATACAGTGATATGGCTTTTTGGTTAGATCCTCAAGGCAGTAGCGCAAGCTTGATCACTCAAAAAGCACCGTAACGTTTTAAACAACAAGTAGTACTAAAACGTCGCTTTATACAATATGGTTAGAGGACTAAACCAATGCTGCACTTCTCTTTGTCACCAATTTCTATCTTTGTAGGTTCTGCTTTAGGGCTTATTCAACCGGCTAATGTTGCTGCAAGTGAATATGTGCAATTACCAGCGCAACCTCAACACAGCGTAAGCATGCCCAAGCCTAGCCAGATCACAACTGCTAAGGTGATAAGTGAGCAATCGCAAGCGTCATCTGAAAATGACTTGGTAATCGAAAGTGCCAATGCAATTAAGCATTTGATCATTATTGATGCTGCAGTTCCTGATAAAAACTTACTTTATAAACAACGGTATAGTGCCACTGAGATTGTAGAGCTACGGGCAGATGAGTCGGGTATTAAGCAACTAGAAGCGTTACTTGGGGGTTATCGCGATTTACAAAGTGTGAGTATCTTCTCACATGGTCGCAGTGGTGAGGTGCAACTAGGTAACAGTACAATCAATACCGCGGTGGTTGAAACAAATGCACAATTTATGCGTGTATTTAAAGGTGCTATAAGATCCGGTGGTGATGTATTTTTTTACGGCTGTGATGTTGGCAAAGATACGCAGGGTGAGCAGTTTTTAACGCTATTTAATCAAGCAACGGATTTAGATGTTGCCGCTTCTAATGATTTAACCGGTAATAGTAGTAAAGGTGGTGATTGGGACTTAGAAGTCGTCAAAGGAGATATCGATTTTGCTAACCGGCCATTTTCAGAACTCGCTCTGATTGATTTTTCAGATGTATTGGCGTTTGAGGATACGTTGAGATTTGGTAGTTTACCTACTGGGTACGCGAATAGTAAGAGTTACCAAATACCGGACACCAGTTACAGCATAAAAATTAAGTCTGGAGCTAGCGGGGGGCAAGATTTATATAGTTTTTCAGCGGGTTATGTTTACGTCGGTACAAGTTCGTCATCGTCAGATCAAACATATAGCAAAATATATTTCACAAATAACGAAACGTTTAATTTATCTAGTTTAGATGTTTATAACTCAAGTGGCGTAAATAAAGTCATACGGCTAACAACGGATAAAGGAGGTGAAGCAAACACTGGCAATTTACCGAACCGTAGTGGCGAGACAGTAAATGCCTCTGGTGCGTTGTTTACGGGAATAAAGTGGATAAAAGTTTCTTATAATGATAATTCAACTCTTGACTGGCTGAAAATTGACAATCTTGCCATAAACAACCTATCTGCAGTTCCGGCAAATTCAGCCCCTGAAGTTGATTTAAATGGTGTGCTGGCAGGTACAGATAGTTCAGTGTCGTTTTCTGAAGGCAGCGGTGCTGTGAATATCGCGCCCAGCGCTAGTGCAACTGATAGTGATGCGGATACAATAACAACAATCACGGTTACATTAACCAACGATCAAGATGGCGCGTCAGAAGGGCTTAGTGTATCGGCTGCTGCGCAAAATGCACTTGGCGGTATATCAGGTGCTTCAGACATTACTCTGCAAGATACAATTTCGATAACGGCGGCTTCGGCAACCGTTGCACAAGTGACGACCTTTTTACAAGCAATAACGTATAACAATACCAGTGCAACACCGAATACCACAGCGCGTACAGTGTCAGTTGTTATTAATGATGGCACTGTAAATAGTGCCAGTCGTACAGCGACCATTTCGGTTGCAAATATTACTTCAGCGAGTTCTGTCGCTGCTGGATTTAGCACCTTAAACGGCATAAATTTAAGCCCTGCTATTACGTTTAGTGACGATAATGAAACATTAAATATTAGCAATGCAGCGCATATTGCAGGGTCAACGGCTGATGGCGGCAGCGGCACGGATGAGCTTGTTGTTGTTAATGACGCCGACTTAACTGGCTTTGCCAGTTTGAGCGGTTTTGAAACCTTAACGCCATATAACAATGGCTCATTGACATTAAGTGAAACGCAACATGACAGTTTCACGACCATAAATGGTGTTGGTACAAATCAGTTTACTATTGCTAGTGCTGATGGCGATCAAGCGCTCACCGGCGATGCTGATATTGAAAGCTATGTGCTTGGCACAGCGATGACCTTTACGCTTGGTAGTGCAGCGCAAAATGTAACCGGCAGTAGCGCAGATGATACCGTTAATATTAATGCCTTCACGGTAATAGGTACATTGAATGGCGCTGCAGGTACCGACATATTACAGGCCGACTCTGGTGCTGATCTCAGCGGTGCAACAATTTCTGCCTTTGAATCATTAACGCTTGCCAGCGGTGCGAGTGTATTGATGACTGAGGCGCAGCACGATAGTTTTACAACGTTTACAGCACCAGGTACAGAAACGATAACCATCAGCTCAGCAACGGATGGACTAACAGGCAACAGTGCGATTGAAACGTATGTTTTATCTGTGGCAAATACATTCACCCTTGGTGCTGCGGGGCAAAATCTTACGGGTAGCAGCGGGGACGATACCCTCAATGTTGGCTCACTTACCGCAACCGGTATTTTAGCGGGCAACACCGGCACTGATACGTTATCTATTGGTAGTGGTGGCAATATTTCTGGCGCCACAATTAGCGGCTTTGAAAATTTTACTGTAGCAAGTGGCGGTTCAGCAAGTATTGCTGCATCTCAGCTCGCATTGTTCTCAGGCACTGTATCAGGCAGTGGTAATGAGACGCTCGCTATTTTGGGTGACGGTGATTTCGCTACTGTATCAGCAATTGAAAACTACACATTAAATGACGATAGTACTAACGCGCGTACTGTCTCTATTAGCGCCGCGGAGCACTCAGTAACCGCTAGCTCCGTAACCGATGCCATTACTTTTGATATTGGCACACTAGCTTATACGGGAACAATTACCGGCGAAAATAGTGTTGCTGATACATTGTCTATGAGTAGCGGCGCAAACATTAGTAATGCCACGATTAGTAATGTGACTAACTTAACACTCGCATCGGGCGCGTCAGTGTCGATGACGGCCAGCCAGCATGGCAGCTTTACGGGCATCATAACAGCGCCAGGTTCAGAAACTATTACTATCACCGGTGATGGTGATTTTACAACCTTAACTGGCATTGAAAGCTACGCTGTAGCTGATGACAGCACAAATACCAGAACGATCACCGTATCAACAGGTACCACTAATGTAACCGCTGGTTCGTCAACCGACGCGATTACTTTTGCAATTGGCGGCAGTGCATATACGGGTATGTTAATTGGTGAAAATAGTGTTGCCGACCAAGTACAAGTGACTGATGGTGCAGACATTAGTGGCGGTGGATTTTTAAATATAGGCACTCTTTCGTTAGCTAGTGGTGCAACAGTGGCTATTGATGCGGATAATATTGGTAACTTTAGCACTGCTATAACGGGTAGTGCGGGGACTGAAGCACTGAAACTTATGGATGGTGGGTCGTTTGATTTTACCAATACCTCAGTGTCTGCTGTTGAAGGAGTAGCAATAGGAACTAACAATAATGCCACGATAACCTTGACTGACAACTTTAATGCCAATGGTCAAGCAGTATCAGTGTCAAATGCGAGTGGCGGTGAAATTACTGCGGCCCTATCAATAAATGCTTCAGCCTTTGCCAGTGACATATTGACGATTACGGCCAGCGATTTTAATGGTGATGATACTTTCGTTGGCGGTAGCGGCGCAGATACCATCCGCCCTGGCGGTGGTACTGATTCGATGACGGGCAATGCAGGTAACGATAATTTTGTTGGCAGTGCTGCACAATTATCAGGGGATACCATCACTGATCTAGCCGTAGGCGATACCTTAACTATTACTGGTGTGACAGGGCTTTCAAGTGCAAATGTGCGATTTAATGGCGCTAGCACATTAGAAGTAGATACAGATGCCACCGATTTTAATATTTCTGAACTTACGCTCTCGTTAAGTAATTCACCAGGCTCAAGTTTAGCTTTTAGCGTTGCTGACAGTGGTAGCGATACCATAATCACTTTTGTTGAGCCAAATAGCGCCCCCGTATTTAGTAGTTTGAATGGCGGTGCAACCTTCATTGAAAATGGCTCTGCAATTGTTATCGACTCTGATGTGACTATCGCTGATACTGAGCTCGATGCCCTTAATGGCGCAATTGGTAATTATAATAATGCCAGTTTAACTATTAGTCGAAACGGTGGGGCAAGTACTGAAGATGTTTTTGCGAACAATAACTTATTGGGCGCGCTAATTGAGGGTAATACGTTTACTTATAATTCGACCACAGTCGGAACGGTAACGACTAACTCCTCAGGTACCTTGGTACTGACCTTTAATGCTAATGCTACATCTGCAATTGTTGACTCAGTTTTACAAAGCATTACCTATCAAAATAGTTCCGAATCTCCATCATCATCAGTGACTTTGGATTATGTATTTAATGATGGGATAGCAAACAGCGCGGGTACAAATCAAGCGATAGTGAATATTACTGGGCAAAATGATGCCCCAACGGATATTTCACTTTCATCGGCAAGTATAAATCAATCATCAACTGGGCCTGGTGCTAATATAGGTTCACTTACTACCTCAGATGTAGATACTAGCGACAGCCATAGTTATACGTTTGTAAGCTCCGGCGCAAGTGTAAGCGGTACATGTAGTGCTGACACAAACAATAGTAGTTTTCAGATCACTGGCACCTTAGTGCAAACACAAGCTGCACTTAGTGCAGGAAATTATATTGTGTGTGTACAAAGTAACGATGCAACTACCACTTTTCAAAAATCTTTTACTATAACGGTAAATGATAATGTTGCGCCAAGTGCACCATCGACCCCTGATTTAAATGCGGCTGCTGATTCAGGGTTATCTACTACGGATAATATTACCAACGATACCACGCCAACATTTAGTGGCACTGCTGAGAGCGGTTCAACAGTTAGTCTTTACAGCGACCAAGTTGGTGCTGGAGCAACTGTAATCGGGTCTGGCATAGCGACCGATGGCAATTGGCAAATTACCACTAGCACTTTAACTGCCGGTTTAGACCATGCTATTTCAGCAAAAGCAACAGACTCAGCAAGTAATGTAAGTAGTAGCTCAAGCGCACTTACAGTGACAATTGACACAACCGCGCCGAGCGCACCAAGTGCAGCCGATCTAACTGCAGCCAGTGATAGTGGCTCTTCGAGTACAGATAATATAACCAATAATACAACACCTACTTTTACAGGTACAGGCACCACAGGCGACACTATTACTCTTATTTCAAGTGTTGATGGCTCAATAGGCAGTACTGTTGTTAGTGGTGGGGTGTGGAGTATCACCGTAGGCTCAGCAATGACGAGTGGCTCGCATACTATTGTGGCACGCGCGACGGACTCTGCTGGTAATATTACCAATGGTACCAGTACTACAATAACCATTGACACTAACGTGAGTGCACCGAGCATTACCACCCCGATTGAAGTTGATGGTCGGATCAATGCTGTGGAAGATGCGCATGTGCTTATACAAGGTAGCGGCGCTGACTCTGGCGCTACGGTTAATGTGACCATCAGCGATGGCGCGAATAACCAATCGCGCAGTGTAACGGCTGATGGCGCTGGGGCGTGGACTATCAGTGGTAGCGAGTTTGATGTCAGCAGCTTTAATAACGGCACGCTCACCGTCAGCGCCACACAAACTGATACGGCAGGTAACACTTCCAGTGCTGTCAGCACCGCAGTGATTTTAGATAACGCCGCACCGAGTACCTTGGCGATCGCCACCCCAATTGAAGTTGATGGCCTAATCAATGCCCTCGAAGATGACAGTGTATTGATCACCGGCTCCGGTGCGGAAGCCAATGTCAGCGTTAGTGTGACCATCAGCGATGGCGCGAATAACTTATCACGTACTGTGACGGCTGATGGCGCAGGTACATGGACTATCAGTGGTAGCGAGTTTGATGTCAGCAGCTTTAATAACGGCACGCTCACCGTCAGCGCCACACAAACTGACACGGCGGGTAACACTTCCAGTGTTGCCAGCACCGCAGTGATTTTAGATAACGCCGCGCCGAGTACTTTGGCGATCGCCACCCCGATTGAAGTTGATGGCCTAATCAATGCCGTAGAAGATGGCAGTGTATTGATCACCGGCTCCGGGGCGGAAGCCAATGCCAGCGTTAGTGTGACCATCAGCGATGGCGCGAATAATTTATCACGTACTGTGACGGCTGATGGCGCTGGGGCATGGACTATCAGTGGCAGCGAATTTGATGTCAGTAGCTTTAATAACGGCACGCTCACCGTCAGCGCCACACAAACTGACACGGCGGGTAACACCTCCAGCGCTGCCAGCACCGCAGTGATTTTAGATAACGCCGCACCGGGTGCCTTGACGATCGTCACTCCGATTGAGGTTGATGGCCTAATCAATGCGCTCGAAGATGACAGTGTATTGATCACCGGCTCTGGGGCAGAAGCCAATGCCAGCGTCAGTGTGACCATCAGCGATGGCGCGAATAACCAATCGCGCAGTGTGACGGCAGATGGCTCTGGGGCATGGACTATCAGTGGTAGTGAGTTTGATGTCAGCAGCTTTAATAATGGCACGCTTAGCGTCAGCGCCACCCAAAGTGATACGGCAGGTAACATCTCAACTGCGGCGACCACAACAATTACGTTGGATAATCAAGCGCCAAATGCATTGACTATCACAACGCCGATTGCCGTTGATGGCATTGTCAATGCTGCTGAAGATAATGCGGTATTAATTGTAGGCTCAGGGGCAGAATCAGGCGCCGCAGTTAAGGTTGATATTGGTGGTGTAAATGTCACCGTGACAGCTGATAGCAGCGGTAATTGGAGTCTCAGTGGCAATGAGTTGGATATCAGTGCATTAAATAATGGCACGTTAACGGTATCAGCAACGCAAACTGACAGCGCGGGTAATATTTCTGCTGCGGCAACGACTACCATAACCTTGGATAACACGGCACCGTCAGTTGTTACTATTAATACCCCAATCGAAGCCGATGGCATAGTTAACGCTAGTGAAGATGATAGTGTATTGATCACCGGCTCCGGTGCAGAAGTGAACGCAACAGTTAATGTTGATATTGGTGGTGTAAATGCCACGGTTACAGCTGGTAGTGGTGGTAATTGGACGCTTAACGGCAATGAATTAGATATAAGTGCACTTAATAATGGCACCTTAACTGTATCGGTAACGCAAACTGACAGCGCAGGGAATACATCGCCAGCGGCGACCAGCTCAATTACTTTAGATAATACCACCCCAACCGGGCATGCAGTTAGCGTTGATCAAAGCTTAATTAACGCAGATAACGAATCTACAATGAGTGTTAGTTTTACTGGGCTTGAAGGAAGTGGCTCGCTTAGTTACCAGGTAAGTGATGGCAGTAATGCTGTTACTGGTAACGCAACGATCAGTGCTGTGACGCAGCAAATTACTAGTATCGATGTTACAACATTGGCTGAGGGAGTGTTAACGTTCTCAGCAATAGTGACAGACACCGCAGGTAATGCCAGTGCAGCAGTAACTGCCACAGTAACTAAAAAATACAATGTCGCACCGGTATTAAGTGGCTCACCAAGTACAACAACAGCTGAAGATGCAGCGTATAGTTTTATACCCACACTAACAGACAGCGATACAGGTGATACCCATACCTTCAGCATCATTAACAAACCAAGCTGGGCGAGCTTTGACACCAGCACGGGTGAATTGTCGGGCACGCCAGAAAACGAGGATGTAGGCAGTTACGCGACTATTACTATCAGTGTTAACGATGGTACGGATAGCGCCAGTTTAACGCCGTTTACATTAGAAGTAACCAACACCAACGATGCGCCGGTAGGGCAAGATTTCAGCTTTAATCTTGATGAAGCGGCTAATTTAGTTGTCACCGCGGGTGATGGCTTGCTCAGTACGGCCAGTGATGAGGATGCGGATGATACATTGACGGCCGTCGCGGTAAGCCAGCCCCAATTTGGTAGTGTCAGCTTAAACAGTGACGGCAGCTTTAGCTATCAACATGATGGCAGTGAAAACCACGGCGACAGCTTCACCTTCCAAGTGCGTGATAGCGCCGGTGCGTTATCGGCGATACAGACCGTGACACTGACGATAACGCCGGTTGCTGATGCACCGATTGCCATGGATGACAGTGCTACCACCGCAGAAGACACCCCAGTGAACTTTAGCTTGGTTGCAAATGACAGTGATGCTGAAGATGACTTAGTGGCCGCCTCAGCAGCCATTGTATTACCCGCGAGTAAAGGCACGGTAAGTATCAGCAACGGCATAGCCACGTATACCCCGAATGCCAATGCAACAGGCGTGGATACGTTTACCTACACGGTTAAAGATGCGGCGTTAAATACCTCAGCCCCCGCCACGGTGACAGTGACCATTACCCCTGTTAATGATATACCGGTGGTGCAAAATGTTACCCTCAGTATTGATGAAGACACCCCTTCAGCGGCAACGGCTATACGCAGTTTAGCCACGGACGTGGAAGACAGCATCCCAACGGGCACGATTAACTTAGTCAGAGCGCCAAGCTCAGGGCAAGTGGTGTTTGATCAAGTTGCGGGCACCTTTGTGTATACCCCCGATGCGAATGTGACAGGGCAAGACAGTTTCACCTACACCATTACCGACAGCGAAGGCGGGGTGTCACTGCCCGCAACAGTGACGATAAATATTGGCGCAGTGAATGACCGTCCAGTTGTCGTTAATGATGCAGTGGCAACCGATGAAGATACAGCAGCTACATTGGATATTTTGGCAAATGATTCGGATGTTGAAGACAGTGGCTTTAATGCGGCCAACGTAAGCCTTGAAAACAAAGGCACGGGGGCGGGCATGTACGACTTTGCGACAGTCAGTGTTAACCTCGATGGTAGTTTAGCTATCATGCCAAGCCAAGATGTGAATGGGGTATTTAGTTTTACCTACACCTTAACAGACGGCGAAGGCTTAAGCTCCACCCCAGCGACCGTGACGCTGACCATTAATGCCGTGAATGACGCCCCCGTGGCGCTGGACAACAGTGCGCAACTGCAAGAAGAAGGCTCGTTCGAAGTCAACGTATTGGGTAACGACAGTGATGTCGATATCGGCGACAGTTTAGATGTCAGCAGTGTCACGGTTGTCAGTGCCCCAAGCAACGGGCAAACCCAAGTAACCGCAACGGGGGCAATTATTTACACCGCCAATGCCGATTACTTCGGTGACGACAGCTTTACTTACACAGTTAAAGACAGCAATGGCGCGGTGTCCAATGTTGCTACAGTCACCATGACCGTGAACCCAGTCAATGATGCACCGGTGGCACAAGCGCAAACCCTTAGCCTTGATGAAGATGCAAGCTTATTGATCACATTGCTTGCGACAGACATTGAAAATGACAGCTTAACTTATCGTATCGATACCGATGTCGCACACGGAACGCTAGTTCAACAAAGCAGTGATAGTTGGTTGTATACACCTGCGGCAGATTATAACGGCAGTGATAGTTTCACGTTTGTAGCCAATGATGGTGCGTTAGATTCAGCTCCTGTTAGTGTTAACTTAACCATTAATGCCATCAATGATGCCCCAGTTGCCAGCGCAGAGGCGGTGTCAGTAAACGAAGATACGCCACTGACTATCAACCTTGTTGCCAGCGATATCGAAGGCGATACCTTAACCTATCAAATCAGCAGTCAACCTCAAAATGGCACTGTCACACTCACCGGCTCACAAGCCGTATACCAAGGCGCGAGTGATTTCTTTGGCACCGACAGCTTTAGCTTTGTCGCTAACGATGGCAGCGTGGATTCAGCCCCTGTGGTGATCACAGTGACCGTGAGTAGTGTCAATGATGTGCCAGTGATAAGTGGTAGCCCCGCCAGCTCAGTTGCTCAAGATACAGTGTACAGTTTTACACCGACGGCAACAGATGTTGAAGGCGATAGCTTAACCTTTAGTATCAGCAATAAACCAAGCTGGTTGAGTTTTGATAGCAGTACTGGGTTGCTCAGCGGCACCGCCGGCAACAGCGATGTGGGCGTGCACAGCAATATTGTGATCAGTGTCAGCGATGGCATGGATACGGTGAGCTTACCGGCATTTAATGTGACGGTGATCAACGTTAATGATGGCCCTACAATAACAGGCACGCCAGCGGTAAATGTTGATCAAGATATGCTTTATAGCTTTACACCAACGGCCGGTGACATTGATGGCGACAGCTTAACCTTTAGCATTAGTAACAAGCCAAGCTGGGCTAGTTTTGATAGCAGCACAGGGCAGTTGTCAGGTACACCCAGTAATGATGATGTCGGCGTAAATAACAACATTATTATTTCAGTATCAGACGGCGCGATTACGACAGCACTGAGTAGCTTTAATCTAACCGTAAATAATGTTAACGATGCGCCGACCATCAGCGGTACACCAAGTACCACGATAAGTGAAGACAGTCAGTATCAATTTATCCCCACAGTGAACGATATTGATGGTGATAGCTTGAGTTTCAGCATCATTAACAAACCAAGCTGGGCGAGCTTTGACACCAGCACGGGTGAATTGTCGGGCACGCCAGAAAACGAGGATGTAGGCAGTTACGCGACTATTACTATCAGTGTTAACGATGGTACGGATAGCGCCAGTTTAACGCCGTTTACATTAGAAGTAACCAACACCAACGATGCGCCGGTAGGGCAAGATTTCAGCTTTAATCTTGATGAAGCGGCTAATTTAGTTGTCACCGCGGGTGATGGCTTGCTCAGTACGGCCAGTGATGAGGATGCGGATGATACATTGACGGCCGTCGCGGTAAGCCAGCCCCAATTTGGTAGTGTCAGCTTAAACAGTGACGGCAGCTTTAGCTATCAACATGATGGCAGTGAAAACTTTGTTGATAGTTTTACCTTCCAAGTACGCGATGCTGCGGGTGCGTTATCGGCGATACAGACCGTGACACTGACGATAGCGCCGGTTGCTGATGCACCGATTGCCATGGATGACAGTGTCACCACCGCAGAAGACACCCCAGTGAACTTTAGCTTGGTTGCAAATGACAGTGATGCTGAAGATGACTTAGTGGCCGCCTCAGCAGCCATTGTATTACCCGCGAGTAAAGGCACGGTAAGTATCAGCAACGGCATAGCCACGTATACCCCGAACGCCAATGAAACAGGCGTGGATACGTTTACCTACACGGTGAAAGATGCGGCGTTAAATACCTCAGCGCCCGCTACGGTGACAGTGACCATCACCCCTGTTAATGATATACCAGTGGTGCAAAATGTTACCCTCAGTATTGATGAAGATACCCCCTCAGCAGCAACCGAACTACGCAGTTTAGCGACGGACGTGGAAGACACCAGCCCCACTGGCGATATCAATTTGGTTGATGCCCCGAACTCAGGAGAAGTGGTGTTTGACCAAGTTGCAGGCACGTTTGTGTATACCCCGGATGCGAATGTGACAGGGCAAGATAGCTTTAGCTATACGATTACTGATAGCGAAGGCGGGGTGTCACTGCCCGCAACAGTGACGATAAATATTGGCGCAGTGAATGACCGTCCAGTTGTCGTTAATGATGCAGTGACAACCGATGAAGATACAGCAGCTACATTGGATATTTTGGCAAATGATTCGGATGTTGAAGACAGTGGCTTTAATGCCGCCAACGTCAGCCTTGAAAACCAAGGCAGCGGGGCAGGCATGTACGAGTTTGCGACAGTCAGTGTTAACCTCGATGGTAGTTTAGCTATCATGCCAAGCCAAGATGTGAATGGGGTATTTAGTTTTACCTACACCTTAACAGACGGCGAAGGCTTAAGCTCCACCCCAGCGACCGTGACGCTGACCATTAATGCCGTGAATGACGCCCCCGTGGCGCTGGACAACAGTGCGCAACTGCAAGAAGAAGGCTCGTTTGAAGTCAACGTATTGGGTAACGACAGTGATGTCGATATCGGCGACAGTTTAGATGTCAGCAGTGTCACTGTTGTCAGTGCACCAAGCAACGGGCAAACCCAAGTAACCGCAACGGGGGCAATTATTTACACCGCCAATGCCGATTACTTCGGTGACGACAGCTTTACTTACACAGTCAAAGACAGCAATGGCGAGGTGTCTAACCTTGCTACTGTCACCATGACCGTGAACCCAGTCAATGATGCACCGGTGGCACAAGCGCAAACCCTTAGCCTTGATGAAGATGCAAGCTTATTGGTCACATTGCTTGCGACAGACATTGAAAATGACAGCTTAACTTATCGCATCGATACCGATGTCGCACACGGAACGCTAGTTCAACAAAGCAGTGATAGTTGGTTGTATACACCTGCGGCAGATTATAACGGCAGTGACCGCTTTACGTTTATTGCTAATGACGGTGCGTTAGATTCAGCTCCTGTTAGTGTTAACTTAACCATTAATGCCGTAAATGATGCCCCAGTTGCCAGCGCAGAGGCGGTGTCAGTAAACGAAGATACGCCACTGACTATCAACCTTGCTGCCAGCGATATCGAAGGCGATACCTTAACCTATCAAATCAGCAGTCAACCTCAAAATGGCACAGTCACACTCACCGGCTCACAAGCCGTATACCAAGGCGCGAGTGACTTCTTTGGCACCGACAGCTTTAGCTTTGTCGCTAACGATGGCAGCGTGGATTCAGCCCCCGCGGTGATCACAGTGACCGTGAACAGTGTTAATGATCTACCAGTGATCAGCGGTACACCAACTGTGTCAGTGAGTGAAAAAATCGCTTACAGCTTTGCGCCAACCGCAACTGACAGCGAAGGCGATAGCTTAACCTTTAGTATCAGCAATAAACCAAGTTGGTTGAGTTTTGATAGCAGTACTGGGTTGCTCAGTGGCACCGCCGGCAACAGCGATGTGGGCGTGCACAGCAATATTGTGATCAGTGTCAGCGATGGCATGGATACGGTGAGCTTACCGGCCTTTAACTTAACGGTGATCAACGTCAATGACGCGCCAACGATTGGGGGGATACCGGCACTCAACGTTGATCAAGATGCACTGTATAGCTTTACCCCAACAGCAAATGATATTGACGGCGACAGCTTAACCTTTAGCATTAGCAACAAGCCAAGCTGGGCTAGTTTTGATAACAGCACAGGGCAGTTGTCAGGTACGCCAAGTAATGATGATGTAGGCATGACGAGCAATATTGTTATTGCAGTATCAGACGGCGCGATTACTGCAGCACTGAGTAGCTTTAACCTCACTGTTAATAATGTCAATGATGCCCCGACCATCAGTGGTACACCGAACACCACGGTAAGCGAAGACAGCATGTATCAGTTTATTCCCTCAGCGCGTGACATTGATGGTGACAGCTTGAGCTTTAGCATCATTAACAAGCCTAGCTGGGCGAGCTTTGACACTAGCACGGGCGAATTAGCGGGCACGCCAGAAAACGAGGATGTAGGCAGCTACGCGGCTATTACTATCAGTGTTAACGATGGTACGGATAGCGCCAGTTTAACGCCGTTTACTTTAGAAGTAACCAACACCAACGATGCGCCGGTGGCACAAAACTTCAGCTTTAATCTTGATGAAGCCGCGACCTTAACCGTGGTGCTTGCTAACGGGTTATTAAGTAACGCCAGCGATGATGATGTCGGCG
Organism: Pseudoalteromonas sp. ASV78; assembly: GCF_047806705.1. Lineage (NCBI taxonomy): Bacteria > Pseudomonadati > Pseudomonadota > Gammaproteobacteria > Alteromonadales > Pseudoalteromonadaceae > Pseudoalteromonas > Pseudoalteromonas sp. ASV78. Next base: position 1,723,883 of record NZ_JBLOPA010000001.1, on the reverse strand, counting down.
ATACACTCAGCGCCGAGCTGGTCAGTCAGCCACAATTTGGTAGTGTCAGCTTAAACAGTGATGGCAGCTTTAGCTATCAACATGACGGCAGTGAAAACCACGGCGACAGCTTCACCTTCCAAGTGCGTGATAGCGCCGGTGCGTTATCGGCGATACAGACAGTGACACTGACGATAACGCCGGTTGCTGATGCACCGATTGCCATGGATGACAGTGCTACCACCGCAGAAGACACCCCAGTGAACTTTAGCTTGGTAGCGAATGACAGTGATGCTGAAGATGACTTAGTGGCCGCCTCAGCAGCCATTGTATTACCCGCGAGTAAAGGCACGGTAAGTATCAGCAACGGCATAGCCACGTATACCCCGAACGCCAATGAAACAGGCGTGGATACGTTTACCTACACGGTTAAAGATGCGGCGTTAAATACCTCAGCCCCCGCCACGGTGACAGTGACCATTACCCCTGTTAATGATATACCGGTGGTGCAAAATGTTACCCTCAGTATTGATGAAGACACCCCTTCAGCGACAACGGCTATACGCAGTTTAGCCACGGACGTGGAAGACAGCATCCCAACGGGCACGATCAACTTAGTCAGAGCGCCAAGCTCAGGGCAAGTGGTGTTTGACCAAGTTGCAGGCACCTTCGTGTATACCCCTGATGCGAACGTTACAGGGCAAGACAGTTTCACCTACACCATTACCGACAGCGAAGGCGGCGTGTCACTGCCCGCAACCGTTACGGTCAATATTGGTGCGGTGAATGACCGCCCTGTGGTGGCCGATGACAGTATCAGTACCGATGAAGATACCGCAACGACGTTAGCTATTTTAGCGAACGACTCAGACGTAGAAGACAGTGGCTTTAATGCCGCCAACGTCAGCCTTGAAAACCAAGGCAGCGGGGCAGGCATGTACGAGTTTGCGACAGTCAGTGTTAACCTCGATGGTAGTTTAGCTATCATGCCAAGCCAAGATGTGAATGGGGTATTTAGTTTCACCTACACCTTAACAGACGGCGAAGGCTTAAGCTCCACCCCAGCGACCGTCACGCTGACCATTAATGCCGTGAACGACGCCCCTGTGGCGCTGGACAACAGTGCGCAACTGCAAGAAGAAGGCTCGTTTGAAGTCAACGTATTGGGTAACGACAGTGATGTCGATATCGGCGACAGTTTAGATGTCAGCAGTGTCACGGTTGTTAGTGCCCCAAGCAACGGGCAAACCCAAGTAACCGCAACGGGGGCAATCATTTACACCGCCAATGCCGATTACTTCGGTGACGACAGCTTTACTTACACAGTCAAAGACAGCAATGGCGCGGTGTCCAATGTTGCTACAGTCACCATGACCGTGAACCCAGTCAATGATGCACCTTTAGGTATTCCGCAAAGCTTAATACTTGCAGAAGATAATAGCGTCTTGATCACCTTGGTTGGTTCAGATATTGAGAACGATGAGCTAAGTTATCGTCTTGATGAAGGCGTGCTACATGGCTCGCTTGTACAGCAAAGTAATGATAGTTGGTTATATACGCCAAACGCTAATTACAACGGCAGTGATGGCTTTAGTTTTGTTGTTAACGATGGATTATTAGATTCAACAACAACACCGGTATCGTTAGTGATCACCGCAGTGAATGACGCGCCAATTGTAAGTGCACAAACTGGCGTTACTGATGAAGACACCGCAGTCGTTATTAACTTACTCGGTAGTGATGTTGATGGTGATCGATTAACCTACACAATTGTGAGTCAACCAACTCATGGCACGGCGATTATCTCAGGTGAACAAGTTACTTATCAAGGCAGTGCAAATTATTTTGGTGAAGATCAGTTTAGCTATATAGCGAATGATGGATTACTTGATTCAGCACCAAGCACAGTGTCAGTCACTATCAATAGTATTAACGATTTGCCAGTGATTAGTGGAGTACCAAGCTTAGCGGTTAATGAAAATGACTTATATAGCTTTGTACCAACAGCGACAGATAATGATGGCGATAACCTTAGCTTCAGTATCGAAAATAAACCAAGTTGGCTGAATTTTGATACCACCACAGGGCAGCTATCAGGCAGACCAAGCAATGCTGATGTAGGACGTTATACAGGCATTACAGTGAGTGTAACGGATGGGGTTGCAAGCCAAAGTTTAACCCCATTTACACTGACAGTACTGAATGTAAACGATGCACCAACAATCAGCGGTTCACCTGCAACATCAATCGCGCAAGATACAGGTTACTCATTTACGCCAGTTGTGTCAGATATTGATAATACCAGTTTATCATTGACGATTGCGAACAAGCCGAGTTGGGCAACGTTTGATAGCACAAGTGGTACATTAAGTGGTATACCGACACGAGATGACGTTGGTCTATATAGTAATATTTTGATCAGCGTAAGCGATGGCCAGTTAAGCAGTACGCTTAACCCATTTAGTATTGATGTAACGTATGTAAATGCAGCACCTGTTGCGAATGATATGTTACTAAGTATTGATGAAGACACTAACATCAGTATTAGCGCAGATGTTAATGATAGTGACAATGACAGCTTAGTTATTGAAGTGGTCACTCAACCACAGTTTGGTAGCTTAACGGTGCAAGGAACGGTGTTTAGTTATCAGCCACAAGCTGATTACCATGGCAATGATAGTTTTAGCTATTTAGTAACAGATGGTGAAGCAAATTCAGCCATTGCTACTGCATCAATTACTGTTGAGTCAGTAAACGATGAACCGGTCGCTGTGGATGATACGTTTAACTTAGCGAGCACAGATAATGGCCGTTATATACTTGATGTGTTAGCGAATGACACTGATGTTGATGGCGATGCAATAACAATTATTGGTGCTAGGGCATCAGTGGGTACAGTGAGTATTGTTGACCAGCAGCTTGTCTATCAACTTAACGCAAGTACCCAAGGCACTATTAAAGTTGAGTATATTATTGCCGACCCAGCGCAAGCACAAAGCACAGGGTTTGCTTATATTAACTTTACTGATGGTCAAGCTGATGCACCAACTATTACACCTCCTGCTGATGTGAGTATTGATGCAACAGGGTTGTTCACTCGAGTGAAATTAGGCACAGCCCTTGCGTTTGATAGCGAGCAAAACCGATTACCAGTCGCAACTTTCAAGCAAAGTATGTTATTTACGCCAGGTGTACACCAAGTGTATTGGCAAGCGACAGACAGTAGTGGTAAAACCACAATGGCAAGCCAGCAAGTAATGGTTCACCCACAAATATCACTAGGTAAAAATAAAGTTGTTGCTGAGGATCAAAGTTATACCACTCGGGTTTACTTGAATGGACCCGCGGCAAGTTATCCTGTCACTGTCCCTTACAGTGTATCTGGAACCGCAACATCAGATGATCATGATTTAATCAGTGGCGAAGTGGTTATTGAACAAGGCTTAATGGGTGAGATCAACTTTAGAGTCTTTGCTGATAGTGAGATTGAAGCGGATGAAACAATTGTTATAACGCTTGACGACAGCCTTAATACTGGCGCGCAAGCCACTAATATTACGACTATTTCAGAGAGTAATATAGCACCAAGCTTAGTAACGAGAATTGAACAAAACAATCAGCCGCGGCCATTTGTTTTAGCCAGTGATGATCTCGTAACAATTACAGCGTTGGCAACGGATAATAATCCTGAAGATAGTATTTCATTTAGTTGGCAAGCAGCAGATGAACGGATTGTTGAGCTAGGTAATGCGGCTGATACATTTGTGTTCTCTACAGCTGAACTCGATATTGGTATTTATGAAATAGCAGTAACCGCAATAGATGATGCTGTGGATAGCCTATCAACGACAGTGACCAGTTATGTGGAAGTGATAGCTCAGTTACCTGAGCTAACAACTGCTGATACTGATAATGACTTAATACCAGACAATATCGAAGGTCTACAAGATAGCGACCGTGATGGTATCCCTGATTACTTGGATAATATTAATGAATGTAATGTATTACCTGAGCAAGTAAATGAGTTAGCGCAGTTCCTTATTGAAGGAGATGCGGGAGCATGTTTAAGAAAAGCATTCTTAAGCACACAAAATAGCAGTGGCGCAGCACAATTGTTTGAAAGTGAGCTACCTGTAGATGTTGGTATGGAAAACTCTGGTGGCTACTTTAGTTTTATAGTAACCGCCATGGAGCAAAAAGGTGAAAACTACCATATAGTGCTGCCGCAAAGAATGCCAATACCTGCAGGTGCGATTTATAGAAAGCTTATCAATAATGAATGGGTTGACTTTAACACCAACAATGGCGATAAGCTCTATTCAACGCAAGGTGAGCAAGGTTATTGTCCTTCACCCAATAGTCTGCTGTGGCAAGAAGGCCTTAAAGAAGGTGACTGGTGTGTGCAATTACGCATAACGGATGGCGGTATCAATGATGCCGATGGCGTAGCGAATGGTCAAATTGTTGACCCCGGCGGCGTAAGCGTTATGAGCAGCAATAACAGCGCACCTGTTACACAATCAGATCAAGTGATTATTGCAGTTGGTAATAGTATTGTTATTGATGTGCTTAGTAATGATAGCGATGCAGATAATGATGTACTCACGCTCAACAGTGCAAGTGTTGATTTTGGTGAGGTAGCCATTGTTAATAATCAACTTAGTTATCAACCATTACTTGAGTTCATTGGTACTGCAACAATCAACTACAGTGTGTCTGATGGTCAAGGTGGCACAGCCTTTGATACAGCGACTGTGAGTGTGGTAGTGAACAGTGCCCCAACAACGATTGCTGATATAGCAAGCACTAATGACCGCACGCAAATAGTTATTGATGTGCTTGCCAATGATAGCGATGCGGATGGCGACGCACTGAGCTTAATAAGCGCGCAAGCTACGCAAGGAACAGTCACTATAAATGGCGATGACACATTGAATTACCAACCCAAAGCAGGTTTTGAAGGTGTCGATTTTATTGAGTATACAGTAGCTGACAGTAAAGGTGCTGAAGCTAAAGGAGAAGTAAAAGTGACTGTAAAAGCTTATACAACCACCACTGTTAAAAATAGCTCATCAGGTAGTTTAGGCAGCACTATGGTGTTATTAATGATTGGTTTGGTCTTTATACGTCGCCAATCAAAACTGACTCCATGGGCCTTACTTGCTACGGCTGCGGTAGTCAGTCAGCCAGTATTAGCTGGTGAATGGTCTATGGATGGCACGATTGGTTATGCGGCCGTTGCAGGCTCGACCACAGCTAATCAATCAGTCGAATTAGCGAATACTGAATACGATGATACCGATATTAGTTGGTCAATAGGCGGAATTTATTCTTTTGCGACTAATTGGCAATTTGGCGTACGCTATATCAACTTAGGTGAAGGTAGTATGACCTTTGTTGGAGATACACTTGATCCAAGTAACGCGCAACTGAATGTGTCACAAACCGTGCCGGTATTATCACAAGGACCTGCGATACAAACTGCTTATCTATTCCCGCTGTTGGGCCAAGTTAAGAGTAAGGTTTTTGTTGGAGCTTTTCATTATCATTATTCGATTGATAGCCACTCATCTACGGGGCAAAAAATTGCATATAATGACACTAATACACGTCCTTATTTTGGCGGGCAATTAGCTTATCCAGTGTTTGAAAATATAGATGTTTCAATTAACTATAGTCATTATAAGTTAAGAGAAAATGATGTGAATGAATGGGCGCTAGGATTCCAATATCAATTTTAGGAGTAATTAAAGCGTAAATGATCTGAACTCTGGATAGTAAATCTCTTAACCAGAGTTCAGGTTAAATAAAAACGGCTCGCTTTATTAGGCTAGCCGTTTTTGTATTTAATACCTAAATAACCCAAGTTTTGCGACAATCCCTTGTTCAAGATCATTGAGTTGCTTTATCGTATCGTCGAGGTGCTCAGCTTCTTGGGCAAGCGATTTTGCGCCGTGGTTGATTTTTTCCATAGTGACTAATATTCCTTGTGTAACAAACGTTTGCTCTTCTGAGCTTGCCGCAATGCGTTCATTCATTAGATTAATTTCATCAACTTGCTGCGCAATGTTATGAAAAATGCGCTGACTTTGTTGGTTTGCAGTCGTCACTTGATTACTTACATGTTTACTTTTTTGTGTGGCAGCAACACATTCACTGGCGTTGGTTTGCAGTGCAGTAATAATGTTTTCGATTTCAGATGTGGAATGATAGGTTTTGCTTGCAAGTGCGCGAACTTCATCAGCCACCACAGCAAAGCCACGACCAGACTCTCCAGCCCGAGCGGCTTCAATGGCAGCGTTAAGCGCCAGTAAGTTAGTTTGTTCGGCTATACTTTTAATTACATCAAGTACTTGGCTTATCTCGCTGCTGCGACTATCAAGTTGTTCTACCACTGTTGAAGTATGATCTAATTGATTTTCAAGATCGCTTATCAAGCTGCTGTTATTACCCATCGATAGCTCACCGTCTTGGCAGAGTCCTTGTACTTGTACTGTTTGCTCTGCTGTTTGCGTTGCGCCAAGTGCAATCTCCTTGGTGGCAGATGTTAATTGGCTGAGTGACAAGGTCGCGGCATCGGTTAATTGGTATTCTTGCTCGGCTTCATGTTTAGAGCGCACTGTTGCTTCGTTGACTGCTGCGGCAATCACTTCAAGCTCAGTGGCTGTTTGGCCAAGACTGGCGATGATCTGTTGAACCTCATTAATAAAGCGATTAAACCCTGCGACTAAATGTCCTATTTCGTCACTTGATTGATAGTTGATTCGTTGAGTTAAATCGCCAGAGCCACGGGCAAGCTCATCCACCAATTGATTAACGCTGACAATCGGTTTAATGATCAGCATTTTGCATACGCTAAGAATAATAATACCCAACATAGCAAAGGAAATGGCAAGGGTGATAACCATGGTACTTAATGCTTTGTTGATGCTGTTATTTAATTGATCTTGGCTAAAGCTAATATGAATCGTGCCAATTTGTTGCTCTGAAAATGTCAGTGCTATGTGTTGTTTGAGCAATTGCTTCGTTGCATCACTGGGTTTATCGAGTCGTCCGAGTTCAATACCTCGATGATCAATAACAGTGAGCTGTTGAATATCTGAGTTTTTGGCAAAAGCGTGCAATATTTGCGCTATCAGTGGTTTATCATAGGAAAATACCGGCTCAGCTAAAATAACCGTTAATTGCTGTTTTATCGCATCAATATTGTTATGCCATTGTTGTGTTTCATCATTCTTTAGCAACATGTAATTAGCCCCAATCACAAAACTAAAAGTAACAAGTAAACATATACTCAGCGCGGTGATTATTTTTCTTTGTAATGATTTCATGGTGTGTTGCTGCTTTCGTTAAGTGGATCAAACCACAGAGAAGGGTGTGATAGCGGCGTGTCTGATGACAAGCTAGGATTTTCTAATGGGATCACTGTGCGCGCTGCTAAGTTTGCTTTAGCTAGCACCATTTGCACTTGGCTGTCGTCAAAAAACATACTGGAAAAAGTACCATCGGCAATCATCGCTTGTAATGCGTTACTAAGTTGGTTAGCGAGAGTGTGGTTATCTTTAGCAACAAAAAAATATAGCGGTGCGGTGTACTTTAATAAAATATAGGGGTCAACGGTCAGATTTAATTCTTGATGAGTGGCTATTTCATCCCATGGTTCGTTGACACCACGAGGAAAGTAGTCAAAACGATTACCTTCAAGCATAGGGAAAAGGTTAGGGTATTTAAGCGTGGTAAGTACCTCTAAACCATTGGCTTTTAAAATTTGTGTATCGGGCCAAGTTTTCCCTTGTCCGGCAGAAAATTCTTTAAGTTCAGAAAGTTGGGTTACATGTTTAAATATATCGCGATTTTGCTGGGTGACAATGGCGACCCGCATGCCAAGCAAGCCTCTAAATAGCGGAATATAAATAGCTTGATAGTCTTGCTCAAGTTGTTGGGAGGTCATACTCCACATCACATCTAACTGACCATTTTTTACATCATTTAAAATACGCGCATTTGAAATGTCTTTATCACTTTCATAAGGATGGATATAGGTAAGGTTTTGCCTTGCTAATGCGGTTAGTAATAGCTTGTGCGGTAACGAAGTATCACCTGAATAACTTTGTAATTTGATTGCGGCGGCGTTGCAATAGTGACTGCCGAAGAATACCAATATATAGAGTAAATAGCGCATAAAGACCATGTTGTTATTATTGTGTTAATAATAAACTACGGCGCTTTTGTTATAAGCTCAACAGTTTGTTTTATGCATACGTATTCAAGCCACTTCGTCGTCAAGCTGTTATTTTTTTTGAGTTCCGACACGCTATGTTTGTTAAGTTAAATTTTATTACGGATTAAATCGCGAACAATAAAACGAGCAGGGTGGATTGCTTGGCTTACTCGCTCACTTAATGGCAGTGGTTCATCGTTAAGTGCAGCAATTAAATGTTCCGCACACAAAGGCGCGCTGCACAAGCCGCGAGCACCAAACCCGGTTAATAGGTGCAAACCTTGTTGCGGTTTTTGCAAAGCGTGATATTGATAACGTTTGCCCAAGCGTAAATTGGCAAACGCTTGAATATAATCACTTTGCTGCGGCCATTCTCCAGCCATCGGAAGGTGATCAATAAAGCTACAGCGTACCGCGGCTTTGGCCGCAGTGATTTTACCTAAATTACTGGCAAAGTCGGTTTGCCCATAAAAGCTCAGTAGTTGCTCGCGATTAGTTTGATTGTCTTGCTCGGTGACTGCACGGCTTTTTGAGTTTTTCTCAAACGTTGCGCCCATGCAATGATGATCTAAGTATGCGGGAGTAAAATAGCCTTTATGGCATAACACCGTTTTTAGTTTACGTGATGCAGGACTTGCTTGTAGATGGGATACTTGACCACGCACGCCAACAATTGGCAAAGATTGAGTTTGTGTAAAGCGGTCACTGTGCTCGCCCGCGCAAATAATGACATCACTAAATGGGCCAAATTGTTGCCCTTGGCTTTTTAGCAACCAGCCTTGCGAGGTTTTCTCAAGCGCTTCGATATCACAATTAAAGTGGCTCTGGATGGGGGTAAGTGCATGGGCTTGTTGAAATAGCGCATTCACTAATTGAGGAGGATTTAGCCAACCGCCAAGTGGAAAATATACGCCTGAGTAGCCTGTACTTACACCAGCAATTTCATCACCTTGCTCAGGCGTTACGCTGTGCATGAGTTCAGTTGGCCACAGCTGTTTGTTTTCAATATTTTGATGACGATCGGTTAATGGTTGTTTTACCGCATGTTGTAAAACGCCACACCATTGATGATCATAGTTAAAACCATTGTCAGTTAATTGTTGATATAAGCGTTTTGCGTATAAAAAACTATGTGCAAATAGCTCACTGTGTGGTGAATTTTTGGCTTGTAAATGCGGATAAACCGCGCCTTGCACATTATGCGATGCCCCCATTGCCAGCTGCGGATCTTGACAAAACAACTGACTGTTGAGCCCTCGTTTGGCTAAGCTATATAAAATCGCGCTGCTAGCAATTCCCCCACCAATAACGGCTACATTGCTCAATGCACTTTGCTGATGAGCGAAATAAGCTGGGGTAGAGTGTGCATCATTGGCATCGGCTAAATAACCAATCAGCATTTCATTTTTTTTGCCATGACCTTTCACTTTTTGTACCGCAAACCCTGCATCAGCAAGACCTCTGCGTACAACACCTGCAACCGTAAAGGTTGCGAACGTGGCATTACTACGAGAAATATCCACCATTGAGTTGAATAAGGCTGGTTGCCACATTTCGGGGTTTTTACTCGGTGCAAAACCGTCAAGATACCACGCATCGATAATACCTGTTTGCGGGTAGCTTATAGCTGCAAGTGATTCTTGCACATCGCCAAAATATAAATCGAGAATAATCTGGCCATTATCAAATTCAAGACGATGACAGCCTGCTAGGTTTATTGGATACTTTTTAAGTAACTGGTCACTTAAGGAGGCTAAAGTTGGCCATACTTGTAAGGCTTTTTTTAGTTCAGTCACTTTAATCGGATACTTTTCAAAGGAAATAAAATGTAAGCGTTGCACGTTTTGTTGTACTAAATTGTGAACTTCTCGATTAGGATGCTGCCTATTGGTTAAATGATTTTTAAATTGCTGCCACGTATTTAAAAAATTAAGCCCAGTACCAAAACCTGTTTCTGCAATAACAAAATGTGTTCGGTCATGATTTTGTAACCGATGCGGCATATTATTTTGTTGATAAAAGACATAATCGGACTCAGCTAGGCCATCATCGTTTGAAAAATAGACATCATTAAAGTTGTCTGCAACGGGTGTACCTAAGTTATTAAAGTGGATTTCAGCGTTTTTGATCATGGCATGCAATGAATGAGTACTTTTTTTCATTATTTTACGTGTTTTCTTTGAAATAGTCTGGCGTTATTTATAAGCTAGAGGTTCAGAGTACAAGTGTACGCTAGAAAGCTGACCACTTTGTCGTAAGTTTCAGCGTAAAATAGAATATAATTTAGTATCAAGCTAAGGTAATTACCCATGAGAAGAGCCGTTATTACGGGCATCGGTGTTGTATCAAGCATCGGTAACAACAAAGAAGAAGTATTAGAATCGTTAAAAACTGGTAAGAGTGGTATCGCTTTTAACCCAGAATTTGCTGAATATAAGTTACGTAGTAACGTATCGGGCAAAATTGATATTGACGTTAAAGAGTTTGTTGATCGTAAAGCAATGCGCTTTATGGGCGATGCCGCTGCCTATTCGTATATCTCAATGGCCGAAGCTATCGCAGATTCAGGTTTATCTGATGAGCAAGTATCAAATGAGCGTACGGGGATCATTGTGGGTTCCGGTGGTGGTTCATCTAAATGGCAAGTAGAAGCGGCTGACATTTTACGTGAAAAAGGCGTAAAACGTGTTGGTCCTTATATGGTGCCACGTACCATGGCCAGCACAACGTCTGCGTGTTTAGCGACACCGTTTAAAATTAAAGGCGTTAACTACTCAATCAGTTCAGCATGTGCCACCTCTGCACACTGTATTGGTAACGCAGTAGAGCAAATCCAATTAGGCAAACAAGACGTTGTTTTTGCCGGTGGCGGTGAAGAGCTGCACTGGACATTGGCAATGGAATTTGACGCAATGGGCGCACTTTCTACTAAGTACAATGAAACACCAGAAAAAGCCTCTCGTACCTATGATGCTAACCGTGATGGTTTTGTTATCTCTGGCGGCGGCGGTATTGTTGTTGTTGAAGAACTTGAACATGCGCTTGCACGTGGTGCACATATTTATGCTGAAGTGGTTGGTTACGGCGCGACATCAGATGGTTATGACATGGTTGCTCCTTCTGGCGAAGGTGCTGCACGTTGTATGCGCCAAGCAATGCAAGGCGTAGACAGCATTGATTACTTAAATACCCATGGTACATCTACACCGGTTGGTGATGTTAAAGAGCTTGGCGCAATTCAAGAAGTATTTGGTGGTAAATCACCAATGATCAGCGCAACTAAAGCAATGACAGGCCATGCCCTTGGTGCGGCTGGTGTTCATGAAGCTATTTTCTCACTACTTATGTTAGAGCACGGCTTTGTTGCGCCTTCAATTAATATTGATGAGTTAGATGAACAAGCCGCAGGCTTAAACATCATCACTGAGCGTAAAGACGTTGAGCTAAATACTGTTATGTCTAACAGCTTTGGTTTTGGTGGCACTAACGCCACATTAGTAATGAGTAAATATAAAGGCTAATTAAAAAGCCACATTACAACTAGAAGCCGAGCAACTTGCTCGGCTTTTTCGTTTTCAAAATGGGTTATGTTCGTTACAATAGCGGCTCTTCGTGCCAACTGGACTTGTTAATGAAAATTCTTGCGGACCAAAACATGCCACTTGTTGAGCAGTACTTTGCTGATTTTGGTGAAGTAACGCGTTTTGATGGTCGTACATTGCAAAGTGAACAGCTAATAGATATTGATGTATTATTAACTCGTTCAGTCACACTCGTGGACGAAGCACTTTTAAGCCATGCGAATAAATTGCAGTTTGTAGGTACCGCTACCATTGGTATCGATCATATTGACACGGATTTACTCAATCAACGCGGCATCACTTTTACCAGTGCCCCTGGTTGTAATGCTGTTGCGGTCGCAGAGTATGTGATCAGCAGTTTGTTTGCGCTGAGCCAAGAAAATGCGACCCCCTTACAGGGCAAAACCATTGGTATTGTTGGTGTTGGTAGCATAGGGAGTTGTTTGCGAGACAAACTAGCCGCGCTTGATGTGACTGTGTTGCTATGTGATCCGCCCAAGCATCAAGCAGGGCAATTAGCAGAGCATTTAGATATTGATGAGTTACTCACTAAAGCAGATATAGTTACCTTTCATGTGCCGCTGGTAACAACAGGTAAGCACAAAACCTTGCATTTAATGGATAAAGCTCGCTTAGCAGCACTTAGGCCAGGCACTATCCTAATCAATGCCAGTCGTGGTGATGTGATTGATAATCAAGCTTTGCTAAACGTGATGCAAAGCGGTGCTAAATTGGATTTAGTTTTAGATGTATGGGAAAACGAGCCGAGCATACTGACTGAGCTGCTTGACTATGTGCGTTATGCCAGTGTGCATATTGCCGGGCATACCCTTGAGGGCAAAGCTCGCGGCACGCAAATGCTCTATCAAAAATTGTGTGGGCTTAAAGACGTACCAGCAAATAAAACGTTAGCTGATTTTTTACCAGTACCTGCCATTACCCACGTCACTTTACAAGAAACTTTCAGCTTTGCTGAGTTGGGTCAATTGATCCATCTTGTTTACGACGTGCGTCGTGATGACGGTATTTTACGCAGTAATTTGGCAACTGATGGTTTTGATAGTTTACGCAAAAATTACCCGATCCGTCGTGAATTTAGCACTGTAAATATCACTGGCGCGAAACATAATAAAGCGCTGTTATCAGGGCTTGGTTTCGTAACCGAATAATATAATTTTAAACAGCGGCCATAAGGGCGGTTGTTAAACGAGGAATACACATGTCACAAAAATATAATGTTGCCGTACTTGGCGCCACAGGTCTTGTTGGCCGCCAAATTATTGAAACGTTAGAAGATCGTAAATTTCCAGTTGATCAATTATTTTTATTGGCAAGTAGCCGCAGTGCGGGCGAAGATATTAAATTTCGCGGTGAAACTATCGAAGTGCAAGACGTTGCAGGGTTTGATTTTAGTCAAGCACATATCGGCTTGTTTTCAGCCGGTGGCAGTGTTTCAGAGAAATACGCACCTATAGCGGCTGATGCGGGTTGTATCGTAATTGATAACACCTCACATTTTAGAAATGACTTTGAAATTCCATTAGTCGTGCCAGAAGTCAACGCAGCAAGCCTTGCAGACTTTAGAAACCGTAATATCATTGCCAACCCAAATTGCTCAACTATTCAAATGATGGTGGCGTTAAAACCAATTTATGATGCATACGGTATTGATCGTATCAATGTATCAACGTATCAAGCAGTATCTGGTGCGGGTAAACAAGCGGTTGATGAGCTCGCTAAACAAACAGCTAATTTAATGAATGCTCGCCCGATAGAAAGTGAATTGTTTCCAAAGCAAATGGCGTTTAATGTCATTCCGCAAATTGATGTTTTTGAAGATAACGGCTACACCCGCGAAGAAATGAAAATGGTCAACGAAACCCATAAAATTTTAGGCGATACTACCATTGCGGTTAATCCGACGTGTGTACGCGTGCCGGTATTTTTTGGTCATTCTGAAGCGATTAATATTGAAACACGGATGCCGTATGATTTTGAACACGTTAAGCAATTACTTAACGATGCCCCTGGCCTTGAATTAATCGATGATGAAGGGGATTACCCAACGGCTGTTTCTGATGCCAGTGGTAACGATACCGTTTATGTTGGCCGATTACGCCAAGATATTTCTCATCCTCATGGTTTAAATATGTGGGTTGTTAGTGATAATACTCGCAAAGGGGCTGCGACCAATAGTGTGCAAATAGCCGAAGAGTTAATAGCTAACTACCTTTAATTAAAGGTGAGAAAAGCGGCCATTTGCCGCTTTTTTATTTTTTAACAGCCAAATAATTGCCGCATAGCAGCTAAAAGCGTATAAACTTAATCTTAACTATAAAAAACTCTTCCAGCTGATAAAGTTTAAGCTATTACGTATCAAAGTGTTGCGATGGATATTAAGCCGCAACTGGTTTATAGTTTGCAACTGGAATAGAGCTTGCAAGAAAGACTTAATTAACTATTTATTTATGTACGTTATTTCTGCAAGAAATAATCAATGTTTAAGCGCCTAATCGTAAGGCGCTGCGTTAACATTTAAACATTAAAGGATCAGCATGCGCGGTTTAGCTTCACTCCTCTTATTAGCGTCTGCATTGGTGGTAACACCGATATACTCCCAAGACGGAGCTCAATTAAAAGGGCCTAAGGGTGTCGATTATGGCGTTCAAGGGCGTTCAATTGGGCCAATCAAGCCAACTGATACGCTATGGCGTATTGCAGCAAAAGTGCGGCCAGATAACTCGGTCAGTATTTATCAGGTTATGCAGGCTTTGTATGAAAAAAACCCGCAATCGTTTTTAGATCAAAACCTTAATCATATGCGTGATGGCGCGTATTTAAAAATCCCGACCTTAACTGAAATTCAAGGTGTAAACCCCGAACTTGCTAAGCAACGCTCTGAGCAAGACGATGAGTTGTGGGAAAAAAAGAAAAACGGTACACTGACAAACAGTGAGATCACCGCATCACAAAAGAAAGTCACCCAAGCGCGTAAAGTGGATGTTGATGAAGCAAAACAAGAATTAAAGCAAGAAATCAACAACATTAAAACGCAGCAAGGTACACAACTGGTTGAACTACAAAAACAGTTCAAATCTTCAGTGGCTAATGTCGAAGAAATTTTAGTTGAGAATAATAAATTAAAGCAACAGCTTACCGGCGTTTCTAAAGAGCTTGAAAACATTCGCGAACAGCTCGGTCAAGACAGCGAAATTCAGCGACAATTGAAAGAATTAATTGCAAAACAAAACGAAATTATAGAGCAACAAAGTGCAAAAAAGCTCGAAGAGACTAGTGAGTTTAATTTTGCTGGACTATTAGCCAATCCGCTAGTTCTCATTCTATTAATGACTATACCTGCATTGTTGATCATCTTTGCAATTGTGATGTTCTTGCGTAAACGCAATAACAAACAAGAGGAAGATATTGATGATGAGTTTTTACCACAAAGTCCAAGTTATAGCGCAGATGATGATATTGATCTAGGACCTTCACTAGACCCAATTATTCCTGATCCAGTACCTAATGATCTTGATGACTTAAGTGTGCAGCTGGACGATGATAAGGATATTTTACCTGACGACGATGACATTATTTTTGATGATAATATCGATGATGGATTTGAAGATGGCGATAGTTTATTAAATCAAGACGAATTAGATGGTTTACTGAGCGACGACATCGTGTTCGATGATGAAAGTGATGAAGCTAAAGAAGAAAATGATGAACTCGATATTTTCATGCAGCAAGACTTTGATCAAACAGACGATGATAGCTTAGGCGACGATATCGACTTAGATATGAAAGCTGACACTGATGATGGTGATATCTTGAGTGCCGCTGATTTAGATGATTTATTCGCGAATGACACTGAACAGCCCGTAACGGCTAAAGCCGATGATGCTCTTGATTCAGATGACGACTTAGCAGCGCTTAGTGAGGAATTAGCAGATGATGATTTTGATATTGATGCCTTGATTGATGAGCAAAGCAGTAATCAATCTGCTGAGCCTGTTGAAGATGATGAATTTGATTTAGATGACATTGATAGTCTGATTGATGAAGCAACAGAGGATAACAGCGTAACAGAGCCCGAGCTTGTCGAAGAAGACGACGACTTTGATGTCGCTGATATCGACAGTCTTATTGATGAAGCTGCAGGTGAAAATAGCGTAGCAGAGCCTGAGCTTGTCGAAGAAGACGACGACTTTGATGTAGATGACATCGACAGTCTTATTGATGAAGCCGCAGGTGAAAATAGCGTAGCAGAGCCTGAGCTTGTTGAAGAAGACGACGACTTTGATGTAGATGACATCGACAGCCTTATTGATGAAGCCGCAGGTGAAAATAGCGTAGCAGAGCCTGAGCTTGGCGAAGAAGACGACGACTTGGATGTAGCTGACATCGACAGTCTTATCGATGAAGCTGCAGGTGAAAATAGCGCAGCAGAGCCTGAGCTTGTTGCAGAAGACGATGAATTTGATGTAGCTGACATCGACAGCCTTATTGATGAAGCAGCGAGCGATAATACTGTAGCAGAGCCAGAGCTTGGTGAAGCAGACGACGAACTTGATATAACTGACATCGACAGTCTTATCGATGAAGCCGCAGAGGATAACAGCGTAACAGAGCCTGAGCTTGGTGAAGAAGATGATGAACTTGATGTAGCTGATATCGACAGTCTTATTGATGAAGCCGCGGATGAAAACAGCGTAGCAAAGCCTGAGCTTGTCGAAGAAGACGACGACTTTGATGTAGCTGACATTGATAGTCTTATTGATGAAGCTGCAGGTGAAAATAGCGCAGCAGAGCCTGAGCTTGGTGAAGCAGACGTTGAGGCAGAGCCAGTTGCAGAAGACGATGAATTTGATGTAGATGACATTGATAGTTTGATTGATGAAGCCGCAGGTGAAAATAGCGTAGCAAAGCCTGAGCTTGTCGCAGAAGATGACGAACTTGATGTAGCTGACATCGACAGTCTTATTGATGAAGCCGCAGAGGATAACAGCGCAGCAGAGCCTGAGCTTGGTGGTGCAGACGTTGAGCCAGAGCCAGTTGCAGAAGACGACGAACTTGATGTAGCTGATATCGACAGTCTTATTGATGAAACCGCAGAGGATAACAGCGCAGCAGAGCCTGAGCTTGGTGGTGCAGACGTTGAGGCAGAGCCAGTTGCAGAAGACGACGAACTTGATGTAGCTGATATCGACAGTCTGATTGATGAAGCCGCAGAGGATAACAGCGCAACAGAGCCTGAGCTTGGTGATGCAGACGTTGAGGCAGAGGCAGTTGCAGAAGACGATGAGTTTGATTTTGGTGATATTGATAGTTTATTAGAGCAACCCACCGATGAAAAGTCTGAGCCTGAAGCTGGCATAACGCCTATTGAAGCAGAAGATGAGTTTGATTTAGGTGATATTGAAAGCTTAACGGATGAAGCGCATAGCACGCAGCTCAATGAAGCTCTTTCTGATTCGATGGAAGAGTTATCGAATGTAGAAGATGAACTTGATGTTGAAGATGTTGAATCGATAGCATCTAGTTTAGTTGATGAATTAGAAGCTGGATCAGAGCTTGCAGACACAGATGATGATTTATTTGCACAAACGAGTGAAGAATCAAGCGATGAGCTGCTCGACGAAGACGATTTATTAGAAGAATATGACGATCCTTCACTAAAAAGCGTTGATGATTTACTTAATGAATTACAGCAAGAAGATGATTACGTAGAGCCGCCGAAATGGTCTGAAGTTGATGAACTCGATGATCAAATTGAGGAAGTTGAAATAGACTTGGGAGATGATCCGCTTGCAGATGAATTTGATTTAGCGTTAGAAGATGAGCCGCTAAGTGCAGATCCTGTGACACCGAGTCTGGAACTTGATGACTATCCTGAGCTTGAACTCAATGATGCAGAAAGTGAGGATAACGAGCCACTCGATGATGAATCTAATGCCGACATACCCGAGCTACAACTTAGTCAAGCAGAACAAGATCTGGCTAATGCAATGGCTGCAGGGCAAGATTTAGATAGTTTAGAGCAAGACTTTGACGATGAATTATTAATTGAAGATGAGTTACTTGCAGAAGATGAATCATTAAGCGAAGCGCCGCAGCCTAACGATACTCTTACGACTAATGACGATGTTAAAGAAGCTGCGACGGACACTGCAGATGCAGCACCGTTAGATAATGAAAAGCACAGTGCTGATCAAGTAACAGGCGACGATGAAGATGATTTGGCTGTCGAACTTGACGATCCCTTTGAGCAACCGCCAGCGCTTGATAGTAACTTAGATGCACAGCAAAATGATTTATCAGACGATCAGCTTGATGATGACTTTATGGCTGATCTTACGCAAACAGATTTTGATGCGTTATTAAGTGAGTTGGCAGAACCTGAGCCGTTAGATATTGATGATAGCAGTGATTTCGACGTTGATTTTAATGCCCTGCTTAGTGAAGATCTTGCGGAACTTGAAGCGTTCTCAGCAACCGATGATATAGGCTTGGCGGAGCAAGTAGATGAAGAAATAACTGCGCCTACAAACGAAGACGAGATCACAGAAGAATTTGTAGATATTGATGCATTGATTGAGCAAAGTGATGATGCAAGTTTAGATCATGAACCTTATGATGATGTGAATATGGATGTCGGTTTGAGTGAGTTTGACGCTTTGTTAGCGGGTGATAATCCAACCGATGTTGATTTAGAAAGTGGTGGTTTTTCAGCTAAACTCGATTTGGCCCGTGCTTACATAGAAATTGGTGATATGGACTCTGCGCTGGATGTTATTGAAGAGGTTATTGCCAATGGCCCTGAAGAAGTGCAAGAAGAAGCGCTAAGTTTAAAAGCTAAATTAGTTTAAATACACATTTTAAAAAAGGGCATAAACGCGCGTTTATGCCCTTTTTTATTTTAAACTTGTTAGCCTGAAGAAAGACCGCGGCGCTTATTTGTAATGAGTTACTTTTATTAGATTGGCATATAGCATAAAATGCCCGTCCTTTAGCACAGTAGGTAAAGCAGTAATTATGCGAGTAGCACTTGGAGTTGAATACAACGGCGCCCGTTACAGTGGTTGGCAACGTCAATCGCATGTAAATAGCGTACAACAAGAAGTAGAAACCGCGCTTTCGCGTATTTGTAACCACCCAGTAGAAATCGTTTGTGCGGGTCGCACTGATGCTGGAGTTCATGGTACTGGCCAGGTTGTGCATTTTGATACCCACGCTGAACGCGATATGGTTGCATTTACTATGGGTATGAACACCTTGTTACCGAAAGATATTGCTATACGCTACGCAAAACCTGTGAGTGAAACTTTTCATGCTCGCTTTAGTGCTACTGCAAGGCGTTATCGTTACGTTATTTATAATAACTCCTTTCGAGGGGCGATATTAAGTGAGGGAGTGACACATTTTCATCACCCCCTTGATGAAACTAAAATGCAACAAGCATGTCAGTACTTAATTGGTGAACATGATTTTACGTCGTTTCGCGCATTGCATTGCCAAGCTAATACCGCGACACGCACCATTCATCATTTATCGGTTGCGCGCCAAGGCAGCTATGTGGTCATCGATATAAAAGCAAATGCATTTTTACACCATATGGTACGTAATATCACCGGTTGCTTAATGGATATCGGTTTGCATAAACAGCAACCTGTGTGGCTTAAAGAGTTACTTGATTTAAAAGAGCGCGCTAAAGCCAGTGCCACAGCGAAGGCGGCAGGCTTATACTTAGTAGATGTCGATTATCCTGAGCAGTTTGAAATTCCAGCAACGCCGCTAGGCCCTTTATTTTTAGCTGATACTGGGGTTTAATTGACGATAATTTGACCGTGTTGACGCAGGCATTTCACTACTAAGACCAGTTTTTTATACCGCCTGTGTGTAATTCATGTTTTAATTGAAAAAATTTGTCTGCCAATAATGATTTGGCAGGAACGCAGCAAAGCACAGAATAGTATTAAGAGAGTTGCAAATGAGTTGGTTAGAAAAAATCCTACCTAAAACAACAAAGTCTTCGGCTCGTAAAGAGATACCTGAAGGTGTTTGGGCGAAATGTACAGATTGTGATTCGATTTTATATAAAGCGGAATTAGAAAAGTCACTCAATGTATGCCCTAAATGCAATCACCACATGCGTGTCAGTGGCCGTAAACGTCTTGAACATTTTTTGGATGATGGCGACCGCCAAGAACTTGGCACACAGCACGAACCAAAAGATATTTTAAAGTTTAAAGACTCGAAAAAATATTCAGACCGTATCGCCGCCGCACAAAAGTCAAGTGGCGAAAAAGACGCGTTAGTCGCGATGAAAGGGCGCTTAAAAGGCATTCCTGTTGCAGCCGTCGCATTTGAATTCTCATTTATGGGTGGTTCAATGGCATCGGTTGTTGGTGCGCGTTTTGTTGATGCTGTTGATCAGTGTTTGGAACATAATATGCCGCTAATTTGCTTTTCAGCGTCAGGTGGTGCACGGATGCAAGAAGCGCTTATGTCGCTGATGCAAATGGCTAAAACCAGTGCTGCACTTGCGAAAATGAGCGAACAAGGCTTGCCGTTTATTTCAGTAATGACTGATCCAACGATGGGCGGTGTATCAGCATCATTAGCCATGCTTGGCGATATCAATGTTGCAGAGCCAAAAGCCTTAATCGGTTTTGCGGGTCCTCGTGTTATTGAACAAACTGTGCGCGAGACCTTACCTGAAGGCTTCCAGCGCAGTGAATTCTTGCTAGAGCATGGTGCCATCGATATGATCATCGACCGTCGTGAAATGCGTGACACACTTGCACGTATACTCGCTAAATTTATGAACTTGCCTTCTACGGAACAAGAGCATAGAGTAGCGTAAATTTCAGCTTTACTGATCACACGCTATGACAAAAAACATTCCTAGCCAATCATCTAGCCTTGATGATTGGCTTTGTTATTTAGAAAGTGTTCACCCAGCAAATATTGCCATGGGGTTAGAACGCGTTGCCAAAGTGGCCAATACCATTGGTTTACTCGACACACCAAGTAAAATAATTCTCATTGCTGGCACCAACGGCAAAGGCACCACTGCCCGCTGTTTAGAAGCACTGCTGCTTGCCCAAGGTTATTCGGTTGGTACTTATGCATCTCCTCATTTAATTCAGTATAACGAACGCGTACGCATAAATGGCGCAGAGCTTGATGATCAATTTCATGTTGATGCGTTTGCCTTGCTCGAGCAGGGCCGTGGTGACACGCCGCTGACTTATTTTGAATATGGCACCTTAGGCGCACTGGCTATTTTTAAACGCCATAGCGTTGATTATGTGCTGTTAGAAGTGGGGCTGGGCGGGCGCTACGATGCCACCAATATTGTTACCCCATTTGCCAGTGTGATCACCACTATCGATTTAGATCATAAAGAGTACCTTGGTGATACGCGGGAGCTTGTGGGTTATGATAAAGCAGGAATTTTTCGTACTGGCACCCCCGCCATTGTCGGCGATTTAAACATACCGCACACAGTGACCGACTACGGTCATGAAATTAACGCGGTGATGCATTTATCTGGGCGAGATTTTATATTTAAAGAGCATGCGCAGAGTTTTAGTTGGCAGTATCAAGCTCATCACTTTGAGTTTGCTAAACCATCCATCCCATGCCAAAACGCGGCGACAGCGCTGACTACATTGGCGGTGCTAAACTTATTACCGAGTGAAGCAGTGATCCGCGATTGTTTAACTAATTTAGTGGTTGAAGGGCGCTTTCAGCAACTAAGCAGTGAGCCTATGGTCTATACTGATGTGGCGCATAATCCTGAATCGGCACGTTATTTAGCTAAAAAGTTAGCTCACCTGCAAGATCAAGGCTTTAAAGTTCATGCGTTAGTCGCTATGCTGGCTGACAAAGACAAAGTTGCGGTATTAAATGAAGTGAACTCGGTAGTTGATACATGGCATTTAGCTGGACTAAATTGCTTTCGTGGCGATAAAGTAGAGAACTTAGCTAAATCGATGAATAATGTGCAAACGCATGCGCCGATTGAGCAATATCAAAGTGTTGATGATGCGTTAGATACGGTGTTGCCACAGCTAGATGAGAAATCGATATTGATTGTATTTGGCTCCTTTTTTACCGTAGCAGCTGCCATTAATTATTGGAAAAAATAGAGAGGAATCTGGTGAACTCAGGCTTTATAAATCGTTTAGTCGGCACAACTATTGTGGTGATTGCAGCTATCGTGTTTATTCCTAACATTCTTGATGGCGAAAAAGTACATTACAAAGAAGGCTTTAAAGCCATTCCTGAACGTCCTGAGTTCAAAACTATCGATCTCCAAGACGCGATAGATGATCAAGTGGCCAACGCTCAGCAGCCAAAAGCAGAAGCTGAGGAAGATATATCAGCAGATGACGAACTGCTCACCAGTGCTGCTGAAATAGTTGTAGAAACAACGCCCGCAGAGCAGAAAATTGTTGAAGCATCAACTAATCAAGCCGCTGCCACAGCAAAACCTCAAGCTGCTGAAAAGCAACCAGAACCAGTACGTAAGCCGGAAGAAAATTTATCGAAAATGGCGTATGTTATTCAGCTGGGTAGCTTTTCACACGCCGCTAACGTTAAATCGTTACAAGCGAAACTCAGTGATAAAGGTTTTAAAACCTTTACTCGTCCAGTTAAAACACCCAATGGCACTTTAACTAAAGTTTTTGTGGGTCCGTCGCTTAATAAGGCGGAGCTTGAGAGCAAACTCCCTGAATTAAAAGCGCTTACTAAACTCAATGGTAAAGTTACCCAATTTGAAGTAACAAAATGATCTGGCATTTAGTGTCGACCTCTTATAGAATGCGCCCCAAATTAACGACTAGTTGGTTCATATGATCTGGGTTGATTACGCCATACTTGGCATTATTGCACTGTCTACTATTATCGGTTTAATTCGTGGCTTTATAAAAGAAGCAATGTCTTTGGCCGTGTGGGCTGGCGCATTTATCATCTCTAGTTTATTTTACCAATATTTAGCTTCCTTCCTAACCAGTATTTCTGAACCCCTTTTAAGAAATGCAGCGGCCATTGCCATATTATTCTTTGCGACGCTATTGTTAGGCGGATTGTTAAACTACCTGCTGGGTGAGCTGGTACATCGTACTGGTTTATCTGGCACTGACCGTGTCTTTGGCATTGTCTTTGGTGCACTTCGTGGCGTGTTGGTCGTGAGCGCGTTACTCTTCTTTCTTGATGCTTTTACTGGTGCACCCAATACGCACTGGTGGGGTAACTCTATTTTGATCCCAGAATTTGGCTTTGTTGTTGAGTGGTTTTTTTCATACCTCGAAAACAATTCAAGCTTTTTAAATTCGGTCAACCGTTAATCGGCGAGGAAAAATTTCATGTGTGGTATCGTTGGAATAGTCGGAACATCTCCTGTAAATCAGGCGATTTATGATGGCTTAACTGTTTTGCAACACCGTGGCCAAGATGCTGCGGGCATCATTACCATTGAAAACAACACCTTTAGTTTACGTAAAGCGAATGGCTTAGTGAAAGATGTATTTCACACCCGCCATATGAAGCGCTTACAAGGCACTATTGGTATCGGTCATGTACGCTATCCGACCGCTGGTTCATCTAGCTCGTCAGAAGCACAGCCGTTTTATGTTAACTCACCGTTCGGTATTGCTTTAGCACACAATGGTAACTTAACCAATGCAGAAGCGCTTAAGCAGCAATTATTCTGTGAAGCACGTCGTCATGTTAACACAACCTCTGATTCAGAGATTTTACTTAACGTTTTAGCGCATGAATTCAGCAAACCAAACAAGCTAAAGCTTGACCCTGAAGATATTTTTAACGGCATTACTGAAGTTATAAATAAAGTTCAAGGCGGCTATGCCACCATTGCAATGGTTATTGGCCATGGTATTGTTGCGTTTCGCGATCCTAACGGCATTCGTCCATTAGTATTTGGTAAGCGTGAAACAGCGCATGGTACTGAATATATGTTTGCCTCTGAAAGCGTTGCACTAAAAACCGACGGTTTTGAGTTTGTCCGTGATGTAGCCCCTGGTGAAGCAATTTACGTGACTGAAGCAGGCGAGTTCTTCTCGCAAACATGTGCAGATAAAGCCTCTTACTCACCGTGCATTTTTGAGTTTGTGTATTTTGCGCGTCCTGATTCAAATATTGACCGCATGTCTGTTTACGCCACTCGCGTTAATATGGGTACTAAATTAGGCGAGAAAATTGCCCGTGAATGGGCTGATAAAGACATTGATGTGGTTATTCCAATCCCTGAAACATCCTGTGATGTAGCACTGGAAATTGCCCGTGTACTTGATTTACCGTACCGCCAAGGCTTTGTTAAAAACCGTTATATTGGCCGTACGTTTATCATGCCTGGCCAAGAAATGCGTAAAAAGTCAGTGCGTCAAAAGCTTAATGCGATTGACCGCGAGTTTAAGGGTAAAAACGTATTGTTAGTGGATGATTCAATTGTCCGTGGTACTACCTCTGCTCAAATCGTTGAAATGGCACGTGAGTCAGGCGCTAAAAACGTTTATTTTGCCTCTGCGGCACCAGAAATTCGCTTTCCGAATGTGTATGGTATCGATATGCCATCAGCTGCTGAATTAATTGCTCATGGTCGTGAAGTTGAAGACATTAATACAAGTATTGGTGCAGATGGTTTGATCTTCCAGTCATTGCCTGACTTGATTGCTGCAGTATCACAAGAAAATCCAGAGATCACGCGATTTGAAACGTCAGTATTTGATGGCCAATATATTACTGGCGGAATTGACCAAGATTATTTAAATCGTATTGAACAACTACGTAATGACTCAGCAAAAAGTAGCCGTGAAAGTGCTATGTCTTCTGGTTTAGAGTTACATAACCAAGAAGAGAATGGCTCAGATTAACAGACTAGTTTAATTCTGTAGAGATAAAAAAAGGAGCTAAATTAAGCTCCTTTTTTGTGAAGGAAAGAAAATAATAACACTACTTTTTACTACATTTTACAGCTTCTAACGTGAAACTAGAAATTATGTAAAGCTAGGACTTACGATACCATTGGTCCATAATATGGCGGTGACAGCTAAAATAATCACCAATAAAATCAATCCACAGGTCACTACTGAGCTTGCATAAATAAAGCCGCGCTCCTGTGGTATATGCATTAAAATTGGCACTCCGGTATATAGTAAATAAACTGAATAGGCTAAGGCAACCATACCTGCACAGACTACAAACCATAACTCTGGCCAAAATGCTGCTAATGCAGACATAAACACGGGTGTTGAAGTATAGGCGGCAAGCTCTAAGGTTTGGGTAAATGTAGGCTTTGCACCAAAAGTGACCGCCATCCAATGCGCTAAATAAGCCAGTGCAAATACACCAACAATGAGAGCTGCATACATAGCTGCTGCAATCAATATTGCACTATCGTGAGTTAAAAACACTGGATTACCAGCGCCAATACTCCAGCCTAAATAAACTGAAGAATAGTAGCCCATCACAGAAGGAAATAACGCTATCAGTAAGATATGCGAAAGACTATAGGTTAAACTTTCGTGACGGTTATCTATTGTTTGCCACTCTTCGAGTGGGTGAGCATAAATGCCCCATAAATGGTTTAGTATCATAATGTGTGCCCCATAAAAAGGAAGTAAACGCTGTTTTATTTTTATACAGCTTGCATTAAGTTATGGTTCAGTAATGGGGGCTTGTCAAGCAATCGTAATTTGAAAAATATTACTTACAGCGACACTAAAACATGGCTTGGTTTTATTCTCTCGATGGTTTCGTGGTAAAATAATTACTCGATGAATTTAACTTTAAATGAGCAGTCTAACCCGTGTCATACAGCCAACTTTTACAACCAATCAATGAGTTTCTGACATGTGAAACACCTCAAGCATGGATTGATGAAGCCGTTAAAACAGAAAACCTCGCGGTTATTTTAATTGATCATCTTATTTGTGAGCTTAAAGCCGCGCAGTCGGCAATGTTTTTAATTCGTAAATACGCGATTGATAAAGACAGTAGCGATGCCTTGCTTGAGTGGCTAAAACCGTTTGAAGCACTGATTTACAAACGTGAAGGCAATTGGCGCGATCTTGCGGCGAAAAATAAACTGACTAAAGCAGTGATCCCAAAATCCGACTCAGCTTATGGACAAGATTTGGTTGATAAAATGGTGATGCTGATCAAAGAAGAGCTGCACCACTTTTATCAAGTATTAGAAATTATGGATGAGTACGGTGTTGAGTATCAAAGTATTACGCCATGTCGCTATGCAAAGGGTATGCTCAGACATGTAAAAACCTTTGAGCCTGATGCCTTAGTAGATAAACTCATAGTGGGTGCTTACATCGAAGCACGCTCGTGTGAGCGTTTTGCCGCGCTTGCTCCGCATGTTGATAAGCGCTTAGGGGATTTTTATATTTCTTTATTGCGCTCTGAAGCACGCCACTATCAAGATTACTTAACCTTGGCTCAAGACATTGCCGATTTTGATATTAGTGAACGGGTTAAAGAGTTTGGTGAAATTGAAGCACAGCTAATTACATCTTTTGATGACGATTTTAAGTTCCACAGTGGCATGCCGATAAATAAAAGTGCTTAACCAGTATAGTGATCCGCTACAGCTTTATTAAACGATGCTGTAGCAGCTATATTACTATTAAAAGTGTTTTTAAATTAGACACATCAGAAACTCTCTCCTAATATTTAAAGTAAGTTAAATTTTGCCTTATCAGTTATTTTATTGCTTAGCGATCCATTGTAAATGGACGTTGTTCTACTTGAAAAATTACTAACGCTGTTAGCGCTTTATTTAGCCCGCTAGAATGGTTAAGTATTTAAGTCGATTGGTATTCTAACTATTACTATTTTAGTGAGCATATATGGTTGAAAAAGAAGGAGTAATTGTATTTTCTGCTGAGGAAAAGTTAGCAAATAACGATCTTAAAGTATGGAAAATTTTAACCGTTGAGGATGATCTCGATTATCAACACGCATTAGTTAATAGCTTAAAAGGATTAAAGGCCAATGAGGGCTACAAGTATCAGCTATTTACAGCTAACTCAGTACTTGAAGCTGCCCTTACCTTAAGTATGCACCCAGATATAGCTCTTATTTTTATTGATGTGGTTATGGAAGAGGATGACTCAGGGCTGCGCTTAGTCAATACCATTAGAGAAGTGATTGGTAACGCAGAAATGCGTATAGTACTTTTAACTGGGCAGTCTGGCTTTGCTCCCGGAATCGATGTCATGAAAATGCTTGATATTGATGAGTGCTGGAATAAGTCTGATATTTCAGCGCAACAGCTTGAATCAATCGTTAATAATAATATGCGAACCTGGCAATATATTTCGCAAATAAAAGCCGCTAAACAAGGATTGCAACTTGTGCTTGATGCATCAAGGAGCATTAATAGCAAACATGATATGGGCTCATACTCTGCTGCCGTGTTGCAGGAATTAAGTAATATTTTAAAAATATCGGAAGGAGGCGGGATCCTTTGCTCCAGCAACCTTGATAAAGGCTCTGATGCCGTGATTCTAACGACTAACGGTTGCTTTAATTGTATAAAAGGGCAAAAAGTAGATAGCAACTTACTAGCCGATATGTACGACGACTTCCAGCTAGCCATCAAAGAAAAGCGTCATGTATTTGCAAAGCAGCATAGCATCTTTTTTTTTGAAGCAACCATAGTTGAAGGCATTGACTATATTACTCTTGTAAAATCAGACAACCCTATTAGTGAAGGAAACGAGTATTTATTAAAGGTATTTAGTGAAAATGTGAGTAGCGGGTTTGCTAATATTTCATTATTAAATCGGTTAACGGAGCTTGCCTATACCGATGTTTCATTAAACTTACAGAATAGAAACTGGTTAACTCGTGAAATTAAAAATATGAACGTGTATGAGCAATCAAAGATGCGTTTGATTATTTTTGATATTTATCAGTTTGATGAAAAAGCATTTACCTTTGGTTATGATTTTTGTAAAAAAATTATAAAACTCGTACATAAAAGTATTGTGGATGTTTTTTCGATACATGACCCCAGAGTCGCGATTATTAGTAATCGTAGCTTTGGTATGCTGATCAATATTGACTTTGATATTGCTGATGACATTACCCGTTTTCATAATAAGCAAAAGTACGAAATTGAAAATGTTAAGCAATTTATTGACGTGAGAGTGTTGGAGCTGAAACTTAACTGTGCATTAAATATTACTCCCGAAAAAATAATTAGCCTAGCTGAATCAAGCTTAAATTACATGCAAGTAACTCAAGCGAAGTATATTTTACATACAGATGAGAAAACAATTGCAATAACAAGACGTTATGAGTTAATGGCGCGTTTGAGAACAGCTATTAGTACTAAAGAGCTGCGGATTGCATTGCAGCCTAAAATGTCTTTGAAAACGTTGCGCCCAGTTGGTTTTGAAGCGCTTGCAAGATGGCAGTTAGCTGATGGCAGTTTTGTTGATCCTGAGGAATTTATAGAGCTTGCAGAAACTGCAGGTTTAATTAATGAACTAGATAATGTTATTTTTGAAAAAATACTTCAAACCATTAATCAACTTAAATGCCGCGGCATAAATTTACCTATTGCGTTTAACGCGTCATCTTATGACTTGATCGAGCCATCTTACTTTGAGTCTATCAAGAGCCGGATTGAGGAATATAATGTATCTGCCTCTATGCTGGAACTTGAAGTGACAGAAACCCAAGCGATCAGTAACTATAATTTTATTAAAGAGGCTTTATTACGGTTTATGGACTTGGGTATTAAAGTGAGTATTGATGACTTTGGTACGGGTTATTCGTCGTTAGCGCATATTAATCAAATACCGTCGAATGCGATAAAAATTGATCGCTATTTTGTCAGCAACCTTGAGCATAATTTAAATAATCAGTACATGATCAAAATGATTATTAGCCTGGCAAAGCAATTTGATTTTACAATTGTAGCCGAGGGTGTTGAAAACGAGTTTGAGGTGCAATGGTTAAAACAAGCTGGTTGTGAAATGGCTCAAGGTTATTTTTTTTCAAAACCACTATTTTATGATGATTTACTGATCTGGTTAGCACAGTTTGATAATGTAAATGATTAAAAAATAAATTATTTACAGCGATGGTAAAAGCGTGCATATAAAGTCGCGGTTTCTTAACGTTTTAAAAATTGCAGGTATTGTTCAATGCTAGTCTCTGAGAAGCCATGACGCAGAAGGACTTGTGCGGCTTCACCATTATTAATAATGGTATTTAAACCGTTTTCTAATTGTATTAATTGTTGCTTGCTATGCGCTGCAGATTTGGCAAAAATAATATATAGGTGATGGGACCCTAAATGAGGAGAAATATATACGATTGCCTGTCCTGCTTGCAATTGTGGATGATTGTTTAACCAGTACTCACCAACTTCTTTGGTGCCAGCGACTAAGTCAACGCGGCCAAGCTGTAACACGTATAAGCTACGGATCAAGTCATCAGTAACTGTAATAGCTAAATTGTGCTCACTACTAAACCCATCGCTAACTATATAATTACTGCCTTTACTTATGCTGTATGGCTGCAATGAAGTTAAATTACCATCGTAATTTATTTGGCTACTTTTTCGTTTAAATAATCCCGTAAATGAATTGGCTAGCGGTCGTGAGTAGTGGAATATTTTTTCACGCTCGGCGCTAAAATAAGCCCCTAAAAGAGCTGTTCGCTTATTTTTTTCAAGTAACCTTATTGCGCGAGCCCAAGTTGTAAACTCAATAGTGGCTTCAATATCTTGGCTTGCTAATGCGGTAACAACAATGTCAGCTAACCAACCTTGTTGTGGCAGCTGATCAGAAAAATAGGGAGGGAAGGGCTCAGTTACAAAAAGCCATTTATCTTGGCTGTATGTCTGGCTTACGTAAAGTAAAAAAATAACAATAAGAGATAATTTAAGCATTGCGATCAGTACTAAAAAATGATCAATATTATAAGCGTAGACAACATTTTATATTTGTGCGAATGGCTCACTCACTAGTTCTTGTGTCTGCGCGGTAACCACTAAATAAGAACCTTGCGTATACCAATCACCCAACACTGTGCGAGTAAGTGTTTGCTTACCTACTTGATATTGATGCACGTTAGGGCGATGTGTATGACCATGGATCATATTTTGCACTTGGTGTTTGGCAAAAACATCAAGTACCGCCTGCTCGGTGACATCTAAAATTTCTAATGCTTTACCAGTTTGATTTTGTTTTGATTTCTCACGGGCGTTTTGCGCCACTTTGCGACGATACCACAGCGGCATCGTAAGCATTAATCTTGGCCACCACCAACTGCGGCCTTTTTTGCGAAACTTTTGGTATTCAATATCTTGTGTGCACATTTCATCGCCATGCAAAATGACGGTAGGAGTGCCATATAAGTCAATTACTAGCTGTTCAGGTAATAAAATCATTCCTGCTTGTTTGGCGTATTTATCGCGCATAATGAAATCACGATTGCCATGCACAAAATATACTGGAGTGCCATTATCACTAACTACTTTTAAATGCTTTGCAACTTCAGTTGAAAGTGCAGTTACATAATCATCACCTACCCATACTTCAAAAAAATCACCGAGTATATATAGCGCGTCTACATCCTTATTAATAATATGGGTGTCTAAAAACTGATAAAAAGCTGCACTGATATCCGGGCGATTTTCACTTAAATGGAGGTCGGCAATAAAGTAGGTTTGGCGAGTCATAGGAGGTCTTTTAAAAAATAAATAAGGCGGGTATATACGCATAGCATAAATACCCGCTCAAACGCCACGTTACGTGGGTAAGCGTGCTATTAGTTTACAGTTACGCTTGTGATGATAACGTCATCAAGTGGTACGTCTTGATGAAAGCCGGTGCTACCTGTAGCAACGGCTTTAATTTTTTCTACTACGTCCATGCCTTCAACAACTTCAGCAAATACACAGTAACCCCAGCCTTGAGATGTTTCGCTGCTGAAGTTTAAGAAGTCATTGTTATTCACGTTAATGAAAAACTGCGCGGTTGCTGAATGTGGATCAGGAGTACGTGCCATAGCAAGTGTACCAATCTTATTAGAAAGGCCATTGTTTGCTTCATTTTGAATAGGATCATGCACTTCTTTTTGAATCATACCAGGCTCAAAACCACCGCCTTGTACCATGAAACCATCAATCACACGGTGAAAAATAGTGCCGTCGTAAAAGCCTGCGTTTGCATACTGTAAAAAGTTTTTAACTGTGTTTGGCGCATCTTCTTTGTGCATGTTAATGGTGATATCACCAAAATTTGTGTGTAGAACAACCATGTGGTTTCCTATTAGCTGATTTATTTGCCGCTATTTTATCTTAGTTAGCTAAGATTAACAAAGTGCTTATTCAATTGATAAAGCGCTAGAGCAGGGGCTTTTCAAGTGTTAACATAGCGATTCAAGTAAATAGTCAAGGACTTAAAATAAATGGTAAATATATACAACACACTCACGCGTCAAAAAGAGCAATTTAAACCTATGGTCGACGGCAAGATCGACATGTATGTGTGTGGTATCACCATTTATGATTATTGTCACATTGGTCATGCCCGTACATTTGTAAGCTTTGACGTGATTGTCCGTTACCTGCGTCACATCGGTTATGATGTAAAGTATGTGCGCAATATCACCGATGTAGACGACAAAATCATCAAACGTGCCAATGAAAACGCTGAAGCAATCAACGATTTAACCGTACGTATGACCAAAGCAATGCATGAAGATTTTGATAGCCTAAACATGCTGCGCCCTGATATTGAACCGACCGTTACTGGTCATATGGACGAAATTATCGAAATGGTTGAGCGCCTCGTTACTAAAGGTCATGCTTACGTTGCTGCTGACGGTGATGTACTGTTTGATGTATCGACCTTTGAGCAGTACGGTGCATTGTCACAGCAAGATTTAACTATGCTGCAAGCGGGCTCGCGTGTTGAAGTGGCACAGGACAAAGATGATCCACTTGATTTTGTATTGTGGAAAAAAGCCAAAGCGGGTGAGCCATCGTGGTCATCACCGTGGGGCGAAGGCCGTCCAGGTTGGCATATCGAATGTTCGGCAATGAGTTCAAAGCACCTTGGTGAGCACTTTGATATTCATGGCGGTGGTTCAGATTTACAGTTTCCACATCATGAAAATGAAATCGCGCAATCATGCTGTGCCAATAACGGTAAGTACGTCAATACCTGGATCCATACGGGTATGGTGCAAGTGAATAAAGAAAAAATGTCTAAATCATTAGATAACTTTTTTACCGTGCGCGATGTACTCAAAGAGTATGACGCTGAATCAGTACGCTACTTTTTGATTTCTGGCCATTATCGTAGCCAACTAAATTACTCGCAAGAGAACTTAGATCAAGCACGTTCGTCGCTTGAGCGTATTTATACGGCACTTCGTGGTGTTGAGCCTATCAGTTGTGATTTAGCAACAAATGAGCATGTGGCTAAATTTAGAAAAGCCATGAATGATGACTTTAATACACCAGAAGCCTTACCTGTGTTGTTTGAATTAGCCAAAGAGCTGAACCGTGTAAAAGACGCTGATGCTGAGCAAGCCGGTAAGTTAGCATTTGTACTGCGCAGCCTTGGTGAAGTATTAGGGGTTGCACAACAAGCACCAGAGGCCTTCTTACAAGGTGGTCAAGCTGATGACGAAGTTGCCCACATTGAAGCATTAATCGTTAAGCGTAATGAAGCGCGAGCAAGTAAAGATTGGCCTGCCGCCGATGAAGCACGTGATGCACTGAATGCATTGGGGGTGATACTGGAAGATTCAGCCGGTAAAACAACCTGGCGTAAAGCGTAATATTAGCAATTTGTATTTAAAACAGGTGGTTATTTAAAAGGTTGCCAAATTGGCAACCTTTTTATTTTTTATCTATTGACCTCAGCTTAACTTGAGGTTTTATGTTTGCATTTCTTAATTTTTAAAGGAATGAGATGAATATTTTACTTGCCATGATCCCCGCTTTTTTATGGGGCACAACTTATGCGGTGACTAAATATGCCACCCCAGATTGGCCGCCGATTTTACTTGGCGCGATCCGCGCATTACCCGCAGGTATATTATTATGGTTTATTAAGCCATCTTGGCCAAAGCGTGAGCAATGGCGAGGTTTGATAGTATTAGCGTCAGTAAATATTACGCTGTTCTTTAGTTTTATTTTTGTGCTGGCAGTTAATTTACCCGCAGCGATAGCGGGGGTGGGTATGGTATCTGTCCCTGTTGTTGCACTTTTATATGCATGGCTTATTAAAGGACAGCGCCCAGCACTGATACAGTCACTCTGTGCTTTGGTATTAGTGCTATTAGCTTGGCGTCTCTTCGATCCTCAGCATGTAGAATTAAACTTACTGGGTATTTTTGCTCTATTTGGCGCTTTATTGACAATCGTGCTGGGCAGTACTTTAGTGCAAAAAATCACTGTACATATCCATTGGTGGACTGTTCTTACTTGGCAATTACTCATTGGCGGTGTGTTGTTGGCTGCGGCCGCAGCGGTACAAGGCTATGTTATTGCCCCAGATGCATATCATGCACTAAGCCGAACATTCACAGCAAGCCAATGGGTGGTGCTCTTTTGGTTGGTGGTGCCCAATACCGCGATTGCCTATACGCTCTATGTTTGGCTGCTTGGGCGAATGACAGTGGTTGAATTTACATTCGGTACAATCGCCAACCCAATTGCAGGGATCATGTGCGCAGTGGTGTTATTGGGCGAGCAATATCAACCGTGGCAATACACGCTCATGACATTAATGATTTTCTTCTCTGTGCTGCCGCAATTATTAAAGCTAACACAGCGATGGCGCTCAGTTAAAGTGACGTAACTAAGTTAACAAAAAAGGGTTGCTAAACAGCAACCCTTTTCACATAAATAGCAGCAAAAATTGATAGCCTATTAGCTGTGATATTTTTCACAGGCTTCAAGGGTATTTTCAATCAAGCTTGCCACTGTCATTGGGCCCACGCCACCTGGCACAGGTGTAATAAAGTGTGCTTTTTGTTCAGCAACATCGTATTGCACATCACCAACAAGTTTGCCGCTATCTAAGCGATTGATGCCCACATCAATGACTATCGCGCCTTCCTTAACCCAATCACCTGGAATAAATTCAGGTTTGCCAACCGCGACTACCAGTAAGTCAGCACGACGTACATGAGTTTCTAAATCTTGGGTAAATTTATGGCATACCGTGGTAGTGCAACCGGCAAGTAATAGTTCAAGTGCCATTGGGCGACCAACAATATTAGAAGCACCTACCACAACGGCATGCATACCTTTGTATTTTACGCCGGTTGAATCGAGTAGCGTTATGATCCCCTTTGGTGTGCAAGGGCGAAGGGCTGGCATGCGCTGCGCAAGGCGACCAATATTATAGGGGTGAAAACCGTCTACGTCTTTAAGTGGGGTAATACGCTCAAGAATTTTCTCAGCATCAAGGCCTGCAGGTAATGGTAGTTGCACTAAAATCCCATCAACTTGTTGGTCAACGTTTAGCTCATCGATTAAATCTAATAATGTCTGTTCATTTGTATCTATAGGTAAATCAAATGATTTTGATACAAAACCAACTTCTTCACAGGCTTTACGTTTAGAACCTACGTATACTTGGCTTGCAGGATCTTGCCCTACAAGTACTACTGCAAGTCCTGGTGCGCGTAGACCATTTGCAACACGTTCCGTTACTCGTTGTGCTACTGCACTGCGTACTTGTTTAGCTATTGCCTTACCATCGATGATGTTTGCCGTCATGGGTGACCTTTAATTGGGGTTAGTTAACTTAATACCGATACTCTAAAAAACGAATGCATACAAAAATAGGGGTAATCATGCTAGTAAAGAATATGTTCTTTATTGCTCGTTTTTAAACTGCCCACTATTTTCGCAGAAAAGCGTTAAAGCGCCAAGTTGCTTTTCTGATATAGCCGCTAATTCTATAAAAGAGTTGAAATTTTAGCTTGTTTTCACATTATTTAGCCATTATGAACTAAAAATGACCGATTGATTTATTTTCTTAAAAAAAGGTTTGACCTGACTCGGTCAAATCACTATTATGCACCCCGTTGTCAACGAGGTCACTCGCAGACAATAGTAAGCATCGGCGATTAGCGCAGTTTGGTAGCGCACTTGGTTTGGGTCCAAGGGGTCGCAGGTTCAAATCCTGCATCGCCGACCACTTTCTTAATTATAAATAATTGTTTTGGGTATATCCCATGCAGTCACAGGTTAAAGCCTGAAACGCAGATCAATTTCTATTATAATAGATTGGCTTATTGGTAAACTATGAAGTTTTCGATGCGCCCATAGCTCAGCTGGATAGAGCAACGCCCTTCTAAGGCGTCGGTCGAAGGTTCGAATCCTTCTGGGTGCGCCATTTTGAAAACATGTAAATACAGTGGTGGTTGTAGCTCAGTTGGTAGAGCCCCGGATTGTGATTCCGGTTGTCGTGGGTTCGAGCCCCATCAGTCACCCCATTTACAATTAAAGAATATCGGCGATTAGCGCAGTTTGGTAGCGCACTTGGTTTGGGTCCAAGGGGTCGCAGGTTCAAATCCTGCATCGCCGACCACTTTCTCAAAAGTGGTCTTAAAATCAAAATTTAAGTATTCAATAGAAATATGAAGTTTACTCTTCAATATCGGCGATTAGCGCAGTTTGGTAGCGCACTTGGTTTGGGTCCAAGGGGTCGCAGGTTCAAATCCTGCATCGCCGACCAATTTCTTGATTATAAAGTTTAGTGATATTTGGTTTGGGTATATTCAATGCAGTCGCATGTTCAAATCCTGCATCGCCGACCACTTTCTCAATTAATAAACAATAGCGTAATTTGGTTTGGGTATACCCCATGCAGTCGCAGGTGCATATTTTGCATCGCCGACCACTTTTTCAGAAATAAATTCCTAAAAACTATTTCTTAATAGAATACTCGGTTTATTCTCTTCCTGATAGCTGATAGCTGATAGCTGATAGCTGATAGCTGATAGCTGATAGCTGATAGCTGATAGCTGATAGCTGATAGCTGATAGCTGATAGCTGATAGCTGATAGCTGATAGCTGATAGCTGATAGCTTATTTTTTACCCACTCATCTTCTATAATCCGTGATCTATCCAAATAATTGCCCCCTAGACTCGACTATCATAAATATTAGGTTATAATGCCGCGTCTATTGTTTAACATAGTGCCCGAAGGGCAGAGCAGCATTGGTATCTTATAGTGACGATGGAGTTCAAACGTTATTAAATTAGCGTTTAACGTATCTAAGCGCATAGTGATTACCGTGTTTGTAAGGAAGGCGAACAGTCGCCAAAATTGAAGATTGAGGTATATCATGCAAGTTTCTGTTGAGACGACTCAAGGCCTTGAGCGCCGTCTGACCATCACCGTTCCTGCAGAGAACGTTGAGACCGAAGTAAAAAAACGCTTACAACAACTGTCTAAAACCCAGCGTATTGATGGTTTCCGTCCTGGTAAAGTACCAACGTCTGTAATCAACAAGCGTTACGGTGGCGCAGTTCGTCAGGAAGTTGCTGGTGAATTAATGCAACGCAACTTCTACGAAGCAATCGTTTCTGAAAAGATTAACCCAGCTGGCGCACCAACATTTGCTCCTAAAGCACTTGAAGCGGGTAAAGATTTAGAGTTTTCTGCAACATTTGAAGTTTACCCTGAAGTAGAAGTTCAAGGTTTAGAGAAAATTGCGGTAGAAAAACCGGCTGTATCAGTAACTGACGAAGATTTAGCTAACATGCTAGAAACACTTCGTAAGCAACATGCATCATGGGCTGAAGTTGACGCAGCTGCTGGCGAGAAAGACCGTGTAACGGTTGATTTCGTAGGTACTATCGACGGCGAAGTATTCGAAGGCGGAAAAGCTGAAGATTTCCCATTAGAACTTGGCCAAGGTCGTATGATCCCAGGTTTTGAAGATAACATCGTAGGTAAAAAAGCAGGCGAAGAAGTTGTTTCTGACGTAACTTTCCCTGAAGACTACCATGCTGAAAATCTTAAAGGCAAAGCAGCTCAATTCACTATCACAGTGAAAAAAGTTGAAGCACAAGAGCTACCTGAATTAAGCGAAGAATTCGCAACTAAATTCGGCGTAACTGAAGGCGGCGTTGACGCTCTTAAAGAAGAAGTTAAAAAGAACATGACACGTGAACTTGACCAAGCGGTTAAAGCAAACGTGAAAGACCAAGCAATCAAAGGTCTTTTAGCTAACAACGAAATCGAAGTGCCTAAAGCGCTGGTAGATCAAGAAATTGATGCACTACGTCAGCAAGCTGCACAACGTTTTGGTGGCGACGCTAAAAACATGCCTGAGCTTCCAGCTGAATTGTTCCATGAACAAGCTGTAACACGCGTTAAAACTGGCCTATTGCTAGGTGAAGTAATTAAAGCGAACGAGCTAAAAGTTGACGATTCAAAAGTAGAAGCGTTAATTGCAACAGTGGCTTCTGCATACGAAGATCCAACTGAAGTTGTAGAATACTACAAAGCAAATGATCAACTTATGCAACAAATGCGTAATGTAGCAATGGAAGAGCAAGCTGTTGAAGCTATTTTAGCTAAAGCAAATGTCACTGACGTTGAAAAAGCATTTGATGACATCATGAATCCACAGCAGGGCGCTTAATAAGTCATTGACTTAAGCCTTCGCTAACGATTAAATGGCTCGTGTTGCTCTGTATTATGCAGTGTGCTCGAGCCATTTTAGTTTGTGGCCTTCAATTTTGCCAAAAGATAACTATGCTTTTCTTATAATAAGGATAAGTATAAGCGCATAAGGAATGAAATAAGTATGAACACTGGTATTACAGATCCTCTAAACGTATTAATACCTATGGTTGTTGAACAAACAGCGAAAGGTGAGCGCTCGTATGATATTTATTCGAGACTATTAAAAGAGCGAATCATTTTTTTAACAGGCCAAGTTGAAGACAACATGGCTAATCTGATTTTAGCGCAGATGCTATTTTTAGAGTCAGAAAACCCAGAAAAAGATATCTTCTTGTATATCAATTCACCAGGTGGTTCAGTGACCGCGGGTATGGCTATTTATGACACTATGAATTTCATCAAACCAGATGTAAGCACAATTTGTGTTGGCCAAGCGGCGAGCATGGGGGCATTTTTATTATCAGGTGGCGCAAAAGGTAAACGTTATTGTTTACCTAACTCCCGGGTGATGATCCACCAACCATTAGGTGGTTTCCAAGGTCAAGCATCCGATTTTGAAATACATGCCAAAGAAATCCTGTCTATTAAAGACAAGCTAAACCGTTTAATGGCAGAACATACTGGCCAACCACTTGATGTAGTATCACACGATACCGACCGTGATAACTTTATGAGTGCAAGCCAAGCTGTTGATTATGGTTTAGTTGATGCCGTATTTACTAGCCGCGACATGAAGTAGCTAGAAAAGCTAGTAGTTATTCATTACTAGCTTTGTGGTTTACTCTATGAAAACCACTATTTTTTGGTATAGTTAAACGTATTGAAATAGCTGCTAAGTAGTTTGGCAGCCAACGTATAAGATGAGGTAGCTGAATGTCTGACACTCCTACAGACGGCGACAAAAGTAATAAATTGTTATACTGCTCTTTTTGTGGCAAAAGCCAGCATGAAGTTCGTAAACTAATTGCAGGGCCTTCAGTATACATTTGTGATGAATGTGTTGAGCTGTGCAACGACATTATCAGGGAAGAGATCAAAGACATTGCGCCTAAGCACAATACCTCTGATAAACTGCCTGCACCAAAAGAAATCCGTAATCATTTAGATGATTATGTCATTGGTCAAGATCACGCTAAAAAAGTACTGTCAGTAGCGGTTTACAACCATTATAAACGTTTACGTAACCAAACTGGTAAAGCAGATATCGAGTTAGGTAAAAGTAATATCCTACTAATTGGCCCAACCGGCAGTGGTAAAACACTATTAGCAGAGACATTAGCGCGTTTACTGGATGTGCCATTTACTATGGCCGATGCCACCACATTAACTGAAGCCGGTTATGTGGGTGAAGATGTTGAAAACATCATTCAAAAGTTACTGCAAAAATGTGACTACGACGTTGAGAAAGCACAACGTGGTATTGTTTACATTGATGAAATTGATAAAATTTCACGTAAATCTGATAACCCATCGATCACCCGTGACGTATCAGGTGAAGGCGTGCAACAAGCACTACTTAAATTGATTGAAGGGACTGTGGCATCAGTACCACCACAAGGCGGACGTAAACACCCACAGCAAGAGTTTTTACAGGTAGACACCTCTAAAATCTTATTCATCTGTGGCGGTGCATTCTCTGGTCTTGATAAAGTGATCGAGCAGCGTAGTCATAAAAATACCGGTATCGGTTTTGGGGTTAACGTAAAAGAATCTGCGGCGAGCCGTTCTTTAAGTGATACATTTAAAGATGTTGAGCCAGAAGATTTAGTGAAATATGGTTTGATCCCAGAGTTTATTGGTCGTTTACCGGTAGTGGCAACTTTAACTGAACTTGATGAGTCGGCTTTAGTGCAAATCTTAAATGAGCCTAAAAATGCCTTAACAAAACAGTACGGTGCATTATTTGCTATGGAAGACGTTGAACTTGAATTCCGTGATGACGCACTGCGTGCTATCGCTCATAAAGCGATGGAACGTAAAACAGGTGCTCGTGGTCTTCGTTCAATCGTTGAAGCGGTATTACTGGATACTATGTACGAACTTCCTTCAATGGAAAACGTCAGCAAAGTAGTGATTGACGAAACCGTGATCAAAGGTGAATCAGATCCGATTTTGATTTATCAAAGTGCCAGCCAAGATAAAGCGGCATCTGAGTAAAATTTACGCATTTTAATAATAAAAAGGAGCCTAGTGCTCCTTTTTTTATAATTTATTTAATCCAGTTGCGTTAAATTGTTGAACTTTACTTAGGTGATCCCCATATACTTGAGTAATCTTTAAAATAAATGAAGAGCGAAGAGAAAAATAATGACGCTTGAGAGAACAGATCGAGTCGAAATCCCGGTGCTAGCACTGCGCGATGTCGTGGTATATCCGCACATGGTGATCCCGCTTTTTGTAGGCCGTGAAAAATCAATTAAATGCCTTGAAGCGGCAATGGATAAAGACAAACAAATTTTCCTGGTTGCGCAAAAAGACGCGAGCGTGGATGAGCCTGAGCAAGATGATATTTACCGTGTCGGTACCATCGCCACCGTTTTACAACTGCTTAAATTACCTGATGGCACAGTCAAAGTACTGGTTGAAGGCACACAACGCGCGAAACTAGAAAGCTTTATTGAGAATGAAGACTTTTTTGTTGCTAACGCCCAGTTTATTGGTTCAGAAGAAATCGATGAGCAAGAGCAAGATGTGTTTATACGCAGTGCTATTAACCAGTTTGAAGGTTATGTAAAGCTTAACAAAAAAATCCCACCTGAGGTGTTAACCTCAGTCAGTGGCATTGATGAAGCGCCGCGTCTTGCCGATACAATGGCGGCCCATATGCCATTGAAAGTGCCAGAAAAGCAAAAAGTACTCGAAATCACTAATGTCACAGAGCGCCTTGAATATTTAATGGCGTTAATGGAAGGTGAAATCGATTTACTGCAAGTTGAGAAAAAAATCCGTACCCGCGTTAAAAAGCAAATGGAAAAATCGCAGCGCGAGTATTATCTCAATGAGCAAATGAAAGCCATTCAAAAAGAATTAGGCGAGCTTGACGACGTACCTGATGAATTCGAAGCACTGAAAAAGCGCATCGAAGAATCAGGCATGAGCAGCGATGCACAAGAAAAAGCCAATTCAGAGCTAGCAAAGCTTAAAATGATGTCGCCAATGTCGGCAGAAGCCACTGTAGTGCGTTCATACATAGATACATTAATCAATGTGCCATGGAAAAAACGCTCGAAAGTGAAAAAAGACTTAGCGGGCGCGCAAAAGATTTTAGATAGCGACCATCATGGACTTGATAAAGTCAAAGAACGCATCATTGAATACCTCGCCGTACAACAGCGTACCAATAAACTTAAAGGGCCTATTTTGTGCCTTGTGGGTCCGCCAGGGGTAGGTAAAACGTCACTGGGTCAATCGATTGCTCGCTCGACTGGGCGTAAGT
This sequence comes from Pseudoalteromonas sp. ASV78, assembly GCF_047806705.1. Taxonomy (NCBI): domain Bacteria; kingdom Pseudomonadati; phylum Pseudomonadota; class Gammaproteobacteria; order Alteromonadales; family Pseudoalteromonadaceae; genus Pseudoalteromonas; species Pseudoalteromonas sp. ASV78. The sequence continues at coordinate 1,682,935 of NZ_JBLOPA010000001.1, read as the reverse complement.
ACATTCGTATGGCACTGGGTGGTGTACGTGATGAAGCGGAAATTCGTGGTCACCGTCGTACTTACATTGGCTCAATGCCAGGTAAGTTGATTCAAAACATGAGTAAAGTGGGCGTTAAAAATCCATTATTCTTATTAGATGAAATCGACAAAATGTCATCAGATATGCGCGGCGATCCTGCGTCAGCATTACTTGAAGTCCTTGATCCTGAGCAAAATAGTCATTTTGCGGATCATTACTTAGAAGTCGATTATGACTTATCTGACGTAATGTTTGTTGCTACATCAAACAGCTTTAACATTCCAGGCCCGTTATTGGATCGGATGGAAGTGATCCGTTTATCAGGTTACACCGAAGACGAAAAGCTGAATATTGCTAAAGAACATTTAATTGTTAAACAAATTAAACGCAACGGCTTAAAAGATGGTGAATTAATCATCGAAGACAGTGCAATCATCGGCATTATTCGTTATTACACCCGTGAAGCAGGCGTACGTAATTTAGAACGTGAAATATCTAAACTATGCCGTAAAGCGGTGAAAAACATCTTGCTTGAAAAAGGCACTAAAACAGTCACTATTGACGCTGACAACCTTGAAGAGTTTTTAGGCGTACAACGCTTTGATTACGGTAAAGCGGAAGACGGCGATCGCATTGGTCAAGTAACAGGTTTAGCGTGGACTGAAGTGGGTGGTGATTTGCTGACCATTGAATGTGCCGCAATGCCGGGTAAAGGTAAGCTAAGCTACACAGGTTCACTAGGCGATGTAATGCAAGAGTCGATTCAGGCAGCTATGACGGTTGTGCGTAATCGCGCTGATGCATTTCGTATCAACAGTGATTTTTACGAAAAACGTGATATCCACGTACACGTACCTGAAGGGGCTACGCCAAAAGACGGCCCAAGTGCCGGTGCGGCGATGGTAACTGGTTTAGTCTCAAGCTTAACGGGTAATCCTGTCCGTGCTGATGTGGCGATGACGGGTGAAATCACTTTACGTGGTGAAGTTTTACCAATTGGTGGTTTAAAAGAAAAGCTACTAGCCGCTCACCGTGGTGGTATTAAAACGGTCATTATTCCAAAAATTAACGAACGTGACTTAAAAGAGATCCCTGACAATGTATTGGCAGGACTTGATATTCACCCCGTTACGTGGATTGATGAGGTTTTAAAACTGGCTTTAGTACACCCAGTTGAGAGTTTTTCCATCGAAACACCTAAAAACCAGTAAAAAAGCGAAAAAAAGTGCTTTAAAGGGCTTTTCAAATCTAGATGATATGATAAGTTAAGCACTGGTTTTCAAGCCTAGGCCTTATGTGGCCTAGGCTTAAGAAAAATTACAATCGTATGAGCATGAAAAAGTTTGCTCTAAAATTTTCAAAATAGTGATGTTAGTTTAAAAAACAATCGCTCTTGATATAACAATGAAAGAGGATGATATTGTGAATAAATCTCAATTAATCGATCAAATCGCAGCTGATGCTGACATTTCTAAAGCGGCTGCGGGTCGTGCACTTGATTCATTCATCGAGGCTGTTTCTGGCGCTCTTAAAGATGGCGATTCAGTAGCACTTGTTGGTTTCGGTACTTTTTCAGTACGTGAACGTGCTGCGCGCTCTGGCCGTAATCCACAAACTGGCGAAACAATTCAAATCGCTGCAGCGACTATCCCAGCTTTTAAAGCGGGTAAAGCGCTTAAAGACGCATGTAATAGCTAATCACTGCTCTTTAGTGAGTTAGTTTTGGCAGTGTAAGAAGTTAATCGCTTTTACAGCTTAATTAACTATCTTTCTCGCCAACTGCTTCAAGTAAAAAAGCGTATCTGGTAAGATACGCTTTTTTTACATAAGCAAGGCGATTTCTGCCTCGAATAGAATAGAGATAAATAAATGCTTGAGAAAATCAGAGAAGGTTCGCAAGGACCGATAGCTAAAGTTATTTTAGGCGCGGTGATTTTATCTTTTGCCTTAGCAGGGATCGGTGGTTACTTAGGTCAAACCACAGAGCAGCCCGTAGCTGAAGTAAATGGAGTTAAAATTAGCCAAACCGAATTTAGCCGTGCGTTCCAAAACGAACGTGCACGTTTAGAGCAACAATTTGGCGAATACTTTGCGCAGATTGCCGCTGATCCAAATTACATGGCACAAATTCGTCAAGGGGTTGTTGACCGTCTAGTACAACAAGAATTGCAAACACAACTAGCGGCAGAACTCGGTTTACGTGTTAGTGACGACAGTGTTAAAAAAGCGATTTTAGAACTGCCATACTTCCAAATTGGTGGTCAGTTCAACAACGATCGTTACCTACAAGTCATTCGTCAAATGAACTTCCAGCCAGATGCATTTCGTGAATATTTACGCAAAGAAATGACCCGTAGCCAACTGATATCAGCGGTTGCAGGCACTGATTTTGCCTTAAATAGTGAACTGGCGAGTGCGATAGCACTACAACAACAAACCCGTAGTATTGATTATGTTGTGATCAGCAAAGAGTCGTTACAAGAAAATGTAGCCGTTAGCGAACAAGAAATTGCCGACTACTATGACTTGAATACATCACAGTTTTTAGCGCCAGAGCAAGTATCAGTAAGCTACATTGATTTAAATGCAGCTAACCTAACACTTGAAACGCATGTGAGCGAAGCAGACGTTAAAGCGTATTACGAGCAAAACAGTGCACAATACATCGAACCTGAAAAACGTCGTGTCTCGCATATCTTAATTGATAACAGTGAAGACGATGACGCCGCAAAAGCCAAAGCAGAAGATTTACTAACACAACTACAGCAAGGCACTGAATTTGCAACATTAGCTGAGTCATCATCTGATGATATCGTCAGTGCTGAAATGGGCGGTGATTTAGATTGGATCGAACGTGACATGATGGATCCTGCTTTTGAAGATGCGGCTTTTGCATTAGCAAATAAAGGCGATTATTCAGACGTAGTACAATCTGAGTTTGGTTACCACATCATTCAGTTAACCGATATTCAGAGCCAACAAGTTAAAGCCTATGACGTTGTTAAAGCTGATCTACGCGCTGAACTTGAGCGTACTGAAAAAGTAAATGCATTCTATGAAAAGCAAACAGAAATGGGCGCGATTGCATTTGAAATTTCAGATACCTTGGTTGACGCTGCAGAAGTTGCCGGTGTTGAAGTACAAACAACGGAACTTGTCGATCGCAATGCTTTACCTGCACCGCTTAATACACCAGCGGTAATCGCTGCTATCTTCTCTCCTGATGTGCTTGAAGATAAAATGAACTCAGAAGTTATCGAAGTGGGCGATGAGCATGTGGTATTAGTGCGTGTTAAAGAGCACAAACCAGCTGCAACAAAAGCACTTGCTGATGTATCTGAGCAAATTAAAGCACGTTTAGTAAGCCAAAAAGCATCAGAGCTTGCTAAAGAAAAAGCGACGACTTTATATGCAGAGATTGCAGCCGGTAAGAGCTTAACTGACCTAATTGCTGAGCAAAGCTTAGAATTACGTCAAGAAGCGGCATTGACTCGTCAAGCTTACAGCGTATCACCTGCAATCGTGCAACACGCCTTTAAAATGGCTCACCCAACTGACACACCAGTGGTTGAAAAAGTTGAATTAAATAACGGTGACGCAGCAATTGTAGCCTTAAAATCTGTGACTAACGCCACTGTTGAAGGTGAAATTGAAGCGCAACTTAAGCAAAATATTACCATGGCTCAAGTAAACAAAAACTACATGGTATTCATTGAAGCTTTAAAAGCAAACGCCGAATTAAACTTACCTAAAGCGCAAGCCGTTACAGAGTAATAGTTAATTAAGCAAACCTAAAAAAGCGCCGTATGGCGCTTTTTTTGTGGGTGCATTAAAAGGGGCTAGGCGCTAGGTTAAAGGTGCTAGGTATCTAGGGACTAGGGGAGTACGGCTTGTAGGCGCGAGTTTACCTCGCGCAATGATTGTAATTTTTTTAAGTACTGTAGTGGTATCTTAGTTGTGCGATTAAAAGCGTATCGTCTTGGTACTTGTATACTATTCTGTGCTCATCATTTATGCGTCGAGACCAATAACCTGATAAACCATGCTTGAGTGGCTCAGGCTTTCCGAGTCCTTCATGTGGACTGCGTTGAATATCTTTAATCAGTAAATTTATACGTTTTAGTATTTTTTTATCATGGCCTTGCCAATAAAGGTATTCCTGCCACGCATGGGTAGAGAAGGTCAATTTCACTCAAGCAACTCTCTTTGCGTGCCTTCACCTTGCTCAAGTTCGGCAATTGACTCCAAAAGCTTGCGGGCATTGGCCGGGGATCTAAGTAGGTAAGTGGTTTCTTGCATCGCGTTATAGTCTTCTAACGACATCATCACCACCGGACTTTCACTCTTGCGGGTAATAATAATCGGCGCATGATCATCGCACACCTGCGCCATGGTACTCGCTAAATTAGCGCGAGCAGCAGTATAACTAATAGCATCCATAACAACTCCAAAATGTTCATGTACGTTAATTTGTACATTATAGCCCATAGACAAATAATAAGTCACTTTAAATTAAGACACAGGAGCTAGGTACAAGGTTAAAGGTGCTAGGTAATTAGGTGCTAGGGGAGTGGCTTGTAGGCGCGAGTTTATCTCGCGCTGCTTTTATGTAACACGCGTAGGTTGGGTAGAGTGCAACGAAACCCAACGAAAAAACACCCAGTCAGTCTGCACCAATGCACTGCATTATCGAGTGTTTTTATTTTCTGAATTTTGGCAAAGCCAATTAAGTGATTTATTCACAAAGAGGTTAAGAGACGCTGCGCTTATGAGAAATATTAAAAACATCAATAATGGAGATGAAAATTAGACCGCAAAGTGCCAAAAGCAAACGATGGCACTTTGCGTTAAGTGGACTAAAGCGGTGGGCTACAATTTGTAGCAAATAAATCATAAGTTACTATTTTAAATTGCATTTAAATGGTTGCATTATGATGTTAATCGATTCATTGTTTCATGAAAATCCATAAGCTCATTGTCAGTTTTTGTATTAGTAAAACCGTAATGTTTACCGCTATCTTGCCAATCAATACCCAATGAAAGATTATATTTCTTTTTCCAATACTCTCTAGTTATTACCATACATTCTTTAGGCATAATTGTTTTTAGCTTATTTAAAATTTGTTCAGCTAACTGACTAACTTCATTTAGAGCCTCAGTTGAGCTTTTTGTTTGAGTTGATTCAAGCTTTAAGTTAATCCTGACATGGCAATGATCATTCATAATGTCACACTCAACACCTGTAACAGATTCTTGCTCACTAAACAGTTGAATAACATCTGACTCAATAACTTTATCTTCATGATAAGCCAACACTATTTCAAGACAGGGAATACGTGAATTTGGCATAATAGGACTAGGTATAACCTCAGGGTAATTGATAACTTCACCTGTATGGTACAAAACTTTTTCCTCCAACCTCAATGGATCTTCTCCAATGATTGCAACCATATGTCGCGCTATTGCTGGTTCAACTAGCTCTACGTTTTTATAACTCGATAAACAATTCTTTATTGAATCTAGCTTATCTACCCACTCAGCATCATCAGGCAACTTAAAAATTGAGCCTAACCCATCATTATTACGACTACGTATATCACTTGGCCAACCCAAAAGGGAAAAGTGAAACCATGCACATATCATTCTTTTGTTATCTATCCAGAGCCCGGCTTCATCTGGCTCCTGTATATTGGAGTATGGCCATTCATCATATTTTTCTATTAAAGCAAAAATTGATTTATTCCACTTTGTTTTTAAATTCTCAATAGATGCGATTCTTGTTAACTGCTCTTTCCATGCCAACCTGCTGTTAATAGAATAATCTAAACATACATTTAATTGATGGCAATAAAGCCTAATTAGGCCAGCTTCTGTAACTCTAGCATCGTTTACACCTGACCAAAATTCATGATCATTTAAATTATAAAAGTCTAATTCTTTGCCTGTATAATCTTTTGTATTAATAAAGCTTTCAGGCGAGATGCTGAGTTCTATTTTAGAATCATCGTTCGAAATCAAGGAAGGAATACCAAAACGGAGAGTGATTCCGTCAAACCTTTCACCAAGCCAAGAAAAAATCACTTCTGAAACTTTTACTTTTGTATTTTCAATATCAGCTAATGTATTTAAACCTTCAATTATGATTTCCGAAAAAGAAAAAAGAGAAGAACCACCTTCTTCATTACTTAAAGGTTCTGGTGCTTTGTATGGTTCAAAGCAATCTGTGCTAAGAAAGCTACTTTTAAAAGTAAATGAAAATTCACTAAAGACAGAATTTAATTCATATATTAAATTTTCAACTTCAGTATCATCAAAATGCTTTGTAATAATAAGTGGGAGATCTTCATTGTGCTCTCGTAGCAATATAGGGAAACTAATGCTGTTACTTATTTTGTGAAAATCATGGCCATCAAACCAAACCGCTTTTAATAACGGGCTATCAATTACCTCCATTGCTAAATCGTTACCATCGATAAAAGTTAAATCTAGATGGCTATAATTATCAAGGTATTCTCTTTTTGATTGAGGAGATATTTTACCATTTGTAATGAATATACCTTTGTTATAATTAAATTTAATTAATGCCATCGGTAATTCAGATAGCTCCCTGGAGCTAGACGTTTTATCGCAGTCTTCATGAAACTTACACTGAACAAGTAATCTTTCGCCACTTACATCTATAGAAAATAAATCTCTGCCACCATCCCCTGGACCATCTGTTTTTCTTATCTTGTTATGACCTTTTACAAATAGTAAGTCGGCAGCCAAATCAACTAGCAACTTGGGATCTAAACATGCGGTAAGTTTTTCTTTTATTTTCTCAGGGCCTTTTACTCCCATAGCAACCTCGAAAGATATTGTTTTAGAGGACACTTTTCCTATTTTCACGCGAAAATGTCCTTATTTTATGAGTTTCTATTATTAGCAAATAGTGTAACTTATTGCCAGCTATAAATATTATGCTTATACTAATACTATTTAATAAGTGATCAAATGCATCTTCTTATAAAAATGACTTAGTTTCCTACAAGAACGATATAGAATCGTTTCAAGCTATTTTTATGAAAGAAACTCTCCTAGTTTAAATAGATCATGAATTAAATCAAAATGGTATTAGTGTAGGTTATTTCACCATGTGAAAAAGGGGAAAGTTTCCTTTTAATATTACTAAGCTAATGACAATTTCCTTGAATGACTGGTATTCGCTCTAAACCGCCTATCAGCTCGCACACTAAACGTTGGATTTTATTGCACTCATTCAACCTACATACAACCACAGGTAAAATTTAACGCCGAGCTGCTCTAAAACTGATAGCTGACAGCTTACGGCTTACAGCTAGATCTTCAGCAACTCAACAATTTCTGGGTGACTTTGGATTGTGGCTTTTGGAATATATCTTCCGTTCTACCGTATTCAACGATTTCACCGTGATCGAGTACTACAAGTTGATCGCTGATATGGCGTACTAGGCTTAAGTGGTGGGTGATCAAAATATAACTCAGGCCAGTGTCTTGCTGCAGCTTCAGCAGTAAGTTAACGGTTTGTGCGCGTACAGAAGGGTCCAGAGATGATAATGCTTCATCAAGTACTACAACTTTAGGATCGAGGATTAATGCACGCGCCAGAGCGACACGTTGCAGCTGACCGCCACTGAACATATGTGGGTAGTAATACTGATGGTCGTTTAATAAACCAACTTTAGACAGTGTTGCGGTGATTTTTTCAGCGCGGTTTACTTTATTCAAAGAAGTATTATATTGCAGGCAATCGTCGAGCATATCGCCAATGGTTAAACCTGGATTTAGCGAGGCTTCTGAGTCTTGAAAAATCATCCGAATATGGCGGCATTGCTGATCGCGAACGCCTTTGTTTTCGATGATGTTGCCATCGAGTAGAATTTGCCCTGCATCAGCGCTGTCGGCACCGGCTAATAATTTGGCGAGGGTACTTTTACCCGAGCCAGTTTCGCCGATAATAGCCAGTGTTTCACCTTGCTCTAAACAAAATGAGATGTTTTTTAATACCTCAAAACGCTTGCGTGAAAATAATCCGGCGCGCAGGTTAAAGCTTTTTGATAAGGCTTGCACTTTTAACAAAGGTTGCATTATTTCATCGCCTTAATTAAAGGAAAATGACACGCATAGCTATGGCCATGCAGCTTAGTTAAAGGCGGGGTGACCACACAGGCTTTTTGTGCTTTTGGGCAACGAGGACCAAGACGACAGCCGATTGGCAAATGCTGCAAAGTTGGGATGGTGCCTTTAAGTGCGTAAAACGGTTCTTTATGGGCAAGTCCTTGCTCGTAATCGGGTAAGCTTTTTAATAATGCTTGTGTATACGGATGACGTGGCTGGGTAAAAATACGTTGGGTTGGACCTGCTTCGACCATTTGCCCACAGTAAAGTACGTGCATGCCATGGGACCAGTTGACGATTTCTTCCAGTTCGTGGGAGATCATTAAAATCGACATATTCTTAAGCTGATTTAAACTTTTTAATAATCGAAATACTTGTGCTCGGGTGGTGCTTTCAAGCGCTGTAGTTGGTTCATCGGCAATCAGTAGCTTAGGCGTACGGGCAATGGCCATTGCGATCATGACCTTTTGACACACGCCTTCTGAGAGCTCATGTGGATAGCTTGACAGTACTTTTTCGTGATCTTTAATACCCACTTTGTGGATCAAGGCTTTAACGCGATCTTTGCGTTCGCGGTTACGCTTTAAGAAAAACCCGGAGCTCGTCATTTCAGGCAGGGTTTCGGCAATTTGCTCAAATATTTTCGCGGTTGGATCAAGGCAGCGGCTGGGATCTTGATAAATCATGGCGATATCGCTGCCAACAATCTTACGCCGTTGTTCGTTTGATAAGCGCATTAAATCCACACCGCGCCAATGCATACGGTCGGCGGTGATGTGCCAGCGCTTATTTAAAACGCCGACAATGGCTTTGGCGATTAAGCTTTTACCTGAACCTGATTCGCCGACTAATGCATGTACTTCACCTTCTTTAAGGCTCAAGTTCACTTTATCAACGGCGCGGATCACGGTATCTGAGGTACGCAGCTCTATGGTTAAGTTTCGTATATCAAGTAATTGCATTTAGTCAGCCTTACGTGCTTTGAGCACTTGGCGTAGCCCGTCGCCCACTAAGTTGGTCGACAGCACCGCTAAAAATAGTAATATCCCAGGCAAGCCAACGGTCCAAGGGGCCAAATAAATTAAACCTAGGTTTTCAGCTAAAATTGCCCCCCATTCTGTGGTGGGCGGTTGTGCGCCTAGTTTTAAAAAGCCCAAAGCAGAAATATCCAAAATAGCGGTAGACAGTGCCATAGTAAAAATAACCACAATGTGCTCATAAATATTGGGGAAAATCCCGCGAGAGAGAATATGCCAATTTGAGGCACCATCGAGTTTAAATGCAGTGATATAGTCTTTATTAAGTTCAGTGACGATTAGGTTACGCACTGAATGAATAAATTGTGGCAATAGCGCTAAAATAATCGCCCACACGGTATTCATCAGGCCAGGGCCTAATATCGCAATAATAATAATGGCCAATAATAAAGACGGTATCGATAAAGTAATATCAAGCAAGTGATTTAAAAAGCTTGAACGAATACCACGGCTAATGCCGGCAAAGGTACCCACTAACACACCGATGATAGTGGTGATAAGTGCAGCAATCACAGATAACCCAAAGGTATAGGTTGCGCCATTCATAAGCCGCGAGAGTACATCACGGCCTAAGTCGTCAGTGCCGAGTATAAACCGCACATCGCCCATTTCGTGCCATGAAGGGGGGATCAATAATGCGTCACTGTGCTGCTGATTTACCCCATAAGGCGCAATCAGTGGTGCGGCGGCAGCTAAAACAGCAAAGGCGATAAAAACCCATAACCCCACTAGGGCGGGATGATTGGATTTAAATTTGCGCCAAAATCGCGCTAAAGGCGATTTATTTGACTCTTCTGAAAATAAATTAAACTTTGCCATGCGCTTGATTCCGTGACAGCGGGTCGAACAAGGTATAGGTCAATTCTGCAACAATCGTTGCCAGAATTACAAACATCGATACCGCTAATAAACCACCTTGAATGGCAGGGTAATCCCGTTGATAAATGCTATCAATCAACCAACGACCAATGCCTGGCCATGAAAAAATCACTTCAGTGATCATGGCAAGGGTGATCAAGGTACTAAATTGCAAACCAATTTGTTTTATTACTGGTAATAGTGCGTTACGTAAGGCGTGGTGAATAATTAATTGCGCACGGTTTAAGCCTTTGGCTCGCGCGGTTTTAATAAAGCTTTGCTCAAGTACATGCAACATAGACTCGCGGGTAAAACGCACTAATACGGTGGTTGGGTACATTGCCAGTACGATGGTTGGTAATGTTAAGTGATGTAAGGCATCAAGCATTGCCATGCCTGCATAGGGAAAATCTGCCAGTATAATATCCAGTAAAATAAAGCCCGTTTGCGAAGGAACCTCGTACAGCAAGCCCATTCGCCCAGACATTGGAAACCAACCGAGTTGCAATGAAAACACCATGATCAGCAGCAAAGCTAACCAAAACACCGGCATTGAGTAACCCACTAAGGTGGTGGAATTAACCAGTTTATCTGGCCAGCGTCGGTGGTACGCAGCTGCCAAGATCCCAGCTGGTACGCCAACCACCACAGAAATAATTAAAGCATAAATACTCAGTTCTAAGGTTGCTGGAAACAGGTCGATAATGTGATTAAATACGTTATCACCAGAAGCGAACGATAAGCCCCAGTCGCCCTGTACAATACGCGCTAGAAAAGCAAAGTATTGGATCAAATAATTATCATCAAAATGATACTTTTCTTGTAGTTCACTGGTCTGTGAGAAGCTGGTATTACTGATGCCACTTAAATTACTGAGCGGATCACCGGGAAATAAATAACTCAGTGAGAAGGTAAATAGACTCAAGGTAAACATCATAAACAACAGTAAGCCTAAGCGGCGTAAAATATAATGTAAAACCATTATTTTTTCCTCGCGTTGGCTAAGGAAATTGCACCAAATGGGCCAAGTGGAATGCCTTCTACGTCAGCGCTGCTCGCTTGAAAACGCATACCATGAGCCAATGGCAGCAGAGGCAGTTCACGTATTAGCATGGCTTGTGTTTGTTGGTAATAGGCTTTACGTTTGGCTAAATCTGTGGTGTCGAGTGCTTGAGTGAGTAGTAAATCAAATTCAGGGTTGCACCAATTTGCAGGATTTTTACCGCTAAATGCCGCTGTGCAACTAAGCAGTGGGCTGAAAAAGTTATCAGGATCCGGTGTATCAGCAGCCCAACCCAATAACACGCTATCGTGGCGATGCTCACCAATACGCTGAATAAAGGTATTCCATTCATATTCAACAATACTAACGTTTACACCAATTTTTCGTAAATCGCTTTGCATTAACTCAGCCATTTTACGTGCATTAGGGTTATAAATACGACTCACCGGCATCGCCCAAATAGTCATATCAAAGCCATTCGCAAACCCAGCATCAGTTAACAGCTTTTTAGCCAGATCAGGATTAAAGCCAGGTAATTTCGGTTGTGCTTGATACGCCCACGATGTTGGCGGCAATAATGATTGCGCACGAATACCATTGCCGTAATAAACGGCCTGCATGATTTTTTCAATATCGATGGCATGAGCCAGAGCTTGGCGCACGCGCAAGTCATCAAATGGCGGGCGCTGCGTATTAAACGCCCAATAACCTACGTTTAAGTTGGTTTCTTTTTGCACGTTGATGTCGTCACGTTGCGCTAAAATACTCAGCTGTGCGCTGCTTGGATGCGCAGTGACATCACATTCTTTAGTGAGCATTTTTGCAATGCGGGTAGTGCCGTTGGGCGTGATGTCGTAAACCAATTGCTCAAGCACCACGTGGTGCTTCCAATAATCTGGGTTACGGTAATAGCGTACTAAGTGATCGCGACGATACTCTTTATATATGTAAGGGCCGGTACCAACAGGGTACTGATCAAACAAATTAACTTGCTCGCGTTGTTTTAATTGCATCGCGTATTCGCGAGATAACACCACGGCAAAGTCTGTGGCCATATTGGCTAAAAAGCTACTCTCTGCATTAAAAAGCTCAAAACGTACTTGGTAGTCAGAGACTCTAACGATTTGTCGTATTAATTGGTCAATCCCCACACTTTGAAAATATGGGTAGTCGGCATTACCAACAAAGTGATAAGGATTATAGACATCAAATAAGCGGCTAAAGGTGAAGATCACATCATCAGCATTAAATTCTCTGCTGGGTGTAAAGTAGGCGGTGGTATGAAATTTTACGCCTTTACGTAAGGTAAAGGTGACTGATTTACCGTCTTTACTTATTTTCCAATCAGTGGCAAGTTCACTTTTAAATTCTGCCGTAACCGGATCAATACTGATCAAGCGGTCATATAATTGATTAGCAATAATGTCGATCGTTGAACCTGTGGTCGTCACTTGGGGATTAAACGACACAGGGTTAGCCTCAGCGCAATAAACTAAGCCCTGATTCTTTTCTTCTAACGTTTTTTCTTTGGTATCTAAGCAACCCGTTAGGCATACCGTTAAGATACCAAGTAATAATTTATACACTCGTTTAGCCTCTGACTATTATTGTTGATCTAACAAGTTGTATTTTTTCAAATAGCCTCGTAGTTGATGATACGTCAAACCAAGTATTTCTGCAGTTTTCTTTTGATTAAATTGACTATATTCCAGTGCTTTTTTTATTAAATCAATTTCAAACTCATTTGACAGGTCTTTTAAGCTACATGGAAACTGAAATTGTGGGCTATTTGTTGCAATAATAGGTTCACTGGGTGCTACTGCAACAGGCACGGCTTCTACGGCCTTAGTGGGAAGTTTTTTAATCCGTTGCTTTGGCCTAAAGCGGCTTTCAAATGGGTCTAAAATAATCTGGTGAACGGGAATATGTTCACTACCATGGCGATACAAGCTTCGCTCCACCACATTTTTAAGTTCACGAATATTACCAGGCCAATCATGCCCTTGCAGTATTTCTACGGCACTGCGGGTAAAGCCGCTAAACAATTGCCAGTCTAAATCACGGGCCATATTCATCGCAAATTGCTCGGCCAGCAGCATGATGTCTTCCTGACGTTCGCGCAGTGGCGGTAAGGTAATAACATCAAAAGCGAGCCTGTCGAGCAAATCGCTTCTAAACTCGCCTTGCTCGGCTAAATAAGGGAGATCTTCATTGGTTGCGCAGACTAGGCGAGTATCGACCTTGACGGTTTGTTTACCACCCACCCGTTCAAATTCACCGTATTCAATTACTCGCAGCAGTTTCTCTTGCACCATGGCAGAGGTATTTGCTAATTCGTCTAAAAATAGCGTACCGGCATTGGCGCGTTCAAAGCGCCCTTCGTGGCGTTTACTTGCACCGGTAAATGCGCCGCTTTCATGGCCAAATAATTCACTTTCGAGTAGGTTTTCGTTCAGTGCCGCACAGTTGAGCTTAATGTAGTTTTGCTCCCAGCGCTTTGATAAGAAGTGTAATCGCGCGGCGATTAGCTCTTTACCTGTACCGCGTTCACCAATAATCAGTACGGGTTTATCTAAACTTGCCAGTTGTGAAACCTGATCAAGTACAGCTAAAAAGCTGTCTGATTGGCCGAGTAAATTATCTTGTTGGCGAAATTGGCTCATATTCCCTAACTCTTAGTCATTTTTACTAACTGTTAGTGTATTTCATAATTAAGGAGAACTAAAGGAATTTGTATTTTTAGTTTAACATTATGAAATTATTGCTGTATTTTATGTTTTATAAAGTTGGCAAGCATATTGTAATAGTAACAGCAGACCAATTAAGTTAAACACTACAGAGGTAAATGTTATGGGAATTTTTTCGCGTTTTGCAGATATTGTTAATTCTAATATCAATGCCATTTTAGATAAAGCAGAAGATCCTGAAAAAATGGTACGTCTGATCATCCAAGAGATGGAAGACACATTAGTTGAAGTACGTTCAACCTCTGCAAAAACATTAGCAGAGAAAAAAGAATTAGTACGTCGCGTCGATACACTTAAAGAGCAAGTTGCGCAATGGCAAGACAAAGCTGAGCTGGCGCTGAGCAAAGATCGTGATGATTTAGCCCGTGCCGCATTGCTTGAAAAGCAAAAGTCAGCGCAAGCGGTAACCGCCGTTGAGGAAGAGCTTAATCATGTAGAGTCGCACATTGACAAGTTACAGCAGGAAGTGAGCACCTTACAGGACAAACTTGCCGATGCGAAAGCTCGCCAAAAAGCAATTATTCTACGTCAACGCTCTGCTGAGTCACGCTTAGAAGTGAAAAAAGCACTCGACAGCTCTAAAGTTGAAGATGCACTAAATCGCTTTGAACGTTACGAAACTAAGATTGATGGACTAGAATCACAAGTAGAATCGTACGACTTAGGCAAAAAGTCATTAGCTGATGAAATTGCTGATCTACAGCAAAATGAAAAGATTGATGACGAACTAGCAGCGCTGAAAAAGAAGCTGGCTGACAAATAAAGATAATAATTAATAAAAGGGGGAGCATTCTCCCCCTTTGCTTAAATAAACGGATTGTGTAGGAGAGGGTTATGTTTGATGCAGAAGTGTTTGTTGCGCCAATTATCATTTTTATGGTTGTGGTAGCACCCCTTTGGTTAATTTTACATTACCGAAGTAAGAAGCAAGTAAATCAAGGTTTGAGCGAGCATGAACACCGCCAATTACTTGAGCTTGCACAAAAAGCAGATAAAATGGCCGACCGAGTAGAGACCTTAGAAGCACTACTTGATCAAGAGGCCCCACAGTGGAGACGTAAGGTATGAGTACTAAACGTGAACTGTTAAGAGACCCAGTACGTGGCAAAATAGCTGGCGTATGTGCAGGACTCAGTGATTATTTTAATATGGAATTGTGGTTAGTACGTATTATCGTAGTAACGGCAGTGTTATTGGCCGGAGGCCCATTATTTGTTGTGGCTTATATTGCAGCGTGGTTTATTTTAGATAAAAAGCAACCAACCAGTGCCCAAGCGCAAACACAGTCATCACAACATGAAGATCCCCTTGAAGTAAAATTTAAAGTATGGCAAAAAGGTGAACCACCACGTC
Organism: Pseudoalteromonas sp. ASV78; assembly: GCF_047806705.1. Classification (NCBI taxonomy): domain Bacteria; kingdom Pseudomonadati; phylum Pseudomonadota; class Gammaproteobacteria; order Alteromonadales; family Pseudoalteromonadaceae; genus Pseudoalteromonas; species Pseudoalteromonas sp. ASV78. The sequence goes on along the minus strand of NZ_JBLOPA010000001.1, from coordinate 1,667,780 downwards.
GCGCTTTACAAGATTTAAAAGACCGTTTAGGACGTGTTGATACGCGTTTACAAGAAATGGAACGTTATGTTACTTCAACCGAGTTTACGGTTAGCCGTGAAATCAATAAGCTGTAAAGGACTTAATAGCACTTTAGCCACCTAACTACTAATGGCGCTGAAGTGCTAGCTCATTATGATAAACACTTCATCTGCAAAAAACGCCTTTAATAAGCTTAAAGGAAAGGCTGAAAAAGCCGTACACCGTAGCTTAGATCAACACGTAAAATTAGCGGTTACTGGCCTCAGTGGCAGTGGTAAAACCGCTTTTATTACCGCCTTAGTGAAGCATTTGACCAGCCAAGCGACAGACAAAAACTTACCGTTTTTTGATGTTATGCAGCAACAACGTCATATCGCTACAAAAATTGTACCGCAGCAAGCGTTAACGATCCCTACCTTTGATTACCCAAAAGCGTTGAGTGCGTTATTACCGCTTGAAGGTCAGCCACAATGGCCTGCCTCAACTGAACGTATAAACACATTACGCCTGGCGATTAAATACCGCAGTGACGCTGGCTTACGTGGCCACTTTGCACCGCAATCAACCTTGTATTTAGACATTATTGATTACCCTGGTGAATGGCTGCTTGATTTACCTATGCTAGAGCAAAGCTATCAACAATGGAGTGAGCAGCAATATGCACTGTTACAGCGCGCTCCTCGAGTTGAAAAGGCACAGGCATTTTTAACCGCACTGGGCGAGCTTGATTTAAATGCACCAGTCGATGAAAACGCGTTAAGCGAGATTGCCGCGCATTATCAAACGTTGTTAATCGGCCTTAAAAAAGACACTAAGCTTGCCATGTTGCAACCTGGGCGGATGTTGATGCCAGGTGAGTTACAAGGCGCACCGTTATTATTGTTTTTCCCCGTCGCCCAGCCTAATGATGAGGTGGTTGCAGGGTCTAACTTAGCGCACTTGCAAAAACGTTTTAATGCTTATGTGAAAGAAGTGGTTAAGCCATTTTATACGCAACACTTTCGCAACTTTGATCGGCAAATAGTGCTGGTTGATGTGCTCAGTGCGCTCAATGAAGGACCTGAGACGTTGCAAGAGCAAGGGGATGTGATCAAACAATTACTCGCGCATTTTAACTATGGCGAAACCGGCTTTTTGAAACGCTTGTTTAAACCCAATATAGATAAACTATTGTTCGCTGCGAATAAGTCAGATCATATTAGTAGCGCGCACCATAAAGATTTAGCGTTGTTGTTAGATTCGTTAGTGCATGAGCAAAGTAATCACTTAAAATTTGATGGCGTTAAAATAGCAACTATGGCGATGTCATCTATTACCGCAACTACGCCAAAGCAAGTGGTTGAACAAGGCAAAACACTTAATTGTATTTATGGTAAGCCGTTATTAGAATCACAATGGCTGACTTACTTACCGCCACAGCCACCCATGCGCATACTGACTAAGGACGAATGGCCAACCCGTGGTTTTGAGTTTTTATCGTTTGCGCCAATGCCAAGCCCAGATAAGCAGTTAAAACACATTCGTTTGGATCATGTCATGCAGTACCTTTTAGGAGACAAACTAACATGAGCGAGACCGTATCAGGTTTTCAAGCTGGTAGACGTATTGATACCAGTGAACAGCCTTTAGAAAGTGAGCTTACCTTGATCCCAGCAAAAGTGATTGAGCAAGGTGACTATGAAGAGCAACAACTAAATGACGAGCAACTGGACGAGGAGATTGATTTAACGCCGGTTTATAAAAAGTCAAAATGGCAAACGCTCAAAGCCGTGTTTGCTATTAGCTTTATTGTTTTAGTGTTAGCTGAATTTATATTTTCCATGGTGTTCACATTTGAGCAGTCCATCATCTTAGGCAGTGTGTACTTAATTGCAGTGCTCAGTGGTGTGTTGTTATTAGGCAAACTGTTATGGCGTGAATATAGAATGCTGCGCAGTTTAAAGCGCAATCAATTACATCGTCATGAAGCGGATCGTCTGCTTAATAGCGAACAAGTGGGTGGCGCATTGCCTTGGCTTGAAAAGCTTAATAAACATCAGCAATTAACCGGCTTTGATGAATTTAAAGCAAGCATTGATAGCCATCATAGCGATAAAGAGATCATGACCTTGTACGCCGATAGCTTGTTAGTGAAACAAGATACTCAAGCTAAAAAGCTGATCAACCGTTTTGCTACGGAGTCTGGTTTATTAGTCGCGCTTAGTCCTTTGGCACTGGTGGATATGATGGCAGTGCTGTGGCGGGGCACTAAACTGATTGAGCAAATCGGTAAGATTTACGGTATCGGATTTGGTTATGCTAGCCGGATCAAGCTTTATAAAATGTTGATCAAACAAGTGATGTTTGTTGGCAGTGCAGAGTTAGTATCTGATTTAGCGGCAACAGCACTCAGTGCGGAATTATTAGGTAAATTATCAGGGCGAGCTGCACAGGGCTTGAGTGCAGGGATATTTACTGCACGTATTGGTTATAAAGCGATGGAATTAAGTCGTCCATTACCGCGACTTGAGCATAAACGTAGTTTACTTAAAGGCACCGCGCAGTTGATTGCGAGTAAAATTGTATCTCGTAAAAAAGCGACAACAGAGAGTTCAGCAAACACAAACTGACAAGATATCTGTACAGTGACTTTGGGTCACTGTACAGGAGATAGCCATCTGAGCATCCGGCATGCTTGTGATCTAGAAGCTGATACGCTTTGATTATGATATTAATAATAATCAAAAAGATCAGACAATGAACACACTCCACATCGACAGTCAATGTATCCATGGACCAGAAAAAGCCAACGATCCACATGGCGCGCTAACCGCACCCTTATATCAAACATCAACGTTTCATTTTAGCAGTGCCGCGCAAGGGGCTGCGCGTTTTGCCGGTGAAGAGCCTGGCTATATTTATACCCGTTTAGGTAATCCAACAACCACAGAGCTTGAACAAAAAGTTGCACAACTGGAAAGCTGTGAAGCCGCTGCAGCAACCGCCACAGGAATGGGCGCGGTTTCAGCATCGGTATTGAGCTTTCTCTCACAAGGCGATCACTTAGTCGCTTCAAGCGCTTTATATGGCTGTACGTTTGCGTTCTTCGCACATATGTTGCCGCGTTGGGGGATTGAAGTGACATTTGTAGACATGACCGACGAGCAGCAATTACGCGATGCAATAAAGCCAAATTCAAAAATGATTTTTGCCGAAACGCCAGTCAACCCAACCATGGCGGTGATTGATTTAGCGCTAATAGGCCAAGTGGCAAAACAGCATAATTTGCTCAGCGTAATAGATAACACCTTTCTTACCCCGTTACTGCAAAAGCCAATTGATTACGGTATTGACTTAATTGTTCACAGCGCCACTAAATATTTAAATGGCCATGGTGATGTAGTGGCTGGTTTAGTGTGTGGCAGTCAAGAGCACATTACATTAATTAAAATGACCGTGCTTAAAGATATTGGCGCAACAATCAGTCCACACGATGCATGGCTTATTAATCGCGGTTTAAAAACCTTAGCTATCAGAATGCAGCGCCATTGTGAAAGTGCGCAAATTATCGCTGAATTTTTAGAGCAGCATCCCCAAGTGAATACCGTTTATTACCCGGGGCTTGCATCTCACCCTGGGTTTAAGTTTATCGGTAAGCAAATGAAAGCTGCAGGTGGCGTGATTGCTTTTGAGTTAAAAGGCAATCTAAACGATGGTGAACAGTTCATTAATAATACCCAGCTGTGCACGCTTGCAGTGAGTTTAGGTGATGCTGAAACACTTATTCAGCATCCGGCATCGATGACCCATTCTCCGTATTCACCCGAAGAAAGAGCCGCAGCAGGTATTAGCGATGGCTTGATCCGATTATCTGTTGGGCTTGAGAATGTTAACGACATAATTAACGATCTTAACCATGCTTTTACGTGTATCGGCTAGTTTGTAAGTTAAAGTTTACATTGCTGGTAGCTGTAAGGCCTTTAAAATATAGAGTGTAAACTTTTCGATCTTCAACTGTAATTAAATCTATACAAAAGTTGAGTCAATGCCAATTGTTGATATTGGCTCAGCTATTAAACTTTGTCTTACATTTGCTTAGTATCCCCTTAACAGGTTGACACCGATACCGGTTTAACACCAAGAAGGTTATTATGGCTAAAGCAAGTAAATACACCTCCAGGACACCAGATGAAAATGGTGTGATCCATTGGAGCGAAGCAGAAAATAAAATATGGTCAGAATTAGTTGCACGGCAATTAAAATGTATTGCAGGCAAAGCGTGTAATGAGTATATGGAAGGTCTTAAAAAAATAAACCTACCTCATGATCGTATTCCGCAGTTAAGTGAACTTAACGAGGTATTATTGGCGACTACTGGCTGGCAAGTTGCGCCTGTGCCGGCGTTAATCGACTTTGATGAATTCTTTCGTTTATTAGCGAATAAACAGTTTCCAGTTGCAACCTTTATTCGTAGCCGAGAGGAGTTTGATTATTTACAAGAGCCGGATATCTTCCATGAAATATTTGGTCACTGCGCCATGCTTACTAACCCTGATTTTGCCGAGTTTACGCATAAATATGGCCAGTTAGGGTATGCGGCAGAGAAAAAAGATCGGGTTTATTTAGCCCGTATGTACTGGTTTACGGTTGAGTTTGGCCTAATGCAAACAGATGAAGGATTGCGCATTTATGGCGGCGGTATTTTATCCAGCCCAGGTGAAACACAATACGTGTATTCAGATAAACCAGAGATCAACCCGATGAACGTACTGGATGTATTACGTACGCCGTATCGAATTGATATTATGCAGCCTTTGTACTACACCATTAACTCTATCCATGATTTATTTGATATTTCACAGTTGGATATTATGGCGCTAGTTGCGCAAGCAAAAGAATTAGGGTTACATGACCCAAAGTTTCCTCCTAAAGAAAAGTTAGCAAGTTAAGGATTTAAGATGTCATCATTAAGCGCACAAAAATGTGAAGCCTGTCACGTCGACGCTCCACAAGTATCAGATACCGAGTTAGCTGAATTAATCAAAATGATCCCAGATTGGGTGCCTGAAGTACGCGACGGTATTATGCAATTAGAGCGTGTTTATAAATTCAAAAATTTTAAACAAGCCATTGCTTTTACTAATAAAGTAGGTGATATGGCTGAAGATGAAGGCCATCATCCAGGCTTATTAACAGAGTGGGGCAAAGTAACGGTAACCTGGTGGAGCCATTCAATTAAAGGCCTGCATAAAAATGATTTTATTTGCGCTGCCAAAACAGATGAAGTCTTTGCTGCTCTGTAAATAACCATATAAAACACTGTTCTGCCCATAGAACATAAAAGGCGCCTTGATTAGGCGCCTTTTTTAATGCCAACGAGGCTCGCATCTTGAGGTAGCTTGGGTATAATTACCCGTCTTTACTCAAAATTTATAAGGTAGTTGCGGGTGGTTAACCTAGGTCAATTGTTTGGTGAACTAAAAACGTGTTTAAGAAAAGATCAATTCATCTTTAAAAAACGCCTTCACGGCATAAAAAAAATAACCGATGAAACAAAACAAGCAGCCGTGGTTGAAAAAATCACTGCCGACATTGCACGTAGCCAACAATTGCGTGAGGTGCGTTTAGCTCAGTTACCTAAAGTAACTTACCCAGAGCAGCTCCCAGTCAGCCAGAAAAAAGACGACATTAAACAGGCCATTGCCAATAACCAAGTGGTGATCATCGCCGGTGAAACCGGCTCAGGTAAAACCACGCAAATTCCTAAAATGTGTTTAGAACTTGGCCGCGGCGTTGATGGCTATATCGGTCATACTCAACCAAGGCGACTCGCTGCGCGCAGTGTCGCGGATCGGATTGCCCATGAAATGCAGTGTGAACTTGGCCAGCAAGTAGGTTTTAAGATTCGTTTTAGCGATCAAGTCTCTAATAACAGTTATATCAAGTTGATGACTGACGGTATTTTACTGGCTGAAATTCAACAAGACCGGTTTTTAAACCAGTACGACACCATCATTATTGATGAAGCTCATGAACGTAGTTTAAATATCGACTTTATTTTAGGTTATTTAAAAAATCTATTACCAAAACGCCCCGATTTAAAAGTGATTATTACCTCGGCGACTATTGATCCAGAGCGATTCTCAAAGCACTTTAATGATGCGCCAATTATTGAAGTGTCAGGACGAACATTCCCCGTTGATGTGCGCTATAGGCCGCTTGTTGAAATCGATAAAAATGACATGGAAGCAGAGGGCGATCAACTACAAGGTATATTCGATGCCGTTGATGAGCTGTGCCAAGAAGGCCCAGGCGATATTTTAATCTTCTTAAATGGCGAGCGGGAAATTCGTGATACTGCGGATGCGCTTAGCAAACGTAATTTAAAAGGGGCCGATGTATTACCGCTTTATTCACGATTATCAAATGCGGAGCAAAATCGAATTTTTGCCCCCCATAGTCGCCGCCATATTATTTTATCGACCAACGTTGCCGAAACCTCACTCACCGTGCCGGGTATTCGTTATGTAATAGATCCGGGTACCGCGCGCATTAGTCGTTATAGCTATCGTACTAAAGTGCAGCGCTTACCGATCGAAGCTATTTCGCAGGCCAGTGCTAATCAGCGTAAAGGACGTTGTGGCCGTGTTGAAGCGGGTATTTGTATTCGCTTATACGCTGAAGATGATTTTAATTCGCGCCCAGAGTTTACTGATCCAGAAATCCTACGTACTAACTTAGCCTCAGTTATTTTAAAAATGCTCGGCTTAGGGTTGGGCGATATGGCCGAGTTCCCGTTTGTGCAAGCCCCAGATAGCCGTAATATCAACGATGGCTTAACGTTACTAGAGGAACTTGAAGCGGTAAAACCAAGTCGTCACAATAGCAATATACAGCTGACTAAATCGGGTATTGAACTGAGCCGCTTACCGGTGGACCCGCGTTTAGCAAAAATGGTACTGACGGCACAAAAACTGGGTGCGCTGCGTGAAGTGATTATTATTGTCGCGGCATTGTCGATTCAAGATCCTCGCGAGCGTCCGCAAGAAAAACGCGCTGCTGCAAACGAAAAGCATGGCCGTTTTGACGACCCCGATTCAGACTTCATCGCCTTTTTAAATTTGTGGAATTACCTCGAAGAGCAGCAAAGTGAGCTAAGTAACAGCCAATTTAGAAAACTGTGCCAAAAGGATATGCTCGCTTATATGCGTATTCGAGAGTGGCAAGATATCGTTTACCAGCTCAGTACTGTGTGCAATGAAATGGGCATGAAAGCCACCAGCAACGTTGCCGATGGCGATAAAATCCATCAAGCGCTACTGAGTGGTATGCTCAGTCACATTGGTTTTAAAGATGAAAAGCAAGTATACAAAGGCGCTCGTAATAGTCAGTTTCATATTTTCCCAGGCTCCGGATTATTCAAAAAAAGCCCGAAATGGTTGATGTCGGCAGAGCTGGTTGAAACCAGTAAGTTGTATGCACGTATTAATGCGAAAATTAATATCGACTGGGTTGAACCATTTGCGCAGCATTTAGTCAAGCGCAGTTACACTGAGCCGCATTGGGAGCAAAAGCCCGGCGCGGTAATCGCGTTTGAGCAGCAAGTGCTGTACGGACTGATTATTGTCTCTAAACGCCGCTGTGTGTATAGCAATATCGACCCAAAAGTGAGTCGTCAGTTGTTTATTCGCAGCGCTTTAGTTGAGCAAGATTTAGGTCAAAAGGAAGGGTTCCTACAATTTAATCGTGAATTAATTGAAGATATTCAAACCCTAGAAAATAAAAGCCGCCGTCGTGATATTTTGGTTGATGAGCAAACCTTATATGAGTTTTACGATAAGAAAATTCCTGCTCAAATAAACAGCCGCGCGGCATTTAATAAATGGTATAAAACGCAAAAGCAGCAAGATAAACATTATCTGCATATGACCCGTGATGATTTAATGCAACACGGTGCTAATAGCGTTACTGAATTTGATTACCCTGATGTATGGCAACAAGGTAATTTAATGTTGCCACTGAGCTATCATTTTGATCCTGGCCAAGCGGTCGATGGGGTGGCAGTGCAAATTCCGGTGGCGTTATTAAACCAAGTGGAAGAGGCTGGCTTTGACTGGCATATACCGGCATTTCGCCATGAGTTGATCACCGGTTTAATTAAGTCGTTACCTAAATCGTTACGTCGCAATTTTGTGCCAGCGCCAAACTATGCGGATGCCGTACTGGCTGCTATTGAACCAATGCAAGGTAACTTCATTGAGGTGCTAAGTACGCGATTATTACGCATGACGGGAGTAAAAGTTGAGCCTGATGCATGGGACCTCACCACGCTGGCAACTCATTTACGCTTACAGTTTGAAGTACGTGATGATAAAGACAAGGTACTTGCGCGAGGCATGGATTTAGCGAAACTCAAAGCACAATTACAAGGCAAAGTTACGCAAACCTTGTCTAAGGTTGCGGATAAAGGCATTGAAAAAAGCGATCTGCTGCAATGGGATTTTGGTAAATTACCAGTATCCTATGTTAAAAAACAAGGCCAGTATGAAATCAAAGCGTACCCTGCGCTGGTGGATAAAAAGTCATCTGCGGCAGTCGAATTATTTGATAACGAAGTTAAAGCCCAAGCTGCACACCAACAAGGGTTGCGCCGTTTAGTGCTGCTAAATGTACCGTCGCCGATAAAGTATTTACAACAAAACTTACCCAATAAAGCAAAATTAGGGCTATATTTTAATCCGTTTGGTAAAGTTGCTGATTTAATTGATGACTGTATCGCCGCTGGGGTCGATAGCTTATTGGTTTCGCTTGGTGATGTACGCACTGAACAAGCATTTGAACAGGTTAAAGAGCAAGTACGTGGCGAGCTAGGTGATGCTGTTGTGGCGATTGCCACCCAAGTTGAACAAGTACTCAGCATTGCCCATGCACTGCATAAAAAGATGAAAGGGCGCGTTGATTTAACTATGATCACTGCACATGGCGATATTAAAAGCCAACTTGAATCGTTAATTTTTAAAGGTTTTGTTTCAAGCCATGGGGCTGACAAACTTAGTGATCTAATTCGTTACTTAAAAGCGATAGAAAAACGCCTAGAAAAGTTGCCTGTTGACCCAAATCGTGACAGATTATGTGTACTTGAATTAGATAAAGTCGCGCAAGAGTATCAAAAACTGTTGAAAAAAGTGCCACCAGGAATGCCTGTACCACAACAATTACAGGATATTTTTTGGATGCAACAAGAGCTTAGAGTATCGCAGTTTGCACAAACGTTAGGCACGCCGTATCCGATTTCAGCAAAACGTGTGCTAAATGCTTTGCAAGACATTGATTGAGCGTGCGTTAACAGCACGCTTAGCCGAAGGAAATATTTGTAAGATGAGAAGGAACTGTATTAACCATGTGCTCATCCGCTAACACACTGCCGCGTTTACTGGTTGTAGACGACGAGTACTTTAATTTTGAGATGCTTAAAGTCGCTTTATCAGCTGACTTTGAGCTCAGTTATGCTGAATCAGGTAAGCGTTGTTTATCGTCGGCCATTGCCAATCCACCGGATGCTATTTTACTCGATGTATGTATGCCCGGTCTGGATGGCTACGATACCTGTAGAATGCTGAAAAATACCCCTGAAACACGCAATATTCCAATTGTGATGGTATCAGGTTTAGAGTCAGCGCAAGAACAACAAGCTGGATTTGATGCGGGTTGTGATGCTTATGTGGTTAAACCTTTTTCAGTCGTGGGGTTGTTAGAAAAAATCAATACTGTGGTGTAGGAGGTCAAATGCTCAATGAAGATAAACGTAACTTTAGACGCATGCAATTAAATGCACGTGCCAAACTAACGACTCTTGAGCCAATTGCTAATCAACAATTTGATGTAGTATGCGTTGATTTAAGTGCAACGGGGTTATCAGTGCATTTGGATGAATTACTTGAGCTGGGCACCATTGTAAAAGTAAACATTGATTCTACCAGCCCAGCGATTGCACCACTGGATGCAACCGCGAGGGTGGTTCGTGCCAGCAAAGAAAGTGACGGCACGGTGACCGCAGGGCTAGAAATAATGCAGTTTAACTAGCGCAGACTAGTACACTTTACAGATCAGGCCTTTTAAGTAAAAACCTTCTGGGTAGCTACCTGCGATTGGGTGATCAGCAGCTTGATTTAAGCGTTCCATGATCAATAAATCTTTGCCTGCATCAAGGGCCGCATCGGCAACCACTTTTTGAAATAAGTTTTGATCCATTAAACCCGAACATGAGAACGTTAATAACGTGCCACCAGGTTTTAGAATTTGCATGGCAATCATGTTGATATCTTTATAGCCACGGCATGCGCCAGTTAGCTGTGCTTTGTTATCGGCAAATTTTGGTGGATCCATCACAATAGTATCAAACAGCACACCGTCTTCACGATATTGACGCAATAGTTTAAAAACATCTTGTTTAACAAAATCAACACGATTCAAATCTAACCCATTGTGTTCAACATTGCGCTTAGCGGTATCAAGCGCGGGTTGTGATACATCAACGTTGGTCACATGTTCACAGCCACCGCGCAGTGCATATAAAGAAAATGTCCCTGTGTAGCTAAAGCAGTTAAGCACTTTTTTGTCTTTTACAAAGCGTTCTAACGCCGCTCGACTATCCCGTTGATCAAGGTAAAAACCGGTTTTATGTCCCTCCAGAATATCGACTTCAATTTTAAAACCGTTCTCTTCGATTAACACGGGCTGTTCAGGTTTGTTACCCCATAGCACACCCATGGTTGGCTCTAAGCCTTCTTTGGTACGTACATCGACATCAGAGCGCTCATACACATTGCAGCCAGGGAAAATAGCAATTAAAGCGGCAACTATTTCACCTTTATGGCGCTCTGCACCGGCACTTAATAACTGACACACTAAAAAGTTGTCAAATTTATCAATGGTAATGCCAGGTAAAAAGTCCGATTCGGCGGCACATAAGCGAAACCCTGTTAAGCCACCCTCAGCAATCACTTGCTCGCGTGCAGCAAGTGCGCGACGTAAACGACGCTCAAAAAAAGCGTGGTCGATGACTTCTGTTTCATCAAAGCTCCACACCCGCGCGCGAATTTGTGAATGCGGGCTGTAAGCCGCTGTGGCTAAAAATTTACCATTGTTATCGTGAATGGTCACTGTGTCACCTAAACTCGGTTTACCTTTTATTTTTTTGATGGCTTTTGAAAACAACCATGGGTGTTTTCTTTTTAGTGATTTTTCACGACCAGCTTCTAGGTATACAACAGATGACATTAGGCTTCTCAATACGGATAAATTAAGAGCGTATTTTAGTGAAGCGGGCTCGAACATACAATGAATGTTTTGCACTACCCCCTATAACCGCGGTAAAGTAATGGTAATTCAATGCATTAATTTGAAATTACAGGATTTATGGAACAACGTTTGCCCGTTTTAGCATTATCTGAGCCGCTACAACAGCTAGAGAATCATTGTCGTGCCTTCATTATGTCGTTAGTAAGTGCTGATGTCGCCCACGATATAACGCATATTGAACGCGTGGTGAGAGTCGCAAAGCAGTTATGTGTTGCTGAACAGGCTGATATGAACATTGTTTTGCCTGCGGCCTGGTTACACGATTGTGTTGCTGTGGCTAAAAACCACCCCGATCGCGCCAGAGCATCGACGATGGCTGCTGATAAAGCGATCACCTTCTTAACCTTGATTGGCTATGATCCACAGTTTTTTAAAGCCATTCATCATGCCATTGCTGCACACAGTTTTAGTGCTAACATTGCAATTGAAAGCGTGGAAGCACAAATCGTTCAAGATGCCGACCGCATGGATGCACTAGGGGCAATTGGTGTCAGCCGTTGTATGAAAGTAGGGGGTTCAATCGGGCGCAATTTATATCATCCGGATGATCCATTTTGCCAGCATAGAGAGGCCGATGATACTTTATATACACTGGATCATTTTTTCATCAAGTTATTACACATTGCAAAAAGTATGAATACACCGTCAGCAAAAGCAGAAGCGGCGCGCCGTACCGAGTATATGCAGGTGTTTATTAGACAACTTAAATCTGAGCTTGGCTAATGGCAATACCTGCTTTATCTGGTGTCGATCATTGCCACTTAAATGTGGCGGACCTTAGGCAAGCTGTGAGCTGGTACAAAACGGTATTAGGCTTTAATATTGTGCCAGAGCTGGCTTTTTGGGATGAAGGGAAAGGGCCTTTAACTTTAGAAGATGCACACGCGACGATCCGTTTAGCGCTGTTTGAGGCCGAAGGCAAAAGTAAAGGTATTGCCTTTGCTGCATCGGGTGAGCAGTTTATTGCTTGGTGCAAGCATTTGCATGGGTTAAATATTAAAACCGTGCTTGCCGATCATCAAGTTACATATTCGGTTTATTTTCAAGATTTAAGTGGCAACAGCCATGAAATTACCTCCCATGACCATGCTTACATAGCTGCGAATATATAATACTAATCGACTTAAATGGTCAGTAACTTAACACGATTGGTATAACAGCTCGATACGGCTAATTTTGATAGAGAGAATACACTTCTAAAATTGCATCTAGCTGGCCCTCAAATAACGCAACGAGTTGTGGATCAAAGTGTTTGCCTGCTTGCTGTTGCATATGCGAGAGCGCTTCTTCAATGCTCCAAGCTTGCTTATAAGGGCGTTTAGATGTGAGCGCATCAAATACATCCGCAATCGCGACAATTCGTCCTTCAAGCGAAATTTGTTCGCCTTTCAGCGCGTTGGGGTAACCGGAACCATCCCATTTTTCATGATGTTCCATGGCCAGTACATGTGCCAGTTGTAATAATGGCGATGGTGAATTGGCTAATATTTTTGCGCCTATTTGCGCATGCTCTTTCATATGCTCAAACTCATCGGGGGTTAATTTCCCCGGTTTGAGTAATATCGCATCAGGTATGCCAATCTTACCTATGTCGTGCATCGGCGCTGCTTGTCTGAGTAACTCGGCGTGCTGTTCATCCATACCATAGGCAAGCGCTAAAATTTTACTGTATTTACTCATGCGAGCAATATGTTCACCGGTATCGGTATCTTTGTATTCTGCGGCGCAGCCTAAGCGATGAACCAAGTCAACGTGGGCTTGCTTTAATTGTTCTGCTTGTACTAAGGATAAGTGAGTTTTAACCCGGGCGCGCACGATTGCTGGGCTAATAGGCTTGGTAATGTAATCTACCGCGCCAATTTCAAAGCCTTTAAATTCATCACTTTCATCGGCAAGCGCGGTGACAAAAATGATCGGAATATGCTGTGTTTGCAGGTTTTCTTTTAACCGCTGGCATACTTCAAAGCCACTCATGTTCGGCATCATAATATCGAGTAGAATGAGTTTGGGTAGCTCTTTTGCAACGAGTGCAAGCGCGGCATCCCCCGACTTTGCAAAAGACAGGCGATATTGATCCCCTAATACTTCGCGCATCACTTTCAGGTTAGCGGGCTCATCATCAACAACTAAAACACGCGCACGTTCGGTGTTAAAATCCATCAGTTGGCCTCCATCTTTGCAGTTTGGCTAAGTAGCGAAATTAAAGACTCTAAGTTAGTTTGCGCAGCGTCAAAGTCAAACTGGTCAAAAAATTCAATGATATTGTCAATATCGTCTTGGTAATTGAGCGGAGCATGCGTTTTAACGTTTGCTAATAGTTCATCATTCAATTCCGCATTTTCAGCATGTTGCAGTAACTGCTCGCACAGTGTTTTAAATTCACTTATTGAAATAGCCTGCGTTTGCTGTGAGTTATCTTCAACTGTCGCCGGCTTACAGGCTAACGTTTTTTCGCGTAGTAATACGCTTACCGCGCTCAGCTCGACCTGAAGTTGCGCTATAAGTTTAGCTTGTTGTTGCGCTGATGGTGCTTTTTCTAGCGCAGAGAATAATTTCATCATGGTGGGCAAACCTAAATTACCTGTTAGCCCTTTTAACGTATGCAGGTTACGTTGCGGATCACTCCATGCATTCAGCCCGCCACTAAAGAGCGCGTCGTAGAGTGTGTGTTGTTCATCAAGAAAGCGTTTTATTTGCGTTAACTGCTTACATTTACTGCCCCAAAGTTGACTGCCTTTTTTGAAATCAATGTGTTTTGCTGTGGGATCACTTTGTTCAATTAACGCTGCTTTTTTAAGCCCGAAGCCTAGCACTTGCGATATTTCTTGATTGAGTTGATTAATATCAACGGGCTTATTTGCAAAACCATTCATACCTGCATTTTTCGCGGTGAGCTTATCTTGTTGTAAGACACTGGCGGTAAGGGCAATGATCGGTGTTTTCTTCAATTGTCGTTGTTGTTCTATTTCGCGTATTTTTTGGGTTGCAGTAATGCCATCGCATTGTGGCATGTGTATATCCATTAAAATAACGTCAAAATCGTGCTTTTCAAACGTGGCTAGGGCTTCAAAGCCGTTACTGGCTGTGCTTATTGTGTGATTATCACGAGAGAGTAATAGTTGTAATAATTCGACATTTTGTTCAATATCATCAACCACTAAAATACGCAGTGGCGGTAGCTGTGTGTGCAGCCCATCAAAATAATTGATCAGCGTTTCATCACCAGCCGTTAGCGGCAATGAAAAATAAAAGCAGCTGCCTTTATTTTCTTCGCTGACCACGTTGATCATGCCACCCATTAGCTCAACTAATTGTTTGCTGATTGTAGTACCAAGGCCGCTGCCACCAAAGCGGCGTGTCATTGTGCCATCAGCTTGTTCAAAGGGCTGAAATATCGCTTTAAGGCGGTCTTTGGCGATGCCAATGCCAGTATCTTGCACTTCAAAAAATAACTGATTGTTTTGTGTGGTACTAACCGTGACATTCACAGCACCTTGGGCGGTAAACTTAACCGCATTACCAATTAAGTTGGTTAAAACTTGGCGTAGGCGATCAGGGTCGCCGTAATAGGTGCTTTGTACAGATTCTTTAATTGTAAGAGTTAACTCAAGATCTTTCTTTTTTGCTTCTAACCAGAATGTTGAAATAATGCTATCAAGTACTGGTTGCAAGTTAAAATGTACGGGCTCAATGGTCAGCTTACCCTTTTCCAGCTTTGCTGAATCGAGAATCTCATTTAACAGCCGTAACAGCGAACGCGCGGCACTGTTAACGGTGATTAAATGCTTTTGTTGCTCCTGATCAAGTGGGGTATCCATCAATAAGTCACTAAAACCTATGATCGAATTCATCGGAGTGCGAATTTCATGACTCATATTAGCCATAAATGATTGCTTAGCTTGGGCTGCTTCCTCAGCGGCTAGTTTGGCGAGTTTTAACTTATCTTCGTATTCACGGCGTTCACTAATATCAACAATTACACCATCAATCCAAATTGCTTCACCTTGCTTATCAAACTCAAAACTGCCTTTTTCAAGCACCCATATAAGTTTGCCATTACGGTGACGTAGCCTGTATTCAATTGAATATTGCGATTTACTCGCAATGGCTTGTTCAATTGATTGGTTGATCCGCGCGATATCGTCATTGCAAATCAAGTTACCAAATTCTATGTGTTTATTAATAAACTCTGACGGTAGGTAGCCAGTCACTTCATTAATGCTGGGGCTGACAAAAATCATACTCCAGTTTTTATTCACTTGGCAGCGAAACACTACGCCTGGCATATTGTCCATCAGCGAGCGATATTGTTGTTCTTTCTCGATCAGGTTCTTTTGAAGTTTACGCTGTTCGGTCAAATCGGTAATAAAGCCAACAAATATCGAATCTTGACCTGGCTGGGTTGCTTCACCAATTCCTAAGCGAATCGGAAATAAATGGCCATCTTTGTGTTTAGCAAGGACATCACGATTGATGCCAATAACTTTACCTAAATCGATATGACCTGCCTTCGAAAGGTATTCATCATGATCGGCTGCGATGTCATCTGCCATCAGCATTTTTACGTTTTTACCTTTCACATCATCGCTATGCCAGCCAAAAATATTCTCCGCAGCGTTATTAAAGCTTAAAATATGACCGCGATGATCAATAGTTACAATGCCATCTATGGCGGTTGATAAAATAGCTGCTAAGCGAGATTCATTGCCAGTCTTTTCTTCAAGTAACATGCGATAACGCACCATGCCATTAATAATCGCAACGATCGCGGTTAAAATAATGGTTGCAAACACCACGCTAATAGCAACAAAGGTAAGCTCTGAACTATCACTGTCATCACCAATTAATGGCGAGGTAGCAACAAAGCGCGTAGCGGCCATGCCCATGTAATGCATGCCTGCAACAGCAAAGCCTAAAATAGTGGCACTGAGCAATCGCGTTTTTGCTGCGGTTAAGGATGGAAAATGTTTACCGATGTTAAAACGCGAATATAAAGAAACGAACGCCAGTACCACAGCGACTATGATTGAAAGGCCAAACATGAGTGGGTCATAGCGTAATAAAGGACTTAATTGCATCGCGGCCATACCGCTGTAATGCATAGTGCCAATACCTGCGCCGAGTAATATGGAAGGCATCACTAAACTAACAATAGTGCTATTACTTTTAACTAACAGTGACCCCGCAGTTAAGCAGGCTAAAAAGGCCGGAATAAAAGATAACAAAGTCAGCGCTGGATCATAGCTAATATTGGTACACAGTGAGAATGCGAGCATGCCAATAAAGTGCATACTCCAAATACCACCCGCGAGTACCAAAGAAGCCGTGGAGTTGGCTAGCTTTTGATAACTTTTAAAGCGTGTTTCTTTTGCAAGATCGATCATATAAGCGGCAAAAAAAGCGGCAAAAATAGCCGTTAAAACCGACAGTGTTACTAAAAATGGGTCATATACACCATTGATAATAAGACTCGGATCTTGATCAGTAATAAAAAAAACAGACAGCATAATGGCTCAATACATTGTAATTTCAGTCGTAATTTAGATTGTCTGAAATTGTGGTTAATACAAATAATTAATTCTTAAGCGAGATGTCTATGGTCCATTTACACATTTAGCTACAAAAGTTAACAAAGCTAAATTTTTCCAATCAAGTTGCTAAGTTTTATTAGTTATAATGATAGCACTAGTTATAACTAATTTTATAGTGGCTAGTTATTCGAACTATTTATTAATTTATCTACTGAAAGGTGGAATAATTAGCGCGTCATACGCTTTACAAACACCACCACGAATAGCGCGAGGGAAAAGCTGCCACAAAATGCTTCGATGGCGGCAATAAAGCGCGAAAATCCTACCGGCGTAATATCACCATACCCTAAGGTCGTGAATGTAACCACGCTAAAATAAAAACTATTTAACAGCGCTGATAAATTATCACTGAATGATGCTGCGGTATTTAGCTGCATTAAACCCCCAGCACCCATCACCCCAAAAACAAAATAGCACAGGGCACAACAGACGATTAATGACAGACTAAAACGGATCACGTTTTCAGGTTTTTCGCCGTAGCCACATAACATATCAATAAAGCTAGATGCTAATTGTTTTTTTGAGCCTCGCGGGTATTGTGCGTGGCGCATCCGGAGTTCTTTATAAGTAAACTTACCCGCCAGCTCAAATAAGCCTTGTTGTTCAGATGCTTTACGTAAATTACGAAATATTTCTTCGGATTGTTCAAATAAGTCAAGCGCTGCGGTTTTATCTTTTTTGTGTAGTGCTGCTTTGGCTTGTTTTTCTTGTAATAATTCGCTGCCTAAGTCAATGTTATCAATGCGAGTATTGTTGAGCTTGATACCCAACAGGTTAGTGTCTTGTAGGTTACAGTAGTGCAGACTTGCATTGTGTAAAGTGGCTTTCATCAGTGAGCTGTGGGCTATTTTATTATTAAATAGATGGGCATGGGTTAACGTTGCACGATAAAAATTACTGTAGGATAAATCAAAGCCTTCTTCGTCATCTTGGTTTATTAAATTAAGCCCAGTGAGGTTGGCGCGTTGTAATTGCAGCCCCTGCAACAATCCCCCTTTTTTTGCATAGCGTTCTAGTTTTTGGGTTAGATCTAAACCTGACTTATCAAATTTTCCGTCATGCCAAAAGCAAAAGCCTGAGCCCATGTCAGTTTCTTGGCAATGATGACCATCAGGGGAAGTATAACTACAACAAGGCTTGTCAGGCATTTTTTGACGTCGCTTTATTTAATTCTACTTAGTTATAGATTAGCAGTTATTTTGCAGGGTAAGATAGCAACCTATTAATTAGTTTAATAACTGCTGGCCAGTTGCAAGAGTTAGGTTTGTTTGAATATACAATAAAGCGTAGTCGCCGCCGTAAAACCGTGGCTATCAAAGTGCAACAGCAAAGTGTGACAGTTTATGCGCCAGTCGGGGTTGCTAAACAGGAACTTGAAGGCTGGTTACTGAGTAAAACTGACTGGATAACGGCGCAAATTCATAAACAAAGTCAGCTACTTGATACACGCCAATATCCTTTAAAAGATAATTGCATTCTTGTTTTTGCTCAGCCAATGATGCTGAGGTATGGAACCAGTTCGCGCTGTGAATGGCGGCGAGTTAAAAATCAGCCGCAACCTATTGTGCAGTTAAACTTGTCTGGGCGAGTTAAACACCAGCAAGCTATGTATCAAAGCTTGCTTGAAGAGTTTTTACATGAGCAACTAGAAAGTTATATAGAAATGCGAGTGCACGAGTATTGTATAAAAATGGCGGAGGCGTTACCAAGCAGCATCCGTATTCATATTTATAAACGTCGTTGGGGTAGTTGTAATCGACAACGGGAGCTGACTTTTAATTTGTTATTAGCCAGTGCGCCACACACGATTATCGATTATGTCATAGTGCATGAACTTGCCCACTTGAAGTATTTAAATCATAGTGCGGCGTTTTGGCAGCGGGTCAGCGAATTTTACCCTGAGTATAAGCAAGCAACAAAGTGGCTAAAGCAGCACGGTGCGAGTTTGTCTTGGGTGTTTGAATGAGTTAGCGAGAGTAAAGTTAGCGAGAGTAAAGTTAGCGAGAGTAAAGTTAGCGAGAGTAAAGTTAGCGAGAGTAAAGTTAGCGAGAGTAAAGTTAGAAAGAGTAAAGTTAGAAAGAGTAAAGTTAGAAAGAGTAAAGTTAGAAAGAGTAAAGTTAGAAAGAGTAAAGTTAGAAAGAGTAAAGTTTGCAAGAAAAGTGGTGGAGGGAGCTGGATTCGAACCAGCGAAGGCTGAGCCGTCAGATTTACAGTCTGATCCCTTTGGCCGCTCGGGAACCCCTCCACACTAATTTTGTTACATTTGGCCCCACTTAACTGAGCGATAGAAAAGTGGTGGAGGGAGCTGGATTCGAACCAGCGAAGGCTGAGCCGTCAGATTTACAGTCTGATCCCTTTGGCCGCTCGGGAACCCCTCCAATGCAACGGCGCTGATAATAGCAAAGTGAGTATTTAAGTAAAGAAAAAAGCTAAAGAAATATCAAATAAAGCCGATAAATATCTATTCCCTACTTTAATCGGCTAAAGTCTATGCAAATCGATGATTTGTTAATCACAGAGAGTCAACTTAACAATCGTCTTGCTAAAAGTGTGAGTGAATCACGCCGTGGTGAGTTTGCATTGTTATTAGCAATGCTTTCCCATGATGCGCTCGATTTTAGTCAGTTTCATTTACCTAAGACCCCATTTGATGCTCATGCCGCGACACAAAATGACGCGCAATTACGTGAACAGTTAGGGGCAGGCCCCGAACAAGCATTGGCACCTGCACAATTTGATATGCTGATTGGACAATATAATGCACAACGTTTACAGCAAGGAGGTATGGCTGATATTCGCTTGCGTGCATGCCTTATACCTGAACCATTAGTGATCCGCGATGATAAAAACCATATTCCACTAATTGTGATCGATAATTGCGAACCCGTCGTGCGTAAACGCCATTTAAATAAAGAAACTCAATTAGATCACCCACAAATGGATGCCGCTGCATTTTACGATAGTCTGAATAATGCCGACCTTCATCAACCCTTGCACCTAGCACGAGCGTGATGTTAGGCTAACGTTATTATCAGCAAAACGGTTTTATTTGCTTTACTGTAAAAAAAGCATCCAAAAACTAAATGCAATTGCTATAATGGCTGCAAATGGCGTTGCCAATTTATTTGGTATTTATGCCATCATCATTAAATCAAGGTAATTAGGAACGTAATGAAGAAAACATTCACGCTGAATCATGAGAAAATCAAATACCCTCGCATGGTAGATGCTGCAAAGCATGAAGTAAAAAAGTATTTGAAAAGAGAGCGTAACAAAACATTGCCAATTGATGCTGATTACTGGGCATTTGATTGTAAATTTGGCAATACAGCTGAAGATGCGCAAGTAGTGCATGTAGCTGAAATCAGTAACTCAATTAGCGAAATTGAAAAGCAAGGCTTAGAGTCTTTCTATGTTGAAATCATTGCTCGTCCAGCACAACGTCAAGTGCAAGACTTAGATGATGAAGTTTAAAAGTAATTGATTTGATGAAAAAATGGGCTAAATAGCCCATTTTTTTGTGCCCTAAGTTATTGTTTGCAATGCTATCCAAAGTAGGCAAGTGCTGCACTGTCTCGGTGCGAGAGCAACAATCATATAATGAAAATAACTTTAATTTATTGATTTTTAACTAAAAATAAACTTGGTGCTGTAATTGCTTTGGATCCTAACAATGTCGTTAGGAGTTCCGATTATGGCCAGAATGAGTTACATCAGTAGTGTTGAGCGTTATCAAGAATATCAACCAGTGATCCATGAATTACTCGATTCAATTTTAGCAAGTCTTGCCGATGGTGTTAAAAAGCAGCAAGATAACCGGCATTTAGTAACCCAATATCCATTTTTGGAGCTGCAGTATTGTTTAGATAAAAACGGTGTGCAGCTGGGCAACAATGTCTGTTTTAAGCGCCAATATATGAAAACCTTAAATAATCGTGGTGACGCGCAAGATTTAAGTGAACGGCCTTATTTTCAAGATATTCAACAGCAATCTCAGACCCGTTTTACTGCCCCTTATATTTCGATTGCCACTAACCATTTATGTATATCGGCAATTAAAGCGCTCAATGCGTCCCATGGTGAGCAAGCTTATTTAGTGATTGATGTATGCTTGACGCAATTAATTGAGTTTATTATGGGGGACCGCACCCGTGCGGCGATGACGCCATTTTTCAAAGCCGGCTATGGCATTATTGTTAGCTGCTTATTCTGCTTGGTGTTATTTTTACTTTATCGGGTATTTGGCGATATTTACAGTTTGTTATTTAAAACGTCGTTAGCAGAAGATCCGCTTGAGCCTTTTAGTATTATTATTTTTATAACCTTAGCATTGGCTATTTTTGACTTGGGTAAAACCATTCTCGAAGAAGAGATTTTGATGCATAAAGACATCTTTAGGCACAGCTCTACACGGCGCACGATCACGCGGTTTATTTCTACTATTTTGATTGCGGTATCTATCGAAGCTTTACTGACTATGTTTAAAGCAGCGCTTGGCCAATCGCAGTATTTATTACCCGCTATTTATATGATGTTGGCAGTAGTCGGATTGCTCATTGCGTTGGCGATTTATGTGTATTTAGGCGCCAAAGCGGAGACTTTGTTATTGAGCACGCAGCGGTATAAGAAAACGGGTAAGTAGTAACCTGAACTTTGGATAGTAAAGCTCTTAACCAGAGTTCAGGTTAAGTAATAAAATAATGGCTTGAAGATTCAAGCCATTATTATTTTGATGAGGTGTTTATGGGCGTTCTTGTTGGCGCTTTTTCTTAAAGTCTGAATCAGCTTGCCAAGCAGGCCAATCACCGTTATTTGCCAGTTTTGTGGCTATATCAACAATTAGCTCGATATCTTGTTTAACCCCGCCTAATGACCATTGCGGTGAGTAGTCATCAGTTTCTTTATGGTATTTGTGTGCAATATAATCGGGATCCGTATCACCTAAACTCATAAATAATAAGCTTGGTACGCCTTGTTTTGCTAAGGAAAAGTGATCTGAGCGGAAAAATAGGCCATTTTGCGGACGTGGGTCCATTTTAACATGGCGCCCTTGTGCTTTGGCGGCATCAGCAAGGTAGTTTTCCATTTCTGACATCCCTTTACCGTACTGCAGAATGTAATCAACGCCATCTAGTACGTTCATACCATCGATGTTTAGTAGTGCAACCATTTGCTTGGTTGGCACTATGTCACCAGTGGCAAATTGCTGTGACCCTATTAAGCCGGTTTCTTCTGCGGTGAAGTTGGCAAAAATGATTGAGCGTTTAAATGGGGTTTGCTGATGTATTTTGCTAAGAATTCGCGCAATTTCAACCGTTGCAGCACTGCCTGAGGCGTTATCAACTGCGCCGTTATATATTTTTACAGCTTCATTCGTTTGCTTTGTGCCAAAATGATCCCAATGCGCGCCAATAACAATATACTCGTCTGGCTGCTCGCTGCCAGTTAGCTGCGCCACCACATTATGTGATTGGGCTTGTGAAATCTCACTGTTAAGTGTCAAATTTGCTTTAGCGTTTAGGGGCGTTGCTTTGAAGTCTGGGCTCAGGGCTTTGGCCTTTTCTGTTTGATAATCAAGCCCTGCTTGGGCAAAAATGTCATTAGCAGCTTGCTCGTCTATCCAGCCCATCACCGGAATGTCAGAGATATTTTTTTCATCATCAATAAGGGTATATTTACTGCCGGTATTGGAGCTTTCAACCACGCTCCAAGGATAAGCTGCAGGGGCAGTTTCATGGACTATGAATACCGCTTTTGCACCTTGACGCGCGCCTTCTTCATATTTATAAGTCCAGCGGCCATAATAGGTCATCGCATTACCGGTAAATAGGTTTTGGTCTTGGGTTGCAAAACCAGGATCATTGACTAACACCACGATGGTTTTACCTGTTACATCGATATCTGCAAAGTCATTCCAATTGTATTCAGGGGCATTTATACCATAACCGACGAATACCACCTCTGAGTCGCTGACATTAATTGTTTCATTAATTTGTTGGGTGCGGGCGGTAAAATCACTTCCTGCAGTAAAGCTTAAATCGCCAACTTTTAATGTCATGTTTTGATCTGGAGTCAGCTTTGCCATGGTAACTGGCTGTAAAAATTCACCTTTGTAGGCCCCAGTTAACCCTAGCTGCTGATATTTATCGGCAAGGTAATTAATGGTTAAAGTTTCACCTTCAGTTAAAGGCCCGCGGCCTAAAAATTCATCAGATGCTAACGTTTCAATCAGTTGATGGACGTTTTTAAGATCGACCGCTGGTTGACTCTCGATTAGTTGGCTTTTATTTTTTGGCGCCGGCTCTGAGCAGCCAAACAAGGCGAGTAATGCTGTTGCAGTTAATACCTTGGAAAGTGTTGTTGTCATTTGCTATCTTTTAGTTATTTACTATCAGATTGATACCCTACCACTTATTAAAAACCAAGAGTAGGACTGAATAGCAGATACAAAAAAACCAGCTTAAAAGCTGGTTTTTACAAGCGTAATAGTTATTAAACTATCAGTATTAAGCGTCGGCTAATTTCACGCGTATCTTACTTTTATCAACACTGGTTTGATTTAATGCGGTGATTGCTATTTTTGCTTCAGCATCATCTGGCATTTCAACAAACGCGAAGCCTTTTGATTGGCCCGTTTCTTTGTCTAATACTAAATTACAATTAGTAACTTTACCGTGAACGCTAAATAATGTGCGAATATCATGTTCGCTGGTGGTACGGGCTAAATTTCTGACTAATAGTTTCATAATGAACTCTATTTAAAAAAATGACTGTGGTGATTGTCTCAAGGAATCTTGGTATGACCTAATGATTAATTACAAACCAGTGAAATAAAGCGTAACAAAGATGGATATGAGCACCGCACTTATTTTTTAAGTGCGGCCAGTAATCAATTAAGCGCAGGTGTAAAAAGCTGCTGTGGGCAGATAAATAGCTGTTATCTTTTAAATGATGACAAAATTAAAATTTTTAATACGTTATGGATAAGCACATGCAAATAGACACAGATAAAATAGACGAAGCAGCATTAGCACTGATGTATTTAACCTTGCACGACCATTGCCGTGCTTGGAAACAAATTGATTGGGACATTACCAATCGATTACACGACAAAGGCTTAATCGACAACCCCATCGGCAAAGCTAAGTCAGTTGGACTCACTGAAGAGGGTTTAAAGCAAGCAGAGCTATTATTTGAGAAGTTGTTTACGAAATAGTTGCTGTTAATCTGGGTAACACACTTTAGAGTCTAATATATACAGGCTGTCGCGATGTAAAATCGCTTATATGGACTCCTCCAATTGCATAAGCCTTTTTGCATATTAGCATGAACTTAGCTGCCTTATTTTTAAACTATATGCCGCTCTAGCAATGGTATGAATCTCTTATTCGAATTATATTTAACTTCATAATCTGAATTGTATTTTAAAGTTTTGTGGATAAATTGTTTTTTTTTGTTACCTTTTTCATTGTTAATTTTTAAATGGAATTTAAATATGAAGAAAATTAAATATGTATTTTTGTCCTTATTTACTATCGTTTTTTCTATAACTGTGTTTGGTCAATCAGATGTTGTTATTTGTAACGATTGTCCCCAAAGTAAGCAAGAAAGAGTCGCAAAATTGAGTGCAACTTATAACACTAGATCTATTGTTGTTGTCGATATAAAAAATGAAACAGCACAAAAATTTGATACGTTTTACTCTGAAGATCGTTTTGGTGAACCGTTGATAAATGTATATAAGGCATCTTTGAATAGTAATGAACTTTATGATTTGGATTTGCTTTATCAGTATCGTAAAGAGTTAGTGCGTGTTGTAACTCTTGCTGCGAATAAAAGTATGTTGTTATCTGATTCAGTTGTTAGTAAAAATAATTTAAGCGCTACTTCTTCAAGCAATTCAACTGATAACTATGCAGTTGGAAAAGTTATTGAGGTCAAGGGGAGCCCCTATGATTTTATGACTAATAGTTCCATTAGAAATGATATTTATGATTTTTATTTTCGTGGTTCAACGAATGGTTTAACACAAATTCTATCGCAGACTATGAAAACTATTAAGTTTCCCAATATGAATAAACTAGATGTTTATATTCAAATAGACTTCTACAGTGATGATTTAGGTGAAGTTCCTAATGGATTTATCAGTGTAACTTTAAAATTAGTAACGAAGTCTTTTGATATATTAGGTGGACGAGACGGGTTTAATAACTCAATTCCCCTTACTCGTGCTGACGTAAATGGTCGACAATTTAATTTCTCTGGTGCTGCTGAGGGTCCTCAAGAGAAAACTAAGTTTGAATCATATATCATTCCTTTTGGCGGTGGCGGTGGCGGCGGTTGCTCTGTGATTAAAACGGAAGTTATAGGTGATAGAGTCGTGTATACCTACCAATGCTAATTGGCTTGACAGAGTAACTTTTAAGTTACTCTGTCATTTGATTGATCGGGTTGTTTAAACTACTCGTTTATTATAAAATCGGATTACCCCCCCCATCAACACCACGACAATCCACACGGGCAAATTACCATATTGGCTATAAATGCTATCGCCTTGAATGAGCTTGACGTTTACTTTCAAGGTGTCAGCTTCAAACTGAGGCATGCTGACTTGGATTTGGCTGATTGGGTCGTATACGCCGCTGATACCGTTATTAGTCACCCGAATAAGCGGGCGTTGTAACTCAAGGGCGCGCATACGGGCTATTTGCATGTGCTGGTGAGGGCCGTGGGAAGCACCAAACCAGGCATCATTACTTACAGTAAATAAAATATCCGAATCATTGTGGTAATTACCACGCACTAAATCAGCAAACGCGATTTCGTAGCAAATGGCCGGTAAGATATTTAAGCCATTAGCACGTAAGTTATTTTGCACTTGGTCGCCGCGAGAAAACGATGACATAGGTAAATCAAATAAGGGAGCGATAGGGCGCAATAAGTCTTCAAACGGCACAAACTCACCAATCGGCAGTAATTGGTGTTTTTGATAACGGTTTTTGCCTAGGTATTGATAATGGCCATGTTCGTCACCGCGTTCTTTATTACCAACCACAATTAAGGTGTTGAAAATAGTTTTAGTGTCGCGCTGGTAGTCAACAATACCGGTAATAAGGGCGGTGTTGTTAAATGAGGCTGCGCTGTCTAAGCCTGCTAAAAAACTGTCTGCAAGTGCTTCAATTTCAGGCACTGCGGCTTCTGGCCAAACGATTAGATCTGCATCCCAGTGCGGGCGAGTCATATCTTGATATTTACTCATGGTGGTCCAAAACTCACTAGGTTCAAAGCGCAGATGCTGTTTGATATTACCTTGTACTAGTAAAGTGCTAATGGTTTTATCACTGTAGCTGTTACTGCGCGTATAGTGAGTAATAGCAAAGAGTAAAGCGAGACTAAGCACACTGGCTACTGTGGCTTTAAAGTCTCGAGTAAACAGCAGGCGATAGAGCGCAAAACCAATAGCGATACATACTAAGGTTAAGCCAAACTCACCAATCACTGGGGCGAGTTGATTAAGTGGGCTATCGGTTTGAGTATAACCAAAGCTTAACCATGGGAAGCCGGTCATGATCACACCGCGTAGGTACTCGGTGACTGCAAAGCCACAAAGTAATAATAAGCCATAGCTATTAGGGCCGCTGGCAAAGCGTGTGGCAAACATAAAGGCTAAAGCGGGATAGATTGCTAAATAAGCACACAACAACACCATTAGCAGTACTGAGGCGATTAATGGCATGCCACCGAAGGTGGCAATGGAGACATGCACCCAACTGATGCCTGCGCCAAACCAACCAAGGCCAAAAATAAAGCCATATTTAGCGGCGCGCTGACTGGCTGTTTTACCGTACTGTAGCTCAGGTTTGCCAGCCTGAGTGGTGTAGATGGCCAGTGCTAAGCAGGCAAAAGTGAGGGGCCAAATCTCAAAAGGAGCATAGCTTAAAGTTAAAAGAAGGCCCGCAACCAGTGCGAGCCATGCTTTTTTATCTTTTGCTAAATGCAGGCAGTTAGTCAGAAGTGTCTTCACTGTCGTTATCATCAGCCTTTGGCACGGTAACTTGTAATTGCAATAATCGACGATTATCGGCATTAGTTACTTTAAATTGAAAGCCATCAATCTCAATAAGCTCACCACGACTTGGCATATGCCCAAAGGCATGTAACACAGTGCCGCCGATGGTGTCAGCGTCTTGTGTGCTGTAGCCCGTTTTAAAATATTCGTTAAAATCATCAACAGGAGTAAGGGCTTGAACAACAAACACATGCTTTGCAAGTTGACGAATATCTAGTTGCTCTTCTTCGTCGTGTTCATCTTCAATTTCACCGACGATGAGCTCAAGAATATCTTCTATGGTTACTAAACCTGAGACACCGCCGTATTCGTCAATTACTAACGCCATATGGTAACGCTGTTGGCGAAACTCATTCAGTAGCGTATCCACACGCTTACTTTCTGGCACAACAACCGCTGGGCGCAAGTAATCACGTAATGATGGCAGAAGATCATCTTTGTTTAGAATAAGTGGTAATAGATCTTTTGCTAGTAAAATGCCTTCTATGTGGTCTTTATCTTCACATACCACAGGAAACCGTGAATGCGTTGAATCGACCATCATTGGAATGACTTCTTCCAGCGGTGCGTCAACTTCGAGTGTGATCATTTGTGAGCGCGGGATCATAATGTCTCGCACTTTTAACTCTGACACACCGAGCACACCTTCGATCATCTCTTTGGTTTCAGGATCTATAACATCCCGAACTTGCGCATCGGCAATTACTTCAGCCAGCTCTTCTCTATTCTGGGGTTCCCCTTGCAACATTTGGGTAATTCTACCCAACCAGGTCTTGCCAGAAGAACCCTGGCTAGTCTGCGAGTTATCGTCGCTCATTGCGTCTATTTGCTCCGTAAATTTAAATATCGTCCCGATATGGGTCTGCTATGCCTAATTCGGCAAGCAATTGCTTTTCAATGCTTTCCATCTCTTTAGCATCTTCATCCTTTATATGGTCAAATCCAAGTAAATGCAAGCATCCATGGATCACCATATGGGCAAAGTGGTCATGAAATGACTTTTCTTGCTCTATTGACTCAGCTAATACAATGGCTGGACATATCACTAAATCGCCCACCAAAGGCAGTTCTATCCCTGCTGGCGCTTCAAATTCAAACGACAACACGTTAGTTGGTTTATTTTTACCACGGTAGTCATTATTGAGTTGTTGGCTTTGCTCTTCATCTGCAATCACGATACTCAACTCTGACTCATCACGGTATTGACTCAGCGCTTTGTTAGCCCATAGTGCAAATTGCTCTAGGCTAGGTAAGTTGTCAAACTCACAGGCTATTTGTAAATCTAATTCAGTGTTCACGGTATTACTCTTTAGTCGCAGGTTGTGGCTGCTCTTGATTAGCGAGCAAATCTTTAGCGCGCTGCTTTTCGGCGCGTTTTTGTCGCTCGGCTTCGTCGTTACGTTCGTATGCTTCAACAATACGGGCTACCACAGGGTGGCGTACCACGTCTTGAGATTGGAAAAAGTTAAAGCTTATTTCGTCTACATCGCTAAGCACTTCAATGGCGTGACGAAGCCCTGAGCGTGCACCACGGGGTAAATCAACCTGTGTGATATCCCCGGTGATCACGGCTTTTGAATTAAAGCCAATCCGGGTTAAGAACATTTTCATTTGCTCAACCGTGGTATTTTGGCTTTCATCTAAAATAATAAAGGCGTCGTTAAGTGTGCGACCACGCATAAACGCAAGTGGCGCAACTTCAATGACATTTTGTTCCATCAGCTTTTCGACTTTTTCAAAGCCGAGCATTTCAAATAAGGCATCGTACAATGGGCGCAGGTATGGGTCGATTTTTTGACTTAAATCACCCGGTAAAAAACCGAGTTTTTCACCGGCTTCAACAGCGGGGCGGGTCAATAGAATACGGCGAATTTCTTGGCGTTCCAATGCATCAACAGCAGCGGCAACAGCAAGGTAGGTTTTACCGGTGCCAGCAGGGCCAATCCCAAAGGTGATATCGTGACGAAAGATATTCGACACATAATGACCTTGGTTATCGTTACGCGGTTTAATTACACCACGACGAGTTTTGATCATCACTTCTTTGCCATACTCGTTCAGCTCATCTTGCTCTAATGCATTTGATTCGCTAATGGCCAGATGCACGGTATTCGCATCAATTTCTGTGATGACACCACGCACCGGCTGAGTTTCGACATATAAGTCTTTAAGAATTTCCATCGCGGCAAAGGCGCTGGTGGTTTTTCCGGTGATTTTAAAGTAGTTATCGCGATGAATTATTTCAACACCTAAGCGGCGTTCAATATGTTTGATATTTTCGTCAAACGGGCCACATAAAGATGAAAGGCGTTTGTTGTCGGAGGGTTCTAAATAAATCTCTAATTTTTTTAATTGATTACTCAAAATTGCTTCCTGTTTTGATGTGCCAGCCAAGGCTGGCACAGTAAATTTCGCCTACGGAACGAAAGTCGCAACACCCAATTCATCTGGGGTTGCTTGCGGCTCTGGCTTTGCTGCTTTACTTAAAATCTCAGCAGGGGCAACAGCGCGGCGTAAGTTCATTTGGGATTCTGTACGAATTAAGTCACCACGTAAAGAGTTTGGTAGTGCTTCAGTGATACGTACATCAACAAACTGACCGATCACAGTGTGCGGGCCAATAAAGTTAACAACGCGGTTGTTTTCGGTACGGCCACGTAATTCCATCGGATTTTTCTTCGATGGACCTTCAACTAAAATACGCTGCTCAGTATCAAACATTTGACGGCTGATCTGTTGTGCCATTTGGGTAATACGATTTTGCAACAGGTATAAACGCTCTTTCTTTTCTTGCTCGCTGACATCATCAGGCAAATCAGCCGCTGGTGTACCTGGGCGTGCACTATAAATAAAGCTAAAGCTCATATCAAAACCAATATCATTGATAAGGTTCATCGTCGCTTCAAAATCAGCAGCGCTTTCGCCAGGGAAACCAATGATGAAATCTGACGACATACTTAAATTAGGGCGAATTTTACGTAACTTACGAATCGTTGACTTGTACTCAATAGCAGTATGGCCACGTTTCATTAAGTTAAGAATGCGGTCTGAACCACTTTGTACTGGTAAATGTAAGTGATCCACAAGTTCAGGCACGTCGGCGTATACGTCAATGATGTCTGGTGTAAATTCTACTGGGTGCGAAGTGGTATAACGAATACGGTCAATACCATCAATGGCTGCAACATAACGAATTAGATCTGAGAAGTAACAAATTTCACCGTCATGTGTTTCACCGCGATAGGCATTCACGTTTTGACCCAGTAAGTTTACTTCGCGTACACCTTGCTCAGCTAGTTGAGCAATCTCTAATAATACATCATCAAGTGGGCGGCTTACTTCTTCACCACGGGTATAGGGTACGACGCAGAATGTGCAGTATTTAGAGCAGCCTTCCATGATTGAAACGAATGCAGACGGGCCATCGGCTTTTGGCTCTGGTAAACGGTCAAACTTTTCAATCTCTGGGAATGAAATATCAACCACAGAGCTGCCTTTATTACCTTGGACTTGTTTGATCATTTCAGGTAAGCGGTGCAATGTTTGCGGGCCAAAAATAACGTCAACAAATGGTGCGCGTTGGCGAATTGAATCACCTTCTTGTGAGGCAACACAGCCACCAACACCGATGATCAGATCGGGTTTGTCGTCTTTGAGTAATTTCCAACGGCCTAGTTGATGGAATACTTTTTCCTGCGCTTTTTCGCGAATTGAACAGGTATTGAGTAGGATTACATCTGCATCCCCAGCTTCATCAGTTAACTGGTAGCCGTTGGTTGCATCGAGAAGATCAGCCATTTTCTGAGAGTCGTATTCATTCATCTGACAACCCCAGGTTTTAATATGCAGCTTTTTACTCATTGAAATATAGCCTCGTTTTCAATTCGGTAGTGGCACGGTTGTGCGCTAAACATGATAAGCGCACGTTCGCTTACTTAAAGGACGCGTATTTTAGCTGGATACCCGCTTAGATCCAAGTATAGTTTTTATGTTTGTGAATTGAAGTCAAACAAAGCGCCTTTTATCGTAGATTAAGATGAAACGCACTCGTACTTGCAAACAGAAGTACGGTACAATCAAACGCACTGAAAATAGCCAAATTAGTGACGTAAAAATGATGAAAAACAAGGTTATTGTTGTTGGCGGTGGCATGGTTGGTGCAGCTACCGCAGTGAAGCTCGCAAAACAAGGATGCCAAGTAACGGTGATTGAACAGCGCGTAATTAATGCCGCTGAGGTACTTGCTAGTGACAAAGTTGATATTCGCGTATCGGCAATTAATCGCTTTTCAGAAAATTTATTAGACCAACTCGGTGCCATGGCTACTTTGCGAGCACACCGGCACGCGCCTTACCAACAGCTTGAAGCATTCGAACGAGCCGGTGATAACTTACTATTTGATTGCCATGATATAGACACCACTCATTTAGGTCATTTAATCGAAAATAACTTAATTCAAGCAAGTCTCTGGCAGCAGTTTGCAGCGCACGATATTGAAGTGCTTGAGATTAGCCAACCGTTATCCGCGATTGAACATCATGCTCAACAAATTACTTTACATTACGCCGAGCAACAGTTTTGTGCTGACTTAGTCGTTGCTGCTGATGGTGGACAATCAATGTTACGCCAAAAAGCAGGTATTGGTGTTACTGGCTGGCAGTATGGCCAACATTGTATGGGCGTGCTTATTAAACTCGATGCCCCACAACAGATAAAAACGTGGCAGCAATTTAAGCCCACCGGCCCCGTTGCATTTTTACCTATGCAAGCACCTTATGCTAATTTAATTTGGTATGACGATGGCTGTAAATTACAAAGCTTAAAAAAATTAGCCCCTACAGAATTAAAGCAGCAAGTACTGGATAACTTCCCCCCATTAGCGGGTGATTTTGAGGTTATTGAGCACGCGGTTTTCCCTTTGGCACGTCAACATGCTAACCGATACTCACAAGGACGTATTGTCCTTGTAGGCGATGCTGCGCATACTATTAATCCGCTTGCAGGGCAGGGCGTTAACTTAGGTTTTCAAGATGTTGTAGCGCTTGCTGATATATTAAAAAATGTAGACGACATAGGTGCTGCACAACATCTTAAGCAATATGAGTGCACTCGCCGTAAAGCGAACCTATTAATGATGAGTATGATGGATGCCTGTTATTTTGGCTTTTCTAATCAACTAACCCCATTACAATGGGCGCGCAGTCGTTTTTTAAAGATAGCGAATACCACCGGACCGGTAAAAAACTGGGTTTTAAAATATGCGATTAGTGGTGAAGTAGGATAAAGCTCTTTTGCATCACTGGAGTGAGTGAAAGCTCACTCAAATAATATTTGATTAAAGATTAAAGATTAAAGATTAAAGATTAAAGATTAAAGATTAAAGATAGGGTATTTTTAGAAAGTTGGCTGGGATACCAGGATTTGAACCTGGGAATGCCAGGATCAAAACCTGGTGCCTTACCGCTTGGCGATATCCCAACGCTAAATTTGGATGAGTTTTAGTTCTAATTAAGAACATGGTGCGGAAGGAGAGACTTGAACTCTCACAACCGAAGTTACTGGAACCTAAATCCAGCGCGTCTACCAATTCCGCCACTCCCGCAGTTCTCATTCTTTAACAACATTTCTTTGGTAGAAGAAGTTGGCTGGGATACCAGGATTTGAACCTGGGAATGCCAGGATCAAAACCTGGTGCCTTACCGCTTGGCGATATCCCAACAAAGAATTAGTTGATAATTTTAGTTCTTATCAAGAACATGGTGCGGAAGGAGAGACTTGAACTCTCACAACCGAAGTTACTGGAACCTAAATCCAGCGCGTCTACCAATTCCGCCACTCCCGCAGTTCTTTAAATGCAGATTTTATTGTTTTGGAACCTAAATCCAGCGTCTAATCAAGACAGCTATCAATTCCGCCACTCCCGCATATAATTTTTTATATTTTTACTCTTAACAGAGCTATTCTTTAGCAACATTTCTTTGGTAGAAGAAGTTGGCTGGGATACCAGGATTTGAACCTGGGAATGCCAGGATCAAAACCTGGTGCCTTACCGCTTGGCGATATCCCAACAAAGAATTATTTGATAATTTGAGTTCTTATCAAGAACATGGTGCGGAAGGAGAGACTTGAACTCTCACAACCGAAGTTACTGGAACCTAAATCCAGCGCGTCTACCAATTCCGCCACTCCCGCATCGAGCATACAGGTATTAATGTTTTGGAACCTAAATCCAGCGTCTAATTCAAGACAACTGCCAATTCCGCCACTCCCGTATTATCACTTTGAATTAATCAAAGTAATGGTAGTTATTTTAAACTCTTCATTGAGTTGCAATTTTAACTCTTGCTGAGCCACTTCTAGAAAAGAAATGGTGGCTAAGACGGGATTTGAACCTGTGACCCCATCATTATGAGTGATGTGCTCTAACCAGCTGAGCTACTTAGCCATTGTTGGCTGGGATACCAGGATTTGAACCTGGGAATGCCAGGATCAAAACCTGGTGCCTTACCGCTTGGCGATATCCCAACAATAAACAATTGATAATTTTAGTTCTTATCGAGAACATGGTGCGGAAGGAGAGACTTGAACTCTCACATCCTAAGATACTGGAACCTAAATCCAGCGCGTCTACCAATTCCGCCACTCCCGCATCGAGCATACAGGTATTAATGTTTTGGAACCTAAATCCAGCGTCTAATTCAAGACAACTGCCAATTCCGCCACTCCCGCATTTCAAATTTTGATAAATCAAAACTGAGGTAGTTATTTTAAACTCTTCATTGAGCAACAAAAAATAAATGGTGGCTAAGACGGGATTTGAACCTGTGACCCCATCATTATGAGTGATGTGCTCTAACCAGCTGAGCTACTTAGCCATCTTTTTTGTTAGCACTTCATCGCTGAGTGCGGGGCGTATTATGCTGATATGACCCAAATCCGTCAACACCTTTTTTGCAAAAAAACACGTATCGTGGTTTGTTTGCGGGAAAAATAGGCTAACAGGCTAAATTTTAATAAAAATGGTGTTTTTTTAACAGCTTTGTAGTGACTTATTTCTTTAATAGTAGTGCAAAAATAAAAAAGGCTCGTAAAAACGAGCCTTTAAAAATCACTAAATGTGATAAGTCATAGTGGCATGTTGTTAAACGTTGAACAAGAAGTTCATTACATCGCCATCTTTAACTATGTATTCTTTACCTTCTTGACGCATCTTACCTGCTTCTTTTGCGCCACTTTCGCCTTTAAAAGCGATGTAGTCATCAAAAGCGATAGTTTGCGCACGAATAAAGCCACGTTCAAAGTCAGTATGAATTTTACCAGCAGCTTGTGGCGCTGTTGCACCGACAGGAATTGTCCATGCACGTACTTCTTTTACGCCCGCAGTAAAGTAGGTTTGTAAATGCAGTAATTCATAACCACCACGGATCACAAGGTTCAAACCTGGCTCATCAAGACCAAGATCGGCCATAAACTCAAGTTTATCTTCTTCATCTAGTTCTGAAAGCTCAGATTCTATCGCAGCACATACAGGTACAACAACGGCATCTTCAGCAGCTGCTATTTCGCGTACACGGTCCAGATGTGGGTTATTCTCAAATCCATCTTCAGCAACGTTAGCAATATACATTGTAGGTTTGATGGTTAAGAAGTTGATAGGCGCAATCGCTGCCTTCTCTTCTTTTGTCAGTGCTAAAGAGCGTAAAGTTAAACCTTCATCAAGGTGTACTTTTACTTTTTCAAGAACAGCATTTTGTTCTTTGGCGTCTTTATCGCCACCTTTGGCTTTTTTCGCGTTACGGAAAATTGCTTTGTCAGCGCTGTCCATATCCGCAAGTACTAATTCAGTGTTGATCACGTCGATATCATCAGCTGGGTCAATTGTGCCCGCTACGTGAATTACGTTTTCATCTTCAAAACAGCGAACTACGTGACCAATTGCATCTGTTTCACGGATGTTAGCTAAGAATTGATTACCTAGACCTTCACCTTTTGATGCGCCTTTTACTAGACCTGCAATATCCACAAATTCCATACTAGTCGTTAGGATGCGTTGTGGATTAACAATTTTTGCAAGCTCGTCTAGACGAGGATCTGGCACCGGTACCACACCCGTATTTGGTTCAATGGTACAAAAAGGAAAGTTAGCGGCTTCGATACCCGCTTTGGTTAATGCATTGAAAAGTGTTGATTTACCAACATTAGGCAAACCGACGATGCCACATTTGAAACCCATAGTTAAGATACCTTGTTTAATTCCGCTTAACCGATTATGGCTTAAACGAATGTAGTCTGTTTTGTGCTTTTAACACACCGTCTTTTGCAAGTATTTCCATACAACGAACTGCTTCATCTACTGCGGCATCCATTTTTTCTTGATCTTCCTTGGCTGCTTTTCCAAGCACCCATCCGGTGACCATTTCACGATGTCCTGGATGACCTATTCCAATACGTAAGCGCATGAAATCTTTTTGATTTGCCATTTTTGCGATAATGTCTTTTAAACCATTATGGCCACCGTGTCCGCCACCTTTTTTTAATTTGGCAACACCGGGTTCTAAATCCATTTCGTCATGGGCAACTAAAATGCTCTCAACAGGGATTTTGAAAAAGTTGGCTAAACTACCGACCGCTTTACCACTTAAATTCATATAAGTTGTGGGGATCAGTAATTTGAATTCTTGACCTTGGATGATCACTTTGCCAGTAAGGCCATGATACTTAGGATCGTGTTTTAGCGTACAGTTGTAGCGTGCAGCGAGTTGCTCGATGAACCAAGCACCTGCATTGTGGCGTGTGTTTGCGTATTCGGGGCCTGGATTAGCCAGGCCCACAAGCATTTGAATAGAATTCAAGGTGCAAACCTTAAAAATTATTCTGCAGCTTCGTCTTCAACTGGCGCAGCTTTGTTAGCTTTGATAGTTACGATAGACTGGTCGTGATCAGCACCTTTCGCTAAATCTACAGAAGAAACACCTGCAGGAAGTTTAACGTCAGAGATGTGGATTGAATCACCAGCAACTAGGCCAGATACGTTAACTTCAACGAATTCAGGAAGTGACTTAGGAAGACACGTGATTTCGATTTCTGTTAATTGGTGAACAACAGTGTTACCAGCTTTAGTTACTACGTCTTCACCGATGAAGTGAACTGGCACTTTAGTGTGAAGTTTGTGAGCAGCATCTACACGTTGGAAATCAAGGTGAGTGATTTTAGGCTTGAACGGGTGACGTTGGATATCTTTAAGGATAGCTTCAACTTTTTCACCAGCGATATTAAGAGTAAGAATGTGAGTGTAAAAACCTTCACTTTCTTGTGCTTTGATCATATCTTTGTGTTCAAAAGTAAGTGATGCAGCTTCTTTGTCAGCACCGTAAAGGATCGCAGGGATTTTATCTTCACGACGTAGGCGGCGGCTCGCACCTGTACCTGTTGCTGTGCGTAATTCTGCATTGAATGTATAAGTTTCGTTAGACATGATGTCTCCAATAAATAAATAGTGTAGGGCCTTTGCGACCAAGGTCCCTAGCCAAAAGGCGCGCTATCATACCACTCCCACTGTACAAAAGAAACACGACATATAAAAAAAGCGCCACAGAGGCGCTTTAATTCAATCAGGGGGTTTGTAACTAAATAGTTTTAGTGTTCAAACATCGCTGAAATAGATTCTTCGTTGCTAATACGGCGAATTGTTTCCGCTAGCATGTCTGCAAGTGTTAACACTTTAATTTTATCAATTGCTTTTAATTCAGCAGACAGTGGAATTGAGTCAGTGACAATCACTTCATCAATTACTGAGTTACGAATGTTTTCTACCGCTTTACCAGAAAGTACAGGGTGAGTTGCGTATGCAAATACACGCTTAGCGCCATGTTCTTTAAGTGCTTCAGCTGCTTTACATAAAGTACCGCCAGTGTCGATCATATCATCAACGATGATACAGTCACGGCCTTCAACATCACCAATAATATGCATTACTTGAGAAACATTCGCTTGTGGGCGACGTTTATCAATGATGGCAAGATCGGTATCGTTTAATAATTTAGCAATAGCACGGGCACGTACTACACCGCCGATATCTGGTGATACAACAACAACATCATCAAACTGACGCTCTTTCATATCTTCAAGTAGCACAGGGCTACCGAATACGTTATCAACTGGTACATCAAAGAAGCCTTGGATTTGCTCAGCGTGTAAATCAACCGTAAGAACACGGTCAACACCAACACTTGAGAGGAAATCTGCAACGACTTTAGCTGTGATTGGTACACGGGCAGAACGCACTCGGCGGTCTTGACGTGCATAACCAAAATAAGGAATGACGGCTGTTATACGACCTGCAGATGCACGACGTAAGGCATCAACCATAACGATTAGCTCCATTAAGTTATCGTTAGTAGGGGCACAGGTTGATTGCACAATAAAAACGTCCGAGCCACGGACATTTTCATTAATTTGAACACTGATCTCACCGTCGCTAAAACGGCCAACAACAGCATCGCCAACTTCAATATATAAACGTTTTGCAACTTTTTGAGCTAACTCAGGTGTTGCGTTACCAGCGAAGAGCTTCATGTCAGGCACGGTAGGGTTCCTCAGGCACTGAATTTCTGGACTAATAAGCGATACATAAAGTATAGCTTATTAACTTAAACTTTATTTACTTGTACGTTACTTCATTGCTTAAATGAATAGCGTTCAACTGCGTATGGGCAGGAGAGATATTAACGCTGCTGGCAATAAAACCGTCCCAGCTATCGGGGAGATTTTCAAGAACATGTTGCGCTTCATTTTGCGTGGCAAATTCAACAAAACAACATGAACCTGTGCCAGTCATCTTAGACGGAGCGTATTTTAGCAACCACTGGAGGGTCTTTTCAACCTCAGGGCAGAGCTTTTTAACTAAAGGCTCACAATCGTTGCCTAATGTGTGCTGTTGCCAGTCGCCATTTAGCTTCGGTGTATCGCGTTTTAAATCGGGGTGAGTAAAAATTTTTGCAGTGCTGACATGTTCACTTGGATGCACGACACAATACCACTTTTGCGGCAGCTCAACATCGACCAACTTCTCGCCAATGCCTTGCGCTAGGGCGCTTTTGCCGTTAATGAATACAGGCACATCAGCACCAAGTTGTACACCAAGTTGTGCTAATTCTTGTAAGGATAATTGACAGCGCCATAATTTATTCAGTGCTAAAAGTGTACTTGCGGCATCGGAAGAGCCACCGCCAACACCGCCTCCCATGGGCAATATTTTAGTTAAATTTATTTTTGCACCAAAAACTGAATTACAGTGCTTTTGTAATAAAACAGCCGCTTTATAGATCAAATTATCTTTAAGTGGAATAGCAAAGGTGTCGCCAGTGACTTCAATCGCAGTCGTTTCAGTTAAAGTAAAAGTGAGTTGATCGCCGTAATTTAAAAATGTAAATAAGGTTTCGAGTTCATGATAGCCATCTTCACGACGACCATTTATATGTAAAAATAAATTTAGTTTTGCTGGAGCTAATAACGAAAAAGAAGTCATAGTGTGCTTAGTCATGTTAGTCAAAGTGCCACTCATAGAGTTGAATTTTTATTTTAATATCGCGGTGTTTTAATGTCAGTTTTTTAGGTAGCCAAAATCCTGCATATTGTTGATAGTCAGCGTAGTTTATTTGCCATTTAGCGCCATCTGCGGCTTGCCAAGTTACGCTTTTGGCACGACCCAGTTCATCGACTTGCAGACTTGCATCATCAACGGTGCCTTTTAGCCAGTCATCTGCACTGTCCATGGGAATTGTAAAACCAGTTAACCGAGTCAGTAAACGCGATGCATTTATATCATGATAAACATTATCGTCGTATTCAAGTTCAGCACCGTGACTATTTTGAGTTAGGGCTAAAACGCGAGTGCCGATAAAACTAGTTAGAATTAACTGGTTTAATTCATCCTTTTGTTGCCAGTTTAAATTAGCTGATTGGCGTTCATCAGGACTAATAAAAGCGAGTTTCCCTTCTACTTGCCAGTTACTTTGTTGTGATAATTGTGCTTTCCAGTCATCATAAAGAGTCGTTTGAGGGTGAATTTGCTGTGCGCAACCACTTAAAAATAAAAAAAATATGAGTAAAATCAAATATAGTCGAATCAAATGTCGTTCCTTACTTTCCATATTCCGCTGATTTTTGGTAAAATTATCGTCTTTCGAGCACGGCTTAGCAATATTTGGCACATATGACCATAGTAGCACTTGGTATTAATCATAAAACCGCATCTGTAGAATTACGCGAAAAGGTTGCCTTTTCGCCTGAGCAATTATCAGAAGCATTACAGCAACTGAGTGATCACGATCAGTTTAATGAAGCGGTTATTGTGTCAACCTGTAACCGTACAGAAATCTATTGTAGCCTTGCCCAGCAAAATTCCCAAATACTGTTGCAATGGTTAGCTAGTTTCCATGGTTTGGATGAATATGAACTGAGCAGTAATGTTTATTGCCACCAAGATAACGACGCGATAAATCATTTAATGCGCGTTTCCTGTGGACTCGACTCATTAGTGCTCGGTGAGCCGCAAATACTGGGTCAAATTAAGCAGGCATACAATAGTGCTAAAAATCACAACTCAGTCAGTGTGGTGTTTGATCGGTTATTTCAAAAAACCTTTTCGGTAGCAAAACAAGTTAGAACGGAAACCGATATAGGCGCCAGTGCCGTATCTGTTGCTTATGCTGCGGTTAATTTAGCCAAGCATATATATGGCAAGTTAGATAAAACCAAAGTGCTATTAATTGGTGCTGGCGAAACAATTGAGCTGGTAGCTAAGCATTTATATCAAAATGATCCACAACAGATCACCGTGGCGAATCGCACCATCGAGCGTGCGCGTTTATTGGCAGAAGATGTTAATGCCGACGTTATTGCGTTAGCGCAGTTGCCAGAACGTTTGCATCAAGCCGATATAGTCATTAGTTCGACTGCCAGCACCTTGCCGATTATTGGTAAAGGGGTGGTTGAACAAGCGCTAAAACAGCGCCGTAATAAGCCCATGTTATTTATTGATATTGCTGTACCGCGTGATATTGAGAGCCAAGTGGGTGAATTAGATGCTGCCTATTTGTATTCGGTAGATGACTTACAGGCAATAGTAAGCGAAAATATCGCCTCAAGAGAACAAGCTGCCGATGAAGCGCAAGTGATCATTACTCAGCGCTGTGCAGAATTTGCGATGTGGATGCGTTCACTCGACTCTGTCGATTTAATTCGCAGTTACCGCCAAGATGTACATGATATAAAATCTGAACTGGTTGATAAGGCAATAAGCCAATTAAATACCGGTAAAGATGCAGAACAAATTATTTTAGAGCTGGCCAACAAATTAACCAACCGCCTGATGCACGCGCCTACCCGTGCAATTCAAGACGCGGCAAAAAAAGGTGAAGTTGCCCAGTTAAGCCAATTAAAGAAAATGTTAGGTATTGATCAGGAATAGCAGTTACATGAAAGAGTCCGTATATCGTAAGTTAGAAACCTTAGTAGAGCGCTACGAAGAAGTGCAAGCGCTGCTAAGTGATCCGTCAGTTATCAGTGACCAGAATCGCTTTCGTACGCTTTCAAAAGAGTACTCAGAGCTGGAAGAGATCGTTAAAGCGTTTTTAGCGTATCAGCAAACACAAGATGATGTTGCAACCGCTGAGGAAATGCTCAAGGATTCAGACCCAGACATGCGTGAAATGGCGCAAGAAGAATACAAAGAAGCAAAAGCGCAAATTCAGGTAATTGAAGAGCAAATTCAAGTATTAATGCTCCCTAAAGATCCACGTGATAATAACAATGTATTTTTAGAAGTACGTGCTGGTACAGGTGGCGATGAAGCGGCCATTTTTGCTGGTGACTTGTTCCGTATGTATAGCCGTTACGCAGAAACTAAGAAGTGGAAAGTTGAAGTAGTTAGTACTAATGAAGGTGAGCACGGCGGTTACAAAGAAGTGATTGCTAACATTAGTGGTGAAGGTGTTTACGGACAGTTAAAATTTGAATCAGGCGCTCACCGCGTTCAGCGCGTACCAGAAACTGAATCACAAGGGCGTGTTCATACATCAGCCTGTACTGTGGCGGTAATGGCAGAAGTCCCTGAGGCGGAAGCTATTCAAATTAATACTGCAGACATTAAGGTTGACACTTTTCGTGCATCAGGCGCCGGTGGTCAGCACGTTAATAAAACCGATTCAGCAATTCGTATTACTCACTTACCAACCGGTGTGGTTGTTGAGTGTCAAGATGAGCGTTCACAACATAAAAACCGCGCTAAAGCGATGTCAGTTCTTGCCGCCCGCCTACAACAAGCTGAAGATGAAAAACGCCATGCTGCAGAAGCCTCAGAACGTCGTAACTTAGTAGGCAGTGGGGACCGTTCTGAGCGTATTCGTACTTATAACTACCCGCAAGGGCGTATTACCGATCACCGTATTAACCTAACACTTTATCGTTTAAACGAAGTGGTTGCGGGTGATTTAGGCTGTGTAATTGAACCACTAATGCAAGAACATCAAGCTGACTTGTTAGCTGCGATGGGCGATGAATAAGCGTGACAGACACGGTTGAATCAGCAATAAAACGGGCTACTTTGCTATTGCAAAGTAGCACCGACAGTGCCAAATTGGACGCGCAAGTTTTATTACTTGATGTCTTACAAAAACCACGTAGCTATTTATTCAGTTGGCCTGAAAAACTGCTTAGTGCAGCACAGCAGCAGCAATTTGATCAACATTGTCAGCGCCGTTTAAATGGTGAGCCAGTTGCTCATATTACGGGTTTAAGAGAGTTTTGGAGCTTACCTTTACAAGTCAACTCAAGCACTTTAATACCGCGTCCTGATACTGAAACACTGGTAGAGCATGCCCTGACACTTGCGTTACCTGCAAATGCTAAAGTACTTGATTTAGGCACTGGTACAGGCGCGATAGCACTGGCCCTTGCTAGTGAAATGCCTGATTGGCAAATAACTGGTGTTGACACAGTGACAGAGGCCGTTTCTTTAGCGAATACAAATAAGCGGCGATTAGGTTTTACCAATGTGAACTTTGTACAAAGTGATTGGTTTAGCCAAGTTACAGCACAACAGTTTGATCTAATTGTTAGTAATCCTCCGTATATTGAACACGATGATATTCATTTAAGCCAAGGTGACGTCCGTTTTGAACCGCTATCGGCATTAGTGGCCGATGATGACGGTATGGCAGATATAAAGTATATTATTAGCCAAGCGCGCGACTTTTTAACCCCAAATGGCACGCTTTTAATTGAGCATGGTTTTCAACAAAGTATTAAAGTGCATAGTTTTTTTGCAGAAATGGCGTATACAAATATACTTACAGTTAAAGATTTAGCGAATAATGATCGTGTAACGCTCGCACAGTGGCCTGGATAACCATAACAATGACAGTGCGAGAGCAGCATAACCGCCTTTGAGGACTTAGTATGATGGATGATTTTTTGTTTTCGGACGAACCGCAAGAAGAGATTTGTGAAGTAATAAAGGGCACGTGGAAAGTTATTATTGTTGATGATGAGCCAGAAGTCCATGCTGTTACTAAACTTGCATTAAGTGATTTTGAATTTCAAGATAAACGCTTAGAATTTATTAGCGCATACTCAGGTGCTGAGGCAAAAGAGCAAATAGATAAAAATCCGGATGCTGCCATTGTATTGCTCGATGTGGTGATGGAAACTGACGATGCAGGTTTAAAAGTCGCGCAGTATATTCGTGAAGTTGCTAAAAATAATCATATTCGTATTATCCTTCGTACAGGCCAACCAGGCCAAGCTCCAGAGCGTCAA
Source organism: Pseudoalteromonas sp. ASV78 (assembly GCF_047806705.1). Classification (NCBI taxonomy): domain Bacteria; kingdom Pseudomonadati; phylum Pseudomonadota; class Gammaproteobacteria; order Alteromonadales; family Pseudoalteromonadaceae; genus Pseudoalteromonas; species Pseudoalteromonas sp. ASV78. The sequence goes on along the minus strand of NZ_JBLOPA010000001.1, from coordinate 1,624,940 downwards.
GTTATCGTTAATTACGATATTAATGACTATAAATCTAAAACAGAGCTGACCGCGCAAAAACTATTTACAGTCGTGATGTCAAGCCTGCGTTCTTATCGTGATATTTTATCAATTGAACAGTCTCGCCAAGGCCTTGAGAAAATAATTAAAGCCTCGCGTGATATTTTCTCAGCTCACTCCCTCGATCATTTTATTGAAGGGGTAATGCAGCAATTGACTTCGTTGTTGGGCACGGTTGATCAAGCTATGTATGCAACGAGTTTAGTCGCTGGTAACCCGCAAGATAATCAACATAAATTGGTGGTATTTTCTGGGCGAGGCGATTTTGAACGCAGTGAAGGCAAAGCAATTGAAGAAGTACTGAATACCGAGCAGCTATTAGCGTGTCAACAAGCACTCCAAGATAAAACCATAGTCTATAAAGATAATTACCTGTTTGCATACTGTTGCAGTGAGCATAATCATAATTCAATGCTGTTTATTTCTGGCATTCCAAAGTATTTAACTGACACGCAGCGCCATTTAATTGAGATATTTTCGCAAAATGTACAACTAGCGTATGAAAATGTGCAATTACAATCGGAAATTGAAGCAACTCAACAAGAGCTGGTGTTTCGTTTAAGCGAAGCACTGGAGCAGCGTTCAACTGAAACCGGGAATCATGTGAAACGGGTGTCGCATATATGCCATACTTTAGCGCTGGCATATGGTTTATCAAAGCGTGAAGCCGAGCTCGTACGGTTAGCATCACCATTGCATGATGTGGGTAAGGTAGGTATTCCAGACGCTATTTTGAATAAACCAGCAAAATTGAACGCCGAAGAATGGGAAGTAATGAAAACCCACACCCAAAAAGGTTTTATGATATTAAAAGGCTCTCGGCGAGAAATTGTTAATGCGGGTGCTGAGATTGCACGTGACCATCATGAAAAGTGGGATGGCACGGGTTATCCTCAAGGGCTTCAAGGGCTGGATATTCATGTGTTTGGTCGTATCGTTGCGCTTGCGGATGTTTATGATGCGCTACGCCATAAACGTTGTTATAAAGAAGCGTGGACAATTGATGACGTTGTTAATGAAATAAACCAGCAAAAAGGTATGCACTTTGAGCCTAAGCTCGTTGATATATTTAATGATAATCTTGAAGAGCTTGAACAAATACTGGCGCGTTATCCAGATTAAAAATTAACACCGGATTTAAAATTAACATTAAAGAGTAGTTAGGGGCATATGGATTATTTAGCAGTAAAACACACACACATGGCAATTGCAGTTTTAAGCATTGTTTTATTTTATGTTCGTTCATTTTCACGTTTAGGCAGTGGCACTATCGCAAAAAATAAAGTCGTTTTTATTGGTAGCCATGCAACCGATACCTTGTTACTTATTTCAGCCATAGTGCTAATGGCGATTGCAAAGATCAATCCACTAGAGCAAATGTGGTTACTTGAAAAAATTATTCTCGTGGTGGCTTATATTGCATTGGGTATTATTGCCAGTAAACAACAAAAAACCAGTATTAAAGTGCTGTTTTTAGTTGTTACAACCGCGGTCATAGCGCTAATTGGTAAATTGGCTGTCACTAAAACTGCTTTATTTCTTTAAAGTAGTGACTGTGCAAGGGGGAATTTTTACCTTTGCACAGTAAACTTAGCTACGGCGTTGGTATCTGCTCTAAAAACTAGGTAAACTAGTCGTTCATTTTCTATTTAAGATGTTGCCGTATAAATGACCACCCCTTGGTTTGAAGATCAAAATGAACCCTATCAAGATGAGGCTTTTGACACATTCGTTCCCCAAGCGTTGTATCGTTGTATCAGCGCAGAAGCGAAGTGGGATCCACACGCCGATTTAAGTGATAGCTTTGCCACCTTAAACGACTTTGAAACGCAAGTTACCGCACTGTGTCAACAACACGAAGATATTCATGAGCGCTTTGATGCGTTAGTTGATATGTTCTTTACGCAGTGGCTATTTAGCGTATCTAGCCTGAAAGTACCCGAATATACCCTCAACAGCTTTAGCTATATGTTAAGCATGCGCAGCGGTTCAGAAACCACGCTGGCTATTTTACTCTGCCACTTACTTAACCACGCTGACTTTGACGCCAATGTGACGATTAATAATGGCGAAATAAATGTTCATGTTGCCATCAGCGATGAAGAGGGCTATTTGCTTGAGCCAAGTTCTGGTCAGCAAAGTTGGTATATCATTCCTGAAAACGCCAGTGAAGAAAATGGCGATGAACAAGAGCCACTAGAGCTTATTTTTGACGAAGAAGTGTATAAGCTTTACTTAGCGCAACAAAAGTGGGCGTTCATTACCAGCAACAAGTTTGGTCATGCTTTAAGCTGTGTTGAGATGTTGATGGAGTTAATAGGCGATGACCCGTACGAAAGACGCGACAGAGGCTATTTACTTAACCAACTAGATTGTCCGAAAATGGCTCGTGACGATTTACAATTTTTTATCGATGAGTGCCCAGATGATCCTGCGATTGAAATTATCCAGCATCAACTTGAAGAACTCGAAGATAATCATAAAACTCACCATTAACTTTTAAGGAATATACATGGCTGACGCCCATACGGCTCTGATCACCAATGACGCAGTTGTCTTTGGTTTATTAGCAGTAATATTAGGCTTTATTTTTAAAACATCGAGCAGCCAAAATAGTGCGCTGAAAAAGTTTTACAAATATGTCCCAGCATTATTACTGTGCTATTTTTTACCTTCACTACTGAACACCTTTGGCATTGTTGATGGTCACTCATCCAATGTGTATTTTGTTGCATCACGGTATTTGCTTCCAGCATGTTTAATCTTACTGACCATTAGTATTGATTTAAAAGCTATTATTAATCTTGGCCCCAAAGCCCTTATTATGTTTCTAACTGGTACTGTGGGTATTGTTATTGGTGGCCCATTGGCTATTTTGATCATGAGTGCAGTGTATCCTGAAGCTGTTGGCGGTCATGGTCCAGATGCAGTATGGCGTGGTATGACAACCATCGCAGGTAGTTGGATTGGCGGTGGTGCAAACCAAGCGTCGATGAAAGAAATGTTTGAAGTGGGTGGCGATATATTCTCAGCGATGGTGACGGTAGATGTGATCGTCGCGAATTTATGGATGGCGGTATTGTTATTAATGGCTGCCAACCATAAAGCTATTGATGCAAAAACCGGCGCTGATACCAGCGCGATTGAAGAGCTGAAAAACCGTGTTGAGAAGTATCAGGCCGAGCATGCACGCATGCCTACAATGAATGATTATATTATGATCATTGCTATTGCATTTGGTATTACCGGGCTTGCACACTTTTGTGCTGATTTCTTAGGGCCTTATTTTGGGGCTAATTTCCCATGGGCACAAGAATACAGCTTAAACAGTAAATTCTTTTGGCTGATCGTTATCTCGACGACGATTGGTATTGCATTGTCGTTTACTAAAGTGCGCCATATTGAAGCCTTTGGTGCATCGAAGGTCGCTTCTTGCTTTTTATATATTTTAGTTGCCTCAATTGGTCTACATATGAATATCACCGCGATAGTCGAATCGCCAATGTATTTTGTTATCGGCTTAATTTGGATGCTAACCCATGCTAGCTTAATGCTCATTGTTGCTAAAATTATTAAAGCGCCATTATTTTATATGGCCGTCGGTTCGCAAGCGAATGTCGGCGGCGCTGCATCGGCACCTGTGGTGGCGTCAGCATTTCATCCATCGTTGGCACCGGTTGGCGTGTTACTAGCCGTACTCGGCTATGGGGTGGGTACTTATATGGCTTATATTTGTGGATTAATGATGCAAGCAGTTGCACCTTAAGGAATGAAAAATGAATAACCAACTGATTAAGATTAATAACATTGAATTGGCAAACGAAAAACCGTTTGTATTGTTCGGTGGCATGAATGTTTTAGAATCACGCGATCTAGCAATGCGTATCGCTGAGCATTATGTTGAAGTGACCACTAAGCTTAATATTCCTTATGTATTTAAAGCCTCGTTTGATAAAGCAAACCGTTCATCAATCAACTCATACCGTGGACCTGGTATGGAAGAAGGATTAAGAATTTTTGAAGAAATCAAAAAAACCTTCAATGTGCCTTTGATCACTGATGTTCATGAACCACATCAAGCAGCACCGGTAGCAGAAATTGTTGATGTAATTCAATTACCCGCCTTTTTAGCGCGCCAAACTGATTTAGTTGTTGCGATGGCGAAGACTGGCGCGATTATTAATGTTAAAAAACCACAGTTTTTAGCCCCGCACGAAATGCGCCATATCATTACTAAATTTGATGAAGCAGGTAATGACAATATTATCCTGTGTGAGCGCGGTTCAAGTTTTGGTTATAACAACTTAGTGGTTGATATGCTCGGTATGGATGATATGAAAGCAATGGCGCCGGTTATTTTTGATGCCACTCATGCATTACAACGCCCAGGCGGACGTGCCGATTCTGCCGATGGTCGGCGTGCACAAGCCGCTGAGCTTGCTCGCAGCGGCATGGCATTAGGTATTGCAGGCTTATTTATTGAAGCGCATCCAAACCCTAATGAAGCTAAATGTGATGGCCCATGTGCACTGGCACTCAGTAAGCTGGAAGGCTATTTAAGCCAAATGAAAGCCGTGGATGATTTGATCAAGAGCTTTGGTCCACTGGATACCAGCGCCAGCGACTTGTAATCGCAAAGCGTGATAAGAAAAGCGACTTAGGTCGCTTTTTTTATGTCTTGAATATACACTTCCTTGGCATATGTATATAATCTTATCCATAAAAAAAACTAATTCTAAGTTTGATCACTATGTCTCGACGTGTTCCGCCACTAAACGCATTAAAAGCATTTGAAGCTGCTGCCCGCCATTTGAGTTTTACTAAAGCGGCGGAAGAATTGTATGTCACGCAGGCGGCGGTGAGCCATCAAATTAAAACCTTAGAAGAGCACCTTGGTTTAAAGCTATTCCTACGTAAAAATCGTTCATTATTACTGACCGAAGAAGGCCAAGGTTACTTTTTAGATATTAAAGAAATATTTACCCAGCTTATTGATGCCACCGAAAAGCTCTTAGCACGTGGCGCGAAAGGCTCGTTAACAGTAAGCCTAACGCCAAGCTTTGCTATTCAATGGTTAGTACCGCGCTTGAGCTTATTTAACGAACTGCACCCTGAAATTGATGTGCGGATAAAAGCCCAAGATCAAGACGAAAACTCACTCACTGATGATGTTGATGTCGCTATTTATTATGGCCGTGGTCATTGGAGTGGCGTGCAAACCCATAAACTACATACCGAATATTTAGTGCCCTTGTGTAGCCCTATGTTATTAACTGGGCCAAAGCCGCTGGATCAGCCCAGTGATTTGGCAAACCATACTTTACTGCACGATACTACCCGCAAGAACTGGAAAACCTGGATGAAAACCGCTGGTGTACGTAACGTGCAAGTAAACCAAGGGCCAATATTTAGCCACTCATCTATGGTGTTACAAGCTGCGGTGCATGGTCAAGGAGTTGCCATTGGTAACAGCGTGCTTGCTAAACCTGATATTGACGCTGGACGTTTAGTTATTCCGTTTAACCACAGTTTAGAAAGTAAAAATGCCTATTATTTAGTGAGCCGTGAAACGCAATCTGAATTAGGTAAAATAGTGTCGTTTAAGCAGTGGATGTTAAGCCTCGTTGAGCAAGAACAAGAGTATTAATATGATTGAATGGATCAAAAGTAAGTCACCTGCTAAAGCTCAGTTTATTTTTGCCCATGGCGCCGGAGCAGGCAGTGACTCTGAATTTATGCAACAGGTGGCGCAATTACTAGCAGCGCACGATATTGATGTTGGTTTGTTTGATTTTGAATATATGCAAACCGCCAAGCAAACCAACAAGCGCAGGCCTCCCGATCGGGCGCCTAAACTGTTGGATTATTTTGCGCATATATTAACCTTTACACAGCCTAATCTGCCGCTGTTTATTGGCGGCAAGTCAATGGGCGGGCGGATGGCATCAATGCTTGTCAGTGAAGAGCGAGTAACAATGCCGACAATTTCAGGCGTATTGGCATTTGGCTATCCATTTCATCCTCCAGGTAAGCCTGACAAGTTACGCATTGAGCACTTTGGCAACATAGCATGCCCGTTTATGGTGCTTCAGGGCGAGCGCGATACGTTTGGCACCCGTGATGAATTAACTCAGCTACAACTTGATAAGCGTCCTGATTTTGTCTGGCTAGCTGATGGCGATCATTCCTTAAAGCCGCGTAAACGCAGTGGTTTTACAGAGTTAGGTAATGTGCAAACTGCCGCTGAGCACGCAGCAGGTTTTATCAAGCAGCATATCTAAAAGCATCTTTTATAGGAAAAAAATCATGATTAAACTATTTTTAATGGCTGGCAGTTTATTTTGTATGCTCTCTGTGGTGTTGGGCGCATTTGCGGCCCATGGCTTAAAAAGCCGAGTGTCTGAATACGCGATAGGCGTATTTAAAACCGCAGCAGAATATCAAATGGTACATGGCCTTGCGCTAATTGCGATTGCCATTTTAATCAAATGGGGAATTAACTTAACTTGGGCTGGTTGGTTTATTATTGCCGGTATTTTGCTGTTTAGCGGTAGTTTATATTTATTAGCAATCACAGGTTATAAGTGGCTAGGGCCAATTACGCCACTTGGCGGGGTTTGTTTTATCATCGGTTGGGTGATTTTATTGGTGCAAGTGGCACGCTTCAAATTTTAATAGAGAATATCGCGCGGGTGCGCAATTAAAGGGTTTTTATGTCAAGTGTAGTGATTTACTGTCGTAGTGGGTTTGAAAATGATGCCGCTGCAGAAATAACATTTCATGCCGCAGAGCAGGGCTTTGCAGGCTATGTAAAAGCAAAACCTAATACCGGCTACGTTATCTATGAATGCTTTGCAGCGCAGCACAGCGATGAAATTATTAAAAAAGTCGATTTCAAAAATATGGTGTTTGCTCGTCAGTGGTTTGCTGGCACTTTACTTGAAAACATGCCAGTTGAAGATAGAGTTGGCGAAATCGTAACAGCAGCGGTCGATTTCCCACTTTGCTCAGAGCTACGGGTAGAAACACCTGATACCAACGAAGGCAAAGAGCTATTAACGTTCTGCAAAAAAATCTCTACTCCGCTTAAAAAAGCGTTAGAGAAACAAAACACTGTGCTACGTGAACCGAAAGCTAATCGCCCTGTTATGCACATCATGTTTTTAACCAACAACACCGCCTATGTTGGGCATTCATATAGCTATAATAACTCGCCATTTTTTATGGGCATATTACGACTAAGAATGCCAAGTGATGCACCGAGTCGCTCGACATTAAAATTGGATGAAGCGTTTAACGTATTTATTCCTGAAAAAGATCAAGAAAGCCGCGTACAAGCCGGTATGCGCAGTGTTGACTTAGGTGCCTGCCCAGGAGGCTGGACATATCAACTAGTGCGTCGCGGTATGTTTGTCAGTGCCATTGATAACGGCCCAATGAACGATGATTTAATGCAAACAGGCCAAGTTAAGCATTTTCGTGTTGATGGCTTTAAATACCGCCCAGAAAAAAGAAATATTACTTGGTTGGTGTGCGACATGGTGGAAAAACCAACCAAAGTAACCAGTCTTATGATTGATTGGGCGGTCAACGCCTACGCCAAAGAACTTATTTTTAATCTAAAGTTACCGATGAAAAAACGCTTCGACAGCGTGTATGAATGTTTAACGATGATCAAAGAAGAGCTTAATAAATACGGTATCAGCTATGAATTACAAGCTAAACATCTTTATCACGACAGGGAAGAAGTAACGGTGCATTTGAACGTCACTAAAGTGCCGCAAAGTCTATACAGTTAATCAGCTTGCAGCGCTTAGATCTAAAAAGCACAGCTCTGGCTGTGCTTTGTTGTTATGGGGTAAGTAAGCACCAACATAACGTTGCAAGTTACTACACACAACACGTAATATAGAGTTAATGGAGAATCAGTTACGTTGCGGCAGCAATACACTGCAAAATAAAAGGTAAAGATAGATGTATAAGAATCAAAAAGTAATTTTGCGATTGCGCGCTAATATACCCTCGTTTGAGTGTGTTGAAGGCTGCCATGATTGCTGTGGGCCAGTGACAACATCATCTGAAGAAATGTCTCGATTACCAGTAAAAACGGATGCCGAGCATGAAGCGGCATTAAATGAGTTTAATTGTGTACACTTAGGTCCTAAAGGCTGCACAGTATATGATGAGCGGCCGTTAATTTGCCGCTTATTTGGTACTACACCAAGAATGCCTTGCCCAAATGACCGCAAGCCAGAACAGCCTGTAGACATTAAAATAGAGCGCGAAGTACACCATTTTATTGCCAATACACGCCAAGTGCTAGTGTAAATAGTGGTGCAAATCGGGGACTTAATAATGGCTTATATTGTCGTCCCCTCTGAGCGTTTTATTCGCGGTAGTTAGGGCGGTATTGATCAACCCATAAACGCGTTGCACCGCACACAGCGACGGGCATAACAATTAAATTAACGATAGGAATGGCTGTAAGTAACAACACTGCTAAGCCGAATCCATACGACAGCGTTTGTTTTTGTTTTAAGTCTTCTTTCATTTCTTTAAAGCAAATTTTATGATTATCAAACGGATAATCTTTGTATTGCACTGCATACATCCAACAGGTAAACATCACCCATAACACTTGACCGATAACAGGTAATATCCACAGTAAGATAAAAAAGCCAATAGCACGTGGCAGGTAATAGCACAACTTAGTCCACTCACGACCAAGCATTCGTGGTACGTCTTTAACAATCTCCGCTAAGCCATCATCATTAACCGTTTGACCCGTTAAGTGCAGCTCAACTTTTTCGCTAAGTAAGCCATTAAAGGGCGCGGCAATGAAATTAGTGATCACCGAAAACAGCATACTGTAACTAAATAAAATCACTAATACTGCAATCGGCCACATTAGCCACTCCAGCCAACTCAACCAGGTTGGTAATAGCTCATTTAAATAAGCGAAGCCATCAGTAAGCCAGCCATATAAAAAGAATAATGAGCTACCAAAGAGCACGATATTGATTAATAAAGGAATAAATACAAATCGCTTCAAACCTTTTTGGGTAATTAATTTGAAGCCCGAAAAAAAATATTCCATACCCTGCGTAAATTGCACGTTAAAACCTCAGATCATATCAACATTGCTCACAGTATAAGTTGCTCAGCTTTTTTGAACAGTATTTTTGCGTAACAAAGTGTTTAAAATCCAGCGTGTAACAGCGAGGTGTGAATACATTATGGATTGCCATTGAGGCGCATAAAAGAAAGTGCAGTAAATAATTGTATCAATATTAACGCTGGGCTATGGTTTGTAGATTAATCTCAATAAATTGATACGAGAGCTGCAATCAGCTCGTCAGGATGCCCCAAATGACTATGAGTAAACGCTATTTTTTGTCGTTGTTATTGGTTCCACTTTTAAGTTACGCCAATACTGATCCTTTACAAAATAAAATGCGCGGTTTAGATGCCGCATTGTTTGATGCTTTTAATCATTGTGATAATCCAGCGCAATTGGCGAAGCATGCTAGTTATTTTGCCAAAGATGTCGAGTTTTACCATGATAATGGTGGGGTGACTTGGGATCGTGATTCCATGATAGCTAATACCAAGAATTTTGCATGTGGTAACTATACGCGGGAGTTGCTCAGCGGCACGTTTGAAGTGTTTACCATTAAAGATTTTGGGGTGATGACCAAAGGAACCCACACATTTTGTCAAGATGGCGGCAATAAATGTGAAGGTAAAGCCGATTTTGTGATGCTTTGGCATGACTTAGGCGACAAATTAGAAATTACCCGAGTATTGAGTTATGGGCACCGTAGCAATATGGATAATAAATAAGGGAGCTTGCGGTTAAACTTCGGCTTAGCTTTGTTGCTCTGTGGGTGATGCTGCCATTTAGGTATATACTAACCAGCCTTTTTATATGAGCGTCTGTGATGTCTAAGATTTTTATTATTGGCCTACCAAGAACCGGCACCACCAGTATCAGCGTTGCGTTGTTAGAGATGGGCTTGTTAGTTGCGCATACCGCGTTTACTAAAAAAGCCTTTGAAATGGCTGATGCTATATCTGACGCGCCGTGTTTTAGTGATTATAAGCAATTAGATTCGTTATTTCCCAATGCGAAGTTTATTTATTTAAATCGTGACCTTAGGGCGTGGTTGCCATCCATCACTATGCTGCTTGAAAAAATGGCGCCACATCTTGATCTTAAAACTGGGCACTTTAGCCCGGTTCTAAAGCGCAGCTTTCACCAAACCTTTCCCACTATTCATCCACTGAGTGAGCGCGAGTTGGCTGCTTGTTATACTAAACATCAGCAGGCGGTATTTAAGTATTTTAAAGGTCGTGATGACTTTTTATCGCTTGATGTGAGCGTGCAGGGCAGCCTGCTAAAGCTAAAACAATTTTTGGGAATGCCGACAGATGGCGATACTGACTTTGCGAAATTAAATGTTGGCCGCAATGTCGCCAACTGGCGTGAGTATAAACACCCCAATAAAGTGAATGCTAACTTGGCTGGCATAGAGCATCGCAAGTTCTTTGATTACTGTTGATTTTTGGCTAATTGAGGCGCTTCACTAGCTGCTGAACTGCGAATGTTGCCACTACTATAAAAACTGAGCTTACCGATTAATTCAGGCACCAGTTGCTCGCTATTATAATCATAAATTTTATTCATTTGTGTTACGTGAAATGCGCCTTCAATACGCGAAATATTTTTTAGTGCCCAAGCTTCAACTGAATCTGAGCGAGTAAACTGCTCGGGCATTTTTTCTTTATCATCAAGTAGTGTTTGCCATAATTCGTTTTGGATCTGTGCGGGGGTCCCTGTGAATTGTTCTAGCGCATCGTTTATCCAGCCCATGCCAATGTCGTTATTGGCGTTTAAGATATTGTTATACAATTCACGTCTATTCGAGTCCGAGCTAATATTATCTTGCTGTGCGACAAACTTACCGTTGTCCATTTGGTAATACTGTTTATTCGCTTGGTAATTGGTTTGCTGCGCAAGGTAGCTAAACAAGTTAGGCTCGCCGTCTTTGTCAACTTCATTGAGCATCGCTAATACATCATCGTTTTGATGGGTTTTAACTAAGCTCATCATGTCGATAATACCGCTGCTTTGCTCAAGTGTCGTTTCCGATAAGTGGCTATTTAACTGGATAAGTTGGCCTTCGCTAAGGGTTTTTTCCATTAATAAATTGGCATAATCGTTTGCTAATTCATATTTTGCCATGTTGGCCCTGTAGTTTGATTTAAACCAGCTGATGGTGTCTGGCATGCTGATCATTGCTAACGTTTCATTGCCATGCTCATTTTCACCGATTGGTGACACAGGCTTTTTATAATCATTCCCTTGCTGTAATAATTTATCCATTGTTGCAATTGTACTACTTAGGGCATCACTTGATAGCTTGCTTAACGATGAAATTAATTGCTCACTACTATTTTTGTTTTCCAGGCCAAACTGATGGCGAGAGGTTGTCACAGCAAATTGAGTGAATGCAGCCAGTTCTTCATCACTCATTTTTTGCACTAGCTCAAGCAATTCTGCTGTTGGTTTGAGGTGTTGAAACATGTTTTTCAACTCACCATCTAGGCGATCTACCTGATCTAAAAATGCGTTAATATCATCAGGGTTGGTAAATTCACCGTATTTGTAACTACGTTCAGCAAACGGTTTATTTATGTCTATTGGGCTTGAGCCGATGCCGTATTTTTTCATACCCAAAATGGGATTCAGATCTGGGCTGTAGATGAAATCAATATTGCGGCCACGAAAAGGGTCTGGTGCTAGTTGGCTAATGGGCTGTTCAATAGCGATGACATAATCAGTTATAGCTTCTGAGTCGTTCACTTTTACTGTTGCGCTCGAGGTGCTAGCTGATTTTTCAAGCGTATTATGAGTTATTAATTGTTGGGTTTGTGCAGTGTTTGGTAGTTTCATTGTTATTCCTTTAACGACACTTTAAATATCTATCGACAGTGGGCGGCAAAGCTTGAGGAAATAGCCTATTTATTTAAGGCAATTGCCAGTACTACAGCAGTTAGTTGAGCATTAAAATGTAGCAGTACGACAAAAGTTGTAACAGATATACCCAAACCCCTCAAGATACGAGTTTCAGTTGGAATTAAAAGCGATTTAGGCAAGGCATTGATTGCAAATAATAGTGGTTCTATTGTTAAAATCAATAACGCAGTATCAATCGCTTTTAAACCAACCCGTTGGGCGTTTCACAGGAACTTACTCTCTGCGTTATTACTTCTTAAAAGGGACTGCCATTCTTGCAAAGTAACGCCTTGATATTAAGCCCCTGTGAAACGCTGAATTCTGCATCTTGAGGAGGTTTGGGTATAAAAGCATAAATAAATGATAAATCTATTCTTCTGGGTTGTTCATTCGCTGCAATTCGGTATAGTTTGTTATCAAATTATAATTATAAATTAGAGCTTTTATGCAGTTAGTCGACTTAACCCCTGATGATCCGGATGTGATTACTGTTTTTTCGGATATCGATAGGCTTATAAATTCTCTGTATCCAGTCGCTACGGCTCAGTCGTTATCACTCAATGAACTTGGCCAGCCTAATGTATTTGCGATAGGCTTAAAAAATGACGATGGTATTGTCGCGTGTGGAGCGATTGTAAAACAGCTTGATACCGTTCCTTATGGTGAAATACGCCGCTTGTATGTAAAACCGAGTTATCGTGGCAAAGGGTTGTCTCGACGTATTATGCAAATTTTATTGCATCATGCCGGAGAGGAACAAATTCCATTGATCCGACTGGAAACGGGGCCAAAACAAAAAAAATCAATAAGTTTATATGAAAACTTAGGCTTTCAACCTTGCGGCCCGTTTGGTAACTACACAGAGAATCCGCAAAGTTTATTTATGGAGCTTGGGCTTAGCCAGTAAACCTGTTCAAGTTTTGCAAAGCAGCTGATTCGTATAACCTACGTTTAAGAGGTGTTATGGAAATCCAGAAACCACTTTCTTTAATTTTTAGCTGCTTTGTTTTTATCACTGCCTGCGACGCTGCCAAGAAAGGAAATTCTGAGCCCTTACCGGCTGAGCCTTGGTGGGCGTCATTAGAACCAGACGTTGTGATTGATAATGATAAATTTTATTTAAACGGATGTGACTTTGTGACGCGAGTTATCAATAATAATGGTGATAACACAGCCCACGTCATTTTACAGATCCCATTTCGATTGCTAACTCCCTGTCCTCAGCAACAAGAAAATAACAGCTCACTGCAATTTGATGGCACCTATTTAACCCTCACTATTTGCCGCACTACAATTAGCGCAGGCGGCTGCGCTAAAGAGCGCTACAGAACCCGCGATTTTGAAAATTGGCAGGCTCAATGGTGAAGAGTATCAAGCATGGCGAGTGTTAGGTTCAAGGTCATCAAAAGCGGATGAAATCAGCAAAGTGATTAAATCTAAACATTAATTAAACATCTGGCATTTGCTTCCCCGTAAATAGCTAAAGCCCTTTTGTGATTTATCGTAAGAACCTCGCAACGCCTTGTTTTAATGCAGCTAGGCTCTATCCATCGTGTTGCTTATCATCAACACTAAAACTCACTCGTTACGAGTAAAAATACTTGTTGGACTTGATAAGCTATTTTTCTTTTAATGCGCGCAACAGCCGCAAGGCATTCATTAAATAAAAGAGAAAGATAAATGAAAGAGACAACATCACTAGAACAAGCTCGTACGAGTTACAATGTTCGTCATTGGAGCCAAGGTTTTTTTGGTATTAATGATCAAGGTGATGTGTATGTTGCGCCAAAGGCTGATGCCCCAGAGCAAACCATTGCACTTATTGATATCGCTAAACAACTTGAAGAGAAAGGTTTAAGCCTGCCTGCTTTGGTGCGCTTTCCACAAATTTTGCATCACCGCGTGCACAGTTTATGTGCTGCGTTTAATACCGCAATTGAAAGCTATGGTTACCCTAAAGATTACTTGCTTGTTTACCCAATTAAAGTGAATCAACAACGTGAAGTAGTTGAAGAAATTGTGGCAAGCCAAGCGAACGTAGAAAAGAAACAACTCGGTTTAGAGGCGGGCAGTAAGCCAGAGCTATTAACTGTGTTGGCATTGGCTGAAAAAACCAGTGCAGTGATTGTGTGTAATGGCTACAAAGACAAAGAGTATGTGCGCTTAGCACTGATTGGTGAAAAGTTAGGCCATAAAGTGTACATAGTGCTGGAGAAACTGTCTGAGCTGGATATGGTGCTTAGCCAAGCCAAAGAGCTTAACGTAAAACCGCGTATTGGTATTCGCGTGCGTTTAGCGTCGCAGGGTAAGGGTAAATGGCAAGCCAGTGGCGGTGAAAAATCAAAATTTGGTTTATCGGCTTCACAAGTATTACATGTTGTGAACCGTTTAAAAGAAACTGATCAGCTTGATTTAGTGCAGTTAGTGCACTTTCATTTAGGTTCGCAAATGGCCAACATTCGCGATGTGCGTTTAGGTGTCAGCGAAGCGGCGCGTTTTTATTGTGAGCTACGCAAACTCGGCGCACAAATTGATTGCCTAGATGTAGGCGGTGGTTTAGCCGTTGATTATGATGGCACGCGCAGCCAATCTCATAACTCAATGAACTACAGCTTAGCTGAGTATGCAAATAATATTGTTTACACCATAGGTGATATTTGTAAGCAGTATGAGCAACCGTTCCCGACCATTATTTCTGAGTCTGGGCGTGCATTAACAGCGCATCATGCCGTACTTATCTCTAATGTAATTGGCACGGAAAGTTACGAGCCGGAAGAAATTCAAGCACCAGCAGATGACGCCCCATTATTGCTTAATAACATGTGGCTATCGTGGCAGCAATTACATGTACTGACCGATGACCGTGCATTAATTGAGATTTATCATGATAGCCAAGGTGACTTAGCCGAAGCACATAACCAGTTTGCGATGGGATTATTAGATTTAACTCAACGGGCATGGGCAGAGCAAATTAATTTACGTGTATGTTATGAGCTTAACAAACACATGGATAATAAAAACCGTTTTCATCGCCCAATCATCGATGAACTCAATGCGCGGTTAGCGGATAAGTTTTTTGTTAACTTCTCACTGTTTCAGTCATTGCCTGATGCGTGGGGAATTGACCAAGTGTTTCCGGTATTGCCATTAAGTGGCTTAACGGAAGCACCGCAACGACGTGCGGTATTATTAGATATTACTTGTGACTCGGATGGTGCGCTTGATCATTATGTTGATGGTCAAGGTATTGAAAGCACTTTACCGGTGCCAGCATTTAGTGCTGAGAAACCTTATTTAATGGGCTTTTTCTTAGTGGGGGCGTATCAAGAGATTTTAGGTGATATGCACAACCTATTCGGTGATACCCACAGTGCGATGATCAGCATGGATGAGCACGGCGAGGCGAGTATCGTAGAAATTAATCAAGGTGACACAGTGGCAGATATGATGCGCTATGTGCACTTAGATGTTGAAGGTTTTCAATCTTCATATGCACAGCTGGTGGCTGCAAAATTACCACCGGCTGAGCAACAAAGTGTGCTTGATGAATTACAAGCGGGTTTAGACGGTTATACTTATTTAGAAGAGCTTTAATATGACCACTTTGTTTGATCACCCCGATCACTCATTGTATTCCAATGGCATGACGTTTTTACGTCAGCCAATGGTACAAAATATCACGGATATCAATGGCGATGTTGTGGTGCTGGGTTTGCCATTTGATATGGCAACCTCGGGACGTCCAGGTGCACGGTTAGGCCCTGATGCTATTCGCCGTGCATCAGTGCATTTAGCATGGGAAGAAACAAAATACCCGTGGACGTTCAAATTATTTGAGCGTTTACAAGTAGTGGATGCTGGCGACTTTACTTACCCGGTCGGTGACGCTGAATATTTTACCGCTAAGCTTGAGCAAGCCGCGGGCAATATTTTAAGCCAAGGTAAAGCGATTTTAGGTTTAGGGGGCGACCACTTTGTAACCTTACCTTTACTACGTGCGCACGCTAAACGCTTTGGTAAAATGGCCTTGGTGCATTTTGATGCCCACACAGACACTTACAGTAATGGCTCACGCTATGACCATGGCACCATGTTTTATCATGCGCCGAAGGAAGGACTGATTGACGTTGATCACAGCATCCAAATTGGTATTCGTACTGATTTTGATCAAAGCAAACACGAGTTTGCAGTGATTGATGCAATGGCAGCCAATGATTTATCGGCGCAAACCATTGCTGAGCAAATTTTAGCCCGAGTAGGTGATTTGCCGGTATACGTAACCTTTGATATAGATTGCTTAGATCCGGCATTTGCTCCTGGTACTGGTACACCCGTATGCGGTGGCTTAACATCAGATAAAGTACTTAAGATATTACGTGCCCTCAAAGGTATTAATATGATTGGTATGGACGTGGTTGAAGTATCACCTTCGTATGATCAAAGTGAATTAACTGCGATTGCCGCAGCAACCATTGCCAGTGAACTACTGCATTTATGGGCATTAAAGCATAAATATTAATATGCATTAATGCAGACTAAAAAAGCGCCAATTAGGCGCTTTTTTTAATCCAGCAAATTATGGAAATTTCATATTATGCTTTTTTGCATAGAGCAAACAAACAGGTATCTCGATAATTAAGTAAGTTAGCAAGGTAAACCAAAACCAATTCAACTTAAATCCTAACCAGTTGAATTCAATGCTGGAGTTGTAATATAAGCTCGCAGCGATAAACAAAGTTACGGCCGTTGCAAACACATCTTGCATCGATACTCTTTTAAAGTCATTACCTGCAAAGCGTGGGTAAATAAAACCATACCCTAACGCAATCACGGTAGCGGCTAAGACGATTAACGTTAACTCCGGTGTCATTGGGGCTGATATTGCCTTGCATGTGTAATTCGCTCTTGAGAGCTTGGGTGTGTTGATAAGTATTTTAACCAACTATCATCAAGTTTAGCCTTTTCAGCTAAGCTTGTTTGCAGTGCTTCAATCGCATCGGCAAAATCATGATTAGAGTAACCCAACTCAATTAATTTTTCGATGGCATACTGATCTGCTTCGCGTTCCATATCTCGTGAAAATGCTTGCTGTAAAAACGACGAGCCAGAGCCAAGTACCACTTCTGTAATACCCTCTAAGTCACCAAAAATAACAGCGAGAACGATGCTGCTGGCTGCTGCTTGGGCAGTTAGGCGAATGCCATGATGATACTCAACATGACCAATTTCATGCAATAAAATTGCCCGCAGCGCGTCCGGCTTATCATTAAGTAAAGTAACCAGTTCATCAGTAACAACAACGCGGCCATGTGGCAGTGCAAACGCATTAGCCGACAGGTAGTCCGATTGATAAAATGACAGTCTAAATTTAGTTGTATCTAAATTCAGCTTATTGAGTATGGTTTGCCATTGTAATTGCAGTGCCGCTTGTTTGTCTTCACTGAGCATTGATGGCTCTAAAGCAACTTTCTCAATCACAGTGAGAGCTTGTTCACCCATATTTTCAACGGTGTTAGGTGAGGCCAAGCTTACGCTATACACCGCGATGGCAGGGATGCCTCGGTATAAAATAAACCAAAGTAGCAATGGTGTTAGGATAATTGACAGTAAAATAAGCGCTTTATTCTTCTCTAAGCGTTCAGTAAGGCCTTGTTTATCAGCCGCAAACGGCCAACGAAAATGGATATCTTGAGGTACAAAGCGACCACCTTCACAAAAGCTGATTGCGGATGCAATGCCCGGCAGCGGGCTCTCTAATTGGCAGTTAACTAGTGCGGAACACAGTAAAAGCTGTTGTTGAGCATCGATAAGCTGCACATGTTCGTCAGTGACAATGGCGCTGCATTGTTGATGCTGGCTGCTATTAGGGTAGTAATAGCAGCCTATGATGGCAGAATTACTCATCAAGTAAGCGAAATATCAATATCGAACACATTTGCCGCTTCTTCAGCGAATGATGACTGTTGCTGTTGTGCTGTATCAATAATTGCAAGGGCACCAGTATAAACGGTTACCTCTGTTGCTTTAGCGAGTAGGCGAGCTTTACGTATTTTTGCCCACGGGTAAGCCATCCCCAAACTAAAGATGATAGCCAGCGCATTGGTAAATAAAAGTATGCCGTAGTCAACTGCCTTTAAATCAGATTTAAAGCTAGCAACATCGTCAAATTCACTGCTGTTAAAAATATGATTGCGAATAATTGATTGATAAACCGCACTAATCAATGTCAGAAATGCAATATAGAAGGCTATGATTAACACGGGAAATAAAATTGTCGAGACATTTAAGTTATCTGAGTCAATATTACCTAAACCCATCGCAACACCACTAATACCTACAAATATACCAAAAATGACCAAACCTGCGATTGCAACTCCAATTGTAATGAGTGCAGCCATATAATAGGTTTCCCCTTTGAGGTTCACATTGATGGCTTTATTACCGTAGCTGATGTTTTCATGTAAATACTGATCCATACGTTTTAACGCGTAAGGCAGTAATAAGTACAATGTGAACACACTGGCGATAGGCAATAGTACAAAGTTAATTAATGCATCGCCGTAGTTGCCAGCAAACGCAAAGCGTACGTTACGATGGCGGGTCATACGCATATTAAAACGCAGGCCTTGATTGATGATCCAAGGCATAGCAAATAAAAAGCCTAGTGCGAATAACAGCCCAATTAATGGTAATAGCTGTACTACAAGGCTGTAAATTACAAACACCACCACCGCTAAAATACGCCCTTTGAGGATCTGTATCGGGGTTGCTAAATAATCAAAGCTGTGGCCGTCGATACGGGTGTTGCTATAAAAATAGCGATAGGTACGTACTTTTGCCCATGCTGAATAAATGCCGAGGGTTAAAATACTGAGCAGAATATTGACTATCCAAATGCCAAAGAATTCGCCAGCTTGACCGCCAAATTGTACTCTGCCTTGAAAAATAGTTGAGTTAGTTGCTGTTGTGGGTGATTCAGTTGAATGTATGGTGGGTTCCATGTTATTTCCAGTTCCTTTTATGAAGTAGCAAAAGTTACTAAAAAAACACCTTTTAATCAATCATAATCAACAGTAACAACTGATTTAACGCGCTAAAGATTGAGTTTTCAATTTTAGAACTTCCTGTTATATCTGTTATACTCACGGCGTCATTTTATGAGGCTGTTATGATTTCAAAAAACCAACTCAAGTTAATTCGCGCATTAGGTCAAAAAAAGTACCGAAAGCAACATAATCAATACCTTGTGCAAGGTGAAAAAAACGTACTTGAGTTATTGGCAAGTGGCTTAGCGATAGTTGATGTATTTGCGACAGCTGCTTTTATAGCGCAGTTTCAAGCACAATTTACCCATGTCACTATGGTAGAAGCGGACGAAGACAGCCTAACTAAAGCCAGTACCTTAGTGTCAAACAATGCGGCAATTGCGGTTGTTGCTATGCCAACAGTTGCCTTACCAAACCCAGAAGGGTTAATGTTAGCGCTGGATGGGGTATCCGACCCTGGTAATTTAGGGACTATTATTCGTGTTGCAGATTGGTATGGTATCAAACACATTGTGACAAGCTTAGACAGTGCTGATCCATATAATCCAAAAACCATCAGTGCCACAATGGGCTCGTTTGTGCGTGTTGCAGTCAGCCAAGTTGATTTACCTGCTTATTTAAATGATCTTGATTTACCCATATATGGCGCGTTTTTAGCAGGCGAAAACTTGCATCAAGCAACATTAGCGCAATCTGGCGTATTACTGATGGGCAGTGAATCTCATGGTATTCGTGCTGAATGTGCAGCGTTGGTTACAAATAAAATCACCATCCCGGCATTTGGCGCAGCAGAATCACTCAATGTTGCTATGGCAACGGGAATTATTTTAGATAATTTTAAACGCCAAGCTTAACCTTTTGCGCCAAACTGGGTTAAATTAACATCAAGCAGATAACAATAATAATCGGTAAACCAATTAGATGCGTTTAAGCACCATAAAATTAGCGGGCTTTAAATCCTTTGTAGAGCCCACTAAAATTCCATTCCCCGATCAAATGACCTGTGTTGTTGGCCCGAACGGCTGCGGCAAGTCTAATGTCATTGATGCGGTGCGCTGGGTGCTTGGTGAAAGTTCGGCAAAAAACCTGCGTGGCGATGCCATGACCGATGTTATTTTTAATGGCTCAACCAATCGTAAACCGATATCGCAAGCCTCTGTTGAACTGATTTTTGATAACACCCAAGGGCATTTACCGAATACCTTTGCCGATCGCAATCAAGTGGCTATTAAGCGTTTAGTGACGCGTGATGGGCAATCGTTGTATTTTCTCAATGGCAGTAAGTGTCGTAAGCGCGATATCACCGATATATTTTTAGGCACCGGCCTTGGTCCGCGCAGTTATGCGATTATCGAGCAAGGCATGATCTCACGCTTGATTGAAAGCAAACCTGCTGATCTACGCGTGTTTTTAGAAGAAGCCGCGGGTGTTTCAAAGTACAAAGAGCGCCGCCGTGAAACGCAAACCCGGATCAAAAGTACCCGCGAAAACCTTGAGCGCCTACTCGATGTTCGCCAAGAGCTGCAAGCACAAGTTGATAAACTGGCAGTACAGTCAGTTGAAGCAAAAAAATACCGCGAACTTAAAGCGCAAGAACGCACCCTCAAAGGCCAGTTAGCGGTACTGAAATGGCAAAAATTACATCAGCAGCAAGTGACTAAAGCCGACAAAATGGCCCAGTTAAATGAGCAAATTAGCTTTTTTAAAACCGCCCATTCAGGTCATGACGATGTACTAGCAAGCCTTGAAAACCAAGTACAACACCAGCTTGAAAAACTCAATGATGCGCAGCAAGCTCAACACAAAACGCACACCGAACTTACCCGTGCTGAGCAACAACAAATTAGTTTAAAGCAGCAACAGCAAGCGTTTAATCATAATTTGCTTAAACAGCAGCAGTTGCAACTGCAAAATCAGCAGCTACAACAGCAGCAGAAAGATCACACTGATGAGCAGCAAAATGCCTTACAAGAAGCGATTCAACATACTTTAATATGCACAGAGCAAGTTACTGAAATGGCAGAAACAGTTGCTCAGCTACACACTGAAAAAGAGCAAAATGGTGCTGATTGGCAAGCTATTAATGAGCAGTTTCAAACTATTAATGCGCAATATAGCCAGCAACAGAATATCGCTGAGCAATATACGCAAAATTTACAGTACATTGAAAATCAGCAAACTGCATTGCTAAGTGAATCGGCGGAACTTGCCGATAACCCAATTGCTGAACAGTTAACCCAGCAACAACAATTAATGCAGTCGTTAACCCAAGAGCTTGCGGCAAAACAAAGCGCATTAAATAAAGTTCAGAGCAATGTGCAGCAAGCGCAAACAGTTTTACGTAGTAGCCAAGATACTCAGCAAACACTCACTCAGCAACACAACGAAAATAAAGCTAAAATAGCGGGTTTGAATGTAATGCTCGGGGATACTAAAGAGCAAACTGATGGCAATCTGTTAGCACAATTAGTGGTGCGTAACGGCTATGAACATTTAGTAGAGCAGGCGTTACAAGGGCTTGAACAATTGAATGTAACCGCAGTGGCAACCCCTAACGGAATATGGCCAACAGTTGAGACTGCACCTGAAGGTTCATTGGCGACATTTATAGAGCAAGGAGTTTACCCTGATTTATTGCATCGAATTAAGTATAAAGATGATTTTAATCATAATGATTTAGTGGATCAGTATTGGCTTGCAGTGATAGATAGCGAGGGTAATATTCATGGCCGCAATTGGCAGCAACACGCCAGTAAAAGTGCAGATAATTCCTTGCTTGTTAAACATAAACAGTTATTAGAGGCTACGCAGTTAACAGCACAGCTCAGTGTCGAACTAGCTATACAAAGCAATAAGCTTACGACGCAACAGCAAGTATGCGAACAACTGCATGTCCAACGCGAAGAATTAAAAGCAGCGGTACATCAGCTTGCGCAACAAGTGGCTTCGGGCAGTACTCGTCGCGATATGCTTAAAGAGCAGTTGCAGCAATTTCAAAATCAGCAGCACAAGTTACAAACCAAGCTCGCGCAATTAGATGTTGAATACACCAGTATTGAAAATAAATTAACTGCACAACAGCAGTATATAGCTCAGCTGGCAAAACAGCGTGATGAAATAACTGACAGACTAAATGCTGCGCAATTGCAGCAACAGCAAAGTGATGAGCAATTTAAGCACGCTAATGCTCAGTTAGAGCAATATAAAACACGTGCTCATCAAGCAACGCTTAACGAGCAAAAAGCGCGCAGTGAATGCCAACTCAGCGATACTAAGTTACAGCATGCAATTACGGCCAGTGAGTCAGCTCGTGAAGCTGTAATGGAATTAACAGCCCAAATTGAAGAGCTGGTTATGCCATTAGAAGAGGTGGCAGAGCAAATCTTGCGCCTATTGGAGCAAAACCAGCAAAGTGACATTGAGCTTAAAAATTTGCAAACTGCATTAAGTGAAGCTAAAACAGCACTTACGGATAAACAAACAACGCTTAAAGCTTCGCAAGCAGAAATGACACAACTGCAAGAGCAATTACAGCAACATGCTCTTGAAGAACAAAGTTTATTAGTAAAAGCACAAGCAGCTCTTGAGCCACTTGATGAATTGCAGCAAAACTTAAAACAAGTGTTGGCGCAGCTCCCTGAAAATGCCAACATAAATACGCATCAAGGACAGCTCAACAAAGTTGCGCAAAGTCTCGGTGAGTTGGGCGCTGTGAATTTAGCCGCGATTGATGAATTTGAACAAGCACAACAGCGTAGCCAGTACTTAGACGCTCAAGTGGAAGATTTAACTAAAGCGTTAACAACGCTTGAAGGTGCAATTGGTAAAATTGATCGCGAAACAAAAACTCGCTTTAAAGCAACATTTGATCAAGTTAATCGTGATTTTGCTCAGTTGTTCCCCAAAGTATTTGGCGGCGGCAGCGCATATCTTGAATTAACCAGTGATGACTTATTGGAAAGTGGTGTTAGTATAATGGCACGCCCGCCGGGCAAGAAAAATTCAACAATTCACCTGTTAAGTGGTGGAGAAAAAGCGCTGACCGCATTATCATTAGTGTTTTCAATATTCAGGCTCAATCCAGCTCCTTTCTGTATGCTGGACGAGGTAGATGCACCACTTGATGATGCGAATGTTGGACGGTTTTGTCGATTAGTTGAAGAAATGTCACAATCGGTGCAATTTATTTATATCAGTCATAATAAAATTGCCATGGAAATGGCTGGCAGATTGACCGGTGTAACAATGGCTGAACCAGGCGTTTCGCGTGTGGTCGCTGTCGATATTGAACAAGCGGTGCAAATGGCACACGCATAAATATTAATATTTGAGTAAATAGATAATAAAAGGTGAGGGGATGGCCGAACAATTAAGATGGGTTTTAATCATTATCAGTGTAGTAGTCATTGGTGGATTATTAATACATGGCCTATGGTCTGTGCGTAAAAAAGATGCGCCCGCTGCGACACATGACGAACGGGTTGAACCTGCAGCTCATCAAGCACCTGTTGAGCGTCAAAGTGCACCTGAGCCAGTTTCTCACAATGAGCGTGATGAACCGCAGTTTGGCGATTTAAGTTTTAGCGCTGATGAAAAACAGCACTCTCACGCTGATTCATTTGCTGAGCCAGAGCAAGAAACCACCTCTGAGGTTGATGATGTTGCAACAGCGACCAAGTCTAGCGACGAAATGGTGACTGAGCAAGAGCCTGAGCAACCCGTGGCCAGTGATTTTATTATTGTGCATATTCAAATGCCTGAAGGCTTGAATATGGAAGGCAGTAAATTATTGCCTGCTGTTAACACGCTGGGTTTTAAATACTCTGATGAAGGCTTTTTTAATCGCCATTTAGATCCTGCCGGTCACGGTCCAGTGCTATTTCGCTTAGTTAATATGTACAACCCAGGCACGTTCGATATTGATAATATGGAACAGTTTAGTACTGCCGGGGTCAGTTTATTTATGACTCTACCGTGTGATGGTGATGGCCTTGCGGCCTTTAACATGTTGCACAGTGCCGCTAAAAAGTTAGCCGATGAGTTTGGCGCAACTATTTTAGATTCACAGCGTGAAGAAATGACCGTTGATAGCGTGCGTGAGTATGTTGAAAAAGTGAGACGTTTTTCAGTTTAATCATTTGCTATAAAAAGTAACTAGTTAAGAATTTTATAAGCCACTTGGCGATGACTCGTTAAAGTGGCTTTTTTTATGTTTTTTGAGGTCAGTATGTCCACTTTAGTGTTAGCGCAAATTACGCAGCTTCGTCAACAGTTAGAAGATCATAACCACAACTATTATGTGCTTGATAACCCCAGTATTCCGGACGCCGAATATGATCGATTATTACGCGAGTTAAGTGCGCTTGAAACTGCTAACCCTGAGTATATGAGCGCCGATTCACCGACTCAAAAAGTAGGCGGTGCTGCACTTGCTAAATTTGAGCAAGTAACACACCAAGTGCCTATGTTGTCGTTAGATAACGCCTTTAGTGAAGAAGAGTTCAGTGCCTTTAATCGTCGCATTAAAGAGCGGTTGATGGACAATAAAGAACTTACCTTTTGCTGCGAACCAAAACTTGATGGCCTCGCTGTATCGATTTTATACCGCAATGGCGTACTCGTGCAGGCAGCAACCCGCGGTGATGGCCACACTGGTGAAAATATTACCACCAACGTGAAAACAATTCGTAACGTGCCGCTAAAGTTACGCGGTGATGATTTCCCCGAGGAAATTGAAATTCGCGGTGAGGTGTTCATGGACAGCGCCGGATTTGCCAAACTTAATGCTGAAGGCGAAAAAGTGTTTGTGAACCCGCGTAATGCCGCAGCAGGCAGCTTGCGTCAGCTCGATTCAAAAATTACTGCCAAACGGCCATTGATGTTTTATGCCTACAGTATTGGCGTTGTTACCAATGGTGAATTACCGAGTGACCACTATCAACAGTTAGCTAAGTTAACGGATTGGGGTTTGCCACTTTGCCCAGAAACAAAATTAGTTGAAGGTCAGCAAGCTGCGCTTGATTATTATCACGATATTCTTGAGCGTCGCAGTAGTCTTAAATATGAAATTGATGGTGTAGTCATCAAAATAAACAACAAAGCACTGCAAGAGCGGTTAGGGTTTGTGGCGCGTGCTCCGCGTTGGGCGATTGCGTATAAATTCCCTGCGCAAGAAGAGATCACTCAGTTACTGGATGTTGAATTTCAGGTTGGCCGCACCGGGGCCATTACCCCTGTAGCGCGTTTAGAGCCGGTGTTTGTTGGTGGTGTTACGGTTTCAAATGCAACTTTACACAATCGTGATGAAATAGATCGTTTGGGTGTAAAAATTGGCGATACAGTGATCATTCGCCGCGCTGGTGATGTGATCCCACAGATCACCCAAGTGGTGTTAGAGCGGCGCCCTACAGATGCGAAGGAAATCGAGTTTCCGGCAACTTGCCCGATTTGCGACTCTCATATTGAGCGTATAGAAGGCGAAGCCGTAGCGCGCTGTACAGGCGGTTTGGTATGCCAAGCACAGCGCAAAGAAGCCATTAAACACTTTGCCTCACGTAAAGCACTCGATATCGATGGCCTTGGCGATAAAATTGTTGAACAGCTGGTGGATAGAGAACTTATTAAAACGCCTGCGGATTTATTTATTCTTAAGCAAGGGCATTTTGAGTCACTTGAACGAATGGGGCCAAAATCAGCGAAAAATCTGGTTGCAGCACTTGATGATGCGAAACAAACCACCTTGGCTAAGTTTTTATACTCTTTAGGTATTCGAGAAGTGGGTGAAGCGACGGCGCAAAACTTAGCAAATCACTTTTTAACGCTTGAAAAAGTAACCACGGCAACCACTGAAGCGTTAGTTGAAGTTAGCGATGTTGGCGAAATTGTAGCCAAGCATGTACGTGGTTTTTTTGCTGAACAGCACAACTTAGACGTTGTGAATGCTTTAATAGAGCAGGGTATTCATTGGCCTGAATTGACTGCGCCAAGTGAAGATTCACAGCCGCTAGCGGGCTTAACCTATGTGTTAACAGGGACTTTAAACGAGCTTAATCGTAATGACGCCAAAGCACGTTTACAACAATTAGGCGCAAAAGTGTCTGGCAGTGTATCAGCGAAAACAGATGCCTTGATTGCAGGTGAAAAAGCCGGCTCTAAGCTAACTAAAGCACAAGATCTAGGGGTTGATGTACTCAGCGAAGATGACTTAATTGCATTACTGGCGCAACATAATGGATAGTATTATTGCGCTTTTTCAGAATCTAGCGCTGACTTTCGGTCAGTGGCTAAAACCGTACTTGTATAATATCGCTTTATTACTGGTGGTTTGTATAGTGTCTTTGTATGCCAATGAAATCATTAAAACCACGAAACGCTTTGTAGCAAGGCGTAACTTTATTATCAGGGTGTGCGCGTTTGTCCTGGTAACTGGGTTCGGTTTTGGTTTATTAGTGGTGTTTGTGACGCCGTTAATTAGCCAGTTATTGATGTTTTTTGGCACGCGTTGGTTAGCAGTGATGGTTGTTTCAGCATTTATCCTACTTGGCATCTTAGCTGATAGGAAAAACCAGTTATGAAGCGTTATGGGCCAGAGTACTGGGATAAGTACGGCACATATCGGACACCAATCGCATTTCATTTGAGTTTATTGGTATTACTGCGAGCCTACTTTATTTGGATCATTGCGGCGCTTAGCCGTCGTCCTGAGCTTGATTTGATGTCATTGGCATTTCGTTCAAAAAGTGATTTTTTCAGTGCTTTGGCCATTGGTGCAATTGCGATTATCCCTGCGGTGGTGTTTTGCTTGCGCAGGCCACAAAAAAGCCCCGATCATGCAGCACGCTTAGCAAAAATATGGCGTTTTATGCGTTGGCCGTTATTGGTGTGTGCAGCATTCGATTTAAGTTGGTTGGTTATTCAAGCCGCCCATAGCTATTATCAGTTCTCGATGTTTTTAGCCTTACAAATGGTAACTGTGTTGTGGGTACTACTGTATTTAGCTAAAAGCCGTTATTTAACGGTGTTTTTTAATGACTGGCCCGATCCAGAAACGGATAAAAAGAGTCATTAACTGAAGCAGTATAAAATAGGAGCTGCAATGCGAAAAATTAATCAACGATTGGCGTTGATCGTCGCCTGTTTTGGCATCGTACTATTGTTGTTGAGCGTATTTACTGGATTATTTCAACAGGCTTGGTTTGTATTTTTAATTGCTTTATGGCTGTTTGTATTTAGCTCATGTTGTTACCGACTAACGCCGTTATTTATAGCGCGTAATCCGCTAGATAAATTTATTCAGCGTGAGCAACAACACCTTTTACTATTTACCTTGTCGGGATTTTTCGATAGGACGCATGGTCCGCAGTGGCTGTTAATTGCTAGTATTGAGAAAATACAGTGCCGTGATGATCAATGCACTATTTTTTCCAGCGAGCAGCGCCAATGTGTGATTAGCTTGCCAGCCTCTAAAGCTGAACTTATGCATTACTTTAATGGTCTTTTTACAGAGCATGAAAAGCAGGCAATTATAATTGAATGAAATTAACCCATCTTACTCAATGAGGTCAGTTATGTTGAATTGGAATGATATTCTAAATTTTGCCAATAAAGGTAATCCAGAGCCGAGCCGTAAAGTAGTCAAAACCGAGCAGCAGTGGCGTGAACAACTAACCGAACAAGCGTTTTATGTTACCCGCAACAAAGGCACGGAGCGGCCACACAGCTCTGACAGCTGCACCTTGTTTGAACCAGGTAAATATGCCTGTGTGTGCTGTAATAACTTGTTGTTTGATGGCGATGAAAAGTTTGATAGCGGTACTGGCTGGCCATCGTTTACTCAGCCAGCAGAAGTAAATTCAATTGCTTACAACAGTGATAAAAGCTATGGCATGCAAAGAATAGAAACGGTATGTAACGTGTGTGATGCGCACTTGGGGCATGTATTCCCAGATGGCCCAATGCCAAGTGGTCTGCGTTATTGTATCAATGCCGTATCATTACAAAAATTATAATAACTAATCTTGCTTATCAACGTCCTACTGGATTTAATTTATTAATCCAGTAGGACTCAGAATGGTTATCAC
Organism: Pseudoalteromonas sp. ASV78; assembly: GCF_047806705.1. Lineage (NCBI taxonomy): Bacteria > Pseudomonadati > Pseudomonadota > Gammaproteobacteria > Alteromonadales > Pseudoalteromonadaceae > Pseudoalteromonas > Pseudoalteromonas sp. ASV78. Next base: position 1,596,735 of record NZ_JBLOPA010000001.1, on the reverse strand, counting down.
AGTAGTTTCTTATAAATTTATTATCTTTCATGGTGCCTAAACGACAGCTATTTAAATAGTTTATTTAGTTTTACCAGACTCTTCTAAATCCGTAAGTGTTAGCCCCATCGCGGTCGCTTGCAGCACTATTTTATTAAAGCGTTGCTGTTGCTCGTTATCCAGCGCCGTTGTATTTAGTAACGCATAACATTTCTTTGCCATCATGGTATTTAATGTTTGGCCATTTTGTTTGGTATTATCAAATAGACACTGCAATAAATTTAAAGCAATGCTGGAGTTACGAGGCATGACTCTAAATGCCTGAGTAAAAGCCTCAAGCGCGGTATTTAATTGACCACGATTAAACTGAGTCACTGCATGGTTATTAAGTTCTTTCGGTCCCATTTTTATATCGCGACGCTCGCTTTGCTGCTGCTGAATATACTTTAAATAAACCGGATCACTAACCGTAGGGTGACGCTCACAATGGCTGATAATTTGGTTGAACAGTGATTGTGCTTTATGATGAAAGCCCAGCTCATGAAATGCTTTTGCTTTATCAAGCGCGCCATCCACCGAGCGAATATGATTATCGTCATCATCGAGTTGCTCGATCAGCATTTTTGCTTTTTGATGCTCGTCTTTTAGGTAGTGTAGGCGGGCATTTAGTACATCAATTTGCGCTTGATTATGACTGTTCGGAAACTGGCTTTTTAAGTCAGTTAAGTACTTATTGGTTTGTCTTGAAATACGTTGAATTTGGTCGCTTTGATCTGTTGTTAAGGCAAAGTCAATACCTGCTCGTGCTGCGTTTAAATAGACATCGGGGTGATCGTGAATTGAGTGCTTGGCAAAATTAGCGATGTCTTTTTGTGTTAGGTAGTTTTTTTCATAATCGTGATTGATCAGTGAAACATGGCTAAGTGACTTTTGACGATCTATATTACGTGGTGCAATATCAACCGCTTGACTTAAAAAATCTTGCGCTAATTCGAACTGGTTTAATTTTATTTCTAACTTACCCAGCAAATCCAGTGCAACTAATCGTGTTTCATGGCGTTGTAGCATCGTTCTAAGCATTCTTTGTGCAAGAATATGTTCATTATTCGCAATTAATGCTTCAACTAACCCTACCTTGGCCCAAGCGAATTTTTGAATGTCTAATACGGATTTAAAAAAGACTTTTGCTGTGTCTGCACGTTTTAAGCGAAGCAGGGCATCGCCTTTTAAACGTAATAGTATTGCACTGTAAGCATTGCCTTTTTTATCTAGTGCAGTGTTGATCTCTTTTAATGCTTTGGAGTCATTTCCATCGTCGATGTAGTTATATATTACTTGTAAGTTGCTTTTACGTAGCAGTATTCGTTCGATACGCGTTTTAAGATCATAGATGGTAAAGGGCTTTACTAAAAAATCATCAGGTTGCAGCTCTAAAACACTATGCACAAGGGAGCCGCTAGTCTCAGCAGAAATAAAAATGAAGCCAGTGGAATTTTTTATTAGACGTTTAACCCGTAATTCTTCATACAGCTGATAGCCATCTTGATTTTTACTCAGATTAAAAGAGCATACAATGAGATCAAACTGTTCACTGGTGCACTGCTCTTTAGCTGAATTTGCATGCTCAGCAAAGCGTAACTGCCGAAAGCCAAGTTTTTCGAGCGATTGTTTCATATAGCTTTGAGCAAGTGGTTGCTCTTCAACTATTAGTATTTTTGCATTAGAAAAAATCTTTGCTGGCATTAGACTTGTGACCACGTGAACGTATCAGAGACTATAATAAACAGTCTAGTCGCTGACAAGGGAATTTAAAATTTAAAACCGCAGACTTCCTATTTTTAATCAGTTATGGGTTTTCGAGCAGCCCAATTATAGCGCTAGTTATTGCTTGAGGGTTTTTATAGTGATAGGAGATCCTAGGCTTGTTGAGCGCCTTGGTTGATGTTTCTCAAACTTAATTAGCCATTAAAGAACACATTAAAAGAGTTTAAGGTTTGCAAAAGAACTAGCGTATTTAGAGGTTTTGTTGAATTTTATTTTTGAAGAATTATTAAGAGGTTTTATATGTGGTGGGTGATACTGGACTTGATACCTGCGATCCTCGCCATTATTTGTGAAGGGTGGCGATGCTCTTTCTTTTCAGCTGAGCCAATTATCCATTAAAGAATATATTAAAAGAGTTTAAGGTTTGGAAAAGAATTAACGTATTTGGAGGCTTTTCGAATTTTGTTTTTAACTGAATTACTAAGAGGTTTTATATGTGGTGGGTGATACTGGACTTGATACCTGCGACCCTCGCCATTATTTGTGAAGGGTGGCGATGCTCTTTCTTTTCAGCTGAGCCAATTATCCATTAAAGAATATATTAAAAGAGTTTAAGGTTTGGAAAAGAATTAACGTATTTGGAGGCTTTTCGAATTTTGTTTTTAACTGAATTACTAAGAGGTTTTATATGTGGTGGGTGATACTGGACTTGATACCTGCGACCCTCGCCATTATTTGTAAAGGGTGGCGATGCTCTTTCTTTTCAGCTGAGCTAATTATCAATTAAAGAGTATAACGTAAGGTTTGATTGAGGGTATTAAGAGGTTTTATATGTGGTGGGTGATACTGGACTTGAACCAGTGACCCTCGCCTTGTAAGGGCGATGCTCTCCCAACTGAGCTAATCACCCACATATAAATTAAAACGCTACTATTAAGATAAATAGTACTGAACTTCGCCATTTCTTGTAAAAAGTGGTGATGCTCTTTTTTTCCAACTGAGCTAACGATCCATTTAGATTTTTGTAATATGCACCATTCTAAGAATGGTGGGTCGTACTGGACTTGAACCAGTGACCCTCGCCTTGTAAGGGCGATGCTCTCCCAACTGAGCTAACGACCCATATTACAATTTTAAAACGCTACTATTAAAATAAATAGTACTGGACTTTAACCAGTGAACGTCGCCGTTACTTGTAAATAGCGGTGATGCTCTCTTTTCTTGCAACTGAGCTAACGACCCATATTACAAATTTAAAACATGCAACTATCAATATAATAACAGGTTTTATATGTGGTGGGTGATACTGGACTTGAACCAGTGACCCTCGCCTTGTAAGGGCGATGCTCTCCCAACTGAGCTAATCACCCACATATAAATTAAAACGCAACTATTAAAGTAAATAGTACTAGACTTTAACCAGTGAACCTCGCCGTTACTTGTAAATAGCGGTGATGCTCTCTTTTTTCTAACTGAGCTAATCACCCATTTAGATTTTTTGTAATATGCACCATTTATTAAAAATGGTGGGTCGTACTGGACTTGAACCAGTGACCCTCGCCTTGTAAGGGCGATGCTCTCCCAACTGAGCTAACGACCCATATTACAATTTTAAAACGCGACTATTAAAATAAATAGTACTGGACTTTAACCAGTGAACGTCGCCGTTACTTGTAAATAGCGGTGATGCTCTCTTTTCTTGCAACTGAGCTAACGACCCATATTACAAATTTAAAACATGCAACTATCAATATAATAACAGGTTTTATATGTGGTGGGTGATACTGGACTTGAACCAGTGACCCTCGCCTTGTAAGGGCGATGCTCTCCCAACTGAGCTAATCACCCACATATAAATTAAAACGCGACTATTAAAATAAATAGTACTGGACTTTAACCAGTGAACGTCGCCGTTACTTGTAAATAGCGGTGATGCTCTCTTCTTTTCTAACTGAGTTAACGACCCATATAGAATACCAGATGTGAAACACTTTAAATTAAAGTGGTGGGTGATACTGGACTTGAACCAGTGACCCTCGCCTTGTAAGGGCGATGCTCTCCCAACTGAGCTAATCACCCACATCTGAACAACAACTTATTGCTGCGTTGTTGTGGGGCGCTATTATAGATAGAGTTGTAAATGTGTCAACACTTGAATGAGGAAAAATATTTTAGATGCAGCTTTTATAATCAATGACGCAAGATTGAGATTGTTTTATAGCCAATTTGCTTGCATTCAATCCACACGTGAAATCAATTTACTCATTATTCAATGTAATACTTCAATAGCCAGTGGTGCCCGATTGTCAAAAGCGGGTATGTTTTCCAACCACAAAAGGGAAGTTTACAGTCGATCGCATTGCAAAATCCAAATACCGCCAGTTAAATATGATTGATACAAAGCACCCACTCCAACTAATGGAGTTTCTTATTTAGCATTATCATTTTAATAACTGGCAATAGAGTAGGGGCGTTACAGTTAACTGCTAGTATGTTCATCTTAAATTCGCTTTACTTTGTTTTGTGATGAAAACTTTGTGATGAAAAACGAGGAAACACTCCGACTTTATTTTGCATATAAATGTATACCTTATTATTTTGATGTTTTAGCGTATAGTTCACCTCAATTAATCTAGATTGTGTGCCTTTCTTTCCTAATTATTGTTTTGAAACAGCTGCTTTGCATGTATTTTGAGCGCCACGGTTTATTCATTATTCAGTTTGTTGAAAATTAAACCGTTTAAATAAAGTTACTGAAAAAAATGTTGACATTATTTTGGTGGCTGCATAGAATGCGCCCCGCACTCAGCGATACACAGCACGGTTTAACTGCGCAAGTGTTTAGCAAAATAAATTGGGGCTATAGCTCAGCTGGGAGAGCGCTTCGCTGGCAGTGAAGAGGTCTGCGGTTCGATCCCGCATAGCTCCACCAATTTATTAAAGTGTTTGTCCTAGGGTAGCAGTTTTCTGTGTCCCCATCGTCTAGAGGCCTAGGACACCGCCCTTTCACGGCGGTAACAGGGGTTCGAATCCCCTTGGGGACGCCAATTAACTTTAATTAGTTAACGGCGGGTTAACCGAGAAAATAGCGAACAAATTAGGCTCGAGTCTTAATTTGTATTTAATCGCAATTACCTTATAAAGCTCAGGATGTGAGCATAACTAATCAACTGTCCTAGTGACACTTTTTAGTGTCCCCATCGTCTAGAGGCCTAGGACACCGCCCTTTCACGGCGGTAACAGGGGTTCGAATCCCCTTGGGGACGCCACTTACTGTTTACAGTAGGGTAGTGTTATTAAAAACTCGGCTGAAGCGAGTCTAACCATTCAGTTGTCCTAGTGACACAGGAAATGTTTCTGAGAAGATAATGCCATTCGCCTCACAGGCTCGGCTCATCTTACGCAGAAATAGCAAATCAGTGATTTGCAAACCAATTTCTGCGTCCCCATCGTCTAGAGGCCTAGGACACCGCCCTTTCACGGCGGTAACAGGGGTTCGAATCCCCTTGGGGACGCCACTTACTGTTTACAGTAGGTAGTGTTATTAAAAACTCGCCTGAAACGAGTCTAACCATTCAGTTGTCCTAGTGACACTTTTTAGTGTCCCCATCGTCTAGAGGCCTAGGACACCGCCCTTTCACGGCGGTAACAGGGGTTCGAATCCCCTTGGGGACGCCACTTACTGTTTGCAGTAGGATAGTGTTATTAAAAACTCGCCTGAAACGAGTCTAATCATTCAGTTGTCCTAGTGACACAGAAAATGTTTCTGAGAAGATAATGCCATTCGCCTCGCAGGCTCGGCTCATCTTACGCAGAAATAGCAAATCAGTGATTTGCAAACCAATTTCTGCGTCCCCATCGTCTAGAGGCCTAGGACACCGCCCTTTCACGGCGGTAACAGGGGTTCGAATCCCCTTGGGGACGCCACATTACTTTATTTAAGTAATGTGTATAGCAGTGTGACACCGCACTCTCTATGCACGACGTTAGCAAGAGTACAAACCTCTTGGGGACGCCACATTACTTTATTTAAGTAATGTATATAGCAGTATGACACCGCACTCTCTATGCACGACGTTATCAAGAGTACAAACCTCTTGGGGACGCCACTTACTGTTTACAGTAGGGTAGTGTTATTAAAAACTCGCCTGAAACGAGTCTAACTATTCAGTTGTCCTAGTGACACAGAAAATATTTCTGAAAAGATAATGCCATTCGCCTCACAGGCTCGGCTCATCTTACCCAGAAATAGCAAATCAGTGATTTGCAAACCAATTTCTGCGTCCCCATCGTCTAGAGGCCTAGGACACCGCCCTTTCACGGCGGTAACAGGGGTTCGAATCCCCTTGGGGACGCCATTACTTTATTTAAGTATGTATATAGCAGTGTGACACCGCACTCTCTATGCACGACGTTAACAAGAATACTAATCTCTTGGGGACGCCATTACTTTATTTAAGTAATGTATATAGCAGTGTGACACCGCACTCTCTATGCACAACGTTAACAAGAATACTAATCTCTTGGGGACGCCACATTACTTTATTTAAGTAATGTATATAGCAGTGTGACACCGCACTCTCTATGCACGACGTTAACAAGAGTACAAATCTCTTGAAAATCCATTATCTTAAAAAATAAGTAAGATATAAAAGTCAGTGTAAAGCTTTATACTCCAGTTAGCCTATTCAAAAATTTCCTTCATCTTGCTATACCTATTTACAGTAAAATTTACACAATGCTAAGGTAGCTAAAAGATTAGCAATCTAAAGTAATTATTTTTATTAATTAACACCTCACTTAATTTGAACCTTTTGTAACATTTATACAGATTGCTTCACTTCAATAGTTAACTGCTATATTCTATCTTGTAATTTATCTAGTTTATGGATCGTTACCAATTGCTACCATTCGGACATGCCATAGCAATTTCAGTAATTGGTATAATTATTAGGGAAAATATTATGTTAGCTAAAAAGTTTATATTTTTTATTGCCTTACTATTATTGATAAGTTGTTCAGAAAATAATACCGGTATCGCGTTAGGATCTTTAGAGCGTGAGCGTGTTATACATCCTGCGACTACAAATAACATTTTAATTGAACTTCCTGTAGCAGCAGGGGATCCGGTTAAAAAAGGCCAAGTCGTTGCTCAGTTTGATGATCAGCTACAACAGGCAATGGTTGCAAAAGTAAAAGCGCAATTTATGCAGGCGCAAGCTAACCTTGAAAAAGTGCTCAATGGTGCGCGTGCAGAAGAGGTGGCCGCAGCCAATGCTGCTGTTGCTGCTGCAAAAGCAACATCACTACAAAGCGAGGCTAATTTTGAGCGAACTCAGCGACTTGTAAAGGACAGACTCGCTAGCCAAGACACATTAGACCGTGCAACCGCGAGTCGTGACGAAAACCTAGCTAAGTTAGAAAGTGCGCAACAACAGTTAAATGAACTTACCAGCGGTTCTCGTATCGAAGATATTCATATTGCTAAAGCACAATTACAAGCAGCCGACGCTGAACTAACAATACAACAAAAACACTTAAACGATTTAACCATAACTGCTACTCGAGATGGCATACTCGATAATTTACCATGGCATGTAGGTGAACGCGTTACACTAAATAGCCCAGTGGCAATTGTGTTAGCCGCAGGGGCACCTCATGCAAGGGTATACATTCCTGAGCCCTATCGTGCAAAACTATCTCGGGGTATGCAATTAATGGTTAAAGTAGATGGTATAAGTACGGCTTATTCCGGTACTTTAACTTGGATTGCCAATGATCCCGCTTTTACTCCGTACTATGCACTGAACCAAGAAGAACGTGCACGATTAATGTATTTAGCCGAAGTCACCTTACCCAAATCGGCAGAAAATTTACCAAGTGGTGTTCCTGCACAAGTGATCATGCCATGAGTGAATTTGTTATAAATGCCAGTAAACTTGAAAAGCAATTTGGTGATTTAAAAGCAATTAATCAGCTCGATTTAGCAGTAGAAAAAGGGCAAATATACGGCTTTTTGGGGCCTAATGGGTGTGGTAAGACGACTGCTATCCGTATGTTAACAGGATTATTAAAACCCACTTCGGGAACTGTTGAAGTATTGGGATTATCGTTACCTACACAGGCTAATTTATTGCGGGAGCGCCTTGGCTATATGACTCAAAAGTTTTCTTTATATGCAGATTTAACTGTCTATGAAAATTTGAAGTTTATAGCGGCACTTTTTCCTTTATCTAAAGCTGAGAAACGCAACCGGGTCGACGAATTATTACATACTTATGGACTGGACGAGCGTGCTTCTCAATTAGCTGGCAGTATGAGTGGCGGACAACGGCAACGTTTGTCATTGGCTGCGGCGGTAATGAACAAACCAGATATTTTATTTTTAGATGAACCGACATCGGCTGTGGATCCGCAAAACCGTCGCGATTTCTGGGAAACTTTGTTTGATTTAAGTAATGCCGGCACGACAATATTAGTCACTACCCATTATATGGATGAAGCAGAGCGTTGCCATCGTCTTGCAATTTTAGAAGCTGGCGTAAAAAGAGCAGACGGAACACCAAAGCAATTAATGACAGAGATGCATGCGCACGTTGTTGAAATTGCAGGGGCACAAACACGAGCTTTAAAACAACAATTAGCCACGGTGAGTGAAGTTATTTCTGCAACTCAACTTGGGGCACAATTAAGAGTGTTGGTAAGCAAACAGGTAAGTGATCCACTCGATTTTATAAAAGCCACTTCCTTTGCTGAAAAAGATTGGCAACTAAGTTTAGTGCGTCCTAGTTTAGAAGACGTCTTTGTTACGTGTACGGGGCAGGGGCGACAATGAATATCATTACTTCATTCGCGCGTATCAAAGCTATTTTTGCGAAAGAGTTATTGCAATTAAGACGTGATAAAATGACCTTTGGAATGGTGGTAATGATCCCGCTTATTCAACTTATTTTGTTCGGTTATGCTATCAACACCAATGTTAAAGATATTCCCGTCGGCGTTGTCGATCAGAGCCAAACAACGTTAAGCCGCGTATTAGTACAAACAGTGGCCGCGACTAATGTGGTTAAGTTTACGCATCAGTTTAAGTCGCTAGAAGCTGCACAAGCAGCGATTGCCAGCACTAAGGTTAGGGCGGTGCTATTTATTCCCCACGACGTTGATAATCGGCTTGTGCAACACCCAAGCGTGGGTTTTGGTTTACCTGATGGCAGTAACGAAAGTGTCGTAAGACCGATTGCACAGTGGTTAATTGATGGCTCTGATACGATGGTAGCTTCGAGCATTAAAGCCTTACGAACTATGCCATTGAGTGAGCTACTCGATAAACCTGCAAATAGAAGTTATGCTACTTTTGAGACGACTCTTTTTTATAATCCTGAGCAGCGCACCGCAGTTAATATTGTGCCTGGTCTTGTTGCCGTTATTTTAACTATGACCATGATCATGTTTACCTCTGCCGCCATTGTTAAAGAGCAAGAGCGCGGTAATATGGAGCTATTGATCACTTTACCACTTAGCTCGTTAGAATTAATGATAGGCAAAGTGATCCCTTATGTGTTTATTGGCTTTGTGCAGCTTTTTATTATTTTAGGTATGGGCCATTTATTATTTAATATTCCTTTTGGTGGCAGCTTACTAGCACTGGCAGGCGCGACATTGCTATTTATTTGTGCAAGTTTAGTACTTGGTTTAGTGTTATCTACCATCGCCAAAAATCAGTTACAAGCAATGCAAATGACCATTTTTATATTGCTACCGTCTATTTTACTTTCTGGTTTTATGTTTCCTTATGAAGGTATGCCAATCGTTGCGCAGTGGCTAGCTGAATGCTTACCTGCTACACATTATCTGAGACTGATCCGCGGGATTGTGCTGCGAGATGTTGAATTTTTAGCCATGAGTCGAGATCTAATATGGTTAGCTAGTTTTATGTTGATTGGGTTAGCGGTTGCTGCGTTCCGCTTTAAAAAGACATTGGATTAAGGTATGGATCAAAAAGTATTTCAGCAGCCGAAGCTGCTGAAATGTAACCTGTTTAAAAGTCGTTATTATCTTTTTTCTGTATCAGTTCAATGGCGTAGCCATCAGGATCTTTTACAAAAGCAATTTCAGTGGTGCCACCTTTTACAGGGCCAGGCTCTCGACTGACATTACCGCCAGCTGCTTTGATATCAGCACAGGCTTTGTAAATATCATCAAACTCAATGGCAATATGGCCATAGGCATTGCCTAAATCGTAGCTGTCAGTATCCCAGTTATAAGTCAGCTCTAGTACTGTCGTGTCTTTTTCATCACCGTAACCAACAAAGGCTAGGGTATAACGATATTCTTCGTTGTCTGCACGGCGTAACTCTTTCATGCCGAGTATTTGAGTGTAAAACTCAATTGATTTATCTAGATCAGCAACCCGTAACATGGTGTGTAGTAAACGCATTTGAATCCCCTTGCTTTTAAATTCACATAAATTTTTGATAACGCAGCTACGCTGTAACTATTGCTGCGTTGTTAAAATATCAATAATCCGATTATAAATTATTTCTGTGAACATCACAGTATCATTGCCATTAGTATTTATAAGACTGTATTAAAGGATATATTTACTTGTTAACCTTGCCTTTAAGAACATAGATCTCACCATCGAAACTTCCTTGAATCGTCAATCCTTGTCCCGCCAATTCTTTCAGATATTCAATATGTTCTTCCGTGATATGTTGGCCCGGCACTAACAGGGGAATGCCTGGTGGATAGGGCGTGACTAAACCGGCACAAATGCGGTTGTTGCTTTTGCCGATAGGCACAGATTCGCGTTCGCCATAAAAAGCATCGCTTGGAATACAAGCAAGGTCGATAGCGGGCAAATTCTCCGGCAAGCGGGATCGTCGCGTCGATTTTGATAATTTCACCTTACCACTGTCGAGTTTCTTCAGCGCATTGTAAAGACGAATTATTTTTGAGCGCGTGCCGCCAAGGGTTAGTAAAACCAAGATGGTGCTGTGAGTGTACTTCTCTATTTCTAAGCCAATTTCATCCAGCAGGTATTTATGAATATCCTTTAATGAATAAGGCAACGCGCTAATGTCGATAAGAATTTTTAGTGGATCGTGACCCATGTTGTCACCACTAAAATGCGGAAATATTTCCATAAAGTCTTGCTTACCTAGCACTTTAATTTGCTTGAGCGAGGCCATCTGTTGTTTAAATTCTTCCACATGGTTCAACAGGGCATTAAGCAACTTATAGCCTTCCATCTCCAATTGTTTTTGGCACACGTCAAGCGACGCGATAAGCTGATACTTTGGTGATGTGCTGGCGTAGATACTGTAAATCTCGCGAAAGAAATCGGCATCGAAATCGGGATCGTTCACATGAATATAAGACGCCTGAGAAAACGCTGATACCACTTTATGCGCTGAATGGGTGACATAGTCAGCGCCAGCATGAATAGCGGAATAATAGCGTAGGCTGGGGTGAAAAAGGGAGTAAGCAAACCAGGCTTCGTCGATAAACACTTTAATACCATGTTGATGAGCAAACTCGACCACTTGTTTCAGATCGCTAAGTAGGCCATCGTAAGTACAACCGGTGAGCACCAGTAATTTAGCATCGGTATTTTGTTCAATTGCCTGCTTGATGTCGGCCAACGACGGCGGTGCGAAGATGCCATATTTTGGATTTAAAATACTCGACAAATAAATAGGGAAACTGGCTGATTGCAAGATGCCATAGTGCACAGACTTATGACAATTGCGGTCGATGATGACTTTATCGCCCTTGCGCAGCAGTGTCTGCAAGATGATTTTATTTGAGGTGGACGACCCGTTGGTGACGAAGTAAGTATGCTTAACCTCAAACGTCGCCGCTGCTGACTCTTGCGCACGGCCAATGGTATTGGTGCTGTCTGATAATGAACCTAACGAATCGACTGAAACCGACAGATCGCCAACGAATACATTACGGCCATAAAACTGATAAAAATCTTTGATATAAGGGGAATTTCTAAAGCTAGAGCCACCGCTGTGTCCTGGTGTATGCCAAGAATCGTTTGCTTCGCCAACATAACGGCGATACGCGGTCCAAAATGGGGTTTCTGATCGGTCATCGAAGTCGTTGATCATATAACCTAAAATTGCTTCTGGATCAGAAATCACTTCATCTTTAAAGAAGAACGACTCAATTTCCTCCGATTCGTTGACGATCTCCAATCCTTTCGTGTCGTCGCCGATGACATAAACCGGCAACTCGAGACGGATCCCCTTTAACTGCTCGATAAAGCGACTATAGGTTCGTTCGCCCTTATTGTGTACATCCCAACTGAGTACTACGGCTTGAATATCACCATCAGCCTCTACACATGCCAACGCTTGCTTCAGCTCGAGACATTCAATAATATCGATATGAACATCACTTCGCTCAAAATTAGGGATCGTTTTCGACAGATTCGTTGAAAGCTCTTGCAAGGTGATTGGGTCTTGCTCAATTAACAAGATGCGAAGTAAAGGTAACATAGGAATTCCCGCAATAAAATTTCATAATGCTCAACAGCATAACTAAAGGATTGAGACTTGTGAAATTAATACTCTGAAAATGTTCTAATAATTTTGCAATATTAGTTAGTACTGTACATCAGCTTAAATTTGGATAGCTTGTTTTTTAATCGTCGCATTTTAATTGATCTAACAATCTGCTAGTTTCGACTAAGCAATGCGTTTTATTTAACGCCAGCTAGTTGAGCTTCACTGATCAAAAATGAATGCTCTAGTGAAGTAAAAAAGGGGACGAAATGAGAGTGGTTCATGCTTTAGTGTGTATATTTCTACTTGGGTGTTTTACCAGTTTACCTATAGTGGCGGGCGAAGGAAACGTGTCGGGAACATTGCTTGTTGTAAATAAAAAGGCTGATACGGTTGATTTCATCGACCTTAAAAGCCGAAAAATCAAATTAACGCTTGCAACAGGTAAAGGCCCTCATGAACTCGCTATGAGCGCTGACGGGCAGGTAGCTGTCGTGACTAATTATGTTGCTGGTAATAGTTTAACGGTGTTTGATGTTCGACAAGCAAAACAGGTTCGGACGGTTGATTTGTCTAGTTACCCAAGCCCGCATGGTGTGTTGTTTTTAAAAGATCAGCGAACAGTTGCAGTGTCTTCCGAGGGCTCGGATAGTGTAGTTATAGTCGATATTGAATCAGGCCAGATTGATAAAGTAATAGCTACAAAACAAAAAGGCTCTCATATGGTTGCATTACCAGCTTCAAGTGAACGAGTGTATACCACAAATATGAGATCTAATACGGTGTCTGAATTGGATGTTAAATCAGGTGCTTTACTGCGGAAAATTTCTACGGCAAAGGTGCCAGAGGCAATCACGGTAAATAAAAACGGCTCAGAGCTCTGGATAGGGAGCAATGATGACGGTTTACTCACTGTTTATGATTTAGAGCAGGCTAGAATTATTAAGCAATGGCAAGGGTTTAACTTTCCTTATAGAGTGTTACTCACACGCGATGAGCAGTTTGCCGTGGTCCCTGACTATAAAAATAATACCCTCGATGTTATCGATGCCAAAAATAAAGCGACATTGCATAAAATAGAGTTTTCCCAAGGTACAGGACCTAAAGGTGTTTTTTTTCACCCAGATGATCGCACGTTATTTATGTCCGCTTACGGGAAAAATAAGGTCATTGTTATTGATATATTGTCGGGTAAAACCTTATTTGAACTAGCCACTAGTGATGGACCAGATGGCATAGGCTACTCACCTGTGGTACTACCTTAAACTATCAGAGTGATACTTAGTCAACTCGCTTTGCGTGATATCATGTTGTTGAAATTCCCCATAAATTAAAAATTTTGCGGGAAAATTCAAATTAACTTTCAGTCTTATCTTTAAACTCTTTAGGGATTTCCTTTTCGAGTTTTTGCTCAACTGCAACTACATTCTTACCCATGGCGAATTTAGTACGGTTTGAAGCGCGGAAAATATGCGTATCTACGGTACGGCGATTGTAGGCTGGCTTAAATCTAAGGAAATTAGATGTAATTCGCTTTCAAAATATTGGTAGTTGCACCCTAAACATCAAAGATCGTATGCTTGCATTAGGCTTCATCGTAGCTTTTAGTTACAAAGTTAATCTGGTAACTCATATTACCTTGTGTTGTAGTTGCTATTAACTACAACACAAGATAGAGAATTATGTGTGAAAGAAGATATTGATGAATTAAAAAGTGAACTCCAAGCAAAACTTTTATTCTGGAATAATCTAAAAAGTAAAAAATTAAAGTCATATTTATATTAATAATTTTCGGCTTGATTGGATTAAAGGTTTTTACCACTATGTTAACTTTCGATTGGCTTACAGGGTTAATATGACCATTACTTTTCGTCCACTTAACCAGCGTGATATTAATTATTCAAAAGTTATTGAACTTTTTTTTGATGCTTTTCCTAACGTTCAACGACTACCAACATGGGTTGTTAAATATAGGATGAGGAATGGAAAAAATGGCTTTGATGTTATTTATGATCATAATAAATGGGTTGGTTTTCTCTATACTAAAGAATATAAAAAAATTGTCTGCGTAAAGTTTTTTGCGATATCTGAATCGCTCCGTTCAACAGGTTACGGAAGCAAAGTAATGGATGCTATGAACGAAAAGTATTCGGACAAAAGAATTGTTCTAACTATTGAAGAGCTTGATGAAAAGAAAGAAAACTATCAACAAAGAGTCAAGCGCAAAGCGTTCTATGAAAAAAATGGGTTCAGTTCTACCGGTTTTATTCTCAGAGAGCCAGCTGAGCGGCAAGAAGTGCTTATACGTGGGGGAACTATCTCTCAAGAAGAAATAGAAGCTATGTACAAGCATTTTTTAGGCAATTCATTGTTTTCTTTACTTAAAATCGAAGTATTAAAAATTGAATAGGAATACCGTCATTTGAATGTAATTGATTAGTCATTAGCAGTTAAATAATGCATACAAACAACTAAGATAAAAACTTAAAGTTTACTTATTGGCTCAAAAAAGAATAAACATTATTCAGTCTTATCCTTGAACTCGCACAAGTCTTCAATAATACAACTGCCGCATTTTGGTTTACGTGCCACGCAGGTATAGCGGCCGTGAAGAATTAGCCAGTGATGTACATCAACTTTAAATTCTTTTGGGATCACTTTTTCAAGCTTTTGTTCAACGGCGACAACATCTTTACCCATAGCCAGCTTAGTACGGTTTGATACACGGAATATATGCGTATCTACCGCGATTGTAGGCCAGCCGAAGGCGGTGTTGAGCACTACGTTTGCAGTTTTACGGCCAACGCCGGGTAGGGCTTCTAGGGCTTCGCGATTCTCAGGCACTATGCTGTTGTGTTGATTAACCAGAATCTCGCACATTTTATAAACGTTAGCAGCTTTGGAATTAAACAAACCGATGGTTTTAATGTAATCGCGCAGTGTATCGTGCCCTAAATCTAAAATGGCTTGCGGTGTATTGGCAACCGGAAAGAGCTTACGCGTGGCTTTATTGACGCCAACGTCTGTTGCTTGCGCTGATAGCGTTACCGCAACAAGTAGCTCAAACGGGCTTGAATATTCAAGCTCGGTTTCTGGATGTGGATTTTGCTCGCGCAGGCGAGAGAGTATTTCGTATCGTTTTTCTTTATTCATGCAACTTAAACGCACAGTAAATACTGTGCGCTTCCCCTTAAGTTAAACTGGTGACCCTTGCTCGTGGGCCTTTTTCGGCCACTGGTGGTGCAACTTGCTTTGCTTTTATTTGTGTGTCAATGACATTTTTAGCCGCAATCAGTAAGCCTAAACCTAAAAATGCACCGGGTGGTAGAATAGCCAGTAAAAATTGATTATCAAAACTAAATACTTCAATGCGTAACACGGATGCCCATGGGCCAAGTAATAAATCAGCGCCATCAAATAAGGTGCCTTGACCGATCAGCTCACGCATTGCGCCAAGCACAACAAGCACTACCATAAAGCCAGAGCCCATCATTAAACCGTCAAACGCTGATAAATGAATCGGGTTTTTAGACGCATAGGCTTCCGCGCGGCCAATAATGGCGCAATTTGTTACAATTAAGGGAATAAATATTCCCAACGATTGATATAAGCCAAACGTATAGGCATTCATTAATAGCTGCACTATGGTTACAAAGCCTGCGATAAACATCACAAATACAGGAATGCGGATGTCTTTTGGCACCCAGTTACGCACTGCAGAAATTGTGATGTTCGAGCCAACTAATACCAGTAGAGTGGCTAAACCTAGGCCCATCGCATTGGTTATCGTCGATGTGACGGCCAGCAGCGGGCACAAACCGAGCAATTGTACGAGGGCAGGGTTATTTTTCCACATTCCTTCGTTAAACAGTTCTTTTAATTGGCTCATGGTTCACCTATTTGGCATGCGTTATCGGCACTAAATACCGCATCGAAATTATTTTTTGAGAATAACACAGCGTGTTTCACTGAGCCAACCACAGCACGGGGTGTGATCGTCGCCCCTGTGAACTGATCAAAACTACCGCCATCTTTTTTTACTGCCCAACGTTCGTCGTCTTCACTTAGTAGTGTTTGACCTTTAAATGAGGTGATCCATGATGACTTTTTTATTTCTACTTTATCACCAAGCCCTGGGGTTTCTTCATGCTTTGTAACACGAACACCAGCAACCTCACCATTAGTAAACACCGCAGTTAATAACTCGATATCACCACTGTAACCTTTGGGCGTTACGTGGCGCATCACTAAAGCAATAGGCTGGCCATCTTTACGGGCACGGTATATTGTTTGTGGATGATCGCCTAATAGCGGATCATCGATGATGGCGCAATCTTGATAAAGAGTATTATCGTAAAAATCAGCAGCGAGTACATCTTGCAATTGTAATGAAAGTTGTTTGCGCTCTTGCTCGGCAATATTATCTGCGGTGAGGCTATGAATAACTCCCACAGCGCCGGTAGTGAGCAGGGCAAATAGGGCTAAAATACTGCCATTTTTTGTCATTGATGAAATGATCATTTATTCACCCCATGGCCATAGGTACGTGGTTGAGTGTAATAGTCTATCAGTGGCACGGCCATATTTAGTAGTAACACTGCAAAGGCCATTGCATCGGGGTAGCCACCAAAAGTACGGATCAAATAAACTAATAAACCAATTAGCGCGCCGTAAATTAACCGGCCGCGATTAGTGGTGGCTGCCGAAACTGGATCGGTGGCAATGAAAAATGCCCCCAACATAGTCGCGCCGCTGAATAAGTGAAACACCACACCAGGCTCAGTACCCGGTGCTGCGATATAACCAATTGCGCTGCACACTGCAATTGATGCAAGTACCCCAACTGGGATATGCCAATTGATGACTTTTGCTTTGATCAGGTATAAACCACCGAGCAAAAAGCCAAGATTTATCCAGCCCCAACCTTGGCCTAGCCAACTATTAAAAATAGCGGCTTGCATACTCTCTGTTACGGTTAAGCCATGTGCGATATCAGTCTTAATGGTATCCAGTGGCGTGGCCATTGTTACGCCATCAACCCCGACTCGCAGTTGATCAACACTAAAGCCACCGCTTGTAAAGCCGTTGAAAACCACGCTCAGTTGCTGACTAAAGCTAATAGAATTTGCGAGTAAGTCACTGACTGGCATCCAAGTGGTCATTTGTACAGGGAATGAAATTAGCAGTAATACATACGCTGCCATGGCGGGGTTAAATAGGTTAAAGCCAAGCCCACCATAGAGCTGTTTCACAATGACAATGGCAAAAAAGCTACCGATCACAATAACCCACCACGGTGCCAACGGTGGAATACTCAGTGCTAATAACACTGCGGTAAGCCATGCACTGCCATCACTCAATGCAGGCCATACAGGGCGCTTTCTAATAAGAATGATAATAGCTTCACTAATACTGGCTGTGAGCAACGCTAAAACAAGCTGAATTATTACGCCAGTACCAAAAAAATACAGTTGCGCGATAAGTCCAGGAATACAGGCTAAGATCACTGTTTGCATCAACCTGCTCAGTGATTTATGGCTGTGGCTATGCGGCGAGCTGGCCATCGTTAGCTTCATTACTTATCACTTCCTTCTTGTTGTAGTTTCTTCGCTTTTGCTCGGGCAATAGCAGCTGCGACTGCGGCCTTTTTCTTGTCTTGTGCCGTTTGTTCTGGTTTATCTTCAGCGATTTTAGCTTCGCTTCTAGCAGTAGCTGCCGCCTCACTTTCAGAATTGTCATTTTCTACGCTTGCTGCTTGTTCAGCCTGTGCTGCCTTTTTCGCTTTCGCACGGGCAATAGCAGCAGCGACGGCGGCTTTTTTCTTGTCTTGTGCCGTAGTTTGTTCTGGTTTATCTTCAGCGATTTCAGCTTCGTTTCTAGCAGTAGCTGCCGTATCACTTTCAGAATGGTCGTTTTCTACGTTTGCTGCTTGTTCAGCCTGTGCTGCCTTTTTCGCTTTCGCACGGGCAATAGCAGCAGCGACGGCGGCTTTTTTATCATCGGCCGGTGAGGTTGTAGCTGTTTCGCTTTCAACCTTATCAGTTTCTAGCGTATCCATTTGTTGTGCTTGCGCTGCCTTTTTCGCTTTCGCACGGGCAATGGCAGCTGCGACAGCGGCTTTTTTATCGTCAGCTGTCGTGGTCGATGCTGTTTCATTTTCAGTATCGTCGTTTTCTACGCTTGCTGCTTGTTCAGTCTGTGCTGCCTTTTTCGCTTTTGCACGGGCAATAGCGGCAGCGACGGCGGCTTTTTTATCATCGGCAGGTGCTGCGTTAGTGTTACCATCGTCACCTTCTGATGCCGCCGCTTTTTTCGCTTTAGCGCGGGCAATCGCAGCGGCTACCGCTGACTTTTTATCATCCGGATCAGCTGGCGTATCGCTTGTGGCTTTTTGCTCTTTGTATTTGCGAGCTTGCTCTTTGCGCGCTGCGCGCTCTAGTGCAACGTCACTGTTATCTGGTTCAAGCGTTGCATCTTGATTTTGCTTTTTAGCTTTGGCGCGAGCAATTGCAGCAGCGACGGCTGATTTGTCGTCATCTTTTGCGGGTTTGTTTTTAACGCGGGCGAGAGCATCGGCAATTTTTTGTTTTTCGTCAGCTGATTTTTCAGTCGCTGGTTTGCGCTTATGACGGTTTTGTCGTGCTTCTTGCTCACGTTCAAGACGTTGCTTGCGCAGTTCAAAACGCTCTTTGGCACGCTCAGCTTTAACTTGCTCAGCTTGTTGTTCTTTTATTTCAACTTTGGCTACACGGTAGTATTGTACCAATGGAATTTCACTTGGGCATACATACGCGCAAGCACCGCACTCTATGCAATCAAATAGGTTATGCTCTTTCAGCTTGTCGTATTCTTTTGACTTAGCAAACCACTGTAATTGTTGAGGTAATAGCGAAGCAGGGCAGGCATCTGCACAGGCACTACAGCGGATACAGGCTTTTTCAGGGCCCGGCTCCGCCAACTCATCATGATCTGGCGCTAAAATACAGTTAGTGGTTTTTACTACACCAATACGTACGGTTGGTAAGGTAAAGCCCATCATTGGGCCGCCCATCACCACACGTTGTTGTGGTACTGGTGAAAATCCTTGGCAATCTAATAGGTGCTTTATCTCAGTACCTAATAAAGCCCACACATTACCAGGCTTATGAATTGTATTACCAGTGACAGTAATAACTCGTTCAATCAGTGGCTTACCTTCATAAACCGCTTGATTAACCGCAAATAAAGTACCGACATTTTGCACTAATACACCAATATCAGCTGGTATGCCGCCACTGGGTACTTCTTTATTGGTGAGTAACTTAATTAATTGTTTCTCACCACCAGAGGGGTAAATAGTCGGAACTGTTTGAATGATTATTTTGTCATTATGCGCAGCTGCGGCCTGCATGGCTGCAATGGCTTCAGGCTTATTATCTTCAATGCCAACGATAGTGAGTGTTGGCGTAAGTAACTGCTGCATGATCTCGATGCCAGCGATAATTCCCTCAGCATGTTCACGCATCAGCATATCGTCAGCAGTAATATAGGGCTCACATTCCACAGCGTTAACAATAAAATACTCGATCGCTTTGCGGCTATTAGCTTTGATATAAGTCGGAAATCCTGCTCCACCCATGCCAGCAATACCGCGATCATGAATAATATCGATAAGTTGATCGTGAGAAAGTAAGCTTGGTGTTGTCACCGGTGCTAATGCGCACCAGCTGTCTTGGCCATCGGGCTCAATAATGACACTTAACTCAGGCAATGCTGATGGATGTGCCGAAGGCATTTGGCAAATATCGGTAATTACACCAGACGTTGGTGCGTGGATAGGCACGGACCAATTCGCAACGGGCTTAGTGAGAGCTTGACCTTTTAGTACCTGTTGACCTTTTTCGACAAGCAATTTGCCATTAGCACCAATGTGCTGCTTTAAAGGGACAACTAGCTTGTCGGGTAAAGGCAGGCGAGTAATTGCTTGGTTTGTGGAAATGGCTTTTTGTCCCGGCGGATGAATACCACCTGAAAATGGCCACACTTTACCTTGTTTTATTTGTGCGATTAGCTTTTCCATGTGTGGCCCTTAATCAATTTGTGTAACTGGGATTGCATCAAGTTGCCATTTCCACGTTTGTTTCGTGGTTTTAACAGGCAGCATGTCAATGCAGTCAACAGGACAAGGTTCAACACATAGATCACACCCTGTGCATTCATCAATCAACACAGTATGCATTTGGCGCGTGGCACCAACAATAGCATCAACAGGGCAGGCTTGAATGCATTTCGTACAACCAATACATTCATCTTCACGAATATAGGCAACGGTTTTGATTGGCTCAGCTTGCTCATCACCGGCAAGGGGTTTGGCATCAACCCCCATTAAATCAGCTAATTTTTTTACAGTCGCATCGCCACCAGGAGGGCATTTATTAATTTCGTCGCCATTGGCAATCGCTTCAGCATAAGGACGACAACCCGGGTAGCCGCACTGGCCACATTGTGTTTGCGGTAAAATAGTATCGATTTGTTCGACGATAGGATTGCTTTGCACACGAAAACGTACCGCGGCAAATCCTAAGATCAAACCAAAAATAAGTGCCAGTGAACCCAGCGCAATCAAGGCATAAAACAAGGTCATGTTAAAACTTCACTAATCCTGTAAAGCCCATAAAGGCCATCGACATTAAGCCTGCGGTGATCATCGCAATCGATGCGCCTTTAAAGGGGGTAGGTACGTCTGCAGCGTTTAAGCGTTCACGAAGCGCTGCAAATAAAACCAGTACCATAGAAAAACCAACGGCAGCGCCAAAGCCATATACCGCTGATTGTAAAAACGTATGATCTTCTTTGATATTTAATAGTGCAACACCTAACACCGCACAGTTGGTGGTGATCAAAGGTAAAAAGATACCAAGCAAGCGATACAGCGTTGGGCTGGTTTTTCTGACCACCATTTCGGTGAACTGAACCACCACCGCAATCACTAAAATAAAGCTCAAGGTACGTAAATAGGTGATATCAAGTGGGATCAAAATATATTGATTAACCAGATAGCTTGTCACAGAGGCTAGCGTTAACACAAAAGTGGTCGCAAGAGACATGCCTATTGCGGTATCTAGTTTGCCAGATACACCCATAAACGGGCATAAACCTAAAAATTGTACTAACACAAAGTTATTAACCAGTACCGTGCCGATCAACAGCAAGACATATTCTGTCATGTTCGCCTCAAGCTATAATAAACGCCGACATTATCCTTTTTTATTGGCGGTTTAACAACACGTAGTAGGCAAATAAACCGCTCATTTAGTAATGATAGTGAATTGCATTTAGAATTTTATAGCATGATAAATAAACATTAACTGTTCATTAACTTGGTTACAGGCATTTGGACTGGTAAAGCAGCTCAGGGGAGGGGGAATAAACCAATAGAAAACTAAAGAGGTGCATAAAGCACCTTTTAGATTGATTAAATGTCTTTTGGCTTTTCGATGTAATAACCTTGCACACCATCAAGGCATAAAGTCTCGATAATATGTTTTTCTTCTTGGCTTTCAACGCCTTCAGCAAAAACACTAACGCCAATTCGGTGTGCTAAATCCACCATTAAACGCATAAAGTATTGGTTATTCTTATCTTCTTCAAGGCCACGAGTATAACTTGCATCCATTTTGATAAAGTCTGGCTTTAAATCACGGAAAAACTTAAACGAGGTTAAACCCACACCAAAGCGCTCTACTGTGATCCGCGCACCAACACGGTGGATCATATCTATAAAGCGTTTACTGGCTTTAATATTTTGCTGTAAGCCAAATTCACTCACTTCAAATACTAATTTTGAAGCAATATTAGTGTCTTTTAATAAGCGGCGTTCTAACCAAATTACAAACTGATCATTATGCGCGCTTGAAGCGGTCACATTCAAACCAAAGAATTTTTCAGAGAAATTACGGCTTTTAATTTTTTCTAGGGATGAATTAATGATCAAACGATCAATTTCCATCGCCATATCAAGTTTTTCAGCCATTGCTAAAAACGAAGCCGTAGGCAACACTTGATTTTCAGCGGTTTTAAAACGCACTTGAATTTCAGCGTAAGCTTTAATGCTTTTACCAATCGGCATAATATTTTGCATTACTAAATGCACGCGTTCAGATTCAATGACTTCATTGATCACTTTACGCCAGTTTTGGTTGCCAAATCCAGCACTGACATTATTAACTAAATCTGTTTCACGTTGTACATGCCATGCATTCGCTTGTTTTGATTGCGCCATACTCATCGCATTGTCCACCACTGAAAGTAGCTCACCCAATGGCTTGCCTTTTTCGTAGCCAACAATACCTGTGTTTGCCACTGAGCTTAATTCTTGAGTTTGTTGATATTGAGTAAAGCGAGATTGTAAGTTATCACCAAAACGTTCAGATTCTTTTAGCGGTGTGTTTGGTAGCACAACGGCAAAATCTGAGCTGTTTAAACGAAAAACCTTGCTGTCAGTGTAAGTGCCACTGATATGCTTAATGATGTCAGCGACTGCTTTGACATATTCATCGCCTTTTTGATAGCCACGGGTTTGGTTGATTGCTTGTAACTCACTACAACGCACCATAGCCAGTGAACCAAAGGTACTTTTTTCGCTGCTCTCAATATGCTTTTCATAATACTCAACAAACATATTACGGTTACCAAGCTCAGTCACCACATCTTTATAGGCTTCTTGCTTGATAGAATGTGCGGCATTTTGAATATCATCATGTTTACTTTGTAAAAAATGCGATAAACGGTTAAAGCTTGGTATTAAATCAACCCCCAACTGTTTTATTTTGCTGCTGTTAATTGCAGTTTCAAGGCCGCTATTGACTTGATTTTGATTGATATAAACATCAATAACTTCGGCCACCGTCATGCTGATATTGCGATTTAATTTTTTAAACATGGTTTTCATGAAAACAATCGGAATAATGGCCATTAAGCCTGATACTAAAATAACAATAAATAACCCTTGTTGTAGTAACAAGCCCAAGTTGTTGGCATTTATCATGAATTCAACTTTTATATCTGACGCTTGGTTAACTGCAAATTGTGGGCGAATAGAATTAAAACTTGTAGCTACTAATTGGGCAATAGCGGGTAAAGGAGTAGGGGATTGAATATTAATTACTTCTTTGCCTTGCTGATCACGCAGAATAAATGAGGAAAAAGTATTGCCATCAGCAAGCACTTGCTGAAGTTTCTCAGGGGCTATATCGGCAATCGAATGTTTATTTATATAGTTATTAACCACTAATTGCGTTTTATGTTGTGCATTACTTGCTGCATTGTCAAACGCTGATGCAACAAAGTAACCACCAATACTCGCAAACAATAGCCAAGATATTAATTGAATAAATATGAGTTTTTTAAAACCAGCCATGTCTTATTCTTTTAGTAGATCAAAGGGAAAGGAATCATATCCTTGATTAATCAAAATATTTTATACATGTTAATTGTATAGTAAGCGTAAACGTTTTGATTTTAGTAGAGTAGAGGAATTATTTGGGAAAGTCTAATGGATTATTTAAGTTGGCTCCCCCTCCCCGACTCGAACGGGGGACCTGCGGATTAACAGTCCGTCGCTCTAACCAACTGAGCTAAGGGGGAACTACAATAACTTAAATTTATATGATTTGGCTCCCCCTCCCCGACTCGAACGGGGGACCTGCGGATTAACAGTCCGTCGCTCTAACCAACTGAGCTAAGGGGGAACAATATCATATTACATAAACTTGGCTCCCCCTCCCCGACTCGAACGGGGGACCTGCGGATTAACAGTCCGTCGCTCTAACCAACTGAGCTAAGGGGGAATCGTTTATGGTTGAAAAGATTGGCTCCCCCTCCCCGACTCGAACGGGGGACCTGCGGATTAACAGTCCGTCGCTCTAACCAACTGAGCTAAGGGGGAAGCGTATGTGCCTTTCAACGGGGCGAAATATTAATGACCGCGCTGCAAAGTGTCAACACATAAAACCGGATAAACAAAAAAAAGCAGTCTGTTCGATGTTTTTATGTTCGATCTGGCTGTTTTGTAGCTTTTTTTATCCTTATTTTACTGTTTTAGATCGTGATGTTTTATCAAACTGCGACTTTTCAAGGTTACTAAACAGTCAAGTTGACTGTACTGTAAATTATAAAAAGTGAGCATTTATGTACTTTTGTACGAATAAGTTTATGAAATACGCTTTTTTAACGCACGTGGTTAAAGTTGCAAACTCACGCAGATTAAATTTACCTGTGTATTTAATCTGCCCTGAATGAAAAGCGCTGAAAACTAAATTAGGTGGAGATCTTGCTGCTTAATTTGTTGTCGTAACACTAACTGCGATAGTAATGTGATTCTTATTTATTATTTTATTTCAATTGGTTAGTGTTTGTTTTTCGATCTGGGTTGGTATCCAAATAAAGTCAGTAGCTCATTGGTACAAGGGCTAAGTATGTTTTTTGAGCTGTTTGTGTAACTAACAGATCTAAATGATAAACAGGGAATAGATAAGAATAGATGGGAAAACGCGGGAGAAATAAGGGTTTAAGCCCAGTTTAAGTAAAATTAAGTGCGATCTTAAAAAGTGCGAAAAAATGATAATTTCAAGTGCGAAACCGCGATAAACACGGCTTACATTGATAAATTAAAAGATAAGCTCAGCTTTTACAATTTTACCCAAAAGCCCCAACGTTTTTAAAATATAGTGCGATTCAGTCTCGCCGCCTTCAACGCTAAAGACCAGGTCTTTACGCTCAGCGCTATCAAATACTAATTTCAGCTTTGTTGCTGTAAGTACCAGCTTTGCAGCGAAGTGCTCAGCATTCATAGGGTTTAGAAACGCATACATGCTATTTGCATCAATAGATTTTGAGTTTGTATTGATAAAAATAGTTGCCCCAATAGGTATAAGCTTATGTGAAACTTCAGTAATTTTTACTTGCATCAATTCACTTGCTACGTTGTAAGTCACGCTTGGCTCATTAACTGATTTTATTTCGTAATAGCCTCTTTCACCAGGCTGTAACGCCTTTAACGCCTTATTGATAGCATCCTCTGATGCTTTTGAGTCTTCTAAACGTTTTATTAGAATTTCATCGAGCGGTACTTCAACTATAGATGCAAACTCAACTAGGTAATCAAAATTTGGGTCGCGACTATCTTCATACTTTGATTGAGTATTACGATGCACTCCTGTGCGCTCAGCAACAGTGCCGATGTCCAGAAACTTGCGTTCTCTAAGCGCTTTTAAATACTGATTGAATGCAGCCATACCCGTTAATAATTTGCCAAAAGGTGTACATAATAATTATTTAAACACACATTTCAGTGCATACAAAATAAAAAACACAGTTCGGTGTATTTCGAACTGCGATCCTTTCGCACTTTTAAAGCGCGAAGCGCGATCCTGTCAATCCAATCAAAGTTAAAAATAAATAGTCTTAACAATCAATCGCTTAACTACTATGCACACAAAATTGTGCAAATAAACCTTGTATGCACAATTTTGTATGCGTATATTTGTGTGCATGAATACAAAATACACATGTTAAGGTGCATAAATGGAAAGTGCAGATCGTCCAGGCTGGACGGTAACAGAAATAAAAGCAGCACTAGAGAGCGAAGGTTGGTCATGTCGGCAACTTTCATTTAGTCGCGGCTATGCGTCTAATGCTGTGCAAACTGCACTGCATAGGCCCTACCCATTAGTTGAAAAAATTATTGCCGAAGTTATTGGCGTGAGCGCCTTTGAAATATGGCCTGAGCGCTATGGTAACGATGGTAAGCCAAATCGTAAAGCTGGACGTCGCAGTAACAAAAGGAGTGTGTAATGGAACTATACACAGCACATCAAATTGCAGCATATATGCTCGTTAATAAGCGCAGCATTCAAATTAAAGCAAAAAATGAGAATTGGCCCTTTACTGAAATAAAAGGTCGAGGTGGGAAAGTACGCAAGTATGCACTTGCTGATCTTCCTGCACACATATGTGTGCAGTTGAAAGAGGCAATACTTAAAGAAACAGCCAGCCCAGCAGCCGAAGCCGGAAAAGCCTATCTTGCTGTAAATGAACAAAGTGATCGCTTTAATCAAGAGCAAGCAACGCAGCAAAAGCACGCGCACCTAAAGCAGTTAGCAGGGCTTGATAACATACCGCCTAAAGCAAGTGCGAAAAATCACATTTTAAAAGCAGCTGAGAACTTTGTAAGTGCGAATAACCTTGCAAAAGTTGCTGGTTTTGACTTGTTCAGTGAGCGCTATAACCAAGGCATGTTAGATATTCCAGCAGAGTACAAAAGCTTAATACCTTCTGTTTCTCGCATCACATTGATCCGCTGGCAAAAAACAGTGCAACAGAAAGGCATTGCAGGACTTGCTGTAAAAATTAAGCGCTCAGGTAAATCAATCATCGACTCTGATCCAGAGCTTAGCGATTTTTGCATCGCTATGATTTACCAATACCCGCACGTAAAAGCCACCCAAGTAAAAGAGGGGCTAATAGCTCGTTTTTACAGCCAGGGTAAAGCTATCCCAGCAGAAACCACAATCCGTGAATGGCTAACACGTTGGAAGCGCGAAAACAGCGCGCTCTATACCAAAATGGCAAACCCAGATGCTTGGAAAAACAAGTTTATGTCTGCGATGGGTAAAATGGACGAAAACATTACGCGTATTAACCAGTTGTGGGAATTCGATTCAACCCCGACTGACGTAATGCTCGTTGATGGCCGTCATTCGTTGATCGGCATTATCGACGTTTGTACGCGCCGTGCAAAAGTTGTTATTCATCCAACCAGCGACAGCACCGGTATTTGTTTAGTTATCCGCAAAGCAATACTTGATTGGGGTATTCCCGAAATTGCTCGCACAGATAACGGGAATGATTACACCTCAATTCAAATTACCAGCGTGTTCGATGCACTCGACATAAAGCACGAAACAACAAACCCGTTTAGTGGTGAAGAAAAGCCATATATAGAGCGTTTTTTCAAAACCTTCTCGCACGATATAGCAGAGCTATTAACAGGTTATATCGGTCACAACGTATCAGAACGCCAAGCAATCGAAGCGCGCAAAACTTTTGCACAGCGCCTATTAGCAAAGCAAGGTAAAGATAAATCAGCCATTGAAATCAACATGACCGCGCAGCAGCTGCAAGCGTTTGTAGATAACTGGATCGACAGCCGTTATCACCACAAACCGCACAGCAACATAGGAAATAAAACACCGTTCGATTTATTCGCAGCAAGCCGCGACCAAATCAAAGTGATCAAAGACGAGCGCTTACTCGATGTAATGCTACAGCCAGTACCATCAAATCGTGGTCTACGAAAAGTTGGTAAAGAGGGGATTAAGTTAAGTGGCGGGTTCTATATTGCCCCTGAGCTTGGCGCAATAGTAGGCGATGAAGTGCTGTGCAAATGGGACCCTAAAAATGTAGGCCGTATTTACGTATTTAATCGCATGAATAACGAGTTTATTTGTATCGCAACAGACCACGAAATCGAATCAGCTGGTATGACCCGTCAAGACGTAGCACAGCATGCAAAACGTAGCCAAGCAGCGGAAACATCACGCAAGCTAAAAGAGCTTAAAAAGACCGCTAAATCAGTAAATGTATCAGATATAGCAAACGAAGTACTCAGCCATTACACAACCAAAAATAAAGCACTGGCAACACTGCCTAAGCAATCAGTTGAGCACACTAATGTCATTACCCAGTCAGCTATAAAAGCACTTGATAGCAAGCCTGTCACAACCTACAGCGACGAGCAATTAAGCGAGTTTGAAAAGCGCCGTAAGCAGCTAGAAAGCGAAGCCGCCGCAGCCAATGTAAACCCAACACCGTTATTCAATAACACCCGTGATAAAGCCATGTACCACAAAAAACAGCGCTTAACTAATCAGTTAAGTGATGTAGATGCAGGCTGGCTTAATACGTGGGAGCAGCAAAACCGTGCCTTATCAGCACGACTAGATGACCTTTTAACAGAAATGAACGCAGCACCCGCTGCACCAACTCAATTACACAAACAGTAAAGGAATAAACCATGAAAACCAAAATCGCAATCGTAAGTAATGTAGTAGCCACACAATTAATGGTTGAATCGCTTACTCAGCGCGCGTATGGCGTGCCTGGGATTGGTTTAATTTACGGTGAGCCAGGACTAGGTAAAACCACCGCTACGGCATGGCTGGTAAACCGCTGTAACGGCATCTACATCCGTGCTACATCAGGTATGACATTAGCCCAGCTATTACGCCAGATAGTCAAAGAACTAAGCGGCCCTGATATCCACACTAAAGAGGGCATGCTCAATTACATCATTGAAAGCATGGCAACGTCTATAAACCCACGCACCTTGTTTATAGACGAGGCAGACTACTTATTAAACGACAAAGAAGCCCTAGAAAGTGTACGCGATATACACGACTTAACCAGCTGCCCAGTAGTGTTAATTGGCATGGAAGCAGTGCGCCGTAAATTGCAACGGCATAAGCAGTTTTATAGCCGTATCAGCGAGTGGTTAGAGTTCATGCCCACCCAGTTTGAAGACTTACAAATCATCGTTAATGCAGTCATAGAGCCAACGCTCACTATCCAAGACGACTTATTAAAACAGCTACTGAGTGACACCGATGGCGAAGTACGTCGCATCATCACAGGGCTTTCAAAAGTAGAGGCATTTGCACTGGCTAACGGCTTAACCAGTATCGACCTACAGCAGTGGGGCTCAAAAGAATTTTTCCTTAAAAAAGCGTAGGAGAAACCAGTGAGCCGCCAACAATTACAAGACGCATGGCAAGCAATGAAAATCCTAAAACGATTTTCATTGCAGCAAGTGCGCGACGCAGTACAGCACACCACATTAGACAGCCTAAAAGCCTTTGCAAAGCGCTTAGTCGCAGCAAATGCAATTGCTGAACATGTTGATCACGAGGACATTAACTACAGCATTTTAAATGCCAGTTATAACCCGTTTGAACAGCCTGTAAACAGTGGTGACAAAAACAAAAACTCAGGGAGACAACGTATGTGGCAATCAATGCGGATCTTAAACGAATTTGACGCAGGCCAAGTGGCAAGTACCGCTAATGTGTCGTTGTCATCAGCTCGCTCATATATCTCAATACTTAAAAAAGTAGGGTACATATTTGTTGTAAAAAATGCTCCGCGTTCAGGCTCATTAATAGAGCGAGCAGGGGAGACAACTATTTACCGCATGCTTAAAAATACAGGCCCCAAGCGGCCAATCCCTAAAACCAAAGGCGTTTTTGATGCCAATACAAATAAATTAGTCAAATTCAAGTCAGTAACACGTAAACCCGTGCAAATGGCCCCTGTAAAGCTAGGAGAGGCACATGACTACCAATAATTGGTTAGACGTTTTAAAGGAAGAAATAGCAAAGCAAGGGATGCGTGCTGTAGCTGAAAAACTCGGTGTCAGTAAAGCAACGGTTAGCCAAGTTGTAAACGACAAATACAAAGCCTCTACACACGTAATACAGCAACGTGTAGAGGGCGTATTTATGGCGTTTGTAGTTAATTGCCCAATCTTAGACGACATACCAGTAAACGTATGCATAGAGCATCAATCTAGAAAATTTGCAGCAACCAATCATGTGCGTGTAGCGCTTTATAGAGCATGCCGTAACGGTTGCCCCCACTCAAAAATATGCGGGAGTAAATAACAATGGAACTACGCAACACACTAAAAGAGCTACAAAAACAAGGGCTGCAAGTTATCAGCTCACACAAAGGCTTTAGCCGCCATGTAATCGAAGTAGTAGGCAAAGCCCCAGCTCATTTACCAGTAATAACCGAAACCAAAAACGGGCTAACGCGGCAAGTTCGCCCAGCAAAATTACACGGCCAAATCATCATGTTTATAGAAGGATAAACCACCATGCCACAAGATTTTTTAATTAATCATAAAGGCCAACAAGTGCCTATCAAGGGCATCCGCCCAGCAGACATAATTCGTCATGAATTTGTGCAAACAGCGATTGAACTAGCCAAGGCGCAAAGCCAAGCCCTTGCTGAGTTTAAAAAGCAGCAAATGAGCGAGTTTGACGCATTCATGGGCTTACTAGCCCAAGAGTACGCAGTAGAAATGGGCGGTAAAAAGGGCAACGTCACACTACGCAGTTTTGATCACAAGCAAAAAGTAACGCTACAAGTGCAAGAAAGCATTGAGCTTGGCCCAGAGCTACTAGTAGCAAAAGAGTTAATAGACGAGTGCCTAAACGAGTGGAGCGCAAACGCTAACGAAAACTTGAAGCTTATTATTGAGCAAACCTTTGCCACGGACAAGAAAGGCAAGGTTTCAGTGCAAAAAGTGCTAGGGCTACGCCGCCTTAAAATCACCGACGACAGCGGTAAATGGCAGCGTGCCATGGACATCATAGCCGATGCAATTCAAGTCATAGACTCAACCCGCTTTATTCGTTTTTACGAAACCGTAGGCGAGCAAGAACGCGCAATATCACTTGATATAGCCAAGCTGTAAGGAGCACTAACCATGGAAGTTAAACCAACAATTCAAGTAAACGAACACAGCGACCTACAAGCAGTTGTAACCCTTGTAGCTAAAAGCAAAGAGCCAGTAAATATCAACTTTGTGTTTCAAAACATCACATTTGTAGTGCAAAGCCAGCTGGTTGGCATCAACCCACCAGTGCAAAAAGGCATATCACAACCCAGTTAAGTAACCCAAAAGCGCGCATGGATGCGGCTTTTTATCAAAGTGTTTTAACTAAAGCTAAAAGCACTTCGATAAACAGCAAACAACAAACAACAAAAGGAGGTCACATGGCCTATATCGTAAAACCAGAATTAGAGCTAAAGCAGCTTGCTGCCCTAGTTAAATTCTTAGAGTGCTCACACAAGCTAGCAGTAGACACCAGTGCATTTACAGCCCAAGAAGCCGCCGACATCGGTCAAGGTTACTTAGCACTACGCGAGCAGTTAGAAGAGTTTAAAAATGACTAAAGCAAAGCTGATACAGCTCATTCATATAGCAAAAGGGCAGCTAGGGCTAGACGATGACACCTACCGCGCCGCATTACTTGGCTCAGCGGGTAAAACGTCATGCAGCCAAATGAGCCTACCCGAGCTAAACCAAGTCTTTGATCACTTTAAAAAAGCAGGGTTTAAAGCCAAGGCTAAGCGCCGTTTAAGCCCTAAATCATCTCCAAAGCAACATGGAGAAATAAACAAAATTCGCGCTATTTGGATCACTATGCACAAACAAGGTTTTGTACGTGATGGCTCAGAAACCGCCCTAGACAGCTACGTAAACCGCATGTTAAACCGCGCAAAAGTGGGGGGGAACGTCAGTTACCACACCCATTTTTTAACGCTCACACAGGCAATAAAAGTGCTAGAGCCGCTTAAAAAATGGCACAAACGCGAAATGATCGCGCACCTAAAAACAAACGGCATGCAAGCGTATGAAGCGTTTTTTGACGAAATAACAACGCAAACTTACGCACGGCCAATACCACTTAGCACCGTACCCCATAAATCATACCCAGCGGTATGCGACATATTTGAGATCAGCACCAATGAAATTAACCCGTTGCCCCGTGTGTAAAAGCCACCTAAGCCTAGATCAACTAGTGCAAGACGACGCAGGCAAAGAGCTATTAAGCATCGTTGCCAACATCAACAAACGCACAGCCCAGGCATTGGTCGGTTACTTAGCCCTGTTTCGCCCAGCAAAGCAGGACTTAAGCGCCACACGCGCAGTAAAACTAGCCCGTGAAGTACTCGTACTAACCGAGAACGTAGCAGCACTGGGCCATGCCATGGAGCAAACCACTAATTCAATTATGGCAAAGCGAGTAGGCCAACCAAACATCAAGCCGCTTGCAAACCATAACTACTTAAAACAAGTGCTCACCACCTCACTAGAGCAAATAGTGCAGCCAAGCGCCGCAGAACGTAGCCGCAGTATGGAAGTAAAACGCCAGGGCTTAGAAATGAGTGAGCAGCAAAACCACCAAGCCTATTTAGAACAAATGAGCCGCTACGGCGCAAAAGTAAATAAGGAGGACAAATGAGATTAGGCCAAAAGCTTGTAATGCAAGCATTAGAAAAAGAGCAAAAGCGTTTAACGCTTAAAGCTCAAAAAGCAGCCCAGCTATCAGAGGAATTTATAAATGCTACTTCAACAATTTCAGAAGTAAGAAGTAAGGCTACTGAAATATTGCGATCAGGCGAATATGAAAAAAGAATCAGTGAATTTGAAGAGTTAGCAAACCAAGAAAAAGCCGCACTCAAATTAATGAAAAAAGATCCGATGAAAGTTTTTGATGCTGAACATTCAACCCGTGATGAACTCAACGATTTTAATAATGAACTTTCATTTTTAACAATGAGATATAACCGAGGTGGTTTATGAGCGAGCAACAATCAGAGCTGTTTGGTGAAAGCGTAGAGCAGCTGCAAGACTGCCTAAGCAAGCTATCTACTGAGGATGCAGCCGAAGTACGTAAACGCTGGCCGAGTAACCTGCAATCGCTAGCGCTGCTCATTGAAGCAGAATTAAACAAAGCCAAAGTGAATGAACCTCAACTCATTGGCGAGTCAATCACCCTAGCAATTGGCCATTACTTCGGTGGCCGCGATGTGTACATACCTACCGACCAACGGCTAAAAGCCGCGCTGCGCGATATACAAATATGGCAAGAGTATCGCGGTAATAACGTTGAAGCCCTGGCTATTAAATTTGGCCTAACAGAGCGACGTATAGCCGAGATCATCCAACACCAACGCGCGGTAGAAACCCAGCGCCGCCAAAGGAGTTTATTCTAATGAGTGAAGCAATCAAAATGGCCGCAACTGCTGCCGACTGCGTAGAAGAATTAATAACCGATATGCTTAGCGGTAATCACCCTGACAACTACGTACTACTGGGGACGTTGCAGTCAGCTAATACAGATATACAAGTACAGCTGCATGTAATGCAAGACGAACGCAAGTTCATAGATGAAGTAGGCGCACCACTGATAGCTAAAACGCCCGCAGCGCTTGCAAGTACCAGCTCGAAAGACCTAGAGTTTATGCTTATCCATAAGCCAAATGAGTTACTAAAAGGCATTACCGAACTACAACAAAAGTTAAATGAGTACACAGATGAAAAATAGAATTGAATGTTCAGAATCAGCATGCAAATGGACTGGAACAGAGAGTGAAATGAAGCAGAAAAAAGATCCTGAATTTTCTTTTGCTTATACTTATGTTTGCCCTAAGTGTGGAAATGACACTTACTATGAGTTAGCAGCACCAATTCAATGTGAGCGAGTTGATCACATTAACCAGTTAATAAAAATCATCGCAAGCTATGGGCGTAAGTTCTTTGATCATAAAGGCACAATAGCAACCATGGAAAAAGATGCTAAAGGCAAGGTTTGGTTTGTTGATGAATATACACGACGCCGTATTTATGTAGCGTATAAAGGCGAGTGGCGAGGTTTTCATCATGGTGGTACGTTAAGAAACTTGGTTGAGGATTTTTATGCTTATATTAAAACTGGAGAACAAATTGATATTAGGCTGTTAGCCTTTAAAGGTTTTAGAACCGATGGTTCAAATATTTGGGGTTATCCGCCAAAAGATGCTGTAAAAATGCGTAAAGATGCATTAAAGCTACCTTGCTGCAAAGAATACTAGTTAAAACCAAATCAGATAAGTGATGTGAAATGTACGCATTAATTAAAGGTAAAGAATCACCAGAGCGTGTTGCCGCACTCATAGAGATAACACGTTTGAAAAGTGAATCCATAAAAGCTGGTGTGTATGACTGTTTATGTAGAGGAATAAGTGAGCCAATATCAGCCAAGTTAAATCAAGTGCCACAGCAAAACTTAAACCGCGCTCTAAAGCGACTCAACGCACTAAACGCCCAAATAGAACAGGTTAAAGAGTTAGATTGGGCAAGGTTTAAAAAAGAAATAGGGGATTCAAAATGAAACAATTAACTAAAGAGCAAGCGATTGAGTTAGGTAATACTAAGTGGTGGGGGCATGTAAACACTGCAAGTATTGCTGCATTTCAGCTAACTCAAGAAATGCTGTGTTGTCCCATTGAAGTTTATGTAAATGCATTAAGCGGCACTCTTGGTCGCAATGTATATACACATGAACTAGATAAACCGGAGTTATTAATTAGGGAAATGAATAGAGAAATTAAAACGCCGTCAGTTGATGAAATCATTGCCATGTTACCCTATGATAAAACAGCCGTAATAAAAAGGAGTTAATCAGATGCAAGATGAGGAAAGAACGAGTGATACTCAGCATAAAAACAAGCTTTATTGTGGTTCTGAGGCATTTATAAAACTCAAAGCAAAAGCAAGTATTCTCTATGGAAATGAGTTCAAGTATGACGGTTACACAATCATTGAAAACACTGAATTAACACCAGGTCAAATGATTACCAGAGATAAAGATTTAGCTGAACTGCTTAAAGGTCATGTAGAGTACAAGCCATTAAATGAGAAATAAAAAGTTAAACTTCCAATAAAAAAGCCGCATGATGCGGCTTTTTTATTGCTTAATTAATCCAGTGTTGAACAGAGCTTAAACTCGTACCATTATGGTTTAAAAAGCAATTAAATGGTTTTGAATCCCCATAACCCCCATACCCATTTTTAGCATTAACCTGCATTGCTAATACTTGCCTAGCGCCGCTAGCGTCACTACGCCATTGGTGTTCATGAGATAAAACAACAAATGAATGAGGGTCACGCCACCCGCCAGTTTTTAGCGCCAGGTCAGAACATTGCTTTAATAATTCATCACTTACCCCATTCGACTTAGCTGATTTGTCGTCTTTAATATTAAGCTTCTCAGCGTCGGGGCTGCACGGTGTTTGGCTAAACGTGGGCACATCGTCAATGATACATTTGTAAATTGCAGCATGGCTTGAAAGTGGTAATAGCGCAGTTAAAACAAGGCCAAGGTATTTCATAAATTAAGTCCTTTTAAATGTGTGACTAGCGAAAAAAGCAAAGTTGCAGTACCATAAAAAACTTTACTGCGGCTGTCTACTTTTTAGATAAACTTTCCCGAAACACCGCACGGCCAACACCTAAGCACAACCCCCCACAATACCGAAAAACAACAAGGCTTTTCGGTATGTTCGTATTTGATCCCCACAACTTAAATTACTTTAAACAATCGCCAGAAATACAAGCGGCGCTTGCCCCGTACTCGCTTAAATTTGCCCAGTGTATATTAGCTATTTTGTACTTAGAGGGCGGCTTACGCAGTGACGGCGGGTTAAACGATATAGCCTCAGACCGTGGCGGACTTACAAAATACGGCATAAGCCAGCGCGCATACCCAAACCTAGACATTGAAAATCTAACCCTTGCCCATGCTGTAAGACTTTATCACCGTGACTATTGGCGTGCTATGTACTGCGAGCAAGTCCACGAAGGTGTTGATTTTATGCTGCTCGATGGTGCAGTACAGCACGGCGCACCCGCCATGACCCAATTAACCCAGCGATTAGTTAACTCAAAGCCCGATGGTCGCATGGGGCCAAAAACCTTAGCCGCTATCGTAGAGCGCCCAGCACTTAGCCTAACCGTATTGCTCAGCGTGAATCGTGGTCGCAAGTACGCCCGTATTTGCGCGAATGACCCAAGTCAGAAACCAAACCTAGAAGGCTGGTATAACCGCTTGGCTCATGCCTCTGAATACGCTGTTAAACAGCTGTTAGAGGTGCATTAAATGGGCAGCAATTGGGAGTGGTCATATCAAAAAGGCCGCGAGAAGCGCATGGAGCAAGAGGTAGATGCGCGCATGCATAACATGCCATTCGATCCGCGCAAAATCCCCCTGCATAGCCACTGCGGCACTATGCAAAGCTATTTCAACAAAGGCTGGCAATCAGTCAGAGCCATCGATATACAGCTACGCGTAGACGGCCAACAAAGCTTTAAAAACGCCCGCGAAGCCCTCAAAAAACGTTTTGGAGAACTCAATGGTCGCTAAAGTAAAGCCACTTACCCCAGCTCAACGAACTGTAATAAAAGAACTTGCCCTTGCTTTAGTGTTTAGTGAACTTGAAACACATGTTGTTAAACCGAAGTATGAAGAGGCAACCGGTAAAAAGTATAACCCGCAACATCCGGAGTCATTAACTAACACGATGTTAAGTCAAAATCCAAAGACTAAACAGGTTTGGCAGGCGTTGCAAAAAGAAATTACCAACGAGCGCAAGCGACAATTAAAGTTTGGTGAGGAGCAAGTAAATGGCAATTAGCAACTGGTTTAACGTGGTCGAGCCTGTCACCAAGTTGATTGACAACCTCTTTACTAGCGACGAAGAACGCTTAGCCGTTACCAACGAACTTAAGCGCATTGAAAACGCAGCCCAAAGCCAAGTGCTAGAGCTTGAGGGCAAAATTGTCGAGCTACAAGGCAAAGTGCTAGAGGCGCAATCGCAAATTATTACCGCCGAGGCCAAAGGCGAAAGCTGGTTACAACGAAACTGGCGGCCAATCACCATGTTGACGTTTTTAGTGTTGGTGTGCTTTGACTCATTTGGCTGGTTGGCGTTTCGCTTATCA
This sequence comes from Pseudoalteromonas sp. ASV78, assembly GCF_047806705.1. Taxonomy (NCBI): domain Bacteria; kingdom Pseudomonadati; phylum Pseudomonadota; class Gammaproteobacteria; order Alteromonadales; family Pseudoalteromonadaceae; genus Pseudoalteromonas; species Pseudoalteromonas sp. ASV78. The sequence goes on along the minus strand of NZ_JBLOPA010000001.1, from coordinate 1,559,889 downwards.
GCACAGGCATGGGACTTACTGCAATTAGGCATCGGCGGTTATGTTATTGGCCGCACCGTTGAAAAGGCAACGCCAGGCTTTAAGCAAAGTTTTAAAAACGTAATTGAAAAAGTAAGGAAACCAAATTGAGCAAATTTGACGACGCGCAAAAAATAGAACAACACCTGTTAGATGCTGCGCTATCCATGCATCGAGAAAAATCAAATAAACCAGGGGCTGAGTTTATGCACTGCCAAGAGTGCGGCATTGACATACCCGCAGCACGGCGTAAAGCAGTTAAAAACTGTAGTACATGTGTTGAGTGCCAATCACTCATTGAAATTAAACAACAGCACTATAGGACGTAGCATGGATTTTATTTTGGAGTGGTACAAAGCCTTTCTAACCGTAGGTATTGCCATCGTGGGGGCTGGTGCGTTGGCATGGTTGCGCAGTACCTTTGTAACAAAAGCCTTGCATGAAATAGGTTATAAATCGTTAGAAAGCCGTTTAAGTGCTGTCGAGAAAACCATTGAAGACTTGCCCAACACAGAAGACTTACACGAACTAGATAAACGTTTGATTGAAGTAAGCGGCAAAATCGACGGGCTAAACCCTCAGCTTGCAGACCTAAAACGCTTAACGGATCTATTAATGGAAAACGAACTCAGAGGCACGCGAAATGGCGATAGTTAACGACAAGTGCCAATGCGGCGCAGCAATAACCGTACTAACAGACACAGATAAAACCGAGGCTGGTTATCAAAATATACCAGCTCAGGTTGTCACCACCGACGATTTTGATAATGGCATTACAGATTACACATTGTTTCGATGCATGCGTTGCAGCGAACCAGTAGAAGAAACCGTGCCAGCCCTTAAGCCCCACCCATAGGAAAAACACCATGGCAATGTTACAAGTTCAAGCAGAACACCAACGAATTAGCATACTTATAACGCTAAAAGAATCCGCCGATTTTGGCGCTAACACCAGCATGCTAGCCGATGTACTTCAGCGCTATGCACTAGGTTGCAGTCGCGATCAGCTTAAAACCTTACTCAATTGGTTAGAGCAAAACGGCTATATAACACTCGATAAACTCACAGAAAACACATGGGTTGCCCGTATTACGCAAGCAGGCATAGACGTCGCTGAGGGCATAAGTGTTGTTCCTGGCATTAAACGCCCAGGGCCACGAGGTTAACCATGAGCGAATCAATCCGCAGAGGCCAACCCAGCAAAGTTGATTTGCTGCCCGAGGATATTAAAAAGCAGCTCGACTCAATGCTACGCGATAAGCGCTTTAGCCAGGGCGAAATACTTGATGCCGTAAATACCTTGATCATTGAGTCAGGCTTAGACGAGGGCGCAACCATTAGCCGCAGTGGCCTAAGCCGCCACGCACAAAAAACCGAAGCCATAGGCCAAAAGCTACGTGAGTTACGTGAGACAACCAAAGCGCTCACGGCTGAGCTTGGCGATAAGCCCACAGGCGACACCACCAAACTTATTTTAGAAATGGGTCGTACTCAGTTGTATCGTGCGTTGCAGCAGCAATTAATGGACCCCGACGAAGATGCACCTGTAGACATTGCAATCATAAAAGACGCCATGCTTGCAGCCCAGCGCCTAGAGCAAACCGCCATGGCCGCCCATAAACGCCAGCAAGAAATAGAAAAAGCCTATGCTGAAAAGCTCGCTAAAGACCTAGACCAAAAGGTTAAAAACGAAAACTTACCGCAAACCGCAGACGACATGCTGGCCTTTTTCAAACGCGACATATTAGGGCTAAAGCATGACTAGCACCGCGCAAAGTATTACCCAAACTAACGAACTACCACTTAGCAAAGTGGCAAGTTCGTTAGCTGTTGCCATGGGCACCGACATACTTTTTGGCTATCAAAAAGCATGGATGGAAGACGAGGCAATAGTAAAAATTGCCGAAAAGTCGCGCCGTACTGGGTTAACCTTTGCCGAAGCACTAGACGATGTATTAAGCGCTGTAGCCGCTAATAACGGGCAAAACACCTATTATCTTGGCTCAGATAAAGAAATGGCTAAGGAGTTTATAGACGCTTGTGCATTTTGGGCGCAAAAGCTCAACATGGTTATGAGCGAAGTAGAAGAGGGCATATTTGAAGAAAAAGATCCCGACGGTACAAAGCGATCAATCAACACATTTGAAATTAAGTTCCCAAGCACAGGTAAAAAAATTGTTGCTCTAAGCTCAAACCCGCGCAACTTACGTGGGCGACAAGGTAACGTTGTAATAGATGAAGCCGCATTCCATGACCGCTTAGACGAAGTACTAAAAGCCGCGATGGCGCTTACCATGTGGGGCGGGCGAGTACGTATTATTTCGACCCACAACGGCGTAGACAACTTATTTAATACCTTAATAACCCAAGCGCGGCGCGGCCTTAAAAAGTATTCCGTGCATCATATTCCTATTGATAAAGCGCTTAGGCATGGGCTTTATAAGCGCATTTGCTTAGTCAGTGGGCAAGAATGGACGCAAGCAAAAGAAGACGCATGGCTCGCTAATCAAGTTGATTTTTACCCCACACAGGATGCCGCTAACGAGGAGCTTTACTGTGTACCAAGCCAAGGCGCAGGGCAATACCTAAGCCGCCGCCTGCGCGAACGAGCCCTAAGTGATGACTGCAAAGTACTGCGTTATGAAGCGCCCACTGACTTTGAAAGCTGGACCGAAGAGCAGCGCGTAAAAGACGTAGCGACTTGGTGTAAGCAAAATATTGACGAGCTTATAAGTAGGTTAAACTCTGATCTAACTCATGCCTTTGGTGAGGATTTTGCGCGCAAAGGCGATTTAACCGTATTCAGTATTGGTGAGATAAACCAAGACACTAGCCTAACCGTGCCGTTTATGGTTGAGCTGCGCAACGTTACTTACGAACAGCAAAAGCAAATCATGCTGTATATTTGTGACCGTTTACCAAAACTGCGCGGCCTTGCGTTTGATGCCACAGGTAACGGTGGCTACTTAGCGGAAGCTGCCAGCCTTAAATACGGCACTGAGCTGGTTGATAGCGTGCATTTATCACAAGCCTGGTATCGCGAATGGATGCCAAAACTAAAAGATTATTTTGAAACCGACAATATAACGCTACCAAAAGACCAAGACGTACTCGACGACCTAGGCCAAATCAAACTTAAAAATGGTATTGCGCAGGTAGATAAAGGTAAAAATACTGGTAGTGATGGCAATAAACGCCACGGCGATAGCGCGGTATCAATCGCCATGCTTATACGTGCGGCTGAAATGGACGGCAGTGCCATTGAGTTTACCCCACTGCCCAGTAAAGCTCAGCAAAGCGTAAATAGCATGCGGCCAGACCACAGCGACGATTTTGCAAGTGATCGTAAAGCCGCATGGTAGCGCGGCGCTTTAGGGTGTTTTATCAAGAGATATTCACCGCACAAGTACAGCAATTAGACATAACCGCCGTCAGTTTAGCCAAGGCCCACCAACACACATTAACGCTTGATATATACGTACTAAGCATTAAGCCCATCATTAAAGTTAGAGTAAACCCATGACCCAAATAGTAGATATTCACGGCAACCCAATTAAATCAACCGACTTTAAGCAAACCCAAACCGAGCAAGATAGCAGAGTGGGTATGCTGATGCGTCAATTTGCGGAGCACCCAAGCGAGGCGCTTACCCCAGCCAAGTTAGCGCAATTACTAAAAGATGCCGACGCAGGTAACTTAGCGGCCATGGCCGACCTAGCAAAAGACATGGAAGACAAAGACGGCCACCTATTTAGCGAACTTACCAAACGCCGCAGAGGCTGGCTTAAATACGATTGGTCAGTAGAGCCGCCACGTAACGCAACAGAGCAAGAAGAAAAAGACGCCGCTGCAATCCAAGAAATACTAGAAGATGCCACTTGGTTAGAGGATCTAATTTTTGATTGTAGCGACGCAATACTAAAATCGTTTTCGTGTAACGAGCTAAGTTGGGCGTTTGATGGCGGCGAGCATATTATTACCGGTTATGAATTTCGCGATCAAAACCTATTCCAAACCCATCCAGATAACCGCAACCAGTTAATGCTGCGCGACAACAGCTACACAGGCCAAGCGTTAAACCCGTTTGGCTGGTGCGCTCATATTCACCGCAGTAAATCGGGTTATATTCACCGCACCGGGTTAACGTCAACGGTGGCATGGCCGTACTTATTTAAAAACTATTCAATCCGTGACTTGGCTGAGTTCCTAGAGATTTACGGCTTACCACTGCGGTTAGGAAAATACCCCAATGGTGCAAGTGATGAAGAAAAAGCCACCTTGTTACGTGCTGTGCTTAGCATCGGTCATAACGCAGGCGGCATTATTCCTAAAGGCATGGAGATTGAATTTCAAAATGCGGCTAATGGTCAATCAGATCCTTTTGAAGCTATGATCAAGTGGTGTGAAACCACTCAAAGCAAAGCGGTATTAGGCGCAACGCTTACCAGTCAAGCGGATGGTAAAACCAGCACAAACGCGCTTGGTAATGTACACATGGACGTACTAAACGACATAACCGAAAGTGATTTAAAGCAAGTAGCTAATACCATAACGCGCGATATTATTTACCCAATGCACGCGCTTAACTCTAAAAGCTACTCAGGCGCACGCCGTATACCGCGCTTTAAATTTGACACCAGCGAAGCCGACGACATAGCCGTATTAGCTCCAGCCCTTAAAATACTCACCGAAGTTAATTACCCAATTCCTGCAAAATGGGTGAGCGAAAAGACCCAAATCCCACTCCCTGAAAAAGGCGAGGCTATTTTAAGCTTAACTCCAATAACAGAGCCACAAACCGCTTTAAAAGGCTTTGCTGCACTTAAATCAGCACCGCAAAAAGACAACGCCGACTTAGTTGCCGAGCAGCTAGCAGCACAAGCACAATCGCACTTAAACAGCATGAGCGATGCCGTAACCGAGCTTGTTAAAAATGCCAGCAGTTTAGAAGAAATACGCGACGGCATACTTGAATTAGAGCCACAAATAAGCACAGAGGGCTTTACTGAGATAATGGCAAAGGCCATCACAGCAAGTGAGTTGTTAGGCGCACTAGAAGTGGATGAGGGCCGTTAAATGGCTGTTAGATATGGCTCATTACCGTTTGACGATGGTATAAAGTTTTTTAGGCAAAAACTAAATACACCTACCAGCAGCTGGGATGATGTATGGCAAAACGCCCATAACCGCGCGTTTATGGTTGCAGGCGTAACTAAAGCCGACATGCTAAACGACTTTTACACCTCAGTAGACAAAGCCATAAGCGAAGGTAAAAGTTTAAATTGGTTTCAAAAAGAGTTTGATAATATCAAATCGCGCTATGGCTGGGAGCACAACGGCCAGAGCGCATGGCGCAGCCAGTTAATATACGAAACCAATATACGCCAAGCCTATAACGCAGGGCGTGAGGGGCAAATACAGGCGCTTAAAGCAAGCCGCCCTTATGCGCTATACAAGCACGGCGATAGCGAAACCCCGCGCGTACTGCACTTAAAATGGAATAACTTGGTTTTACCCGTTGATGATCCATGGTGGGATACCCACAGCCCGCAAAATGGCTGGGGCTGCAAATGTAAAAAGTTTAGCCTAAGCGAACGTGAGCTTAAACGCCGTGGCTTAACCGTAGGCTCAGCGCCAGATAATGGTAGTTATAACTGGACTAACAAAAAAACGGGTGAAGAGTTTGAACTACCATTAGGAATTGATCCGGGCTTTGACTACACCCCAAAGAATACCGCCCAGCTAACAAGCCAGGTTAAAAAGCAAATAGCAGACAAGCCACCGCTTGCTAAGCGCATAGAGGATTACCAAGCCACCCGCATTGTACCATCGGCTTATAGCAGCGCTAAAAACGTCACAGCACTAAAGCTTGATCCGCTATTGGCCCAGTTAGACAGTGAAGTGCTCGAAGGATTAAACAGCTTTTTAACAGCCAAGCAAACCAAAACCGTATTTGTAAATCAAACCCAAATGAGCGCAGGTTCTAAAGCAAATGCCGCTATACGTAGTGAGGTGGGCGAGTACTTAGGCGTAGATGAATTTTATGCACGCATGCAATACAGCATTCGCGGCGCAAAAGGCTGTGGCGGCTTTACCTCAGTCGGTTATGAGCACATAGTTGTAAAAGTGAAAAGCGCCCAAAACTTAGCTAAAGTTGATATGCAAGCGCTAAAAGACAGTGCAGCACTCACGGTGCAGCGCTCAGCAAACAACAAAGGTGAATACCCGTATAATTGGCACGGTGAAACAATAAAACGTGATCATACTATTTCGCATAACGCAGATTCACTAGATAAACACCAAGCACATAGTTTAGTGTCTACATGGCTGCACGAACTCGGCCACCAAGTACACTATTACGCAGGTGCGCCAGAGCTATTAAAAAATGCCTTACCCGTTACATATTACGGTGCAGTGAATAAGTACGAGCAGTTTGCAGAGGCATTCACAGCCTGGGCGCTTGCTCGTAAAGAGCTTAAAAAATGGCAACCAGAGCTTGTAAGCTGGATAGACAAACTAGTAAAAGATGCCGCTAAATCACAGGATAAAAGACGATGAAATTAATAGAGCAAGCACAGCAGCTACTACAGCAAACCCCGTACACGCTACAAACATGCCGTGAATTTGCAAAGCTTGAGCAACAAGCAAAAGGGCAAGAGGCTAACCAAATTGCTGATCTACTGCCCGCACTAATTGCAGGGCTGGACCAGCAAACACACATGCAAGCATTTAACGAAGGGCTAGTGTAATGGCTGGCGCGCGTATTGACATAAGCACAGAGGGTGCAACGGCCGTAAGTGATGTGTTAACCCAGTTGGTAAAGAACCTAGATAACTTAGCCCCCGCATTAGGGAATGTGGGCGAGCATTTAATGTTGACTCATCGTGATCACTTTGACGAGCAACGCAGCCCAGATGGCGACCCTTGGCAGGAGCTTAGCCCAGACTATGCAAAGAGTAAAAAAAAGAACAAAGATAAAATACTCAGACTAAACGACATACTGCGCGACACCTTCGCTTATAACGTAGGGGACGAATCGTTAGAATTTGGTACAAACTTGATATACGCAGCTATCCAGCACTATGGTGGTGCTAGCGATATGATCCCCCGCTTAGCCGCCATACCAGCACGGCCACTTATAGGACTATCGGCTGACGATGAAATCGAAGTGATCGAAATATTAAGCGAGTTTTTGATTTAAAAATAAAACCCAAGCGCGTAGAATCAAATCTAAGCGCTTGTGATTGCCAAAGTCACATAATGTGGCGTTTAAATTATAATAATCGCTTACAAGCGATTTTAAACAGCGTTTAAACAGTGTTGCATTGCTAATATTGACTCGTGTTTTACTGTGACAAACCAAAACTCTCATTTTAACCTGTAAATACCCCTTATAAATTCCCGAAACACCGCACGGCCAACCAAAACAAATCTAAATCCATACTGAGCACAGATTATTCAAACTGTGCTCAGTCATGTCAAAGCCATTAAACACATTTCACTTACTTGAAACCACTATAGGATTGGCTGTTTTATCAGCAAACAAACCTGCCGATTTAGGTTTTGCAGCGTGCCGCTTTGCAAGCGAAATAAACGAGCAAGGTATCAGTGAGCGCGTAATGGTAATGCCAGATGGTTATTTTAAATCACACGATGGCCGCCCATTCGATGTGCCTGCTAATGCCTGGTTACTAGACCAAGCCGCATTTGAGCTACTTAAAAGCACAGCTAGCACCCGCACTAACGATTACCATTTTGACTACGAGCACCAAACCTTACACGCCGAAGAAAACGGCAAGCCAGCCCCAGCTAGCGGTTGGTTTAATCCAAGCAATTTAGAGTATGTACCAGGCGAGGGGCTTTATGCCCTTAATGTTCGCTGGACACCCAACGCACGCGCACACCTAAAAAACGACGAATACCGCTTTATAAGCCCTGTTTTTCATTACGACAAACAAACAGGCCGCCCAACCAAATTACGCCATTTTGCCCTTACCAATGACCCAGCGGTTGATGGTATGGATAAAGTAGCTGTACTGAAATCCCAAACCAATCCAGACAATGGAGAAACCACCATGAACGCAGCTCAAAAATTGCTGAGCTTGCTAGGTGTAACTGTGGATGGTGATAACGTCACCGATGCAGATTACACCAAAGCAACAACAGCACTCGCCGCTTTAAAGGCCAAGGCCGACGAAGCCGACACGCTCACCACCCAATTAAGTAACGCCAATGACGCTGTTGCAGCACTTAAAGCCAATAGCCCTAATGCTGAGGTTAATTTAGCTAAGTACGTGCCTGTAGAAACCTACAACGCATTGCACACTGAAATGGTGGCGCTAAAAAGCAGCAGTGCTACGCAATCGGTTGAACAAGAAGTAAATAAAGCCAAGCAAGACGGCCGCATTATTGCGTCAGAAGTTGAATATTTAACATCGTTAGGTAATCAGCAGGGCGTTGCAGCGTTAAAAGCAGTGTTAGATGCCCGTTCACCGATTGCCAGCCTTACCGCTCAGCAAACCACCCATACACCTAAGCCAGAGCAAGACAAAGACGGCTTAGCAGCACTCACCGCAGAAGACAAGTATGCCGCAGACCAGTTAGGTCTAAGCCATGCAGCCTTTGCCAAAGCTAAACAGGAGCAAAACTAATGGCTTTAGTGACCCCAGCACTTTTAACCGCTTTATTTACCGCGTTTAAATCTGAGTTTGAACAAGGTAAATCAGAAGCTACACCGCAATTTACAAAAATTGCCAGTGTAATTAAATCTACATCGGCCAGTAATACCTATGGCTGGCTGGGCAAGTTCCCAAGCCTGGCTAAATGGGTGGGTGATCGTAATGTTCAAAGCATGAAAGCGCATGCTTATACCATTACCAATGACGATTACGAGTCAACAGTAGGCGTAGACCGCAACGACATTGAAGACGATAACCTAGGCGTGTATTCCCCAATTTTTAAAGAAATGGGCAGCGCGGCGGCAATTCACCCTGATGAAATGTGTTTTGAATTACTCGCAGCGGGTTTTACAACTTTGTGCTACGACGGGCAAAACTTTTTTGATACTGACCACCCAGTAGCACCAAATGCCGACGGCACTGGCGCAGCAGTATCAACAGCGAATATGGCCGAAGATGTTGCTTACGAGGGTGAGCCGTGGTTTGTGCTAGACACCTCAAAAGCCCTTAAGCCGATTATTTTTCAAGAACGTAAAAAACCACAATTACTTGCCATGACCAAAGTTGATGACGAGGCGGTATTTACTTCTAAACAGTACCGTTACGGCGTTGATTGCCGTGATGCCGCAGGGTTTGGTTTTTGGCAGCTTGCCTTTGCTAATAAACGTGCGTTAACGCCAGATAATTTATGGAACAGCATTGAAAAAATGCGCAGCTTTACTGCTGACGGTGGCCGTAAGCTCGGTATTAAATCAACCATGTTAGTCGTACCAGCCAGCATGGAAAAGCTAGCCACTCGCATGTTAGAGCGGGAGCTTGATGCAAACAGCTCAAACGAGTTGAAAGGCCGTGTAGAGCTGCTAGTAGCTGATTACCTTTAATCCCATCAATAGTTAAACCCTAATAAGTACGGGGCGTTATAGCCCCATACTTTGAAACCAGGAGTAATAATGAAATGGCAAAAACGCTTAAACTCAGCCTTATCTCTGCTGTTATTGTCAGTTGCATGCAGCCAACAGGCTACCGCCGAGCTGGCCTCAGTTTCAACCAAGGTAAAAATGAAATCCCCGCCGATGGTCTTGATCAAGAGCAGCTTGATGCAATTGAAAATGATCCACGCTTATCGGTGCAAGCTATACCGCTCGATGCGAGTACTGCGCCGCAATCACAGCTGGACGCAAATAACTTGGGTGCAGATTTAGACAACCCTTTGCTCTATACAAACGTTGATTACACCCAAGCCCCAATTGAGCTACAACCCGTTATTGCATTGATGATTGATGCACAAATGGAACGTATCCCCGCTTGTATTGACTTGACCTACGAAGCGCCAGGCGAAAACGAAGGTGAAGTTATTAAGGTTAAGGTATCAGCTGCTGATCGTGATGCTGCTTGGTATTGGTTACAAGATGAATTAGCCAAAGCTGGCGAGGGCGAGTAAATGGCTTACGCAACAATAACCGCGATGCAACAGCGTTTTGGCGAGCGTGATCTTATTTATTTAAGTGAGCGCGAAGATGGCCCCGCTGATGTAATTAATACCGCAGTTATTGAGCAGGCTATAAACGATGCAAGCGACGTAATTAACGGCTATTTAGCTGGGCGTTATGAGCTTCCGCTTGTCACCGTTCCTAATCTACTTGAGCAATTTTGTTGTGATATTGCTCGCTACAAGCTCGGCACTAACGATGTGCCAGAGCATGTAGAAACCCGTTACAAGGATGCAATTAAATTTTTAATGTCAGTAGCAAAAGGCGAGCTAAGTATAGGCGTTGACGCACTAGGCCAAGACGCCAAAGTACAAGACACAGCCACAATACAAAGTGCTGGCTCTGTATTTGCGCGTGAAAAAACAAAGGGATTTATCTGATGTTTGAAATTACCACTGACTACTTTGCAGCTCAAAACCCGCTTAAACAGGCACTTGAACAAGTACCAGGCATTAAGCGCGTTTACTTGAGTGATGAACTAGCAGACATCAAGGAAGACCGCCAAACAACACCAAGCCTTCATTTAATCTATTACGGCGATAATTTACCAGAGAGTAAAAACGCCGGCTATTTAATGAAGCTAACGCAAACATGGATAGTTGTATTAGTCGTTCGTAAGCAAGATAACGCAGGCGAGCACTTAACTAACATTATTCGCGCTATGGCGGGCAAAGTACTTAATGGTACGGGGCCATGGCTTAGAGTAAACACCCCAGCTAAACCCCAATACACCAAAGGTCACGCGTATTACCCGCTGGCTTTTACATGTCAAATGACTCTTAAAGGAGCGCTGAAATGAGCGACGGTATTTTACTTGCGGGCAACATTTTTGTTGATCGCTTAAACGAACAAGGCGTAAGCACCGGCCAAATATTTGGCCCAATTAACACCACTAAGCTCGGTATTAAAACTGAGGCGGATTCAGTAGTCCGTACATCAAATAAAAAGGCCAGCAAAGGCCAAGCCCTGGATGATGTGAAAATTGCTAAGCCTGCCGCTATTACATGGGAGTTTGATGATCAACCAGCTGAAATGGTTGCTTTAGCCTTGATGGGCGAAGTTGCAGCAATTAACGATGCGGCGGGTACGTTAACGGATGAAGCAGTAACATTGCCTGATAATCAATCGTGGGTTGCTGTTCCTGGGCAAAACTTTACTGATGACGTCGTTGTTAAGCAAGCCACTGAAACTAAAGTTGCAGGCGTTGATTACGAGTTTAATTTTGCACTCGGTATGATTCGCTCAATTAAAGGTGGTTCACTTACTGCTGGTGGCAGTATTACAGTTTCGGGCACTTATAACGCGCGTAGCGGTAAACGCATTAAAGGCGGTACTAAGTCACAAACACGTTTACGTATTTTTGGTGAAGGCACCAACTTAGCCAATGGTAAGCAAGTTAACTTTGAAATTTACGACACCTCAATGATGCCAACTAAAGAGCTAGATTTAGCCGGCAGTGAGTTTGTAAGTGCTGCACTAGAGGGCACAGCAAAGCTTGTAAATGGCAAAGACGAACCATTCTACATTGACGAGCTAGACGCTTAATCAATTACCTCGTACCAAAAGGCTCAGCCCTTGAGCCTTTTTATTCCCCATTTAAACACTGTTTAAACTGAGTTGAACCCATGGCAGATAAGAACCTCGAATTAGCCCTACGCATAGTTGCCGAAGCCACAGGCAAGCAAAATATTGAACAGCTGGTAACAGAGCTTAAAAATATTGAGCAAAGTGCCGATGCTGCTAATCCTGCTGCTGATAAACTCAGTGAATCACTAGACCAAACCGATACCAGTGCCAAGAAAACCAGCCAAACCGCTGGCAAGCTTGCCAACGAATTAGACGGATTAGCTAATCAAGCTGATCTAATACGTGCATTTGAGCAGTCAAAACAAAAGTTAGAACAACAAGAAATAGCCACAGCGGCGGCAGCTCAAGCCCTCGACCAATTACAAACCGAAGCCAAAAACACTGATAAGCCATTTGTGCAACTCGCGCGCTCATTAGAAGCCGCTGAGAAAGATTTAACCCAAATGCGCACCGAGCTTACCCAGCAAACCAGTAAGCACGCTGCACTACAAACAGCGCTTAAACGCTCTGATGTTGATACTAATAACCTACGTGCGGCCAAGCGTGACTTAGCTGCCCAGTTTGATAAATCTGGCCGCTCTGTCGATAAGTTCAGTAATGAGCTGCGCACTGGCACCACAGCCCAACGCGCTCAAGCACAAAGCTTAGACAGTGTAATTGGTAAAGTAACTGCACTGGCCGCCGCGTATGTTGGATTTGATCGGGTAGCTCAAGCCGTAAGCCAGGTATTTAGCACAGGTGATAAATTTGAAAAGCTCGGCGTGCAAATGCAAGCGCTTATGGGCGGTATTGCGGGCGGCGAAAAAGCCACAGCATGGGTAAAAGAATTTACTAAAAACACCCCGCTACAAATGGGTGAAGTAAGCCAGGCGTTTGTAAAACTAAAAGCGTTTGGCCTTGATCCAATGGATGGCACCATGCAGGCCATTACCGACCAAGCATTAAAGCTCGGGGGCGGGTTTCAAGAGGTTGAAGGTATCAGCCTGGCGCTCGGGCAAGCGTGGGCAAAACAAAAGCTCCAGGGCGAAGAAATACTGCAAATGGTTGAGCGAGGTATACCTGTTTGGGATCTACTTGAAAAAGTCACAGGTAAAAACACCGTTGAGCTGCAAAAGCTATCAAGCGCAGGTAAGTTGGGCCGTGATGTAATTAAAGGCTTAATAGATGAAATGGGCCGTGCAAGTGCAGGCTCTGCTGCTGCACAAATGGCGCTCTTTAGTGGGCAAGTGTCAAACGCTAAAGACAACATGGAACAGTTTTATAACCTTATAGCGCAAAGCGGCGCTATGGATTGGTTAAAAGCCAACATTACCGCGCTTAATACTGAATTTGCAGCAATGGCGAAGGATGGCCGCTTGCAAGAGTGGGCGCAAAAAATTAGCGACACAATCGTAAGCACAGGTAATGCAATTAAAGGCGCAGCCACCACGCTTTATGAATACCGCGAAGAAATAGCAACCGTTGCTAAAGTATGGCTGGCGCTTAAAGTGGGTAACTATTTTAGTAGTGTGATCAGCGGCGCAACCACGGCCATTGCATCATTAAGAACCTACACCGCAGCTATTGGCTCTACCACAGTTGCAACTAACGCCGCAGGCATTGCAGCAACTAAATGGAGTACTGCACTTAAAGCCGTGGGTAAAGCAGGTTTATATACTTGGCTAATTACCGAGTTAATCGACGTTGGTTTACTGTATAAAGATTTACTCGTGGCTGAGGAATCACTTAGAAAGTCGCAACAAGCAAGTGCAATACAAGCCAAGGCGCTCGCTGATGAATTACAAATGCTGTCTAACTCAACAGGTTTGATCATCCGTAATTCAGCAGAATTAGATGCATTGATAGAAAGCGGTAAGCTAGTTTGGGACGAAGCCACCCAGCGCTATATAAACCTAGACTACCAACAACGTAAATTAGCCGAATCCACAGCAGCTGCAACAGAGGCCGAGCGCCAGCGCCAAGAACTGCTTACGCTCTCACTGCCCGAAGCTCTTAAAACGATTCAATCATTAGAGCAGCAGGCCACAAGCTTAGATGGTGTAAAAGTCGGCGTTGATGGCTTTATTCAAAGCATAGAATCTGCCCGTGTTGCAATTGCCGGCGCTGGTGAACAGTACCAGGGCCAGTTAGCCATTTTAGATGCGCTAAAAGTAAAGTTTGAAGAACACGGCGCATTACTCGAGCGTCAAAAAATATTTGCTGGTGATGTAGAAAAAGCCTATGCCGAACTAGGCTTAACATCATCAAAAGCGCTCGATGATACCGCTAATAAGTTACGTGCAGCCTATGAGCTAATGCAAGAATCAGAGCAACCATTAGCTGTACAACGGCAGGCATATTTAAAATGGGCTGAGGCTGCCATTGCCGCCGCAGACGCAACAGAACAAACCATTCCCTCAAGTATTCAAGCCGCAGCTGCGGCACTGGGTTTAACTAAAGAACTCGATAAACTCATTGAAAAAGCAAATGCCTTAAAGCCAGTTACTGACACAAACAGTGACGCAGTAAACCGCTTTACCCGCGAGTTAGAGCAAACCCGCGACGCAATAAAAACCAATCAGCAAGTAATGGCGAGCAGTACCGCCACCGCTGAGCAAAAAGCTCAGGCGCAAGCAGCGCTGACCATTCAACAGCAGCGCTTAACTAACCAAACAAGTGATTTAACACGCGTTCAGCAGCTAGAGCTTGCAAGCTTAGGCGAATTACAACGCGAACATAGCCGTTTAACAGATGAACTTGAGCGCTTAAATGATCGCTATCAAGCGGGCAATTTAACAGCGCAGCAATACAACTATGAAAAACAGCGTTTAGGCGATGTATTAGCCGTTGTAAACAATTTGCTTGGTGACTTTAAAGGCGCACAAGATGCCGCGACGGCTTCAACAAGAGCAGGTACGCAAGCCACGAATGATCAAGTTAAGGCGAACGAATCAGCATCAAAAAGCCTACGTGAGCAAAAAGAAGAATTAGAACGTGTTGCAGCCTCTGCAAATCGCGCATCAAGCAGTGTAAATAAATACAATCAATCACAACGTGCCAGCGTAAGTGACGTAGTCGATTATCAGGAAGAGAACGGCCGCAGCCCTTACGATTTAGACTCAAAAGAGATCAACGAAGAGCGCGAACGCCGCGCTTATGCTGAGACTCAAAACGCGCAATTTAGTAAATTTAACGGCCAAATTGATAACGCCAGCAGTAGCAAAGCACTGACTGAGTTATATAACAAAATCAATAAGCAGCTTACATACCTAACCCGTGAGCAAAAGAGCACATTAAACGCAGCTATTAGCGCACAGCAGCAAGCGATAAAAGCGCAAAGCACCACTCAAAAAGCCGTTGAGCAAGTACAGACGTATACGCCTGCATCAACGCCAAGCTATACGCCGCCTACAAACAATTATACGCCCAGCAATAAAGCCTCTAACGGCGATTTAAACAGCCTTACAACTGCTGTACGTGAATTGATCACCATGCTTAAAAGCCAGCAGACTTTTACTAGTAACACTAACGGCAAAACCGTGCGCCTTGAACTTGCATTGCCAGGCGGCCAATCGGCCAGTTTATTAGCTGATTTTGAAGAGCAATTTTTACAAAAACTTGAACAGTTGAGTAACACCCAATGATCGTAATAAATGCACAAAGCCTGGATAATTTTGTTTGGCTCAATGAGTTTGATTACTTGCCAGTAGCCGAGCAAACCGAGCGTGCTTTAAACGGCGCGCAGCACATTGAAAAAACACCAATACCCGCAGGCCGCCCAATCTATTTATACAGCGATTTTGAAGACGCTAGCGTATTTACACCATTGCATGAGCATGCACAAACAACCCTTACAGCGTTTGAAATAACAATACGCGGCACTGTGTTTAATGTTGTGTGGGACCACAGCCAAAAAGCCGTAGAAGCCGTGCCGCATACGCATTTTGCAGATGCCGCCCCAGCACACTTTCAAAACATTAATTTACGTTTAAAAACGGTTTAACTTAGGAATAAACAATGCTTAGAACCGATTTAAAAATATTCAAACCACAGCGAATAGGCAACGAGCCACACGCAGGCGGCCACCGCACGAGTAATGCCATTGTTAGCGGTAAATTAAACGATGTGTTTAGCTCAATCAGTGACATTGACCATGCCCGATCATCATTTGATCTCGTTAAATTATATCCTGCGCTTAGCACAGACGATTCAAGCCGCTTGCAAGATGCGCATATATTTCTGAGCGATCAGCCAGATGACCCGCTTGTAAACGTGCTACTCGTTGAAGCTAAAGACCTAAAAGATACGGATACAGTAGCCGAAATGCTGACTTATTTAGGGCTTGCTAGCACTAAATTTCATGGCACCAGCTTATTAACTGCGCCAGTTGACGCACAAGGCCAAGAGCTAACAGTAGAGTCGGTTACACGCACGTTAACGCCAAGTATTACAACCGTTAGCTCTAAAGTTGGTTTGAAGCCGAATGCAGAAGATCATAAAAGCATCTATCGTACTAAGCGCGTTTTAAGCTATGGTTTAATAACAGAGGTCAATATTGAAGTTGACGACCTACTCGCAGGAGACCCAAGATATTACGCTGAGTATCAGTATGTATTTGATCATGACTATACTCATCCCCCTGCAGGAATTTATCGCGGTATTAACACAATTTCTGTGTATGAAAAAAACTCTGAATCAGATCTGAACAAATTCACTGTTGAAAATGGGGTTGTGCGTGCTATTCGCTTATCACCGGGCGTTAGTAAAGCTCAATATTTCACGTTTTACTATTTATCAAGTAACGATTTCCGATTTCATTCATTCACAACATCAAACACCATTACTTTAGCTGCTAATGAAAGCGTTTTTAAAGGTCGTACTCGACTAAAAAAAATCGGCGATGAAAATGTTTATACAGATGACGGCGCGGGGAGATTTGTTGCCAACGGCTATATCTTTGCGACAATTGATTATGACACAGGCGTAATCACTGATGTTGATGGTGTCGATTACAACGGTACTGTAGATGAAAATTTAGGCGCAACAATAAAAACCGGGATTCCTACAATTGATTCAAAGCAATGGCAATTACCCAGCAGCAGCTTTGCGCGAGACTCACTTTATATTACGTTTGAAACAACAACGGGTGCCACGTTCTCAGCGTCTAGTGACTTAAGCGGCAACATCACAGGCACCAATTGTACGGGCACAGTAAGCGCAACGGGCTATGTAGATTTAGCATTTAGCGTTGATGTTAAGCCCGACTCGATTCGTTATGACTATAACGAAATTGAAGTAACCACAGTTCCCGCGCCACCTGGGGGCTTTGATACGTCAACACTGCCTAACAATGGCACAGTACCAATTTTTCATACGTTCAATCAAATAAGTGTACAAAACCGTGAGCGCACAGCGGCTGCAACATTATCAAGTGGCCAAACTATTACTGTATTAGCTGATGCTGATTTTATCGATATTGTTGACAGCACCGGTGCAAGCTTGTGGTCTGTGACTGATGACAATTACAGCTACGATGCTGTAATAGGTGTTATCACAATAAATGCGGGTGTCAGCGCATTTTCACCGCCGTTTATCATCACAGCAATTCAATCCGAGCTTGTTACAATTAGTGGCATCAGCGGCAATGTATTCAGCTTATTAACCCCACTCAAACGCGCTTATCCCGCAGGAGCAACGGTTAGCAGTGTGCATTGGCTTGGTGACTTTCAAGCGCAAACTAAGGACGAGCGAACATTAGCGGCATGGCAAAACAACTTCGGTGATTTTGGTGCAGCAGCATCAAGTGCAATCAACACCACTCAATATCCCATAGAGCTTACAAATATTGGTGCGATAGCTCAGCGCTGGGCCATCGTGTTTACATCAACCACTGCATATAACGTTATCGGCGAATCAGTCGGTAACATTTACAGCGGCGACACGCTAAACGACTGTGCGCCGATCAACTCATTTGCAGGCGCACCGTATTTTATATTACGCGCCGATGCGTTTGGTGCGGGTTTAAACCCCGGTGAGGCGTTTTTATTTGAAACCCTAGCTGCAAGTAAACCAACAATCGTTACGCGCTCAGTTTCGCCCGGTCACTCAGAAATAGTGCGCGACAATTCAACACTCAGTTTTCGTGGAAATAAGGATTAAATTATGGCTCAAGCAGTAACAGTTTATCGTTGGGATGACGCGGGCGCACCGCAAGTAGTAGACGGCAAACCAAGCGAATACATGAACGTGTTTAAAAAATGTTTAGTGGAGGGGTATGGTTCTAAACAACCAACTGGTTGGACTATCGCTGAAGAGTCTCAACCAGAAGAAACGCCTTATTTAGCAGTGAAAAATGATGCTGGAACGGGGTCTGGTGGAGTCATGACTTTTAGTGCGTCCAACGACAACGCTAATACAACAGTGAGGTGTCAAACTGCACTTGATTACTTAGGCAAAGATTCTTCAAGCAGATTAGGGTCTTACTTTGCTTTTGGTTCAGCTTCCACTTCTGCTTCAACAAAAGTTAGAAACTGGATGATTATAGCAACAAATACTGCATGTTATATTTTTGGCTATTCAGATAACAAAGCAACTGAAAACAATTTTGGGACGTATACAGGGTTATTGCTATTTTTCGGTGATATAAAATCTGCATATCCAAATGATGCCGCAATATTTGTTTCATTGTATGGTAGTCATAACAGTACAACATTTTCATGGAACTCTGGTTTTCATTATGTCTTAGGGAGTTCGACAGATAGTAAAGTAGGTATTGTTTATGCTCTTGATGGTTCAGAAAACTTTTCGGATAGTTATATTTCAACGTTCTTTAGTTCATTTTCGAGTTCTTCTTCAAGCACTTTAGCAGATCAAGAGCCAAGTATTAGAATAATGTCACCTGTCGCGATTGTTTCTGGTAACGCTTCTGTAGGTAGTTCAGGCACTAGATCAAACTCACTGACGGATCCTTATTTTAGGGGATTAGTTCCTGGTTTATTTGTTTCACAAGAAATAGGCTTTAAAAATAAAAATATGCCATTTATTAATCAAATAGATGGGCAATCATATTTTTATGTTCCTTCAGCCCAGACAAATCAGTCACGTGCTTGGATAAATATTGAGGAATGGTAATGGTTAAACTTGAGGCAAAAATTATACCCACAGCGGGTTATTTTTCAGCGTTAGTTGTTGATGTTTTGGACGGTGAAAGAGTGTTGGTATTAGATAGGTTTTCAGGTAATAAAGTTTGCCAATTTATGGTTACGGATGGTTTAAATACAAGGATAATGCCGTTAAAATATTCAGCACAACCCGCACTTTCTGTCATTATGTATGATGATGATAATCAATATAATGCGACTATTATTGATAACGTACAAACAATGTTAATTAACACACTTACTTTTGATCCTTCAAACCCCCAAAGCTACGAGCCGCCTCCCGCATGATTGAATTACGTTTTATTAACTCATACCAAGTTAATAAATCGCCGCTACAACTAAGCAATCAAAATGACATGGATGTCATGGGCAATGATGTCGCGTTGGTGATGCGATTTACTAAACCGTATGCAATAAATATATCACCATTGACTATGCGTTTTGGTGATGACTCAGGGCCAGTTGATCCAACGCTACCATTTTTACAAGCTAATATCGGTATCGAATCGGATTTAAGCTGGTTAACCCCGGCATTAATCACGCAAGGCAAAGCGTTAGCATGGCAAACACAGCTTGTTAAAACCGAGTTTGAAACGGCTTTTAGCTACGCTGAATTATCACCTGTGGCTTTAAGTTTTGACTGGCAAACTATTGCATTAGTTACAGCACAGAGCAGTGTTACATGGGGTAACAGCGGCTATGTATCAAACGTTATTCAATTGCCCTATAAAATCATCACCAACATTGAGTACAACGAGTATGACTTTAACTGGCTAACTCAGTTAGATGTTGAACATAGCGAGTTTAAACAGCACTGGAACAGCCCTGAATTACTCAAAACAGTCCGCGAGCTGCATTGGCATGTTAAGCCACTTTTAGAGTCGCGTGAGCTTGTGATCCACTACGGTGAAACAGATAAGGAATACATTTGCTATTGGCGCAATCATCCATTCAACGGCTATGTAAATTTAGAGTTTACAGCGCCAGCAACAGTGCAAAACGGGCGCTTAGTCATGCGTTTTAACAGCCCCGATAAAGTTTGCTATTGGGGCGTACCGGGCGGCTTAGTGCGCGGTGATGATGACGTACCAACAATTGATCGCAAAATCCCCATAGAACCCCAGCTAAGGAATACATACATCATGCAGCCAACCATTAATTGTGTGCGTGTTTCAGACGATTTAAAGATACTAATCAACAGCGTTAATTACTCAATATCTCGCGGCCAATTTAGCGCTACAGCTAATATTAAATTTTGCTCACGGATCGACTTTGAGCGCGCCCTGGGCCACGAACTTAAAATCTCGTTAAATGGCTATGACTTTTATGTCATTTGTGAGCAGCCAAGCACTAGCAACCGCTTTGCAAATGCTAGCTATAGCGCAAGTTGTCGCAGTCGTTTTGCGTTGCTATCTAATCCTTACGCAAGGGCTACAAACTACGCTAACCCAACCGCTAAAACACTGGCGGGGATCATGTCTGACATACTCGTTAATACGGGGTGGTCACTCGATAATAAAATGATTGATTACCCAATCCCTACTGGCGCGTTTACATACACCAATTTAACCCCCGCAGCGGCACTGTTAAGCGTTGCTAAATCAGTCGGCGCAATACTCGATATTAACGACGCAACTAAAACTGTCTCAGTGGTCCCAGCGTGGCCCGTTATGCCATGGGACACAGCCAATGCAATATGTGATGTGATCCTTAACGATTCAATCATACTTGAGCACAGCACTAGCCAAACAATAAGCCAGGAACATAACGCGGTATTTGTGCGAGGTGAACAGCAAGGCGTAGCGTGTAAAATCAAACGTGCTGGTACGCTTGGCGATCAGTTTGCTAATGATGTTGTAGACACGCTAATCACCCACAATCAAGCTGCACGCCAACGTGGAACGTGTGAGCTGGCTAACAGCGGTAACAAGCAAAACACTACAATCAGAACCAAGCTTTTAGACGACTTACCGCCAATTCGCCCAGGTATGTTAGTTGGCATTACTTACACAGATTCAGTATTTAAAGCGACCTGCGACAGCATGACAATTAACGCCAGTATCAGCGACCAAGGCGCTATTACAGTTAGCCAAACAATACAGGTGGTAAGCAATGTCTAACACACTAAACCGACTCGGCTCAGTACTCGACAAAACCCAACGCACCATAGCAACGATAGTCACAGTTAACACAAACGGCACAACACTAGTCGAATACAGCGACAGCAGCCAAAGCATTGTACTAGGTGATAGCGTTCAAACAGGCGCGGTATACGTAGAAAATGGGCGCATAGTAGGCGCTGCACCTCTACTACCTTTTACTGAAATTGAAGTGTAAAAACGTTAATCTGTTGTCGCATCAGAAACGATAGTGTAGATTTTGCGCCCATATTTAATTATAAAGGAGTTTAAATATGAAAATTGATAATTCTATCAATCTATCTAATGCAAACGCATTGAATCAGCAAAACAAACCGCAGGTAAAACCAACAACGGATCAGAACGTTGATTTTGCAGCAGCGTTAGAATCAGAAATGAAGCTAATGAACGGCGGCGGCGGGCACCCAATTAAAGATAAAAAACCTCAATAATGGAGCTGCCAATTATTGATGTGATTTTAAGCTACTCACTCAATAAGCTTGAGTTAATCGCTTTTATATTCGCATTTATATTGGCCATTTATCGCAAGCCGAAAATTTTTTCTATTGCAATTTCAGCAGGAGTTATGTCTGCTGGTTTAGCTTTGGGTGATTACTTACATAGCAACGTGTTGAGTTTACTGCTCATAGATGACCAGATTTATTATTGGTACTTAGTATGGGCAGTATTCTCACTTTTCCAAGCGTTTGCTGTAATAGGTTTTCATTGGTTATTTGGGGTAATGTTTAGCGAGCAGGTTAAACTGGTGTTTATTACTATGGCTGTAAATGCACTTTTAAACACCTTAATGTTTATTGATCGCAACATCGTTGCACTTAATTTTGATAGTAGCCCTAACGAGTATAGTGATGATAGCTGGCTACTATGGGATTTATATAGCATAGGGATAAATGCTAATTTGCTGTTCTTAGCGTTGGTTTTGCTATCCCGAGGCAAGTTAAAAGGTAATGTAGTATGGATGTTCTTATTGTATTGTTGTTGCTTTGCGGCATTGTCGCTTTAGGCGTTTTCTCATACCGCTTCTACATGCTAGAGGCGATGGTAAAAATACCCGAAAGGCATTTACAAAAG
The DNA here is from genome assembly GCF_047806705.1 of Pseudoalteromonas sp. ASV78. NCBI lineage: Bacteria > Pseudomonadati > Pseudomonadota > Gammaproteobacteria > Alteromonadales > Pseudoalteromonadaceae > Pseudoalteromonas > Pseudoalteromonas sp. ASV78. The sequence continues at coordinate 1,537,747 of NZ_JBLOPA010000001.1, read as the reverse complement.
ATAACTGATGAATCGTTATCAGAGTTATGCGGTTTGTTGAGGCAAGAAGGTGTGCCAAAGGATATTGTTGATTTAGTACGTAATCGCAAGCTAGCGAGCCGTACGTCACATTTAAAGCACTTTACTAATAACCCTCACGGTGAGTTCATAGAGTTAATTAGAGGCGCTGAGGAGCTTATAGACAGGCAATATGAGACGGGTGAAGACCTATCACAACCTATTTCCGCACTACTCAAGTTAGCAAAGACCACCACCGAATAAAAAAGCAGCGAAAGCTGCTTTTTTATTGCTCACCGTTTATCACCTTAGCCCGCGCGGCATAAGTGATAAAAAAAGAATTATCATTTAAACCCGTGCTAATTATCAATTTTGGTCGGCGGCTACAGTTTGAGTCAAATTGTCTAAAGTTAGTATTTACCAACATTGTTACTGGGGTGTTTTAGTCGTCCCTTTGTAGGCCTTTATTAACGTGGCTTTGCAAGAGTTATCCACGGTTTCTGTGGATAACTCTGTTCATGAAACTTTAAGAACGTTGGCAGAGCCATGTTTTTAGGGTGCTGTGAGGATATCAAGCATTTAAAACAGTTTTTTTATCTCATTTTAAAACAATGACTTGTAAAAAGAAGCTGAAAGGAGTTAGGTTGATGAGTAAATTTATTCGTGACGATTCGGTTGGCGCAAATTTTGTGTAAAAATGCAGCGCCAGCCGCGGTGTTTTTGTGATAAAGGTTATAAAAATGTATCTTTATTGTTTTTAATGGTGGTTCGAAGTGAAATTGTGATTAAGCGTGTAAAAAGAGCACTTTTCTATGATTTTTTAGGCCTTTTTATAATCACTTGATAAATGCATGGCTTGCAAAGCCTCGATGCTTTAAAATACCACGCTTAATAAAAGAGGTTTATTTATTCCCATGCGCGCAACTTTGCAGACTAACACAGCTCCCGATTTATTAAATGATCCCATCGTGCCAACACTGAAGAGAATGACGATCCCGATGATTTTTGGGATGATCACGTTAATGATGTTTAATATTGTCGATACATTTTTTATCAGTTTACTCGGCACTGAGCCATTAGCTGCGGTCAGTTTTACCTTTCCTGTTACTTTTACGGTGATAAGCCTTGCAATTGGTTTGGGTATTGGTACGTCGGCGGTTATTGCTAAGGCGCTGGGGAGTAATAATATTGAAGAAGCACGCTTTGACGCCAGTATCGCATTATTAATTGCTGTGGTGATGGTGGTGTGTTTATCGCTATTTGGTTATGTGTTTATCTCCCCTATATTTAGATTGCTGGGAGCAGGGGAGCAAGTACTGCCGCTGATCCATGAGTATATGAGTGTGTGGTTTTTAGGCAGTGTGTTTTTAATAACGCCAATGGTGGGGAATTCAGTCTTACGTGCCAGTGGTGACACTAAAACACCCAGTATAGTGATGGGGGGAGCAGGGCTTATCAATGCTGTGCTCGACCCTGTATTGATTTTTGGCTTTGGGCCAATCCCCGCACTTGGCATTAAAGGCGCTGCGATCGCCAGCGTAATTGCATGGTCGGTAGCCGTTATCATTATTTTATATTTGCTAGCAGTAAAAAAAGGCTTGCTCAGCCTAACTGCAAATAATCAAACCCCATTAGGCTCTATACGAAAAATTCTTAAAATTGGTTTGCCAGCGGCAGGCGCAAATATGTTAACGCCGATTGCCATGGCGGTGATGATAGCCATGGTTGCTCATCATGGCCCAGAGGCTGTTGCTGCATTTGGCGTAGGCAGTCGAATTGAATCTATCGCAAGTCTGGTGGTGTTAGCTTTATCGATGACCTTACCGCCATTTATTAGTCAAAACTTTGGTGCAGGTAAGCTTTGCCGTGTTAAAGACGCGTACACCACAACATTAAAGTTTGTGATGATTTGGCAGTTTGTTATTTATTTACTGCTGATTGTATTTTCAGGTGTGATCAGCGAGTTGTTTGGTAAAGAGCAGTTGGTTATTGATGTGATCACATTATTTATTTTTACCTTGCCGCTAAGCTACGGTTTGCAAGGTGTGATTATTTTAACCAACTCATCGTTTAATGCCTTACATAAACCAATGAATGCATTAATTTTGAGTGTGATCCGACTGTTTATTTTTTATGTGCCATTTGCCTACATTGGTAATTTATACGCCGGTTTACCGGGTTTACTGATTGGCGCTGCTGCGGGCAATTTATTTACTGCAATTGTAGCTTATAAATGGTTTATCAAAGAACTGAATATGATCAGTAACCAAGCTGTACAGGAGTGCCAAGCATGAGCGACCATTTTCAACTGGTGTCTAAATTTAAACCCGCCGGGGATCAACCTACCGCTATTGCACAGTTATGTGAGGGATTAGAAGCCGGACTTGCTCATCAAACTTTATTGGGGGCTACAGGCACGGGTAAAACGTTTACCATGGCGAATATTATCAATGATTTGAATCGTCCAACGATCATCATGGCGCATAATAAAACCCTTGCAGCACAGCTTTATGGTGAAATGAAAGAGTTTTTCCCGCATAACGCAGTGGAATATTTTGTCTCCTATTATGATTACTATCAGCCCGAAGCCTATGTTGTTGCCAGCGATACCTTTATTGAAAAAGATGCCTCGATTAATGAGCACATAGAACAAATGCGCTTAAGTGCAACCAAAGCATTGTTAGAACGTAGAGACACTATTATTGTGGCATCAGTGTCAGCCATTTATGGTTTGGGTGATCCAAAATCATATATGAAGATGATGCTATTGCTAAAAGTGGGCGAAAAAGTGGATCAACGCGATATGCTGCGCCGTTTAGCTGAAATTCAATATACCCGTAATGACATTGATTTTAGCCGTGGTACCTATCGAGTGCGCGGTGAAGTGGTGGATATCTTCCCCGCAGAGTCAGACACCTTTGCAGTTCGTGTGGAAATGTTTGACGATGAAATAGAACGGCTCAGTATTTTCGACCCATTAACAGGCGCAGTTGAAAAACACATTGTGCGGGCAACTATCTACCCGAAAACTCACTATGTCACTCCCAGAGAGAAAATTCTTGATGCGGTTGAGCATATCAAAGCGGAATTAAAAGATCGGCGTGCGCAGTTACTCAGTGCTAATAAATTAGTCGAAGAGCAACGCGTTGCACAGCGTACGCAATATGATATTGAAATGATGACCGAACTTGGCTATTGCTCTGGCATTGAAAACTACAGCCGTTATTTATCTGGCCGCACGCCGGGCGATCCACCGCCAACCTTGCTTGATTACTTACCTGATGATGCATTGATGATCATTGATGAATCTCACGTTACGGTGTCGCAAATAGGCGCTATGTACAAAGGTGACCGCAGCCGTAAAGAGAATCTCGTGGAATATGGCTTTCGTATGCCTTCAGCGATGGATAATCGGCCACTGCGTTTTGAAGAGTTTGAAGCCATTGCCCCACAAACAATTTATGTATCAGCAACGCCTGGCGATTTTGAACTGGAGCGTTGTGGAGATGATATCGCCGAACAAGTTATTCGTCCAACGGGGCTGCTCGATCCACAAATTGAAGTTCGCCCAGTAGCCACCCAAGTAGATGATTTATTGTCTGAAATTTATAAACGCGTAGCAATTGATGAACGCGTGCTGGTAACCACATTGACCAAGCGCATGGCTGAAGATTTAACCGATTATTTATCTGAGCACGATGTAAAAGTACGTTACCTGCATTCAGACATAGATACCGTTGAACGGGTCGAAATTATTCGTGATTTTCGGGCTGGGGTGTTTGATGTGTTAGTGGGTATTAACTTACTGCGTGAAGGTTTAGATATGCCAGAAGTGTCGTTAGTTGCAATACTCGATGCCGATAAAGAGGGCTTTTTACGCTCAGCTCGGGCACTCATTCAAACCATTGGTCGTGCGGCTCGTCACTTAAATGGCCGTGCTATTTTGTATGGTGACCGCGTTACTAAATCTATGGCTAAAGCGATTGATGAAACTCAGCGCCGCCGCGATATTCAACATGCTTACAATATTAAGCATGGCCTTGAGCCGCAAGCGTTACTTAAAAAGATCACCGATATTATGGATGTTGGTGAGCGAGCTGGCCCACAAGATAATTTACAGCTGATCCGTAAACAAAGTAAGCAAGTGCTCAGTGCGAAAGAGATCGCAGTGCAAATTAAGCAACTCGAAACCAAAATGCATGCGTACGCCAGTGATTTAGAATTTGAAAAAGCCGCATCCGTTCGTGATGAGATCCATGAATTACAACAACAGTTAATTAAAAATGCATAATTTTACGCCCCTTATTACTGCACTGGAAAGTGCGCCCTTAGCAGACAATGAACTTTGTCGTGTGTTTCATGGCCGTGGTCACACTACCGAGCATTTGAGTCATCTAAATATCGACTTTTACCCACCGTGTTTATTTTTAGTGTCGTACGATGACGTTGACTCACAAACGCTAACGCAATTAAGTGAGCAGCTTTGGCAATGGGCACAACAACACGCTAAAGAATTAATCACCTCGTTGGTATTTCAACAACGCGCCGGACAACAAACTGAAAATAAACTGTTATTTGGTCAACTACCGAGCCCGCATAGTGTTAAAGAAGGTGAGTGTGAGTTTTTAGTGGATTTAATGAGCCGCCAAAACACCGGTATATTCCCCGATATGCGCCGTGGCCGAGAGTTTGTTCAAGCCCATAGTAAACACGCTAAAGTATTGAATTTATTCTCATATACCTGTGGGTTTTCGGTTGCTGCAATGCGTGGCGGTGCCGATAGTGTGATCAACATGGATATGAATAAAGGGGTGTTACGTACCGGCAAACAAAATCATCAACTAAATGGTTTTGATCGCGGTGTGAGTTTTTTACCGCACGATATTTTAAAGTCATTCGGAAAACTCAAAAAAGCCGCGCCATTTGATTTAATTATTGTTGATCCGCCAAGTTTTCAAAAGGGCAGTTTCATTTTAACCAAAGATTACCAAAAAGTGCTGCGTCGCTTACCTGAGCTGCTCAATGAAAAGACTAAATTATTGCTGTGCGCTAATAGCCCTGAACTTAGTGAAGCTGCATTTAAAGCGCTCATTGCTGAACATACGCAAGGTGCTATTGAATTTGTAGAGCGCCTGACGCCCACTCAAGGGTTTACAGATGTGGATAGTGATCGCAGTTTAAAAGCCTTAGTTTACCAAGCAATAGCGCAGTAACAACGATGCGTTTAAGTAGACGGTTAGCAACAATAGACAGTTTTGTTGAATCCGGTTATCAAGCCATTTGGGACTGTTGTTGTGATCATGGTTTATTGGGAATGCAGCTAGTTGCGCGAGAAGTGGCAAATACAGTGCACTTTGTTGATATTGTGCCAGCTTTAATGGACGAGCTGACAGCTAAATTAGCTCGTTACAGCCCCATTCAAGGTGTTGCACATTGGCAAGTTCATTGTATGGATGTCGCGGCTATTGAGCTTAATTTTCAGCAACGCAACTTAGTGATCATCGCCGGTGTCGGTGGTGAGCTATTGCTGCGGTTTATCAACCACATTTTAGCAGCGCAGCAGCAATTTGCGAACACACACAAAAATGAAGTATTAGCGGAGCTGGAATTTATTATTTGCCCTGTCCACCATACTTATAAAGTGCGAGAGGGGTTGCTAGAGCAAGGAATGAAGCTAATAAATGAAGCGATTATCAGTGAAAATAATCGCTTTTATGAAGTGATACACATTAGCAAACAGGCAACACGTAGTTTAACACTAACAGGCTCTAGCATGTGGCACCGTGGGCAACCACTGCATTATCAATATCAGCAAAAATTGCTTACCCACTATCAGCGCATGCTTAATCAAAACCCAATTTATTATCAACAAGTGATCAACAGCTATACTCAGGTGTTAGAGCCGTAAACATTAACGAATGCAATGTGGCCAATCATTATAATTTATTAATTTCATGTTTTACGCTGTAACTTGGATCAGTCACGATAGCTTCTAATGTTTGTACACGTTCTTTTAACGCGAGCATTTCAGCAGTAACAGCAGCAATTTGATTATTCGACTCTTTGTTATCAGTGAGGGTGCGGTGCTTGAATTCTAAATGTTTTTTATACATATCGTACATTACTCCAAACCCAACCGAGATAAATACGATCATGACGACCATAGTAGTTCCTGACATGGTGTACTCCTTATTATTTTACACAGTGTGTAAAGTATAACCACAATGCGCAAATGATGAAGCTGACAATTGTAACTTTATTTGTATTAACGCGACCCTTAGCGGTATATTCATTAGTGATACAGTGTGGTGAGTGTTTAATAATATGTATACATTAAATTTAACAAAGGCAGTGAGTTAGTATGCTAAATAATAAAATTCCTCCGATTATCGTAGTACTCTTTTTTGCTATGGTTATGGCGATAATAGCTCACTATAGCGTAATTGATTTTACCGCTTTTATTTTTTACGCCGCGATTATTTTACTGGTTATAGGGTGTGTATTTTGTATTGCTGGAGTGGTTAGTTTTCGTTTAGCAAACACTACCGTCAATCCAAGAAAACCAGCGCAAGCGTCGGAATTAGTGACTACAGGTATATATAGAATTTCACGCAACCCAATGTATGTGGGTTTTGCTTTTATACTTGCAGCTTGGGGAGTGTGGTTAGCATCATTGTGGGCACTGCTGTGCGTGATTGCTTTTATTGGTTATTTAACCTGGTTTCAAATTATCCCAGAAGAGCGGGAGTTACAGAAGATATTTGGCCAAGCATATAGCGATTATAAGTTACAGGTAAAACGCTGGTTGTGAGCTACTTGCATGGATCACCAGTAAGAAAAAAGGCTATCGCGATGATAGCCTTTCTATTTTTGTTTACTCGTATTCGATAGGATCGGTTATGTTATTAAGGCTAAATGCTTCCAAGCGCTCTTGGCAAGCACCACACTTACCACAGGCTTTTTCACGGCCATTATAACAAGTCCACGTTTGGCTATAGTCCAAGCCCATTTTGATACCATCCGTTAAGATATCGATTTTAGTATCATTTAAATACGGGCTGAAAATTTCCACCGCATCGTAATTCGCAATACGGCAAACATCATCCATTTTTTGTACAAATTCAGGACGGCAGTCAGGGTAAATTGCATGATCCCCAGAATGCGCGCCGTAATAAACTTGACTCGCTTTGAGTGATACCGCATAACCCACAGCCAGTGACAGCAAAATCATGTTGCGATTAGGCACGATAGTGCTTTTCATGTTCTCGGCTTCGTAATGGCCTTCTGGCACATCGATATCATCCGTTAACGATGAGCCACCAATTAACTGATTGATCGCAGAAATATCAACAATCTTATGCGGTACGGCCAATTTTTCGCAGACACTGGCCGCAACTTTAAGCTCTTTTACATGACGCTGACCATAGTCAAATGACAGGGCATACACTTCATGGCCTTGTTGCAGGGCTTTATTTAATACGGTAAATGAATCCATACCGCCGGAATAAATCACAACTACTTTTTGCGTCATAACTGTTTTGCTCTTAGTTTTAATAGAGGTTTATATCAGGGCGCGATATACTACACGGCTGGAGCATAAATAACAATTTTTGACCGTGATTTTTGATTTTTCAAATCGGCTTTCTTCATGCTCAATAATTAATGACGCTCATAATTAATGCCAAGTAGTAAGTGAGATACTTTTGTACAAAATTAATGAAATATTTGAAACCATTCAAGGCGAAGCGAGCTTTACCGGCACGCCTGCAATATTTTTACGTTTACAAGGCTGCCCCGTTGGCTGTGCTTGGTGTGACACTAAGCAAACGTGGGAAGTGAATAATGTGTATAAAGTATCACTGGACGACACGGTTGAGAAAAAAGCCGATTCAGATCACTGGGCAGATGCATCCGCTGAGCAAATACTGAGTTTGTTTGCCGAGCGTGCTTATCGTGCCAAACATGTGGTGATCACCGGTGGTGAGCCATGCATGTACGACTTAAACCCTGTTTGTGAGTTACTCCACGCTAACGGCTACAGTACGCAAATAGAGACCAGCGGCACTTTCGAAATACTCGCCCCAGCACAAACTTGGGTAACGGTATCGCCAAAAATCAATATGCGCGGTGGCTACGAGGTACTTACATCAGCCATGCAACGTGCCGATGAAATAAAACACCCAATCGCGATGCAAAAACACGTTGCAGAGCTTGAAGCATTATTTGCAAAAACAGGCGTAAATCCCAAACTTGTTTACCTGCAACCAATTAGCCAAAAAGTCTCTGCAACTAAGTTGGCAATTGAAATCTGCATCGAAAAAAACTGGCGTTTATCCGTACAAGTACATAAGTATTTAGGGATAAACTAAAGCTGCCAGCGGTAAGCTTTAAGTTATAAGCAGTTTGGTGTTAAATTAAACGTTGTTGGGTTTGATGAAACGAAACCCATCAACGCTGTTTACTTTCATATCTGCTTCGTTAATGGTGATAATTCGTTTATTATGCGCGACTCAAAATACTTTACTACAAACCACTAGGCTTATATGTCCGCGAACGCGCTATACACAGACCTTTCTGATCACTATGACTTAATGTGTGCAGATATAGATTATCAAGCCCAAAGCTATTTTATTCACAGGCTACAGCAGATTTTCGGTAATAGCGGAAATACCCACCTTGATTTAGCGTGTGGAACGGGCCCACATGTTCGTCATTTCATCGACTACGGTTATCAAAGTAGTGGGCTCGACATTAATCAACCCATGCTAGATAGAGCTGTCATTCGCTGCCCAGAAGCGCAATTTTCATTGCAAAATATGAGTGAGTTTGTGATCCCTGAGCAAGTGGATTTAATTACCTGCTTTTTGTATTCAATCCATTACTGCGACGGCATTAATAAATTAACAGACTGTATTACCAGCGTACACCATGCACTAAAAGCCGGAGGCATATTTTGCTTTAACGTTGTTGATAAAAATCACATCGATAACGAGTCATTTGTAGAGCATAGCGCTGAAAATGCAGGCAGCTTATTCACATTCCGCTCTGGCTGGCATTACAGTGGCAGTGGCGAACAGCAGTCATTAAAGCTCAGTATAAATAAAGCAACAGCAGATGAAACACTCATATGGCACGACGAGCACCCAATGGTCGCTGTTAGTTTTGCCCAGTTAAAAGAAGCCCTAAAACCTTATTTTGCAATACATGTGTTTGAACATGACTACGAAAAAATAACCCCATGGGGTGAACGCTCTGGCAATGCCGTTTTTGTCTGTGTAAAAATTTAAATTAGAAAGTTCAGACAATTATTCACAAAGAGGCAAAAGGGCAATTAGGTTTTTTTAGTGATATCTACTCATTTAAAAACGTTGTGCGAGTGATGATATAAAAAGGGATGATTTTTAATCTAAAAGAGCAAGCTTGGTAACACAGTTTTGGTTGCTCAATAAAAGTGGCTGTCTAGTTTGATTGTAGTTTGATTACTGCCGCCAGTAACACATTCTTATCCTAAGGTGGAGCCAATGATCTAAATTCACCGTTAGCTGATAAGCGTTGACTGTTAGGTAGTAGTGTCCCCACCCACTTAAATATTTTGGGTCTAGAATCTGTATTACTCTAAAGCACAGCGTCTCGAAACCTCTTTGTGAATAATTCAATTAAAAGTTTTTTGCACAAAGAGCAGAGAAAGAGAAGTAAATGAGGATTATCTTACAGGTTAATTTTAGCATGCGTAAAACACGATGCATTAATAAAGGTAAGCCCTTAGCACATCAAATAACAGATTGAATCAAAAAAGGAACTCAGCTATGGTTGATAAATCAATAAAAATAAATTAAAAACGAGTTATTTTACAGGCTCGTTAGCTGGTTTTAAATATCAATGGTATTTCAACGTGAGTTGCATGTCATATGAATGAATAGGGATGTATCAATGAAAAAACAGATTATTTTACTGCTAATGAGCTTTAGTGTTGTTTCGGTACAGTTTGCAAATGCTACCAGCGGAAGAACAAATTCATCGGGCTGTCACAACAGTAAAAAAGTTGGTTACCATTGTCATGGCGCGCCTAAAGTATCAACTTATACACCAAAAAGTACGGCTTACGTGTCAAAAAGTAAAAGCGCAGCTAGTTATTCTTCTCCAAGTACAAAGACTAAAGACATTAATAACCTTGTCCACGATATTCAAATACAACTCAATGAATTGGGTTATCAAGTAGGAAAGGCCGATGGTATTCTTGGTAAAAAGACAATCTCAGCAATTAAAAAGTTTCAAACCAAAAATAAAATACTAGTTGACGGTAAACCAACAACCGACTTACTCGTGAAATTAGTTTTAGCCAACAGTTGAGTATAACCAGTCACTTAGCACATATGAGCCTTAACTCTGTCAATAGGCATTAGTGTTCTTTTTGACCGTTTTTATAAATTGACGGTCAATTCTAAATCAATAAACAAACTTGTTTACTTCGCCTGTCGATGTGGCTGTTAAGCAAGTAGCTTACGGCAAACACATATAATAGAGGCTCTCTTATTGCGATCTCATCGCAGCCTGCTTTTTTCGAGACAATACAAGATACCCATCTTAAAAGTTTACTTTTGTGTGAAGAAGAGCACTTTACGGGGCAATCGTTCGAGCATCGTAGGGGGAAGATAAGCTACTTGCTTAGAATGTAAACCCAAAAAAGCTTCGCGCTGCAATAATGCACTTTTTAGTGTGTCTGTTATTTAGGTTTTTCATCAAGAGTTGTCTATTTTAATGGTCAATTGAGAGCATGTAAGGGATACGCAGTAAATTTACCAGATAAAAAATCATGTTTCGTGGCAGAGTTTTTTTGAGGTTATTTAAAGTGTGTCTATTTTATTTGTAAATAAATTACAACAATTTGACTGAGTCAATTTTAATGCATATGATTACTTTGCTCATAAAAAAAGCAACCTATCTGTGAGCAATATTGGATACAATCATTGAGGGATATAATATGATCAAATTAATAACTAAATCTGTAATACTGAGCTCGTTACTGTCAGCCCCGTGCTTTGCTGAAAGTCACAATACTACAAGTTATTTAAACAGTAAGAATCAAGTAACTGCTAATTTTGCAGTTGACTACTCTCAATACAATGCTGTTTTAGAAGCCTCTGTTCTTGAATTGGCTCGCTCAGATAGATCATATATTTCCTATGGTGAAAACGAGCAAGGTCCTAATTTAGGAAAAAATCGAGCCACAGATGCTGAAGCAAACCGTTTTTATTATGAGCAATTCATTGATGATCCAGAATTAATAAAGTCAATCACAGCTATAAAAAGTAATCTTCTTAGTTATTTAGCAAATAGCCAACTTAATAAATTAAGTAATGAAGAGCAAACGGCATTTTGGTTGAACCTACATAATGTAACAGTTATAAATGAATTAGCTCAGCGCTACCCAAAAGATACAAATAGTTTATCTTATGACGTGGCTGATAAAAGCAGCTTTTTTTACAAAAAACAATTCACATATAATGGGCAAGCGCTTAGTTTAGATGACATTGAATACAAAATATTAATGCCATTGAATAAAAAAAATCCTCTTGTTATGTACGGTTTGTATAAGGGCTATATCGGTTCACCTAATATTAGAACTCAGGCATATACAGCTAATAACTTAATGTCTTCATTAATTGATAACGCCCAAGAATTTATTAATTCAAATAGAGGGACTAATTACAGCAGTAATCTTCTTAATGTATCAACCATGTATAAAGATAAAAAAGCATACTTTAATGACTTTAATAATGACTTAATCGCCCACTTAAGTTTGTATGCAAATAACGATTTACTCAATAAATTAAAAATTAAAAAAACAGCTCTTTTTAATATCGATAATTACGACATTACCGATGTAACTGGTCCTAAGCACCGTGACTCTTATGATATTATTACTAGTAATTGGGATAAAGCCTTGTTGATCCCTCAGCATAGCTTTCCTCGCTTAAACAATTTAAATATTCCAGCTAAGCGAATTGTTATTCTTAGAGAGTTACAAAGAAAAAATAATTTGTTAAAAACAAACGTAAGTGGCAAGAACGCCTATTATGCTAGTAATTAATGGTATAATCCCAATTAAAAATGCGTATTAAATGCGCATTTTTGATATTTATCCTCCCTCGCTTTCTGCTTATTTGGTTAACCACAGCAAGTTATTTAGATAACAAAATAACCATAACACCCATCTTTAATTTTGTACTTTTCATGGCTTCAAAGTAGACTTCATCCAGCGTAAATAATAAGCAGGGTGTTCCATTATTTAAAGCCCTTGCCTGAGTTTTTATTGATAAGATAAGAATAGCTCAACATCCGATTCTACCAATTGCGCCGGATATTTTTTAGGAATAAGAGAGGGGGCAGCCACATAACAGCAATGGCCAAGACTGGTGATTAATCGGTGATCAAAGTCATGAGAATACGCAGGTAACCAATTTGAACAGCGTAGCTTGCCTTTAGGTGAGTATAATGGATGATACGAGTAATAATCACACGGTCCAGCCTCATACACAAAGTGTAGCATTGCCCCAGGATATTTAGATTCGAACTGGCGAACAAGCTTTTGAACGGCGACTTTGGAAGATGAAACTCGACCAAGGTGAACAGGTTGTGCACCTCTATGTTCTTCAATATAGGCGACTTCATTGAATTCTTTATGTGTATCAAGTCCGATAAAAAGTATGCTATGTTTATTCATGTTAGCCTCTGCTGTTTAGTTAATTGACAAACTAATTATGGCTCTGGCTTTGAATTAAGCTAACCCACGAAAGGCGGAGGCTAACACCGTATGGGAGTCATTATGTCTGTACTAGGAAGAAGTCGTGGAATATTTTGATTTTTTACTATTATTTCTAAATTCAAATTGGAAGGCAATTATTGCAACTGCGGGTCTATTTTTGTCTGGTTATTTTGCATACCAAAAGGTTGGAAATAAAATTACAGTTAACTATCACGTTGGTATTGAAGGTTATTCTGACACGCAAATTGTAAAACTGGTTCTTTCAAACCGAAAAGATAAAACGGTATCAATATGGGGGATAGATGCAGTTATAAACCAAGATATAGAGTTTAAACTAATTGACCCAGAAGAGCCTATAATTCTTAAATCTGGTGAGTCTATATGTCTGCCTATCAAGAAATATTCATATCTAAATGTTAATGGTGATAGGTATAAACCTGAATTCTTTGGTAATTTTGAATTTTATGCAAACTTAGGTAATAAAAGCTAAAACATCCCCAAAATTAGCCTTTATATATCAATGAATTAATAGTCTTAAAAAATGTGGGAAGCGAGGGAACATTCATGGTGTTTTGTGATCTTATGAATCGCTTAAAAACAACAGAACTAAACACCATGAATGCGTCTACTATTTTGCACAATATGCTCCACGCTGTCACCCCTAACTCAATTCATAAAGCCAGATTTAATACTTTAGTCGCTGCCGTTAAATCTCTATTGCACTGTCAGCAATGTACCTTGACTTCTATCGGCCGCAACTTGAATTCAAAAACAACTGAAAAACATGATATTAAACGTATTGATCGACTACTCAGTAACCACGAGCTTTTGCGTGAGTCGACATCGGTTTATGTTCGCTTAAGCCGTTTTGTGGTCACTGAAAAGCATCCCGTCATTTTGGTTGATTGGAGTCATGCAGATACACAAACCAAATACTGTATTCTGCGTGCCAGCATTGCCAGTGAAGGTCGTTCTTTGACCCTGTATCAGGAAAGTGCATTCAGTTTTCAGTATCATTGCCCAAAAGTTCAAAAACGGTTCTTAAAGATGCTCAAACTGATTTTGCCGGGTGACTGCCGGCCCGTAATTGTGACGGATGCGGGCTTTAAAGTTCCTTGGCTCAAAGCCGTGCGAAACAATGGCTGGCATTATATTAGCCGTGTTCGAGGTACGGCACATTTGAAAACGCAGGGCAGCGATGAGTTTGTTCCATGCCAGTCACTATTCAAGAGCAATCAACGTAAGAGCCAGTATCTTGGCGCGACCGAGTTGACCAAAAGTGCAAAATATCAAACTCATGCAGTGCTGGTTGGCAAGGGACATAAGTTATTAAAAAGAGATAAAAAACGTGGTTATAAGGAGCCTTGGCTACTCGTTTCTTCTCTTCCAAAGAGGCACCACTTTCTCGAAAAAGTACTCAAATTATATGGTATGAGAATGCAGATAGAAGCAGGATTTCGAGATCAAAAAAGTGTTAGGTTCGGCTTAGGCTCAGATCTGCACAGGACAAACAAACTCTATCGATTAGACATACTGTTGCTGCTTGCCACACTGGCTCATTGGTTCTCAATGATGCTGGGGGCAGTGATAGACAAAGCAGGAAAGACAGGCGCTTTTCAAGCTAATTCAACCAAAAAAAGACGAGTAGTGTCATGGGCATTTGTTGGGCTGCGATACTTCAAAAAACAGTCCATTAAACTGCGACGGCGAGATTATTTGGCAGGACTAGCCTATTTCGTACAGGTGGTAGTGCAACTCGATTGGAAAAATATGGATGTGAGTGATGTAATTGAAATTTAATAATTATTTTTGGGGATCCCTTAGTAATAAAAGGGTAAGGTGCCAAGATGAAGCCATCAATACGGACGTAAAAGCCCAATATAATGTGGCCACAAAGACCTCAGTAGAATTTGATGGTCATTTATATAATGAAAAGGTTAGATTTATTCTCGTATACTTCTTAGATGGTGAAAAGAAAATAGCATTTTTTGAAGATAATGGATTTATTGGTAATGAGTGGAGTATGTCTCCAAATCACATGGGCTCTAGTGATTATAAATGCGAAGATATTCAAAAGATGCTCTTCCAATATGGTTACCATAATATGTTCACAAATTACCTATGCCTTGAGAATATTAACTTGAAGAAAGACCTTAAACTGGCATTTCGTAAATAAGTACATAACAAAGCCATGAAGGAATAGCCGGTAAAAATACACCGGCTAGGACGCCCAACACTCCGTTTGCCTTGTGTTGTCGCTGCGCTCCACCATAACACAAGGCAAACTACGTATTGGCCGCCCCTTATGGCGGCGTTGAGGCTGTAGAATTACTCTTTACAGGAACTGATTCTACACATTTGACTTGATTTTTTTTAACCTTGAATCCACTGGGTTACTGTGATCTAATAGATATTATTCACCCACGGTAAATTGTTATGGCTCTTTTGTTGGGTAAGGAGTCAAGCCTGAGCCAGAATAAATTCATTCCAATCAATTTCACCGAGCAAATTTTGCCAGGCACATTTGAGTGAGGGGCTAAACTTTCTGACAAAAATATATGTCTGCCCTTTTTACTTCTTTTTACTTTTACCGGTTTCATCATTGTGTGACTAGGTATCGCGAGTCCTGCGTCCACTTGGTGCAGTGAATGCTAATTCAGACAAATTGACGGATGTTACTTTTATTCTGCCAACAAAAAAGCGTTGCACATTGGCAACGCTTTTGTATATTTTTACGGCTTACGGCTTAATCTTTAGTCAAATAATCCAGTACCACTTGATGATGATCTTTGGTTTTAAATTTATCGAAAAAGTGCTTTATGGTGCCGTCTTGGCCAATTAAGAAGCTCAAACGGTGGATGCCGTCGTATTCTTTGCCCATAAATTTTTTGTAGCCCCAGACGCCGAATGCTTCGGCAATCGCGTGGTCTTCGTCTGAGAGTAAATCAAAGTTTAATTCTTTTTTGGTTTCAAAGTTTTTTAATTTTTTTACCGGATCCGGGCTGATACCCACGACGCGAGTGTTAAGTTGGGCTAATACGGCTTTTTCATCGCGTAGGTTTTCAGCTTGTACTGTGCAGCCGGGTGTTGAGGCTTTTGGATAAAAATACACTAATACTTGCTGCTCTTTTAATAGCTCTGCAAGGACAATGGTTTCGCCATCTTGGTTTTGTAAACTGAAAGCAGGTGCTTTATCGCCGGCTTGTAATGGATTAATGGTGTTCATGCTTTGCTCCTTAGCGAATACGTCGAAATATATAATCGACATTGAGAGTACGTGAAAGATCTTCAAATTGGACTTTAAAGCTGTCAATGTCAACCTCTACTGGAATGTTAAATTCCAGTTCACAGCGCATTATGGTGTCTTCATCTTCGTCATAGGTATCTGACTTTAAAGAGCATATACTGATATGTTTGTCGGCAAAAAAGCGCGTTACTTTACTTAACGTGCCAGGGGTGTCGATACCTGTATATTCGAGGGTGTAACCGGCACAAAATTCACTTTGAGTATGACTGGCGGTGCGCTTCATCATAGTGAGTAAACCTAGCTCCATGCCTTTGAGGGGCAGGGTGTGTTCAATACGGCTAATTGCCGACATATCGCCCGATAGCAACATAATAAAGGTAAATTCATTACCTAAGATGGCAATGCGGCTATCAATAATATTACAGTGACAGTCACTGACTAATTGGGTTAATTCACTGACAATACCAGGGCGATCATCGCCAATGGCAGTTAAAACGATCTGATGATTTGAAAAAGTAGTCATGAATTCAAGTACCTAGGTTATATTATTAATAACAATCAAAGTAAGCAAAGCCGGCAATTACCACCACACGGCGGCGAAGTTTAACACAAAACAATCGCGAAACTACAGAGCGAGCCAATTTAAGCTGTTATTAAAGCACGGTGTTTCTTGTTTTTAGTGGCATGGGAAAGTACCATAGTTAAAATTTTGCATATTAACTGGCTAGCATTACTGTTAAGCCGTATCCCAAAATAACGGGTTTTGCATAAAAACAAGATACGTAAAGTTAATATTGACTTTACACTGAACCAAATCGGCATAACCCACTCATATATTTGTTAAAACAATTAAGGGTATGCTAAGGAGAATTATCTGTGCAGTATTGGATCCCAAAAGCGCTTGCTGTAAGCGTGTTGGTTAGCTTGTCAGGATGTGGTGTGTTCACTGACGAAGCGCATCATAAACGTAATTACCGTGCCGGTGAGCCGGTACAAGTGCCAGGACAATTGGCGCAGCCAGCTCAAGATCCCATTTATAAGATGGAAGTGGCGGAGTATGATAATAATCCTGATTCAACAAATTACCGTCCGCCAGCGCAAGTATTAACTGTTGCAAAAGGCAGTTGGGTTGAAGAAGGTGATAAGCAAGCACGTGTTTATTTTGATAAAAACGATGGTATTGCCGATTTAGATGAATTTATTTGGGATTCAGTTCAGGCCGTATTAGTTGATCATCAAACAAAACCAATAAAACAAGATAAGTTATTAGGTTCAATTGAAACTGATTGGTATGCCATCATCAAGCCAG
The DNA here is from genome assembly GCF_047806705.1 of Pseudoalteromonas sp. ASV78. NCBI lineage: Bacteria > Pseudomonadati > Pseudomonadota > Gammaproteobacteria > Alteromonadales > Pseudoalteromonadaceae > Pseudoalteromonas > Pseudoalteromonas sp. ASV78. The sequence goes on along the minus strand of NZ_JBLOPA010000001.1, from coordinate 1,520,428 downwards.
AAGAAGGTTGGTTATGGGATAGCGAAGATGAAATATCGCAACAACGCTTTATCTTTACAATTGAAGAAAAGTCGCACCAACGTACAGCATCATTAAGTGCTAAATTAGCAGAATATGAGAGTAAAGACGTGCCATTGACAGCTATTTTGCAACAACAGTTAGAAGTGCGAGCACTGAACCAAGTTGTGGCAGAATTTGATTATCGCTATCGTCAACTTGAAGTTGAAATACGTAAACAACAGGGCATTATTTCGCTGGAAATGGGCTTTGATAATAAAGGTAATGCGGCATTAGTGACCGAGCAAGATTACTTTGTAATATTCGAACGTTTCTCAGGATTCTTAGAGCGTTTATCATTTACTATTGTTGAAATTGACCAAGAGCGCGGCTTGATCACGGCTGATTACAACAAACCAGAATCAAGTGTATGGGATTCAATTTGGGGCGAAGAACTTGCTGAGTTACCTATTGAAGATGGTCAATATCAAATATTAGTCAGTCGTACCAAAGATGGCGGTACGAGCTTGACCTGGATGGATGACGAAGGCACAACCTTAGAGCCGGGTACAATGAATGATTTACAACAAGCATTAGAAAATGCTTTGCGTCAACGCGGTATTAAAATTTAATAATAAATAATAATAACCCACAAAAAGAGCTTTTGCTCTTTTTGTGGTTTCTACAGGTTGAAAACAATGTCTAATCTAACTTCCTCTGCCGAGCAGTTTGACTTAAAGGTATGGTTAACTTTTATCATTCCGTCGCTGATCGGTGTATTCTTGTTCATGACTCCAGTACCAATGGATGGAGCGATGACTATCCCCATTGCCGTTATGGCTAAAGCTGTAAAAACGGCGGTTGCATCCTATATTGATCTGTTGATCACCGTGATTATTTGTATTACCGGTGTTTTGTCTTTAGTGATGAAACTATTTAAACCAGCGGCATTAATGAAATCTGCTATTTTAAAGCACCTTTTTGATGTGCACTGGTTATGGTTAGTGATCCGTTTATTTGGTATGGCGTTTATTATTCTTACGGTTTTAAGCCTTAATAACCCAGATTTAAATTCAGCACTACCGGGCGTATTACAGCCTATTTTCACTGGTATCACTTCAGAAAATACCGGTGGCTTAGTATTAAAAGATTTGCTGCCCGTTTTATTTTCAGTGTTTATTTTAGCGGGTTTGTTACTGCCTTTGCTGTTGAATTTTGGCTTACTTGAATTAGTGGGAACATTATTAACTAAAGTGATGCGTCCGCTGTTTGGTGTGCCAGGGCGAAGTGCGGTTGATTGTGCAACGTCATGGTTAGGTGATGGCAGTGTGGGGATTTTAATGACCGCGCGCCAGTATGAAGAAAAACATTATACCCAGCGTGAAGCGGCGATTATTGGTACCACCTTCTCTGCCGTGTCAATTACATTTTGTTTAGTGGTATTAGGTCAAGTTGGGCTGGAGCAGTTATTTGCGCCGTTTTATTTAACGGTGTGTTTAGCTGGGGTTGTGGCCGCATTGATTGTGCCACGCATTCCGCCGTTGAGCTTTAAAAAAGATGTATTTATTGATGGCAGCCAACCTGATCCTCATAAAGAGCGGGTGCCTCACGGCAAGAATATTCTCACCCATGCTTTGCATGTAGCGCTGAACAAAGCTAAACACTCACCAGGCTTTGCCGGTACCATGAAAGAAGGCATTCACAACGCATTAGACATGGTGTTTGCGGTATTGCCAATCGTGATGGCGGTGGGCACGTTTGCGTTAGTTATTGCTGAATATACACCAATATTTGCTTATTTAGGCAAACCTTTCATTCCATTTTTAGAGTTATTACAGATCCCTGAAGCAGAAGCCGCCGCGCAAACGATTATGGTTGGCTTTGCTGATATGTTTATTCCATCAATTTTAGCTGCTGGCACCATTGAAAGTGATGTTACTCGCTTTATTATTGCGGCAATGAGTGTAACCCAGTTGATTTATATGTCGGAAGTGGGCGCGCTATTATTGGGTAGTAAAATTCCGGTAAATATTTTTGAGTTGTTCATAATATTCATTCTTAGAACATTGATCACGCTACCAGTTATTGCAGTTATGGCACATTGGTTAGTTGGTTAGGGTAATAAATAGCAAACATTAACGCTAAGGCCCTGCAGTGCAGGGCCTTTTTTATGCCAACGTTAAAGTGGTTTATCTATGAGTAAAATAGCTTGAGTAGCGGGCATAGGTTTGGCTTTTAAAAACCCTTGGCCAAAATCACATTTAGTTTGCTGCAAGATACTTAACTGCTCTTGGGTTTCAATTCCCTCAGCAATCACATCTAATTTAAGCGATGAAGCGAGTGATAAAATGGCATCAACCAATGGCGTGGCAGTGTCTTTTAGGTGATCAATAAAACTTTTATCGATTTTTAATACATGGATGGGTAATTGATGTAAATAACCTAAAGAAGAGTAGCCAGTGCCAAAATCATCTAAACATAACTTTACTTTTAATGGCGCTAAACCTTCGATTATCTTGGTAGCCAACTCTAAATTTTCGATTAAACCTGATTCGGTGATCTCCAAACATAAAGACCCTAACTCGAGCGCATATTTATTATAAATAGCGTGGATCTGTGTGATGAAATCAACACTTGCAAAGTGTCTGGATGAGACATTTACGGTGATCCGCAAAAATCGTTTCCCTTGCTGTTGCCAAGCCGCTATTTGTTTTGCTGCAAGCTCTAACAAATGCAGATCTAGATTAATAATTTGTCCGGTGCTTTCTGCTACTGGAATAAAGTCATTTGGTGCGACAAAGCCTTTACTCGGGTGATGCCAGCGTACAAGGGCTTCAAAACCGACCACATCACAATTTTGGATGCCAAAAATAGCTTGAAAATAAAGCTCAAACTCATCGTGCTCAATACCATGTTGTAAATCATTCTCTATATCTGCATGGCTTTTGAGCTTTTTGCGCATAGTATTGTTAAAAAACTTTACTTGTCCACGGCCAGTGGATTTAGCTTCGTACATTGCTGCATCGGCATGCTGCAATAATTGATAGGCTTTATCGTTTTCGTTTTCACAAAATGCAACGCCAATACTGGTGGACGCTTGTAATAAATGACCATCGATATTAAGCGGTGCCTGAAGTGCATTTTTGATCCGTTTTAGGGCATCGTTAATTTGGTTTTTATGGGTGATGTTCTCCATAAAAATAGCAAATTCGTCGCCACCGAGCCGTGCAAATGTATCGGTATTACGGATCGTGCCTTGAATTGATTTACAAATAGCAATTAGAAAGTGATCACCCACTTCATGCCCTAATGAGTCGTTGATGCTTTTAAAACGGTCAAAATCTAAATACAACAGCGCGTGATAGCACCCTTTAGGTGTACGCGTAAGTCGTAAGATACCGTGCTTTATACGGTCAATGAGTAAAGAACGATTCGCAAGGCCAGTTAATTCGTCATGTAAAGCGCGGTGTTCAAGCGCTTGGCGAGATAACTGCCTGTCGATGGCCATGCTAATTTGGCGGCTAACGTAAGTGAGTAGGGCACGGTCATGATCATTGTAATGGTGAGTTTTATCGTAACTTTGTACTACAATTACGCCACTCATATGCTCACTGACCCTAAATGGTACCCCAAGCCAAGATTCAGATTGGCGGCCCACCATTTTAAAATGACCAGCTGCAATATGCTGTTGGTATTCTTGTTTATTTAAAAGCAGTGATTGCTCTAAATTGAGCAAATAATAGGAGGCGGTATTTTTTAGTTGCTCTTTAGAGATTTTTTTATGGGCATTTGAGCGCACCCCTTCTTCTACAATATAAACAATATCAAGGATATCGATATTTTTATCGTATAAGCCTACCAAAAAGTTATCAGCACGCAGTAAGCTGGTCATAATGTTGTGTAATGACTCTAAAAAAGTATCTAAGTCATTGGCTTGGTAAGTTAAATTAGCTATTTGTAATAATGTGCCTTCCAGCTTTTGGGCACTATTTAATTGACTCACCGTTTGCTGTAAGTTTTCAACAGTGTTGACCTGATTTATTTTTGCGCTGAGCAAATGCGCGACGGTTGTTAAAATTTCTAGGTGAGCATCACTAAAATAATTACGTAGCGGGTGTTCACAGTCAATCACTCCTAAAACCTGCTGCTTATAAACTAATGGTACACATAGTTCAGACATAGCAGGGCGTACATCTGCGATATAACGGCTATCTGTACTGACATCACCAATAATAACAGCACGACCCGTTGAAGCAACATAACCAGTAATACCTTGGTTAAATGCAATGGTTTTTCGTTCTATGGCATAGTTACTATTAGCAGGAGACACTCCCATTGATGCGACTTCGTGCAAGGTTGTAGCACTTTCATCGGCAATATAAATAACACAATCAACAAAGCCTAACCGTTTAACTACTTCAGTGGTGACATAGTCGAACAATTCATCGAGTTTATCTAACTGTAATAAGCTTGAGGAAAACTGATTAATAATGCTCAGTTGCTCGGTTTTAACATCAAGCGCTGAAGATAAATCTATTTTATTCTGCATGTGCCACGCGTGAATATACCGTTTTTGTGTCATTGATATACTTATAGATTAACGGAATGTTAATAGATAGACAAAGAATAAATAAAATTAACAAGATCTGTATGTAAAGGTAAACGCACGGCAAACTATTGATGATGCAATGCTTTCATTCTATCCGTTGATAAAAAGCGTCAGTAAAAACCACAATAAAATCTTTACTCGGCTAGGGCATATGCATATGATCAATTAAATTCAGCCGTGGAAATAAGTAATGACAAATCAAGCCTCCAATACTCAAGCAACGTTAACTATCACCCGTCCAGATGACTGGCATGTTCATTTACGTGATGGAAATCAATTAAAAGATACAGTTAGGGATATTAGCCGCTATATGGGGCGCGCGATTATTATGCCAAACTTAGTTCCCCCAGCAACCTGTACTGAAACCGCTTTAGCGTATCGCGACCGCATTATGGCGGCAGGACCACAAGGTAGCTTTGAGCCGCTGATGGTACTTTATCTAACGGATAACACGAGCGCAGATGAAATTAAAAAAGCCCATGCTACGGGTAAAATTGTTGCTGCTAAAGTGTATCCAGCCGGTGCGACCACTAACTCAGACTCTGGTGTAACCTCAATTAAAAAGATTTACCCAGCATTAAAAGCCATGCAAGAAGTCGGCATGTTATTGCTGATCCATGGTGAAGTGACAGATTCATCGATTGATATATTTGATCGTGAAAAAGTGTTTTTAGAAACAATTTTAGTTGATGTTGTTAAAGACTTCCCAGAACTTAAAATTGTACTTGAGCATATTACAACCAAAGATGCCGTTGATTTTGTTAATAACGCTCCAGATAATCTGGCAGCAACCATTACCGCCCATCACTTGTTGTATAACCGCAATCATATGTTGGCGGGGGGAATTCGTCCACATTACTATTGTTTACCAATATTAAAGCGTAATAGCCACCAACAAGCACTGATTGAAGCGGCAACAAGCGGTAGTAAAAAGTTCTTTTTAGGCACAGATTCTGCGCCACACTATAAAGATAAAAAAGAAGCTGCCTGTGGCTGTGCGGGTGCGTATACGGCTCATGCTGCATTAGAGCTGTATGCTGAAGCGTTTGAAGACGCTGGTGCATTGGATAAATTAGAAGGGTTTGCTAGTCATTATGGCGCTGATTTCTATGGATTAGCCAGAAATGCTGATACCGTGACTTTAGTGAAGCAGCCTTGGACTGTGCCTGCAAGCTACCCGTTGGGTGACGATCATGTAGTACCTATTAAAGCTGAATCAATTATTGATTGGCAAGTGAAGTAACTATTTAACTTACTCAGGCGATTAAAAGGCCATTTTAGTTGCCTGTTTAGCATTAATATATGTCTTTATCGCGTGTAAAATCAGCAATTAAAGCCTGTTTAAAATAATTCTGAATTAATAGAGCTAAAACGATTTTATTATGTTAACCTTAACTTGCTTTGAGTTTTTGCGTATAGAATTTTCGGTTAATGTGCGGCGTTTATGGTTACCTGTTTGGTCAATTATTTCTTCCTGTACTTTACCCAAAGGATTTTTTGGGCATTCACTCAGGGAGGATATAGCCAATTATTGGCTGAATTTTAAATTTTGACTTACAGGAAAATATAGTATGTCAACTACTGGTAAAGTTAAGTTCTTCAACGAAGCTAAAGGTTTCGGTTTTATTGAACAAGAAAATGGCCCTGACGTATTCGTACATTTCAGCGCTATCACTGGCTCAGGTTTTCGCACTCTAAGCGAAGGTCAACAAGTCACTTTCAGCATCAAGCAAGGCCAAAAAGGCCCTGAAGCTGAGAACGTAGAACTAGCATAATTTTTATTATGTGAACCTAAGTTCAACTTGGTGAAACAGGACTCTGTTTCACCATAATTCCCCTCTCTATTACTAATATTTCTATACACCTAATTTTCTCTCTCTCACTTAATTAGCTATTTTTCTATTCTATTTCCTTGCAAACTCATGTTTAGATTGATCTATCTGTTGCCTAAAAAGCCAATAGAAGTGTTAGTTAACCTGAACTTTGGATAATAAATCTATCTCCTGCGGCTATTTGCAACGCTAACTGTGTGCCCGCTCTTGACGCGTAAATTCGCCTTGTTCTCCCTGAAATTTCCGGCTGGAGACTTTTATTAATATTTATGCTTTAAAATCAGCTCTTTAGTAAGTTTCTTAATCAGGGTTCAAGTTAATCAAGGGGCCATGTCTATCAGAGCAAACTCGTTTTGACAAAACAGATAGGGTGCTTCACGCTAAAACTGAAAGCTTAAAAAATATTACCTCAGCCGTAGCATTAATTTTACGTGGCTGTATATTTTCCCCCGTAAGAAGACTTGCTAAATAATGAAAAAGATCTCGATCCAATTCTAGCTGAATGTGAATTCACAATGATGGGATATTTAGTGAAGAGATTATCAAATCAGCAAATAGGTGAGAACTTTTTATTAGGAATAAAACAGTCAGTACCTATAAACTAAAATTTTTGAAAAGTGAGAGTCATTCAGTGCTCTCGCTCGCTCAATCAGTCAAAAATGAAGTCGTGTAAATTTTAGTGGTAAAAAAGCAGATACATTTTCCTTTAAACGGTCCGAACGGCAGTTATTTTATACCCTGTGCTCACGGTACATCTGCATAAAAAGGCTTTTTTACTGAATGATTACGCTTATTTGAAATTATTATTAACTTTTTTTAACCCATCTAGATTACACATAAAATGTTACATTAATGTTTTATGTTTCACCAGAGTAGATAAAACAGCTGTAGTTAGTGGCTTTTGCACCAGCTGAAAATATAGCGCTGTTGCATTTATGTTAATCCTTTGTTTTGTGTGTTTTAGTTTGCAATGATTGAATTAATTTATTTCCAGCTAATTCCAAACATCAAGTTGACAGCGTGCATTGCATTTAGCATTATTGGAGGGTTGATATCTATTAAAAGATATCAGGGTTGTCTCCTTCGGGAGGTAATTAAATTATAAAAGTAACATTACTTAATTGGTTGGGAACTATGTCTGTTAAAATCAGAAAGAGTCTTGTAGCAACTGCGTTGGTTGGCGCGTTTGCATTCGCAAGCAGCAATGTGATTGCAGATCCTTTGAATGACGTGCAAAAAGCAGGTCTACAAATTCAAACGGCTGCGGTTAAGTCTCAAACTAAAATTGACAACGTATATGGTCAAACTCAAGAGCTATTAGCTGAGTACCGTAGCGTTGTTGATGAATCTGAGCTTTTGAAAGTATACAACGATCACGTTGCACGTTTGGTCGCTGACCAAAATGCACAAATTGAATCGTTTGACCGTCAAATCGCTACGATCGACACCACAAAACAAAACGTTGTGCCTTTGATGTATCGCATGATCGATACGCTCGAGCAATTCATCAAAGCGGACGTTCCGTTTAACAGTGACGCTCGTTTAGCGCGTGTTGAAAGATTACGTGAAACAATGGTTTCTTCTTCTGTAACTACATCAGAGAAATTCCGTCAAGTATTAGAAGCATACACAATTGAAGCTGCATATAGCTCTTTAGTTGCTGCTTCACAAGGTACTTTAGAAGTTGATGGCAAGAGCATTAACGTTGATTTCGGCCAACTTGGTCGTATCACTTACGTTGCTCAATCGTTTGACTTAAAGCACGCATGGGTATGGGATAACAACACTAAACAGTGGAAAGAATTAGGTGATGAATACCTAAAACCTGTTAAAGAAGTTATTCGTATGGCGCGTAAGCAAGCGACATTAGAACTTGTTAAACTACCAATCTTTGGCGCGGAGTAATCAATAATGAAGAAACTATTTAAAGGTTTTGCTGTTGCAGCAGTACTATCTGTTTCTGCAGGTACCGCGCTTAACGCACATGCAAATACAGGTGCTTTAGATAAAATCCTAGAGCAAGTAAAGCAAGAGCGTATCTCTGAAGGCAAAATCAATAAGCAACGTGAGCAAGAGTTCTTATCAGATCGTGCAGATAAGCAAGCGTTACTTAATAAAGCGAAAAGCCAATTAGCTGCTGAAAAAGCACGTGGTGATAGCTTAACTAAACAATATGCACAAAACGAAAATACCTTAGCTGAGAAAGAGGCTGCTCTTCAAAGTGCACAAGGTACATTAGGTGAAATGTTTGGTGTTGTACGTCGTGCTGCACAAGATGCAATCGGTTCAATCGAAGCATCTCTTGTTTCTGCTGAAAAGCCAGGCCGTGCTGAAATCTTACGTTCATTAGCTGCGGCTAAAGAATTACCAACAGTTCGTGAACTTGAAGAACTTTGGATTTCACTACAAACTGAAATGACTGAGTCAGCGAAAGTTTCAACATTCGAAACTGAAGTTGCTGGTCTTGACGGAAACGCGACAGTTAAGAAAGTAACCCGTATCGGTAACTTCAACTTAGTAACAGACGATGGCTACTTAATCTATTCGCCTGAAACTAAATCGATTCAGCCGCTAGGTAAACAACCTGATGGTTATATTCTTGCTGGTATCAGTGACTTAGAAAATACGTCTGCTGATAATTATGCTGGTGTATATCTGGATCCAACGCGTGGTGCTATCTTACGTATCAATACGCAAAAAGCGACACTTGAAGAATACTATCACCAAGGTGATGTAGTTGGTTATATCATCACTGCGTTATTAGGTTTAGGTTTATTAATCTTCCTAGCTCGCTTTGTTGACCTTACGCTTACAACAAGCAAAATCAACAGTCAGCTTAAAAATGTTGCTACACCGAATACAAATAACCCACTGGGTCGTATTCTTAAAGTGTACCATGACAACAAAAATCAAGACGTTGAAAACCTTGAGCTTAAACTTGATGAAGCGATTCTTCGTGAAACGCCACGCATCGAAGCTGGTATCAATATCATTAAAATCCTTGCTGCAATCGCGCCACTACTTGGTCTACTAGGTACGGTAATCGGTATGATCTTAACGTTCCAAACAATCACATTGTTCGGTACAGGTGATCCGAAGATCATGGCAGGTAACATCTCTCTAGCACTTGTAACTACTGCGCTAGGTCTAATTGCTGCATTACCACTTATCCTTCTTCACGCTGTTGTTGCGGGTCGTAGTAAGTCGGTATTACACATCCTTGATGAGCAAAGCGCTGGTATCGTTGCTACTCACGCGGAGAAGGAGAAAGCCTAATGCTAGTCCTGATGGAGATCTGGGAATCTATCAGGGATTTTGTTGGCACAGGCGGCCAGGTTTTATACGTGGTCGCGATAGCACTCTTTATCATGTGGGTTTTAATGATTGAGCGCTATTGGTTCTTACTTGCTGAGTTTCCTCGTTTATCGAAAGGAATTGTAGCAAAGTGGGATGCCCGCCAAGACACTACGTCTTGGTACGCACACAGAATCCGTGAAGCATGGATTTCTGAAGCGTCTGAAAAATTAGATCAGCGTATGTTGTTGATTAAAACATTGGTAGCTGTTTGTCCTTTAATTGGCTTGCTAGGTACAGTAACAGGCATGATCGCGGTTTTCGAAACCATGGCTAGCCAAGGTACAGGTAATGCACGTTTAATGGCATCAGGTATTTCAATGGCAACAATCCCAACAATGGCTGGAATGGTTGCGGCATTATCTGGAGTATTTTTTAGCTCACGCCTTGAGGCAAAAGCTAAAATGGTGAAAGCCAAACTTATTGATAGTATGCCTCATCACTAGAGAGAGAATTAAATATGGCACGTAAACAACGTTTTCGTGAAGAAGAAGATGCAACGGTAGATATGACACCGATGCTTGACATCGTATTTATCATGCTTATTTTCTTTATCGTAACTACATCGTTCGTTAAAGAGGCTGGTATCGAGGTCAATAAACCAAAAGCGGCCCAAGCTACGAAGCAAAAAAATGCTAACATTTTTATTGCAATTCGTGACAACGGCGAGATCTGGATTGATAAACAACAAGTTGATGTTGAACGTGTTTCAGCAAAAATTGAAAGTTTATTAGCAGAACAACCTACTGAAGTTGTAATTTTGCAAGCTGACAAAGATGCAAAACATGGCGTAGTGGTTAAAGTTATGGACCAGATCAAAGCGACGGGTGATAACCTGAGAATTTCAATAGCTGGAGATCAGTAATGATTCGTTTTCTGTTTTCACTGATTGCAGGTGGGGCAGTTACTTTCGGCTTGTTCTACTTCATGGCTTTCCTCATTTCTGGTGGGGCTGACCGTAATACGGAACAAAAAGAGCAGATCATAGTCGAAATTATGACGAATCCGCCTGAATCTAAGGTGCAGGAACGGAAGCGAGTACCGCCTCCGCCGCCTCCACCGCCAAAGCAGCCGCCTAAACCGCAGCCGCCACAGCCGGAAAATAACAATCCAAATCCTGGTGCAATGTCATTTAATATGGGCAGCATCGATGTGGGAAGTTCGGCAGGTGGTCTAAGTGGTCCAGGGGCATTCGGACGAGATGGTGATGCGACACCTATCGTTCGTATTGAACCAAAATATCCAACACAAGCAGCACGTGATGGTAAAGAAGGTTGGGTACAACTTTCATTCTCAATCGATGAGTTAGGTGGCGTAACTGATATTGAAGTTATTGACGCAGACCCTAAACGTATTTTCGATAGAGAAGCAAAACGTGCATTGAGCAAGTGGAAATACCGTCCTAAAATTATTGATGGTAAAGCACAAAAGCAAGTTGGTTTACAAGTTCAGCTAGACTTTAAAATTAACCAAGGCAACTAAGGAGGCAAGTAATGAGAAATTTATCTAAAGTAACAGCTCTTGCGGTACTTATGTCTTTCTCGGGTGCAGTATTTACTGCATCCGCTCTAGCCGCGCCAGATTACGCAAAGATTGAAGAGCGTAAAAAAGCAAAGACTAGAGTGATGGGAGAGCGTGTTGGTAAAAAAGTTATCAAAGCGTTTGACTTGTATAACGAAGATAAGCTTGATGAAGCTATCGCCATGTTGAAAGAATTAGAGCCTTCTGATGATTTCGACAAAGCAACAGTTAATCGCTACTTAGGTAGCATGTATGGTCAAAAAGAGCAGTATAAAACTGCGATTAAACACCTACAGTTAGCCGTTGCCGATGATGTGTTAAACTTTGCCGATCAAGAACAAAGTTTAAAAACACTTGGCGATATGTACGCTGGTACTGAGCAGTATGAAAAAGCCAAAGAAGCTTATGTAGCGTGGATGGACTTTACTGGTGAAGAAGATGCAACGGTTTATACGCGTATAGCCCAAGCTAACTACCAGTTAGGTAAATTCCGTGATGTTTTTACACCAGCTGATAAAGCAATTAAACTTCAAAAAGAGCCTAACAAAGGCCCTTACCAACTTAAATTAGGTTCATATTTTGAACTTAAAGACTATAAAAATATGGTCAAAGTTGGTGAAGAAATTGTTCGTATCTGGCCAGATGATAAAAAAGCATGGGTAAGCTTAGGTAAATACTACCTTCAGACGGAAGACTATAAAACCGGTCTTGCAACGATGGAAGTAGCTTACAAAAATGGTTATTTTGAAACTGAAGTTGATTATAAAGTTTTGTCTAACTTCTATTCATTGAATGAAATTCCTTATAAAGCCGCTAAGGTTTTAGAGAAGTCAATTGATGATAAGATTGTTAAACGTACAAAAGCTAATATCAGCGCAGTAGCAAGTAATTATCATCGTTCTAAAGATATTGCAAAAGCAGCTAAATACTATGAAGAAGCGGCAAAATTTGATGACGACGCTGAGCTTTATCGCAAAGCAGGTTCATTATTATTGCAATCGCAAAATTATAGTGCAGCCGTTGTTCGTTTGAACAAGGCACTTGAATTAGGTTCTGATAAGCAAGGAACTATTTATTCAGATTTAGCCGAAGCTTATTATTATCAAGAAAAGTATAAGCAAGCTTATGCTGCAATTACTAAAGCAATGGACGACCCGCGCACACGTAAGTTTGCAAAAGGTTGGTCTGCATTTATTAAAGATAAAGCCGCTCGCAACGGTGTTAAAATTTAACTTTAATTTGCTATAGCAATTTATAAAAAGCCCCATAGGGGCTTTTTTTATTGGATTATACTCATGATAAAAAACTTAATATGGATATGCCTCAGTGCACTTTTTTTGAGTGCATGTAGTGATGTAAATAAGCAGTATCAAAGTGAAGAGCAAGCCCAACAAGCATTACACTCACTGAATCAATTTTTAAGACCGACGAGTAAAGGTACAAGCGTTAGTGTATCTGAGTCGCAGTGGCCATTTAGTGATGCGTATTTAAAAGAGCGCCACACAATCTATCAAGCGATGCAATCTCTTGAATTAGCACCTGTTGATAAACATTTATTAGATTACCTCATTATTGCAGAACGTTTTCCGCAGCGTTACTTCAGCTGGCCGGTTTATATTCCAGTGCTTGAAAATATGCTTGAATATAATCAGCAACAGGATATTTCAGCAGGCATCGCTGGTTGGATCCGTTTTACACAGCAACAATTAGTGTCAGCGCAAGAAAGTAAACTTAGACTCAATTCTATCGAGCTTACGGCATTGCAAACGCAAGTAGCAAAAAGTCTTGCTGGTGATGATCTCCCAGCCATTATTAAGCAAACGTTGACCAATTTTAACGTTTTTTTAGCGTCCTATACGCCACGAGGTAGTGCTGGTTTGCATGGTTTATCGAATGGTGGGCCTTGGTACCAAAGTAAACTAAACTACTTCTCAGGGACTACGAAAGCCCCCATCAACTGGCTGGTTGCAGTGCAATCTCAATTGCAAGGTAGCCAACAGGAAGTATATTCGCTTAATTTAGCGATTGATCATCAACACTCAGTGCTTGAGCAGCGTTTTGCACAGTCTAAAAATCAAATCGCCGGTTTTGATTGGGCGCAAAACTACCAAAACCTTAGCAGCTCTGCTCAGCAAGTAGCAGCAGGACTCAGTAATGAAGAGCGAACATTTTGGCTTACGATGATGGAAACCGATCTTGGCATTCATTACCATGCTTGGACAGTGCAACAAGCGAAAGTTAATTTACTGAAACGGTTAAAAATGACGCCACAACAAGTCGACTACTTAGTGGCTGATATCATTTTTTATCCGGCGCAAAGTTTTGCGTTCGCAACACTTTTAACAACACCGTAAATTAGCTTGCGGATTTTTATAATTTTGACTCGCAGTTGCCACAGCGCTGCGCTGTTGGATCGGCATTTAGCCGTTGCGGGTCAATTTTTTCTTCACAGTCACAGCAATAGCCGTATTGGCCAATATCAATTTGGCAAACCGCTGCTTCAAGCTGCTCTAAGCGTAAAATGATATCTTGGTATTCAGTGCCAAGCTGCTTTTGTGTGAGTTCTAACCACTGCTCAGGGTTGTGTTCGTGTAACGTCGCAACCAATGCATGATGAATAAGGTTATTTGAGTCTGAGAGCCTCAATAGTAAGGCTTGCCTTACTTGCTGCAACTCTGTATTTAGTAACTGAAGGTGGTGTTGAGCATTGATCATTGTCATTATCCTCGTTGAGCAATGCTACAGTATTCATTAATTAAAGAAAGGCACTATGATGTGTGTCAAATTAAGGTGCAATTGCGTATTTTTTCAAAACATCTGCCACATCTTCTTTTATCTTTAAGCGTCTGATCTCATCAAATAAAGTATCAGCTTGAGAGTATTGACGTTTTAAATAGCCCAACCATTGCTTTGTGCGAGAAGCAAAATATTTTTCATCTTTAGCGGGATCATGGTGGATGGCTGAATTAATTAAATGATGCAGAATATGTTCCCATTGCAGGCTTGCGTATTGTTCACCATTAACATGTGCTTTTATTTTTTGTGCAAGATCTGGGTGAGAAAGCGCACCACGGCCTAGCATTAAGTCTGTGCAGCCACTGCGTTGCTGGCACAGTAGCGCGTCTTCTACTTGCCAAATTTCGCCATTTGCCACCACGGCTATATCTTTATCTTTGATAAGCGGTGGGATTTTTTCCCAATAAGCGGGCGGGTTATAACCGTCTCGTTTTGTACGAGCATGAATAGCAATGCTATTGGCACCGGCGCTGACAACGGCATCGACAATTTCTTGGCTGTTACTGTCATCATCAAACCCTAAACGAATTTTAGCGCTTACTTGATGTTCGCTGGGTACGGCGTCACGGACTGCTTTAATGATTTCATACATGTGCTCAGGATCTTTTAATAGCACGGCACCGCCTTTACTTTTGTTGACCGTTTTAGCTGGGCAACCAAAATTAAGGTCAACGCCATGAGAACCGAGTTCGATTACTTTCACCGCATTTTCTGCCAGTGCGTGCGCAACTTGGCCAAGCAATTGGATGCGAACGGGTGTGCCAGCACGCGTTAAGCCATTGTTTTGCAATTCAGGGCAGTAGCGATTAAACACTTTGTCGGGTAAGCAAGCATCTATCACACGTACAAATTCAGTGACGCATAAATCAAAGCCACCAATATCGGTGAGTAGCTGACGCATTTTAAAATCGACAACCCCTTCCATAGGTGCTAAAACTAATTTCATGATCGAGGCACTTTTGACTTTAGAAAAGGAGCCGTAGTTTACCTGTAAATATAACATTGATAAATGCCAATTTTACTCCCATAGTTAACCTCAGTTGTACGACTTCTGCAGTGAGAGCAAAAAATAATATAAAAATTTGCAGGCAAGTGAAATATTATTTTTTGTAGCGAGGTCTACTTATTACTTATTACTTATTACTTATTACTTATTACTTAGTACATCCTTTGTTTAGAGAGAGTCATAAAATGAATACAATTAAAAAGAATTCGATTGCGTTAACATTAGGCGCAGTAGTAGTAGGCAGCACAAGTTTCATTTCTGCAGATGTACAAGCAAATCCGTTTGAATTTCAACAACTGGTGACGGGTTACCAAGTTGACGCTAGCGAAGGTAAATGCGGCGAAGGTAAATGTGGCGGCGATGCTAAAACTAAAGACGACAAAGCTAAAAAAGAAGGTAAATGCGGCGAAGGTAAATGTGGTGGCGATGCTAAAACTAAAGACGACAAAGCTAAAAAAGAAGGCAAGTGCGGTGAAGGTAAATGTGGCGGCGCTGCTAAAGACGCCAAAGCTAAAAAAGAAGGCAAATGCGGTGAAGGTAAATGTGGTGGCGCTGCTAAAGACGCCAAAGCTAAAAAAGAAGGCAAATGCGGCGAAGGTAAATGTGGTGGCGCTGCTAAAGATGCCAAAGCTAAAAAAGAAGGCAAATGTGGCGAAGGTAAATGCGGTGGCCGTAGCTAATTTGTATGATAAAAATTAGTCGCAATGCTTGATCAGGGCCTGCATAGGCCCTTTTTATTGGTGGAGATTTAAATGGCAGTAATCAAACAAAATGAATTTGGCATGGTAGGCCTTGGTTTACGTCGAGAAATGCTCGATGAGTTGCTTACTCATATGCCAAGCCAAATTGATTTTATGGAAGTTGCACCAGAAAATTGGTTAAAACTGGGTGGCCGTTTCGCTAAACAATTTAAGTCACTTACTGATACTAATAATTTCCTCTGTCATGGTTTGTCATTATCCATCGGCTCTCCCGAACCGTTAGATATTGAATTTGTAAAATCATTAAAAGTATTTTTTGAAACACATAACATTAAACTCTTTAGCGAGCACCTCAGTTATTGCTCAGGCAGCGGGCATATGTATGATTTAATGCCAATCCCGTTTACTGAACAAGCCGTTAAACATGTTGTTTCTCGTATTAAACAAGTACAAGATATTCTTGAGCAACAAATAGCAATTGAAAATGTTTCTTATTATGCCGCACCAGATCAGCAAATCAGTGAGTTGGATTTTACCAATGAAATTTTACAGCAAGCTGACTGTAAACTACTGCTTGATGTAAATAACATTTATGTGAATTCAATAAATCATGGTTATGACAGTGAACATTTCTTAGCAAACTTACCATCAAACCGCATAGCGTATGGTCATGTCGCTGGGCATTATAACGAAGCGGATGATTTAATCGTCGACACGCATGGTGCGGATGTGATTGATCCAGTGTGGCAATTGCTTGATCTTGCCTATCAACATCACGGGGTATTTCCTACCTTATTAGAGCGTGATTTTAATATTCCTGCCATTCCTGAGCTTATAAAAGAGCTGGATATCATTCATCAGTTACAAGCTAAACACGCTATAACTCAGAATAAAGAAAGTGCCTGATATGAATTTTATTGATAGCCAACTTGCGTTTATGGCGCATATTCGCGATCCACAATTACAGCCCAAACCGGATGGCATCGAAGACCGCCGTATGGCTATTTACCGTGATTTATTTTTTAATAATATCAATGGTTTTATTTCCTCTGGTTTTCCGGTACTGAAAACACTTTACAGCGATGATGACTGGATAAGGTTAGTGCGGCGGTTTTTTGCAGAGCACGATTGCCACTCACCTTATTTTTTGGATATTGCGGGTGAGTTTATTACATATTTAAGTAATGACTATATTTTGCAACCAAGCGATCCAGTATTTATGTTGGAGCTTGCCCATTATGAATGGGTTGAGCTTGATGTATCAATAGCGCAAACTGATCCACTGGAATGTGCTATTACTGGTGAGCTAACTGAGCTGCCTCTTTATCTAAGCAGCAGTGCCAGAAATTTGAGTTATCAGTTTGCTGTGCAGCATATCAGTGTGGATTTTCAGCCGCAGCAGCCCAGTGAGCAAGCTCATTATTTTGTGGTATACCGTGATGCAGATGACGAAGTACAGTTTCTTGCCACCAATGCAATGACGGCGCTGTTATTATCGATTATAGATGTCACCCCAGGTATTCGTTTACCTGCTTTGGTGGCGCAAGTTGCTCAACAAGCCCCACAATTTACGACAGAGCAATTATTTCAAGGTGCGACTGCAACGTTAAATGCGATGGCTTCACTTGGTGTCATCGTGACAAAAAATCCCCCTTAAAACCTTTATTGATTATTTTACATCGTCTATTATGTGCGCCTTAATTTGTCGCGCTTAATAAAAGGTAGTACTTCATGTCTGAAGATAAAGATTTTAAAGACCCATTTAATGCAATGTATTTTTTTGCGTTTTTAGCCGTGTTTGTAGGAATTGGCTGTTTAAATGCAATCCTAGGCTGGATCACCACTGTATCTTAATTTGCACCATGCAAATTTAGAGGCTGCCTTTGCAGCCTTATCTTTTTCTAAACTTCCTGCCGACAACTGATTTTTGTAATGTTATACTTCTCTGCTTTGTAATATTACAGATAAAATAATTTAAATTATGACTCAAGTAACTCCATCTATCATCAAAGATAGCATTACGACCATTGCAAACTACCCAAAAGCGGGCATTATGTTCCGTGATGTAACAACGTTAATGGCTGATCCTGCTGCATTTCAAGCAACGATCAATGCGTTTATTAGCGCTTATAAAGATCAAGGCTTTACTAAAATCATTGGTACTGAATCCCGTGGTTTTATCTTTGGTGCGCCACTTTCATATGCGCTTGGCATCCCGTTTATTCCTGTGCGTAAACCAGGTAAGTTACCACGTGCAGTGATCTCTCAAGATTACCAGCTAGAATATGGTGAAGATGTTTTAGAATTACACACCGATGCGATTGTCCCAGGCGATAAAGTGCTATTAGTGGATGACTTATTAGCGACGGGTGGTACGATTGAAGCGACTGCTAAGTTAGTGAATAAATTAGGTGGTCATGCGACAGATGCAGCATTTGTCGTATCGTTGCCTGAACTTGGTGGCGAGCAACGCATTGCGAAGATGGGGATTAAAATCCTAAAATTGGTTGAATTCGAAGGCGAATAATTAATGAGTTATCAAGTCCTAGCGAGAAAGTGGCGTCCACAGACCTTTCATGAATTGGTCGGTCAATCTCATGTGAAACAAGCACTTATTAATGCTTTAACACAAAATAGATTGCATCACGCTTATTTGTTCACTGGGACTCGCGGGGTGGGTAAAACCACCATCGCGCGAATTTTCGCAAAAAGCTTAAATTGTGATGAAGGTATATCGGCGCAACCTTGTGGCAAGTGTAGTAGCTGTGTAGATATTGAAACAGGTCGCTATATTGACTTGCTTGAAATTGATGCGGCATCACGGACGAAAGTTGAAGACACCCGCGAAATCCTCGATAACGTACAATACGCACCCACTCGTGGGCGCTATAAAGTGTACCTTATTGATGAAGTGCACATGCTCTCAAAGCACAGTTTTAATGCATTATTAAAAACCCTAGAAGAGCCACCTGAACACGTTAAGTTTTTACTCGCCACGACGGATCCGCAAAAACTTCCGGTGACGATTTTATCGCGCTGTTTGCAGTTTAATCTTAATGCGTTATCGCAAGCGGAAATACTCCAGCAACTTGAGTATGTACTAGGCGAAGAAAAATTAAGTTTTGAAACCCACGCCTTGCAAATTATCGCCAAAGCGGCTGATGGCAGTATGCGTGATGCATTGAGCTTAACCGATCAAGCGATTGCACAAACTAACGGCGATATTAAACATCAAGCAGTGCAAGCAATGCTAGGGTTGATGGATAACCATTATAGTCAGCACTTGTTGGTTGCATTATTAGCACAAGACGGCCCTGCATTGATGGCGCAAATTGAGCAGGTTGCGACTCAAAATCCAAATTATATTGCCTTGTTAGACGATCTTATCGGCCTGACACATTTAGCGCAATTAACCCAATTGGTACCTGATGCTGCCAAGTTGGATGATTACAACCGCGAATTTATCAGCGAAGTGGCGCACAGCTGCGACTCACAGCAAATGCAGATTTATTATCAATTGCTGCTCAATGGTAAAAAAGATTTACAATGGGCGCCTGAGCCTCGCTTAGGTTTTGAAATGATCATGCTGCGTTTATTGGCATTTCAACCTATTGATAACCAAAGCCTTGCCAGCGCAGCCTCGACTGCACCATCGGCTGATGAAAAACGCGCTCGTGCAGGCTCACTCAGAGATATTCTTAATAAAAATAAGCCAGTGGCATCAGCGCGTATTGATAACCAAGCCACATTGCCAGCGACTACACCAGCAACGATCACTGAAGAAGAAACAGTAGGGAATACTGACAGCCCCCAGGCAATGGCGCAAGAACAAGTCGATCCAGTTAACAGTGAGCCAGCTCACATGGCTGCAATTGCGCCACAATCGAGCAATATGCATGATGAGCCAGCGCATGATTCAGATGCAGAACTTGAGCAGCAATTAGCATCACAGTATGACGCTGTGATGAGTAACGCAGTAGAGCAAGGTTTTCATGCAGACAACACTCATCAAGCTGAGCAATATGTGCATGAACGCCATCATGACGTTGCGCAAAACAGTGCTGTATCACAGAGCAATTCATTGCCAGAGTATTCAGAGACCACGGATATTAGCCAAAAAGAAGCACAAGCGCAGTCTGCAATAGCCCGTATTTTACGGGATAGAAATATTTCCGGTGCAGGCACACTTTCTGGTGGTAAAGTATCAACACAGCCGCAAGTAAGCACAACAGCTGAGGTTGAGAGCAGTACACCAGTAAAAAAGTCACAGCCCCAGATAACGGGGACAGCTAGCCAGTCAGAGGTTAGTAGCTACACGCACAATAGCGTGCCAACTAAGCTGGTAAAGCCTGACTTTAAAGAGAAGCATCAGACCATTGTAGAAAATTTAGCCCCAGAATTACTGGAGCAAATTAATCCACAAAAAGTGCAGGCAGAGCCTGAGCCTGAAATAAATATTCAAGTACCGGATGATTTTCAAAGCCCGATCAGCGATATTCGTTTTGCGCATCAACAAGATGAATGGGCCTATTTAATTAAGCGGATGGGGCTTGGCGGGCGGATGCGGCAATTTGCTTTGCATTCAATTTATTCTAAACAGCAACAACAGTTGCATTTAGAAGTGGATGAATCGCAAAAACATCTAGATACCCCGATGTTAAGGCAAAAGCTTAGCGCAGCTCTTGCTGCTATTTATGAACACAATGTTGAGCTGACGATTAACTTTGCAGCAGGGGTGATTGATTCGCCATATTTAATTCAGCAAAAAATAGATGCAGGGCGTCACCAGCAAGCAATTGATGTGATCAACGGCGATGAAAATATAGTGCAATTACAGCAGCTATTTTCAGCAATTATCGACGAAAACAGTATTCAGGCATTGTAATTCACTGCAATAGCCCTTATCTTCATGGCAATTAGAAATAGAAAGAGAGAAAGTTATGTTTAAAGGTGGAATGGGTAACATGATGAAGCAAGCGCAGCAAATGCAAGAGCGCATGCAAAAAGCCCAAGACGAAATTGCTAACTTAGAAGTGGTTGGCGAAGCCGGTGCTGGTTTAGTTAAAGTAACTATGCTTGGTAACCACAATGTGCGCCGCGTTGAACTTGACGAAAGTTTAATGGAAGACGACAAAGACCTTATTGAAGACTTACTTGCCGCTGCCTGTAATGATGCAGTACGTCGTGTAGCAGAAGAAACACAAGAGCGTATGGGTAAAGTAACTGGCGGTATGCAACTACCACCAGGTATGAAAATGCCGTTTTAAGATAAAACATGCAACTTTCAGAGAGTTTAAACCAGTTGATAGAGGCACTGCGCTGTCAGCCCGGTATAGGTCCAAAGTCAGCCCAGCGCATCGCGTTTCATTTATTGGAACGTGACCGTAAAGGTGGCGCTCAGCTTGGTAATGCACTTATCAAAGCGATGACCGCAATTGGCCATTGCCAATCTTGCCGTACATTTGCAGAGCAGCCACAATGTGAAATATGTTTAAGTCCAAAACGCCAAGACAGTGGTATTTTGTGTGTGGTTGAATCACCTACCGATGTACTGGCGATTGAACAAACTGGCCAGTATAAAGGTTTGTACTTTGTCCTGATGGGGCATTTGTCACCTATCGATGGCATTGGTCCAAATGAAATTGGCCTTGATATTCTTGAAAGTAAGTTGCAGCAAGGTGGGATAAACGAGGTTATATTAGCGACCAACCCGACAGTTGAAGGGGAAACTACAGCGCATTATATTGCCCAGCTTTGTCACCGTTATAAGGTTGCTGCATCGCGGATAGCTCATGGTATTCCGGTCGGTGGCGAACTTGACTTGCTCGACGGTATGACGTTAATGCATGCATTTAGTGGCCGACGCGTGGTTAGTCAAAATTAACGATTAGACGTGCATTAAGTTAAAACCTGCATTAACGCCCGTTATGCAGGTTTTTGTTTTTATAGCTTGGTGGTAAAAGTTTGATCGTAATTTTTCCATTAACTGGGTAATCTATTTCTTAGTGGCTGGAGTCACTTTTTCATCAGTCAGGCTAATTTGTAAGGATCACAATGCAAGATAATAAAAAACCTCAGCGTGCTTTGCTAAAGAGTAAACGCTTTCTACCGCTTTTTGTCACCCAGTTTTTCTCTGCGTTAAACGATAATATTTATAAACAAGCGGTGCTACTGTTATTGATTTTTCAAACTGCAAATGTTGCAGATGGCGCTTTTTATGCTAACTTAGCGGCAGGCTTATTTATTCTACCGTTCTTTTTATTTTCAGGAATGGCGGGACAAATTGCTGAAAAAAAGGAAAAGTCAAAATTAATCCGCACCGTAAAACTTGCCGAAATTCCGATTATGCTAGTGGGCGCTGCGGCCATTTCAACGCACTCTGTTTGGCTGATGTTAACAACGGTATTTTTAACAGGGTTACAAAGTACCTTTTTTGGCCCGCTAAAATATTCAATTTTACCGCAGCATGTTGCCGCCGATGAATTAACCAAAGCTAATGGCCTTGTTGAATCAGCGACATTCGTGGCCATTTTGTTAGGCACCACGTTTGGTACGTATTACATTACTCAAACCTTGGGGCCAACGATTATTAGTGTAGTAATTGTTTGCTTGGCGGTTATTGGCTATCTGAGTAGTCGCTCAATACCGAACAGTGCGGCGAATGATGCTAATTTAGTGTTTACCTTTAATCTTTTTTCATCGACTGCAGGTTTGTTTAAAGCACTCAATGCCCAGACTGAATCAGTCGGAAAGTCCGTACTTGGCATCAGCTGGTTTTGGTTTATTGGCGCTATTATTTTAACGGCGCTACCAAACTATGTGAAATATGTCATGGTTGGCGATGAGCTGGTCGTCACCAGCGCTTTGGTGGTGTTTTCATTAAGTATTGCGATAGGATCGCTGTTGTGTGAAAAGTTGTCTCGCTCGCGGATAGAATTAGGTATTGTGCCGTTTGGCGCGCTGTTGATCACATTATTTTTGTATTTTCTGAGCCAAGAGCCTGCAATGAGCTTTTACCAGCAACCAAGCGAAGCATTATTTACACTTGAGCAAATACTGCATACCGGTGACATGTATTGGCATTTTATCTGGATGGCCGGCATTGGTATTGCGTCTGGTTTTTATACTGTGCCGTTGTACGCTTTGATCCAACAACGCACCGTCGAATCAAGCCGCTCACGGATCATCGCCGCTAATAATGTGTTAAATGCGTTGTTTATGGTCGCCAGTGCGGTATTAAGTATTGTCATGCTATCTATATTTGCATGGTCGATCCCACAGTTATTCTTGTTACTGGCAGGATTAAATTTACTGATCTCAGTGTATATTTATACCAAAGTGCCAGAGTTCTTCTTACGCTTTGTTATCTACTTGTTGACCATTTGCATGTATCGAGTGCGTACTAAAGGGGAGCATAATATTCCCAGTGAAGGCGCTGCTGTGCTGGTCAGCAATCACGTTAGCTTTGTTGATTGGATGTTTATTTTAGCGGCGTCACCAAGGCCTATCCGGTTTATGGTGTTTGCTCCTATTTACTATTCTCCGGCACTGCATTGGCTATTTAAAATGGCCAAAGCGATTCCCATTGACAGTGAAAAATCTAATCCGCAGGCGTTTCAACAAGCATTTGATGAGGTTGCAAAAGCATTAGCTAACGGTGAGTTAGTGGGGATTTTCCCTGAAGGGAGGCTAACTGGCGGTGGTTCGATTGCTATTTTCCGCCGTGGTATTGAACGTATTATACAACGTTCACCGGTGCCTGTTATTCCGGTGCATTTAGGCGGGTTATGGGGCAGCATGTTTAGTCGTAAAGCAAAATGGCGACTACCACGACTGAAATGGTCGCTGGTGGCTGTGACCGTTGGCGAGCCTATTGCTGCCAATGGCGTAACTGCAGATGAATTACGTGAGCGAGTGGTTGCCTTACAAGAGCAGTACGATAAAGGTGCCGTTTAATAGCGATTAAACGCTGATATAGCAAAGATATAAATTTAGCGCGCAACATTCAGTGGTGAATATTGCGCGTTAGTCTTGTGCTTAGTTGGCCACTAACTAGCAGCTAGCCACACACCAACCGCGATCATTAAACTGCCGGCAATGCGGTTCATCCATTTTATGTTATCACCTTGATTTAAAAATAATCGTAAACTTTTGCCGCCAGTGGCATAGAGCATCATACAAGTGAACTCACTGAGCATAATAATGGCGACTAACATGCTTAATTGTGGGGCTATGGCAGAGTCAATATTAATAAATGGCGGGAGCAGGGAAATCATAAACGCCCAGCCTTTAGGATTGGCAATCGCGGTGATAAACCCTTGTGAGAATAATGCTTGGCGAGAGACTTTTAATTTACTGTCTGCGCCTAATTTGATGGTTGCTTTTGCCCGCCACATCATCACCCCTATATAGATTAAATAGCCTGCGCCGAGCCATTTTAAGGCATTAAAAACCATTGGATAATTAAGCATAATACTGGCTACACCTGCGACGGCTGCAACAGCCACAATAGCAACGCCGAGTAACTCACCGATCATCATCCACATGGTTCTGCGTACACCAATACTCATCCCGAGCGTCATGGCTAAAGTCATACACATACCCGGTGTAATTGAGACAAAAAAGAAGGTCGGTATAAATACTCCCAGTACAGCTAGGTCGAGCATGTCAATATCCGTTATTTATATTTATAGAGCGCGCAATAGTAATGGTTTTGGAAAGGGTTAGAAACTAATTTGGGATGGTTAAGCGCAATCATGAGATTGTTAGCAGCCGCGATAAAGCTCCGATTACTTATCCGTAAGCTAATTGCGATCCCTACAGGGATGCAGCAGTGAACTTTTCTACCTTGATCACCAACACTTATTTGTAAGTGGGTTTTAACAAATATATTTTTGCTTTGTTGAGTGCTTTGAATTAGGATCAAATCAGTTTAAAACCAAGAACTAATGTCCTGTGCCTAGATTACTTATTGTTATTGCCTCCATGTTCCTAAGTTTCACTGCAACAGCAGTTGAAGTGACTGATCTATATCAAGATGTCTTAAAAGTGTCTGACAAATCCCGCGATGCTCGACTCAGCGCCAGCCGTGAAGCGTTACTTAACGTACTGGTCAAAGTCAGTGGCGATCCGAATGCGGATAAAAATCCAACCGCTCAGCAACGCAGTAAAGATATTTCAGAATACATGCTCAAATTTGAATACGACGAAAAAGCAGATGGTCAACTTAATCTCGTGGTGAAATTTGAGGCAAACAAGATCAATGCGCTGATCAAAGAACTTAACTTGCCACTGTGGGGAACACGTCGGCCACTCGTCGCAATTTGGCTAGCTATTGAAGATAACTGGCGTCGTGAACTGGTAACCCAAGAAAGCTATCCGCAGTTAGAGCAACTAATTTACAGCACCGCAGCGCGGCGTGGTTTGCCAGTGGTGGTGCCATTACTTGATTTACAAGACCGCGCATTGGTGGGCATTCCTGAAGTGTGGGGTAATTTTTCAGAGCCGGTAGAGCTGGCGTCTAGCCGTTACAGCGCCGAGCGTAGTATTACTGCACGATTATATAAACAGCCAAACAGCGAGGTATGGTTACTTGATTGGCGTTTCACTAACGACGAGCTGTTTGAAGCAAACCGAGTAACCGGTGATAAACAACAAGCAATCGCTTTAATGATTGATAGCTTAGCGGCAGGTTTGGCCAATGAATATGCGGTTGACCCAAATTCTACAACGCAGCTTGCCCAAGCGGTGTTTAAATTAAAAGGCACCAATAACTTTGTTGATATTGAATTGGCAAAGCGTCAGTTGCAAAGTTTAAGTGTCGTTACCCAAGTGACCATTATTTCGCGTACAGCAGAGATGGTTAGTTTTGCTTTAAATCACACCGGCAGTATGCATGATTTACAAAAAGCGTTAGAGCTGGACCGTGCGTTTAAGCCCTTTGTTGACCCGCGTGCTTTTTATCCTGTGGCAGCGCAAAACGACTTAGAGTATCAGTGGGTTGGTCTTTAATGCAGACAATGGAGCCGGTGCAAATGGCATTGCCGGTAACATTACCGGATGATGAGACCTTTGCCTCTTATTTTGGTGGCGAAAACTCACTGGAAGTGAGCCATTTAAAAAATGCATTTGAAAGTTTAGCGACCACATTTCAATATACTTATTTATGTGGGTTAGGGGATTCGGGTAAGTCACATTTACTGTATGCAACCTGTATTCATGCCCAAGAGCATGGTTTATCGACTATGTTGCTGTCTATGCGTGAAGTGATTGATTTTGGTCCTATGGTACTCGATGGCTTAGATACGCTTGATGTATTATGTATTGATGACGTGCACTTAGTGGCTGGTAACGATGCTTGGGAAAAAGCGTTATTTAATTTTTTTAATCGTTTCAATGAACCGGGTAAGTGCTTAGTCGTTACTGCTGATTTACTCCCTGACATGCTAAATATTAGCCTGCCAGATCTTGAATCACGGTTAAAATGGGGCACTACATTTCAAATTCGTTCCATGAGTGATGATGACAAAGCCGAAGCTTTAGTAAAACGTGCCAATATGCGTGGCCTTGAATTAAGCGATGAATGTGCGCGGTTTTTATTAACCCGCTTAAGCCGTGATATGCGTGCGCTACTTGATGTGCTTGATAAACTCGATCATGCATCGATGGCTGCACAGCGTAAATTGACTATTCCCTTTATAAAATCCACTCTAAAACTTTAGTTTTCTATGCAAAATCGTTTAACTTCCCATTTTGCTGGATCAGAATGGGAAAGAATTCAATAAGATTGGTATAAAGTCTAGAATCTAGCCTGTGCTTTCAGTTATCATTAGCTATTACTTAAAAGCAATCACCTCTGTGACAGATCAGGTATCGAATGAACTTAGAAAATATATTAGCGCAAGCACTTGAGGCGGTCGCCAGTGCCAGTGAAATCGCGCAGCTTGAAGATATCAGGGTTAACTACCTTGGTAAAAAAGGCGAAATCACTAACCTATTAAAAACCCTTGGTAAAATTGCCCCTGAAGAACGCAAAGAAGCCGGCCAAGTGATTAACCAAGCTAAGCAAGATGTGCAAGCTGCAATTAATGAAAAGCGTGAGTTACTGGCAAGCAAAGCGCTTGAAGAAAAACTTGCGGCTGAGACCATTGATGTAACTCTGCCTGGTCGTGTTATGCCAACGGGTGGTTTGCATCCGGTAACACGTACAATCGAACGTATTGAAAGCTTTTTTGGTGAATTAGGTTTTGCTGTTAAATCTGGCCCTGAAGTAGAAGATGACTTTCATAACTTCGACGCGCTAAATATTCCTGAACATCACCCAGCGCGTGCTGATCACGATACCTTTTATTTTAATCCAAAACTGGTTTTACGCACGCAAACCAGCGGTGTGCAAATTCGCACCATGGAAACTGAGCAACCACCACTGCGCATTATTTCGCCAGGGCGTGTATACCGTAACGATTACGACCAAACGCATACGCCGATGTTTCATCAGGTGGAAGGGTTAATGGTTGATACCGATGTAAGCTTCACCGAGCTGAAAGGTATTTTGCACGATTTCTTACATAACTTTTTTGAAGAAGACATGGAAATTCGTTTCCGTCCTTCATTCTTCCCATTCACAGAGCCTTCTGCGGAAGTGGACGTAATGGGCAAAGACGGAAAATGGTTAGAAGTATTAGGCTGCGGAATGGTGCACCCGAATGTGCTTAAGTCAGTAGGTATCGACCCTGAAAAGTACACCGGTTTTGCCTTTGGTATGGGGGTAGAGCGTTTAACCATGCTGCGTTATGGTGTAAATGACTTACGTGCGTTTTTTGAAAACGATTTAAAATTCCTTAATCAGTTCCGTTAAGAGTGAAGAAATAACATGAAATTTAGTGAAAAGTGGTTAAGAGAGTGGGTTAACCCTGCAATTGACACGCAGGCTCTTGCGGAACAGTTATCGATGGCTGGCCTTGAAGTAGATGGTGTGGAGCCTGCTGCGGCAAAATTTTCAGGCGTTGTTGTTGGTGAAGTGGTTGAATGTGGTCAACACCCTGATGCAGATAAGCTGCGGGTAACCAAAATAAATGTTGGTGGTGATGAACTGCTAGATATCGTCTGTGGTGCGCCAAACTGTCGTCAAGGTATTAAAGTGGCCGTTGCAACCGTAGGTGCAGTATTGCCGGGCGATTTTAAAATTAAAAAAGCCAAACTGCGTGGTCAACCGTCTCACGGTATGCTGTGTGCGTTCGTAGAGCTGGGCATTAGCGAAGAAGGCGACGGTATCATGGAGTTGCCACTCGATGCACCGGTGGGCACCGACTTACGTGAGTACTTAAGCCTTGATGACAACATCATTGACGTTGATTTAACCCCGAACCGTGGCGATTGCCTTGGTATTAAAGGGATTGCCCGTGAAGTGGGCGTACTTAACAGTATTGATGTTAAAGCACTAGACATTCCTGCGGTTACGCCAACAATTGATGACAAAGTATCGATTGAACTGGTAAATGAAGACGCCTGTCCGCGTTACTTAGGTCGGGTGATCAAAGGCATTAACCTAGACGCAGAAACGCCGCTGTGGATGGTTGAAAAACTTCGTCGTAGTGGCGTACGCTCTATTGATCCTGTGGTCGATGTAACTAACTACGTATTACTTGAACTTGGCCACCCAATGCATGCATTTGATTTAAGTGCCATTGAAGGCGGCATTAAAGTTCGTAGTGCCGATGCCGGTGAAGAGCTGGTATTACTTGATGGCAATACTGCAAAATTAAATGAATCAACGTTGGTTATTGCGGATCACAACAAAGCATTGGCGATTGCTGGTATTTTTGGCGGTGAGCAATCAGGCGTTACCGAGCAAACAACGGATATTCTCTTAGAAAGTGCGTTTTTCAATCCAGTTGCTATCGCAGGTCAAGCTCGCAGCTACGGCTTACACACTGATGCATCGCATCGTTATGAACGCGGTGTGGATTTTGCACTGCAACATGATGCAATGGAACGGGCAACCGCCTTATTGCTTGAGATTGTAGGCGGTCAAGCTGGCCCTGTAGTTGAAGCAGTTGCAAAAGATAAGCTGCCTAAGGTCACTGAAGTACGTCTTCGTCGTGCGCGTTTAGACCGTGTTATTGGTCATCATATTGATGATGCGAAAGTAACCGACATTCTCACCCGTTTAGGGCTTGATGTGAAAATTGTCGATGGTGTGTGGAGTGCAGATGTACCAAGCTACCGTTTTGATATTCGCATCGAAGAAGATTTAATTGAAGAAGTTGCTCGCGTATATGGTTACAACAGTATTCCAAACGTAGCACCAACCGCTAAATTAAAAATGACCACCCATAACGAAGCCAATATTGCAGTGAATAAATTTCGCAATACGTTAGTGACTCGTGGTTATCAAGAAGCGATCACTTACAGCTTTGTTGACCCTAAAGCACAGACTATTTTACACCCAGATAGCGATGCGCTTATTTTGCCACACCCAATTTCAATTGAAATGTCGGCAATGCGTGTCAGTTTGATGCCAGGGCTACTTGCGTCAGTAATGTATAACCAAAACCGTCAGCAACCACGTATTCGTTTATTTGAGCATGGCCTTAAATTTCTACCTGATGAACATGCAGAAAATGGCGTGAATCAAGTTGCGGTTATCGGTGGTGCTATTACTGGTCTTGCCCATGGTGAACATTGGCTTGAAGAAAAGCGCGCTGTTGATTTTTATGACTTAAAAGGCGACGTTGAAGCATTACTTGCATTAACCAATGATATAACGCGTTTTGAGATCAAAGCAGAACAATCAGATGGTTTACATCCTGGTCAATCTGCAGTGATTTATGTTGCAGGGAAAAAGGTGGGCTTCTTTGGTGCATTGCACCCGCAAGTACAAAAATCGTTAGATATCAATAATGCGACTTATGTATTTGAAATTGAAATGTCTGCTATTGAAAAAAGAAATTTACCAGAGGCAGTTGGGGTTTCGAAGTTCCCTTCAAACCGCCGTGACATCGCTATTTTAGTGGCAGATCAGGTGAAATCTGGCGACATTTTATCAGTGATAGAAAAAGTTGGCGGAAATCAATTGGTTGACCTAAACTTATTCGATGTGTATAAGGGCAAAGGTATTGAGCCAAATTATAAGAGTTTGGCGATTGCTCTAACACTGCAAGCGGTTGATAGAACGCTCGAAGAGAAAGATATCAATCTAGTAGTTGATAACGTGGTGGCCGCACTGGCCGAACAGTTTAATGCATCGTTGAGGGACTAGATATGGCGCTTACTAAAGCCGACATAGCTGAACACCTATTTGAAAAATTGGGGATCAATAAAAAGGATGCCAAAGATTTAGTTGAAGCGTTTTTTGAAGAAATCCGCTCAGCGCTTGAAAAAGGCGAGCAGGTTAAGCTCTCTGGATTTGGTAACTTTGATCTTCGTGACAAGAAAGAAAGGCCTGGCCGTAACCCGAAAACAGGGGAAGACATTCCTATTTCGGCGCGACGCGTTGTGACCTTTAGACCGGGTCAAAAGCTCAAAACTCGTGTTGAAGTTGGCACGAGCAAATAAATTAAAAAAGGCAGCGTAAGCTGCCTTTTTCTTTGCTACCGCGCAAATTTATCAGTAATGGCTGTTAACCTAAAATTCTCTTGGCGAGACAAACTGTCCTGATTGAATACTGTCATAGGTTTGCTGTGCGAGGGTATCTAATCCGTTTAAACTTTTCCCTGCGGCTGTGAGCTGCTGTTCAATCGGGAATATTTCAACATTGGTTATCCCAGAAAGTTGTGCGACTTTAGCAAACGTATAGGCGTGCTTATATTTTTCATGTTTATAAAATAAACTGATCAAGGTGGTGTAAATTTCAGGATTTGGGATTTGATCTGCTTTATTTAGCTCTAAGGTTTTATACAGTAAATCAATGGTTTTCTCTTCATCAAACTTAATATAGTAACTGGCTAAGAAAAACTGGATTTCAGCGTCTTCAGTCACGCTAGGATCGTTTTCAAGGGCTAGTAATTTAGTCAGTGCCGATTGGTTATTATTGCGTGACCATTGATAATACAATAAGCCTGGGTGATTGGTATTTTGGGTATCTTGATAAAGTCGCGTCATTTCTTTGATACTGGTTAAATGAGCTTCCACGCGGGAGGTGGTTTTTTCTTTTAATTTTATATGCTCAATTTTTGCTGCCAGCGAGACGCATTGACCGTATTTTTCAAAATCTTTTAATAGTAAGTATTTATTGTCATCAGTAGGGTGCTTGTATTCATGGTAACGGGCCATGATCACCTCGGCACGCAGTGCTTTACAGTGACTGTCTTTATTTAAATCATTACATAACCCCGGTGTATCTTCACACACCTTGGAAAGTGTTAAAGGCTCTTCACATCCAGTCAACGCCAACAAACTCAGTAAAACACTTGCTCTTAGCAACATCCTTTAACCCCATTTTAATAATTTCTTTATTATTCTAGCTTAATGAATTGCTCTCTAACAGTGGAGAATAAAGTTAGTTTAAATTAGAATAGCGCTGCCCACTGAGGCGTATTGCTCTCAAAACACAATATGTCTTAAGGCTATCCGTTCAAAAATTGTTTAATTAGGTAAATAAAATGACCTCATCTCACGAGTTAGAATACACAAATAGTTGGCAAGAACGCCAAGATTACGCTGAAAGCATGCAACCTATCATTGGTAAGCTATATCGTAATCGCGGTATTGAAATCGCTGTATATGGCCGTCCTCTCGTTAATGCCAGTACAATTGATATCATTAAATCTCACAAAACAGTGGCACAATTTGAAGGCACTAAATTACGTTTACGCGAAAGCTTCCCATTTTTAGAAGCGATCAGCAAAATGGATTTAAACTCTGCACGTATTGATATAGGTAAACTTGCCTATGGTTATTTATTTAACGATGCTGCAAATGGTCGTTCTATCGAACAGTATTTAAACGACGAGCTAGCTGAAATTGTCAACTCACAAGCCAAAGAGCCACGCGATGTGGTGCTCTACGGTTTTGGTCGTATTGGCCGTTTATTAGCGCGTTTGTTAATTGAAAAATCAGGTCCTTATGCTGACTTACGCTTACGTGCCATTGTGGTGCGTGGTGGTAAAGATGGCGACCTTGAAAAGCGTGCGAGTTTATTACGTCGTGATTCAATTCACGGCCCATTCAATGGCTCTATTACCATTGATAAAGAACGTAATGCTATTAAAGCAAACGGTAGCTACATCCAAGTTATCTATGCTAATTCACCAGATGAAATCGATTACACCTCTTATGGGATCGACAATGCACTTATCGTTGATAACACTGGGATCTGGAAAGACGAAGCTGGCCTTGGTTTGCATTTAAAATCAAAAGGCGCTGCTAAAGTATTATTAACAGCACCGGCCAAAGGTAATATCAAAAACATCGTATATGGTGTTAATAACCAAGATATTCTGCCTGAAGATAAAATTGTCTGTGCAGCAAGCTGTACCACCAACGCAATCACACCAACATTAAAAGCACTGAATGATAAGTTTGGTATTAACAATGGTCACGTCGAAACAGTGCACTCGTACACGAATGACCAAAACTTGATTGATAACTACCACAAAGCGGATCGTCGTGGTCGCGCTGCAGCGCTTAATATGGTGATCACTGAGACTGGCGCAGCGAAAGCCGTGTCAAAAGCATTACCAGAGCTTGAAGGCAAATTAACCGGTAACGCAATCCGTGTTCCTACCCCTAATGTGTCTTTGGCTATTTTAAACCTGAACCTTGCTACCAGCACTACGGTTGAAGAACTAAACTCGTTCTTACGCCATGCTGCTCTGCATTCAGAGTTACGCGACCAGATTGATTACACGGCTTCGACTGAAATTGTATCTACAGATTTAGTGGGCAGTCGTTATGCGGGCGTGGTTGATTCAACAGCAACAATCGTTGATGACAACCGTATTGTACTGTACGTTTGGTACGATAATGAATTTGGTTACAGCTGCCAAGTTGTGCGTTGTATGCGCGATATGGCTGAGGTTTCATTCCCAAGCTTGCCGCGTTAATAGGCAATAGCTTAAAAATCTTTACAAAAAGCCAGCATTCGCTGGCTTTTTTAGTCGTGAATGTTTTTTCAAAACCCAAGCCATGTGGTAGGCTGTCTCTAGTTTGCTACATTTTAATAACAATGCGTCCATTACATTAGGGCGTTGCTTAATTTCTAACTAACAAGCGATAGGTTAGTGATTAATTTTTCATATAATAGGTTTAATAAAATGAAAATCACCAGTAATTTTGACAGTGGCAATATCAAGGTCATTGCCGCGACCGATCCACTCGATATTCAACTTGAGATCAATAAAGATCATTTATCTGATTTTTTCCAGTGGTTCCATTTCCGTTTAGAAACAACGCCTTTTCAAAGCCATAAATTACATATCAATAATCTTGAGAATTCAGCGTACCCAGATGGCTGGGAAGGTTATCAAGCGGTTGCATCGTATGATCGGCAAACCTGGTTTAGGGTTCCTTCAAACTATGCTGATGGCAGCTTATCATTTGAGATTGAACCAGAATGTGGCACTGTTTATTTTGCTTACTTTGCCCCATATAGCTACGAGCGTCATTTAGATCTTATTACGTGGGCACAAAGCCAAGAAGCCTGTCAGCTTGAAACCTTAGGCGAAACGCTTGATGGCCGTGATATGAGCGTATTGCGCATTGGTGGCGAAAGCGACGAGAATAAAAAGACAATTTGGATCACTGCGCGTCAGCATCCAGGCGAGACGATGGCTGAGTGGTTTGTTGAAGGTGTATTGCATAAGTTATTAGATGACGAAGATCCGCATGCCGCGGCATTGTTATCAAAAGCGGTTTTCTACATAGTACCAAATATGAACCCTGACGGTAGCGCACGTGGTCACTTACGTACTAACGCAAAAGGCGTGAATTTAAACCGTGAATGGCAAACCCCGAGCATGGAAAATAGTCCTGAAGTGTATTTAGTACTCAATAAGATGCGTGAAACCGGTGTTGATATGCACTTAGATATCCACGGGGATGAAGCGATCCCCTATAACTTTGTTGCCGGCAGTGAAGGTATTCCAAGTTACGATGCGCGCCTAAAAGACTTGGAAGACAGTTTTAAAGCCGCATTACACATAGTGACGCCAGAGTTTCAAGATGTCCACGGTTACCCGAAAGATGAGCCAGGTCAAGCCAATCTAACCGTTGCTTCATCTGCTGTTGCAGAAGAATTTAAGGCACTGGCTTATACGGTTGAAATGCCATTTAAAGATAACGATGGCTTACCTGATCCAGATTATGGCTGGTCAGATCGCCGCTCGTATCAATTTGGTCAAGATACATTGGCAGCCATCGTCAATGTTGTTGACAAGCTGCGTTAATAGAAAAGGGCATCATTTAATGATGCCCTTTTTACTTTGTTTAAGTATTTTATGGCGTGATCTTTCGAACACACTAATGACGATTAGATGTTCGCCTAATCGCTTTACATCTGTGTTAGCGCAGTCTAATTAGCTCTTTTGATAATTAACTGTTAACAAGGATGGGTGATTTAAGTTAATATTCAACAAATTGAAAAGAGAAGTAGGCGTTGTGTCTTATACCAATGACAGATTACTTTTCAGCAATCAGTCGCGCATTCTGAGTCGCTCAAGCACAGTACCGTAACTATAAATAATAAATATAACTAGTGAGGATATCCATGGAAGCTTTTGTAAGCAGCGTTAATGACATAGTTTGGAGTAATGCACTCATTTTCTTATGTCTAGGCGCAGGTCTGTTTTATTCCGTATTAACCCGTTTCGCGCAAATTAGACATTTCAAAGAAATGTGTAAACTCCTATTTAGTCCGAATACTTCAGATACCGGTATTTCGTCTTTTCAGGCACTCGCTGTTTCATTATCTGGGCGAGTCGGCGTAGGTAATATTGCGGGGGTAGCAGCAGCCATTGGTTTTGGTGGCCCAGGGGCTATTTTTTGGATGTGGGTGGTGGCTTTTTTAGGTGCCAGTACCGCGTATGCAGAATCAACACTCGGGCAAATTTATAAAACCGAAGAAGACGGCCAATATCGTGGTGGCCCAGCTTATTATTTTGACCGTTGTTTAGAACAAAAATGGCTGGCGATTTTATTTGCAGTGTCGGCAATCATCGCCTGTGGGGTGTTCTTACCCGGCGTGCAAGCGAATGCTGTTGGTAACGCTTTTACGCAAGTTTTTGGCGATGGCATTATGGTAACAACCAGTTTTGGTGATGTAGGCAGTTTTAAACTGGTTGCATTGGCCATTATTCTGATTGTATTAGCGTTCATTATCTTCGGCGGTATTAAACGTATTGCCAATTTTACCCAGATTGTGGTGCCATTTATGGCGTTAGGCTACATTGTACTGGCTTTAATCGTGGTGTTTTTAAATCTTGATAAGGTGCCGGATATTTTTTCGTTAATCATAACGGATGCTTTTACCGCTCAGGCGGGCTTTGGTGCAGCTATTGGTTGGGGTGTAAAACGCGGTATTTATTCTAACGAAGCGGGTCAAGGTACTGGACCGCATGCAGCGGCAGCAGCCGAAGTTGATCACCCAGCTCAACAAGGTTTAGTGCAAGCCTTTTCTGTGTATGTTGATACTATTTTTGTCTGTACTGCGACTGCGCTAATGATTTTAATCACTCAGCAATACAATGTCGTGGGTGAATTACCTGCGGGCCAATTTATTGTGCAAAACGTTGATGCTGCAACTGAGGTTGGCTCAGCTGCCTTTACGCAAATGGCATTATTTAGCGTGTTTGGTGGTTTTGGCGAAGCATTTGTCGGGATCGCATTATTTTTCTTCGCGTTTACTACAATACTTGCTTATTACTATATTGCAGAAACCAACGTTGCCTATTTAAATCGTTATTTTAAAGGCAGCATCCCACTGGTCGTTGTGAAGTTAGTGATTATGTTTATGGTGTCGTATGGCATGGTTAACAGCTCTGGTTATATCTGGAGTATTGGTGATATTGGCGTAGGTTTGATGGCGTGGATCAATATTTTGGGTATTTTGGCGATATTTTTTGTCGCAAGGCCTGCACTGTTATGCTTGCGCGACTATGAAGACCAAAAGAAAAATGGCGGCCCAATTACATTTGATCCGGTTAAGTTAGGCATCAAAAATGCTACTTTCTGGGAAAAACGTCTTGCAAAACAAGCTAAAGATACTGAGTCTAAAGACTAAACAGTGTGATCAAAGCTGTTTTTTGATTCACACCGATTGGGTGCAATTGAAAAAAGACAACGACAAATAAAACACGTACAATAAAGGGCGCCGCAAGGCGCCTTTTTTATGCGTAGATTTTTATGCGAAGTATGGAGAAAGATATGGCGATTGTTAGTTGTCCTAGTTGTAATAAGTCAATATCCGATAAACATAAACAGTGCCCACACTGTGATAATAATGTAGCGCAGCTTGATGACGAGCAACGTCAACAGCTAGCACGCGAAAAACGTATTCAAAAACAACAAATGTTTATGAATCATTCTTTTTTTGCGCTGCTCATATTTTTAGGTGGATTCTTTAGCTTGTACTTTTTGCAACCAGAACCCGAAACGCCAACGTGGTACGCATGCGCAGCAGCCATTGCTATCGGTTGTATTTGGTATTTAATTAATCGCGTTATTTTAGTGATGCTGAAAAAGAAAAAATGACATGAACATCGACAATCTTGTAAAAACAATTACCCCAGAATTATTCGAACGCTTACAGTATGGTGCGGCAACAGGAAAATGGCCTGATGGCACTGTGCTAAGTTCTGAGCAAAAACAGCAGACAGTGCAATTAGTGATGCTTTATCAAGCTAAAGTTGCGCAAACAAATGAGCAATTTACCATTGGTTCTAATGGTGAAATGGTGCAAAAAACCAAAGCACAATTGCAAAAAGAATTCACCGCAGAAAACGAAATAGCAAGGTTTAGTGAACATGATCTTTAAACACCTTTTTACCCCAAAGTGGAAGCACCCAAAACAACAAGTACGTTTAGAGGCAATTGAAAAGCTCGATGTAGAGCGTGATGCGACTATTTTAAATGCATTAGCACTTGAAGATAGTTCAGCAGAAATTCGTAAAAAAGCACTGACTAAAGTAAATGATTTAGTGTTGTGGTGGCAGGCATATAAACAAGATCAAAGCTTAAAAGAATTAGCCGAGCAGCATATATCGAATGCTGTACTGAATGATGAAAGTAAGCTGTCGAGTCAAATTAAAAATGAATATATAGAGCGTTTTGCTCCTGTTAAAACTCTCGAAAAATTGGCGTTTGCAGAAAAAGAACTACAAGTAAGAGCGAAGTTATTAAAACGTTTAGCCAATCCAAAGCTGGTTGAAAAAGCGTTTAAAGAAGGCTCAAGTGAACTACAAGTGTATCTTGTGGAACAAGTGATCACTCATCAATTAGTGAAGAATTTAGTAAAGCATGCGCAAGGGGACGCAAAATTAGCCCTGCAAACGCATTTAGAAAATGAGCGTTTAGCCGTTGAAATGCCATTAAAAGTACAAAGTGAAAGCCGTGTTATTTTGGCAAAACTTAATGCATTACGTGAGAAGCAAGACTTTGCAGTAGTGACTCAACAATACGGTGAGTTAACTCAGCAATGGCAAGCGCTAGAACTTAGTTGGTTAAGCTCAGAGCAACGTGACACAGTTGCAACTAAATACACACTACTGACCGACAAGCTAAATGAGTTAGTAAGTCAACTACAAGCTGCGCATGATCAGCAACAGCAACGTTTGGCGTTACAGCAGCGGCAACTGTTAGCACTGGCAAATTTAGAAGCTCTCAGCGATGAAATTGAAAATGCACTACAACTGGGTTTAGAAACACCAGAACAAATACAGCAAGATTGGTTAGAAGCGAAAGTGGCGCAAGCACAAGATAGTTTGGCGCAAAGTGAACTGTCAGACAGCGCACAAAAACTTCAAATCACCACGCGATTAACGAGTTTGTTTAAGCAAGTAGCTAAATTACCAGAACTTAGTGAAACGATCAGTGCATTCAAGGCGGCATTAGCTGAACTGACTAACATAAGTACCGATGCTATTGAACAAGCAAATTACGATGACGCGAATCGTCATTTTAAGCAGACATATAAAGCGGCGAATGCATCTCTAGCTCAGTTACCTAAGCCTTTACAAGGGTCATTTAAAACCCAACTTGCACAGCAGCAGCAACGTTGGCATACGGCTGTTGCGCCTATCAGTGATAAATTAACTAAAAACCAGCAACTTGCTGCTCGTAAAGGACGTGATGTACAGCGCTTAATTGAACAAGGGCGTTTTAATGTTGCGTTTGGTGTTTTTAAAGGCTTTATTGAGTTGTATGACACCTTAACAGCGAATAGTCAGCAAAGCCTTGAAAAGGTGAAAGCAGATCTTGAGCAGCAGTTAGATAATGCCCGTGATTGGCAAAAATATGCGTCTGCGCCTAAACGTGAAGAATTACTAACGGAGATCACCGCGTTACTTGCACAACCTTGCACAGATGCCAAGCAGCGTGCAAATGAAGTGAAAACATTACGTCGTCGTTGGAATGAGCTCGGCCGTTTAGATACCGAGCAAGAGCAGGCGCAAGGAAAAGAGTTTGATGACAAGATAGAATTATTATTTGCCCCTTGTCGTGAACATTTTGCTGAGCTTGAACAACAACGCGAAACGATGAAACTTGAGCGCGACGCTATTATTGGTGAAATGAAGTTATTGGCCACTAGTGAAACGACGAGCGATGAGTTTGATTGGAAAGAGTTTGAAAGCCAATACAACCGCATCAATAAAGCTTGGCGTAATGCCGGTAATGTAGAGCCTAAAGTATATCGTATATTACAAACGCAATATAAAGCACAGCAGCAGCAAGTATTCAATACCTTAAATACCTTTCACAAAGGTAATGCAGCAGCAAAAAATGCACTTGTAGAGCAAGCGCAACAGCTAGCGCAAAGTGATGACTTAGCGGGCGCATGTCAGCAGCTAAAAGAATTACAGCAGCAGTGGCAGGGTATTGGCTTTGCTGGCGTGAAAGCTGAAAATGCATTATGGCAAAAATTCCGTCAATTTAACGATGTCACCTTTGCTAAACGCAGCGAAGAGTTTGCTCAGCATAAACAGCAACAAGCAGCCGACAACGCCGTAATAACAAGCCAGTTAATTGAGCTTGAAGATGCGTTACCAGCAGTGAATCAAAAAGCACAATTACTGGATTTACGCACTAAGGTGGTTGCTCTTGACGGTAGCAAAGAACTAAATAATCGTATGCAAAAGTTATTGGCTAATATTGACGATAAACTAGCTGCTGTTACAGAGCAAGCGGCACAAGCCGATTTCGCGGCTTTGTTTAGTGCGCTGCAAAGCCAACAAGCAATTCCAGCACAGTGGCAAAGTAGTGTTGATACGCAGCTAAGTGTTGCACAGCTATTAGTAAGAATGGAAATTCTTGCTAATGTTAGCAGCCCCGAAGGTATTTCACGTATGGCAGAGCAAGTTGCGATGCTTGATGATAAACATCGCGGTGAACAAGCAGACTTACATTATTACTTAAAACAGCTGCTGGCACTCAGTCAAGGTTCAGTTGATGCTGACACACTAACTCGTTTAAAAGCGGTATTTAGCATTTAAACAATACCAGGGCGCTATCCATTGCAGAAAAGCCGCCATTGTGCGGCTTTTATTTTTATTTAGTTATTGACGATAATATTATAGTAAAGGAAAAATAATGAAGTATATTTTATTAATTGGCTGTTTATTACTTTCAGCGTGTAATACCACTAACGGTGTTGCTGTTTATTCATTTACTAGCAGTGAGATTGAAACAGCGCTTAACCAACAATTGCCAAAGCTCAGTGAAAAAGTGAGTTTGATGGGCTTACCCGTGCAATTTGATGTGAATGATTTAAGCGTGAATGTAGGCCCTGATAATCGAGATGTTGTGGTGCTTGGCGCAGATTCAAGCGCCGTTATAAATGCCTTTGCGCTTAAATATCCGGTGCGCTTAAAGTTGCAAATAGAAGGTGCCCCTTTTTATGATAGTGAGAAGAAAGCAGTATTTTTACGCAATGTAAAATTGCTTGACTCAACCATTGACGCTGGTGGCTTTAAGGGCAATTTAGCGGTTCTTGATGATGAAGCAATGAAAGTTATTAACGGGTTTTTAGCTGTAAATCCGGTCTATAAACTAAATATGAATGACCCTAAAGTCGCATTATTAAGCAAGCTGCCTTTAGATATGAAAGTAGAGCAGGGCGCAATTAAATTAGTTCCTAGTATTTAAACTATATTATTCAGATACAAAAAGCCCTGTTTGTACAGGGCTTTTTTGTATCTATAAGGTTATTATTAAATGCTACTGCTTAATTTATAAGGGGAGGCGCGCGCTATAAGGGCTGCTGTTTATAACCGAGCAGGGTAATGTAAATTAAAAGAATAAATTTATTATATAGGTACAAATTGTGTATTTAATCGACTATACTAATTGTTAGTTGATCACCCTTAATTGCCTTCTTTATGGATAAAGAGCCTATTATGAAAAAATGTAACGTGATATTCAGTGTAACTATGACTGCTGTATTCTCGGTTGTAGCTTTTGCTAATGAGCCCGATTTAAATGCTAATCCTTTTCTTGCTGAACATCCAACGCAACAGCAGGGCGCTCAGGTGTTCTCTTTTACAGAAACACCAATTGCTCTGCACGAACATGATAACATTAATGCAGCTCAAGATACCGGCTATGTGCGGCTTGCTGTAGAGACTAAAACCAATGGTTTTGCGTTAGTAGACACATCTCAGATCAAAGATATTGCAAAACTGATTGCAGAGCACAAATATGGCCATGAACTATTTCTGCTTAGCTTAAAACCTGAAATTATGGCTGCGCTATCAATCGCAGACCAAACTAATTTGTCGCAGCAATTTGCAGGTGACACAGTCGCTTTAGATAATATATTGGTGCAACAAGAATTTACTGTTATGAGTAAAACCGTTGGCGGAAATTTTATTGCCGGTAGCGGTTGGGATCAGTTAACTCAGGTTGTCAAAAATGATACCTTTGGTACTGTGATTATAAAAGTGTTTAGTTTTAGTCAAAGCAGTGGCGTATACCTTGATGCGGATGCGGTTAATTATTATGTCAATAACCACCCAGGTATCCTGCTGGTATTAAAGGATGATAACAATAAGGTCTATACAAATTTGAGTTGGGCTGATAAAAAACAATCTTATAGTATTAAGCTTGCAAAAAATATTAATGAAATAAGTTTAGTTAAACAATTTAATGCGTTAATAACTGCGATATAAAAATAGTATAAAGTGTTTTATTTTTTATCTGTATAAGGTAAACAAGGGGTAAGCACTCCACTATAAAATAGCCACTAAATGTAATAAGGGTGGTGCTTGAGTATTAAGTTAGCAATTTTTAATCAATAGCAGTATTAATGTGAATTAATAGGTGACGATTTAATTTAATTTATTTAAAGTGATTAATCAGCTTGGCCTATTTAAAAAAATAGGCTTATAATTTAGTCGGATCTTATCTAATTTTAACAATTTACAATTTAGTGAGTAGAAAATGAAAGAAATTAAAGCGTTTATCAAATCAGCGAGTCTTGCTGACTTAGAAAAGGCACAAACTTTATTAGCTGACGCTATCGCAAAATATACAGAGCAACAACAAGCGAAACAGGAAGTCCTTGATTTATTGAAAGCAAAAGGCTTAACCCTTGAAGATCTTCAAGAGGGGGCAAATGATAAGCGCACTAAAGTAATGCCAAAATACCGTATCGAATTTGAAGGTGAAACTGTTGAATGGACTGGCCGTGGTAAACGTCCTAAAGCATTCCAAGGTGTTGAACTAACCAAACATCTAGCTTAATAGCAGAGGGGCCGCGAGCCCCTTACTTTGCTGAAAATTACTCCTCATTGTTATTGCTCCTTTAAGTTGCCACCATGACGTATGTATTACGGCCTTATCAACAAGAAGCGGTTGATCGCACCGTTGCTTATTTTCGTAAAACCTCAGAGCCTGCCTTAATCGTATTACCTACCGGTGCTGGGAAAAGTTTAGTTATTGCTGAGTTGGCGCGCATTGCCAGACAAAAAATTTTAGTACTTGCCCACGTTAAAGAGCTGGTTGAACAAAACGCCGAAAAATATAAGAGCTTTGGTCTTGAAGCGAGTATTTTTTCTGCGGGTTTAAAACAAAAGTCGTTAGCGCATCAGGTCACCTTTGCCAGTATCCAATCGTTGTCACGAAATATTGAGCAACTTGATCAGCACTATTCGTTAGTGATCATTGATGAATGTCACCGTGTCAGTGGTGATAAAGATAGTCAATACGACAAAGTGATTTTGGCATTAAAAGCACATAACCCGCAGTTAAAAGTGTTGGGGTTAACTGCCACACCTTATCGTATGGGGATCGGCTGGGTGTATTATCGTCATTACCATGGTTTTGTTCGAGGTGATAAGATCAGCCCATTCCAAGAGTGCATTTTTGAACTACCACTGCGCTATATGATTAAACATCAGTATCTAACACCGCCACGGGAAATCGATGCTGCAATTAGCCACTATGACTTTTCGTCTTTACAAAGTGATTCATTCGGACGCTATACGGGTGATGATATGAATCAATTACTAGCAAAAAATAGTCGTGCTACCAAAGCTATTATGAAGCAAGTCATTGAGTACAGTGAGCAACGTAAAGGGATCATGATTTTTGCAGCCACCGTGTTGCATGCAAAAGAAGTTTATGGCTATTTGCCCGATCAACAAGCGGCTTTGATCACGGG
This sequence comes from Pseudoalteromonas sp. ASV78, assembly GCF_047806705.1. NCBI lineage: Bacteria > Pseudomonadati > Pseudomonadota > Gammaproteobacteria > Alteromonadales > Pseudoalteromonadaceae > Pseudoalteromonas > Pseudoalteromonas sp. ASV78. The sequence goes on along the minus strand of NZ_JBLOPA010000001.1, from coordinate 1,477,800 downwards.
TGATACACCTAACGCTGAACGTGACCAGATCATTCTGGCGTTTAAGCAGCGGCGGATAAAATATCTTGTTAATGTATCAGTATTGACTACCGGTTTTGATGCCCCGCATGTGGATTTTATTGCTATATTACGGCCGACCGAGTCGGTTAGTCTATATCAACAAATTGTCGGTCGTGGTTTGCGTTTAAGTGAAGGGAAAACGGAATGTTTAGTCATTGATTATGCTGGGAATGGTTTTGATTTATTTTACCCAGAGGTAGGCAGTAAAAAGGGCGACAGTGATAACGAGCCAGTACAAGTACAGTGCCCTGGCTGTGGTTTTGCCAATATTTTTTGGGGAAAAACCGATAGCCAAGGTAAAGTCGTCGAACATTTTGGCCGTCGCTGTCAAGGTTTGCTTGAAGATGATGACGGCTTAAAAGAGCAATGCGACTACCGATTTCGTTTTAAAGAATGTGAAGCGTGCGGCGCAGAAAATGATATTGCTGCGCGTATGTGCCAAGCTTGCCATGCAGTAATGGCTGATCCGGATGATAAATTACGGGCGGCACTTAACTTAAAAGATGCATTAGTGCTGCGTTGTAGTGGTTTAAGTGTTGAAAGCCTTGCAAGTAATGAGCAGATAATAAAGATCACCTATTATGATGAAGATGGTGCCAGTTGTGATGAAGTATATGACTTTTCAAAATCAGCGGCGCGTTATGCGTTTAATAAACAATTTGCTAAGCGTACTGCGCAAGGTCTTGCACCGACAGAGTTTAAATCGGCGCAGCAAGTCATTGCTAAACAATTACAGCTGGTAGCACCGGATTTTGTGATTGCCAGAAAGAGTAAAAAATATGGCTGGAAGGTTGCGGATAAACTATTTGATTACCAAGGAAATTTTAGAAAGGCAAATCAGTTAAGTGGTTAATAAACTTAACTGATTTTTGGTTTTAGGCGTCGTCGCCATCCATTAATCCCCAGCCGTCACCATAGCCATTATAGCCATTGGCGATACTTTCTAAATACTGCTCAGTTTGGCCAAGTAAAGTGTGATCTGGCACCATTTGTACCTGAGTTACTACTTCCCAAATACCAGTGTCTTTGCATTGCACTAATTCGGTTGTAGGTGCAAGCTCATCTTCTACTATCGCTGTGGCAAATTTTTCAGCATCTACTTTTTGTTCGAATAAAATATAGAAATCAATTTTGTGCATCTGGGCTAAATCTATGCCTGCAGCTGCGATTTCAGCTAAAAGTTGGCCATTGTCATCATCAGGAAAGTGCATTTAAAAACTCAATAAAATTATTTCAAATTAGTAATGACTATTGTAACCAAAATTCAGCACATAAGCGTACTAATTTTCACATTTGAGTTACTGCGTGAAGTGGTTTCAATATGGTACTATTTCTTTCATTATCGATAAATCGTTTTTAAGTAAGGAAATTACTTGCCTAGCTGGATATTAACTCGCATTACAGTTGGTTTATTTTTGTTGTTTTCATTTAATCTATTTGCGGCCGCACAAGTTGTAAATAGCTATGAAATAAATGGTATTGATGGTTTGCTTGAAAAGAATGTTGCGCTGTACTTAAAGCAATTAGAAGGTGAACAAGCCACCAGTACTTTGTTAAGTCATGCAAAAAAACAAGTTGCCAGTAGTTTAAAAGCACTTGGTTATTATAAACCTGTTATTAAGCTTAATTATGACAATGACACACAAACACTGATTGCAACAATCGACCGCGGTCCGGTGACGCGTATTGCTGATGTGCGTATAACCGTAAATGGCGCAGGTAAAGATGACTTATTACTTAAGCAAACCATAAACAGTATTGCGCTAAAGCAGGGTGATATTTTAAATCACAGTCATTACGATGCTGCACGTAAAAAAATTGAAGGGCAATTGCTTGAGTTAGGCTACTTCGATGTGAAGTGGCAAGCACGCCAGTTGGCTATTTCATTAAAGAATAATAGTGCTGAGGTGATCTTAACGATAGATACCGGTGTTCGTTATCAATTTGGTGATCTCGTGTTAGGTGAGCAAACCCCCGCTGAAAAATATATTCGTTCTTTAGCCAAATTTAAACAAGGTGAAGCGTATAAAGCGACCTTAGTATCAGAGTATAACTTAGCGTTATCTAGCACGCCGTATTTTGCCAGTGTCCGTGTGTATGCTGATATATCTAATCGTGCGGATCAACAAGTACCGATTAGAGTTGACGTGCTGCACAAGCCTGCCAATAGTTATGAAGTGGGTGGCGGTTATAGTACCGATCTAGGCCCTAAAGTGCGCTTTAAATGGACTAAACCGTGGATCACAGAAAACGGTCACTACCTTGAAAGTAATTTAAATGTTTCAGAGCGTCAGCAAGATATCTCGCTTGGCTACACGATCCCTGTTGACGATCCTAATGATGACTTATGGCGTTTTTCAGCCGGTTATAAACTCGAAGATGAGTTAACTAACGATGTTTACAGTAAAATTTTAACGGGACAAATACAACGACAATGGCTGACGGATGACGACTGGGTACGTACTGCATTTTTGCGCCGCGACCGAGAGACTTACCGCATTGGTGATGAAGAACAAAGTTCTAAAATGTTAATGCCAGGGATCAGCTATGCAAAAAAACAAACCGAAGGAGGCACAACGCCAACATCGGGTTATCAGTGGTTGTTATCTGCAGAATTTGGTTTAAAAGACCTGTTTTCCACGACCAACATCGTCAGAGTACAGATCCAAAATGCGTGGTTACAAACCTATTTTGATCGTCATTTACTGTTTTTAAAGGCTAATGTTGGTGCCATGTTAGTGGATGATATTGACAATGTGCCATTTTCATTGCGTTTTTACGCCGGTGGTGATCAAAGTGTGCGTGGTTTTGCATATCAATCAATATCACCTGAAGATGAAGCCGGTCGTTTGATTGGTGGTAAATACTTAATGACAGGTACGGTTGAATATAATTACCAGTTTGCCGAAAGTTGGCGAGCAGCCTTATTTGTTGACAGTGGCACCGCGACCAATGACTTTACAGATCGCGTTGAAGTGGGGGCTGGTTTTGGTATTCGCTATTTAACGCCAGTAGGCCCTGTTCGAATTGATCATGCGTGGGGACTGACGAAAGAAAGTAAGAGTACGCGACTAAGTATTACTATAGGGCCTGAAATTTAATGTCAAAAATGAAAAAAATCACCGCGGCACTGACACTTTTTTTTGCATCAATCTTGGTGTTAGTCTTTTGTGTGCTATTTACCGCGCCAGGCAATCAGTTTATTGCCTACAGTGCTAATAAACTTGTTGATGGTTTGCAGGTAACGATCAAAAACGGCCGGTTCTTATATAACGATTCATTTGACGTCGAGTTTCAAAAAGATGGCCTTGATTTCAAAGCAAAAAATCTCAAAGTTGATTTATTTTGGTGGGGCTGCAACGGTATTTGCATCGAAAACATCAGTGCACAGAGCATTGCGCTGGTATTGCCAGAGCCAACCCCCGCCGTGGCTGAAGATGAGCCAGTATTAGCAGAGCCAGCTGATACGAGTACGACTGATGAGATTAGCTTGCCTCTGGCAATTTCGATAAAACGGATCGCAATAGCCTCGTTTGAACTTGCCCATGCCAGTGCTGACGTCGCAGTGAAAAAGTTTGTTTTGTCAGCGTCCGCTGAACAATCACTTGTCACCTTAAGCTCATTAACCATTGCGCAGATTGATGTACTACTTAAAGAGACTCAAGCCGCTCCAGCAGAGCCATTAACGGCACTTGCAGCTTTGCCGGATATTCATTTTAGCTCACCGCTGGCTGCAAAACTTGAGCAGCTATTTATCGCTAAAATCACGCTGGTACAAGCAGAGCAAAGCCACGAAATTACCGATATTAAAGGCTCTTTTGCAATAGACAAAAGCGAACTGCTCTTGCCGTCATTCAGTGCTGACTATTTACAATGGCATTTAGCTAGCCAATTAACAGCAAACTTAGCCGATGACACGGCAATTACAGCAGAGCTAACACTCACTAATCCTGAACATCAAGTCGCTTTGGCTGTAGCTGGTGACTTACGGGACTTACAGCTGGATGTGATCACCCAAGGGCAGTATCCACTGACTGCAAAAATAAATGCAGATTTAAAAACCACAAACTTCCCTTTTTCAATGAGTGCAAATATTACTCAGTGGCTACTTGAGGTGGATAGTAATAATTTAAAAATAAATGATGTGCAGTTAACCGGTGCAGGAAATGCCGATGACTATACATTGCAACTAATGGCGCAGAGTCAATTAGCAGCATACCCTAAAGTGCAGTTGGAAAGTGCGCTCAAAGGCAGCTTAACGCATATCGATGTTGAAAACTTGTCAGTACTCGCAAATGAAAGTAAAGCCACTATGACAGCATCTGCGCGTTGGGATAAGGGAATTTATAGTGAGTTTTCAGGAAAGCTAGCTAACTTGAAAGCACAGTATTTAACTGACACTGTAACGAGTGATTTGTCAGGGCAATTTAACGGCGTATTTAGTGCTTCGCAACAACAGTGGCAATTGAAAATGACCGATACTCAACTTGGCGGTACGGTTGATGATATTCCATTTACCTTTGTCTCCGATTTTGATTTAAATAATTCATTGCATGCCAGTATTGAGAAATTTGAGCTTGTCAGTGGTGAAAATAAACTCGCCTTGTCGGGTGATATTTCCGAGCAATGGAATATTAAAGGTTTACTCCATTTAAATAAATCAGCACAAAAGAAACTGCCCTTTACTGGTGTTGGTGAAGGAAAGCTTGCTATATCAGGAGCGCGTTTAGAACCAGTTGTTAATTTAGATGTTGGTCTACGTGATTTAAGTTTTGCTGATATTACTATTAAAGATTTGAGTGTAAAAACTGACTTTAACTATGCCGCTGATTGGCAAACTAATGTGAGCTTAAAAGTAACAGATGCAAGTGTAGCAGGGCAGCAAATTAACAGTTTTACTATTACAGCAGAAGGGGATAAAACAGACCATCAACTACAACTTGATTTAGCTGCTGTAGAGGGAAAAGCTCAACTTGAGGTTGCGGGTAAATTTACTAACAATGTGTGGCAGGGTAGCCTAACTAATGTGCTGCTGAGCGATAATGTAATTGATTTTACTACTGAACCTGCCGTTGCAATTAAATTTAATATTGATAATGGTGATTTTTCCGTACAGCAACATTGTTGGCAAAGTGCCAACAGTAAACTGTGTATTGAGCTACTCAAGCAAACCGCACAGCTGGGGCAGCTTAATGCCAAGTTAGAGAATTTTGATTTAGCCGAAATTAAACATTTATTGCCTAAAAACATTATTACCGAAGGTGGTTTTGCGGGGCAGATCAAGGCAAATTGGCAAGCTAGTCAATTACAAAGTTTATCCGCGACAATAAACTCTCATGATTTGGCCGCGACGCTTATTAACGAAGAAAAACGTTATCGCTTACCAATAGAAACATTCACCCTCAATGCGATTGCAGATCCGCGTGATGCTAAGTTAGAGGCTCGACTGAGCTCCACAGTACTTGGTGATATCAATGCGGATGTGAATGCTGACGATTTAACTGGCCAACAGTTACTGAGCGGGCAGCTAATGATTGATAAAATTTTATTAACGGATTTACAGCCTTTTATTGGCACGCTTGAGCAATTAAAAGGCAGTATCAGTGGTCAAATTGCCTTAGCAGGCACACTAAGTGCCCCGTTACTTAACGGTGAACTGGAAGTCATTGATGTGAATTTACAAGGCAATCAGCTTCCTGTCGCTATTGTTGATTCAAATATCAGTATTACTTTTGATAAAACCAAAGCCACCCTTGACGGTAAATTAAACGATGCACAAGGCGGTAATTTAGCCTTAGTGGGTGATATTGATTGGCAAGGTGCACAGCCTGCAGTGAACTTAGCCGTGCTTGGCGAACAGTTTTATGTACGTGCTCAGCAAGGTGTAACATTTAAAATATCACCGGATTTAAAGATTGGCTTAGCCGATAATGCCTTTAAATTAGCGGGACAAGTTGTTGTGCCGTATGGCCGGATCGAAATTGAAGAGCTGCCAGAGGGGGCGGTGCAAGTTAGTGATGATGAAATTATTATCGACAAACAAGCAGAGCAAACTCAAGCGGTACCGTTTGACTACGATATTGACCTTAAGCTGATTGTTGAAAATGATGTGCGTATCGATTCGTTTGGTTTGGAGTCTAAAATTGAAGGTGATTTATCAATCAAAATGGATCAGCAAACTCCGATGATCGCAACCGGTGAGTTGAATTTGCGTGAAGGGACTTATCGTTCTTTTGGCCAAGATTTACTTATCCGTACCGGGCAAATTGGTTTTAGCGGTCCGATAGATAAACCATTCCTTAATATTAAAGCGATCCGCAACCCAGAGAATACCGCCAACGATGTGATTGCCGGGATCACGTTAACGGGTAACATTGAGCAACCGGTATTAAAAGTGTTTTCTGAGCCTGCAATGGATCAAGCGCAATCATTGGCTTATTTATTAAATGGCCGACCCTTAGATGAAGGGGATAGCTCCACCGATGCGATGTTGACGCAGTTATTACTCGCGCAAGGAGTGAGTCGCAGTGAAGGGATGGTGTCAAAAGTGGGAGAAACGTTCGGTCTATCGGATGTCAGCTTGAGTTCAAAAGGCAGTGGTGATGAAACCAAAGTGGAAATTTCTGGTTATGTAGCACCTGGTATTCAAGTTAAATACAGCGTGGGTATTTTTGATTCGCTAAGTGAAGTGGCAGTACGCTACCAATTACTGTCGCAGCTCTATATTGAAATCACCAGTGGACTATATCAGAACGTTGATATTCTATATAAATTTGATCTAGATTAAGGGCTAAGAGACGTTGAAAAAACTGCTACTAGCTTGCTTATTGATCTCCTTTAGTGGTTTGGCTAACACGCCATTAACGATTCGTTACTCTGCTGATGGCCATCCTTATCCTGCAGAGTTACTAGCGTTGATACTCAGTAAGTCAGCTATTACTATGGTGCCTAATAAAGTGCCCGATATTCCTTCACAAAGCAGAGCGATTCGTTTATTGGGTAAGGAAAATGGCATAGATGTGTTTTGGGGAGTAACGAGCTCAGAGTGGGAAACACAGGCCAAAGCAATTTTGATCCCGATAGATAAAGGGTTACTCGGTTATCGCATTCCTGTGGTGCATATTAGTCATAAAGACATGTTTGCAGCGGTAACCCATGCAAGACAACTGACTCCGTTTGTATTTGGTTTGCGGGAAGATTGGCCGGATACCGCTATTTTTAAACGGAATGAGTTAGATACATTAATGTATGGGATGGGCGCCGAACCAATCGCAATGTTGCGCTCTGGACGTATTGATGCACTGCCATACGATATCTTTGATTTACCCAAAAATCATGGCGATGATATTATTCACGAGTCGCATATTGCTATTCGTTACCCATCAGCGGTGTATTTTTTTGTGGCAAAAAATAATCAAGCACTACACAAATTACTGCAAGATGGCCTATTAGCTGCGATTGCTGATGGTTCTTTCGACACGCTATTTTTTGAATATTTTGCTGCCACTATTGCACAAGCTGATTTGAAAAATCGCCGTATTATTGAACTAATGAATCCCTTACTGCCACACAGTGCGCCAATTTATCAGCCGCAGTTTTGGCTTGATAAAAGCAGCTTAACCAAATAATCTAACGCCATAACAATAATGATAGGTGCAACATGTTTAAAAAATTATCGCTTATTGGCGCTGCTTTATTAGCTAGCCAAATGAATGTGGCACAAGCCGATACTCAGCCTACGGCGGCGGCAATTATTAGTCAAGCAACGCAGCAGCAGTGGCGGGTAGTGGATGCTGACAATATTATCAAAATCACACTGCCAACAGGCGCTGCTTATATTGAACTTAACCCACAGCTTGCACCGAAACACACGCAAAATATCAAACAGCTTGCTCGTGAGGGTTTTTATAAGGATTTAAATGTTTATCGCTTTGTGGAAGGCTTTGTAGCACAAGGTGGCGATGAAAGTGGTAAAAAGCCAGTCAAAATCGCCGTTAAAGCGATACCCGCAGAGTTTTATTTAACGACCCCGAGCCCCGTAAATATTACCGAACTTGACCACAGTGATGGTTACGCCGCTATTACCGGATTTTTGAATGGCTTTGCCGTGGCACAAAACGATGCGCAAACGCAAACTTGGCAAGTGCATTGCAATGGTATTTTTGCGATGGCTCGGGATAACGATATTAACAGCGGCGGCACTGAGTTTTATGTCACCATAGGCCATGGTCCGCGTTATTTGGATCGTAATATTACCGTGTTTGGCCGTGTGTTAGAGGGGATGGAGCATTTTAATCGTTTATCTCGCACTGCTAATACCGACGCTGCTTTTAACCCGATCACGGATTTGCAAGTGTTAGCGGATATTAGTAAGCAAGATAATAGCCAATTTAAGGTCATGCGTACTGATTCTGCCGCATTCTTAGCCTTGATCAAAGCACGAAAAAACCGCTCTGAAGCATGGTTTGTTGAAACGCCTAATTATGTTGATGTTTGTGGTATGCCAATTCCGACGAAAAGAGTCAGTGACTTGGAAAGTTAGCGAGTTAAAATTAACCCCGAGCGCGCTCGGGGTTTTATACAATAAAATGGCTATTACTGACGGTTTATTTTTACATTAAATGGCGTGATATCCTGATCCGTAGAGCGATATGGGTTGATATCAAGGCCACCACGGCGGGTATAACGGGCGTACACTTCAAGCTTATCTAAATTCAATTGCGCCATTAAGTCGCAATAAATACGCTCTACGCATTGTTCATGAAATTCGTTATGAGTACGAAACGAAATTAAATAACGCAGCAATGATTCATGGCATATCTGCTCACCACTATAACGAATAATAATGCTTGCCCAATCTGGTTGCGAGGTGATCAAGCAGTTTGATTTTAATAAATGACTGTGCAGCGTTTCGGTTATTACCTCGCTGCTCGCTGCTTTTAAACTATGAGCGCCTAGCTGGTAGTCAGTGATCTCTATATCTAACTCATCAATACACACACCGGGTAAGGGGGTAGATGGCAAACAGTTATAATCTGCGGGGCTATATAAAGTGACTGTAATAGGCATTGCTACTGCAGCAGATAAGTCGGCGGTTAAAATGGCGGCCACATCATCAACTGAATCAAAACGAGTCTGGTTAAAGCTATTTAGATACAGTTTAAAAGACTTAGATTCAATAATATGGCTGCTCTGACAGGGAAATTCAAAGCTTGCTACAGCAACCACGGGCTTACCTTTTGGGTTTAACCATGAAAGCTCGTAGCCGGTCCAAATATCTTGGCCTTGAAAAGGCAGGGCGCTTTCATCAATGTTTAAATCATCGCGATTAAGTTTTCGGGCGATCGGAAACAGTAGGCTAGGTGTATACGTATCAACATACTCAGTTGCTTGACCAAGCACACTGTCTTTTAATTCTGGTGCGTTGCTGTAATCTGTCATATTAGGTCTTTTGTAGTTACAATAGCGCCATTATACCTAAAGCTTATGAGTTTCACAGCATGACTATTGTTACCCAGTTAGAACAACTCCATCAACGCTTTGCCAGCAAGCAACAAGCGCAAACCGGCAAGTTACCACAGATTGAACATGACAGTGATTGGCCAAGCCCGTGTGAAGTTGGCCACCCAGATGAACAAGGGTTGATCCAATGGCAAGCGATAGCTCGCACTCCTAGCGGCTCTTTAACTGACTTAGCCAAGGCGCTAGAGCTTGAGTTTCCTCAAGCGCTGCAACAGTACTATGGTGCGTTTTTCGGCGGTTGTATTATTGCCAACATTGATGGTCATGACGTGGAGTTATTGCAAGCATGGAGCGATGATGATTTTGATTTATTGCAGCAAAATATAACCGGTCATGTCTTGATGAAGCGCAAACTAAAACAGCCAGCGACCGTATTTATTGGCCTCACTGATCAAGAAGACTTATTGGTTTCGGTGTTGTTAGACACCGGTGAAGTGTGTTTAGAGTATGTAGGTAAAAAACCCCATCATGTGCTTAGCGCTGATCTTGGCTCTTTTATAACGGCACTTACCGTGTAAGTGTTTGTACCGCGGAGTAATCGCTACTCCGCAGCGCTTTTTAGTCTCTAGTACGCAAAGACCAAGTGTTACTGAAAATCCCACGATATATTTGACACTAAACCACATGGTTCACATCTAAAATCAAATAACCCAAACCATGATTCAGGTAACTTCCAATCGTTATTACAAGCTGGGCATTTACGTTCCAGCTCAGATGCTTTGTCTTTACCGCCCACCCGATACAAGTAATAATACACCGGTTTTTTAGTTAAAAAACTAACCCGTTTGGCGATGTCTTTACCGCGCCGCGAAAGATCGCTATCAAGGTTTGATATTTCATCCAAGGCAGGAAATTCACAGCGTGTTGCGCCATTAATTTGAATTTGGTCACACGCTTGCCAATCTTCTTGCCATTTTATTAAGGTTTTATAATCACCATTGGCAATGGCAGGTATTTTAAACAACGGAACGGGTAAAAAGTCATCACCACAATACAATGGACTGCATGTATGAACATAGGTGGTATATAAAATATAACTCGATGGTTGATGACACTGATCGGCGCCGTTAGAGTGAATATCTTGACCAATGACTTTGACTTTAGGGGCCAGTAGTCCGGCATCGTGAAGTTTATCAATACTGTGTTTAACAAACGGGCTGTTGTTAAGTGGGTGCATTGCATCATTGGTCGGGCACATAACGCGGGTAATGAAGTAGCCATCTTTTAGCACAGTTGGAAATTCTTCACCCATTATTTGGCCGTTAAAGCGCAATGCATTCACCAAGCGATTTATTGCTTGTTCGGCATTTTCAAGGGTCGTATCTTGGTAACAATCAAACGTTAAATCAACAACAAACATGTTAAGTCTCTAGTTTTTATTTTCGAGTAAGGCGAGTAAGCGATCGAGCTTTTGTTCAATACGATCAAGTTGACTTACATCACTGACAGCCTCAACTGCAACATTGGCGGATTTTGCCAAGTTATGGATAGAATCTGGATTATTTTTATATTGGCTTACAGCGGCAATAATAACAGGTAATGGGATCGGTTGGGTTAGTTTACTTTTAGTTAAAGCGACAGTAGGGGTTTTGCCTTCGTCAAGAAGGGCTTTGATTGCATCAAAAACAACAGCATTCATTCTATTTTTAAACTCTTTAAAGTAAGGCACAGCACACAGATGTGCTGCGCCGGGTATAATAACAGCTGGTTGGCAGTAGCCAAGTACTTTTACTGCTGGCGTAAACGTACATCCAGTTCGTCAATCACTTCACTCCAATCACCATCCTCTGCTAATGACTCAGCAATAAAGTGGCGTTGTGCTTGATCCCAAAATGGCGCGTCTTGCAACAATGTGGTGTCGGGTAATGAATGAGCAGCAATGAAAGTATCAATTTCACTCTCTGAACTTGCCAAGCCCAGTTGTTTGAAGAGTGTATTGATATCGTGTTTAGTAGTATCCATGTCATGCTCCTTGATGATAACGGTAAAACAGTAATCGAACTTTATGATGGGTTGTTAGAGTTTAACACCCGCTGAATTTGCCTTTTAACGCAGATAGGAATATACCTATAGCTGTTGCTATAGAAAAAATCAAAATAAAAATAAGGACGAGTCATGACAGTAGAGACTGACAATGAAACATTGCGTGTGCAGTATATTGCCGCAGAAGACATTAGTATCGCAGCGAGTTTAATTTATCAAGCCTATCATGATGATCCGCTATTGCAACCTATGCTTAATTACAGTGAGGCGAATAAAGCGGTTTATGAAAAAAAACTGCGTGCTTTGATCCGCGAAGAACTCAACACATTTTGGCAAGAAAAACAGCCGCTGATTGGTTTATATAAAAATGATCGTTTAAAAGCGGTTGCGTGTGTATTCGAATCATCAAGTCAGCTGCAAGCTCAGCGTTATTGGCATTGGCGTTTGAAATTAATGCTCAGCGCAGGTTATTTACAAACTAATCAATTGATTGAGAAAGAGCAAACGATCCGCAATGCACTCATTACGCAAGGCAACTATTATTTTTTAGCATTTATTGCGGTTGACCCTCACTTTCATGGTCAAGGTATTGGCCGTTACTTATTACGAGGTTTAAATGATTTAGTGCAAAGTAATGAAGATGCTTCAGGAATGGCGGTTTTTGTTACCCAAGATCAGCATAGCGCATTTTTTGCCAGCGAAGGGTTTGTGTCTTTACAACACCTAACATTTAGTAATGTACAAGGTGAACTCCTGTTTAAATCAGCTCAATGACATGTAGATCTCCAGAGACGTACAAGCAAACTACAGCACGGGTATATTTGTAAAATATACCGCATGAGCAATTTCACAGGTAGTGGTTTTCACATCAAACGGAGCTTAAAACAAAGATGCCTAGTAATGTTAGTCATTTAAAAAGAAATGATGTTTTATATCAAGTCGTTCAATCAGGAAGTATCTGATAATAAATCTAAATTAGAAGTTTTAGACCTTGTACAAAGCATAAAATTGCAGCAGGGTAGAGTGAAAAATGAACAGCATGTTAAGTACCTAAAGATGTGCACAAAGGTAATCTTGCTATTTAGCCGCCTCTAACAAGTAAAGTTATTGTATAGCTTGCTGTTATGCCTAATTAATATAAAAATTAGGGCAACTGTTTTTAATATATTATTGAAGACAGTTTTCATTAAGGACAAATATTGAGAATTTCAAAAATTCAAATCAAAAATTTCAGACTTTTAAAAGACTTTTCTTTAGATCTCGAGGATGAACTTTCACTTATCATTGGTAAAAATAATACAGGTAAAACTTCAATATTAACCTCGCTTGATAAGTTTCTTAATCAATCAAGCCTTAGATGTTTTACGCTTGATGATTTTAATGTTGAATTGAAAAATGAACTGCTTGCATACCTGTCAGGTACCAAGGAAATTCCCATTGAGAACGTTTATCAACCGTTAGGAATTGAGCTTAAAATTTATATTCAGTACTCAGATAAAGATGACTTGTCGCAAGTCCGATCACTCATAATGAGCCTAGATCCTGATGACAATAACATTGTTTTAAAATTTGAATACAACATTGACCGTGAGCTGCTTGTCAAACTTAAAGATGATTATGCCGAAAAATCTGAAAAATTTGATAATAAACCTAATTTGTTTCTTAAAGAGCACTTAGGTGACTATTTTGGTTCGGTGAAAAAGAAAAGCCTTTTATTCTCCGATGAAACTGTTTCTATTGATATTGTAAAAGAAAATATTTCCCTCAACGACATCATATCTTTCAACTTTATTAGTGCTAAAAGGAGTGTGACCAATAAAGATACAGATAAAACTTTATCGCATGGTAATCCACCCATTTTTAATGGAGGCTAGCTGTAGAATTTTCGTTGTTTAACTTTTCCAGTTTTTGTATTGGTGTTATGCCACCTATGCCCATGTTAGGGCGTTCATTATTGTAAGTCCATAACCAATCGGTAGCTCTGTCTTGTAACTCACTAATGTCACTGTAAATATAATGACTTAGCCAGTCATAACGAACTGTTCGATTAAAGCGCTCTATATACGCATTTTGCTGTGGATTACCAGGTTGAATAAATCGTAATTCGATCTCATTATTCAATGCCCATTGAGCGAGTTTATGGCTAATATATTCTGGGCCATTATCACACCTGATGGCTTTAGGTTTACCGCGCCACTCTATAATTTGATTTAACGAGCGGAGCACACGCTCAGCAGGCAGTGATAAATCAGCATCAATAGTCAGTCCTTCGCGATTAAAGTCATCTATTACATTAAATAAACGACACGCTCTGCCATCCGCTAGTTGGTCATGCATAAAATCCATTGACCAGCATTCATTAATGGTTTCTGGTACAGCCAATGGCTCAGGTTTGTCTCTCTTTAAGCGTTTCCTAGGCTTTATTCGCAAGTTTAACTCAAGCTCACGGTAAATGCGGTAAACTCGTTTGTGATTCCATTTATATCGTTTTACATTGCGAAAATATAAAAAGCATAGCCCAAAGCCCCAATTGCGCTTTGATTCAGTCAAATCGAGTAACAGCTCTGCTATTTTTAAGTTTTCATTTTTTAATGTCGACGTATAGCGATAACACGTTTCACTGATCATGAAAGTGCGACAGGCTAAGGCAATACTCATTTTATTTGTACTAACGACTTCATGTGCCAATATCTTGCGCTCAGAAGCCTTCACCACTTTTTTGCCATAGCCTCTTGAATGACCTCGGATTTAAGTCGCTCTTCAGCATACATTTTCTTCAAACGACGGTTTTCATCTTCAAGTTCTTTCATTCTCGTCATTAAAGAGGCATCCATACCGCCGTATTTTGCGCGCCATTTATAAAAGGTTGAGTTACCCATACCATGTTCACGGCATAGCTCAGGGATCGGGACACCACTTTCGGCTTGCTTCAAAATAGCGAGGATCTGACTGTCTGTAAAATGTGCTTTTTTCATAATTTTCTCCTGTGTTTACAATAAGAGAAAATTCTACGTTTGACACCCATTATTTTTCGGGGGGATTACCGCATCAAACGGCTAAGATCTATAAACGGTCAGACGAATCAAATGAACAGATAGATGCTTCTGATAAGTTTAAAGAAACTCTTCGAAAGACTGATGATGAGTTAAGTACAATCTATGCTGATATGTTTGATGAGCTAATCCAGAAAGTTAATCGATTTGGTGGAATTAGCCCTACTGATACTAAACTTAAAGTAGCATCAACTTTACAACATCGTGATCTACTCGATGGCAATACTACGGTGATGTATTCACATGATGCTCATGAGCTACCTGAACATTACAATGGTTTAGGTTATATGAATTTAATAAGCATGATCTTTGATATTGAAATGGTCATGAGTAAGTTTCGACGCTCTATAAATGAAAAACCTGCTGCGATTAATTTGTTTTTTATTGAGGAGCCTGAAGCCCATACACACCCTCA
Source organism: Pseudoalteromonas sp. ASV78 (assembly GCF_047806705.1). NCBI lineage: Bacteria > Pseudomonadati > Pseudomonadota > Gammaproteobacteria > Alteromonadales > Pseudoalteromonadaceae > Pseudoalteromonas > Pseudoalteromonas sp. ASV78. Next base: position 1,462,767 of record NZ_JBLOPA010000001.1, on the reverse strand, counting down.
GATGCAATATATATTTATCAAAAATATTAAAGATTTATTAAAAGGTAACTTAGAGCGTGAAGATAGCGTTACGATTCATCTTCAAACAGTTATTACTACACATTCATCTCATATAGTTTCTGAATGCGATTTTGATGATATTAAGTATTTACGAAAAAACAGTTCAAGCAGTACTGTTAAAGCAAAAAATCTCAAATCACTTCAAGATGAATATAAATCAGAAGATGAAGCCGAAGATATTAAACTGAAAAAGGCTTATAAGTTCTTGAGACAGTATCTGACTTTAAATCGAGCCGAACTGTTTTTTGCTGACAAAGCTATCTTTATTGAAGGTGATACCGAAAGAATATTAATTCCTGCGATGATGAAAAAAGTTGACCGAGAGTTTAGCGCTCCTGATGAAACCCCATTATTATCTCAAAATATTTCAATGGTTGAGGTTGGTGCTTATTCGCAAACATTTGAGAAATTCATCGATTTCATTGGGGTTAAATCATTAGTTATTACTGATATTGATAGCCAATACGTACAAGATATTAATGATGTAGAAGGCATAAAGAAAAAGACAAAAAAATGTAAACCTTCAGACCCACTAGCGGACAAAACGTCAAATGCATCATTGAAGTTTTTCTTCAATAATGACGATTTGCTTTTTTATAAAAACTTATCTATTGATGAAAAGTCACTAAGAAAAGATGATGCCGAATGGGTTCAAGATCCAGATGGATATTTTCTAATGGTGTATCAAGTAGAAGAGTCTGGCTATCATGGACGTAGCTTTGAAGATGCTTTCTTTAGTTTAAATAAAGGGCTATTAGGTACGGATGCCGAAGCGTTCCCATCATTAACAAAGAAACACTTTGATATTTATGTTGGAAGTGACGATGCATGTCCGTATGACTTTGCTGAAAAGGCTGTAAATAGCAAGCCTACACTCGCGATTGAGATATTATTGAATAGCGAAAAAGTTGGTGAAAATGATTTTAGTAATTGGCAAGTCCCTAGTTATATCAAGGAAGGGTTATTATGGCTACGCAAGAATTAGATATGACTCAACTTACGACTGAATCTCAGCGGGTTATTGAGTTAATTAGACAAGGCCATAGCTTTCTATTAAGTGGCGGTGCTGGTAGTGGTAAAACCTACTCTTTGGTAGAAATATTAAATGCTATTTTAGTTGAAAAACCAACAGCGTCTATTGCCTGTATTACCTATACGAATGCAGCTGTAGGAGAGATTGAAGAGCGTGTTCAAAATAAAAATATTCACGTTTCGACTATTCATGACTTTCTATGGAATAACATTAAGCACTTTCAGTGTGAACTGAAGAGTACGTTAATTGAATTAATGAATGATGATGAGCAACCAAAAATAAAATCTCCAGATGACGAGGAGGTCGCGGATAGTTTTTTTGATGATCTTAACGATGACATTAAATATAAAGAATTTGTGAGAATTAAAGACGGTTGTATTTCTCATGATGAGGTACTAATTCTCGCTTGTAAAATGTATGAGAAATATGAAAAGCTTTGCGCTATAACTAAAGATTCATACCCCTTTATTCTTGTTGATGAGTACCAAGATACAGGTTCTAACGTAGTAAAGTTGTTGGTAGAGTACTTAAATCAATCATCAAAAAAGAATATTGTTGGTTTTTTTGGTGATGCGATGCAATCAATTTACGAAGGAAGCGTTGGGAATTTAAATGGGTATACTCAACCTAAACGTATTATTGCATTAAAAAAGGAACAAAATACGGATAAAGTTTACTTCTCAGTCATTAATAATTTAAAAGAATATACTCTACTGGCACCAACAGTTATAGAGGTCAAAAAAGTACAAAATCGACGGAACCCTCAACTCGTTATTGATCTAGCTAACAAAATAAGAACGGATGGCTTAATGCAAGAACCATCAGAAGATAATAAAGCCCCTAATATGAATACAGATGGCTCAGTAAAGCAAGGTAACGCACTTTTTCTATATTCCAATAACGATAATTTAGATACAGTCCGACACTACTTGGCTTGGGATTTTGATAGTTCCATTGAGACCAAAGAGCTTAACTTAACTCATAATCTAATCGCGGGGAAAGCAGGTTTTGATGATTTAATGCGCATTTACGATAAAGATAAAGTGTTAGAGTTTATCAAGCGCGTTAAGGCGTACATTAAAAAAAATAGTATTGAAATTGATATTGTAAATAAAACTTTTGGGCAAATTTATGCTGAATTAGGCGGCTTACAAGAAGGTGCGCATAACTTACTTACGCCTACCAATGGGCAACAAAAATATATAGATGATTACCCTCAAGTTTATCAACTGGCATTAAATCAGCCTTATAATGAAATATCTAAACTTTATATCGATAAAGATATGCTGCTTGATGATAAGAAAAATACGGTTGATGATTCAAGTAAGCCAAGCTCTAATAGGGACGACCTGATCAAGCATTTATTTAAAATTGAGCATTGTATTTATTTGTATAAGGAGAAACGATTTAATGAGTTTTCTCGAATAACTGATTTTTTACTTAATTCAGTAGCGGACAAAAAATATTTGAAGGAATCAATGGATGCATTGATTAAAGTTGAAGATAGGTCTATTGGCGATGTGATAGGGCTTGCAAGCAAACTGAACCTTGTTGTTGAAGATGATAAATTAGAAAGGTTTCAAACATCTAGAAATTATGTTTATCAACAAGTCTGTCAAATATCTTACCAACAGTTTAGAAAATTATATCAATATCTAGAAGGCTATACCCCTTTTTCAACACAGCATAAGACTAAGGGGGCTGAATATACTAATGTTCTTGTAGTTCTAGATAATGGTCAATGGAATCAATATAATTTCAACTATCTTTTCGAAGGAAATGGCAATGAAAATGTTCGCCATCGGACTGAAAAAATATTTTATGTTTGTTGTACACGAGCTAAAGAAAACCTTGCTGTCTTTTTCCATCAACCCAGCTCTAATGTAATCGCTAAAGCCCGTGAGTGGTTTGGTGTTGAAAATACTTTTAACTTGGATGAAGAGTAGCAATATTTTCTAGAGGGAGCTGAATGATCATTTTTGATATTAAAACTGGCGTAACTCCGTGATGAGTAATCCAGTTACACTCCAAACAAGTTCAGCAAAAGCTTATTTTTAGTAATGTACAAGGTGAACTGCTGTTTAAATCAGCTCAATGACATTGATTCGGCATAAACGCCATTATGGAAATATCACTGTGAGAGATATCCTACATTATCGTGCGCTTTAGCCGTTTATTCCTCTATAAATAGTGTAGCCAAAGGTTTAACTTATTGTTTTTTATCATATATGTTATTTTTGCAAAATTGTGACATGAAAATTATTGTTATTTGTAACTACCCTTGAGCCTGCTTTGCTTTAAACTTTACTTTGTCAAGACGACATAGACTCAATGAATGAGCTACTGCCAAGGAAATGGATTGTGGCAATTAAGCATGAAGCTTAGCAGGATGCAAATGGACAAGTTAACACGGATGCAAGGATGAACTAGGACACCGCGAGGATGCGGTACATTAGCGGAGCTAATGATAAGGATAGCCCAAAGGATTATATTACAGGAAGTAATAGGAGCGTTTGTAAACGTAGGACGGCCAGGCAGGCAAGAGGATGACACTAGGACGTGTAGGATATTGCATAGATGCAATGTGAGGGTGTATTTGGATATATACCCGTTCAGGGGAAAGATAAAAATGGTTGCTTCGGCATAGGTATGGATGCCTTGTTATGGATGAAGTCAGATTGGGGCGTAACTATATGTTACGCCTTGGTTTTTTATAGTTGACGTGAAATGATTAAACATCAGTGTGCGCTGCTAACTTGCTAACTTGCTAACTTGCTAACTTGCTAACTTGCTAACTTGCTAACTTGCTAACTCGCTACTAAATCTTATGCGGTGGCACCACCACACTTTTTAGCATTTCATTTTCCATAAATAACACTCCTTGATAAACGCTCTCACCGTCACTGGAAAACTCAAACATAAACTCGCTCTTAATACCGGGCTTGCCGCTTTTTAATAAGCCAAAGCGGCGTTTAATACAGGCGACACTCATTAACTGTACTTGCAGTTGCTCACTTTGCCGTTTGGCATGTGCATTTGCGGCTTCTGCCACTTTACGATTAAGCCAAAATAGATAAATAACCGCACCAATGATAATGAATGTCCATAAACTTGCCATTTACGAGAATAACCTTCCAATTGCGCGCGCGAGGGTTTCGCTGCGATTTTCTTTACGTAACAAACCTAATAAGTGCGGGCGAATATTGGGTATTGCAACTAAATCCGCGAAAATACTTGGAAAAAGTTCTTCAATTTGTTGCTGGTGGGCGCAGTTATCCATAAAAATATGTAACCGTTCAGGGTCGCTGAGTAAGTTAAAACACCGTCCTGCTATGGTTTGAATAACATCCGACTCCGTGGCAACCTCTGACTGCAAAATAACATCAACTAATTGTGCGGTTAGTGTTTGCGCTTGTGCTTTTGACATCGCTCGCAAGGCACAGCACAGTGCTAAGGTATCTTTTTGTGCAATGGCTTGTTGAGCATAACTTAACAGTTGCTCACTCAATACAGGGGGAATTTCAACATGTTCAAGCATGGCACTGAGTGGTTGTAATACCTCCGCTGGCAGCTGCTGCCATGCATTTTGCAACGCGGTTAAGTTTTTATCATCATCCAAGCGCAGAGCAAAATCAGCAATGCCTTGCACTGCAACACTTTGCCAATTATCAAACCCTAGTTTGCCACTAAAGTACAATTGGCTGTATTCATAATATTGTGAAGCTGGTTGTTTTAATAGCACTTTTAATTGTGCGTTAAAAGCGGCTAATTTATTGGCATTGGGGGTAAATACGTAAGGGTTGTTATCAAGCTTACCGTCTGCTTGGCTGCCAGTTAAGTCATTACCAATTGCTTCAATCACCATATTGGCAAAATGGTCGCGGCTTGCGCAAACCAGCTTACTTTGCTCATCCACTGGAAATTTTAAGAACCATACATATGGCTCGCTGCTGGCTTTACTATCCCAAAATTGAATGGCTAACCAAGCATGACCTGCTAAAGGAAAAGGATAGGGAACTTGCGCCTGTTCAATGGCGAAAAATTGCTTCTTATCTAGTTTAGTTATATGTCTGCCAATATCAAAAACGCGCCATGTGGTGCCTGCGCCATCCAGTAATTGCCCTAAAGTTGCGATTTGCTCGGTCATAATGATCCACTGATTTTTACTGAAAAATTCTGTAAATTATACGCCATAGCAGGCGCTGAGGGAACAGGGTATAATTAGCCAATATTTATGATTGTAGGTGGTTATGTACCAACAGATCCAAGCGTATTTAACGCAACTGGAAGGCTTATTGAAGCAGCACCAATTGTGGCAAGATCAGCCGCTGGCTGTGCAAGCGTTAAATTCAACCGTACCTTTTTGTCACGATACCATGGCCTTTGAACAATGGCTGCAATTTGTATTTATTAAAAAAATGCAGCTATTGGTCAGCCACGCTCAGCCGTTACCAGCTAACTTTGCCATCGCGCCAATGGCGGAACTGATGTTAGCGCACAAAAGCGGTGGCGCAGCAGTGACGCAATTGTTAGCCCAGCTTGATCAGTTATTAGGAAGTAATAATGAATGAACGTCTAGCCCCTGTTGAGTTTGCTGAGCTTGAAATTTTGTATCGTGATGAAAACTATATCGCGATTAACAAGCCGTCGGGTTTATTAGTACACCGCTCATTTTTAGACAAACACGAAACGCAATTTGCGATGCAGATGCTGCGCGATCAAATTGGTCAACATGTGTTTCCAGTGCATCGCTTAGATAGACCAACATCGGGCGTATTACTGTTTGCATTAAGTTCTGAGGCCGCACGAGACATCAATCAGCTATTTATTGATAATCAAATTACTAAACGTTATTTAGCGTTAGTGCGTGGTTTTGCCCCTGAATCGGTATTTTTAGACAAACCGCTAAAAGAACAGCTGGATAAAATAGCGGATAAATTTGCCGCACAAGATAAAGCACCGCAACAAGCGCAAACACAATTTAATTGTTTGTATCAAGCAACGCTGCCTATCCCCATTGGTAACTACCCTACAGTTCGCTATTCGTTGGTTGAGTGTTTTCCTAAAACAGGCCGTAAGCATCAAATTCGCCGTCATTTAAAACACTTATCTTTACCGATCATTGGTGATGTAAATCATGGTGACAATCAACATAATCAGTTTTTTAGGGAGCATTTTGCACTGCGCCGCTTAATGTTATTTGCAACTGAGCTTAACTTTGTGCACCCTTATACTCAGCAACCAATAAACATTACAGCGCCACTGGGTGAGGCAATGCTAAGCATCTGTACTCAACTAGGCTGGCCAAATCAAGAGAAGGATTATTAATGGCGACTATTAGCATTTTTGTAGGCAGTGTTTACGGTGGCGCTGAGCGCTTAAGTGACGAAGTTATTGACGCAATAGAACAAGCAGGGCACAGCGTAAATTTAGTCGATCAACCAAGTATTGCGGATATTCAGCAAGCCACACATATTTTAGTGATCACTTCGACTACCGGACAAGGTGATATTCCCGATAACCTCGCTGGTTTTTTTAACGAGTTGAATAGCACTTTTCCCATGTTAACCGCTAAGCCTTACGGCATTATAGCTATGGGTGATAGAAGCTATGGCGATACCTTTTGTGGTGCTGGGCGCAGTTTTGATGAGCTATTTCGTGACTTGCAAGCTAAACCGATTGGCCATCGTTTAGAAATTGATGCGTGCGAAGATTTTGAGCCTTGGCCTGTGGCTGAGCCATGGTTACAAGACTGGTTAACTAAATTACCTCAATAACGATGATGCATACTCAAAACGAACAAGAGCGCTTATGCGCTCTTGTTCGTTTTGAGTTAAGTGTTAACTAGGTACTTTTTACGTCAACTTTAAGCTTTAACTTTTGCCCAGGCTGTAAGTACTTTTGGCCTGTAAGATTATTCCATTTAATGATATCGTTTACGCTTAAGTTAAATTTATCGGCAATGCGCGCCAGTGAGTCACCACGGCGAACTTTATAGGTGATTGTCCGGTTGCTACTGACTAACGCTGTCTGAGAGGTCTTAGCGCTCTGATAAACCGTTAACTTTTGCCCTAATCGTAATACGCTGTTCTTTTTAAGCTTGTTCCATGTTGCCAGTTCATTAATCGTAACGTCGTACTCTCGGCTTATATCCCATAAGGTATCGCCACTTTTAACCGTGTGAGAGAGCTTTTTTTGGCTGTTTTTATTCGCTGCCAAACGCACTTGTTCGGGTAAATGTTCGCTATTAATTGCGCCGTCACTTAACGGCACTAATAACTGCTGGCCAACACGAATGGTATTTGATTTGAGCTTGTTGAGCGATTTGATTGCACTGGTGCTGGTTGCAAACTTTTTCGCAATCACCGATAAGCTGTCACCGTTTACGACAATATATTGTTGCCAACGCAAGCGATCTTTAACTTCAGTTTTCGCTAATAAACTTTGAAATTGTTCAACTTTATCGGTGGGCAATAATAAAAAGTGTGGACCATTTGGATCCGTTGCCCAGCGATTAAAGCCAGGATTTAGGCGATACAGTTCGGTAAGGCTGATATCTGCCATTTGGGCTGCCAATGCCAGATCAATTTGTGAACCAATATCAACAGCTTCGACAACTTGTGCATTGATGATTGGGTTCCATTTTAGGCCAAATTCATCAGCGCGATTTAATAAGTCAGACAGTGCAAGTAATCTAGGTACATAGGCGGTGGTTTCGGTTGGCAGATCAAGCGACCAAAAATCGGTCGGTAAATGTTTTTTGCGATTCTTCTTTATCGCGCGTAACAAACGACCTTCACCTGAGTTATAAGCAGCAATGGCGTTAAGCCAATCACCATCTAAGGTTTTGTGTAAATAAGATAAGTAATCGAGTGCGGCGCGAGTTGATTGCACAATGTCGCGACGGCCGTCGTACCACCAGTTTTGTTTTAAGTCAAAACGCTCACCGGTTTGCGGCATAAATTGCCAAATTCCCGATGCACTGCGGTTTGAATAACCAAATGGATCAAAGGCACTTTCTACAATCGGCAGTAATGCGATCTCGATTGGCATATTACGCTTTTCAACTTCTTCTACAATAAAATGTAGGTAAGGCTCAGCACGTTTTGAAATGCGATCTAGGTAAGCTTGGTGCTTTGCATAATAATTACGTTCAGCAACCACTGGGCGGTTTTGCGGTACTTCTATTGATAATTGGTAACGAATTCGCTCCCATACATCATCAAAAACGGGTGGCGCTTCATCGACATCATTCACTTGATGGTATTGCGCATTGATCATCAATGCTTCGCTAATGTCATTCGGGCTTGCGCCTTCCAGTTGCGATTGCGTTGCTTGCTTGGCAATAGCGTCGTCAGACTGTGTTGATGTCAATGTTTGACAACCACTTAGCACCAGTGCCAAGGCTAAAACGAGGGGAGATTTATTCATAAATACCAATACATCAGGTAAAAAACTCGGCGAATACTACCCGTAATGAGCTAACATTGCCACTTTTTGACCATTTAAAAACTGCAATAATCACTGTATAAAAATCATAATAGCTTGATTATTTTTAATTTATTGTTTTAAAAGTGGTCTTTCCAGGTTCTAAGACCTGCAAAGTTTTGCCAAGGTTCATTATTTTGTAATGTGTTTTTTGTAAACGGATTATATTGTTTAGGTAAGTGGTCCGTTATTCCCGCAATATCAGTGCGCATAAAAGGGTTGATTTTTAGTTCTAACGCCAGCGTGCTTGGTAAGGTAATTTGCTTGTTGTTGCGCTGAGTATCTACCCACTGCGCATGCTCAATTAAATCGCGGTTGCTAGGTTCAACTGCCAACGCAAAGGCTAAATTTGCTTGCGTGTATTCATGGGTGCAGTAAATTTCACACGCTGGGGGTAATTTTTTTAATTTATCAAAAGAGTGCTGCATTTGCGCCGCGGTTCCTTCAAATAAACGTCCGCAGCCGCCGCTAAATAAGGTATCGCCGGTAAAAGCAAGCGCGGGATTGGTATAGCAAATATGATCTAAGGTATGCCCCGGGGTGGTAATAATCGTAAACTCAGTATTAAGGACAGTGATCACATCAGCCTCGTTTAGCGCTTTAGTGATCCCTTTAAATGGGCTATTAGCTGGTCCGTAGACATCAATATCGGCAAATTTTTCACGTAAGGCATTTACGCCATCAGTATGGTCATAATGATGATGGGTAATTAAAATTCCCGCAAGGGTTAAGCCTGCCTGTGTTAAATAGTTGAGCACGGGCTCTGCCTGACCTGGGTCAACTACCCATGCATGAGTCGTACTAGGCTCGCTGATACACCAAATATAATTATCTGAAAAGGCTTTAATTGCTTTGACTTGCACCATGTGGCTTTGCTCTATAAAGTGACGATATTAGATAGTATAACGAGCTCAGCGTATGAAACCAGCCCTTAGTTTTCAAGAAGGACCCAAGCCACTGTCTTGGCAAGAGTTTCCTCATGGCGACTATTTACGTAGTGATATAGAACGTAAAATAGATAAGTGGTTACCGCGTATGTTTGGTTATCACATGTTAAAACTGGGAAATTTGAGTGGTGAACTCAATACCAGCAAAAGCACGATAAAACATCAAGTGTGTGTAGCAGAGTCAGGGCCATTTACTGGCGTGATTGCAGATATTGATGAGTTACCATTTTACGAGCACAGTGTTGATGCATGTATTTTAAGCCATTGCTTAGAGTATCATTCTGATCCGCATCATATATTACGTGAAGCGCACCGCACTTTAATACCAGGTGGTTATATGGTGATCACTGGCTTTAATCCATTTAGCTTATGTGGATTGGCGCAGTTATTGCCGTTTAGCGGTCAAAAGCTGCCGTGGACAGGACGTTTTTTTACCCCTGCACGTGTTAAAGACTGGCTTAATTTGCTTGGCTTTGAAATTGTTAGTGATGAGCGTTTTATTTATTCATCACTCGCGCGGGGGAATCGCTTGTCACGGTTTTCGCCATGGCGCCGTTTTACTAAGCAATATTTAAAACCGATGGGCAGTGTTTATATGCTGGTGGCCCGCAAGCGAGTAGCACCATTGACACCAATAAAACCTAAATGGCACGCACGTCCTCAGTTTGCGCCAGTGAAAGGTGCCGGATTACGTCAAACCTCAAAGCAGCACCGTGAGCGGGATAGTTAAATAACGTTGCGCATTTTGCTGTGCTTGCGGTAATTGCCCTGCGCGAATGTTCATTTGTATTGCTGGGTGAAGTAAAGCAGGGGCATTAAGAGTGGCATCGCGTGTTTGCCGAGTTTGAATATAACCTTGCTCCGTATTTTGCAGGTGAATATTACTATTACGCTGTTGCGCAACGGTGGTTTTATTTGCTAACTCGCGGCCATTTGGTTGATAGTCATGGCACATCCACAATATGGTTTGATCTGGTAAAGCGAGTATCCGTTGTAATGAGTGGTACAACTGCTTGGCACTGCCACCTGGAAAATCACAGCGCGCGGTGCCGCTATCGGGCATAAAGAAAGTGTCACCAACAAATAAATTACCCTCCACTAAATAACAAACGCTATCTGGGGTATGCCCGGGTGTTGCGATCACCGTAACGTTATACTCGCCAAGCATAAAGTTGTCATTATCGTTAAATAGTTGCTCAAAAGGGCTGCCGTCACAGGGCATATCAATATCATATAAACGGCTAAAGTGTTGCTGCACTTGTGTTATTTTGCTGCCTGTTGCGAGCTTACAAGGATGGCTAGGGGCAAGTTGCTGTTTGATATAACTTGCCGCTGTAATGTGGTCGGCATGGGCATGACTTTCTAAGATCCACTCAAGCACCAGCTCGTTTGCAGCTATGTGACGAATAATGTCATTTGCGGTTTTAAAGCTCAAGATGCCGCTAGCGGCGTCAAAGTCTGCAGTGCTATCAATCAACATGGCCGCCTTAGTGAGACTGCAAGACACTAAATAGCTAAAGGTAGCACTTTGTTGATGAAAAAAAGACTCGACTAAAATAGACATTAAACAACTCCGTTATATGATATAGCTAAATCTTATATCATATAATTGATAGTGTTAAATGCTTTGCGGTGATTTTTTTGAATTAGATTATTCCGGTTTATAGCCTTCATCGACAAGTAAGTCTTTACTGCCTGCTGCATCACGGGCTAAATCGTCAACAATCTCGTTGTATTTATTGCCGCTGTGGCCTTTTACCCATTTCCAGGTAATGTTATGACGGGCGCAAGCTGCATCCAGACGCTGCCATAAATCGACATTTTTCACTGGTTTTTTTGCGGCCGTTTTCCAACCGCGTTTTTTCCAGTTCGCAAGCCAAGATTCGATGCCTTGCTTGACATATTGGCTGTCGGTGGTGAGGTTAATCTCACAAGGGCGGTTTAAACTTTCAAGTGCAACAATCGCTGCGAGCATTTCCATGCGGTTATTAGTGGTGAGGGTGTAACCTTGGCTTAATTTTTTTTCGTGGTCATTATAAAACATAAAAATACCATAACCGCCTGGGCCCGGATTACCTAAACACGAACCATCGGTGTAAATCTCTACGGTTTTTTGCACTGTTTTCCCTTGATCTTATGTACAATGAAGTGATTATAGGAAGATACCAGAGTCAGGTTAAATTCGATATGGCACGTAGACAAATAGTTTTAGATACAGAAACCACCGGCATCGACCCTAAACAGGGGCATCGTATTATTGAAATCGGCTGCGTGGAATTAGTTAACCGCCGTTTAACCGGCAATAACTTTCACGTTTATATTAATCCGCAACGTAAAAGTGAAGAAGAAGCCATTGATGTTCACGGTATCACTAACGAGTTTTTACGTGATAAACCGCTATTTCATCAAATCGCCCAAGAATTTCTCGACTATATTAAAGGGGCAGAGCTGGTAATTCATAATGCGCCGTTCGATGTCGGGCATATGGATAATGAATTTGCGTTACTTAATCAAGGTTACCAAAAAACCCATGATTACTGCCAAGTTCTCGACACCCTCAAAATGGCGCGTGACTTGCATCCAGGTCAGAAGAACAATCTTGATGCGTTATGTCGTCGTTATGATGTAGATAACACTAAACGTACCTTACACGGCGCGTTACTGGATTCGGAGATCTTAGCCGACGTTTATTTAGCGATGACCGGTGGGCAAGTAAAGCTCAACCTTAATCAGAATAAAAACCAAGGCAGTGAACAGCAGCAAAAAGAGCTGCGTCGCTTAAATCCAAACCGCGCACCGCTGGTAGTACTGCATGCCAGTAGTGATGAGCAACTCGCTCATGAAGAACGATTAAATATAGTCGGTAGCCAATGTTTATGGCGTGCCGAATAAGGCAAAGCATGAGAAGCATACTGTTAGCTGTGTGTTTGGTAATGATGTTACCAAGTACCAGTAATGCAACCAGTGAAGATAAAATAACTTTATTGCAACGTAACGGGCAGCAAAATGAAATTCCGTTATTGGAAAATCGTTTTCGAATCGATTATAAAGTTGATGAAATCACCTTATTGTTTTTTCGTAAACCGGGTGCGCCCGCGGTCGTATTAGTAAAACCTGATGGCAGTAAATATTATGCAACGTCAGCAAGAAAAGATGACAACCTGCAATGGTTTGATGAACTCAGCTACGACCTTATTACCATAAAGCAGCCAATGGCGGGGCCTTGGCAAGTTGTTGGTAGCATTTTACCGAAAAGCAGAATTGTGGTGCTAGGCGAAGTAGAGCTGCAAGTTGAGCCATTGCCAGCGCTATTGTTTCGTGGTGAAACCGTGAAAATTACTGGGCAGATCTTAAACGATGGCCAGCCGATAAACAGCGGCTTATTTCGCGATGTAGTTAGCCTACACGTTGATTTTATAAGTACCAACAACAGTGATTTTGCTAATTTTGGTGCAGGTACCCACAATGTTGCAGAATTTAAAGATGACGGGCGTGGTTTTGATGAACGCCCCAAAGATGGTGTTTTTACCGGGGAATTTAAGTTAACCTTTCCTGCTGGACAATGGCGACCTGAACTTTATATAGAAACGCCAATATTAAAGCGCACCGTTGTACAAGATCTTATCGAAGTAAAAGAGCCGCCTTTTAGTTATAGCATTGCACTTGCCGAGGATGACTTTCAAGAACATCAATTAACCATTACCCTCGATAAGCAAATAGTGCAGCCAGAGACGGTATTGATCCAAGGTAAAATTTATTACCCAAATAATGAAGAACAAATGTTTACCCTTGATGCTAATGCAGGCCTGACCCGCGAATTGGCAATTAAAAATTATGATTGGGGACGATACAGTGTTGAACTGTCTGTTTTTGGCACTAATGTGAATGGCCGTGAATTTATGGCGACATTACCCACTTATAGGTTTGAAATAGAGCGGCCAATCGAAGTGGTACCTGAATTACCAGCACCTATTATAAGTGAAGCAGAACAAAGAGAGATAGAAAGAGTCGCTAAAGAAGCTGAATCAATGGCAACTATGACATTGATAGGTCTAATTGTGGGTGGAAATCTGCTGATCTTGCTGCTTGGTTGGTTGGCAATTCGTGTCTTTGTTCAGAAAAAATCGCTGCTACCAAAAATTAAGCTGCCATTTTTGCAGAAAAAACCAGCAGTTGAAAATGAGCCGCAAAGTAATGAAAAAAAAGAACTCGACAAAAATGGTTCAAAAAGTGATAGATCCGGTGAAATTTTAAACCTTTCGATGTCAGATGACTAAAAAACCTATAAAAAAACAAAAAAGCCCTTGACGAAGTAGGGGTTGGTTCGTATTATTCACGCCGCTGTCAGGGGAGACTCAGACAGCAACGAAAATGCGGAGTGGTAGTTCAGTTGGTTAGAATACCGGCCTGTCACGCCGGGGGTCGCGGGTTCGAGTCCCGTCCACTCCGCCAATTTTCGACAATTTGTAAGTAGACGCTGGAGTGGTAGTTCAGTTGGTTAGAATACCGGCCTGTCACGCCGGGGGTCGCGGGTTCGAGTCCCGTCCACTCCGCCAACGCTTACACAACATATGGTTGTAAAACATATTCTTATTATGGAGTGGTAGTTCAGTTGGTTAGAATACCGGCCTGTCACGCCGGGGGTCGCGGGTTCGAGTCCCGTCCACTCCGCCAATAAGAAAAATAACAGTTTAAATATGTGCTGGAGTGGTAGTTCAGTTGGTTAGAATACCGGCCTGTCACGCCGGGGGTCGCGGGTTCGAGTCCCGTCCACTCCGCCAACAAATTAAGTAATAACAAGTAATATGATATCTCTGCGGAGTGGTAGTTCAGTTGGTTAGAATACCGGCCTGTCACGCCGGGGGTCGCGGGTTCGAGTCCCGTCCACTCCGCCACTTGATATCAGTAATAAAATTTGTAAGTGCATTACCCCATGCACATACCACTGCGGAGTGGTAGTTCAGTTGGTTAGAATACCGGCCTGTCACGCCGGGGGTCGCGGGTTCGAGTCCCGTCCACTCCGCCACTTGTTATTTCCTCAATAACAAGTTTATAAAATCCTTATATAAATCTTTGCATAAAACACACTTTGGCTATCAGCTATCAGCTATCAGCTATCTGATCTGACCTTGACAAAGTACATAAAAAAACCTGCAATCTTTATCAGAATTACAGGCTTATTATTAAACTTCTAGTCAGTTTTAATATATTAGCCTTGTGGGCCAACGCGTTCTTTTAAGTAGGTATCTAAAAAGTTTAGATACGCGTTGGAGGCACTGATACGGTTTTCTTTTTTAGTAAATCCATGCCCTTCATCATCAAATAAAACATACTCTACGGGTACGCCATTGGCTTTTACTGCGGCAACTAACTCATCACTTTCTACCTGTAATACGCGTGGATCGTTGGCGCCTTGTATTACCATCAGTGGTTTGGTGATGTTCTTGGCGTGGAATAATGGTGAGATTGCACGATGGCGATCACCATCGGTTGCAGGGTCGCCCATTTCATCATACAGCGCTTTTTTAAAGCTTTCCCACCAAGGTGGAATTGAGTTAAGCGTTCTCACCCAGTTGGTGACGCCAAAAATATTAATGCCCACTTTGAACTCTTCCGGCTCAAACGCTAGCGCCGCCGCAGTCATAAAGCCACCGTAGCTGCCACCCATAATGCCGATTTTATCCGCATCAACCCACGCTAAACTTTGTAAGTGTTTTTTACCGTAAACAATGTCTTGTAAATCATCGGTGCCATGCTTTTTATCATCCAGATGGAAAAAGGTTTTTCCATAGCCGGAGCTGCCACGGTTATTAACCGCAAAAATAGCATAACCATGATTGACTAAATGTTGCTGCATCGCGCTGTAACCGGTGCGACTTTGTCCTCCTGGGCCGCCATGCACCCAAATAAGCGCGGGTACTTTATTGTTGCTATTGGCTTGTTTAGGTTTATAAAGTACGCCGGGTATTTCTAAACCGTCAAAACTTTTAAAGCGTACAATAGTGCTTTCAACTAAGTCATTTTGGTCGATTTCTTTACTTAGCGTATTAGTTAATCGCTGTGCTTTATTACTGTCTACTTGCCATACAAATAGGTTACTTGGTGATGTGTCTGAGTTTAGGTAAAACGCCATGCTTTTTTCATCTGCAGAAAAGTTAACCCCACGTAAGTTACCTGCGGGTAACTGAGGCATGGCAATCTCTTTACCTGTTTGTGTGTCTATTACTGTTACTTTGGTGCTGGCATCGGCATTGACGCCACTGACTTGATAACGGCCCGATTTAGAAAAATAAATAAAATTGACATCCCAGTCATCTTTTAATGCAGGGCTGTGTTCGCCTGAGGCTAAGTCATAGCGCCACACTTGTGAAAACTCACCTTTAGCGTCTGTAGAGTAATATAAAGATTTGCTATCGGCTGAGAAGGTTTCAGGGCCGTATTGAGCGGGAGTATCGTGTTTAGAAATTAATTGTGGCTTGAGGGTCTTTTTATAAGTATCAAGAATAAACGTATCGCTGTCTTTATTGGTGTTATTTTTAGATAGCGCAATATAACGACCATCAGGGCTGATCGCACCGACATCTAAACCTAGGGTGTTTTGATAAACAGGGGTAATTTTATAGGTTTTACTATCAACGCGGTATAAGTCCATAAATTTAGCATCGCGCTGGTTACTGGTAATAAAAAACTGGCTGCCATCTTGTGTAAACCCTGCAAAGCGTGCGCGAGTTTCATCGCCTGGAGTTAAGTCTTTGGTTGTGCCGTCAAGTTCACGCACGTAAACGTGAAAGCGCTCATTACCACCTGAATCTTTGGTAAATAGTACCCGTTCATCATGGGGAAAATAACGCACAGGGTAGGTGCTGTCTGCAAAATTGGTTAAACGGGTTTTATCGCCGGTGGTTGCATCTACTTCATACAAGCTGTAAATACCACTTTCATCAGAGCTTACTAGTACTTTATCGCCACTCGGTGAAAAGCTACTGCCCATAATTGCGGTGGTATCAAAGAAAGTTTTTGCATTGTAGGTGTTAACTTGCTGAGTTTGCTGCGACTGTACTGTGGCGACGGCTGTCGTTGAGGTTGATTGGCTACAACCGCTCAAGGCAATACTGATTGCACAGGCGAGTGCGGCAAATTTCAATCTGTTGTTCATAGTCGATTCCTTGGTTTATTGTTATCTAATCATATTTTTACCGATTTTAGTGTTGCCCGAACCCTATTTAAACGCAAGTTTTTGGCTGATTTTAACTGCAACAAAGTGTTACAAAGCCTATCTCGTCAAAAATACCGCTCGCGTTATAATGCTCACTTATATAACAGGCTCTCTCATATAAAAGGAAAGTGATGATTGAAGTTAGTGGTTTACATAAGCAATTTGCCCAAAACATTCTCTATAAAGATTACCGCATCAGCTTTACAGCACCGAGAGTATGTATTGAAGCGCCAAACGGCCAAGGTAAAACTACGCTACTAATGATACTTGCTGGACTTGAGCAACCACAAAGTGGGCAAATATTATTTGCAGGCAAGGTGCTGCCTGAACCTTATAAACAGGTGGCTATTGCCAGTGATCGTATCGCGCTGCCTGAATTTTTAACCGCGCAACAAATTATCAAGTTAACGGTTAGTAGTTTAGGCTGCGCTTGGCCGGCAGCGCTTATCAGCGGCTTTAATTTTACAGCGTTTTTAGACACTCGTTTTGATGCGTTGTCCTCGGGTAATCAAAAAAAGTGCCAGTTAATTTTAGCTTTAATGCGCGGTGCGCCGTATTTATTACTCGATGAACCTAGTGCAGCGCTTGATCAAGCCAGCATTAAATATTTACTTGGTTTGCTTGATGATTACTTAGCTGATAAAGCACATGGGCAAATCATTATCACTTGCCATGAACCGGCGCCGTTTATTGAACATGGCTTTGAGTGTATGGCGTTATGAGCAAGTTAGCGATTAAGCTGGTGATGGCACAATATCGCGCATTTATGGAGTATCGTTATCAGGCCTATAAAATTGAGCTGACACAATTACTACTGCAACTAAAAAACTTTGGTTTATTATTCTTAGTGGTACTTGGCTCTGCCATGCTTGGTATGATTTTGCTGTTATTTTTAGGACTGGGCAAAATTATCGACAGCAGTGATGCGCCGCACTATGGTGCCCAAATGGCGTGGCTGTATCTATTACTGCAAAGCGTGATGCTCAGTGCGATGAAATCAGCCATTAAAAATAGTCAGCAGCGGCTCTTCCAACGTACGATTGTAAGGTCAAACTGGCTTAAGTTAATGGATATAAAACTATTACTTTTAAGCAATGGCTGGTTGCTAGCAAGTGCAGTTATTGCACTGGATTTAACTTTATCACAATGGCTAAGAGCACCGCATTTTGTGCTGTTTATGTTACTGCAGTTTGGCTTAGGCGTGCTGTGTTTGTACAAGCCAAGAGCATTAATATATGGCTTAGTATTCACTGCTATTTTAGTCTTGTTACCAATTAATATAGCGCCGTTAGCTTATCACTGTGGCTTTATTATATTATTTGCGTTGAGCATGTTGTTGCCAGCATTTTCGCTGAGCGACCGATTATCGGTCAATTCATTATCTACTTTTTGGCTAAGCTTTTTTATTCAACATAGCTGGGTATTAGTATGGCGAGTAGCTTTATTGTTGTGTGTGTTTATGGCAATCACTACGTTACTGCATGAGCGTGCTGATTTAGCCGCTATATTTAGTGTGATAGCCGCCGCTTTTATGGTGTTGTTTACCAGCTCACTGCAATTTGATTGTGGCAAGCTACATGATAAGTACCAGCTATTTTTTCAAGCAAATAACCAATCGCGGCTGTTTTTTATTAGCCAATTTGTGCCAAGTTGTCTGTTCCTTTTGATAACCTTGATCAGCTATCTGTTGTTTGTCGCTCAAATAGAGTGGTTATTGCTAAGCCTGAGTGTTAGCTGGTGTGGATTACAATTATATATAGCACAAAAAAAACCAGCGCATTATGCGCTGGTTTGGATGATCACAACAGGCGGGCTGCTGGCTGCGTTAATGTAATACGTTAAGCAGCATTCGCCTTTTTCGCCGTGTTATTACGTGCGGCTTTGCCTGCGAGTAGATCTGCAGGGTCAAAGTCGTCAACGTTAATCACAGCTAAACGGGCTTTTTCAACTTCAGCTAGTTTATCTGCTTCGGCTTGCGTTAAAATACCTGCTTCAAGGCCCATTTGCGCGACTTTATCAAGCTGGAAGAAAGGCAGTTTCACGCCTTTTTCACGACATACCTTATCAAACAATGGCTCAACGGCTAGCACGTCTTTAAGCGTTTGCTCTTGGCGACCCACTAAGTTAAGCGGCTCATTTTTCAAGTATA
This sequence comes from Pseudoalteromonas sp. ASV78, assembly GCF_047806705.1. NCBI lineage: Bacteria > Pseudomonadati > Pseudomonadota > Gammaproteobacteria > Alteromonadales > Pseudoalteromonadaceae > Pseudoalteromonas > Pseudoalteromonas sp. ASV78. Next base: position 1,443,874 of record NZ_JBLOPA010000001.1, on the reverse strand, counting down.
CATAGCTTGCTAAACGATTACGGGTTTCACTCGGTACTTGTAAAATTTGCGCTAGTTTATGTTCAAGTTTGTCAGTCGGTTTACGCACCGGACGGCCAAATGGGAACAACATGAGCTTAAGTGCGGCACGTAGCGGCGCTGATGGCATATTGTTAATTAAATCAGCCAGTGCACGTTGGCAATGGTAAAGATGATCTTGGCAACTCCATTGTACCAGTGCTAAATCTTCTTTTTTACGGCCTTCGTCGTTATAACGTTTCAGTGTTGCAGATACTAAATAAAGGTAACTTAGTAAATCACCTAAACGGGCTGAAATACGTTCTTTACGTTTTAATGAACCACCAAATACCGCCATGCTGATGTCAGACATCAATGCAAGTGATGCACTAAAGCGCGCAGCGGTGCGGTAAAACTCGGCTGTTTCATCTTTAAATGGTGTACTTGCAAAGCGAGCACCGGTAAAGCTCATCCACTTAGTACGCACTAAGTTTGAGATAGTAAAGCCAATGTGACCCATTAAGGCTTTGTCGAATACTGCCAGCGCTTCTTCACGATCTTCAATATCGCAGGCACCTAATTCAGTGAGTACGAATGGATGACAGCGAATGGCACCTTGACCATAAATAATCATATTACGGGTCAAAATGTTGGCGCCTTCAACGGTAATGGCAATAGGCGCACCTTGATAGCCACGACCTAAGTAGTTATTTGGCCCAAGCATGATGCCTTTACCACCGTGAATATCCATCGCATGGATAGTTGAATCGCGCATTTGCTCAGTTAAGTGATATTTAATAATCGCCGATACCACCGACGGTTTTTCACCTAAATCAACCGCACCGGTTGACATGCTTACCGCTGCATCTGAGCTGTAGGCGTAACCTGCAAGTTTTGCAAGAGACTCTTCGATCCCTTCCATTTGACCAATTGGTAAACGGAACTGACGACGAATACGGCTATATGAACCACTGGCAAGGGCGATGGTTTTAATACCACCTACAGAGTTTGACGGTAGCGTGATTGCACGGCCAACTGATAAACACTCAACCAGCATGCGCCAGCCTTGGCCTGCCATTTCAGGGCCACCAATAATGTAATCAAGTGGTACGAAAATATCTTTACCGCGAGTCGGGCCATTTTGGAACGGCACATTCAACGGGAAGTGACGACGACCAATCTCAATCCCTGGCATATCCGTTGGGATCAACGCACAGGTAATACCAAGCTCTTTGGTGTCACCTAGTAATCCGTCTGGATCTTGCATTTTAAACGCCAGACCCAGTACAGTTGCCACAGGGGCAAGTGTGATGTAACGCTTATTCCACGTAAGGCTTAGACCAATTACTTCTTCACCTTCCCACATACCTTTACAAACAACCCCGTAATCAGGAATGGCACTGGCATCAGAGCCGGCTTCTGGTGAGGTTAACGCAAAACAGGGGATCTCTTGACCACTAGCAAGGCGTGGTAGGTAATGATCTTTTTGTTCTTTAGTCCCATAGTGTTGCAGTAATTCACCTGGGCCTAATGAGTTAGGAACGCCGACAATTGATGAAAGCAGCGTTGATTTACTGGTTAGCTTTTGCAGTACACATGATTGTGCAAATGCCGAAAATTGCAGCCCGCCATATTCTTTCTTGATGATCATGGCAAAGAATTTATTATCTTTTAGATATTGCCAAACATCTTGCGGTAAATCAGTTAGTTCATGGGTTGCTTCCCAATCGTCTAACATACTACATACCACTTCAACTGGACCATCGATAAAGGCTTGCTCTTCGATCGTTAGTTTTGGCATAGGGTATTGATGTAGCTTATTCCAATCAGGGCTACCACAGAATAAATCGGCTTCCCACCAGGTTGTACCGGCATCAATCGCTGATTTTTCAGTGTCAGACATGGTTGGCGTTACTTTTTTAAACGCGGCAAAAATAGGTTTAATGATGTATTGCTGGCGAATACCAGTAACAGATAACGGCACTGCGATGAGCAAAAAGATCAACCAGCTGATAGCGCCAAAAGCACCTGCAAAGGTACCAATAACAAGTGTTGCGATGGAAACGCCTAAGGCAGTATTCCAGCTCGCTCTGTGGTAACTCGCGATGCTAAGCAACACGATTAAACCAAGTACAAATATGAGTGTCATGTATTCAATCCTTAATAGAGGTCAGACCACCTTTGGTTAGAGTAGCGCTAGAGCGAATAATTATCAAGTAGCTTAGTGAAAATATCAGAGACTACAATTTACACGCTGTATACCTCAGCATACTGCTAAAGCAGCAATTAGTCTGTATGGTTTTTAAGAAAACAATAAGCCATGCATTTAAGTTTTTCTTGCTTGCCTTGCCGCAGCTTATGTTTAACAATGCAGCTAAGGCCTAGGTACAAAAAGCTCAACCTTTACGATATTAAAACCAATTTCATTAGAGATATTAGTTTTGAAACGCCTAAAAACAAAGGCGAACGCTGGTTAAATGCAGCCGAACTTAAAAAAGTATGGAATGCCGACGACCTGCCTTATTACCCCCAACAATACTTAAAGTCGGCATTGTTACTCGGTGGCCAACGGGTAAACGAGGTTTACGGCTCTTACGTAAGTGACTTTGATTTAGAGAACAAAAACATTCACGATTCCCGCAAACCGTATCAAAATAAAACAGCGCGGCGATCACATAATGCCACTATGTGAAACCGCAAGACCAATAATCCAAGAACTCATGCAGCAAAGTGGCAAAACTGGGCAAATGTTCCCACACCGCGATAACCCAACAGCCACCGCCCATGTATCTATCATACGAATGGCAATATTACGTTGGTGTGAAAAGAATGACGTGCTGCCATTTAATCCCCGTGACTTGCGCCGAACTTGTAAAACACTTATGGACAAAGCAGGTATTGATAAAGTAAATCGAGATATTTTACAGCAACACAATAAGTATGATGTATCTAGTGTGCATTATGATAGATACTATTTCATGAAGTAGAAGCAACAGAATGGTGAAGTTTAGGAGTTGTCTCTCTTAAATGGACTTTAAGAAAGTAAATACCTTAGTTCAGTTATTGTTACCTTGTAAATTGATAGCTTAAGCACGCATAATGTTTAAATACTAAAGATAATATTAAGGGACTAAAGTGCCGTCGAGTGAAGAGCAATTAAATAAACTAGCCGATTCAGCAAAAAAGAATAATGATATTACCGAGAAAATAGTTGAAAGGTCAGTTACTTTCTCTCAGGTTTGGTTCACTTTGGTAGCACCAGTTGTTATTGGTGTATCAGCAACCCTTCTGACTTCTGAAAATAGTGATAAAGCAAGTAAATTAACGGAAGTATTGCTTTATACAGGAGGCATTTGCTTCATACTCATACATTTTTTCTTAACGTATGTTAGTCACCAATATAGTAAAAAAGAATCTCTATATGCAGGCATTGTAGAAATGAAGCGCAAGAAGGAAGAAGAGGTTAGTGAATTAAGAAGTGCTCTTGCGCAAACTAAATTAGCTCTCCGGAAGATTGCGGATTTGTACAGTAATCAAATATCTTCTGTTTACCTATCTGCACACGCAACAGATGTTGCAATAGGTGATTTAAAGAAGTTGGAGGATTGTGAGGAGAGTACCAATGAAAATGATTTTTGGAAGAAATTAACCAGCTCACTAGATCCAATATTGCAACCTCTTGTTATCGAAAGGGAAGCTTTATTTGGTTTTAAATCAGAGGGTAAATATAATATTGCTTTGTATTTTTATGATCCGGATAACGAGGATTTAGCTATTGTTTGGAGAGATTGCGATAGTCGATTACCTCAAAGAAATCGAAGTTGGAAAGCAGGGCATGGGCATGTTGGCTTAGCGTTTTTACACAAAGAGACCAAGATTTGCCCTGATATTACTATGAGCAATGAGTTAAATCCTAGTTATACTAATAGTGATAGTTCTAACTATCGTAGTTTTATATCTATTCCTATTTTAAGGTGTGATGATGACGGAGAACTTGAAAATAACATCAAACCCTTAGGTGTTCTAGTTTTAACTAGTGCTCAGCCTGAACAATTTATAAAAGAAAGGGATTTACAATTTCTAACTATTATTTCTAAGCATCTTGGCATATACTTATCTGCAATAGAAACATTTTTAGCCCACAATACGTTAATCGAAAATAAAGAATAAGGTAGGGTAGATTTATGAATGAAAAAAAAGTTAATAAAAAACAACCGATAACAAATAATAAGACAGAATCTGTCAGTATGTCTCAAGGGCTGGAATTGGTTAAAGCTCTTAAAAATGAGCCTGCGAAAGTAGATGAGTGGTTCAGTCAACAAAGACTTGAAATGCATAAATTTGCAAATACATTAGTAAATTAATAAAAAGCCCGCAATAGCGGGCTTTTTATTAATTTACTCAAAGGCTTAAACTTTAATTTGATTATCAAGAACGAGATCTGATACTTCCCAGTTATATTGATCCATTAATTGAGACATTTCATTATAAACAGGTTGTTCTTTATCTATATCCCTTATAGTTAGGGCGATTGAAAAAGGAATTAAAACTCCTTGTGCCTCAAATCCATCCCTATCCATGACGGACACCCTTAATTTCCAGTCTTTAATGTCAACTCCATTTGGAAATCGTTTTTTATATACTTTTACAGGTGACCATTTATCACCATTTTTTACTAAATCGCATTCAAATTGGTGTTGTTCTTGTTGTAAAGGAACCTTTGACGAAAATTTCCCATCTTCAACTTTACCAAACCCAACATTCATATCCATTTGACAATATTCAAAAGCTTTTTGTGGATCTAACTCTGGATGATAGACTAATGTAATAAAAAACTCCGCTCTTACTTTTCTGTCATTTGTTCTTAAACATTCAGGTATTGGAAAAGGTAATTTCTGAATTTCAAAGCTTTTCTGTGCGATTCCTTCAAATATCATTGTACTTTCGTAATCTTGTACTGCCAATATATCAGCTGTACCGTGTGGTTTCCCCCACCCGTAATATGGTTTATGCTCATCATCCACACTGTTATTTAAATTAGCATTATGAATAACGAGAGTTTTTACTAGGCTTGGATTTGCTCGACTACCTATTTGTTCGAATAGATTGGCTGCTATAGAGGAAACAATTGGTGTTGAAAAGCTTGTTCCAATATCATGGTGTGAGTTGCCATGAGAGTCTATAGAGTTAACCCCCAAAGTTATTGGCTGTCCACCATTCATAATAATATTTCCACCAAAGTGTACTACCTCTGGCTTTTGAACGTAATTTGATACAGGACCTCTTCTACTAAAGTGCGATGGCTCTAAGTTTTTTACAAATCCGTCAACATGCGCTACAGAACCTACAGTTAATGAACGAACGGAATCTCCTGGTGAAGATATGCCATCATTTAACTCTTCAGAAGGAGGCCAAACCCTAGCGCTATCCTCATAATTACCAGCAGCTACGACACATAGACAATTAAACCTGTCTTGAAATTCATCGAGCATAATGGCCATAGTAGATATTTCACTTTTGGAAACAGGAGTACTTCCACCTAAAGACAAATTCCAAACTTTAATTTGAGGGTTTAGTTCTGCAACATCATACATAGCTTGAATTATACTATACAAATCTCCTCCATCCTCCCCTAAAACTTCTACACTAAAAATTTTAGATTGGCAAAGAGGGAAACGTTCATCGCTATTGTTTAGATTGAAACTATTTGTAATTAAGCCACTAACGAAAGTGCCATGTTCGTCGTTTTTATAATCAGATGCTACACAACTAGTTCTTCCGGCTAGCCATGGTATAATGGGGGCGCAGTTACTTACACCACTATCAACAACAGCAACAACAGGATAGTCTATACCTTCAAGTGGTGGGAACATGGTCGGAGGATTTATTCCTGATTGAGCTTTCACCATAGGTTTTAATTGAATGCATTTACTAGACATAACGCTTTGCACCCCTGCGAAATTAGGGAGAGACTGTAATATCGCTTTTGCTGACCCTGACACTCTATATAGTCGAACAAAGTTTGATGAATGCTTTTTCCAAGTACAATCGAATTCTTTTAAAAATTTCTCAAAGTCGTTATCAAGCTTTTTATTTTTATCGATTGAATTAAATCGAAATAATCGAATACTCAATGATTTATCGTCTATATCAGTGTTTATACTTACTTTATACGGAACAATCGATTTTATTGCTGAAATATCTTTAATTATATTTTTACTTTTTCCCTGAGAAATCTTTTGTTTTAGAGCTGATAATCCATTGGGTGTTATTTGGATTAGGTGTTTTGCATATCCTACATCACCGAAAAATGGGCATGTTTTATCATTAAAAATTGTAGTTGGTCTATGGCTTTTTGCGGTTGCATTATTTTCTAGTTCAACGATAGCGATAGTCGTTTTTTCATTAAATCCAGAAACTTTGGATAATTCTTCAATAGAGCTTAATAATTCAGCTTTAAACTTATCAGTTACTGACTTAAGCGGTTTGTTGCTACCACCTGGGTGGACTTTTGGTTTAATGTAATCAACTTCAGAAAATTGAACATGCTTTATGGGGTTATAATTTTTTGTCATTCGTTATTTTCCTTAAATATTTTTGACACATTACTTTGTGACATATTCCATAATTGACTAATAAACTTTTTAGTGAAGAGCTTAATATCTGTTTCTTGTAATCTTTTCATACATATATAGCGGCTATCCATATTAAAGCTTAGCCAATCAAAACGGCTTAGTAAAATCTTACGCATCAATTCATTCGCATCAATTTCTGCTTCATTAACAACGGCTTGCCTTAAGTAATCGTAAGTAAGTATTTCAATTTCAGCACCAGTTAAACTATTACTCAATGTTACAAATAAATCTATTTCTAGATTAGTAAACGAAAATTGCTCTAGAAGAACAGTAAAAAGTTGATGACGAACAATTTCAGTAGGTACTTTTAATTCCATTTTATAATGAAATCTTCTACCAATAGCAGGATCTAACAAATGAACATGATTTGTTGCTGCAACTAAGATTGTATCACCAAGGTTATCAATATTTTGCAATAAACTAACAACAACACGTTTTAGTTCACCAATTTCATTTTTATCATCACGAGCTTTTGCTATAGCATCAAACTCATCTAAAAATAAGACACAAGGTTCTGAACGAGCATATTCAAGTAAAGAGCGAATGTTTTTGGATGTAGACCCTAAATACGACGAAATTAATGCATCTGCTCGGGCTGTAATTAATGGTAAACCCAAACGAGCAGCTAAGTTACCAGCTAGTTTACTTTTGCCTGTTCCTGGAATGCCATGTAACAACAAGGTCGGATTAATTGGTATACCTAATGCATTTAACTGTTCTTTTTTAAGAATGTAAGAAATGAACGAATTTATAACTTCATTGTCATCTTTAGTTAGAAAAATATTATGTTGATTTAAAGATGGAAAGGTTTTATCAGCTAATGAAAAGCGATTATCTTTCTCTACAGGTACAGGGCGGGCTAACATTGACTGTGATGCGATGTCACTATTATGGAAACCTAAAAGCTTCTCTTTGAAACCCTGCAAAGCAATAGTTTCCCCGTCAATTTCTAATTTATTGCAAAGTAATTCAGTGTAAGATAAAACTAACTTACGATCTCCTGATAGCGCTCCACTCACTATTTTTGATATTTCAGGATAATATTTCATAATTTACTCAAATAGGCATTTAATGGCGCAATATTAGCACTTAATTTACCTCTTTGGTTGTTTTTGATTGTTTTTTTTTAATTATATTTACTTCTTAATTCACTTGTTTTGTATGTTAAACAAAGCAATATCGAGAACGAGATTTAGTTGTTTCCATGTCCGTTATATTGTATTACTTTCTTATTCCTAAAACGGCTTACCTGCAAAAACCACTTTACCCACCAACGTACAATTGCCGTTTATTGGTATGAGTTGCTCTGGCCAGTTGGGTTTGGTGGCTTTTAGGAATTTGTGGCCACTTTTGATTATTAGCTGTTTAAAGGTGGCTTCGTTATTATCGTCTAAACGTGTCACAACGTACGAACCGTGAATGCATTCGGCTTCTAGGTTTACAAAAATCAAATCACCTCCATGGAATTTAGGTTCCATGCTCTGTCTTTGTACTGAAAGCAACCTTTAGACAACTTTATCAATTTAATACCTATTATTCTTATTTTCATCAGTTGTATGATGATAACTCAAACCGCTCAAGTAAATATATGCACAAACATAATTTATAGTAACTTGCCTTTGCGATAAGGTTGTTTAACAATAACCGCATCAAAGTTGTAAAAATAAATTATATAGCAGCCACAAAAGCCAATGTGAAACCATAACGGTGATCAAGCCAAATTATAGATTATTTTTATCTACTTAACTATCTAATATAAAAGGTTAATTTATTTTATGTGTGAGTTGCTTGGCATGTCGGCGAATGTGCCTACGGATATTTGTTTTAGCTTTTCAGGGCTGTTAGAGCGCGGTGGTAACACAGGCCCGCATAAAGATGGCTGGGGCATTACTTTTTATGAAGGCAAGGGGTGCCGTACTTTTAAAGATCCTGAGCCTAGCTGCCAATCTGAAATTGCTAAGTTAGTTAAGGCATATCCCATTAAAAGTGTTTCGGTGATAAGCCATATTCGCCAAGGTAATCGTGGCCGTGTCTGTCTTGAAAATACGCATCCGTTTACCCGTGAGTTGTGGGGCAGGGAGCTGACCTACGCACACAATGGGCAGCTTTCTAATTATCATGATTTAAAACCTGAATACTATCGGCCAGTGGGTAATACCGACAGTGAACTGGCGTTTTGTTGGTTACTCGATCAGATTCGTGAAAAATACCCGAAACGTCCAGCTAATATGGCGTCAGTGTTTCGTTATGCGGCAAAGCTTGCACACGCATTACGTGAAAAAGGGGTATTTAATATGCTGCTGACTGATGGCGTGTATGTGTTAGCGTATTGTACTAATAATTTGCATTGGATCACGCGCCGTGCGCCGTTCGGTAAGGCTACGTTAATTGATGCAGATATGGTGGTGGATTTTCAACAAGAAACCACGCCAAATGATGTGGTAACTGTGATTGCCACTCGGCCATTGACCAACGATGAGCGCTGGCAAAAAATGGCGCCCGGTGAATTCGCGCTGTTTAAAATGGGTGAGTTAATTTAGCCGTCAGCCGTCAGCCGTCAGTTTTAAAGTTTGGATTAGTTATAAGTCATAAGCTGAAAAGCCCAAGTTATGATTGTCATACTTGAGCCTTTCATCTTGAATCTTATGCTAATTTACTCTGGGGCTATTTCGCTGTTCACAGCGTCAGGTAACGCAACAGGGCTGGTTACTGTGAATGACTTAAGTTGTACTTCAAATTGTTCCATGCCTTTTTCGCCTTTCCACATTCTCACTAACATGTAGTCCATTTCAGGGGCGAACCACGCAAGCGCTTGACGCTTGTCGTTATCGTAAAGACGTTTAACTTTTATCGCTTCAATATTACCAATAGGTAATGAGATCATCTCTTTGCCAACCACTTCAAAATTGTAGTCGCGGCAGTTGCCTTTTTTATCCACCAGTGGGTAGGAAAAGCTGGTTTTACCCATTTTTAGCTCTTCACGTACTTGTACTTGGTATGAAATTGAATCTTGAAATTGATCACTCCACTGACATTCGAGCGGGTATTTACTCTCGCTACTACTAATTTGCTTTTTAGTGCCATCAAATTGCAGTGTATATTCTTTATCAGGGCCAGTGCCTGTGCGGATCATACTGTAGCTGACAGGCGTTACTTTTTCGTCAGTGTAGGTAAAGTTTGATGTTTCTTTGCGTGAGTCTGAGAAGATCATCCACTCAATATCACTGTGATAGCTAACTTGATAGCTGTTATCAGCTAGTTTTTTTAATGTGCGTACACCTTGACCATGATTTTCGCCTTTGCGCAAAATATCATAGTTGGCTTCAAATTGCGTGAGTTCACCAGCCATTAAACCAGTAGGAAGTAATAAAGTGCCTGCACAAAATAGCAAGGCACTTTGTTTTTTATTCTGGGTAGTGCGCACCGTGTGCAGGAAGTTGTTTTTTGTCAAGAACTGCATAATCTGCTTCCATAGTAAGTCGTTGTTCACTGAACCACTTGACCACCAAAGGATAGATTATATGCTCTTGCGCGTGCACGCGTTGTGCAAGTGTATCGGCAGTATCATCTGCCAGCACAGGAACTTTGGCTTGAAGAATTACCGGACCACCGTCTAATTCTTCAGTAACAAAGTGTACACTTACGCCATGAACGTCGTCTTTTGCATCAATTGCTCTTTGGTGGGTATTCAGCCCCTGGTACTTAGGCAACAAAGAAGGATGAATGTTCAACATTTTTCCTTTAAATTTTTGCACTAAGCTAGGAGTAAGAATACGCATAAACCCAGCTAATACAACTAGATTTGGTGCAAAAGAATCAATAACGTGCATTAACTCTGCATCGTAGGCTTCGCGCGAGTCAAAATCTTTATGGCTAAGCACTGTTGTTGCAATGCCCGCTTGCTTTGCTCGCTCAAGGCCATAAGCGTCTGCTTTATTACTAATAACAGCCGCTATGTTTGCGTTGATCTCGCCATTATTACAGGCATCAATGATGGCTTGTAAATTTGAGCCACTACCTGAAATTAAGACTACTAGACGAGCAGGGGCCATTAATCACGGCCGCCTAGGATTTCTACTTGCTCTTCGCCCGCTTTAGCATCATGAATTTCACCAAGGTGCCATGCATTTTCGCCAAGTTCTTTTAAGATGTTTAAGCTTTGCTCAAGTTTGTCAGCAGGGACTACTAATACCATACCTACGCCACAGTTAAATGTACGGTACATTTCGTGGGTGGTGATGTTACCGTTTTCTTGTAACCAGTTAAAAATACCAGGCCACTGCCAGCTATCACCTTTAACTACTGCTTTTGCAGATTCAGGTAATACGCGTGGGATGTTTTCCCAAAAGCCGCCACCGGTGATGTGCGAAAGAGCATGCACGTCAACTTGCTTGAATAGCTCAAGTAATGGTTTAACGTAAATGCGTGTTGGCTCAAGCAGTGTTTCGCCTAATGTTTTACCTTCAAATTCAGCGCTTGTATCAGCATTTGATACTTCAAGTACTTTACGAATTAAAGAGAAACCATTTGAATGCGGGCCGCTAGATGCAAGCGCGATTAGTTGATCACCAGCAGCTACTTTTGTACCGTCGATGATATTGGCTTTCTCAACTACGCCAGTACAGAAACCAGCCATGTCGTAATCTTCGCCTTCGTACATACCTGGCATTTCAGCAGTTTCACCGCCAATTAATGCACAGCCTGAGATCTCACAGCCTTTACCAATGCCTGTTACTACGTCCGCCGCAGTATCAACATCAAGTTTGCCCGTTGCATAGTAATCTAAGAAAAATAATGGCTCAGCACCTTGAACGATAAGGTCATTCACACACATAGCAACTAAATCGATACCAACCGTATCGTGTTTTTTAAGGTCAATAGCTAAACGAAGCTTAGTACCAACACCATCAGTGCCTGCAACTAAAACTGGTTGCTTATAACCAGCTGGGATTTCGCAAAGTGCGCCAAAGCCACCAATTCCGCCCATAACTTCAGGACGACGGGTTTTTTTAACTACGCCTTTAATACGCTCAACAAGTGCGTTACCGGCATCGATATCTACGCCCGCGTCTTTATAACTTAGAGACTGTTTTTGTTCGCTCACAGGATTTCCTCAAAAAAGTTGCATGGTTTTGCATGTGTATGCTTAGAAACGCGCGTATTTTACAACAATTGCAAGGGCGCGGCTAGTTCAAATATGAGTTTACTATTATTGACAAGGACACTTGTCCGTATAATGAGATAAAGGCGCTAGGGAATAGGTTATAGGTGACTGTTTTAGCGTCGATGATTGCCTCGACGCTAAAGTGCAGTGGTTTAAAATTTATAGAGCCTAAGCCTTTGCCGTTAATATAGCGCGAAGTGGTGCAGGGTAGCCTTCAATCGTTTTACTGGTATCGTCTGGATCTAAAAAGTCGATAAGCGACTCGTTTTCCATCCAATCTGATTTACGTTGCTCTTCAAGTGTGGTGATAGCGCAGTCTTTCACTTGTACATCTTTAAAACCAACACGCTCCATCCAGAGCTTTAACGCTGCTGTGCTTGGAATAAACCACACGTTACGCATCTTCGCATAGCGGTCAGTGGGCACGAGTACGGTGTTTTCGTCGCCTTCAATGACTAAGGTTTCAAGTACGAGCTCACCCCCTGGGCGAAGCTGCGCTTTCAATTGCGCTAAAAAGTCGATGGGCGAGCGACGATGATAAAGTACCCCCATCGAAAACACCGTATCAAAGGCTTTTAATTCAGGCAGCGCTTCAACGCCTAGCGGTAACAAATGCACGTTTTCGTCTGGGTTAAAGTGTTTAATGGCTTGAAATTGGCATAAAAATAAATCAGACGGATCAATACCAACCACAAACTCAGCACCTTCACCGCGCATCCGCCATAAGTGATAACCTGAGCCACAGCCGATGTCTAACACCGTGCGGCCTTTAAGTGGTTCAATATGCGGTAATAATCTGTCCCATTTCCAATCACTGCGCCACTCGGTATCAATCTCAATACCGTGCACACTAAACGGGCCTTTACGCCAAGGCATCATGCGTTTTAATAAATGGATGGTTTGCTTTTGCTCGCCTTCAGTCATTTCACCAGGGGCACCAATTTCAACTTTGTCGATAATATTGACGTGTTTAGTCGCCACTTCAGGCAAGTTTTTTAACACTTTCTGCCATTTCGGTAAATCGCCGTGGCTGGCCTCATTTTGCCAGTGTTTTAATTGGCTAGGCAACGTTTCCAGCCAGTGACTCAGTGGGCTTTGTGCGATAGCGGCGTAAAATTGGTTAAACCATAATGACATTGAATATTTCCTAAATTACTTAATTGCTACCAGCGAGCAAAAGTTAAAACACTGATACCATACTTGGGTTTGGCTAAAGCCAATATCAGTAAGGCGCTTAAGGTGAGTGTTTAATGTATCTGGGCGCATGACATTTTCAATTGCGGTACGTTTTTGGCTAATTTCTAATTCTGAATAGCCGTTGTGGCGTTTAAAATCATGGTGTAAATCAATCAGCAAATTGTCGCATTGCTCGTTTTCACCTTTGATTTTTTCACTCAATAGCAGTACACCGCCGGGCTTTAAATTGGCGTATATTTTTTCAAGTACCGCGAGGCGCTGCGCAGGTGGAATAAACTGTAGCGTAAAGTTCATCGCTACCACTGAGGCATTTTCGATATTTAGCTCGTTAATATCACCAAGGGTCACAGTAACAGGTACTTCTGAGCGAAAACCCTGTAAATGTAACTTACAGCGTTCAACCATGGCCTGTGAGTTATCAACGGCAATAATATGGCAATTATCAGTGCGAATATTACGGCGCATACTCAAAGTGACGGCACCCAGCGAGCAGCCTAAATCATACAGATTAGAGTTACTTTGCGCGTATTCACCGGCCAATTTACCCATAGTACTGACTATGGTGGCGTAACCCGGCACTGAGCGCTGGATCATATCAGGGAAAACTTCTACTACATGTTGGTCAAAGCTAAAGTCTTTAACCGCTTGCTCAGTGGCATAAATGCTGTCTTTTATGTTCACACAAACAGTCTCTTGAAAAATAATAGGGCTATTTTAGCATTTTATGCTGGATAGTCAGTGATAATTTCAGTAGCTTGGCTAGAATAATGAATAACAAGTATAAAAAGAGACATTTAATGACTAAAAGTAAAGTAATTAGTACTGATGATATATTGGCAACCCTGTGTCATTCTGTAACGGGCGTTTTGTCGTCGGCCAGCGGTAACAGCATTAGCTATTCAGCCATGGTGCAAAAGATTACCCGCACCTGTATGCGACCAGATATTGGCTGTTTTGTATTATTTGATGGTGGTTTTACGGGGCTGGTTATCACTAACTTTACTTCGCAAGCAGCAATGGAAATTTATCACGATTATATGCGCAGCATGGGGATGCCTGAAGACGAGATTGCGCATAGTCACCTATCGGATGACGTGTCAAATGTATTGGGTGAGCTGATGAACCAAATCGTTGGTGATTTCACTTCAAAAGTGCGCGAGCAATTACACACTTCAATCACCCAAAATCAGCCAAAAATGATGGCGATTAACAAGCAAGTGCAAATTTCGGTTGATACCACTATGGATAGGCCACAAGCACGGCGCGTGACATTTACTACCGGTAAACAAAATATCTTTTATTTAGAATTAGCGATGGATAAAACTGAGTTTATTAAGCTACATGACTTTGATATTGTCGAAGCGATAGACCCAGATGACATCATCGAAAACGAAGCGAAACATAAAGCTGAAAAACAAAAAGCTGCTGATGATGCTGCTAAAGCAAATGATTTAGATGACGACTTTATGGCAGAGCTCGGACTTTAAATAACTATCCGTAGCTGAGTCAATCGTAAATTAAAACTGTATATTGGGTTTCGTGATGAAACCCAATAGCTTAGATTCAATTTAATGTTCGACAATAATCGTATGCACTCTCAACCTATCGACTAGCGGATAATCATTTGTTCGCGTTCAGGCCCTACAGACACCATACTCACCGGCACGCCCATTAACGCTTCAATACGTTCAACATAGTACTGCGCCGCAGCTGGTAGGCTGTCAAAGGTACGACAACCGGTAATATCTTCATCCCACGCTGGCATACTTTCATAGATTGGCGTTAAAGCCGCTGTTTGTGGCCAAATAGGGTTTTCGCTGTGATCGCCTGCATAACCAACACAGATTTTTAAATCTTTCATGCCAGATAGGCAATCAATTTTAGTTAATGCAATTTCAGTGGCAGCTTGTAATTCAACTCCGTTACGGGTGGCAACCGCGTCAAAATAACCCATATCACGTGGTCGGCCAGTGACTGCACCATATTCGTTCGCGCTTTCGCGAAAGTTGTCTTGCTCTGCCATGGCGGTAACCAGTGTGCCCGTACCAACAGATGAACTAAACGATTTTGCCACCGCGATAACACGCTCAGGGCGCAAAGCTGGTAGCCCGCTGCCAATCCCTGCATAAGCGGCGGTTACGTTTGAAGAGGTAGTATAAGGGTATTCGCCATAGACTAAATCGCGCCCAGCGCCTAATTGTGCTTCAAACAATAAGTTGGCATCTTGCTGTTGCAGGGCTTTTAAAGGTTCAGTGACATTACAGATAAATTCACGCCATGGCGCGGTGACCTCTAATAGCCACTCAGTCATTTGTTCAGCCGTTTGTGAAAAATCACAGCTAGGATAAAGTGCTTTTAATTGTGGCATTTTCCAATCCAGCATAAATTGAATACGCGCTAATAAAACGTCGGGCTGATTTAACCAGCCAACTAAAATGCCTTTTTTCATTACCCGGTCACCGTATGCAGGGGCAATTCCTTGACGGGTAGAGCCGTAAGCGGCATCGCCTAAGCGTATTTCTTCGAGGGTATCTTCAAGGGCGTGTAATGGTAAGCACAGTGTTGCGCGATCAGATATACAGAGTTTTACAGCAACGCCTGCTGCGTTAACTTCGGCGATTTCTTCGCTTAATGCGGCTGGGCTAATCACCATGCCGGGGCCAAGTACGGCCATACAATCTGGATTAAAAATACCGCTTGGTAATTGGTGTAGTTTAAACGTACCAAAGTCATTTACAACGGTATGTCCGGCGTTGTTACCACCTTGAAAGCGAATGCTCGCAGATGCGTTCTCAGCTAGAAAATCGACGATGCGGCCTTTGCCTTCATCACCCCAGTTTGCACCTACAACAACAATTGACGGCATAATTTACTCTCCAAATTGATTGAATGAATATGGTATGCCCACTATTAAAATAAGAGAAATTAATTATAATTATTATCTTGATAAGAATTTCATATCGATTTTACATAATTAAGGTCATCAAGATGTTAGATATTCAGTGGTTAAAAACCTTCGTCACATTAGCTGAATTAAAGCACTTTGGTAAAACAGCCAATGCGCTGCATATGACACAGCCCAATGTTAGTTTGCATATTAAACAGTTAGAAAAAATGACGCGGGTAAAATTGATTGAACGTAATCCGTTTAGCCTCACTCAGGCTGGGTTACGGCTATTGGAGTCAGGCCAAAAAACCTTATGGGAATTACAGGTCTGCCAATCTGACTTAAATGCGATTAATGACCTTCGCCAAGGCACACTGACAATTGCCGCCAGTGATATTATTTCTCGTTTATTGTTGATTGAACCGTTTCAGCTGTTTAAGCGCCAGTTTCCAGGCATTGATTTTACTTTGCTCAATACAACGTCTTCACAAGCATCGGCGTTGGTTAAAAGTGCGGAGGCGGATCTTGGCTTTGTGATTGCCCAAAAAGAAAGTGAACCACTGCATTTTACCCAATTACAGCAAATAAAATGGTGTGCGCTGGGTAATCATTTACAGCTATGGCAGCAAGCTAAAAATAACAACACTATAACGCTGACTGAGCCACCAACATTAATTTTGCTCGGCCATGATACGCGTACGCGCGAGTTACTCGATAGCGCATTGCCGTCTTTAAATTTACCAAATTATCGGGTAATGGAAGTGGGCAGCGTGGATGCACAAATTGATTGGGCCGAAGCGGGCTTTGGCGTTGCCATCGTGCCGGAGTTTTCCCTGCGCAGTAAAGCAAATTTAATCACCACAGTGACCGCATTACCACAATTTCCAACTACCAGTTTAGGTTATATCGTGCGGCAAAATCAGGTGCTTTCAAAAGCGATAAAGCAATTGTTGCATTGGGTGAGTGAAGAGATCTTGCGTAATCACCAATAAAATCTAAGTGGCAGCTAATTGTTTATTAGTTAATTTTCACAACAAAAAGTGTAAAGCTCTCATGCCTATATTAAGATGCTGCGCTGGTGGCTTTTAAGCTGCAATTATACAGACTTATGCGGATCCTCTTTTGAATGAGCTATTTTAAGAATTTAATCACAAAATTTATAATGATGATGCAACAGCGGCCTGGTTTATTGGCGGTATTTGCGTTTTGTAGCGGTGTAGCAAGTTATGTGTTGGTTGAGCGTAAAGAGTCATTCTCGCAAATTATAGCCATACTGCTGTTGGTTAGTTGGGGGTGGTTGATTGTTGATAACTGGTTGCGGGATAAAGTAGAGCAACGCTTTGGCGTGACTGTCTCTCCTAATTTTATGCGTTTTGCTTTGCAAATGGTGCAGCAAGAAAGCTTATTTTTTGCTCTGCCCTTTTTTCTAGCCGTTACTTCGTGGGATCACCCACAAGCCGTTTTTACTGCGTTGATTATACTTTGTGCATTTATATCGGTTGTTGATCCGCTGTATTATAAAAAATTAGCTAAACACAGTATTCTCTTTACGGTATTTCATAACTTTGCGTTATTCGTCGTTCTGTCGGTAATTTTACCTATTTTATTTAATCTCACTACTAGCCAAAGTGTAAAGATTGCATTGATCACCGCGATTATCTTTACCATACCGAGTTTAGGTAAGTTAATGCCCAACGCCAGATGGTGGCGTTTCCCTTTCTTGGTTTTACTGCTTTGTGTTTTAAGTGCCGGTTTATGGCAATTACGTAGTTGGGTGCCACCTGCGGCGCTGCGTTTAACCGACATTACCTTATCGCATCAGGTTGATATCGAGCAGCGCAAGCCGGTTGGCAGTATCAAGCATTTAGATGCTAATTCATTACATCAGCAAGGTTTGTATAGTTGGACCGCGGTTAAAGCGCCCAGAGGATTAAATGAAAAAGTATTCCATGTTTGGCTACATAACAATAACGTGGTTGATCGCATTGCATTAAACATTAGTGGCGGGCGAGAGCAAGGCTACAGAGCTTGGACGCATAAAGTGAACTTTCCAGCAAACCCTGTTGGTAAATGGCAAGTACAGGTTGTAACTGAGTCAGGGCAACTGATAGGTTTAACTAAATTTACGGTCACTCTATAGCATAGCCTGTTAGTGAAACCAATGTCGCGTGGCATGTTCAGTTGTGAGTAGTAACATTTATTTTAAATAAGGGTTGTTGCCCTGCGTGACTAACACACAAAAAATCCGTAAATCTAGTTCGAGCTGATGATACTGCGGTTCCATATGACAACACAGTTGATAAAAGCTTTTGTTATGGTCTTTTTCTTTAAAGTGGGCGAGTTCGTGTACAACTAGAGCTTTTAATAACTCCTCGGGGGCGCACAGTAAATCACTGTTAATGGCCAAATCGTGTTTGCGGGTTTTCCCTTGCATACGATAGGTGTGCGTACCGAGTGCATTAGTCACCATATCACCTTGCTTTTTAAACGCGGCGCGGCCAAACGGCGGGGCGTTTTTTAAATAACGTTTTTTAAGCTCGGTGGCGTATGCGTATAACGACTTGTCACTGGTAATGGTGTGGGCATGTGGGTATTTTTTAGTTAAATACGCGCCGTGTTTGTCATTTTCAATTAACTGGGTTACTTGGCTTACGATTTGCTCTGGGTAACCAGTAAAATAGCGTTTAAAATCACTCATTCAATACTTCTTTTTTGTCGTTAATTTCTATTCTAAGTCAAAATAAACTGGCTTGGCTGGCTTCTTTCTCACCAGCAAAGGGGTTTAACACTGGGTGGTCATAACCTAAATCTTGGCAAAACTCCCGCGCTAATAATGGTGCTTGGCGGTTATCGGCGGTATGAAAAAATACATACGGGTGTTTGCCTTCAGCAAGCCATTGTTTTACTTTTTTTAGCCACGGTTGGTAATAGCGTTTATAGTCATGCTCTAAATCGGCAATCACAAAGCGCGCCATGGGTTGATTGCCAGTTGCAATGGCATGTACAGGTAAATGCGGCTTTTTTTGCTGGGCATCAAGCAGTGCCGTTGTGTTAGGTGTCACTGCAAACAGGGCGCGGGTATCCATGGCAATACGGTTAATATTGTTTGCAATTAATAGCTGATTTAATGCAATTTCCGCCGCTCCTTTGTTAAAAAATTCAGGATGGCGAACTTCAACGCCGTAGTTTAAACCCGTCGGGAGCTTGGCAATAAACTGCGCTAACAACGGCAGTTGTTTGGGGCTAAAACTACTCGGTAGCTGTAACATAATTTGCCCAATATGGGGCAATATTGGCTCGAATAAATTAAACCATGCAGTGAGTTCGGCATCGATATGAGTAAGCTTTAATTCATGGCTAAAGCGTCGATGAAATTTAAAGGTAAATTTAAAATCACTAGCAACAGCATTTACCCAGCGCTTTAATGATTCAGCACTGGGGTCGGCATAAAAACTGGTATTGCCTTCGACTGAATTAAACACCTGTGCGTATTCGTGCAACATATCGGCATTTTTACAGTGACTTGATAATAAATTGCCTTTCCACGCGGTACTTGACCACTGCGGACACCCTAAATACAACATAAAACGACTAACTGATTGTGTGTTTTAGCAAGTATATCAAACCTGTAAACTCAAAGCATAGAGCCCGTTATGAAACTGGTTCTTTTTAGTCGCATAAATACAGGTTACAGCAAAAGATAAAATGCAGCGTTTCATATAAGTTTAATTCCAACGATACTCGCATCTTGAAGTAACTTGGGTATAATACCCAGCCTAAAATGATTTATAAATAGTGGCTTATTCTCCCTCAAAAACAGCAATTCTTAGGGGAAGCGGCTATTCGTCTTTACACTGACAGGAATACTATGCGCTCTATATACTGCGGACAGCTAAATAAAACTCACGTAGATCAAGAAGTTGAACTATGTGGTTGGATCAATAAACGACGTGACCTAGGTGGACTAATTTTTGTCGATTTACGCGATAGAGAAGGTTTAGTACAAGTTGTATTCGATCCTGAAGTTGAAGGCTTAATGGATACAGCGAATAAGTTGCGCCAAGAATTCTGTGTACAACTTAAAGGTGTTGTACGTGCTCGCCCAGATAGCCAAGTAAATAAAGACATGGCGACCGGTGAAGTTGAAATCTTAGGCACCAGCTTAACTATTATCAACCGTTCAGAGCCATTACCACTTGATTTTAACCAAGTGAACTCTGAAGAGCGTCGTTTAAAATATCGTTACTTAGACCTTCGTCGTTTAGAGATGAGCGACCGTATTAAATTACGTGCTAAAGCCAGCAGCTTTGTGCGTCGCTTTTTAGATGAAAACGGTTTCTTAGATATCGAAACCCCAGTACTCACCAAAGCAACACCTGAAGGTGCGCGCGATTACTTAGTACCAAGCCGTGTACATAAAGGCAGTTTTTACGCGTTACCGCAGTCTCCACAGTTGTTTAAACAATTGTTGATGATGTCGGGTTTTGATCGTTACTATCAGATCGTTAAATGTTTCCGTGATGAAGATTTACGTGCCGATCGTCAACCAGAATTTACCCAAATCGATTTAGAGACTTCGTTCATGAGCTCTGAGCAAGTACGTGGTATCACTGAGAAAATGATCAAGGATATGTGGCAGTCACTACTCAATGTTGATTTAGGCGATTTCCCTATCATGCCTTACGCAGAGGCAATGAGCCGTTTCGGTTCAGACAAACCTGATTTACGTAACCCAATGGAACTGATTGACGTTGCTGATTTAGTAAAAGACGTTGAGTTTAAAGTCTTCTCTGGCCCTGCAAATGACGAAAAAGGCCGTGTGGCAGTATTAACTGTACCTGGTGGTGCTGCGCTTTCTCGTAAGCAACTAGATGACTACACTAAATTCATCGGTATTTACGGCGCGAAAGGGCTTGCATGGATGAAAGTAAACGACCGTGCAGCAGGCGTTGAAGGTGTGCAATCACCGATCGCTAAATTCTTAAACGAAGACGTGATCAACGAACTACTTGCGCGCACTAATGCACAAACTGGCGATATCATTTTATTCGGTGCTGATAAACGCAATACAGTGAATGAGGCAATGGGCGCACTTCGCCTTAAGATTGGTGTTGATTTAGAGATCACTGATCTTAACAGCTGGGCACCACTTTGGGTTGTTGACTTCCCAATGTTTGAAGAAGATGACGAAGGCACATTACACGCCGTGCATCATCCATTTACTGCACCAAAAGAAATTAGCGCAAGCGAGCTTGAAGCAAACCCAGCAGCCGCTATTTCTGATGCCTACGATATGGTATTAAACGGCTACGAAGTTGGTGGTGGTTCGG
Organism: Pseudoalteromonas sp. ASV78; assembly: GCF_047806705.1. Lineage (NCBI taxonomy): Bacteria > Pseudomonadati > Pseudomonadota > Gammaproteobacteria > Alteromonadales > Pseudoalteromonadaceae > Pseudoalteromonas > Pseudoalteromonas sp. ASV78. The sequence goes on along the minus strand of NZ_JBLOPA010000001.1, from coordinate 1,422,664 downwards.
TACGTATTCACAATGCTGATATGCAAGAAGCGGCATTTAGAATATTAGGGATTGATCCGCAAGAGCAGCAAGATAAATTTGGTTTCTTACTTGATGCACTTAAGTACGGCACGCCACCGCATGCAGGACTCGCATTTGGTTTAGATCGCTTAGTAATGTTACTTTGCGGCACAGATAATATCCGTGACGTGATTGCTTTCCCTAAAACAACTCAAGCGTCGTGTTTATTAACCAATGCGCCAAGTAAAGCCAATGCAGACTCGCTGACAGAGCTTGCTATTAGTGTTGTTGAAAAAGCTGAAAAATCAGCAGAATAAATCATTCGATAAATGATTTGTTGAAAACCCTTAGGCTCATACCTAGGGGTTTTTTCATTTAGGTGAGCGGATAATTTGATTAGAGGATTTTATGACTGTGAAGTATCAGTTTTCACAAACTGACTATTACGACCAGCAATTTTCAAAATGTGTTGCTAGCACGCAGCATTTTAGTGATATTGAATTTGAACAGTGCCAGTTTATAGAATGTGATTTTAGTCACAGTCAATTTAGTAATTGTCGTTTTATTGAGTGCGAATTTATTAACTGTAATTTAAGCGATTTAAATTGGGGCTATAGTTCGTTAGAAGAAGTCAGCTTTGTTGATTGTAAGCTCACCAGTATCCAATGGGTGCAGGTAAATTGGCCGCAACTGGCGTTAACTGCGCCGCTGAGTTTTAAAGATTGCCAACTCAGTCATAGCTCGTTTTATGAATTAGCATTAAAAGGGCTAACTATGGTTGATTGTTTTGCCAAAGATGTTGATTTTAGACACGCTAATTTAGCCGCGAGTGACTTTAGCGGTACTGATTTTAGGGATAGTTTATTTCAGCAGACTAATTTGAGTCGCGCGAATTTTGTGGGGGCGACGCAGTTTAATATTGATATTAAAAATAACCATGTGAGTGGTGCCAAGTTTGAGCGATTCGAAGCGCTAAACTTATTAACCGGACTTGATATAGAGCTGGTGGATTAAAAGCTGTGAATTACACAGCTTTTAATAGGGTGCAATTAACAGCTTGGGCCGTTTTTATTACGAGCGCTGGCAAGTGCGCGGGCAATCTCAAGGAGTGCAGGGCTAATATCATCAGCGCCATCTTTAATTAGTTTTGATACATCACCCGATGAATATAGGCTATCGCGCGGTGATTTAATGCCTAATTCACGCACAAAATCTTTGGTTTTCCCTGTGCTGCCCGTTTCAATAAACTTAAAAATGATACGTTCGTTATTGCTTTTCGGCTCTGTTTCTAGCGTTTCGATTTCATCTTTATACGCTGCAATTCTGCTTTGTAAAATATCGATACGTTCTTCGATGCTGTTGTATGATTTCATGGATAGGTTCTTTTCTAAATAGACGTTAGGACAATGCGACTATTATCGCATAAATCCACAATAATTATTTCTTTCTTTAAAACTCTTCTGCTTTTTAGTACCCCATTATATTGTAATTAGTATTGGTAGTCTTAAAATAACGGCAATTCAAATAAAAAATAAGTTTAGTAAATAATGCTGGCACCTTCTAAGTATTTGGTGATCCTCCTTTCTTTTTTGTTTAGTGTAAACAGCTACGCAAACAGCGAAGTGATTGTTGATAAAGCGCGTGATCGCGTCATCCCGATCAGTGTTTCATTCCCTACACCGAACGCTCATTGTAGCCAACAAACAAAATGCCCAGTGGCGTTTATTAATGCTGGGTATGGCATTGCGCACACTGACTATCAGTTTGCGGCAGATGTTTTTACAGCAAAAGGCTATTTAACGATTGCCGTAGCTCATGAATTAAAAAGCGATCCTGCGCTCAATCTTACACCGCCTTATATGGCTACCCGTATAGAGAACTGGCATCGTGGTGTAGTCACTCTGAAATTTTTAGTGGGCGAATTGAGTAGTCGTTATCCACAGTATGATTTTACGCGCTTAACGTTATTTGGCCATTCAAATGGCGGCGATATCTCCGCGCTTTTCGCTGCAATCTACCCCCATCAAGTGAATCAAATTATCACGCTTGATCATCGTCGTATGTTGTTACCTCGCAATAAAAACATTCGGGTGTTAACGCTACGTGGTAGTGATTATCCTGCTGATCATCAGGTATTACTGAATAAAGATGAACTGGTGCAGTATCCTGTTACGCAAATTATGATAGAAAAATCCCGTCATAACGATATGTATGATGGCGGGCCAAAGTGGTTAGTTGCAAGGATGGCTAAAGAAATCGATGCATTTTTAAATAATAAAATATAACGCGTAAACAATGTTACGCGTTTGATAGTTATTATTTTACCAATTCACTGACGATTAATAGATCATTATGCAGGGTTCTATGCACGGGGCATTTGTCGGCAATTTCTAATAGGCGCTGGCGCTGGGCGTCACTTAAATCGCCTACTAAGGTGATTTTACGGGTAATGGCTTCAAGCTTGCTTGTTTGCTCGCAGTTATCACAATCAGCGTAGTAGTCACGGCTGTGATCCAGCTCTACCTTTACGTGTTCAAGTGGCAAGTTTTTACGGCTTGCATACATACGTAAAGTCATCGCGGTGCATGCGCCAAGTCCTGCCAGTAAATGATGATACGGATCTGGGCCTAAATTACTGCCGCCTACTGTTACGGGTTCATCGGCAAGCCAAGTATGATCTTTGGTACTAACATATTGGGTAAAAACATGGTCTTTTTCTTCAACTAATACGTTGCCGTTGGTCAGTTTGGCACTGTATTGGCTGTTATCAAAATCCACATAACGTTTTGCCCATGATGCTATAACGTCTGCTGCGTAATCGGCATCGTGTTTGTTAGTGAGTAGATGGTCGGCGTTATCTAAACTAATAAAGCTTTTTGGATGTTTAGCGCTTGCGTAAATCTTTTCAGCTTCGCTAATATTCACAGTGGTATCAATAGGAGAGTGCATTACTAACAAAGCACGCTTTAATTTACTGATATGGCTGCGGTTGTATTGGGCTATGTCATCGACAAACTGTTTTTTTATTGTGAACTCACGCCCAGCTAAATTAACTTTTGCTTCGCCCTTGCTATTAATTTCATCTAGATGAGCGGCAAAGTTATGGGTTACATGTTGTGCGTCAGAGGGCGCGCCAATAGTAGTAATGGCTTGCACTTCAGCGATGTGTTCGGCAGCTGCTAATACCGCTGCACCGCCTAAGCTGTGGCCGATCAGTAATTGTGGTGCTTTAAAGTGCTCTCGTAAATGATCTGCCGCGGCAATTAAATCTTGAATATTAGATGAGAAATTACTGTTAGCAAAGTCGCCATCACTGTTACCCAGCCCAGTAAAATCAAAACGTAATACCGCAATACCTTGTTGGGTGAGCGCGCGGCTGATCCGACTTGCTGCAGCAATATCTTTACCACAGGTAAAACAATGAGCAAACAAGGCATAGAATTTAATATCACTGGCTGGCGTTTCTAATTGCCCGGCAAGGCTTAGTTCACCACTTTTAAATGTTACTTTTTGTCGCATGTAAATTGCCTTAGTTATTGTGAATAGGGACGCATTAAAGGGTAGACCACATTACGCTGTTTTTATTTTCATTGTTATTAATTAATCGTTGATCTGTGTCAAAGTCAATGCTGTTACTATTTTAGTGCGGACATAAGTCCTTATGTTTTTTAGGCTGGTTTACTATGCTCGCGAAGCGCTATATTGATGCACCTGCTATGCTAAGTAAGTGCTTCTAATAACTTATTCATTGGAAACGAACATGCAATTACCTACCGTTGATTATAAAGCGAGCGATGCGGCCGCTCAGTTTGTTGAGTCTCTTAGAAATACGGGCTTTGGTGTATTAAAAAACCACCCAATTCCACAGTCTCTAGTTGAATCAATTTATAAAAATTGGCAGGATTTTTTTAATTCTGAGCAAAAGCATGAGTTTTTATTCTCTAAAGAAACCCAAGACGGGTATTTTCCGCCATCGGTATCGGAAGTTGCAAAAGGCTTTACGGTAAAAGACATTAAAGAATATTTCCATGTTTATCCTAATGGCCGCGTGCCTGCAGAGCTTGAAGCGGATATTCGTGAATATTACCGCTTAGCCAATGAGTTTGCTGCAACGCTGTTAAGCTGGGTGCAAGCAGAGGCACCAGCGGATGTACGTGCTAAGTTTTCAATCGATTTAAAAGACATGATCGCGAACTCTGAGCAAACATTATTACGTATATTACATTACCCGCCAATGACCGGTGATGAAGAGCCAGGGGCAATTCGCGCCGCTGCGCACGGTGATATTAATTTATTAACGGTACTACCAGCGTCAAACGAGCCTGGTTTACAAGTGCAAAAAACCGACGGCGGCTGGTTAGATGTGCCATGCGATTTTGGTAGTTTAATTATTAATATTGGTGACATGCTGCAAGAAGCGTCAGGTGGTTATTTTCCATCGACTATTCACCGCGTTATTAACCCTACGGGGAAAGCGTCAACTAAGTCACGTATTTCGTTGCCATTATTTTTGCATCCGCGTCCTGATGTGGTGCTTTCCGAGCGTTATACCGCAGATAGCTACTTACAAGAGCGTCTACGCGAGTTGGGTGTTAAGTAACTAGAACATCGGATAATAAATCCTATTTTTATAAAAAACGGCCATTGTGCCGTTTTTTGTTTTTAGGTTTGCCATGCGTTAGTTTTTAACGTTTAAGCGCACGAGAAGGGCTGCAAAGGTTAATATTCAATGCATTATTGGTCACGATCGGTATAATGCGCGCAACTGGTCACTTTGGCCTTATTTAAAAGAGAGTTTATATGAGTTTTGATGGGTTAGGTTTATCACAGTCTTTAGTTAATGCAGTTTTAGAAAAGGGCTATGAAACGCCAACACCAATTCAGGCTCAAGCTATCCCCGCGATCATTGAAGGTCGTGATGTAATGGCTGCAGCACAAACGGGTACGGGTAAAACGGCGGGTTTTACATTACCGCTGATTGAATCTCTATCTAAGGGGCAAAAAGCCAAGGGGAATCAAGTACGCGCGTTAATTTTAACGCCAACACGTGAGCTTGCATTACAAGTGAGCGAAAATGTTGAAGAGTACGCTAAGCACTCTAATATCAGTTCTTTTGTTGTTTACGGCGGCGTTAAAATTAATCCGCAAATGCAGCGCCTTCGTAAGGGCGTGGATATTTTAGTCGCCACGCCTGGGCGTTTGATTGATTTACACAATCAAAATGCATTGAAGTTCGATAACCTTGAAGTGTTGGTACTTGATGAAGCCGACCGTATGCTCGATATGGGCTTTATTCACGATATTAAACGTATTATCAGTAAATTACCGGCTAAACGTCAAAACTTGATGTTCTCAGCGACGTTCTCTGACGATATTAGAGCGCTTGCAAAAGGACTTATTAACGATCCGGTAGAAATTTCAGTTGCAGCTAAAAACACCACCGCTAAAAGCGTTACCCAATGTGTTTACGCTGTTGATAAAGCGCGTAAAACGGCTTTATTAAGTCACTTAATTCGCAGTAATGATTGGCAACAAGTATTAGTATTTAGCCGTACAAAACATGGCGCAAACCGCTTAGTTAAGCAACTTGAGCGTGATGAGATTGTTGGTGCTGCCATTCATGGTAATAAATCACAAGGTGCACGTGTTAAAGCGCTTGATGGCTTTAAAAGCGGCGAAGTACGTGTACTTGTGGCAACCGATATCGTTGCCCGTGGTTTGGATATTGTAGAGCTACCCCATGTAGTTAACTATGATTTACCGAATGTGTATGAAGATTATGTGCACCGTATTGGTCGTACTGGCCGTGCTGGTGCCTCGGGTGATGCTATTTCGTTTGTAACGATTGATGATGCGGATGACTTATATGGTATTGAGCGCTTTATTGGTGAATTGATCCCACGCGCTCAAGAGCCTGGCTTTGAACCAAGTAATCCTGTGCCAGAAAGAGAGCTTGATGCACGACCAACAAAACCGAAAAAGCCGAAAAAAGCCAAACAGCCGTTTTCTAAGCCTAAGTCGGATAGCAAAAAGCCAAATAGCAATGGCAGTGGTACAGGCCCACGCCGTGGTGGTTCAGGTAAAAAGCCAGATGCTAATAAAGCGGGTGGTGAGCAAACACAAAACCCATGGGCTAAGCGTCAATCTGTTGGTGGCAATTCTCAGCGCCGCCGCCGTCCAAATAATGATGGCTCAAGCAACGCATAATTGATCTGTTGATTGATAAAAAACGCGCCTACCTTGGCGCGTTTTTTATGGGCTCGTAAAGTTACAGTGCTTTGAGATAATTAACCGCCAAGCCAATAAATAAAGTCACGCTGACACTGAGTAAGGTACCGAGCATCACGTATTCAGTCAGCTTTTTATCTTTACTGGCACTTAAATCGCCAAACCGAAACACAGATTTTGCCGCGAGTAAAAAGCCGACTCCTGCAAATTGGTCCAGCAAAATAAATGTTAGCATTAATACTCGCTCAAGCATGCCGATGCTTTGTCCTGCTGCTGGTAAACTCCCGGTAGTACTAAAGCCGGAGGTGATCCGCTCTAACATCATGCGAATAAACACCGCACTTGGACTCAATATCAATAAATACCCACAGAGCACCCATAATGTTGCAGGTTGTATTAACCATTGCCAAGCATGTGTAAAAAATTCACTACTGTCACTCAGCCATATGGCTAATAACAGCAAGACGACTAAATGAGCGAGTTGATCGACAATAAAAGCAACCACCCCTTTATTTGAATACGATTTAGCTAAGTCAATTAAGTAATGAGTGACAATCACAACGCTGGTGGCGATACAGATAGGGGCAATGGTTTGCCAACCAAAACTAAATTCCCACCAGCTGACAATAACAGCAGTGGTTATGCCATGTACTAGCACATGCAAATACAGTTTTTTAGCACGGAAATGACGCGTGTTACGGTTATGGACCCAGCTCATTGGTTGCCAGTAAAAATCAGCTAAAATATGGCCGATAATTAATGCCACGAATAACAACATAAAGCTCATTATATTGCTCCTGATAATGTGTCTGCGATGGTTTTTTCTGCATACTGCAAAAACCGTTCGACTAATTGATAGTGGCCAAGATTGAGTAATTTAGTGACATTTTCTCGGCTTGTTTGCAATTGTTTGGCAACTTCACTGTGTTGGTTATTCTCGCAGGTTAAGTAGACATAGAGCGCGTTTGCTTGTTTTTGAGTCATTTTGGTCAGCAACACATCAATAAAAGCGAGATTAAGGGCTAACCCCTCGTTGGTAGGCTCGATAATACTGTTAAATATAAAACGTTGATTGTGCATTTCATCAAGGCCGCGGCCCGATAAGGTAAATGCAGATCCTGTGGCTGTTTTAATATCAGCTCTGGCGTTATCTATTTCACCTATGGCGAGGCTTTGGCGAACCTCATAACCTGACGCCTTTAAATGTAAATACAATAACAGCGCGACATTGCAGACCTGCGCAGGTTGATTTACTTGCAGCTGAAATGCATCGCCTCGGTAAATAATCCCCTGATTGTGTTTACCTTCAGCGATCGCTCGTAAACTTTGGTCAAGCTGATAGAGCATTGCATCGTAGTCGTGCTTTGGAATATGTTGTGATTTGATCACATCGCCGCTGATCACCGCAATCATAAATGTCCTAACTTAGTTACATATTAAAATGTAACCAATAATGGTTACATAATGCTATGTAACTAATTTAGGTTACTTATGGAATAAATGCAAGGGCCTGAAATAGCAGCGGGTATGTTACAGTAGGGTAATAAAGGGTCTGTTTATCTTTCGAGGTTAATCCTGAAAGGTCAACAGACCCTCATAAAAAGGATACCGCATGAATCAAGAAACACACAGTCCAGCAAGCACCAAACCTAAGGTTGGGATTTTTGTTGATGTACAAAATATTTATTACACCTGTCGAGAGAGTTACCGAAAAAATTTTGATTACAATGCTTTTTGGGCAAAAATCAGTGATGACTATGATATTGAGTGTGCGATTGCGTACGCTATTTATCGTGGTGACGAAAAGCAATCTCAGTTTCAAAATATCCTGCGTGCGATTGGTTTTGAGGTAAAGCTAAAACCGTTTATCCAGCGCAAAGATGGTAGTGCTAAAGGTGACTGGGACGTTGGCATCACCATCGATATGCTCGAGCAAGGTAAGCATCTCGATAAAGTTATTTTACTCTCTGGTGATGGTGACTTTGCGTTATTGTTGGGGCATTTACAGCATCAGTATAATGTCCCGTGTGATGTCTATGGGGCTGATAAACTGACGGCAGAAGCGCTGAAACAAAGTGCAGAGCATTTTTATTGTATAGATGACGCTTTGTTATTGTAGAAAAGTATAAAAAACTTAACCCAATGTTAAATATTTTTGACATGATGGGCATGTGGAACTATAGTTTTAAATGTTAATTAATTTTAACATTACGTTAGTTTTACTTTACATGGCCGGAGGGGATATGAGTTACACGCAAAAATCACGCTTACTTGAGGTGGTTATAACATTAGTTGTCTTATTTAATTACCTGCAAGCTGTACTGTCTATGACACCAGAAGCACAGATGGACCCAACACTTGCCAGTGGGCTGCTGATCAAGCTTGTTATACAAACTGTCGTTATGCTTGCTGTTATGCACAGTATTTTGGCTGCATTTAATAGTAAGTATGCAAATCAGCCAAAAGATGAGCGCGAGCAGGCAATCGCATTAAAAGCCAAAAGCGTGAGCTTGTTCATTTTGCAATTAGGTGTAGTAAATGCGGTATTTGCGTTGTTAATTAACTCTGTATACCCGATACCTATGAGTCCTGTACACCAGTTAGTGATCGCTGCATTACTGAGTGAAGTCATTGGTGGGGTTGTGGAAGTATGGTTATTGCAAAGAGGTTAAAATGGCAAAGTTAGCAATTAGCAATTCCATCCGCACATTACGTTTTCAACATGATGAAATGACCCAGCAGCAATTAGCTGATGCTGTAGGAGTTACACGGCAAACAATTGCTGCAATTGAAGCTGCAAGGTATTCACCGTCATTGGAAGTTGCTTTTAAAATAGCGATTGTTTTTAATCAACCACTAGAAAAAATATTCCAATATAAGCAGTGATTCTTTACTAAACTATTATTTTAGGTAAACTGGAGCAGCATTACACAGTTTATTTACGTTATTGGCCATTCACACCGATAAAATAGCATATTAAATCACTATATTAGGTGTTGTTTTAGGTAATAACGTCATTTTTAAGCCTGATTGTTACGTTGAAAAGTAGTCGACACTAATTTAATGAATATTAATTGTTTATTTAATTCAGTTAATTAGAGATGAATATGGGATATATGTGATTTTTTGTGAAAAATATAATGACAACGCTGTCATTTGTTGTGTAACATTAATTCAACATGGGTTGAGGGTGGATCGCATTAAGATAATAAAAAAACATGCGATTAATACAAATATTAAACGAAGGTTAGAGGTCGTTAGATGATGGCTAAGAGTGCGAATGAGGACCAATTGTTTATTGGTATCGATGGTGGCGGAACTAAGTGCCGTGCAACTATATACTCTGCACAACATGGGGTATTAGGAACTGGTCTAGGTGGCCCCGCGAATCCATTACATGGGTTAGAGCGCACATTAGAGTCAATAATGGTGTCTACACAGTTGGCGATGCGTGATGCAGGTTTGCAGCTAGAAACTATTCACCAAGTCTATGCAGGCTTAGGATTGGCAGGCGTTAATTTACCAAGCTTGTATGAAAAAATAACTGAATGGGAACATCCATTTAAACAAATGTTCTTAACTACAGACTTACACACTGCATGTATTGGCGCTCATGAGGGCGGTGATGGTGCGGTGATTATTACTGGCACTGGTTCATGTGGTTTTTCACATGTCAAAGGGCAATCAGTGAACTACGGTGGTCATGGCTTTGCTCTAGGTGATAAAGGCAGCGGCGCATGGATGGGGCTTGAGGCAATCAAAGCGGTGTTGGTTGAACTGGATGGTTTAGGCCCTCAAACCGCATTGACCCAAATAATGAAAAATCATTTTAATGCAGTAAATGCAATGGATATAGCCGAGCAAATGGCTGGACAGCCGTCAAGCAGCTATGCCAAGCTTGCTCGTTATGTATTTGATGCAGCCCATCAAGGTGATGTTATTGCATTGGCCATTGTTAAAGACGGCGCAGCCTACGTGAGCCAGTTAGCACATCGTTTATTAGCAAATAACCCACCGCGGTTATCTATGATTGGTGGTCTTGCTGAGCCATTAAATAAATGGCTTGATCCAGAAATTGCAAAACGTGTTGAAATGCCAAAACAACCACCAGAAATGGGCGCTATTTATTTTGCCCAACAATCGGTATTAGAACAAGATCAAAAGGTAGCCTTGTAATGAAAACCTTCTATCGTGCAGCGCGTTTATTTACCGCAGAAAACTTTATTGATAACGCATTATTTAGTGTTGAAAATGGTGTATTTAAGCACGAAGACTCAACTTCTGAGTCAGTTGTCGAGTTAAATGGCCTAGTCGCCCCAGGTTTTATTGACGTACAAGTCAATGGTGGGGGTGGTGCATTTTTTAATGCTGAGCAAAGCACACAATGCTTAGATCGTATCGCAAAAGCACACGGTCAATTCGGTACTACCGCACTGATGCCAACACTCATTACAGATAAAGTTGCAGTAATGCAAGCGGCGGCTGATGCAACGGCACAAGCAATTAGCGAAGGCGTAGCGGGTGTATTAGGTATCCACTTTGAAGGCCCACATTTATCGTTTCCAAAAAAAGGCACTCACAGTGAGCAGTTTATTCGGCCAATTAGCGAACAAGAATTTGCCATTTATGCGCGCCAAGATTTAGGTATTAAAATGGTTACCTTAGCGCCAGAAAACGTCAGCATTGCTGATGTTGAGCGTCTAGTAGCCTGTGGTGTGAAAGTATCACTAGGCCATACCAATGCTGATTATCAAACAACCATGGCGGCACTTAATGCAGGCGCCGATGGTTTCACGCATTTATACAATGCCATGTCACCGTTTACATCGCGTGAGCCGGGTGTTGTTGGTGCCGCCCTTTGGCATGATAACAGCTGGTGTGGATTGATTGTTGATGGCCACCACGTGCACCCGCTGTCTGCGAAATTAGCAATTCGCAGTAAGCAACGTGGCAAAATTATGTTGGTCACTGATGCGATGCCACCTGTGGGCACTGATGATATGGAATTTGATTTCTTTGATGGGCGAAAGGTAATTCGTACCGGAGATAGATTAAATTCAAGCACTGGCGAGTTAGCGGGCAGTGTTTTAGATATGGCAAGCGCAGTGCGCAACACCGTCAATACTTTAGATGTTAGCCTGAGCGAAAGCTTACGGATGGCAGCATTGTATCCGGCACAATATTTGAACCTCAAGAACAAGGGACGTTTACTTGATGGCTTTGACGCAGACTTTGTGGTGCTCGATGAGCAGCAGTATGTCAAAGCAACTTATATTGCAGGCATTGCAATCTAACGTTTCCCTGGAAAAAACCCCGCCGTTGTATCGCGGGGCTTTTTTGTTTTAAGAGTAAAAATATGACAACAACAAGCACAGTTGAAAAACCGATTAAAAAACGTCTTGCATCACTTGATGCATTACGTGGTATGGATATGTTTTGGATTTTGGGAGGCCAATCAATTTTCGCGGCCTTATTTGTCTTAACTGACTGGAGTGGTTGGAAAGTCTTTGCAGCACATACAGTACATAGTGCTTGGCATGGCTTTACTTTTTACGATTTAATTTTCCCCTTGTTTATCTTCTTATCTGGTGTGGCAATGGGGCTCTCGCCTAAACGTATTGATCACCTCGCATGGCATGAGCGCAAAGTTTTTTATGCTAAAGCGATAAAACGGTTATTGTTATTGTGCGGGTTAGGGGTGATGTACAACCATGGTTGGGGCACCGGTATCCCTTTAGCGGTTGATGAAATACGCTATACCAGTGTATTGGGTCGTATTGCAATAGCGTGGTTTTTTTGCGCTATGTTGGTATGGCATACCAGTATTCGCACGCAAGTGTTTACGGCGGTTGGTTTATTATTAGGCTATTGGGTATTAATGTGCTTTATTCCTGTGCCAGGCGGTGTTGCTGGCGACTTAAGCGCTGCTGGTAGTTGGAATGCATGGTTTGATAGACACTTTTTACCAGGGATTAGTTACCAAAACCGGCCGGTCGATCCGGAAGGAATATTATCAAGTTTTCCGGCCATTATTAATGCCATGATTGGCGTTTTTGCTGGGCAACTCATAGCCAGAGCAGCGCAAATTGGTGAGTGGAAAACTACCGGGATCTTGTTTGTCGCCGGTGTGATTAGTGTCAGCCTTGGTTGGTTGTGGGATTTACAGTTCCCAGTTAATAAAGAGCTATGGACAAGTTCTTTTGTACTTGTCACGGTGGGGTGGAGCGCGATATTACTGGCTGTTTTCTATGCCTTGGTCGATATTTTAAATGGCCAAAAATTAGCTTACCCATTTGTTATTATTGGCGCGAACTCGATTATTATTTATTTAGCGTCTAGTTTAGTTGATTGGACATTTATCAGCCGCAGTGTATTTGGTGGCTTTATTAATGCAGTCCCTGAACTTTGGCAGCCACTGCTTAGCGTTATCGCTTTATTATTAGTACAAATCCTTGTTTTACACTGGATGTACAAGCGTAAAATATTTGTCAGCGTGTAAAACGTGGCATTAAAAACGGTAAAATAATTTTTATTCACTTTTACTTTACAAACGAAACTGAAATGGTAATAATGACAGCGTTGTCATAATGGTATTGACCAAGCAGTGTATCCCTGTCTGGTCTGATCTAAGGCCCAATTCGATTGCACGTGGAGTTGGGACTTAGATCCCATTTTTTCATCAACTAATTTAATAACTGAGCAAACAAATATGCAAATAGTAATTTTAAATGATGCAGCGGCCGTCGCTGCCTATGGCGCAAATATTTTCGCAGCCCAATTACAAAAAAAACCAACATCAGTGCTCGGTTTAGCAACGGGCTCTACGCCGGTTGCGTTATATCAACAGTTAATCGCTAAAAATAAAGCCGGTGATATTTCATTCTCGCAAGCGACAACATTTAACTTGGATGAATACTTAGGCTTAACGGGTGAACATCCACAAAGTTATCGTTACTTTATGAACGAGCAGCTATTTAGCCATGTTGATATCAATAAAGAGAATACTTTTGTACCGCCTGGCGATGCCGTCAATCCAATTACTGCATGTAAAGAATATGAAGATAAAATAGCCAAAGCAGGTGGCGTTGATGTGCAGTTATTAGGCATTGGCCGTAATGGTCATATCGGGTTTAACGAACCTTCATCTGGTCTATGTTCACGTACTCGTGTAAAAACCCTAACCAAAGCAACCGTTGATGATAATGCGCGTTTTTTTGCTGAGGATGAATATCAACCACACCTATCTATTACCATGGGAATTGGTACCATTTTAGAAGCTAAAAAGGTGGTATTACTTGCAACGGGTGAAAATAAAGCCGATGCAGTGCACGCTATGATTGAAGGGCCATTAATGGCTAAATGTCCCGCATCTGCGTTGCAGTTACATAAAGATGCCGTGATTGTTATTGATAAAGCGGCAGCAAGCAAACTTGAAGATTTAGAGTTTTATCAGCATATCGAAGCTGAAAATCAAAAGTTACAGGCTCATTTAGCTACATTGTAACTGTAAAAAGAATTTATTGTGTGTTCAAAAAGTCCGTAAGGGCTTTTTTTTTGTCTGTTTATCAGTGGCTAACAATTGGGTTTGGCTGAGTGTTATGGTAGTTTTAGCCATCTAAACAATTAAAAGGACGAGCATGCTTAATTACACTGCTATGTCGTTAAATCGAGCATCAAATTTACGTAAAGAACCAAACTGGCTAGCAGCTCAAGTCAATGAGCAAAGTCGTTGGTTATTAGTGAATAATAATCAGACTTTATTTGACCGTAATAGTTATTCTGTGACGTTTTTGAGCTTTGTAACTGTGCGTAATTTAGATTTAACTGAGGCGATATTCTTAGGCTTAGATGAGCAGCAAACCAGCCATTTTGCGCTTGATGTAAGCCAACTAGATGAAGCGATATTAGCACAATTGATTGGTGATGCTGAGTTTGTTGATATTCGTCGCTATGGCGTACACGTCGCACTTGAACAAGGCTCAATGGCAGCACTCGCTCGTGGTTTGTGTTACTGGCATGCAACGCATTGTTTTTGCGGACGTTGTGGAAGCAAAAATACCCTTGTTGAGGCAGGGCACTCTCGTTTATGTAGTAATGAGAAGTGTAAGCATCAAACATTCCCACGTACAGATCCGGCGGTGATCATGGTGGTAACGCGTACCTTTGCCGATGGTATTGAACGTTGCTTATTGGGCCGTCAAGCGATATGGGCGCCCGGCATGTACTCGTCTTTAGCTGGTTTTGTTGATCCCGGCGAGAGCCTTGAACAAGCCGTCGCACGTGAAGTAATGGAAGAAGCGGGTATTGTTGTTGGCAATGTCCGTTATATCGCCTCGCAACCTTGGCCGTTTCCGTCATCAATTATGTTGGGCTTTATCGCAGAAGCCGTTACTGAAGAAATTCACGTTGATAAAGACGAGCTAGATGACGCGCAGTGGTTTAGCCGTGAAGAGCTTAAATGCTTTGGTAATTGGCATGAAGAAGGTGAGCATTTAAAGCTGCCTCGTACCGACTCTATATCACGCTATTTAATTGATCATTGGTGTAATTTAAACGATTAAGCATTTTTTAATGCATGTTCTAACGAAATATTTTTAAGGATTAATAATGACGACAAGTAATAAAAATACGCTGTTAGTCAGTGCTGGGCGTAAGAAAGCGTATACCCATGGGGTTGTTAACCCTGTAGTGCAACGAGCGTCAACGGTTGTTTTTGATTCTGTGGCCGAGCTCAAAGAAGCGGCAAAAAAACGAGGTGACAAAACGCTTTTTTATGGTCGTCGCGGTACCACGACTCATTTTGCACTGCAAGAAGCGATCACTGAACTGGAAGGTGGAGAAGGCTGCGCGCTGTACCCGTGTGGAGCTGCTGCTATTAGTAGTGCGCTATTGGCTTTTGTTAAAGCGGGCGATCATATCTTAATGGTTGATAATGCCTATGAACCAACCCGTGATTTCTGCGATAAAATTTTAGCTGGGTTTGGTGTCACCACAACGTATTATCCGCCAACTATTGGTGCGGGTATTAAAGCGCTGATCAAAGAAAATACTAAAGTGTTATTTTTAGAGTCGCCGGGATCCATCACCATGGAAGTGCAAGATGTACCGGCAATGGTTGCTGTCGCAAACGAGCGAGGCGTGATGACGATGCTCGATAACACTTACGGCAATGGCTTACATTACCGCCCATTAGAGCACGGTGTCGATATCAGTATTCAAGCTGCGACTAAATACATTGTTGGTCACTCTGACGTGATGATGGGCGTTGCGGTTGCGAATAAAAAATATTGGCCAACGTTACGTGAGCAATCTTATTTACTTGGGCAATGTACCTCAGCTGATGATGCTTATTTGGCACTTAGAGGGTTGCGCACCATGGCAGTACGTTTAAACCAGCACGAAAAAGCTGCGATAACAGTGGCAAGCTGGTTAGAGCAGCATCCACTGGTTGATCATATTCGTCACCCTGCATTTGAGAGTTGCCCAGGTCATGAGTTTTTCAAACGTGATTTTGATGGCAGTAATGGCTTGTTTTCTTTTGTTATGAAACAAGGGAACCAAAGCGCGATTGATGCCTTTTTAGATAGCCTAGAGCATTTTAAAATGGGCTTCTCGTGGGGTGGCTTTGAGAGTTTAGTCACTGCTAATTTGACGATGAAAGGGCTGCGCTCAGCGACGGGTTGGCAGTTGGGCCCTGTGATCCGCTTACATATTGGCCTTGAAGATGTTGACGATTTAATTACTGATTTATCGCAAGCTTTGGATGTATATAAGCAACATTTATAATAATTTACTTGTTACATTTTCATCTATTGTTACAAAGCTCACCATTCGGTGGGCTTTTTTTTGCTAGTAATTCAACACGTTTGCCCTTAGTGTAAGCTGTATATAGATTAATAAGGAATATCTGTGACGCAACTCCACCCTCAGCGATTATTAAAAATTGCCCAGTTTGAACTGGTGAGATTATTTTTAACCAAGCGCGGCTTACTTGCTGTTGCCGCATTTTCAATTTGTTGGTTATTGATTTTACGTTATCCGATAGGTCAAGCTGTTAGCTTAATTAGTTCGCCTCAAATAGCCGATTTTGCACAACAAGTGTTTGGTGCTATTGGGCTGAGTAAATTACTCGATTGGCCTGAAGCTGAATTAGCTATGTATTGGTTAATTGCATTGTATAGCTTTCCCAGTTTTTGCTTGTTTTTATGTAGCGACCAACTTGTTGGTGATAAACAGCGAGGAACCCTACGATTTTTATCTCTTAGAGCAACCCGTAATGAAATGCTATTTGGCCGCTTTTTAGGGCAAGTATTTATTTTAGCCGCGCTGTTAATTGTGACCTTAGTTGCTGCTGTCGCGGTGATGGCATTTCGTGAGCCGCCATTATTAATGACAGGCTTAACTCGCAGCTTTGTTTTGTTCTTTTATCTATTAATAGCCGTGTTGCCCTTTATAGCGCTAATGACTTTATTAAATACCTTTGCTCGCTCAGCACGCTTAACCGTGGTGCTGGCAATCTTGTTTTTTGCCGGTGGCAATATTGTGGTTGGCATATTAAGTTGGCAAATTCCAGCGATGGCAATGCTTGACTATATTTTCCCGGGTGTGCAGTTAGAGCAAATGGCGGGGCAAAATGCAGGATTGTTTAACAGTTTAGGTATTCCAATTATTCAAACAGCGGTTATGTTAGCCCTAGCCCAGCGTATTTTTGCAAGGAGTTCATTATGAGCACATTAATACAGGCAACAGCTTTAACAAAGCAGTACGGCAGCAAATTAGCACTTGATAACGTGAGTTTTGAAATTCAAAAAGGCGCGCCGGTCGCTTTAGTCGGGCCTAATGGGGCAGGTAAAACCACATTGTTTAGTGTGTTATGTGGCTATATATTGCCGACTAAAGGCACGCTCAGTATTTTGGGTCATAACCCTGGCAGCAGTGAGTTATTTGGTAAGCTCAGTGCGTTACCGCAAGATGCACAACTTGATCCCCGTTTTAGTATTTCCCACCAATTGGCGTTTTATGGCCAGTTGCAAGGGCTGTCAAATAAGCAAAGCCAAGCAGAAGCGATCCGCGTACTGGAGTTGGTAGGACTAGCTGACGTTGCTAAACAGCGTTCTGATGACTTATCACACGGTATGCGCAAGCGGGTTACAATCGGGCAGGCACTGATCGGTAAACCGCAAATTGTTATGCTCGATGAAGCCACCGCAGGACTTGATCCAATTCATGCCCGTGAAATCCGTCAATTAGTCGCTGAATTAAGCTCAGAGGCTACCTTTATTTTAAGCTCACACGATTTGACTGAGCTAGAGCGCTTATGCTCACATGTACTGCACCTTGATAAAGGCAAGCTCACAGAGCATCCAACGCAAAGTAATAATAGTGAACAGCAATTTGGCTTTATTACCTTGTTATTAAATGAGCAATATGCTGATGTTGAGGCTAAAATTCAAGCCTTAGCAGAGGTGTCTAAGGTATATATGAGCCAAGCTAAAGAATATGTTATTGAATATCAAAAAGCAGCCACGCCATTTGATATCACGTTATTACAATATTGTTATCAGCAAGGTTGGCGTTATCGCCAATTAGTAAATGGGCACACGTTAGAAAATCAAATATTTAAACAGGAGCAAATATAATGGGTTTATTAAGTGGTTTAATGGGTAATGCCAGTGAAGTTGATGACGATGATTTAGAAAAAGTATTGGCAAATACACTGATTGAAGGTGAACAAGTCGAAAAAGCCTATAAAGTTGTTCGCGACATGTTTATCTTCACTAATAAGCGTTTAATTTTACTCGACAAGCAGGGCGTGACTGGCTCAAAAATGGAAATGATCAGCATTGCCTATTCAAAAATTACCAAGTTTAGTAAAGAAAGTGCTGGGCATTTTGATTTAGATGCAGAATTAAAAATTTGGGTTGGCTCTGATCCAACTCCTATTAGCAAAGATTTTAAATCAGGTGATAACATTAATGATGTTTATCGCATCATCAGTCAGTATGCCCTGTAAAGAGAAGAAAAAAGAGAAAATGTAGTGGTTGTTTCAATAATCGCTACATTATTTTTACAACAGCTTACATAATTTTACATTTTCCTAATTAATACAATGAGTTAGTTAAGTTCCCGTTCAGTTTACTCGCGTTAGCATGTGCCCCGTCTTAACCAACCGGTTAAACGTTAAACCTTGTAGCAATAAAACAATGTAAAATAGGGAAATCTTTTTATGAAAAAATTAGCAGTTATTATTTCGAGTATTCTTCTTTCTAGTGCCGCGACTGCTGCGGATAACTATCAGTCAATCAGCCATTTAGGATATAAGGACACCGATGGCAACGACACAGTAAGCGTTGATTCAACGTATTACTTCTCGCCAAAAGCGACTTTAGGTCCTTACGATCAATTTGAGTACATCAATAAGCAAACTAATGTTTATGGTTCATACCTTGATAATGACTCTAGTGATGTAGCAACTATTGGTGGTGAGTATTTCTTACAAGATTTTGTACTTGGTGCTGAGTACAGTAATAAAGACATTGACGCTGGTTCAAGCACTGACGTGATTAAGCTTTCTGCAGGTTACTTCTTTAATCCTAACCTTCTTTTAAAAGCAACATTTGAAGATGTTGAAGATGGCGAAAATCGTGTTTTATTTGCTTTAGCATACAACCACCAGTTAAACAGCACTGATTACATCGGTTTCACTGTAACATCTGATGACGAGTTTGATTACCGCGCTGTGAACGCTAAATACTTCATGGACCTTAAGCAAGGTAACTACCTAACTGTTGAAGGTACTGTTTCAGATACCGATAATGGTAGCAGCTCATGGGAACTTGGTTCAAACTACTACTTCACAAAAGCAACATCAGCGTTTGTTACATTTAACAAAAACGATGATTACACTTTTGGTGCGCAACACTTCTTCAACAAAAATGTTGGCTTAAAAGCAGGTTACGGTAATAACTGGGATGATTCTGGTTATGATGCTTACTTTGCAAATGTAAGCTTACAGTTCTAATCACACTGTAATATTAGTACTGCAATACTAAAAAAGCCCGCTTAATTAAGCGGGCTTTTACATTTGTGCTATTTAACTAGGTTTATTTACCAACCACATTGACGGCCTTTGTTTTGCTCATCAAGGTACTTTTGCAGTGGTGCAAAGTAATCAAGGAGGGCAGTGGCATCCATTTCAGGTTTACCTGTTACGGTGGCTAATGCTTCTTGCCAAGGGCGGCTTGAGCCCATTTCTAACATCGCATTAAGCTTTTCGCCAGCTGCTTTAGAGTTATACACAGAACAACGATGAATGGCTTCTTTATTACCTGCTATTTCACATAAACTACGGTGGAAATCGAACTGTAAAATATGTGCTAAGAAATAACGTGTATAGGGTGTATTGCCTGGTACATGGTATTTAGCACCTGGATCAAAATCAGTTTCGCTACGCGCAATCGGTGCTTGTACACCTTGGTATTTTTCACGTAATTCCCACCACGCTTTATTGTAGTTTTCAGGCGTCACTGCACCTGAAAATACTTGCCAACGCCATTGGTCAACAAGTAAACCAAATGGAATAAAGGCAACTTTATCCAGTGCCATTTTCATTAATAAGCCAATGTCTTTTGATTCATCAGGGACTTGCTCTAATAAACCAATCTCTTTTAAGTAACCGGGCGTTACAGAAAGGGCAATCGTGTCGCCAATCGCTTCATGGAAACCGTCATTAGCACTTTCTTGATAATAAAGCGGCTGGGTATTGTAAGCGCGTTGATAGAAGTTGTGACCTAACTCATGGTGAATAACTGAGAATTCTTCACCTGTACGTTGAATACACATTTTAATGCGCAGGTCGTCTTTGCTATCTATATTCCACGCAGAGGCATGACACTGTACATCACGATCCGCAGGCTTGGTGAATAACGAACGTTCATAAAAGCTCTCAGGTAAAGGCGCAAATCCCATAGAAGTGAAGAATTTCTCAGCTCCTTGCACCATTTTTAATTCATCGTAGTTATGCTCGGCTAATAATGCAGTTACATCATAACCTGGATCGGCATTTTCAGGTGCGACGACATCGTAAATGTTCCCCCATGTTTGTGCCCACATATTGCCTAACAAATGTGCTGGGATAGGTTGATCTTGGGGTACTTTATCTTCACCGTATTTTTCACCTAACTTGGCGCGAACATGACAATGCAGTGAGTCATAGAGTGGTTTTACTTGGCCCCAGATACGATCAAGCTCTGTTGCAAAGTCATCAGCGGGCATGTCGTATTTACTGCGCCACATTGCACCAGTGTCGGCATAACCAAGCTCTTTCGCACCTTCATTGGTTAGTGCAACTTGCTGCTCATACAGTGGCCGCATTGGTTTTGATACCAAGCGCCAGCCCTGCCATAAATCAAGCAGTTCATTGTAATCACGGCTGGTGGCCATTGTTGCAGTCATATCGCCTAGGCTTAAACAGCTGCCATCGTCTTTACAGTATTTCCCTTTGCCGTACATGCCACCAAGTTCAGCCACCAGCTGTGATAATTTTGCTGTTTTTTCTGCATTTTGTGGGGCAGGTAAAGTCAGTGCTAATTTTAATTTATCGAGCTTGCGACGTGCGTCGTAATCAAGTTCCAGTGAGTCAAACTGTGCAGCTTCGTTCGCCAGACGAACCACCGCGGCAGTCATTTTACGGTTTACTTCTGCAGAAAGCGCAGATGTATCGTGCGTTATAAAATTTGCGTAGATCCATTCAGCACGGCTGGATTCTAAGTATAACGCGCTGAGCTCTTGCTCTGTTGCATCTAAAAATGCTTGCGCATCTTTTGCGGTTGCAGGTGCCGGGCTGGCAGTTTGCGCAGTGGTGTTACTCGCTTCTTGGTTACAGCCGCTTAATGCTAATGTGCTGGCAACCAGTATGGCGCTCAAACTAAGCTTAAAATGTGGAGTAGTCATGTTGACCCTTATATTTGTTATTTATCGCAGAGGATAATAGCAGTGTCTCTTTGTTAGGCAAAGTTTATCAGTAACCAAGCGCCAACCAATGAGCAAGGCGAGTTTACAGTGACATTGTATTTATTAAAGGATCGGTCATAATTAAGCCAATGCATTTCATTAATTAATAAGGATAGTTTTCATGTCAGTATTTATCTTGTTACTGGTGGTAGTAATCGTTATTTTTGCGGTCAAAGATATCCGCTTAAACTTAGTTAGTCGCCCGACATTTAAAATGTTTAAAAAAGTACTTCCGCCACTTTCACAAACCGAGCGAGAAGCGATGGAGGCGGGTGACGTATGGTGGGATGGCGAACTGTTTAGTGGTAATCCTGATTGGCAGGTATTACACAGCTATCCAAAACCTGAACTTAGTGAGAAGGAACGGGCATTTTTAGACAATGAAGTCGAAACATTACTGGCAATGCTTGATGATTATCAAATAGTACAAAAAGATAAAGACTTACCAAAAGAAGTATGGGATTACCTAAAAACGCAGGGTTTCTTTGCGATGATCATTCCTGAAAAATTTGGTGGTCGGCAGTTCTCAGCAATCGCAAATTCAACCATAGTTGCTAAAATTGCCACTAAAAGCTTAACCGCGGCAGTGACAGTGATGGTGCCTAACAGTTTAGGCCCTGGTGAATTGTTATTACATTATGGTACTAAACAACAGCAGGAGCGTTGGTTACCCAGTTTAGCTAATGGTAAAGATGTGCCCTGTTTTGCACTTACGGGTCCAGAAGCAGGCTCAGATGCGGGCAGTATTCCTGATTCAGGCGTCGTATGTAAAGGTGAGTTTGAAGGTAAAGAAGTGCTGGGCTTACGTTTAAATTGGTCAAAGCGCTATATTACACTCGCACCTGTAGCGACTGTACTGGGACTTGCTTTTAAAATGTATGATCCTGAAGGATTACTTGGTAAACAACAAGAGCTTGGTATTACCTGTGCACTGATCCCCACAGATCATCCGGGTGTTGAAACCGGGGAGCGTCATTTCCCTCTTAATATGGCGTTTATGAATGGCACAACGTACGGAAAAGATGTGTTTATTCCGCTTGATTGGATCATTGGCGGTCAACAAGGCGCAGGGCGAGGCTGGCGTATGTTGGTCGAGTGTTTAAGCGCCGGGCGTGGTATTTCATTACCAGCGCTTAGCAGTGCAACTGGGCATTTATGCGCTCGAATGACGTCAGCGTATGCCACAGTGCGTCAACAGTTCGGTGTATCTATCGGCCAGTTTGAAGGTGTGCAAGAAGCGCTTGCTCGGATTGGCGGTTTAACCTATAGCTTAGAGTCGTGTCGGCTAATGACCGCAGGCGCCATTGATTTAAAATTAAGCCCGTCAGTAGTAACAGCCATTGCTAAATACCATATGACAGAAATGGGTCGTACGGTAATGAATGATGCAATGGATATTCACTCAGGCAAAGGGATACAAGTAGGTCCGAACAACTATTTAGCCCACGGTTACATGGGGATCCCGGTATCAATTACCGTTGAAGGGGCAAATATTTTAACCCGTAACTTGATGATTTTTGGTCAAGGTGCAACCCGTTGTCATCCATTTGTGCTCAAAGAAATGGCAGCTGCGGCGATGGAGGATGATGATTTAGCGCTAAAAGAATTCGATTCATTATTACTACAGCATATTATTTTTGCTGCGACCAATGCAGGTATGGCATTTGTGCATGGTTTAACGCGCAGCTACTTTGCTAAATCGCCGGTGTGTGGTGCAACAGCAACGTATTATAAGCAACTAGGACGAATGAGCCGCGGGCTTGCTTTTAGTACTGATGTAGCCATGTTAGTCCTCGGTGGTGAGCTTAAACGCAAAGAAATGATTTCAGCGCGTTTAGGCGATGTGTTAAGTCATTTGTATTTGGCATCATGTGTATTAAAACGCTTTGAAGATGAAGGGCGTCAACAGGCTGATTTACCCTTTGTTAAATATGCGGTGGAATTATCATTGTTTGAAATTGGCCAAGCATTTGATGGTTTTTTCAAAAACTTTTCAAATCCCGTTGTTAATTTTATACTTAAACGTATCGTATTTCCGTTTGGTAACCATTACCAGCGGCCAAGTGATGAGGTTGCGCAAGCAATCTGTGAGCATATGACTCAACCAGGGGTATTTAGAAACCGCTTAACCCACTTATGTTATGTAGACGATAATGCTGGAACTGGGGTGATGGAAAATGCCTTTATAGCTATGCATGATACTAGTGCGGCATTTAAACGATTAAAAAAATGGCAACGTGAGGGCACGCTTAATCGTAACCATGATATTGAGACTGCGATTAACAGTGCGCGCGAGAAACAGTTGATCACTGATGAGCAAGCAGAAAAACTACACGGGGCAAATAATTTACGCAAACAGGCCATAGCGGTAGATAATTATCAAGCGGGTGAATTGTAATTTTAGCATCATTTATTATGATTAACTGAATAATAAAAAGCCTTGCTGATGCAAGGCTTTTTGCTAGTTTAACTCGCAAGTTATGTGTTTTTAACGGGCAAATGGATCGGCATTAATCTTATCAACATACCAATTGCCTTTTTTACGAACCATTTTTACGCTGCGCATATCATCGACTTTATTACCATTAAATTGGCCAGTAAAAATAAGGTTGATATTTGCTGTATCACCGTACTGCTCTCTTAAGCTCATATTAGTCATATCAACTTCAATGACCACGTTATCGTATTGCATGTTGACTAAATTACGGGCAAATTGTTTAGATGTGCCATATGACTTCATGATCCGCGCCATTCTTGGCGTTGCCATGGTACTGGCTTTGGTAAGATCTTGTTCGTTATACAGGGTATCAAAAAATAGTGTGGCACTATTTCCTGGCGTATTTTTTTCACCTTTAGGTGAATCATCATTGCCACAGCCGCTTAGTAGCAATAAAAATGTAGCAGTAAAAAGAGTTATAAATAATTTCATTAGATAAATAGACTTATTATTGATGATTTAGTGTGTGACGAAATGCGGCAGATGTAAAGTTTACGATAAGAATTAGTGAGGTTAGTACAATAAATAATAAAAAAGGATGCATTTAGCATCCTTTTTTCAAGGTCAATACAGTTATTGAACAAGCTCTTGTTCAGTAAACTCTTCAGCAAAAAGCGGGCTTGATAAATAACGCTCTGTTGCACTTGGTAAAATAACCACCACATTTTTACCTGCATTTTCAGGTAACTCAGCAATACGCTTAGCGGCAACAACCGCAGCCCCTGACGAAATACCGACTAAGATACCTTCGTCTTTCATAAGCTTGTGGGCCATTTCAATTGCTTCTTCATTTGAAACAAGTTCAGCGCCATCAATGACACTAAGATCTAAGTTACCAGGGATGAAGCCTGCACCAATACCTTGGATTTTATGAGGGCCGGGCTTAATTTCTTCGCCCGCTAAAGTTTGGCTGATAACTGGAGAATTTGTCGGCTCTACAGCGATTGATTTAACATTAAGGCCTTTTTCAAGTTTCAAATAACGACTAACACCAGTGATCGTGCCACCAGTACCCACACCTGCTACGAAGAAGTCAACGTTACCGTCTGTTGCTGCAAAGATTTCAGGACCGGTTGTTTCAAAGTGAATTTTTGGATTCGCTGGGTTCTCAAACTGTTGTAATAGAATGAACTTTTCAGGATCACTGGCTTGAATTTGTTTAGCCTTTTCAATTGCACCATTCATTCCTTTAGCGCCATCCGTTAATACTAAATTAGCACCTAATGCTTTTAGTAATTTACGACGCTCAAGGCTCATGGTATTTGGCATAGTAAGTGTTAATTTGTAACCACGAGAAGCAGCTACAAAGGCAAGCGCAATACCTGTGTTACCAGAGGTTGGTTCAATCAATTCTTTGTCTTTCGTTAGCTCACCTGATTTTTCAGCTTCCCAGATCATTGATGCACCGATACGGCATTTAACACTAAAACTAGGGTTACGTGATTCAACTTTAGCAAAAATATTACCAGTAGTTACACGGTTTAGCTTTACTAATGGTGTATTACCAATACTGAGTGAGTTATCTTCAAAAATTGTAGACATAATGTTCCCTTAGGTGCAATTTATTCAATCGGGACCGATTTTAAGCAATCGATCTGTAATACTGACACTTTACTGCTGAATTAAAAAAACTAAAGTAAAGTTTGGCTATAAGATATATCTATTCGAGTTATAATTGAATGAAATAAAAACAGCTTAACGTTCACATGCGCTAGATCATAATGAACAAGGTATAGCATATTATAATGGCTAAGAAATTAGGTTGGGTGTTTAATGATAAAAATGGTGGTATTTTGTGCAAACAGGCCGCTGTTGAGCGGTTTTATGATACAAGTAATTAAAAACATGTTAAAACCACATCCACCAAAATTTATAAAGTGATCACAATGACATTAATCTTAAAATTAATTGCCGGCATCTTAGGCGGTATTTTAGTGGGCTTATATGTTCCACTGACTGGAGTTGAACTCCTTTACACGGTAAAAGAAATAATTGGCCAGTTGATCACTTTCACGATTCCGTTGATTATTTTGTTCTTTATTGCCTCTGGTATTGCTGGTTTACCGAAAGGTTCTGGCCATTTACTTGGCAAAACAGTCGGCTTTGCATATGGCTCAACAATTATAGCAGGCATACTTGCGGTGATAGCCGTTAGTGCGATTATTCCGCTGTTCGATGGTGGTTTGAGTTTTGAAGCCGAAGTTGCTACTGAAGTAGCCAGTTTTATTGATTTAGAAATTCCACCGCTGATGGGCGTGATGACAGCGCTTGCGACAGCATTCGTGTTTGGTATTGGGATGAGCCAATTACAACTAGAAACATTGAGAAAAGTATCAGATCAAGGTCGTGACGTTATTGATGGTTTATTAGCGAAAGTGATCATTCCGGCATTACCTTTCTATATCGCAGGTGTATTTGCTGAAATGACGGTCGCAGGTACAGTTGTCGATACCTTGCAAACGTTTGGTGTGGTGTTGATTGCTGCATTAATCATGCATTGGCTTTGGTTAAGTATTCTATATATTGGCACAGGGATATTATTAAAGCGCAATCCGATTGAGTTAATTAAAAATATGCTCCCCGCGTATTTTACTGCATTAGGGACTATGTCTAGTGCGGCGACAATCCCAGTATCACTTCGTTCGAGCAAAGCAAATAATGTGAAAGAAGATGTAGCTAACTTTACTGTACCACTGTGCGCCACTATACATTTATCCGGTTCAACAATTACCATTGTTACATGTGCGATGGCGGTGATGTTCTTATCACCTAATATGGACGTTCCTTCATTATTTGGCATGTTGCCATTTATCATGATGCTAGGCGTAGTGATGATTGCCGCACCCGGTGCACCAGGTGGCGCTGTGATGTCAGCATTAGGTTTGTTAACCAGTATGCTAGGATTTAATGAAGGTGCAGTGGCGTTAATGATCGCGCTTTATCTAGCCCAAGACAGCTTTGGTACAGCCTGTAATGTTACCGGTGATGGAGTTATTGCCTTGTGGGTAGATCGCTTTAGTGAAAAAGCGTCATCGTAAATTAGTTATCTGGAACTATAATTGAGTTATCGTTTCAGATTTTCTGTGTTAGTGTGGCGAATTAAATTGTCACACTGACATACTGTTAGGTTATATGAGGGTGTCCCATTGATTAATGTACTTTTAGTTGATGACCATGAACTCGTACGAACGGGTATCAAACGTATTTTAGATGATGTTCGTGGGTTTAAAGTAATTGGTGAAGCTAAAACAGGTGAAGAAGCGGTACAATTTTGCCGTCAGCATTCTCCTGATATTGTGTTAATGGACATGAATATGCCAGGTATTGGCGGATTAGAAGCGACTAAAAAGATTTGCCGTTATTGCCCCGATGTGAAAATCATCGTGTTAACTGTGCATTGTGAAGATCCATTCCCAAGCAAAGTGATGCAAATTGGTGCACACGGTTATTTAACCAAAGGTGCAGGCTCTGACGAAATGGTCAATGCTATTCGCGCAGTAAATGCGGGGCAACGCTATATTGCACCTGAAATCGCGCAACAAATTGCCTTAGCACAAGTGACGGGTCGTACAGATGAAAGCCCGTTTCAGAGTTTATCTGAGCGCGAATTGCAGATCATGTTAATGATCACCAAAGGTGAAAGGGTGCAAGATATTGCCGAGCGCCTTAATTTAAGCTCTAAAACAGTGAACAGCTATCGTTATAGAATGTTTGAAAAGCTCAATGTGGGTGGTGATGTTGAACTTACCCATTTAGCTATTCGCCATAAGATGATCGACATCGACAGCGCTCATTAGTCTTGCCCCATGGCAGAATTTGATCACGCCCACTTCTTAAAAACACTATCAAGCGATCCAGGCGTTTACCGGATGCTTGATAGTGACGGCAAGGTTATTTACGTCGGTAAAGCTAAAAACCTTAAAAAACGTGTTAGCAGCTATTTTCGCAGTAATGTCACCGACGGTAAAACGCGTGCCCTGGTTAGTAATATTAGTGATATTGATATCACTTTAACCAATACTGAAACCGAAGCCTTACTGCTTGAAAACAACCTAATAAAAAAATACCAGCCTCGTTACAACATCTTACTACGTGATGATAAATCCTATCCGTATATCTTATTAACGGCACACAAACATCCTAGACTTGCATTTCATCGCGGTAGTCGCAAAGTCAAAGGGGAGTATTTTGGTCCTTTTCCAAGTGCTGGCGCTGTTTCTGAAAGCTTGCGGTTAATGCAAAAAATATTTCCAGTTCGTCAATGCGAAGATGCCTATTATCGTGCTCGCAGTCGCCCTTGTTTGCAATTTCAATTAAAACGTTGCTCAGCCCCATGCGTTGGCGAAGTCACTGATGTTGAATATAGCCAGCAAGTGGATTTTGTGAGGAAATTTTTAGCGGGTAAATCACATGAAGTCATCGCGGCATTAATTACTAAAATGGAAGCTGCTAGCCAAGCGTTACAATTTGAACTGGCGGCAAAAGTACGTGACCAAATAATGCTGCTGCGGAAAATGCAAGAGCAGCAATCAATCTCAGGTAATTATGCTGAAATGGATGTGGTGGGTTTTGCCCATCTCAATGGCCTCAATGGTATTCACTTATTGATGATCCGTGATCATAAAGTGCTTGGCAGTAAAACCTACTTTCCAAAAGTGCCAAAAGATTCACAGCAACAAGAGATATTAGCCTCATTTCTTGGGCAATATTATTTAGCGCCAGGGGCAACAGGACGCATAGCAAAAGAAGTGATTTTGCCATTTACGATTGATGAAGCAGATGTGTTGGGTGAGGCGTTAAGCCAAGTAAGTGAGAGAAAAGTCACTTTAAAAACGGTTACACGCGGTGAGCGCGCGCAATACTTACAGTTAGCCAATAAAAATGCGCTAAATAGCATCACAGTTAAGCAAAGCACTCAGGATTCAATCAATAAGCGCTATGCGCAGCTTAAAGCGACGCTCGGACTTGATGATATTAGCCGCATGGAGTGTTTTGATATTAGTCATACCATGGGTGAAAATACGGTTGCAAGTTGTGTGGTATTTGATTCGCAAGGACCGAACAATAAAGAATATCGACGTTTTAATGTCACAGGGATCACCGGTGGCGATGATTACGCTGCAATGGAGTTTGCATTAAACA
The DNA here is from genome assembly GCF_047806705.1 of Pseudoalteromonas sp. ASV78. Taxonomy (NCBI): domain Bacteria; kingdom Pseudomonadati; phylum Pseudomonadota; class Gammaproteobacteria; order Alteromonadales; family Pseudoalteromonadaceae; genus Pseudoalteromonas; species Pseudoalteromonas sp. ASV78. Next base: position 1,393,785 of record NZ_JBLOPA010000001.1, on the reverse strand, counting down.
AGCGTTACAACAAGTTAGTAGATGAAGATAAAATCCCTGATGTTATTTTTATTGATGGTGGTAAAGGGCAGTTATCACGGGCTGAGCAGTATTTTGCTACTTGGCCTCACACAAAAATGCCACTATTAGTCGGCGTAGCAAAAGGCACCAGTCGCAGGCCTGGCCTTGAAACACTGTTAATCGATGGTGGCCGCAAAACAATCCCAATGGACTCAGACGCACCGGCACTGCATTTAATTCAACATATTCGTGATGAATCACATCGCTTTGCGATTGCAGGGCATCGTAATAAGCGCCAGAAACAGCGTACACAATCATTATTAGAAGAGATAAGCGGAGTTGGCTCGACACGGCGACAAACATTATTAAAATTTTTAGGGGGCATGCAGGGAGTAAAAGCTGCTAATATAGACCAATTAAAGCAAGTACCTGGGATCAGCTCTGACATGGCTGAGAAGATATTTAACCATTTGCATGACAAGGGCTAGCCCTTCATGCGAATATAGCAAAAAAGACATCCTCAAGTAGTTATGTGGAATATTCCAAACACACTCACAACATTTAGACTTTTTCTTATCCCCATTTTCTTGGTGATATTTTACTTGCCTTACTCATGGGCTTTCTTTGCGGCTGCCTTTATTTTTTGGCTAGCATCAATCACTGATATTCTCGATGGCTATCTAGCGCGTAAGCTTGAACAGTCAACGCCTTTTGGTGCATTCTTAGACCCTGTTGCTGATAAAGTAATGGTGTGTACGGCACTGGTTGCGCTAGCGAGTTATTATCAATCACTGTATATGACTATTCCTGCGTTAATTATAATAAGCAGAGAAATTGTTATTTCAGCACTTCGAGAATGGATGGCTGAACAAGGTAAGCGTGGCAATGTAGCTGTGTCCAATATGGGCAAGTTTAAAACTGCTGCACAAATGTTAGCCATTATTGGACTCATCTGGCAGTACGATAGCTGGATGATGTATTTAAGTTATGGCCTACTTTACATTGCAACCTTCTTAACGGTTACTTCTATGCTGCAATACTTGATAGCAGCGTGGTCTGAATTGACTAAAAATTGAGTCTAAACGTATAATAACGCACCGTTTTAGATAAAAAATAATCAAACAGTTCGAAACTAGCATTTTTTGTATTGACGCGTTTAATAATCTCTGTAGAATGCGTCCGTGTTGAGAGGGCATAGCCCCCTAGATAAATAAAGTGACACTCGTTAAGTTGCTAGAATGTTAAACCGCGACACAGTCGTGCACAAACATACTAACTACTTACAAGTATTAAGCGGCACTAGCTCAGTTGGTAGAGCGCGACCTTGCCAAGGTCGAGGTCACGAGTTCGAGCCTCGTGTGCCGCTCCAATTTATCTTAAAGGCTAACCCCGATACTGGGGCGGAATGGCAGAGTGGCCATGCACCGGATTGCAAATCCGTCTACCTCGGTTCGACTCCGGGTTCCGCCTCCATTCAACACTCCACATGCTTTAAATAGCAAACTCGATGCCCGAGTGGTGGAATTGGTAGACACAAGGGATTTAAAATCCCTCGACTAACAAGTCGTGCCGGTTCAAGTCCGGCCTCGGGCACCACTTTGTGGTTTAGTTACACCGCCAAATGTAACTTATAAAAATTGTATTACATAAATTAGTTTATGTGATTTTATTTAGAATTAATATGATGCGGCACTAGCTCAGTTGGTAGAGCGCGACCTTGCCAAGGTCGAGGTCACGAGTTCGAGCCTCGTGTGCCGCTCCATATTAGTTTTATCCACTTGCTTTAAATAGCAAACTCGATGCCCGAGTGGTGGAATTGGTAGACACAAGGGATTTAAAATCCCTCGACTAACAAGTCGTGCCGGTTCAAGTCCGGCCTCGGGCACCACTTTTAATTATTGACCAAGTTATTAAAAGTCTGATAAATACTTATTTTATGCGGCACTAGCTCAGTTGCCAGAACGTTTTACCGTGACATGGTCGCGCACCAACGTACAAATTACTGACAAAGTTTTATGCGGCACTAGCTCAGTTGGTAGAGCGCGACCTTGCCAAGGTCGAGGTCACGAGTTCGAGCCTCGTGTGCCGCTCCAAATTATTTGTTACATTTAGGCGGAATGGCAGAGTGGCCATGCACCGGATTGCAAATCCGTTTACCCCGGTTCGACTCCGGGTTCCGCCTCCAAATAATTTACTCCACACGCTTTAAATAGCAAACTCAATGCCCGAGTGGTGGAATTGGTAGACACAAGGGATTTAAAATCCCTCGACTAACAAGTCGTGCCGGTTCAAGTCCGGCCTCGGGCACCACTTTATATTCTCAACTATTAATCTAATCCCCCTTGATATTCCAATAAGCTACGTAATAAATCTAATTCAAATAAATCATGCCACTAATTATTTTTGATATACACTTAACTTTCATTACTTTTGAAAGTATTAACTGGTATGGATAATTTTAAACAGGGTCTCAATCAATTTTGGGTTGCGCTGTTTTTGGTGTTTGTTTAGCGTTATCACTCGTTTTAATCTCCTTTGCAATCGTTACGGCTACGGTTAATGATGTCCTTAAAATTCAAGAAGTCAGTACACTTGTCACGCAAGTGAACCAACTGGTTGAAAAAACAAGATAAATTAGCAGATACAAAGTAAAAGCTTACTTCATTTTCTTTTATAGATCTTGATAAAGCAGCATTACTAAAAGTGATCAGTACAGTTCAAGACTATCAATTACAAGCTAATACGTTACTCACAGATACGCAGAAGCAGGCATTACACGAGCAATCACAAATCAAGTTACAACAAGAGCTTTCGCAAACACTTAGTCCAGAGCAGCGTGCATTAGCAGTGAAATTGCTTAATCGCTTTGTGGCAACTGAAGCTGAACTGCAATGAATGTACTAATCATATAGCCACGATCAAAAAAGGGAGCACCTAGGCTCCCTTATTGATTTATCAAAGTGTTTTAGTTTTTATGCCAAATGCCTGTAGGGATAGTTTTATCAAGTTGCTTATTTTGAGTTGGATCGAAAGTGGGTAACTTACCCGCTTTACGTTGTGCGGTATAATCGTTGGCAAGCCAGATCACTACGCCAGATAACATAAATAGTGCAATAACATTCACGATTGCCATGAGGCCCATCGAAATATCAGCTAAGGTCCAGATCAACCCCAATTCACTCACAGAGCCAAACATCACCATACCTAATACTACAAGTCTAAAGATCAACATACCATGCTCATGATTATGCTCTAAGAATAATAGATTAGTTTCAGCGTATGAATAGTTGGCAACAATCGAAGTAAAAGCAAAGAACAAGATAGCAATCGCAACAAAGATTGTGCCCCAACTGCCAACATGTTCTTCAAGGGCTGCCTGAGTTAATGCAATGCCTGTTACACCTGAGTCAGCTACTAATTGATCTGAGAGCAAGATCAACGCAGCGGTTGCACTACAAATGACGACAGTGTCAATAAACACCCCAAGCATTTGTACATAACCTTGTGAGGCAGGATGGGGCGGATTTGGCGTCGCAGTCGCTGCCGCATTTGCGGCGCTACCCATACCAGCTTCGTTTGAGAATAAGCCACGTTTGATACCTTGGATCATTGCCTGCATAACACCGTAACCAATAGCACCAGCACCGGCTTGTTCAATGCCAAAGGCACTATTGATAATGCGCATAAATACAGTCGGTAATTCTGATGCATTCATTGCACACACATAAAGTGCTACAAGTAAGTAAGCTAAGGCCATAAATGGCACAACCAACTCAGCAAAGCGG
>NZ_JBLOPA010000001.1:0-1385000 GCF_047806705.1 Pseudoalteromonas sp. ASV78 | reverse complement strand
ATGGGGTTATCTTCGGAGAAGCTCTTGATCGAAGCCCCGGTAAACGGCGGCCGTAACTATAACGGTCCTAAGGTAGCGAAATTCCTTGTCGGGTAAGTTCCGACCTGCACGAATGGTGTAACCATGGCCACGCTGTCTCCACCCGAGACTCAGTGAAATTGAAATCGCAGTGAAGATGCTGTGTACCCGCGGCTAGACGGAAAGACCCCGTGAACCTTTACTACAGCTTGGCACTGAACATTGAACCTACATGTGTAGGATAGGTGGGAGACTTTGAAGGCGAGACGCTAGTCTTGTTGGAGTCGTCCTTGAAATACCACCCTTGTAGTTTTGATGTTCTAACGTTGGCCCCTGAATCGGGGTTACGGACAGTGCCTGGTGGGTAGTTTGACTGGGGCGGTCTCCTCCCAAAGAGTAACGGAGGAGCACGAAGGTTGGCTAAGTACGGTCGGACATCGTACGGTTAGTGTAATGGTAGAAGCCAGCTTAACTGCGAGACAGACACGTCGAGCAGGTACGAAAGTAGGTCATAGTGATCCGGTGGTTCTGAATGGAAGGGCCATCGCTCAACGGATAAAAGGTACTCCGGGGATAACAGGCTGATACCGCCCAAGAGTTCATATCGACGGCGGTGTTTGGCACCTCGATGTCGGCTCATCACATCCTGGGGCTGAAGTCGGTCCCAAGGGTATGGCTGTTCGCCATTTAAAGTGGTACGCGAGCTGGGTTTAGAACGTCGTGAGACAGTTCGGTCCCTATCTGCCGTGGGCGTTTGAGAATTGAGAGGGGTTGCTCCTAGTACGAGAGGACCGGAGTGAACGAACCGCTGGTGTTCGGGTTGTCATGCCAATGGCATTGCCCGGTAGCTACGTTCGGAACTGATAAGCGCTGAAAGCATCTAAGCGCGAAGCAGGCCTCGAGATGAGTTCTCACTAGACTTTTAAAGTCTCTGAAGGGCCGTTGAAGACTACAACGTTGATAGGCAAGATGTGGAAGCATAGTGATATGTTAAGCTAACTTGTACTAATTACCCGTGAGGCTTAACCATACAACGCCAAACGCGTTTTATGTGATAGTTGAACAAGCGAAGAAGTTAATAGACTAAAGTAGATTTACTGGCAGCTGTAAGCGATAAGCTTAAAGTTGTAAGAAGACAATTATCAGCCATTTTCCAAATTTTAATTAATTGGCTCGAAAGAGCGGATTAATACCAAATTTGCTTGGTGACAATAGCGTTTTGGACCCACCTGACCCCATGCCGAACTCAGTAGTGAAACGAAACAGCGCCGATGATAGTGTAGCATTTGTTATGTGAAAGTAGGTCATCGCCAGGCTCCAAATTAAAGAAAGCCGCTTCAGAAATGAAGCGGCTTTTTACGTTTGCAGGAAAGTGAAATAGCTAGCGAGTTAGCGAGAGTAAAGTTAGCGAGTTGCACAGCGTCAACCTGATACCATTTTGATTTAATTCATGATCTATTTAAACTAGGAGAGTTTCTTTTATAAAATAACTTGAAACGATTCTATATCGTTCTTGTAGGAAACTAAGTCATTTTTAGAAGAATGATACATTTGATCACTTATTAAATAGTTTTGGTATGACCACCGTAGCGTGGGTTGATGAGTATCACGAAACCCACGACTAAGCCTGAGCTTTTTCTTTCACATATTTAAATAAGCTTTAAAATAGTGCAATAATACCAATCGACTTAAATATTTAGCCATTCTAGCGCTAATTATTTTGGTTTGTGTACCAAACCACGGTAAGGAATTAAATGTCTGATTGTAGCCTGAATCCTAATGTGATTGTTGATGACTTTATTGCATCGGTTTGTCATGAGCATGTGGAAATTTTATATCAAGACGATGATATTTTATTGATCAATAAACCCAGTGGGTTACTGAGTTTGTCTGGTAAAAACTCGGCTAACTGGGATTCGGTGCATTATCGTTTAGTGCATGGGCAGCGTGGTATCACAGCCGCATTTGAGAGCGCTAAATTGCCACATCGGTTAGATTATGGTACTTCAGGTATTATGATTGTAGGCCTTAACCCTGAATCAACTAGGCAGCTTAATAAGCAGTTTCAAGCAGGGACAATAAAAAAACACTATATAGCCATGTTGGATGGCTGGTTATTCAATGACGCAGGCCAAATAAACGCTGCAATAGCCAAAGATAAGTTACTCTTTCCATTAGTTAAAATTTGTAATACGACGGGTAAATCAGCCGTCAGTGACTACACAGTATTACAGCGCTTAACATCACCGCCACGTACTTTAGTGCAATTTACCCCTGTAACGGGACGTACTCATCAATTACGTATTCACAGTCATAGCATTGGGCACCCAATTGTTGGCTGTGATCTGTATAAAAACCAACATAGCCAACAACTGGCTGAACGGTTGCAATTACATGCCAGCGATCTGTTTTTTGTACACCCTCGAAGCTCCAAGCAAACGCACTTCCATTGCCCACAGCCATTTTGATTGCAAGGATAAACAACTTAACTTCCGTGTTTATCCTGCTAGAGCTTACTTTTTTACTCTTTTGACTTGAAGTTAACGAACCGCGCCCCATATTAAGTGCATAACGCAGACACTTTACAAATTGGAGATATATAAATGACTGCAGCACAAAAAGAAACATTAGGCTTTCAAACAGAAGTTAAACAACTATTAAACTTAATGATTCACTCACTTTATTCTAATAAAGAAATTTTCTTACGTGAGCTTGTGTCAAATGCCTCAGACGCGGCTGATAAATTACGCTTTTTAGCACTTTCAAATGGTGAGCTATACCAAGGTGACGCAGACTTACATGTGCGTATTAGTGCCGATAAAGAAAAAAATACCGTGACTATTTCTGATAACGGTATTGGTATGACTCGTGATGAAGTGATCAGCTCGTTAGGGACGATTGCTAAATCAGGTACAGCTGAGTTTTTCAAAAACTTAACTGGCGACCAAAGCAAAGATTCGCAACTGATTGGTCAATTTGGTGTTGGTTTTTATTCTGCATTTATCGTTGCAGATCTTGTGACAGTTCGTACCCGTAAAGCCGGTGAAGAAAAAGGCGTTGAGTGGCAATCACAAGGTGAAGGCGAATACACGTTAGAAGAAATTGAAAAAGCAGGCCGTGGTACTGAAATCACTTTACACCTGCGTGAAGATGAAAAAGAATTTGCTGATGAATGGCGCCTACGTAGTATTGTAACTAAGTACTCGGATCATATTTCTACACCAGTGCAAATGTACAAAGCCGAAGTGCCTGAGTCAGAAGGTGAAGATGGCGAGAAAATTCCAGCAGTCCCTGGTGAGTGGGAAAGCATTAACCGCGCCACGGCAATGTGGACGCGTGATAAATCAGAGCTATCTGAAGACGAATACAAAGAGTTTTATAAGCATGTAAGCCATGATTGGGAAGATCCACTTAGCTGGGCTCACAACAAAGTTGAAGGTAAAACAGAATACACCAGCTTACTGTACATTCCTAAAAAAGCACCATTTGATTTATGGAATCGTGATCGTCAAAGTGGCTTAAAACTGTATGTACAACGCGTATTTGTAATGGATGATGCTGAGCAATTTATGCCTAGCTACTTACGCTTTGTGAAAGGTTTACTTGATTCAAACGATTTACCGCTAAACGTATCGCGTGAAATCCTCCAAGATAACAAAGTAACGCAAGCAATCCGTAAAGGTTGTACGTCACGTACCTTAAAACTGCTTGAGCGTATGGCGAAAAATAAAGCCGACGATTATCAAGTATTTTGGAACGAGTTTGGTCAAGTGATCAAAGAAGGTCCAGCGGAAGATACAGCAAACAAAGAAGCGATTGCTAAGTTACTGCGTTTCTCTTCAACACACACTGATGAAGAGGCACAAAACGTTGCATTAGAGCAATACGTTGAGCGTATGAACGAAGGGCAAGACGCGATTTACTACGTTGTTGCTGATTCATTCACAGCAGCGAAAAGCTCTCCACACTTAGAGATCTTCCGTAAGAAAGGTATCGAAGTGCTGTTAATGAGTGACCGTGTTGATGAGTGGATGATGAGCCACCTAACCGAGTTTGCTGAAAAACCATTTAAGTCGATTACCCGTGGTGATCTAGACTTAGGTAACTTAGACGATGAAGAGACCAAAAAAGCGCAAGAAGAGTCTGAAAAAGAAGTGGCAGGCTTAGTTGAGCGCATCAAAACGGCACTCGGTGACAGCGTTAAAGACGTGCGTTTTACGCATCGTTTGACTGATTCACCAGCCTGTGTGGTTAGCGACGACAACGACATGAGCTCACAAATGCAAAAGCTAATGGAATCAGTGGGTCAAGCTGCTCCTGAAGCAAAACCAATTTTTGAGCTAAACCCAGAGCACCAACTTGTTAAGCATTTAAATGTTGAACAAGACGAAGATAAATTTGCTCAGTGGTCACATGTACTGCTTGATCAAGCCTTGCTCGCAGAGCGTGGCACACTAAAAGATCCTGCAGGTTTTGTGACTCGTTTAAATAAATTAATGCTAGATTTGAGCAAGTAATTGCCCAAAACGTAACATTTTAATAAAAAGGGGACCTTGGTTCCCTTTTTTATGATTGAGACTAATCAATTGGTATAAGTTGCTTGAGTATCGCAGGCGCTTATGGAAGAATTCAGGCTTTATAATAAATCATACTGATACGCTTTTCGTAAAATCAGTATCAAACGAGGACAATGATATGCGCATTATTCTTTTGGGCGCGCCGGGTGCAGGTAAAGGCACTCAAGCTCAGTTTTTGATGGACAAGTACGGTATTCCACAGATCTCTACCGGTGATATGTTACGTGCTGCAATTAAAGAAGGCACACCACTGGGTCTTGAAGCGAAAAAAGTAATGGATGCGGGTCAGCTAATTTCTGATGACATCATCATTGGTCTTGTTAAAGAGCGTATTACTAAAGCTGATTGTGAGAAAGGTTTTTTACTCGATGGTTTCCCACGTACCATTCCACAAGCAGATGCAATGAAAGAAAACGGCGTTGTGGTTGACCACGTAATTGAATTTGATGTAGCCGATGAGATCATTGTTGATCGCATGGGTGGACGTCGTGTTCATCCAGGCTCTGGCCGTGTATACCATGTTGTATATAACCCACCAAAAGTTGAAGATAAAGACGACGTCACAGGTGAAGAGTTAATTATTCGCGCCGATGATACTGAAGAAACAGTACGTAAGCGTTTGGGTATTTACCATGAGCAAACAATGCCACTGGTTGATTATTATCAAGCAGAAGCTAAAGCGGGCAACACGCAGTATCATCGTTTAGACGGTACTCAAGCTGTTGAAGCTGTTAACCAGCAACTTGCTGAATTATTAGGTTAATAATTCAATCAATAAAAAAACCGCCGATTGGCGGTTTTTTTATTATTGTAATTTACTCATTGGATAATAAATTACAATGCGCTTAATGCACTCAATACTGGGTCATATTTTGGTTCTGTTGATAAATCAGCGACTAACTGTTTATAAACAATTTTATGACTCGCATCTAATACAAATACGGCACGAGTAAGTAGTCCCATATCTTTAATTATCAAGCCATAATTTTGACCAAAGTCACGCCATACAGAATCAGATAATGCGGTGATTTTATCTATGTTTTCGGCTTTGCAAAAACGTTTTTGTGCAAAGGGTAAATCAGCACTGATGGTGAGCATGGCTATATTTGGAAATTGCGACGCGACCTTTTCGTTAAAATGTTTGGTTTGAATACTACAAACACCAGTATCTAGGCTTGGCACAACGCTTATTAAAATAGCCTTACCTTGATAATCCGCTAATGTGATTGGTGTAAATGAGCCATCAACCACTTTGAAATCAGGCGCTTTATCACCAAGTTTTACACCTTGCCCTAATAAAGTGATTGGTTTTGATTGTGCTGATACTTTACCAGCATCTAGCGTGTTTTCGGTCATATCGGCTGCAAAAGCCATAGAGCAAAAGGCACTTAAAGCAAAAGTGAGTGAACGAAGCATACGGTATTTCCTTTAGAGTTAACGCAATTAGCGTGAGTGTATTATAATCACTCATGTACACCAAGCGTTTAGTTTAATTTAAAATTGTAATGCACGGTTACATTGATTAACATGAAGCCGTGATACCGTTTGTACCTTACTCATAAAAATAAAAGCACATTGTTCTAGTATTTATTGCTACCAATGTAAGCGACCAGAGAGACACTATGCCAACATCGGTTCTAATTTGTGATGATTCTAAGCTTGCGCGCCGTCAGTTAGCTCGTTCGTTGCCCGATGATTGGGATATTAAAGTTGAGTTTGCTGAAGATGGCGTGCATTGTATTGAGCAAATTAAAGCGTTAAACCCTGAAATATTATTCCTTGATTTAAATATGCCGCAAATGGATGGCTACGAAGTACTGCAAGCAATTCAAGAGCAAAACTTGGATATATTAACCGTTGTTGTCTCAGGCGATATTCAGCCCAATGCGCATCAGCGGGTGATCGAACTTGGCGCGATAGACTTTATTCAAAAACCGTGTGATGCGCAAAAGCTTGCCGATATTATCGAACACCATGGCATTAAAGATAAAGCAATGCGCGAGCGACTCTCACACCGTTTAGGTGAGCAAGTTGACCCAGATGTTAGAGATATCTATCAAGAGCTTACTAACGTTGCTATGGGCCAAGCAGGGGACTTGCTTGCCCGTTTGCTGAATGTATTTGTAGAGTTGCCCATTCCGAATGTTAATATTCTTGAAGTAAACGAATTAGATATGGCACTGCGGTCAATTGACGCTAATGCGTCTACTTCTGGCGTGTGCCAAGGTTTTATTGGCGGCGGTGTTTCCGGTGAAGCGTTGTTATTACTTAATGATTCAAGCTTTAAAGAAATCGCGTCCTTGATGAATTATCAAGGGGAGCTCAATAAGAAAATTGAGCTGGAGCTATTAATGGATATTAGTAATATCTTGATTGGTGCAATTTTAACCGGTTTATCACGTCAATTAGATATGACATTTAGTCAGGGTCACCCTGTCGTGCTAGGGCAACACTGTGATGTAGCTGATTTAGTGAAGGCGAATAAATCACGCTGGCAACGTACCTTAGCCATAGAAATTAGCTATGGTATTGAAAATCACAATATAAATTGTGATTTAATGCTGTTGTTTACTGAAGATTCACTAAAAACTTTGAAATACAAAGTTGCTTACCTACTAGAAGACTAACATTATGCCTGCTGCTGATTTTAATATGAATGAAATCCATTGGTTAATGGATATGTTTAACACCGTTGATATTGGTTTGGTGGTATTAGATAGAGATTATAAAGTGTGTATTTGGAATGGCTTTATGGAAAACCATTCAGGTATGCTACCCAGTGCAGTGAAAGATAAAGACTTGTTTGATTTGTTTCCTTCAATAGACGAAAAATGGTTTCGCAGTAAATCTGAGTCAGTGTTTATTTTGAAAAACCGCTCATTTACGATTTGGGAGCAACAGCCCTATATTTTCCGTTTTAAAAACTACCGACCAATTACCGGTAAAGCGGATCATATGTATCAAAATGCAACGTTTATTCCGCTGTCAAATACAATGGGTGAAGTTGGCCATATTTGTATCATAATCTATGACGTCACTGACGTTGCGGTTAATAAAAAAGAGCTTGAAGAAGTCAATCGTCAATTGGAGCAAATGAGCCAAACGGATGCGTTGACACAATTAGCTAATCGCGGTCATTGGGAAAACACGCTTCGCCAAGAGTTTTTGCGGATCAAACGAAGTGCTGGATGTAGTACTTTATTGATGTTTGATATCGATCACTTTAAAAAAGTGAATGATGAATACGGCCATCGCTGTGGTGATGAAGCACTGCGCAACATTGCAGATTTATTGCGTAAAACATTACGTGAAACTGATATTGCGGGGCGCTATGGTGGTGAAGAATTTGCTGTTACTTTATTGGACACGGATCGCCAAGGTGCTGAAATATTTGCAGAGCGGCTACGTAGCTTAATTGAAAATTCCTCTATCTATTTTGATGAACAGCAAATTAAAATGACAGTTAGCATTGGCTTTGCTTGTTTTCAAGATAGTTTTGAGCGCCATGAAAAATGGATTGAAGCGGCGGATAAAGCACTTTATTTTTCAAAAGAAAATGGCAGAAACTGTGTCAGCGCCTATCAGGATTTAAACGAATCTTAATGCAAGAAATGACGCTAATAGCGTCATTTCTTTACCCCCGTGCAATTTATCATTACTGTGTGGTATGGCGAGAATCGTCCGATGGACATTGCCCAAGTGGGGTCATCTCGCCAGAGCTGGATTCTTGCTCCAGTTTTACTTGAAAGCCCCACAGCCTGTATAAGTGTTTTAATACCTCATCATGAGACTTAGCCAGCGGGATATTTTGATGTGGCACGTAGCGTAAGGTTAAAGAGCGATCACCTCTAATATCAACATCATAAACTTGGATGTTGGGTTCCCGGTTGCTGAGGTTATATTGTGCTGAGAGTGCGGTTCTTACTGCGTGGTAGCCGCTTTCATCGTGAATGGCACCGACTTGTAAGTTTGGATCTTTTTCGTGATCAATAATAGTAAAAAGCTTAAAATCACGGATCAATTTGGGTGATAGAAATTGGCTAATAAAGCTCTCATCTTTAAAGTTTTCCATCGCAAAATGTAAGGTATCCAGCCAATTACTACCCGCATAGTCAGGAAACCATTGTTTATCTTCTTCAGTGGGATTTTCGCAGATACGACGAATATCCACCATCATATTAAAGCCTAGCGCATACGGGTTAATACCAGAATAATAGTTACTATTATAAGGGGGTTGATACACCACATTGGTATGACTTTGTAAAAACTCTAACATAAACGAATCAGTAAGTTTTCCTTCATCGTATAAGTGGTTCAAAATGGTATAGTGCCAAAATGTTGCCCAACCTTCATTCATTACCTGAGTTTGTTTTTGTGGATAAAAATACTGTGAAATTTTCCGCACAATGCGGATCACTTCTCGCTGCCATGATTCAAGCAATGGCGCATTTTTTTCAATAAAGTACAAAATATTCTCTTGTGGCTCAGAGGGGAAGTGTCGCTCACGTTTTTTTGTTTCTTGCTGATTGGAAGGAATAGTACGCCATAGTTCGTTTACTTGTGATTGTAAATAATTTTCGCGTTCTTGCTGGCGTTTTTGTTCTTCAAATAAAGAAATTTGTTGTGGGCGTTTATAACGATCAACGCCATAATTCATCAGCGCATGGCATGAATCTAACAAATTCTCGACTTCGTCAATACCATACTTTTCTTCACAACGGGCAATATAGTTTTTAGCAAACAGTAAGTAATCAATAATTGAGCTGGCATCTGTCCATGTTTTAAATAAATAATTCCCTTTAAAAAAAGAGTTATGCCCATAACATGCATGCGCCATTACTAATGCTTGCATAGGTAAGGTGTTTTCTTCCATTAAATAAGCAATGCAGGGATCTGAATTAATCACAATCTCATACGCTAAACCCATCTGCCCGCGTTTGTAGTTTTGCTCTGTTTGAATAAATTTTTTGCCATATGACCAATGGCTGTAACCAATTGGCATGCCAACGCTGGAGTAGGCATCCATCATTTGCTCTGCGGTGATCACTTCTATTTGGTTGACGTAGGTATCGAGACGATAATGTTCAGCCACACGGGCTATTTCGTCTTGGTATTGCTGTAATAACTCAAACGTCCAATCTGGCCCATCACTCATTCGTTTATCGGTCATATAAATACCTCGTTGTGCAGCTTAGGCTGCACCTTGGTGTTGACGACTCTTTTTAAATAGCTCACGGAAAATAGGGTAAATATCTTCAACATTACGAATATGTTGAATAGCAAAATTGTCATGGGTTTGACAAATAGCTTGGTATTCGCGCCACAAACTCTGATGGGCACGCGTAGTGATCTCAATATAGGCATAATAACGCACGTCTTTTAAAAGTTTATTACGCAAAATTTCACCACACTGTGGTGAGTCATCAGCCCAATTATCACCATCAGAGGCCTGTGCTGCATAAACATTCCATTCGCCTGCGTGGTAACGCTCTGAGATGATCTCATTCATTAATTTAAGCGCACTGGAGACAATTGTTCCGCCGGTTTCTTGAGAATAGAAAAACTCTTGCTCATCCACTTCTTTGGCTTGGGTGTGGTGGCGAATATACACCACTTCAATGTCTTTATAACTACGGGTTAAAAACTGATAGAGCAATATATAAAAGCGTTTCGCCATATCTTTGGTGGCCTGATCCATTGAGCCCGACACATCCATAATACAAAACATCACAGCTTTACTGGTTGGGTGTGGTTGCTTTTCGTAATTACGAAAACGCAGATCATAATTATCAATAAAAGGCACTGCGTCAATACGTTTTTGTAATGCCGCAATTTCTTGCTCAAGTAATGCAATTGCTGCGATATCGGGTTTATCCTCTGCCATTAATATGCAAAGCTGTGCTTCAAGCTCTGCTAATTGCCGTTTTTTACCCGCGGTCATCGCTACGCGCCTAGCCACTGAACCTTGTAAAGAACGGACAATATCAATGTTGCTTGGCATACCATCGCTGCAAAAACCAGCGCGATGAGTTTTCATTTGCACGAGTTTATCCAACTGGTTCTGTTGTAGGTTTGGCAGCTCTAAATCTTCAAACAGTAAATCTAAGTATTCATCTTTTGAAATTGAAAATACAAAATCGTCTTCGCCTTCACCAGAGTCACTTGCTTCGCCTTCACCCGCACCACCACTGCCTTGGCCACCTTGCGGGCGTTTAATTGTATCCCCAGTTGAAAACTGATCATTGCCAGGGTGAATTTGTTCTCTATTACCTCCTTTACCTTGGTGAAAAGTCGGCTCACTGATATCCCGTTGTGGGATTGAAATACTTTCTCCACTACTGGTATCAGTGACGCTACGTTTATTTATCGCATCGGATACCGCTTCTTTTATTTGTTTTTTATAGCGCCTGATAAAACGTTGACGATTTAACGTGCTCTTATTCTTACCGTTCAGGCGACGGTCTATAAAATGCGCCATAAAGCCCCCTAAAATACTTCAGTTTGATTGTTATTGTGATTTACGCACCCGTAAATACCATTCAGATAACAAACGTACTTGTTTTTGGGTATAGCCTTTTTCTACCATGCGATTGACAAAATCCTCATGTTTTTTCTGATCTTCTGCGGATGTTTTCGCATTGAATGAAATAACCGGTAATAGCTCTTCGGTATTGGAGAACATTTTTTTCTCAATCACAGTGCGTAGTTTTTCATAGCTAGTCCACAATGGATTTTTACCATTATTGTGAGCTCGTGCCCGCAGCACGAAATTGACTATTTCGTTGCGGAAATCTTTTGGATTTGAAATCCCCGCAGGCTTTTCAATTTTTTCAAGTTCAGCATTTAAGGCTTCGCGGTTGAATAGCTGGCCGGTATCAGGGTCGCGGTATTCTTGATCTTGGATCCAAAAATCAGCGTAAGTGACATAACGGTCAAAAATGTTTTGGCCATATTCAGAATAAGATTCTAAGTAGGCGGTTTGCAACTCTTTACCGATAAACTCAACATACTGCGGAATTAAATAGCCTTTTAAGTGGCTTAAGTAGCGTTCTTCCACGTCGGCAGAGAATTGCTCGCGTTCAATTTGTTGCTCTAATACGTAGAACAAATGCACTGGGTTTGCAGCTACTTCAAGTGTGTCAAAGTTAAATACTCGCGATAAAATTTTAAATGCAAAGCGGGTCGAAAGCCCGGTCATGCCTTCATCAACACCGGCATAATCACGATACTCTTGATACGATTTAGCTTTTGGATCGGTGTCTTTTAAGCTTTCGCCGTCATAGACTCGCATTTTTGAGTAGATACTGGAGTTTTCAGGATCTTTTAACCGTGATAGCGTGGTAAATTTTGCCAATGTTTCCAATGTTCCAGGGGCACAAGGGGCATTATATAATTCACTGTGCTCTAGCAGTTTGTTGTAAATTTTCACTTCTTCTGAAGCGCGTAAACAATAAGGTACTTTTACAATGTAAACACGGTCTAAAAAGGCTTCATTATTTTTGTTGCTTTTAAAGGTCTGCCATTCTGATTCATTTGAATGGGCTAAAATCATGCCGCTGAAGGGCAGCGCACTGATCCCTTCGGTGCCGTTATAGTTACCTTCTTGGGTTGCTGTTAGTAGTGGGTGCAGCACTTTTATTGGCGCTTTAAACATCTCAACAAATTCCATTAAACCTTGATTTGCAAGACATAATGAACCGGAATAAGCATAGGCATCAGCATCGTTTTGAGCAAAATGCTCTAGTTTGCGAATATCAACTTTACCGACTAAAGCAGAAATATCTTGGTTGTTTTCATCGCCAGGTTCGGTTTTTGCAATAGCAATTTGATTTAATATCGAGGGGTAGCGTTTGACCACTCTAAATTGGCTAATATCGCCATTAAATTCAGATAAACGCTTAGTGGCCCAAGGTGACATTATCGTTTTTAAATAACGGGGTTTAATACCGTATTCTTTTGCCATCAGCTCAGCATCTTCATTTGGGTCAAATAGCGCCAGAGGGTGGTCATTAACCGGCGAGCCTTTAATTGAATAAATGGGCACCTGTTGCATTAAATATTTTAGCTTTTCGGCAATCGATGATTTACCACCGCCTACAGGTCCAAGTAGATAAAGCACTTGTTTACACTCTTCAAGGCCTTGTGCGGCATGTTTTAGGTAAGAAACGATTTGTTCAATCGCGTCCTCCATACCGTAAAAATCATTAAAGGCGGGGTAGCGTGCAACTACTCTGTTTGAAAATAATCGACTTAATCGTGCATCTTTGGAAGTGTCGATCATTTTTGGCTCACCAATGGCCGCTAATAATCGCTCCGGTGCGCTGGCATAAGCCGATTTATCAGTTTTACAAATCTCTAAGAACTCAGCGATACTGTACTCTTCTTCTTGTGCCGCTTCGTATCGTGCTTGGTAATGCTCAAAAATACTCATGGAACCTCCGAAAAACCTGCTTAAACTAGGTGCTTACAAATTAAAAAAGAAGCAAAGGTTATTTAAAGCTTAGTCATGAATTTAGATTTTTGTGCAATAAAATTAAAAATTTATGTTAGAAAATAAAAAAGACGCCGCAGCGTCTTTTAAATTAAGCTTGCTCAAAACGAGCAATCAATTATGCGAAGTTAGCGTTCGCGAATTCCCAGTTAACTAGCGACCAGAATGCTTTTAAGTAATCTGGACGAACGTTACGGAAATCAATGTAGTAAGCGTGTTCCCACAGATCCACAGTCAGGATTGGTGTTACACCGTCTTGAGTTAGCGGCGTTGCTGCGTTAGAAGTATTAACGATGTCTAAAGAACCATCAGCTAATTTAACTAACCAAGTCCAGCTAGAACCGAAGTTGTTAACTGCTTTGTCATCAAAAGCTGCTTGGAATGCTTCAAAAGAACCCCATTTAGCATTGATAGCATCTGCAACCGCGCCCGTTGCTACGCCACCGCCATTTGGAGATAGGCTGTTCCAGTAGAAAGTATGGTTCCAGATCTGTGCTGCATTGTTAAATACGCCACCTTCAGAAGAACATACGATTTCTTCAAGTGATTTACCTTCAAATTCAGTACCTGGGATTAAACCGTTAAGTTTAACAACGTAAGTGTTGTGGTGCTTGCCGTGGTGAAACTCTAATGTTTCTTGTGAAATATGTGGCTCAAGTGCGTTAATTGCATATGGTAGTGACGGTAGTTCAAATGCCATTTTTTATCTCCATCTTCTTTTGGTTGATAGTCCAAATAGTAATAGGTAATACCTGTTCAAACAGGATAGCTGCCTATACCAAATGGGATTATAGTGTTACTATAATTGTTGAGTATTTTACTCAAGTTTTAGCAAACAGCAATGCCAAACAGCAGTGCAAATGCAAGACTATTTCGATTGCGGCTTTATTTGCCCACTTTAAGATACATATATGAGGCTAAATGAAAATTTTTCAAGCCTTGATATGTTCAGCTATCGTCACTTTTGAGGTTGTAGATGGAAACCATTGATAAAATTAAACAGCAGATTTCTGAAAATCCAATTATCCTTTATATGAAAGGATCGCCTAAATTACCTAATTGTGGTTTTTCTTCACAAGCATCTCAAGCATTAATGTCATGCGGTGAACCGTTTGCCTATGTTGATATTTTACTAAACCCTGATATTCGAGCTGAATTACCAGCCTATGCTAATTGGCCAACATTTCCACAATTGTGGATTGATGGCGAGTTGATCGGTGGCTGTGACATTATCATTGAAATGTTTCAACGTGGTGAATTACAACCACTGATCACAGAAACAGCAGCTAAATACAAAGCAGCTGACGCTGAATAATCCTTATCAGCAAATCAACAAAAAGCCGCTTAATTGCGGCTTTTTTGTGATTGTTTGATGGGGTGGTGAGGCAGAATGACATGAACACTAAGGCCGCCGTGTTTACGATTATGTAAGCTAATTTGACCATGATGCGCTTCGACTATTTCACGGCACAATGCTAACCCCAAGCCGCTACCCGCGACTTTAGTTGAATAAAATGGGATCAATGCATTCGCCATCACTTGCTCACTCATGCCTTTACCTTGGTCGTTGACGCTAATATGCGTGCCTTTACTATCTTGTGAAATAGAGACTCTAATATGCTCGTGTGCTGAGCCTGATTCGTGGGCATTTTTTAGTAAGTTGATCAGCAGTTGCTCGATTTGAGTTGGATCGGCAAAGGTCGTTACCTCTTTACTGATCTCGATCATACAGCTCCATTGGGCCTGTAATTGTCCCAGTAACATCGGCCAATCAAGTGTAATGGGTTGTGGTGTAGGCAGTTTGGCAAATTTACCATAGCCTTGGACAAACTCATTGAGGTGTTTAATACGTTCAGAAATGGTGGCAAAAACCCGCCTAAGCCTTGGTTCATCTATTTTTTCACTGAGTAACTGGCCGCTGTGCAGCATTGATGACATGGGACCGAGTGAGTTATTAAGTTCGTGACTGATGATCCGAATGACCTTTTTCCATACTTCGACCTCTTGACGGCTAAGCTCGCGGGTGAGTTGTTTAAAGACATATAAGTAATGATATTGATTGTTAAGTAATAACTTACCTGTTGATAAATGCCACGCTTGAGATTCTTGCTGTTCAGTATCTAGTGTAAATAAACCATCACTACCGCGCGTTAAAGCATTGTTTAACTGCGGATGAGCATTTTCAAGCAGGTGTGTAAATTGACTTCCTTCAAGGGGAGTTTTAGCATTAAAAAGATCCCGTGCACTGTAGTTACTGTAAACAATAAAGCCTTTATCATTTCTTAATAGCACCGCTTGTGGTGAGCTTTGTAGCACTTTATCAAGCATCAATTCACGCTGATAAATCCACTGTCTCTCTTGGCGTAATTGCTTTGCCGTTTGATTATACAATTGACATAACTTACCTAATTCATCATTGCTGTTATAGGCAAGCAGGGTGGCTAATTCACCATCTTTAAAATTAAGTAAGCCGGTTTCAAGTGACTTTATACCTTGTACTAAAGTGTGGCTGAGCCGAAAAGATAAATAACTGGCAAGCAGTACTGTGATCAAAGTTGTTGTTATTAGTAATGGCCAGTTTAATTGCGTCAACCAACAGATGATCCAAACCGGAATAAGTGCAGAGACGTTACATAGCAACATTATTTTCTCGGTGATGGGCAATGCGAGTTTATTACTTTGCATCAATAATCAATCTCAAATTTTTGTAAACGTCGATACAGTGCCTGACGGCTTAAGCCAAACTGACGGGCCACTTTAGCAATAACGCCTTGTTGGTCACGCATGGCATTTTCTAGCGCTAGTTTAGTGGGTTCTTGTTTCGTTGGCTGAGCGTGGCTGGTTAGCGATTGCAGGGCAAAATCATCAAGGGTAATGTCGCCATGGGGCTTGAGTACCGCAGCACGTTTACAGGCGTTTTCTAGCTCTCGAACATTGCCTGGCCAACTGTACGCCAGTAACCCTTGCTCTGTTGCAAGTGTCAGTTCGCGATCAACTAAAAAGTGCTTAGCAAGTGCTAAAATGTCATCAGGCCTTTGCGCTAAACTTGGCAGGTTGAGCTCAATCACGTTGAGGCGATAATATAAGTCTTCTCTAAATCGACCTGCATGAATGGCCGCTTTTAAATCTTCATTGGTAGCTGAAATAACCCGTACATTTACTTTTTGTGTTTTTGTTGATCCGAGTCGTTCAAACTCACCCGTCTGCAGCACGCGCAATAATTTCATTTGCCCAGATAAGGGTAGGTTACCAATTTCATCTAAAAACAGCGTACCGCCATCAGCTGCTTCAAAGCGGCCAATTCGTTGTTTGGTAATACCAGTATAGGCACCTGCTTCAGCGCCAAATAACTCAGCTTCAATTAGGTCATGGGGCAGAGCCCCCGCATTGACTGTTACAAATGCTTTGTTATGTAAATGCGAGTTGGCTTGAATAATACGCGCAATGCGTTCTTTACCACTGCCGTTGGCACCTGTTATAAGCACAGACACATCCGATTTAGCCACTTGTATTGCCAAATTGAGAATTTTTTCCATGGCGGTACTTTGATAAACTAAACCAACTAAGTTGGCATCGGCTAAACTTGCTGTTCGCTCTTGCTGGTGGCGCTCATAAGTGGCGTTTTGTTGTTTTGTTTGGCCAAGTTCGATTAGGTTATTTACGCAGGTCAGCAATTTACTATCGTCCCAAGGCTTGGGTAAATAATCGGCGGCCCCCGCTTTCACCAGTTCAATAGCGGTTGCAAGCTCAGTCCACGCGGTGATCAAAATAATTGGCAAGTGTGGGTTGAGCTCTCTTAATTGGTAGAACAGCGCTTTGCCTTCCTCACCTGAGGTGGTGTCATTACTAAAATTCATATCTTGAATAACCAGCGCGATACGTTGGTATTGCACTATTTGTAACGCTTCACGCTGTGTTTTTGCAGTGACAACGTGGTAGTCATGAATTTCTAACAGTAATGACAAGGCTTCTAATATGGCAGGGTTGTCATCGACAATAAGTATTTTTTCCATGTGAATTTAATCGCTGTTTATTTTTATGTAGATAAAGATTTGTGAAAATGCTACACCGAGTAAATCAAGTGTAGCATAGGTTGGGAGCTGCTTTATATTGTTCTAGTGGCGATACTCGGTGATATGTTGGCGGCACGTTTTGCAGGGCCAAACACGGCAAGTAAGCTCATCACAAACACCATAATGGCGGTGCCTGCAATATAGCTCGGTGGCAGTGTGGCAATTGAAAAGTGCTGCATTAATAATTGACCAAGTAACAGCGCAGCAATAATGCCAATGAGTAACCCCATACAGCAGATCATCGCATTTTCAACCAAAAAGTAGTTAATGATGGCTGACTTTCTTGCCCCTAATGCACGGCGAGTACCTATTTGTTTGGTGCGTTTGCTGATATTAAATAAGGTTAAACCAAAGATCCCCAGAGCAGTTACCAGTACCAATATCGTGATGAGCACAATCAACATGCGCATCATCAGTTTGTCTGCTGCAACATATTCATCTTTAAGTTGATCTAAGCCTTTGATGTTGTTGATCACGCGTTTACTGTAATTATTTAGCATCGCGGTTTCGATTTGCTTCATTACAGCTGCACGTTGACCAGGCTTGGTTCTTACTGCAAATTGTGCGTAAGTTTTGCCTTGAATATAAGGGATCAGCGCCACATTATTTGGGTGACTATCTTTAAGCCAAGGACTCTTCATATGATCTGCTACACCGATAATCGTTAAAGGCAAATCGCCAAAGTAAATTGTTTTGCCTAGGCCATCACCTTCAGGAAAAAGTTCATCGAGTAACGCTTGCGTGACGACAGTCACATTGGTGGTTCGCTCCGTTGGTAAATTGGTGATTGTTACTTCATCCTCGCTAAAGTTGCGCCCTGCAATTAGTTTCACGCCATAAGTGTCTAAACCATGCTCATCAATGAAAATATAAGAACTACGGATACTTTTACTTTCTTGAGGAGCCGGTTTTAAATTAAAGCTTGATGCGCTACCACTGCCGGATAACGGAATACTGCTGCTTTGTGCTGCATTTACAACCCCAGGTAGGGCTCTTAACATCGCTTCGTCTAATTCAAACTGTTGGCTGGCATCAATATCTTTACCAAAGGTCATCACATTAAATTTGAATAAGTCTTGCTCAGGGTAACCCGTTTCTTGATTTAAAAAAGCGATTCTATCTTGGATAATAAATGCCGCATTACTAACAATGGCAGTGGTGATGGCAATTTGAATTAATAATAATACAGCCCCGACTTTTGAGCGGCAAAGAGCATGAAATATAGGTTTGATTTCTAACATAATAAGGCTCCTTATTGGCTCTTGAGGTAAATTGCAGGATTGGTTTTACAGACTAACCAAGCAGGATACAGTCCGGCTACGATGCAGGTTGTAATAGCGATAACAGGTGCACTGAGTAACATGGTGATATCCATGGTGGCGATTGATGAATAGTAATCATAGCTTTGACGAACACTCCACAGACCTAGTTGCGCAAGTACGATACCAACTAAACCGCCAAAACACCCGAGCATAGCCACTTCAACAAGGTGTTGTAAAAACACTTGTCGTTTACTGGCCCCTAGTGCTCGGCGCACACCCACCTCCGGTGCCCGACGTAAAAACTTCGCGAGCAATAAACCAAGGATATTTGCTAAGCACACAGCTAAAAACATAAAGCTTAAGCCGACCAATATTTTGTTGTCTTCACTAACGACATTGTTGTATTGCATCCATTGATTAACATCACGAAGGCTATACTCGGGTTTTTCTCGCGTAAAGCGGCCACGCTTTTTTTGTTCTGCAATGTAAGAATTAAGGTAATTGCTGTAGTTTGCTTTTTGCTCAGCGTTATCAAGTTGCGCCCAAAATTGGATCCAAACTATTTCCGATTGCATTCTATCGGCGTAGCTGTTGATATTTTCATGTTTCCAACCGTTACTGTTGCCCCAACTAGTGAGCTCTTTGGTTTTGACTAAACTAAACGGTAAAAATAAATCTTCAGGTTCATTAAATGCACCATTATTTAAATCATAATACTTAAGGTTGAGAGGCCAGTCAGCAATGACACCGACAACTTGGTAGCTATCGTCATCCAAATAGACTAGTTTGCCAATGGAGTTTTCACCAGCAAACAACTTATCGTTCAGCTCTTTTGAAATCACCACAACAGGGGCAGCAGATTGCTCTTGTTGCTCACTCCAAACACTGCCATAAATAAATGACACATCAAACATATTAAAGAAATCTGGTGTGGTCATGCGTGCTTCACCAGTAAACGGCTTTACTTTGTCTGAGTCTAAATAAACTGAAAAACCAGTGCGCATCATGGCCACCTTTTTTTCAGGAACAGCTGCATTTTGTAAATTGACTGCATCTTGATAAGTCAGCTGCATAGGCAGGTTATCATCGGTCCACCACGTATGTCCTTCATCCATTGTTTGTAATTGCACAGCATAAAGTTGACTGCTTTTTTCGGGAATAGGGTCCGCCGACATCATGTGATAAACGCTTAAACTGGTCATGGTCACCCCAATCCCAATAGCAATGGCTAGCACCATTAACATGCTTACCAGTGGTGTGCGCTTAAAGCTACGCCAACTTAAATCGAGGTAATGTAATAGCATGGCTTAGGCTCCTGCGACATTTTTAAGATTTTGCGCGCCTTGATAAAGGGTAAAGTCGGCGAGTTGACCATCAACCACTTGAATGTTGCGCGGTGCTCTGCGAGCAAGTTCTGGATCATGAGTCACCATAATGATAGTCGCGCCGTCACGATTAATTTGCTCAAGTAACTCCATCACTTGGCGTGCCATTAAACTATCAAGGTTACCCGTTGGCTCATCCGCTAATAAAAAGCGTGGCTCACCGGCAAGGGCGCGAGCTATTGCTACCCGTTGTTGTTGCCCACCCGATAATTGCTGCGGCAAATGCTTAGCGCGAGAGGCGAGGCCGACTTGTTCTAAGCATTGCTCAATACGACGTTTACGCTCGCTTGTTTTAATACCACGGTAGCGCAGTGGTACTTCAATGTTCTCATATAAATTTAAATCAGGAATAAGATTAAAACCTTGGAAAATAAAACCAATTTTTTGATTACGAACATCAGCGCGTTGATTGTCGTTAAGCTTACCCACATCAATGCCATCGAGCAGGTATTCACCACTGCTAAAAGGTTCTAACATACCTGCGATGTTTAAAAAGGTCGTTTTCCCCGAGCCACTTGGGCCTGTCACAGCGATAAATTCGCCTTCTTCTACGTGTAAATTAAAGTCGCGTAGTGCATGGGTTTGCACCATTTCTGTTTGATACAGTTTGCTGATATTGTTCATTTTAAGCATGAGTTGATCCTTGTAATATGTTTGTTCTTATCTCAGTAATAATGTTGGCGCTTGTTTAAAGTTATCGTAACTGGAAATGATCAGTTGATCGCCAGGGCTTACGCCTTGTATTAGTTCTATTGCATTGATACTGCTTGCGCCGGTTGTAATATTTACCAGCTGTGCGGTGTCGCCGATGACTTTATAAACCTGTGTACCACCTTGCTGCATAAACGCGCCGCGTTTGATTTGTAAAACGTCATCACGGTTTTCTAATAAAATGCGCGCTGTTAAGCGCTGGTTTTGGCGAATGCCTTTTAGCTCTTCGTCAAAGCGTACGCGGGTCGTTACTTCACGATTGTTTACTTCAGGGGAAATTGCCGATAACACACCGGTCACTTGTTTGGCCCCTAAGGTTAACTCTACTTCCATCCCTAAACCGAGTTCGTTGGCATAACTTTCCGGTACTTGCAGTTGTGCTTCAAAATTACTTAAATCGACCAGCGTCATTAACGGCTGGCTTTGCGTAACGGCTGCTTTTTGTTGCACCAGTAAGTTACCAACAATACCATTGACACTGGCTTTAATTGTTAGGTTACTCACTTGGCGATTTAACTCATCAACAATCAATTGTTGGCGAGCAAGATCACGCTCCGCTGCTTTAAGCTCAAATGCCAGCGTATCTTTAGCAAGTTCAACTTCTTGCTGAGCGTGTTTGTAAGAAAGCTTGGCACGGGCAAGATCATCAACTGCTTTTTCTAAATCAATTTGGCTGATCAAGTTTTTTTCGATAGAAAGCTTAGCACGGCGATTTTCCCTGTCTGCTGCATTGAGCTCTACTTGGGCGAGATCAAGCGTTTTGGTTAAGCTGAGTTTTTGGCGACGTGCTTCCAAATGCTTACGTTGTAACTCGCCATCAAGACGGGCTAATACAGATTGGTGCTGTTTTAACTCATTGGTTAATTCTGGGCTGTCGACTAATGCGATAATGTCATCTTTATTAACTTTATCGCCGGCTTTAACTTGTAGATCCACATAGCCACGTTCAGGGCTATACACCTTGGGAGCGTTTGCAGCGACAATTTTACCGCTGGCAGCTACATCCCGTACTAAACGACTCATATTAACGGTCGCAATGTGTAATGAAGCCCGATCAACAGAAATACTGCCTTGGTTACTGCCCATAAACGCTTGTGCACATAAAGCAAGTACGGCCAGTGATAGCGCCAGTGCTATTAATGGTTTTTTGTAACTACGTTTTTGCTTAACACTTACATCTTGTCCGCTGGTGTCTTTTATCATGAGTGATCCTTAGCTATGTCTATTTTCGCAGTAAGTGATCATCAAGCTCACTGCAAGCACAGTGATTGGTGAAACTAAAAATAAACTGAGAATAAACATAAGTTGTGTCCTGTAATTATCTTTTCATGTTTATTCGAATATCATGCCAATAATTAATGTCTTTACTTTCAATGGTTTAATGTTTTTTATGAAAAATGAATGTGTCCGTGGACAGAATAAGTGTCCGCAGTGGACAGTTATTTTTTAAAACAGCTTTCCGTCTAGGGAAAGGGATCCACTGTTTAAATAAAATTGGAGCGCGTAATTTATGCAATTATGTTCATTTTTATTGATAGTTATGCATGAGTTTGCTAATTCTCAGGGGCGATTGAAATAAGTTTGTTTGAAGTTATTACTCTAAGCCGATTGGGGATAGCGATTTATGCATACGTAAAAAGGTAATAAATAACAATAAAGATAAAATGCATACAATATAAACAGTGAATAAATATTCACTTTTCCGATGGTTTACGTTGACGTAAACTGTAAGTTGCTAGCGTGGTGTTTTTTACAACTTGTTAAATATGACACCAGTGTCATAAAAAAATAACGGGTGAATTATCGCTAAATGTTAAAAATAGACATGAAATAAAAAGATTGTGTTGTAGTGAGAAATATTCAAGAATGTGAATATGTATTCAAAGTGCTATTGACTCAATGTGCAATTGGCGATAGTTTTGACTGTCTGCTAGCAAACCGTCGAGAAGGTCATTCATAGCTAGCTGTTGTAGCAAGGGGAGGGGTCTATGTTATACGACTCAAAATTAGAAAAAGATAATTGTGGCTTTGGCTTAATTGCCCAGGTCAATGGTCAAGCAAGTCATCGCTTAATTCGTACAGCGATCACCGGCTTAGACCGTATGGAACACCGTGGTGGTATTTCTGCCGACGGCAAAACAGGCGATGGCTGTGGCTTATTATTACAAAAGCCAGATAGCTTTTTTCGTGCGATTGCCGCTGAACAAAATTGGCACTTAGGTAAAAATTATGCCGTTGGCATGATTTTCCTAAATTCAGATCCAGTACTTGCGCAAGCTGCAAAAGATATATTGAGTGAAGAACTCGAAAAAGAAACCCTCAATATTCAAGGTTGGCGTGTAGTACCAACAGATGAATCATGTTTAGGGCCGATTGCAATAAAGCAGTTACCTAAATTTGAACAGATCTTTGTTAATGCACCAGAGGGCTGGCGTCCTAAAGATTTAGAACGTCGTTTATACGTTGCGCGCCGTCGTGCTGAAAAGCGTTTAAGCGAAGATGATGGCTTTTATATTGCCAGCTTGTCAGGGTTAGTAACTATCTACAAAGGCTTAATGATGCCAGTGGATCTGCCTAACTTCTATTTAGATTTAGCTGATATTCGCATGACCAGTGCGATTTGTGTATTCCACCAACGTTTTTCGACTAATACGCAACCACGCTGGCCTTTGGCTCAGCCGTTTCGTTATTTAGCGCATAATGGTGAGATCAACACTATACAAGGTAATCGTCAGTGGGCACGTGCTCGTTCATATAAGTTTGCATCGCCGCTTATTCCAGATTTGCAAAGTGCAGCGCCATTTGTCAATGAAACCGGCTCGGATTCATCAAGCCTAGATAATATGCTTGAACTGTTTTTAGCTGGTGGCATGGATTTATTCCGTGCTATGCGTATGCTAGTACCGCCTGCATGGCAGAAAAACCGTGCCATGGATGATGACTTACGGGCGTTTTACGACTTTAACTCAATGCACATGGAACCATGGGATGGCCCTGCGGGTATCGTGATGTCGGATGGGCGCTTTGCCGCGTGTAACTTAGATCGTAATGGTCTGCGCCCGGCACGTTATGTGATCACTCAAGATGGCTTTATTACACTGGCCTCAGAGGTTGGTATTTGGGATTACACTGCGGATGAAGTGGTTGAGAAAGGCCGCGTTGGCCCGGGTGAGCTACTCGTTATTGATACTCAATTAGGTAAAATTTGGCACTCAGACGAAATCGATCGCGACCTTAAATCTCGCCACCCATACAAAGCATGGCTTGAGGCCAATGTTAAGCGCTTAACGCCGTTTGAACAGTTGTCAGAGCAAGATGCGGGCAACCGTTCGTTTGATGACGAAACATTACTGAAATACCAAAAAATGTTTGGTTACACCAATGAAGAACTTGATAGCGTTATTCGCGTGATGGGTGAAATTGGCCAAGAAGCCACCGGTTCAATGGGTGATGACACGCCATTTGCAGTGCTTTCGGAAGGTAACCGCTCATTGTTTGATTACTTCCGCCAAAAGTTTGCGCAAGTAACGAATCCGCCAATCGATCCACTGCGTGAAAATCATGTAATGTCGCTGGCGACCTGTATCGGTAGTGAGCAAAACGTGTTTAACGAGACCACAGGACACGCTAAGCGTCTACAGTTTGATACGCCAATTTTAATGTATGCTGATATGCAGCAGCTACTTAGTGCCGATCAAGCGCATTACAGCTATTGCAAAATCGATATCACTTACAGCAAAGAAGAAGGCCTTGGCGATGCGGTAACCCGTATTTGTGACGAAGCGCAAGAAAAAGCCGCTGCTGGCTGTGTGATGTTGTTTTTAAGCGACCGTAATTTTGATGAGAATAAATTACCAATTCCTGCCGCTATGGCTGTTGGAGCGGTACAAAAGCGTTTAGTTGATAACAACTTACGTTGTGAATCAAATATCATCATCGAAACAGGCAGTGTCCGTGACGCGCATCAATTTGCGGTATTAATTGGTTTTGGTGCAACGGCAATTTACCCGTACTTAGCCTATGAATCACTGGTTGCGATGAGCGACTCTAAAGTGATCAACAAGAGCTATTGCCAAGTTACGCTTGCTTATCGTAATGCAATCAACAAAGGCTTGTACAAGATCATGTCAAAAATGGGTATTAGTACCGTGGCATCGTATCGTTGTTCAATGCTGTTTGAAGCGGTTGGTTTGTCGGATGCAATTGTTGATACCTGTTTTAATGGTGTGGCAAGTCGCATTAAAGGCGCGTGCTTTACTGATTTTGATGATGATCAACGCAAGTTACATACTTTGGCATTGAGTAAACGTAAATTACTCAGCCATGGTGGCTTATTAAAGTATGTTCATGGCGGCGAGTATCACGCGTACAACCCTGATGTTATTCAAACGCTACAAAAAGCGGTGCGCTCAGGCGAGTATTCTGATTACAGCGTATACGCAGATCTGGTTAATAAGCGCCCAATCGCTACATTGCGTGACATGCTTGCACTTAAACTGCCAGCAGAGGGGATCAGTATTGATGATGTTGAGCCTGCTACTGATCTTTATAAGCGTTTTGATTCAGCCGCAATGAGTATCGGTGCATTATCGCCAGAGGCGCATGAAGCGCTTGCAATTGCGATGAACCGTTTAGGTGGCTGTTCAAATTCAGGTGAAGGCGGCGAAGACAAACTTCGTTATGGTACTGAGAAAAATTCACGTATTAAACAAGTTGCGTCAGGTCGTTTTGGCGTAACGCCGCATTATTTACGCAGTGCTGACGTGATCCAAATTAAAGTAGCGCAAGGTGCGAAACCAGGTGAGGGCGGGCAATTACCGGGCGAAAAAGTCACCCCGTATATTGCTAAGCTGCGTTACTCGGTACCGGGTGTGACCTTAATTTCACCTCCACCGCATCACGATATTTATTCGATTGAAGATTTAGCTCAGCTTATTTTCGATTTAAAACAAGTAAACCCTAAAGCGCTGATCTCAGTAAAACTGGTATCAGAGCCAGGTGTGGGCACCATCGCCACTGGTGTTGCTAAAGCGTATGCTGATTTAATTACTATTTCAGGCTATGACGGCGGTACTGGCGCAAGCCCGCTTACCTCGGTTAAATATGCGGGTAGCCCGTGGGAGCTAGGTCTTGCTGAAACACAACAAGCGCTGGTTGAAAACGGTTTACGTCATCGTATTCGTTTGCAAACTGATGGTGGTTTAAAAACCGGCCTTGATATCATCAAAGCCGCTATTTTAGGCGCAGAGAGCTTTGGTTTTGGTACGGGTCCTATGGTTGCGCTTGGTTGTAAATACCTACGTATTTGCCACCTGAATAACTGTGCAACCGGTGTAGCAACGCAAGACGAAACATTGCGTCAAAAGCATTATCACGGCCTACCAGAAATGGCGATGAACTACTTTAAGTTTATTGCTCAAGAAGCCCGTGAAATTATGGCAAGCCTTGGGGTTGCCAAATTAACAGACTTAATTGGTCGTCTTGATTTACTCGAAGCGATTGAAGGTAAAACGGCAAAGCAGCAAAAAATTGATTTATCGTCAGTGATTGCACAGCCGAATAACCCAACTGGTGAAACCTTATACTGCAGCGCACCGAATACGTCGCATTATTTAGGTAAGTTGAATGAAACCTTACTTGCTAAAGCTCAACAAGCAATTGATGAGAGCAGCGGTATTTCACTGGTCAGCCGTATTTGTAACACCGACCGTTCAGTGGGCGCGATGTTATCGGGTTATATTGCCGATAAACATGGTAACCAAGGCATGGCGGCAGATCCTGTCTCGATTGAGTTACACGGTACAGCGGGTCAATCATTTGGTGTATGGAATGCTGGTGGCCTTGAAATGACCCTAGTCGGCGATGCTAACGATTACGTCGGTAAAGGCATGGCGGGCGGTAAGCTGGTTATTCGCCCACCACTGGGTTCGTCATTTGCAAGCCACAAAGCGACCATCGCAGGTAATACCTGTTTATATGGTGCAACGGGTGGCAAGCTGTTTGCTGCAGGTTGTGCTGGAGAGCGTTTTGCGGTTCGTAACTCAGGCGTGCAAGCGGTTGTTGAAGGCGTAGGTGATAATGGCTGTGAGTACATGACCGGTGGCGTAGTGTGCGTGCTGGGCAATGTAGGCGTGAACTTTGGTGCCGGTATGACCGGCGGCTTTGCCTATATTTTGGATGAGCGTAATGACTTTGAAAAACGCATCAATCCAGAGCTAGTCGAAGTGGTGCTGTTAGATGAGCTGGCGTCACACCAAGAGCATTTGCGTGGTCTAATTGCTGAGCATTTAGAACTAACTGGCTCAAGCCGTGCAGAAACTATTTTAGCCAGTTTTGAAGCGTATTTACCAAAATTCAAACTAGTTAAGCCGAAATCAAGTGATGTGAAAAGTTTACTCGGGCATCGCGCTCGTAGTAGTGCTGAACTTCGTGTTCAAGCACAGTAAGGGGGTAGTATGAGCGAGAATGTATATCAATTTATAGACGTGCAGCGGGTTGATCCCCGCAAAAAGCCAATTTCATCACGTAAAAAATCATTTGTTGAAATTTACGAACCCTTTTCAGAGAAGCAAGTAAACTCACAAGCGGATCGCTGCCTAGATTGTGGTAATCCGTATTGTGAATGGAAATGCCCAGTGCATAACTATATCCCACAGTGGTTAAAGTTAATTCGCACTGGCCGTATCCTTGAAGCCGCGGAGCTATCACACCGCACAAATAGTTTACCAGAAGTGTGTGGCCGGGTGTGCCCACAAGACCGTTTGTGTGAAGGTTCATGTACATTAGACGAAGAGTTTGGTGCCGTCACCATAGGTAATATTGAAAAATATATTACTGATACTGCATTCAAAATGGGCTGGAAGCCTGATATGTCGTACGTGGTATGGACAGATAAAAAAGTCGCTATCATCGGTGCGGGGCCTGCAGGCCTAGGTTGCGCTGATATTCTAGTGCGTAATGGAGTAAAACCAGTGGTATTTGATCGTCACCCAGAAATTGGTGGCTTGCTTACCTTTGGTATTCCATCGTTCAAACTTGAAAAACAAGTCATGCAAAAACGTCGTGAAATTTTCACCGAAATGGGGGTTGAGTTTAAACTTAACACTGAAGTCGGTGTTGATATCACTATGGATGAAATATTGGCCGAATACGACGCAGTATTTTTGGGAGTGGGGACTTATCAAAGCATGCGTGCGGGCCTTGAGAATGAAGATGCACCAGGTGTTCATGATGCGTTGCCGTTCTTGATCGGTAATACCAACCGCGTCATGGGTTATGACGAATCAAACCAAGCTTACATTGACATGGCAGAGCAAAAAGTTGTGGTGTTAGGTGGTG
The DNA here is from genome assembly GCF_047806705.1 of Pseudoalteromonas sp. ASV78. Taxonomy (NCBI): domain Bacteria; kingdom Pseudomonadati; phylum Pseudomonadota; class Gammaproteobacteria; order Alteromonadales; family Pseudoalteromonadaceae; genus Pseudoalteromonas; species Pseudoalteromonas sp. ASV78. Next base: position 1,357,145 of record NZ_JBLOPA010000001.1, on the reverse strand, counting down.
GTGATACCGCGATGGACTGTGTACGTACCTCAATTCGTCAAGGTGCGGAAAAAGTAATCTGTGCTTATCGTCGTGATGAAGAAAACATGCCAGGTTCAAGACGTGAAGTGAAAAACGCCAAAGAAGAGGGTGTTGAATTTACCTTTAACGTGCAGCCAACCGGTATAGTACTAAACGACAACGGCCATGTTGCAGGCGTACAAATGGTGAAAACCCAAATGGGTGAACCAGATGAAAAAGGCCGCAGCCGAGCTGAAATTATACCCGGTTCTGAGCATGTGATTGAAGCCGACCAAGTACTCATGGCATTTGGTTTCAAACCACACAAAATGGATTGGTTAGAAAAGTATGATGTAGAAATAAACCACTGGGGCGGCATTAACGCACCAGAGCAAGGTGAATTTACCCATCAAACAACCAACCCTAAAATCTTTGCCGGCGGCGATATCGTCCGTGGCTCTGATTTAGTAGTCACCGCCATCTTCGAAGGGCGCAACGCCGCCGAAGGGATCATGGACTATTTGAAAGTGTAAACCTTTCAGACATAAAGATGTAAAGAGCAAGCCAAATGGCTTGCTTTTTTTATGGCTTCAATAATAGCCATAAGCCATAAGTTTTAAGTTACTCGGTGTTAAAGTAAGCGATGTAGGTAGGGTTGAGTAGTAGAACGAAACCCAACGAAAAAATACATTATTAGTCTGCATCAGGAACTTGCATTATCGAGTGTTTTATATCACTCAATTGTGGAAAAGCCATTTAAATAATGATCCACAAAGAGGTTAAGAGGCGCTGCGCTTAAGAGCAGACATTAAGACTATATTTAAGTCGCAGAGGTAAAACGCGGCCCCATTTCCTTCTATGAAGCAAGTAATTTGACCCCTTTTACTTTTTTATGCAGGCTACCCACACTTCACTGGGGGGAGTCTGATATCCCCCTCCTGGCCAACTTCTCTAAAGCAATAAATATACCCAAGCAGGACTTACGCAAGTTCATCTGAACCGCACATAAAAAACGAACTAAAAGCCTTGTGATGATCAGGTTTTCCTGACTGCGTATTCTCATGACTTTGATCACCGATTCTCATCAGCTTTGATCACCTGATTTATCATTTTGTAGAGCCGTTTTTAAATTAGCTTAACTGATCATCATCAGTCAATTTATTTAACTGTTTTCGTATCGATTCTCCTTTTAAGTTCAACTTAATCGAACCATGAATTAGCCTATCTAAAATGGCGTCAGCATGGGTTGATTCTCCGATCATCTCATGCCAGTTTTCCTGCGGGAGCTGGCTTATAATTATGTGTGATTTATACCCATACCGCGCATCGATTAATTCGAGTAAGTCACCTCGTTGCTGCGCACTCAGTGGTTCAAGCCCCCAGTCGTCTAAGATCAGTAGATCATACTTTATTAGCTTCGCTAGTAATTTTCGGTAACTACCATCTGCTTGTGCTAGAAACAGGCTTTCGAGTAGTTCTTTTAATCGAATATAGTAAACACTTTTTCCTTGTAGGCAGTGCTCATGTCCTAAGGCACACGCAAGGTATGTTTTTCCACAGCCTGTTGCCCCGGTGATTAAGATATTTTGATGTAAGTTCAGCCAGCTATTTTGGCTTAAGTTACGTATCTGTGCTTTTTCTATATTGCGTGTCGGCGAGTAAATCAGTTGATTTAACTGAGCCGGTAAGCGGAATTTAGCGTGTCGCACGAGCCGGTCGATTTTTCTTTGCTCACGCGTGTCAATTTCATGTGTTAGCAATAAACTGATACGCTCTATAAAGCTTTGCTCTTGGTATAAGTTAGGCTGCTCAAGCTGCTGTTTTAATGCGTGTTTTATGCCTGATAGCTTGAGTAGCTGAAGTTGTTGATTAATGGTGTCTATCATGATTCATTTCCTTAATGGTAATACTGTGTGCCGCGTATGTTGCCATGCTTAATTGGCTTTTCTGGCTCTGTTTGCTGTGTGGGTAACGGTTGTTGATCCAACCCTTTCTTCAGCATCTGCTTTATTGATTTGAGTGTGGTCGTATTCATTATGATTGCGCGATAGCACGCTTGCTCAAGCCGCTCTTTTGAATAGATTTTAGCTAAACTTAACACCCCTAAACAGGCGCGATAAGCGTGCTCGGGGTGACGCCGTCCACTGAGCTGTAACTCAATAACTTGGTGGGTATACTCCCCAATACTTAATGCCCATGAGCGTAAATTTATCGGTGACTGCTCATGCTGTTTTTGATGCGCCAGAGGCATATGATGAGACTGTGTTGTATGCCCACCTAAACGATGTGAGCGAGGATGTTGTGCGATTAAGGTATCGTCATGATAAAGCTGTACTAGCTGATTGGTTATGTGTGCGCGTAATTGTTTCTTAACCCACTGATACGGCACACTGTAGTAATGTTTTTCTATTTCAACATGATAATCAATGTGCACTCGCACCGTTTTGATTTGTGTATAGTGATAAGGCTTTTCAGGCAATGGCTTTAATGCGCTTTTATCCACCCTATCAAATAGCTGTTTACGTGACTGTTGATATTGCTTCATGACCTTATTGTTCATAGCATCAAGTAGTTTTGCTATTTCTCGATTTAGGTGCGCTAAGCTGTAGAAGGTTTGCTTGCGTAGACGTGCCATGATCCAACGCTCAACAATTTGTACACCGACTTCAGCCTTCGATTTATCTTTGGGTTTATAAGGTCTAGCGGGTATGACCGCGACATTAAAATACTCGGCTAATTGATGATACGTGGGGTTTAAATCAGGCTCGTAGCGACAGGGTTTACTAACGGCGCTTTTTAAGTTGTCGGGAATAACAAGTTCAGGAACACCGCCTAAAAACGCAAAGCAACGGGCATGACTCATCACCCAATCTTCAAGTTGTTGACTATACGTTGCCTCAGCATAGGTATAATTTGATGCGCCGAGCACGGCAACAAACACTTGAGCAGGTCGTGTTTCCTGTGTTGTAGGGCACGTGATGGTCAGCGTGGGGCCACAATAATCCACAAACAGCTTTTCACCGCCTTTATGATGCTGACGCATCGACAATCGTTGTTTGCCCACCCATTCCCGATAGGCTCGGCAAAAGTGGCTATAACTGTAATAAGGCTCACCGACTTTCTCACGCAATTCATCAAATACTAACTGCAACGTCAAATGTTTGTGCTGCTTCAAATCCTTATTGATGGTGAGCCAGTCAGGTGTTGGGTATCTTTTTTGACGGGTTGAGAAGTCCCTGATTTTTGTATTAAGAAAAGTACCGTGTTGTTTATCTTCAGGTAACGGCCATTGGTTTAAGCCTAACTCATTGGCCTTTTTAACGTAATTAGCCACAGTGCCAGGGGAGATAGTTAAGCTTCTGGCAATCTCTCGATGGGATAATTTTGCTGAATATTTCAGCCGTAAAATAGCATGTAATTTACTCATAGATATAGGTCTTGTTGACATTATTGTTATCCTCATCAAATGATTTAGATAACGGTTTAACATACCTACAAAAATGATAAAACGTGAACTCGGTGAGGAGTGGCATTAAGCTTTGATCGGCAAAATCATTAAGAACACAAAAGTGATCATTATCGAGTGATTTTCGTGATCAAAGCTTAATGAGAATAAGTGATCAAAGTTAATGCCATTGGGTGATCAAAGCTGGAGAGAATATGCACCTGACCAAAAAATATCAGATTACCAAGGATGTGGGGGTGAATAACTTAGACACGTTCTTCGTAAGTATCGATGATTTTTGTTTATTGCTTAAACCTTAATGGCAAGCACACTTACTCGAAACGGGTGAAAAGCAGTGATTTTCCAAACCTACTGGTATCGCCTTTAGGGACTCCACGCCATTGAAGCAATATCAAGCGTCAACCCATTTAAGGTTGGGATCGAGCAATGTCATCAAAACGGCGTTTGATCGACTTAAGAGCTTGCATAACTGGATCATAAGGACATCGTAGCTGCATTTCAATCATCGTGAACTTGATGGCAGGACTTAGTGCTCATACTGTTCGTGCTAAAAAGCCGAATATTAAGGTAACTCGGCTCTAGTTTTTTATAGATCTCGGGGTAATTAAAATCGCCTTTCCAATTTTATATTTCTAGTTGGGCGTTAATTTGATACCGAAATAGAAACTGTCGCTACGGCGCTTGTAATATCATAAAGGTTATTACCCTTAATGCGATATTGGAACGAATCCTGGCCAATGAACCCAGCTTTAGGTGTATAGGTAATAGAGTAGTCACTGTTAACAGATACTGTACCGTTAGTTGGTGAGCTAAAAACCTCAACACCGTAATAATATGCTACACCAGTGTCGTTATCTTTAACGTACACATCAACTGGTTGATCAATGAATGTCTGTGCCGAGTCATCACTCGGATAAACATCGTAATTACCATCAAAAGCTTGGTCTAAACTCACTCTAATCTCTCCCCACTCCGACGTTTCTCCAGCAGGGTTAACAATGCGAAATGGAATAGTATCAATCTCTTGGTTACCGTTGTCTTCACCTGAAAAGTAAAGAACCTTGCCCTTAAATTTAACCCAACGTCTATCTAATGTGTTGTATGCAACCGCCTGTCCGTATGTAGTGTAAGCTTTGTCATAAAAGCCTATCTGGTCGTAGGTTTTACTACCATCCAATTGAATACGCAATTCACTGTTTGGATAATTTGGATCAGTCACGTTGCCATCAGCAAAGATATTAAACTCTTCTTGAATGTTTAATCCTGCATTGTACTCAAATATGGCTTTATCAAGCTGAGGCGCTGCACTTACTAATGGTGCAAATAGCGCTACACTTACGCTGAGTGACTTTAGCCACATTGTATTTAATTTCATTATCTTATTTCCTTATGAATAGATTTCCAATTTCATTAACTGAGCCTTAATTAGAAACAAGACCATACCAAAAAAACATTAAACTTACAATATTAACAACTGGTAATCTTGTCATGTTAATAACTTTAGATATTAAGCCCACAGCAATTGCAACATACAAAAATTAGTAAGCCTAAGATTAATTAAAGACAAACACGACTTTTTGTTACCATTATGTTGATACGTTTTGCTTTTCGCGTTACTGCTCGTTGCTTTACCGGCGCACAGGTCAGACTGCAGTGAGTGTAATAACACTAACCTTACAAGCCATATTTTGTCTTGTAAGTAACACTTTGTTAAGTTGTATTGCACTACTAAATGGCTGCACAACGTTAAGTCAAGATGAGTGTAAAGTCTCGAATTGGCAAAGTTTAGGTTATAAACATGGCGTAAACGGTGGTGATTATGCCGATGGCATAACAAAGACCGCGACGTGAAACGATTACAATATCACCCCAAACGTAGCACAATTTAAAAGTAGCTACGAACGTGGTTTAGCTGTGTATTGTCAACCTGAAAACGGCTTTACTCTTGCTATGCGCGGAGTCTCGTATAGCGGTGTATGTAACAGCCGTGCATTTTGAAAAGCGTGGGAAGAAGGTAACGACTGTTATCAAATCCAACAACTCTCTGAAATTAATCAGCAATAACATCACGCAAACGCAGCGCAAAGAGTTAAATACATAGCAACGCCAATTAGAACGTGAGTTAAAAGACTTAAGACGCGAAAAATCCTTATTACTACTATTGAATAAAACCCAACCCACGGTGGCGAATTAAGCGCCGAGTTATTTGTGGGGGTCCTAGCGCCTAGCACCTCCAGCCTAGTATCTTTCCTTTAATACTTAATGCCTCGCTTGCAGACAATTCAGCCACTCATCGGGTTCAGCTAAAATAAACTCTAAGTGATGATTTTCTTTGGTGGTTATTTTAATCCCTGACGTTGTGATAGGCAGCACACCGGCTGCTTTACCAGCGCATTTCTCAACATGAGAGATATTATTAAGTTTTATCGCGTAACTGCCTAGGCTAAGTTGTTTATTGAGGGCCTCAAAGTGCAAAATATTATCTGTTAAAGTGAGGCGTCCATCTGCTTTACCGACTCCTAGTTGTAATGTTGCATAACAGCGTTTCAATTGTGTTGCGTTCATTATTCACTCCATCGATTTTATTATTTTCTTGAGTGTATGTGGGTAACCTTAATGTGTCAATCATGTAAATAAAATGTTTTATTTTGACTGTGTTTACAACTAATTATAAAAAATTATTGGCACGATGGAGCATTTTTTGCTGTTTATTTATACGTACAAATGCAAACGCAACCAATGCCATTTGCGTACCAAGTGCACATAAGGTGAGTATTAAATCTATTCTACTATCAGTACGTTGCACTAAACCTACCTCAATAAACCAGGCAATAGCGAGCATTAAAATAAGGGAGCCATGAAAATAGCGTTGTAGTGTGATTTTAAACTGGATGTGTTTCCACTGGCTAAATATCAACAGCGCTAAACTCAGTATTGGTATTAACACCAAGCAGCTAGTTGCTATGATTAATAGCGGCTGCCATGCAGGGAAAGTCGATGTTCCGTCAGTGATAAAATAGTCGTTGCAACCAGTTAGGGATATTAAGCAAAACAAGAGGCTTGCTAATTTTGTTGAGTCTGTTTTTTTCATCATTGTAAAAGTGTACTTAGGTTAGTTTGCAAGCCTTACAACCATTGGTAAGGCTTGCTAGTGTTTTGTCAAAGGGTGCAGCATTAATTGTGCTATTAGCTCTATAGGCTACAGTTTTAAGCATGGGCCATAATTAACTCTTTGGCGTTAGCTTTGGCTGTTTTACTGATGTTATCACCACCAAGTAAACGGGCAATTTCATCAATACGACCATGCTTATTCAGAGGTAGCATTTGGGTGAAAGTTTCACCATCAGCAATTTCCTTGGCAACAAAAAATTGCTGATGTCCTGAGCTGGCCACTTGCGGTAAATGGGTTACACAAATTACCTGAGTAGATTTACCCAGTTGACGTAATAACTTTCCAACAGCAGAGGCGGTTGGTCCCGAAATACCTACATCCACTTCATCAAAAATAAGCGTTGGCGTAGTGACTTTTTGCGCAATAATAACTTGGATCGCTAAACTTATGCGTGACAGCTCGCCACCGGAGGCAACTTTTGATAATGGTTGTAACGGTTGGCCTGGGTTAGTCGAGACTAAAAAGGCAATGCTGTCAAAACCTAAGCTGTTTGGCGCACGATCATGTTCTTGCTTTAGCGCAATTTCAAACAGGCCGTTTTCCATCGACAGGTTCGCCATACTTGCACTGATCAATTCATTTAGCGTATGCGCGGCACTTTGGCGGCTTGCACTAAGTGCGATTGCAGCACTGTGGTAGTCATCAAGTGCGGTTTTTATCTCATCGTTAAGCTCATCAAGTCTTGCTGAATTGGTACTGATCGATTCAAGCTCTTGGCTAATCGACTGGTGAAACTCGACTAGTTGATCCGGTTTTATATGATGCTTGCGAGCAAGATCCATCGCACCACTTAAGCGCGCTTCAACGTCAAGCAAACGATTAGGGTCAAGCTCTGTTTGCTCAGCGTAGTTACGAATTTCTCGGCTCGCTTCTTCTACTTGCACTGCGGCTTCTGCTAATAATGCAGCAACGCCACTTAAGCTTTCATCAAAGCTGGCCAGCTCTGCAAATTGTTGGGCACTATGTTGCAACATCGAGCATGCATTTTGTTCGTCGCTTTCATATAAGTGTTGCAGCTCACGCTGACACGCTTCAATAATCGTCTGGCTGTGGCTTAATTTGTGATGTTCAGCCTCAATCTGGCTAAACTCATCGGCTTGTAAAGCAAACTCATCAAGCTCAGCAACTTGATATTCTAATAGTTGTTTTTGTGCTGCTTGTTGTTGCTGTGCTTGTTCAAGGACAGTAAATTCTTTTTGTAGATTTTGATAATGGCGATACTGCTGACGCACATTATCAACTAATGTATGGTGCCCAGCATATGCGTCGAGTAACTGTAATTGATGCTCGCTTTTTAACAGGTGTTGATGCGCATGTTGACCATGGATTGAGATCAGATGTTGGCCGAGTTCTTTTAGCTGTGCTGCGGTTACAGGGCTACCATTAATATAGCTTTTACTGCGACCATTTTTACAGATCACGCGGCGCAATAAACATTCTTGATCAGTATTGCTAAGTAGCTGCTGCTCTAAAAATTGTTTGGCAAGGGGCAGTGCCGTAATATCAAATTGCGCACAAATTTCTGCGCGCTCTGTGCCTGGTCGTACCGCTGAGGCTTCAGCACGTTCGCCTAAACACAATGATAAGGCATCGATAGCGATTGATTTACCCGCACCTGTTTCACCGGTAATAGCAGTCATACCGCTTTGCCATTCGGTGCTTAAATTGCTCACAATTGCAAAATTTTTAATTTCTAACCCAATTAACATACTGTTTATCCATCCAGTCAATTAACTGTTAATTTATACAGTGTTTTGGGTTTTTGCAAATTAAATTTTATTATATTAGCGAGTTTATTTAATGCTCATTTACAGAAGTGTCAAAATTGTTTGCTGGATCAACAGCTTTTTCATAATCATCGGGATTGGCTGATAACTCGCTGGTAGATAAAACTTTGATCAGTGAAGGTAATAATTCATGGTAAAAGGTTTTATTGTAAGCTAAGCCCGCAGTGGGTAATTCACTGACAAAAAAATCTAAGCGCTCTGCGAGCGCATCACGTTCACCGGTCACATAAGTTTTTGCCAGTTCACTATTAATAGTACTGATCAGTGACTCTACAAGGCGCTCTAAATAAAGTAAGTTTTCGTCGCTGTGGGGCTGTACAACAAAAAAATTACTAACAATTACCTGAATACGAGGAATGTATTTTGGGCGAATTATTTTTGCTTCATAATATTCATTGAGCTTTAACTTTACATTCGCATTCACTTCGTTGACGCGGGTATTAAATAACTTCTTTTTTGCTGCGAGTGCTTTGCGGCGGTTATTTTCAATCACTAAATAGCTGCCAAGTAGGGTGATCAATAATAATAAAGCCAAGAAAACAACATAAGTCATGAGGCGTTAATTTCCCTGAAAAAGGTAACAAATAAATTTCAACTATTTTGCTCTAAAGTATGGTTAAGCGCAATGAAATTAATACAAACGACTGCCCCAATTTAACTTGGTTCTTAATACATGATAATACGAGTAATTTTTAGGATGGATCAGACGCAATTTCTTATCTGCTTTTTTAATTAGCACTTCATCGCCAGGTAATACCGCAAGCACCACATGACTATCACAACTAACTTGTAAACTGTCGGTATTTTCCAAGCTCAATTTTAAGCGTACTTCGTTATCTGCATCAACCACTAAAGGTCTACTTGATAGTGTATGTGGAAACATCGGCACTAATGAAATTGCATTAAGCTCTGGGGTTAAAATTGGCCCGCCACCAGAGAGAGAATAGGCGGTAGAACCTGTTGGCGTTGAGACAATTAAGCCATCGGAGCGCTGCGAAAAAACAAAATCGTTATTAATGAAGGCTTCAAATTCAATCATATGAGCGACTTTATCGGCGTGTAAAACTGCTTCATTCACTGCTGAGTTAGCGCTTTTTAGTTCGCCATGGCGGTATACTTCAACTTCGAGTAAAAAGCGTTTTTCTTCAATGTATTGACCACTTAATACTTGCTCTAAACTGGCTTCAAAGCCTTCGGGGTCTAAATCTGTTAGAAAGCCTAAGTTACCACGGTTCACGCCAATTACGGCAACATCAAAGCGGGCTAAAACGCGCGCTGCACCTAGCATATTACCATCACCACCCACAACAATGGCTAGATCAGCCTGCTCACCAAGCTCTATCAGTTTGACTAGTTTTTCTTTGGGTACGTCGGCTAATTGATGGCCAGTGCGTTGCTCTAATAATACGTTAAAGCCCAGCGCATTTAAAAAAGTGTATAAGCGCTGTAAAGTTGCAGCTGCGCCACTGTGATTTGGTTTGCCAATTAAACCTATGGTTTTAAACGGTGATTCCATGATAAATGCATCAATAGTATTAATATCAGTAGAGTAACTCAAAAGAGACAAGTTTGAAAATAACCTTGAAATAAACTCATTGCGCCCCGATATCCCCTGTATGCAGCAAGATGTAGATACTATGAATTTAAACCCTCGAGATCAGCAAATATTTTCCGCCGTAATGAGCCTGTACTGTAATGGTGAAGGGCAACCTGTGGCGTCTAGTCGTATTGCTAAACAAAAAGGCATGGCTGTGTGCTCAGCAACAGTCAGAAATGCGATGTCACGCCTTGAAAAAATAGGCTTGTTATATTCGCCGCATACCTCTGCCGGACGAGTACCGACCAATGCTGGCTTTGATTACTGGCTAAGTGAATTTTTTCCACTTGCTGAGATTGCCCAGTATTGGCAACCAGCGCAAGCGCAATTAGTTGAGCTTGCGCATGGTTTGAGTCAGCGTTATCAAGTGTGTTGTTGTGTTGGTTTACCGCAAGTCAGCTCGCAGCATGTTTTTAGAGTTGAAGTATTAGATTTTGACAGTAATGATTGGCTTATTTTATTGCTTGATAGAGCAGGGCAAAGTCATAATATTTGTATTCACAAGCCAGATGAGGCTTCAGATACCTTGCGTTATCAATTTGCAACTTGGCTTAATACGGTGTTTAGTCAACAAACCTTAATGGAAGGTTTGTATCGTATGCAAGCGATGGCAAATACCGCCCCGCGTAATTGTCATGACTCATTGCATCAATGGACTCGAGAGCTGAGCCAAAAATTAGGCTCAGATAACAGTATAGTCGTTGGTGAAAATTATCTATACCGACAAATTGATTGTGAGCAAAGCTTAAATATAGGTGTCTCTTTTTTAAACTTTGTTGAAGATAAATTGGCATTTAAAAATGGCGTGTCAGTGTTAAACACTGCGCAGCTGCCATTTACAGATTGTGATGAACTGATGGTGATCAGCGTACCGTATTTTCAAAATCAAGAATATCAAAGTCGTTTTTGCGTAATTTGCCCTAAATCGGCGCAAATTGAAGCAATCATTCAAGAATTTAAATTAATCGAGTCATTTGGCTCTTGAATCTTTTGATTCAATCCCCATAATTACCGCAATTGAAAAGAATTGGAGCACTTAAATTATGTCTGAGCAGACAAAATCACCAGAGCAAGAAGTCGAATTAAACGAAGAATTAGAGCAAATGCAAGCCGAAGTGGAAGCCGCTGTAGAAGCTGCGGATGCTCATGAAGGCGAAGAAATTAGCCCTGAAGCTGAAATTGCCATGCTTTATGCAGAGCTTGAAGAAGCTAAGCAAACGATTGCGAGTCAAAAAGACGGGGTCGTTCGCGCTGCCGCAGACGTAGATAATATGCGTCGTCGCGCTGCACAAGATGTAGAAAAAGCGCATAAATTTGCACTTGAAAAGTTCGCTAACGAATTATTGCCCGTTATTGACAACTTAGAACGCGCTATTGAGTTCTCAGACAAAGAAAACGAAACCTTAAAGCCATTGCTTGAAGGGATTGATATGACTGTGAAAAGCTTTAATGATGCGGTTGCAAAATTTGGTGTTGAAATTGTAAACCCACAAGGCGAGCAGTTTAATCCTGAATTTCACCAAGCCATGTCGATTCAACCAAGTAATGACGTAACACCTAACACTGTATTAGCAGTGATGCAAAAAGGTTACACATTAAATGGTCGTTTATTACGCCCTGCAATGGTGATGGTATCTAAAGCAGCTGAATAAATAAGTTGTTTATAAAAAATGCCCGTTAACGACGGGCATTTTTTTTGTTTCTAGCTCGGTGCCAAAGCTGAGCAATGAGTGTAAGCACTAAGGCACTGAACATTAAGCTCGAAAATGGCACTGCACTTTGTGCATGCATCAGCGCTAAAATTGGTCCCACTAATGCACCGCTACCAAAACGTAAAGTACCAATAACTGCTGTAGCTGTACCTGAGCGCTCTTCAAATTGCATTAATATCAGTGCATCGGCATTACTTGCGGTCACCCCTAAACTCATCATTAATGGTGCAATCGCTGCGACAATAAAATACAGTGACAGGTGTAATATACTGAATGTAAGTAGCGCACTGCCAGCAACAAAGCCAACCGCTAAACCATAATAGAGCATTTTTCGCGAGCCAACCCTCGGTACTAGTCGGGTATTTAAAAAGTTACCAAACATTAGCGCCATGACGTTAAACGCGAACAAAATACCAAATAACTGCTCTGACACTTTAAAGTAATCAAGGTATACAAACGGCACTGCGGTTAAAAAGCAAAAAAAGCCGAATGATACAAACATTGAACTGGCAATATCTGCACGGGTATCTTTATTTTTAAACACTGTTTTATAACTATCAAAAAATAGCGCAAAGCCTTTTAGCGGACTTTTAAAAATAGGAATATCAATTAGGTAAATTTGCACTAACGCCAGAATGACAAAGCTGTAGCTTGCCAGTACCAAAAAGATAGTTTGCCAGTGAGATAAGCCCATGATCATAGAGCCCACTGTGGGGGCGATCAAAGGGGCAACCATCATGATCATGGATACATACGACATACCTTTAGCGGTATCTTGTTTGTAGATATGGCGAATTATGCCAGGTACTACCACGGTTGCCGCAGCACCAGTAAAGGCTTGAATAGCACGCAGCGCCCAAAATAGATGAATATCATTACAAAAGGCCAATGCTACTGAGCTTACCCCAAATAATGCGAGTCCAACTTTGGTGAGTACGCGCCGACCAATTTGATCCGCTATTGGACCAAAAAATAACATCCCTAAAGCATACCCTGCCAAGTACAAACTTAATGATATTTGTACATTTGGCATGCTGGTATTAAGATCATTGGCAATAACTAACATTGCAGGTAAGTACATATCAATTGCCAATGGTGTAATTGCTACAATGCTGGCAAGTAAAGGTAACAGAATGCGTTTATTCAAAGAGACCGAGTCTTGCATGATTCACCCATTAAATAAAAAGAGACCTATATTGTAACAGCGGTAGTGACCCTTGGGTACTTAGTTTGCACGCTAACTATCATCTTTAACATATTAATAATAGAAGTAGTGTGTTTAGCTGTTATTGCAATATGTTCAATCGTAGACTGGTTTGCTATTCTAGGGATAATTAAATGTGAGTTGAGGGAATACAATGAAAAAATTAGTTTTGGCTGTGCTTGCCACTGCGGTATTAGCGGGTTGTAAAACATCACCAACAGGGCGTACGCAAATTGCGCTTTATTCTGATCAACAAATGAGTCAGATGGGTCAGCAAAGCTTTGCTGACATGAAAAAGAATCAAAAAATTAATAATAATCCTCAAGTAAATGCCTATGTAAAGTGTATTGCTGATGATGTGATTGCAGTATTACCGCAACAGTATGCACGCCAAGCTTGGGAAGTGGTGGTATTTGAAGACGATTCAGCTAACGCGTTTGCATTACCCGGTGGCTACATTGGTGTACACACGGGTTTATTAAAAGTAGCTGAAAATCAAGATCAACTCGCGACTGTAATTGGTCACGAAGTAGGCCATGTAATTGCTGAGCATTCGAATGAGCGTGTATCGCAAAGCTCAATGCTACAAACAGGTATGCAAGCCGGCAGTGCCGCACTTGAAATGGGTAATGTGCAATACCGTAACGAAATTATGCAAGGGCTTGGTTTAGGTGCGCAGTACGGCGTTATTTTACCATTTAGTCGTTCACATGAATCTGAGGCTGATGAAGTGGGTTTAGACCTAATGGCAAAAGCGGGATTTAATCCAAAAGAATCGGTCACGCTTTGGCAGAATATGAGTAAAGCGGGCAGTAGCGGTACGCCTGAGTTTATGTCTACGCACCCTGCACCGGGGAATCGAATTAAAGAGTTACAAGCAAAATTGCCACAAGCATTGAATGAGCAAAAAGCAGCGAAAGCAGCGGGTAAAAACCCACAGTGTAAGCTGTAATCTCACTTTTTGATGGTATAAAAAAAGCCTGTGAACTAACTGTTCACAGGCTTGTTAATTTTCAAATGCGAGTTAACCAGAGTGCAGGTTAATTATGCATTTTCAACAGCAGTACGTGGATCTACGTATGGCATGTTGAATGCTTCAGCAACTTCTTTATACGTTACTTGGCCTTTGATCACGTTAAGACCTTTAAGGAAGTTAGCGTCATCAAGTAATGCTTTCTTATAACCTTTGTTAGCAAGGTTAATGATGAAAGGCAATGTTGCATTGTTAAGTGCAAACGTAGATGTACGTGGTACAGCACCTGGCATATTAGCAACACAGTAGTGAACTACGTCATCAACGATGAAAGTAGGATCAGCGTGTGTAGTTGCTTTAGAGGTTGCGATACAACCACCTTGGTCGATTGCTACGTCAACAATAGCAGAACCAGGCTTCATTGCTTTGATGTGTTCAGCAGTTACTAGCTTAGGTGCAGCAGCACCTGGAATAAGTACGCCACCAATGACAAGATCAGCTTCAAGTACATGCTTTTCAAGGGCATCAGCTGTTGAGTAAATTGCTTTAACTTTATTGCCAAACTGAGCGTCAAGTGCGCGAAGTACGTCAATGTTACGATCAAGTACCACAACATCAGCACCTAGGCCTACCGCCATTTGTGCTGCACTGCGACCAACCATACCACCACCGATCACAACTACTTTAGCTGGCTCAACACCTGGTACGCCACCTAATAACATGCCACGACCATGATTTGATTTTTCAAGCGCTTGTGCACCAGCTTGAATAGACATACGGCCAGCAACTTCACTCATAGGCGCAAGTAATGGCAAACCACCACGTGAATCAGTTACTGTTTCATAGGCAATACATACTGCGCCACTTTTTACTAGGTCTTCAGTTTGTGGAAGATCGGGTGCAAGGTGTAAGTAAGTGAACAGAATTTGATCTTCACGAAGCATTGCACGCTCAACAGCTTGCGGCTCTTTTACTTTTACGATCATCTCTGCGGTTGCGAAAACGTCAGCTGCGCTTGCTAACACTTCAGCGCCGGCTTGAATATAGTCGTCATTAGTAAAACCAATGCCCATACCTGCATCAGTTTCAACAAAAACTTGGTGGCCGTGGTTTACTAACTCACGAACACTCGCAGGGACCATACCTACACGGTATTCATGGTTTTTTATTTCTTTAGGTACACCGATAATCATAATATTGCCTTGTTAGAACGGGATAAAATTTTTCACTATTATATTCATGACAAGCCAGTGTGTCTCACCTTTTTTAATTGATATTATAGTGATATAATCTACAAATACAATTTAAACAGTGTAAAAAACTAGTTGACCCTATGCATGAGTTATTAGACCGTATTGACCGTAAGATTTTGATAGAATTACAACACGATGGACGTGTTTCAAATGTCGAACTGGCCCGACGAGTAGGGCTCAGTGCGACCCCCTGTTTAGAGCGCGTTAAAAAGCTTGAACGCGAAGGCTATATTGTTGGTTATAAAGCGGTGGTTGACCCAGCTAAACTCGGTCAAGGTCTCTCTGTGTATGTAGAAGTGACGATCACTAAAACATCGCCAGATGTATTTGATGAGTTTAGCGCCGCGGTTAAAAAGCACGATGAAATTATTGAGTGTCACTTAGTGTCTGGTAATTTTGACTTTCTACTCAAAACTCGGGTAAACGATATGTCTGAGTATCGTGGCGTATTAGGTGACATATTATTAAAGCTGCCAAATGTCAGTGAAAGCCGTACCTATGTAGTAATGGAAGAAGTAAAAGGTGAGCAAGGGGTGATTATTCGCCCTTACATTGCTTGAATGATAAAAACTCGTTCATAATCAGGCCAGCATTGTTAAGATAAAGTGCAACAAAAAGTATTTCCTGCTAAGGTATTCCATTGCTAAGAGATGAGTACAAAGAAGTACAAAGAAAATGAGGAATAGCGAGTTATGCGCCTAAACGGTGTACAAAGACTATTAGAAACCGGTTTGATAATCAGCACCTTTGCCGCCATATTTATTTTGTGTGCATTGATAAGCTTTGATCCCGCTGATCCTAGTTGGTCGCAAACAGGTTATGAGAGTGTAAGAAACATAACTGGGGCGGCTGGCGCGTGGATTGCCGATATTTTATTACTTACTTTTGGTTGGTTGGCTTATTTAGTGCCGGCTGCAATCCAAATCTTTGGTTATTTATTATTTAAGCAACCGCATAAGATTTTTCAACTTGACTATACAACCTTGTCGCTTCGCGTAATTGGTTTTGCATTATTTATAACCTCGGCAACGGCCATTAGTAGTATTAATTTTGATGATATTTATAATTTTTCATCCGGTGGGGTAGTAGGTGATGTAATAGCCTCAGCTATGATGCCGGCCTTTAATTTTACTGGCACGTCTATTTTATTATTGTGTTTCTTTTTTGCCGGCTTAACCCTGTTGACGGGTGTATCTTGGGTACAGTTTGTCGACTTTATTGGCGACTGGATCATGCGTGGTTATCATTTTATCGCGTATCATCTACAAGCATGGTTACAACGTGAACGCGCAGCAAATACGCCAGTTACAGTTGAACAAGCTCCCATTGATGAAGCAAAAGCCACGAAGCAGACCCCGTCGATTCGCTTTACTGAAGCAAGCACAGGAACGACAACAGATCATCAAGACTCGCATCCGGCATTTGATGATTTGGATGACATTCTGGATCAAGAAATTAATTTTAGTGCCATTGATGATGAACCAATGGATACAGCGGCGGCCTTAAATGCACTTGATCAAAGCCATGTTGCTGAGCCTGAAAAACCGATAACCACAGTGGTTTCTCCTGCGCGACCTATGCCGAAGCCTAAGAGTACCTATCAGCCGCCACCTACGGCAAAAGAGCAGTTCGAGCAGTTATTAGAAGAAAAGCCGCCGAGCACACCTTTGCCAACACTTGATTTACTGGATAGGCCAGACAAAGCAAAAAACCCAATTTCGCCGGAAGAGCTAGAAGCCGTGTCACGTTTAGTTGAAACTAAACTACTTGATTTTAACGTGCAAGCTACGGTTGTTGCGGTTTATCCTGGGCCTGTTGTAACACGTTTTGAGCTTGATTTAGCGCCGGGTATTAAAGTATCTAAAATTACCGGTCTGGCAAAAGATTTAGCCCGCTCGTTATCAGCGGTGAGTGTCCGTGTTGTTGAAGTTATTCCGGGTAAAACTTATGTAGGGATTGAATTACCTAATAAACACCGTGAAATAGTGCGGTTATCAGAAGTGATCGACGCACCAAAATTTGAGCAAAATCCTTCGCCATTAACTATGGTATTGGGTAAAGACATTGCCGGTGAGCCAATCTGTGCTGATTTGGGTAAAATGCCGCATCTATTAGTTGCAGGTACCACAGGCTCTGGTAAGTCAGTGGGCGTTAATGTGATGATATTAAGCTTACTGTACAAATCAGGCCCTGATGATGTACGTATGATCATGATTGACCCGAAAATGTTGGAGCTTTCTGTTTACGAAGGTATCCCACATTTACTGTGTGAAGTGGTCACCGATATGAAAGAAGCTGCCAATGCGCTGCGTTGGTGTGTAGGTGAGATGGAACGCCGTTATAAGTTAATGTCGGCGTTAGGTGTGCGTAACTTAAAAGGTTACAACCAAAAGGTATTGGATGCTAAAGAAGCGGGTTACCCAATTCTCGATCCATTATTTAAAGATACTGATGGTATGAAAGAGGGACCAGACGAGTTAGGTAAGTTACCGAGCATCGTGGTGGTGATTGACGAATTTGCCGACATGATGATGATTGTTGGTAAAAAAGTTGAAGAGCTCATTGCCCGTATTGCGCAAAAAGCCCGAGCGGCAGGTATTCATTTAATACTAGCAACACAGCGCCCATCAGTGGATGTTATTACTGGTTTAATTAAAGCGAATATCCCAACGCGAATGGCGTTTCAGGTATCAAGTAAAATTGACTCGCGTACCATCTTAGATCAACAAGGTGCAGAAAACCTGTTAGGTATGGGTGATATGCTTTATTTACCGCCGGGAACTAGTGTGCCTGTACGTGTACATGGCGCGTTTGTTGATGACCATGAAGTGCATGCGGTGGTGAACGATTGGAAAGCCCGCGCTAAACCAAATTACATAGATGAAATTTTAAACGGTGACGCCACGGAAGATATTTTACTACCAGGCGAAGCCAGTGAGAATGCGGATGAAGAATCCGATCCCTTGTATGATGAAGCCGTCTCATTTGTAATAGAAACAGGCAAAGTGTCGGTTTCAAGTGTTCAGCGTAAGCTGCGTGTTGGTTATAACCGTGCAGCACGTTTAGTGGAGCAGATGGAAACGTCGGGTATTGTGAGCGCACCAGGTCATAACGGTGCCCGTGATGTATTAGTGCCCAATGGTGGAGCAAATTAAATGAAAAAAATTAACTATTTAGCCTTGGCGATCAGCTGCTTGTTATCAGCCTCAGTGTATGCAGATGACAGCCAAGCATTACAAGCTAAGCTTGCTGGATTAAAAAGCTTTCAAGCGCAATTCGAACAGCAAGTGAATGACGACCAAGGTCAGTCAATTATGCAAGGTAAGGGTAATATTGCTTTACAACAGCCAATGATGATCCGTTGGCAACAAGCCAGCCCTGACGATACCTTATTTGTTTCAAATGGCGATAAAACCTATTACTTTGACAGCTTTGCAGAACAAGTAACGATTATGAATACTCACAGTTTGATTGACTCAACACCGTTTGTATTACTCACTTCTAAAGATCCTGCGCAGTGGCAAAAGTATCAAGTAACAGCCACCGATGCAGGCTTTAGTGTGACACCTAATAAAGGCGTAGAAAGCCAAGTGGAGCAATTAGACATTGTATTTGCGAAAGACCAAACCGGTTTAGCGCAGCTATTGGTAAAAGACAGCTCTGGGCAATCATCAACCTTTACCTTTAGCGATGCCAAAGTAAATGAAAGTTTAGCTCATTCAACCTTTGAATTTAATATTCCTGAAGGTGTTGAAATAGACGACCAAAGCCAAGGTGAATAATTACAGTGAGTAATTTAGGCTTTAATTTTGGCCCGGATGTGCGCCCACTTGCGGCGCGCATGCGACCAACCAGTTTAGATGACTATATTGGCCAGCAACATCTATTAAGCCAAGATAAGCCACTCTATCAAGCTATTTTAGCTGGGCGTTGCCACAGTCTTATTTTGTGGGGACCGCCGGGCGTTGGTAAAACCACTTTAGCGCAAATTATTGCCAACCATGCCGATGCGGCGCTTATTCAAATGTCGGCGGTAACCGCAGGTATCAAAGACATTCGTGATGCGGTGAGTGAAGCACGCAATAACCTTGAAGGTCGCGCACAGCGTACCTTATTATTTGTGGATGAAGTGCACCGCTTTAATAAATCCCAGCAAGATGCGTTTTTACCACATATTGAAGATGGTACTTTTATTTTTGTTGGTGCGACTACCGAAAATCCCTCGTTTGCCCTTAATAATGCGATTTTATCGCGAGCACGAGTGTATGTATTAAAATCGCTGCAAGAAGCCGATCTTCACAATGTTATTGAACGTGCCCTTGCGGGCGACGATGAGCTAAAAAATAAAACGATTGTGCTTGCACAAAATGCTAAACAAGCACTGTGCCAAGCAAGTGATGGTGATGCCCGCAAAGTACTTAATCTACTTGAGCAAGCGATTGATTTAACCGTTGAGCAAAACGGTCAATATTTAGTTGATGAACACGTACTCAGCCAAGTATTGCCAACGCATTTAGCCAAGTATGATAAAGGCGGCGATGAATTTTACGATTTAATATCTGCCTTTCATAAATCAGTGCGGGGTAGTTCACCGGATGGCGCCTTGTATTGGTATTGCAGAATTCTCGCAGGCGGTGGCGACCCGCTGTATGTTGCAAGGCGATTACTTGCCATTGCCACCGAAGACATTGGTAATGCCGATCCGCGGGCGATGGAAGTGGCCCTTAATGCATGGGATATATTTCAGCGAGTAGGGCCAAGTGAAGGTGAACGGGCGATTGCTCAAGCAACCCTGTATTTAGCTAGCGCACCGAAAAGTAATGCTGTATATGCTGCATTTAATCAAGCCAAGCTGGATGCGCAAAACGAGCCGAGCTATCCGGTGCCAGAGCATTTACGCAATGCCCCAACAAATTTGATGAAAGACTTAGGCTATGGTGCGCAGTATCGCTATGCCCATAATGAAGAAGGCGCCTTTGCCGCCGGTGAAAACTATTTCCCGGAGCAAATAGCTGATAAACAATATTACTTTCCAACGGAGCGTGGTTTAGAGCAAAAAATTAAACAAAAGCTCGACTACCTCAAAGAGCGCGATCAACACAGTGACATAAAACGCTATGACAAGCCTTAAGATATACCTCATGATTGCCGCAGGAGGTGCCTCAGGTGCCTGTTTACGGTTTTTTATTAGCGAAACCATGTTAAAACTATTGGGCAGGGGATTCCCTTTTGGCACGTTGGCAGTTAATATTCTTGGTTCATTGTTGATGGGCATATTATACGGTTTGATAGAGCGCGAAATTATCACCGCAAGCCCCGCTAAAACCCTGATAGGAATTGGCTTTTTAGGTGCTTTGACCACCTTTTCGACATTTTCAATGGATTCGTTGTTGTTATTACAACAAGGTCACTTTTTTAAAATGGCCCTCAATATCGTCTTAAATGTGGCGGTGTGTATTTTTATGGCTTGGCTGGGCCTTCAGCTGGTAATGCAAAAAGGTTAAAAACTAACATGTTAGATTCTAAATTATTACGTCAAGATCTCGAGCAAACAGCGGCACGCTTAGCAGCACGTGGCTATGAGCTAGATACTGCGACTGTAAGCGCACTTGAAGAAAAACGCAAAACTTTACAAGTAAAAACACAAGAATTACAAAGTGAGCGTAACAGCAGCTCCAAAGCGATTGGCCAAGCAAAAGCAAAAGGCGAAGACGCACAACCGTTGTTAGATGCTATAAGCAACTTAGGCGCGCAACTGGATAGCGTAAAAGCCGAACAAGACGCCATTTTAGAAGAGCTTAAGCAAATTTCTTTAGCTATCCCAAATTTACCGGATGGATCAGTACCAGCGGGCGCTGACGAATCTGACAACGTTGAGATTTCAACTTGGGGCGAGCCTAAAAAGTATGATTTTGCAGTCAAAGATCACGTTGACTTAGGGCAAGATTTAAACGGCCTTGATTTTGAAATGGGCGTTAAAATTACCGGTTCACGCTTTACGGTAATGCGCGGCGCAATGGCTCGCATGCACCGTGCTCTAGTACAGTTTATGCTAGACACGCACACGGATAAAAACGGTTATACAGAAATGTACGTGCCGTATTTAGTAAACCGCGACAGCCTATATGGCACAGGCCAGTTACCTAAGTTTGCCGAAGACTTATTTCACACTAAAGGTTTAGTAAACGATGACGGCGAAGAGCAAGAAGGTTTTAGCTTAATTCCTACCGCTGAAGTACCGCTTACTAACAGCGCCCGTGACGAAATCTACGACGAAAAAGATTTACCAATTCGTTTAACTGCGCACACGCCATGTTTTAGAAGTGAAGCAGGTAGCTATGGCCGTGATACCCGTGGTCTTATCCGTCAGCACCAATTTGATAAAGTTGAATTAGTGCAACTAGTAAAACCAGAAGATTCAATGCAAGCACTTGAAGAGCTAACCGGTCACGCCGAGCAAATCTTACAAGCGCTAGAGCTACCATACCGTAAAGTAATTTTATGTATGGGCGACATGGGCTTTGGCTCAGCAAAAACCTACGATTTAGAAGTATGGTTACCAGCGCAAGATACTTACCGTGAAATTTCATCATGTTCAAACATGGTTGATTTCCAAGCACGTCGTATGCAAGCACGTTTTCGTCGCGCCGGTGAGAAAAAGCCAGAGTTACTGCATACACTCAATGGCTCAGGTTTAGCCGTTGGTCGTACCCTAGTCGCTATTCTAGAAAACTACCAACAAGCCGATGGTTCAGTGGTCGTACCAGAAGTGCTACGCCCGTATATGAACGGCCTTGAAGTAATTAAATAAGTTGTAGAGCTTTAAGTTTTAAACTGTAAGCTCTAGGAAGAGGCCGCTGTTTGTAATGAACAGCGGCTTTTTTGTAGGTTAAGCTCTAGCTAGCTTAAAAGTTATTCAGGATAAATCCCAGCCAACGACTTTAGGTGATGCTAAAGTGTATTTTACTCGGTTATGCAAACGGTAAGGTAAGCCGTGGACCTATCAGCAGCTTAAAGCGCATACTGATAAATATCACCTTGAGCGGGCTGTAAACGAACCCAAAAAATATGTTGTTGATCGGGCGATATTGTATATTGGTGAATAAAATTATCTGGTTTTGACATAAGCAATTGCTCAGTCTGTGTATCGATATTATATGCCCAGATGCCTGTTTCTTGTCGATAAAAATACAGCTGATTATTTATAACTCGCCAATTTAACCAATTAATACGATTAAAGTCTGCAATTACTAATTAAACATTGATAAACCCCAGCTCAGCTGGGGTGACTCGCATAGGTTTGACCGTGACAACGGTAGGGGTATCTTCTTTGCTCGACCAAAAGTAAAGAGGAAATAACCTATGCGAGACTATAAGAGTTTGTCTCATACTCGTTGGGATTGTAAATATCATATTGTATTTATTCCCAAAAAAGAGACAAAAGTTGATTTACGGATCGATTAGGAAGCACTTAGGTGAGACGTTTCATGAATTAGCTAAAAGAAAAGGGGTAATAATCGAAGAAGGGCATTTAATGAAAGATCACGTTCATATGTGTCTGAGTATACCTCCAAAACTTGCAGTTTCTAATGTTGTCGGTTATTTGAAAGGAAAAAGCGCAATTTCGATAGCAAAAAACTTTCGAGGGCGACAACGAAATTTCAATGGGGAAAACTTTTGGGCTCGAGGTTATTTTGTATCGACAGTTGGTTTAGATGAAAATATGGTTATAGATTATATTCGAAACCAAGAAAAGGATGATGAACACCGAGATCAATTAAAGTTTCAAGTGTAGTACGCCTTGGGCGTTTTCTTTAGCCCTTTGAGGGCGTAATCACAGAAGCCTCCGGCTTTGCCGGAGGTCAGTTAACTTTTGAACCTTCGGGTGATGATTTTATTCAATGAGGGGTTGTGCCCATTTAGGGTTCAATTCAGCATCGAATTGGTCATTTTTACAAAGTGCAAGTTGCGTAAAGAGTTACCGATAACATTTTAGAGGGAGATTAAGGTAGTACCCCTTTCCTTGATGTAGCGTATAACTCCGTGTAAACGAGCGGTATACTCGTGCATCAACATTTGTTTAAATATTGTTTCCTAAATATTGATGCACTTTTTATCACCCGTTTGTAATCATTATTTACATCAAAACAATGATTATTTGTTGATGCATACTAGCCGTTACGCTCTTTGAACAATTTATCGATTTCAGCTAGATCATCATTCGTTATTGACGAGCCACCAACCTGACTACAATCTAAATCACCAATACATGGGCGAGGATTTTGTGGTTCATTGGCTGTAGGCACCGCTAATGCAGCTAATGCTATTTGAAATTTTTGTGTTATTTGCGAACCAAAACTAATCGGAACGCCATCAATGGTAATATCACTGACAGTAAAGCCCTCCGATTCAGGAACTTCAAAGACTGCGTGCAAAATTTGATCATAATTATCACCTGTGTGACCGCGAACTACCCGCCAATAATCAGCAGCTGTTTTTCCTATAGGCGCATTGGGTGGTAATTGAAAACTTGAGAAGTCTGGTGTTTGAATATATAAACCAACGGGGTTGGCTAGCGAAGCCTTTAAACCGCCAGAACGAATAATTCGATTTACGGCACTACCAATTGTTGGATCACTATTTCGTCCTGGAGTTCCGTATTGACTACATTGAATCAACTGGTTTTTATTGGTAACAATTTTACCTTCACACTCGCGAGTGATAGTAGCGGCTGCAGCAAGGTAAATTTCTGCTGGTAGTGTGTTGGGCGGAGAAATAAGGGTAACCGCACCATTGGTAGTATTATTGTTGAATTCATTTTTCTTATTATAGTTACCCGCTGAATCTTCCAGATTAGCCCTTGTGACATTCATTCCTGTTAATTTTCTATAAATATCGACCACCGCATCTGGGCTAACACGCCACAACAATGAAAAATATTCCGGGTTTTCACAGGTAAAATCAACTTTGCTTATATTGTCATTGTTGTCTCTGGTAACGCTCCATTCACAATACTCATCTTGCCATCCACGTGGTCCTGCAGGTTGATATGGTTGCCCATTAACATTTGGTGGACCCTCATCGGCATATCTTTGCCTTTGGGTTTCACTGCTATTTGGGAACAGCACATTGATCCTATTAGGAAATGCGGTCCAACGAACTACTGCAGGTGCTCCTGCCTGTGATAGATCCGTATCGAGCGGGTTGTAATACCAGTCTCTGTCATTATCCAGCGGCCTTGAACCCCCTTTAATTGACTGGTTGGTCCATTGATTTACTGCTGTTGACCAAAGCTCTCTGAATTTATCTTCTAACGGACCCGATGGTAGATCACTGATATTTGCCGGTAGATCAAAAACCTCTAATTTACTCATTTTAGTCATCCTTAATATTTTAATTTAAAAACTAACAGCTAGTCACTTGCTACTACTTTACCTACTACATTCATACGTAAAAAAGGTGATATTGGTAAACTTGAAAAAGGGAATAACAAACTAAACTCAACAAGGTTACCCAAAGGAGTCGTCGCTGCCATTTGGCGATGTTGTGAAACCAAAAGTTTCAAGTACTCATCTTGACCTGTACATGATTCAGTTGTACAAGAGATGTTCTTATCTATAGCTTGAAAATAGGCATTAATTCTTTTCTCGGTATTTGCCTTCCAGTTAGCATCCTCCCAAACAAATAGAAACTGTTGCTCAGCAGTGCATGTATCCAAGGTTATATCGTTACATTTTTCTTGCTGACTACTTGCTGTGGTGATTTTACTTGCAACTAACGAGGCCATATTACTGCTATTATTAGCAATAGTTGCTGTGCCAACTGCCTTAGCGTATTGGATCAAACTATTACGTTTTTGTGAAAAAATGGGGTTTTGAAAATCTACCATCAAAATTGCTGTTATAAATTTGGGGCTAATCAGTTTCAGTAACTTTCTTTCTATACCAACTCGAATCAACAAATTTGACATTAAAACATCTTCGTTACCCAGTACTGGTGTAAAACCGGCAAAGTGAGTTGATCCTAAAACAGTAAATTGGGGGGGCTCAACACATGCTGATTTAGTTGCGCCCTTTAAACTACACTGCACTAGTCTTGAATCAGTTGTTTTGAGAAATTTCTTGTAATTATCCACTGAAAACATGAGCCCTTGTGGAATATTGTAATCAAGGCCTATTAGAGGACCTCTTAAAATGCTATCTGCAATCCAAAAATCTTTAGGAAACGCAAAAGTGTTGGCATTTCCTGGTAATGGATTGGTAGATTCCAAGTTAACAGTAGTGGTTACTATTACAAAACGTAAAAGCTCTGAAACATTGGTGATCTGTGTGAAATTGTCATTGATGTGAGAACGAATAAAATTTGGATAATATTTACTGGATGCTCCTTTTATTGTTGGTTCAAGTTCTTGTGCACCAATTCTATTTTTAAATGGCGGATCGTTTTGAATTTTTAGTGAAACGATAGAGTTGGTGATATTGGCGCGCTCTGAGCTCCAATTATTCCACGGGATCTTCAGTTCTTTCATGATAGGTACACCGTTATGATGGCAATCAAAGCAACCTACACCTATAGTTTTTTTCTTCCTTGCCCAGCTTGAATCTCCCGCCCAAAAATAATCTGTACGAGGATAGTCAAATCGTTCATAAAAGTTGAAACGTTGTTTTGATTCATCAAAGGCAATAACCTGCAGAAAATTACTGGTATTATCACTAGGGGGTGAAGAACTACCAAATACCATAGGGGTACCATGGACGTCCGCCCAACTTACTGTATAGCGCATATTTCTTAGGGAAGCAGAAGATGGAATTGCTGTACTTACTGGGATTTGCCCACCTTCAGCCACCACATACTGTTTTTTTACAAAGTCATGAGAAGGATTATCTAAGTGAGTGGTGATCTGTTTTAGCGAAGCTGCAGGAAGCCCAGAACAAAGTATTGATTTGGCAAAGACATCATTTAATTCTTTCGTTTTTTCCTCAGGCGCCATTACAGTAGGTTGTGAATCCTGACCTTCAATAAAACGATAAATTGTACTGCTACAATTAGCACTTTCGCTACTTTGAGCCATATTTATATTTACTACTAATAAGAAAACGACAATACAACGAGTAAACAATCTGATTCTATTCATATTAAATTCTCCCAAATTTAATTTTTGACCTAATAATATAATTGTTCATTTATTTAAATTTATATGGATAAATAAACCTTAATATTTACAGTTTGCCACATATATATTTTAATCTGTTCTCTCTTAGCATCAATTTAATTCTAGTCTTCTGATTACTTCAGGTATAACTATTTCCTTTTTTTAAACAAATATCTTCCTAGTAAATAACCCCTAAACACATCTTCATTGCTGTATGTATATATTCATTAAACTTAGTTCTCATCATTAAATAGCTCTTATTGCTATCAATACTGGATTAATTTTTATGAATATCTTTAGCAAATTAAAGATTTATTGCATAGCAAGATCTAATCATCCACATAGTGTGTATATTTACAAAGTATGCGTTGTGTAAAGAGTTACAAGAGTTACAAAAAGTAGAACCATAGGGGAACGGGCTATTTAGTGAGTGCTTCCCTTCCTTGGTGCTGCTTGTTATCCCTTACAAACGAAATATAGTCCAATAATTATCAAAAAAACATTACACGTCACTACACGGATAAAAAGCCTTATTTATTCTTAGCTGGAATATTAAATTTTACGATACAGCTCTATCGGAGTTATCCCTATCAAGCGGTTCAATATCACTTAGTAAACCGACTAAATCTATTTCTTTCTTGCCTTTGTTAAATACTTCGCCGCTTGCGGCGTAGTATTGAGTTATGAGCGAATTTATAGATAAAAGCCTGATGAATCCCCACGAAAAGAATCAAAAAAGATGAGTAAGGGGAAAATGCAATGGGCGGTTCATCTCCCATACAAAATGTGTTTATTGTTTTCAAAAAATAATTATGACGGGTACCAATGTATTTCAATGTTGGCCAAAACTAGTCGATCGTTACATGGTTAGTGCCTTACTGATATGGGCCGCAAATCAGCAAAGCAAAATTTTTCATGGCATTACAATATAGTAACTAAACTTCAGAGGCTCTAGTTGCAAACCTCTAAGGTAGTTTATTAAGGTTTTGTTGCCTCAGCGAAGCGTGACATTTCACTTATATTGAGTGTACCTTGTTTACTATAGATGCCTACTTGGCGTTTATCTAAGTAATAAAGCCTAAAGGTTAGTGCTCTAAAATCATTGATATATGC
This sequence comes from Pseudoalteromonas sp. ASV78, assembly GCF_047806705.1. Classification (NCBI taxonomy): domain Bacteria; kingdom Pseudomonadati; phylum Pseudomonadota; class Gammaproteobacteria; order Alteromonadales; family Pseudoalteromonadaceae; genus Pseudoalteromonas; species Pseudoalteromonas sp. ASV78. The sequence continues at coordinate 1,329,716 of NZ_JBLOPA010000001.1, read as the reverse complement.
GGTACCATAGCCACTTTCTGGTTGTAAAAGAAGATCCACGGTTACCCCTTGTTGTAAATTGATAGGAACAATAACTTGTGAGTCGATTCGACTTTCTGAAGTAGGTTCAGGTTGCTCACCCAGTACCGCAGGTAATGCTGCTGCCCTGAATTCATCAGCTAGAAGGTAAGCTAAGCTGTTGTCTGAGCCATCGTCATTATGAAGATCAATAAACTGTATAAAGGCTGTTTTTCCAATGAACTCTTCAACATCCCAGGTTGCCCATTGCATTGTTAGTTTATTATTCTCATCGGGTTGTGTATTTTTACCAGATTGACTACGTACAACTTTACCGTCCACTATAAGCACAACTGCAGTTGCTTTAGGGTGGTCAAACTGATTTGAACCCCCACCTATCTTGAAATTAATATATTGCTGTGAGATCACAAATGACGGGCTATCCATTTTTCCTGTTGCGGAGTAACCTATCCACCCTAATGCAGTTCCATCTTCATCATAGCCATCTGCAAAGCTGGAGAAAACTCGTTCGCCAACGTTGTTGTTTACATCGGCCCCCCACCAACCTCCATCTAGTTTAGATAAGTCTCCAGTTAGATTAGTAAAACCGTGGGCTTGGAGGGTGTTATAACCGCCGCAGAAAAATTCAAAACCAGCTATATGCTGAGTCAGGTCTTCCTCTCGATTGAATAGAGGTTTGCCTTCTAGTTCAGGTGTGAGGGTGATGTTAGAGCTTGATTGAGTGAGTGAATCGCCGAAGTAAAAAGTGGCTGTTTCTGTGGCTGTGTTTATTTCTATACGAGCTGTTTGTTTACTCTCTTCATAAGCGGGAAATATCAGACCAAATCGGTTGTCGGTATCTTCACTCGAAATACTAAAGTGAAGACGGTTGATTTTATTGTTACTACCTAGTAATACTTGATTACCTGGTGAAACCAATAGTGAATTATTATTATTGGTTTGTGCTGATTGGGTTTGTGCATTTTCATCTATTGGTGTTGCTAATGCGCTTAAGTATTGCTCAGGAATTGATACCGCTAGTTCTCCCGATTCTGTCATTGATACTTGATGAATTGCTAAGTCACCGCCAAAATCAGCACTGCCTATATTTGAGCGGGTATTTTTATGAGCGACCCAACCAAACATCAGGGTTTGAGTAGGGGAGCTTGCAGTTCTTCCTGCGTAGTAAAATTCTCCATCTAGTGAAGGGTATCGACCAGGTACCCATATGTCTTCATTCTTTACTAAATATTTTACATCGCGCTCATTATTATTTTGGTCAGAATAAATTATTGCTTGTCCGTTATTGAAGCTCACCCAATCAGGAACCTCAAAGTTAAGTGGTTTGTCTGCGGTATAAATCGGCTCTTGCGCTTCCCAAGTTTTGAGATCGCTCGAAGTATAAAGAGCAATAGCTGCATCTGCGTTATATCGACTAGTTAATAACATCCAATAGTTGTTGCTTTGTTCGTTATAAAAACATCAGGATCACGAAAGTCAAAGTCGCTATATGATCCTGTACCACTGAATGTGTTATTAACTTGTTTTTCCCATTTAGTTAGCGTGTTATCTGTTGCTTTTGCATGCATAACAGCTTCGACAGGAGAAAAATCGAGGTTGTGTCCTGAATAAAATAAATGAGCTACATTGTCTTTATCTTTAATAACACTACCTGATCCCGTCCATTGGTCTTGTGTTTGTGCATCTCCTGTCGCTTCTAGAACACGTTGTGGGAATGTACCATTAATTAAATCTGTGGTGCGGGTTAGATACCAATCATGGAATGCGATATCAATTAAATAATAAATATAAAACTCACCGTTTAAAAATACAGGGTTAGGGTCTGCCATCGTTAATGGTAAAGGTATCGTGTGTTGATTCAGTTGGGTGACAATACTTTCACTCGACGGGTCAACGAAACAAAAAAGACAACGAAACAAAAAAGACACCCATCATAAAGTTTAGAAACAAAAAAGAAACAAAAAAGACACCCATCATAAAGAACAAAAAGAAACAAAAAAGACACCCATCATAAAGTTTATATTTTGCCAATTTTTTACTAAGAAACAAAAAAGACACCCATCATAAAGTTTATATTTTGCCAATTTTTTACTAACGTTTAATTAGTATGAAAATCAAACCGGGTGAAATATGGCTACTGCAAGAAAACGTCAAGTAAGTTTGGCAGATACAAAATACTATCACTGTATTTCACGTTGCGTTCGGCGTGCATTTTTATGTGGCGAAGACCACTTTACAGGACAATCATACGAGCATCGTAGAGGTTGGGTTGAAGATAAACTGTTAGAGTTAGCCAAGGTATTTTGTATTGATGTGTGTGCTTATGCCGTAATGAGTAACCACACCCATTTAGTACTCTATGTTGATGATAAAAAAGTAAACAGGTTGAATGACAAAGCGATTGTTATTCGCTGGCATAAACTGTGTAAAGGCACCTTGCTAACGCAGAAATACGTACAAGGTGAAAAGCTAAGTAAAGCAGAACTCATCTTTTTTAATCAAACGGTCAAGCAATATCGCGAACGCTTATCAAGTATTAGCTGGTTTATGCGGTTGCTAAATGAAGATATAGCGCGCAAAGCAAATAAAGAAGATAACTGCACAGGCAGATTCTGGGAAGGGCGCTTTAAATCACAAGCACTCCTAGATGAAGCTGCACTTGCAGCATGTATGGCGTATGTAGACTTAAACCCTATTAGAGCTAAAATGGCTAATAGCCCGGAAGAATCGTACCATACCAGTGTTCAAAAGCGTTTAACAAGCGCAACAGAAGGTAAGCAACCTAAACAGTTACTTCGCTTTGCTGGTATGTCGCGTCAAATAATGCCAAAAGGCTTGCCATTTGAGCTTAAATCGTACCTTGAGCTTGTTGAATTAACGGGACGAATAATACGAGATGATAAACGCGGACATACAGATAATTCGTGCCTTCCTCTACTCGAAAGGCTAAATATATCCCCAGAAAATTGGTTAAAACTAACCACTCAATTTACACGTGTATTTCATGGTGCTGTTGGCAGGGCATCATCACACGAAAGCTATTGTGAGAACCTCAACCGAAAACGGCGAACAAACATGAGTAACTGTGAAAAGTTATTCGGATAAAGTCTAGTCACCCAAAAAAGTACTTTTACAGCATAACGCAGGCATTTTCATGGCTGTCATTTAAGTATTACAACGAAATTTACTTATTTTGCAACCTAAGTAAGTTTTGCAAAGTGATAAGCGTGTAGATCTAGTTTATAAATTTAATTTTGTAGCACCAGTTAAATAGATAAATTAGAGTGGGTGTCTTTCTAATATTGCCTCTTTAAAACAGGGGGCTTTATGCTTAGACCTTTCTTTTGAAAAAGCAAAAACAAGGCATGGTAACCATGTAACAAGCACCTTGAGTTTTACGTTACAGTTGTTCCGAACGAAGAACAAAAACATCTCCAAATAGTAATCTGTTAAGCCATCACTATCCTAAAGCGGTACTGCTGCATTGTCTAAAGTTAGACTGGCTATTTAAAAATAAACACTAAAGCAGATATGCATTTGAACGTTAAGTTATTTATTTGGCGTTATTAGCAGTAACTTAGCTTCTTTGCCATCGGTTAACACTGCGATATTGCCCTTGGCAGTAACAAATACATCCCGCAAACGTCCAGTAACCTCAGGGAATATATGAGTCTGGGTAAATTCACCGTTAGCTAAATTAACGCTGTAGATTTTTTTGTCGACTAAAGTGGTGAGTAGCACATGCTTTTGCAGTACAGGAAAGGCAGATTGCTCAGAGCCATAATACGCCATGCCTGATGGGGCGATAGAAGGGGTCCAATCTATGGTGGGCTTTTTCATACCGGCATATTCCCTAAAGGGCGAAATGCGGGCTTGAGAATAATCGTTACCGTAGGTTATTACCGGCCAGCCGTAATTAGTGCCAGCGGTTAAGTAATTTAGCTCGTCGCCGCCAGCTGGGCCATGCTCGTGGCTGATTATTTGCTGTGTGTCGTAATTATACACTAGGCCTTGGGTGTTGCGGTGACCGAGTGAAAAAACAGCCTGAGCAGCACGATTTTCGTGATCACTAAATGGGTTATCGCGGGGCACACTGCCATCTAAATTAATGCGTAATACTTTACCTAGTTGGCTGGTGATAACTTGCGCTTGCTCTCGATAATCAAAGCCATCACCACTTGAAAATAATAAGGTGTTATCGGGCAATACTAGGGCGCGGCCAGCATAATGTTGTGGTGTGTCTTTATTTGTTGCCACTTGATAAATAATTTTAGGCTGAGAAAAATCAGTGCCATTAAAGGTCGCTTTAGCAATTACGAGTCGGTTTGCGGCTAACTCGCCTTGTGCGTAGGTAAAAATAACTTCATGGGATTCACTGTAGTCAGGAGATAACACGATATCGAGTAGACCGCCTTGGCCGGCAACATATAATCCTTCAAGGGGCAGTTTAACTCTTGATAGCTGGTTGTTTTTTATTATTACTACATGGCCGTCACGCTCGGTGATTAACCAGGTGCCATTAGGTAATTCAATCATACTCCAAGGAGAATTAAGCTCAGTAGCAAGGGGAGCTATGTTGTATTGTTTTATGGGTAATGTTGAGCCTGCGTGTACTGAAAACGCAAAAGACCAAATAAGCGTAATACAACAGATAGATTGTTTACAGCTTAAGCCTTTGCTAATGTGGATAATACGTTTCATTTTAAGTTGAGATAACCATGCCATTTTTAACACGTTTGTTGCCTTCATTTTTAGCTTCCTGGTTACTTACATTCACACTTGCTAGCTTGTTTCATAGTCAATATGTTGTCAATCAATTAGTTAATGTGGGTATAGAGATAAGCTTTAGTGATCGTGTTAATTTAACGCTTGATGATTGGCTTGGGTTATTACCTACCTATGGCGCAATAATTGCCGTTGCACTTGCGCTCGCATTTTTAGTTACAGGACTGCTGTATAGAAAACACCCTAAATATGGCATTCAACTATTTGTTATAGCTGGAGTAACGGCGTTTGCAATTGCTTTAGTAGCCATTGAGTCAATTATGAATATCACGATTATAGCAGGTGCCAGAGGATGGGGGTTCTATACACAACTGATTGCTGGTGCAGTAGGTGGGTATGTTTTCGCTATGTTAGCTAAAAACTATATTAGTAAAGATGACCGCTGCTAATTTTAATATGAATAAAACTCGCCGCGGTATATTTTTCTTTGGCGACTATCAATCAAAAAGCCGCTGTTGGTAATAAGCAGCGGCTTTGGGTTTTAAGAGGCAAGCTAAAAAATCAAGCTAATTAATTTATAGCTACTTAGGCCGAAAATGAGTAATAGCACAGGCAAGATCAACAGATTAACAATAATTGAGTTGGTGTAGTTGCCCATTACAGACTTTTGATTGACTAGCCATACAAGGTAAGTGGTCACAATCGGCAGTAATATGCCATTGGCGGCTTGGGCAAAGATGATCACGGCAACAGGGTCTAAGCCAAGTGAGGCAACTGCAGCACCAAATACTAAAATAACAATGGCGACTAGTTTGAAACGGCTATTGTTCATGTCATTAGACCAGCCAAGCATGCCACATACGGCGTATGCACCAGCAAGTGGCGCAGTGATAGCACTGGTTAGCCCCGCGGCAAATAAGCCAATCGCAAAAAAGTAATGTGCGGCATTGCCTAGTAATGGCTCTAGCTGCATCGCCATATTTGCTGCGCTGACTTTTCCGACCTCAGTGCCGTAAAAAGCGACCGATGCGGTGGATAAAATTGCAAGCGTTATAACCCCACCCAGCGTGATTGATATACCGGTATCTAAATTAGTGTGTTTGATGAGCTTACGTTGATCAATTTTTTTGTCGTGTTTTGCGGCGAGTATACCTGAGTGTAAAAATAAGTTGTAAGGCACAATGGTGGTACCCACTAAGGCTAATACCGTAGTCGCAGAGCCTTCAGGTATACTGGGTATAAAGCCTGCAAGTACTTGAGTCACAGGCGGAGCAGCCATAACCAAGGTGGAGATAAACACTAAACTCATCAAAAGCACTAAAAAGATCAGTGCGGTTTCTACCACTTTATGTTTGCCGCTATAAAGTAAAAGAGCGCTGAAAATAGCGATTAATGGCGTCCAAACTTGTGTTTGTACTTGAGGGAATATTTCGATTAACCCCATTGTGGCGCCACTTAGGTTGCCAGCTTCATAAGCGGCACTGCCAACACCAATGGCACTGATCACTAAAAAGGCGGCGAGGGGTTTAAATAATGGGTGTTGTATATGTGTGCGTAGCGCTTGGGCAAGATCTTGACCAGTAACTACCCCAAGGCGGGCAGCCATTGATTGCAATAATATGGTCGCTATCACTGAAAATAGTAATGTCCAGAGCAGCGCAAAGCCAAAGTTGGCACCCGCTATACTGGCGGTGGTTATAGTCCCTGGGCCAATAAAGGCAGCAGTCACAAGTAGGCCTGGTCCTAATCGCATAAGTAACCTTATATTTTGTTTTAATGGTTGTAACTGTATTCAGTCACTCGGCTTGATATCAATTTATCAGTAAGTTACAGCATACAAGTTAATTAATGTTGTTAAAAGTACAATAAAAATCCAGCCGTTTGTATTCACCGTTATTATCATTGCTATAACGCAAAACAATGAAAATTTAGACTTCTGTATAATAGCGTATGGCGGTTATTATGGTACTTTACGTCAACTTTTTGATAGCACTTTGTTAACAGTGAAACTAAAAATAAAAACTCATGCTGACTACTGGACTGCCAGCTATCAAAAATACAAAATTTAAAATTAAAACAGGACGTACCGTGTGAAAAACTTACTACCAGGCTTTAATCTATTTAGTCTAGTACTTTTATTATTTTGCTCCCCAACGTGGGCAGCTGATGGGCAGTTAAATTTAACTACTTCAACAGTGGGCCTAGTCTGCATTGCGATATTTGTTTTAGCGTATGCGGTCGTTATGCTTGAAGAGAAACTGCATTTACGAAAATCAAAACCGGTATTGGTTGCGGCCGGATTAATTTGGATTTTAATTGGCGCGTATTATGTAAACAATGATGTGCCAGACATTACCGAAGCGGCATTTAGACATAACTTGCTCGAATTTGCCGAACTTATGTTGTTTTTATTAGTGGCAATGACCTATATCAATGCATTAGAAGAGCGCAGAGTCTTTGATGCGCTGCGTTCTTGGATGATCCGCAAAGGCTTTAATTATAAAAATTTATTTTGGATCACAGGCTTCTTAGCGTTCTTTATATCCCCGATTGCAGATAACTTAACAACCGCACTGTTAATGTGTGCTGTAGTAATGAAGGTAGCAGAAGGTGATAAACCGTTTATTAATCTTAGTTGTATAAATATTGTTATTGCTGCCAATGCCGGTGGAGCATTTAGCCCGTTTGGCGATATTACCACCTTAATGGTTTGGCAGGCTGGTTTAGTCCACTTTAATGAGTTTTTAGTTTTATTTTTACCCTCGCTAGTTAATTATCTCGTCCCTGCGACCATTATGAGTTTTTACGTAGCTGATAAGCAACCCACGGCCCAATACGAAGATGTAGAGCTTAAACGCGGTGCAATCAGAATTTTAGTGTTGTTTTTACTGACTATAGGCACGGCAGTAGCGAGTCATAGTTTTTTACATTTACCGCCTGTGCTTGGCATGATGATGGGGTTGGGGTATTTACAGTTTTTTGGTTATTTTTTAAGAATGACTTTACCAGGATCACTCGCTCGAAAAAGAGCGCACGCGGAGCAACTAGGTGATAATGACCGTTTAGCTAAGCTTGGCAGTGTTGTACCTTTTGATGTGTTTAGTAAAGTGTCGCGTGCCGAGTGGGATACCTTATTATTCTTCTACGGCATTGTAATGTGTGTAGGCGGCCTTGGCTTTTTAGGTTATTTAAATTTAATGTCTGAGATGCTTTACGGCAGTTGGTCGGCGACAACGGCCAATATATTCTTAGGGGTTATTTCAGCGGTTATCGATAACATCCCCGTGATGTTTGCAGTGCTGTCTATGCAACCGGATATGTCACACGGGCAATGGTTATTAATCACCTTAACAGCGGGGGTCGGCGGTAGTTTATTGTCAATTGGCTCTGCTGCCGGTGTAGCATTAATGGGGCAAGCCCGCGGTTATTATACTTTCTTTGGCCATTTAAAGTGGACGCCAGTTATTGCGCTTGGCTATGGCGCAAGTATCATGCTGCATTTATGGTTAAACGTTGATCTTTTCTAATAACAAAAGAGCACTGAACAGCAAAATTAAAAGCGAACAAGTTGCTACTTGTTCGCTTTTTTCTTTATACAGATAGTTAAATTTTGTGAGCCAATTTAAACCAACAATATTATTTAAATCACTTTAATGATTTGCTCTTGGCTTAACCGTGATTTTGGCAGTTTTGCGTTATAGTCGGTTTGTGTTTCGTGATAACCGATGACAAGTGCTACTTCACAAATATAACCACCTAACTCATCGGCAAAAAGCTCACCAATTAGCTCGCTATCAACGCCTTCCATTGGGGTTGAATCAATACCTAAACGCGCAACGGCGTGCATAGTATTACCAAGTGCAAGGTAGGTTTGTGCTTTGCTCCAGGTGCCATTGTTACCAGATTCATCGGTATTTAAGTCAACGAATGCGTATGCGCCAAACGCTTGCTCGCGATTTTCTGCTGGCGTACGGCCGTTTGCTATATCTGCATCAATCACTTTTGCATAATCTTCGCGGCTGTATTTTGGGTTGTATGCAAATAAAATAATGTGTGAGGCAGTTTTAATATGAGGTTGATTAAATTGAAACTTGTTAGCAAAAGTATCATGCATACGTTGCTTTGCTTGCTCAGACTCAATAACAATGAATTTCCACGGCTGTGAGTTAATTGATGATGGAGATAAACGCATAGCTTGATAGATAACAGCTAAATCATCTGCCGATACGCGTTTAGTTGCATCATATTTCTTGGTTGTGTAACGCGCTTCTAAGTCAGTAATAATCGGGTGTGTCATAATAGGTTCCTGTAGCGAATAGCTTTATTTAATCAAAGCCGTTGAATGAAGCAGATGATAGCGCTTGCATTACTTTTGATAAACAGCATAATTATTGAATCATTATCAAATATATTTAGATAATATGCAGATTGACGATTTAAAACTCATACTGAAAGTCGCTGAATTTAAAAGTATTACCCTTGCGGCGGCAAAACTTGATATGCGTACAGCAACCGCCAGCGCCGCTATCAAACGAGTGGAAGCGATATTAGGAGTTGACCTATTTGTGCGCACTACGCGGCATTTAAGGCTTTCAGCAGCAGGTGAACGCTACATTCCACAGTGCGAGCAAGCAATAACGATACTTGAGCAAGCTCGGCAAAACCTTAAAGGCGAACACGATGAGATTGAAGGCGAGCTAAGGGTGGCATTATCTTCTGATCTTGGCCGTAATTTAGTGATCCCTTGGATTGATGAAATTATGGATAGTTACCCTAAGGTGAGTCTACGCACGCATATTAGTGACAGTAACGTAGATTTTTACCGAGATTCGGTGGATATAGCACTGCGTTATGGCTCGCCAAATGATGCCAATGTTTATGGATTTAAAATTTGTAACGTGCCCCGCTTATTGTGCGCCACCAAAGAATACGTGCAGCAATATGGTGATCCTCAGCACCCAGATGATTTAGCCCAGCATCAAGGGTTATTTTATCAACTGCAAGATATTATCAATAATGTGTGGGAATTCACCGACGGGCACAACAAATATAAAGTAAAAATGCAGGGCAAGCGCGCCTCTAATGATGGTGACTTAGTACGGCGTTGGTGTGTTGCCGGCAAAGGGCTTGCCGTAAAATCATCATTAGATATAGCCGATGACCTACTAAATGATCGAGTCGTTACCCTGATGCCGGGCTATCAACATACCTGTGGCGAACTCTGGCTCATTTGCCCAAGTCGTCAATCAATTACTCCTGCAGTTAGACTATTACGTGATGCGTGTCGTGAAAAAGCACGCGCGATAATCAGCCAACTAATTGATAAAGGCGTACTTGAACACAGTGTACTCGACAACTAATTATTAAACATATTCTGCGCTATAACGTGGCAATTGAGCATCAAGGGGAGTTTACTATTATTCTGTAGGGTCACTTTTATTTATATGCTTCGCGATTTCGTTTAAAGATAACTCCTTTAAAGTTTTTGCTTCAAATAAAAAGCCCGAACTGTATACAGCTCGGGCTAGTTGGTTGGGATATCAAATTTTATAAAGGTGAGTGGCTTACTTTGCTGTCCACCTTGTCATTAGCCGGAGTTCCATCTAGCAGCGCTTCTTTACCGCGCCATTTACGAATTAATCGTTTGGTATCTTCTAGTGCGACATATTGACATGGGATCAGGATCAGCGTGATCACCGTGGCAAATAACACACCAAAAGCGAGCGATACCGCCATGGGGATGACAATTTTAGCTTGTAAGCTGGTTTCCATAATAATTGGTAACACGCCAATAAAGGTGGTGATTGAAGTGAGCATTATCGCTCTAAAGCGGCGTGCACCAGCTTGCATTACCGCATCTTTTATTGCAACACCGTCAGCGCGGGCTTTATTAACAAAGTCCACCATTACTAATGAATCGTTCACAACCACACCGGCTACAGCAATGATCCCGAAGATAGATAAACCGCTCATGGTCATGCCTAAAATCATGTGACCAAACATGGCGCCAATTACTCCAAATGGGATCACCGACATAATGATTAACGGCTGTGAGTATGAGCGCAGTGGTATCGCTAATAACGCGAAGATAATCATCATTGATAGTGCAAAATCACGCACTTGCTCTGCAACGCTATCCATTTCTTCTTGAATACGCCCAGCAACATTACTTTGTACACCAGGGTAGCTCTTCAATAGTGCTGGTAAGTATTCATCACGAATTTCTTTGGCAATTGCAAACGGTTCAACTTGGTCGGTATCAACCGCAGCCCATACGTTAACGGTGCGTTTTGAGTTTTCACGGCGAATGCGATTTACACCATCAACCAGTTTTACATCAGCAATTTCAGCTAAAGGAACTTCTGCACCCGTTGGTGTAATGATCCGCGCATTGCCGATATCGCTGATTGAATTACGTGCTTCTTCAGGATAGCGGATCATGACTTTTACTTCTTCGCCGTCACGTAAAATACGTTGTGCTTCAATGCCATAATAACTAAAACTGACTTGTGAGGCGACATCAGCAAGAGTGAGTCCCATGCTGTACGCAAGTGGTTTTAAGTCAAGCTGCACTTCATCAGTAGCACTTTGCATTGAGTCATTGACATCACCCACACCTTCCATGGTGTTGAGTTTTTCTTTAAGTTTTGCCGCTACTTCTTTTAGCTGTTTGGCATCTTTACCTTCAAGGCGGAAGCTCACATCACCGTCGTCTCGACCACCATTCATAATACTGTCTTGAATGGTTAGTGTTTTCACGCCCGGTAAAGGAGGCATTTGTTCACGCCAAAGGGCGCTCAATGCAAAGGTATCGATAGGGCGTAACTCAGGATCAATTAATACCGCCATAATGCTGGCATCTGTACGGCCACGTAAACTAACTGACAGGTCACGTACCATGGCTGTGCCATATTGCTCTTTCAGTTGTTTATCAACATTGATAATGACTTGCTCTATTTTTTGCGCGGTTTCTAAGGTGGCTTGCTCAGATGAGGCTAAGTTCATTTCAACCGAAATACGTGGAAAGTCATGAGGAATTTTAGGATTCGCGACAAATTTCACTAAACCACCGGCAAACATACCACCACTGACAATTAATACACAAATAAAGCCAATAATGACGGTATAACGATAGTGAATACAATGACCAATAAATGGCGTGTAGTAGTTATCAACAAAGCGCTTTAAACCACTATCCATGACTTTACGAAGGCGATGCAACGGGTTTTTAGGATTAGGTTCACGGTGTTTCATCGCTGCTAGGTGGGCGGGTAAAATAAGCTTTGATTCAATCAGTGAGAAAATTAAACACAGAATAATTACGCCGCCAATGGCTTTGGAAAACGCAGCACCAGGGCCACTTGCTAAAGTTTGTGGTAAAAATGCAGCAATGGTGGTTAGTACGCCAAAGGTTGCAGGCATCGCCACGCGTTTCACACCACGCACTACGTTATCCAGCGAGTGGCCATGTTTTTCAATTTCAGCACTGGCCGATTCACCCACGACGATGGCGTCATCGACCACAATACCGAGTACGAGTATAAAGGCAAACAGTGACGCTAAGTTGATGGTGACATCTAAAAAGCCCATTGGCATCATTAAAAAGGCGCCAAGGAATGACACAGGCAAACCCATCATCACCCAAAACGCTAAGCGCAGCGGTAAAAATAGCGCAAGCACCACCATAACTAGCAGACCGCCCCATACCATGTTGTCGATCATCATGTCTAAACGACCTTCAAGGTAATAAGTTAAGTCAACAATGGGCGTGAGCTTAACACCCGCTGGAAGCTGGCCTGCTTTATCCGCTAAGTATTGTTTTAGCACTTTGGCTACTTTGGTGATGTCTTGATCTTTTGAGGCGTTTACTTCAAATGACAGGGAGTTTTTACCATTATATTTTGAGTATTGCAGGCCTTCTGCAAAGCCATCGTTGATGGTTGCTACATCACCTAAATACACTTGCGCGCCATCAGGCAATAAAATCAGTGGCAGTTTTTCAAACTCATTACCGCGATAGGCTTGTTTTTCAACCCGCATTGAAATATAGCCATTTTCAGAGCGAATTTGCCCTGCCGACATATTGGCTGAAAAAGCACGTACGGTACTGGCAATATCTCTAAAGTTTAAACCGTACTCGCGTAGTTTATCTGGGCTGACTTCAATGCTAATTTCGTAATCAAGGCCGCCATTAAATTCAACGAGGTTGATTTGCGGCAGTGCTTGTAGTTCATCTTTAATATTATTGCCAAGCTCTTTGAGCTGATAATTGCTCATGTCGCCGTAAAGGGCGAGGATCATCACTTCTTGCTCAAACTTATCATGGCGCACAATTGGGCGCTCCATGTCAGCAGGGAAGGTGTTGATCGCATCAACTTGCATCTTTATTTCATCGAGTACTTCTTTAGTATCGTATTTTTCTTCGATTTCGATCCAGGCTTGAGAAAAGCCACGATTTGAATAAGTAATTTTCCGCTTGATGCCTTCTAAGCCTTCGAGAGCTTCTTCGACCTTAATGGTGATGCCTTCTTCAACTTCTTGTGGGGCAGCACCTGGGTAGACTGCTTGTACGCTGATCCAGTTATTTTCAAACTGTGGGAACATCTGCTTGCGAATAGAAAATGCCGTTAAAATACCGCCGACTAAAATAAAAATCATCAATAGGTTTGCTGCAACAGGGTTACGGGCAAACCAAGCAATTAAGCCTTTTTCGCTATGAATGCTCATGGCTTATTCCTCTTTCAGCGCAAGTTGCGTTGCACCGATAGGCTTATCAGCGTCATTTAGTTTGACTTGCATGCCTTCGGTTGGAAAATCTAAAGCCGAGGTGATCAGTTGCTCACCATCATCTAAGCCTTGTGACGCGATGATCATGCCATTTTGCTCTCTGATGATATTGAGAGACTTAAACGAAAGCGTTAAATCGTCATTCATTACCGCTATTTTAGCGTTTTTCACTAAGTGATGAGGAACGATAATCGCATTATCCAGTTCACGCCCAGCAATTGTGGCATTGATATAAGAGCCAAAACGCAATGGTTGCTCACTGGCATAGGGGGTATCAACTTGTGCTACTAAATAGCTCATACGACTTTTTTGGTCAATAACGCCTTCGCTACGGACAATCTTAGCCTGCCACGTGGTTGGCTTACCGGCATAGTCTGCATTGAGTGTTACATTCGCGCCGATACCACTGTTAGTCAGGTATTGTAATTCTTTATCAGCCACGGGTAGGCGAATTTCAGCAACCAAAGTTGAACTGAGTGCACCAAACTGGCTACCTGGGTTAACAACACTGCCTAAACTAATTGCGCGTTCAGAAATAATCGCATCATAAGGCGCTTTGATATACGTACGCTCTAAATTACGCTTGGCGCGTTTTTCAGAAGCTTGCGCTGCGCGATAGCGGGCGAGTTTTTCTGCTAACTGTGGTTTGCGCAAATAGAGTTGTGAAGGGATCACTTGGTTTGAATCGTCTTTTATACGGTCCCATTCAGCCTGCGCAACATGTGCTTGTGCACGTTCAATTTCTAAGTCTGAGCTTGCTTGCGCTAACCCTGCTTGTGCTTCAATTAATGCCGCTTCATAATCATTTGGATCTATTCGTGCTAGAATATCGCCTTGCTTAACAAAACCACCTTGCACAAATTGCTCAGATACAAACACCACTTGACCGCTCACTTGCGCAACTAGCGGGGTGTGGTCTTTTGCTCTAACAACACCATACGATTTAACGTCTAGGGTAATTGCATCAAGGTGAACTGGATTAACAGAGACCAGTGGGCGTGTATCTTGTGCTGGTTTTTCTTCAGGCGGTTGTTTCATCGCTGAAAACGCAACCGCAAGACCTACACCCGCGACTAACACGGCAATAGGCAGAATGATTTGTTTTTTAGTAGCCACAGGGCTTTCCTCATAATTAGGTGACGCTGTCATTATAATGAAGAAAGTGTTTACAAGGCGTATGAAGATGTAACAAGTCATTACACGATTAACATATTGATGAAATAGATCACAAAAGGGGCAGATTATGAACATATCAGCAATGGCATGTCGGCTTGGCTGTGGCGCATGTTGTATTGCACCAAGCATTAGCTCACCGATCCCAGGAATGCCGCATGGCAAGAAAGCGGGAGAGCGTTGTATTCAATTAGATAACAATAACTTATGCAAATTATTTGGTGATGAAAGCCGCCCGAAAGTGTGCAGTGATTTTAGTGCAACAATCGATGTTTGTGGCACCAGTAACGCACAAGCATTGCAGTTGATCACCGAGCTTGAACACATGACATAAAAAAACCGCATCTTAAAAAAATGCGGTTTTTAGACATATTTTTTTACTTACCAGCTATAAGTTGCACTCAGAGTGTATTGCTCACCGCGCCCAGGTGTACCGGGGATCTCTTCAAATGATTCGCCCCATAAGTTATCAGCCGCTAGGGTGATAAATAGATTATCAAGCTCTGACGGGGTTATTTTCAATGTTAAGTGGGTAAATAACGCCTCATCATCGCCATTTCGTAATGAATTCTCATGTTGCTTACGCCATTCATTGTCAATTCTAAATTCAAGCAAATCCATGGGTTGCCAAACAACGCCAAGCGTGACGCGATGATCAGGAAAGTTTAATGCATAAAAACTGGCATCTATATCTGCTGCGCCATAACTTTCTGACTTGTGCAGATAAGTGTAACTGCTTATAAGTTCAACAGTATCAAAATGCTTAGTTGCTAAAAACTCGATACCAGTGGTGTCGATATCAACGGCGTTAGCAGCACGGGCAGAGGTCGAGTTGAAACTGTAAGTCCAATCGGTTAGGTTTTCATCTTGGCGGTAAAAAATGGCTGAATCTAAACGCCAAGTTTGCTGTTCAAGCAATAAACCCAGCTCTAGGTTCTGGGTGGTTTCGCGGTCAAGATCATAATTACTTCTGAATAACCCACCCGATTCACTGCCACCAATGGCTGTGTATCCGGCTACTTGACTTGCCTGTGCAAACGATAAGTACACCGTGCGCTCTGTACCATCATTATTGAGGGTATGCCAAGCTAAGTCGCCAAGCAGTGAGAACTGCGAGTCATCTCTATTGGTATCATCAAAAGCGGCGCCTAAGCGAATGGTCAGTAATTGGTTAGTATCAATAGCTGTTTTGTATTCTGGTAATACACTGAGTTTATAATAATTGCGCGAGGTAAAGTTATTCTCAAGGGTTGTAGATTCAATTGCATCTTCCATGTATTGCGCTGAGTAATTTATTGCAAACGATTCACTGTTACTATGGCGCCCTGAAAGCGCCAGAGATTTAACTTCTGTTTCATGAAAAGCTTGAAACGCACTGGGGTTTTCACGAGAGTAAATATAATGGTCGTTATTTTTACGATAATAAGCCGATACTTCAACAGAACTCGCTTTTGCATAGCCTTGTTTATGGTTAAGCATGAATAATTGTGTATCAAGATCTTCGCTTTCGTTCACCCCAAATGGCGTGTACAAGTTTGGCCAACCAAAGAACTTTTGTTGCGAGCCATAAAATAAATCTGTTTGCGATTGCGGGCCAGTTAATTGCACGCGCCCAGACGCACGGGTAAAGTCATGATCGCCATTATCAATGGTGCCGTCACTTTGCGAGTGAGCGTAGTCACCTTGAAAACCCAGTTGCCAATCAGGCTGGCCTGCAAGTGGCACACTGACTCCAGCATTGATGCTTTGTAAATTAAAGTCGTTATTACCAGTACCTAATGAAACACTGCCGCCAGTATTGATGGGCGTCCAACCAAACGACACCGTACCAACAGAGCTATTAACACCATACAGGGCATTATCAACGCCAGTAAAAATGTTTGCCGTGTCAAGCATCTGCGGTGCAATTGGGATTTCAGCAAAGTAATGGCCTGACTGTGGGTCGAATAGCGTTGCACTGCCCACCCGAAAGCCGGTGTTTTCAAAAATACCACCGCGAATAGTCACATCCGCTTGTGCTTCGGCCATATTACGTGATTGTAAATCAACACGTGGGTCGTATTCTAAATTTGAGATGGGCGCGGCAAAGGTGCCAACAGGCTCATTATTTGCAGTGGCTGACACTTTTACTGTTATTTGTTCTATGTTGTCAGTGTTATTTATTGCATCAGCTGCGAGTACCGCAGTTGATAAACTGCAAAAAATAGCAGGTAGGACTAGTTGTACTGTTTTTATCACTTTAAAATCTCTTCACGCTTTTATGTATACTGTGCGATAGCTATTGTTTTTAAGTATTGCTCCATGAGCGAACACGCAATAACAGCGTACTATCTGAATAGGGCGCTATTGTACATTAATTCGTAAAATTGCCTATTAATGGCCCATTTTTAACTTACTTTGATGTGATTGAGGTCTCAATAGATGAATATACAACACGATAATAATCTTAATTTAGACAGTGTTTATTTTGCTGGCGGCTGCTTGTGGGGCGTTCAAGAGTTTATCAAGCATTTACCCGGTGTGATGAGCACTGAAGCCGGGCGTGCCAATGGCACCAGTAACAATACCGCGGGTGAATATGACGGTTATGCTGAATGTGTGCAGGTGGTTTTTGATACCGATAAAGTGGCGTTGAACACCTTGATCAGCTATTTCTTTGAAATTATTGACCCTTACAGTATTAACAAGCAAGGCGATGACGTAGGAGAAAAATACCGTACGGCCATTTACAGTAAGCAGCCAGCGCATCTAAACATAGCGAAAGACTTTATTAGTACTCGTGATGATGCAGACAAAATAGTGGTTGAAGTACTGCCTTTGACAAATTACGTAGCAAGCGATCCTGAGCACCAAGACCGCTTAACCAATTTCCCCGATGATTACTGTCATATACCGCAGTCGTTACTGCATAAATACAAAAAGTAACGTACTGAATTTAAGCTCAGATGTTATTTAGGTGTTTGGTTGACCAACTTTTTCATTTTTACCAAAAAAAGTAATAATAAGTGCAACAAATATACCTACAAAACCAACTGTTGAAAATACGAGTTGATATTCACTGTAAATATTTAATATATTCAAGATGCTAGTAAGTAGTAGTAACGATATACCAGTGATTTTTATGAGCGTTAGTTTTTTATTTTGACAAAACCACGCTAGGCATGATGGACACTGTTTCTCGGCGTAAATACTGCTTTTGTTCATCTGTTTAATATCTTTGCTGTTAAATTTTTCTTGGCAGTGAGGGCACGTTAGTTTCATTATTATTCCTTTAACTATAACATATTGAATTGTAATATTTTTCCACTTTTGGTCGCATATTAAACTGAGTCTTAGCTAATACGCTCCAAATTACTACTGGGTATAAAAAAGCTCACTAAAAAGTGAGCTTTTAAAACTATTTATAGCAGATTATTTTGCTAGTTTTTCCGGCGGGAAGCCAGAAAGAATAGTTGCAACGGCTTCGTTTACTGCTGCGTTACGCTGTTCAGGTGTTTGTTTCTTTTGTAGGCGACCTTCACGAGCACCACGCCACACAAGTTGGTTAGAGGCGCGGTCAACAACGTCAATCACTAAAGTGCCTACATCATATTCACGAGTTGTTGTTTGGGTGTTATAACCCATACCCCAGTAATTCCAACGCGCACCGTAACCTACGTTAAATGTGTCAACGTCAACTTTAGTATCAACAGAGGCGTGATAGTTAATCAATACATCAGCTGAGGCTTCGTCGGCAGGTGTCATACCGTTTGCTTGTAATTGTGCATTTACCGCTTCTCGTACACGTTTTTCCATTAATGGACTGATTTGATAATTACCAGCATCTGCTAAGGTAGCTTGTGGAAACCAAGCAAAGGTTTTGTAGTTAGTAAAGTCCACAGATTTGTCGTAATCAATATCGGGGGTTTTTGCACAGGCTGCAAGTAGTAATACAGCAGCTGCAATTAGTATATTTTTCATGGAGTTTGCTCCTTGGCAAATGTAATTACTTTTCGTTAGATAACATAACATAGAATTAATTCAAGGAAATGTTATTTTTTAGCTGTAATTTGTGTACAAAATAGGTGTTGATCAGTTTAGTCGTCCTTGACTGAATGATACATTAATTTACAGAGATACCGCTATTGCCCTATTCATGCTCCACTTCTATCCAGTCTTTTTCATCAACCCAGTTCTGGGCGCCGTCTTTAACTGAGCGAATGGGGACGATATAGTCACAACTGATCTGTGGTTTTACCGAGGCAAAAATAGGCACAAAGCCAAAACTGAGTGCGGTCTCTATGATTGCTTTTTGATTTTGCGGGTCGATATCAGCCGCTTCATCAATATAAATTGGAATACGGTATAAATTTTGCTCTTGGTCGCTTAATAAGTAGCGAATAAACAACATGCCGCATAATAATTTTATGGTGATGCGGGTACCGTTTGAGCCAGCCGAATCAATCTTTTCAAAATGCTCGGTTTCGCCTGCGCGGTTTACTACTTCAAAGCGGATATCAAATAAATCAGTTAAGGTTAAACCCGCTTTATCGGAGGCAAGTTTAATTAAGTGATCTTTGGCTTCGTTTACCGCGCTTTCGCTGTACGGTTCTTGGCTCAGTAAATCCAGCGTGTCGCCTTGCTCAAACTGATTTGAAGTACTGATGATAGTATCAATACTCTCTACCAACATTTTGCGCGGGATCACGTTAATTTTAAACGCTTGTAAGTTAGAAATACGGTGCTGACTAATGCCTTTGTTAAAGCTGTTCATTTCACGGCGCAGTCTGTCTAAATCTTCACGTAGACCTTTAATCGTGGCGGCTACTTCAGTTAATGCGACACGCGCTTGGCGTTCAACCGCATCGCGTTCGTTATCAATATTATGAAACGCGCCAATCAGCTTTTGATATTTACTAAACTCGTCGTTTTCGTTATCAAATTTAGTAATACCGGCATTATAAATATGTAAATAGGTATTACGTACGTTGATATCAAAATTACGCAGCTCTTGGCAGTCTTTATTAAAGTGATGCACTAGGTCGCTGAGATTATCAAAGTCAATTTGAACATCAATCATATAGGGCGTGACTTTACCGCTATATAAATCGAGGGTGTGGTCAATTCGCTCAGATTTAACTTGGCGTAGGCGATCTGCTTGGCGGGAAATAAGATCTTGTTTCGATTTAATAATCGAACGTCTATCACTAATTGAACCGCTGTTATTTTGAATATCTTGCAGGTAGCTATCGACTTGCTCGCGCTCAGCTAATAACTGCTCTTTTAACAGCGCCTGTGCATCATTAGATTGCAGCATAATTTGGTATTGTTCAAAGCGTTTCAGAGCGCTTTCTGCTGCCATTAGTTCATCGTATAAGGCATCTTTTTCTTTTTGCTTTTCAGCCACGTTTGCCGCTACGTCACGCTGTTGTTTGAACTCATTAAGAGAATGCTCAAGGGCGTTGAGTTGCGCACTGAGCTGCTCTTTATTTTCACCGCTTTGCATTTGCACTGGTGACAGCTTTTTCAATTTAATAGTCGCGCCGGGCAGGGTGAGTACACCGCCTTTCACGTTATCTGATAATTGTTCTAAAAATGCACCAAAGGCGTCTTCGTCTGTAATATCAATATCACCATTACTGGTGGTGGCAAATGAGAGAATATCAGGGTTTAAAATACGCGAAATTTCTTCCACTTCTTTTAGCGATAAATCCTCACGCATACGGGTAAATAAATTAAACTCAAGATTTTTAAGCTGCAGCTTTAAGCTCTTAATCTGCTTTTGGGTTTCACTAATACGGTAATCAAGGGTATGTAAACTTTGCCCTTGGGCACTGTTGATTGAATGCGATAGTGACTCGTAATCTTGTTTTAATTGCGCAAGGCTGACTTTTAAAGTCGCTAAGTTGACTAATTCAAATTCAGATTTTAGGGCACCAAAGTCTAAAAACCATTGCTCAATTTGTGTTTGCCTGCGTTCAATATCACGCGATTGCTGGACATAAAGTTGTTGTTTTTGCTCAAACTCGTGTTTTTCGTGTTCAATGTCTTCAAGGGCAATATTAAGCTCAGCTAATTGCGCTTGTTGATAAGTGTCAAAGTCAATCAAGGCTTGGTCAATTTTCGGCGCGTATGCGGCAAGCTTTCCTTTGAGTACGGTTTGATTCTCAAGCATTGATTCAAGGGCGCTGATAGGCTCTTGCATCGACTCGAGTGCTTTTAGCTCACGTTTTGCACGGTTTACTTTATCAAAGGAGCGACGCCACACTTCATAAAAGTCGACCTTAGAGTTTGACATATGACGTTCAAATACGCGTAACATAAAGCGCTTTACGTCGGCAGCGCCTAATTTATGCAGGTTCAAAATACGGCGGAAAATTTCTTTATAAATTGCCGAATCTTGCACGTTGTTAAGCGGGATCATCTTTAAGTTAATGTCGCCATCAAATGGCGTGGCACCACCCGTTAATAGTGCGTTGAGCTCTTGCGCTTTAAGCTCGATAGGGTTAAAGCCTTGCTCTTTTAAATGATTAAACAGCTTAGTGAACTTAATAATGGTTTTACCTTGAGTGTACTGCTCAAGATCAAGCTTGCCTTGGTAACAAAAAAACTGATGTGCGTAACCGGCAATTTTACCAAGCCCAGCTACACCAATCACCACCGGGCCATGGGGCAGGTCGGCTTCGAGTAAAATATAGGATTGATCTGACGAAAAATAAAATTTACGAGTTTCGTCTAAATCATGACCGTCCCATTCTGTTAGGCGTAAATCATTAATAAGCGGAAATTGCAGAGCATTGATCACCGAGCTTTTACCGGTGTTATTTGGTGCACAAATTGAGCTGCTTTTATCAAGCGGGATCACACATTTGGCATAACCGGCGGTGTTTAATAATGCCAGCTTACTGAGGCCGTATAGGTTTTTCATTATTCGTCCTCTCCAATATAGGTTTCTTCGTTTACTTCCATTAGCGCATCAATATAACGGTAAATAGGCGCTTGCAGCATAAAGCCATTTTCTACTTCTCGGCCGAGGCCTAAACGTACCATGCGTAAGTACACGTCTTTGCGTAAATCAGAGCCAGAGAAAATTTCGAGCTGATCAAACAAGTGTTTGTTCATTTGCACTAGCGTTTGCATCAGTTCTAAATCGTTTACTTCGTCAAATAAGGCGCGCATTGGATCTTTACCTGAGTTGGCGTAATGCTCAATAAGGATATAAACCGTTAAGGCAATAGCGCGGGAGATTTTGCCCATATTGGGTGTACTTTCATCGCTGGCAAAATAGTAAAAACCACGACTGTCGTGTTGTAAATCGTGGCCCAGCGCATTAAACAAGGCACGGTAGGCATCAATTTGTTGATCAAGCTCTTGCCACATCACGGTGTCTTGCTCGCTAATATGATAGCCGGTGACTAATTTTTTATTAATCGCTTGTAGATGGCTCAATTCGTCTAAGTTTATCTGTGTCATAACGGTTACTCATTCCCTGTTGAAGATTGCTCTGAGGCAACAGGTTTAGAATCAAATGGTTTTGTATTAAAAGGGAAAAGTGAGAAATGTTGCCCTGCGATTTTTACGCGCATTTTTTCATCGCTTTGATTGATTTCAATCTCAGTGTCGCTGACCAATTTTTGATATAAAAACAGCATTTCGTCGGCTTCAAGGTCGGGGTAGCTTTCCCCTAAAAAGGTCAATAATGGCAGGGGCTTTTTACGCTTCGCATTGAAGCGTTTTTTAAAGTTCGCTTTAACATTATTGTAATCTGGAATATTTGGCGTAACAAAAGCGGGCACGTCTTGTTGATCTGGAAGCTCGTATTCACTGTGTTCAAACTCAACGAGTGCAGCCATGTAAGCGACCATATGCCGTTGTTGCCCTAATGAGAACCGCTGTGTGTCAGAGACAAAATGTGGTTGTACGGCACTGAGCATATTATCAACGCCATTTTTGCGCACTAAACCAAGCACTTTAGCTGCTTGACGAGTGATCATATTATTACGGCGCAACTCTTCACGCAGTGGCATCAGCATATCAGCGCTTTTGCGTAGGCTTTCTCGGCCTACTAAGTGCATTTCTAAAATACGGGTACGTAATCGTTCAAGCATACGTTTATCTTGGTACGCTTTACCGCTGCGTTCTATATATTCGATTTGCGTGCTTATTTGTGTTTCGATGGTATTAAAACAAGCATGAAAATCGCCACGAATATCAACCATCTCAAGCATAGGTTCTATGTATTCATCAAAGGCTTCAATAACGGCTTTGTAGCGTTTTTGCAATGATTGCACCGCATTGTTGGCTTTTGCTTGTTCTACAATATTTAAAATAGCATTTTCGTTGTGGGCAAATAACTTCATTATTTTGCGCACCCGATCATCCATAATACGACTAAAACGGCGCATTTCGTCGTAGTCTTCAATACTACCGGCATTGTCCAAACGGTTACCCAAACGGGCTAAATCTGCAACCAATACGCTAATTTCTTGGGCTAAACCTAAATGCTCTTCTTGCAATAAAAAAGTGGCAAAATCAGCGATCGCGCGATTAATTTCAAGCTGCGACGACTTAGCCAAAGGAATAATAATATCTTGGTTTAAAAGGCGGTTGGTCTCTTTGTAGATACGTTCATTTGACCACGTTGGCTGTTTTTGTTTGATCGCATTTTGTACGTCTTTTAAGCTGAAATCAGCCATCTTAAAACGTTTAAATAGCAGTTCTAACATTCCCCAATGCTCTGTAAGGGTATTTAGCAACTTTTTAGCTGGGATCATAAAGCTCCAGTAACTCGAATTAATACTGCATAGCCTAGGTACAGGCTATCAGCGATTTGTCTTATAAAAGTGAATTTGCAATAGTTTTACACAGTCTTTGGTGCTAGACTGCGCGCCGTGTCGTCCTGCGGCATATAGCATACAATTTTTACATTTTTATAAAGGTTGTTCAAACACCATGGTATCTGCAATTATCCTAACCCTGATAACGCTTGCATTCGTGCTCATCGTTATAGAGGATATTATCCATGTAAACAAGGCCAAAACCACGCTTTTCTTTGGTACTTTATGCTGGATTATCTTATTTATCTCGCCGCTCAACGGGCAAAGCCCCGAAAATATACAACATCAACTTGATCACAATATTTTAGAGATTGCCACACTCTGGTTGTTTTTAATGGCTGCAATGACCTTTGTTGCCTATTTAAACTCCAAAGGTTTTATCCAAAATATTGTGCACAGAGTCATGCCCAGTGCAATAAGCGAACGCAAATTGATGTTTTTGATTGGTGGATTCTCCTTCTTATTTTCGTCAATTTCAGACAATATCACAGCCACATTGATTTCGCTTGCGGTGGTGATGTCGTTAAAACTGGATCCTAAGAAGCTAATTAAATACGCCACATTAATTATTTTTAGCGTTAACTCAGGTGGTGTGTCTTTGATCACCGGTGATGTGACGACATTAATGATTTTCCTTGATGGAAAAGTCAGTATTGCTAACTTGTTATTGTTAGTTGTGCCTGCACTGGCAAGTGTGGCACTGCTGGCGATTATGTTGTCGTTTGGGTTAAATGGTGCTGTTGAGTTTACTAAACAAGAAGAGCGCCGTATTGAAAAAACTGATATTACAATTGCAGTCATTTTCTTATCAACCATTATCGCGACGCTGACACTCAGCGTACTTTATCATGTGCCGCCGTTGTTAACCTTCTTATTTGGTTTATCGCTGATGTTTTTAGTGGCGCAATTTTTAATGCGTAAAAAAGACGTGAATAAAAAAATCATCGATTATATTCGCGAAATAGAATACGACACCTTGCTGTTCTTTGTTGGCGTATTATTACTTGTAGGTGCATTGAAAGAAGTCGGCATGCTGAACAAGTTCACTCACCTTTATGAATTAATGCCAGCGCAATATGCTAACTACTTAATGGGTATTTTGTCAGCTGCGGTTGATAACGTACCGCTGACGGCTGCATTGCTTAAAGCAGAAATCGTGATGAGCCCGCAGCAATGGCTATCGTTCACCTATGCAACTGGCGTGGGTGGCTCTATGCTAATCATCGGCTCGGCTGCCGGTATTATTGCCATGAGTAAAGTAAAAGCGCTGACCTTTATGAGTTACTTACGTATGTCGGTGTATTTATTGATAGCGTATACAATCGGTTATATTGGATCATATTTAGCAGGTAGCTTTATTTAATAACTTTTATTATTTAAAACAACTTGACAGCTAGACGTCTAAACGATAACTTTCAAAGCCCACTTTATGTGGGCTTTGTTATTTTAATTGGTAATTATAGAATGCAATTAATCTAACATTCAGAAGAGGTGCGGTATTTAGGTACTTAATGTGAGGCGACGACTGCCTACGACCATTAAGGAGGGAAATATTCGCCGAGAAAAACAACTGCACGTCACAGTGGTTTTTCGGTTTATGGGGCTGAATCCTCAAAACTGTCACCAATTAGGTGGAGAGCTTCTGGCAGTGGACTTTTTCTTATCGAGCCCCCCCTTGCCAAGTTCTTCTTGTTTTATCGTGGTGTGAATGCCACAAAAGGAGACGACATGAATACCCAATTAGCTGCTAATAACGTGCAACAGTCAGCGAAAAATCAAAAATCAGACTACGTAGTCGCAAAGTTCGGTGGCACCAGTGTGGCTAACTTTGAAGCGATGAGCCGTTGCAGTGAAATTATTGTAGCCGATAACAATGTACGAGTAGTGGCTGTGAGTGCCAGTGCCGGTGTAACCAACCACCTAGTTACCTTGTGTAAAAAAGATATCTCAAGTGATGAACGCAGTGAGAACATTGCGGGCGTTATTGCCATTCAAGACGCCATTTTAAACGAGCTGTCATTGGATGCTGATTTAGCTCATGGCTTTGATGAAACCATTAAAGCTTTTAAGTTACTTGCCAGTGAGCCACTAAAATCAAAACAACAACATGATGAGTTATTGAGCTTTGGTGAGCGTTTATCGTCGTATTTATTTACTCAAGTGCTGCGTTTAAATGGCTTAAATGCGGTGCGTTTTGATGTGCGCCAAGTACTTAAAACCGATAGCCAGTTTTCTAAAGCAACGCCAGATGTTGCAGCAACAGCCGCGGCGGCAAAAGAGCATTTAATACCGCTTTTAAAAGAACATGTGGTAGTTACCCAAGGTTTTATTGGCAGTGACGCGCATGGTCAAACTACCACACTTGGTCGTGGTGGTTCAGATTACAGTGCGGCATTACTTGCCGAAGCCATAAACGCTAAAAGCGTGCATATTTGGACTGACGTAGTGGGAATTTTTAGCACCGATCCGCGTTTGTGCGTAAAGGCCACACCTATTGCCCGGTTAAGTTTTGATGAAGCGGCAGAAATGGCGACCTTTGGTGCTAAAGTCTTACATCCTGCCACTATTTTACCCGCGAGCCGCAGCCACATTAGTGTATTTGTAGGTTCAAGCCGTGAGCCTGAGCGTGGTGGCACCTGGATCGAACGTGAAAAATCACAAGTACCAGGTATTCGCGCGGTAACACAGCGTAAAAACCAAATTTTGTTAACCCTAAAAAGCCCTGAAATGCTGTTAGCGAGTGGTTTTTTAGCTCGGGTGTTTGCAATTTTAAGTGAGTTTAATATCTCGGTTGATTTAGTGACTACCTCTGAGATAAGTGTTGCTATTACGTTAGATAATGCCCCGAATGCCTCGCGTCCTGAGCTTGATCAAGAGTGTTTAGACAAGTTAGCTGAGTTTTGTCATGTATCGGTTGAAAATAATTTAACCTTAGTGGCGCTGATTGGTTCAGAAATTCAGTTGCGTCAGCAGCAAGTTAATTTAATGCAGGTGTTAAGTGATTTTAATATTCGGCTAATTTGCCACGGTGCGAGTAAACATAACCTGTGCTTTTTAGTGGAGCAGAGCGAGTCAGACTTTGTTGTGCAAGCGATCCACAGCCGTTTATTAGAAGTTCAACACGCCGCGTAACTGCGAAATAGAATTCACCACAGAGCACTGCCAGTCAGTGCTCTTGTCACTCACTACAGTGATATCAAACTCATTATATTGACAACTCACTGCCGCTAAATTTGCTCGTGTAAGCTCGGTAAATACATTGGGACTCAGTAACTTGGCAATTGGTTTACTGGTAGCTTTAGCCAGTGCTTCTTTTAAGGTCCAAATTCTAAAAAAACGTGCAGCGCTTTGCTGTTGGTTTTGCGTAATTAAATTAACTTCATCTTGATGATAAAAATGCTTAGCGAGCTTTGTAAATGGACGCTTCAGGTTTATTTTTTCAATATCAAAACCAAACTCACTGCGCGTTACATTCAGCGCCGCACCGACAAAGCCGTTTGAATGCGATAAGCAACTGCTAAACACCGTTTCGCTGCCGGTGATATGGATGAGTAACTTACTGCTTGGCTCGTCAAATTCAGAACTGATCTGATTTGCAGGTAACTGACTGAACTGCGATGAATTTTGCTTTAGCAAATACTTAAGTAATAGCCGAGTGGCTAAATACTCTTGCTTGGCTTTGTAACTTTTACGCCGAGTAATTATTGCCAGCTCAAAGGGGCTTAACAGCGCGTTTAAATCGAATTCATCGACATTTAACTGCTGGGCATCAAATAATAAAATAGTATTCGCATTGCACGGTTGCACGCTGTGCTCGTTGATAACGATTTGCTGTTGAAAAAATAACGCAGGCATAAAATCCACAATTAAAGAGATAAAAGAACAAACATGTTTACATTTTGTGCGGTTGTGCACTGGTTAATTAAGCCAAGGCAAATTTATTACTCAGTGACTGTGAAATATGGTTTAATTCACAATAATGAAAAATAATAACAGATTGTAGATGTATGGCACAATTGCGTGATGGTTTTCAAAGCCGCCTTGGCTTTGTTTTAGCAGCCTCTGGCGCTGCGGTTGGATTAGGTAATATTTGGGGGTTTCCTACGCAAGCGGCAAATCATGGCGGTGGCGCGTTTTTACTGGTTTATTTTATTGTTATCTTTTTACTGGCGTTACCCGCTTTATACACTGAGTTGTATTTAGGCCATCAAGCACAAGCGAACCCTGTAAAAGCACTTAAAAGTGCATGGCAACAGCAAGCACCAAACGTGGGCGCAGCCGCTGGCTATTTAGGCTTAGTGGGTGCCATCGTGATGCTGAGCTTTTATTCAATAGTCGCTGGCTGGATGCTGGCCTATGCGCTTGAGCCAATAAGCACATTTTTAGGCTTTACTGAATTAAGCCAATTTTTACAAACCGACTCTATGGCACGTAATTTTATATTTACGCCATTGATGCTAATACTCACTGCGAGCATTATTCTCAAAGGAGTTAAATCGGGTATTGAAATTTGGTCGCGACGGTTAATGCCGATGTTGTTGGTGTTACTGGTGGTGTTAATTGTCTACATTGCAACGCTTGACGGTGCCAGCGAAGGCTTTGCAGCCTATTTAGTGCCAGACTTTAGCCAAATACTCGATCCAGGGTTAATTATTGCGGCAATGGGGCAGGCGTTCTTTTCGCTGTCATTGGGTGTCGGTTGTATGATGATTTATGGCTCGTACTTGCAGCCTGATGCTAATTTACCGCGGTTAACTGCGTCGGTCGCGTTACTTGATACAGGGGTTGCCTTTTTAGCGGGTTTATTAATTATTCCTGCAATTTACGTGGCGCAGCACAATGGCGTGCAAGTATTTAGTGATGGAAAATTAGTGGGAGAAGGGCAACTGATTTTCGCAATTCTACCGCAGTTATTTAATACTATGGGCGAAATTGGCTTATTGGTTGGTTTACTGTTTTTTGTATTAATGTCGATTGCATCACTCACATCGACTATTTCATCAACTGAAATTCCAGTGGCTTTTTTAGTTGAAAACCATCAAGTAGAGCGTAAAAAAGCGACGTTTTTAGTGAGCTTAACAGTTTTAGCCGCGTCATCCTTGATTATTTTCAATTTTGATTGGCTATTTGGTTTAGTGATCATGGTACTGACTCAGTATCAATTACCGCTTATGGGCTTATTTTACTTTATCACTGTAGGGTGGTTATGGCGCCGTGGTAATCAATTAAATGAGGCTGCAAGTGGTATGCGTTATTGGTTTGCTCAGTACATACGTTTTGTATGCCCAGTACTGATGACCGCCGTGTTCGCTAATGTCGCGTTTGGTTGATAATTTAGCCGTCAGCCGTCAGCCGTCAGCCGTCAGTTTTTTAGTTTTAAGCGTTAGACTATTATAAGCCATAAGTGAGTACAAGCAGCGTTAACGCTGCGTTTTATCCAAGGAGGAATTATGAACATAGATGTTAAAGTACCCACGCTTCCAGACTCAATACACACAGCAGATATCGCTAAGCTTTATGTTAGTGAAGGTCAGCTTGTTTATGCAGGGGATGTGCTATTTGATGTTGAAACTGAAAAAGTTGTATTAGAAGTCATGGCTGACTGCAATGGCATTATTGAGAATATAACGATTGCAAATGGTGACCATGTTAATTCAGAGGAAGTTGTGATGACTGTAAAACAGCTTGCAGACAGCGAACTGCCAGCAAGACCAACAGTAGACCAAACCCATGACAGTAAACCGTCAGTAAGCGGCTCAGCAGAAGAAGACGCTATTGCTTCTGCATTATTTAGTAAATTAAATACTATCTGTTGGGTAATTGGTTTTATTATCGGTGTGGCCGCAGGCGCTTTAGGCACCCTTATTGTGCTGGGTAAATAGGTTTAATATGACCAATTATGTAAATCACCCAATATATGGCAGCGAGCCAATCCTCTCTGCTAATAGTTATACAAAGCAAGAAATCGATAATGCCCATTGGCGATATGCAAGTTTGCGTTACTTTCCTGAGACGGCGATCCCCGCAGCAATTGAAAAACAAAGTTACTGTGTATATCCAAGACAACTCTACGTTGATATAGAAGAGCAATGTGTTGATTGCCATAGAGCGTTTATATTTTTTGCTAAAGAGCAGCAATATTGGTTTGAAGAATTAAAGTTTTGGATTGATGCACATGCGATCAAGTGCTTTGAATGCAGAAAGAAAAGCCGTGCAATAAACCGGTTGCAAATTAGCTATGCAAACTTAATCATTAAAGAGCATAGAACGCTTGAGGAAACTCAATTGCTCAAGTCCAGCGCGCAGCAACTTTTTGATTTTGGCGTGCTCAAGAAAATAAATAAACTAAATGCTATCCGTAAAATGTGAGCGTTGGTTTTTATGGGAGATCTAATTTGTATCAGTTATTAAAATTAACCAGTATTGTATTACAGGGCTTTTTACTATTATCACTCTTTAATTTTTGTTCGGGTTTATACCGTGCTTTTTTAGCGCTGCCCACAAATGATCCTAAATTAATTTCAGCGCAAATTTCAGCTGGTGTGATTCTTTCAATTATTCAAATAATTCCTGCTTTAGTTGGACTTTTTCTTAGTGTGCGGCTTATTAACAAAAATAACAGCTCAAAGTCTTTTAATTTTTTCTGTAAATACTTCGCGTATCTTTGGCTGTTATTTATTCCGATTGGGTCGGTTTTAGGTCTTATGCAACTTAAAAGGTTAAAGCGAAGCTAACTTGGTTGACTTTGTCTCTTAGTTTTTAAACTTCTACCTAGCACCTAGCACCTAGCACCTAGCACCTAAATCAACCCCTTATTTAACTTCATTACTCAAAGGGAGTTGATGCGCGATTTCATGGGCGTTTTGTAATGTAGTTTGCGCAATTTCACGCAATGCTTCTTTGGTAAAAAAGCCTTGGTGGCCGGTGACCAGTACGTTTGGAAAACTTACCAAACGCGAAAACACATCGTCTTGCATAATTTCATCACTGCGGTCTTTAAAGAATAGTTCTGACTCTTGTTCGTACACATCTAGCCCTAAATAACCCAATTTTTTAGTTTTAAGTGCGCCAATACAGGCTTTGCTATCAACTAATGCGCCGCGGGAAGTGTTTATAAGCATCACTCCTTGCTTCATTTTGGCAAAAGCGTGTTCGTTGATCATATGATGAGTTTGCTCGGTTAACGGGCAGTGCAAAGAGATCACATCGCTTTGACTTAATAAAGTGTCTAGATCACAAATTGTATAATTGCCTGGTACTGCATAAGGATCGCAAACTAATACCTTGGCACCAAAGCCATTGAGTATATTTACTAAAGCCAAGCCAATTTTGCCGCAGCCAATGATACCAATGGTTTTTTTGAATAAGTTAAAACCTAGCAAGCCATTTAAATCAAAGTTATCTTCACGGACACGGTTATAAGCTTTATGGGTTTTGCGGTTGAGGGTAAGCATTAATGCCACACAGTGTTCGGCAACCGCCTCTGGGCTGTAGGCAGGTACGCGGCATACTTTTATACCGTGCGCTGTTGCGGCCGTTAAATCGACGTTATTAAAACCCGCGCAGCGGAGCAGAATAGATTTTACGCCAAATGCGGCGATCTGTTTTATTACGGCTTCATTCACAACATCATTTACAAATACACAAACGGCATCAAAACCTTGACACAATAGTGCGCTTTGTTCATTGAGGGCTTGTTCAAAATGGTTGAGGGTAATGCCTGTGTGGTTAGTTAAACAGGCATCAAAAGACGCCTGATCATACTTTTGCGAACTGAAAAGCGCTATTGTTATTTGCGTCATTAAGGGTACTCTCTATCACCATTTTTAAGGTTTCGGGTTTAGTGCGCGGTGCATAGCGCACTGATAACTGTCCCTCAGAGTTTATTAGAAACTTAGTAAAATTCCATTTTATGGCACGGTTTTGTGCAATTCCTCGGGTGTGGGCTTTTAAGTAATTAAACAGTGGGTGGGCTTCTGGGCCGTTCACCATTACTTTACTAAACACTGGAAAGCTAACATTAAACTGTTGTTGGTAAAAGTCTTTAATATCAGCATTAGCAATTGGCTCATTGTAATCAAACTGATTGCACGGGAAAGCCAACACAATAAATCCGTGCGCTTTATATTGCTGATACAGCTTTTCGAGCGCAGCTAATTGCACCGAAAAGTTACATTTACTGGCGGTATTGACGATTAAAATCGTTTTACCTTTTAACTGCTCAAGAGAAAAATCCTCACCGTTATAAAGAGGGGCGCTGAATTGATAGATGCTATCCATAATGTACCTGCTGTGTACCGTCCATGAAGAAATTTAATGAAGACTTTTTCATTCGCTTTTTTACTGTTCGGTTGAGATAATCAAAGTATCTTTTTAAGTTACCACTGAAATAGGTCAATTTTATGTCAATGAATGTTTCGTTTATCGGTTTAGGTGTTATGGGTTATCCAATGGCGGGTCACTTAGCGAATGCAGGTCACGCTGTTACCGTTTACAACCGTACTACAGCAAAAGCTCAGCAATGGGCACAGCAATACACGGGCGAAGTGGCACTGACACCGGCGCTTGCTGCAAAAGGGGCTGATATCGTATTTATGTGTGTAGGTAACGATGACGACTTACGTTCAGTGGTTTATGGCGCTGACGGGGTGATTGCAGGCATGCAAGCGGGCACTATTTTAGTTGATCACACCACAACCTCAGCCGACGTTGCGCGCGAAGTATCCGCTAATGCGGCACTAAAGGATATTGCGTTTATTGATGCGCCAGTATCGGGTGGCCAAGCTGGCGCTGAAAATGGTGTATTAACCGTCATGGCCGGTGGCGACGCAGCCGTGTTTGCAAAAGTACAACCTGTGATGGCGGCTTTTAGCCGTTTTAGCCAGTTACTTGGTGAAGTTGGCTCTGGGCAGTTGTGTAAGATGGTTAATCAAATTTGTATCGCTGGCGTTGTGCAAGGTTTGGCTGAGGGCTTACATTTTGCTAAACAAGCAGGCCTTGATGGCGAAAAAGTCATTGAGACGATTGCAAAAGGTGCGGCTGGTTCATGGCAAATGGAAAACCGCTACAAAACCATGTGGGCGGGTGAATATGAGTTTGGTTTTGCGGTTGATTGGATGCGTAAAGATTTAGGTATTGCCCTTGATGAAGCGAGAAACAACGGCGCAACACTCCCTATGACCGCAACGGTTGACCAATACTACGCTGACGTACAAGCCCTTGGCGGCGGCCGCTTTGACACATCAAGCTTATTGGCACGCATCGAAGCGTTACATAAAAAATAGATAATCAGAACCTCGGATAATAAATCTATCACCAGCAAGTAATTAGCGGGTAGATATGGCTTGTTATCCCTGAAATCTCCGGTTACGTAATCACTGACCCAAACATTGTTTGGGTTTTTTATAAAAATTAATTTTTCTTAAGGTTTATTTAAGTTTTGCTCGTTAGATTTTACCCATAGTCTAAAAAGAGCGAACACTATGCAATCACTTCAAGTTACTAACTTGCCTGTTACAAACACACATGATTATGTGTGTGCAAATGCAAACATGCCATTTCGTGTGCAATTAGAGCAAGTCGTTAAAGCGAGTTTTGCCAGAGCTTACGGCGCCAATATTAAGCAGTTTATGCCGGTATTATGCCAATTAAGTATTGCCGCTGATTCTTGCACGCTGGGGCTGAGAGCTGCTACTCAATCACTTTTTATCGAGCAATACTTACCAGAGCCGATTGAATACTTTGTTGATGTACCAAGGGAAGATATTTATGAGCTTGGTAATTTATGTTCAACAAACCGCAAAGCGACCCTCGCTCATTTTGTACTAATGAATGAAGCACTTTATCAAATTGGCGCAAAACGCTTGGTATTTTGTGCCACTGCAAAAGTGAGAGCATTATTAAAAATGCTCGGTGTTAATTGCACCGAAATTGCATTAGCCAATAGTCAGGCTCTTGATAACCCAGCAGATTGGGGCACTTATTATGAGAATAAACCAACACTGTGTGTGGTTGATTTAGCAGCTGCTCATGATTGCGTAATAAACACACCTCATTTGTTTAATATTAAACAGCACTATCATCAAGCGAGTTACCAATTAGCATCGCAATTGGAGGCATAATGGGGTTTTTATCGCAACTACCACACGCCGCGCTTGATACTGTGATTGTTGATCATCATGACCAACAAATGCAGCCGATCAGTAAACAGACGCTGATGCAAGCAGTGGCTGAGTTAATTATCGACTTTAAAGCGCTTGATATGTCAGCCGTGGCGTTTGTAATGGACAATACGCCTGCTTGGTTAATTGTTGACTTTGCATTGATTGAGTTACAACAAGTAAGCATTCCGCTGCCGACCTTTTTTAGCCCACAACAGCTAACTAATAGCGTGAATAAAAGCGGCGTTTCGCATTTTATCAGCGACACCCCCTGTGAACTTGACGGGTTAGAATGTATTGCGACGTTGAGCGTGTTAACCCGCTACCCGCTTTATATCTATAAAGTAAGCGCGTCGAGCCCTACACCATTTTTTACCGATACCCAAAAAGTAACGTTTACTTCAGGCTCTACCGGTGAGCCAAAGGGAGTGTGTTTATCGTTACAAAGCCAATTACAAGTGGCGACCTCATTGCATAAAAAAATAGCGATAAAGCAGCCAAAACATCTGTGTTTATTACCTTTGCCAGTATTACTTGAAAACATTGCAGGGGTTTTTGCACCGTTATTAGCCGCAGGTGAAGTGCATGTTATGACACTGCCTGAATTAGGCTTCTCTGGGGCAAAATTAAATGATGCCAGTCAACTGATCAATGCCATTGATCGTGTGCAACCGAATACGCTTATTTTGGTGCCAGAATTATTGACCTGTTTAGTGTGGTTTGCCAAGCAGGGATGGACAGTACCAAAGAGCCTGCAATTTATTGCCGTTGGTGGCGCGGTGGTCAGCAGTGAATTGATCACTGTGGCGCGTAGTTTAGGGTTAGCAGTTTATCAAGGTTATGGCTTATCTGAAGCTTCATCAGTGGTGAGCTTAAACACGCCAAATGATGATGACATAGAGTGTGCAGGGCGGGTGTTAAAGCACTTGCAAAGCAAACTGGTAGACGGCCAGCTATTTATTAAAGGACCCTTATTTTTAGGCTATTTAGGTCAACAGCCCCATGATCAAACGAGTTGGTATGCAACCGGTGATTTGGTTGATCAACAAGACGGTCGGTTAACTATTAAGGGGCGTTTAAAAAACCAAATTATTACTAGTTTTGGGCGCAATATCAGCGCTGAGTGGCCTGAATCTTTGCTACTTAGTAACAGTGAAGTACAACAAGCCGTTGTCTTTGGTGAAGGTAAAGCGCATTTAGTGGCACTTATTTATGCATCAGTAAATATGACTGATGAGGTATTAGCCGAGCATTGTCGAGGTATTAACGCACAATTACCTGAGTATGCCCAAATTAAGACATTTTATCGCTTAGCTGAACCACTTACTGCAGAGCGGGGATTATTAACCAGTAATAACCGCTCTAAACGCCAAGCAATAGCAAACTATTATCATGCACAACTAACAGCACTGTACAGTGAGGCAATATTATGAGCAATTTTTTCGAGACACTAAAATCACAAACCCAAGCAGAGCGCGAGTACTTGCTGGCTGCACCGATCATTGCTCGAGTATTTAAGGGGCAAGTAAGCACAACTGAGTATGCTTCATTTTTAGTACAAGCCTATCATCACGTTAAACATACGGTGCCATTAATGATGGCCGTGGGCGCGAAATTATCGACTGAACAAGAGTGGATCCGCGAGGCTGTTGCACAATATATAGAAGAAGAAATTGGTCATCAAGAGTGGGTGCTCAATGATATTGCAGTCTGTGGTTTTGATAAACAACAAGTACGTCAAAGTGCCCCTAAATTTGCCACCGAGTTAATGGTTGCTTATGCCTACGATA
This sequence comes from Pseudoalteromonas sp. ASV78, assembly GCF_047806705.1. Classification (NCBI taxonomy): domain Bacteria; kingdom Pseudomonadati; phylum Pseudomonadota; class Gammaproteobacteria; order Alteromonadales; family Pseudoalteromonadaceae; genus Pseudoalteromonas; species Pseudoalteromonas sp. ASV78. Next base: position 1,294,247 of record NZ_JBLOPA010000001.1, on the reverse strand, counting down.
CAATTAATCGTGGTAATCCATTGGCATTTTTTGGCATGGTGCATGTACTCGAAGGTACTTCAATTGCGTTAGCCGATAATGCGGCAAGTAATATAGCCAATATGACCGGATTACCTAAAAAGGCATTTAGCTATTTAACATCTCATGGCGCTTTGGATATTGAGCATGTGAAGTTTTTTGAAGATCTGATGAATAAAATAGAGTCTCCTGCAGATCAACAAGCGATTGTGCATGCCGCTAAATGTTTTTATAAGTTATATGGCAATATTTTTCGTGAATTAGATACAGATCCACAGTTTGCAAGCAGCGACTTGGAGCAAACTGCATGAACCGTCCACTTTGCGTGTTAACAGGTGCGACAGGCGGAATTGGTCAAGCCGTGGCATTAAAGTTGATTCAGCATGGCTGGCGTTTACTGTTAGTTGCTCGTCAACAAGCACAGCTAGAGGCATTACAGGTTAAGTGTGGCCAAGACTGTGAGATATTTATTGGTGATTTAACATCAGCACAGACTCGCCAAAAATTACTCAAACATGCTAAATCACTTGGTGGTGCAACAATGCTTATCAATAGCGCTGGCATTAATGTGATGCAAAGTTTTAGTGAAATGACGGAGCAGCAAATAGATGACTTACTGATAGTTAATCTGTCGGTGCCAATTAAGTTATGCCAACTATTTTTACCACAAATTTTAGCCAAAAAAGGTTCAATTGTTAATGTGGGATCATCGTTTGGCAGTATTGGTTATCCTTATCAAACCTTATATTGCGCAAGTAAATTTGGTTTACGAGGAATGACCGAAGCGCTGGCCCGCGAACTCAGTCACTGTGATGTAAAAATATTATATTTAGCACCTAGAGCAACTGATACAAATATCAATTCAGTGCAAGTACGCGCGATGAATAAAGCTTTAGGCAATACAATGGATCCACCTGATAAAGTGGCAGATGCGCTTATTTCATTATTGAAATCTGGAAATTCACGCAGTTACATTGGCTTTCCAGAGCGCTTATTTGTCAAATTAAATGGTGTTTTTCCATCCTTAGTAGATAACGCAATTGCAAAACAACTCCCTAAAATTAAAAGTTTTTTTGCAGATAAAATTGATAAAGGTGAATGACTATGACTAAACTATTTTATACTAGTTGCTTGTTAACTGGGATATTTTTAACCAGTGCAGCGCATGCCGATCTTGCTAGCGAATTAACTCAGGTACAAACAAGTTGGGCAACTGTGAATTATGAGTTAGCTGATAAAGCACAGCTCAATGCATTTGAAAAGTTATCAGAGCAGGCCGCTGGGTTTGCAAAGACCTATGCTGATCAGGCACAAAGCCATATTTGGTATGGTATTGTGCTATCAAGTTATGCTGGGGCAAAAGGCGGCTTAGGTGCGTTAGGATTAGCAAAAGATGCTAAAGCACAGTTAGAGCAAGCCATAGAAATTGACGGCAATGCGTTATCAGGCTCTGCTTACACCAGTTTAGCGACTCTTTATAGTAAAGTACCGGGTTGGCCAATTGGATTTGGTGATGATGACAAAGCGAATGCATTATTCAACCAAGCGCTTGCTATAAATCCAAACGGTATCGATAGTAATTATCTATACGCGGCATTTTTGTATGACGAAAGACAGTACAAAAAGGCAAAAACACATTTACTTGCTGCTCAACAGGCACCAGCACGCCCTGATAGGCCAAAAGCGGATTTATACCGCCAGCAGGAGATCACCCAGTTGTTGGCAAAAGTAGATAAGAAACTTAAGAGATAATATGCATTTACTACTGGTTGAAGATGATAAGTTAGTGGCTGAAGGATTATGTCGTTCACTTCGTCAACAAGGTTACAGTGTCGAGCACTGTGCAAGTATAAAATCAGCTATACAATGGCTTGAAAATGACGAAATCGAACTACTTGTGCTTGATTTAGGGCTTCCAGATGGCGATGGCATTGATGTATTAAAACACGTCAAAAAGCATCGCCCTAACTTACCTGTGGTGATCTTAACGGCACGCGGTAGTATTGACGACAAAGTTCAAGGGCTAGATTTAGGTGCTGATGATTATTTAGCTAAGCCATTTGATCCTGCTGAATTATTTGCTCGTTTAAGAGTCGCGAGTCGGCGCGTAACTCATGCGCAATCAAGTACTATTAGTGTAGCAAATGTAGAAATGGATACCTCAGCCTTTACAGTCACACTTGATCAGCAACCGGTAAATCTGCCGCGTAAAGAGTTTATGTTGCTAAAAGCGCTTTTTGAAAACCAAGGGCGCGTATTGTCTAAACAACAATTAGAAAGCAAACTATATGAATGGGGCGAAGAAGTCGGGTCAAATACTATTGAGGTACATATTCACCATTTGCGTAAAAAACTCCCGAAAGATTTAATTAAAACCTTACGTGGCATAGGTTATGTGGTAGGCAAACGTTAGTGTCAATTAAACGTAGACTCACGCTGATTATTCTATCGACGGTGATCCTGACTTGCTTTTTGGCATTCAGTAAAGGTTACCGTGAAAGTATGATCCAGGCGCAGCTGCTACTAGATAATGAATTGCAAACCATTGCTCATGTACTGATCGAGCAACCTATACACACTGATGCACCGATGCTGCGCAGTGATCTCAAACAATTACTGTTTCAAATTTGGCAAGATAACAACTTACTCAGCGCGTCTAAATCATTAGCTGAACTGGCGCAAAAACCAAGACTGAATGGATTTAGTGTTGAAAACTTAGCCGGGCAGCGGATGCGAGTATTCAGATTAACCATGCAGACAAAACAAGTGCTGGTGGCTGAACCGCTGAGTAAACGCTATGCCCTTAGCGAGACCATGATTTTGTCAGCAATGACACCTTTGCTTTGGAGTGTGCCACTGCTTGCAGTGTTGATCAGTCTATTTGTCAAACAAGGGCTGAGGCCCTTAACACGCCTTTCAACATTATTAAAAACGCGACAAGCCAATGACTTTACTGCCATTAATTGGCAAGTGAGTGAATACGAAATCAAACCGGTGATCTCACGGTTAAATGACCTATTTAAACGTGTAGAAAGTGCCTACCTGAGAGAGCGCTTTTTTGCCTCCGATGCCGCCCACGAATTACGCACCCCGTTGAGTAGCTTAAAAATAAATGTGCATAATCTACGCGCACAAGGTGACGGTTGCTTGGAGCTTGATGCAATGGCACAAGGTATCGATAAACTAAGTAATATTGTTGAACAAATGCTGATTTTGGGGCGCACCTATCCAGAGCAATGGCAGGCACAATTTAGCCCAATTTCAGTGCTTGAGATCAGCCAACAAGTGGTTGCACAGCTGTACGAACGACTTGATGCAAAACAACATATGATCAGTATTGAAGGCGATGATTATGTTATTAATGGTGATCAATTTACCTTGGCAACCCTATTTAGTAACTTATTAAGTAACGCCATAAAGTACACGCCCAGTGGTGGCAACATAGTGATCCGCTTAAACAATCAACAAGGTGCGTATGGTTGGCAGATTGATGACTCAGGCCCGGGCATTGATGATGCCCATAAAGCACGAATTTTTAACCGTTTTTACCGTGTTGGAGGTGATAAACATCCCTCTGCAGAGCAAGGTGCCGGATTAGGTATGGCGATAGTTGAACATATAATAACAATTTATGGTGCAAGTATTTATTTAGCCGACAGTGAATTAGGCGGCTTACAAGTACGAGTTGAATTTATGCAAGGAGCAGAGAGTGAATAACTGGTTAGGGTTTATCAGCCTGCTGCTATTTAGCGTATTACCGTTTTCGTGTTTTGCTAAAGAATATAAATTAATTTTAAAAGATCACCTTTTTTATCCAGCGGAGATCATTGTACCGGCCAATACTAAACTAAAACTTTTAATTGAAAATCAAGATAGTACCCCAGAAGAGTTTGACAGCTTTGATTTAAATCGAGAAAAAGTGCTGTATCCAAATCGTAGTAGTGTGATTTATATCGGGCCACTGAGCCCTGGGCGTTATGAGTTTTTTGGCGAGTTTTCACCTAACACAGCCCGTGGTGCAGTATTAGTAGAAGGAAAGACTGATGCTGATAACTAGTTTATTGATGAGTATCAATCAGTTGTTACCGGTCGTGATTTTGCTCGTGCTGTTACAGTCATTACTAAAGCTAAACCAGCGCGTGCTGATAGTGACCACTTTTGTTGGGCTACTTTGTAGCATTATTTATGTTCAAAGCGCCGCTTGGTTGAGCCAGTTATTTGATCATCGCGGCCTAGAGTTTAGCCAAATGTTGTTGTGTGTCATTGTGTATGTTGCGTCACTAATAAGTTGTAAACAGCGACGTTCATTCGCATTACTCGCAATAGTTGCGGTTATGGTGCTGTATTTGAGTCACTATTTTATTTATCTGGTTGGTTTTTGGCATAACACCGACACAGCAAAACCCTTGCTGATAGGGACATCTTTGGGAATAGGGATCTGTGGGAGTTTTGGTGTGTTGCTATTGTTTTTACTGCACAGTGTTAGAGCACGATTTGGTGTGTATCCGCTGATGTTATTTTTGGCTTTTAATGCCTCGGCAAAATTACTGATAGTATTAGATCTGGCCAGCCAAATTGACTTGATCAATATTACCTCCAACTACTTTGATTGGCGTGCAGTGCTAGTCGAAAACTCAGAGTTAGGCCGTGTACTCAAGGCCTTAGTTGGCTATGAAGCAACGCCAAGCAAAACAGCATTATGGCTATATCTAGTTGCGGTTTTAGTCTTTATTGGCACCAGCATAGTATTTACTCGGCAATTTTCTCAAAAGGAGCGATCATGAGATTTATTCTCGCGTGGTGCTTAACTTCGCTTTTGTTCATGGCATCGTTTAATGTGCGAGCCGATGGAATAGTTGTCGATAAAGTTTACCACCCTTACGTGTTACCCTTTGAGCGCGAATTTGAATGGCGTTTGATCTCTCATCAAACAGATAAGGGCAATATTTTAGCCCAACGAATTGGCTTCGGTGGCTCGTTCAACGACACTATGAGTTTGGAAGGTTATGCAGTTGGAGAGCGTGATGATGACGGTAACTTTGGCTTCTCAGCCTACGAATTAGAATTACGTTGGCAGTTGGTTGAGCAAGGGCGGCTGTGGGCTGACTGGGGCGCCTTATTTGAACTTGAAATGCAAGAAGGCAAAGACAGTTATGAAGCCACAACTGGCTTTTTATGGGAGAAAGAATTTGGCCGGACTAGCCTCACCATGAATGCATTTTTAGTCTACGAGTGGGGCGGTGATATTAAAAATGAATGGGAAACTGAGTTTCGCGCACAGTATCGCTATCGTTTTCGCTCTGAGTTTCAGCCTGCATTAGAGCTATACGCCGGAGAAGACTTCTTTGGTATTGGCCCTGGTTTTATTGGGCTACATCGATTTTCAGCGAAGCGACAACTAAAGTGGGAAGCAGGGTTTGTGACCGAGCTGAGTCAACAAGGTAAAGATCACAGTTTTCGCCTTGCCCTAGAGTTTGAATTTTAAAGTAAAAAGCCGCGAATAACTTTACTCGTGGCTTTAAATCTCGTTGCTTGTTCTGCTAACTAGCGCTCTTGATAAGTAACGGGAAAACTACATACTTTGCGCGTAGTTATACAGCGCTTTTAGAATAGTCAGGTTCTTTTCATTATCGTCATGTTCATGGGCGAGATTTTCCAGTGTCACCATAAAATCTTGTGCGCTGATCGATGGTTGATCTTCACCATGCATTAATTTGTTTTGGCAATATTGACGCCACTGATCAAGTTCATCTTGATTCAGCGATTGCGGCCAATTACGGGCACGGTATTTAAACAATAAGTTATCAAACTTTTTATCTTCAAAATCCAACTTCATACCCGCTAATTGCTCAGGGCTGGCATCACGGATAATGGCAAATTTAGCTTTATCAGCATGACTGGTGAAGCCGTCGTATAACATGTAATCAGTATTGGTGGTTTTACCGTAATCGGGCTTATCGTTAAATACTTCAGTGACTTTATCGCGAAGACTTGGGTTGGCTTTTAAAATCGCAAGATTTTTTAAACACTGCTCGCGGTCAATGCCTAAACGGGCGGCGTTTTCAGGTAATAAGGTTTTAGCAGGCGCTAAAATAGGGCACTTGTTTAAATGCACCAATTTTAAACCAACAGGCAGTTCATCTTCGCCAAGTTCGCTGCGTTTGGTATACAGGCGAGTACGTAATTCTTCTACCGATAAATCCAGTAATACTTGCGGGTCTTCAGTTAAATTAAAACACACCACGGCATTTTTATTAGTTGGATGAAAGCTCATTGGCGCAATCCAACTGGTGCAGCCTTGGGTTGCAGGAATACGTGATGAAGTATGCACCAGCGGCGTCATATTAAATACATCAACTAACTCGGCTAGCGCTTTTTTACCGCGTAAACTAAAAAAGAAGTTATACAGTTTAGGTTGTTTTTCTTTAATGAGTTTTGCCAGGGCAATGGTTGCAGTTACATCGCTTAGTGCATCATGCGCCGCGGCGTGTTCAATGCCATTGGCGACTGTTAAATGTTCTAGCTTAAAGCTTGGGCTGCCATCTTCTTTTAACGGCCATTCAATGCCTTCGGGGCGCAGTGCATAACAAGCACGCACTAAATCTATAATATCCCAGCGGCTGTTATTGTTTTTATATTCGCGCTCGTAAGGGTCGTAAAAGTTACGATAAAAGCTGTAACGGCTTACTTCATCATCAAAACGAATGCTGTTATAACCGGCAACGCAGGTATTCGGCATACTAAATTCAGCATGAATTTTGGCAATAAACTCAGCTTCAACTAAGCCTTTTTGCATCGCCACTTGCGGAGTAATACCGGTGATCAAACATGCCTCAGGGTGCGGTAAATAATCAGCCACAGGCTTGCAATATTCAATCAACGGCTCACCAATAATGTTTAAATCAAGGTCGGTACGAATCCCCGCAAACTGGCTCGGCTTATCCTTTTGCGGACTCGCCCCCCAAGTTTCATAGTCGTGCCAATAAATAGTTGCTTGATTTTGCTCTTGATAAGCCATTTAAAAACCCTTTAAGTTAGCTTGCAGCGGTTGCAATACCGCCAAGTTACTAAATTCATGAATTATTTAGATTATGGCATATGGGCGCAGGAGTTTATAGGTTTAAAGGGCAAAGTTGTATTCGTTTAAATACTCAGTTTGGCCATCCATGGCTTATTTGTAGTGTGTATGTCAGTGATTTTCACTTTATTTGATAAAAGAAAACGCGGGGTCTGTTGGCTTTAGTTTATCGATTTTTAGTAAACCTTTTAGGCTAACTAACAACATTGGCAAAACAATCAATGTGAAAGCAATATTTGATAAAGGCACTGCTAACCATACTCCATCTATGCCTAAAAATTTTGGCAAAATAAATAAAAACGGAAACTGGATCAACATATTCCCCAGTGAAACAAACAGTGCTTGGCCACTTTTACCCATTGCGACAAAATAAGTGGCGGCCATAAATAAAAAGCCATCTAAAAAAAGTGCAAAAAGATGTAAGCGTATGGCATGTTTGCTTGTCTCCAAGAGCGTATTATCTGTGGTAAAAATATTAATAAAAATGTCAGGAGCAACATTCAACATGGCCACGAATACAATGCCAGATCCAACGGTCACAGAAAAAGCCAGTTTTACGGTATCGGTAATACGCTTGTATTGCTTAGCGCCCAGATAATAACTAATTGGTGGCTGCAAACCGCTTACTAATCCTTCGGCAAAAAAGTAGTAAAAGCTAGCCAAATAACCAACAATTGCAAATGCTGCCAGCTCGGTCGTATTACCGTAGAGCATAAATAATTTGTTATGAACGGCGACGACAAAACTAAAATAAATAAACATAATGAGGTTTGATACCCCTAACTGCACAATGCGAGTGGCTATCGCTTTATCAAATTGTTTAATGGCTAATTTGGTTTTGGCCTTTGCCGAAGTAAAGTAATGTAAGCACAACAAACAAGTGATTAGCTGAGCGATTAAAGTTGCAATGGCTGCCCCTTGTAAGCCCATGTCAAGGTGCGCTAAAAAGACGTAATCCAGTACAATATTGAGCACTGCACCAACAATAATAAAGAAAGTAGCCAAGTTAGGACTGTCGTCATTTCGCACTAACATGGGCATAGCACTGGCTCCAATCGAGATGAGCGCACCAAAAGACATCATTTCAATATATTGCCAGCTCATCTGTAAAGTAATGCCAGATGCTCCTTGTAAATGTAGCAACGGCTGAGCAAAAACAATAAACATCAGAGTTACTAATAAGCCAATAATGACGAGTAAAAAAAGTGCGGTTACTAAGGTGGCTTGGGTCGCTGCAAGCTTGTTTTCTCCGCGATATTTAGACAACACACTGCCTCCGCCCATACCAACAAGCATACCAAAACCCATCACTAAACCCAGTAATGGCAAGGCCATGTTGATCCCCGCGAGGCCATCGGCACCAACAAAGTGGCCAACAAAAAAGCCATCAATAATTTGATATAAACCACTGACCAACATGGCGACAATAGCTGGAATAGCAAAACGCCAAAACGCGCTAGCGACGGAGTGTGAATTGTGAAGTGGTTTAGCAATTTGCATAAGCGAATCCCCATAACGTAAGAATGAGGGCATAATATAATAAATTAAGATATAACAAAGTTAGTTACCATCTTATTTTCGGATAGGTTGGCCTTTTGCTAAAACAACTAAATACGTAAGGAGAGGTCGATGAATTGGACACTTGATCAATTACTGGCTTTTGTTACGGCGGCTGAGCTTGGCTCTTTTTCAGCAGCCGCCAGAAAGTTACAAAAAGCACAATCGAGGATCAGTAGTGCTATTGCTAATTTAGAGCTCGATTTAGGCTTTGAATTGTTCGATCGCAGCGCCAAGTTTCCTGTACTGACCGTGTTAGGGCAAGAAATGCTGCCTGAAGCTAGAGCAGTATTAAATCAGTGTCTGCGCTTAAATTCGCGAGCGCTCACCGCTGCAAATAAAGAGCCAATTTCATTACGTGTTGCCATCGACGAATCGCTACCGCTTGAAACGATGCACTCTATATTTTCTCAAGTAGGCACTTTATTCCCTAATATTCACTTGGTTATTACGAATGGCTCACAAGACGATATTGCCCTAGCGATTGCAAATAAAAAAGCGGATATCGGGTTTATGATCAGCAATAGTGCCTTACCAGCCCAGTTAACTTTAAATTCTTTAGGCTATTTTAAAAAAATATTGATTGTCGGTAAGCAGCATCCTTTAGCCAAAGAGAGCGTACTTAGCCTCTCACAATTGCAGCAATACCGGCAATTGGTACTTTGTAATCGCTCTGGAGAAAATCGTGAAAGCGCGCTTAGTCCTAATCATTGGGATTTAGACAGCTATTATTTTATTTGTGAGTTAGTTACACAAAACCAAGGATGGGCAATTGTGCCAGAGCATATTGCCAAAGCGCCTTGGTTTTTTGAACAAATAAAAATTGCTAAAAGCGATTTTTTAACAGATGTACTAATCGAAGTAGGCATAGTAAAACGCCTCGATAGTCCAAACAGCAAACTGACCGATTGGCTCACAGAGCACATGCGTCATTTAATGGACAAGCGCTTATATTGATTTGCTAACTAAGAAGGGGAGCTGTGAGTATCAGCAGCTGTAACGATCAATACATTAACTGTAGTCAGACTTTATTCTAAAAAAAGGTGCACCGAAGGCGTTAAGCTTGCTGACGCATTTTTGAAGCTGTACGGCTCAGTGATAGCCTGAAATTTATTATAAATCAACGTTCTATATTAAAGTCCTTATTTAAGGTTTTATCGCCGCGGGGACATAATAACCTTCTCCAGTTCAGTCATCCAGAATCTCTCTTGCAAAGCAGTGCTTTTCGCTCATTACTTATATGGATTTAAATACTTAGGGTTTGTCGGGAACAAAAACCTGCCATTAAATAGAATTACCCGTCAATTACTCATTTTCAGGGCGTGATGAGGAGGATAGGTGTTAAATATGAGATTTCTGTTTGATCTTGGCAAAAAGCAAGATCTAACCCCCGTGACTGGAGAAGTTAAATCAATTAGATTCGATGGCTATTCCTTGTTTTATCGGTGTGCCAAATCAAAATGTAGGATAATTATGTTTTCACAATTAGAACTTAGGCTAATAAAAAGTACTCTTAAAAGTAGAATTGAAAAAGAAACAACAGAGCTTAAGCAGCTCGATGAAGATAGCGATGAATACATGGAAAAAGCTAATGACTTAATGGTGCTTGACGCATTAGTTTCTAAAATAGACAATTCGCAACATTAAATCTTAAAAGTATTACAAGCGAAGCTTTCTTTGCTATTACTCGTTATTTACAAGGTTCAGGAATGCGTTTGAGGGTAACTAACCGTGGCAGTAATAAGCCGATGATCACAACAATAATGCCAATTAATTGTAGTTCGGTAATAGGTTGGCCCATCAAAAATGCTGTTAACATGGCAAATACAGGAACGAAGTTAAAAAATAACGACGCATTCGCTGAGCCAAGTTGGCGTATGCCATTAAGCCACAGCAGATAGCCGGCAACAGTTCCAAATAAGCCAATATAAATAACATCGATAATACCTACCATTGAGCTATTACTGAGTTCGCTAAGCGGGTGTACATTGGCGGTCACTAAACACATTAAGCCAATGATTGTTGCACCACTTAGCATACTAACAAAAGTATAAGGTAATACAGGCATGTACTGATTGATCCCTTGGCTAAAGTAAGAGTATGAACTCCACGCTAACATACCTAAAAAGATCATTTTGTCGCCGGCATTGATTTGCATATTCAAAAGCACGGCTAAGTCGCCATTGGTGATTACTAATAATACACCTGATAGGCTAACGATTAAGCTAAAACATTGCGCTGCAGTAGGCATTGAGCGCTTTGCAACTGAGCTTATTAATGAGGTTGCAAGTGGGCTCAGCGCCATTATTAACGAGCCGTTTGCGGCACTGGTATGCTCTAGCCCAGTAAATAAACCGAGGTTTAAGCCACCTACGCCAACAGCACTAACAATAATCACCCAAGCCCATTGGTTGAACGTTAAACTCGGTTTTGCACTGTTAATTATTTTTAAGTAGATAGCCAAACAGATTGCGGCAATACTAAAGCGCCAAAATACTAAAGTCAGTGCGTGTACTTGATTTAATGCATGTTTACCAATAGGAAAACAACTTCCCCAAAAAAATGCACATAATAACAGGAGTAAAATAGCTTTTGTGTTGGCTGAGAAGTTCATCAGCAATCCAGAGATGTTGAAAAGTTGCGGCAAGTGTATTACTTTCCATAATGTGGATAAATAAGCAAAAATAAGAGAGTAGATTCCAAAAATGAAATATAGATATTCACTAGACGATTTACGCTATTTTTGTATTGTTGCCCATTTAAAAAGTTTTAAAGATGCTGCACTGGCTTTATCAGTGCCTTTATCAACATTGAGCCGTCGTATTCGACAACTTGAAGATGATTTACAGCTTAGATTGTTAAACCGTGATGCTCATCGCGTATCGCTGACCCATATGGGGGAGTTGTATTACCAACGTTCGAGTGCATTGTTTACTGAGTTAGATGGCATTAATGATGATCTTCATATCGAGAAAAATCAACCGAAAGGTAAGATCATAATCAGTGCACCTATTAATGCTGGCTCGCAATTTTTAAGGGATATTTTTTATGATTTTTTACTGCAATATCCTGAGATCCAACTAGATATTAGGCTCTCGAATACTTTAATTGATATTGAAGCACAAGCAATGGATGTGGTGTTTAGGGTGGGTAATACGGTGGTTGATAATTGGATTGCGAGGCCACTTAAAGATATTCACTTTATTTTATGCAGTAATTCGCAGATGGTGGCCGACAGTGTTAAACATCCCACTGATTTATGTGCAAAAAGCGCTGTGATTTGCCAGCCGATGTCTATTTGGCAGTTAGTAAATAAACAAAATGATGACGCTTATGATTTTCAACCCAGTAAGGGCATTCGTTTAGAGCTTGATGAAATTCAAATGCTCACACACGCGGTTAAAAAAGGCTTGGGGATTGGTTATATTCCTGACTATTATGCATTACCAATGATAGCTCAAGGTGAGCTTCAGCATGTTTTACCTGATTGGCAAAGCAAGGCACGCACTTTATTTATGTTATATCGGGATCGTGACCATTTACCATTGCGCGTCAGATTATTCATCGAATATGTGCTAGCTAGATTTGAGCAAGGTTAGTATGCTTTTTTATTACTTTTCTGAACTGTTGAGTAAGTAAAATACAGCCTGTTTGGTTATTGATAGCGCCGGACTACAAATTTTAGTGCCTGTATATTAAAAGGAGATATTAAATATGCAAACCAATTTAGTGGTTGAACGGTTTAAGCAGCAGGGGTTTGTGAAAATTAAACAAGTACTTAAACCAAGTGTAATCACAAAGCTGCAGCACTTTTGTGATGAGTTAGTTGCTCAAGCACAGTCACACTATGTAGCCGGTTTACCATTTGATAATATTGCTGTTATGCAAACTGCAGATCAGCCTTTCGTTTATCGCGTTAATGAACTTTTTCAATTTCAGCCACAATTTGCTCATCTGCTAGCGCAAACCGAACTAATGAGTTACGTTGAAGCTATTATCGGCGAAGCTGTTTTATCTAGCTATGAGTCACTTGTGATAAAAAATTCATTAGATGCACGCGGGTTTGATTGGCACCGCGATATGGCGGTGAGAACTCAAGAGCCTATTTTTACCGTGGGGGTATATTTAGATGATGCAATAGCGCAGCAAGGGGCGTTAACAGTGATCCCGCAATCTCATCGCAGCCAAGTAAGTGTGTGTGATTTAAAGCGCCAGCTATCCAATGCACAATTACAGTATGTGGATATTACGGCCAATGCAGGTGATGTGGTAATTCACCATGTAAACACGGTTCATGCATCAGGTAGACAGAAAGGTTCAGCTATACGAAGAACTATCTACTTTGAGTTCAGAGCTGTATCACATTTTATTGATAATCCTTGCTTTCCTAGTGAGTGGATCGAAAAGCGCCAAGCGCTAATGGCTCACCTCAACACGCTTAATTCAGATCAAATGGCAAATAACTTACAGTTATCCAAAAATTTCTATGCAACTCAAATACAAATAGAGCCGGCAGAATATTGTATTGAGTTTGCCAGTTAACTGTATCACCACAGGTAGTTGCATGTGTGTAAAGCCTGTATATAAATTTGCTCTGAACTAGGGCCTGTTGACCTTTCAGGATTAAAATTTGTTCAATCTAGGGGCGATTTAATCGCGGCGCGAGATTTGTAACCTAGTGGGCTAAGTAAAAATCGAGCAACAAAGAGTTAATCGCCCCTAGGCAGAACCCTTCGGGCAGCGCATGTTTGGCATTTATGCTACGTTATCGCCTATTTATGGGGAATAACCACACTACATAGGCTCTGTCTTGCCTAAAAACCAAACATACTGCTGCAAAATTAACCTCGAAAGATAAACAGGCCCTAATACAGCCTATACAAGTTAAGCGACTACGATACAATTACGACCTTGTGCTTTTGCCTCATAGAGTGCTTTATCTGCGCGATTAAAAATAACTGAACTCGAGTCATCTGTCTGATAACATGTTACCCCAAAGCTTGCAGTCACTTTAGGTAAGCTTACCTCATCTAATTCATTAATATACACTCGTAATCGCTCTGCAAGTTGATGGGCTTGTTGCTTATCTTGTGTGGGGGAAATAATAGCAAACTCCTCACCACCGATACGAAATATCATATCTTCGGTGCGAATTTGCTGTTGTAATTGTGTCGCAAGCTGTTTTAATAATCGATCACCTATTTGATGGCCAAATTGGTCGTTAACTTGTTTAAAGTGATCAATATCTAATATTATTAATGCAAACTGATACTCACTTCGTGATGCCATAGTGATCTGGTTTTCTATTTGTTCTTCCCATTTATGGCGGTTAAATACACCGGTGAGGCGATCTTGTGTTGCTAATATTATTAATTGTTTTTCAATTTCCTCACGGCTGGTCATTTCTTGATTTAAGCGTGAAATGACAATTTTGATATCGTGTTCTAATGCAGCTAATTCATCTTTGGTTTTTATACCATTTTGCAGCTCTAATGGTAATTCGTGATGCTCAAAAGAGGTGCTTAAAGTCTCGATGTTAGATTGAATTCGCTGAATACGGCGTAAAATAATTTGAATAATATAGCTAGTTAACAGCAGCCCTAAAATAATTGCGCATAGGCCTAGGAGGGTGCTTACAAATAAAAAGTCTTTTTCGTGTTCATCTGTGTAATAAGCATCATCAGCGGTTAATTTATTTAATTGCAGTATGATTTTTCTCTGTGCATGTTCTAGTTCTGTGGCCATTTCTTCAACACGCTGGCGCTCTAGTTCAGTCAGTTGCTCTCGAGCGTATATATTAGAGAGGTAATTTTCGAACTCGTTACTTTTTTTTGCATAGTTTTCAATTTTGTTGGCCACCTTTTGATGAGCTTCAGCTTGTAAAACCACTTCTTTTGATGCTAATGAGTGGTTGATCAGTGCTACGGCTTTATCAAGCAATTTTTTTATTTGTTGTTTTTCAAAAGTAAACTGTTGGTGAGGGTTGAGTGGTTTATCACCCATCTGTTTTTTTAGTTGAAATTGTTCAAATTGCAGGTGTTGCTCAAGTTCTATGAACTCAACTTGTTGCATCAATTGACTTAACGGAATATCCAAAAAGGCTACAACGCGCATTTCACGTTCGATCTGATTGACTTTATAGGCCGAAAAAACGATAACACAAAACATAAACGCTAATAGAAAAACAAATAGTCCACCAATTTTTTGCTTAATTGATGCATGATACCAACTGAATACAGACATAAAGTTTTTCACTGCTAAAATCGTACCTTAAATAGAGTTTTAAAAAGCCGACAATTTAGTTTACTCAATATGGCAGCAGCAAGATTATAAAGGAATTAAGCCAATTAGTAATATTAAATAAGGGTTAAAAAATTAACCTTAAAGAGTTGCTGATTTTTATACGCTAACTTTAGAGCCGAATATGCGTTTTAAAAACTCTTTATGAAGGTAAATTTTGTAGTAGTTACATCGTAACTGCAGGTTTAATAAGGGGTGTAACTTGTTTTGTATTAGCCTCAAGTCTACGGGTTAGTTTTCCTCACCTATTGAGTTTATTTATATCGTTTGTAGAAGTTGAGTCAACACTCTAAAGTTCAGTTGTCGGCAACAGATACGACTAATTTAATAGGAATATTAGCATGAACAAGTTTAAACGATTTGCACTAAAGCAATTACACTTTTACAAAAAAGCAGTGAGCCATAATTTAGAGTACATGAGTTTACAGCATAAAAAGTGATTAACGGTTTGTAGCGCTCATGATTGTTGCCAACAGCGAGATGGTTTTTTATAACCTAATTTGCGCTGAATAATACTCTTCTTTATAAGCTTACGGCTTATAGAAAAGCCCATATTGATTGATTCAATATGGGCTTTTGCGTTTATAAGGCAGGGACCAGAGTTGGTGTATTTAAAAATCTGGGGCAAACCTTGCCGTTATCACTTTACTAATATTTGCGTGACGGCTATATCTACCGCGACTACCACAAGCAATGCGGCCATCAATAAATTTATTATTTTAAAGTACGTTGCGTGGGTCATGTGTTTACCTATGACTTGTCCTGCGAATGAGTAGCTTGCCGGTGCGCCGAATGCTAATAGTGCGAGAATACATGACCACAACACAATACTACTGCCAGCAATGCCCGCTGCTGGAAACTGAATGGTGGTGATTGGCAAGGTTGCCGCTAGTGCTTTGGGATTTAGCAGTTGCATAAATAGGCCGTTACTAAAGGTGAGCGGCTTTGTGCTGGTGGTTTGGTTGTCAAAGTTGACCTGTGTTTTAGCTATTCTCACCGCGATATAGAGAATATATAAACAACCCGCAAAGCTTAAAACCGGTAGTATTTTCGCTGGGATCAATTCAATCCCCACATAGCCTAAAAGTAAAAATAACAACAGCATCGCACTGGCTACACCGGCAAAAAAGCCTAAGTGAGCGGTGGTTTTATTATTGATACCACTTTGCAGACCGAGCAAATTTATAGGCCCAGGGGTATACATTATACCAATGGCATAAGCGAATATTTCTAACATAGTGAACCCTTGTAATTTAAAGCGAGAGTTGTAGTTGGTATTGTTTGGGTGTTAAACCAAAAACACGTTTGAAGTGACGGTTTAAATGACTGTTATCGGCAAAGCCCGTATCTAATGCGACCCGAGAGACATTAAAGCCAGACTCAATGTATTTTCGAGCTTGGTTGATCCGACAATTCAACACATATTGGTGCGGTGTGATGCCAAATTGTTGGTTGAATAAACGAATAAAATGATATTTCGACAACGTGGCGGCAGCAGCAATTTCATCGATCGAGATGTCATTGACTAAGTTTGCCATGATGTAATCTTTTGCCTTAAGTAATAAGGTGTCTTTTTTTGAGCTGATACTGAGTGCGGCAATAGCGCAGCCGGTTTGCTTGATGATCGAATGGGCAATATTAAACAGCGCAGCTTCGCCATCTATGCGTGTGTAGTTGCCGTTATTTGTGAGCCGTTTAAGGGCTAGGATTTGCTGCGCTAATACAGGGTTGTTTAATAAAGGGGATGCCACTCTAGGCGCTGCGTTTTTAGTGTAGCCCAATGCTTTAAACATTGGTTCAAATTCACTTGGGTGTACATAGAGCATTACGTATTCAAGATGTTCTGTTAAACCTGAGTGACCATCGTGAACGTCTTCTGGGTTAAATACTATCACTCCACCAGTAGGGCTTTTGTGAAACGCACGTTGACTGAAAAAATCTTGCCGACCTTGCAAAGTTACACCTAGAGAATATTCTTCATGGGCGTGTTTTGAATAGCTAAAGTCAGTCATCTTCGCATCAAGCAGGGTAAACTGGTTTAATGTTTTATCGTTGCTGTACTGAAATTGATTCATTTGCTTCACGCTCTTTACTAATAACCTATTGCCTGAGTATAAGCAGGTTGAAACTTAAAAACTTGAACAAAATTGCGCAATTTATCTGAGTTTTTTATATCTGATAGATTTCTGCATCACATTTAGTCACTGCGTATTTAGTCACGTAACTTGCAGAGTCCAATAATACCCACGCAGAAAGCCTGAAAATAGCTGAGGTAAGCAATAGCTCAAGCTAATTGTTGCCTTAAATCAATCACTACCTTTGCGTTAATAAATTCTTAATAAAATGTAATGCCTTGTAATATTTCTATAGGGTTTGATCAAGTAATATGAAACTTGGCATTGAGGGTTGACTGATAAATACGCCTTTAGGGTGGTTTTTGGTGTTAATTTGTAAATTATTGGTTTTGTTAATGTTGGTCTAGTTTTTTTGTACTACTCTCTAGTCGCAATATTAATTATTTTTATCATAGTAACTTTATTTATTGGTATTTATATACCAAGTTTTAAATGAAAGTTATTGCAAAGTTAAGGTGCAGTTGATTAGCGTAGCTTGTGGTTTTAGCGGTTAGTTTACCTTTAAGTTTCAATACGTTACTTATATTTTGCGGATCACAATATCTGCAATCGTTAACTAATGTAATGTTATGAATCTATGTAATTGATTATATTTCAATTTTAGTGGTTTATACACTGAGGCAACCAAGCTGTAGAAGTGCAGAGCTTTATTTTAGGCTTTGGTGTTGCAGTGAGCCGCAAACAAAAATAGGTCATGGAATGAATATAAATTTAGCGGCTAGGTTAGTTAAATTAGCTAACACGCGTGGTAGTGACACTGCATATCAATACTTTTATGACGATCAGCAACCTTGTAAAACGCTTACTTATGCACAGTTAGATGAACGTGCTAAGCAAATTGCTCGGCACTTGCAGGAGCATTTTTCGCAAGGGGATAGGGCGCTATTGCTATTTAATTCTGGTTTTGAATTTGTAGAGGCATTTTTTGCGTGTCTGTACGCTGGCATTGTTGCTGTTCCTGTCTATCCTCCCAAAAAGAATCAAAATATTGACCGTTTAAGAACTATTGTTGTGGATGCCGGTGCGAAAGGTGCACTGACCACAGAAAAAATTAATGAAATAGCACGTCCATTATTTGAAGCTGAACCTTTATTGGCTGATTTAGCTATTTTTACCACTGACGCTGAACCCACTTATCAAATTGACACGATAGATTTTCAGCACTGCGAAGTAGCAGCCGACGAATTAGCCTTTCTACAATATACATCTGGCTCAACGGGTGAGCCAAAAGGGGTAATGGTTAGCCAAGCCAATATTCTCGATAATCAAGAAATGATGAAGCAAGCCTTTGGCCATGATCACAGCACCGGCATTGTTAGTTGGTTACCGCACTTTCATGATATGGGTCTTATTTTTGGTATTTTGCATCCGATCTATATTGGTGCACCAGCGGCTTTGATGAATCCGACTTACTTTTTACAAAAGCCGTATCGCTGGCTCAAACTGTTAAGTGATACTAAAGCTGTAACCTCCAGTGCGCCTAACTTTGCTTATGATTTATGTGTCGATACAGTTAAAGATGCTGATTTAAAAAATCTCGATTTATCGCATTGGCGCTCTGCATTAAATGGTGCGGAGCCCGTTCGAGCGACGACGTTGGAGCGCTTTGTTGAGAAATTTAAAGCCTGTGGGTTTCGCCGTGACAGTATTTCTCCTTGTTATGGCATGGCGGAAACAACTTTATTTGCAAGCGGGGGTAAGTTATCACACCCACCAACTGTGTTACGCCTTGTCACAGCCGAATTGCAAGCTGGTAAACTAACCAACGTAACGCATGGCGATGATGATTCATTTTGTGATTTACACACATCATCCGATAACTCGCCTTATTATGCGGTGTCGTGTGGCATTACCTGGCACAACCATACAATGGCCATTGTTAATACAGACACTAATAAACGTTGTGCTGACGGCGAAACCGGCGAAATTTGGATCAAAGGTGCAAGTGTTGCACAAGGTTATTGGGGAAAAGCCGCATTAACAAAAGAAATATTTCAGGCCTATATTGATGATAACGATGGTCCATACGTACGCACTGGCGACTTAGGCTTTGTATATCACGATGAGTTGTTCGTCACCGGTCGCTCTAAAGACGTATTAATTTTTCGCGGTAAAAATTATTACCCGCAAGATATTGAATTGACGGTAAGTAATGCAAATGCGGCACTTGATAATAACGGTGGTGCGGCATTTTCGATAATCTGCGAACAGCAAGAGCGACTCGCCATTGTGCAACAAGTAAAGCGTACTGCGGTGCGTAACCTTGATCCTGAAGCGATATGTAAAGATGTGATCCAAGCGATTACTGAGCATCACGGTATTACGCCCTATGATGTGGTACTGATAAAACCTGGGCGGGTATTAAAAACATCGAGCGGAAAAATTCAACGTCAAGAAAACAAACGTCATTACTTAGCGCAGCAACTAACGCCGCTTTACCAATTGCGTGGTTGTTTTGAGAGCGAAACGTTTGCGCCACAATCAGCAGATATATTGCATAGTCACTCTGTACATGAAGATGAACAACAGGCAAATTTACTTAGCTTGTTGCAAAGCGTCGTTGCACAGGAAGTTGATATGGATCCGCAATCACTTGCTGTTGATGCCTCATTTCAATCTTTAGGGGTTGATTCAATGAAGGCGGTGCGTATTTCGGGTGAGTTAATGGAATTGCATGATATTGAGTTAGAGCCGACGGTTTTATATGACTATCCATCTATTTCACAGCTTGCTAATTATTTATGGCAATTTGCTGCGATCCGCACCGCTGCTATATCATCAAATACAGTCACTATGCCCGCGGATATGCCGACACTCAATGGCGCTGCTCACTCTTTAAGGGACGCCACGAACAAAGACATTGCCATTATAGGAATGGCATGTCGTTACCCTGAAGCTGAAAGTATAGCGGCGTTTTGGCAGCTATTATGTAACCAACAAGATGCAATTGGCCTGCCAAACGAAAGTCGCGCCATGTTATGCCCACATTTGGATAATACCCGTCTAGGTGGTTACATCAGTGACATTGAACAATTTGATGCAAATTTATTTGGTATTTCCCCAACCGAAGCTAAGCATATAGATCCTCAGCATCGCTTGTTGCTAGAAACCAGTTACCATGCCATTGAAGCCGCAGGTTATGCGCCGATGCAATTATCGGGGGAAAAAGTAGGGGTTTATATTGGTATCTCGCAAAATGATTACTTTTTACTTTCTCAGCAATATGAAAAGCAAAATGCTTATTTAGGTACTGGTACTGCGCTGAGTATTGCGGCTAATCGGTTATCGTATTATTACAACTTCAGCGGGCCAAGTGTTGCAGTTGATACTGCATGCTCATCTTCGTTAGTTGCATTGCATTTAGCCATGCAAAGTATTCACAGTGGTGAAATAGCCCAAGCTTTGGTGGGCGGGGTGAATCTGATCCTCAGTGATGAGGTAACGAATGCCTGTGAAAACGCGCAAATGCTTGCAAAAGATGGCCGTTGTAAAACGTTTTCAGACGCCGCAGATGGCTATGTACGCAGTGAAGGGGTGGGATGTTTATTATTAAAGTCGTTAGCGCAGGCAGTACAAGATAACGACCCCATTTACGGGGTACTAAAAGGCAGTGCAGTCAATCAAGATGGCCGCAGTAATGGCATTACAGCACCTAATGGCTTGTCACAGCAAAGTGTTATTAAGTCGGCGTTAGCTAATGCACAAATTGCAGCAGCTGACGTGCAATATGTTGAAGCCCATGGCACTGGTACAGAGCTGGGTGATCCAATAGAAGTCTCGGCGCTGAGTAAAGTCTATAGGCCACAAACAAGCCTAGCTGAGCCACTTACTGTGGGCGCTGTGAAAGCGAATATTGGCCATTTGGAATCGGGTGCAGGCATCGCTGGTGTGATCAAAACCATGTTATGTATGCAGCATAAAAAAATACCCGGCCAAGTTCATGCTAAAGCGCTTAACAAGCACATTGCTTGGCATAAAATTGCGTTAAAAATTAATCGTGATTTACAGCCGTGGCCTGTTAGTTCAGACAATGGCTGTATTGCTGGTGTTAGCTCGTTTGGTTTTGGTGGCACCAATGCACATATTATTTGTGCGAGTGCACCTCAACGTGCGGTCGATAGCATTGATTTAGCCTCGCAAACGGGGTTCTATCTGTTACCGCTATCAGCGAAAACTCCTGATGCGTTAGCCGCTTTACTGACGCGTTATGAAGCGAGATTAACGAGTGCATCTGAGAATGAATTTGATGCGCTGATCTACACAGCAGCACATCTGACTAAGTTTAAAGAAGCAAAACGTGCCGTATGCGGCGTAGATCGTGCTGATTTATTACGTGCGATGCGTGGCTTAAATACAACCTCGCATTTAAGTGCGGCTGAAAATGATAAAGCTGCGACAAATTATGAGTTAGTAATGCTATTTACTGGTCAGGGCTCGCAATATCCTGCAATGGCAAAACAATTGTATGATACGCAAATTGTATTTAAAAACGCGCTTGATGAATGTGACCGTTTACTTGGCGATAGACTCGGCGAGTCATTGCTAGCGGTTCTATATCAGCAAAGCCATAAACAGTTTTTAGAACAAACTAACTGGACTCAAGTCGGCTTATTTGCGGTTGAGTATGCTACGGCCAAACTAATGATCCACTTTGGCGCCACCCCTAAGCTGTTATTAGGTCACAGTGTTGGGGAGTATGCAGCGGCATGCATCGCTCAGGTGTTTTCGTTAGCTGATGCTATTTTATTGATAGCTGCGCGTGGCCAACTCATGCATCAACTTACTGATAATGGCGGGATGTTTGCAGTGCGTTGTAGTGAGCAAGTTGCCCAGCAAGTCATTACAAAATGCCATGATAATGGCCAGACGCAAATTGCAATTTCAGCCTATCATGGTGCTTCTGGCGTGGTGTTGTCAGGCGAAAACTCAGCGCTTGAGATGGCCATTGAGTTGTTAAAAGAACAGAATCTAACGGTTAAACAGCTCAACACAGCACGCGCGTTTCACTCACCGCTCATGGAGCCAATGCTTGATGATTTTGCGGCTGTAGCAGCGCAAGTAAACTATAGCAAACCTTGTTATCCCTTGTTGTCGTCGGTGACGGGTCAGTTAGAAACAGACGCTTTAGCAACCCCTCAATACTGGATTGAGCAGATCACTAAACCTGTTCGCATTGATTTATGCGTGAAGGAGTTAGAAAAACGTGAGCATTTGTGTGTGGTAGAAGTTGGCCCAAAACCTGTGTTGATGGCGTTATTGCAAGAAAACTTGCCCCATTTAGCTGCTGAATATTTACCTATATTGCACAGTCAAGGTGCTGATAAAACACGCTTAGTAACCAGTTTAGGGCGTATTTTTGAACTAGGTATTGAACTAAATTGGGGGCATATTTATCCACAAATAAATGTTCAAAAACAGCCATTACCCGCTTATCCGTTTGCAAAAACTGCACATTGGATAGTGCCAACAGCAAAGCAACCAGCGCTAAAAAGTACTGCAATGCAGGAAAATATGCAGGCCAATAAATCGGCAACAAACATAAACCAAGTTGTTGCGCGAACTGAGCTTATTCGTGACATCGTACTCTCTAATCTTGCAAATTTATTATCATTACCAGTTGCTGCTATAAAAACGAATGTGCCCTTACTTGAAATGGGGGTTGATTCATTAATGATAATGCAAGCTGTGCGCACCTATGAAAGAGAATTTGGTTTAGAGTTTAGCGTACGCCAGTTTTACGAAGAACTAAGCACAGTGGATAGTTTATTGGATTATATTGCGCAACATAGTGACTTTTCCCCAGACACTGACGATGCCCAGTTAACCTCGGATATTGCACTTGTAGAGCAAAATAAACCTTCGCACTCTGATACCACAACTTCTTCAGCCAATATGGGGGTCGATCAACAGACTATCATGGCAATTTGCCAGCAGCAGCTGCAAGCGGCCGCGAGTGTAACTAATGATTTTGGCCGTCAAAGCATTGCAGCGGTGACAGCGCAACAATTAGGTTTTCTACAGGGCAGTGCTATAACCGCCACGGCAAGTGTAACGCCAGACAATATGCCTCAGCAGCAAGTAAAAACAATTGCAATGCCGGTAAATAAACGCGCCACAGAACTGCCTGCATCGCAAACTAGACAATTACACATGCAGCACCAGTCACCCGCTATGCAGCAGCATTTTGCACAACTAAAAGCTGACTACTGCGCAAAAACCAGCGCATCTAAAAAGCTGGTTGCTCAACATCGTGGCTACTTAGCTGATTGCAGAGCCTCAGCTGGGTTTAGGTTATCAAGCAAGGAAATGCTTTATCCAATTTATGCAAAGCACTGCGAGCAGGCCAGATTATGGGATATAGACGGCAATGAATACATCGATATTACCATGGATTTTGGGGTTAATTTATTTGGCCATCAAGCCGAGTTTGTGACTGCTGCCTTAGCGCAACAACTAGAGCAAGGTATTCAATTAGGCTTAGCCAGTCCTTTAGCATGTGAAGTGGCTGCTTTGATCAGCGAATTAACTGGTTTGGCGCGTGTGACGTTTTGTAATTCAGGCACCGAAGCGGTCATGACTGCACTGCGTTTAGCACGCAATTATACAAAACGTGACAAAATTGTGCAGTTTAGTGGGGCATATCATGGTCATTATGATGGTACTTTGGCGCACTCTGTGGGCCAAGGAGACATCGAGCCTATGTGCGCAGGTGTTCGCCAAGGCGCAGTTAATGACAACTTAGTATTAGATTACGGCAGCCCGCAGGCGCTGGAAATTATTCGTGCAAATGCACATACAATTGCTGCGGTATTAGTTGAATCGGTTCAAAGCAGATACCCAGAAGTACAACCGTGGGAATTTTTAAAAGAGCTCAGAGCAATAACCGCAGAGCATGGCATAGCACTGATTTTTGATGAGATGATCACCGGCTTTCGTGCTCACCCAGGCGGCGTACAGGGATTAGTGGGGATCCAAGCTGATATGGCAACCTATGGCAAAATTGTTGGTGGAGGGTTACCAATCGGAGTTGTTGCTGGTAGTGCCGATTACTTAGACGGCATTGATGGCGGTGCATGGCAATATGGCGATCAGTCTTATCCACAAGCTGATACGACTTTTTTTGCTGGAACATTTTGTAAACACCCAATGGCAATGGCCAGTGCAAAAGCGGTTTTAAGCGAAATTAAACGCCAAGGACCACAGTTACAACAAAGGCTAACTGATAAAACCAGTTATCTGAAAACAACCCTTAATCGCTTTTTTGCTGATGCAATGATCCCAATTCAAATTGAAGCTTTTAGCTCTTTATTTCGTTTTAGATTTAGCCAAAATCTAGATATGTTTTTTTATGAAATGCTTAATCGTGGCATCTTTATTTGGGAAGGGCGTAACTGCTTTTTATCAGCAGCACATACCGATGCAGATATAGCGATCATTATTACCGCAGTTAAAGACAGTGCCTTGAGCTTAAAGGCGGCAGGTTATTTCGGTAGTGACCGTGATGATAAGACGAGCTTAAACACCTTGCCGACGACATTTCCATTGACCGAAGCGCAGCAGCAATTACTTGCCTTAGCGTCAAAGTCACCTGAGGGGGCTTTTGCGTATCACTTACAAGCCGTACTTAAATTAACAGGTCAGTTAGATATAAGTCGCTTAGTTACCGCAGTTGATAAAACAGTACACGAGTGCACTATTTTACAGTATGCAATTGATAGCGATACGCTTTGCCATAAGTTAGTGACTGAGCATCGTCCTCAATTGTTAGTTATTAATCTACAACACTCAGATAATAACCTTGTAGCAACTCAGTTGCAGGAGTTACGTTACCATGCTTTTGATTTTAATAATGAAGT
Source organism: Pseudoalteromonas sp. ASV78 (assembly GCF_047806705.1). Lineage (NCBI taxonomy): Bacteria > Pseudomonadati > Pseudomonadota > Gammaproteobacteria > Alteromonadales > Pseudoalteromonadaceae > Pseudoalteromonas > Pseudoalteromonas sp. ASV78. The sequence goes on along the minus strand of NZ_JBLOPA010000001.1, from coordinate 1,269,303 downwards.
TGCATGTCGCTTTGCGCTACTAAGAGAAAATGATAATACTGCTTACTTAACTGTGGTTACGCATCATTTACTCTGTGATGGCGTATCGTTGCAGATTATTTTGAGTAAAGTTGCCCAGCACTATAACAACACCACAACAGAGTCGTTGCCAGCACCGGTAGACTTTAGTGCATATGTTAAAGCACTTGATCACTATAAAGAGTCTGCTAATTACCAGCAAGATAAGGCATTTTGGTTGGCACAACTAGCGCCAAGTATGCCGTTGCAACTACCAACAAACACTGCGATTGCAACGACAACGAACTATGCAGTATCGGTATTGACTGTTGAGCTTAATGAGCACACCAAAGGAAATATTGCTGATCTGGCTAAACAGCAGGGCTGCGGTCAATTTGCCACTTTATTGGGGTTATATATAGCGTGGCTAAGTAAGCTTAGCCAGCAGTCAATGATCACCGTTGGCATTCCTTGCTCTGATCGACAATTACTCTCTCAAGCTGATAGCGCAGCATCTTCCGATAGCGAATTAGTCGGTTATTGCACGAATATTTTACCTATTTGCATTGATGTTGCAAACATCAGTAGTGTTCGAGCGTTAATCAAAACAGTGCAATCTGAATTATTAACTGCATTTGAACATCAACATTTCCCTTATTCAGCGTTAGCAAATGAATCGCTTAATTTACCTAATACTTTATTTAATTTAGATAAAGTTACGGCCTTACCGGCATTTACTGAATTGCAATTAAATACCATGCCAAGCAATAGCTGTTATAGCCAATTCCAATTAAGTTGTAACTTAACTCAGTTTGCTAACAGTTGGTCACTCACCCTTGAATATCAACAAGATAAATTTACAGATGAACAGGTAAATCATTGGTTATCTGGGTTAATAGGGCTGTTTAGCAACGCTGTTGGGACTGACGAGCTAAGCAGTGCGAACTGTTCATTGTTAGATGATGTACAAATAGCGACATTGGTTACTAAACAATGTGAGCGTGTTGATACACAACGTTGTGGCGATTCTTGTATCGTTGCATTTGAACATGCTGCGACTCAATATCCTGACAATATTGCTATTACCTGTGATGGTCAAAGCCTTAACTATTCACAGTTAAATCAACGCGTAAATACCTTCGCCCATTATCTTATTGAGCAAGGTATTGGGGTCGGCAGCTTAGTGGCAATTGCACTACCTAGGCGTGCGGAGCTGATTATTAGCTTATTAGCGGTATTAAAAACGGGGGCTGCATTTTTGCCACTCGATATTACTTTTCCGCAAGCACGGATTGAATATATTCTGGCTGATGCACAAGCTGATTTACTGTTGTGTGACAGTTTTAGTGATAGTAGCCCAATTATCGCGAGCAACAAATTGCCGGTATTAGATATTGATACTGTGGTACTTACAGGCTTGCAAAGCAGTAATCCAGATCGCGTTATTGCTCCTTTATCAACCGCTTATGTTATTTATACATCGGGCTCAACGGGGCAACCTAAAGGTGTGGAAATTAATCACCAAGGGCTACAAAACCTGTTGCTCGCTATGACGGTACAGCCTGGCATCGAGCCAACCGATTGCTGGTTAGCAGTTACCACTATTGCCTTTGATATCGCGATGTTAGAGCTGTTTTCGCCCTTAATTGTTGGGGCTAATGTACTGCTTGCGAGTGAGCAAACATGCAGTGACCCATATGCAATTACCGATCTAATAGCACATTTCCCAGTGTCTATTATGCAAGCGACTCCGACGTTATGGCGATTAATAATAAATGCAGCACCTGATTGTTTAGCTGGTATCAAGGTCTTGTGTGGTGGCGAGCCGCTTGATCCAGCACTTGCTCAGGCGGTGCTGTCGCAGCAGGGGGATTTATGGAATATGTATGGTCCAACCGAAACCACCATTTGGTCTGCAATTAGCCATATTCAGCACAGTGATGATATTACCATAGGTTCAGCAATTGCTAATACGAGCTTGTATGTTATGGCTGAGGATGCACAAAGTCCATGTTTACCGCTACCTATTGGCGTGTGGGGGGAGTTATGGATCGGTGGTTTAGGGTTAGCTACTGGCTACTTAAAGCAGCCAGCACTCACAGCTGAACGTTTTGTTAGTCATGTTTTTAATCGTCAATCGCATCAGCGTTTGTATAAAACAGGCGACCGTGCAAGGCGTTTACTCGATGGCCGTATTGAACTACAAGGGCGGTTAGATCAACAAGTTAAACTAAACGGGCATCGTATTGAATTAAGTGAAATTGAACACCACCTGCGCTTGTTATTTGCGAACCAAGATGTACGTGTTTTTATCAAACCAAACAATCAAGACCAGCCGAGTTTATGTGCTTATAGCCTTGAGGACGACAGTTTGGAAAGTGTTTGGAGTGTAAGTGAATTACGCCGTGTGCTATCACAATCATTGCCAAGTTATATGGTGCCAGAATCAATCTGTTGGTTAACGCAGTGGCCAACCACACCAAATGGAAAATTAGACACGAAAGCATTACCGCTGCCGACGGCGGCTATGCAATCGGCAATAGTGCGTATTGCCCCCAGCTGCGCGACTGAAACGAGCTTACTGCAACATTATTTAGCATTGCTTAAGGTTGCAGTGTTAGGTACCCAAGAAAGTTTCTTTGATTGTGGTGGTAACTCTGTACTCGCTATGCAGCTTGTGTCACGAATTAATCTGCAATTTAAAGTACGGGTGACGGTAGGCGATATTTTTGACTACCCTAGCGTGGCGCAATTAGCGCTACGAATTGACGATCTATTATCAGCGCGAGCAGCAAGTACCGAGCAAAGTCAGCCTCAGGTTACTGTTGTGAGCGATATAGTGAGCGGCCGTGATATTAGTAAAGCCCTTGATGATAGCAGCATGACAGAAATGGACTTGTAACATGGATAATGTAGCAATTAAAACTTTACTGGCCGAATTGGACGCACAAGGTATCTACGTTTATTTGCAAGATGGGCGGTTAAAGTTACGAAGTAAGTTAACGACAGTCCCAGCGCCAGAACTGGCAAAGATCAAAGCATCTAAGGATGAGCTGATTGCCTATATGCAACGTCATCATCAGCAACAAGGGGATTTATCAAGTGCGCAACAACGTATTTGGTTTATTGATCAATATGAACAGCAGTCAACTGCATACAATATGTGTGGTCTGTTGCAGCTGTCAGACTCATTGACAATAAATGAACTACAGCAGGCATTTGACACATTGTTGGCTCGCCATCAAATATTAACAACGCAATTTTTTAACACCGAGCAAGGTGTTGTGCAGCGAGTTAATAGCCAGTTGCGCTTAGCATTGAATACACTTGATATAGCAGGGCATGAAACACCCTCACAAATAGTTGAAAAATTACACGATGAATTAAGTTACCGCTTTGATCTGGAAAATGATTTACTGATACGTGCAACGTTAATTGGCCACTCAGGCGCAGGTAAATGGTTATACATTGCGATGCATCATATTATTGCCGATGGTTGGTCTGTGCGGCTTTTAGTGCAAGAATTATTGGCGATACTGACAAATAATAATACCGGTAATAATGCGGCTGCATGTAAACCGTTACAGTATTTAGATTATGTATATTGGCAAGGTCAGTTTAAACAATCAGCTATATATCAACAGCAGCTAAGTTATTGGCAACAAGCGCTAACAGGGATGGAGTTATTTGAGCTGCCAACGAGTTATCCTCGTGATAAACAAAAAACCTATCAAGGCAAGAGTCAGCACAGCGTTATCGATACACGGCTGGTTAGCGAGTTTGATTGTTGCTGTCAGCAATTAACGGTGACTCGGTTTGTCGGGTTGTTAAGTGTGTTTTATGTACTATTACAGCGCTATAGCCAAAAACAGGATATTACGGTTGCGGTGCCGGTGTTGAATCGTGAACAGCCCGAGTTTGAGAATGTTATAGGGTGTTTTATCAATACCTTGCCGATGCGACAAATGGTGTCACCGCAGAGCTCTTTTGCACAATTAATAGCGCAAACCAAAGTGCTAGTGGCGCAAGGGCTCGCAAATCAAAGTGTGGCAGTTGAAGATATTATTGAAACACTTGGCTTAGCTAAATCGTCAGCACATTCAGCCTTGTTTCAAATACTGTTTAATTATAACGGTGTAGATACCGGTACTGTGGAAATCGCAACATTGTCGGCTAAATTGTTGCCATTAGATAACGGTACTGCAAAATTTGATTTAACCCTGAATGTAAGTGAATCAGAGCAGGGCTTAGAGATTAGTTTTGATTATTGCAGTGCGCTATTTGATGACCATGTTATTCAGCAAATGAGCAATGATTTTAATCAGCTAGTTATATCTCTTGGCAATAACGCAGCACAAACTATTGCAACCGTTGAGTTACCCTCTGCGCGTTATGCCAGCCAGTTGCTAGGGCGTAAAAAAGCTCATGAAAAAGTCAGCAGTGATGTGCTTGCATTACCTGTACAGGTGATAAAGCAGGCTGAGCTTAGCGCTGAAAAAATAGCCTGCATTGAAGCTGACCAACATGGCAAAACCGCACGAAGTTTGAGTTATCAACAATTAGTGCAACAAAGCGCAGCACTCGCCAGCCATATTTTAGCGTTGCAAACTCATCATCAACAAACAACTTCAGCACCCATTGCATTATTGGTATCTCGCTCAATCGATGCCTTATTAACGATGTTTGCACTATTGCAAACAGGCCGTGCTTACTTACCGATTGAGCAAGGCACGCCGGTGGCGCGTATTGTGGAAATTTTACAGCATGCAGGCTGTGAATATTTAGTAACATTTGCTGATACAGCGCTCGCAAATCAAGCAGTTACTGAATTAAATGAGCAACAGATTACATTATGGCCGTTTGCGCAGCTGTTAAAAGCGGCGGTTAATGCAACTGACTTACCCAAGTTAAACCTTGCTGATGGCGCGTACGTGATATTTACCTCCGGTTCAACAGGCACGCCAAAAGGGGTTGAAATTAATCATGCTGCATTAGCGCACTATGTGCAAAGTATTACTAAGCGGCTTGAATTTCATAATGATACCAAGTCAGCCGTGGTGACAGGGCTGGCGACCGATCTTTGTTTAACTGGCATATACCCAGTATGGGCGAATGGCGGCACTGTGGTATTAATTTCGCCACATGTAAAAAGTGATCCTGTTGCGATTGTCGATACGTTCAGTGAGCAAGCAATTAACTTTTTAAAGATCACTCCCAGCTTTGCTGCTGAACTATTAGCCACTATTGCTACGAGTCAAACACCTCGCGCACCTCTGCAACAGTGGGTGTTAGGGGGGGAATCATTAACAGCGCAATTAGTTGCGCAAATTCGGGCGCTTTATCCAAGCGCTAAATTAATCAATCATTATGGGCCGACAGAAACCTGCATTGGCGTGACTAGCTATGAAATTGAGGATCATCAAACTGCTGAGCAGATGAGTTATCCTATCGGTAGCGCGCTTGCGCATGTTGAACTTGCCATACTAGATGCACACCACGAGCCCGTTGCTATGGGCATGCCTGGACAGCTTTATATTGGTGGTGAGAGTTTAGCAACTGGTTATATTCGTGCAGCGGAGCAGACTGCGCAAAGTTTTGTCATGCTTAACACCACCAAGGGACAACAGCGTTATTATTGCTCTGGTGATAATGTCCGATTGCGCAAAGACGGTACGCTGGAATATTTAGGGCGTTTAGATAAGCAACCTAAAATTAGAGGCTTTCGAGTTGACTTACTTGATATTGAGGCAAAGTTAACGGCTTTATCTGTGGTTAAGAATAGTGCTGTGATTTGTCGTGAAATTGCCTCTGCGGATACTTTAGTTGCCTACTATGTGGCATCTGCTGAAGGCCAGCAATTAACTGCTGAGGCCTTACAACAACGGATCAAAACAGACTTAAAGTGTGTATTACCAGAGCCGATGATCCCCAGTTTCTTTGTGTTGCAAGAGCAATTACCTTATCTTGAAAATGGCAAAGTTGATCGTAAATTTTTACAACAACAAATGGTACGCAGCAGCGATACTTTTGTCGCGCCAAAAACGCTAATGCAGCAGCAAGTAGCGGCGTTATTTGCACAGTTAACGGGCTTTGCTAGGGTGGGTCTAGAAGATGACTTTTTTGCAATCGGTGGGCATTCCTTACTAGCAATTAGATTACTTAATCAAATTCGCCAGCAGTTTGGCGTTTCATTGTCACTTAAAGACATCTTCAATCATGCAACCGTTGAGGAGTTAGCCCAGTATTTAACCGGTAGTGAACAAACCAGCTCCAAGGTGCAATTACCACATAGTGAGTTAGCTGGGGAACAGCCGTTGTCATTTTCTCAGCGACGTATTTGGTTTGTTGATCAACTGCAAGGACACAGCCGTCAATATAACTTACAGGGCGTGTTTACACTGCGCGGTGAGGTTGATGTGGTGGCATTGCAGCAGGCATTTAATGATATCGTTAAGCGCCATGCGATCCTAAGTTATAACTATAAAAGTGCAGCGGATGCACAGCCATGCCAATATTTTAACGGCCATTTAGCTTTTTCGTTGCAACAGCTAGATCTTTGCTCACAAGCAGATCAACAGCAGCTGTTACAGAAGATGATAGTGGATGATTATAATCAGTCATTTGATTTAACCTCACAGCTGATGTTACGGGCAAGCTTGATTAAAATAGCCGAGCACCATTATCAGTTACTTGTTACTGTTCATCATATTGTTGCCGATGGTTGGTCTATTGGCCTGATCTGCCGTGAACTCGCTAGCAACTATAATCGGCATATTGGTATGACAAGCGCCACTGAGTTGCAAACGCTAGAGCATAATTATATTGATTTTGTACATTGGCAGCATAGTATGCAAGCTGATCCTCAGTGGCAAATAAGTATTGACTACTGGCGTCAACAGTTAGCGCAATTACCTACAGTGCATGAGTTACCGACACAGTACCAGCGAGGTAACGATGTGCTCAGCGGCGGCGGTTTATATAAAACCGTGTTGTCGCCTGCATTAACTGAACAATTAAGATTGTTTATTGCAAACCAAGGTGACACTTTGTTTGTAACCTTACAAACTGTATTTACTTTGTGGTTTAGTCGAGTTTCTGGGCAATCAGATTGTGTGCTAGGTACGCCAGTTGCAGGGCGAGTTGCCGCAGAGCTTGAACCTATTATTGGCAACTTTGTTAACACGCTGGTGTTACGTAATACGGTGTCAGCGGATACATGCTTTAACCAAGCATTAGCTGCTGTAAAAGCAACGTTGAGCGAAGCACTGCTTCATCAACAGATCCCATTTGATCTCTTAGTGGATGAATTAGCCACTGAACGCAGTTTAGCAATTCCCCCGCTAGTACAAGTCATCTTTAGAGTAAACAATACGATAAATGAAAATTTACAGCTAGCAGGGCTGTCAATTACAGCCTTACAGAGCAAGGTGCGTAGCGCTAAACTTGACTTAGAAGTCTCAGTTATAGATAGCGGTGACGTGCTAGAAATTGAGTGGTTATACGACACCGCACTATGGCATCAGGCAAATATAGAGACATTCTTTGCTCAATTTAGTTATGTGTTGCAGCAATGCTTGGCTGATCAAAGTGTTAAGCTCGCAGAGTTAATGCTTTGGAGCCCGAGTCAGCAAGCAGCGGCATTATCTCATAGTGACTCAATTGAGATACAAAATACTCAACCATCGCCTTTACATCTGTGTTTTTCGCAGTTTGCAAAGCAGCAACCGCAACACCCCGCAGTAAAATGTAATGGCCAAACCTATAGTTACCTCGCGCTTGAACAACGTGCTAATCAGCTTGCCCATTGTTTACTCGAAATGGATTTTGCTGCGCAAAGTCGCATTGCCATTTTGCTGCCATCAGGCGCCGCGATGTTGGTGGCGATACTCGCTATTTTAAAGGCACGTCATGTATATGTGCCGATACACCAAGATACGCCAATAAAGACGTTAAGTTATATTGTTGAAGATGCTGAGTTGATGATGATTTTGACATTGAGTGAGCATGCCGACACGGTGATCAACAGTGGCGCAGATTTTTTGCTCGTTGATGATGTTCTTGATGACGATTCTAATTTCGATGGCTATCCGGTGGAGCAGCCAGATGAACAACTCAGTCACCATGTTAAAGACGATGATTTGAGTTACATTATTTATACTTCTGGTTCGACCGGACGGCCGAAAGGGGTGATGATCAACCATGCCAATTTAGCGGCTTATTTACAGCATGCGGTTGCGCATTATATGCCTGATAATTCAGCCCTTTGTAGCAGCGTATTGAGTACGCCTTTGGCGTTTGATGCAACGGTCACGGCGTTATATCCTGCCTTGATGCAAGGTGGCGTGGTGGAAATTATTGCGCAAGGGGATGAACAGCTAACCCAGTTGACGGAACTACTCTTTACAGCAACAGACGCTAAACTGTTTAAGCTCACGCCAGCTCATTTACGTGCCATTTTGGCATTATCGCAGCACTATTGTGTAAGCAATGTTACCCATACATTGGTGATCGGTGGTGAAGCACTCACAACTGAATTGTTGTTGGCGATCCGTGCAAAGTTACCACTGTGTCGTTGGATTAACGAATATGGACCAACAGAAACTACAGTCGGTTCAAGTACTTTTGTAATTGATCACAGTACCAGTGATGAGGTTTTACTGCGTCATAATGATGTCCCAATTGGTTTAGCTAACGATAATGTAACGCTGTTAGTGGTTGACCAATTTGATCAGCCAGCAGCAGTGAATATGCGTGGTGAATTACTTATTGCAGGACCTGTTGTCAGCCCAGGTTACATTAATCAGACTGATCTTAATAATACCAGCTTTATTACTTTGCAGCTGCCTAGCCAGCAGGGTGGAAAAGTGACCAAGCGTTTTTATAGAACAGGCGACATAGCGTTATGGCAAGCTGATGAAACAGGTGCTGCTGGTTATTTAAGATACTGTGGACGTAAGGATCAACAGATCAAGCTGCGCGGTTTTCGAGTTGATTTAGCCGCGATTGAGCAGCTGATCCTAGAACTCCCTGAAGTGGCTGATTGTGCGGTGACGGTTGATAGCAAGCAGCAAACGTTAGCGGCACATATTGTTTTCCATCAACATGAAAAGCCATTAGCCGTTAACACCATTAAATCGCATTTATCGCATTACTTAGCGCCGTATATGATCCCCGCACACTGTTATGCTATAACTGTGATGCCACTGACGAAAAACGGCAAGATTGATAAAGCCACATTGATAGCTGATGCACTTAGCTGTTTACAGCCCACTCGCACAACACACAGCAAGCACGCGCAAACACCATTACAGCAATATTTGTTACAGCTGTTTAGTGAGATTTTACTCACTACAAATATTGGTTTAGACGATAACTTTTTTGATTTAGGGGGGCACTCGTTATTAGCGATCCGCTTGATTGGTAAGATTCGTGAAACTAAGCAACTCGACATAACATTACCGCAATTATTTAAAACCCCAACGGCTGCAACGTTAGCGCAAGCATTACAAAACTGTGAAAAAATTCAGCCACACCAAGAGATTGTGAAAATATCTCGCCAGCAGGCGCTACCTCTTTCCTATGCACAGCAACGATTATGGCTTATTGATCAAGTGCATAATGAAAGTGTGCAATATCATATGCCAGCGAGCTTTGTGTTTACGGGGACGTTGGATCTGACTGCGTTATCAGGCGCGTTATATGCACTGATTGAACGTCATGAAGTGCTGCGTACTGTTATTATTACACGCGACCAAGGCTCAGCGCCTGAGCAATGCATTAATGAACAGTTTGCGATCCCACTTGAGCTGCACGATTTAAGTATGCTTAATCGCGAACAACAAGATGAGCAATGGCAATCACTGTCGTCACAAGCAAGTAGTAAAGCGTTTGATTTGGCAAGCGACGTTTTACTGCGTGTGGTGGTTGCTAAAATTAGCAATGAGCAAAGTTTTGTGCATTTTAATATGCATCATATTGCAAGCGATGGCTGGTCAATGGCAATTTTAGTTCGCGAGTTTATTGCTTTTTACCGAGCTGCAAGTGCTGAACCGCGATTTGTTTTACCTACATTATTACAGCAACCATTAGCTATCCAATATGCCGATTTTGCTTATTGGCAGCGTTTAGTTTGCAGTGAAACTGCCTTGCATGAATCACTTTCCTATTGGCGAACTCAGTTAACGGGGGCCCCTTTTGTACATCAATTACCGTTAGAGCAGCCCCGAGCAATCCAACAGCAGTTGCAAGGGCAATGTTTTACCCAGCATTTGTCCGCTGCAACGACTAAAGCTATCCATCAACAATGTGCGACACACGGCGTTACCTTATATATGTGGTTACACACAGCCTTTTCCTTGTTAATGATGCGATTGAGTGAAGCGACGGATATTTTAGTTGGCTCTCCAGTTGCTGGTCGTGAACAGCCACAAATAGCTAATCTAATTGGTTTTTTTGTTAATACCTTAGTGATCCGCACCCGCAGTGAAGGACAGCAAAACTTCACGCAGTTATTAATGCAGCAAAAACAGGTGATTTTAGATGCTTTTAAACATCAACAAGTGCCATTTGAACAATTAGTTGAAGTGCTGCAGCCGGAGCGAAACTTAGCACATCATCCTTTATTTCAAATTTTATTTGCACTGCAAAACAATGAAACGAGTGATTTTTCACTGCCAGGTTTACATATTGAAATGCAGCCACACGCTGCACCAAAAATGAAATTTGATTTAGAGGTCAATGCAATTGAGCAAGGCGATGGCATTGAGCTGCAGTGGAATTTTAGTGAGGCATTATTTAGTGCCAGCAGTATTACTGAATATGCAGCAGCATTCGAGGTATTGATTGATGCGATATTAAGTGACCCTCTTATGCAGTTGCAGCTATTACCGGTAGTGTCAGCAACTAAAAAAAATCTGCTGCTTAATTTATCTTCGCCACCCTATGCAAGGCAAACTCAGCCACTTAACCTAGTTACACAAATCGCCCGCCAAGCCGCACAATATCCAACACGTAATGCGGTCGCAGGCCCTGATGGTGAAGTGTTGAGTTATGCTGAATTACAGACTCAGTCACAGCTGTTAGCCAATTATTTACAAGAACAAGGGATAACCGCCGGAAGTAAAGTTGCTTTATGTGTTAGCGCAACGGCACAAATGCTGGTCGCCATGTTAGCGATTTTAAAAACCGGCAGTGCCTATGTGCCGATTGATCCAAAATTACCAGTATCCAGAGTGCAATTTATTATCGATGACAGTAAAGCACAGTGTTTGATCACACAGTCAGCGTTTGCTAAACAGCATGTAACGAATAAGCCGGGGAGTATCATTGCGCCATTATGTGTATTGCTTGATGAGCCAAACAGTTGGCAGTTTGGCTCACTCAATGGTTCAAAAAGCGCACTGCCTGGGTCATATTCGGCGGATGATCTTGCTTATATTATCTATACATCAGGAACCACAGGCACCCCAAAAGGGGTGATGATCAGCCATGCTAATTTAGCTTGTTACTTAGCACATGCACAGTGTGAGTATCTATCAGCTGCGTTAACAACCAGCGTGGTGAGTACGCCATTGGCATTTGATGCCACGGTCACTTCGTTGTGGGCACCTTTACTAATGGGTATCAGTATTACACTACTTGCTGATGATGAGCAGATGCTTGAGCAGCTTGCAAAGCAGATATTCAGCTCCCAAGCCTGTTTATTTAAAGTCACTCCTGCGCATTTACAAGGCTTACTTGCGTTTGCTCCAGCGGCTGCCGTTGCAACCGCACATGTGGTTGTCATTGGTGGTGAAGCATTACCCACTCAGTTACTTAAATCGTTAACTCAGTATTTGCCAAATTGCCAGTGGGTGAATGAGTACGGCCCAACTGAAGCAACGGTAGGTTGCAGTGTTTATCATTGCGAGCAAAAGCAAATTAGCGAGCTTGAACGGCGTAAAATGGCCCAAGTGCCAATCGGTCGGGCGATTGCAGATAGTCAGTTGGTGATACTAGATGAGCATCAACAATTAACCGCAGTGGGCGCCATTGGCGAGCTTTATATTGCCGGTGACAATGTTGCTCAAGGGTATTTAAATCAAGCGAGTTTAACGGCGCAACGTTTTGTGTGGTTACCTTTTGGACAGCAGCAAACGGTGCAACGATTTTATCGTACCGGGGATAAAGTGCGTTGGTTGCTTGATAAACATGGCCAACCAGAACAGCTACTATTTTGTGCTCGAGTGGATGAACAAATTAAATTACGCGGTTATCGCATTGAGCCGGGCGAAATAACAGCACAGTTAATCCAGCATAAAGAGATTAGTGAGGCATCTGTAATATTAAATAAAGACACTGCAAACCTTGAGGCTTACTTAGTGTTTACGCCACACAGTTCAGTGATCACAGCGTTTGGGCATGAGCAGCAAATAACACTTTTAGACGCACAGCAACAGGCTATGCTTAGCAACTACCTGGCGAACTATTTACCTGCTTATATGGTGCCAACAAAATGGCATGCGATAAGCGCTATTCCCCTGACATCTAACGCAAAAGTTGACAGTAAACAACTACTGCAATGGGGCCAATCAGTCGCAGTAGCAACTGAAAATGTACCACCGCGTAATGACTTAGAAGCTGCCTTGGTCGATATTTTTGCTGCGCAGTTACAAGTTGACTCTGTTGGTATTACCGATAACTTTTTTGCGCTGGGTGGGCATTCATTATTAGCAACGCAATGTATGGCGTTGCTCAAGGCGCGGTTACAAGTTGATATCCCTGTGAAAATACTGTTTGAAAGGCCGACCATTGCGGCTATTGCTAGCTGGTACGCTATTCATCAAGCCGCTAATAAAGCCATGAGTGAAAATGATAACTCAGAAGAGATGTTTTTGTGATGGAAAATAAACTGCTAGAAATTGAAGAGTTAATCGCAGATGCTTTACGAGCAGGTGTTACTTTGTATGAAAAACAAGGTGCTTTAGCATTTACACAAAGTAACGGTTTTCCAAGTGAACTTAAAGCTCAGATCACTGAGCATAAAGCGGCGATTATTCGCTATTTTCAGCAACAACAATCAGTGGTTACGTTGCCAAGTAATATGGACGCAATTGCCATCGCTGCGCGAGATAGGTGTTTGCCTTTGAGCTTTGCTCAACAAGGCTTATGGTTTATTGAGCAGTTACAAGGCAGCCAACAATATTATATGCCTGCTGAGTTTACCCTAAAAGGCCATATAGATGTGCCGTTGTTACGCACGGCAATCAACCAGATTGTTGAACGCCATGAAATATTACGCAGTCAGTTTATAACTGATCCGCAAGGTATACCGTATGTGCAAGTAACAGACACCTTTGTGACGCCTTTTCAGTGGCTTGATGCAGCAACATTCCCAGTTGCACAGCGACAAAGCCAAATAACAGCGGCGCTGATACAACATCAAGCTCAGCCATTTGATTTGACTCGAGATGTATTACTGCGGGTGCTATTGGTATCCGATAATGAGCAACATTATTTAGCATTTAATATGCATCATATTGTTAGTGATGGCGCGTCAATGCAAATACTTGCTCAAGAATTACAAACCATTTATACGCAACTACTGCAAGGTGATGTCGAATTAGACCCCTTACCAATTCAATATGCTGATTACGCTGCGTGGCAACGAAATACCTTAACAGCAGAGTACTTTACAGCAGCAATTAATTATTGGCGTACGACACTTGGCGATCTTGAACCGTTGCAATCATTACCAACTGATAAAGTTAGATCGAGTGTTCAACAGCAGTCAGGGTTAGTTTATCGGCAACGCTTAAGTCACTCGTTAGTTGAAAAAATACAACAACATGCGGCGAGTCAATCAGTCACACCATTTATGTGGTTGTTAAGTAGCTTTATGTTATTTATTGGCCGTATTAAACAAACAGAGCAGGTACTGATCGGCACGCCAACTCAGGGCCGTGAGCATCCACAGCTAAACAATTTAATCGGTTTATTTGTTAATACCTTAGTGATGCATGGCGTATTGTCGGATGAATTAACGTTTAATGCATGGTTGCAGCAACAAAAAGAACGTATTTTACAGTCGTTTGAATATCGCAATATGCCATTTGATAAACTGGTTGAAGGGCTCAATTGCCAACGCGATTTAAGTCATCATCCTTTAGTACAAATTTTCTTCACCTTGACTGTTGATGAGCAACCAACCTTCCAGCTACCGGGTGTTGAAATAGCTGAGGCTCGCAGTGCAGTGCGAGAGCACCACAGCGCAGTAAAATGTGATTTGGAGCTTAATGCGGTTATCGATAACCAAGGTTTAACAGTCACTTGGAAGTTTGATGAAGCACTTTATGAGCTTGCGACAATTACTCACTGGGCAGATAGTTTTGCCGTATTATTAGCAAACATTGTTGCTGCACCGGATAGCCAAATCTCAAAATTGGCATTGCTTGATGAACGGCAGATGCAGGCATTAACTGACGCTGCCACATCGCAGCAAGCGGATAGTACAAGTTGGGATCAAAGCGCCAGTATCGTGAGTGTATTTGAACAACAAGCAAACAGATTTGCTGACCAATTGGCGCTGGTTGATGAGCACGAGACACTCACTTATAAACAGCTTAATGAACGGGCAAATCTACTTGCCAGAGTATTATTAAGTCAGGGTGTTGAAGCGCAAGATATGCTACCAGTGAGCGTGACCCGTAATGTTAATTTGGTGGTGACGTTATTAGCGGTGCTAAAAGCTGGCGCTGCTTATGTGCCTATTGACCCTAATTACCCTCGCGATCGGATCAGTTACATTGTTGATGATGTTCAGAGTCACTTAGTGTTGTGTGATAACAGTAGTATCGAGTTGTTTTCGCAGCATAACTTAACGTGCATAAATATTGATGATAGCGCGATCTACACAGCTATTAATCAGATTAGTGCTACACAAAACCTCGAGTTAGCTATTTGCTCATCCCACTTAGCGTATATGATTTACACCTCTGGCACCACTGGACGGCCTAAAGGTGTGCAAATTGAACACCGCCAAGTGATCCGATTATTGTGTGTACAGCCGAGTTTATTTGATTTTAATGAGCATGATGTATGGACGCTGTTTCATTCATTTTGTTTTGATTTTTCAGTGTGGGAAATGTATGGCGCGTTACTTTTTGGTGGCCGCTTAGTTATTGTGGATGCAGATACCGCAAAAGACAGTGATGCATTTGCAGATTTATTGCTAGATCAACACGTCAGTGTGCTAAATCAAACCCCCAGTGCTTTTTATGCGCTACAAACAGCAATGTTAACCAAGCCTTCGCAGCGTATACAGCAGAGCAAAATTAGATACGTCATTTTTGGTGGCGAAGCATTACAGCCCGTTAAGTTGGCCCCTTGGGCAAAACGCTTTAGCGACTGCCAACTGATCAATATGTATGGCATTACTGAAACAACGGTTCACGTTACTTTCAAGCGTTTACATGACGCAGATCTAGCGTGTGGCGCAAGCAATATTGGTCGGCCAATTCCAACGACCAGTTGCTACGTTTTAGATAAGTATCGTCAGTTACTGCCTGTTGGTGCCGTTGGTGAGCTATATGTCGGAGGGGATGGGGTTTGCAGGGGATATTGGCGCCGCGATGAGCTCAATGCTGAGCGCTTTGTGGCAGATACATTTTCAGCGAACGCTGCTAAAAAACTATATAAAACAGGTGATTTAGTACGTCAGTTAGCAACTGGCGAATTGAGTTATATGGGCCGTATTGACGACCAAGTAAAAGTACGCGGTTACCGTATTGAACTGGGTGAAATAGAAAACCAGTTACGTGGCCACCCTAAGTTGAGTAGCGCAACAGTATTACTGAATACTGAACAGCCGACTAATCCGCGGATCAGCGCATTTGTTATCGTTAAAAATGATGCCGTATTTGCGGCTCTCACCAGCGAAGTACAACAGTTTTTACGTACCACATTGCCTGAGTTTATGCTGCCAACGAATGTTATTGCCGTGACGCAGATGCCATTAACGGTGAACGGTAAAATTGATAAAAAAGCACTCTTAGCGCTGGATCAATTACAGCTTAAAGCAACGGCAGATGAGCCTCCCCGATCGGATGACGAACAAGCAATTGCTGCGGCTTTTGAAGCGATATTAAAGGTTTCAAATGTCGGTCGGCAAGGGCACTTTTTTGAATTGGGTGGGCATTCATTATTAGCTAGCCAATTAGTCAGTCACTTAGGGCAACACGCTCAGTTGTCGATTACTTTAGCTGATCTGTTTTACGCACCGCAGGTGCATACACTCGCGTTAGCGGCTGCGCGCAATAAAGCCGCCAATTACACTGTCGCATCAGCGGTTATCCCGAAAGTGCAATCAGCAACGCCTTTGCCGTTATCTTTTGCTCAACAACGGTTATGGACCATAGATCAATTGCAGCCGGGAAACGTGCAATATCATATGCCAGCTAATTTTGAACTACATGGTTTGCTTGATATTGATACATTTCAACGCGTGTGTGACGCTATCGTGCAGCGCCATGAAGTGTTGCGAACGTTGCTCACCGTCGATAAAGCAAACTTACCTCAGCAGGTGATCCAAGATACATTTGCGTCGGTGTTAAAGGTCATTGATGCCAGTGAACTTAACGATGAACAACAGCAACGACTGTGGTTAAAAACGCTGCGCGATGACAGCCAAACTGCCTTTGATTTAAGTTGTCAGTTACCGCTGCGTATTATTTTAGTTAAGCTGCATGCACAGCATTGGAAGTTACGGGTAAATATCCATCATATTGCCTCTGATGCACATTCTTTGGCAATATTAGTGAGTGAATTTGCAGCGTTTTATCAAAGCTTTACCAGCCAAACTTCATTGCCTGCACAGCTAGCGCAACCTTTATCAATTCAATACGGGGATTATGCTCATTGGCAGCGTAGTCAGTTACATCAACAGCAGTTAGCTAAACACCAAGCGTTTTGGTTACAACAGTTACAAGATGCCCCACCGATACATCAAATACCGCTGGATAAAATACGTCCTAAACAGCTCATGTCCGCTGGTGCGAGCTATCAAATACAGCTAGATAAAATCACAGTTACGGCGATCCACAGGCAATGTCAGCAGTTTGATGTGAGCTTATTTATGTGGCTGCATAGTGCTTATGCGGCATTTGTAGCTAGGTATAGTCAGTGTGATGATGTTGTCATTGGTGCGCCATTTTCAGGACGTACACAAACGCAACTAACTCCCTTAATTGGATTCTTTATTAATACACTGCCGATCCGCTGTCAATTGCGCGAAGGTATGTGTTTTGAAGGGCTACTGGCACAGCAAAAACAATTAATTGTTGCCGTTGGTCAGCATCAAGCCATGCCCTTTGAAAAAATTGTTGAGGCTTTGCAGTTACCACGTGGCATGAGTCAGCAGAGTATTTTTCAGCTTACATTTTCGTTAAACCCAGCCTTAAATACACAGTTTAAATTACCTAATATACAGGTTGCAGCGATTGATGAGCAGCCACCGCAAGTAAAATTTGATATTGAGTTGGCATGTAGCGAAGATGACGGTGAGTTACGCTTTAGCTGGGCTTATAACGCGGCGTTATTTACCCCACAAACAATTCAAACTATGGCTACGGCATTATGTACTTTAATTAGGTCATTCACCGCCGATCCGCAGGTTGCTATACAGTCAGCTGCAATGTTGACAGATAAACAGCGGCATAACTGCCTGCTCAAAGGTGAGCAACGGCTAAATACGCCAGCTGCAACCGTCATAGATGCATTTACTGCTGTAGCCGAGCAGCAAGCTAAAACTGACACTGGCGTTATTGAGGCAGCCTCAGGGCAATTTGCGAGTTATCAGCAAATTCATCAGCTTAGTGAATTGTTGGCAAAATATTTGATACAGCAAGGCTTACAAGCTGAACAGCCTGTTGTTGTAAGCATGCAAAGCGGTATTGACTTGATAGTTGCATTGCTCGCAATCATGAAAGCGGGTGGCTGTTATGTGCCTGTTGATCCGAATTATCCAGTATCTAGAATTGCTTATATTATCAAGGATTGTGGTGCGCAGTGGCTGGTTACTCACACTGCATTTGCTACGCTGTTAGAAGATAACTGTGGTGCGAACAGCCAGCTTATTTGCCTTGATGATGAGCAATTTAAGCACACGCTAAACCTTGCAAGTAATACGCTAGGCCAAGTGCAATTACCCAAAGTAGAGGCGGCGCAATTAGCGTATGTCATTTATACCTCAGGCACAACGGGTAACCCTAAAGGGGTGATGATCCCCCACCAAGGGCTGAGCAATTTATGCCGCTGGCATCAACGCGCATTTGCGGTTGATAAATCAAGTATTGCCAGTCAAACAGCAAATATCGCATTTGATGCTGCAAGCTGGGAGATCTGGCCTTATTTAAGCGCCGGAGCAAAGCTGGTAATTATACCGCGAGAAAGTTTAGATAACCCGCAAAAATTAGCGCAATTACTTGATGAACATCATGTGAGTCACTGCTTTTTAGCCACTCCAATCGCTGAAATAATGTTGGCAGATCACGCTTTTACGCCTGCTATTTTGCGTTATTTACTGGTTGGCGGCGACAAGTTAAAAACATGCCCCCCAGCTACAAAACCCTACCGTATTATTAATAATTATGGCCCTACAGAGACTTCAGTTGTGGCCACCTCGGCTGAGGTTAGTAACACAACGACAGAGCCGGGAATGGCCCCCGATATAGGCTATGCGGTTGATAATGTAGAGTTGTTAATTGTTGATCAGCAGGGGCAACCGGTTGTGCCTGGCATGATTGGTGAATTATATATCGCTGGTGCAGGATTAGCGCGCGGCTATTTGAACCGTCCAGAGCTTACCGCACAGCGTTTTATTTATTTAACGACCGTTGCAGAGCAACAACTGCGAGCCTATCAAAGCGGTGATTTAGTTAGGCAATTAAATAACGGCCGTATTGCCTACATCGGCCGCAATGATGCACAAGTTAAATTACGCGGTTACCGTATTGAATTGTCTGAAATTGAGTATCAGTTACGTGCTATTGCAGGCGTAACGGATTGTGTTGTTAGCGTGTGTGAATTGGCTGAAGGCCATAAACAGCTGCTGGCTTTTATTGTCACGCCACAGATAAGTGACTCGCTCCAAGCGCAATTTAAGCGCCAAAGTATAGCAAGTCTTAAAGTGAAGTTACCGGAGCACATGATACCGAGTGAGCTTATTCAGGTAGATGAAATTCCCCTGACGGCACATGGCAAAATAGATCATCTGCAATTACAGAAACAGCTAAGAACAGCAAGCGAACAAACTGTTACGCAGCAATTAACTCAAGTTCCAGCAGCACCACAAGGAAGCGGATTAAGCAGCTTATTACTCACTTTGTATCGACAAGTATTAAATCAGCCGATGCTGCACGTTGATGATGATTTTTTTGCCGCGGGAGGGGACTCAATCCTCAGTATTCAAATTGCCAGTCGCGCAAGAGCACAAAACATTAGTTTGTCAGTGGCTGATATTTTTAACTTTAATACCGTAGCAGCGCTCGCTGAGCAATTGGCACACCAGCAGCCACAACGGGAGCTGGTTGAGCCACAGCAAAGCTTTTCAGGCGCATTGCCATTACTTCCCATTCAACATTGGTTTTTTGAACAACAATTTGTAGCAGCCAATCATTGGAATCAGTCACTCTTACTCAGTGTGGATAAAACAGTGACTGTGCAACATATTAAAGAGTTAACACGCGCTTTATTAGCACACCATGATGGTTTGCGGTTAGTCGTTGATGATAAAGGCCTGCAACCGCAATTATCGATAAAACCGCAGCTCAGTGCCGATCACGTTTGCCACTTTATTGATTTAGCTGAGCACAAAGATGATTGGTCTCAAGCATTAGCGAAAGTGTGTGAAGTGCAACAAGGAGCGTTTCGTTTTGATGGCACTGCATTGTTGCAAATCTGCCATATAAAAACCCCAGCTCAGCAAACTGATAACCGCTTGCTGATCATCGCTCATCACTTATTAATTGATGGTGTAGCTTGGCGGATTTTGCTGGAAGATATTAACCAAGCGTTGTTATCAGCAACATTACAGCAGAATATTTGTTTTGCTTCTCGTACTGCTAATTTATATGACATTAGTCAATTTTTAATCGCGCAAGGTAAAGATGAAGATGATTTAAAACAGTGGCAAACATTGGTTGCTGTGGCGAGTAAGCCAAGCTTTTTTCGTTTTGCAACGCCGCCAGAGCCAATCAAAAAACAACTGCAACAACATACATTAACGCTCCCTTGTGCAGTTACGCAGCAGCTCTTGACGACGGCAAATAGACCTTATAATACCAGTATTCAAACGTTATTGTTGGCCGCTTTACAATGGTCTGCTGTTAGTCACTATGGTTTGGACGATCATCTTATTATTCTTGAAGGGCACGGCCGCGAATTACTTAATAAGCAACTTGATAGTACTCGAACGCTTGGTTGGTTGACTGCTATGTATCCATTTCGGTTATTTAGCAATACGCCAAATATTGCCGATCTGATCTGTGATATGAAAGAGCAATTAGCCAGTTTATCGACTAAAGCGAGCCGCTATGGAGCCTTACGTTATTATCATCCTGATGAGGAGATCCGCCAATCGTTGACTATTTCGACGGAGGATCATCTATTTTTTAATTATTTAGGCCAGCTAGATAGTGCGCTGCAACATAATGGTTTATTAGCTGATGCGCCAGAATCCGCGGGCAGTTTACATAGCCAACATAATCACGCCTACTATGCTCTGCAATTAACGGCAGCAATAGTCAATGAGCAATTATCGATGCATCTGGAGTATGATGCTGCCCGCATAGCGGAAGCCGATGTAGCTTCATTTATGACGCATTATCAAGCAAGTATTATGACGGTGCTTGAACATTGTCTACAAGACGACATTAAGCGCCATACGGTAAGTGATTTTCCACTTTTGCCAACGATGGCAAATCATCAGTTACAGCATTTATTAGCCCCTTTTCAGCAATCAGCCATTGTTGATATTTACCCGCTGAGTGCACTGCAAGAAGGCATGTGGTTTCACAGTCAACGAACTGGTGAAGTAGCACAACATAGTGCTTATTATGAACAAACGACGTTGTTACTTGAGGGCGCGCTTGACATTGAAGCTTTCGAGTATGCATGGCACCAGCTACTTGATACACATAGCATATTACGCACTGCGTTCGTGGCAAGCCCGGTGGGACCGGTGCAAATCGTGGTTGATAAATACCAAGTACCATTGCAGGTTGACTCAGTAACTGAAGCAGTGCTTGATGAGCAAGCTTATATTACTGCTATTGCAGATCAACAATACCAACAAGGTATTGCCCTAGCTGCGGCACCTTGTATGCGCTTACGTTTGCTTGCATTGAGTGATACAAAAATGGCATTTATCTGGACATACCATCATTTGATCATGGATGGCTGGTCATTACCTGTTTTGTTTTCAGAGTTATTACAGCATTACCAGGCTC
The DNA here is from genome assembly GCF_047806705.1 of Pseudoalteromonas sp. ASV78. Classification (NCBI taxonomy): domain Bacteria; kingdom Pseudomonadati; phylum Pseudomonadota; class Gammaproteobacteria; order Alteromonadales; family Pseudoalteromonadaceae; genus Pseudoalteromonas; species Pseudoalteromonas sp. ASV78. The sequence continues at coordinate 1,247,824 of NZ_JBLOPA010000001.1, read as the reverse complement.
GCCTTGCAGGGCATGGTTTATCTCTAAAAAAAGATAATTATAGCGACTATATTAAATACCTACAGCAACAAGATAAAACAACCGAGCAACAATTTTGGCAAGGTTATTTAGCCAATATAGATGAAGCAACATTATTGGTTGAGCATATTGCGCAGCGTAAGCAAGGCGATGATATCAACACGATGACTGAACAAACCTTAGTACTTGAGCCTGAATTGTGTTCACAACTGGTTGGGTTTGCTCGGCAACAGGGTTTAACAGTGAATCATTTACTGCAAGGCGCATGGGGTTACTGGCTGAGTGTTTGTTGTAATTCAGAGCATGCCTTATTTGGGCAAACGGTATCCGGGCGACCGAGCCAACTTGCTAATGTTGAACAACGGGTTGGTTTATACATTAATACCCAAGCGGTGTTGTTAACCACAACGGGTGAGCAGTCGGTGTTAGCGTATTTAAAATCAGTTAAGCAAAGCTTATTAGCGGTGTCTGATTATGCCCATACTCCATTAACCCAAGTACATAACTACAGTAATATTGCTAATGGCAGTCCCTTGTTTGATGCTTTGTATGTATTTGAAAATTTCCCGACAGATCCACTGGCAGAAATTGCAAATATGCCATTTAAGGTGCTAGCGAATGACAGTAAAGATCATACGCATTATGCAATGACTTTAGTTGTTGGCCAAGCTGAGCAACTCTCACTGACTTTGAGTTATCAAAGTGCACTATTTAATGATTCGCTTGCCAGTCATTGCTTGGCTATGTTGCAGCAGTTATTACAGGCGTTTGTAATGACACCAGAGCAGCCATTGTCTAGCTTAGCAATTGATTTAGTAGATCATCAATTTACAACAGGTATAGATAAGCTCACTGAGTTTAGTTTACCAGCTAAGCAAGTGGCAGCTGTAAGCTGGGATATCGAAACAACGTTGCAGCAACGATTTAGCCAAATTGTGGCAAGTTATGGTGAGTTAACAGCGCTGGAATATTACCATGCTGACAACAACCTACCAGTTAAAACAATGAGTTATAATGAGCTGGATGCAGCCGCTAACAGACTGGCTAATTACTTACTCACACATACGCTAGACTCTGACCAAGCTTTGCGCATCGGGATCTGTTTAAACCCTGGTTGCGATTTGATTATCGCTATTTTAGCGAGTTTAAAGATCGGTGCGGCTTATGTACCGATTGCACCTAGTTTACCGCTAAAAAGGCGGCAGTTTATGGCCGCAGATGCAGAGCTTGCAGTATTACTAACGTGCGAAGCAGACTGGCAGGGCGCATTACCGCCAACAGTTAACATCGATCTTCATACTTGTGCTGCGGCACTTGCTTTACAACCTAATTGCAGCCCAATAGTAACTTATACGCCGGATGATTTATGTTATGTGATCTATACCTCAGGTACAACTGGGGTGCCAAAAGGGGTTATGGTTGAGCAACACAGTGTTATTAACTATGTGCAGTGTTTACAACAAAATTATGCGATCAGTTCGCACGATAATTACTTACAGTTTGCAAGTTGCAGCTTTGATGTATTTGCAGAGGAAGTTTTTTGTACTTTGCTAAGCGGTGCCACTTTAGTGATGGCCGATCAACAAAAACTACTCGATACCCAGTATTTAGCTAAACTATCGCAGTACAGTCAATTAACCTTGATGAGTTTACCCACAGCCTATTGGCATCAATTAGCTGCAGCGCCAGTCACACTTACCGAACAATTACGCATTATCACAATTGGTGGAGAGCAAATGCAAGCGGCAAGGTTGCAGCAATGGCAAGCTTATTACAGTAATAACATTATTTTGATCAATGCTTATGGACCGACAGAAGCAACTATTTCTGCAACATTAATTGCGGTAACTGATTATACGGGTTCTGAAATACCGATTGGCCAACCAGTGGCAGGGCTGCAATTACACATCCTAGATAAATATTTAAGAGCGGTTCCTTATTATGTGAGTGGGCAGCTGTACCTCAGTGGCAAAGGGTTGGCAAGAGGCTACCTTAACGATGCAAAGAAAACGGCTGCTGCATTTATTACTGAACCAAAAAGCGGCGTTAGGTTATATAAAACGGGTGATAAAGTGCGTTGTACAAATCCCCAAGCAATGATGTTCTTAGGGCGTTTAGATGAACAAGTTAAAATTCGCGGTTATCGTGTTGAGTTACCTGAAATAGAACGTCATTTACTTGCGCTACCACAAATAAACGCCTGTGCTGTGGTGGTTCGTAAAGATAACAGTGGTAATGAACAGCTAGTTGCATTTGTTGATGTGGGTGATCAAGAACGAGCCAGTGAGCCACTAATTCGCAGTTTAGCGGGTGTTTTACCAGCGTATATGGTGCCACAGAATGTTCAATTTGTTGATAACTTACCCTGTACAAATAATGGCAAAATTGATCGAAAACAGCTTAGTAAAACAGCGCAACAATTGAGTAGCCAGAATGAATTTTCATACAGTGCGCCGATCACGCCATTGCATAAATTATTGGTTGAACAATTTAGTCAGTTGTTAAACATAGAGCAAGTGGGGATCAACGATGATTTCTTTATGCTAGGTGGTCATTCATTACTAGCAATGCGCTTGGTATCGCAATTGAGCTATCAGATGCAGTTAACGGTGCCCATTGATATGTTATTTCGCCACCGTACTGTAAACGCTTTAGCTGAGGCAATTGAGCAATTACAAAAAAGCAACGCTGCTGATCTTCAGCCGACAACTTTAGTTTGTTTACAGGCCGGTGAACAAGGGTTTCAGCCGGTGGTTTTAGTCGCCGGTGCGGGAGGGTTACTGATGATCTATCAAGCATTAGTTAATCAACTGGATCAACGTATTCCAGTTTATGGTTTGCAGCCCGATCTGATCGCTTTAGAACCCGATATTATTAATTCCTTATCACTGACCGCACACCATTACTGCAACGCATTAATTGAACAGGGGGTAGACGCTAATATTCACTTGGTTGGCCATTCATTTGGAAGCTTTGTGATTCATCAAATGGCGCAGCAATTAGTACAGCGTAATAAAGCTCCAGCCTCACTGCTAGTTATTGATACGCCTATGCCTAATGTTGCGATGCTAAACCTGCAAGATAGGCAAATAGCAGCGTTACTAATCGCGAACCTGAGTGAATTTTTTCAATTGCACTTAACTGACGATGAGCAGCAGTTATATTGCACGCTTGCTGATGAGCAACAAACACAGTGGTTAAGTAAACATTTAGCCACTGCGGGCTACCAGTTCAGTGCTCGTCAATTGCAGGCACTGCAATGCGTATATAAAGCGCAGTTACAAGCAAAGGTAGCAATAAACGATGAGTTACTTGAGGTGCCGCTGATGGTCATAAAAGCACACGATACTAAAGAGTTTGCAGGCCAATTGCTTACTGATGATATGGGCTGGCGAGTCGTTAATCCGGATCTTGCGGCAATAGAGATCACAGGTAATCACCTGTCAATCTTACAGTATCAGCATGTTGGTGCAATCGTTAAACAAATTGCAAGTAAATATACGCTTTGTTAACAAGTGGGGGAGCTATGTTCTACAGTAAACCCCTTACCTATTAAAAGGATGGAAATGAAATGGATCAGTTATTAGCAATAGATATGGCTTTAGACACCGGCAATAGCGATTGTCGAGTGCATGATATGAGTGCTGAAAAGCAAAGTGGTTTGGCATGGGTTAAAGCCAATACTGACTTAATAAATGATTGGGTAAATCAAGATGGTTTTGCGCTACTGCGAGGACTAAATATTGTTAGTACGCATCAATTTAGTACTATTTTAGAAACTATCTTTGGTGAGCCTCTAAAACAGTATGTGTATCGTTCTTCGCCACGCACTGCGTTGAAGAATAATATTTATACCACCACAGAATACCATGCTGATCAGGTGATTTTGCAACACAACGAAAATGCTTATTCGAATAGTTGGCCGATGAGAATGGGGTTTTTCTGTGTGGTGCCAGCGACGACTGGGGGCAATACCCCCTTGGCCGATAGTAGAGCTGTGTATAACCACATACCCGTGCAGATCAGAGAAAAGTTTGAGCGCTTAGGTGTTATGTACGTGCGAAACTACGGCGATATTGATTTACCTTGGCAAGAAGTGTTTCAAACACAGAGTAAAAGTGAAGTTGCACAGTATTGCCATGCAAACGACATACAATTCGAATGGGTTGATGGCGATAAATTGCAAACACGTCAATGTCGCCCTGCGGTTGTTACTCACCCCTCAAGTGGTGAAAAAGTCTGGTTTAACCAAGCCCATCTTTTTCATTGTTCAAGTATGGACAGTGCAGTGGTGCAATCAATGCGAAGTAGTATTGGTGAAGCACATTTGCCCCGTAATGCTTACTACGGTGATGGCACGCACATTGACCCACAAGATATAGCCGCGATCAATGATGTGTATCGTGGGCTTACATTCTCTTATCAATGGCAGCGCAATGATATTTTGTTGCTTGATAACATGCTGTACACCCATGGACGAGAGGCATATAGCGGTCCTCGAAAAGTACTGGTTGGCATGGCCTAACTGGTTGTTATTATAAGAAGTTTACTAAGACTATGTTCACTTTGTTAGCAGTGATGATTTTGGCAAAGAGATGTGGCTATTGACAGGAGAAAAATAATGAAATGGCTTACGCATGTAAAATTTAAAATCATGATTGTCTGCTTATTAAGTTTGATCTTAGCGTCTTGTTTGCAAAAAAAGAGTGTGGCAAAAAATGTCACTATCACAGCGACTCAGATAGAAATGATTGCTGTAACAGTGCAGGAATATTGCGACACTTTAGTCTTTTTTGGCACTGTGTATATTACTTCTGCTGATGCGGTTGTCTACGAGGCAAATTGTGGGCCGCAAAATATGCAATATGATATTGCAAATACTACCGAGTCAAAATACCGAATTGGTTCTAACACTAAAGCATTTGCAGCAACCATGTTAATGAAAATGCTCAAAGGCAAAGATTTAAGAACCCAGACTATAGGTGACTATTTACCTTGGTTTCCTAAAAATCAATGTGCGGATGTGTCATTGCACAATTTATTGACTATGTCTTCAGGCATTAATAATTACAGTGATAATGAAGATGTTTATGATAATTATGGTTGGCGGCCGTTTCTTTATGATCAAACGCTAAATTTAAATGGCCCTGAAGATTTCAGTAATCGTTTCTGTACTTGTACAGAACAAGATGAAAAACCGACATTTACCCCGGGCTCTAAATATCAATATAGTAATTGTAATTATTATTTAATCGGCAATATTATTGAGCAAATTGCTGCGGGTAGCCAAGGCGATATTGATCGCAGCTTTTGGTTCGAAAACCTCCTTAAAGAACAAATATTAGATCCGATCAATATGAACGATAGTGGTTCATTTAGCGCTATTGGCGTGTATCAAAATATGACCACAGGTTATATCTCAAATCAAAATCCATATTTACCACTAGCCAATGGCCGGCCTCCCTTAGTCGGCGGTCCTGCACCATATGAGAATATTTTAAAGAATCCTTATAGCAATCCACTGGTACTTTATGCTGCTGGTGATATGTACTCAACAGTGACTGATATGCATAAGTGGGATCAGGCATTGTACACAAGTAAAATTTTAGATGAGGCACAAAAGGTAGTGGCATTTGCACCTTATGCTAATACCGATAACAGCACGCAATGCGAATACTATGGCTATGGTTGGTTTGTTACATTTATTGACCCGTTACAGTTTGGCAAAGTTGCCGATTGTCCATCCGATCCTGCTGATGCCAATCTGCGAAAGTATGAAAAATTTTTACAGTACTCAGGTAGTTATCCATATTCATGGGTGACGAGCTTTAATCGTTTAGTGGAACGGGATCAGTCAGTGATGGTCTTTAGTAATTACGTTAAAACAGGACTAGAGTCGGACTGCATCGCAAGTGAGATCAGAAATATAATTTTTTACAGTGATAAGCACCGTGAACAGAAGTGCCAAGCGCTATTAATTGATGCGTAAAGTTGTGTCGATGGATTAATAAGTGCCAAAAGAATTGCATTGCTTAGTCCCTTGCATTAGCAATGGGCTAAGTACTAATAAAGTTGGAACCAAACCTGAACAAGGAGTGGTTGTAGTCCAATTACTGTTTGCATGTTTATGCAAAGTGTTACTTTTCTTTTTATATTCATGAAAAGAAAAGTGAAAAAGGGCAAGTTACTGACTAAAGTTTGATTAGAGCAGTAATTTGGTGGGTTCAACAACTGTTAATTTAATTCATAGAGGAAAAAATATGACAGCGGCAAAAACAGCGAAGGACGAAAAGGCGAATACTGACACCGTTTCTGAGCAACAAGCAGATCTCGTTGAAGCAGAAAATCGAGTGGCTGTAGCGCAGATAATTGTCGATAAGTATAGCAAATGGTCATTTGGCAGCGGACTTATTCCAATTCCAGTGGTTGATTTGGTAGCTTTGACAGGTATTCAAATAAAAATGATTGATGAGATTGCTAAGGTATATGGCCAATCCTATAGTGAGAATAAGCTGCGAGGCACTATTAGTGCCGTAATTGGTGGCTCTTTTCCACAGACATTAGGTGGGGCTGGTTTAAGTAGTTTCCTCAAGGCTATTCCTATCATTGGAACACTCAGTTCCATTGCATTTATGCCTGTGATCTCGGCGGCATCTTCGCATGCAGTCGGTTCTACGTTTATTCGACACTTTGAAAATGGCGGTACATTGATAAACCTTAATTTAGCAAGTATTAAAGGTGATATCTCTGAGATCGCAGCGAAGTATCGTAAAGACAAAGGTGATGTAAGTGCTCAACCAAGCCAAGCTGCAGTGTAAGTAGAATGAGCTAAACCCTAAATAAACCAGCAGTTATTGCTGGTTTATTTATCAATTGATTACAGCTTAACTGAAAGGAATTAATAATGATCGTCATTTTATATTTAGGATTATGTTTATTGTGTGGTTACTGGGGGCGAAATACGTTTGCAGGCCCTGTTGGCTTTTTTTTGCTTTCGCTGATGCTGACACCTTTTGTTGGTTTATTAATATTGATTTTTGCGCATAAAAAAGAGTCGACACATAGCCAAGATACATAACAACTAATACAGCGACATGGATAACAACGTTTAACGCTCAATTACTTATACAGCTTAGTTAAACCATTTGTTTAGAAAGCAGTGGTACTACTACTTAGCTGTGCGTTAATGGGTGTTGATAAAGACCATCAAAAACAATAAAAGACCCTAACATGGTATTATACGATTTAATTAGTCGAAACATCACAGTTAAAAAAAGAACATTTGCTGCGCTAGGCTGTATTTCCGGATTAGCAAATGCCCTCGTTTTAGCGCTAATAAATAATGTTGCGGAAAATATTGCTGATATTCACCGCGAAAATCATATTCTTTATTATCTCGCTTTATTTTCGTTAACCATTGCTATTTATGGTCTCACCCAACATAGATTAATGACTAAAGCCGCAAAAATGGTTGAACAGGCCATAGATGGGTTACGTGTCGAGTTATTTGAATGTGTTCGTCATACAGAACTGGCGACCTTAGAGAAGATTGGTAAAGAGAAAATTTTTACTACGCTAAGCAAAGAATTACAGACTATTTCTCAGTCTGCACAATTGTTTGTGATTATAGGACAGTCAATTAGCTTAGTTTTTTTTACATCTATGTATATTGCATATCATTCCTTTGTCGCTTTCATTGTGTTGGCCGTACTGATTATGCTTGGAGGCAGCATTCACCGACTGCGGGCAGACGAAATACAAAAGAATATGCAGCAGTCATTTGAGAGCGAAAACAAATTAATTCAACGCTTATCTGATTTACTCGATGGCTTTAAAGAAGTAAAGCTAAGTGTGCCAAGAGCGGATGATCTTGAATATGAGTTTGCAATGGACTCAGCACGCGCTAAACGCTCGAAGACCAAAACACAAACTTTGTTTGCCAGCGATTTTATTTTATCGCAAATCAGTTTTTTTGCGGCAACTGGGGCTATGGTTTTTATTGTCCCCGTGTTATCGCATGTCTACACCGATGTGGTTATTAAAGTCACCACAGCTTCGCTATTTTTAATTGGCCCGATCACCAGTATTGTCGGCGGTATTCCTATTTTTACCGCTGCCAGTGAGGCAGGGCAAAATGTGTTAGCGTTGGAAAAGGAGTTGCAGTGTGAACAGGAAAAAACTCAACATACAAACTCGGCTCATGCTGAGCTTGCAACATTTGAGCAGATACAATTAAGTGGTGCATATTATCAGCATAATCGTGCCCCAGGTGAACATGCCTTCGTAGTTGGGCCCATTGATTTTCAGCTGCAGCGGGGCAAAATTACGTTTATTACTGGGGGAAACGGAAGCGGAAAAACCACCTTTATTCGTATGCTCACCGGTTTATATGAGTTACAGGCTGGAAAAATACTCCTTGATGGTCAACAGCTCAATGAAACTTCGCTGCAAGGTTATCGTAGCTTATTTACAGCGGTATTTTCTGACTTTCATTTATTTAAACAGCTGTATGGTATTCACGATACAAAACAGCAAGAAATTGATGAATGGTTGGCATTTTTAGAAATGAACACCAAAGTGAGTATCGTCGATGGTCAATTTAGCACGGTTGACTTATCGTCAGGACAGCGAAAACGTTTAGCGCTATTGAGTACAATTTTAGAAAATCGACCTGTATATATTTTTGATGAATGGGCAGCCGATCAAGACCCTATTTTTAGGCGTAAATTCTACGAGCAAGTGTTACCGCGACTCAAAGCAAGAGGAAATACAGTGATTGCAATTACCCATGATGATACATACTTTCATTTAGCCGATGCCCACTTAAAAATGGTGGAAGGGCAGTTAACCGATAATAACGATATTGTAAGCAATGGGGTCTCATCATGAATATTGTCATTACTCCCGATTTGACCCTGTTGGTGCTTGCGGGTTTACTGCTTGCAGTATTAATCACTAATATCAGTATGCGGTTTATTAAACGTTACAAGCCTAAATTTCATAAACGTATATTGTCATGGCGTTTTAGGGCCGGGATCACATTACTGATTTTTATGTTTCTAGCCATGGTGCTGGTGCCAGTGATGTTTATTAAAATTGATTCAGGCCAAGTCGGAGTTTTGTGGAAACGTTTAGGCGGTGGTACCTATTTGGAAAAACCGTTTGGTGAAGGAACCGTGTTAGTGTTGCCTTGGGATACGCTAACTTTATATTCTAGTCGATTTCAAACCGCTGATGAAACCATCCATGCTATTACGTCGCAGGGCTTACAAATTTCGTTAGAGGTGACTGTGCGTTATCGACCTGTGGTCGCACAAATACCTTATCTACATAAATTAGTTGGCACGGATTACCTAAAAGAAACAGTGTTACCCGAGGTTAACTCTGCAGTGATCATGATTGTATCGCGTTACACGGCAGAGCAAGTGTACGGTAATATGCGTTTACAAGTACAAAAAGAGCTTTTAGATGAAGTATTAAAGGAACTGCAATTACAAGAAAAAACAATTTTACAGCAAGAGAAAACAACGCATACAGAGCAAGTGTTAGTTAATTTGGATGATATGTTGATCAAACGCGTTAATATCCCAGAAAAGGTCCATAATGCGATTATCGCAAAAGTGAATCAAGATTATTTGAATGAAGAATACGACATGCGTTTAGTTGTAGCCAGAAAAGAAGCACAACGTAAAAAAACGGAAGCTGAAGGGATCCGAGATTTTCAGCAAACAGTCAGTGGTGGTATTTCTGAAACTTATTTACGCTGGCGAGGGATTGAAGCGACCGTAGAGTTGGCCAAATCTAACAATAGTAAAGTTGTGGTGATAGGTGGTGGTAAAGATGGTTTACCATTAATTTTGAACACAGAAACAACGCAAGGCTCAGTCGCGCCAAGCCCTATACTACCTAGTACAACAGCTGAACAAGCGGTTATGAAGGATGATCCTGCTTTACCATTCAAGTAAACGCCTGCCAGTGCAGAAAAAACAGTTTATAGCCAGTTAGTCGCTCGTATATTATAAAATAACGCGCTAATGGCTTTTGCTGTTATAGACTAAAAGGTGTGATGTTGACACCTTTTAGTCTTACTACTGAATCTTGTTTCAGTAAAAATCCGTTTTTATAAAGTCTATAAGTTAATTTTATTCATCTATCGGGTTTATTTTTATCGTTTGTCGAAATTGAGCTAACACTCTAAAGTTCAATTGTCGGCACCAGAGACGACAGGACTCAACCAAATAGGAATATAATCATGAAATTATCACTCATAAAAACCATCGCACTTGGCTCATTACTAACTTGCTCAGCAGCTGCTATGGCTGGTGGCAGTGATTACAAATTAATGGTTATTGAAACGGCCAACGCAGCACAGCCAGTTGAGCTGTCGTTTAATAGCTGCGCATTGAATGTTAAGTCAAAGAATTATGAGCAAGCAGAAGCAATTTGCACCAAAGCGATTGCACTTTTAAAGCAAAGCAATGCGCCAAAATTTAAAGTACGTGAATTAACATCGTATGCATTAAGTAATCGTGGTGTGTCACGTATGATGGCTAATAATGATACGGCTGGTCTTTCTGATTTATACGAAGCAGCACAAATTGCTGACAGCGCAATGGTATCGCATAACCTGACTCGCGCTAAAGAATACCTTTCTCTATAAGTTATTTCTGTATCACTACAAGCCGTTTTAAAAAGAAACCATATTGATTATCAATATGGTTTTTTGCGTTTTAATTGGATTATGATTTATAGAGCAATTAAAAATAAATTAAAAAGCCGTTGTTTTAAAACAACGGCTTTTTAGTCTTTAACTTTTTACCAGTCGAATTACATTACTCGCATGCCTGGCTCTGAGCCATCGTCTGGGTTGAGTATGTAAATTTCTTTACCGCCAGGGCCGGCAGCTAAAACCATGCCTTCTGACATGCCAAAGCGCATTTTACGTGGTTTTAAATTCGCAACCATCACAGTTAGTTTGCCCTCGATGTCTTCTGGCGCGTAAGCTGATTTAATACCAGCAAATACTTGACGTGTTTCGCCGCCTAAATCGAGGGTGAGTTTTAGTAGCTTGTCAGCGCCTTCAACGTGCTCTGCTTTAGCTATTTTAGCTACGCGTAAATCTACTTTGGCAAAATCATCAAACTCGATTTCAGCAGCGATTGGCTCTTTAGCAAGTGGGCTGTTAGGATCAATTTTGTCTTTTGCTGCTAATAAACTTTCTTTTGATTCTTCAACCATTTTGTTCACTTTATCCATTTCGACACGTTGCATTAACGGTTTAAACTTATTGATAGGGTGGCTTACCAGCGCAGTTTGCGCGCCTTGCCAAGATAGTTCATCATTTAAAAACGCTTCTACATTGGCTGCCATGCCCGGTAATACTGGCTTTAAGTAAGTCATTAATACACGGAATAAGTTAAGTCCAAGCGAACATACTTGATGTGCTTGTTCTTGCTTGGCTTGGTCTTTAATTAACACCCAGGGTGCTGCGGTATCAATAAATTGGTTGGCTTTATCAGCCAGCGCCATAATTTCACGAATTGCACGGCTGTAATCACGGTTTTCATAGTGCTGAGCAACGGTATCGGTAGCGGTTTGAAATTCGGCTAATAATTGCGGCTCCATTACGGTGTCGCTTAATTTACCGTCAAATTTTTTCGTAATAAAACCGGCACAACGGCTGGCGATATTAACCACTTTACCCACTAGGTCTGAATTTACGCGCAGTGCAAAGTCTTCAAGGTTTAAATCAAGATCGGTAATGCCGCTGTTAAGTTTTGCTGCGTAGTAATAACGTAAAAACTCAGGATCTAGGTTGTCTAAATAAGTACGCGCTTTAATAAACGTGCCTTTTGATTTAGACATTTTTGCGCCATTAACGGTGACAAAACCGTGCGCGAATACATTGGTTGGCTTTCTGAATTTTGCGCCTTCAAGCATTGCAGGCCAAAATAAGCTGTGGAAGTAGATAATATCTTTACCGATAAAGTGGTAAAGCTCAGCGTCAGAACCTTCTTGCCAAAATGCATCAAAGTCGATGTCTTGTTTGTCACACAAGTTTTTAAAGCTGGCCATGTAACCAATTGGTGCATCTAACCATACATAAAAGTATTTACCTGGCGCACCCGGGATTTCAAAACCAAAATAAGGTGCATCACGGCTGATATCCCACTGTTGCAGGCCATCGGCAAACCATTCGTCTAACTTGTTGGCCATTTCTTGTTGAATAGTGCCGGAGTGAAGCCATTCTTTAAGCATGTCTTCAAACGCGGGTAAATCGAAAAAGTAATGCTCAGAATCTTTTAATACAGGCTCAGCACCCGACATCACAGAGCGCGGATTAATTAGCTCTGTAGGGCTGTATGTTGCACCACAGGCGTCACAGCTGTCGCCATTTTGATCTTCAGACTTACAAGTAGGGCAGGTACCCGTTACAAAACGATCCGGTAAGAAAATGCCTTTTTCAGGGTCAAATAACTGCGAAATAGTGTGCTTTTTGATATGACCAGCATCGTTTAGGCGATTATAAATAAGTTCGCTTAATTCTTTATTTTCTTGGCTGTGAGTGCTGTGATAGTTATCAAATTTAATATTGAAGTCTGCAAAGTCACGTTGTCGTTCAATACTGACATTTTTTACCATTTCTTCCGGCGTGATCCCTTGCTTCTGCGCATTTAGCATTATTGGTGTGCCATGGGCATCGTCGGCGCAAACATAATAAGCTTCGTGGCCTTGTAATTTTTGAAAACGCGACCAAATATCAGTTTGAATATATTCCAATAAATGACCTAAATGTGTTGGGCCATTGGCATAAGGTAATGCGCTGGTAATGAGGATCTTTCGCTGTGCCATAATCATTCCGAATTGACGGTTCCGGTTAGGGAACGGATGAAAATCATAATATTATCAGCAAACCTAAAGGAAACACCTTAGTGGTGAGCCGATTTTCATTAATTGACTGGTGTTAATGCCCTGAATGTTACATAATTCCGAGGCAATTTTCATCAAAGAAACACTATTTTATTGCTATGTTTGGACTGTCGAAACTATTCTCTTCTAAATCGGTGCAAAAACAACCGATTATTGCTGCATTAGCAGGGTATCGCAGTGCCGCTTTTGCAGTTGGCGTTGATGAAAAATTTATCAACCGTATTGAACCACAAAATGATAACTCATTATTGCTCAATTTAACGCTGCCATTTGCTGCGCTATCTGAAATGCCACAAGTGGCTGAGTTTGTCAGCGAAAAGCTTAAGCAAACGGTGGTGATTAACGCTAATGTTGAGCTGCCTGGCGCGTGCAAATTCAAATCTATTAAACATATTGTATTGATTGCATCTGGCAAAGGCGGGGTTGGTAAATCAACTACGGCTGTGAATTTGGCGGGCGCCCTTATCGCTGAAGGTGGCAAAGTTGGGATTTTAGATGCGGATATTTATGGTCCTTCTATTCCTATGTTGTTGGGACTAAGCGGCGCGGCGCCTACGACACAAGATGATAAACAATTACAGCCCTTTGATGCTAATGGCATTAAAGCTCAATCAATCGGTTTTTTAGTGCCCAGTGATGACGCCACGGTATGGCGCGGGCCAATGGCCTCGGGTGCGGTTAATCAGTTACTTAACGAAACAGCTTGGGGCGAGCTTGATTACCTGATTGTAGATATGCCACCGGGCACTGGCGATATTCAATTAACTATGAGTCAAAAAGTGCCTGCCAGTGGCACTGTGATTGTCACCACGCCACAAGATTTAGCGTTGGCAGATGCGCAAAAAGGCATCGCGATGTTTAATAAAGTGAATGTGCCGGTGTTAGGTTTGATTGAAAACATGAGCCATTTTTTATGCTCGCACTGTGGTGAGCCTAATCATGTATTTGGCAAAGATGGCGCAATAAAATTAGCCCAGCGTCATGGTGTGCCTGTGTTGTCAAAAATTCCACTGGCGATTGATATTCGCGAATACTCAGAGCAAGGCAAATTAATAGCAATGGATAACCAAGCTGCTGTGAGTAAAACTTATGCTGATGCTGCGCGCTTAATTGCCAGTACGCTTTACTATCAACAACCCCATCATGACTCAGTTGAGATTGTGATTACGGATGATTAACTAATGAGATTATCAGATACCCATATTAAAGAATATATTGCCCAACAACGTATTATTATTGAGCCAAGTCCGACCGATGAAATGATTTCTGGGGTAACGGCAGACTTACGGTTAGGCAATAAGTTTCGTGTGTTTCAAGATCATACCGCAGCGTATGTTGATTTAAGCGGTCCTAAAGATCAGCTTAATAAAGCGATGGAATCGATAATGAGCGATGAAATCGTGCTAAAAGATGGCGATGCGTTCTTTTTACACCCGGGTGAACTCGCACTTGCAATGACTTACGAAAAAGTAACGTTACCGGCTGATATTGTGGGTTGGCTTGACGGCCGTTCGTCATTGGCGCGACTAGGTTTGATGGTGCACGTTACGGCACACCGGATAGATCCAGGTTGGTCTGGTAATATCGTGTTAGAGTTTTATAACTCAGGTAAGCTGCCACTGGCGCTGCGGCCAATGATGAAAATTGGCGCAATGAGTTTTGAAACCCTGTCAGGCCCTGCTGAAAACCCGTATAACATTCGTAAAGATGCCAAATATAAAGATCAAACCAGCGCCGTTGCTAGTCGTATCAGTGACGATCGCAATTAATTAAAAATACATTTTAAAATAAAGGTTTACCAGAAGGTAGGCCTTTTTATTTACTAGAAAAACAATATCTCTTCGGTTAATTACTGGCAATTTCACTCAATACTTCCATACTTTAGTTATCTTTTTGCAATGTACTATAGCTTAATTACATCAAGGTAGAGAATTCAGCGTTTCACTGGGCTTAATCTCAAGCGTTACTTTATAATCAATGCTTTGCTTTTAATGCCAATGATGTTCGGATCTTGGGGCTAATTAGCTATATATGTTAAAAGCACATGGAGTGACAGTGATTCAGGTAAGTACATTCGCACGAACAGTGTTTATAAATTTTTTGCTCGTACTTTTTAGTATCGCTGCCTCATCGTGTGCGATAGCTGCAAATGACTCCGTTGTGACAGGCTGGATCGTGCCAGCGAATGATCCCTTTGAAACTGCCAAACCCTTGCTACAACATGCAATAACAGCCTACGCTAAATCAGACTTATCACAAGTTCGGTTGAAAGCCGAGCAAGACTATTGGTTTATTATTGATTTATCTCAGTACCAACAATCACAGTCAAACGTTATTTATGCTGATAATGTTCATTTATCACACGTTGATTTTTACACCCTAGATGACAATTTTAACCAGCTAGTTGCAGCAAATAATGAGGCGCACCGCGCCATTAATAAGGTGTTGCCCCACGTAGTATTTACCGCCGACAGGGCGCATTGGGCTGTGCTATCTGCTCGCCACAATGATGATGAGTGGATCAACATTGGCTTTGCTACGGAGCAACAATTTATTGAGTTAGTAAATACTAAACTGCGAAATTTTATATTAATTATCGGCGTATTACTGCTGTGTATTACGATTGCTGGCACTGTTTACATTTTGTCACATCAAACTAAAGCACTTTATTTACTTGTTTATCTTGGGTGTATATTAAGTGAGTTTTTAATAGCGCAAGGGGTATTGAATTATGTTAGTAATGCGCTGTTACCTTTATGGTATGCAAAGCTACAGTTTTCATTTCAAGTGATGGCACTGGCGGTGATCAGCTTTTGCTTTATTCATTATTTACAATCACAGAATATTTTAAAACCACGTCAGTATAAGTTATTAGCGTATGTTAGCTTATTTAGTATGACAGCAATTTTAAGTTGTTTTATGAAGCAATCAGTGCACTTTGTTGTTGTGACTTTGAGTTTGGGTTTTATGCTAGTGCTGCTAAGTTATTTATTTTTTTATTGGCGTAGTAACACCAAACAACCAATCCAGTATGAGTTTTTAATTGTCTGGTGTGCTGTCATTTTACAAACGCTGTGTTGGCAAGCAACATTAGTGGCTGGTGCACAGTTATTCCCATTTAATGACGTATTAATTGTGGTAAATGCATTGGCGTTTGTGATGGCGTTACTTATTCATGAACGAAAACGTGTTAAGCAATATAACCATAGCCTCACGCATGATGATGAAACAAAACTACCGAATAAACTGTTACTAATAAAACGCCTTGATAGCCAAGTAAAACTAACCACAGCGCATTCTATATTGCTATTTAGGCCCGCAGTATTGTCGAATGCACGGGCAAATTTTGGTTATGAGCATGTCAATGAACATATAAAAGTGATTATGAATAAATTGACGCAGCAATTAGCCTCAATGAATGTATTGTGCGTTGAAACGAATACACAAGGAGCACGAAGTATTGTTCGACTTGATGACAGTACTTATGCAGTGGTAGTACTGGGTAGGCTAGAGTTGAGCCAAATAGAGCAGTTGGTGTGTGTGATCAACAGTGTGTTTGCTGATGGCATTACCCATAAACGGCTTCATTTAATTGATAAAGTTGATATTGGCGTGGCAAATTACCCGTTACATGCAAGTACAGCTTCGCAATTGATCCAGCGCGGCTTACAAGCATTGGGTGCAAAACCATTGCATGGTGAACGTTGGCATATGTTTAATATTGAAAATGTCACTCTTTCGCAGCGTCGTATCGCCATAGCATCAGCTTTAAAAGAAGCGATTGAATATGATCAACTTAGCTTGTTTTTCCAACCACAGGTTGATTTAAACACAGGGAAAGTACATGGGTGTGAAGCTTTATTGCGCTGGGAACACCCACAATTTGGGCATGTGCCGCCGGATCTATTTATTCCGATAGCTGAATCATCGGGGATCATTTCAGAGCTAACCGAATGGGTGATTACGCACGCGTTGATTTACCAAAAACAAATGACGGCATTATTGCCGGAGCATATTGTTTCCATCAATATTTCTGCTAAAGATTTAATGTGTAAAGATTTACCCGTGTTATTTATTACACTACTGGATGAGTTTAAGCTTAATGCGAGTAACATAATGCTAGAGCTGACCGAGTCTGCGACGCTTTTTGAAGGCGTTGATATAAAGAATGCACTGAATGATTACCGTTTAATTGGCGTTAAAATAGCCATTGATGATTTTGGCACTGGCTATTCATCACTGGCGTATTTGAGCAAAATGGGCTTTGATGAAATAAAAATAGATAAGCAATTTGTGATGAACATTGAGTATTCAAAAAATGATCAAACAATCTGTCGCGCGACCTGCGATATCGCTAAATCGTTGGGTTCTTATGTTGTTGCTGAAGGGATTGAAGACAGCCAAAGTATGGTTAAATTGCAAAGTTACGGCTGTGAAATTGGCCAAGGATATTACTTTTCACGGCCTTTAACGTTTGCTGATTATATGCTGTGGCTTGAGAAAAACCTTGAAAACACTTCGTTAGTTACACGCGATGATGAAAGAGCAACTGGCCTAATCGAGAAAAATAATTATTAAGTGCCTCATTACAAGTTGTCAAGGTGTCGCTATCAGGATAAATAAGGCCTGAGGTATTGATACCCGATACTAAAAAATGATTAACGATTTGCTCATTACGGGCAATACAGGCTTCAAAGCTACGTGCGGCTAACTCTTCAGGCATGCTCATATAATATTGCTGATGGTGTTTATCAAATGCGATACATTGCTGTACATATTTATTCGCATTGTCACCTGTGGATTCTAAAAATACGCTTTGGTAAAACTTATTTAACGCTAAGTTGAGCGGATGGGATGGCGCTATAGGGTGTTCAAGCCACAGTTTCGATGCAAAGTGGTTTTTCGAGTGAGTAGGAAAAACATGCCCTGCGATATGATGGTCAAATGCATGAAACCATTCATGCGCCAGCGCGCCAGCTCCGGCATTTTTTGCCAGCGCAAGGGTACGTGTTCGGCTATTATAATGCGCCTGCACGTGTTGTTGGCCGCCATGGCCAAAAGCAAAGTTAAGCTTTCCTCTGAGGCCAATCGCGCTAGGGGGAACTTGCAGAATTTGGGCTAAATCAGCTAAGGCATCATAGATCAAATTAGCACTAATAAAGCGCTCTTCTTTGCTAACCCATTTACCAACCACCATAGTACGAAAGCCAAAAGTGTCACGAATATCGTTAAAATCAACTTGGTCATCAAAGCGATAATTGGGCCCTTGGCGGTAAAACCCGCGTTGTAAGCGATTTTTAGCCATCATTTTACTTGATAACGAGCTTTAACATGCACAGGCATAAACTGAGTTTGTTTGTTGTTAAGCGCTTCTAGTACTTGATATAAAGCTGCTGGGTTTGCGTGTTCAATTAACGCTAAGCTATGTGCTACCGCTTCTAAGGTCGACAAACTATCTTCGCGTGGGGCTTTACGAATGCGGTAGCGATTTTGTGGAATTGTGGCAAAGCTGACTTTCTTAAAGTTGTTTAGCGCAGGGGTCAATTGCATTAGCTTAAATGCTTTTTTCCATGTGCCATCAAGCACAATTAAATGGCTTAACTGCGCGGTAAACTTTTTGGTTGAAATGCTCGCATCATCTAACAAAATGGCATCTTCAGCAGGGTAGAGCAGTGCTGTTGAGGTGCAGGGGAGTTTTTCTAAGATACTGAAGTCAGTCTGCGTTTCACCAATAATTAGTTCACATTGAGTTAGACAAAGCGTTAATAAGCGCGCGGTGTTTTTACTCACTTTGATTTCGTTAGGATCCTGTAAAATAATAATTTTAAGTTTGTTATCAAGCACTGATAAATCTTCACAAAGGCAAGTTGATAAGCTAAATTTACAATGAGCACACAGCGAACGAGACATAAAATAATCTATTTATTTGTGAATAGTTGAAAACCCGTTAATTATACGCTGAATGAGACGATTAGTTGGTTTTTTTTCGAGATAACATTAGGGTATGCACATTATTGCAAATTTAACCTCGAAAGATAAGCAGACTCTAGGGTCTAGAATTAACATAAGTTACTGATGTCGTGTTGCATGAGTAAAAAAGGATAAAGAATGAACACAATTATCATTGATGAAAACGCATTGGAAAGTATGGAATCGTTATTAGGAGAGCAATTTAGTGATACATTGGTGTTTTGCTGCGCTGAATTTGAGCGCTTAAGCTCAGCAATATTAGCAACGATCCATAACGATATCCAAGTCGCCAGCCGTCATGCCCATAGCTTAAAGTCGAACGCCGCGCAATTTGGAGCGAGTAGTTTGTCGGAAGTGGCAAGGACAATCGAGCAAAGTTTGAACAATCATAATACAGCGCAAGCACTCGAGGCATCACAACAACTAGATAGCCAAGTTGCGGGCTCAAAGGCAAAGTTAACTGATTGGTTGCAAAGCCGTTAGCTATATACTCAGACGTGAATTTATTTCAGTTTTAAAGCCTTAAATACACTAGTATTTGGCCCCTCTACTAGGGTAATCTAGTTGTTCCACTAGTAGAGGTAAAAATGTCAGAAATTAAAAAGAGTCATAAATTACAAGGCGTTTGTTATGACATTCGTGGGCCAGTGTTAGTGCAGGCTCGCAAAATGGAAGATGAAGGCCAAAAAGTTTTAAAATTGAATATTGGTAATCCCGCGGCATTTGGCTTTGATATGCCAGAAGATATGCACCGTGATATTATTCGTAACTTATATTCAGCCCAAGGCTATTGTGACTCGAAAGGCCTCTACTCAGCCCGTGTGGCTATTTATCAGCACTACCAACAACGCGGTTTATCCAATCTAGACGTAGATAATATTTATATTGGTAATGGCGTCAGTGAATTAATTCAAATGACGACTCAGGCGTTACTCAATAATGATGATGAAGTGTTGATCCCTGCACCGGACTACCCATTATGGACAGCGTCAGTGAAATTGGCAGGGGGTAACCCCGTTCATTATTTATGTGATGAAGAACAAGATTGGTTTCCAGATATTGCTGATATTCGTAGCAAAATCACCTCAAAAACCAAAGCGTTGGTGTTGATCAACCCAAATAATCCGACTGGTGCGGTATACGATGATGCGTTATTACAACAGTTGATAGACGTAGCCCGTGAGCATAAGTTATTGTTATTAAGCGATGAAATCTACGAAAAGATTTTATATGACGGGATCACCCATAGCTCCATTGGCGCGCTGTGTGATGACGTGCCGATCATCACCTTTAACGGTTTAGCGAAAACTTACCGCGCAGCAGGTTTACGGATGGGCTGGATGGTACTCAGTGGTCGCACCTCGGTCATGGACGATTTACGCAAAGGTTTAGATATTTTAGCTTCAATGCGTTTATGCGCTAATGTGCCTGCGCAATATGCGATTCAGCAAGCGTTAGGAGGCGTACAATCAATTGATGAGTTAATTAATCCTGGTGGGCGCTTGTACGAACAACGCGATATCGCCTGGCGTGGTTTGAATGCCATAGATGGTATTTCTTGTCTAAAACCAAAAGGGGCTTTGTACGCTTTTGCCAAAGTGGATACAGAACGTTTTAATATCAAAAATGATGAAAAAATGATCCTCGATTTACTCAAAGCAGAAAAAATATTGTTAGTGCATGGTAGGGCATTTAACTGGCCTAGCCCTGATCACTTTAGATTGGTGTTTTTGCCTAATAAAGATGATTTAACGACCGCGATGGGCAAGATGCAGCGCTTCTTTAATAATTATCGGCAAAGTTAAGAGTTAATACTTGGCAACAATAAAAAAGCGAGCTCATAGTAAAATGATGGCTCGCTTTTTTCATTTCAGATCAGACTAGCTAAACTCAGTAGGCTTTATCAACGCGGACGGTATTATCTGATAAATACACTAAGCGCACGCTGTCACCGGTGTTAAAGGTCATTTGGCTGTCTTTGTCTTGAACCACCATAAATTGCTTACCGTTTTCAACTTTGATCATTAATTCAACCAAATGATATTGGTTGTAATGACTGCCTTGCTGGCGGTTATGCGCAACGCTGCCACCAATTACAGAGCCTAAAATAGTCGCTGCGGTGCGGCCGCTGCCACCACCAAATTGATTACCGATCACACCACCTAGTAAGGCGCCGCCAAAGGTTTTCCAACCACTATTTTTGTCTTGCACCAGTTCTTGTTCAGTAATATTACGCACTGATTGCACATTGCCAAACAGTACTTGCTGTACGGGCACGGCTTTATTTCGCTCATATGCTGCAAAACTTGGGTTACTGATGAGCAGGGCTGTACACAGCCCAATTATGAGTTTATTCATCATTTACCTCCTAAGCTGCATTACCAGCCAAAGGTTGATTTTTCTCGGGTTTTCCGAATTTCTGTTTCGTCAGCCCATTCGATTAAGCCACTTTTTAAATCCATTAAGCGCATGGTAAATTTATAGTACACATCGGCTTTATCTTTGTTTGACTTAACAATGCTTGATAAATTGCCATACAGCATATATTGCGCGCCCACTTGCTGACCAAAGGCCACTGCAGTTGAAGGGTCAACTAATGCATCAACATTTTGAAAGTTAAGTTGCTCTCTTACAGCTTCTACACGGCTCATATCCACAAAACGGAATTTACCGCTGCGCAGTAGTTGGGTTGAAATTGAATCAGTGATCGATTCAGTATCAATGTGCTCACTGGTTTTGTTTTTAATACGTTCAACAAATACCACTGGGCGTGTATTAGCGGTCATAGTACCCACCACTGGCGAAGCCAGCAGCGAATCGGTCATTTGCGTAGCGACTTTTTGCAAGTCGGTTGAACCAAAGTTAATATCGGTTGTTTCAACAGCTTGTGCGTCACCGTAGCTAACCACCGCTTTATTAGCACAGCCACTGAGCGCTAAAGCGCTTAAGCCAAGTAAAGCAAAACCAGAGAGTGCTTTAAATGTTGGTTTTTTCGTTGTGTTTTCAGTATTCATAGTGGTGTCCTTTACTTTTTAAATTCTTGTGCTTCAGTCGATACTTCGCGAACTGCTAATGAAAATGTGACTGCATCGGCTGTCGGTGCAAGGCCAGGTAGCTGCATATTAGCAAAACCAAATAAAGTCAGCGCTTGCCAAGGTGAATGATTGCCTTTGATCACAAAGCCATCTCCGTCGTACCAAGTAAACTGGTACTGCAAATATTGTGACTTTTTATATTGGCTAGACAGTGTCACCACGACATCGGTTAACTGATTAGTTTGGCGAGTCTTTACATCAGTGATGGCCAGTTTTTTAGCTAATTGAGGGTTATCTACTTTTAACTGTTGCTGGTATTGTGCTGAAGCTTGTTCAACACTAATACCTGATGTGGTTGGTCTACTTGTACAGGCTGCCAGTAGACACACCGCTAATAATGGCACTAAATATTTCATGGTAGCTCCTAAAGTTGCACTACATGGGAATTAAAATAGTTGTTAATAGAGGTTAGATAAATCAAGGTTAACCCTTGCTTACTAACGGTAAAGTTTATGTCGCTATGAGCACCAAGTTTTAATACATGATCCCCTGCCGCGAGCTGGGTACGCGCGACACTTATTTGATTGGGCAGCGTCAACCAACTACGGGTATCCGCTTGCTCTGACGCTAAGTTGTAAATATTCGCGAGAATATTGCCGACATCGCCGCCACTGCGTGCTAATTCTGCACGTACTTTTTCTTTTGCTACTAAACGCAATATTTGCCGAGAGACTCTCGCCGGTGTTTGCTCCTCGAGGGTTTTCGCCGCCAGTGCTTCTAGGCGTACCAAGGGGCTCAATGGTAAAACCTGTGCTGCGATATTAATTTTGTTAATCGCGGGTATAAATGCGTTATCTTTATAAACGGGCATCGCTAAACTGTAAAAGCGCGCATCGCCACGGGATGTATAAATCGGTAAACGCAACACAAACTCATCTTTTTCTGGTACTAACCCTTGTTCAACTAGCACCACCACTTCACCGCTGTTAGCGGCGCGCTTAGTTGGTTCTCCAAAGCGTTTTCTAAACTCAGCAAAATCTTGGTCAAAGCCTTGTCGCTTGGCAAGCTGCAGTACATCTTGCTGCAAATAGGTATTTTCTGGATTGATTTCCAGCGCTTTTTTAAAATCAATGTAGGCATCATCGTATTGCTTATTACTTTGGTAAAGTAAGCCTGACAAATAAAACGTAAACGCATTTTGGTAGCCATTTTTTACGTTTTTAATCACCTCATCCATGCTGGGATAATGCTTTTGCGCTTCTTTTACGGTGGCATCAATGTCATCTTGGTTAGCCGTTAATGCATCTGTTTGTACTTTATTAGCGCGGCGCACTTCAACCAGTGCACCTTCAATATCATTTTGATAAACATAACTGAGTGCTTTATAGCTATGCAGCATACTCATTTCATAAGGCGCTGGCGTATACGCGATGACAGAGTCATTGGTGAGCAGGGCGTTACTTTGTTCAAGCCCTGCACTGAGTTGTACTTTGGCGGCTTGGCGTTTTATTTCCATTTGCTGATAGACCGCTTCATATTGCGGTTGCGCAGTATCATCTTGATTCGTTAGCGTGTTTAAACGAGCGTGTTCTAATTGATTGAGCAAGTAGTTGCTGTGCGATTGCCCATTAGTTGGCAATAGCTGCTGGGCTTGAGCCATATTATTGCTATTAATTGCTTGGCGTACAGGCGTCATTTGAGTGGCGTAATCAGTAAAAAGATCACCAAATCCAATGGTACTGCATCCACCTAAAATAGCACAAAAGCCAAAAATAACACTACGTTGCACATGGCACTCCTTTTATCACCGTTAATACAGATTAGCATAAACTAATCTGAGGGCGATGATAAACAATGTAAAAAATCGTAGGCACTCATTCTATAATTACGTAACTGAGCTGAAATAGATCAGCAAAGCCGCTAGTTTTCAATTTAGAATATTTCATAATCAAATAAGTAGTCGATTAAATGACGAAAACTCATCGACTTTACTGTGTTGCTAAGTGTTGTGCTATCCCAATACCAATCACTGACACTACGATTACAAC
Organism: Pseudoalteromonas sp. ASV78; assembly: GCF_047806705.1. Taxonomy (NCBI): domain Bacteria; kingdom Pseudomonadati; phylum Pseudomonadota; class Gammaproteobacteria; order Alteromonadales; family Pseudoalteromonadaceae; genus Pseudoalteromonas; species Pseudoalteromonas sp. ASV78. The sequence goes on along the minus strand of NZ_JBLOPA010000001.1, from coordinate 1,223,823 downwards.
AGGTAAACTTTGCGCAATTATGGCAATCCTGTATAAATGATATACCCAGTGAGCAAATTGCTGGCTTTCTTATCAGTTTGATAAATCAATGGCTCGAACGTGGTTGGCTGGTGTCAGCGACAACATAACAAACCATACACGCTGCATGTGCAGTAACGGTTTTAACTAAGGAACACTTTGAAAGCAACATTGTACACGGTACTTGCCTTGCTGGCATTTGCAGCAAACTCTCTTTTATGCCGTATGGCATTAGTTCAAAACTACATAGATGCTTGGAATTTTACTGCGTTGCGGTTACTCAGTGGCGCGCTGTGCTTAGGCTTTATCGTACTTATACAAGCAAAATCAACAGCCAATTCGGCTAATAATAATGACGATATTGAGCTCGACGTGAATGATCGCGGCAGCTGGCGCAGCAGTATTAGCTTACTGGTGTATGCACTATGTTTTTCAATTGCGTATGTAGAACTAGATACCGGTACTGGGGCACTTATTTTATTTTCTGCGGTGCAGCTAACTATGATTGCTTGGGGGATATATAATAAAGAGCGATTAAGTGCTGTGCAGTGGAGTGCATTTATTATCGCTGTGATTGGCTTTGTGTATTTGATGTTGCCATCGGCGACTATCCCTTCAGTTATACCGGCACTATTGATGATGCTAAGCGGCATTGCCTGGGGTATATACAGTATTCGCGGTAAAGTATGTATTTCACCGCTTAAAACCACCACCTTTAATTTTGCGCGTAGTTTATTTGCGTTGCCCGTATTACTTATATTTGGTTTTAGTCATTTAGCGGGGCTTAGTTGGCAGGGCATTGCGCTTGCTTGTGCCTCAGGCGCGTTGGCATCGGGTATTGGTTACAGTATTTGGTATGTTGCTATGCCACTGTTAAAAAGTAGCCAAGCTGCGGTGGTGCAACTGTGTGTGCCGGTTATTGCAGCACTGGCGGGAATGTTATTTTTAGCGGAAGAACTCAGTATTCAGTTTGTGATTGCCAGCGCCGTTATTCTTGGCGCTGTATTGGTCTTTATGTTGGCTAAACAGCCGGTGTACTCACATTTAACACATAGCGCTGATAAAGCTGCGGCAAATGCGCCAAAATAGTGGTTTTGCCAGCAATGTCACTGTTTTTTATTATATCCGTCAATACTGCAATACTCTGGTGTTGCAGTAACAGCTGGGCTTGTTGAATGTGGCTAATATGCCAAGGCTCTGGTGCAACGCCACCTAAGTCTTGTTGATAGGGGCGATAAAAACCATATGCTTGTAAATGGCTATCCAGCCACTGAGTCATTGCCGCAAAAGGGCCATTTTCAGTGTATTCACTCGGCTCTAGCTGCAATTTATAGTCTGCTGATACGGCGGCTTGATCAAAGATATCAAGATCAGTCCCAAAGTGATGTCGACTGGTACCAGGCAGTGCAGAGTAGAGCATAATCGCATGGCACTTTTCAATCTCTGACATACACGTTAAATCAACGCGCTGTTGGTGTTTATTAAGCACCGGACGTTGACCAGTAAACTTAGCATTCCAGATCAGTGCTTGGCGCTCAAAATCCCGAAAGCTAGACGCGATGGCTAATTCAAAGCCCGCTTCCCGCGCTGCATTTTGTAACCGCATAAAGTCATCAACAATCTCTTTATGCAGTTTATAGCCTTGATATGCAACAAGCATTAGCTCATTTTTACCACACGCACACTCAGCTAATTGTTGTGCTGTGAGTGTACCTTGGCTCATGTTAACAGCTGCTCTAAAATGTGTTCGTAAATATCGGCAAGGGCAATTAGATCGTCACTGCTGACACATTCATTGACTTTATGGATGGTGTCATTACGTGGTCCAAGTTCAATCACCTTTGCGCCCGTTTGCGCAATAAAGCGCCCATCAGAGGTGCCGCCGCTGGTTTCAAGTGCGGTGTCTAAACCGGTTACTGCTTTTATCGCGGCAACCGTTGCATCAATAAGTGGCCCGCCTTCGGTGATAAATGGTTGGCCATTAACAATCCAATTCAGCTCATACTCAAAATCATAATCAGCTAACATATCAACAACGCGTTGCTGTAATTGCTGATGGGTTACTTCAGTACTAAAACGAAAATTAAACTGCACTTCAAGTTCACCTGGGATCACGTTACCAGCGCCGGTGCCGCCATTAATGTTTGAGATTTGAAAGCTTGTTGCTGGGAAAAACTCATTACCGTTATCCCACACGGTTTGGCTGAGCTGCGTAAGTAGCGGGGCGGCTAAGTGTACTGGATTTAAGGCAAGCTGCGGATAGGCGACATGACCTTGAATACCTTTAACGGTTAAAAAGCCAGTCAAAGAACCCCGACGACCATTTTTAACCACATCACCGAGTACATTACGCGATGACGGCTCACCGACTAAGCACATATCAATTTTTTCACCGCGAGCTTCTAACGTATCAATTACGCGGGTTGTCCCGTTGATAAAGGGGCCTTCTTCATCTGAGGTGATTAAAAACGAGATTGAGCCTTTGTGAGCTGGGTGTTTTGCAACAAAGCGCTCAGTTGCAACAATCATCGCAGCGAGTGAGCCTTTCATATCAGCAGCGCCACGGCCGTGTAATAGTCCATCGACAAGCAACCCTGAAAATGGCGGGTGTTGCCAGTTTTTTTCAGGCCCTGTGGGGACCACATCGGTGTGCCCAGCAAAGCAAAAATGCGGGGAGCTATTGCCTTTGCGTGCCCACGTATTCAAGGTATCGGTGAAAAACATTGACTCAATATTAAAGCCAAGCGCTTGTAAACGCTCATTCATCATTGTTTGGCAATCAGCATCTTCAGGTGTGACCGAGCGACGTTGGATCAACGCTTGAGCAAGTTCAATGACAGGATGGATCATGATGCAAAAATCTCATCGTATTGCGCCACTTTAAAGCCTAAGTGGTAAGTATCATTATGAATTAATACTGGGCGTTTGATCATCGCCGGTTGCTCTACCAAAATGGCCAGTGCGCTGTTTTTATCAAGGTTTTGTTTTTGCTCATCAGTTAATTGGCGGTAGGTTGTACCGCGCTTATTAACCAGCTCTTGCCAGTCTAGGTGATTGGCAAACTCGCTGATCATAGCTAGGTTTACGCCGTCTTTACGATAGTCATGAAAGGTATAATCAATGGCGTTATCGGTTAAATATTTTTTGGCTTTTTTTATAGTGTCACAGTTACTGATGCCGTAAAGAGTGGTCATATTAATTACTTCTTAGTGATAGTTAAAAGGGTGTCTATCCCTGCGCTTACGTGGGATAACGAATAATGCATGGGTGTAAGCTGATGGCCATTGAGCAAAATCAGGCAGGCGAGTAATGGGCTACTGAGATCTCTGAGATCAAAATAGGCGAGTCGCTGACCTTTTGTCACTTTACTGCCATTAAGCTGAGCAATGTGTGTTTGCTTAATGTGCTGCTGTGGGTCTAACTGTAAATTCAGCAGTACTTTTAAGCCATTATTAGCTTGTAGAATAAATTCTGTGCCGGCATTTTTTACTTGTACTAATGTACCATCAAAGGGCGCTAATATTTTGTGATTGCTCAATGCAACCATAATGCCTGGGCCCAGTGTGCCGTAGCTAAAAAATGGTTCTGGGTGCTCAGTTAATGGCATTACCTTACCGCTAAAAGGACTGCAAATTGCAATACTGTTTGGTGTTAATTGTCGCTGTGGTAAATAGCTAATATCCGGGATTTTCATTATGCCAACTTGGTTTCATTAAGCAGCTGATAGCCATCTTTTTTTAATGCTTTTATGGCATCATTGATGCGTTGTTGTTTTACGAGCACGTAGTCAGTGTCGTAAGTTGAAATCGCAAAGATAGAGATATTAGCCTTGGCTAAAACGCCAGAAGTATTCGCCATGATCCCCGTGAGCGAAAAACCAAGTGGGCCAATGACTTCTAAAGCACGCCAATCATGTTCAGCATCAAGGCTGTCAATGGCAAACTGGCTAGGGCATACAATCGATAATTCATCTTTAGTTTTGGCTACCACAAACATTGACTGGTTGAATAAACCCGCTGGGATCTCGGCATCAACTTCAAGGGTATGAATAGTAAAGGTTGTACTATGTAGCTTTAATGTTTGTTTAGACATTGCGGACCCTTTGTAATTGTAAAGCTTTCCATCAGCATATACTGATCAATAGTATAGATTATCAGAGTGAAATAAAAGGCCAATGTTGTCCACAATTTCTGTGGATAACATTGGGAGTAGTGAGGTATAAAGTGAGTAAGTTACTTATTTTATTAACTATTTTAAATAGGGTTAGATTAACAGCAGAGTAAAGTGAGCAGCATTTGCTCACTTTACTCTAAACGTTAATTATCTTGTACTTGGGCTGCTTGGATCGCGGTAAGTGCGATGGTATAGACAATATCGTCTACCAAAGCGCCACGGCTTAGATCATTAACGGGTTTACGCATGCCTTGCAGCATTGGTCCAATGCTGATCAAATCAGCACTACGTTGCACAGCTTTGTAAGTGGTGTTACCGGTGTTTAAATCTGGGAAAATAAATACCGTCGCTTTACCTGCTACTGGGCTATTTGGCGCTTTTTTAAGGGCGACATTTTCCATAATGGCAGCATCGTATTGCAGCGGCCCATCGATGATCAGATCGGGGCGCTTTTGCTGCGCTAATTGCGTTGCTAGGCGGACTTTTTCTACATCTGCACCAGTGCCAGAAGTACCGGTACTGTAGCTTATCATTGCAACGCGTGGCTCAATACCAAATGCTGCTGCGGAATCGGCTGACTGAATGGCAATATCAGCTAATTGCTCGGCCGTTGGATCCGGATTAATCGCGCAATCGCCGTATACCAGTACTTGATCGGGTAAGAGCATAAAAAACACCGATGAAACTAATGATGAACCCGGGGCTGTTTTTATTAGTTGCAGCGGTGGGCGAATGGTATTCGCTGTGGTGTTAACCGCACCAGAGACTAAACCATCCACTTTGCCACGCTCTAACATCATAGTGCCCAGCACCACGTTATCTTGTAATTGCTCCAGTGCTACAACTTCAGTTAACCCTTTGCTTTTGCGAATTTCAACCATAGGAGCAACATAATCGTTGATCACATCCTGTGGTTCGATAATGGTTACGTTTTCGTTAAGCTCAACACCTTGCTGCATTGCGATACGTTCAATTTCTTCGCGATCGCCTAATAAAATGGTTCTTGCAATACCACGTTGGCCACAAATAGCCGCGGCTTTAATGGTGCGAGGTTCATTACCTTCAGGCAGTACAATCGTTTTTGCCGCTTGACGGGCTTTATCTGTAAGTAGATAGCGAAACGCAGGCGGCGACATTTTCCGGGTTTTACCAACGCTTTTAGCAAGGGTATCTAACCAATCAGAATCAATATGGCTGGCATTATGATGCTTAACTTTATCAATACGTTGGACATCGTCACAAGGTACTTCCATATTAAAGTTATGTAACAATAATGAGGTACGCCATGTATCCGCTTCGGTACTTAAAATAGGCAAGCCAGTGGCCATGGCCTGTTCGCATAAAGTCATGATCCGTGGCTCTGGTTTAAAACCACCAGTTAATAAAATTGCGCCAATTTTAGTGCCGTTCATAGCTGACAAACAGGCTGCAACTAGTACATCAGAGCGATCACCTGGCGTGACGAGCAGTACACCTGGCGTAAAATGGCTCAGGATGTTAGACACAGTGCGAGCACAAAATGTGACACTACGCAGTCGTCGATGCGCCATATCACCTTCGTTGAGTATTTGCGCTTTTAAATAGGCTGATAAATCTTTCACCCGCGGTGCCACAAGCTCAAAATTCCATGGGATCGAGCCTAATAACATAAAGGGGTGTTTTCTAAAAATGGGCAGTGACGCCAACCGGTTCAGTTCGTTTTCTAATTTGTCAGGTTCGTGTGACTCAACTAAATCAGCTCGGGCTCTGCCTTCATCATCCAGTGGAGCATTCACCTTATTAAAAATGCAGCCTAATACCCGAGCATGATCAACACTGCCATAATAGCCGGCGGCAATTTCTAAGCGGTCTTCAATTTGGTCATTGCTGTCATTGCCTGGCGTAAGTACAAATACAATATCAGCCCCAAGGGTTTGTGCGATTTCACGGTTTACTCGCCCTGCATAAGGTTGGCGACGGGTAGGCACCATGCCTTCTATGATAGCCACGACATCATCACCAATGGCATTTTCAAAGCGCTCGACTATTTCTTCAAGTAAGTCATCACCTTTACCATCACCAATCATTTGCTCTGCGTAATCAAGAGCAAAAGGGACGGGAGGGGTAATTGCGGAGCCTTGAGTAACAATTTGGGTTGATTTTTCCGGCCCAGTTTCCCCTGAGCGAGGTTGGGCAATCGGTTTGAAAAAGTTAACTTTAACCGTTTTTTGCTCGAGCGCGCGCACTAAACCAACCGATACTGAGGTTAAGCCAACCCCCGTTGAGATTGGAACTAACATAATTCGACGTGCCATTGTTATTGCTCCTGTGCAATTGCTGCGGCATCACGGGCGATCACCCACTCTTCGTTGGTTGGCATGACCACCGCTTTTGTTGAGCCGTTATCTGAACTTATCACACCTTGCGTGCCAAAGCGGGCAGCAAGGTTTGCGTCGTTATCACAATCTAGACCGAGGTAGGCGAGTTGAGTAATCACTTTATCACGAATAATATCGGAGTTTTCGCCAATGCCGCCGGTAAAAATTAATGCATCAAGGCGCTGTAATGGCACCATAAACGCGGCCACTTGTTTCGCTAAGCGGTAACAAAACATCTCAAGTGCTAAAATGGCTTGTTCATTGCCAGCTACAGCTGCTTCTTCGATAGTACGGCAGTCGTTTGACAGTTCGCTGATACCGAGTAAGCCGCTTTGTTTATTTAATAAATCGTCAATTTGTTGCGCGTCATAATTTAGTTGCGTGGTTAAAAAGTTAAATAGACCAGGATCAATATCGCCGCTGCGGGTGCCCATCATCAAGCCTTCAAGCGGGGTTAAACCCATGCTGGTGTCGACACTTTTACCATTTTTAATCGCACAGACTGAACAACCATTCCCTAAATGGGCGCTGATAAAGTTACTTTGTTCTATCGGTTGATTGAGCAGTTCCGCTGTTTGGCCTGCAACATAATAATGACTAGTACCATGAAAACCATAACGTCTAACACCATACTCGGTATACAGTTTATAAGGCAGCGCATAGAGATAAGCGATATTGTTCATGGTCTGATGAAACGCAGTATCAAACACAGCCACTTGTGGTAATCCTTTAAAGGCGGCTTGTGCTGAGGCTATGCCTAACAAATTTGCATGCCCGTGTAATGGGGCAAGTGTTGCTGCTTGGGTAATGCCTTTAATAACAGCATCATCAATCAACATTGATTTAGTAAAGTGCTCACCACCATGCACTACACGATGACCCACGGCAATGAGATTGCAGGCTAAATCGTGCTCATTTATAAGCTTAACGAGGGTGTCGATTGCTTCTTTGTGCGCTTGATTTGCTGCCAACTCAAGCAAGTGTTTTTTGCCTAAGTATTTGTATTTAATTGATGGCGATGATGATCCTAAGCGCTCAGCCAAACCTGAAATGATTTCTTCAGAGCTGATGGCATCTAAAATAGCGAATTTTAAACTTGAACTTCCACAATTAAGAACAAGCACGTGGTGTGGCGATGAAGGTTGCGCAGACATATCAGGATCCCATGTTTTGACAATATCGGTAAGTGCACATTAAGCTTAGTTGTAATATAACTAAGCATCGAACTAGATTGACTAAAGTTACCGTGTTAACGGTCGATAAATTGCTATGGATATAGCCAATGGCTATACTAAAATCTAGTTGACTTAATGTGCGTTTATTTTACCTGATTAATTTATTTAAGGTAAGTTTAAACCATGATCAAAATATGTTTTGGACGAAAAGGTGGAAGGGATTTTACACAGGAATGTTGCCATCAATGTGATATACTCGCTCGGCCAACATTTATAAATACACCAGCGACACCTAGGAGTCATGATGCAAAAAAGTGTGATGTCACAAGTTCAAACTGGTCGTGAATATGCTAAAAAATGGCCGATGCGTAAAGAGCTAGCGCCTATTTTCACGGAGTTTAGAGTGATTAAAGCCACTGAGTTGGCAATTACCGTCATGCCGATTTTGGCAATGCTCACTTTATTTATGCAAATTAATTATTTAGGCAGCAGTTTTTTACCTCAAGCAATCGCCATTGCATTGTTTTTTGTATCGTTACCGTTGCAAGGTCTACTGTGGTTAGGCAAGCGTGCAGATACTGCGCTTGAGCCTGCGATGGAGCATTGGTATAAAGAGCTGCACAGCAAAATGGTGGCTAACGGCTACCAAGGCCATACCCCTAAAGATAAACCTAAATATGCAGAATTGGCCCATTTGCTCAATGATATGTTTGATAAAATGGACCGTGCTTTTACTAAAGAGAATCTGTAAGTCGGGTGAATTGACTCACATAAAATGACAAGGTGACAACTTGCTCGCCTTGTTGCTCTAACTGTTGCCAATGCTCTGGGCGAAACTTCCAGGCAAAGGGGGTCATGGTTATCAGGTTTTTCACGTCATTAAATGGCAAGCTTATTTGTTGCTCTAACAAGGTTTGCTCAACCAACTCAAAGCCTTTCGGTATACTAATGGGCGTGTGTGCATTAACGTCGCGATAAATGTATTGCTTCAGCTCTTTTAAATGCCAAGGGCCAGGGCTTGCCACAATAAGTGTGCCATCCGCTTTAGCTAACCGTGCTAATTCAGCATCAAATAACGGTGCAAAAATACTCACCAACACATCGGCCATACCCTCATTAAACGGTGCTTGGCTTATTGATGCTACGCTAAAATTACAATTACTGTATCGCTTTGCAGCGTATTTTATGGCTGATTTTGAAATGTCTATCCCATAAACTTTTGCATCACACGCACTGGCTATCGCTTGCGTATAAAAACCTTCGCCACAGCCTAAATCGATAACGTATTGTGGGGAGTGCGTTGCAACACGCTGGGCAATGGCGGTTTGTAAAAACTGATAATGCCCGGTTGTTAAAAAAGCACGCCGTGCTTGCACCATATCAAGGTTATCGCCCGGTTGTTTGGAGTTCTTTTGTTGTACGGGCAATAAATTTACATACCCTTCTTTGGCCGTATCAAAGCTATGGTTGTTGCTACATTTGAGTACATTAGTGTGTAATATTAGCGATTGCTGGCAAAGCGGGCATTGATAATCAAGACTCATGAGTCTAGGTAATCCTTATCGTAAAAAGTTTTCACCCAATGTGGGCGATAGGTGATCAATAAAGTGATAGCCATACCATTGAGCATCGCTTCTGGAAACCAAATGATGGCACATAAGTAGAGGTAATTTTCACTTAATTCAAACCAATTGTAATTGCCCGTCGCATAATAAAAGGCACTCACAGTAATAATCTTCAAACAGGCAATTAAAGCGGCACAAATAAAAGCACAGACAAAAATATAGATGAAAAAATGCCGTGGCAACAGGCTGTAACACAGTATAAATAAGCCATAACTTACTAAAATCGGCAAGTAAGCGCTAAGCAGTAACTGTATTGGTAACTGTGCAATGCTAATTTGATTAAAGGCGGCCAGTAGCACACTGGCAAGCGTGGCGCTCAATAATGCAAATCGCCAGCCTAAAATAAGTGTGATGGCGGTAACACCAAGAATGTGTAATTCAAGGCCTGGCAATATGCCCGCTTTAATGCGCCACAGCAGCATAAACACTAAGGCGCAAGCGAACACGCCAGTTTGTCGTGCTGGTGTAGCTAGTAACTGTTGGTATTGCTTGTTACTAATACTGAGCCAAACAATGCAGCCGACAATAAGCCAAGCAATTACTTGTAAATTGCTGCTTATTATCGGCGCTGTAATTAACTCATGCATGTAATTAGCTAAATGTTGACCAAATGGGGGCGTGATCGGATGGTTTTTCGATACCACGCAGCTCATAATCAATACCGGCATCAATACAACGCGCAGCAAGTGCAGGCGTTGCTAATACAACGTCAATACGCAGGCCACGGTTATCATCAAAACCTTTTGAACGATAATCAAACCATGAGTATTGCGCTGTTGTGTCTGGGTGAAGTTCACGAAAGGTGTCTTTAAAGCCCCACTCCAGTAAGGTTGCAAGCCATTGACGTTCTTCTGGTTGGAACGAGCATTTACCGGTTTTTAACCAGCGCTTACGGTTTACTTCACCAATACCAATATCAAGATCGGTCGCAGAGATATTGATGTCGCCCATCACAATCACATCTTCATCATTATTATGATGGGTGTCTAAATGGGTCATTAAATCGCGGTAAAACTGGCGCTTATATGGAAATTTAATTTCATGGCTGATGTTATCACCTTGTGGGAAATAGCCATTCATCACCGTTAAATCACGGCCATTTTCTTGGCTGACAGTGACACTGATCATACGTTTTTGCGATTCTTCAGTATCAGTTGCAAACCCTTTAACTACAGATTTAGGTTCATTTTTGCATAACATAGCCACACCGTAATGGGCTTTTTGACCATGAAAATACACGTGATAACCCATTTTTTGCACATCTTCGAGTGGAAAAGCTTCATCGTGTACTTTTATTTCTTGTAAACCGATGATATCAGGCTGATGTTTCTCAATAATTGCTTGTAGTTGATGCAGGCGAGCTCGCAGCCCATTAATGTTAAATGAAATTACTTTCATGGCTAGACCTTAAATTAGAATTAGCTTTTCGCAGATTATGGCAAATTCTACCATCAAATAAGATCTGGTACATGTGCTTATTTATTAAAAATAAATTGCTTAAATGATGAACGAATTATGAATGATGATTAAAAATTGTTAATGCAATTTAAAATAAAAGATTAACTATATAATCCAGTTGATTTGTCTTTTTTGGTCTATATAATGCGCAAAAATCACTCACTTTATCACTCCACCAAAGGTAAATCATGAAACTACAATTATTAGCATTGTTTGCGGCAACGACTGCATTTTCTCACACTGCAAGTGCGGCACAATACTTTAATGCGGATCAAAAAATTGAATCTAAACTGTGTTCAATTAGCGCCAACCAAGGATTTACTGCCGCGCGTAAAGTAGCAGCACAACATAATGTCTATCTATCGCGTCAGTCAAAAAGCATTTTATGTAATGGCGAAGATATTCGCAATATTGCTAAAAAGCGTGATGATAAAATTCGCCAACAAAAAGTAATTACAGTGTTTGCTAAAAACAGCAATACAGAAACGCAATTATGCATGACTGCATTACAACAAGGTTTGGCGCCAGTAAAAGCAAAAATTGCAGATCTTAATTCTTTGCAATGTAATGGTGAAGTGGTTACCGAGTTTGTGAAACGCTATCAAGGCGCAACTATTTGATCAAAATAGGCTGTGCTAATGCACATTTCGATATTAGCGGTTGTTAATGACCGCTAATATTGTCTTTTTAAATAATAACTTTTCCAACCTTTGCATAGTTCTGGCATAATAGTGCGTTGAATATACCTCAGCGTCTTGGTGTCTATGGTGACAAAATCGGCTACAAAACGAATTAGTGATGAGCAACTTGTTGAGATCATTGAAGCGGCTATTTTTGTTGCTGGAAAACCCCTCAGTAAGCGGCACTTAAAAGAAACGCTATTAAGTGACTTGAGTGTGTCGATGACGCGCATTAACCTCGCAATTGAACAAATCCAAATTCATTATCAAACCCGAGGTATTCGGTTAGTTGAAGTGGGGAGTGGCTTTCGATTTCAAGCATGTGCGAGTTTGGCGCCTTGGTTAAATAACCTTTGGCAAGAACGAGCACCTAAATATTCTCGTGCCTTATTAGAGACGTTATCCCTTATTGCGTATCGTCAGCCAATCACCCGAGGTGAAATAGAGCAGGTACGTGGCGTAACTGTTGGCTCTGGTATTATTAAAAGTCTGCTCGAACGCGAGTGGATACATGTTGTAGGCCATAAAGAAGTGCCGGGTAGGCCTGCTTTATATGCGACAACTAAACAATTTTTAGATTATTTTTCGTTAACAGGTTTAGATAATTTACCGCCACTGCCAAAACAGCAGCAAAGTAAAATCGACCAGTTATTGAGTGATCCTTCTGTGAGAGAACTATCCGAATGAGTATACAAGGTGAAAAGTTACAAAAAGTCTTAGCAAGAGCGGGCGTTGGTTCGCGACGTGAGATGGAAAAATACATTGATGCGAATCGCGTCAGTGTAAATGGCAAAGTAGCAAAATTGGGCGATCGTGTTGAAGAAACAGATTTGATCCGTGTTGACGGCCATACCGTTAAAATTGAAGAAAAAGCAGAACGTATTTGCCGTGTCATTATGTATAACAAACCTGAAGGTGAGTTATGTACACGTAAAGATCCTGAAGGACGTAGAACTGTATTTGATCGCCTACCACGGGTTGATGGCGAACGTTGGATTGCAGTCGGTCGTTTAGATATAAATACTGCCGGCTTAATGTTGTTCACCAATGATGGTGAACTTGCCAATCGCTTAATGCACCCAAGCTATGAAGTAGAGCGTGAATACTCAGCCCGTGTATTTGGTGAAGTCACCGCTGAAACCATCAAGAATTTAACCAAAGGTGTTGAACTTGAAGATGGTATGGCTAAGTTCCTAAATATAAAACCACTGGGCGGCGAAGGCATTAACCGTTGGTATAACGTTACTTTAACTGAAGGACGTAACCGCGAAGTACGTCGTTTATGGCAATCTCAAGATGTTGAAGTGTCACGTCTTATTCGTATTCGTTATGGTAAGTTAGAGCTTGATAAACGGCTACCGCAAGGTGGTTGGGCTGAGCTTGAACTCGAGACCGTTAACTATTTGCGTAAAACGGTGAAGTTAGGGCGTGAAACACAAACTAAGTTGTCAGTAATGCCTGAAAAGCGCAAAGATAAACGCGCTAAAATTAATCAAATTCGTAAAGCTGTTAAAAAACATAATAACCGCGTTAAACAAACGAAACGCCGTTAATCAGCATAAAGTAAGCTGCTAACTGCGCAGCTCTGCTTACCGAGTAAGCGCAAGGTCAATGATCCGTAATTAGTTTTGCTAATTACGGATTTTTTTATGGTAATGCAAACCACATTGAATAGCGTTTGCTAGTTACCTGTCAGCAATGGTTTGCGCAAAGGCTAATAATTCGCGGCGTAACCATTGATGAGGGCTGGCATGGTGAAGTAGCGGGCTCCAGAGCATTTTTACTTCAATAGGCACAATTTGAAATGGCACGGGGCTTATTACTAACTCAGTGTGCTTTGTAAGTAACATAGCTTGGCGCCGTGGCAGGGTGGCTATTAGCTGCGGCGATTGGCAGAGCAAGCTGGCGACCATATAGTGGCGAGTAAACACCCGAATATGACGGGTTTGTTCAAGTTGCCACAATGCTTCATCTACCCAACCGAGCTTTTGGCTGCCCGATTTATTGGTCACTGCCGCTTCTGCTCCCCAACCAGCACGATTAACCCAAATATGCTCACTCGCTAAATACTGCGCTAAATCAGGTTGTTTTAAATAAGGGTTTGCAGGGTGCATTAAACAACAGTAATTGTCACGCCACACACTGGCTTGGTGAAACGAGCGGGGCAAGCCATTAAAGCGATTGATAGCTAAATCTATAGTGCCTTTTTCCATATCTTGTAGGCTCACATCGCTTGGGCTGAGTACATCAAAATTAAGTCCTGGGTGTTTGTTAAGTTGCGCGGTGATAAAAGGGGCGACTAAGGTTGATTCTAAGTAATCGTTGGCCATTATACGAAAGGTCATTTGCGCAGTGCTAGGGTCGAAAATATCACTGGGTTGAGTGATCGCTTCGGCCATCTTTAATAAAGCCTCAATTTCAGGCTTTAAACTCAGTGCTTTTGCGGTTGGAGTCATAGAGCCTGCGGCGCGTACCAACAAAGGATCATCAAATAAATCACGTAAACGCTTCAGGGCATTACTCATCGCAGGTTGAGTGAGAGCCAGTTTATTCGCCGCTTTAGAGACATTTTGCTCATCTATGAGTACATTTAAGTACACCAGCAGGTTGAGATCGACATTACGTATATTCATTTGATCAATCTTATTCATTCGCTGTATTAATTACCTAAATTAAAGCCTGCTTGCTAAGGTGTGTAAACCTATAATGATAAATAGTCGCCATAAGTGATAAAAATATGCCTGAATTAGAGCCGCAAACCCCCTTATTAATTGAGCAAGAAAACGCGCTACAACAAGTGATTGCGACTAAGTTAGCCCGTGCGGTATTTGCAGGTTTTGAAGCCATGTTTGCAGAGTTTTTAAATATCACGCTGGGGGCGCAAAGTCGTTTTGAGCAACAGCAATGGCAAGCTGTGCAGTCGGCAATGCGCGAGCGATTACAAGTCTACGAACGGCAAGTTAAAAATGTCAGTGAAGCCGTGCGGATCATTGCTTTTCAAGAACTGCACGAGCCACTACTTTGGCAACGGGCAAAACACATTTATGGGCAAATGGTTGCTGAGCATGAAAACCAGCCGATTGCGCATACTTTTTTTAATTCGACCTTTGGCTCGATTTGGGACGATAAAAAAATTCGCACTGTGCATTTGTTTGTACTAAAAGCCAAATATCGCGCCAAGCCACGACCATTTGATAAGTTAGTGAGCCGTATTTCCTTACAAGCTGGCTTTACCCACGCAGTGCAGCAACTTATTTACCGCCAAGCTTTTCGGGTTAAATTTACCGATTTAGCTAAAGACATTGATAATTTACAAGCTACGCTCAGACTAGGCGCAAAGCAGCAGTGCCGCCAAGTGTATGAATTAATGAACTTGAACGACGGCTATATTGAATACGCTAATTCACTGTTTTTTAGAAATAAAGCCTGTTATGTGATTGGCCGCTGCATTGCTAAAAATGGCGATAATATGCCCTTTGCAATCGCCATTTTAAATACAGATGACGGCTTAAAGCTTGATGCAGTAATGATGGGAGCCGATCAACTGAGTTTATTATTTGGCTTTGCGCGCACTTACTTTATGGTCGATACCGATCAACCTGCGCGTTATGTTGATTACTTATCAGTACTGATGCCTCACAAACAACGCTTTGAACTATTTAATGCCATTGGCTTTATTAAACATGCCAAAACAGAGTTTTATCGCTACAAGGTAGACACCACAAAAAATAGCCCAATTGAGGATAAGTATATTACCGCCCCAGGTACGCCAGGCATGGTGATGCTGGTATTTACCACCCCAGGCTCTGACTATGTGTATAAGGTGATAAAAGATAAGTTTAATGCACCAAAAACAGCCACCAAAGCACAAGTTATGGCGAAGTATGATTTTGTAAAGCAAGCCGACAGAGTGGGGCGCTTGGTCGATACCCATGAGTTTCGTTATTTAGCGTTTGATTTAAGTCGTTTTAGTGATCAGCTACTTGCGCAAATGCACGGTAATATTTCCAGTAGTATGTCGATTGCAGACAAAGCATTGGTACTTAAACATGTGTATGTTGAGCGTAAAATGACCCCGCTTAATTTATATATTAATCAGTGTGATGATAACCAATTGAAGAAGGTAATGCATGATTATGGCCAAGCAATTAAAGACTTAGCGGGGGCGAATATTTTCCCTGGTGACATGCTGATGAAAAATTTTGGCGTTACCCGTTGGGGGCGCGTGGTATTTTATGATTATGATGAGATTTGCCCACTCACACAGTGTAATTTTCGGCAATTACCCAGCAGTGAAAATAGCTTTGATGAACTCAGTAATGAAAGCTATTTTGATGTTGCCGAGAATGACGTGTTTCCTAGTCAATTTAAGGTATTTTTTAGTGCTGATCAGCGTGCATTCAGCTATTTTAGTGAGCAGCATAACGACTTATTTAGCCCTGAATTTTGGCAGCAATGCCAAACGCAAATTAATGCCGGCTACGTGTATGATGTTTACCCTTACAAACAGAGTTGGCGATTTGGATAAATTAGCCACAAGTCTGATAGGTGTTTTTTACAGCAACAGGTACAATTTATAAACAATATAAAAAAACATCAAAGGACATACCATGAAAACACTGATTTTAACGGGGTTATTAGTTGCCTCTCCTCTGGTTTTGGCTAACCCGCTACTCGGCAGTTGGGAATTTGTAGAAGGAAAATACGCGGTAGAGCAGGGCTATGTAACCGCTAAAGCACCTGAGCTTACGTCAATTAAGTTAATTACCGCCACCCACTTTAACTACATTACGCAAAAAAACGGTGCATTCCATTATGCTGGCGGCGGCAAGTATACCCTGAAAAACCAACAGTTTGTTGAAACATTTGCGTATGGCAATATCCCCTCGTTACTGGGTAAAAGCATGGCTTTTGATTACAAAATTGAGGGTAATTTATGGCATCATTCTTTAACCGAAAATGGTAAGTTAGTGGAAGCCGAAGTATGGCGTAAAATCGATTAAATTTAGCCAACCTAGCTAGGAGCCACAATGCAATTTATATCTCATCACGATCAGCAACTAAGCTTAAGCGAAACAGACAAACCATCATTGCAGCCTCATGAGGTATTAGTAAAAGTGGCGGCAATAGGGGTCAACCGAGCCGATTGCATGCAGCGCCAAGGTAAGTACCCCGCGCCAAAAGGCGATAGCCCCATTTTAGGACTTGAGTGCGCAGGTACTGTGGTAGAGCTTGGTGCTGAGGTAGATAGCAACTGGCTTAATCAAGCAGTGTTTACTTTATGCGCCGGCGGTGCATACAGCGAATATGTGGCTGTGGATGCAAGCCAACTGATGCCGTTACCCGAGAGTCTCACGATGGCGCAAGGTGCGGCAATCAGTGAAGTCTATTTAACCGCCTTTGGCGCACTGTTTCAGCTTGGTAATTTACAACAAGGGCAAACTGCACTTATTCATGCCGGTGCCAGTGGAGTAGGCGGCGCGGCTATTCAATTGGCAAAACGTGTTGGGGCAACGGTGGTGATCACCGCAGGCAGTGATGAAAAATGCCAGCATGCTAAAGAGTTGGGTGCCGATCACGCCATCAACTATAAAAGCAATGACTTTGTTGAATATATGCAACACCATCAGTTAACAGCCAACGTCATTGTTGATCCTGTCTCTGGGCGCTATTTAAATAAAAATGCTGAGATTGCCGCATTGGATTGCCAAATCATTATGTTAGCATTTTTAGATGGTCGCTTTGCAGAAGTAGACTTTGGCCGTTTATTGCAAAAGCGAATTTCCTTTCATGCTTCAACACTTCGTAACCGCAGCCAAGCATTTAAACGCCAACTTAGGGATCAGTTTGTTGCACAGTTTTATGATGATATTGCCAATCAACGCTTTGATTTTAATATTTATAAAACGCTACCATGGCAACAGGCTGCTCAAGCCCATGAAATATTAGAACGTAACGAAAATGCCGGAAAAGTGGTATTAGAAGTTCAGTAATTCAATTGTGCAGGTTTAAAACCAGCAATTTGCCCATATAACTGTGCGTAACTAAAAAGCGATTTAAGGCAAAAATATGAACCCAATTATAGCAACATTGCAAGAACATAACGTCAGCGACGAAAAAGTGCATGAGCTTTTTCAAGCATTTACCCAAAACCCAATGATGGCAATGGCGCTTGTGCAGCAGCTTGGTATTCCACCAGAGAAACTGCAAGCGTTAATGGGGTTGGTAATGACTCAGCCACAGTTAATTAAAGAAGCCGCAGCGTCTTTAGGTATTGCCGATGGTGAGCTTGAAAAAGCCAAACAGCAGTATAAAAATCAATAAGCGTTGATTTGTAAGCTGTCAGCTTTGGTTTGTAATAGAAGTAGAGCTGACAGGTGATTTCAGTAATTTATAGTATTAAACTGCTGAAACTATGCTTTAACCATATATAAGCAATTGGCTAAGGGGATTTGCTCTGGATAGTCAGTAAATGAGAAGCCAAATTTTTTATACGATTTGATAGCACTTTCATTATGGGCTAAGACAAACAAAGAGCAGCTTGTTAATTTTAACTCTCGTCGTCCTCGCTCACATAAATGAGACATTAGCTTTGCTGCGATCCCTTTACCGCGAAACTTAGGGTTTACTATTAAGCGCCCTAAATGGCATTTATCTAAACGTTGATAATATTGCCCAAATGCTAAAAATTCAGACTCATTTGATGTAAGTACACATGAACTAATTGAGTTCATTTTTAGATCTTCAGTAAACGAAGATAAATTAAATGGATACCTGAAATTTGGACCCGACCAATTTTGTAGCTCTTGTTCATCAGAAAACCAATTCATCATTTCTATTAAGTGATGCTCTTTGGCTTTAATCAATTTCATATTTATCAAGTACTCATTTAAATACATGGCAATAGTCTCATAAAGACGCTTAAGCTGATCTGTTGATAAGGTTTCCCGCCACTAACGTACCGTTTTAACTAACCAAAAAATGACTGCTTGTGCGTTTATTGAGCAGTATTATTGGCCAATATCAATTGCGTAAGCGGCCAGTAAATTATGCATTTTCTGCTGCTCTGACTCTGCAAATTCAATCCCAACATTTAAACGGTTGCCTTGCATTTGGTTATTACGAATATGAGCACTGATCACTACAGATTCATTGTCGATGGGGGATAGTAAGTGCACGAATACTTGGCGTTTTTTTAGGGCTAAAAATCCAGAGTTAACGTGCACGGTAAAACGACAGCCGGTGGCGGAAATATCAATGATGATCCCTTGCAGTAGGTTTTCGCTGTCATAATGTTGATCTTTGTTGATACTAATTTTTGCTGGGATGTGGGTTTGTAATCGGTTTACTTCTCGCAGTTGCCGGCTTTCAATTTGTTTAGGGTAAGCAAGGTAGATTAATTTTTCTGGTCGAAATGCAATGGCTAAAATTGTGGTTGAAAATGCCACACACTCACCCCGTTCACCTTCAACAATGTAACGTACTATCGCGCCATTACCTTCTTTTAACACATCGCTATATTGATTGTTTTTTGCTTGAGGAGGGTACTTTAAAATTAAGTATTTTCCTGCCTCATAGCCAATCAAGGTTAATTTAAACCTGACCGTTAATGGGTTGGTAAATTGAATATCAATTATTTTGCCAGGTAATAAATCTAAACAAAACTTGGTTTTGTTATTCTGGCTTGGTTTGGCTTGAGTAATTTCCATATATTTTGTAGTAATTATTATTTGTTTCCAAATAGTATCCTTTAAAATAGATTAAAAATCACTACGACAAACGAGTGGTATTAACTGTTTATTTTAAGTAGAACAAAGACATACTTTGTTACAAAGTTAACTGAACGGATTGGTGCAGAATTTGTCTATCGAACACTAGTAAATTGAATGGATCAACACAATGAAATACCTTTATAAAATATGGAAAAATAACCGCTCCCTAATCGTATTTATTTCGCTTATGTGTGTTTTTAGAAGCGCAGTAGCAGACTGGTATGAAGTGCCTACAGGGTCGATGAAACCGACAATTGTTGAAGGAGACCGTATTTTTACAGATAAAATGGCCTACGATTTACGAGTGCCATTTACGAAAATTTCATTGCTACAACTAGCCGAGCCGCAAGCGGGTGATATTATCGTATTTGATTCTGTTGCAGCGCAAAATCGCTTGATAAAACGGGTTATCGGTGTGCCAGGTGACAGCGTTGCTTTGGTAGATAATCAGTTAGTGATCAATGGTGAAAAATTAAATTATGATCCAGTGAGTGAAACCGCTATAAATCGCGTAGAGATAGAGAATCTTAATGGTATAAAGCACGCCGTTGAGTTGTCTAAACAGCGCTCTGCAATGCAAAATCTTGCACCTGTTATCATTCCTGAAAACATGTACCTAGCAATGGGCGATAACCGTGATAATAGCGCTGACTCTAGAGTAATAGGTTTAGTCCCCAGAGCTGAATTACTTGGTAGAGCAAAGCGGGTTATCGTGTCCCTTGATTACGATGATTATTATTTACCCCGTAAAGATCGGGTTTTAAAAGCACTTTAACTACAAAATTCATACAGGCATATTTACTCTAGTGGTTTAAAGTTTTCTATTGTCCATGCTTGATAACAGCACTGCAATAACGTGCTGTTATCAAAAAACAAGTGACACTGATAAGATTTTGTATTTAAAAGATTTTACTTTCAAGGACTTTAATTTTATCGAGTATTTGCTCCGCTTCAAAGGTTAGTTGCGAGTAGCTTCTTATATCGCCATTTCGCTGCGATTGCATCGCTTGCTCAAGCTTTGCGCTGTATTGTTTATTAAGTTGTTTTAACGGGTCTTTTTTAAAAAATGAAAACATTATTGTTCCTTGCCTTTTAAGAAGGTCCTATACCTTTGCAAGTAATACGTAAAATGAACAATAATCGATTAGTTATGAGTTGGATTAAGTAACTACCTTATAAAATCGGATGATAATTACAGCATAGCTGGGAATTAAATAGACTGTCTTGCAATCAATTTGATTCTTTATTTATCAATCAGGTAGTTATAAAAACCATTTATTAAGGGGTCGGGCAAGCTGGGTGTTCTGCAAGCACTTGAGTGACAATTTGCCCAAACAGAGCTTGTTGCTGTTGATCTAATTCAAGAGCCGAAGTATAGGGGATTGCATCGGCTAATTCACCGCTGATAATTTCATAAAAGGTCATTGCAGTCAGTATATTACCCGCATATGAGGCATGGTTTCCATCAGCATTATACAACTTAGCTGTTGGCATAACAGCTAATAAGCGGTTCCAAACCAAACCTACTGGCGCAATACAACTTGGTTCTTGTTGGCTAATCGATTGATGTAAATTATAGACACGCTCTGCTTCAGCAGGGTTACCACGTTGAGGATGCTCTGGGAATAAAATAGGCATGATATTGTTTGACTTCGCGGTTGCGATTAAACGCTGCGTTGCTTCTGTTGAATAGTTTGTAGTTCCGGATTGGGAGTATTTTTGTCCTTGAAATATAGCGTGACTCCAACTGCTTTGTTGCAATTGTGCTAAATTTCCAGAAACGGCGACAATCTCATCTAAAAACCGGCCACTTATTGTTACTGTTTCAATTGTACTGTTTGGCAGTTGACTAGTGACAAGTATTTTAAGTATTGAGCCTAATTGTGCACTGTGACTGTTACCATAAATAATCACCCGGTAATCTGCGCGAGCGCTATTATCAACTGGGTTGGTCGTTTCGGGTTGCGTTGCTTGCTTTGGCTTATCACTTGTAGTGCCAGAACCACAGGCTGCCAGGTTGAACAAAATTAACATCCACAATGTAAAAGCTAAGCATTTTGACAGCATGATTACTTCCGAATAAGTGTTTTAAAGTACATAGGGAGTTAGAGATAGCTGAGTGTATATGTAAATTCATAAGTTATCAATTTAGTAACAAAAATGCTACTTTGATAGGTTTAACTGGAGGCAGTTTTATTTGTTATCAATTACTCATCACATGGTATTAGACTAAAGTCTATAAGTTAATTTTATTCACCTATTAGGTTTATTTTTATCGTTTGTCGAGATTGCCCCAACGCACTAAAGTTTAATTGTCGGCAACAGATACGACGTAACCAAATAGGAATATAATCATGAAACGTACACTTATCAAAACCATTGCTCTTTGCTCATTATTTACTTGCTCAGCGGCTGTTATGGCTGATCAGAGTGATTACAAACTAGTGGTTATCGAGCAAGAGACTGCACCTTTGCAATTAGAAGAGTCATTTAATAGTTGCGCATTAAATGTGAAGTCAAAAAATTATGAGCAAGCTGAAGCTATTTGCACAAAAGCAATTGCCTTGTTAAAGCAAAGTGACGGGCCAAGAATGAAAGTGCGTGAGTTAACCTCATTTGCATTTAGTAATCGCGGTGTGTCTCGTATGATGGCAAACAATGATGCGGCTGGCCTTTCTGATTTTTATGAAGCAGCGCAAATAGCAGATAGTGTAATGGTTTCTCATAACCTAGCGCGGGCTAAAGAAAACCTTTCTTTATAGATAGTTGTTATAAAAGCAAAGTATTTTAGAAAACCCCATACTGGGCATATCAGTATGGGGTTTTTGTTTTTCATTATCCAGCCACTGGGGTATTGTCAGTGGAGATACCTTTAAGGCTTTTGATCAGCATATAAATACAGGTGGTGAATAAACAGCCGCCTAAATACAACATGATGCCGTGAGCTGAAGCAAATAGATTGGCAGCAAGCAACGGGCCAAAGACCGAGCCAAAGCTGTAACTCAGTAACATGATTTCCGTTGCTGAGACTATTTTTTCGATTGGCAACGCGTCACAGGCTAAGGTGATGGCAATGGGGTAGAGTGCAAAACTTGCAGTCCCTAAAATAAAATAACTCGCCATTAATACGTTGAAGTGCACAGCTTGCATAATACCAACTACGCCCATCGCGCCAAATAAACAAAACAGTGCCATTAATAAGCTTTTTGCCATTCGTGTAGATAAATAGCTCACTAGCGGTTGTACTAGCATGCCGCCTAAAATGATCACCGCCATTAATGTACCAGTGAAAGCGGCCTGTTCGCTCTGTGCGGCAATATATACCGGCATTAAACCGTAAATTGGCCCAAGTACTAATCCTGATACTAAGCAGCCTAAAATTGCTGGGCGACTGAGCTTTTTTAATTCCGTTAATTGCAGCTTTTGCGAGTGCTGACTTTGCGGTTGCCCTGATTTAATCAGTAGCGGTGCTAACATCGCTAAAAATAACAGAGCAATAACAAACAAATAGGGAAGTGCGCCACTGGTGCCAAGTGGATCGATAGCCAGTTGACCAACGGCGCTGCCACCGTAAAGGGATGTCATATACAAGCCTAACCGTTTTGCTCGGGCTTTGGCTGTGTCGGTCATTAGTAGCCAGGATTCAACCACCACAAATACGCCAGCGACGGCAATACCTGCCACAAAGCGGGCGAAAAGCCACACGCTGGCTTTAGGTAAAATCAGCTGCGCTGCAACACTGAAAATTAATAAACCTAGAAATGCCATAAAGGCATGGCGATGGCCTATTTTTGTAACAATACGCTCAATAAAAAAAGCACCAATTAACAAGCCTAGATAAAACACACTGGCCAGCCATGAGGCAAGCTCACTATCAAGCCCAAAGGCGCTCAATGATAAAGGAATTAGGCTCATTAAAAAGCCTGATGCGATAGCAAAAAAAGACAAACCAATAACAGGCGCAAGTGGGTTATTTGGTTTATGATCTGCTGTGAGCTCAACCATTAAAGTATCCGATGTAAAGGGCATAAATAATTGCGTTAGAGTGTTTTAATGGCTGGCAATTATTTTTGATTGGTTAATTTTGCGGCGAATTTAAGCCGATTTTGAACACAAGTAAAGTTATATTTGCATATTCAGCCAACATTTTATTTAGAGCGATCAGTTAAGTAAAACAATCGGTTATTTGCGTCATTTTGGTATAAATTATTTAGCAAGATTGTTTCAAATTTGTAGTTGTTTTATCAATCTAAATAATAACTTGGTATGCTATATTTGGGTTTTCTTTATCTAGTAAGGCAGTAAAATGAGTCAGCTGACAATCGCTTTAGTAGGGCTTGGGGATATAGCACAAAAAGCATATTTACCGATTGCCACGCAACATGCGCAGATCGATCCTATTTTTTGTACACGAAACCTCACAACATTAACGCAGTTGGCAAAGCAATATCGGGTAGAAAAATACTTTACAGATTACCAAGATGTACTTGCGTGTAAGCCCGATGGGGTGATGATCCACACTAATACTGAGTCTCACTTTACGTTTGCAAGGCAAGCGCTTGAGCAAAAAATTGCCACGTTTGTAGATAAGCCTTTAGCGTATAGTTTTAGTGAAGTTACACAGCTAGTTGAGTTAGCAACTAAACAGAATACACCATTATTTTTAGGTTTTAATCGCCGCTTTATACCAATTATGGCTGACATTGCAAAGCCACAGATACGCCATCTTAAATGGCAAAAAAACCGCTTGAATTTACCAGCACAGCCGCGCACATTTATTTTTGATGACTTCATCCATGTGGTTGATAGCTTATGTCACTTTGCAAATGTAGAACGTTTTGATCAACTTACTCAGTTACAGCTGTTTTCACAGCTGGATCCACAAGGACTCTTGGCAGCTATTCATGTTAGCTTTGAGTTTGAAGGGCGGTTATTTCAAGGTGCTATGGACAGGTTAAGTGGCTGCAATGAGGAAGTGGTTGAAATAACAGCTTTGAATGAAAAATGGCGGATTGAATCGTTAACTAATATGACTTACATGGTAAATGGAGTACAGCAGGCAAGTTTACAAAATGACTGGCAGTCAACACTATATAAACGGGGCTTTGCGTCTATGTTAGAGGCATGGTTAACGGCGGTTAAAGCTAAGCGGGTTGACTTAGTACAGCTTAAAAAAGATAGCTTAACCCATGAGCTGTGTGAGTGGCTGGTTGCACAAGTTTAAACCAAATCGCGGGCCATTTTATTGTTAAACGTTTGCAAGGGATGAACAATGAAAATGATAAAGTATGTGGGACTAGCACTGGTTATTTTACTTGCTATTGGGCTACTCATACCTGAAAAAATAGTGATCCCAGTCAAAGGTGCTACAGCAAATGATTGGCATCACAACACCTTTTGGTACGCCCCTTGGGGGAAATCAGGTGTGCATAAAGGCATCGATATTTTTGGCAAAAAACACACCCCGGTGGTGTCATCCGTCAGTGGTATTGTTGTTTACGCTGGTGAGCTAAAGCGTGGTGGTAATGTAGTGGCATTACTTGGGCCTAAGTGGCGACTGCATTACTTTGCCCACTTAGAAAGTTATTCGGTAAGTGCAGGAGACTATGTTGCAGTCAATGAGGTGATTGGTAGCTTAGGAGACACGGGGAATGCAGCCGGTAAACAACCTCATGTGCATTACGCTATTTTATCGCTGCTGCCATATCCATGGTTAATGACCACACAAAACCAAGGCTGGAAAAAAATGTTCTTTTTAAATCCTGATGAAAAACTACGTTAAAATAATTGCTGTTATTTTCACACTTATTCTGCGGATTAACTTAAAATACCGATAATTCACTCTTTTCATTTAGGAATTCAGCAGTAATGAATTCTATTCCAGTTAGTCTGTTTGGCAGGATGTTTGCTACTAAAGCCATGTTGGCGTTTGATCAGCATATGCTGATTATTCGCCAAGGCAACTCAACCATACAAATAAGTTGGAGTGAGTTGGAGGCACCGCCGTCGTTTGCTTACGGTTTGTTTGGGCAAACGATTTCTTTTATTACGGCGCAACAAAATTATACATTTTCGCTGCTGGCATATGGTGTTCACCGTAAATTTCAAGCTGAATTTGAACGGTATTGGCTGAACGCTAATGTCGCTAAGCTTGATACTTTTCTTAATAAAATAACAAAACTGGTCAAGCAGCGATATTTACGCCAGTCCTATGTTAGTCGTATTCAGCGGTTGGCGCAGCAAGAGCATGATCGTTGGTTACCGTGGATAAAAAACAGCCCCGCATTGACTCTAGTTGCTAACAAAATCAACGTATTAGAGCAATATGCAAACTGGGATGCTGCACTTACGCAGTATCTACAACAAAAATACGTGACTAAGCAACTTGACCTACACCACGCTTTTTTTGACAGTGTTGAAGCTAATCCATTAACACTAAGTCAAAGGCGTGCTTGTGTGATTGATGACGATAATAACTTGTTATTGGCGGGCGCTGGCACCGGTAAAACCAGTGTTATGATTGGCAGGGCTGGGTTTTTAGTGCAAAGCCAGCAGGCAAGTTACAGTGATATTTTATTGCTAGCCTATGGTCGCAAAGCTGCCGATGAAATGGATCAGCGGATCCAAAATAAGCTCGCCACCGATAAAATAAAAGCCGCGACGTTTCATAGTGTAGGACTGGCGATTATCTCACAAGTTGAACATGCTAAACCAAATATGAGTGTGTTTGCAGAAGACGAACAAGCGAAAGCAAAATGGGTGCAGCAGTGCTTTGAAGCACTGATTGAAACCAGTGCCGAGTATCGTCGTCTGGTTTTAGATTATTTTAGTAAATACTATTATGTTGAAAAAAACGAATTTGATTTTAAAAGCTTAGGTGATTACTACAGTTACTTAAATGATAACGACATCCGTAGTCTAAAAGGCGACAAGGTAAAAAGCTTTGGTGAGTTATATATTGCTAATTGGCTGTTTTATCACGGTATAGATTATCACTACGAAACGCCTTATAAAATTGCCGTAAAAACCATTGAACGCAGCCAATATAAGCCTGATTTTTACTTACCTGAGTACGATATTTACATTGAATATTACGGCATTGATGAAGCTGGCAATACGGCGCCTTACATTGATAAAGCGCAATACCATGGCGCAATTGACTGGAAAAATACCACTCATGCCAGTAATAACACTCACTGTATAGCTTTGACTTATGGGCAACATAAACAAGGCAAGCTGTTAAGTGAACTTCAACAAGCGCTTTTAAGTGCGAACATACAAACGCAGATATTGCCCGTAGAATCACTGCTCGAAAGCTTAAAAGAAACTGGCAGGATCACCGTATTAGCTGCGTTATTTAGTCAACTGCTTAGTTTATATAAGGCGGCTTATTTAACTGATGCCGATGAAGTTGATGTCATTAAACGCTCCCTTGATGCCAAGCAAACAACGCAAGCGTTGGCGCTATTAAAACCAATTATATCTAACTACAACGCTCACTTGCAGCAGCGCGGTGAAATAGACTTTGAAGACATGATCAGCAAAGCAATTAGCTATGTAGAGTCAGGGCAATTTGTATCGCCTTGGCGTTATATTATGGTTGATGAATTTCAGGATATATCACATGCACGAGCGCGATTAGTTAAAGCGCTACGTGATAGCCGCAAAGGTTGTTCAGTATTTGCTGTGGGCGATGATTGGCAAGCGATTTACCGATTTAGCGGCGCAGATATAAAGTTAACCACTGAGTTTACCAAGCACTTTGGTTTTACCAGCCAAGCGCAGTTGGATGTTACTTTTCGTTTTAATAATAAAATTGGTGAAGTTGCCTCAGCATTTATTAGTAAAAATCCCGCGCAGCTTAATAAAACCATCACGTCTTTGGCTCAAGTAGCTCAGCCTGCGATATCAATATTAAGACGCGGCAATAAAGCGCCGACTACTTTAAATCATTATCACAGCGAGCTACCTGAGCTTGCCAATGGCGCGATAGATGATGTGCTTAATGCAATTTGCGGCACAGTGTGTAAACCAACCTCGGTCTATTTTTTAGCCCGCTTTTGGTTTCAACTACCTACTAATGCAGATATTAAAGCCATGCAAGTGAAGTATCCGCTGTTAAACATTCAGTCGCAGACTTTTCATGCAGCGAAAGGTAAAGAAGCCGATCATGTAGTGATCATCGGCTTACAAAAAGGTAAACATGGTTTCCCCTGTGAAAAAGTAACGCCCGCAATTATTGATGCTTTATTACCAGCGCCAGAAAACTTCGCTTACGCAGAAGAACGGCGGTTATTTTACGTTGCCCTAACGCGGGCAAAACAGCGCGCCTACATCATTGCTGATATGGCCAATAGTAGTTGTTTTGTCTCGGAGTTAATTGCTGAACATGACATCGAACTGGATGAATTTACCAGTGATGTTGATCAATTACATATCGCAGATATAAACTGTATGCGCTGTGATACTGGGGTTTTAAAAAAGCAAACGGGGCGTTTTGGGCCATTCTACGGCTGTTCGTTATTTCCGCGTTGCGAGCATAAAGAAAACCCCTGTCAGCAGTGCCAAAGCCCAATGACCCGCAGCCGCTATACAGGGTTTAAACTATGCGTTAATCAGTCGTGCAATCACATGCAGCCTATTTGTGATAAATGCGGCGCTGAGATGGTGTTACGGCAAAGTGCTAAAGGGTCGTTTTGGGGGTGTAAAAACTATCAAGGTAATGATCCACTGAGCTGTAAAAATGGCAAAGACAATAAAGCAATTCAATGGCCAGAGCTGGTTTAAGCGGGCTCGTTGTATGAGCCCCTTAAAATGATTATTAAGTAATTTATTGCATTGCTACTGCCAGTTGATGATACAAACCAATCCCTATAGTGACGTTAAATGCGAAGGTAATACCAAGTGAGCTAAGCATGGCTAAGCCTATATCCGCTTTTGGGATCGCAGCTTTAATAGCCGCAGGAGCTGCTATGTATGAGGCGCTGGCCACTAAGCTTGCTAACACAACCACAGATCCTAGCTCGAGCTTTAATGCTGTGCCGACAGTGACGCCAATCACGCCTAACAACAGCGGTGTGACTAATGCAAACAGCGCAACTCGCCAATGGTGCCAAGGAATAGGGCGCAGTGTTTTGGCTGCGGTTAATCCCATCTCCAGTAAAAATAATGCCAACACCACTTTAAAACTGCTAGTAAGAAGGGTGGTGACTTGGCTACCCTGTTGCGTGCCGTAAAGCATGCCGATAATAACGCCACCGACTAAAAGAATGATGCTTTTATTGGTAAGCGTCTCATGCCAGAGTGTTTTTAATGAAAGCGTGCGTGTAGTGTTGTTTTCTTTATTAAGACGTCTGTAAAGTAATAACCCTACAATGATTGCCGGTAATTCTAGCATCACCAAATAAAGTGTGACCTCTGCACCAACGATGAGCTGATACGATTCTGCATAAGCAAGCGCAACGGCAAAAGTCCCTGCGCTGACTGAGCCGTAGTGCGCTGCAATACTTGCGCTATTAGCGACAGAGAGTCTCACTAGGTATTTTAAAACAGGGTAGAGCATTAACGGAATAAACGCGCCCAACAACATTACAGTGCCCATTTCTGGTAGCAACTGCCAGCTTAAATTACCGTGTAAAACCATGCCGCCTTTTAAACCAATTGTTAGCATCAACAACAAACTGAGCGTTTCGTAGGTCGCTTGCGGTATTTTTAAATCAGATCGCAATATCCCAGCAACTAAGCCTAAAACAAAAAACATCACAACAATATCTGGCACACTTTTCCCCTTTGTATTTGAAGTGGCGCTATTGTAATGAAAATTTTGTATAGTAAATAATAAAATGATTGGTGGTTATATATAGGTTATTATCTATGGGTTGTTATTTCTAAGTTGCTTATTAACTTTGCTTTAAGGGGCAGGCATGGACTTAAGACACATATCATTTCGACTCCTTGAAGTATTTATGAGTGTGGTAAAAACTGGCTCAATCAGTGAGACTGCAAGAGCGCTGCATTTAACTCAGCCTACGGTATCGCTGCAAATTAAGCGCTTACAAGAGGCGGTTGGCGAACCTTTAATTTTGATGCAACAGCAAAAGTTAACGGTTACTGAAGCTGGGCTGGAATTATTTAAAACCGGCCAGCAAGTGTTTGGTCAATTTGATGATTACAAAGATTTTTTAGCCGAGCTTAGAGGGGGTGAACGCGGTCGTTGCAAAATCGCCATGGTCAATACGGCGCAATATATTTTGCCGAAATTACTTGGGCCATATAGTAATTTGCACCCACATGTTGAGCTGCCCCTAGAAATAGGTAACAGGGCTGAGGTATTAGCACGG
Source organism: Pseudoalteromonas sp. ASV78 (assembly GCF_047806705.1). Lineage (NCBI taxonomy): Bacteria > Pseudomonadati > Pseudomonadota > Gammaproteobacteria > Alteromonadales > Pseudoalteromonadaceae > Pseudoalteromonas > Pseudoalteromonas sp. ASV78. Next base: position 1,194,225 of record NZ_JBLOPA010000001.1, on the reverse strand, counting down.
TTTGAACGCGGTGAGGACGATATTTATGTATTTAGTCACCCGCCATCCCTTGAGCATGCAAAAGCAGCACGATTTTTACAAAACCCACTTGAATTTATTGTGCCTAGTGAGCATCCACTTGCAGCAGCAACTGATATTACATTGGCTGAGCTGACACGCTATCGGTTTTTATTAAGAGAGCCCGGCTCAGCGACGCGAATGTTGTTTGAAAGTGAGTTACAGGGGCGGGGCTTAGTGTTAAGTGACAGCGTACAAATGGCCAGTAATGAGGCGATTCGGGTTGCGGTGTCATCAGCAATGGGCGTAGCAGTGCTTTCGCGCCATGTTCTACCAAAAGGCGATGAGGGTTTCAAAGTACTCAATGTCAGCGATACGCAACTTGCCAGTCATTGGTATTTTGTTATTCGCACCGACCGACATCTATCCCATGCTGCGCGCAGTTTTTTACAATTTGCAGAGCACAACTTAGAACGTTATTTAGATGCTCGCTGGGTTTGCAACGAGCTCTGCGGGCTTGAGCTAAACTGAGTCACTATTGTTATTTGCTCACAGGTTATTTAACCGTGGGCGTTGAGTCGCGTAAAATTAAATTTGGCTGAAATATGTGGTTAATGGTAATGCCGCTGTGCTTATAAATATCTTTAAGCACTAAATTAGCAGCCATTTTGCCCATCTCTGGTACTGGGTTATTGATAGTTGTAAGCGTTGGGTACAAGTAATTAGTAAAAATGACGTTATCGTAGCCCATAATGGCAAGATCGCTAGGCAGGTTAAAGCCGTGCTCTCGGGCATATTTCATGGCTCCCGAGGCCATTTCGTCATTGGCACACACCAGTGCTGTAAAGGGGACTTTGCTCTCTATAAAGTACTTCAAACCATCATTGCCACCCGTTTCTTTAAAATCGCCAATGTAAAATAAGTTTTCATTAAACTCGATAGCAAATTCACTAAGGGCTTGTTTATGGCCTTTTAGTCGATCAGATGCATCTATTTTAAATTGTGGGCCTGCGATATAGGCAATATTTTTATGACCTCGGGTGATCATGGTTTTAGTCGCTAAGTAACCGCCCATTACGTTATCTAAACTAATGCAGTTGTCTTTAATTTCTTCAACATAGCGGCTCATTAAGTAAATCGGTGTTTTACCTTTACTCAGTTCAATTAAGTACTCGTTTGAGACGGCTTCAACATGGGCAATGATGGCATCGCAATTACGACTGATCAAAAATTCAAAGCCGCTTTTTTCCTTGCTTTCATCACTGTGTCCTGGGGTTATAATGACGTGCTTGCCTGCTGCCCGCAGTTGCTCTTCAATCGCTGACATCATTTGCCCGAAAAATGGGCCATCTAACTCAGAGACTAAAATACCAACACTGCTGGTTCTGCTTGAAGCGAGTGAACGCGCGATAGAGCTTGGTTGATAGCCAAGCTGTTGCATTGCTTCCATTACTTTCTTTTTAGTTTTTTTACTCACATAGTCATTATTGTTCAGAACTCTGGACACAGTCGACAGGGAGACACCTGCAAGCTCTGATACCTGATAAATTGTAGCCATTGCTTTCCTAACGTTAATGCTCTGTTTTATATGATATTTTATAAATCAGTATTGAGTGTTAAGGTAATTTACACATTACTGCGCCTAATTGCCAAGTCTTCTGTAATTTTTTGTGTCATTAGTGAAGTAAGTGGGTATATTAGCATCAAAATAGCCCCTAAGAAGGCAAATGCAGCCGGTATCCAGCTCATTAATAGTTGCATGCCGGGCAGCGACTGCGCAATGCTGGTTTCATCCATGCCGTTATAACCGTAACCTGCTAACACAACCAGCACGAGCGCGCCTGCAAAACCTCCTCCAGTTTTTTGTACAAAGGTGCCAGCAGAATAAATTAAGCCAGTGGCACGGCGTTTGTTTTTCCACTCAGAGTAGTCGGCTGCATCACCCAGCATACTAAAGAACAAGGTTGGCATCATCGCGGCAAAAAACTCAGCAGCGCAACCGAAGGTAAATATCGCGACAATATTGCCACTTGGCACCCAATAGAATGCGGTAGTTAATAAACCACTTAATATGAGTGAGAGGATAAATAAATTACGTTTACCCATCAACTCGGCTAATTTACCGGTGGCGAGCGCACCAAAAATAGAGACAATTAATAATGCGACAAAATATTGCCCAGCCATAAGTTCATTTGCGACCTGATATTTAAAATAATAGGCTATCACACCATATTTAATGCCGTTAAACATCATAGTTAAAAAACCAATACCGAGCAGAATAAGCCAAGGTTTGTTGGTTAATAAGTCAACCATATCTTGCTGCGTGCCTGTTAAATTGGACTGCTCTTTGTTGAGTAATTTTTTGATTACGAAAGTCATGGCCGCCATAACTAAAGCGAAAAATAAGCCACTGTAAATATCACGATAGTAAAAGAATAAAGTGGTTGCGAGCAGCGGTAAAATAATAAACGGCAGGTTCTTTGTTAGATCTTTTAGCTCTGACTTTAAACACCTGCCGTTTGCTGCATGGGGAATAACACGCTCTTTTGTCGAGACAAAAGTGATCACCATCAATGCAATTAATAGCGCTGCAAATAAATACATGGTTAATTGGTAGCCTTTGGCATTGTCGCCCCCCCCAAAGTAAGCCACTAGTTCGGGTAAAAATCCCATTACCAGTAATCCGCCTGTAAAGGCTCCTGCAAATCGAAAGCTTGATAGTTTAGTCCGCTCTGTATCATCAGGACTCATAACGCCCATTAAGGCAGAGTAAGGCACATTACTAACTGTATAGGCTAGAGTTAAACCAATATAAGTAACGTAGGCGTAAATTAATTTATTGGTTTCATTAAAGTTAGGAGTGGTAAAACACAACACCATAAATAAGCCTAAGAAGGGGGCCGACCAAAGTATCCATGGCCTAAATTTACCGAAGCGGGTGTGAGTTCTATCAGCAATCATGCCCATAATAATATCGGTAACGCCATCAGATAGACGCACCACTAAAAATAACATGGCAGCTGCCGCCGCTGATATACCAAAGGTATCGGTATAAAATACCGCAAGGTAGGCGAGGGCACCACGCCAAACTAAATTGGCACCGGCATCGCCCATGGCGTAGCCGATTTTTTCATATAAAGGTATTTTATTCACTGTGTGTTTCTTATCGTTGTTTTAAGTGACTAGCCGATTTTATTTTTAATCATCGGCTAGCATAAATTACCGGCTTGTGATCAAGTTACTGTATGCGAGGCCACTGGCTTTAACTGTACGTTGTTGGGTGTGATAATCAACGTATACAATACCAAAACGCTTTAAATAGCCCTCAGCCCATTCAAAGTTGTCCATTAAGCTCCAAGCAAAATAGCCATCAACGCGCACACCTTGTAAAGTTGCATTGTGCAGCGCAGTTAAATGTTGTTGATAGTAGCTAATACGGTCTAAATCGTTTACTTCGCCATTATCGAGCGTATCCTTCATTGCAGCACCATTTTCCGTAATATAAACAGGCGGTAGAGTATACTTTTCGTTTAATGAGACTAACAACTCGGTTAGTGCTTGTGGGTATATTTCCCAGCCAATATCTGTCAGCGGCCCTTGATGTGGACGTTCGTCGTAAAAGTCATCATCACTTGCTTGATAATGCAGACGAGTATAAAAATTAACGCCAAGGTAGTCTAAAGGTTGTGCGATGATCTCCATGTCACCGGGGTGAATATCTGGGCGCTGTTCAATTGGTAATTGTGCAATAATATCAGGGTATTTACCTTCCATTACAGGGCGCATATACCATTGATTTATGTAGTCATCCGCAAATGCAGTGGCTTTTAAGTCAGCTTCACTTTGGCTCACTGGGTAGCAAGGCGTAAAATTCAGCACAATACCGTTTAAAGCGTTAGGGCTGTTTTTAGCAAGTACTTGCATTGCTAGACCATGGCCCAGTAATAAGTGATGCGCAGCTTTTCGGCCAAACTCTCGACCAACTTTACCTGGTGCATGAACACCAATTTCGTAACCTAAGTAGGAGCTACAAAATGGTTCGTTTAGTGTTGCATACGAATAAACACGTTCAGCAAAGGCTTTGCTTACCAAATCTACATATTTTGCATATGCAAAGGCGGTATTACGATTAAGCCAGCCACCTTTATCTTCTAAATGCTGTGGTAAATCCCAGTGATAAAGGGTTACAAAAGCTTTGATGTCGCGGCGTGCCAACTCATCTAAAATATCTGTATAAAACTTAACCCCAACAGGGTTTAGACTGCCATCAGCTTTGATCACGCGCGGCCAAGATATTGATAAACGATAAGCATCAACACCCAAAGAGTCAATTAACTCAATATCGTTTGCCCAGTTGTTATAGTGATCACAAGCAACTAAACCGTTTGAATTATCGGCAATCTTACCTGGTGTGGCACAAAATTTATCCCAAATACACGGAAGACGGCTATCTGCACCACCTTCAATTTGAAATGATGCTGTAGCAACACCAAAAGTAAACTCTTTGCTAAGTAGCGGTGAGTTAGCGGGTAAAGATAATTGTTTCATTAATTGAAAACCTCTGCTTGCTTATACAGTTTGTAGATACGTTTTTATAGTAAAAATGCAATATATGTGAAAGCGCTTCCATAATTAATTTGATTAATGCTCTAGTATGGTATTCAACGTTGTTTCGGGAAGCGCTTCCATATTTAGGTTAGTGACTATTTCTTAGCAGGTCAATAGTTAAATTTAGATAACAATAAATACTTGTTTATTGGTCATAGCAAAAGCGGCACGCTGATTTAGCGGCAACGGTACTATTCCCCAGCCAACGCTGTTAAACCAATCACTGATAAATGCTAGGTATATAAAAATGATCAAACACTTACCCCCAACAACGTTAGCTGTGTTTACCAAGCATTATGCAAAGGGCTGTTTTCATCGTTTTATGGCTGCTTCAGATCAGTAGGGCAATATTGTTGTAAAAACGTTTTATGGGATGGCAGTGCTGCCACCCGTTGCGTGATCTGCTGTTTAATGCTACTTAGAAAACGGGTTAACTCTGCATCACTCATTAAACTGGCAATTAAATGATGTTGCTCAGGTTTAATGCCTTGACCAAGCATTACTTGCACCCATGAGTCGACTCGAAAGATATCGCCATCATCTAAGAATACCCGTCCTGTGTGTTTAAATAAGCTAATTTTATGCGCTAGGGTGTCGGGTATCTCCATGCTATTACAGTGGCGCCAAAATTCACTGTCGGTGCGATCAGTCACTTTGTAATGCAACACGATAAAGTCGCGAATATTTTCGATTTCACTTTTTAGCTGCTTGTTATATTCACTGACTGCTTGCTCGGTAATGCCATTGAACGGAAATAGCCGCATAAAGCGAATAATTCCCGACATGATCAGGTGAATACTGGTGGATTCGAGCGGCTCAACAAAGCCACTGGCAAGCCCTAAGGCAAGGCAGTTTTTATTCCAACCTTTACGCCGGCGACCGGTTTTAAACTTGATGATTTTTGGTTCAGTTAAAGTGTCACCTTGAATGTTTGCAAGCAATAACTGCTTTGCTTGATCATCCGCTAAATAACGGCTGCAATAAACTAAACCATTACCAACACGCTGTTGTAGCGGTATTTGCCATTGCCAGCCTGCATCGTGGGCTATGGCGCGGGTGTAGGGTTTTATATCCTCATCAACGGCGGTTGTTTGCACTGCAATGGCGCTGTCGCAGGGCAGAAAATGAGACCAATCTTCATAACCGGTATGCAGTGCTTGTTCAATTAGTAAGCCACGAAAGCCCGTGCAATCAATAAAAAAATCACCCGCTATTGTGCTGTTATCGCTAAGGGTTAAGCTGTTAATAAAGCCTGAACTAGGGCATTTATTTACATGAGTAATTTTACCTTCGCGGCGAGTAACCCCCAATTGTTGTGTAAATTCACGTAAAAATAATGCATAACGACTCGCATCCATGTGAAATGCATAGTTAATCGGGTTTTGTTGACTAAAGGCAAACTTATTTTGCTTGGCCGCTTGCAGTTCATAGCAGTATTGACCAAATTCAGACTCTAACCCTAACGATAAACTGTGTAGCCAAAAATGATGAAATTCACCAGCCCAACACTCTTTACCGGTCATACCGAATGAGTGAATGTATTGTGTATTTGTTTGCCCCCAGTTCTCAAAGCTAATGCCTAATTTGAAACTCGCTTGAGTGGCTTGCATAAATTCTTGTTCATTAATACCGAGCAATTTATGAAAGGTGCGAATGGGCGGAATTGTCGCTTCACCAACGCCAACCGTGGCTATTTCGTCAGATTCAATTAAGGTGACATTAATATTTTTACCGACTAATTTACTCAGTGCAGCCGCGGCCATCCAACCGGCAGTGCCGCCGCCAGCTATTACTACGTTTTGAATAGTGTTATTGTGCTTCATAGCAGGGCCTTTTCGTTAGTTGTTTGCTCAATCAGTTGCTTTAATAATGCGCGATTTGTTGGCAGGGCGTGTAAATATTGCGCTATTTTTTCACGGTTTTGCTGATAAAAGTAGTGACCCGTTTCAGGGTTATTAAACGCATTATTGGCTTTATTATTTTCGGTATTAAACCCCATGCCATACAGTACATATTGGTAACTTGCTGAAGGAAATATTTCTTCATTTTCAATAAAGTCAAAGCGACTGGGTGGTTGATATTGCCAAAGTTCCATAAGTTCTGCTAAACGGGGTGGGGTACTTGCTGCGGTTTTTATATCCTGCCAATATTGGCTGTCATCACGCTTACTTAAGATATAGTGTAACTTTAAAAAGTCGATCACTCGTTGCCAGCGATAACTAAAGCGTTGATTGAACCGAGTCGCTAATAAGGCCATATGCTTACGGTCTTGCGGCATTTGTTCGCTTAACATCGTTAGCGATAACTCTACCATCGCAAGCGCTGATGCTTCCAACGGCTCTATAAATCCTTGCGACATGCCAACAGCAAGACAGTTTTTTATCCAAAATTGTTTTCTGTAGCCGGGGGTAAAACTCAGTTTTCGGGTTTGTAGTTGCTCGGCAAGTTCTGCGCCTACCGATTGTGCAGCATAGCGTTTTAAGGTATTAATTGCAGTTTGCTCGTCACAGTATTTATCGCAGTAGGTATAACCAATACCGCGGCGGCTAGGTAAGCCTATATCCCAGATCCAACCATGTGACTGCGCCGTTGATAACGTTGCACTAGCAATCTCTTGTTGTTCATTTGCATACGGAAGGTGTGCGGCAATAGCAGTATTATTAAACAGGGTATGCTGTTGATTGATAAACGCTGCATTATAATGCTCAGCAATTAAGCGAGCGCGTGCACCAGAGCAATCAATAAATAAGTCACCCGTTATTTCACCATGCAGTTTAGTTGTTAATGAGCGAATATAGCCGTCACTGTCATTATTTACAGCCACTACATCATCGACAATATGGCTTACGCCCAGCTGGTTTTGGCAATGGTTTTTTAAAAAGCTTGCAAATTTACCAGCATCTAAGTGATAACCGTAATTAGTCACCGCTGCATATTCTGGTGTGGTGACTTGTTTTGGAGCAAGACCTGCTTGGCAAACAAAGCTTTGCATATTTAAGGCGTCAGCGTATTTTTGTGTTGCAGCATGTTGTTGCCAATAAGCATGCAGGTTGGTTGCTAAATAGCCGTGTGGCGTCATAAAAGGGTGATAGTAGTTTTCACCCGGATTTAAATTGCGCCAGTTTATAAACTTAGAGCCTTGCTTGAATGACGCATCACAATGCTTTAAAAAATCGACTTCTTTAATACCGATGCGCTTTAGCGTATTTCGCATTGATGGCCAAGTGCCTTCGCCGACACCCGAAATAGCAATAGTGGCAGATTCAATCAGGGTGATATGTTTATCAGGATGCTCAGCGCCAAGCAACCCTGCACTTAGCCAGCCTGCAGCACCACCGCCTAGTACCACAATGTGTTGGATGTTGTTATTCATTGTGTGCTCTTCTATGTCTAATTTGAACGACAAAAGCCGCTAACAGGTAGCGGCTTGATACTCATTGATTTGCTGAGTAAATACCATTACTTAAAAGTTATAGCGCATGCCAATGTTATAACGCGCGCCATTTTGCTCCAAGTTCCATAGTTGAGCTTGGTAACGGCCATGCTGACGCATGTTTTGCTCAGTAATATTAAGCCCTTCAACGAAGAATGACATTTTTTCATTGAAGTTATAGGCAATATTAAAGTCGATTTGATAATACTCTTCAGTGAAGCTTGGCTCATTAACATAACGTGCTGCACTATTTAAGAACTTATCACGCCAATTATAGGCAATACGTGCTTGAAACTTATCGTTTTCGTACATAGCTATGAAGTTAGCGGTATCACTTAACCCCACCAGTGCAAATTGTGTGGTTGTTGGATCCGCTGCTACATTAAAGTCGATATCACCATTTACAATGGTGTAGTTAGCTTGCAGGCCAAAACCACTTTCGCCAAAAAAGTGTTGTACTGCAAACTCGTAACCATCGATTTTGGCATCTTTGTTATTGGTTGGCACCTGCGCTGTAAAGTCCATTAGTGGGTCATCACTGTTTGGTAAAACATCGTAGGCGGCTTCAAACTCTTCATAACTCATTGAGTCAAAAGCAACACCGTTTTCCATTGCGGCGACCATTTGGAATAAGTTTGCATCGGTAAATGCTAAGCCTCTTGCTTCAAGCTCCGCTCTTGCAGCTTCGGCGCGCGGGCCTGCTGATGCATCACGTAAACCATAGTAGTTTTGTGTCATTGGCGATAGGCCAATAAAGTTATCCACTTTTTTATTAAAGTAGCCTACTGACACATAGCTTAGATCAGTAAAGTACCATTCAGCAGAAACATCAAAGTTGTCAGATTCTAGTGGCACAAGCCCTGGGTTGCCCGTCGCAGCGGGTGCATTGGTAGTGCCTGGAATAATACTCGGGCCTGTTGGAACACCTACGGTTGCCGCAGAGCTTAAATTATCATAAGTAGGGCGGGCAATCGTTGTGCTATAAGAAGCACGCAGCGTGACATCTTCAACCACATTAATGTCAAAGTCTAAGCTGGGTAAAAAGTGGTTATAGCTGGAACTTAAAGAGTAATCATCTTTATTGGTACCGTAGCGTACATTGAAATCGTTGTTACCTTCCCATGCCACAGCATCCGGTAAATCAATATTAGCAGTTGAAGTAATATCGGTTGTTTCATAACGAGCACCTATTACTAAATTAAATGGCATACCACTAATTTCGTTACTGTAGTTGTATTGTACAAAGGCTGCCTTGATATCTTCTTCAATTGTGCGGTTGGTTGCAAATGCGCCATCCGCAGCAAAATTAAAACCATATTGCTCTGCTGCCCAATAACCAATTTGTGAAGCACTTCCGGTAAAACCTTGATCAAATGAGCCACTGGTATCGTAATCGTCAAATTCAGCTAAAAAATTAGTTGGATCTAAATAGCCATCAGGTAGTTCGCCTGGGTTTTCAATGCCCCAGTTACCCATGGTATTACGGGTAAGCGATTGTAAAGAATGACTTTCCATAGAGCGCGATTCAATACCGAAATCTATGCTGGCGTTGTCCATTACATAGTTACCCTGTAGACGAAACTCATCAACGGTTGACTCTTGGCTGGCAAAGTTTGCATCTAAGATAGAGGTTCCTACATCAGCTTGCTCTAATGCGCCTGAGCAGTTTAGGTTTGCACGACTACAGTCATCAAAATCGATAATCATAGATGGCAGCTCTTTGCTGAAATCAACCTGTTGTGCCGCAACCACATTTGCGCCTAAACCGGCATTTATCCAGCTGCCATATGGCGCATCGGGTTTGCTGGTGGCTTTTGAGCTATGGGCGTCAAACATAAAACGAAGTTGGTCGCTAAAGTAGTACTCAAGATTTAAACCAAGCGATTTATTTTCATTTACTTGGTTTTGTTCTTGTAATGCTAAACCTAAATCGCGGGTTGCTAAATCACGACGTTCTTCACGGTAATAAATAGGGGTTTTAACGTCATTATCATCAAATATTAACTGGGTTTTATAGTTATCCATCCAAATTGATTGCTCTGCTCGCGCTTCAAATAACTCTTGTTGAGAGTAAGTATAATCAAGCGTTGCAGTGAGTGAGTCTACAGGGCTGTATTGCAAGGTAAGTTGTGCATTAGTACGGGTACGTTCACGGTCAGCAATTGTGTAACGTAAATCTGATGGCATAGAATAATATTGGCCCATGGCAGGGGCGTTTTCTAGCACAATGTCATCAGCTGCTTGTAGAATTGTGCCATCGTATTCGGTGGTTCGCCACTCGCCGACAAATGCACCCGTAGCAGAGCTATCACGTTGCTGCATACTGGCGGTAAGCGATGCACCAAATTTAGCATCTTCATCTGTCCAGCTGAAGATGCCAGAAATTTCTGGCGTAACATCATCGCCAACACGGTTGGTAGTATCGTGCTGTGCTTTCACACCAACATTAGCGATTAAGCCTGGATTATCAAGTGGGCGAGCTGTGTTGATATTGATTGTTGCGCCAATACCACCTGATGCAATACTGGCTTTACCGGTTTTATATACTTCAACCGATTTAACACTTTCAGAAGCAAGGTTAGCAAAGTCATAAGCGCGAGAGTTTGGTGCACCGCCACCTGCAGGCAGTGATGCCGCTGGCATAGTACGACCGTTTAACGTCACCATATTATAATCAGGGCCAAAGCCACGGACGGTTACTTTAGAACCTTCGCCGTTGCTACGATCAATCGATACACCAGTAATACGTTGCAAAGATTCTGCGAGGTTAGTATCAGGGAATTTACCAATGTCTTCAGCAGATATTGCATCAACAACGCCTGATGAATAACGTTTTAGTTGCGTGGATTCTTTAATACTACCTTTAAAACCAGTGACTTGAATTACTTCAAACTCTTCTTGTTTAGCAACTTCAGCTGCATAGGTCGATAGTGTGGTTGCTGCACCTAAAATCAAAGATAAGCTGGTCGCTAACTTTGTTTTTTGTAAAATATGACTCGCCATTAGGTTTCCCTCGTACTGTTATCATTATTATTAACCGCTTTTATTGATAGCGGTATTATCGTGTGTGGAAGCGCTTCCAGAAATGGCTGTGAGTATTTGTGGGAGCGCTTCCAGAGAAGGCTAGTGCAATTTTTATGTTACGTCAACAAGTGTGTTTAATTAATTGAAATAAAATTGTATCTAAAATGTATCTTAATGTTTTTCTTTAATTATAAATAACTTTAAAATTACTACAGGCTGTAGTTAAAAAGGGAAATAAGCTGGGGGAATAAATGACAATGCTAAATAGCCACAACAACTTGATTGCGGCCATTATGTTTTGCTTGATACAAACCTTTATCTGCTTGCGCAAGTAAGTCATTGATATTGCTGCCTGTAGAGCGTTTTATGACGCCAATGCTGAGTGACAAAGAAATACTTTGTTGCTTATAGTTAAACAGTTGGTTATTGATCGTAAGTCTGATCCGTTCGGATAAAGCCTGGGCATTTTTTTCAGATGTATTAGGCAGTAAAATCGCAAATTCTTCACCGCCAATACGGCCAACAATATCATGCTCTCTTAGCTGTGCTTGAATTTGTTTGGCAACCCATTTTAAAGCCTCATCGCCTGCATCATGACCAAATTTATCGTTCACTTTTTTGAAAAAATCAATATCAATCATCAGTGCACACAATTCTTTTTGGCAATCATTGGCCTGCTGTAGATGTGTGGCACTGAGGTTTAAAAATGCGCGTCGATTAAGCAGCCCTGTGAGAGGGTCTAAATTTGCTAAATCGGTTAACACTTGCTCTGATTCTAAAAACATTAAAACAGGCCAGACTAACGCCGTACAGGTGGAGATCACAATGTGGCTAATTAAAATTATTGCAAGGGCTTGCTGAGTATCGAGCAATGCTGTTGCTGCAGAAAGTAACAGTGCGGCTTGGCAAAACATTATTATGGCATGTACAACAAAACAAATTTGTAACAGTAAAAAGTGGCTAATGCGACCTAAGTGCAATTTGTTTAATGCATAGGCGGCATAACAAAAGCAGCATGCGATCACCACTGTGGTATAAAGTTGTCCAATGGGCGAACTATAAATAGGGAGTAGAATAATCATTGATGCCAGTAATACCGCAATACATGCGGTGAATTTGTTTTGCTCGGTGCTGTTGTATGCATGTATTCCGAGTATTGCCGCCAAAGGCGCGGCGATGATAAATAGATCTGCTATGTAGTGAGTGACAAAACTTAAATCAATAAATGCCCGCAGTGCAGCAGTGACTTGAGCAAACACAAAAATTAAACAAGAGCAGCACCAATACAAATAGGTTTTTTGTTTTCTGAGCACATACAAAGACATCAAAAATGAGCTAATGATGGTATTAAGTATTATGGAAATGATGATGATAGTGGGCAAATGCATCATCTGTGGTCTTTCCTATGCGCCAAGCCTAGTCGCCTTTATTGTATGTTTTGAACTGATTGTTAATTATTATGTACTATTTAACGAATAGCAAGCTAATAAAAAGGGACTGATCAACGCACTCAGGTTAATAAATTTTCAAGTGCTTTTGGTAATGTTGGATAGTTAAAACTAAATTGCTGCGCCAGTACTTTGTTAGGCACAACAAATTGCCCATAAAGCAATAAATCGGCCATTTCACCCATAGCTAACTTAAGTATAAAACTAGGCATAGGGATAACAGCAGGGCGTGCCAGGGCTTTGCCTAATTGGCGGCTGAATTCTTTATTGCTTACCGGGTTTGGTGCCGTGGCATTAATTGGACCGCTGAGCTCCATGGTCACTAATACAAATAATATCAGCTGCACCATATCATCAATATGGATCCACGACATGCCTTGTTCACCACTGCCTATTGGCCCTCCTAAGCCAAATTTAAATGGCGGCAGCATTTTCGCTAATGCGCCCGCTTGTTTGGCTAATACTATTCCTGTGCGCAGCGTACACACGCGGGTGTTAGCAGATTGGGCCGCGTATGCCGCTTGCTCCCACTGAGCACATAGTTTATGGCTAAATTCAGGGGTTACAGCGGTAAAACTTTCATCAATAGGCGTATTGTCTTGACGGCCATAAAAACCAATTGCACTACCGGATATAAACGTATGGGGTGGTGTTTGGCTATGCTGTATCGCTGTGCTTATTTGCTGAGTCAGTTGAATTCGACTATCAAGCAGGCGTTGCTTTTGTTTGTTGCTCCAACGCTTATTTACAATGGCTTCTCCAGCAAGGTTAATTACACAGTCAACTGTATTGAAATCAATTTTATCTAGTGAATCTATCGCCGTGATAGCTGAGCCAAGTAGTCGTGTTGCTTTAGCTGGGTCGCGTGATAATACTGTTAGCTGATGGCTTGCAAGTAACAACGGGCATAAGTGACTGCCTATTAAGCCGGTGGCGCCAGTAATGAATATATGCATGGTAGTGACCTTTTTAAAGACTGTAAGTATCTTATACGTACCATAGACGGCTTTGATCACTTTGCAATGATTTCATTCTCGTTACTTTTCACATACACTAAGTGCAGTTTATATTTTCAAGGATCGTCGTTTGGCTAGTTTAACTGGGGTAAACCGAAGTTTAGTTATTTTTGCAGCGTTAGTGATTGTATTGGCAGGAGTAAAAGCAGCGAGTGTGATTGTTATTCCGTTTGTATTGGCAGCGTTTATTGCCATTATTTGCAATCCATTATTAAGTTTTTTTGGCCGCTATAAAATCCCGAAAGGTTTGGCAATCATGTTGGTAATGCTGATGGTGGTTGGCATTGGCGTTAGTTTAGCGGGCTTAGTGGGGCAATCCTTAACTGATTTTTCGCAGCAATTGCCACAATATAAAGCCCAACTTAAAGAACAGTTTATTTTGCTCGTGGATATGGCAGCAAAATACAACATCTTGATCAATAAAGAACAAATAATTGCCATGTTTGACCCAGGCAAAATCATTGATGTTGCGACCGGCATGCTCACCGGGTTAGGTGGCGTTATGGCCAATTTATTTTTAATTATTTTGACTGTGGTGTTTATGTTGTTTGAAGGGCCAATGCTCAGCCATAAAATACACATGGCGCTAGATGACCCTGATCGTAAGATGCAACAAATTGATCGCTTTTTGGAGTCAATTAATTCCTATCTAGCAATTAAAACGGTCGTCAGTTTAGGCACTGGCGTGCTTGCCGGTAGCTTGCTGTGGTTGTTAGATGTTGATTACTTTGTATTATGGGCTGTGATGGCCTTTATGTTTAATTATATTCCTAATATTGGTTCTATCATTGCCGCAGTGCCTGCGGTATTGCTGGCGTTGATCACGCAAGGACCGTTTGTTGCAAGTATGGTGGGGCTTGGTTATTTAACTATCAATACAGTAATGGGCAATATTGTTGAGCCTAAATACATGGGCAAAGGCTTAGGACTGTCAACATTGGTGGTATTTTTATCATTAATATTCTGGGGCTGGCTGATGGGCACGGTTGGTATGTTGTTATCAGTGCCGTTGACTATGATCGTTAAAATAGCGCTTGAAACCAGTGAAGAAGGGCGCTGGCTGGCAACTTTATTAGGTAATGGTGAAGAATTAGAGGAATAGCCTTTTTTTAGGTTAAATGGGCTGCTTTAATACCGCTATGTGCTGCTCTAAAATACGTAATTCACAGCGCTTATAGACAATTGCAGCTTGGGTTCCGTTGGGGATCTTTTGTAAATAGCGCCACTTACAGCTATCTTCTAAATATTTGCTTTGGCTTGCCATGCTGCGTTTGAAAATCGGTAACAACTGTGTGTTACCGGTTTCTGCTTCAATGTTATTTAGATCTAAGGTGATCTTATTTACCCACGTTTGCTGGATGCGCGTTAAGTTTGCTATTTGTTTATCTAAACATTGCAGATAGCTTTTGGCTTCATCAGGGGTTGCTTGATCAACTAAACTGCATGGCTCATCTGCCTGTGTTGTAGCACTAAGCAGTAAAAGTAGTGTGCAGCTTACCAAACGCCGATTATTTTTTATCATTATAATTAAACTCTAAAATAAATTTTGCGCCACCTAACGTATCAGCATCTAAAATAGTAAGGGTGCCGTGATACGACTTTACTAAGTCTGACACAATTGCCATTCCCACGCCGTGACCGCTTTCGTAGGTATCTAAGCGAGTACCTCGGGTGAGTAACGACTGGCGTTTATCAACGGGGACACCTGGGCCATCGTCACTAATTGTTATTGCCAGAGTGCGTTTTTGGACTACTTGTATATCGACCTGTGAGCGACAAGCTTTACAGGCATTATCAATTAAATTGCCTAGTAGTTCGAGTAGGTCGGTTTTATCCCCTAAAAAATAGTTTTTCTCAGTGACGTCGCAGGTAAAAATAATGTCTTTATCGCGATATACCTTGCCCATTGCATTGAGAATTGAATCGAGTACAGGTTTAATGACAGTTTGCTTTTTCCAGGTATCGGAAGCACCGCTTGCTGCGCGCTTTAATTGATGCTCGATCATCACATTAATACGATCAAGCTGTTCTTGTGCGTCAGCATCATTTGCCAAAGGACTTGATTTAAGTACCGCAAGGGGCGTTTTTAAAGCATGCGCTAAGTCACTTAGTGAGGCACGGTAGCGTTCTTTTTGACGTTGTTGAGTTTCGAGCAGTAAATTTAAATCGGCTTTTATTGTTTGCAGTTCAACAGGGTACAACCCTTTAATTTCTTGAATATCACCAGATTCAATGGCTTTTATTTCTTTATCCAAGCGTTGTAATGGTCGCGCACTCCACACAAAACCTATCGCCATTAATGCTGCAATGGCAACACCCATGACATACATCCAGTTTACTAAGGTTTGTTTAAAACCATCCATTAACCGTAATAAGGCATCATTGCGTCTTAATAAAATAAACCGGGCCTGTTCGGATTGATCAATATTATTTAAAATAACAGTTAAGCTGAGTTGCCAGTACACGTTATTTCTATATTCCACGCGACGAAAATCGGCAGCACCGGCTTTGGTTTCTATCTCGTCAGGCACAAAGTTTACATTTACCGCGGATTCAGAGTGCCAAACAGGCTGTTCATCACGATAAATCATTGCATAGGTATCAGAGTTTAAACGATTTAGCTCAGGCGCTAAAATCGTGCTTGGCATAATAATACCGCGCTCAGTAAAATCGACTTCTGAAATTAATGAATATAAATGGGCTTCGAGGGTTTTTTCGGTGGCTTCTACTAATGATGCATAGTACGCCTTGCCAATTGAGAAAAACAAAATAGGTAAGGCGACTAATAAAACAAAGACAAGGATAAATCCTTGCCTTACTTTTAACGGTATTTGCGATGCTACCACTGACTTTTAAGCCTGTAACCGCGTCCGCGCAGTGTTTCTACAGGGTTAAGTGTGCCATCAGGATCTAGCTTTTTACGTAAGCGCAATACGAATACTTCGATTACGTTTGAATCTAAATCAAAATCTTGGTCATAAATATGCTCTGTCAACTCAGATTTAGAGATCACTTTTTGTGGATTAACCATTAAATACTCAAGTACTTTGTATTCGTAGGCGGTCAGACTTAACTCTCTATCATCAACCCACACTTGTTGTGAACGGGTGTGAATTTTAATTGGTCCGGCCGTCATTTCTGGGTTTGCTTTACCTGCACTGCGACGAATAAGCGCGTTACAACGAGCGATTAACTCTTCAACATGAAATGGTTTTGTTAAATAGTCATCAGCACCGGCATCCAACCCTTCAACCTTGTCTTGCCAACGATCTCGTGCTGTTAAAATAAGGATTGGAATGGTGATCCCTTGGGCTCGGGCTTTATTGATAAGCTCAATACCGTCTATTTTTGGTAAACCTAAATCAACCACAGCCATATCAAGAGGGTATTCTGTGATGTGGAATAAACCCGCTTCGCCATCATGACAAAGGTCAACACTGTAGCGCTCTTTTTCCAATGCATTACGCAAGTTATCTGCTAAGTGTAAATCATCTTCAATTACTAAAATTCGCATTTATTAATCCTTTTTCACTTCGCCGGTCTTTTTATTGACATGAACGTCGACGACATGGCCGTCCGATTTTAAAATTCTTACGGTATAAATATCGTTAAGTACGGTAATTTTAAGAGTTTTACCATCTTCGGTTTTTTTAGCAAGCTCAACAGCTTGTTTTTTATTGATCTCAGTTTTGTTACCTTGAGGTGCAGCTTGGCTATTAGTCGAACAAACACTCAAAAATAGCACAATGATGGCGACGCTGAGAGCTAACACAGTACGCATGATGGGAGACTCCTAAACCAGACCTGAATAGTGTAATGAACCAAGTAGCTAAAATTCAAGTAAAACCACTAAATTCTATGATTCAATACAACGGATCTTAATTAACAACCCGTGAACAAACACTGAATTATTGTGATTTGGTGCAAAGTGATTATAGCAATTGAATTAATATCTTGGTCAAATAAAGACTAATATTCTATCTGGTTGTTGGTTTTATTTAACTAGGGAACACTTTTTTAAACGGTTTTACTACTGAATTATCATAAACGCCGCCGCTAACGTATGGATCTGCAGCAGCCCATTCACGGGCGGCTTCCAAAGAGTCAAACTCAGCAATCACTAAAGAACCAGTAAAACCAGCTTCACCTGGATCCGCACTATCAATCGCTGGTAACGGGCCTGCTGTAAATAATCGGCCTTGTTCATCTAATGCTTGTAAGCGTGCTAAATGAGCCGGACGGGCGGCTTTTCTGTGTTCTAAACTATTTTCAACATCAGTTGAGTAAATCATATACAACATGGCGTATTCTCTAATATTAATAGTATGAAATTGTTTTGATACTAGCACAGCAGATTTAATAGGCGAATAAATTACGATTAGTTTTCGCTTTGTGGTCAATCAATAAGCGGGTTTACAGCACTAAACTATTTTTAAACGGAATCTGCTTGAAAAGCTCACTGCAACACTGGTAGAGTCGCTTGAATGATAGAAAATAATAATAAGGTTTTTAAATGAGCGATACTCGTGAGCATTTTAGCTCCCGCCTCGGATTCATATTAGCGGCTGCTGGTTCAGCGGTAGGTATTGGTAATTTGGTTGGGTTTCCTGTCTCAGCTACAAAAAATGGCGGCGGTGCATTTTTACTCGTTTATGCGTTATTTGTGGTGTTTATTTGTTTACCGGTGATGATGGCCGAAATGGCGATGGGTCGCCAAGCGCAAAAAGATCCACTTGGTTCGTATAAATTATTATCGGGTAATGATAAAAAGTGGAGCTTTGCTGGTTTTTTAGCGGTATTAACACCGTTTATGATAGCCGTTTTCTATATGGTAATAACGGTCTGGATTTTTGGTTATTTGAGCCAAGTTGCCATTGGTAACTTAGATGTGTTGGCTGATCCAAAAAGCTTTGGGGTGTTTATTAACAGCTCTAGCGTGTTTGGTTATATGGCGGCAGTGGCTATCATAGTGAACTTAATTTTAGTTGGCGGTGTTAAACAAGGCATTGAAAAAGCTGCTAAATTCTTAATGCCTGCGCTGTTTGTTTTGCTAATTGCATTGGTGGTTTATGTGTTGACACTGGATAATGCGATGGCGGGTGTAAAGTATTATATTATTCCTGACTTTACCAAAATGAATGCCAGTGTATTGAACGGTGCATTAGCGCAAGCGTTTTTCTCGCTATCATTAGGTATGGGTATTTTGATGACATACGCATCATATATCTCGAAACAAGATGACATTGTGGGCAGTGCTAAAATGGTCGCATTAACGGATTCATTGGTGGCGTTTATTGCCGGTTTAATGGTGCTACCGGCGATTTTTAGTTTCAACCCCGATACTGATCCGGCTAAGTTATCAGATTCTTCAGTGTCGATGATTTTTGAATTCTTGCCGAAAATCTTACTCGCGTTACAAACCGATATTGGTTATATCGGTGCCTCGATAGTGGCATTTATATTTTTCTTATTAGTATTTTTTGCCGCCATTACGTCGTTGGTATCGATTGTTGAAGTACCAACCGCAACACTAAGTGACCGTAAAGGCATTAGCCGTAAAATGGCATTATTGATTTTAACGGGCAGCATTGGCTTGCTTACCGTACTTTGTACCATGTCATTTGGTATGGTCGAGAGCTTAACGTCATTCACTAATTATGGCAGTGGTTCGAAAAGTTTGTTTGATATCGTTTATGATGTTTTTTACGACACTATATTACCGCTGAATGGGTTAATGGTGTGTTTATTTGTGATGTATCGCTGGAAAAAAGTACGTTTAAGTGAAGAGCTAAGCCAAGGGTGTCCAGGGTATGCGGGCAGTTTTACTGAAAAATACGTTAATTTTTCACTCTCAACTTTTATTCCAGTCATTTTACTGCTGATATTTGTAAATACCGTAGCCACTAAGTTTTTTGCGATGAGTATTTTCGGCTTTTAACCAGTTGTGACTGTTTATCAAGAAAACCGTGCTGAGCAGCACGGTTTTTTATTAGCTAACGTTAGGCCATTGCGGCAGAATCTAAATACTGGCCTATGCCTAAGGTAAACATCCACAGTCCCCATAAACTATGCTCAATCACACACACAAAGGTAGAGCGACTTTGTGCGTAGGTAAATGAAAACAATAAGCCACCAATAAATGCCAGTAGAACTGCCACCCAGTTAGCATAAACAATATGCGCTAATGCAAACACAGTGGCGCTGATCACGATGCGTACGCTCTTCTTTGGCATGATGCGTTTATAGCGATGAAAAAAGTAGGTTCGAAATATTAATTCTTGCGGCAGCACCGATAATAACGGATATAACGCTAGCAACATCAGCCAGTCGTGGAACGAGTTACGCGGCAACAAAAACCAATTACCTTGATTGATGATCCCGTAAAATACCCCAGAGAAGAGCGCGCCAATAAAAAAGAAACTAAATAATCGACGTTTCACGGCAGAAAATTCACCAAAGCTGGTGAGCCTAAAGCGCTTAAAGTGAGGATCGCCAAGTAGCAACATGCCACAGACGCTCATTAATACAATGAGTGCGGGGATCAACCAATTAGCAAGGTGAGCGCGAAGGTAAAAACCCAACAAAGGCAGGCAAACAAAGATCAGTGTAAATTCAAACCAGCGGTATTGATTGGCGTTCAAGGTCGTCTCAGCATGATTTTGTATAATAGACTATCAAGCTCAGACGACAGATTTATGACATTAAGAAGGCTTGCTATCGTCGCTGTTAGGCTCGTCTTCATCAGGTAAATATTTATACAACATGATGATAGTGGCAAAAATACTGATAAAGGTAATAGCCATCAGCCCAAATACTTTAAAGTTAACCCAAAAATCGAGAGAGAAATTATAGGCGATATAAATATTTAGCGCTGCTATTGCTGCTGTGATCGCTATCCAAAGTAGGTTGAGTTTGTCCCACAGTGGTTCAGGTACGCTAATGGCTTGCTCTGTCTCTGTGGCATTATTTAACACCGCACTCAGTGCTTGTTTGACTAGATTTTTGCCCATAAAGTAGCGGCTGATCAATAATGTTAAAGACAACACCGCATAAATGATTGTGGCTTTCCATTTTACAAATTGCTCATCATGAAATACGAGTGTTAACGTGCCCAAAATGACGGCGATGGCAAAAAATAACCACAGCCGTGTTGGTACCTTGCCTGTTTTAAAATAACAATAAGCAACTTGAATAAGCGTGGTGCCCATCAATAACGCTGTTGCCCAGTAAATATCAACTAACTTGAAGACCGCAAAAAATAAAACTAGCGGAATAAACTCGATTAATGCATGCATATACTGCTCAAAATGTGATGCTAAAAAATAATTGCACAGGTTGTATCAACTTATTGTGTTATTTACAAGGTTGACTTAGTGGTTACTAACCCTTAGCCTGCGTGCCTTTGTATCAATCATTACCAAGATCCACTGAACAGTCACTGAGTAAGTGGTATTTTTAGGAGCATTTTATGAATAAAGCAGAACTTATCAGTGCTATGTCAGCGCACAGTGAATTAACCAAGAAAGATTCGCAAGCGGCTTTGTCAAGCATGCTAGCTGTTATTACACAATCATTGTCGGAAGGCGATCAAGTACAAATTAATGGTTTTGGTACATTTGCCTTGAGTTATTACCCAGCACGCACAGGGCGCAACCCACAAACCGGCGCGGTGATTGAAATTGCAGGGGCTAATAAGCCGGTGTTTAAAGCCGCTAAAGCATTGAAAGACAGAGTGTGAAGCGTTTAACATAACCAATATAAAGGGCCTGAATAGGCCCTTTTTATTTTTACAATAACTTACAGTGCTGTTGCAGCTTTCATACTCGCTACAAACGCTTTTAAACCGCTGAGCATCGCATCAGGATTATTCAGGTTTGCTTCAATAATTTTAACCACGGCAGAACCAGATATTGCCCCCGCAGCACCGGCATTGAGTGCCGCTTTTACATCCTCTGGGGTAGAAATACCAAAGCCAAGTAACGCAGGCGCACTGTGGTATTCTTTTAACTTAGTGACGATAGAAGAGGCTGGCATTTGTGCCTTGGTTTCAGTGCCTGTTACACCCGCGCGTGAAAGCAAATAGGTATAACCACGGCCATAAGAGGCACATTCACGTAATGTATCATCGGGTGCGTTAGGCGTGGCAATAAAAATTGGGTCTATGCCATTACTCATTGCAGCTTTGCGAAACATTTTAGATTCATGCAGCGGTACGTCTGCCACTAAAATTGAATCAACACCCACCGCTTTGGCGTCTTTATAAAAAGCCTCTAAACCGCGTTTGAATACTAAGTTTGAATACAACAGCAAACCAATTGGAATATCAGCATTGTATTCACGTACTTGCTTAATAATATCAAAGCAATCTTGGGTGTTAATATTAACCTCAAGGGCGCGAATGTTCGCGGCTTGAATAACTGGGCCATCTGCGATTGGATCTGAAAATGGAATACCCAGCTCTAAAGCATCTGCACCACCATCAATTAAGCTTTTGATGATTTCAACACTGAGTTCTTTGTTGGGATCGCCAATGGTCACGAAGGGCACAAATGAGCCTTGATTTTGCTCGCTTAATGCGGCGAACATTTTTCCGTAGCGATCTGTTTTTAGCGGGGTTGCTTGGCTCATAGCTGATCTCCTTTTGAAAGTACATCCATAACGTGTGCTAAGTCTTTGTCGCCGCGACCACTTAAATTCACCACTAAAATGGTGTCTTCTGTTTGTTGCTCAGCATATTTTAATGCGTAGGCAAGGGCATGGCTTGATTCAAGCGCTGGGATAATGCCTTCGTTTTTAGCCAATAATTGGAATGCTTCTAATGCCTCTGTATCGGTAATGCCCACATATTGTGCGCGGCCCGTTTCATGTAAAAATGCATGTTGTGGGCCTACCGCTGGGTAATCAAGTCCCGCGGAAACTGAGTAAGACTCTTCGATTTGGCCATCATCATTTTGCATAATATAGGTGTACGTACCGTGTAAAATACCTTTGGTGCCTTTACATATTGTTGCACCATGTTCATGGGTATCAAGGCCTTTACCAGCAGGCTCTACACCAATCAGTTTAACGCTTGGTTCATCAATAAAATCAGTAAACATACCAATGGCGTTAGAGCCACCACCGACACAAGCAAGTACGGCATCAGGCAGGCGGCCTTCTGCTTTTAATACTTGCTGCTTTGCTTCTTCACCAATTACTTTTTGGAACTCTCGAACGATAGTAGGGAATGGGTGCGGGCCTGCCGCTGTGCCAAGTAAGTAATGGGCTTGTTGGTAATTTGCAGACCAATCACGCAGCGCTTCATTTACGGCATCTTTGAGTGTGCCAGAGCCTGCGGTGACAGGAATAACGGTAGCGCCCATTAATTTCATTCTGAACACGTTTGGTTGCTGACGCTCAACATCTTTAGCACCCATGTAAATACGACATTTTAAACCCAGTAATGCGCAGGCAAGCGCCGTGGCAACCCCGTGTTGGCCAGCGCCGGTTTCAGCAATAACCTCTTTTTTGCCCATGCGTTTTGTTAGCAGTGCTTGGCCTAACACTTGATTGGTTTTATGAGCGCCGCCGTGCAGTAAGTCTTCACGCTTTAAGTATAATTTTACTTTTGGATTTTTAATTAAGTTACGCGTTAATGTCAGTGGTGTAGGACGCCCTGCATATTCATTAAGTAACTCTTCCAGTTCAGCTTGAAAAGCCGGATCTGTTTGTGATTTATTAAATTCATGTTCGAGTTGCTTTAACGCAGGGACTAGCAATTCTGGGACAAACATGCCGCCAAATTCGCCGAAGTAAGCTGGATTATTCATAGAAACCTCAATATTTACGGATGCTGATAAACGCATCATTTAATTTGTTTTGGCATTTTTTACCGGCACTTTGCTCAACCCCTGAGTTTAGGTCGAGGCCATGAGCGCCTTGGTATAGTGCACCTTGAATGTTGTTTGCATTTAAGCCACCAGCAAGCATAAATGGGCTGCTGGCATGTTCTAAAATTGACCAATCAAACGTTTTGCCGGTGCCGCCCGCTTGTGTATCGCTGTGGGTATCGTATAAGTGACGATCAACCCCATCAACAGGCGCAGGCAAACTGTCTTGCACGGCTTGTGCTTTCCAAATCTGGCAACTGCTTGGTAGTAAGGGACGCAACTGGTTAATGTAGGTTTGGTCTTCTTGACCATGTAATTGTACGGCTGCAAGTTTTAAGCTTTGCGCGTGCTCTACGACTTCAGCAATGCTGGCATTGACAAATACACCCACGAAGGCAAGCGGGGCGCTTTGGGTAATTTGCAAGGCACAATCTAGGTCAACATAACGTGGCGACTTAGGCGCAAAAATAAGCCCGCCAAATACCGCGCCGCTGTTATAGGCGTTAATGGCATCTTCGCTGCGGGTTAAGCCACAGACTTTATTTTCGCCTAAAATTACGCTGCGACAAGCGCGTTCTAAATCACGCTCAGCCATCAGCGAACTGCCGATCAAAAAGCCATTACACAAAGGCGCCAGGCGTTTCACATCTTGGTGAGTGTAAATACCGGATTCGGAAATAACCACTTTGTTATCAGGAATTAGCTTTCGTAGTGCCTCTGTGGTTGCTAAGTTTGTGCTCAAATCACGTAAATCACGGTTATTAATACCAATAATTTGCGCATTGAGTGCAAGGGCTCGATGTACTTCAGCTTCGTTACTCACTTCGGTGAGGATTGCCATGTTTAGGCTTTTTGCAACTTTTTCAAGCGATTGATATTGCGCATCATCGAGTACTGACAACATTAATAAAATAGCATCGCCGCCATAAATGCGTGCCATATAAATTTGGTATTCATCAATAAAGAAATCTTTGCAGATCAATGGCTGCTCAACTTGGCTGCGGACAAACTCTAAGTAATCAAAACTACCCTGAAAATATTTTTCATCGGTTAATACGCTAATACAGCTGGCGTAGTTTTTATAAACCCCGGTGATCTCGGCTAAATCAAACGGCTCACGAATAAGGCCTTTAGAAGGTGAGGCCTTTTTACATTCCAAAATAAACTGCGTGCCAGGTGCTGCAAGGGCTTTATAAAAATCGCGCTTTGTTGGCACTGCTTGATGTTTAAAGCTCTCAAGCGGGCGCTTGGCTTTACGCGCTGCGAGCTCTATTTTTTTATCTGCGACTATTTTGTCTAATACATTAGCCATTAGTTACCTCTGAATTTGTTACTGCTTTATTACTTTGCTCTACTATGGCATTTAATGTGCTTAATGCGCGGCCGCTTTGTAAAACCTCTTTAACTTGCATGGCTGCACTTTTAAAATCGTCGGCTTTATTGGTTAAATAAAGTAACGCGGCAACGTTGACAATGATGGCCGCATTGTGTGCGTCAGTGCCGTTACCCGCTAAAATCGCGCGACTTGCCTTGGCGTTATATTCTGGCCCTTCACCGGCTAATTGTTCAAGTGAATAGTTTGCAAGACCAAAATCCGCAGGGAGCAGCGTGTATTGAGTGATCTCACCATTATTTAGCTCTGCGACGGTGGTTTTACCATGCAAGGCGATTTCATCGGTGCCTGAGCCATGCACGACCATAGCACGCGGTGTGCCGAGCGTTTTTAAGGTTTGCGCCATTGGCAGGCATAAACTTTCGTCATATACGCCCAGCAGTTGTACATCAGGCGCTGCAGGGTTTGCCAATGGGCCTAATATATTAAAGATAGTGCGGGTTTTTAAGGTGGTACGTACGCCCATCGCATGGCGAACTCCGCTGTGGTAATGGGGCGCAAACAAAAAGGTAAAGCCGGTTTGCTCTAAGCACATAACGGCTTGTGCAGGTGTCATATCTATATTAATGCCCAGCGCTTTGAGTAAATCGGCAGAGCCGGAGTTACTCGATACGCTGCGGTTACCATGTTTAACCATATTGACACCGCAGGCCGCAGCAAGGATTGCCGCGGTAGTACTAATATTGATGGTATTTGAGCCATCGCCACCGGTGCCACAGCTATCCGCTAAATTGCTTGCTGTTGTTGTAAATGGCACCGCGTTGGCACGCATTGACGCTGCCGCGCCGGCGATTTCATCGCTTACTTCACCTTTAATTTTTAACGCAACTAAAATAGCAGCCAGTTCAATGTCGTTTACATTGCCCTGCATGATGGCATCAAATAACTGCCGACTTTGATTAAAGCTTAATGATGATTGCGTTAATAACACATCAATCATTGCGCCAATGCTCGCCTCACTGGCTGATTTTTGGTTTACTGACATACGATCCTCTACTACTGTGCATTGGCTAAAAATTGCATACTTTGTTGAAGTAGCGCTGCGCCATTTGGCGTCAAAATAGACTCAGGATGAAATTGATACCCCAGCGCTTTATCGTCGTGGTGATAAATTGCCATCGGAATTGTTTCATAATGAGCTATCACGGCTACACTCGCTGGTACTTTAGTGGCCATTAGAGAATGATAGCGGGCCACTGGCATACGTTTTCCCATTCCGGCAAAAACAGGGTGTTCACCCAGCTCAATAATGGATGATTTCCCATGGACAGTTTCGCCAGCATGACCGATAACACCGCCATAACTTTGTGTCAGCGCTTGTTGACCTAAACATATTCCTAACATCGGGAAGCGGCCTTTACATAACTCTATTAAGGCCATTAAACACCCCGCTGCTGTGGGCGTGCCAGGGCCTGGTGAAAGGACTAAAATAACCGCTTTAGTCTCGCTACACATTTTGTCAAAAATCAGCTGCGCATCTATGTTGTTACGATATACCACTAAATCGCTGCCCAACATAGAAAGTTCATCGACTAAGTTATAACTAAATGAATCAAAATTATCTAAAAAGTAGATTTTTACATCGCTTAGCTGGTTAATTAATGCGCTCATTTTAGTGTCCTTGATAAGTCGATTGAATCGCTGTGATCACCGCTTGTGCTTTAGCGCGGGTCTCGTTTGCTTCAGATTGTGGATCTGAGTCATACACGACACCGGCACCTGCTTGCACATAGGCGATATTATTTTTAACAAAGGCTGAACGAATAACAATACAGCTATCCATAGCGCCATCACCGGTTAAGTAGCCAACAGCGCCACCATAACTGCCACGGCGCTTACCTTCGGTTTGACGAACCAGTTCAGCGGCGCTGACCTTGGGGGCGCCGACTAAGGTGCCCATATTCATGCAAGCTTGATAAGCGTGCAGGGCATCAAGCTGTGGCTTTAATGTGCCAACAACCCGTGACACTAAATGCATTACTTGCGAATAACGGTCTACTTTTAATAACTCTTTGGCGTGACGAGTACCGGGTACGCTAATACGAGCCACATCATTACGCGCTAAATCGACTAACATTAAGTGTTCAGCACGTTCTTTTTGATCATTACGTAATTCAAGTTCAATACGGCTGTCTAAGTCCGGGTTGATTTGACCATTAGCAAACTTACCTCGCGCACGGGTGCCTGCAATTGGATACACTTCTACTTGCTGAGTTTGCGGACAAAATTTTAATGCCGATTCTGGTGAGGCACCAAACAGTGCAAACTCGCTATCACGCATATAAAACATATACGGGCTTGGGTTTTGTTTTTTCAGTTGGCTATAAGTATGCAGTGGGTTAGCGCACGCTAAAGAAAATGTCCGTGATGGCACGACCTGAAAAATATCACCGTCAACAATGTGTTTTTTCAACGTATTGACCTGCTGACAATAGTCGTGATCACTAATATCAACAGTTACTTCACTGCTGCCAGTGCTTAGCTCGGCACTAAAGCTATCGGCTTGGTCGCATAATACATTTAAGCGCTCTAGCTTTTTACCTACTTCAAAGCAATTTGCATGGACATCAGGGCCATTAAATACATTACCGATCAACTCGGTGGTTTTGGTTTGATGGTCGATAACCACTAAGGTTTCAGCTAAGTAGAATACATAATCAGGGCAGCTGTTCTCACCATCAGGCACCTCACTTAACTGTTCGAAATTAGCCACCATGTCATAAGCAAATACACCGCCTAAAAATAACGAAAATGGATTTTTGGTGGTACTGCTTATATTGTTGATACAACTGCGCAGCGCGCTAAAGGCATTATCAGCAATCAGTTTTGACGCTTCGTCAATGTTGCTGTCTGTGCCTTGGTATTCAATGTTCAGGGTTTGCCCGTTTAATTGCGCACGGCAATTGTTGAGTTTAGTTTGCAAATAGGGCAGTAATTGCTGGCCATTATTAGATTGTGCTGTCACTGTAACTGTTCTGCCAGTACAGATAATTTTCAGTGCACAATCAACCAAAATTAAACTTTTTACACTGTCTTTCGAGTCAATTTCAGCCGACTCTAATAACAGTGAATTGTCTTTATCAAGTAACCCATATAATGCCAATGGGCTGTGAATATATTCTCGCACTTCGGTGATGCTGGTGACTTCACCTGGCGTTGTTGTTATGTGACTAAAAATCAAAGCTCATTCCCTCAAAAAAATAAACCCCGCAAGCTACGCTGTGCGGGGTTTGAATAACGATACTTAAATAAAATTAAGATAGACCATTACCGTCCCGCTATACCAGGCGCCACCACCAATGATGTGTAAAAGTTGCTACGTTATTCATGTTTGTTACCCCAAAAATTTAAATATAAAAAAACCCGCAATAAGCGGGTTTAGAATGTGTTAGACACGACAATTCGTCACCCGATAATTTACGAGTGCCACCACCAGATAGTGTTTTGGATTGAATTGATCATTGTTTTTGTTCTTTGTGTGTCTTAAGTGGCTACAGTAAACCGTATCAACAGTATTAGTGTCAAGTATTTATTTAAAACAATTTATTAAAAAATTTTGTTATACTTAATAACAACTTTCGCACATTTAATATGAGCAGTCTTCTCTTTTGATAAAATACGATTTACATAGCCACACAACGCATTCTGATGGGCAACTCACTGTTGAGCAATTATTGTTGCGTGCGGTTGAAAAAAATATCGATGTGTTTGCAATCACCGATCACGATACCACCGCAGCAATAAAACCAGCACAGGCTTATATTCAGAGCCAAGCATTACCACTTAAATTGATCAATGGTGTTGAAATTTCCACCAAGTGGGAAAGTTTTGAGATCCACATAGTGGCATTAAACGTAGATATCGATGCGCCAACGTTGACCAGCTTATTGACGATACAACAACAAAAGCGCGCTGATAGAGCAATCGAAATTGGTCTTCGGTTAGAGAAAAATGGCTTTGCTGGTATTTATCAACAAGCACAAGCGCTTGCCGAAGATGCGCAAATAACTCGTGCACATTATGCTCGCGCATTAATTGCTCGCGGTGTTGCAACCACAATACCTGGGGTGTTTAAAAAATACTTAGGACGCGCAAAAACAGGTTACGTGCCAAGTGATTGGTGTGATATGCAAACGGCAATTGCTGCTATTCATGCCGCGGGAGGCGTTGCTGTTATTGCCCATCCTGGGCGTTATCAAATGTCGAATAAATGGCTGCGTAAGTTATTGAGTCAGTTTAAAGCGGCCGGTGGGGACGCAATGGAAGTTGCCCAGCCACAACAAGCGCCGAGTGAGCGACAGTTTTTAGGCGAATTAAGCCGCGAGTACGATTTACTGTGTTCGCAAGGATCTGATTTTCATTTTCCTACTAGTTGGCTAGAATTAGGAAAAAATTTATATTTGCCAAAAGATTGCCAAGGCGTTTGGCAAACTTGGGAAGGGCAAGCAGGAGACGCACATGAGTGATTTTTTTCATATCCATCCGGATAATCCACAACCACGATTAATTAACCAAGCGGTAGATATTATTAAGCAAGGTGGCGTGGTGGTGTATCCAACTGATTCTGGGTATGCAATAGGCTGTAATTTAGGTAACAAACAAGCAAAAGAGCGTATTGAACGCATACGTGGCATTGAAAAGCACCATAACTTTACCTTGGTATGCCGCGATTTATCTGAGTTATCGACTTATGCACGTGTAGATAATCAATTGTTTAGGCTTATTAAAAATAATACACCAGGGCCATACACGTTTATTTTTAAAGGTACTAAAGAAGTGCCTAAACGATTATTAAACGATAAAAAGAAAACCATTGGTATTCGTGTCATTGAACACCCGATCACGTGTGCGATTTTAGCCGAATTGGGTGAGCCTTTAATGTCGTGTTCGCTTATATTACCTGGCGAACAATTTACAGAATCGGATCCTGATGAAATACGCGATCGCATTGGCCCACTTGTTGATTTGATTATCCATGGTGGGTACTTAGCGGAGCAAGCAACCACAGTGATTGATTTATCAGAAGATACAGTTGCAGTACTGCGTGTTGGCTGTGGTGATACAGCACCGTTTGAATAACACCTCGCGATGACGCAGTTACCCACTGATAACGTTACGCAACAGCCGGCGCAGCAAAAGCTGCCGCTGGCTTTTTTGCATGGTAAAGAAGTCATCGCTGCACCAGAAGACTTATATATCCCCCCCGATGCCCTTGAAGTTATTTTAGAAACCTTTGAAGGCCCACTTGATCTGTTACTCTATTTAATTAAAAAACATAAACTCGATATTTTAGAACTGTCAATTTTTAGCATCACTGAACAATATGTTCGCTATGTTGAAATGATGAGTGAGTTTCAGTTAGAGCTGGCTGGTGAATATTTAGTGATGGCGGCGCTGTTAGCACAAATAAAGTCGCGCTTATTATTACCGAAACACGAAGAGCTGGAGGAAGAGGAAGATCCTCGTGCAGAGCTTATTCGTCGTTTACAAGAATACGAACAATTTAAAAAAGCGGCAGAAAACCTTGACGAAGTGCCCCGAGTTGGCCGCGATATATACATTGCTGAGGCGTTAGTGCCAGAGCAAAATGAACAAACACAATTACTCCCCGATGTTGATTTAAAGGATTTATTATTTGCGCTCAGTGATGTGATGGCACGCGCTAAAACCTTTGAGCATCATCAAATAACCGCCGAAGCACTGTCAACCCGAGAGCGCATGAGCTTGATTTTAGCGAAACTCTCCAGTGCAGGCACACAATTAGCGTTTAGCGAACTTTTTACCTTAGAAGAAGGGCGCAGTGGGGTTGTTGTGAGCTTTATCGCCATGCTAGAACTCATCAAAGAAAACCTGATCAGCTGTTTGCAAGTGGACCCTACAACGCAGATATACATTGGTTTAGTTGAAAATAATTAAATAATGATGAGCTCATACATGCTTATAATTGATTAACTTGCTAACTTGCTAACTTGCTAACTTGCTAACTTGCTAACTTGCTAACTTGCTAACTTTCAGCCCATCTGTGCGTATACGCACATAACTTGTTTGTTTATCGCTATTTTCTTTTATCTGGGGACGGGCTATGCTGTTGTTATTGTATAGCGGAGTGGGTAACACATGTTTAAAAATACAAAATCTTCGTATGGTATTGTTGCAATTGCATTGCATTGGCTCATGGCTGCAATGGTAATTGGCTTGTTCGGCCTTGGTTTATACATGGTTGAACTCACTTATTATGATAGTTGGTATAAGGGTTCTTTAGATTTACATAAAAGTGTCGGAGTTACGCTTGTAGCGCTATTAATATTTCGATTCGCTTGGCGTGCGCTAGGAACACAACCTGAACCTTTATCAAACAGCAGTCCGGTGTTAAATAAAGTAGCGCATACAGCGCATCTATTTTTATATGTGTTACTTTGTATCATCGTTATTTCAGGGTATTTGATTTCTACTGCAGATGGTCGCTCGATTGAGGTGTTTACGTTATTTAGTATTCCCGCAATTGATGTTTCAGTAGCTAATCAAGCAGATATTGCAGGTAAAATTCACTACTATGTGGCGTGTAGCTTAATAGGACTTGTGGTATTACATGCACTTGGGGCGTTAAAACATCATTTTATCGATAAAGATAAAACCTTAATTAGAATGATCAAACCACAAAAGGATGATTAATAAATGAAAAAATTACTTTTATCAGCTGCTGTTGCGGCAACACTGTTTGGTACAACGGCTGCACAAGCTGCAGACTATGTTATTGATACCCAAGGTGCGCACGCATTTGTAAACTTTAAAATTAAGCACTTAGGTTACAGCTGGTTACATGGCCGCTTTAATACCTTTGATGGTAGCTTTAGTTATGACGCAGCTAAGCCGAATGCTTCACAGATCATGGTAAATATAGATACTAAAAGCATCGATTCAAATCATGCTGAGCGTGATAAGCATTTACGTGGCGGTGACTTTTTAAATGTTGATAAGTTTCCAACAGCGACATTTAAAAGTACTTCAATCAAATTTGATGAGGATGGCGATGAAGCTGATGTAACAGGTGAGTTTACCCTTCATGGTGTGACAAAAACGATTACCTTTGAAATCGATAAAATTGGTGAAGGTAAAGATCCATGGGGTGGTTACCGTGTTGGTTTTGAAGGTGAAACTAGCCTGAAATTAGCTGATTTTGGTATCGACTACGACTTAGGTCCTGCGTCTACGCATGTTGATATTGGTTTGTACATTGAAGGTGTACGCAAGTAATATCACTTTCAATTCAGTGATCTTGTAAACGCCTCACTTAGTTGAGGCGTTTTTGTAGGCGCTGTTCGAGTATCGGTTTTAGATTATCCGGTAACCAACGTAATAATACTTCTTGGTAGGCTGGTTGTTGTTTTACCTGCTCAAGCGCTGCATTCAATACATTTGCCTGTTCAATACCTTGTTTATTACTAGTACAACCAATATAACCATAACTAAGCTCAGCAGCTTCAGTGAGCGGTAATTGCATTAGCTCATCCTCAAATCCCATCGATTTTGCTAAATAATAATGTTCACTTGGATAGCCTAATAAAATATCAACGCGTCTTTTCTTCAGCATATAGGTCAAACTGGCTAAGGTATCTCGCCCCGGGCGAATAATAATTGAAGCATCTGCACTATTATTAATTACCGAATCAATAGTATCCCCGTATGAGCGACTCATAGAAATACCCAATGCGAGTTGATATTTATTAAGCAAGACTGCTAATGATACTGGCTTATTAAGATCAAGTTTGAGTTGCTGTGCAAGCTCTTTACGAATAGCAACGGAAGGCGACAGGCCAGCCGTGGAAGTTTGCTCGCTAAAGTAGATATGCTGCTTACGGTGTGGGCTTTGGTAAAGTGACAACATGCAATAGGTGTAATTAGGGTTTGTAAGCTCTTGAATGGTTCGACTCGATGGTAAAATAGTGCGCTTGAATGTATAAGCTGGAAGTTGTTGCTCAAGTAATGTAATAACACTTTCATCACGACCAGTGCCTGCATATTGATCGCTAAAAATATAGTAAGGGGCGAAGTCAGTAACTATCCAATTGATTGTTTTAGCATGCACAGGACTGCTAACTAACAGTAATGAAAAAGTAACAAGAAAAGCATACTGCATTAATTCAACCACACAGAAATGAATCGTATGATTAAGTGTAGCAGTTGTTCGCGAAAGGGTGGCATAAAACGCAAAACGCCAGCATTTGCTGGCGTTATTTAATTGCAATAATGCAGTTCAGTATCGCTTAATTGGCTTTTAACCATTTAACAAACTGACGTGCGTCACTAGCTTTAGTGAACAAGGCATTTTTTAAGCCTTGTGTATCAGAAAAAATAACACGTTGTTTATTTACTGAAATTGATTGCACTGGATGTGCGATTTGGATCATAGATCCGTTGTAACTATAAGACATAATAAAACTCACTTTTTTCTTGTTATCTTTAATGTGCGCTAATTTCTTTATTAGCTTTCAAAGCACAATTAGATAGACCGTGTTGTGTTTAGCTTCATTACAGTGTTGACGATCTTTATGACATTTATGCGACTATTAAAAATAATATGCCGTAGTCTGAATTGGGGTTCTCGCCGTACAATAACTTAGCTTTATAATATACGTTTTGCGGGGCTTACTGGATCAGGGTAAAGAGGTTAACCGCGAGGCTTTTTTAAGACCAAGAAGCGAATTTACCTCAATAATTTAATTTAAGCAAGCGTTATTTTGCTAGTCATGGTATTTTAATTGCTGTATTTTAAATAGGTAATTTGAAAAAGGCGTTTAGCGGTATTTTAACTGTTGTGCGGTAATTTAACTGTAAATAATAAGATTTGGCTATGGAATACATTATTGTTAGTGATATTTTTGGTAAAACCGC
Source organism: Pseudoalteromonas sp. ASV78 (assembly GCF_047806705.1). NCBI lineage: Bacteria > Pseudomonadati > Pseudomonadota > Gammaproteobacteria > Alteromonadales > Pseudoalteromonadaceae > Pseudoalteromonas > Pseudoalteromonas sp. ASV78. The sequence goes on along the minus strand of NZ_JBLOPA010000001.1, from coordinate 1,160,545 downwards.
TCATTTGAGTCACTTTGCACGGCAATTTACCACTAAAAGCATTATTGTTGATCCGTACAATGGGCACTTGCAGCCAGTGATTGATGAGCAATTACAATATGATTTATTTATCTCTGAGTGTGGTCACGATAATTATTTTAACAAGCTTAATACTATTCTTAGCAGAGTAACTAAAGCAACTACGTTAATCGGTTTTAGTGCCGGTGGAGCAGCTGCATGGCGAAGTCAAGCAGCAGTAAAAAATCCACAGATAAAAAAATTAGTAGCGTTTTATCCTAATCAAATTCGCCATCATTTAGATTTAGTTGCAAATGTGACCTGCGAGTTTATTTTTGCAAAGCAAGAAGCGCACTTTGATGTTGGTCCTATTGCGGCTAGCTTAGAGCAACAAGCTAAAGTGAAATGTCAGTTAGTCGATTACGGTCATGGGTTTATGAACCCCTTGTCAAAATGTTTCGATAGCTTTGGTTATCAACAATATAGCCACTATCTGCTGACTGAAAATAATTAACTTAAATTACTACCTTGTAATAATTTTTGGCTATACTTATTTTTTTATCTAACAAAATAATTATAAATCATGACCGTACCACTACCTCCTTATAGTCACTTTTTATCAAACCCTGTTGCAAAGCCACCATGTCGAATGACTAATGCAAACATGTATGGTTTTTTTGCAAAAATTGACCAGCTCAAAGTTCAACACTATATCGATGCGACACTTAATATTGTAGCAACGGATGAGCTGTATTTTAAAGGGATCGGTGCATACGCATTACTGACTTTTACGGATATAGAAAAAATTGCCTCATTAACGCCGCCCTTTAGTGAGCATGGCTGGATGCAAGAGACTGATATTATTATTTGGCTACCGATCGCAAAGGTAGAGAAGCAGGACAATGATGAAGATATTACCCATCTTTATTGGTATCCGGCGTTTATTTGCGTAAATAATGTTTATGCATTAATAAACGGTAGAGAAACATGGGGTTACAATAAATATTTATGCGATTATCAGATGCCTAGCTCAGTTGAGCAACTCACTGATTTCTCAGTATCGCTTGATTGCTTTAAGCATTTTTCGCCAACTTCAAAATTACAATCACAGCAGCTGTTTACTGTCACGAAAAACGCGACTATGCAAAGTGATGGCTTGTTATCTGCATTGGAAAATTTTGGTGAACAGGTTGCTAACTTGTTCGATGGAGATCATCTTGGTATTGATCTGTCGCTGTTAAAACAGCTGTTGCAGGGTTTTGTCAATCCGCAGATGGATCAAATACTATTCAAACAATTTCCCGATGGGCAAGGTGATAAGGCGGTCTATCAAGCTGTTATGCACTCTCCTTCAGAAATAAAAAAAATCCATCAATTTAAGCTACTCAGTGGTGATTATCAGCTACATTTGCAGCAATTAGATAGCTTCCCTTTAGCGCAAATGTTTGGTTTACAGCTAGGAGCACAAGCAGTGCATCTGCCGTTTTATATCAAAATGGATTTTGATCAACTTCAAGCAACACAAATACTCCCAGTGTAAAGGCATCAGCATGGCACAAGAAAAAATAGTTATTATTGGTGGTGGTGTTGCGGCAATGACGGCTGCTTTATACCTGACTGAACAACCTAATTGGCAGCAAAAAAGACACCTTACTGTGTATCAACAAGGTTGGCGTTTAGGAGGAAAAGGCGCCAGTGGCCGTAATGCCGCAATGGGGCAACGTATTGAAGAGCATGGTTTGCATGTCTGGTTTGGTGCCTATGTTAATAGTTTTAAAACCATTGAAACTGTCTATGACAAGCTACAGCGACCGCCAACGAGTGCGCTGAGCACTTGGCAACAAGCACTTAAACCGCATAGTTTTATTGCCCTTGAGGAGTACATTGATGAGCAGTGGCAAACGTGGCCTATCGATTTTCCCGTTTTACCGGGCAACCCAGCGAATGGTAGTTTAGATATTACCGTATGGGACTTTGTGAAAATGACCCTGGCATGGCTGAAAGAATGGATACCACAATTTGAATCTGCCGCTAGTAACCAAGCTAAAAGCACGCAATTAACGACGAAAAAATCACGAGATAGATACCTACTACGTCATTTTCATCAACAAATTCAAACGCTGGTTTCTGATGGCAGTGAGGCATGGCAAACGTTTACCAACGATATACAAAATCTCAATCAAGAAATCACTTCAACACCTAGTTTACTTGTCGATAAATTAAATAGCTTTGTGCAAAGTAACCACACACTGCAGCCACAAATTTCTGAGAAGAAAGATAGTTTAGTGATTTGGTATATCGTCAGAAAACTAAAACGCTGGATCAACCAAGAGTTAACCGAGTTGCTGGATGAGAATGCACAGCTGAGGCGTATTTATATTTGTGCCGATTTAGCGATAGCGATGCTGGTTGGATTGATTAAAGATAAAGTTTACCGTGATGGTTTTGCTGTAATTAACAAGTATGACTTTCGCCAGTGGTTATTAAAAAATGGTGCAAATAAACAATACAGTGTCGATTCTGCGCCTGTGCGAGGATTTTATGATTTAGTGTTTGCCTATCCTCAGGGGGATTTTAATAAACCAAATGTAGAAGCGGGAGTTGCTGCACTTGCGATGCTCAGAATTGCATTATGTTATCGCGGTGGGGTAATGTGGAAAATGCAGGCGGGAATGGGCGATGTTATTTTTGCGCCATTGTATGAACTATTAAAACAAAGAGGCGTTAAGTTTGAGTTCTTTCACCAACTGCAACAGCTCACCCCAGGGGCAGATGACAATGGCCAACACTGTGTTGCTACAGTGTTATTGCAACAACAAGTGAGTTTAAATACGAGTGCAGAATATCAGCCATTAGTTAATGTGAAAAATTTACCTTGTTGGCCAAGTGAGCCACTTTATCAACAAATAGACTTAGAACAAGCTGAGTTATTACAACAGCATAATATAAATTTAGAATCATTTTGGAGTGATTGGCCTGGGTGTTATGAAACGCATTTTGGCGCTTCGCTGCCCACTAAAACACTGCAGTTTAAGGAGGATTTTGATCGGCTTATCCTGGGGGTTTCGGTTGCATCATTAGAACATGTTTGCCCGCAATTATTAGCAATAGACGAAAACTTTGCTGCACAAGCGAAAAATGTGCTTACAGTAGCAACACAGGCGAGTCAGCTTTGGTTAACTAAAACAGATCAACAGTTGGGCTGGCAATATATGCCGCCAAGCGAAGAAGGGCCTATTTTGAGTGGTTTTAGTGAACCATTTGATACTTGGGCTGCAATGCAAAATTTAGTTGAAAAAGAGCAGTGGCCAGAAAACAATACGCCACAGAATATTGCTTATTTTTGTAGTGCATTTCCCTGCCAAGCATATCCGCCGCAAAGCGATCACAGCTTTCCAACTAGAGCTACAGCACAAGTCAAAGCAAATTTAACACAATTGGTAACGACTAATTTGCAGCCGTTATGGCCGTTAGCATATAACAATAGTGACTTTGATTGGTCGGTATTGTATGCGGATGATGCAACGGATCAAGCGCGATTAGAACAACAATATTGGCGTGTAAATGTCGATCCTAGTGAACGCTATGTGTTGTCAGTTACAGGCTCTAGCCAATACCGTTTAGCAACGGATGGTACCGTGTTTAGTAATCTATTGATCACCGGTGATTGGATAAAAACAGGTGTTAATGCGGGCTGTGTAGAAGCTGCTGTGATGGCTGGCATGCAAACAGCGCGCGCACTATGCGGGTATCCGCAGCAGATCAGTGGTGAGGATGCGTTTAAGTCGCTATAAAACTAACCACAGCATCGGTTATTTAGGCGACTTTAATCAATAAATTAGTCTATAATCACAACTAATTACAGTATGTTTACATATGTTCGGTATTAAGGTTTATTGTCTTATGAAAAGCCACAGCTCAGCTTTGTCAAATAGTATATTGCTACTGTGCTCATCGAGTCTGGTTTTATCTGCGCTTGCGCAAGCACACGATGAGCATGTCGCCAAAAGTGGCCTAGAAGTGATTGAAGTGTATGCGCAAAAGCGAGCGCAAGCAATTGAAGATGTCAGTATTGCAATAAGTCAGGTAAAAGGGGATAGCTTAAAAAATCAGCATTACAAAGATTCAACTGAGCTGTCGGTGTTCGCGCCTAATTTAAAAATTAGTCAAAATGCCGCAGAAGGTACGCCGCCTGCGGTTAATATCCGTGGTGTTGGTTTAGTTGATTATAATACTGCGAATACGTCTCCTGTGGCCATTTATGTTGATGATGTTGCCGTAGGCTCAGCAAGCAATCAAATTGTAAATTTTTTTGATATTGAGCAAGTGGATATTTTGCGTGGTCCGCAAGGCACTTTATTTGGCCGTAATGCAACCGGTGGGGCTATTTTAATTCGCACTAAACGCCCTGAATTTAACGAGTCGGGGTATTTAACAGCGGGTATAGCAAATAACAACGCATTTAACATTGATGCTATGTATAACAATCAATTGAGTGCTAATACTGCATTTCGTGTTGCTATTAATCATCAAGATTATGAATACTCAACAAACAACGTTTTTACCCAAGCACCGACGGCGGGAATGGAGCAAACTAATGCCCGGTTATCAATATTAAGTGATTTTGCTGATGTACAATTACTACTGCAAGGCCATTTAGAAGATTGGCAAGGAATTGTACAGCCAGTGGGGAACATCGGTGTAGTTGCTAACCCGTTAACAGGTGAACTATGTAGCCCTAGTCAAGCGGGTTCAACAAATTGCTTCGACAACTTTGGCTTTAATGACGGCAGTGATGATTTTTATACCGTGAAAGTAAATAATGATTCGCCTCACAAAACGGATGGTAAAGGATTCAGCGCACATATTAAGTGGCAAGTAAATGAGAGCAATGAAGTTGTTGCTATTAGTAGTTATAAGCAATTAGAGCGCAGTCATGCGTTTAATTGTGATGGTTCACCAGCACGTTTATGTGAAGGGAATTTAGGACTTGATACCCACTTATTTAGTCAAGAGCTACGCCTGCAAACGCAGTGGGATGAGCACACTTTAACGAGCGGTTTGTACTACGCGGATGAATCAATTAAACAAGATAACATTAATGATATACTCCGCGATTTTCGGGGTATTCTAGCCTCTGACTTAACCGCTACCTTCTTTTACGATAATCAAATTGATACGCAAAATATTGCCGCTTTTAGCCAGTTCGATTACCAGCTTAATTCTGACTGGTTAATAAGTGCAGGATTGCGTTATTCGTATGAGTCACTTGATTATGATTCAGTCGCACAGCTAAATATTGTCGTAGATCCTACGGATCTAGCCGGCATCTTAGTGCCATTTTATCATGTACAAGGGCAGCAATCCGACAATGGTTTTTCTGGTCAATTTGCAGTGAACTACCTTATCAGTGATACAACCCACGGTTATTATCGCTTTGCTAATGGCGCCAAAAGTGGTGGCTATAATGGTGGTTTCTTATCTTCGCCTGAGCAAGCTGAATTAGCGGATTACGGTAAAGAGCGCTTAAATGCGCATGAGGTTGGTACAAAGTCATGGTGGCCAGCGCAAGGTGTCCGGTTTAATTGGGCCGCTTTTTATTACGACTATAATGATCAGCAAGTATTTATGAACCAGCCCTCTGAATCAGTGCAAAAACCACCGGTGCAACTACTTGAAAATGTGGGTGACTCTGTGATTTATGGGCTTGAAGTCGAAATTGATTATCAAGCAACAGATGCTGTTTCGATGCGTTTTGCACTGGGTTATATTCCCCATGCGGAATTTGAAGAGTTTGTAGATCCTTTAGGTAATAGTTTAACTGACAACCGCTTACCATTTACATCAAAATGGAATGTCAGTGCCGGCGTTGAACATCGTATAGAACTTGCTGGTAACCCTTTAACAACACAATTGCTTGTTGATTATCAGTCAGAGTATTACTTTGATCAAAATCAAAACCCGTATGCCATGCAAGACGGTTACAGTTTAGTAAATGGTAATATTCGTTATCAATTGGATAATCTGAGTTTGGTATTTTGGGGCAAAAACTTATTCAACACCGAGTACAGCAATTTAAAATTTGATTTAAGTTCATTTCTTGGCATGCTAGAAGACTTCAAAGGAGAAGGCCGTCGCTATGGTCTGGATGTTAGTTATCAATTTTAATAACTTGCTTATAAAACGAAGGTCTATTGTATGTTGTTAAAGGTAGTATATGGTCTGTGCAGTGTCATTTTTATTGGCCTATTAACAACTTATACTTGTGAAGTGCGAGCAACAACAACCCCTGATGTATTTATATATACTGAGCAACAGCAAGACATTAATTTGTTCCAAGTTGGTAGGTTACTAGCCGCTAGTAATGATGGTTTTCCGCGCTCTAGTTCGCAGCTCAAAAGCTGGCTTGATGATAAACAGCCACAATCCACTACCACGTATTTCGGTGGCAGTTATTGGTTGGTTGTGGAGCTGGAAAATCAAACTCAGTTAGATGAATTAGTGTTGTTCCCTTACAACACCTTAGTGTCGCGTATCGAAACGCGCGTCTATGATATGACCGATCCTACGATTGCCTTTGCACGCTATCTGAGCGGTGGCGTCGAAAAAAACGAATTTGCTTTTCATTATGGTAATAAAATAACGCTTACCCCCGGCAAACGCTATTTTATGATCACTAAGTATGAAAGCGATTATTTTTATACGCCGCCAAAACTGGTATTAAAACCCTATTCAGACTTCTTTGCGCAGATCACCATCGAGAATATGGTGATGATGTTGTGCTTTGGGGTAGGCATTGCGCTGGGTTTGTATAACTTATTAATTTATTTTGGCGCACGGGATGTGACTCATCTTTATTACGCCTTGTTTACAGCCTGTTGGGTATTTGCTTGGAGCCAGTTTTTTCATATCCCCGATCAAATTTTTGGTTATTACAGCTCTCATTTGCACTGGGTTGGCTTTGTGCTAATACCATTAACGAATATTTTATTTTTCAATAGCCTACTTAAACTCAAAGAAAGCTTTCCGCAGTTATCATACGCATCTTTTATATTGGCTGCTATATCAACCGCAGGGGTGCCTTTTGCGATAATATGGCCAGGTTTTGGGTTTATCTGGGCGACTATAGTCACGGGGGCAACTTTATGCCTAGGTTTGTACATAGGCATACGCAGTTGGATGAGTGGCTTTAAGCCAGCACGTTTTTTTGTATTTGCCTACCTTGCGATGGCTATACCGAACATGGTGGGAAACCTCACTAATTTAGGTGTTTTGCCACAGATCACTATTGATTTATACTTGCTCGGCTTAATAGGAACTGCCCTCGATGCTATGTTATTGGCTTTTGCAGTCGCGAATAAATTTAGTATTTTACACGACGAAAATGTTGAACTGACAAAAAACCTAGAGCAAAAAGTTCAACTACGTACCCAAGAATTACAGCAATTAGCCGAAGAGCTGCGCGATGCCAGTGAAGCGAAAAGCCGATTTTTAGCAAATATGAGCCATGAAATTCGTACCCCCATGACGTCAATTATTGGCTACGCAGATGGCATTATCTTAGGTGATATCAAACCCCATGAACGCAATCATGGTATACGGGTTATTTTACAAAACAGTCGTCATGTGTTGGGCTTAATTAATGACATCTTGGATATGTCAAAAATTGAAGCTAATCGTCTTGAGATTGATTTAGTTGAGACTGACTTATTTGCAACCATAGCCAACATTGAGTCATTACTGGGTAAACAAATACGTGATAAAGGCCTTAAATTTAAAGTTGATTATCAATTCCCATTGCCCGATTGGATAATCTCTGATCCAACGCGATTACGGCAGATATTATTAAATTTAACTGCTAATGCATTAAAGTTTACCACGGTAGGGCATATTCAATTAGTGGTGAGTTGTACTGAAGAGCAGCTGGTGATTAAAGTGAAAGACACCGGCATTGGTATGACAGATGCCGAACAAGCTGATCTATTTACGCCATTTTATCAGGCCGATTCATCGATTTCCCGTCAATATGGTGGTACTGGGCTTGGCTTAAATATTTCAAAAAGTTTAGCTGAAAAACTAGATGGCACTATCACCGTTCATTCTCATGTTGGCAGTGGCAGTGAATTCTGTCTTACTATGGCGTTGTACATGCCAGCGCGAGTGCGCTGGATCACTAGTTTTGAAGAAATATCTGCAAGCACAGCAAAAGAGTTGCCGAGTCAGTGCCAACGAAACTTAGTTGGCGAAGTATTGGTCGCCGAAGATCATCCTGAAAACCGTGAGCTTATTAAGCGTATCTTAGAGCGTATGGGGTTGACGGTTACCGCAGTTGAAAACGGCCAAGATGCAGTGCAAGCGACTTTAGATCATCAATTTGATTTAATATTATTAGATATTCAAATGCCGATAATGGACGGCGAACAAGCGATACATATTATGCAGGCAACGGGTATAACGACACCGATTGTTGCGTTAACGGCTAATACCATGAAGCATGAAATTGATCGCTATTTAAAACAAGGCTTTATTGACCATATCGGTAAACCGATTGATCGCAGTGAGTTTAGTCAAAAAATCGCTAGTTATTTAGATATTGAAATGCATGAAGAAGTGAAGCTCCCAGAGCATGAATTTGCAGCACTCAAGCAAGTATACATTGATGGCTTAAAAGCACAGCGAAGTACACTCACTAAGCAATACGCGGAGGGTGATATTGACGGCTTTTCGCAAAGTGTACATATGTTAAAAGGGACCGCAGGTATGTTCGATTGCGATACTTTATATCAACATGCACTCAAGTTAGATAAAGCATTGAAAGCAGACAGGGTTATTCTCGATAGCCAGTTAGTGTCTAATGTACTCACTGAAATCGACGATATAGTGTGCCACTCAACGCCGTAAAGTGTTATATCACGGCAATAGCGTCATTATTTTATTGTTGAATGGTAAGTATAACGCTCAGAGCCACGACATAGGATCATATCCATGGTTTAATTGTTGTATCAACACTCTATAACAAAAACATGGCAATAGTATGAGTTATCAACATATTGAAATTCCGCCTCAGGGTGAACAAATAACGATTGATAACAAAGGTGTTTGGCATATACCTGAACAACCTATCATCGCTTATATTGATGGCGATGGCGTAGGGCAAGATATTTCCCCATGCATGCGTAACCTCGTAAATCATGCTGTGCAATTATGTTACCAAGGGCAGCGTCAAATTCATTGGATGGAAGTGTTTAATGGTGAAAAAGCGGCGCAGTTGTACGATGGCGATTGGTTTCCTCAAGAGACGATCCATGCCGTTCGGCAATTTAAAATAGCAATAAAAGGGCCGCTAACGACCCCTATCGGTGGTGGTTTTCGCTCACTCAATGTTGCTTTGCGCCATGAAATGGATTTATTCGTTAATATGCGCCCTATCAAGGGCTACAGTGCATTGCCTTCGCCATTAAAGCACCCTGAAAATACCAATATCGTGGTTATTCGTGATAGCTCAGAAGATGTCTACTCAGGTATTGAATGGCAAGCGGGCAGTGTGGAAGCTGAAAAAATGCTGGATTTTTTATGCCAAGAGATGGGAGTAACTCGGCTGCGATTCGATCAGCAATGTGGAATTGGCATTAAAAATATCTCTAAAGAAGGCTCAGAGCGGTTAGTACGTTATGCGCTGCATTATGCCATGGCGCAAAATAGCAGCTCAGTCACCTTAGTCCATAAAGGCAATGTACTTAAATTCACAGATGGTGCATTTAAGCGTTGGGGATTTGCTTTGGCGGAACGAGAATTTGCAGCGCAAGCACATAGTAATGGACGCTGGTTAGAGATCCCCCGCGAAGGACAAGCGCCGCTTATTATCAAAGAAGTGATTGCCGATAATATGCTGCAGCAAGCGTTAATGACCCCAGAGCAATTTGATGTAGTCGTAACCACAAATCAAAATGGTGATTATTTGGCGGATATGTTGACCGCACAAGTAGGCGGCATTGGCATTATGCCAGCGGCTAATTTGAATAACGAAGTGGCTTTTTTTGAACCCACGCATGGCACATTTGCGCGGATAGCGGGGCAAAATAGTGCTAACCCCACAAGCAGTATTTTAAGTGCGGTGATGATGCTGCGTTTTATGGATTGGCATGAAGCTGCACAGGCGATTGAAAATGCATTAGCGCAGACATTAAATACGGGTGAAGTGACATTTGATTTACAGGAGCAACAGCAAAACTCGACTATCCTCAGTTGCAGTGATTTCACACAAAGGATAATCGAGCGTTTAAGCAATTCATGATTTACGCTGCGTTGGCGCTTTTAAGCGCTGCACGATACGTACAAGGTCGGTTAGTCAGTGCTGCAGCACGTTGATAAATTGCCTTTGCGCCATGTTCATCGCTTGGTGTTCCGCTTAAAGTATCCATTAAAGCAACCACAATAATTGCTGGAACCTGACAGCAATATTCATCTAATACGGCGGTTGTGGTTTGCGCATCAACATGGCAATGCGGATGATTTTGTTCAACTTGATAAGCATGCAGTAACGTTTGAACATCTAAACTATCATTTTCAAGGTGTTTGTTTTTACGGCATTGACAGCCAAACTCATCTACTAGTGTTGCTAATGCTTGATAAACATCAGCACAATCAAGGGTAACTTGCTGACAAAGTTGTTGTTCAATGAAGGCGTGTAAATGACCGTCGATGAATAATCCGTCTTGTTGGGTAAAGCTTGCTGTAGTTTGCATCATAATGTTGTCTCTTAGTTGTTGTGTAACTCATTGGGTATGAGTTCACTTTAGTGCTAAGTTCACTATTTATGAAATTATTGTTTTCAATAACTGATATTGATTTAATCAATAACAAGTTGAGCGCTGAATTAAGGCTAATAGCCAAGCTGCTGTGAAACGTTGCATTCTGCATCTTAAACTGACGAAAGGGGGGAGTTGTAGCAACACGCCAGTCAGTATTTACGAACTGGCATGATGACAATGAACGACGTGTTAAATAATAAACGAAAGAATTAGCTTATTTTGTTTGCGCGTCTAATGATTGACCATTCACATCTTTTGAATCATCACTCATTAAGTATAAATAAGTTGCCATTAAGTCTTCAGGACAGGCTAGTTTGTCACGATCTTCACCAGGGTAGACACTGGCGCGCATTGCCGTATGGGTTGCACCTGGGTTGATACAATTAATGCGAATATTGGTTTTACCGACTTCACACGCCCATGTTTGCATCATGCCTTCAACGGCAAACTTTGAAATGGCATACGCGCCCCAAAATTCACGACCTTGGCGGCCAACGCCAGAAGAAGTAAAGATAATTGACGCAGCAGGCGATTTACGCAAAACAGGAAACATGTATTTTGTGATCATCGCTTGAGCGGTAACATTCACTTTGATGATGTTATCAAACGTTGAAGAACAAAAATGTTCAAGTGGACCTAATGAACCAATAATACCTGCGTTATTAAGTAAACCATCAAGCTTACCGAATTGTTGTTCGATAGTAGCGCCTAAATCACGGAAATTTTGTTTACTTGCGCCTTTTAAATCCATCGGCACTATTGCCGGTTTTGGACCGCCAGATGCCACTATTTCATCATAAACCGCCTCGAGCTTGCTGGTGGTTTTACCTAATAAAATAACCGTTGCGCCATGTTTTGCATAGGTTATTGCCGCTACGCGGCCAATACCATCACCGGCACCAGTTACTAAGATCACTTTGTCTTGTAGGGCATTATCAGCCGCTTTATAGGTTTGCATAATAAAGGTCCAAAAAATCAATTTGGTTGATTTTAACATAGCAAAACACCAAGTTATCGAATTTATTGCAAAATAAGGTGGCGAAATTTGAAACTTTACGTTAACTTTAACTGGTCTAATGTCTTATTAATAACCTAATTACATTATTTTAACTAAATATTACGCGAAAACTTAAAAGAATTAGTAACAAAATTAGCTACACTTATTTATCAACACACATAAAAAAAAGATTACGTGCGGAGCAAACAATATGAAAAAAATGCTACTCTCACTTGCAATTACAGCTGCTCTAGCTGGTTGCGGCGGCGGTGAAACGTTAGAAGATGTTAAAAATGATACACCACCAGTTATTCCATCAGCTACAGTGAAGTTTGATCCCGCAAATGGGGTTATTTCAGTACCAAATGACTTATTAATGAGTGGTACAAAAGATGGCACTATTAATATCCCCGGTGAGTTGGGTGCTAATGGCGTATCAGTGCCAAGAAGTGCCTATGCTAACCCGTCACTGGCACTAGGTGCACTTGATGGCTGGTCTAGCCAAGTTCCTTATAAAGTAGATCTTACCTTTCCTGCGAATGTTAGCCTTGATGAAAGTTCGGCTGGTGCGCCGGGATCTGTGCGTATTTTTGAAGTTGTTATGGGCGCGAGTTTAACAGATGCAGATTGCGCAGCGGTACCTGCTGGAGCTGGATGTAAATTATTAGGTGAATTAACCTTTGGCGTTGATTTCATCACTAAAGCAAGTGGCAATGCGGTTGCTATTATTCCATTAAAACCGTTTAAAGCTGGCAGCTCTTATATTAATGTGCTGACGACTGAACTTAAAGACTCATTAGGGCGTTCTATCGAGCCTTCATCAACTTATGGTTTGGTTAGTGAGGAGACGCCACTGATCACCGAGAGCCAGTTAGCGCTGCAAGGCGTGGTAAACAGTTATGAAAATGTGGTCACCTCAGGTGGCACTATTAGTAAAGATGATATTATTTTTAGTGGGGCGATGACTATTCAGTCTGTTGGCCCGGTACTTGGTACTATTAAAAAGTTACTAGCAGCGAGCTTGCAAAACCCAGTCTTGCCAACACCAATGGTTCAAATCCCAGAACAATCAATGCTAACGGTTGAGCAAGTCTTTGCTTCACAAGGTGTTACTGGACTTTCGCCAGCATTTGCAGGTGTTCAATATCAAAAAGGTAGTGTGACACTGCCTATGTATTTATCTCAACCTGAAGGGAAAGAAATTGCAAACTTGGCTGATACATATTGGCAAGGCATGTGTTCAAGCCCTGTTGCCGTTCTTAATCAGCAAGCAGCTGATCAAGCGCTGCGCGAAGCAGGAAAAGAAGATGAAATTGATCCTACCATGTTTGATGTTGGTCCATATGAGCCGCTTTGCCAAGGTTTAAGTGAGGGGAGATTACATGATTACCCGAAAATTGATATTACTCGTCACTTAACAAAATACAATCCGATCCCTAAAGTGCAAAGCCAGCAAGAAGTGCCTGTTCAGATAACAAAACCTATTTTGCCTGTAATAAATTTTATCAGAACACAAAGTCTTGGTATGTCGGCACTTGAAATGCCTGCGGGTGGTTGGCCTGTTGTTATTATGCAACACGGTATTACTTCTAAAAAAGAAGATATGTTGGCATTAACGGCTAGTTTAGCGATTCAAGGCTTTGCAACGGCCTCAATAGACCATCCAGTGCATGGTGAACGTGGTATAGACGTGGATGACGATGGTAATGATGATTTTAATGCATCAACAGGTTCTGTTCTGGCGTATATGAACTTGCAATCATTACTAGTAGCACGTGACAATTTAAGACAGTCTGCAGCTGATTTACTTGCTTTACGTCTAGGTCTAAACTTTACAAACGATACATCACTTAACACTTCTGATGTAGTGTTTATTGGCCATTCACTAGGTTCGGTAGTTGCTCCCGCTTTTGTTACTCAAGCTAACACACCTTTAGATAGCCAAGTTGATGGTTTGTTCAAAGTCAATAGTGTCGCACTTGCTAGCGGTGGTGGTGGGATAGCCAGCTTCTTATTAGAATCAGCGAGTTTTGGCCCATTTGTGCAAGGCTCTGTATTATTAGCCGCAGGCACTGCTGAATCAGCTGAGTTTGCAACCTTCCTTGAAACGGATGCTGTATCTAACTGTGGTGCTGTTATTGCTGATCAACAAGCTTATGTAAGCTGTGCTTACCCTGAATATATTGCTTCTTTGACCGTCGCTGACGAAAACGCCAAAATAGCCAATATTCAAGGTGTAATGACGCAATTTTCATTTGCGGCACAGACGGCACTTGATAGTGGCGATCCAACAAATTATGCCGCAGCGGTTCAAGCGCTTGGTACGCCAGTGTATATGAATGTGGTGGTTGGCGATGGTGAAGGGAATAAACCAGATCAGGTTATTCCGCCGACAACAGTGAATAATCCACTTGCTGGTTCACTTCCTTTAGCTAATTTAATGGGTTTAACGACTGTAACGCAATCGCAAGCACCAACGGATGAAGGGATGAGCTATTTAGTGAAATTTACTAAAGGGCATCATAGTTCGGTACTTACACCGGCAGCAAATGCAGCTGCTGGGGCTACGGCACAAGGCAGTGCTGCAGCGACAACTGAAATGCAATTGCAAATTGCCACTTACTTGGTAACCCGAGGTCGTGCGTTATCTATTCAAAATACCGAGATTGTCACTGATTAACTTTCTAGCGTATTAAGATAAATGAAAAGCCACTGAGAAGTGGCTTTTTTTTGTTTGAATGGTAAATTAGGTGAAATTTTTATTTGGAGAATACGATTGGAATTTTTATATGAGTACGGGCTGTTTTTTGCCAAAACGTTAACATTTGTAATTGCTGTGGCAGCGATCGTCGCCATAATTGTTGCAGCTGCGGTGAAGCCTAAAAGTAAAAAAGGTGAAATTGAGATTGATGATATATCAGAGCAACTCGATGATTTAAAAAATAACTTTATTGAAAGTACCTTATCAAAAAAAGCCTTAAAAGCGCACCATAAAGCACAAAAAAATGAGGCTAAAAAAGCGCATGAAGCAGATAGCAAACCACGTTTATATGTACTTGATTTTAATGGCAGCATGGATGCCCACGAAGTAGACTGCTTGCGCGAAGAAATTACCGCGATCGTATCAATTGCTGACTCTAAGCAAGACAAAGTACTGGTTAGATTAGAAAGTGGTGGCGGTGTAGTGCATGGTTATGGCTTAGCTGCATCACAGCTGCAACGCTTGAAAGATAAAGGTATTCACCTTACTGTTGCGATTGATAAAGTGGCAGCCAGTGGTGGCTATATGATGGCCTGTGTGGCCGATGAAATAGTTGCCGCACCGTTTGCTATTGTTGGCTCAATTGGTGTGATAGCGCAAATTCCAAACTTTAATAAAATTCTCAAGAAAAATGATGTTGATTTTGAACAGATCACGGCGGGAGAGTTTAAACGCACGTTAACGTTATTTGGTGAAAATACCGATAAAGCCCGAGAAAAATTTAAAGATGAAATAGAACAAACCCATGATTTATTCAAACAGTTTGTCAGCAGCCAACGTCCTAGCCTAGATATTAATTTAGTTGCAACAGGCGAGCATTGGTTTGCAACTCAAGCAATTGATAAAGGGTTAGTTGATAAAATTCAAACCAGTGATGACACATTACTAAATCATCAAGATGAGCGACAAATTTATAAAGTGCAATATAAAGTTAAAAAGAGCCTCAGTGACAAGTTTGCTATTGGCTTGAGTAACACAGTTAATAAAACGGGTATATCGTTAGTTTCCCGTTTTAAAGGCTTAAACCCATAAAGGTTAAAGTTATTAAATGAAAAAACCCGCAAATTTGCGGGTTTTTTTCATTTATACACGCACAACATTAGTCAGTTGATTTATGATAGTCCTCTAAATCTTTAGCAGCGTCAGGGTCGTTAAATACGTCTTCATCCAATTCACCTTCAGATTTAGCCACCACACAGGTCACCATACAATCGCCCGTAACATTGACCGCCGTGCGAGTCATATCAAGTAATCTGTCAACGCCAATAATGATGGCAATCCCTTCAACAGGCAAACCAACTTGATTAAGAACCATGGCAAGCATGATCAAGCCTACGCCTGGCACACCTGCGGTGCCGACAGAGGCGAGCGTGGCAGTTAGAATGACCATTAAGTAATCTGAAATGGTTAGATCAACACTGAACACTTGAGCGATAAACACCGTTGCAACACCTTGCATAATTGCCGTGCCGTCCATATTAATGGTTGCACCTAGGGGTATTGTAAATGAAGCGACTGAGTTCTTTGCGCCTAACTTTTTCGTGGCTGTTTCTAATGTGATAGGCATTGTTGCACTTGAACTGGAAGTACTAAAGGCAAATAGACACGCGTGTTTCATTTTCTTCAAGAAGATAATTGGATTTAAACCGGTTAAAAACTTTAATAATAACGTGTAATTTACCAGCGCATGGATAAACAAGGCCGCCACTACAACACCAAAGTATTTGGCTAAGCTGACGATTAAGTTCAGCTCAATGGTGGTAAATAGTTTCGCCATTAAACAGAACACCCCATAAGGTGCTACGTTCATTAATAGGGTAACTAATTTTAAGATAACGGTATTTAAATCTTCAAAAACGGCTGCGACTCGTTTGCCTGCGCTGCCACTGAGTGCCATAGCAATACCAAACAGTAATGCAAACACAATAACCTGTAACATGTTACCACTGGCCATCGCATCAATTGGATTGGTTGGAAACATACCAATGATAACTTGCGCAAGGGTTGGTGCTTCTTTTGCGCTATAAGTAGCGTCAGAAGGTAAATTAATGCCTTCACCGGGATTAACTAATAATGCCAAGGTAATTGCAACTGTAATCGCAATAGCAGTAGTAATAAGGTATAGCCCGATTGATTTACCGCCCAAACGGCCTAGTTTTTTCGGGTCACTTAAACTACAAGTACCGCAAACAAGCGATACAAATACCAGTGGCACAACCAACATTTTCAAACTGGCGATAAATATTTGTCCACCAATATGAAATAAACCATCAACAAAAAAGCTCTTAATTGGCAAAGAGAATAATCCAAGTGGGATTAGATAATCGTCTTCGCCAGCTAATATTGCTTGGAAAATAAAACCTACAGCAACCCCCAAAAACATACCTATCATGATGCGGGTGGTTAAACTCATTGAACGGATTTTTGACATAGTAACAATCTATTTTTTATAAATTTGCCATAGCCTACCAGCATGTAGATTTTTATACAGAAAAAAATGATAAATATGAAAAAAAATATCGCTCAAAAAAAACCATAAAAAAGTAATAAAAGTTGTGATTTTAAAGCTTGATATAGGTTAATATTGGGTAAATTTTATATTTAAATAATTAATAACAAACGCTAGGGAGAGGGCAATGCCTTTAATGCGATGGCTCAGTGTCGTAATGTTAAGTTTTTTGATCACGGCGTGTGGTGGCGGTGGATCACTTGAAAAGGATGGTGGAACAATTGGCGGTGATGGAACTGCTGTATACACAATTACTGTTCAAGGTTTTTCCATGAGCAGTGGTGAGCAAGTGAATGCAGTAGCAAATGAAGCACCATTAGAGCTTGTATCACAGGTGATGAAAAATGGTGCTGCTGTGTCTAATCAGCGAGTGAATTTTACATTAGCTGATAGCATTGGTTCACTGAATCCAACTTCTGGTTCTGCATTGACAGACAGTACTGGTACGGCACGTATTCAGCTTCTTGCTGGTACCACTGAAGGGGCTGGTCAAGTCACGGCAATTTTTACAGATGGCGAACAATCCTATTCAGCTACGTTTGCGTTTACATCCGCAGGTGACGGTGGTGATTCCGGGGGCGATGGGACTTTCGCCCTTGCCTTACAAATTGTTGATCAATCCGGTTCTGCGTTTACTGAGGAAAGCCCGGTAAGTAAAAATAACAAAGGAGTTGTAACTGCAACTCTTACAGAAAGTGGATCTCCACTAGCAGGGCAACTGATCAGTTTTACATCTAACTTTACAGGTAAGATCACTCCCGAGTTAGGTACGGCGTTAACGAATGAAAATGGTATTGCTAAAGTAACACTTAGTAGTGGTTTATTAAAAGGTGCCGGTCTAGTTGTTGCTACTTATGAACCAGAAAACAGTAATTCAGTCACACAAACAATTGGCTTCATATCAAGCGGTGATGATGCGTCTGTTGCTACTGCAGTTGCAAATGTTGATGTGAAACTTTTGCAAGGTTGTGTTGATGGCTGGGATGCTAACCGCAACACAGTTTCATTGGAATCGACTTACCTTACGTCAGGTTGTACAGAGGTGAATCAGTTTTCTTCTGAAGAGCTAATCGATGTATTAGTAAAAGTAACAGATACAAGTTCAGGTGATGGTTTTGCTGGTATTATTAGTGAAACAACAACAGATCTTGGTAAGTTGTTACCTGAATCAGGTAAAGCATTGACTGATAACTTTGGTTTTGCGTTGTTGAAATTGCAGCCTGGTGCTAACAGTGGGGCTGGTGAGATTACAGCGACAGCAAAATCGGCATCTAATCAAAAAGCATTTGAAATTGCGACAGCAGACCTTAGCGTTACTATCACTAATGGCTTGTATAATAAACTTGATGCTAATGGCAACGTTATCGCGGATGAGTTTATCCCTCTCGCTGCAGGTGCGACGACCGTAATTACAGTTAAAATATTCGATTCAGAAGGTAATTTGGTTGTTTCTAATCTCGATGTAGAATTTACCTCTGGGTGTGTTCAGAATGAGTTATCGGTCATGGACACTAGTACGACTAGTATCAGTGGCGTGGCAACAACTACGTACCGTACAAATGGTTGTAGTGCAGCTCAAGGAGATACTATTACAGCGACAGTGTTAACTGGCGGAGCACCCGTTGTGAAAACAGTTAATATCCCAGTATCAACTGCTGCAATTGAATCTATCGAATTTGTTGGTGCTACTGAATCTGTGATTGCGCTAAAAAGTACCGGTGGCCAGTCGCGCTCAGAAACGTCTGAAATTACATTTAAACTAAAAGACAAAATTGGCAAAGTAGTGGCAAGTAAACGGATGGATTTTCGTTTAAGTGCGACAAATGGTGGTATTAGTTTATCCCATGACCGTGTTTTCACAGATGCAGAAGGTTTAGCTCGAGTACAAATTAACGCGGGTTATGTCCCTGCGGCTGTCCGTGTGCAAGCATGCTTTATCCCAGAAGAACAAATACCAGAAAACCAAACGGACGATGTCACCTGCTGGCAAGATGTTTACCTTGAATGCCAAAAAGATCCAGCAGTACGTGATCAAACTGTTTCATGTCCTCAAGGTGAGATGTTGCTAGTTGGTTTAGACGAGCAAGTTATTACAGTATCTGATTTAGTGTCTATTAGTTCAGGCCTGCCAGATGGCAACAGTTTTACAGCCGGTGCAGAAATAATAAATATTGAAGCACTTGATTATATTGGTGATATAAACAATATTTCCGTGTATCTAGCTGATCACTTTAATAACCCTGTTCCTGATGGTACTGCTGTCTATTTAACAACGGAAGGTGGCGCTGTTGGTACTCTTGATGGTGAAGCATTTAACCCGCAATTAGAATGTCGTACCGTTGATGGTGAATGTAATGCGCAGTGGCGTAGTCAAAATCCAAAACCATTTACAGAAGCAAAGTGGGGCAATCAAATTAGTTCGATAAACCCAAAAACTAATGCAATAAATTGCGACTTGTATATGGGGAATCTTCCCGCTCCTTGTTTAGCAGGGATCTTAAATAATAGAGTAAGCCCACTTGGTGTGCCATTAGGTGGCCGTGTAACTGTACTAGCTACAGCGAAAGGGCAAGAGTCGTTTATTGATATAAATGGTAATGGTCGATTCGACACTAATGAATACTATAGCGGCTATGATTTACCGGAAGCGTTTGTCGATCATAACGAAAATGGTACTTATGATGGCTTGGCTGCGATTTATGATCCTGTCACCGCACAAACAGTTAAAGATGCTAGTTTTTGTAATGAAGGTGATGCGAACGATCCATGTAGCCCTGCAAATACTAATGGGGCGCATTTTGAGGAAAGCTTTGATATCGATCTCAATGAAATGCATACATTAGCTGATGGTAAGTACAATGGACTATTGTGTACAGAAGCCGCAACATCACCAGCAGCCGATGCAACATTTGCAAGTTTATGTAGTAAAGATTTAATTGATGTGCGTGATTCGTTTGTGATTGTTATGTCGGGTAGTGCAGTCTATAGCCGTTTCGTTGTTGCAAAAGCAGAGTTAGAAAGTCAATTCGCTAGTTCATTAAATGAATTTGAGGTTGATGGAACAGGTGCACCAATTTTAGATGGAAATGGTAACACCATACTGACAGCTAATGCTGTTCAGTTGGCATTGGACATTCAAAGTTGTAGCTCGATTTATGAAGAGGCAGGTAATACTACTACAGATTTAGTCGTTGCATTAGAGCTTACAGATAACACTGCATACTGTGACTTAGGTACCATAGACCTAACCCCATCAGCAGATGGCGGTAATGAGCTAGCGGCATTATCTTTTGCACTGTATTATTCGGATCGGTATAACAACCCAATCCCATCAGGCACGGCTATTTCAATTAGCACAGATAATGGTAAATACAGTGGTATTGATGGATTTACCATGCTAGAAAGTGCAGCAACAGCAGCACATTCAATTCCACTTTCGATCAGCCGTGAGGCTGAACCAAATAAAAGTGAAAGCGGCTTTTTATCTGTAAGTTTCATAACTCCTAAAGAAGTAGAAACGGTCGCACAACTTGCGATTAGAGACGCTGGTTAATTTTATCCTAACCGATATAAATTAATAAATGCCAACCTTAAGGTTGGCATTTTTGTTGCTATTCTATATATTCCACTGCAAATACCGAAAAACATCGTTTTGTCTAAATTAACGACAATAATTGTTTAATTATTCATTAAAAGCAGAAAAGTTTGTATTAAAAGCTTGTAACAATTGGTGTTTGTAGATATACCTATAAATATTCGCGCCCGTAAATGGGCAAAACACATTTAAAATACTTGGTTAGAAATAGGCAACTATGGGCAAATCGCTAGTAATTGTAGAGTCTCCTGCTAAGGCTAAAACAATTAATAAATATTTAGGAAACGATTTTATCGTCAAGTCCTCTATTGGGCATGTACGAGATCTTCCTACCTCCGGTTCAGGCAAAACCAAAACGGCTGCTATAAAAACGCCTGCAGAAGTGCGAAAAATGGCACCAGAAGAAAAGGCCGCGTACAAAAAACAGCGTGATTATACTAATCTAGTTGCTCGAATGGGGATTGATCCAGAGCAAGGTTGGCAGCCACATTACGAAGTATTACCAGGTAAAGAAAAAGTTGTTCAAGAATTACAAAAGCTTGCTGAAAATGCTGACCAAATCTATCTCGCAACGGATTTGGATAGAGAAGGTGAAGCCATTGCTTGGCACCTGCAAGAGATCATTGGTGGCGAGCCAGAGAAGTATAAGCGCGTCGTATTTAACGAGATCACAAAAAATGCCATACAGGCTGCCTTTGAAGCACCTGGAGAGCTAAATACCGACATGGTCTATGCCCAACAGACTCGTCGCTTTTTAGACCGTGTGGTTGGTTTTATGGTGTCGCCATTATTATGGGCTAAAGTGGCCCGTGGTTTGTCTGCTGGTCGCGTACAGTCTGTTGCTGTGCGTTTGTTGGTGGAGCGTGAGCGCGAGATCAAAGCATTTATCCCTGAAGAATTCTGGGATATTCATGCGGATGTTAAAAATACTGAATCTAACCTTCGTTTAGAAGTCGTTAAACAAGGCGATAAAGCCTTTAAACCAGTTAACCAAGCCCAAGCTATGGCTGCAACCGCAGCACTAGAGCAAGCTGAATATAAAGTTGTTAGTGTTGAAGAAAAGCCCAGTAAAAGTCGCCCAAGTGCGCCACTTATTACCTCAACCATGCAGCAAGCTGCCAGCACTCGCTTAGGCTATGGTGTTAAAAAGACCATGATGTTAGCGCAGCGCTTGTATGAAGCCGGTTACATCACTTATATGCGTACTGACTCGACGAATTTGTCGAAAGATGCTGTTGCAATGTGCCGTGATTACGTAAGCGAGCAATTTGGCGATAAGTATTTACCGAAAGAGCCTATCAATTATAGCTCGAAAGGAAATGCTCAAGAGGCGCACGAAGCGATCCGTCCTTCCAGTGTTAGTGTATTGTCTGGGCATTTAGATGGCGTAGATCCAGATGCTAAAAAACTTTATGAGCTAATTTGGCGTCAATTTGTTGCCTGTCAAATGGTTGCTGCTGAATATGACTTAACAACCTTGACCGTTAACGCCGCTGATTTCCAGCTCAAAGCGAAAGGGCGTGTGTTACGTTTTGATGGTTGGACAAGAGTACAACCTGCAGTGCGTAAGAAGAATGAAGAAGACCAATCACTGCCAGCAATAAAACAAGGCGAGATATTAAGCCTGGTTGAACTTGATCCTAAACAGCATTTTACTAAGCCGCCAGCGCGTTTTAGTGAAGCGAGTTTAGTTAAAGAACTTGAAAAGCGGGGTATTGGTCGCCCATCTACCTATGCATCTATTATCTCAACGATTCAAGATCGTGGCTATGTGCGCGTTGAAAACCGCCGGTTCTTTGCAGAAAAAATGGGTGAGATTGTTACTGATAGATTAGTTGAGAACTTTACTGATCTAATGAACTTTGACTTCACTGCAAAAATGGAAGGTCGCTTAGATGATATCGCTGAAGGTGAGCGCGTTTGGACTCAAGTACTCGATAAATTTTACGCTGACTTTTCTACGCAACTGACTTTAGCCAGTGGCGAAGAAGATGAAGGCGGAATGCGCAAAAATGAAATGGTCGAAACGGACATTGACTGCCCAACCTGTGGCAGAAAAATGGGTATTCGCACCGCTTCAACAGGTGTATTTTTAGGCTGCACAGGCTATAACTTACCACCTAAAGAGCGTTGTACCACAACGATGAATTTAGTGTCAGGTGATGAAGCGGTTGCTGCTGATGTTGAAGATGTTGAAACCGAAACATTAATGCAAATGAAGCGTTGCCCAATTTGTGAAACGGCGATGGATTCATACCTGATAGATGAAACTCGTAAATTACATGTCTGTGGTAATAACCCCGCGTGTAAGGGCTATGTAGTCGAGCAGGGCACGTTTAAAATTAAAGGCTATGATGGCCCTATCATTGAATGTGATAAGTGTTCATCGGATATGCAGCTTAAGTCTGGTCGTTTTGGTAAATATTTTGGTTGTAGTAATGATGAATGTAAGAACACTCGTAAATTACTACGTAACGGTGAAGCTGCGCCGCCAAAAGAAGATCCAGTTCAGTTACCTGAACTTGAATGTGAAAAATCGGATGCATACTTTGTACTACGTGACGGTGCGGCCGGTATTTTCTTAGCCGCTAATACCTTCCCTAAATCGCGTGAAACACGTGCTCCTAAAGTAGAAGAGTTACAGCGTTTTAGAGATCGTATCTCACCTAAGTTTTATTATCTTGCCGATGCACCAGCGAAAGATCCTGATGGCAACTTAGCAATTGTTCGTTATAGCCGTAAGAATAAAGAACAGTATGTAATGACTGAAGTTGATGGCAAAGCAACAGGCTGGACTGCGCATTTCAATGCCGGAAAGTGGGTTGCAGAGGCGAAGAAGAAAGCAGCACCGAAAAAGAAAGCTGCGGCCAAAAAAACGGCGCCTAAAAAAGCAACTAAAGCGAAAAAAGACGCTGAGTAAAATGAGCAGCAAGCGCGCTTTTTAGCGTATTTGCTAGGTTCATACCTCATAACAAAAAAACCGGAACGCACACCCTTGTGTCAGTCCGGTTTTTTTATAGCAAAATTTCGCAATGGCAATTTTGAGATTAAATTTTTACGTCAGTGACTTTTTTGTAGCCTTCAGACTCAAGCTCATCATTAACGCATTTTAACACGTATGGTTTAAGCTCTTCATTGCTGATGTCGTCGTCTTTAGCCCAGTTTAGACACATTTCTGTGTATTCTTTAATTGTTTCGGCTGGAGCGTCAACAGCATCACCTGCAACGGCAAATGTTGTATAAACGGCAAACAGAGGTGCGACAATAAGTGTTAGCAATGCTTTTTTCATTCGTTCATTCCTAAAAAAGTAGTGACTGTTGTTTTATGGATTCAAAAACAACAGTGATCCAATCAAGCAATACGCTGTTGGTAAGTGGATTTTTAAACGAAATGACAATAAAAGATAACGAAATATTTTTATCGTAAAGACAAATAGAGTGTAATAAGAGACTGTAAGATTGTGTTGTTATTTAAAGATACTCAACCACATAGCCTTTAAACTCGGTTCTTGTGCATACATATTCATGCCCATTTTAAAGGTGCGCGCGGCAAAAATACGTAAGTAATAAAAGCAGCCGATGCTCAGCAACAGTGATAACAGAGGTTGCCAAAATGCGAGCTCAACCAGCGACATACGTACTGGCATGACAGCAAATGCGGTAATTGGTAAGTAGCTCAGTACAGTTGTTAATAGACTATTTGGTGCATCAATAACAAAGAAAGCAATGCAGATAGGGGCCACAGGCAGCATCATTAACGCGCTTTTACTACTGTGGTTAGGATCATCAATGCCCGCTGCAACAGCGGCCATAAATGCGGCGCAGATGCTAAGTCCAGCAATCGCAAAGGCAAAAAACCAAGGCAGTAATGACCAATTCACAAAATGTAAATCAAGCGCTTGTTGTTTAATCACCACAGTAAAAAACAGCATAGATAATACAATCGACAATAGCGTGCTAAGCATGGTTTTGACTGCAAGCAATATTTGCCCCAGTAACTTACCATCGAATAGCCGTGATCAATTGGATTTTTTGCTGATTTCCTTTCGAAAGTGATTTTGAGGATCGTTTAACGCTCAGTTAAATTAAACTTAGCCAGCCAATAGGCGCAATGCTTATTAAACTCGCTATCTTTAACGCCGTGTAATGCTGCAAAAAACTGTAGATTTTGTTTTAGTGTTTTTTCTGGGTAGAGGCCACGATCCTCTGGCAGATAACCAAGTAAGTGGGCTGGGATCGACGCATATGTGTGCCCTGAATCAGTCAGTTCAATGGAGCCACTGTTTGCGCTAGAAAAGCCAACGAGCATTTTGACTAACGAAGATTTACCCGCACCATTGGGACCAAGTAATGCAAAAATTTCCCCAGGTTGTACAGTAAAAGACAGTTTATTCACGGCGACAACGCTTTGGTGGCGTTTCTCAAGATTGTTAATGATTAACGACATGTGTTCACTACACTGTTTTTTCTTATCTTAATAGTTAAAAGCTATTTATGTAACAGTTTATAAACAGCAAATTGTAAGTAAAGATGTAAAAAGGCATCCATATAGGCATAATGCTCGTGATATTTCACGAATTTGGTGCACTGCAATGATAAAACAATTTTTAGACGATCCAAGCTTATTGTTAAACGCTGTGGGTGAGGGCATTTATGGCTTTGATCTAAGCGGTAATGCGGTGTTTGTAAACCCAGCCGCAGAGCGAATGACCGGTTGGCGAGCAGATGAGCTATTAGGTAAAAAAATTCATCAGTACCACCATCATAGCCATGCCGATGGTCGCCCTTATCCAGCGAATGAATGCCAAATATACTGCACTATGTTTGATGGTAAACACCGCCAAGTTAAAGGGGAAGTGTTTTGGCGTAAAGATGGTAGCCGCTTTGCTGTGGAATATACATCAACCCCAGTATATAAAGATCAGCAATTGATAGGAGCAGTCGCGATATTTCGCGATGTATCAAAGCAGCAACAAACCGAGCAGGCTCTACGCGATGCGTTAGCGCAAGTAAACCACTTAAGTGAGCAATTAAAAGAGCAAAATAACTATCTAATTGCAGAGCTTAATGAAGACTGGCAAGAGTCTGGTTTAGTTGGCAAAAGTCATATTTTTCAAACTATGCTAGAGCAAATAAAATTGGTTAGTCCAACCGACAGCACAGTATTGATCTTAGGCGAGAACGGCACGGGTAAAGAACTTGTCGCGCGCAATTTACATCGTTTAAGTGCACGTAGTAAACAATCGTTTATCAAGGTCAATTGTGCAGCATTTACGGCCAGTTTATTGGAGTCAGAGCTATTTGGTCATGAGAAAGGTGCGTTTACTGGGGCCAATGAACACCGTAAAGGTCGATTTGAATTAGCCGATAATGGCACGCTATTTTTAGATGAAATTGGAGAATTGCCACTCGAGGCACAAAGTAAATTACTGCGGGTACTGCAAGAACATGAATTTGAGCGAGTAGGCAGTAGCCAGACACGTAAAGTGAATATTCGGGTGATTGCTGCCACTAATCGTGACTTATGGGAGATGGTGCAATCAGGACGTTTTAGAATTGATTTATATTATCGGTTAAATGTTTTCCCAATTACAGTGCCACCATTAAAACAGCGTAAAGAAGATATTCCCTTGCTATGCAGTAACTTAATTGCACAGCTAAATAAACGCCTTGGTAAGCAGCTCAAAGGAGTGAGCAAAAAAGCCATAGCACAGTTACAAGCTTATGACTGGCCAGGCAATATTCGCGAATTACAGAATGTACTAGAGCGTGAGGCGATTTTGTCTAAACAGTCGGTATTACAGCTAAGTCAACCACTGCGTAGTGGAGCAGCTTTGATCAGTAATACAGAGCTGAATTTAGATGAGGTACAGCGGTTACATATTCTAGCGGTGTTAGAGCTGTCAAATTGGCAAATTTCTGGCAGCCAAGGCGCTGCAGTTAAGTTAGGTATGCCGGAGAGTACGTTGCGCTCAAAAATGCGCAAGCTTGCAATCAATAAAAGGTCGTGATATATCGCGATTTCCGTTATATATCGCGAAGTTGATTCCAATATTTAATTTTAATTCCTTAATATTCATATAGTTATTTTATCTTTCAGTTTGGTCTGAAAGTTGCAAAAGAGTGCTTAACCGTCACATTAAGTACTCGTAATTATGAAATTTGATATTAAAGAAGAAGATATGATCATCAAGCCCTATAACCATGAAGGGCCTATTTATATTCGTGAGCAAAAAGGATTTTTTCAGCGTATTCGCCGTAACTTGGGTTGGTTACTGATGCTGACATTTATTGTTATTCCTTGGCTCCCATACCATGGTCAGCAAGCGGTATTGCTCGATGTTGCGAGTCAAAAGTTTACTATTTTTGGGCTGACCTTACTGCCTCAAGACTTTATGATCTTGGCGTTGCTATTTATGCTAGGTGCCTTTGCGCTGTTTTTTGTTACCAATTGGCTTGGCCGGGTATGGTGTGGTTATACATGCCCGCAAACTATTTGGATGTTGATGTTTTCGTGGGTGGAGCAACGAATTGAAGGAACGCGTAATCAACGTATTAAATTAGATAAATCTGCCTGGACATTATCAAAATGGCAAAAGAAAATAATTAAACACAGCGCTTGGTTGATCATTTCTTTATTCACTGCCACATCGTTTATGGCGTATTTTATTCCGGCTAAAAGTCTGTATGGGGATATGTTTACTCTGCAATGGTCGGGGATCACTAGTTTTTGGGTATTTTTGTTTGCCTTTTGTACTTATGGAAATGCTGGTTTCTTAAGAGAAAAAATGTGCACCGTTGCTTGTCCATATTCACGATTTCAGGCAGTAATGTTTGATAAAGATACATTACTTGTCACTTATGACAGTGCGCGAGGGGAAAACCGTGGTCCACGTAAACGTAAGGCCGATCCGAAAGCGTTAGATTTAGGTGATTGCGTAGATTGCAATTTATGTGTGGAAGTGTGCCCAGCAGGGATTGATATTCGCAACGGCCTTCAATATGAATGTATTAACTGTGGTTTATGTATCGATGCTTGTGATGACACTATGGATAAATTTGGCTATCAAAAAGGCTTGATCAAGTACGCAAGCGAAAAACAGATGGCTGGCGAGCAAACTAATCCATACCGGTTGAAACTGGTCGGTTATGGTGCGCTCACGGTTTTATTAATGGTCAGTATGTTAGCGTGGTTAGTGCAACGCACGCCAATCGAAGTATCAGTACTACGTGATCGTAACGCATTATATCGGGTAAATTATGAGGGCTTGGTTGAAAACCCCTACACCCTGACAATTATTAATAAAACTCAGCAGTTAGTGCATTACCGAGTCGCGATCAGCGGTCTTGATGTGGCTAAGTTACAGAGCCCTCAACTTACAGCTGTCGAAGCTGGTCAAATGAAGCGCATCCCAGTCACTGTTGTTGCCGATGGCTATGATTTACCAAATAAGCTCAATGCACTTGATTTTGTGATCACAGCCGAAGAAGACCACAGTATTAAGGCATCAATAAGCAGTGTTTTTTATCGCGACTAAGTTACGCAAAGTGCAATTGAGCTGCTTTATCGGCCATTGTTTGGTTAACAAAGGTTTTAGCTTGTGCTAAACATTTAAACAGACGATGGCGAATATCCACGCTCAGACCTGCATTGTGAATAATGCGTTGCATTTGATTGATTACGATAGCTGAATCAAAAATATAAGCGCTGGCAATGCATCCATTATGAACCATGGCAGAGGCTAACAGTGTAAGTTGTTGCTCTGCTTGGGGAGTTGCAGCCAACAGATTTTGAGAATTACTAATATATCCCCATGGTTTATTGGCAAGCTGACTAACTTGTTCAAATAAGCCATTGCTAAATGCGGTCACTAAGCTTGCATTAAGATTGCCGCAGAAATCAGCGATGATAATATTTTGCTCGCGGTGTAAACTAACTTGACCATGTTTATTGCTAAATTTCAACGTGCTTCCTTGTGAGAAAATTTAAGAGCGCGAATTTTATACAATTTAAACGCGGAGTCTAGGTATTTTTTAATTTTTTATAAATTTGCATTAATTAATCAGTGAACAATATATAACCAGATTAAAAATGTCAGAATAGGGCCTAAATATAATTACCAATAGACCCTCGCGATAATTATTTTGTGAGCAGGTGATCCAATGCACCTTTAATCGCTGCAACTTGAGCTGTAATACATAGCTCCTCTGTTGCCGTTGGACTATCTGGGTACACCTCAGTCGTCGTGACATACTGTGCATCTGTAAAGCCCATACATAAACCGAGTTCTCGTGCTGCGTAATTGATCACACCATGTTGCTCTAGTGGCACACCAATGAGTTGATTGTTTTCATCACTGGGCGCGATTTGAGTTACTTTAGTGACAGTGTCAATAATCGCCTTTTGGAATTGTGGTTCAGGTTTATTGCTATCAGCGACAAGATAAAACCCATCAGGAATATTCCAATTAGTGTTCACCTTGCCGTCACGAGCCGCAAGTGCAGGGCGAAACTCACTGTTGTCAGTGTCAGTTGTTTCATGCAGATCAATATGCGCTAATAAAGGTATATTTTGTGCTTTAATATAATTTATTAGTGCTGCTGACTCTGGTGCTGGGCTTGGTGAATAAAACGAACGGTTTGGATCTATGGCGGCTGGATTCCAACGATTAATGGTTTCATATCCCCATGGGCTAATACAAGGGGCAACCAGTAAGTTAAACTCTTTTGTATATTTCATACCTAGCGTTTTCATAAAATGTAATGCGCCATGAACACCGCTTGTCTCATAGCCATGCACGCCACCGGTGATCAGGATGCTCGGTTTATTCGATGCCCACTGTTTTGATTTAATAATAAAGAGAGGATAGCGAGTAGGATCAAAACTGAGCGCACCATATTGCTCAACCTCGAAATCATTATCCAGTTGGTTGATTAAAGTGACAACTTGTGATTGATAACTGCGTTTAATCGTTTGTTGGTTAAACCAGCACTGTTTATCTTTATCATGCCAAGGCGTGCCTTGAGTACCTATTGGATAGTTATTTTCGCTCATAGAACCTTCATTTATTACAACAAAGGTTTAGCTTATCGCTGTGCTAACTTCACTGCAACTAGCTGCGACTAACACACAACGGTGAATTATCAATATTAAGCTTTATAAGCGGTTATCTGGACTCATATAAATTGGCATGTTGGCGCTTATGGGCTTCGAATAAATAGGCCCTGAGATGTTCTTTCCCTTGATGAATATGAGTGATCTTGGCGGCCATGCCTCGCTTACTAAAACGTACCGGCTCGATGTCGATAGTAATATTTCTCTTGTTTGGCAGGGTTAATTTTATTTGTTGATCAACCGCTAAAGGAGCCTTTTGAGTCGTAGATTTTAGAAAAAGCCCAGTACTTGAGATTGATTCTACTTCAAAGCCTTGGCTCTGAATATTGAGATTATCACCACGCCAACAGCGTTTTATTCCTCGTGTATCAATAACTTCAGGGGCGCTTAGTACTGGGGTCAAAACGCCTGTTTTATCAATTTTTATTGCAAGTGGAAACCATAATTGATAATCGCCAACTTCAGCCAGTAGTGTTAATTTTGTATTGTTTAGTAATTCAGCAATATTGGCAGGGACAGCGCTTTGTAATGTCAGCGTATGATTGTCCTGCAATTTTGCAGGAGCCGTCACTTGAAAAAGATCCGTTATAAAATTTAGTTCTTCATTGGTCATATCCATATAGCACCTGATCCCATGCACGCGATAATGCAATTAACACCGTATTTTCAAGTCGATAATCTATACATACAATTATGTATAACGGCAGCGCAGTAACATACTTGAGTTATTTAAGAAAATAAGCATATTGTGCGCCATAAAGTCGTCTTTTTAGATTGTTAACATGTACAGGGGTTAGCACTTTTATACAGAGTCAGATGATAAATCTACCCTTATTTATTCTTATATGAGAGATTTTTATTGCTTAAATAATCATCGGCTAAATTTTAGTGCTAGAATTCACATAAATAACTGGACCTGATAAAGCTATTAAGGGTATTTTAAAGTTGTGATTTTTTACTGCAATTATAAAAATAGTTTTAGCATTGCTACCTTACTTTTATCTCGTTTACATTAATCAACTGCTCTTTACGAATCTTTTCACGCCGAATACTTTCATCTGCTTATATTCCTTTAAATTATTCTGGTGTACTTTCAAGTGCACGGTTTTTACGCGCACGTAATTAATGGGCAATATATGGACAATATTTTCTATCAACAATCAATAATTAACTTCATTGCACAATATGCCTGCAACTCTAAATCACAATTAGTAACGATGGTTGATGATACGCGCAGTACTTTAAGAGTTGATGCGTATCGGGTGTTTGAAAATACTCTTTCAAATTATCAACAATGGGGTGTAATTGAATACAGTAGCTTAGATAGTCTGCTCAAAAGTGTTGCTGTGAATTTGAAAACGACAAGTGAGTCTGAGTCTTTTCTTGTTTCACAGCTAGCAACTTGGTGGCAAGAATGGCATTTCGCGCTATTGATGCATACAACACCGAACCAGCATAATTTTGTTTCGGTACACCATAATATTGAACATTTAACGCAACATAATAAACCATCAACCCGTCAGCATGATTTGAGCGAATACGTTAATTTATTTACGCAAGTGCCCATACCTTTATGCAATGTATGTATGCACACCGAAAATATAATCCGCATAAACCAACGTTTTGTTGATGTGTTTGGCTACACTATTGACGATATTCCAACACTCAATGATTGGTGGCTTAATGCTTACCCTGATCCACACTATCTGATGTGGGTGCGACAAACGTGGCAACAAGCTCTTAGCTTTGCGTTAGAAAATGATACTGATATTCAACCACAAGTTTATTGTGTTACTTGTAAAGATGGCTCTCATATAATGATGGAAATTTCGGGAAGATATTTTAAACACGAATTTTTAGCTATTTTTAAGGATGTAACACAGCATTTAGCTGTTGAAGATACACTTCGCGACATGGCTTTTGTAGACTCATTAACTCAAATTGCCAATCGACGTTGCTTTGATGACAAGTTAGTCAATGAACTTGAATTAATGCATAAAAAAATAAAACCGTTATCAATGCTCTTAATCGACATCGATTATTTTAAACAATACAACGACAACTACGGCCATATTAAAGGCGATGAATGCTTGTATCAAATTGCGCAATGTATTGCGGCGACGATAAATCACGAAAAGGATTTTGTTGCACGTTTTGGCGGTGAGGAATTTGTGGTGTTACTGCCAGAGGCTGATCCGAAAAAGGCTTTACATAGTGCATTACAAATCCAGCAAGCCATTAATCAGTTAGTTATTAAGCATGAATATACTGATATTGGTTATATAACACTAAGCATGGGCATTAAAACTTTGCATAATCCCCAAACTGGCGATTATACCTATTTTGTTGATGCGGCAGATAAAGCCTTGTATCAAGCAAAAGGACAAGGCCGTAATTGTATTGTTGTTAGTGAAGATTGATAGCAAAATCAGCTAGCGCTGCTAGGCGCATTTAAAATAGCAGCGCTCAAATTTAGCTTACTTTATTGTTCATCAGTGATTACTTTATAATGGCCATTATCAATTCCTTTTAACGTGTAGCCACCAATACGATAACGGATTAAACGTAAAGTAGGGTGGCCAATATGTGCTGTCATCCTTCTTACTTGGCGATTACGCCCTTCGGTAAGAGTAATACTGAGCCAACTAGTTGGAATGTTTTTTCGCTCTCTAACGGGAGGATTACGTGGCCATAAAGTTGGCTCATCTATACGTTTAACAATGGCGGGTAATGTGAGTCCATCTTTGAGCTCGACGCCTTGGCACAGTTGTTTAATTGCTGCATCAGTTGGCTCACCTTCAACTTGTGCCCAGTAAGTTTTACTGGTTTTTTTGTTTGGCGCTGTTAAAGTGTTTTGTAACTTGCCACAATTAGTGAGCAATAGCAGGCCCTCACTGTCTCTATCTAATCGTCCTGCTGCATACACATCTTTAATGGCAATAAAGTCAGCCAAGGTTTGTCTGTTTGCTTCATCAGTAAACTGGCACAACACATCAAAGGGTTTATTAAATAAGACAATTTTGCGCTCACTTGCGGCAATGGCTGGTTTGATCTCGCGCTTTATTGAGTTATTCACTTTTTTGGTTGTAATTGCACCGCGATTATAACTACGGCCGCTATTTCGACGTTTTGCTGTATTACTTGGTTTAGCAGTTGTCATTGTTAGATGCACCGTGCCGGTTTTGGTAAACCGGCTATTTTAGTTGCTTGCTTAGCAGGGCCTTTAGGAAACAGTTTATAAAGGTAGATACTATTGCCTTTATCTTCACCTAGCGCTTTTGCCATTGCTTTTACTAACATTCTTATTGCTGGGCTGGTGTTGTATTCTAAATAGAAATTACGCACAAAATGGATCACTTCCCAGTGTTGGGAGGTTAATTCAATGTTTTCTTGCTCGGCAATAACGCAGGCTAATTGTTCATTCCATAACTGATGATCAAGTAAGTAACCTTGTTTATCCGTGTCGATAATTTGATTATTAAATTCAAGCATGCATTACCACGTAATAGAGTGAGATGTAGCTAATGTTAGCGCGACAAAGTCGTCATAACTAAGCGAGTGATCGGGCTGATTGATTGTGATATCTCGTACCTTGGCGTCATCAGCAAGTATTAATAAGTGCGTTGCAAGTTGTCTAAATTGGCTAATAGCAAAGCATGCGTCACTTAATAATAATACTTTGTCCGTTGGCTGGATCAGGTTAACTAATTGATCTGTGTTGTAATAGCCAAGTGGCTTGGAAAATATATGTAAGGTGCTCATAAGTTCACTATCTGTTGTTGCTGGGCAATCAGTTGACTTTGCTGCTGATAATTAAGCGCTTTTACTTCTACTACCAGGTTATGTTTATCAAGGCCATACTCGAGCAGAGACTTTTCACATACATAAATGTTTTCAACATCGTAAATTTCTAGTGTTTTAATGGTTTTAAAGTAATTTTTTAAACCTATCTGTTCAGGTTGTTGATGTTTTTTTAAGGCAAGTACCGCAGGACCGCTAAATAACCAGCTAATATTTTGCTCAACAGCAGCGAATATTAATGTCATATCTAATGCATCACGAATATGTAAGTCATCAAAAGGACTATGTTGGCTTAATACCAGTACATTGATCATTTAAACTGCACCCATTTGTCGGCATCACTAGCCAGCATGGCAAATTCAGCAAGACCTGCAACAGTGAACACACCGGTATTGTTTATGTCTACACCACGCTTTTCAGCGGCAGTAACGCATAACATTAAATTGACCCCTTGCTGATGTAATTGTTGCCATAACGCATTAATCGGTAATTCATCAGCAGCCAAATCTAGTTGCTCGTTGGCATGAAAAACGCCGTTCTGATACAAAAAAATGGCATCGATGTTATGCCCTTGTGTTAAACATGCTTGTGCAAATTTAACCAAACGTTGCGTGGTATCATGATCCGATGGTGCATTGTGCAGAGAAAGTACAAATCGTGCCAAAACTATTCCAATAAAAAAGCCCCTAAAGAGGGGCTATTTTAACAGAACTATTTAATTAGTCATTATTTGCGCCAAGTAGTGCAAGCAATGAAGTAAATAAGTTATATACACTTAAATATAAAGAAACAGTTGCACGAATGTAGTTAGTTTCGCCACCGTTAATAATGCGGCTAGTATCAAATAAGATAAGACCAGACATAATTAATACAACCGCTGCATTGAGCACCATAAACATCAATGAACTACCAATGAAGATATTCACGATACTGGCGATGATCACAACGATAAGACCCACTGTTAAAAAACCACCCATAAATGAGAAGTCTTTCTTAGTGTTAAGTGCATAAGCAGACAGGCCTAAAAAGATCAAAGCCGTAGAACCTAACGCTTGCATAATAAGCATAGGGCCATTCGGCATAGCAGCATAATGATTAAGCAGTGGACCAAGGCCAGCGCCCATTAAACCCGTGAATGCGAATACCCATGCAACGCCTGATGCACTGTCAGCTTTTTTATTTACCACAAATAATAGGCCGAAAGAAACAAGCGTGAAAACTAACCCCATAAAATAAGGGAGTTGTAATGCCATTGAGATACCAGCCGTCACAGCACTAAATGCTAATGTCATAGCCAATAAGAAATAGGTGTTTTTAAGTACCTTGTTTGTTTCAATGGTCGACATAACCGGTCTAGCGGTATTGTACGAATGATTAAATGCCATTTTAGAGCTCCTTTAGAAACCTGTTTTTAAGTTGTGATAATTAAACTGAAGTTAGATTACCAATACTTCTATATTAGGGCAAACCTTTGTAGTTCAATAGACCGATAATTAAAAAGAAAAGTTCAATTTTGCATGGTTTTTACTCTGCGCTGTGTTAAGAGTGTACAAATTAATGGTTTTTTAAGCAGTTAAACTTTTTTTTGAAAAAAAAGCTTCACAAAGACCACGGCCTTCTCTATTATGCAGGCCGTGCGGAGAGATGGCAGAGTGGTCGAATGCACCGGTCTTGAAAACCGGCAGGGGTTTATAGCCCCTCTAGGGTTCAAATCCCTATCTCTCCACCACCTAATTTAAAATAGTTGTGAGTACACTCTTACTCGTAACTTAAAGCAGTTTCGGAGAGATGGCAGAGTGGCCGAATGCACCGGTCTTGAAAACCGGCAGGGGTTTGTAGCCCCTCTAGGGTTCAAATCCCTATCTCTCCACCATATAAAATAGCCCGCTGATTAAGCGGGCTTTTTTGTGCCTAAAGTTTTTATTATTGAAAATTACGACCATAGTCTCTATTTCGATGTTGTAAAACATCATGCATCCTTAGTATTTATTCTAAGCCTGATTTTAAGGACGTATTATGAAGCATCGGCTTGCAAAAAGTGTTGGGTTATCATTACTTTCACCTGTGATCATCGGTAGTGTGTTAGGCGTTTATTATGCATTAACGCTCAATACCGATCCGCTGACTACCTTTTTCCAGTTACTCATGAGTGCGATAGCCAATGCACATATTGTCGGTTTAACCATGGCTGCGTTTGTCGTACCTGGGTATTTATTGATGTATAAGTACGCAAAAGTAAATTACTCAGGGGTACTGACATTAGGCTTACTTGGTGGTGCAATATTTAGTTATTTACTCAGCGCCACAGGCGGTATGGTATTTTTGATTAACACTGTAATGTCTGCACTTGCAGCAGGGTTATTTTTATATGGCCTAAGACAAGGTGCAGTAAAACAACAACCTCCTCAATAGCAGAATTATTAACCAAGCTTGCTGAAATTTAGGGCAAATTGTTTTTTTTTGCTTTGAAAAGGTTTCAATTATTGGCGACAAAGAGTACCTTTAGCTACTGTATGTTTGATAAGAAGTAGTTTGGTATGCAAAAGCAAGAATTTTACCAGTCATTAGTTAAACAAACTGAATCGCTAATTACTGGTGAGCCTAATATTATTGCCAATATGGCGAATATCAGCGCGCTGTTATTTACGTCACTTGATGATGTCAATTGGGCTGGGTTTTATTTAATCGACTCACCTACTGAATTAGTGCTTGGTCCGTTTCAAGGTAACCCTGCATGTATCCGTATTCCTGTCGGAAAGGGTGTCTGTGGGACTGCCGCTGCAACTGCGCAAACTCAACTTGTTGAAGATGTACATGCATTTGCAGGACATATTGCCTGTGATGCAGCGTCTAACTCTGAGATAGTAATACCTGTCCATAAAAATGGTGAAGTATTTGCAGTCTTAGATATAGACAGTCCAAGTATTGCTCGGTTTGATGCGGATGATCAGCAAGGTTTAGAAGCACTCGTAGCGTGTTTTGAGGCAACAATTGCATGAAAGACTTAGTAAATGTACAGGATTATCTGTTTGCCATCACTGATGTAGGTGATTGGGAAGGGGATGAAGAACATGTAGCGGAAACGCTCAACGATTTAATTCATATTGCTTGGGATCGCCTTCCTGATGACACGGAATGTGAATTAATTGATGAAATAATTAATGGTATTTGGGAACACCTTCGAGGTGATATGGCTGTAATTGAAGCCGACTTTGAAGAGCTGGTCGACTGGGTAACACACTACGTCGATTCGTCCCTTGATGAAAAGATGTGAAACATAGGTTCTAAAATGGAAACCACAAACAAGCTAAAAGATATTAATGAAGTGTTGGAATTTTTATATCAAGAATTCCCACAATGTTTTAAACAAAAAGACGGTATCAAGCCGCTGAAAGTAGGTATCTTTAAAGATATCGCTGAGCGAATTGAAGGGTCTGAAAAAGTTAGTAAAACGCAGGTTCGTCAAGCGCTTAGAAAATACACGTCGAATTGGCGTTATTTAGAAGCGGTGACTAAGTCTGAGTTTCGTATTGACTTAGATGGTAATCACGGCGCCAAAGTTGAGCAAGAACATATTGATCATGCTCAAAAGGCCCTTGAAGAAAGCCGTGCGAAAATGGCTAAGCGTAAAAAAGCGCAGCGCCCACGTAATGATTCAGACACAAAACCTTACAAAAAGAAACCTGGCCAATTCAGCAAGTCAGCTGATAAAAACGTTAAAGTTAACACTGCACCAGCGAAGGCTGCGCCGGTTAAACGTTCAGGTAAAATTGAACCTTTACCAGCAAGTGAGGTCAAGGTTAATAACAAAGTTAAAGTTAAACTTGGCCAAGCCCTTGTTAATGCCGTAATCACTGAAGTGAACAAAGATGATGTTCATGTTGAGTTGGTAACGGGCATGCAAGTTAAAACTAAAGCAGACAGCCTGTACATTATCTAAAAGCTGTATATAAATTAAGGAGTTGTGTATGAGTCAGAAGTTTACGCTCATTCCGTTAGTTGCGGCCCTGTATTCGGGTTTATTATTTGCATCAGATGTTGCTGATGTCGCTGAAGTTGTTACGGCAAAAGACTTGCCAGTCCTTGCACAAGAAAGTCAGCATAGTACGGCTAGCAAACGGGTGACGAACTTATTTACTCGTGCACATTACAAACCTATTCGTTTTGATGACGCACTTTCAAGTAAAGTGTATGACCGTTATATCGAATCCCTTGATTTTAATAAAAGCGTCTTTTTGGCTGCGGATGTTGCCTCATTTGAGCAATACCGCAACCAATTTGATAATGCGCTGACCACAGGTAAGCTTGATTTTACCTTTGATATTTTCAACCTTAGTATGAAACGTCGTTTTGAACGTTATGAGTATTCGTTAAGTTTACTAGAAACAGAAATGACGTTTGATGAGGCTGATGAATATTACTTTGATCGTGAAGATGCTGAGTGGCCACAAACGCAAGCTGAGCTTGATGAGCTTTGGCGCGAGCGTGTTAAATATGATGCACTACGTTTAAAAATGACCGGCAAAGATTGGGCTGGTATTAAAAAAGTACTGACTAAGCGTTACCACAATGCGCAAAGACGTCTAGTACAAACCAACAGTGAAGATGCATTTCAAATCGTAATGAATTCATTTGCGCGTAGCATTGAAGCGCACACCTCGTACTTATCACCACGCAGAGCGGAACAGTTTAAGATGGACATGGATCTTGAACTTGAAGGTATAGGTGCCGTACTTAGCTATGACGAAGATTACACGGTTATTCGCAGCCTAGTTCCTGGCGGACCTGCTGATAAGTCTGAGCAAATTAAAGCGGACGACCGCATTATCGGTGTTGCGCAAGATAAAGAAGAATTTGTTGATGTAATTGGCTGGCGTTTAGATGACGTAGTTGATTTAATTAAAGGCCCTAAAGGCACTAAGGTGCGGTTACAATACTTAAAAGGTGTTGATGATCATGGTGCGCCAAAAGTCGTTGAAATTATTCGTGACAAAATTCGTTTAGAAGACCGCGCCGCAAAATCAGAAGTCTTTGCGGCAAAATACTCTGATTTAACCAGTAAGATAGGGGTCATTGAAATTCCAGGTTTTTATAATAACCTCTCTAAAGATGTAAAAGTTGAACTGGCTAAGTTAAAAGAAGCCAAGGTTGACGGCATCATTATCGATCTACGCCAAAACGGTGGTGGCTCACTTTATGAAGCAACACAACTATCTGGATTGTTCTTCGACCAGGGCCCTGTGGTTCAAATACACACTTTGAATAACCGCATTGAAGAACAAAAAGACCGTGACGGTGTCACATTTTACGATGGTCCATTAACCGTATTGGTTGATCGTTATAGTGCGTCTGCGTCTGAGATTTTTGCAGCCGCCATGCAGGACTATGGTCGTGCAGTTGTTATCGGTGAGCAAACGTTTGGTAAAGGCACAGTGCAGCAGCATAAGGGCTTAGGTCGTGCTTATGATTTATACGATAACCCACTTGGCAGTGTGCAATACACCATTGCGAAGTTCTATCGCATTAATGGTGGTAGTACCCAACATAAAGGCGTGATCCCAGACATTTCATTCCCATCAGCAATTGACCCAGCAGAGTGGGGAGAAAGCCAAGAAGATAATGCATTACCATGGGATAGCATTATTCGTGCAAAATATAATTCAGTCGATGACTTAGATGCAGCAATAGCTTACTTAAGCAAAGCCCATGATGAACGTATTAAGTCTGAGCCTGAATTTAACTATGTGTTTGAAGATATTACACGCTATAAAGAAGAGAAAGATCGGAAAACGATTTCATTAGTTGAAGCTCAACGTATTAAAGAAAAAGACGAAGGTGAAGCGCGTGCATTAGTACGTACTAATGAAAGACTCGTTCGCTTAGGTGAAAAGCCAGTTGAAAACTTGGATGATGTGCCTGACGTTTTAGACGATTTAGACCCATTTTTAGAGGAAGCCGCATTAATTACGCAAGACTATATTAAATTTGGTCGTGTAGCTAAGAAATAGGGCGATTTTCCCGATTAATTTAAAAGGCGCTTTTGCGCCTTTTTTGCTGCCTAAAGCTCTTGATATTGCTATAATTGCTGATTAAACGCAGATAATTAGTTACGCTCAATGTCGTGTTCGTGCTAAAAATAATAATTAAACGCGTATATAAATACGTGTAGGAGCCTCTATTTTGAAGTCATTAGAAGAAAAACCTATCCCACAGGCCAGCTTTTTTGATGCCCTGATCCCTATTACTGTACTGATCTGTTTACTTGGTGCTGCGGTTTACCTATTTGGTGATAGCTCATCATCTGGACCAAACCAAATAGCCTTGTTGTTTGCAACCTTTACAGCAGCACTGATTGGCCTGAAAAATGGCTACACCTGGAAAAAATTAGAGCAAGCAATGATTGAAGGGATCACTTTATCATTGGGCGCGATATTAATTTTGTTAATGGTTGGTGCGCTAATTGGTACTTGGCTGCTTTCAGGCACAGTGCCAACGTTGATTTATTATGGCTTGCAAGTCATCAACCCTAGTTGGTTTTATGCCGCAAGTTGCTTAATTTGTGGCATCGTGGCAA
Organism: Pseudoalteromonas sp. ASV78; assembly: GCF_047806705.1. NCBI lineage: Bacteria > Pseudomonadati > Pseudomonadota > Gammaproteobacteria > Alteromonadales > Pseudoalteromonadaceae > Pseudoalteromonas > Pseudoalteromonas sp. ASV78. Next base: position 1,120,385 of record NZ_JBLOPA010000001.1, on the reverse strand, counting down.
TGAGTATTGGTAGTTCTTGGACCACTGCGGCAACAATAGGTGTTGCATTACTGGGGGTTGCCACAGGACTTGGTTTAGAGCAGACAGTGACAGCGGGTGCGGTAATATCCGGTGCTTACTTTGGCGACAAGCTCAGTCCATTGTCTGAAACAACCAATTTAGCCCCGGCGGTTGTGGGCGCTGATCTATTTGAACATATCCATCATATGCTGTGGACCACGGTGCCAAGCTTTGTCATTGCTTTGATCATTTTTGTGTTTATGGGCTTTAACGCTACGGCCTCCAGTGAAGCTGGCCGTATTGATGAGATCACAGCCATTTTGCAGCAAAACTTTAATATTGGTTTTGAAATGCTGGTGCCATTATTAGTTTTACTCGTGTTAGCGATTAAAAAAATGCCTGCATTTCCAGCGATTTCAATTGGTGCGGTGATTGGTGCGGTTTGGGCTATGCTGTTTCAGTCAGACTTAATTGCATCACAAATAGATGGCTCAAAAGGCGAGCTTGTTGGTTATTTCAAGCTAGTTTGGACGACCTTTTTTGATGGTTTTAGCATCGCAACGGGTGATGAAAAAATGGACTCATTGCTCAGTGGTGGCGGCATGTCTGGTATGTTAACCACGACTTGGCTGATCATGACTGCCTTGATGTTTGGTGCCATTATGGAAAAAACTGGCTTGCTTGATATTTTTGTAAAAAGCATTCTTAAAATTGCGAAAAGTACCGGTTCGTTGATCACCGCGACAATCGCAACCTGTATTGGTACTAACGTGATTGCAGCTGATCAGTACATCGCCATTGTGGTGCCTGGTCGGATGTTTAAAGAAGAATATAAAAAACGCGGCTTGCAGCCAGTTAACTTATCAAGAACATTAGAAGATGGCGGAACGATCACCAGTCCTCTGATCCCATGGAACACCTGTGGTGCGTACATGCAAAGTGTCTTGCTGATCAATCCTTTTGATTATGCGCTGTATGCATTTTTTAATCTTATCAATCCATTGTTAGCTGTTGTGTATGCTTACCTCGGCATTAAAATCTTACGTATTAAGCCTAAACAACAGGCATAAATTAGTTGCTCCCCGCTGTCGGGGAGCCATTTTTGGAGTTTTCCATGACTGCATCAAAAAAACCTCAAGCCCAGTATCTTAAAGACTACCAAGCTCCACCGTATTTTATTGACCATGTTGATTTAACCTTCGATCTTGCACCGTTAAACACCCGTGTAACAAGTGTGATGACCATTCATAAAGTGATTGCGGGCACGGCTGACTTAGCGCTTGATGGCATTGATTTAACATTAATTTCAATTGCTGTGGACGGCACTGCTTATACTGATTACACGTTACGTGATGAGCAGCTGGTGATCCATAATTTACCAGCACAGTGCCAAGTAACTATCGTTAATGAAATTGCACCAAAAACGAACACTTCTTTAGAAGGATTATATTTATCCGGTGGCGCGTATTGTACGCAATGTGAGGCACAAGGTTTTAGAAAAATAACCTATTACCTTGACCGCCCAGACGTACTTGCCAGTTTTGACGTGACTATTATTGCTGACGAGCAATTTACTCATTTATTATCAAATGGGAATAAATTAGCGGAAGGTAAATTAGACAATGGGCGTCACTTTGCTAAATGGCAAGACCCATTTAAAAAGCCAAGTTACTTGTTCGCACTTGTTGCAGGGGATTTTGATGTACTTGAAGATAGCTTTGTAACAAAAAGTGGTCGCAATATTGAATTAGCCTTATTTGTTGATAAAGGGAATTTACCGAAAACCCCTCACGCCATGGCATCACTTAAAAAATCAATGCAGTGGGATGAGCAGCGTTTTAATCTTGAGTATGATTTAGATATTTACATGATCGTTGCTGTGGATTTTTTCAATATGGGCGCGATGGAAAATAAAGGGCTAAATATCTTTAATTCTAAATGCGTGTTAGCGAATCAAGAGACCGCCACAGATAAAGATTACCACACTATAGAGTCAATCGTTGGCCATGAATATTTTCATAACTGGACAGGAAACCGAGTGACCTGTCGTGATTGGTTTCAACTGTCGTTAAAAGAAGGCTTAACGGTTTTTCGCGATCAAGAGTTCAGCAGTGATTTAGGCTCGCGAGCATTGAATCGTATTGATGCGGTCAAAGTGATGCGTACCCATCAATTTAGTGAAGATGCAGGCCCAATGGCACACCCGATCCGTCCTGAGCAAGTTATTGAAATGAATAACTTCTATACAGTAACTGTATACGATAAAGGTGCTGAAGTTATTCGCATGCTGCATACCTTATTGGGAGAGCAAAAATTCCAGCAGGGTATGGCACTGTATTTTCAGCGCCATGATGGACAAGCCGTTACCTGCGATGATTTTGTTGCAGCCATGAATGACGCCTCAGGCATAGATTTAACTCAATTTAAACGCTGGTACAATCAAGCAGGAACACCACGCTTGATTGTTAAGCAAGATTATGATGCCCAGCAGGGCATTTTCTCACTTAACATAGAGCAGCTTGCGCCGCTCAATCAACCCGATAACGCGCCTTTACACATCCCATTTGCCATTGAGTTACTTGATGCGCAAGGACACTCAGTGCCATTGAGTTTTGCAGGCAATCGTGTTGACCATGTGCTTGATGTGACAAACAAACAGCAAAGTTTTAGTTTTGATGGCTTAACGGCAAAGCCGGTTGCAGTGCTATTAGAAGATTTTTCAGCGCCGTGCATTGTACAGCAGCAAACTACCCAGGCTGATCTATTACATATAATGCGTTTTGCCCGCAGTGATTTTTCACGTTGGGATGCCCAGCAACAATTATTTATTAGCGCTGTTAAAGCCGCGATTAAAACGCCAACACAGAATCTGCTTGATGATGAAGTTATTAACGCGTTGCGCAGTTTAGTTATTGAAAAACAAGGTGATTTAGCTCTTATTGCCGAGCTGTTAAAATTACCTAGCTTTGACACCTTAGCCGCTGAATTTACGGTGATCCCAGTGGATGAAATTGTTGCTATAACACAACAATTTGAACAGCAAATCGCCGAGCAATTACACCGCGAGTTCACGACATGTTATCAAAGTTTAATCGATGATGGCTCTGTGAGTGCTGCAGCTGTCGCAGTGCGCGCACTAAAAGGCATGTGTTTACATTACTTAGCAAAAATCAATGAACTTGAGAATAATCAATTACTGATCAGTGCCGCTAATTCCCATAATATGACTAATGTATTGGCTGCCCTTAGTGCTGTTGTTAAAGCTGATAGTTCATTAGCGAGTGAATTATTAAACCAATTTGACAGTCAGTGGCGCCATGATGTGCTGGTGATGGACAAATGGTTTGCATTACAAGCAATGCAAGGCGCAGACAACGCCATTGCTAACATTGAAAAGCTATATCAACACCCTTGTTTTGATTTTTCAAATCCAAATCGGGTTAGGGCGTTAGTCGGCAGTTTTAGTCATTTTAATACCGCACAATTTCACCGTAAAGACGGTGCAGGTTATCAGCTGTTAGGTGATTTATTGGTTAAGTTAAACGCCATTAATCCACAAAATGCATCGCGTATGCTTACGCCATTTATGTCGTGGCGTCGTTATGATGAAGTACGTTCAGTGGCGATGAAAACTCAGCTACAACGCCTTGCTGAACTGGACAACTTGAGCGATGATCTATTTGAAAAAGTTGATAAAGCATTACACTAAATTATGGTTGAATATTATTTTCTACTTAATCTTACCTACAAGCAGTGTATGGATTATTACGCAGGGAAATACACTTCGGTACAAGTAATTGAAGATGGCGGCAAAACAGTTCGTTTTGCCGCAAGCCATTTACGCCCTTTTATTTCTTCTTTAGGAGTGAGAGGGCGCTTTCGGCTTTTGCTTACTCCTGAACATAAATTCTTACGTTTGGAGCGCGTTGCCTAAAACAATATTTTAAAATAATTACTTATAATATTGTTTTTTTGTTAATTCGATTTGTTCTATTGTTAATTTACGTGTATAAATTATCTGGTAGGACGTCTTACCATTGCGTAAACGCCAACTAAACAGAAAAATTATGACGGATTGAACGCGTTCTATTTGTAATTTCTTTATTTCGCTTCTATCGTTACGACTACACTAAAAACAATAACTTGATCACAAAATTACCCGCGACAGGGGGAACACACAATGATAAGAAGATCGCTTTTTGTTAAAAACAAAATATTTTTAGGCCTAGCTGCTGCAACGTTAGGTTTATCAACGGGCGTAACACACGCTGCTACATTTGAGGCTGGAGGGTTTGATATTACCTTCGACTCTACTTTTTCTTATGGGCAAAGTATCCGTGTTGAAGACCGAAACTTTAATCTAATAGGTAAAAGTAATAATCCGTCTTTTGATTGGACAGGTTATAACTCAGTTTTAAATCCTATTTATTCCGCGCAAGATGTCTGGGCTCAACCTGGCTCGTACTCTAATAACGGCGACGCTGGTGATTTGAACTTTGATAGCGGTGAATCTTTTTCAAAGCTTTTGAAAGGGACACACGATTTATCCATCAACAAAGACAACTACGGCCTGTTTACCCGCTTTATGTATTTTTATGATTTTGAATTAATGGATAGCGATCGCGCTTATGTTAATCCAACTTCAGGGCAAGGAGTTGATCCTTGTGATGATAAAGACACCAAAAAGCAAAGTTGCGCGGATATTCGTCTCCTAGATGCTTATGTGTGGGCTAACTTTGATTTAAATGACGGTCATAATCCACTTTCTATTCGCCTTGGGCAACAGGTTATAAACTGGGGCGAAAGCACATTAATTTCTCACGGTATTAACGTAAATCCGGTTGATATTGACCGATTAAAAGCGCCGGGTGCAGAGCTAAAAGAGGCCTTTATTCCGGTTGGTATGTTATGGGCGTCTTTAGGGATCACTGAAAATGTGACTTTGGAAGGCTTTTACCAGTACCAATGGCATGAAACACGCTTACCTGCAGCTGGCACGTATTTTTCGACCAATGATTTTGCCGCAGAAAATGGTTATCAGCAAAATGTACAGCTTGGTTTTACTTCCAATCCTGATATTGATTTAGCGTTCTTAACGGATAGCTTAAATAATTTGATGACTACCTTTGGTCAAGCTGCAGCGGCTAAAGGGATCGACCCTGCAAGTCCCGAAGGGCAAGCATTATTGGCACAAACTTACCTAGCGTACCCAACTAAAGTCGCGCTTAAAGGCAAAGGGGATGATGGTAAAACTGAGCCGGATGATGGTGGCCAATATGGCTTACGTTTAGGGATGTTTTTACCAGAGTTTAATGACACTGAGGTTGCACTTTACCATGTAAACTACCATAGCCGTCGTCCGCTTATTTCAGGTCGCGTATCTAACTTTACACAAGCGTCACTGGCTCAAGATTTAGCCATGTTAGCAACGACAGAAATTACCTCTGACAATGTCTCTGATTTAAAAGCATTTGCTAAAGCAACCAACGAATATCCTGAAGATATCAAGCTTTATGGTTTGAGCTTTAATACTTCGCTTGGCGAAACAGCATTCGCAGGTGAGTTTACTTTTCGTGAAGACGAGCCGCTGCAAATTGATGACGTAGAATTACTTTACGCCGCGATGCCTGAGCAATTAGCGTTAGCGGGACTGCGTCCTGAGTTTGCCGGTATTTCACAAATGAGCCCGGGTGACGCGATTAGCGTAGTAGGACCAGGCGAATTAGCAAAAGGTTATATTGAGCGTAATACTAGCCAATTACAGTTTACTGCAACGCATTTATTTGGTCCTTCATTAGGGGCTGATAGTTGGGCGGTTGTGGGTGAAATTGGCGGCGTGCACATAAATAATATGCCTGAATACGATGAAATGCGTTTAAATGTTTCAGGTACTGGTCGCAGTGGTATTATGACTGGCCCTAATGCAGATGATTACTCAGCATTGCATATGGCTTTGTCTAATGGCCCAGAGCAAAAAGAGTTTGCGACAGCATCATCATGGGGATATCGTTTAATTGCCAAAGGCGATTATTATAATTTCTATAAAGGTATTAACTTTTCACCGCGCTTTGTATTCTCACACGACGTAAATGGTAACACACCTGATCCGATGTTCTTGTTTATTGAAGATCGCAAGTCACTTGGTGTTACAGCCAACTTTAATTATCAAAATGCATGGTCATTTAACTTTAGCTACAACTCTTTCTGGGGTGGCGGTGATATCAATACTTTCTCAGACCGTGATTTTGTTTCTTTCAATATTAAATATTCAATTTAGGGGTATCATGATGATAAAAAAACCTACCCTCATTGCACTAACGCTATGTAGTTTATTTTCTACAACAGCAGTTGTTGCTAAAATGACCAGTGAAGAAGTGGCGCGTTTAGGTGCGGATTTAACGCCATTAGGTGCTGAAAAAGCAGGTAATGCTGATGGTTCGATCCCTGCTTGGACTGGCGGTATTACTAAAGCACCCGCGGGCTATACGCCGGGAATGCATCACCCAGATCCATATGCCAGTGATAAAGTGCTTTTCACCATTGATAAATCAAATGTTGATAAATACAAAGCAAATTTAAGCCCTGGTCAAGTTGCGCTTTTTGAAGCGTACCCAGATACCTTTAAAATGAACATCTATACCACTCATCGTAGTGCTTCAAATCCTCAGTTTGTTTATGATGCAACTAAACAATATGCGCCAACTGCAGAACTGATCGAAGAAGGAAATGGCATTAAAAATACCGCTATAGGTATTCCGTTTCCAATTCCAAAAACTGGCTTAGAGGCAATCTGGAATCACTTATTACGTTATCGCGGTTTGTCTATTGAGCGTTTTGGTGGTCAAGCTGCACCGACCGCATCTGGTTCATATAATATGGTTGGCTTTGATGAGCAATTATTAGTTAAATATTCTGATCCAAAAGCAACGCCTGCAGAGCTGCAAGAATCTAATATTTTGTTTAAATTTAAACAAAAAGTAACGCAACCCGCTCGTTTAGCTGGTACCGCATTATTAGTCCATGAAACCATGGACCAAATTTTAACACCACGCCAAGCATGGACATACAACTCTGGGCAGCGTCGTGTTCGTCGTGCGCCAAATGTGGCGTATGATGCACCGGGAACCGCGGCTGATAGCTTACGTACCACCGATGACTTTGACATGTTCAATGGTTCTCCAAATCGTTACACGTGGACACTTAAAGGTAAGCAAGAGCTTTATATCCCCTATAATAGCTATAAGCTGCACAGTGAAAAGCTACAATATGATGATATTTTAATGGCTGGGCATGTTAACCCTGAGCATGTGCGTTATGAAAAGCACCGTGTTTGGGTGGTAGAAGCAAACCTGAAAGGCGACACACGTCATATCTATAAAAAACGCGTATTTTATATAGATGAAGATAGCTGGCAAGTTCAAGTAACCGATATCTATGATAACCGTGACCAAATGTACCGTGTCGCTATGGCACATACTATTAACTATTATGATGCGCTTACGAACTGGAGTACGCTCGATGTGTATCATGATTTGAACTCACGTCGTTACCTTGCAATTGGTTTAGATAACCAAGAGAAAATGTACGATTTCTCACAATCGTTTAACGATAATGAATTCACCTCAAGCGCACTGCGCCGCGAAGGTCGTTAATATACTCAAGCACCTGGCATGAACCAGGTGCTTTTTTGTTCCAAATCGCGTTTGTCACTCTGACACGTACTGGGTCCCCCCAATTGCTCGTTATATACCGACAAACACACCTTTCAAGGCGATTTAAATATATGAAGTACATGCTCTATGCAGGCCTTGCCATTGCTGCAAGCCTTTCAACTCAATCAATAGCGTCTGAACCGCTTGCAGCCATTACGGCAATAAAAGCAGATAAAACGTTGTTGACTGATATTGAATACACAGGAAAGCAACTGGTCGCTGTAGGGAAGCACGGCACGATTATCACAAGTAGCGATGCAAAAGATTGGCAACAAGCAAGCGTGCCAACGCAAGTGTTATTAACTGCGGTTACCTTTAACGGCACTGAGCGTGGTTGGGCGTGCGGCCATGATGCAACTATCATCAACACTACGGACGGTGGTGCTAATTGGCAATTACAACAAGTAAATACTCAATTAGATAAACCCTGTTTAGATATTTTATTTACCACTGAGCAACACGGTTTTGCGGTTGGCGCTTATGGGATGTTTTATGAAACCACGGATGGCGGAAAAAACTGGCAAAAACGCTTTTTAGATTCATTGTTATTTGCAGAAGACCAAGAATACTTAAATGACTTAAAAGAATCTGAACCAGACGCCTATGCTGCTGAAACTGCCTCAATACTGCCGCATTTCAATCGCATAGTTGCAACTGACAGTAAACTTATGTTGGTTGGGGAAATGGGTCTACTTGCTCACAGCACGGATAACGGCAAAACTTGGCAGCGGGATGAAGAAATTTATTTGGGATCATTTTTCGCATACGCCAGTGATGAACACGGCGAGGAAATTGTGGCGGGATTGCGCGGCAATATTTTTAGTCGTCACCCAGCAGGACAGTGGCAACCAATACACAATAATAAAACAGCCACAGTGAATAGTATCATTAAAGCAGCTGAAAACCATTGGCTATTGCTTGCTAATAGTGGGGTGATTTTTCATTACATAAATAATCAATTAAGCGTTGAGCAGTTAGCCGATGGTAAGGCTATTCTAGATGCTATTATTTTTGACAATCAATTGGTTATGGCATCAGAAAATGGCATTAAAGTGAAGGGGATGGCTGAATAATGCATGCAATCGTAGAATTTTTAGAAAAAGTTGTTTTTCGTCATCGTTTAGTTATGGTGATGAGTTTTATTGTTATCACCTGTTTTTTAGGCTTTAAAGCCACTCAAATTCAACTAGATGCTTCATTTAATAAAAATATTCCACTTAATCATGATTACATGAAAGTGTATTTAAAACATGAAAAGCAATTTGGTGGGGCAAACAGTATTTTGATCTCCGTGTGTGATGATAGCGGCGATATTTTCAATCCTGAATTTTTTAGTCAATTAAAAGCCGTTCATGATCAGCTGTATTTTATACCTGGGGTGAACCGTCCGTTAGTGAACTCAATTTTCTCACCCAGTGCACGTTTTGTGGAAGTGGTTGAAGACGGCTTTGCGGGAGGGCCAATTATACCTGCTAACTTTACTGCCGATCAGCGTGGCTTAGCTGTTGTTAAAGAGAATATCGAAAAAGCGAAAGTAGTTGGTAGGATGATTGCCTCTGACTATTCGTGTGCCATGGTGACCGCCCAGTTGATGGAAACGGATCCGCAAACGCAAGAAAAACTCGATACCTTAGCATTCGCAGAAAAGCTCGAAAGCGAAATTCGCGAGCCATTAAGCACTGATAAAGTAAGTATCCATATCATTGGTTTTGCCAAAATGGCTGGGGATATTGCCGAAGGCGCGAAAGGGGTTGTATTATTTTTTGCCATCGCCATTGCGTTTACTTTTATCATGGTTTGGTTATTTTGTGGCAGCTTAAAGCTCACTATTTTACCTATAGCCTGTTCAATCATTGCTGTTGTTTGGCAGTTGGGCATATTGTCGAGCCTAGACTTTGGTCTCGATCCTATGTCGATTTTAGTCCCATTTTTAGTGTTCGCCATAGGCGTAAGTCATGGCGTGCAAATGATCAATGCGATAGGTAAAAAAGTTGCCGAAGGGCACTGCAATACGCGCATTTGTTGTCAGGCTAGTTTTAGATCGTTATTAATACCCGGAGGCATCGCATTACTATCTGATACGGTTGGCTTTTTAACCCTATTGACGATTGATATCGGGATTATTCGCGAGCTGGCAATTACGGCAAGTTTAGGTGTCGCGGTTATTATCTTCACTAACTTGGTGTTATTACCTGTGTGGGCATCCTATATGCGTTTTGACAGCACAGTTCATATTCAATCAGGTAATAGTAATAAGCCTAATATGCTTGATGCTATGCGTGATTTATTAGTGAAAAGCACGGATCGAAAATGGGCTAAAGTCATTATAGGCAGTACCTTAGTGCTATTTGCATTGGGTTATTGGCAAGCGGGTAAGATGCATATTGGTGATTTACACGCAGGTGCACCGTCACTGCATCAAGATGCCCGTTATAACCAAGATACCTTCTTAATATCGGACAAATACACGATTTCATCGGATATTCTCAAGGTGATTGTTGAAGCGTATCCAGCAGCGTGTACAGAGCACGATGTAATGGAACGTATTAGCCGTTTTCAATATAAGGTTGAAAACCTTACTGGGGTACAGTCTGCTGTTACTTTGAGCTCCGTTGCGCAATCGGTTAATGCCGGCTATAACGAAGGTAATTTGAAATGGCAAAGCTTGCCACGTAATACGGCAAGTTTAGTGCAGTCAACGGCAAGAGTAGAAACCAGTACCGGCTTACTCAACGGTGATTGTTCGGTAATGCCGGTGATAATCTTTTTAGAGGATCATAAAGCGCAAACCATTGAGCATATTATTGGCAGCATTAAGCAATTCGCGATTGAAGAACAAACCGACACGTTACAATTTAAATTGGCATCTGGGCCTGTTGGCGTGATGGCTGCAACGAATGAGTCAGTATCAGCGGCGCAATTGCCAATGATGCTCTATGTTTATGGCGCCGTGATCATCTTATGCTTAATTAGCTTTAAGAGCGTTAAAGCGACCATCGCCGTAGTGTTACCTTTGTATATTGTATCGACTCTCGCGCAAGCTTTGATGGTGCAGTTGGAAATTGGTCTTACTGTATCGACCTTGCCAGTGATTGCACTGGGGGTGGGCATTGGTGTTGATTACGGAATTTATATTTTGTCATCTATGATGGGGCAATTAAAGCAAGGTGTTGCATTGCCAATAGCGTATCGTAATGCGCTCGTTGAGCGTGGCAGTGCGGTATTATTCACTGGTATTACCTTGGCTATCGGTGTCAGTACCTGGATTTTCTCTGATCTGAAGTTCCAAGTAGACATGGGAATATTGTTAACCTTCATGTTCTTGGTCAATATGCTCGGTGCAGTGTTACTTTTACCGGCAATTGGCAGTTTGCTCTGGACTGACCAGAAAAAATAATGTGAATAATTTTGCTCCTAAATGGCCTGTATAGGCCATTTATATCTATAATTTGTGAATAGATGACCAAATAGCTGAAATGCTTAAAATGTTTTCATCGAAAGGGCTGTTTATTAATTTTAAAAGGGTTAGAATTTGCCTGACTCCACACAATAAATTGCTGTACAAATTTTCCACCTAAGTAGGTGGTATAGATTTAAGGAACATGTAATGACACGAAATGAAGGGCAAGCCTCGGTTATCTTAGATAATGTCTGTAAGCTGATCCAGAAAAAAGTTCACGCTGATAATGTGTTACTCGTTGAGAAATTCGCCAAATCCTTGTACAGCAATATGTCTAAAGAAGATTTGGCACATCGCAATGATAGTGACTTATATGGCGCTGCACTTAGCCTATGGAACTCGCTAGAAAAAAATACCTCTGATGATGCGGTGATCCGTGTTTTCAATCCTGAAGTAGCAAAAGATGGCTGGCAGTCATCGCACACAATCGTAGAAATTATCGCTAAAGATATGCCATTTCTAGTTGATTCGGTGCGTATGGCGATGACCCGTGAAAACATCGCTTCTCACTTGCTACTGCATAGTCCACTTAAAATTCAACGCGATAAAAACGCCAAGATCTCAGCCGTTTCTAATTTAAAAGCGGAACAAGAGTCCAGCTCTACTAAAACGGTGTTTTTTATCGAAATTGATCGTCAAACAGACTCGTCAGTGATTGACTCGTTTAAAAAAGAACTTGAGTCAGTGCTGAATGATGTTTCTACTGCAGTAGAAGATTGGCAACCAATTCGCAAAAAATTGATTGCGGTTAGTAAAGAATTACCAAAGCGTAATCACAAAAACAATGCCAGTGAAGTGGCAGAAACGGTTGAGTTTTTAGATTGGTTAGTTAAAGATAACTTTACCTTAATGGGTTATCGTCAATACGATTTATCGCCAGTGCAAGGTGATTACCAGCTTAAAGGTAAAATCGAGAGCAGCTTAGGTTTAATGAAAAATTCAACCGAAGAGCATTCTCGTCTACTCTCTGAATTACCTGAGGTTGCTCGCCAAGAAGCACGTAGCAATAATCTGTTGATCCTTACAAAAACCAATTCGTTATCACGCGTACACCGCCCAGCATACATAGATTATGTTGGTATCAAGCGTTTTGATGATGAGGGGAATGTGATTGGCGAAGACCGTTTCATCGGGTTGTTTTCATCAAGCTTTTATAATAACAGTGCTGCTGATGTACCTGTGCTAAAAAGCAAAATTAACCGCATTATGGAAATGTGTGACTTTGCCAAAGGTACGCATGCTTATAAAGCGGTGTTAAATATTCTTGAGACTTACCCGCGTGATGAGTTAGTGCAAGCACGTGAAAGTGAGTTACTTGAAGTCGCGATGGGCGTACTACAAGTACAAGAGCGCGATATGTGCCGTTTATTCGTGCGTAAGGATGCCTATGGCCGTTTCTTCTCTTGCATGGTGTATGTGCCTCGTGAGCGTTATAACACTGCATTGCGTCGTGAAACTCAGTCTATTTTAGCCACCGCATTTAATTCCGACGATAAAGTCGAATTTACTACTTTCTTCTCTGAGTCAACACTGGCGCGTACTCACTATACCGTGCGTGTGACTGACAACAATATAGAATATAACGTGAAAGACATCGAAAATAATTTAGTAGAAGCTGCTCGTACTTGGGAAGACAAATTACAATCAGCCTTGTTAGAATCTGCAGGTGAAGCACGCGGTAATGAACTTAACCGTAAATATTGCAATGCGTTTGCTCGTTCATACAAAGACGAAGTACTGCCAAGTGCAGCCGTTGTTGATATTGAAAAGCTTGAATTACTTAATGACGATAACAAATTGGAAATGTTGTTTTACCGTCCGCAAGAAGAAGCAAACAGCAATATTGTGCGTTTGAGCTTATTCCATAAAGATGAGCCAATTCACTTATCCGATGTTATGCCAATGCTTGAAAACTTTGGCTTACGTGTAATTGGTGAAACACCTTATGCAGTTAAAACCAGTGATGATGGTATTAACTGGATCATGGATTTCTCTATGCTACTTGATAGCAAAGGCATTGCTGACTTTGATAAAGTATCGGCACGTTTTCGTGCAGCATTGACCAGTGTATGGAGCAACCGTTTAGAAAACGATGGCTTTAACCGTTTAGTGTTAATGGGGGGCTTAACGGGGCGTGAAGCATCAATTTTACGCGCGTATGCAAAATACATGCGCCAAGTTGGGGTGACTTTCTCACAAAGTTACATTGAGAGCACGTTAGCAAACTACCCGCATATTGGTTCACAAATTGTCAATTTATTCGCTAAAAAGTTCTCAGTGAAAAGCCCAGCGAGTGTGAAAACACTTGATAAGCTAATTGCGCAAATCTACCTTGAACTTGAAAACGTAGCGAACTTAGATGATGACCGTATTATCCGTTTATACGTAGATATGATCATTGCCACGCTGCGTACTAACTACTTCCAAAAAGATGCCACAGGTCAATTTAAATCCTATGTGTCATTTAAAGTTAATCCGAGCCTAATTCCAGATATGCCATTGCCATTACCGGCATTTGAAATCTTTGTTTATTCGCCACGTGTTGAAGGTGTTCACTTACGCGGTGGTAAAGTTGCCCGTGGTGGTCTGCGTTGGTCAGACCGTCGTGAAGACTTCCGTACTGAAGTATTGGGTTTAGTTAAAGCGCAACAGGTTAAGAATACAGTCATCGTGCCGGTTGGTTCTAAAGGTGGCTTTGTGTGTAAACAATTGCCAACAGACCGTGATGCGTTCTTCAAAGAAGGCCAAGAGTGTTACAAAATCTTTATTCGCGGTTTATTAGACATCACGGATAACATCATTCAAGGCGAAATTGTGCCACCAGTTGATGTAACACGCCATGATGAAGATGATGCATACTTAGTGGTTGCAGCAGATAAAGGCACGGCAACCTTCTCAGATATCGCCAATGGCATCGCCAATGAATATAACTTCTGGCTAGGTGATGCGTTTGCATCAGGTGGTTCTGTGGGCTATGACCATAAGAAAATGGGTATCACAGCTAAAGGTGGTTGGGAGTCAGTTAAACGTCACTTCCGTGAAATGAATGTTGATACGCAAACGACCGATTTTACCGTGGTTGCTATTGGTGACATGGCCGGGGATGTGTTTGGTAACGGCATGCTGTTATCTAAGCATATTCGCTTACAAGTGGCATTTAACCACTTACATATCTTCATTGATCCGACACCTGATTCTGCAGCGTCATACCCAGAGCGCGAGCGCTTGTTTAATCTACCTCGTTCATCGTGGGAAGACTATAACAAAGACTTGATTTCAGCGGGCGGCGGAGTGTTCTCACGTGCAGCTAAATCAATCACCTTAACGCCAGAAATGAAAAAAATGCTCGGCACTAAAAAAGCCAGCATGACACCAAATGAGTTGATCAAAGCCAGCTTGATGATGGAGTTTGATTTATTATGGAATGGTGGTATCGGTACTTACATTAAGAGCAGCAAAGAAAGTGATGCAGATGTAGGCGACCGTGCCAATGATGCGCTACGGATCAACGGTAGTGAGCTTGGTGCAAAAGTACTCGGTGAGGGCGGTAACTTAGGTGCGACACAATTAGGGCGTATTGAGTTTGCCGGCAAAGGCGGGCGTGTTAACACCGACTTTATCGATAACGTTGGTGGTGTTGCGTGTTCTGATAACGAAGTAAATATCAAAATTTTACTGAATGGTTTAGTGACGGCTGGTGATTTAACCCGTAAACAACGTGATGAATTACTGTACTCAATGACTGATGAAGTTGCACAACTGGTACTGAAAGATTGTTATCGTCAAACGCATACGTTGTCAATTACGCAATCAAAAGGCTCATCAACGCTGAAAGAAAAAGTACGCTTTATTCATGCGCTTGAAAAAGAAGGCAAGTTAAACCGTGCGATTGAATTTATTCCAAGTGATGAAGAGTTAGCTGAGCGCGCTGCAGCGGGTAAAGATTTAACTCGTCCAGAGTTATCGGTACTCGTTTCTTATGCGAAAATGGTACTGAAAGAGTCATTAGTGACTGATGAAATTACTGAGAATCCGTACTATCGTCAGTTGTTAGTGAAATCGTTCCCATTACCACTGCGTGAAAAGTTCAACGCAGCGATGGATAATCACCCACTGCGCAAAGAGATCATAGCAACAAAACTTGCTAACAATATCGTTAACGATATGGGCCTTAACTTCATGGTACGTATGCATGAAGAAACCGGTGCAAATGAAGCTGAAGTTGCATTATGCTACTCGGTTGCCAGTGAAGTGTTCCAAATGCGTGATACTTGGTCTGCCATTGTGGCACTGGATAACAAGATCCCAGCAGCAGTACAAACTGAAATGTTGTATCAATTACGCCGTACGGTACGCCGTGCAACGCGTTGGTTCTTACGTCATCGTAATAAAGCGCAAAATATTGAGCAAACAATTGCTTTCTTTGCACCAACCTTTGCTGATCTAAGTGCCAACTTAACCAGCTACATGGTTGAAAAAGAAAGTGAGCGTTTAGACAACGCTGCAGAAAAGCTAATCGCTAGTGCAGTACCAGCAGAATTAGCAACACGTATTGTGTCGCTATCTAGTTTGTTCTCAGTAATGGATCTTGCGGAAGTGGCAGCGAATTCTGGCCGTAGTATTGATATGGTGTCGAACACTTACTTCAAACTTGGTGCGCGGATGGGACTACATTGGTTCTTGGATCAAATTACCAACCAACCTGTGGCAAACCATTGGCAAGCATTAGCACGTGCTTCTTACCGTGAAGAGCTTGATTGGCAACAACGTACATTATCAGAAGTGGTGTTAAACAATTTCACTGGTGATGACAAAGATGTTGATGGTCAAATTGATCAGTGGATGGACAGTAAAGATTTATTACTACAACGTTGGAAGCATATGCTGGCTGAATTTAAAACATCACAAAGCCATGATTTTGCTAAGTTCTCAGTCGCGCTTCGTGAACTGATGTTACTGAGCCACAACTGTGATACATCGACAAAATAAGCGATTCCGAGTGCCTCACTATTTTCTCAACTGAAAATAATGAGTTAATCACTAAAATTGTTATACAATACCCCAGCCTAGTCTGGGGTATTTTTTTATTAAGAGGATTATTTGATGTTTTACGATCTAGCTCGCCGTTTTATGTTCACCCGTGATGCGGAATGGGCCCATGAATTTGCACTGCATAACTTACGCCGTTTTAATAATACGCCATTCAGTGCTGCATGGTCGCAATCAGTGGCAGATCGCCCCGTCGAATTTTTAGGCTTACAATTTAAAAATCCAGTTGGATTGGCAGCTGGCCTTGATAAAAATGCTGAATGTATCGATGCGTTTGCAAAAATGGGTTTTGGTTTTATTGAAGTGGGTACAGTGACACCGCGGCCACAAGCGGGTAATGATAAACCGCGTATTTTTCGCCTGCCAGAGTCTAATGCCATTATTAACCGCATGGGCTTTAACAATAAAGGGGTTGATAACTTGATCCATAACGTTAAAGCAGCGCAATACGATGGTATTTTGGGCATCAATATCGGCAAAAATAAAGATACCCCCAATGAGCAAGGTAAAGACGATTATATTCATTGTATGCGTAAAGTGTTCGAGCATGCATCGTACATTACGGTTAATATCTCCTCACCAAATACCCCGGGGCTTCGTGATCTTCAATATGGTGCTGCGCTGGATGATTTATTGCAAAGCCTTAAAAATGAGCAGCTTGATCTGATCGCAAAACATAACAAGCAAGTGCCAATGCTGGTAAAGATCGCGCCAGATCTAGATGCTGTACAAATTGCCCAAGTGAGCGAGTCATTATTAAATAATAATATTGATGGCGTGATCGCAACTAATACTACATTAGAGCGCGCAGCAGTGCATGGTCAGCAATATGCTGATGAAGCCGGAGGCCTGTCAGGTCAGCCAGTACGTGAGCGCTCCACTCAGGTCGTGCAAGAATTAAAACGTTTAACCGCAGGCAAGCTGCCAATCATTGGTGTCGGTGGTATTGATGATGCCGCCAGTGCCAAAGAAAAGTTTGCAGCGGGTGCTGATCTTGTTCAGGTATACACCGGATTTATATACAAAGGCCCACAATTGGTAAAAACGATCCTGCAAGGCTTATAAGGATCAGTTATTTAAGCTTTTGATCATTCGATAAATGTTCTAAAGAAATGTTTATTAATTGGTCAAAAGCCGTTATAATCCGCTATTCATAAGATTAATTTCTAAGGAGCATAGGGAACGCATGTTACAAGCATCAAAGCAATGGAAATGGATTGCTTGTCCAGTACGAAATCGCTTGTTGATCGATTTAGATCAAGATATGCAACTGTGCACGCCTTATAAACTCCGCCAACTTACCGATGCAGTCCTTACGCAAGCAAATTTTAGCTTAGCAGACGCTGCTTTTTATCAGCAAGTGTACCAATACCTTGATGGCTTTAATGTCTGGAAAGGCGCGCAATTGTGTCAAATCGCACTTAATGCAACGGCTGCAAAGTTTTACTTAAAACCTATGCTGGCAAAAAGTTGGTTCTTTGACCCATACACAGGCAGTGAGCCAAGTGTGGAAGCGGTAGTAAAACTGCATAGCCGACTGCAAGCTGGCGAGTTTTTGATTATTGAGCACTGTAAAGATGCTTCTTTATGTATAAGTTTAGCTGAGCATTTTCAGTTAGATGAAAACTTAAGCTTGAATCAATTCGAGGCTATCCGGGTCCTCAATAATCGCGTTCACCCAATTTATAATCACGCTCAAAACAGCAAAACAGCTTAAGCATATTTTTTGTAGTTCCTGCCTTTATCGCGTGTTTGTCTGCCAACCTATGTTATAATCCTGCGCAATTAGCTATCAAGGGTTATTACTTTGCATTTTATCGCACTTACTTCTATCGGAATCGAAAATTTATTAGTTGAAGAACTCACTGACATTGGCGCTACGGTGACCAAGCAAACAGTGGGTTCTGTACGCTTTGAAGGTGACACTACATTAGCACAAAAAGTGTGTTTAATGAGCCGCTTTGCAACCCGTGTACTTATGTTGATTGAAGAGAAAGAGGGCGTAAATGATAAAGACAGCCTATATAAATTTGCTCGCTTGCAACCATGGCAAGAATGGTTTGGTCCAACACAAACCTTTGCGGTTGACTTTAATGGCACTAATGATGCGCTGAAAAATACGCAATTTTCTGGTTTAGTGATCAAAGATGCCATTGTTGATTACTTTAATGACCTATATGAACAACGTCCAAACGTAGATAAACAAGATGCCAATGTCCGCGTTGTTGCGCGCTTATCGCGCCAAGGTGTTGCCATGTACATTGATTATTCAGGCCCTCGTTTATCAGAACGTGGTTACCGTGAAGGCCAAGGTAAGGCACCTATTAAGGAACATTTAGCAGCGGCGCTGATCAAACGCAGTGGTTGGCTTGAAAATGTGCAACAGCCATTATTTGACCCGTGCTGTGGTGCCGGTACTATTTTAATTGAAGCCGCCGGTATGGCGCGTAATGAAGCGCCAGGTTTATTCCGCGAGGGTTTCGCATTTGAGCGCCTACCAAGTTTCAGAATCGCGAAGTATAAAGAGTTAAAAGAACAGTTAACGGCGCAAATCACCGATCCTAAATTATGGCTTATCGGTCATGACAATGACGCTAATGTACTGAGCAAAGCCGTAGATAACGCGCGCAGAGCTGATCTAGGCGATGTGATCAAGTTTAAACAAAGCGATGCAACCAAATTGACCTCAGTGGCAAAATTACCTGGCGTGGTTATTTCAAACTTGCCTTATGGTGAGCGTATTGGCTCTATGGCCGAATTGATAAGTTTGCACAGTGCCTTAGGCACAGGCTTTAAAAAACATTTTAATAACTGGAAGCTGGCGCTTTTAGGCATGGATGAGAGCCTGTTTAAATTATTAAAACTGGTGAAACTCAAGCGCTATAAGTTTAAAAATGGCCCACTTGATGTGGTGCTTAATTTATATCAGCTAGATGATAAACAAGTAAGCCAAAGCTCAGAAGATAAACCCGCCTTGAACTTTGAAGGCTCAATGTCGTTTGCTAATCGGGTCAAAAAAAATAAGCAAGGCTTGAAAAATTGGCTTAAGCAAAATGATATTCAGGCTTACCGTGTTTATGATGCCGATATTCCTGAATACAATGTAGCCGTGGATATTTATGGTGATTCAGCGGTAATATTTGAATACGCTGCACCGAAAGAAATTGACGATGTGACAGCGCATAAACGTTTACAAGACGTTATTTCGTTAACCTCACAACAGCTCAATATCGCACCGGGAAATATTGCTGTAAAAGTCCGTAAAAAGCAAAAAGGTGAAGAGCAATACACACCAATGGCTAAGCAAAATCGTACTCAAGTAGTTGAAGAGTTTGGCGCTAAGTTTAAGGTAAACTTATTTGATTACCTAGACACCGGGTTGTTTTTAGACCATCGCCTCGCTCGTCGTTATATTCAAGAAAACGCCAAAGATAAACGCTTCTTAAACTTGTTTGCTTATACGGGCACTGCCTCTGTGCATGCCGCCCTCGGTGGCGCGAAAGCGATAACCACGGTTGACTTGTCAAAAACCTACTTAAAGTGGGGGCAAGATAATTTTGAGCTGAATAACATCAGTAATACTCGTTATCGCTTTGAACAAGCCGATTGTTTGAAGTGGCTTGAACATGCCACTAGTCAATATGATTTGATCTTTTTAGATCCACCGACGTTTTCAAACTCAAAACGGATGAAAGACGCGTTTGATGTGCAAAATGACCATATTAAGCTGCTCACATGGGTTAAAAAAATCCTCAGTCCATCAGGCACATTGATTTTCTCAAACAACATGCGCGGTTTTACTATGGACGAAGTGGGTTTGATTGGTTTAGGTTTAAAAGCGGTAAATATCTCTGAGCAGACAATTTCTCCAGACTTTAAACGCAACAAAAAAATACATAATAGCTGGTTGATCACGCATGGCTAACTGGGTTTTATATCACACCGATGGTTGCCATCTGTGTGAGCAAGCACAGAGTTTGATCACGCCATTGTTGGTTGATGATTCATTACAGCTAGTTGATATTATGAGTGATGAAGTGCTCATAGCAGAATATCAAACCAGCATACCGGTTTTAAAAAGCGAACAAGGCTCGCAATTATGTTGGCCTTTTACTGCGCAAGATGTGCGTCAGTTTTTTACGCAAATAGAATAAGAGTAAACAGATCATATGGATTTAATTAGAATTTCTAAAGCTCAACTGGCGTATGGCACACATCCGCTACTTGATAATGCCGACGCAGTCATTGAAACCGGTGAACGCGTTTGTGTGGTTGGCCGTAACGGCGCCGGTAAATCAACGCTATTAAAAGTACTTGATGGCCAAGTTATCTTAGATGACGGCGAAATAAACCAGTTAGGCAGCATTAAAATATCGCGGTTAGAGCAAGATCCACCCAAAGGCGCGAGTGGCTCGGTGTTTGATTATGTTGCTCAAGGTATGCCTGAAATAGCTAATTTACTCATTGATTTTCATCATGTTAGTACCCAGTTACAGACCGAATGCACGGATCAACTATTAAATAAATTAGAGCGTTTATCAAATCAGCTTGAAGCGGCTGATGGCTGGCGTTTTGATAGCAGAATTCAACTGGTATTAACCCGTTTAGAGCTTTCTCCAGAAGCGAAACTTGAGTCGCTCTCAGGTGGTTGGTTACGCAAAGTGGCTCTTGCCCGTGCGCTGGTCAGTGAGCCAGATTTATTATTGCTTGATGAGCCTACCAACCACTTAGACATGGAAAGTGTGATGTGGCTTGAGCAGTTTTTAAAAGAGTTTAAAGGCGGCATTGTCTTTATTTCTCATGACCGAGCGTTTATTCGTGCAGTGGCGACTCGTATTTTAGATTTAGACCGCGGTAAGTTAATTTCATACCCAGGCGATTATGCTACTTATTTAGAGCAAAAAGCCCATGATTTGAAAGTCGAAGAAACACAAAATGCGTTGTTTGATAAACGCTTAGCTGAAGAAGAAGCGTGGATCCGTCAAGGTGTTAAAGCACGTAGAACGCGTAATGAAGGCCGTGTACGCGAACTAAAACAGTTACGTAATGAACGCAAACAACGTGTGGATCAAGTGGGTAAAACTGACTTTAACATTGAAACCGCGGATCGTTCTGGCAAATTAGTGTTTGAAGCTAAGCATTTAAATCATGCGTTTAATAAAGACAAAGTGATTGCTAATGATTTTTCTACCATTGTTATGCGCGGTGATCGCATCGGTTTAGTGGGTCCAAATGGTATTGGTAAAACAACCTTATTAAAATTACTGTTTGGTGACATTGCAGCCGATGCCGGAGTTGTTAAACAAGGTGTTAACCTAGAATTTGCTTATTTTGATCAGTACCGTCAAAAGTTAGACGAAGAAGCGACAGTGCAAGATAACGTAGCAGAAGGCAAGCAAGAAGTGATGATGAATGGTCGTTCACGTCATGTGCTTGGCTACTTGCAAGACTTTTTATTCCCGCCTGCACGTGCGCGTACGCCGGTTAAAGCATTATCAGGTGGTGAAAAGAATCGCTTGTTATTAGCAAAACTATTTCTAAAACCGTCAAATATTTTAGTGCTGGATGAGCCAACCAACGATTTGGACATTGAAACGCTAGAGCTGTTAGAAGATATTATTAATCAGTATCAGGGGACCGTGTTAATTGTAAGCCATGACCGTGAGTTTATTGATAATACCTGTACCAGTGTTTGGGCGTTTGAAGGTAATGGGGTAATTACAGATATTGTTGGTGGTTACAGTGATTATGAAGCCTATACTAATTATTTAGCACAGGAACAAAAAAAACAGCTAACTACACCTGCTAAAAAAGAAGCAGTCGTTGCACCAGCTCCTGTGGCTAAAGCAGATAACAAAAGCAATAAACTCTCTTACAAATTAAAACTTGAATTAGAACAATTACCCAGTAAGCTGGAACAACTTGAACAAGCATTAGAAGCGCAGCAAGTTGTGGTTAATGACGCTGATTTCTTTAAACAAGATGCCAGTGCGACAACCAAAGAATTGAACCATTTAGCACAACTTGAGTCTGACCTTGAAGCCGCTTTGGAGCGCTGGGAAGAACTTGAAGATTTAAAGAATCAGTAGTAAGGACTAAAATGAAATATAAATTACTCGCTGCTAGTATTTTAGCTACTATGAGTACATCGGCACTCAGTGCAACGTATCAGTTAACCGAGTTGAGCACATTAGATGAAGCAAAGCATAACTACGTTAAAGATGTCAGCGAAAGTGGCCATATAATTGGTCTTGCTAACGGCATTTACAATTTACCTATTGATGTTAGTTATATAGATTTCACAGATAGCTTAATCGAAAGAGCGTACGATCAGCAAAAAGACTATTTTGAGTTAATTGATAAGCAAATTACCTTTACGCTAGATGATATTGAAAACAATAATGCGGCAGCAACCAATCCTGACGCGCACAGTTTTATGCTTTCTTTTTTAACAGCGCAAGCAGCGAACCCAGAATATCAAAAACTGGCAAATATTGTTGGTTATAATATTTTAAATGGTGAAGCCCAAGAGCAAGTACTATTTGATATTGCATCGGTTGATTATGATGGCTTAACGCGTTCGGTTAGCAATTTTTATAATGCAGTGGCAGAAGACGGTATCGCAGTAGGTTGGGGCAGTGCCCCATATGAAAAAACTGTTTTTACACCTGATGGGGAAACAGAAGAAGAAACTCGTTTTGTTCGTGATTTTATCTCTCGAGGTATTATCGTCTCACCTGATGGCGTGACTGTGCCTTTAGTCCCCGAGTTTGATGAGTACGGTGGTCTAAGTATTGCTAGTGATATTGTTAAAACAAACTCAGGCTATACGGTTGTTGGTCAAGTATCAACAGGGATACCAGCCGATCGACAAGAAAATATTGATGATACCTGTGACGGTGAAGATCAGCCAATATCCGTGTGTATTGAAGCCTTACATAGCAGCACTGCAGCGCATTTATTTGATACCCGCGCAGTTAAATGGAGTTTAGACAGCAATTTAAATATCACCAATACAGAGTTATTAGGTTTAGGGTTAACACCTGAAGAGGATGATGACTTTGCGTTTATCAGTAATGCACTTGCTGTTAATACTAATGGTATTGTAGTGGGTTCTTCTGATATTCGTGATCATGACCGTTCTTCTCGAATTCGTACTTTACCTGTTTATTATAAAGACGGTAAAGTTGTTGAAATTCTTAATCAAGATGATGATTGGACTGGTGGTAAAGCACTGGCAATCAATGCAAACGATGTGATTGTCGGTTATGGTATCAAAGCAATTGATGGTGCAAACCGATTCAAGTTTTTCTATCATGACATAGCAAGCAACAGTACTGTGTTTCCAAGCGATTTCTTTAATAGCTCTGCGTCAATAGCCAATGATATTAATGATAATGGCTACATTGTCGGTGAAGGTGAAACCGACGTATTCAATGTCGGCTCACGACGCCGGGAAGGCTTCTTATATAAGATTGGTGAAGATAGCATTACTAACCTCAATGATTTCTTACCGTGTTATGAAGCCGACGGTGAAACGCGTTATAAATACGTGGTGTCAGAGGCAAAAGTAATCAACAATAATAATGAAATTTTTGGTGTTGCCACCAAAACAGTGGAAAAAACTGATTCATTAGGCGGCATTGTCCGTGACATTAACGGCAAAATAGAATACGAAAGTATCGCTGTACCAGTAAAGTTATCACCTATCAATGGTGAAGTTGAGAGTTGTACAGATCCTGAAACAGATACTTACGAACGTCAATCAGCTAGTTTCCCTTGGTATACATTGTTATTGTTACCTTTAGTCGGTTTACGTCGTGTGTTGCGTAATTAATAGCTAAACCACACGAGTTTCATTAATCGTATGCAAATAAAAAACCCTGCTTTAACTCAGCAGGGTTTTTTTTGTCTATACTTTTACTAAATTAGGAACGTTTACTATTTGTGGCGATTTAACCAGGCTTTACGTACTGAACGACGCCACAATAAATCAACACCAAAATAGCCTACTGCTGAGGCCAGACTCGCACAGATCAGTGAACCGACTAAAAAAGCAGGGCCGATGGTGGTTAAGCTTTCTAGAAACCATTGCCAACTAGGCTCAAATGCAAAATGTTGTTCAGGCTGACCTAACACTAATACGCCAATTAAATATGAACAATAAAATATAGGCGGCATTGTTAGCGGGTTGGTGATCCACACTACGGCGACTGAAATAGGTAGATTGACTCTTAACGGTATAGCGAGTGCTGCAGCAAGCACCATTTGAAAAGGAACAGGGATGAAAGCGAAAAATAAACCGACGGAAAAAGCTCCCCGAGCTGAGCGACGATTTAAATGCCATAAATTGGCATCGTGGAGTAAACGACCAAAAATTTTTAAATATTTATGATGTTTAACTTTATTGTGATCGGGTAAAAACCGTTGGATCGTTTTTTTAGCCATTTAAAGCAACCATTTACATCTGTTTGGTTAAGCGTTGGGTTTGTCGTTGGTTGTATTGTAACCGTTTTTTATTATCAGACCCTTGTATTTACAGTTTTCGCATTATCTCTGTTAGTTGCGAGCGCTTATTTTAAGCCGTTTTACAGTGTATTGTTAGGTTTTATTTGTGGAATTTGCTGTGTTTGGGGACATTTTTCTAACTTCTATACAATTTCACCTTTAGTTCTGCATGAAAATCAACCATATCACAGCCACATCACTGTTGTTGAGATTATTTCTCAGCGCGATCATTATTATTTAAAAGTTCAGCTTAATAAGATTAACCAACAAACTCAGTCAATCATTAAACCTCCTTTTGCACTGATCACGTTAAAAAGCGAGCAGTTGCTTGAAGTTGGCGATGATATTACAACTTGGCTGCAGTTAGCTAAATATCGCAGCCAAAAAAACTATGCTGTGTTTGATAAAGAGCGTTATGCATTTAGTGAACGGGTATTCTTTAAAGGCAAACAAATTGGGAATTATATTGAAATATCTAAAAGCACAAGCACTGATCTGATCAAATCGTATCGGCAATTTATCAAAAACACTTACCAGAGCAGCACCTTAAATTGGTTGTACTACCCGTTGTTAACAGGAGATCGTAGCGTTATGAGTTTTGCTCAAAAGGAGCAATTACAGCAATTTGGCATTAGCCACTTATTGGCAATTTCAGGGCTGCACATAGGCTTAATGTTTAGTATCGGTTTTTTCATCACTCGCAGTGTAATAAGTTGTCTGAACTTTATGGTTAAACCGCTGGGCCAACAGTTAAACTTATCGCTTATCTATAGTTTTGGTGGGTTTTTACTGGCTTTTAGTTATGTCTACTTAAGCGGCTTTATCGTTTCAGCAACCCGAGCTTTGATCATGTTAGGCTGCTATTTGCTTATTTATTACTATGCTAAGCAAGCACTGCGTTGGCGCAGTATTTTGTTTGCCTTGGTGTGTGTATTACTTATTGATCCATTTAGCCTACTTAACCCTGGGCTCTATTTTTCATTCACTGCCGTGGTAATCATTTTTTGGGTGTTCAGCGTTATTTCAATCTCCACAGTAGGCTTAGTAGCAATCATAAAAACGCTTGTTATCTTACAGATAGCTTTGTTTATAGGTTTATTACCGTTATCTCTTTATTATTTTAATGGTATTAGTGTGATTGGCTTAGTCGTCAATCTAGTCGTTATACCAATACTTGGTTTTATTATAATGCCAAGTTTAGTGCTGTTTTCAGTGTTAAGTTTGGGAGTCGATATTAGTGGCTTAATTGGCGTGTTTGATTATTTATTACAGCATGCTTATCAGAGCTTACTGTTGTTGCCCGTCGATTATCGCTGGTTGGATACATCACAATTTAGCTTACAATGGCTTATTAGCAGTTATCTCGCGGTTTTAATCGTGTGTTTTTTACCGTGGCGGCTAATGGCTTGTTTACCAATTGCAGTTACATTCTTCGATCAATATTTACAGCCAAAACCCCGCTGGCAGTTTGATGTGTTTGATGTAGGACACGGCACTATGGTGTTAGTTAGCAACCAAGGTAAAGGCTTTATTTATGATCTAGGTCCGGTGTATTTTAATACTTTTACGCGGATCAACAGCACCTTAGTCCCTTACTTAACCAGTATGGGGATTGAAGTCGAAGTGACGCTGGTCAGTCATACGGATAAAGATCATATTGGTGGGCTAACTGATTGGCTGCAGCACGGCTATCAGCATACTTTTAGGCTACTGCAGCCAAATGGGCCAGAGCACGGTTGTAAAGCGGGCGAATATCGCTTTTATGATTTAACGATTACTGTTATTGAGCCCGCAGAGCATTTAAAAAGCGACAACGATAACTCCTGTGTTGTGCATATTAGTGATGGTCAGTTTAGTGTTTTACTCCCTGGCGATATTTCAACAAAAAGAGAAAGCCAATTAATAGCCCAGCAAAGCTTACTTAAAAGCACTGTGTTGCTTAGCCCTCACCATGGCAGTAATACCTCATCAAGTGAGCTGTTTATCAGCGCTGTTGCCCCTGAGCTTGTGATCCATTCAACAGCATATAAAGGACAGTGGCAATTGCCACATCGACACGTTGTCGCACGTTATGCTGATCACAATGTAATGCAATACAGCACGGCCGCGCATGGTCAGATAAAGGTTGCATTTTATTCGCATCAATACACGATAAACCGTGCTCGTGATGATGAAAGTTATTGGTTTCTAAAAGATTGAGTTTAGTTTTGTGTAGCTGGAGGCTACAATAGCCACAGACTATGAATAAGAGAGTATTATGGATCAAACTACATCACAAATTTATAAGCGTTTATTGACGTATGTGGGTGATTATAAAAGCGTTGCTATTTTAGCAGTGGTCGGCATGATTGGTTACTCAGCTATGGATGCTTTATTTATCCAATTAATGAAACCCTTTATAGATCAGGGCTTAAATCAGCGCAACGACGATGTGTTAAAATATGCGCCATTAATCGTCATCGCATTAGTGATAGGCCGTGGTATTTTTAATTATATGTCGTCTTATTGCTTAAGTTATGTGGGTTCGCAAGTTGTGCGTTCGTTACGGCAGCAATTGTTTGAACATATTTTACATTTACCCGTTGCTTTTCACGATCAAAACTCAACAGGTGATTTGATTTCAAAAATTACTTTCGATACCGAGCAAGTACAGCAAGCCATAACGAAAGCGATGTTGGTTGTTGTACGCGAAGGTGCCTTTGTGGTGTTTTTACTGGCTGTGATGTTTTATACCAGCTGGAAATTGTCATTAATTTTCTTAATTATCATCCCATTAGTGGCTATTATTGTTTCTGTTGTTTCAAAACGATTTCGCCATATTTCTAAAAATATACAATCAGCTATGGGGCAAGTGACTCGCAGCTCAGAGCAAATGCTCAGTGGTCATAAAGTGATTCATGGCTTTGGTGGGCAGCATCAAGAAATAGAGCAGTTTGCTAAAATTAATAACCATAACCGCCAACAACGGATAAAAATGGATGCCACCAAAGCGCTGAGTGTGTCGGTAATTCAAATCTTAGCGGCCAGTGCCATGGCGGTTATTTTATGGGTGGTTGCAATGCCATCGATGATTGATACCATAAGTTCGGGTGATTTTGTGGTGTTGATCTCATCAATGATGATGCTTTTACGCCCGCTTAAACAACTTGCTAATGTTAATAGTGACTTACAACGGGGCATTTCAGCCGCACAGAGTATCTTTTTAGTACTTGATGAAGAGGTGGAAAAAGATACCGGTTCCGTCAGGGTCGATAAAGTGCAAGGGCATATTGAGGTTAAACACGTTACATTTAGCTACCCTAGCAAAGATGAACCAGTATTAAAGGACTTATCACTGACCATTAAAGCAGGCGAGAGCATTGCCTTAGTTGGGCGCTCAGGTTCTGGTAAATCAACTATCTCTAACTTATTACCACGCTATTATGACTTACAACCACCGAGTGAGATTTTACTCGATGGCGTACCACTGGCGGATTATAAGTTAACAGATTTACGTCGCCAATTTGCTCTAGTATCCCAGCAAGTGGTGTTATTCAATGACACCATTGCCAATAATATCAGTTATGGTATTGCACGTTCACTTAGCGATGATGAGCTGTTGAATGTGGTAAAACAAGCACATGTTTGGGAGTTTGTTAAAGACTTACCAGATGGTTTAGATACCATGGTCGGTGAAAATGGCGTGATGTTATCAGGCGGACAACGTCAGCGTATTGCCATTGCGCGGGCAATTCTCAAAGATGCGCCAATTTTGATTTTAGATGAAGCAACATCCGCATTGGACACTGAGTCTGAAAAGCTGATACAGCAAGCGCTTGAAAATTTAATGAAAAATAAAACCTCCATTGTAATTGCTCATCGTTTATCGACCATTGAAAACAGCGACCGAATTTATGTTATTGATAATGGCCAAGTGATTGAAAGCGGCGACCATCAAGCACTCCTCGAAAAAGACGGCACCTATTCGGCGTTATGCAAAATGCAATTTGGTGAGCACGGGTGAGTAAAATAGAGCAAAGTTGGTATCAAGGTATCAGTTTGATCACTGTATTACTGCTGCCTTTAAGTTTACTGTTTTGGTTGCTCAGCACACTGCGCCGCGTGGCGTATCAAATCGGGTTATGCAAAGCTTACATAAGCCCAGTGCCTGTAATTGTTGTTGGCAATATTAGTGTTGGCGGCAATGGTAAAACGCCTTTTGTGATCTGGCTGGTTAGCTACTTACAACAGCGTAATTTAAAGGTGGGGGTGATCAGCCGTGGTTATGGTGGTCACAGTGAACATTACCCGCTGAGCGTAACGGCGAATACCAGCCCAGAAAATGCAGGCGATGAACCGGTATTAATACAGCGCAGGCTAGCGTGTCCGGTGGTGGTTGGGCCAAACAGAGAAGCGAATATTAAGCAGCTACTTGCCGAGCATCAGCTAGATGTGATTGTCTCCGATGATGGTATGCAACATTATAAAATGGCCAGAGCCATAGAGTGCTGCATTGTCGATAGCCAGCGCCGCTTTGGGAATGGTTTTATTATGCCAGCAGGGCCGCTTCGAGAAACGCAAGCGCGTTTAAAATCAGTTGATTTAGTGATTGAAAATGGTGGTAATGATCCATTTAACTATCAACTTAAAAGTGCTGAATTATTAACTGTTGCCAATGCAACGCCTGCGCAAACAGCCTTGCTTGAAGGCCATGCTATTAGTGCAATAGGAAATCCACAACGCTTTGAAAATAGCTTGCGCGAGCAGGGGATTTCCCTATTGAGTTGTTATCATTATCGTGATCATTATGCGTACAACGCAGCAGATTTTGCACAATTTAATGATGAAATAGTGTTTATGACAGAAAAAGATGCGGTAAAATGTCAACCATTTGCAAAACCAACGTGGTATTTTCTACCTGTTGATGCAGAGCCATCCGCTGCGGTGGTTACTAAACTAAATTTATTACTAAAAGAAAAAGGGATCCTCGATGGCCTTTGATACAAAGTTACTTGAAATAATTGCCTGTCCAGTGTGTAAAGGCAAATTACGTTTAGACAAAGAAAACAATGAGCTGATCAGCACGGCTGCAAAGCTTGCTTACCCAATTCGTGATGATATTCCGGTATTGCTTGAAAACGAAGCGCGCGAGTTATCGCAACAAGAGATTGAAAAGTGGAATTCGTAGTTGTTATTCCGGCGCGTTACGCGTCTAGCCGGTTACCGGGTAAGCCCTTAGCGGATATTTGTGGCAAACCGATGATCCAACACGTGTACGAAAAAGCCATGGCAGCGGGTGCGAGCAAAGTGGTTATTGCAACCGATCATCAAAAAGTCTTCGACGCTGTCAGTGTATTTACCAAAGACGTATTAATGACCAGTGAAGACCATCAGTCGGGTACTGAACGCCTTGCCCAAGTGATGGAATTACTGGCATTAGCTGATGACACTATTGTTGTCAATGTGCAAGGCGATGAACCACTGTTAGCCTCAGAAAATGTAGCGCAAGTTGCCGCATTGTTGGCAGACTCGTCTGCGCCAATGGCGACTTTAAGTGTTGCGATAGACGATATTGCAGAAATACTCAACCCTAATGCAGTAAAAGTGGTCAGTGATATTAATAAAAATGCCTTGTATTTTTCCCGTGCCAGCATCCCCTTTGATCGTGCCAATATGATGGATGCGGCAAATAATCATCAGCTAAATACCGCGAACTATCAACGGCATGTGGGTATTTACGCGTATAGAGCTGGGTTTATTAAACAATACATTGAGTTGACTCCTTCACCGCTTGAACAATTAGAATCGTTAGAGCAATTACGTGTGCTTTACCATGGTCACCAAATTAAAATTGAGCAAGCGCAAATAGCGCCTCATGCTGGGGTTGATACGCCAGAAGATTTAGCGCGTGTGGTAAGCTACTTACAAAGTAAAGCTGCGAGTGAATAAGCCCATTTTAACAGTGCATGCTCAGCATGATGATTTTTATATTATTGAAAAACCAGCGGGCCTTAACTTTCACAGTGAAGACGGCCCCGGCTTTGTGGTACTTGCTGAGCAACAGCTAAATGAAAAGCTCTATGCGGTGCATCGCTTAGATAAAGTGACGTCAGGTATAATTATCTTAGCGCGTAGCAGTGCCGCGGCAGCTGAGTTTACACGCTTATTTACTGCGCATGAGATTGATAAGTTTTATCTGGCATTATCGGATGCCAAGCCGAAGAAAAAACAAGGCTGGGTGAAAGGGGATATGGCTAAGTCTCGTCGTAGTAGCTTCAAGCTTTTAAAAAGTTTTGACAATCCGGCGATCACCCGTTTTTATTCGCTCAGTGTTGCGGCTAACTTACGTGGCTTTATTTTAAAGCCATATTCAGGAAAAACCCATCAATTACGGGTGGCATTAAAAAGCTTAGCTGCGCCTATTTTAGGTGATTCACTTTATGGTGGCACCACAGCACAGCGTACCTATTTGCATGCTTATGCAGTTTGTTTTAGTTGGCAAAATAAACAGTACCACTATGTGTGTAAACCCGATAGTACCACCCAGTTTGGGCAATTAACGGAACACGAAAACTTTCACACATGGCAACAGCCATGGCAATTGGATTGGTAAATGACAGACTCTGTAACCGATATTCGTTTTGGCGGTATAAAACGCTTATATGGACAACAACAATTTGCATGGCTGCAAAGCGCACACTTTTGTGTCATAGGCATTGGCGGTGTTGGCTCTTGGGCCGCAGAAGCATTAGCAAGAACTGGGGTTGGCAAGCTAACGCTGATTGACCTTGATGATATTTGTGCCACTAATGTCAACCGGCAAATTCACGCGCTAACGGGCACTGTGGGTGAAGCTAAAGTTGAGGCAATGAAAACTCGCTGTGAGCTTATTAACCCAGCATGTGAAATCAAGGTGATTGATGATTTCATTACTCTGGATAATATTGCAGAACATATTCAAAACTTTGATTATGTGATTGATTGCATTGATGCAGTGAAAGAAAAAGCAGCGTTAATAGCGCACTGTAAACGTAACAAAATACCGGTGATCACCACTGGTGGTGCCGGTGGGCAAACTGATCCTAGCCAAATAACCTTTGGTGATGTTGCAAAATCGACCCAAGATCCTTTGCTTGCGAAAGTACGCTATATTTTGCGTAAGCAGTACAACTTTAGCAGCAATCCTAAACGTAAATTCAATATCGACTGTGTCTATTCCACAGAGCAACTGGTTTATCCTGGTACGGATGGCAGTGTGTGTCATGCAAAACAAAATGCCGATGGCAGTATGAATATGGATTGCAATAATGGCTTTGGCTCTGTGACTATGATCACTGGCAGTTTTGGCTTTTTTGTCGCGGCTAAAGCGGTGCGTAAATATTTAGACCGCTGCGCTCGTAATATCAAAGGCTAATTTTTTTGTTGCGCCATGGTTTGAATTCGTTCAACCATGGCCTTGATGCCATTACCGCGGGATGGGCTTAAATGCTGAATAAGTCCCAATCGTTGAAATTCTGCAAAGGCATTGGTGTTTATCACTTGCGCTGGGGTTAAGCCATTATACAAGGCTAACACAATTGCCAGTAAGCCTTTAACAATTCGCGTATCAGAGTCCCCCACAATAACCAAGGTATTCTCTTCTAGATCAAAATCTAAATACAGCCAAACTTTACTTTCACAGCCAGGAACTAGGGCATCGTTGGTTTTTAATACCTCAGGCATAGGCGGTAATTGTTTTCCTAGTAGCATTATTTCTCGGTATTTTTGTTGCCATGCTGGCGCACTTTCAAGGGATAGCGCAATTTCTTTAAACGTTTTAATCATGTCTTATCCGAATTTAGTCTAATAACGCGATGCACGCTTGCAAAGCTGCGATGAATAAATCAACGTCTTGGTGGTTATTATAGAATGCGAAGCTAGCACGAACACTGCCATTAATTCCTAAATGCTGCATCAGTGGTTGTGCACAATGATGGCCACTGCGAACTGCGATACCAAAACCATCTAATAACGTAGCAATATCGTAAGGATGTTCATCTTTGTAATTAAAGCACAGGGTACCAATATTGCTTTTTAGGTCGCTGTAAATGGTTATACCATCGATGGCTTGCAGTTTTTCTGCGGCATAATTAAAAATAGCTTGTTCATGAGCATAGACATTAGTCGTATCTAATGCGTTCAAATACTCAATTGCGTGGGCAAAAGCAATCACAGCAGCGATATTTGGCGTACCAGACTCAAACTTAGCGGGTGCTTGGCGAAAGGTTGCAGCCGTTAATGTGACTGTTTCAATCATTTCCCCACCGGTTTGATAGACACTGAGACTATTTAATTTCTGATAACGTCCATATAAACCACCTAAACCTGTTGGGCCGAGCATTTTATGCGCTGAAAAAACATAAAAATCGCAATTCAGTTGCTGTAAATCAGGTTGTAAATGTAAAGCTGCCTGTGCACCATCAACAAGGGTAATGGTATTTTGTTGTTTTGCTGCGTGTAAAATCGTTTCCAGAGCGGTGATATTACCCAATGCGTTAGATGCGTGCGTAATTGCAAGCACCGTTGGCTTGTGTTGCTGAATAAATTCAACACATTGCTGAATATTAAAACGACCATTTTGCTGTAAAGGCAAGGCCAGTAGCGTTGCCCCAGTGCGTTTTGCAAGTTGTTGCCATGGCACGATATTGGCGTGATGTTCTAACGCAGAAATAACAATGGTAGCATTGCTATTTAGTTGCTCAGTTAAGCCGTTGGCAACAAGGTTTATCGCTTCTGTTGCGCCTTTGGTCCAGACTAGCTCATTGACGGCAATATTAAAAAAGTCAGCGACTGTCGCTCTGGCTTGTTCATAGGCGTGGGTAGCTTGCTCACTGAGGGTATGGCGGCCGCGATGCACATTGGCGTTGTTACGCGCGTAAAACTGCTCAGTGGCAGTGATCACCGCTAATGGCTTTTGTGTGGTCGCTGCTGAATCAAGATAAACCAGCGGTTGCTCGTTGATAAGTTGCGCCAGAGCAGGGAAGTCTGCACGGATTTTTTCTACATCAAACATAACGTTTCAACATCTAACATAACAAGCCGAATTTAAAAATGAGCGAGAATTGTAATCAGTTTATGATTTTTCTCAAGAGCAGAACACAAAAAAGGCCGCAAATGCGGCCTTTTTAGCATTAAATAACGATTAACGCTTATCAGTTGCTACGTAGTCACGGTGAGTGTGACCAGTATAAAGCTGACGTGGACGGCTGATCTTATGACCAGGTTGAGAAAGCATCTCATCCCAGTGCGTGATCCAGCCTACAGTACGTGCCATTGCGAAGATCACAGTGAACATGCTAGTAGGGATACCGATTGCTTTTAAGATGATACCTGAGTAGAAATCTACGTTAGGGTAAAGTTTCTTCTCAACAAAGTATGGGTCTTCAAGTGCAATTTGCTCAAGCTTCATCGCGATATCAAGCAATGGATCTTGAATGTTAAGTTCAGCTAACACTTCGTGACACGTTTGACGCATTACGGTTGCGCGTGGGTCGAAGTTTTTGTAAACACGGTGACCAAAGCCCATAAGACGGAATGGGTCCGACTTATCTTTTGCTTTAGCAACGTATTCATCGATACGGTCAACTGAACCAATTTCTTCTAGCATGTTTAAACATGCTTCGTTAGCGCCGCCGTGCGCAGGGCCCCAAAGTGAAGCAATACCCGCTGCAATACATGCATATGGGTTAGCACCAGAAGAGCCAGCTAAACGTACTGTAGACGTTGATGCATTTTGTTCGTGATCAGCATGCAGCATAAAGATTTTATCCATTGCTTTAGCAGTCACTGGATTAACTTTATATTCTTCAGCTGGTACAGAGAACATCATATGTAAGAAGTTTTCTGCGTAGCTTAAATCATTACGTGGATAAACAAACGGTTGACCAACATTATATTTGTAAGCCATCGCCGCAATTGTCGGCAACTTCGCAATTAATTTAATTGCACTGGTTTTACGCTGCGTTGCATCGGTAATATCAAGGTCTTCATGATAAAAAGATGATAATGCACCGACTACACCACACAACATTGCCATTGGGTGAGCGTCAAAACGGAAGCCTTGGAAGAAATTTGCAATCTTTTCATCTAGCATAGTGCTATGTGTGATTTCTGATGCAAAAACAGTGTATTGTTCTTTCGTAGGTAACTCACCGTTTAATAGCAAATAACATAACTCAACGTAATCTGAGTCTTCTGCTAACTGCTCAATCGGGTAACCGCGATGCAGTAGGATACCTTTACCGCCATCAATGTAAGTGATTGAAGATTCACAAGAACCAGTCGACATGAAACCTGGATCATAGGTAAAGTGGCCGTGAGCACCTAACGTACGTACGTCAATTACATCTTGACCGGCAGTGCCTTGGTAAATTGGAAGTTCGATTGGATCTAGACCATCAATATGGACCGTGGCTTTCTTATCCGCCATCTATTTATCTCCTATTAAGATAACAACTCTGATTGTTATGTTCTGAATCTGTTTAAGCACATTCTTTTCATTTTAACGTGAAAGAGGGGGTTAAAGTCAATTTTTATAAACATTATGCACAAATGTATAATAAATATTCTGACGGGATTAAATATTATACCATTGGCTAATTCGCAAACGTCTCTAACTAAACAAGAATTGTAAAAAGACCTTTGGCTATATATACTATCGAAGGTTTTATACCGTATTGTCTGTAGGTAAATGTAATTTTTGCAGCTAATTTTTGCATAAATGTGAACTTTGTTGCTAAAAAGAGCTTTGCTTAGATAGTTCCATCAGAAAATCGTTTCCTGATGGGTTAAGAAAAACAAGTAGATGAGCTCCTAGTGGGCAAGATGGGCAAGTAACTGTGAAAAAGCAAAGACCTGTAAATCTAGATCTAACAACTATATCTATGCCGGCAGCGGCTAAAGCATCAATTTTTCACCGCGTCACCGGTGTTGCATTATTTTTTGCTTTAACGTTTGTCATTTGGGCTTGGTCAGAGTCTCTTTCTTCAGCTGAAGGTTTTGAATTCGTCAAGGGTCTGTTTAGCGGATTCATTGCCAAATTTATAGCTTGGGGCACCATTTCTGTATTGGCGTATCACCTTATCGGCGGTATTCGTCATATCATTATGGATATGGGACATTGGGAAGAACTTGAATCAGGCAACCTCAGCGCTAAAATTGCTATGGCACTTGGCGTTGTGGCTTCTGTTCTAGCAGGGGTGTGGATATGGTTTTAAATCAAGCAACTCTAAAACGTGATGGTGTACAAGATTATGTCTCATTACGTACCACGGCACTAGTAATTACCGCATATGCGATTTTTATTATTGGTTACTTCTTATGTACGCCAGAAGTCACTTTTGAAGCATGGCAAGGCCTGTTTTCAAACCTAGCAATGAAAGGGTTCACACTAATTACCCTGGTTTGCATTATGGTTCATACCCGTATTGGCCTTTGGCAAGTACTGACTGACTACGTTAAATGCGCAAAATTGCGTGCTGTTTTAGGTTTTTTATTAAACCTAATGGCCGCGGCATACGTAGCAATTGGTCTAATCGTTTTATGGGGTGTTTAAGTGAAATATTCTGTTCGTGAATTTGATGCCGTTGTGATTGGCGCAGGTGGTGCGGGTATGCGCGCGGCACTTGCAATCACTGAATCAGGTAAAACCTGTGCACTTATCTCAAAAGTTTTCCCAACCCGTTCACACACTGTATCTGCACAAGGTGGTATTACGGTTGCGCTGGGTAACTCACATGAAGATAACTGGGAATGGCACATGTACGATACGGTTAAAGGTTCCGATTTCATCGGTGACCAAGACGCTATCGAATACATGTGTAAAACAGGCCCTGAAGCAATTACTGAATTAGAAAACATGGGTCTACCGTTTTCTCGTTTTGAAAATGGCCGTGTTTACCAACGTCCTTTCGGTGGTCAATCGAAAAACTTTGGTGGCGAGCAAGCTGCTCGTACAGCGGCTGCCGCTGACCGTACAGGTCATGCGTTATTACACCTTCTTTACCAGCAAAACGTTAAAAACAAAACCAATGTATTCTCTGAGTGGTATGCATTAGATTTAGTTAAAAACGCTGATGGTCATATAGTCGGCTGTACTGCTATTGATATTGAAACCGGCGAAGTTGTTTATTT
Source organism: Pseudoalteromonas sp. ASV78 (assembly GCF_047806705.1). NCBI lineage: Bacteria > Pseudomonadati > Pseudomonadota > Gammaproteobacteria > Alteromonadales > Pseudoalteromonadaceae > Pseudoalteromonas > Pseudoalteromonas sp. ASV78. The sequence continues at coordinate 1,083,506 of NZ_JBLOPA010000001.1, read as the reverse complement.
CAAATCAAAAGCAGTGGTACTAGCAACCGGTGGTGCGGGTCGTATCTTCGCTTCAACCACTAATGCACACATTAACACTGGTGACGGCGTTGGTATGGCAACACGTGCTGGCATTGCTATGCAAGACATGGAAATGTGGCAGTTCCACCCAACCGGTATTGCTGGTGCGGGTACGCTGGTTACTGAAGGTTGTCGTGGCGAAGGTGGTTATCTTTTAAATAAAGATGGCGAGCGCTTCATGGAACGTTATGCACCGAATGCGAAAGACTTAGCGTCACGCGATGTTGTTGCTCGTTCAATGATGACAGAAATCCGTGAAGGCCGTGGTTGTGATGGTCCTTGGGGTCCACACATTAAGCTTAAGCTTGATCACTTAGGTGAAGAAACGCTTAACCTACGTCTACCAGGTGTATGCGACCTTGCGAAAACATTTGCTCACGTTGACCCTGCAAAAGAACCAATTCCAGTAATCCCTACTTGTCACTATATGATGGGTGGTGTACCAACAAACGTAAATGGTCAAGCGCTACAAATCGATGCTAACGGCAACGAAAAAGTAGTTGAAGGTTTATTTGCTGTTGGTGAGATTGCCTGTGTATCTGTGCACGGTGCAAACCGCCTAGGTGGTAACTCATTACTTGATTTAGTCGTATTTGGTCGTGCCGCTGGTAACTTCTTAGGTACTTACTTAAATGACGTGGAAGTATCGAAAGATGCCTCAGAGTCAGATTTAGATGCTGCGCTTACTCGTTTCAACCGTTGGGAAAATTCAACGGCGGGTCAAGGCGAAGATCCAGTACAAATCAAGAAAGACCTACAGCAGTGTATGCAACTTAACTTCTCGGTATTCCGTGAAGGTGAGTCAATGGCTGCTGGTCTAAAAGAGCTTAAAGAAATTCGTGAACGTCTGCAGCATGCACGTCTAGATGATAAATCATCAGACTTCAACACTGCACGTATCGAATGTCTAGAGTTAGATAACATGATGGAAACAGCATACTCAACAGCAGTTGCTGCAAACTTCCGTACAGAAAGCCGTGGTGCACACTCTCGCTTTGACTTCCCAGATCGTGATGACGAAAACTGGTTATGTCACTCAGTTTTCAATCCAGTAACGGATGAAATGAGCAAGCGTGATGTAAACTATGCGCCTAAACTGCGCGAAGCATTTCCACCTAAAGCACGTACCTACTAGGAGCGAGACGATGGCACAAGTACAATTTTCTGTTTATCGTTACAATCCAGATGTTGATAACGCCCCACGTATGCAAGAATATACATTGCAAACGGAAGAAGGCCACGACATGATGGTATTGGATGCACTTTTATTATTAAAAGAGCAAGATCCAACTTTGTCATTCCGTCGCTCATGCCGTGAAGGTGTATGTGGTTCTGACGGTGTTAACATGAATGGTAAAAATGGTTTAGCATGTATTACTCCTTTATCTACGCTGCAAAAAGGTGGCAAGGGTAAAATCGTAATTCGTCCATTACCAGGATTACCTGTGGTACGTGACCTTGTTATTGACATGAGTCAGTTCTACACTCAATACGAAAAAGTAAAGCCTTATCTAATTAACGACACACCTGCTGCAGGTGAGCGTCTTCAGTCAATTGAAGAACGTGACAAGTTAGATGGCTTGTATGAGTGTATTCTATGTGCATGTTGTTCAACATCGTGTCCTTCGTTCTGGTGGAATCCAGACAAGTTCATCGGTCCAGCTGGTCTTCTTCATGCTTACCGTTTCTTGGCTGATAGTCGAGATACAGCAACAGAAGAGCGTTTAGCTGACTTAGACGATGCATTCAGCGTGTTCCGTTGTCACAGTATCATGAACTGTGTTAGCGTTTGTCCTAAAGGTCTTAATCCAACTAAGGCAATCGGACAAATCAAATCAATGTTAATAAGCCGTTCGGTTTAACGATATTGATAAATGTAAGATGGCTAATGTGAATTAGCCATCTTGTTATAACAATTAATTTCTGCGCTAAAGAAAAGGGCTTATAAATGCACGAAGGTGTGATGAAGGCATGGCTAGAATCTTCACATTTAAACGGCGGAAACGTTGCTTATATAGAAGAGCTTTATGAAGCGTATTTAGACAATGCGACTTCTGTGCCAGAAGAATGGCGAGAAGTGTTCGAACAGTTACCAAAAGTTGATGGTGTGGATGTTGAAGTTAAGCATTCAGAAGTTCGTGCACAGTTTGCGGCGCTTGCGAAAAACAAGCATAGAGAAGTAGTGGTAGCAGAGGGCAGTGGTAGCGGCGATCCTAAACAGGTAAAAGTACTGCAGCTTATTAATGCTTTCCGTTTCCGTGGTCATCAAAATGCCAACCTAGATCCATTAGGCATTTGGCAACGTGAACGTGTTCGAGACTTAGAACTTGAATACCATGAATTATCTAAAGCTGATTTTGACCGTGAATTTAACGTGGGATCGTTTGCCGTAGGCCGCGATACCATGCCTTTAGGTGAGTTATATCAAGCCCTAATGACCACATATTGTGGCTCGGTGGGTGCTGAGTATATGCACATCACATCAACTGAAGAAAAACGTTGGTTACAACAACGTTTAGAATCAGTGCAATCACGTCCAACATTCAGTAAAGATGAAAAGTTGCGCATCCTGAAAGGATTAACCGCAGCCGATGGTCTTGAAAAGTATTTAGGGGCGAAGTTCCCTGGTGCGAAACGTTTCTCACTGGAAGGTGGTGATGCATTAGTACCAATGCTCAAAGAGCTTATTCACCGTGCTGGCGAAAGTGGCCAACAAGAAGCGGTAATTGGTATGGCTCACCGTGGACGCTTAAATGTCCTTGTCAACGTACTTGGTAAAAACCCATCAGAATTATTTGATGAATTTGCTGGCAAGCACAAAGAAACACTAAGCTCTGGTGACGTTAAATACCACATGGGTTACTCTTCAGATTTTGCTACGAAAGGTGGCAAAGTTCATATGGCTCTTGCCTTTAACCCATCGCACCTTGAAATTGTAAACCCAGTAGTTATGGGCTCAGTTCGTGCACGTTTAGACCGTTTGGGTGATAGCTCAGGTATTAAAGCACTGCCAATCACTATTCACGGTGACTCGGCTGTAGCTGGCCAAGGTGTTGTTCAAGAAACCTTCAACTTATCGCAAACCAATGCGTTTAGTTGCGGTGGTAGTATTCGCATTGTAGTGAACAACCAAGTTGGTTTTACTACAAGCAAGAAAGACGATGTTCGTTCAACAGATTACTGTACTGACATCGCAAAAATGGTGCAATCGCCTATTTTCCACGTTAACTCTGATGATCCTGAAGCAGTTGCATTTGTTACGCAAATCGCCCTTGATTTCAGAAATCAATTTAAGCGTGATGTGGTTATTGATTTAGTATGTTATCGCCGTCATGGCCATAACGAAGCGGATGAGCCGAATGCGACTCAACCGATCATGTACCAAAAAATCAAAAAGCACCCAGTACCACGTTTGATCTACGCAGATCAATTAATGGCTGAAGGGTCGTTTACTGAAGATGAAATTAAAGCACTGGCCGATGACTACCGTAATGGTTTAGACGAAGGCAATTGTGTTGTTGAAGAAATTCAGCCAGAAACATCACACTCATCTGATTGGGCTAAATATGTAGGCCATGAGTGGAGTGTTGATTATGATGCCAGTGTGTCAGTCGAAAAGCTCAAAGAGCTCGGTGAAAAAGTAGCTAACTACCCTGAGCAATATAAAGCCCAGTCACGCGTTAAAAAGATTTACGATGATCGTAAGTTAATGGCCGCGGGTGAAAAACCGCTTGATTGGGGTATGGCTGAAACACTAGCTTATGCAACAATTGCCTCTGAAGGTACTGATATTCGCTTAACAGGACAAGATTCTGGCCGTGGTACATTCTTCCACCGTCATGCCGTTGTTCACAGCCAAACTGATGGTGCAACGTATACACCGTTAGAACACTTAAGTGAAGATCAAGGTACATTCCAAGTATTCGATTCAGTATTATCTGAAGAAGCCGTTGTCGCGTTTGAATATGGTTATGCAACAGCAGAGCCTACATCACTGGTATTGTGGGAAGCACAATTTGGTGATTTCGCTAACGGTGCACAAGTAGTTTTTGACCAGTTCTTAAGTTCAGGTGAGCAAAAATGGGGCCGTTTATGCGGACTAACTATTTTATTGCCGCATGGTTATGAAGGCCAAGGTCCTGAGCACAGTTCAGCACGTTTAGAACGCTTCTTACAGCTATGTGCTGATCACAACATGCAAGTATGTGTGCCTTCAACACCGGCACAAGTATACGCTATGTTACGTCGTCAATCAGTTAGACCACTGCGTCGGCCACTGATTGTAATGACACCTAAGTCATTGTTGCGTCATCCACTTGCGACTTCTTCTTTAGAAGAGTTGTCAGAAGGTGTGTTCCACAATATGATCGACGAAATCGATGATATTGATGCAGCAGCCGTGGAGCGAGTTGTGTTCTGTAGCGGTAAAGTGTATTACGAGCTATTACAAGAACGTCGTAAACTTGAACTTAATAATATTGCTATTGTTCGTGTTGAACAGCTATACCCATTCCCACATGATGAGATGGACGCTATTATGGCCCGTTATCAACATGTGAAAGACTTTGTTTGGTGTCAAGAAGAGCCGCAAAACCAAGGTGCTTGGTATTGCTCACAACACCACTTTGTAGATGCAATTCCACAAGGTGCAAAGCTTAAATATGCAGGCCGTAAAGCCTCTGCGTCTCCAGCGTGTGGTTATATGTCAGTGCATACTAAAGAACAACAAGCGCTTGTCGCAGACGCGCTTACTATTGAAAATAAAGGATAAGCAATGAGCACAGAAATTAAAGTTCCTGTTCTTCCTGAGTCGGTTGCTGATGCTTCCGTTGCTACATGGCATGTAAGTGTTGGCGACAAAGTAAGCCGTGATCAGAACTTAGTTGATATTGAAACAGACAAAGTGGTTTTAGAAGTTGTTGCACCACACGATGGTGTGATCACTGAAATTTCACAAGAAGAAGGTGCTACCGTACTTGGCGACCAAGTGATCGGTATTATCGGTGATGCTGATGCCGCAGCGTCAGATGAAGAGCCTAAAACCGAAAAAACCGAAGCTGCACCAGCTTCAGACAAACAAGAAAGTGCGCCAGCGGCGCAATCAGCACCAGAAGGTAAAGAAGTGGACATTAAAGTACCTGTACTTCCAGAATCAGTCGCAGACGCGACAGTAGCTACTTGGCATGTGCAACCAGGTGACGCAGTAACACGCGATCAAAACCTAGTTGATATCGAAACTGATAAAGTTGTTCTTGAAGTTGTTGCTCAAGAAGATGGCGTAATGGGTGAAATCATTCACGCAGAAGGCGATACAGTTCTGGGTGATCAAGTGATCGGTAAAGTGCAAGCCGGTGGTAAACCAGCATCAGCACCTGCTGCAAAAGAACAGGCACCTGCTGCTGATTCTAGCGATAGCTCAGACGTGTTAACACCGTCAGTACGTCGTTTAATCGCAGAAAAAGGCCTAGACGCTTCTAAAATCAAGGGTACAGGCAAAAATGGCCGTGTCACTAAAGAAGACGTTGATACCTTCTTAAAAGCACCTGCACCGGCTGCAAAAGCAACTGAAGCTGCTGCTCCAGCGCCTATGGGCGACCGTACACAAAAACGCGTGCCTATGACACGTTTACGTAAAACCATTGCTAATCGCTTGCTTGAAGCGAAAAATTCAACGGCAATGTTAACCACATTCAACGAAGTTAACATGAAACCAATCATGGATCTTCGTAAGCAGTATCAAGAAGTGTTCGAGAAACGCCACGGTATCCGTTTAGGTTTCATGTCTTTCTACGTCAAAGCGGTCACTGAAGCACTAAAACGTTTCCCTGATGTAAATGCATCAATTGATGGCGATGATATCGTATACCACAACTATTTTGACATCAGCATTGCCGTTTCTACGCCACGTGGCCTAGTGACTCCAGTACTAAAAGATTGCGATAAGCTATCTGTTGCTGAAATCGAAAAAGGTATTCGTGAATTAGCGCTTAAAGGTCGTGATGGCAAGTTAACACTTGACGACATGACTGGTGGTAACTTCACTATCACTAACGGTGGTGTGTTTGGTTCGTTACTATCAACACCTATCATCAACCTACCGCAGTCTTCAATTTTGGGTATGCATAAAATCCAAGATCGTCCAATGGCTGTTAATGGTAAAGTTGAAATTCTGCCGATGATGTATTTGGCATTATCTTACGATCACCGCCAAATAGATGGTAAAGAATCTGTTGGCTTCTTAGTAACAATTAAAGAGTTACTTGAAGATCCAACTCGTTTATTACTGGATGTTTAATTCAGTAGTATAAAATATAAGCTGTGAGTCATATTCACAGCTTTTTTTTTGCGCCTTTGGTCGTACTGGGGTTTTCATGTTAAGCCTTGGCAACTATACTAGGTGCGCAATTTGGGATAGCTGTCTGTTTATAAAAATAGTCAGCTCTTTTAGTATAAAAAATTGGATAAAGCATCATGAATTTGCATGAGTATCAGGCAAAACAACTTTTTGCCGAATATGGTTTACCAGTTTCTCAAGGTTTCGCGTGCGATACACCTGAAGAAGCTGCAGCAGCTGCTGAGAAAATCGGCGGTGATATGTGGGTTGTTAAAACTCAGGTTCACGCAGGTGGACGTGGTAAAGCTGGCGGTGTAAAGCTAGTTAAAACTATCGACGAAGTTAAAGCGTTTGCAGCTAACTGGTTAGGTAAAAATCTAGTTACTTACCAAACAGACGAAAATGGTCAGCCAGTTGCTAAAATTTTAGTAGAAAGCTGTACTGATATTGCCAACGAATTGTACTTAGGTGCCGTTGTTGACCGTGCATCTCGCAAAGTTGTTTTCATGGCGTCTACTGAAGGCGGTGTTGAAATTGAAACTGTTGCTGAAGAAACACCAGAGCTTATCCACAAAGCTGAGATCGACCCATTAGTAGGTCCTCAAGCTTACCAAGCACGTGAACTAGGTTTCAAATTGGGTCTTAACCCAGTGCAAATGAAACAGTTCGTACAGATCTTCATGGGTCTTGGTAAAATGTTTACTGATTTCGATTTCGCATTACTTGAAATCAACCCGCTTGTTATCACAGACGAAGGTAACCTTCACTGTCTAGACGGCAAAATCGGTATCGATGGTAATGCACTTTACCGTCAACCTAAAATGCGTGATTTCCACGATCCATCTCAAGAAGATGCACGTGAAGCTCATGCAGCAAGCTTTGAACTTAACTACGTTGCATTAGACGGTAACGTTGGTTGTATGGTTAACGGTGCAGGCCTAGCAATGGGTACTATGGACATCGTAAACCTACATGGCGGCAAACCAGCTAACTTCCTAGATGTTGGCGGCGGCGCGACTAAAGAACGTGTATCTGAAGCATTCAAAATCATTCTTTCTGATGACAATGTTAAAGCTGTTTTAGTTAACATCTTTGGTGGTATCGTTCGTTGTGACATGATCGCCGAAGGCATCATTGGTGCAGTTAAAGAAGTTGGCGTAAACGTCCCTGTAGTTGTACGTTTAGAAGGTACTAACGCTGAACTAGGTCGTGAAGTTCTGAAGAACTCTGGTCTAGATATCATTGCTGCTGAATCACTAACAGACGCGGCTGAAAAAGTTGTTGCTGCTGCGGAGGGCAAATAATGTCTGTATTAATCAATAAAGATACAAAAGTTATCTGTCAAGGTTTCACCGGTGGCCAAGGTACTTTCCACTCAGAGCAAGCGCTTGAGTACGGTACACAGATGGTTGGCGGTGTAAGCCCAGGTAAAGGCGGTCAAACGCACCTTGGTCTGCCAGTATTTAACACAGTACGTGATGCTGTAGAAGCAACTGGCGCAACTGCATCAGTTATCTACGTACCAGCACCATTTTGTAAAGATGCCATCTTAGAAGCAATTGATGCGGGCATCGAGCTAATTGTGTGTATCACTGAAGGTATCCCTACACTTGATATGGTTGACGTTAAAGTTAAACTAGATCAAACAGGTACTCGTATGATCGGTCCTAACTGCCCAGGTGTTATCACTCCTGGTGAGACTAAGATTGGTATCATGCCTGGTCACATCCACAAGCCTGGTAAAGTAGGGATTGTTTCACGCTCTGGTACTTTAACGTACGAAGCGGTTAAGCAAACTACAGATGCTGGTTTCGGTCAGTCTACGTGTGTTGGTATTGGTGGCGACCCAATTCCTGGTACTAACTTTATCGACGTTTTAGAAATGTTCGAAAAAGATCCACAAACTGAAGCAATCGTAATGATTGGTGAAATCGGTGGTACTGCAGAAGAAGAAGCTGCAGAGTACATCAAAGCAAATGTTACTAAGCCTGTTGTTTCTTACATTGCTGGTGTTACTGCACCAGAAGGTAAGCGTATGGGTCACGCTGGCGCAATCATCGCCGGTGGTAAAGGTACTGCTGATGAGAAATTTGCTGCATTAGAAGCTGCGGGCGTAAAAACTGTACGTTCACTGGCTGATATCGGTAAAGCACTTAAAGAAAAAACTGGCTGGTAATAACTCGCTATTTTTTTGAAAAAAGGCTCACTTTGGTGGGCCTTTTTATTGCCATCTTATTAGAGGTAAGGTTTTATAAATAATTGCCATTATTTATAAAGTATTATGTCTTGATAGAATAAGTTTCAGAATCTCTAAAAATCAATCTCTTATTTTATTTATGTCTGCTGGCAATAATTAAAACGGTCGTTGTATGTACGATTTTTTATCATTCGCAGAGCTTACCGTAATGCGTTATTAAAGTTGTCAAAAACCTTTGCTTAAGGGGTTTATTATTAACAAGCTCAGGTTAGTTATAGGTAATGATTAATATGTTGAAAGAACCGTACTGTAAGATCTTGGCGTTCTTTATTAATCGCTAACGGCTCTACAAGCGTGCGGATCATATTTTCAACCTGGTTCATAAAACGTCCATGACCAACACCTTGCTCATCTTTCTCACTGGCAACAATAACAAAATGTAATGACTCCACCAGTTTTTCGTCATGCCAGTAATGACTGTATTGGGTAGTTTCTCCATCGGTGATGAAGCTCAACTTTTGTAATTCTTGGTTACCATCATTGTTATCTGTTTTGCTGTTGCGAATGATAGGCATAGTGCCATTGGCAACCATTGCTGCTAAATGTAGATTTTTGGCAGCACATTGCTGAATAAACGCGTCATAGAAATGTTGATAGAACTCACTATAGTTAGGACCATTTAATAGCTGGTGAAATTGTGTCTTCAGTGAACGAGTGATCGGGATTGAAAAAGTGGTATAGGTTATTTCATTATGCTCTGTGGGGAGCAAACAATGTCGGCTCTGATAGCGTTGATACAAGCCGCGCAGTTTGTAGCCGTAACTTTCTTTATTGCCTTTTGCTTTAGCAAACAAATCATAGGTTAAATGTTGATGGTCGCGTACTTTGATTTCAGTTTCATCAACCAATAGGGTGTCGTGTAAATGTGTCAGCACTTTTTTAACTCGGCTATGAAATATAGCGGCATTGGCGCGTAAATCATCTCCGGTGGCAAGAAAGAGTAAGCGAATTTTTTTACTGGGTTTGCTGCTGTCGTAAATGCATTTATGCGCTTCGTGGTAACGCGGGTTATAAAAAAACAGAATTTGTTTCTCTGTTTGCAAACAATACGACTCTTCATGAAAGCGAACAATCGGGAGCTTATCATTTGCTATCAGGTGTACATTATGCAGTTCGTATTCATCACATGACGCAAAGAGCTGCCGTGCTAAACGTTCATAACATTGCTGTATATTGCTAAACCGTGCGTATAAATCGGCACTGGGTACGAACTCCGCTAAGATATATTGGTTTGCGCGTGCAGTAGTTGGAATATAAACGCGATGCTGTGAAAGTGAAGCCATTATGTTCTCCTTAAAAGAATTACTTTAATGACGCCACTGTAGCTTGATTGAATGACTGTTTTATTGCGCTAGAACAATTTATCGTCGTTAATTGACTAAATAACAATCCTGAGGTGGAACTTAACCTTGTATTTTTCGCTAAGTACACAATATGTAATAAACCCGCATCTATTGCTGTATGTTAAGGTTTGTTTTTATAATATACCCAAACCACCTCAATATGCAGAATTCAGCGTTTCACAGGGGCTTAATATCAAGGCGTTACTTTGCAACAATGGTAGTCCCTTTTAAGAAGTAACAACGATGAGAGTAAGTGCCTGCGAAACGCCCAACGGGTTGGTTTAAAAGCGATTTATACTGCGTTATTGATTTTACCAATAGAACCACTATTACTTGCAATCAATGCCTTGCCTAAATCGCTTTTAATTCCAACTGAAACTCGCATCTTGGGGTGGTTTGGGTATAATGCAGTAGTTTTGTCACCATGCACTATTGTGAGGATTGTACTCCTATGGCGGAAATTGAGAATCGCCCAAGTAATTTTATTCGAACTCGAATTGATGAAGACTTAGCATCAGGTAAACACGCGTCTACGCATACCCGTTTTCCACCTGAGCCGAATGGTTTTTTACATATCGGACATGCTAAATCAATTTGTTTAAATTTTGGTATAGCGCAAGACTACAGTGGTCAATGTAATCTACGTTTTGATGATACTAACCCTGAAAAAGAAGATATTAACTACGTTAACTCAATTAAAGAAGATGTTAAGTGGTTAGGTTTTAACTGGGATGGTGAAATAAAGTATTCGTCAAATTATTTTGATACTTTGTATGAATATGCTGTAGAGCTTATTAATAAAGGCTTAGCCTATGTGTGCTTCTTATCAGCTGATCAAGCCCGTGAATACCGTGGCACATTAAAAGAGCCAGGTAAAAATAGCCCAACACGTGATACCAGCCCTTCAGAAAACTTAGCATTATTTGAAAAAATGCGTGCGGGTGAATTTAAAGAAGGCGAGTGTGTACTTCGCGCTAAAATAGATATGGCCAGCTCATTTATGGTGTTGCGCGATCCTATTATTTACCGTGTTCGATTTGCACACCATCACCAGACGGGTGATAAATGGTGTATCTACCCAATGTATGACTTCACGCACTGTATCTCAGATGCGCTTGAAGGAATTACCCATTCATTGTGTACCCTTGAATTTCAAGATAACCGTCGTTTATATGACTGGGTGTTAGATAACATCAGCCTTGAATGTCATCCACAACAAATTGAGTTTTCACGTTTAAACCTTGAATACACAATTATGTCTAAGCGTAAGTTGAATGACTTAGTGGTTAATGGGCATGTGGAAGGTTGGGATGATCCGCGTATGCCAACGATAGCGGGTTTACGTCGTCGTGGTTATACACCCGCATCAATTCGTGAGTTTTGTGCTCGTATTGGTGTAACCAAACAAGAAAACATGGTTGAAATGGGCATGCTTGAAGCGTGTATCCGTGAAGACTTAAACGAACATGCCCCCCGTGCTATGGCCGTACTTGATCCTGTTAAAGTGATCATTGAAAACTATGCTGCCCAGACCGTTGAAACATTATCGGTTGCAAATCATCCGAATGATGAAAGCATGGGCCGTCGTGATGTGCCGTTTACGCGTGAAATTTACATTGAACGTGAAGACTTCAAAGAAGAAGCTAATAATAAGTTTAAACGTTTAGTGCTTGATAAAGAAGTACGTCTACGTGGTGCGTATGTTATTAAAGCGGAGCGTGTTGAAAAAGACGAAAATGGTGAGATCACAACGATCTTCTGTAGTTATGATCCAGAAACGCTGGGTAAAAACCCAACGGATGGTCGAAAAGTGAAGGGCGTTATCCATTGGGTATCGGCCAGTGAGTCAATTACTGCTGAGGTTCGTTTATATGACCGTCTATTCAACGTACCAAACCCAGCGGCCGCAGAAGATTTTTCGTCAACGTTAAATCCAGATTCGTTGGTTGTACTAAGCAACGCGAAACTTGAACCAGCCCTTGCCAATGCAGCGCCTGCGCAAGGCTTTCAGTTTGAGCGCACTGGTTATTTCAGTCGTGATACTAAGTCAGAGAACATTGTATTCAACCAAACAGTTGGTTTACGTGATTCATGGACTAAAACACAACAATAGTCAGTTTATCCCTTAACTGTAAAAGTTAAGGGATAAAAGTAACAGACACAAAAAAACCTGCGATTTGCAGGTTTTTTTTACTTTTTAACTTATTATTGGCTATCAGCAAATGCTTTACATGCAGCAGTATCAGTACATTCACCATAAAGGTAAAGCGAATGGTTGGTTAATTTGATACCATTTTCTTCTGAAATTTCAACTTGACGACGTTCAATCATCTCATCTTCAAATTCAACTACTTTACCGCATTTTAAACAAACAAGGTGGTCATGGTGTGTGCTACCTGATAGTTCAAACACTGATTTACCGCCTTCAAAATGATGACGGCTAACAATACCTGCATCATCAAATTGGTTAAGTACGCGGTACACAGTAGCAAGGCCAATCTCTTCACCTAGGTCCAAAAGAATTTTGTAAACATCTTCAGCGCTGATGTGTTGGTTATCTGGAGATTGTAAAATCTCTAAAATTTTAATACGCGGCAAAGTTACTTTTAAGCCGGCTTTTTTTAATTCCAAGTTATGATCAGTCATTAAATCTGTCTCAATTATATTTGGTTATACTAGACACCTTACAAAGATGTACACGACACATTAGCAACAATAAGAATAACGCGCCTAGTCATTAAGTGCAAAGATCAATTGCTAGAATTACTTATAAAAAGTGAAATAGCAAAATGAACGTCACTATTTTATCCGATTACTAGCAATAAAGTGCATTTAATCAGCAAGTTCACTTAAACACATCTCTTCATAAACTTGTGCTGACCATGCTTTTACACGCTGTTCAGTAAGCTCTGGTTGACGGTCTTCATCAATGCCTAAACCAACAAAATGGCTGTCATCAGCCATGCCTTTTGAGGCTTCAAAGTCATACCCTTGCGTTGGCCAATGACCTACTACAATTGCACCGCGCTCGGTAACGATGTCATTGATCATGCCCATTGCATCAAGGAAGTATTCAGCATAGTCTTCTTGATCGCCACAGCCAAAGATAGCAACAAGCTTACCATCAAAATCAATTTCTTCTAATTCAGGGAAAAAGTCATCCCAATCACATTGCGCTTCACCATAATACCAAGTAGGGATACCAAATAAGATTAAATCAAATTCAGCGATCTGTTCTTTAGAGCTTTTAGCAATATCATGCACAGCCACAAGCTTTTTACCCAATTCTTTTTGGATCATTTTAGCCACGTGCTCTGTGTTACCTGTGTCACTACCGAAAAAAATACCTACACTTGCCATGAATTTAAAACCTTTTATCTATCAATAGCCAATCTTTCTTGTAAAATAGTTTCAATCAGCACACTACGGCTAATATTTTGTGCATCTGCCATATCGCTTAACGCTTGATATAACTGCGATGAAACTTTAAATTCAACACGCTTTAAACCACGTGCTTTATCTCTTTTTATTTGATTACGTTTGTTTACCTTTAACTGAACCTCCCTCGGCAGGGGATTCGTTTTTGGTCTGCCGGGGCGTTTTTCGTATTCAAATAAATCGAGCGTTGTTCTATCTGTTTCAGACTTAGCCATGGTTAACCCACACCCGCACCTTGCCAAAACACTTGGATAAGTCCTTTAGCGATAAAACCAGAACACCCTAAAAATAGCACAAGCCATACAATATAGCGGCCAAACTTAGGTACATTACCTTTTTTAAGTACGTCTTGAATAGCCATACCAATAAAAAAGAACACACCGGCTAAGCCAAAATACAACCCAAGGGTATCAAATTCGTTAATTAACTGACTGACCATCAACGTATAACCTTTAAATTAAACGGCGCGTACTATAGCATATAAAATCGCAATAATTTAGTGCGCTAAGTCAAAAATACATGATTAAATTTTGCTGTCTTAAGCCATTAAAAAGTCACGGATTGACTTATTAACGGCTTGTGGTTTCTGAGCATGTAACCAGTGACCAGCACCATGAATGATTTTTGCTTTTGCATTACTAAATTGCGCCATAATAGCATCACGGTATTCAGGCAATATATAGTCAGAATCGTTCCCTTTGATAAATAAAGTATCGCATAAACAAGAATCATTTGCTTTAATATTTGTTAGGATATTACGATATTTTTCACTCAAAGCCGCTAAGTTGAAGCGCCATTGCAATTGACCCTGTTCATTTTTAGCATAGCTTTTTAATAAAAACTGACGGACACCTAGCTCGGGGATCAGCGGTGCCATCAATTGATCAGCCTGTTTGCGGTCATTGACTGCATGCTGTTCAACGAGTTTTAAAGCAGCAATAATATCATCGTGGCGGCTTTTATAAGCCACCGGGGCAATATCTAAAACAACGAGTTTGTTAACTAATTCAGGGCTTAAATGCGCAATTTGCATAGCAACTTTGCCCCCCATTGAGTGGCCAACCAGATGCGCTTTTTTAATGTCTAAATGTGCCATTAAATGTAGTACATCATCTGCCATTACTGGGTAATCCATACTATCACTGTGTGGTGAACGGCCATGGTTACGTAGATCAATATTGGTTACGGTAAAATTTTCAGCTAACGCGTTAGCAATAACATTTAAATTCTCCAGTGAACCAAATAATCCATGGATCAAAATTACATCCGGCCCTTGGCCTAGTTGTTTGTAATTTAACAGCATCACAGTTTCCAAAAAAATCGCTAAAAAAGAGTGTCTAGTTTGCCTAGTGAAATAACAAATTGCAAAACATAGAGAATTAAATCAGGTTTGGGTATAATCAGCTAGGAAGAAAAAATGTGACCCGTAACGACAGGAATAACATGAAAAAAATTGACATAGACGACGAGTTATATCAATACATTGCAAGTAATACACAAAGTATAGGCGAAAGCGCTTCAACTATTTTACGTCGTTTGTTAAATATCCACGGCGAAAATGATTTAGTCGTGCCAGAAAAGCCAGCGCTTCCTGCGAACACAGATGAGGTTGCAGCAAGCGGTCAGTCATCTGAAGTGACTGCGGTGATAGAGAATAAAAAGCCAGCACCAGTCACACAATTGACACAACAGCATGCGAATGTTTTTAATATACTCAATAAAGAAGAGTTGGCGATGCAAAAAGGGGTGGTAGGGCGCTTTTTGTTTATCCTCTCAGCTTTACATAGAACCCATAAAACTGATTTTTCAGCAGTATTGGATGTGCAAGGGCGTGATCGTGTTTATTTTGCGACCAGTAAAGAAGCACTCGTCAACAGTGGCAGTAGTATGAATCCAAAAAATATCACCGACAGTGAATATTGGGTAATGACTAATTCAAATACCACCCGTAAGAAAATGATGTTGCATGAAGTGGCGCTTGGCTTAGGTTATAGCGCTGAACAAGCTGAAAAAATTCGAGACTACTTATAAAGGAAGTGTAATGGCGATTCATTCCGGTGCAGGAAAACCTGCAACACAATCAGATTTAGTAAATGTACCAAAATTAGTGTCGGCTTATTACTTAAATGAGCCCGATTTAGAACAAAATCCTGAACATTGTGTTGCCTTTGGTACCTCTGGACATCGAGGTTGTTCGTATGATGTGAAATTCAATGAATCACATATTCTCGCCATTACTCAAGCAATTTGTGACTACCGTAAACAAAATAATATTTTTGGCCCGCTTTTTTTAGGCAAAGATACTCATGCATTAAGTGAAGCTGCCTATAACTCAGCGATTGAAGTATTAGTGGCAAACGAAGTACAAGTGATCACCCAAGAAAATGATGACTTTACCCCGACCCCTGTTATTAGCCACGCGGTTGTGTGTCATAACAAATTGCACCCGCATGAACTAGCCGATGGTATTGTGGTTACTCCTTCACATAATCCACCAGAAGACGGCGGTTTCAAATATAACCCACCTAATGGTGGCCCAGCGGATACCGATGTAACGAAGTGGATAGAAGATAGAGCAAATCAGTTACTACTTGAAGATCTAGTTGAAGTTGAGTTATTTCCCTTTGCAAAAGCATCGCGCTCTGGTTTTATTAAATACCAAGATTTAATGACCCCGTATATTGAAGACTTGATTAATGTGGTTGATGTTGCTGCTATAAGTAAAGCAAATATTAAAATTGGCATTGATCCACTTGGCGGCTCAGGTATTAATTTTTGGCCAGTTATTGCAACCAAGTTTAATTTAGACTTAACGGTCGTAAATGATCACGTTGATCCGCGCTTTGCGTTTATGCCGCTTGATAAAGACGGTAAAATCCGCATGGATTGCTCATCTCCTTATGCAATGGCAAACCTCATTGCGCTTAAAGATGATTTTGATATTGGCATAGGTAACGACCCTGATTATGACCGCCATGGTATTGTTACACCCGATGGTTTAATGAACCCGAATCACTTTTTAGCCGTTGCGATTGATTACTTATTAAATCATCGTAATTGGTCTAAAGATGTACAGATTGGCAAAACGCTGGTATCAAGTGCGATGATCGACCGAGTGGTCGCCCGTAATAATCGTCAAGTGCAAGAAGTACCGGTTGGCTTTAAATGGTTTGTTGATGGTTTAAGCACCGGCGCACTTGCGTTTGGTGGTGAAGAAAGTGCAGGGGCATCATTCTTGCGTTTTGACGGAACGGTTTGGAATACCGATAAAGACGGCTTTATTATGGGCTTATTAGCCGCTGAAATTTTAGCTGTTACAGGTAAAACCCCATCAGCACTTTATAAAGAGCTCGAACAAGAATTTGGTGCGCCTTTGTACAAGCGTATTGATGCGCCAGCAAGCTCAGCACAAAAAGATCGGCTCAAGGCTCTTAGTGCCAAAGATGTCACTGCTGATACGTTAGCCGGCGAGCCAATTTTACAAAAGCTAACCCATGCACCTGGTAACAACGCAGCGATTGGTGGCTTAAAAGTGGTCACTGAAAATGGCTGGTTTGCAGCGCGTCCATCAGGGACTGAAGATATCTATAAAATTTACCTTGAATCTTTCAAAGGTGAAGAGCATTTAGCATTACTTGAAAAAGAAGCTAAAAAATTAGTTGATTCAGTGATCAGTTAATCATCAACTTGTTAAAGAAACGGCTGACTTGATCAGCCGTTTTTGTATTTACTCCACACAAAAAGGCGATTTAATGTCAGCCACAACAAACTATATCAATGATTTAAAACAAACGGGTGACTTTTTAACACTTAGTCGTGCTAATGAATGGCAGCTAACTCCTAGTGAGTTTATGTTAGCGAACGGCACACAAGTTAATGTCCATGATACTGGCGTTATAGAGTTTCAGCCGCAATCAGCGAGCACTAAAGATATCGTACTTTCCAGTGCCATTCATGGAAATGAGACCGCACCCATTGAAATTTGCGATCAATTAATTAAGCAGGTTCTGCTTGGTCAATTACAGTTGGCGCAACGCGTGCTATTTATTTTTGGCAACCCGCAGTCGATTAATATCGGCAAACGATTTGTCACAGAAAACCTTAACCGCTTGTTTAACGGCCACCATAGTGTAGACGGCATTGCAATGAACAATGAACGCCATCGCGCTAAAAAATTAGAAGACTATGTAAGTGACTTCTTTAGCCGTGGTGGGGTAGAGCGGGCACGTTGTCATTATGATCTCCACACCGCCATTCGTGGCTCTAAAAATGACAAATTTGCTGTCTATCCATTTTTACACGGTAAGCCGTGGAAAAAATCACAGCTGCAATTTTTATTAAGCTGTGGTGTAAATACAGTCTTGATGATGAAATCTGCGGCCACTACATTTAGTTATTATTCATCATTCGTCCATAATGCCGACTCCTTTACTGTGGAGCTGGGGCAAGTAAAGCCATTTGGTGAAAATGACATGAGTCGCTTTGCTAAAACTCGCGACACACTATCTGCATTAATTAGCCAAAAGAAAGTGTCATACAAGGAATTTAATGCAAATGATTTTGAATTGTTCGCGGTGCACCGCTCAATTAATCGCACAGCGCAAAATTTTTCGTTTCCTTTCGCTGATGATGCAGAGAACTTTACCGGTTTTAGTAAAGGTGAGTTACTGGCAACGGATGGCGACACTTGTTACTACGCAGATGTTGAGGGAGAAGCAATTATATTTCCCAATGCCGATGTTGCTTTAGGTCAGCGTGCCTTATTAACCGTAATTCCACTGCAATTAACGGATAATATTATTTAAATTAGCGTTAAAAAATCTCATGTAAGTTGTTAACTATATGATTATATTTGTTTTATATTCTTGTATAGTTAACTTTCCAGTGCCACTCTCGCCAATTCAGTTTGTTTCGTCTATGATTAGTTGAATAACACCTTACGTTAACGTAAAGTGTCAGCAGATTTAATTTAAATACAGTGTAATTTCTGCAAACTTTAACCAGCAGAATTCATCCAATAATAACAAGCGATTTGCACTGTTTTGACAACGAAAGAAGGTAGGTTATGAGTAATCCAAATAACGTATCGCTGAATATCAGTCACGATCTTGAATTTATTGACGGTCATGCCTTGAATATTCCGACCTTGAGTATTTTAAACGAGGATGGCGATATCCACGACGGTGCAACAGCCCCCGATATTGACGAAAGCACTGCGCTGCGGTTATACGAAACAATGCGATTTATTCGTGCGCTTGATGAGCGTATGCAAGCCGCCCAGCGTCAAGGTCGGGTCAGCTTTTATATGCAATGTTTGGGTGAAGAGGCGGCGGTAACAGCATCAGCGGCGGCACTTGATCAAGATGATATGATCATGGCGCAATACCGTGAGCAGGCAGCACTGCATTATCGTGGCTTCACCCTTGATCAGTTTATGAATCAAATGTTTTCAAATGAACTCGATCTAGGCAAAGGCCGCCAGATGCCTATCCATTATGGCAGCGCCGCGCTTAATTATATGACCATTTCTTCTCCGCTGGGTACGCAAATACCGCAAGCGACAGGGTATGCTTATGGTCAGAAAATTAAACATATTGATAGCCAAACAGGTGAGCTAAATTCAGCAATTGATAACATTACAATTTGTTACTTTGGCGAAGGTGCGGCATCGGAAGGTGACTTCCATGCTGGTTTAAATATGGCCGCGGTACATAAGTCACCGGTTATCTTCTTTGCCCGTAATAACGGCTATGCGATTTCAACGCCTGCGGATGAACAGTTTAAAGGGGACGGTATTGCCTCACGTGGTGTTGGCTACGGGATTAAAACAATTCGTGTTGATGGTGCAGATGCACTTGCTGTTTATGCAGCAACAAAAAAAGCCCGTGAAATAACCACAACAACCGGCGAACCTATTCTGATCGAATCGATAGCTTATCGCTTAGGCGCGCACTCTACCTCGGATGATCCAAGCGGCTATCGCTCTAAAGATGAAGAAGCGCATTACCAAGCATGCCCAATTGAGCGTTTCCGTAAATGGTTAGTGAAACAAAACTGGCTCAATGAAGAAGAAGACGTTAAAGCGAAAGAAACTATTCGAGAAGACATTCTTGCTGCATTAAAACGAGCGGAAGTGATTGCAAAACCAGCATTAGAAGAGCTGGTCTCAGATGTTTATGATACGCCAATTCCTTCATTGCAACTTCAATATGAGCAGTTAAAAACCCACATCAAGCAACACCCAGATGCTTACCCAATCACCGCAGGGAGAATTAAGTAATGGCTAAAATGAACATGTTACATGCAATTAATTCAGCCCTTGATATAACCATGGCCGAACACCCGCAAGCGTGTATTTTTGGCGAAGATGTTGGTTTTTTTGGTGGGGTATTCCGTGCAACATCAGGCTTACAAGAAAAATACGGTCAGCATCGGGTGTTTAACACGCCACTGACTGAGCAAGGTATAATGGGGTTTGCCAATGGTTTAGCTGCGTTTGGCGCACCGGCATTAGCTGAAATTCAATTTGCTGATTATATCTTTCCTGCGTTTGACCAAATAGTGAATGAATCAGCTAAGTTTCGTTATCGTAGTGGTAATGAGTTTAATGTTGGTAACCTGACCATTCGTACTCCATACGGTGGTGGTATTGCTGGCGGTTTATATCATTCACAATCACCTGAAGCCTATTTTGCGCATACGCCAGGACTTAAGATTGTTGTCCCGCGTAACCCGTACCAAGCAAAAGGCTTGTTACGTGCCGCGATAAAAGATGATAATCCGGTTATTTTCTTTGAGCCTAAACGCTTATATCGTGCCTCTACCGGTGAAGTACCTGAAGAAGATTACAGCATTGAACTGGGTAAAGCAGAAGTCGTTAGTGAAGGGACTGATGTGACACTACTCGCGTGGGGCGCGCAGATGGAAATCATCGAAGATGCTGCAAAACGTGCCAGTGAGCAAGGTATTAGCTGTGAAGTGATTGACCTACGCAGTATTTTGCCATGGGATATGGAAACCATTGCCCAGTCTGTAACGAAAACAGGACGCTTAATTGTCAGTCATGAAGCGCCAATTACCAACGGTTTTGGTGCTGAAATCGCGGCGACAATTCAGCAACAATGTTTCTTGCATTTAGAATCCCCTATTTTACGCGTCTGCGGCTTAGATACTCCGTATCCATTAGCACTTGAAAAAGAATATGTACCGGATGCATTAAAAGTACTTGCTGCAATTAAGCAATCGGTTGAATTTTAGGAGTTAGCATGGCAAAAGATTTTATTTTACCGGATATCGGTGAAGGCATTGTTGAATGCGAAGTGGTTGAATGGTTGGTAGCTGAAGGTGACAAGGTTACTGAAGATCAACCGATTTGTGATGTAATGACAGATAAAGCATTAGTGCAAATTCCCGCGGTACATGATGGTGTGATCAGCAAACTATATTACGCGAAAGGCGATATTGCATTAGTTCACGCACCGCTATTTGCAATGGACATTGCAGGTGAAGTGAGCGCAGAGCCAGAGCAACCAGTAGCATCTAGCGAGGCCGCGACTACCAGCAACAGCACCGAGCTACTTGAAGATTTTATCTTGCCAGACATCGGTGAAGGAATTGTCGAGTGTGAAATTGTGGAATGGCTAGTCAGTGAAGGCGATGTTATTGAAGAAGATCAAGCTGTTTGTGATGTAATGACAGATAAAGCCTTGGTGCAAATTCCTGCCAAATACACCGGCACTGTGGTCAAGCTTTACTATGCAAAAGGGGATGTTGCTCAGGTACACAGGCCACTTTTTCAAATGTCGATTGCAGGAACACACTCAGCTAAAGTTGATGTCAGTGATGCACTCGTTAAAGCGCAAACAAAAGCAGTTGAGCCTAAAGCTGCTGTTCGTGAGCAAGCGGTTTGTAGCACCACCAGCAATGCACAAGTGACAGCACAAGTTAATCAAAAAGCGGTTGCATCACCAGCGGTTCGACGCAAAGCACGCGAACTCGATGTTGATTTAACCGCAGTACCAGGCAGTGGTAAAAATGGCCGTATTTACAAAGAAGACATTGCACGGTTTGTAAAAGGTGAAGTGCCAAACAGTATTGATACCTCGCCATTGCAAGCTAACACTGCTGTTGCAAACGCTGCCAATAACACCACAAGTGGTACACGTGTTGAGCCAATTAAAGGCATTAAAGCTGCGATGGCTAAGCAAATGATTGCGTCTGTGAGTACAATTCCGCATTTTACATTTTGTGACGAAATTGATTTAACCACACTTATTGCACTGCGTACTGAATTGAAAGAGCAGTATCAGCAACAGGGCGTTAAATTAACCATGATGCCGTTCTTCATCAAGGCCTTATCGCTTGCGATGAAAGAGTTCCCAGTATTAAATTCAAAAGTAAATGATGAGTGTACTGAGCTTAGTTATTTTGCTGATCACAATATTGGTATGGCGGTTGATTCAAAAATTGGTTTATTAGTGCCTAATGTCAAACAATGCCAACTGAAAAGTATTGTTGATATTGCCAATGAAGTGACGCGACTAACGGATGCGGCAAGAGAAGGGCGCGTAACACCGGATGACTTAAAAGCCGGTACTATTAGTATTTCTAATATTGGCGCAATCGGTGGCACGATCGCAACACCGATCATCAATAAGCCAGAAGTGGCAATTGTTGCATTAGGTAAGTTACAGCATTTACCGCGTTTTGATGAGCAAGGTCAGGTTGTGAGTAAAGCTATTATGCAAGTTAGTTGGTCTGGTGATCATCGGGTGATTGATGGCGGCACGATTGCACGTTTTAATAACTTGTGGAAATCGTATTTAGAAAACCCAGCCAAAATGATGATGGCAATGAGTTAAGCCTAACTTTTAGCTATATTAAAACCAGCCTAGTGCTGGTTTTTTATATTCATAATTTAAACGCCATAAAAATACAAGCCATAGCCAACAAGTATTGCTGGCAGCGCTGAATAAATAGTCGCGACCAATGCAGCGCACGGCGCCATCGCTATTGCTGGGAAAAGCGCATCGCCATCATTTGATATTGCATTAGCAGCTAAGGCACTAAAAGGAATGATCCCTTGAATATAAAGTGTGGTGACAACTATTTGCGGGCCACAGCCAGGTAAAAAACCAATTAACACAGCAATTAAAGGTGCTAAATAGGCATAATCAGCAAACCAGGCTTTTAAATCCACGCCTGCAAAAGTGATTAATATTTCAAACAGCATAAATGACGCAACCACCCAAGCAGTGACAAAATGGGTATCCTGTAATACTTTATAAAGTTTTGAAGGCGGCGTAATTGTCTCTTCCTCAGAGGCAACGTCTTGGTAGCTTTGCCCTTTAGATGACAATGCCCACGTTGCGACAGCTATTAACGCCATACAAGCGCCAAACAGCGTAATGGAGTCTGCCAGCGCGGCATCTAAACTGCTGAAATCAATATTAAGGGCGATCAGTACAGCAATAATGATGCTGGGTATTAAAACCACTTGCCAAATCGACTTACTAATTATGAGTGCTTTACTTGGTTGGTTACAGCAGTCATCTGTGTCGTTATTCTTTGCTGGCCGAAGGTGATCAGCTTTATGCAGGGCATTAACTAAGCTGCCACTGATGATGCCAACGCTCAGGCCAATGATCATGATCAGTAGCCCTTCAAGGGGTTTGGTTGCTAACAATAAAAATGCCGCGTCACCCATAGTCGCAGTTAACACTGCAACAACAGAGCCAAAGCTGGCTTGTCCTTTGGTAAATTGTGTTACCACTATTATTGCGCCCCCACAGCCCGGTAGTGCACCGAGTAATGAGGCAAAGCTTACCTCCAATAGTGGTGATTTTTGACTTAAATAGCCCATTTCCAATTGTGGCAGGCGATCGATGGCGTAGTAATAAATAAACAAAGTAGCCGCTACAAACACACTAACTTGAAAAAACGCATCGCTCATTGCTGCTAATGTGAGTGATCTCATTGGTGTATAAGCTAAACACAGCAGTAACAGCAGTGGCAGTAACAGCCGCTTATTACTGATAATAAAATGCGTGGAAGTTGGAAAACTTATTTTGGCTAGTGAGAGAGGGAACATAAGTGCAACCTAAAAATTATCTAAGTTGCACTTTAAAATTAAATTAAATGAAAATCAATATCATTTGCATTATTTTCGTTGGAATTCAGAATTTTTATTCCAGGTTGGCCACTGAGCTTGCTCTGAAATATCAAAACCTACTTGGTAAAATAATTGCAAGTCTTGCACTGCGCCGGATAAATCCCACTCATCGCGGTATCTATCACATGGCTGGTGGTAACAGCCGCGTAGCACTAAGCTCATGCGTTTACGGTAATTAGCCGTTTCTTCATCTAATGCTTCACTGCCGCCGCCAGCATACATAGCTGGAATGCCCATGTTGGCAAACGCAAAGTGATCAGAGCGGTAGTAACCCCCTGATGATGGCTTAGGATCGCCAGATACTGTGCGCCCTTGTGCTTTTGCTGCCACAGCTAATAGCGAGTCCATTTCAGATTTACCAAGCCCCACCACGCTGATATCTTTTACTTTGCCTAATAAATTTAGGCTGTCCATATTGATATTAGCAACTGTTTTATTTGCTGGGATCACCGGGTTAGCAGCATAATATTTAGAACCTAATAACCCTTGCTCTTCAGCTGTAACAGCTAAAAAGGTCATCGAGCGGCTAGGGTGTTTCGGTAAGCTTGCAAAGGCCTCTGCTACTTCGATTAGTCCCGCTGTGCCTGTCGCGTTATCATGTGCACCATTGTATATCTGGTCACCTTTACGGTTCTTATCCGTGCCTAAATGATCCCAGTGAGCCGAGTAAATAATATGTTCATCGGCTTTCTCGCTACCAGGTAAAGTGGCGATGAAATTATACGAAATAGACTTTTTAATGGTGTTTTTAACCGCAACTGACGCCGTTAAATCACCCATATCAACATGGTAAGCACCTTTAGCTGCATTGGCTTTTGCAGTCTCAAAATCTAAACCTGCTTTAGTGAAAAGTTCTTTGGCAACGTCTGCGGTTACCCAACCTTCAACTGTAACCCTGTCCATGTTGTTGTTTTCTTTTTGAAAACCGAACTGCTCACCGCTCCATGAGTTTTCTACAACAGACCAAGGGTATGATGCTGGGGCTGTCTCATGAATAATAATGGCACCTGCTGCACCTTGACGGCTAGCTTCTTCGTATTTGTAGGTCCAGCGACCGTAGTAGGTCATTGCATCGCCAGTAAATAGCGCAGGATCTTTAGTCGCAAAACCAGGATCGTTAACCAGCATAACGACCGTTTTGCCTGTGACATCTAAACCGGCATAATCATTCCAGTTGTATTCAGGTGCATTAACACCATAACCAACAAACACTAATTCAGAATCTTTAATGCTTTGTTGTTCACTAATACGGCTGCTGCCCATTACCATGTCTTTTTTATATTGGTAAGCTTTACCACCAATATTAAGTACCATATCTGGATCCGCTTCTAGCGAAACTAACGGAACTTCTTGTAAAAAGCTATCGCCGTTGCCGGGTTGAAAACCCAGCTTTTTAAATTCAGTTGTCAGGTATGCCAGCGTCAGCTCTTCACCTTTAGAAGAAGGAGCACGGCCACCAAATTCATCCGAGGCAAGTACTTTTACATGCTCAGCGAGTTGTTCGGCATTGATTGAATTATAACCTTTGCTAACATCATCAGAGGTAAGACTTGTTGTTGCACATCCTGCAAGTACCGCAGTTGCAAGGAGTGTCAGAGAAAAATAACGTTTCATAGTCGCTCTTTTTTTGTTTTAAGTGGGCTGAGTATAAGAACTTCTATTAAATAGAACCAGTTTTTGCGGTAAACTCCCCCTAAAATTTCTGTAAAGCTAAAGATACTAATGAAGCGTTTTACTCCTCATGAACAATGGCATAGCGCCAGCTTAGAAAATGGCGCATTTGACCACTTAAATAGATTATTTTCTTTGAATAGTTTAACTGACTGGCCAGCGTGTGCATGGTTTTCATCTTTCCTTGACGCTAAAAACGCTAATCAGCAAGCAATTAGCTTTGTTGACGATGCCAGCTTTAGTGAGGAAGAGCGCTACTATGAGCAAATCATTTTTGATACCGGTAAAGTGCCTACCCGCCAGCAAAATTGGCATGACCTATTTGGTGGGCTGATCTGGTGTTTATTTCCTAAAACCAAAGCATTGATCAACCAACGGCATGTTGAAGAGATCACCCTGCATGGCACCAAGCAACGCTCTAAACACCGTAATGCACTCACCTTATTTGATGAGTGTGGGGTGGTGCTTGCGGTGTGTGATGATGTTTGGCCGCAGCTACTTAAAAATCACCAATGGCAAGAAGCATTTATTACACAAAGGGCATTGTGGGGTAAAACCATTGCGCCGTTTATGTTTGGCCATGCCAATTACGAAATGCTGACAAAACCGTATATTGGTTTAACGGGTAAAGCATTATTTGTAAAAGTACCGAGTGACATATTTTGTAAAGATTTAACCCAGCAGTATCAGTATATTGATCAAACCCTTTATGAGATGATTAGCGTTGATAACTGTTTAAGGGACAACAGCCAGCTGTCACCGTTACCGCTGTTAGGCGTACCGGGCTGGTATGATAATAATAACCCCGAATTCTATAGTAATACGGATTACTTTAGACCGAAACGAAGGACACGAAAATGATAGTAGTAGCAGGGCTTAAAAAGAAATTTAAGCTGACCAAAGATCATAAAAAAAATAACCTTGATAAAATCGATCCCCGCGAAGATAAAGATTACTTTCATTCAGTTACAGATGTCAGCTTTCATTGCGCGCAAGGTGAAGTGCTAGGCTTACTCGGGCCAAACGGAGCAGGTAAAACCACCACCTTAAGAATGATCTCAACAGCCTTAAAACCGGATGCGGGCAGCATTCACATTGCTGGTGAAGACATTATTAAAAACCCACTATTTGGTCGTAAATCCATTGGTTTTTTATCGGGTAGTACCGGGTTATATGGTCGTTTAACGGTTAAAGAGAACATTGAATACTTTGCTAAACTGCACGGTATGAGCAAGGCGGCTATTAAGTCTCGCTGCGATGAGTTATTTGACTTACTCGATATGCATAGCTTTATTGATAAACGTGCAGAAAACCTCTCAACTGGAATGAAGCAAAAAGCCAATATTGCCCGAGCCGTTGTCCACCATCCTGCTGTGGTTGTACTTGATGAACCAACCACGGGGCTAGATATCATGACCACCCAAACGGTGATCAACTTTATCAAAGGATTAAAAGCACAAGGTACCCCAGTAATATTTTCAACCCATCATTTAGATGAAGTAGCATTACTGTGTGACCGTGTTGCGGTGATAAACGAAGGGAGCAGTTGTTTTGATGGCAGTCTTGAGGAATTTAAAAAAGTAGGCAAGAGCGACGAATTAAATCAAGCATTTATGAACATTCTAACGGAGAAAAATGATGTTTGAAGTATTTAAAAAGGAAATAAAAGAGCTGTTACGCGATAAGAAAACCTTGATTTTTATCGTCGCATTGCCAGTTGCTATCTTTCCACTGTTATTCGCCGTTATGGCGTTTATAAGCTCTCAAGCAGCACTTGAAGCAGAACAAAAAGTAAATACCTATGCCATTATTAATGGCCAGTATGCGCAGTCGTTTACTGATAAAGTGTTTTACCATAAAAGTTTTGAACTCTATAAAGGCGAGCAGACTTTTACCACCGTTGCAGAGCTCACCGAGGCAGTAAGAGCTGGTACTATAGATATGGGGATTTATTTACCCTCGGATGCCAAACAAACCCTAGACGAAGCAAAGCAAAGCCAGTGGCAAGTGGTTTACAACGATGCCAAAGCAATTAACTTTTTGTTTGACCGAGTAAAAGAATTGGCCGAAGAATTTGGTGATGATCTGCGTATTGAGAAACTACTTAGCTACGGTATTAGTGAGCAACAGCAGCAGGCAATCATTGCACCAATAAAGGTTGTTAAAGTTGATACTGCTGATAAACGAGAGAATTTAGGCGAGAAAATAGGGGGTTTTATTCCTTATCTGCTTATTCCCTTGGTGTTAATGGGCGCAACCTATCCGGCAATCGATTTAGGTGCTGGTGAAAAAGAGCGCGGCACTTTAGAAACGCTATTACTCACACCGATCACCCGTACACAACTGGTATTAGGTAAGTTTATTACCTTACTTGCAGCATCAATCGCGACCACCACAATCACAGTACTGAGTATGGGGATTTGGATCAGTATAGCGATCACTTTTGTTGACTTAGCTGTTGTTAAAACTGCGTTTAGCTCGTTACGAGTGTTAGATCTTGCGTTAATCTTTATTATCTTACTTCCCGTTGCTGCAATATTCTCATCACTTGCTTTAGCCATTTCTATTTATGCACGTACCTTTAAAGAAGCACAAAACTACATGACCCCGTTGAGCATGGGGGTTATCTTTCCCATTATCGTTGCACTATTGCCTAACGTAGAGCTGAATGCCAAAACAGCGTTTATTCCCGTTACTAATGTGGCACTTGCAATAAAAGAAATTATTAAAGGCACCATTGATTACACCTTGCTAGGTTTGATCTTCTTAGCCACAGTGATTGTTGCCGGTGCATTACTGGCATTTTGTGTTAAATGGTTTAATAAAGAAGCAGTACTGTTTAGGTAAGCAGGCTAAAATAGCAGACTCAAAACTAATTAATTTAAAATGGCGGCATATCCGCCATTTTTATTTTAACAAGCGTGAGAAATATCGTTGTAAGTTACCTATACAGTGATTCAGATGTGGCGGCAAATAAAATAGCGCGAACGAGTTAGCAGCCTTGCTTAACTGTTAAACATTAGGTTTAATGGACAGATAATAAACGCTGAGTAACGCAGGGATAGCTAAGAACGATAGGCACGCCAATGAAATTGGCTTGCTATAGCTTAGGTCATAAAAAGCCTTTCTCTATAGGTAAAGTCCATAGCATAAACAACACCAACTCTGACACACCGAGCAGGTAGCGCCTCAGTCCAACAAGCGATTATGCAACACAAACTACGCGTCGCATAAATACTAAAATGTTAGCAATCTAGAGAAAATAATGAAGTACAA
Source organism: Pseudoalteromonas sp. ASV78 (assembly GCF_047806705.1). NCBI lineage: Bacteria > Pseudomonadati > Pseudomonadota > Gammaproteobacteria > Alteromonadales > Pseudoalteromonadaceae > Pseudoalteromonas > Pseudoalteromonas sp. ASV78. Next base: position 1,054,956 of record NZ_JBLOPA010000001.1, on the reverse strand, counting down.
AGTAGGAATTTTAAGTGTTCTCGTAATATTATTTACGGCTGTAGTGCGAGCTGAAAGCGATCCGCAAAATTTCTTTCAAAACTATACTCGGTTGGGAGATAACTTCGATCTGATGGTGGCAGAGCTATACAATGACAGTGCAAAAATTCATGCATATAGGGTGTATCCACATGGCCTGGAAAGGAATATGGAGTTTACTGGCGCCCAATGGAAGCAGTTTATTCAGAAGGTTATGCCTTTAGCAAAACTGCAAAATGATAAAAGCACATTTTCAGATATAAAGATTTCAGAAGTTGAAGGCGGTTACAAAGTAAAAGCAAACAGGTACTCTGAAAGAAAGTGCTATATGGACACCGGTTACTACATGATTCTGCAAAGGCAGGTCAATGGTAATTTGGCAATTTTTGAGGAGTATATGGAAACCAAGCCATTGTCAAATTGCTAACAAGCAGCGGTAGAGCGACAGCTAACGCTACGCACTTTTTGTGTTAATCGCTGTCGCTCAAACATTAACACAAAATGCGCTGGGCGCTGAGATTGTAGGATTACTCTTTTTAGGAACTTGCTCTACACATTTGACTTGATTTTTTTAACCTTAAACCGAGTTAGTTACTGTGATCTAATAAATATTATTCACCAATGGTAAATCGGTATCGCTCTTTCGTTGGGTAAGGAGTCAAGCCTGACTTATCCTGTCAGAATAAATTCTTGCCCATCAACTAAAATAAGCCACTCAAAGACTTGTAATGCCTTGCAAAACGCCAATTAAGGCAACAGCAAATCCTCTTTTTATATTTTACGTAAAATCGAAGTAACCGATTGAATCAAAATAGCAACTCAGCTATGGTTAATACATCAATAAAAATAAATTAAAAACGAGTTATTCTACAGCCTCGTTAGGGCGCCAGAGCACTCAGTCTATCAACCTTCCCGTAGTTACCTCTTGACACATTAGGTCAGTTGTCCTAAGGTTAAAAATAGGACGATTGTCCTATAGGTTTGAATATTTGTTGGGAGGCGCTTTGGTGGTCAATAAGCTAACAAGGGATCGCATTGTCGATAAGGCAGATCAACTGTTCTATGAGCAGGGATTTGAGCACACATCTTTCGCGCAGATTGCGGAAGCTCTAGGCATTTCCCGAGGAAATTTCTACTACCACTTCAAGATCAAGGACGAAATCCTGGATGCCGTAATCAGTCATCGTCTTGTTCGAACGAATTCAATGCTCGATAACTGGGAGCTAGAAGGCGACACGCCAGCTGATCGTATCCGTAGTTTCATCAATATTCTGGTAATGAATCGCGCCAAAATTAAGCGTTATGGCTGTCCGGTAGGGACGCTCTGTACGGAACTTGCCAAGCTGGATCACCCCGCAAGAAGCCACGCAAACGAGTTGTTTACGTTATTTAGAACTTGGTTGCGCCGACAATTCGAGCAACTTGGCTGTTCTGATGACGCCGATGAGTTGGCAATGCACCTACTCGCTTTCAGTCAAGGAGTAGCGACACTTTCTAGTGCATTCCAGGATGAGAAATTCATTCACAGTGAGGTAAACCGTCTGGACGACTGGTTATCCTCTTTTACAACTGCAACCAACAATCAATCGGAGGTGCTTTAATGTTTGTCGTTCTTTTGCGGTTCTCAGAAAATAAGGATCAGGCCAGTGATTTTATGGAAGGTCATAATCAGTGGATCAGGCGGGGGTTTGAGGATAAGGTTTTCTTGGTAGTTGGTAGTCTTCAACCCGGTCTTGGAGGTTCTGTTCTTGCTCATGGTGAGTCAAGAGAAGCTCTTGAGAGCCGAGTTAATCAAGACCCATTTGTGGCCGAGAATGTCGTTACGGCAGAAATACTTGAAATTGAGCCAAAAAAAGCAGATGAGCGTCTGGACTTTCTTCTGGCCAAGTGAGGGAGTGAGCGATGAACTCTACTGTTCAAGGCCCTGACGGAGAATTGCGTTGCAGCTGGTGTTCGGCTGCTCCTGAGTTCTTTGAATACCACGATAATGAGTGGGGCTATCCAGTTGATGACGATATCAGGTTGTTTGAAAAACTGTGCCTCGAAAGCTTTCAATCCGGCCTGAGTTGGCGAACAATTCTAGCCAAACGAGAGAATTTCCGTGCTGCCTTTGCCAACTTCGATTTCAATAGAGTGGCGAAATACAATGATTCTGATATTGAGCGATTATTGAAGAATGAAGGCATTGTCAGGCATCGCGGAAAGATAGAAGCTGTGATCAACAATGCAAAAAAGGCGATAGAGCTTGTGGCGCAGGAAGGGTCACTGGCCTCTTACTTCTGGCGATTCGAACCAGATGAGGATAGTTTGCCTGAGCCACAGACAGCATCAACTTCAAAGGAGTCCATTGCACTATCGAAGGCTCTGAAAAAGCAGGGTTGGAAATTCGTTGGCCCCACAACCGTCTATGCCTTTATGCAGGCAATGGGCCTTATAAATGATCATTCTGAGGGATGTGTGTTCAGGGCAAAAGTCAAACAGGCACGCAGTCACTTCAGGCGTCCAGGGCGCGTATAATGCCCTAATAAATAAGGATAGGTTGCGCGAAGCCGCAACTTAATCCTATTGTTGGACAAGCCCGTTGCTGATGTTGACACTTATTTATAGTAAATAAATTGATAGGCGCTTTGGTGGACGGCTTGATTGTGTTTTTTCAGGCCGAGTCTGGCTAAGGCTGCGTATCGCTTTAAACAATGTTTATAAAAAACCTTAAAACAAATAACACAGTCTACTTATTCGCCATGTTATTACTTACCTGTTTTTTGCGTATTTACCTCTCTTTTATAGGGTGAATTTACGCATCAGCTTTTGCTGTTACGTTGACTCCTGCTCCTTAGAATAAGAGCACATCCGTGTTTTATATCGTCAGCTCGTTAATGTGATTTTGCCCAATAATATGACGGCCAATACGCGCGAGATACAACGTCATGTGCGCTTTGCAGTGCGGGCAGCACACGGGCGCTTTTACTGTATTTATTAACGGCGGTAGCTGCATCTTAAGCAAAAGCTGAATACGCTGAAGTGTCCGTTTTGCATTGCCATGTAAAAATCCACAGTTACGAGTACGTTGAAAGCCTTTTGGCAGTATTTGCAGCGTCTCTTAACCTCTTTGTGAATAATTCACTAAATTTTTTTTGCACAAAGAGAAGGGAGTGAGCGAAGCTTTGCGCGCTTAGTATTAGCACATCTGTGGCTGTCGGACTTGCTTGCGTCCTGTTACTCAGATCTGACAGTTCAAGTTAAGGCTTATCTACCTAATAATGTTCACCTAATAATAAGTGTAACGCTCAGCACTCGGTACAACACCTTCAATTATCTTTTAATCTTGCCACTGCTAAGTCATTTCAACGTATTGTTTTGCTAGTTAATCGAACTAGACTTTTTATTGATCAAAAGACTGATACACTGCGTATCATAATGGAAATAATAATTAATTAGGTGATCTTTTGAAATTTCGCGTTCTTGTAAGCTGTGTTTATTTTACCTGCGCTGCGGTTATACCTTCGGCATTTGCTGCTAATGTACTCGTAGAGTACGTTGCGATGGAACATGCCAATGAGCAAGTGCAAGCTGTTGGTAATGCAGAAGCTATTCGCTCCGTTATCCTTTACCCTGCAGTGGGTGATAAGGTAACTGCGGTACATTTTAAACCCGGTGATCAAGTAACGGCTGGTGCTGTGCTATTAGAACTTGATTCACGCAGACAAACAGCGGCATTAAACGAAGCGAAGATAAAGCTCGCTGATAGCGAACGTATCCAAACACGGTTACAACAAAGCCATGCTAAAGGTGCGGTACCGCAAAGTGACTTAGACGATGCAAAAACTGTGTACGAGTTGGCAAAAGTCGCAGTCACCAAAGCTGAAACTGAACTACAAGATCGCCAAGTCCGCGCACCGTTTAGTGGCACTATGGGGTTGACTGATGTGGAGGTAGGCGATCGCATCACCACGCAAACTGCCATAGCAAGCATTGATGATACCCGTTCGTTATATATTAATTTTAATGCCCCAGAGTCAGCAATTAGCATGCTCAGAAACAGTGGTAATGTGACTGTAATGCCGTGGCAAGGAAGTGATGCTATCAATGCCAAAGTTGCTTATCTTGATTCACGCATTGACCCACAAACACGTACGCTGCGGGTCAAAGCAAAATTAGATAATGAAAACGCACAATTTTTACCGGGTATGAGTTTTCGAGTACATATAGAAATACAAGGTGAACGTTATGCCGCTGTGCCAGAAGCGGCATTGCTTTGGGGGGCGACGGGTCCGTATGTATGGAAAAGTGTTGAGCAAAAAGCCACGCGCGTTGATGTAAAAATTCAGCAACGTTTAGCTGGGCGTTTATTGGTGTCAGGCCCCTTATTGGAAGACGATATTTTGGTGGTAGAAGGCGTGCAACGGCTTCGTCCAGCGCAAGCACTTGAGTTTGTGCAACCGCTTGCAAACGTGCAGGAGTAGTTGTAATGCAATCACCTATGATGCAAGACCTGCCTTCGATGGCAATTCGCCGCCCAGTATTAATCGTGGTACTCAACTTATTAATTATAATCGCAGGTATTGCTGCTATTGCGGGTGTTGAGGTACGTGAACTGCCAGATGTTGATACACCAAGGATCACAGTATCGGCCTCTTTTCCCGGTGGTTCACCAGAGACTGTCGATACCGAAGTAACCAGTAAACTCGAAGGTGCTGTTGCGCGAGTCAGTGGCGTTAAAACCATTCGTGCGCAAAGTGAAGAAGGTAGCGCACGGATTGTGGTTGAGTTTCGTGCAGGAGTAAACCTTGATGATGCCGCAAATGAAACCCGCGAATCCGTGGCTCGTGTGCAACGGGATTTACCCGAAGAAGTTGAGCGGGTTTCTATTATCAAAGCAGATAACGACGCTGAAGCCGTCGTATCGTTAACGGTATCAAGTGAGTCGTTAGCCCTTGAAGCATTGACGGAATTAGTGGAGGTTGACTTAGCCCCGCAGTTTTTAACTATCCCAGGTGTGGCCGATGTACGCTTAAATGGAGACCGTAAGCGGGTGTTACGGGTACGCTTAGATCCACTTAAATTAACCAGTTTTAATTTAACTGTTCCTGATGTAGCCCAAGTACTGCGCCAAGCGCCATTTGACGTACCGGCCGGTAGTTTAAAGTCAACGGATCAACAAATTATTGTCCGCGCAGATGCAACATCGGTCACAGCAGAGCAAGTGGCTAATATTATTATTCGCGATGGCACGCGGATTGGCGACATTGCAGCGGTGTATTTTGGCCCTGCAGATCCTCGCTCTATGGTGCGCTTAAACGGCCAGCCTGTGATTGGCATGGAAGTGATCCGCCAAGCACAATCAAATACCATTGAGATATCAGATGAAGTGTTAAATTTATTAGCGAAAATGCAAACGCGTTTTCCTGAGCTTGAATTTACCCTGACCTCGGATGACGCCCAATTTATTAGAAGTTCGGTTGATGAAGTGATCTCTTCGTTAGTGCTGACGGTGTTACTGGTAATAATCACGCTATGGATCTTTATTGGCTCATGGCGTGCAACCTTAGTACCGGCATTTGCCATTCCGGTTGCCTTGATTGGCTCATTAGCGTTGATCTGGGCGTTGGGCTTTTCAATCAATATACTTACGTTATTGGCATTAGTGCTTGCCACCGGTTTGATTGTTGATGATGCGATTGTGGTCAGTGAAAACATCCAACGGCAACGTGGTTTAGGCCTTGGCCGCCGTGCCGCCGCAGTGGTGGGCACCCGAGAAGTATTTTTTGCGGTGGTTGCCACGACCGCAGTTTTGGCTGCTGTATTTGTACCAATTGCATTTTTACCGTCAACTGCTGGGCGGCTATTTAGAGAGTTTGGTGGGGTGCTTGCAGGCGCTGTGATCATCTCAAGTTTTGTCGCGTTATCTTTGGTTCCTGCGTTAACGTCTAAACTAAAACTTAAGCAAGGAGGCAAACATCCCTTTGCAAAAATAGGTCACTGGCTTGCTGGCGTATACACTAAAACGATTCATTGGGTGCTTGATCACGCGTGGCTAACTTTTATAGCCTGTGTATTAGTTGCGGCGGGCTCTGGTGCCTTGTATGTTAATTTAGAGAATGAGTTACTACCGTCAGAAGATCGCGGCAAAATTCGTATCTTTGCCCGTGGCCCTGATGGCGTTGGCTTAAACTTTATGGATCGCCAAGCAATGCAAATGGAAGACATTTTATTGCCGTATGTAGAAAGTGGTGAAATAGAATCCATTTATACTGTAGTAGGGCAATGGGATCCGAATATCGTGTTTATCACTGTACCGTTAAAACATTGGGATGAGCGCCATTTCACCCAGCAAGAGATCATTAATAAACTTCGTGAACCATTGGGTAATGTACCTGGCGCAGCGGGGTATCCTAATGGTTCCAATAGTTTAAATTTGCGCGGCCAAGGTGGCGGGATTGAGCTGGCGTTATTAGGGCAAGATTACCTGCAGATTTATAAGGCCGCACAAGATTTTGCTGCACAGGTTGAGCAGACGATCCCATCGATTGATAACGTGCGTATTTCATATCAGCCATCGCAGCCGCAATTGCGGGTTAACATTGATAGACGCCGTGCAGAGGAATTAGGTGTGTCACTGAGTGATATATCAATCACCTTACGTGCTGCGATAAATGGCGATGACATTGCTGATTTAAATATTGGTGACCAATCTGTACCCATTATTCTGCAAGCACAAAATCAAACCATTAAAGATCCTAGTGATTTAGCTAATCTATATGTCAGTGCCGCGAATGGTGGACTCGTGCCATTGAGCAGTGTGGCTACTATTAGCGAAGAAGGCGTTGCCGCAGAGCTTGAACGCCATGCACAGCGCCGTGCCATTGAATTGGATATGGAATTGCCAGAAGATATGAGTATTGCAGAGCTAGTCTCGCAGCTACGCGAGATTGCTGAACAAACCTTGCCAAGTGGTATTAGCTTAGCATTCAAAGGTGAAGCATTGACGTTTGAAGAAACCTCTAATGAAGTGTTTATTACCTATATACTGGCATTTTTAATCGTATTTTTAGTACTGGCTGCACAATTTGAAAACGTAAACAGTGCGGTAGTGGTGATGATCACAGTACCATTTGGCATCACCTCAGCAATCTTAGCGCTGTATCTGACGGGGACTTCACTTAATATTTACTCGCAAATAGGCTTGGTGATGCTAATTGGCTTGATTGCTAAAAATGCGATTTTGTTAGTTGAATTTGCTGACCAATTACGCGACCGAGGTTTAACCGTGCGTAAAGCGGTAGAGCAAGCGGCATTGGTACGGTTAAGACCAATTACCATGACCTTAGTATCGACCTTACTTGGCGCTCTGCCGCTAATATTATCAACTGGGGCAGGGGCTGAGGCACGTAATGCAATTGGCTGGGTGGTATTTGGCGGCTTGTCTTTAGCGGTGCTGTTTACTTTGTACTTAACACCGGTAATTTACTTGGGCTTAGCGCGCTTTACCACTCCTCGTGGCGATGAAAGTAAGCAACTTGCGCAGGAGCTTGATAAAGTACAGTAAATCACAATTAAAATAGCCTAATTAACTATTTATCTTTGAAAAATAAGTTAATTAGGCTCACACTTGGGAAAGCTATCCCCAACAGGTTTTTTTATGCAAGCCGAACAAGTAGAAATCGCGCAGTTTTTAGCACAACACCCACCTTTTGACAGCCTGCCGAACAAAGCACTCAATGAGCTCGCGCAGCAGGTTGAAGTCGCCTATTTTAGAGCACACACCGATATTTTATTATTTGGTCAAGATATTGCCGATCTTTATGTGATCAGAAGCGGCTCTGTTGAAATGTATCGCCGTAATGGGGAGCTTGATAATCGTTTAACTACAGCGGGTATATTTGGTCAAATGGGGTTACTGATGAATCGCAAGGTTCGTTTTCCAGCCAAAGCACTTGAAGATACATTGGTGTATTGCATTAATGTTGAACTATTTAATCGCTATTGCGACGAATTTGATTCATTTGCCGACTATTTTGAAACGGATGGTAATGTTCGTTTACATCAGGCCATTGTTGAACAAGCCGATGGTAATGATTTAACCACAGCAAAAGTAAAATCGCTGATCCACCGTGATGTGGTGACAGTTAATACTGATTCAACGGTGCAACAAGTTGCCCAGCTTATGACCGATGAATCGGTGTCATCTGTTTTAGTGACTGATAGTAGCAAACCTATAAACGACGACCCAGAAGAAGATGATGGTCAAGTTGTGGGTATTATCACAGACAAAGATTTACGCACCAAAGTCATTGCCCATGGCCTTGCATTTGATACCCCCGCGCATACGATAATGTCTACAAATTTGGTTTTATTAGATGCTAATGCCTATGTTTTCGAAGCCGTACTTGCGATGCTACGCGATAACTTACATCACTTACCGGTGGTGCAAAAACGTCGTCCAATTGGGGTTATTTCTCTTTCTGATATTTTACGCTATGAATCACAAAGCAGCTTATTGTTAGTGCGCGGCATATTGGCGCAGCAATCTATTGAAGATTTAACACACTATGCACGGCAACTGCCGAATGTGTTTGTACGGATGGTAAATGAAGATGCAAACTCGCATATGATTGGCACGGCAATGGCTGTGATTGGCCGTACTTTTAAACAAAGGTTGCTGGTATTAGCGGAAGAAAAGTATGGGCCACCTCCGGTTGCATACTGTTTTATCGCATTAGGCTCAATGGCGCGGGATGAGCAACTGATTGTGACTGATCAAGATAATGCACTGATTTTAGATGATGATTATGATGATGAACTTCATGATACGTATTTTCAAAATATTGCCGATTTTGTTTGTGATGGTTTAGCTCAATGTGGTTATACCTATTGTGATGGCGAAATAATGGCGTCATTTAAAAAATGGCGAAAAACACGCGCACAATGGTTTGAGCAATTTGCTCAGTGGATTGAGCAACCTAAACCGCAAGCCTTATTAAATAGCTCCATATTTTTTGATTTAGACGGTGTGTGGGGGAAAACCAAATGGGCCGATGAGCTTAAAATATTCATTGCCAAACAAAGCAAAGTTAATCGCGTATTTTTAGCTAATATGGCAGCCAATGCTCGTAACAGAACCCCGCCATTAGGATTTTTTAAAGGCTTTGTTATGGAGCACAACGGCCAGCATAAACGTTCTATGAATTTAAAGCGCAGAGGCACAGCGCCGCTTTCAGATGTTATTCGGGTTCACGCATTGGCGGTTGGCTCACGTAAGCAAAACTCGTTTGAACGCTTAGAAGATATTATTGAAGCCAAGTTGTTACCGCAAGGCAAAGCACAAGATTTGCGAGATGCGCTGGAATATATTGCCATGATGCGGATCCGTCATCAAGCGTGGCAAATTGAACAGGGAGAAGAACCTGACAACGATTTAGACCCTCATTTATTATCGCCTTTTGAGCAGCGTAACTTAAAAGAAGCTTTTGCAATTTTAGAAAAAGCACAAAGCTATTTGAAATTTAGTTATTCAGCAAATGCTGGGGTGAAGTAATTTATGGCTTTCAAAAAGCAAACAATGATTGATTGGGCAACACGTTATAAAAATTTATTAAGTGGCGCTCAAAATGACACAATCAAACGCTTTTATGGAGCTGCTTTTAGCGATAAGTTCGCAGCAATTAAAGATGTGCCCTTTGTTGCAATGGACTTTGAAACAACCGGTTTAGATAGCACCAGTGATGATATCGTCAGCGTTGGTTTAATTCCTTTTAATTTACAGCGTATCTATTGCAAAGATAGTCGTCACTGGGTTGTCCGCCCTAGGCGTAATTTTAATGAGGGATCCATTGTTATACATGGGATCACGCATTCAGAAATTGACGATGCACCGGATTTTAATCATATTATTGAGCCATTATTGCAAGCACTCAGTGGTAAGGTTGTTGTTGTACATTATGCCGCAATTGAGCGCCACTTCTTAAATACTGCACTGTTACTTAGGCTTAACGAGGGGATTGACTTTGCCTTGGTTGATACCATGGAAATTGAACGCAAAGCCCTAAAAGCGAGGCAGGGTTTGCTAGGTTGGTTATTTAATTCTAAGTTAGGATCGCTTAGATTAGGTGATTGTCGCCAGCGCTATTCATTACCTGTGTATAAAAACCATAACGCACTCACTGACGCATTAGCAACGGCTGAACTGTTACAAGCACAATTGAGTCACCATTACCGAGAAGATACACCGATCTCGCAGTTATGGAGTTAATTAGCTTGCTTAAATAAAAAACGCCGCAAATTTGCGGCGTTTTGTTATTTTACATAGCGTGTTATTTAGCTGGTAACGGCTCAGTTCTCAGGCCTAAAATAAGGCTTAAACACATAAACAGCAAGACAATTGTAAATGGTAAGCCGGTAGAGACCGCACCTGCTTGCAGTGCTTCGATTGCTTGTGTACCACCAATCCACAGTAGCGCAGCTGCGATAGCGCCTTCAATAGATGCCCAAAATATGCGTTGTGGTACTGGCGCATCGATTTTCCCGCCAGCAGTGATAGAGTCTATTACTAATGATCCTGAATCAGATGAAGTGATAAAAAACACTAAAACTAATAGCACAGCAATAACAGACAAAATATTAGCCATAGGTAATTCATCTAGCATCTGAAACATAGCCATCGGGACATCGGTTAACCCATTTAGACCAAGTGCGCCAATACCATTGACTACTTGATCAATTGCAATACCGCCGTAAATTGACATCCATAATACTGTAACCAATGTTGGAATAAGTAATACCGCAATCAAAAATTCACGAATAGTACGACCACGCGATACGCGAGCGATAAACATGCCTACAAACGGTGACCACGAAATCCACCAAGCCCAGTAAAATACAGTCCAGCCATGCATCCATGTTTCGTCTTCACGGCCATGTGGGTTACTTAATGGAATGATATTTTCTACATAACCCATAAAGGTTCTAGGAATATTACCCATCGCAACAGCAAAGCCAACTAAGCAAACAAATACCAATAAGGCAAAAGCTATTAGCATGTTGATATTACTAAGGAGTTTTACACCGCCATCGATGCCACGTATAACAGAAATAACAGCCAGTAGGGTGACGCCAACAATAACGAGTATTTGTGAGCCAATGCCACCTTCGAGACCAAATACGTGGTTTATCCCCGCAGACGCTTGCTGAGCGCCTAAGCCCAATGAGGTTGCCAAGCCAAATAAAGTTGCCAGTACCGCTAAAATATCAATGATATGACCAGGCCAGCCCCATGCTTTATCGCCCAAGATTGGGTAAAAAATTGACCGAATAGACAGTGGTAAGCCTTTGTTATACGCAAAGAATGAGAGTGATAAGCCAACTACAGCATAAATAGCCCAAGGGTGCAGGCCCCAATGGAACATAGTCGCCCCCATAGCCAGCTTTGCAGCTTCAGGGGTGTTGGGGGTTACATTCAGTGGTGTTTCGTACCAACCAGTAAAATATGCAACCGGTTCAGCGACTCCCCAAAACATTAAGCCAATACCCATGCCCGCGGCGAATAACATCGCGAGCCATGACACACGATTATATGCAGGCTTAGCATCACTGCCTCCTAAACGGATTTTTCCGTAAGGAGAAACAATCAGTGCTAAACAAAAAATAACGAAGAAGTTTGCAGCCCACATAAACAAGGCATCAAAATTATTAATTATATCGAGTTTCACACCATCAAGTGCTGCTTTTGCAGTTTGTGGATCGGTAGCGAGAATGGCGATTAAAAAGATGACAATCAGGCCCGCGCTAATGCCAAAAACAGGATTATGTATATCAAACCCCCATTTTTGCACGTTATCCTGACCTACGGTGTAATCCGTATTGTCGATACTATACTTGTCATGATTATCCTTCATGCAATACCTCTTTTGTTGTCCTAACAAGCTGCTTGTTACCAGCAACATACCTAATTTAATTAGTCTAAGTAACTTGAGCTTCGGATAATAAATCACTATGTGAGTAAATCTTTAAAGCAAAGCTCAGGTTAGGTAATAATTGATACTCTAATTTATTTGAAGACTAACTAATTTAAAAGATGATCATACAGCTACTAGTGTATGAGTTAAATACCAAATGTAAATGATTTTGTCGTTAAAGAGCGGCTTATATGGCCGTTGTGACTATTTTTATGTTTTTATATAAAAGTACAAAATTCGGCAAAGGTCAAAAATTAGTTTGCTTGTTAAAGTAATCGCAGCTGTTTTTTGTGGTTAATTGAGCTATTATTTTTTTGTAGTTTTAAAAGGCAGTTGCACGGGATTGGCGTTTTATAGACGCAGTAATGAAAGCGTAATATGAATATGATTTAACAGTAGGGTGAGCTATATCACTAATCAGTAGCGATAAGGAATTTAGTCATTACTATGAGTAACCATGGCAAAGAGAACACTAAAAACACCGCTGATGAGCATCAATTAGCTCAGCATTACCAGTGTGTTCGACACCATAGCGTGACGATAATAAACTCGTTATCAGCAGAAGATTGCCAATTACAAGCTATGGCAGATGTAAGCCCAAGTAAATGGCACCTTGCGCATACGACGTGGTTTTTCGAAACTTTTTTGCTAATTGCCCACAGCTCACACTACAGCGTATTTAATCCTAACTTTAAAACTTTATTTAACTCCTATTATAACGGTATAGGTGAACAATTTAAGCGCGCCTGCAGAGGAAGTTTATCGCGGCCTAGTTTAGATGACGTGATTGCCTATAGAGAATATGTAGACCGGGCGGTGATTGCATTACTGAGTGCACCGTGCAGCGAGTCTATAAAGCACGTTATTGAGTTAGGACTACACCATGAACAACAGCACCAAGAACTAATGCTGATGGACATTCAATATAACTTTTCAGTTAATCCATTGTTTCCTGCTTATTGCGACACTAGCAATAACCGTAGAGAAAATCCTGTTACGCAAGCGAGTCCTCTTAGCTTTGTGGCATTTTCAAAGCATACAGCAAATATTGGTGCTATTGGGCAAACATTTAGCTACGACAATGAACGGCCAACCCATCAAGTGCTTATACAGCCATTTCAATTTGCTAACCGGCTAACTACCAATGGCGAGTATTTGGCGTTTATACAAGATGGTGGTTACCAAAACCCAGAGCATTGGCTCAGTGATGGTTGGGCGCAGATAAATAATGCTCGGCAAACCGCGCCACTCTATTGGCATAAAATAAATAATGAGTGGTTTGAATTTACATTAGCTGGACTACAGCCTTTGGCGCTAAATGAGCCGCTAAGCCATGTTACCTTTTACGAAGCAAACGCTTTTGCACATTACTCACAAGCGCGCCTCCCAACCGAATTTGAATGGGAAAGCGTGGCTAACAGTAATGCGGCGCAAACTATCACCCAGCTGACTGATAACTGTTGGCAGTGGACAAACAGTGCCTATTTACCGTATCCAGGCTTTAAGCCAATAGCAGGTGTGGCAGGGGAATACAATGGTAAATTTATGGCGAACCAAATGGTTTTGCGCGGAGGCTGTAAACTTACCCCGCAAAATCATTTAAGACTAACTTATCGCAATTTCTATTATCCACACCAAGCGTGGATGCGCAGTGGTATTAGACTCGCTAAGGATTGAGCATGAGCCAAGTAACAACATTAACGACAACTGAAATTGATAACCGCTTTTTAGACGATGTTATTGCAGGGCTGTCACAGCAGCAAAAAAATCTACCCTGTAAATACTTTTATGATGATAACGGGGCTGCTTTGTTTGAGCAGATCACTGAGCTTGATGAGTACTATGTAACACGCACAGAGCTCAGCATTTTAACCAAGCACAGCCAAGCAATCGCCAAGTTGCTTCCTGATAACTTATCAATCATAGAGCCTGGTTGTGGCTCAGGTAAAAAAATTGCTTATTTGTTAGCGCACTTAGTCAATGTGAAAAGTTTTGTGCCATTTGAGATCTCTAGTGAAATGCTTAATTACTCACTGGCTCATTTATCTCCACTATTTCCTGAGTTAGCTATTTCGCCGTTGTTGGGGGACTTTACTCATAGCCAAATGGTAAAGCAGTTAAGCCGTGCAACACAATTGGATAGTCAAACGAATCTCGTGTATTTTCCAGGCTCAACAATAGGCAATTTTTCACCGCTAAAAGCCATTGAGATCATGAAAAACTTCCATCGCTTATGTGGTATTAACGGCTATGTCCTGATTGGCATTGATTTGCTCAAAGACCGTCAAGTATTACTTGATGCTTATGATGATAAACAAGGCGTCACCGCGGCATTTAATAAAAATCTGCTCCAGCGTATTAATGCTGAATTAAATGCTGATTTTGATCTTAGCCAGTTTCATCACCAATCACGGTTTAATGAAAAACTAAGCCGCATTGAAATGCATTTGATCAGTAACTGTGAACAAACAGTCATCGTCAATGGCGAACCATTTAGTTTTTCTCAAGGTGAAAGCATCCATACAGAAAACTCCCATAAATACGCACTACAGGCATTTACTCAACTTAGCGCCCAAGCTGAATTACGTTTAGAGCAAACGTGGCAAGACGAGCAGGGGTATTTTGCATTGTGTTTATTGAGGCCAATTTAAACAATGTACAGTTCATCATTTATTATTTAACTGATAATGACGCTACTGTTTTTTAAGCGGTAATTAATGGTTGCCCCTGCACCAGAATCTTGGCAAAGCTGGCCATGTGTTTGCGCAGTGTATTGTTTGATTATGGGGGCAATGATACTGATGGCTGAACCTGTGGCGCTATCTTCATCAACACCATAGTAGGGAGCAAAATATCGAAAATGCCACTGTGTGGTTTGATTAGCTATTTGGCGCTGTTGCAATACAATCACTGCATTTGGGTAGTATTGTAATTGTGCTGTATTTACCGCGAGTGTTTTTAAAGGCTGATCACTGTTAATCATCACAGTACTGTAGCCGTTAATTTCTGCGGTTTTATAGCTTTGCATTATTGTGGTCGCAATGGCTTGTTGCAGCAGAGCCTCTGTTTGTACTGCTGTGCTATCAATGGTGGCTAATTGTAGTTGCAGTGCCCGTTGATGTATTTTGGTGTTAAATACTTCCCCTGTCTTTGTATAAAAAGCGTTTGGGCTAAATCCTTGCCATTTTTGTAAAAACAGTGCTGCGGCGAGTGTCCCATGACCACAGCGGCTGATCTCATGGCTGTGATTAAACCAACGAATAGGGCAGTGATTTTTTTTGATATTGGCTTGATTTAAAAATACGGTGGCGGGCTGAGCGGTGTTGTTTGCAATGCGCTGCATTAGTCGAGTTGTTAACCCGGTTTTATAAATAACAATTAACGCAGATGAGCCTTTACAGCGTCTTGCTGTATCGTTAAAAACTTGCTCAATAGCAAAAGACTGCACAAAGCGCGGGGCTTTGTGCAGTCTGTGAGTTAATGCCAGATTTAATAAGCGACTAGGCTGATTATTTCTTTTGTGCATAGGCGTCGTTATGAATACCTGCGGCACGACCTGATGGATCGGCATTATTTTGAAATGATGCATCCCATAATAACGCTTCAGGTGTTGAACAGGCGACTGACTTACCATGCGGTACGCATTTGGCAGCTGCATCACCTGGGAAGTGAGACTCAAAAATAGTACGGTAGTAATACGCTTCTTTTGAATCAGGTGTATTAATAGGGTATTTAAATTTTGCGTTTTCAAGCTCTTGATCGGTTACTTGCTCGTTTACAAACTCTTTTAATGTATCAATCCAGCTGTAGCCAACACCATCCGAAAACTGCTCTTTTTGCCGCCATAACACTTCATCAGGTAAGTAGCCGTCAAAGCCTTCACGTAAAATATGTTTTTCAATTTTGCCATCTTTACACATTTTAGCTTCAGGGTTGATACGCATTGCAACATCAACAAACTCTTTATCAAGGAAAGGGACGCGGGCTTCTACACCCCATGCCGCCATTGATTTATTGGCGCGTAAGCAATCAAACATGTGCAGTTTAGACACTTTGCGGTTTAGCTCTTCATGAAACTCTTGTGCATTTGGTGCTTTATGAAAGTACAAGTAACCACCAAATAGCTCATCAGCACCTTCACCAGAGAGCACCATTTTAATACCCATCGCTTTGATTTGGCGCGCCATTAAGTACATTGGCGTAGAGGCACGAATGGTGGTCACATCATACGTTTCAATGTGATAAATAACTTCACGCAGGGCATCAATCCCTTCTTGAATCGTAAATATAATCGGATGATGAACCGTCCCTATCATATCCGCTACTTTTTGTGCAGCCGCTAGATCTGGGGAGCCTTCAAGGCCAACCGAGAAAGAGTGCAGCTTAGGCCACCATGCATCGCTTTCATCATTATCTTCAATACGTTTTGCTGCAAAACGTTGGGTAATAGCTGAAATAACGGATGAATCTAAACCACCTGACAACAACACGCCATAAGGTACGTCACACATTAATTGACGTTTAACGGCGGCTTCAAGTGCATCTTTGACGTCTTCGGCTTTTGCGCTGTTATCTTTAACGGCATCGAAGCTTTGCCAATCACGGGCATAATATGGGCGCAATTGACCATCTTTGCTCCATAAAAAATGCCCTGGAGGGAATTCTTCAATGTGTTTACAAATAGGTGATAATGCTTTTAATTCTGAGGCAACATAAAAGTTACCATGCTCATCGTGGCCAGTATAAAGTGGAATAATACCGATATGGTCACGGCCGATTAGATAGGCGTCTTGTTCTTCATCGTATAAACAAAAGGCAAAAATACCGTTTAGGTCGTCTAAAAACTCAGGCCCTTTCTGTTTGTATAACGCTAAGATAACTTCACAATCTGATTGTGTTTGAAAGGTAAAATCAGTCTCTAAATTAGCCGCTAACTCTTTGTGGTTATAAATTTCGCCATTAACCGCTAGAATATGAGTTTTTTCTGGGTTATATAAAGGTTGTGCGCCGCTTGAAACGCCAACGATGGCTAAGCGTTCATGCACTAAAATAGCTTTTTCTGATGAATATACGCCAGACCAATCAGGCCCGCGGTGACGTAATAATTTTGACATTTCAATTGCTTGCGTACGCAATGGGGCGGGATCAGACTTTATATCTAATACACCAAAAATTGAACACATAGTAACTCCTCATTCCTATCATGTGTGTTAGTTAGGCCTAAAATACCTAACTATTCACCTTTGTTTTAACAGAAATAATTAACTAAGTCACATAGCTTTTACAATATTTTTAGAATAATTTATGCACCACCGCGAGCATGCTTGCACCAACTTGATCAGTGAGTGGTGCCTGCTGCTACTTTTATATCCTGTTTTGCACTGATCGCTTCGTTGATCATCACTTTTAGAGCACTTATAACAGTGTCTTCACTCATACTTGGTGCGCCATTATGGTGCACCGCTTGACTGGGTAAATACGGAATATGAATGAAGCCACCCTTGATATGTGGTTCGTGCTGATTAATATGGTGCAATAGGCCATACATCACGTGATTACAAACATAGGTGCCAGCGCTATTTGAAATAGCGGCAGGGAGCTCAGCTTGATGTAATGCCAGCAACATACGTTTAATTGGTAGGTTTGCAAGGTAGGCAATAGGCGCGTTTGCGATGACTGGCGCATCAATCGGTTGTTGCCCGGCATTGTCTTTCATGCGTGCATCATCAATATTAATAGCAATGCGCTCTATGCTAATTTCGCTGCGTCCACCAGCTTGGCCAGTACAGAGCACTAAGACTGGATGGTGTTGCTCTATCGCTTGGTATAGCACATCTAATGAACGCTTAAATTCACAAGGTAATTCTAAAGTGATAACGCGGTGTTTTGCTATTAAACTGTCCTCCAACTTGCTGACAGCTTGCCAAGAGGGGTTAATTGACTCCCCTGCAAATGGCGCAAAGCCGGTGATCAATACACAAGGCATACTTGATGTCAGTTTAGTCATTACAAACCACCCTATAGATCAGAATAATATTAATTGCCAATAGTGGCACTTGCACCTTTATAACATGGTCTGTGCATTTAAAGTACCGCACTGACGTTAATGCTTATTTTTAAGTGCAATAGCAAGTTGTTGTAAGTGCGCATTTAGCTTGGCTTGTGCAGCATTTGCGGTTGCTAAATCGGCATAGCAGAAGTTAATACTGTCACCCGGTTTTAGCTGCGCAAAATGATAAAGATCGGCACTGATAACGGTGCCAAGTAACGGGTAGCCACCAGTCGTTTGGCCATCATTAAGCAATACTATTGGCTCACCATTGGGCGGTAATTGAATCGAGCCTGGGCTTACTGCTAAAGATGGCAGTGAATGCGAATGTGCTAATTGATTAGTGTGTGCCTGCAACCTGACACCCATGCGGTTACTTTGTGGGGTCACTTGCCAGCTTTTTGCACAAAACTCGTCGCGCGTTGACTGGCTCAGCAGCTGGGTATGAATACTTGGATGCAGACGAATTAGGCTACGTTTTGGTGGTGATATTGCCCCCAGCTTTGGCCAACTTTTTGAGTATGGCGTAATAGGGATAGTATCGTTTTCTTTTAGCGCAGCGCCGGTTGTACCACCAAATCCTGCGGCTAAATCGGTCGCCCGCGAGTTCATTACACGCTCACAATTTATGCCACCTTTAACCGCTAAATAGGCTCTAAAGCCGTTTCTAGCTGTAGCAAATGTCAGAGTTTGATCTTGTTTAACTGTGTAAGTCCAACCTGGGTAAATCGGTGTATCGTCCAGTTTAGCTTGCATGTCTGTGCCAATAAGGGCAATGCTGGTATCGCAATTAAATTGCAGTTGCGCCAACCCTAATGTTATTTCAATAACGGCGTCGTTATCATCGTTATCGAGCAAACGATTTGCTATGGTCATAGCGTAACTGTCTATCGCTCCCGATTGCGCAACACCTAAGTGACGAAAGCCTGTGCGGCCTTTATCTTGAATAGTCATTAATAAACCGGGTTTTAGTACCGTGATCATAATGTTGACTCCAGACAAACAAATTGCAGTGTATCGCCAGGTTGAATAACACTGGGTGGATTAGCGTGGCAGTTAAATAAAGTAAAATCAGTGTGGCCAATTATATGCCAGCCGCCGGGAGAGTCAGCAGGGTAGATACCGGTTTGCTCTGCTCCGATGGCAACAGAGCCTTTGGCAACCTGTGTACGCGGGTTTGCTCTGCGAGGCGTATGCAATTGCGCTGTTAAACCATGCAGGTAGACAAAGCCAGGTTGAAACCCTAAAAACAGCACTTGATAATGTGCGCTGCTGTGTAATTCAATGACTTGTTTTGGCGAGAGATCATGCGCATCGGCAACAAAATCCAGATCGGGACCATAGTCACCGCCATAGCGGGTGAGTATTTTATGATGGGCGCCTTGATGTTGTTGTACGTCTATTTCGTCCCACCAAGTTACTAAGGTGGTTTGCCATTTAGCCAGCTCATTTGTATTTAGCAAATAAACGGTGAGCGAGTTCATTGCCGGTACGATATCAATAAAGGCGTTACTCTCTTTGCACTGGCTCACCAATGCCCAGATCTTTTTTTGGATAGCTAAGCTGTCATCGCTTAAGTGTGTTGCATCTAAAAACAGGCTATTGCTACTGAGTATTGAAATCGATACGGGTGCTTGTGAGTTCATGGCTGATTATTTTATTAATTCTTAATCATTCCAACCTAGCACACTCAGTATTAAATGTTTACAGCAATGCGATTAGATTGCTGGATTTTAATACTCAAGTTATTTGCTGGGGACTTACGCATAAGCTTAACCTATCTGCTTATGCGTAATAACGCAGCTTAGTTGTTTAACAGCCACTCACTTAATAGACGAACACCATAGCCAGTCCCGCCGGCTGAGATTTCATCTTTACCTTTGCTTGCTAACGCATTACCCGCGATATCAAGATGCACCCAGCGGGTATCACCGGCAAAATGTTGTAAAAAGCTGGCTGCAGTTGTTGCGCCAGGGCCACTTGAACCTAAATTTTTAAGATCCGCAATATCCGATGATAATGTGTCTTTATAGCCTAAAGGTAAGCGCCATAAGTTTTCATTAACTTGTTTACCAGCTAGGGTTAGTTGCTGAACTAGTTCGTCATCATCTGAAAAAACCGCCGCATAATCATTACCTACAGCACTAATTTTAGAGCCAGTAAGGGTTGCAACATCAATCATTACTTGTGGCTTAAAATATTCTCTGGCATACCACATCGCATCGCTTAGTACTAAACGACCTTCCGCATCGGTGTTGACAATCTCAACACTCAAACCTTCAGCTGTGCGCACCACATCGCCAGGGGCTACCGCAAACTGCGAGACCATGTTGGCAGCCATGGCCATTACTGCCACTACATTTTTATCTGCTTTTGCTAATGCCATCGCTTTAACTGTACCAAGTACGGCTGCGGCGCCTGCCATATCTGACTTCATACGCGCTATCGATGCGCCAGTTTTTAAACTGTAGCCGCCTGAATCAAAGGTGATCCCTTTACCGACTAGCGCGATAGGTGTGTCGTTTGAACCTTTGTAATGAGCAACCACTAAACGAGCACCTTGCTGGCTACCACGGCCTACGGCTTCCAGTGCGCCCATACCGAGTTCTTTTAATTGCTGTGGCTCTAAAATGGTGATTTCAACACCTAAAGACTCCAGCTCTTTTGCTGCATTAGCAAAATCCACTGGGGTCATTTCAGTGGCAACTTCTGAGGTAAGGTCGCGAGCTAAAAATACGCCCGCTTGAATGCTTTCAAGCTGTGCGTATTCACGTTTTGCTTGCTTAGCGTTATCTACATCAACACTATAACTGATTGTGTGGGTATTCGCCGTTTGTTTGTATTTTTCAAAGCGGTGATCACGCAGGTTCGCACCATGAGCAAAGTTAGCCGCTAATACGCTATTACTATTTACACCAGCCAACTCGTCGCTAGCGATGGTTGCAGTCGCTGTTTTATTAGCAAGTAATTGCGCGTGAATATTGCCACCTAATTTACTCATTAACGCTTTATCAAGTTTATCTTGTTTGCCTGTGCCCACGATAAGCACACGGTTAAAGTCACTGTTATGCGGGGCTAATACTTCAACAACACTGGCGTACTTGCCACTAAAGTCATTACTGTCAATCGCACGCTGTAATTGGTTATTTAGTGTTTTATTAAGGGATTTGAACTGCTTATTACTGCCATCTTGGGCATAAAACAGTACTAATGCGTTGGCGTTATCATCAATTTTATTTGTAAAACTAAACTCTGCGGCCGTGGTTTGCGTACTGATTGTTACAGCAAGTGTGAGTGCCGATAGATTGAAAAGCGTCTTCATTGTTAAACCTATATTAAATAAAAGCCTTTTTACCTTACTTAGGTTCACAGGTTAAGTCGAATTCGGTAAAGCTGCGATAATGAGCGATAAAATAATACAAACGAATGAAATAATAGTATCTGCTCTAAGGTCTACTAAAATGAAGCAATTAATAGAGTGAGGTAGGGTATGTTGACATCAAAGAATTGGCTTACATTAGCCGCTTGCAGCGTTTTGTTCAGTGCGGCAAGTTATGCGCTGTCGCTTGAAAATGAAACAGACCGTGATGTCCAAGCCACAATGCATTTAGAAACGATTGTACTCGGCTCTGGCTGCTTTTGGGGCGCTGAAAAACGCTATGAAGCGTTAGACGGTGTGATCGATGCAGAATCTGGTTATGCAGATGGCAAAGGGTTCAAAGCAAGTTACCGTAACATTACTAAGCAGTCACGCCGCTATGATGAGAACAATTATGCTGAAGTCGTTCAAGTAACTTTCAACAGCAATATTATAAGCGCCGAAACATTACTAAAAAATTATTTTGAAAGTCATGATCCCACGCAAAAAAATCGTCAAGGTAATGATATTGGTACGCAGTATCGTTCAATTGTTTTAACTACTACGGCCGAGCAAGCCAAAGTAGTAGAACAATTAAAGGCGCAATATCAAAGTAAATTAACCGCCGCTGGGTTTGGTACTATCAAAACGATAGTTAAACCGCTCACTGAGTTTTTCCCGGCGGAGGAGTATCATCAGGACTACTTAGTTAAAAATCCGAATGGCTATTGCCCCGATCATTCAACTGGGGTGGTATTTGAAAAAGTCAGTGAAGATGCAATCGACAATACGGCATTATTAGCTGGAAAACAGATTGTTGTGATTGATTCACGTGATTATTGCCCATACTGTGAGAAATTTAAAAAAGATGTCAGCAATGAGTACAAAGGCAGTATTGCGTTAACGTATCGTAAGGCCGATCAACTTGATGGCTTAACAATTAAAACGCCAACTTGGGCAACCCCCACCATCTTATTTTTAGAAGATGGCAAAGAGGTTTATGGTCGTCAGGGTTATGTGTCAGCGGCTGAATTTTATAAAGCGCTGGGGGCGTTTAAATTAGGTGATAGTGAGGCGTATTCGGTGGCGTTTAATGCCCGCACAGACAGCCCGTTTTGTAAGCAATACGCTATATTCAAAAATACCCCCGATGGTATTTTTATTGATAAACTCAGTGGAGTACCGTTATTTGATACGCGTGACAGATTTAAATCGGGCACTGGATGGTTGTCATTCACTCATCCGGTTAAAGATACAGTAACGCTACATGATGACAACAGTTATGGCATGCAGCGTATTGAAATCAAGTCAAAATCTTCTGGTATTCATTTAGGGCATTTGTTTCCCGGCGAAGGGCCTAAAGGCCAAGACCGTTATTGCATTAATGCCACTGTACTCGAGTTTGTGGCGCGAGAGCAAAGCTAACACACAGCTCGTTTATCCAAAATCAAAACCCAGTCATGCACTGGGTTTTATTTTATGAATATCACTTAAGTGTTTAAAGGTATCTAGTAACCACTTAATAAATAGTTCAAGTGAGGCGTTGGTCTCGCTCGGATCATGTTGAACTAAGTAGTATTTATCTTTTGTTACTAATGGCTCATCGGTAAAGTTAAACAACCAACTTTCATCAAACCAGGTTTGGCTAATAGGTAAGGGGATAAGTGCGATCCCCATGCCTTGTTGGGCTGCGCGGGCGACACCAAACATACTATCGATTTGGATGATTTGTTTTGGTGAAAAGTCATCAAGGCCTACATGTTCAGCCCATTGGTGCCACGCCCAAGGGCGAGCTTTATGTAAAATCAGCGGTACTTGTTGTAACGCTTCTAGGGGATTTTCATGCCATTGTTGCCAGTTTTCTTTGTTACATGCCGGAGAGTATTGTAAAGAGAATAGCTCGTGTACCACGCCTTCAAGAGGTTTTGACGACGACAACACAATCGATAGATCACTGTTTATAGCCAACTCTTTACGGGTTTTCATGGTATTCAGTTGCAAATTGGTTTTCGGGTGCTCGGTGGTCCACTCACTGAGTTTCGGCATCAATAGTTCACTGGCAAAAAACTCAGGTAAGGTAATACTGATAGTGACATTCTCTTGCAACTGACTAAATTCAGTGATGGTTTTTTCAAGTGCTTTGATCAGCGGTGACACAGAATCATAAAAGTTTTTGCCCGCAGCAGTTAAATTGATAGAGCGAGTTTGGCGTTCAAATAGCTCAATACCTAATTGCTCCTCTAGCTGCTTGATTTGGTGACTAACAGCGGATGGCGTGAGGTAAAGTAAGTTAGCGGCTTCTTTAAAGCTTAACGTTCTTGCCGCAAAACAAAATGAACGTAATCCTCTAATAGGTGTTTGCATAGTCGTTGTTAGTAATTCTCAATAACGTTAGTTAAGCAATTATTATCCCAATTTGCAAAAAACCTCTGCTTAAAGTATGGGAATAGGTAATATTTGCCAGAATGCCTAATAAATAGACTTTTTTGGATTGTTTAATCTGCTACAAGCATTTAAATAGCTAATATATTAAGTTATTTCCGTTGCTTATTAAATTATATGTTTAAGCAATTTCAGTGATTTTCACAACCTTGGGGCATTATACGCTATTTGTGTGACAAATTGGTGCAGCCAAAAAAAATCCCTCTTGCGAGGGATTTTGGGTAACTCAGCGCCATTGGCACTGGGAATGAGGTCGGTACAGGGTGGATCTGAGTGTTAAATTAAAAAACCATCTCAGGAACGTCACCATCAACAAGTAATTTACCTGCTGTTTTACTAATAATTTCATCAACTGACACGCCCGGTGCGCGCTCTAGCAGATGAAATGCGCCGTCTTTAACTTCTAACACGGCTAAATCTGTTACTATTTTCTTTACACAGTTAACACCAGTTAACGGTAAAGAGCAACTTTCAAGTAGTTTTGAATCACCATGCTTACTAGCATGAGTCATAGTAACAATAATATTCTTAGCGCCAGCGACAAGGTCCATCGCGCCGCCCATACCTTTGATCAGCTTTTTTGGGATCATCCACGATGCGATGTTGCCGTTCTGGTCAACTTCAAATGCACCTAGAACAGTTAAGTCTACATGACCTCCGCGGATCATTGCAAAACTATCTGCACTATTAAATATCGCGGCACCTGTGGCTGCTGTCACGGTTTCTTTACCCGCGTTGATCATATCAGCGTCAAGCTCTGCTTTTGTTGGGTATGGACCCATGCCTAATAAGCCATTTTCAGACTGTAGCATAACTTCAATGCCATCTGGTACATAGTTGGCAACGAGGGTAGGAATACCAATCCCCAAGTTTACGTAGTAACCGTCTTGTAATTCTTGCGCAACACGCATTGCGACTTGTTCACGTGATAATGCCATGATGTAGCTCCTAATCGCTGGTGGTGACGCGTTCAATGCGTTTTTCAAAACTACCTTTGATCACGCGATTAACAAAAATACCTGGGGTATGAATTTGGCTTGGCTCAAGTTCACCCGGTTCAACAATTTCTTCTACTTCAGCAACGGTAATTTTACCCGCAGTCGCAGCCATTGGATTGAAGTTCATTGCAGTATGGCGAAACACTAAATTACCATAGCGGTCGGCTTTCCATGCTTTGACTATGGCAAACTCACCGGTAATTGATTCTTCTAAAATATAAGGGCGGCCAGCAAACTCTTTAACTTCTTTCCCCTCAGCAACCGGTGTACCGTAACCTGTCGCAGTATAAAACGCAGGAATGCCAGCACCGCCAGCGCGCATTTTTTCAGCTAAGGTACCTTGTGGGGTTAGCACCACGTCAATTTCGCCACTTAATAATTGTTGTTCAAACAGGGCGTTTTCACCGACATACGAGGCAATAATTTTTTTAATTTGTTTGTCATGTAATAAAATCCCTAAACCAAAATCATCGACACCGCAGTTATTTGAAACCACAGTGAGATCTTTAGTTTGTTTACGTTTGATTTCGCCAATTAACCCCTCAGGGATACCGCACAAACCAAAGCCACCAGCGATAATGGTGTCGCCATCTTTTAAACCTTCCATTGCAGCTTCATAACTTGAAACCACTTTATCGAAACCGGCCATGGGCCCACTCCTCATAATTATGTGTATGACTGCTGTTATTGCTCAGCAGCTTGATTTTTAAGGGCAAGGGAAACCTTGCTTACAGGTTGTTTGTTTAATGCACTACAAATAGCCCAACCGGCCTTAGCCAGTCTTTCTAAATCAATTCCATGCTCAATGCCAAGCCCTTGTAGTAAGTAAACCACATCTTCAGTGGCAACATTTCCTGACGCCCCCTTAGCATAAGGGCAACCGCCAAGGCCTGCAACTGCACTGTCAACCGTTGCTATACCTCGCTTTAGGGCAGTGTAAATATTTGTGAGCGCTTGCCCATAGGTGTCGTGAAAGTGAACAGCTAACAATGACTTATCAATATGTGCAAGTAGTAAGTCTAGTAGCTGATCGACTTTTTTGGCAGTGCCAACACCGATAGTGTCACCAAGACTAATTTCATAACAGCCAAGTGCTAACAGTTTTTCAGCAACAGCAAGCACTGCCCGAGGGTCAATATCACCTTCGTAAGGACAACCCAATACGCAGCTTACATAACCACGCACACGAATGTTGTGTGCCTTAGCAAACGCCATTACATCAGTAAAACGGGCAATACTTTCGTCAATCGAGCAGTTTATATTTTTTTGGCAAAACGACTCACTGGCTGCAGTGAATATGGCAAATTCTTTGATACCCACTGCATGGGCTGCTTCTGCACCTTTTAAATTTGGGGTCAGGGCGGTTAGATTGCAATTAGGTAACTCAAGCGCGCTAATAACCTCACTTGAATCGGCCATTTGTGGCACCCACTTGGGTGACACAAAGGCACCGGCTTCAATATCTTGAATACCAGCTGCTGCGAGGGCATTGATAAGCGCAACCTTGCTTTGGGTGCTCACTGCGCTTTCGTTTTGTAAGCCATCACGGGCGCCCACTTCAACAATACGTACATGGCTTGGCAGTTGGTTTGCTACAACATTACTCATCAGTTGTACTCTCATCAGTGACTATCGCCAACAGCGCACCATGGCTGACCAGTTCGCCTTCAGCAAAACAGTAACTTTGCAGTACGCCATCATGGGGGGCGGTGAGTGTATATTCCATTTTCATCGCTTCGATGATCACCACCGCATCACCTTTAGTGATTTGACTACCCACATCGACTAAATGCTTCACAACCGTGCCATTGAGCGGGGCTGCAAGCGGTAGCGCATCGCTTTCGTGCTCACTGACATAATGCTTATCAATAATGTCATAGCGGCTTTGTAGCGCCTTATACATCACTGTAATGGTGTTATCACGGGTATCTACATGAGATGTGTGTTTCTCACCATTTATAAATACACTGCAATGATTATTTTCAAGGTCGCCAGAGGTTGTATAGTCAACTTCATTAACGTGAATAATGTAACCATCAGCTGTTGCTGTCGCGGTGATCTGCTGCTGAGCCAATGGCACAGTAATGGTAGTTGCACTGTTGAGTTTAAAACCGGCTAAATTATCCCATGCTGAGTATTTACCTTGTTGCTTAAGCGTAGTTAAATAGCTAAATGCAGCAATAACTTGGCTAATATCACGGTGCTTTTGCTCCACTTCGATCAAGGCTTCACCTTGCTCTTCGATAAAGTGGGTATCAGGCGCGCCTTGTTTAAACGTAGGATGATTAGCAAGGGTATGTAAAAAGCTTACGTTGCAGCTAAAGCCCGCTAAATGAAACTGCTCAAGGGCCGTGCTTAAACGTGCTAAGGCGTGTTCGCGGCTATCATCGTGAACAATGAGTTTAGCGATCATTGGATCGTAAAACGGGCTAATTTCATCCCCTTGCATTACACCGGTATCAATGCGCACATACTCAGATTGAACTGGTATATACAAGCCGTTAATGGTGCCAGAGCAGGGAATAAAGTCATTACTGGGATCTTCGGCGTAAATACGCGCTTCAAAACTATGGCCGTGTAATTGAATATCGCTTTGCGTAAGCGGTAATGGCTGACCAGCTGCAATATTAATTTGCCAATTGACTAAATCAACGCCGGTGACCATTTCGGTCACTGGGTGCTCTACCTGTAAACGTGTGTTCATTTCCATAAAGAAGAACTCATCGCCACACAGTAAAAATTCCACCGTACCTGCACCGCGGTAGTTGATAGCAAGGGCACAACGTACCGCAGCTTCACCCATTTGCTTGCGTAACTCATCGCTTAAACCAGGCGCTGGGGCTTCTTCAATTACTTTTTGATGACGACGTTGCAATGAACAGTCTCGATCGCCTAAATACACACAGTTACCGTGATTATCTGCAAATACTTGTACTTCAACGTGACGCGGTTTGTTTACGTAACGCTCAAGTAGCACTAAGTCATTGCCAAAACCAGCTATAGCTTCACGTTGTGCGCCTTGCAGAGCACTGATAAAGTCTTTCGCATGCTCAACAATACGCATGCCTTTACCGCCACCGCCAAAGGCTGCTTTGATAAGCACTGGGTAACCAATTTTTTCAGCTTCAGCTTGTAAAAACTCAGGGTGTTGTTTATCGCCATAATAACCTGGCACTAACGGCACATTGGCCGCGGCCATGATTTCTTTGGCGCGGGTTTTTGAGCCCATGGCTTCGATGCTCGCCGCTGGTGGACCAATAAACGCAATGTTGTGTTGTTCACAGGCTTTGGCAAATTCACTGTTTTCAGATAAAAAGCCATAGCCTGGGTGAATGCAATCAACACCCGCATCCAGTGCTACTTTGAGGATCCTATCCGCTACTAAGTAGGAATCTTTACTCGGTGCTGCGCCAATATGGTAGGCTTCATCCGCTAATTTTACATGTTGTGCGTGCTTATCAGCATCTGAATACACGGCAACAGTGGTTAAACCCATTTGCTTGGCAGTGCGCATAACCCGACAGGCAATTTCACCACGGTTAGCAATAAGAATTTTTTGTAATGATTGTGTGCTCATGGTGATCCCTATTTCTGCCAATTTGGTGGGCGTTTTTCAAAAAAGGCCGTTAAGCCTTCTTGGCCTTCTTCAGATACGCGAATTTCAGCGATCCGCTCTGCGGTTAAATTAATGATTTGACCATTAATATCATGACCTGCCACATCGTTAATTAACTGTTTCGCAGCGCGTACGGCTACAGGGCCATTATCTAGTAAGGTTTCTAACAGTTGCTCAAGCGCCGTGTCTAACTTGCCGGTAACTTGATGAATTAGGCCTAACTGTTTCGCCGTATGGGCATCAAAAATTTCAGCGGTTAAAAAATAGCGCCGCGCCGCGCGCTCGCCAATTGCGCGGATCACATACGGGCTTATTACTGCTGGGATGAGCCCTAATTTGACTTCGCTTAAACAAAACTGCGCGTTGTCTTGGCAAATTGCAATATCGCAACAGGCAATCAAACCAAGTGCACCACCAAATGCCGCACCTTGTACTGCACAAATGGTCGGTAATGGGCTCGTCGCTAACACATGCATCAGCTTGGCAAGTTGCTTTGAATCAGCGAGGTTTTCGCTAAAATCATTGTTTGCCATAGATTTCATCCAATTAAGATCAGCGCCAGCAGAAAAATGCTCGCCTTCTGTTCTTAATACCAGTGCTCGTACGTCTAAGCTATTGGCGTGTTCAATACATTGAATAAGTTCTTTAATTACTTGCTCGTTAAAGGCATTGCGCTTTTCAGGGCGACTTAAAACGAGTACAGCCACATTTGATTTAGTTATTTGTAGTGTTACTGACATACTCAATTCCTTACATTCTAAAGACGCCGAATTGTGAATCACGTTGTGGTGCGTTGGCTGCAGCACTCAGTGCTAGGCCAAGTACGTTACGTGTATCAGCAGGGTCGATAATGCCATCATCCCAAAGCCTTGCACTGGCGTAATAAGGATGGCCTTGTTGCTCGTACTGGTCGATAATCGGCTGTTTAAACTCGCTGATCTGCTCATCAGTCATGCTTTGGCCTTTACGGGCTAAACCATCTTGCTTAACTTGCGCCATCACGCCTGCGGCTTGCTCGCCGCCCATCACAGAAATACGCGCATTAGGCCACATCCACATCATGGTTGGTTCAAACGCACGGCCACACATGCCATAATTACCGGCGCCATAAGAGCCGCCAATTAGTACGGTAAACTTAGGCACATCAGCACAGGATACTGCCATCACCATTTTCGCGCCGTGCTTCGCAATGCCTTCGGCTTCGTACTTTTTACCTACCATAAAGCCGGTAATATTTTGTAAAAACACCAGTGGAATTTTGCGCTGGGCACATAGTTGAATAAAGTGCGCGCCTTTTTGCGCTGATTCACTAAATAAAATGCCGTTGTTGGCAACAATACCAACCGGGTGACCATAAATTTTTGCAAAACCAGTCACTAAGGTATCGCCAAAGTAACGTTTAAATTCATCAAATGAAGAGTCATCCACGGTACGAGCTATTACTTCACGGACATCAAACGGCTTTTTAAGATCGGTGC
This sequence comes from Pseudoalteromonas sp. ASV78, assembly GCF_047806705.1. NCBI lineage: Bacteria > Pseudomonadati > Pseudomonadota > Gammaproteobacteria > Alteromonadales > Pseudoalteromonadaceae > Pseudoalteromonas > Pseudoalteromonas sp. ASV78. The sequence continues at coordinate 1,025,046 of NZ_JBLOPA010000001.1, read as the reverse complement.
CGACAATGCCGTATAATTCGTTAATGTCATAACGCGGTGCTTTTACTGGTTCAAGTAGTGGCGAAGTAGGGCGTTGATAATTAATTCGTTCAATACACTGGCGAGCAATTGATAGCGCATGAGCGTCATTTTCAGCGTAATGATCGGCAACACCGGATGTTTTACAGTGCACGTCGGCGCCGCCGAGCTCTTCAGCGGTGACTTCTTCACCCGTTGCTGCTTTAACCAGTGGTGGGCCGGCTAAAAAGATAGTGCCTTGCTCTTTGACGATAATACTTTCATCGGCCATCGCAGGGACATATGCACCGCCTGCGGTACATAACCCCATAACGACTGCAATTTGTGGAATGCCTTTACCTGACATACGTGCTTGGTTATAAAAAATACGCCCGAAATGCAGCTTGTCTGGAAACACATCATCTTGTTCAGGTAGGTTGGCACCGCCTGAATCAACCAAATAAATACAGGGTAGATGGCAACGCTCGGCGATATCTTGAGCACGCAAATGTTTTTTAACGGTTAATGGAAAATAGGTACCGCCCTTAACTGTGGCATCATTGGCGATGATCATACATTCAACGCCTTTAACACGGCCAATACCGGCAACTACACCGGCACATGGAATCGCTTGCTCATAAACACCAAAGGCGGCAAATTGTGAAATTTCTAAAAATGGTGAGCCTTCGTCAAGCAAAGTGCTAATACGCTCGCGAACGAACATTTTACCACGGCTTTCATGGCGCTCGATTAACGCTGCGCCACCACCTTGGCTGATCTCGCTTACTTTGTCGCGTAAATCATCCACTAAAGCCGCCATGTTTTTATGATTGTGTAAAAACTGTGGATCGTGAGGATTAACGCTTGATTTTAAAATTGTCATAGCGCTTATCCTTAACGGCTTTCAGTAAATAATTCGCGACCAATTAACATACGGCGAATCTCTGAAGTACCCGCACCGATTTCATAAAGCTTAGCGTCACGCAGTAAACGACCCGTCGCGTATTCGTTGATATAACCATTACCGCCAAGAATTTGAATGGCATCAAGCGCCATTTTGGTGGCCAGCTCTGCAGCATATAAAATAGCGCCAGCGGCATCTTTACGGGTGGTTTCACCACGGTCACAGGCACGAGCTACGGTGTACACGTATGAACGCGCCGCATTCATTTGCGTGTACATATCGGCAACTTTGCCTTGAATGAGCTGGAATTGACCAATTGGTGTGTCAAACTGCTTACGTTCATGAATATACGGCACCACAATATCCATACAGGCTTGCATAATACCCAGCGGGCCGGCAGCCAGTACAACGCGCTCGTAGTCAAGGCCACTCATTAGCACTTTTACGCCTTCGTTTAAATTACCAAGAATATTTTCTGCTGGTACTTCACAGTTTTCGAATACTAATTCACAGGTGTTTGAACCACGCATCCCCAGTTTGTCGAGTTTTTGTGCCGTTGAAAAACCTGGGAAACTGCTTTCAACAATAAACGCAGTAATGCCTTTGGCACCGGCGGTTAAATCAGTTTTTGCATAGATCACTAAAGTATGCGCATCTGGACCATTGGTGATCCACATTTTATTACCGTTTAAAATGTACTTATCGCCTTTTTTCTCGGCCTTAAGTTTCATAGAAACAACATCAGAGCCGGCGTTTGGCTCACTCATCGCAAGGGCACCAATGTGCTCACCACTAATTAATTTTGGTAAGTATTTTTCTTTTTGTGCTTGCGTACCATTACGATTAATTTGATTTACACACAGGTTTGAATGAGCACCATAACTTAAGCCAATCGAGGCACTCGCTCGGCTAATTTCTTCCATCGCGATAACATGCTCTAAATAACCTAAACCTGCACCACCTAGTTCTTCAGATACGGTCATACCTAATACACCCATTTCGCCAAGTTGTGGCCAAAGTTGATTAGGAAACGCATTATCAAGGTCGGTTTTCTCTGCTAAAGGGGCAATCTCTTGGCTGGCAAAGCTATTAACATGATCGCGGATCATATCTGCGGTTTCGCCAAGGCCAAAGTTCATTTCTTTATATAGTGAAATAGTGCTCATGATTCATTCCTGTGTGAGAGACTGTTAATGAATAGTCTTTTATTAATTGTTTAAAATGGGTTATTCATCTAATTGATTTAAGGTATCGCGACAACGACGCTCAGCGGTTACTAATTCCATCAACACAACTTTAATGTCATCCATCTGTTGACTGAGATCGGCTTTTTTTTCAGAAATTAAGTCAAGCATGGTCACTAACTGCTTCGCGCTCGATTTATCAGCATCATAAAGTTCAAACAAACGGCCTGTTTCGGCTAAGGTAAAACCTAAACGCTTACCACGTAAGATTAGTTTTAAACGTACTTTGTCACGTTTTGAATAAATACGGGTTTGGCCATTACGTTCGGGCGAAATTAAGCCCTGATCTTCGTAAAAGCGAATTGAGCGGGTGGTTATGTCAAATTCTTTAGCTAATTCACTGATGCTAAAGGTTTGCTCGTGACTGGCAGGCTCAGCGGCTGAGCTGGCAAAGTTTGTTTGATTATCTTGATTCATAGTCTAGTTACCTCATTCGAATAACTCCAATATAAGTGAAGTTTACGTAAAGGTAAAGTGGATAATAGCAGTTATACTTTAGACTAATACATTTGTGGCATAAAACAGATGACTTACCCGTATTTACAGGTGTTATAGCCCAGTGTTTGCAAATAGCTACGCTAAAATAAAGATAAGTTTACAGTTTTACTTGCCACAAAAATCTTGATTTTAGATTTACGTTGGCGTAAACGTAAATATTATGTATGCTCATAGACAAATCAAATTATAAATGACTTGGTGTAGCCCAAACAGTGGGGATCACACCTGATATTAAATGGAGCCTTTTTATGACTACCGAAGCCGTTGTTATTGTAGCAGCAAAACGTACCCCGATGGGCGGTTTTATGGGAGCACTAAGTGATGCATCAGCCACCGAGTTAGGTGCAACCGCCATTGCCAGTGCATTAGCCGGTACCGGTTTAAGTGATACCGCGATTGATGAAGTGATCATGGGCTGTGTACTACCGGCGGGTTTAGGCCAAGCGCCAGCACGTCAAGCGATGTTAAAAGCAGGGCTTGCGCGCAGCACCGGTGCCACCACCATTAATAAAGTGTGTGGCTCTGGATTGAAAGCGGCAATGCTTGCACACGACTTAATTAAAGCGGGTTCAATCAATAGCGCGGTTGCCGGTGGCATGGAAAGCATGACCAACTCGCCGTATTTTATTCCTAAAGCCCGTGGCGGTATGCGCATGGGCCACGGCGAAATAAAAGATCATATGATGAGTGATGGCCTAGAAGATGCCTACGATAACAAAGCGATGGGCTGTTTTGCTCAAGACACGGCTGATGAATACGGCATTGGCCGTGAACAAATGGACACCTTTGCACTGGGTTCATTAAGCAAAGCCAATGCGGCGATTGCAAACGGCAGTTTTACAAGCGAGATTGCTCCGCACACAATCAGCGGCCGTAAAGGCGATGTTACCATCAGTATTGATGAACAACCGGGCAATGCCCGTCCTGAAAAAATTCCAGGCCTGCGCGCTGCGTTTAAACGTGACGGCACCATTACCGCCGCTAATTCATCGTCAATTTCAGACGGTGGTGCCGCACTTATTTTAATGAGTGAAACCCATGCAAAAGCGCAAGGGCTAACACCACTGTGTCGTATTGTTGCTCACAGCACCCATTCACAAAAACCAAGTGAATTTACCCTTGCACCGGTAGGCGCTATGAATAGCTTACTTGAAAAAGCAGGCTGGACAACGAACGACGTTGACCTTTGGGAAATTAACGAAGCCTTTGCCATGGTGACTATGCTTGCTATCAACGAGTTAAAGCTTGATGAAAGCAAAGTTAACGTTAATGGCGGTGCCTGTGCACTAGGTCATCCAATTGGAGCAAGCGGCGCACGTATTTTAGTTACCCTAATACATGCATTGAAAAACCGCGGCCTTAAAAAAGGCGTGGCGTCATTATGTATTGGCGGTGGTGAAGCAGTCGCATTAGCGGTAGAAGCTATTTAAAGTTGCACTGTACAAATTAGTTAAATTTAAACTCTCACAGCCGCAGGCTCTTTCAACAATAACTACTGCGGCTTAATTAATTACCCTCTGGGGAGGAGTGCGTTATGCACCAAGTACCATTACTGATCAACGGCGAATTTATCCAATCAACATCAGATCAACTGATTGACGTTATTAATCCAGCAAACCAAGAAGTGCTTGCACAAGTACCTTGTACAACAGACGCAGAAATGGATGCCGCAATTGCATCAGCAAGCGAGACATTTAAAACCTGGAAAGACGTACCAATCACTGAGCGTGCGCGTATCATGATGAAGTACGCAGCGCTGTTAAAAGAGCATCACGATGAACTTGCCACCATTATTTGCCACGAGTTAGGTAAAACCTTTGAAGATGCTAAAGGTGACGTATGGCGTGGTATTGAAGTTGTTGAACAAGCAGCGAATGCCCCTTCATTAATGATGGGTGAGACCATGGAAAACGTGGCTCGTAAAATCGATACATACTCATACATGCAGCCTCTGGGTGTGTGTGCGGGTATTACGCCGTTTAACTTCCCTGCGATGATCCCATTATGGATGTTTCCGCTGGCGATTGTCTGCGGTAACACCTTCATTTTAAAACCATCAGAGCAAGATCCGCTTACACCAATGCGTTTAGCTGAGTTATTCATCGAAGCAGGTGCCCCAGCAGGTGTATTACAAGTTGTTCATGGTACTAAACCACAAGTTGATCGTTTATTAGAAGATCCAGCCATTCGTGCAATTTCGTTTGTAGGTTCATGTGGCGTAGGTGAATACATTTACTCTAAAGGCACAGCTAATTTAAAACGTGTACAAGCGTGTGTTGGTGCTAAGAACCACATGGTGATCATGCCTGATGCTAGTCGCTCACACGTTGTTAATAACCTTGTGGGTGCTTCTGTCGGTGCGGCAGGTCAGCGGTGTATGGGGATTTCAGTGGCGGTGTTTGTAGGTCAAGCGAAAGATTGGGTTGAAGATATTAAAGCCGGTTTTGCTAATGTTCGTCCAGGTGTATGGGATGACAAAGATGCAGCCTATGGCCCACAAACCTCAGCGGCAGCTAAAGCGCGTATTTTATCATTAATTGAAAGTGGTAAAGCGCAAGGCGCAACCTGCTTAATTGATGGTTCTGACTTTACTGTTGAAGGTTATGAGCAAGGTAACTGGGTTGGACCAACTCTGTTTAGCGATGTTACAACCGAGATGGACTTATACAAAGAAGAAATTTTTGGTCCAGTACTGGCGTGTATGTTTGTTGATTCGCTAGATGAAGCAATTGCCCTTATTAATGATTCACCATTTGGTAATGGTACGTCGTTATTTACTTCAAGCGGTGCCGCTGCGCGTAAATTCCAACACGAAATCGAAGTAGGCCAAGTTGGTATTAACGTACCAATTCCTGTGCCACTGCCATTCTTTTCGTTCACTGGTTGGAAAGGTTCTTTCTATGGCGATACTCACACATACGGTAAGCAAGGTATTCGTTTTTACACAGAGACAAAAACCATTACTTCACGTTGGTTTGAAGACGAGATTGCCTCAGGTCCAAACATGAGTATTAATCTTAAATAATTAGTTTCCCATAATAAAAAAGAGGGGTAACGAAGGCACTCCACACACATATTTGAGCCTTCGTTACTCTTCACTAATCTTTTGACAACACATATTTATAAAGAGGTCGCCAATGGACTTTAACTTAACTGAAGATCAACAAGCCTTTGCTGATACGGCGCGCCAATTTGCGCAATCAGAGCTTGCCCCTCATGCAGCAAAATGGGACCGAGAGCATATTTTTCCAAAAGATACCATTAAAGCTGCGGGTGAACTGGGTTTCTGTGGTTTGTATACCCCAGAGGAAGCAGGCGGTTTAGGCTTATCTCGCCTTGATTCGAGCATTATTTTTGAACAACTTGCGATGGGCTGTACTGCAACGACTGCGATGTTGACCATTCACAATATGGCGACCTGGATGATTGCAAGTTTTGGCACTGAGCAAACAAAAGCTCAATATTGCGAGCAACTTGTTATGGGTGAGCTACTAGCGTCTTATTGTTTAACAGAGCCAGGTTCAGGCTCCGATGCTGCCTCATTGAAAACCAAAGCGGTTCGTGATGGCGACGATTACGTGATCAATGGCTCAAAGATGTTTATCTCAGGCGCAGGCGAGACCGAAGTGTTAGTAGTAATGGCACGCACTGGCGGCGAAGGCGCTGCGGGTATTTCTGCGTTTGTAGTACCGGCCGATGCCAAAGGCGTTGAATACGGTAAAGCAGAAGAGAAAATGGGCTGGAATGCCCAGCCAACACGACTAATTAGTTTTGCAGATGTACGTATACCGGCGCATAACTTACTAGGCGCTGAGGGTGAAGGCTTTAAGTTTGCCATGCAAGGCCTTGATGGCGGGCGCATTAATATTGCAACCTGTTCAATTGGTACGGCGCAAGCGGCACTCGAAACTGCCCGAGAATACTTAAAAGAACGCACACAATTTGGTAAACCGTTGGCTGCTTTTCAAGCGCTGCAATTTAAAATTGCCGATATGAACACTGAGCTTGTCGCTGCACGGCAAATGGTGCGTTTAGCGGCTTTTAAACTTGATAATAATGACAGCGAAAAAACCACGTATTGCGCCATGGCAAAACGGTTTGCTACCGATGTTGGTTTTACAGTCTGTAACGACGCGCTGCAAATTCATGGCGGTTACGGCTACATTAAAGAATACCCACTTGAGCGCCATGTACGTGATGTGCGCGTACACCAAATTTTAGAAGGCACTAACGAAATTATGCGGGTGATTATTGCACGTCGTATTTTAGCCGAATCAGCCGCTGATATTTTATAAGGAGCAAGTCATGTCAAACCCAAGTATTGATTTAACCATTGAAGGTCACGTAGCGATTTTAACTATGTCTAACCCGCCAGCAAATACCTGGACCAAAGACACGTTAATTGCCTTAAAAAACACCGTTAATGAGCTTAACGACAACAAAAATATCTATTCGTTAGTGATCACCGGTGAAGGCGAAAAGTTTTTTAGTGCCGGTGCCGACTTAAATGTATTTGCCGGTGGCGATAAAGGCGTTGCCGCGACCATGTCGCAAGTGTTTGGTGAAGCGTTTGAAGCGCTGACTGCATTTAGAGGTGTGTCCATTGCCGCGATCAATGGTTATGCCATGGGTGGTGGTCTAGAAGTTGCCCTTGCTTGTGATATTCGTATTGCAGAAGAGCAAGCACAAATGGCTCTGCCTGAAGCTAAAGTAGGCTTACTCCCGTGTGCGGGTGGCACGCAAAACCTAGCTTGGCTAGTTGGTGAAGGTTGGGCAAAACGGATGATTTTATGCGGCGAACGCTTAAAAGCCGATAAAGCGCTGCAAATCGGTTTAGTTGAAGAACTGGTCCCACAAGGTGAAAGCCTTGCTGCGGCACTTAAATTAGCGACTCAAGTGGCAGATCAAAGTCCTGTTGCTGTTAGTGCTTGTAAAACCCTGATCCAAAAGGGCCGCACTCAGCCAATGGCGCATGTATTACCGCTTGAACGTGAGTTATTTGTTGGTTTGTTTGATACACAAGACCAACAAGAAGGGGTGAATGCCTTCCTAGAAAAACGCAAAGCAAATTGGGTGAACGGCTAATGGTTGAATTAACGCAATTAAATTCGCCAGATGCGCCGGTGGTGTTTGAAACTGCGAGCGCTGCCAACGGCTCACTCATTGGTTTTGCCACGCTCAATTCCCCTAAATCGTTAAATGCACTTAATTTTGAAATGATCAAATTATTAGCGCCACAACTTAACGCATGGGCGGCTGACAGTAATGTTGCCATGGTGATACTTAAAGGTGCAGGGGATAAAGCATTTTGTGCTGGTGGTGATGTAGTCAGCCTGCATAACGCGATGAACAGCGGTGAACCGACAAATCTGATCGAAGATTACTTTGCTCACGAGTATCGCCTTGATCACCTAATTCATTGTTATGACAAACCGATCCTTGTTTGGGGGAACGGTATTGTGATGGGCGGCGGCTTAGGCTTAATGGCCGGAGCGAGTCATCGCGTGGTAACTGAGAACTCACGTATTGCGATGCCTGAGCTAACCATTGGTTTATATCCAGATGTAGGCGGCAGTTATTTTCTACATAAAATGCCTGAACATGTCGGCTTATTTTTGGGGTTAACTGCAGCGTCTATTAATTGTGACGATGCAATGTATGTGGCATTGGCTGATCACTACCTCAAAGCGGATAAATACGACACTCTGATTGAGCAATTGTGCACCATTAAGTGGGGTAAAACGGCTTCATTGAATCACGATAAGCTGACCAGTTTACTTACCGAACTTGATAATGTTTCTGGGCGTATGCCAAAAGGCAATGTAAAGGCACATTTAGCCACCATTCAAAAATTGGGTGAATTTACGGAGCTACGCGATAAAGTAAATTATATCTTAAACCTAGAAACTGACGATACGTGGCTTACCCGAGCACAAAAAGCATTAAAGCACGGTTGCCCGCTCAGTTGCGCCTTAGTTGAGCGTCAACTTGCCAGTTCAAAAGGTAAAAGTTTAGGCGAATGTTTTCAAATGGAACTGGCTATGTCGGTGCGTTGTGGTGAAGTCGGCGAGTTCCAAGAAGGTATTCGTGCGCTACTAATTGATAAAGACGGCGCGCCTAATTGGCAGTTCAAAACGCTTGAACAGATCCCCGATGAATTAGTCGAGAGTTTTTTTGTTCAACGTTGGGATCACGACTCACACCCACTAAAACAACTTACACAAGGATAATGTTATGTCACTTTCTATTGGTTTTATTGGTTTAGGTAATATGGGTGGGCCAATGGCGGCAAACCTTGTTAAGGCTGGTCATCAGGTTAAAGTATTTGATTTAAACCAGTCGGTCGTAAATGCTTTGGCAAATAATGGCGCGATCGCCGCGAATGATGCTAAACATTGCGCAACGGATGTTGATGTATTGATCAGCATGCTACCGGCCAGTAAGCACGTTAAGTTGCTTTATTTAGGTGATACCGGTCTTGTCCATGTGTTAGCTAAAACCACATTGGTTATTGATTGCTCAACGATTGATGCTGCATCGGCGCGCGAAGTCGGTGCTGAACTTAGTGAACACGGTATTGCCTTTGTTGACGCGCCAGTGTCTGGTGGCGTTGCAGGTGCAACGGCTGGCACATTGACCTTTATTGTCGGTGGTGGCGATGAGCAATTTGCTAAGGCTCAACCAGTACTTGCTGATATGGGTAAAAATATCTTTCATGCCGGCGATATTGGCGCAGGGCAAGTCGCTAAAATTTGTAATAACATGCTGCTCAGCATTTTAATGGCAGGCACCAGTGAAGCGCTGCAAATGGGCATAAATAATGGCCTTGACGCAAAAGTGCTCAGCGATATTATGACCGCCAGCTCAGGCCGTAACTGGACTCTTGAGCTTTACAATCCTTGCCCAGGCGTAATGGACACAGCCCCGGCGAGTAATGATTACAAACCAGGTTTTATGGTTGATTTAATGGCTAAAGACTTAGGCCTTGCGATGGAAGCGGCGCAGCAAAGTAATTCATCAACCCCAATGGGTTCTATGGCAAAAAACCTTTATACCATGTTGCAACACCAAGGTGCGGGCAGCGAAGACTTTAGCGCCATATTTAAATTATTCTCGAAGGAGTAACAGGTGGAAATTAAAAATAATACCGTGGTGATCACCGGTGGTGCGCAAGGCTTAGGCTTTGCAATGGCGCATAAATTGGCTGAGCTTGGTGCTAATATCGCGTTAATTGATATGCAACAAGATTTATTAGATGCCGCCGTTGCTGAGCTTAGCCAACATGGTGTAACTGTAAAAGCCTATGTTGCCAATGTCACTGACGAAGATGCGGTGGTAAATACCTTCAATGCCATTAATGCAGATTTTGGTCATATTGGTGTATTGATAAATAATGCCGGTATTTTACGCGATGGTATGTTTATCAAAGCCAAAGAAGGTAAAGTGGTTGCTAAAATGGCTCTAGATCAATTTAAGTCAGTGATTGATGTAAACTTAACCGGTGTGTTTTTAGCGGGCCGTGAAGCGGCGTGTCATATGATTGAATCGGGTAAAGGCGGCGTGATAGTTAATATGTCGAGTGTTGCTCGTGCGGGTAACATTGGTCAAACTAACTACGCTGCGTCGAAAGCCGGTGTGGTAGCGATGACTACAGGTTGGGCAAAAGAGCTTGGCCGTTTTGGTATTCGTGTAGGTGCCATTGCACCGGGCGTTATTCGTACTAATATGACTGACGCTATGAAACCAGAAGCCAAGCAGCGTATGCTAGCAGTAACACCCGTAGGGCGCTTTGGTGAAGCGGATGAAATTGCACACACAGCTCAGTATATTATCGAAAACGACTTCTTCACCGGTCGCGTGGTTGAGATTGACGGCGGTATTCGTCTATAACCGAACACGTATTTTTGATTAAAAAGCATAGCTCATATGGGCTGTGCTTTTTTAGCTAGAAATTTAGAGTTTTGAAAAGTCTAATAACCTAGTTTATACGTTTTAGTCATTTAACTAAGTCACCTCAATATACTCAATTCAGCGTTTGCTTATGATATAAATCTCAAATCGATGAACTGCTGTATGTATAACCAGTAGTGGTGTTTTGTCCAATATTACTGATCTCCACCGTTTCGGTGTACTTCCGCATTTTTAAAATCTGAATCTTAGTTAACTAATTGTTTACAGACGCGTATTTAATGGATAAGGTAAAGTCATTGTAACATCTGGACATTAGTTGGTTTATAAAAAGATAAATGTCGTAGACAAAATTGTTAGGGCTTTAAAGGGAATTTTATGGAATCCACTTTTGATGTATCGGGTAAAAAATTTCGAGTGGTATTTTCACTGCTGGGATTTGAGAAATATTACTATGATGGTCAACTGTTACTTAGCAGATGGAGCTTCAAATTCAAAGATCGTTTATCTTTTGAGGTTGGAAATGACGTTGTAGAGATCAATGTCGTACTGTCTCATAAAAGCTTTTCAACACAAGCATTTATAAATGGTGACTTAGTTGTAACTGAATTATTTCCGGAATTTAAAGCCCAGCTACAGGCACCTAGGAAAGGGCTTGATTACAAGGGTATGTTGACGAATCTCGTGATGTGGTTTGTTATTGCATTTGTGTTTATGCTCATCTTTCAGTGGTTACAACAGCCCTAGCAAACAAAACTGTTGTCGCTCACTGCGTTCGCTGGGACACAAACACGTAGGCTCCCTACGCTTTTGGAGAGTAAATGCAAAAAGGATTTGTTGAAATATTTGAAGCTGAGTCAGCGTTAAAGATATTAGTGCTTTGCATACTGACTATTGGAGCTTACCTAATATACAAGCTCTATAATTTCTCAAGCCTGATTAATCAAAAAACTGAATACAAAATATCTAACTTATTTATTGTAATAACTATTTTCTTATTCGCTATACACTTAGGTAGTTTGATTTATGGTTTAGTCAACCTTCATGATCCAACCATTTTAATAGGAACAATCGGCATTCACGTTGTTTCAAGTGTTTTCGACGTAACTTGGATAATTGTCGTGCGCAATCGCATTAATTTGATAACGGGTTCAAGTAAAGGTGACAAGCTATGGTTAAAACCATTGATTACGTCAATTTTTCATGTAATTTACATGCAGCATAAAATCAATCAAGGGTTGGCAATGGCCCAATATAACAATCAAATTTTATCGCCAGCAAAAAGCGCTGGCTGCGACGCCAACCCGCTGCGATAAATCTGGGCGTTATAAGAACAAGGAAGTACCGATGAAATATCTAACAATTACTTTAGTTGCTGCTTTTCTAGTTGGTTGTGCTTCAACTATGACTACAGCGGGTGTTGGCCAAACCTATAATCATGTAGGTGCTAAAGTTACTTCACCTAATGAGCCAAACTGGTATTTGATGAAACACACTGATCCAAGTGTGGTTTTTGGTAAAGAGTATCCAGACAAATCTGAAACCGCCATCGCAAATACTTATCTGTTCTGGATAGGTGAATTCCCTACGGACAGAGAGTTTTTTGACCAAGTTATTGAGAGTAGAAAAACCTTTGATAATAAAGCTCGTTTTAAACAACTTGAATTAGATTACGAAACTCTTACATTTAAAGGGCGTCCTTGCTTAAAGTATAGTGGTCTTGCCGAAGAGCACGGAGATAAAGGCTTGGATTCAAAAGAGTTCCAATATTTTAAAAACCAAGGCTATATTTGCCGCACTAACTTAAATCAAACTACAGCGTTATTGATGGAAGTATCACATCGTTCAGATACTAAGACATTTCCTCAAAATTTAAACAATGTAGCACAAGAGTTTTTCAATAATATTGAACTTACAACGTACTAGTTCTTATAACAAACACCTAAACTCCGACAATGTTAAGTTGTCATGGTTTTGGCAAACAACGCAAATGGTACTGGTGATACCACATGCTATGGTGAGTCGTTCGCTGACACCTTTTCATTAAACTGCGTACTTTAGTGCGTGCTTATACTTTTATAAAAAGCGCCACTGCCGCCAGTAGTGTCCCCAGCCACGTAAATACTTTTGGGTCTAGAACCTGTATTACTCTAAAGCGCAGCGTCTCTAAACCTCTTTGTGAATAATTTAATTAAAGATCTTTTGCACAAAGATCAGAGCAAGAGAAGTAAATGAGGATTAACTTGAAGGCTAATATCAGCATGCGTCAGACACACTACATTGACATAGGTGACTCCTAACTCCTTAAATAAGCCATTCAAACACCTGTACTACACTTTACAAAACCAATAAAAACAACACCAAGTCTTCTTTTTATATTTCAATGAAATAGAAGTAACCGATTGAATCAAAATAGGAACTCGGCTATGGTTAATACATCAATAAAAATAAATTTAAACGAGTCATTCTACAAACTCGTTAGAGCAACATGGAGTAGTAGGTAATGGATGTGATCCCAATTAAAGAAAAAATAGTATCAGTTGTGTGTTGGCTCATAGGGCTTCTATTCTTAATTTTTGGTATCTATGATTTCATTTTTAATGATCTTTCATGGTTAGATTTAACTAATACAGTAGCTGTATTCTTAATCCTGGTTGGTACAGGGCTTGCGCCAAAAATGTTTTTTACTCCGTTTAAGCAGATTTTTTCTCCAGCATTTAAACTTCAAGCATTGGTTGATCCTAAAATACAGCAAGGGGTATTATTTAGTGGGTTAATACTAGCGTTAGTTTGTATTATTTGGGGTAGGTTGCTCTAACACATATGTGCCTTAACTCTGCCAATAAGAACTAATATACTTTTTGACCGTTTTACTCAGTGGCGGCCAACTCTAAATCACTAAACAAACTCGTTTACTTCGTCTGTCGCTGCGGCTGTTGAGCAACTTAGGCAACAGTACTCAAATTTTGCAGGCAGTAAACAACGGTTAAAGCAGCACGCGGCAACCAATGATGTCAAATGGTACAAAGGGTAGGTTAGCACTAAGTTCGTCAAGTAATTGAAAAAACAATCTCATAAAAAAGCCCCCGTCTTTAGCAAAGCCTTGCTCTGCAGCTTAAGATCCTATCCAAGAATGTAAAACTTTTAATAATCATCATCAAATGGTGAATTTGATAGTGCATAAATGCTGGGGGATTAGTAAGTCCAAAGACGATTTTTGATGTTAGGCAAAATTTAAAACATGCCTGTCCTTTTTATTTACGAGGTGAAATGGTACAAAGGTGCAGGCTGAACGAAGAGTTGCAGATTTCTTAAGTTTTTATCACTTCCTCTTTCTATTAATAAAAAGTGCATGATGGGGGGCTGGAGGAGACCTCCGGCTACCCGCTTATATGCGTTGTTTAAATTAAAGTACGTTTAAAACCACGGGACGGTTACTTTTTTTTATTGCCTTCATTATATTGGACTTGTTAACATGATGTATTTGATGAAATTGTTGATTAAATTTCATTGCAATTATAAAAATATAAGATTGTGTCAGCGATACAAATATGTCCGAAATTTTCCTTGCGTTTGCAATATCTTGGGTAGGGAAATAATTTAAAGCGGATATGTGTTGCATGTTTGATTTTCGGGCAGTATGAGTATCCTCACACAAATCAGCATATTGTTTTTTTATATCATTAAAGCAAGAGTTAAGGAGGTCATCTGAAAACAAACTAATTTTAGAAGCTTCATCAAATATTTTGTAAACACGTTTTTCAGAAGTTATGTCTGGTAGTTCTTCCACTGAAATACCTTTTGCAAATGTCTCAATTGAACTCCGCAACATTAGCCTAGAAGCCTTATACCCACCATTAAAGGTAAGAAAAAAACTGCTCCCTAAATCAGATAAAGATTCAAAGAGATAGTTTTTACAATCATCATTATTGTTAAACCCGTTATTATCGAGATCTTGACTATTAAGCTCAACTAACAAAGCTAATAGGGAAAAATATTTTTTATGTATTTTGGAAATAATAGGCAATATAGCTGTGTTTTCAGCAAGGCCTTGAAGATTATAGTTTTTTATAAAGCTGACTAACTGTTCTAAGTCAGCTGATAACTCTCTAGACATTCAATTACCTATCAAGATTTATTTAATTTTGAAATTGCTTCATTCCAAGAAAAATCTATATCATTACGAGATTTTTTGAATTGAATTAACTTATCGTCACTTTCCGTCAACACAGATAAAGCATTCATCACAGTTAATAGTTTGTCTTTGTCTACCTTTGTGATCTCTGTAACAATAAAGCCAACTAACTCATATCGAGAACGTCGATCATTTCTAGACATTTTGATACTAAATAGGTTTTCTGCAAACTCGACAATATCCATGTTTGTCCTGAACAACTCTTTATCCTGCAGGAGAAATGGCAAAACACCTATATAATGTTTAAGTTTATTGACTTGTTGAGCCTCAGGGATTACTGACTGAGTTGGCTCAATTTGACTACGTAGAAGCTCCGAAATGTTTTCAAGGTCTACTTTTTTCTTAGAATTCAACAACCAAGCTAGCTCTTCAATAAAGTTAGCGGCTTGTAATACTTTGTTTTTATCTTTAACTTTCATTGTCTATCCTTGTAAGCATTTCATCTACAATGCCCGACAGAGCTGTTTTAATCGCTGTATCACTCAAATCTAAAATAAAGTTGTTTAATTGTTTACCTGCTACTTCCGTACGTTTAGGTAATTCTCTATTGTAAATTAAATTACTCCACCTTGAGTTAGAAGCGATAGTGCTTTTAGCAGAATTATATACTCTTGTACCTTTCTCTGTAATAGTTAAAACTAAGCCAATACATTTGATAGAGAGATCAAGATCGTCTTTCTTTTCGCTTACAATATTATTCAGCAAATCTATCCCTGTTAAGGAAATAGGATCTGCCTTAACAGGGATTAAGTAATAATCTGATGCTATTAATGCGCTTGTCATCCATAAAGATGGGGTTGGTGGTGTGTCTATTATTACATAATCAAATTTTTCCTGATTGCTTTGAAGGTACTTTTTAAGTCTATTTTCACGCCCTTCACCGGGTGCAATCTCTAACCTGTACAGCTCTAAATTTCCGGGTAAACACCATAGATTTTCTTTTACTTTTACTGGATCTATATCTGCGAGTATTTTTGCAGTATTTTTAGATGCGCCATTGACCACACTAATACTGATTTTAGTTTCTTTATCAAAGAGATCAGTGATAGTTTCTTTTTTTTCTTTTAGGTGGCTCATGTATTGATCAGGAGTGAAAAGACATTGAGTAGCATTAAACTGCGGATCAATATCTATGATCAATACTCTTTTGTTGTATCTACGCGCTAAACTATCTGCAATATTTACTGATAATGTTGTTTTACCAACACCGCCTTTCATGTTTATTAAACTAATAACCTTCAAAATGACTTCCTTTATTTATATTAATTCTCACTTCACACTTCCATATTCAGGTACTTCACAAATATTTGGGGTAACTTCAAAGCATATAATGCTTATTGAACATCACTGTGGGGGTTTATGACATCCCAAAACAGCCTATATTACATACTCTGATAATTTCACTAATAATTACTTTTGTAAACAAGTAATTAAATAACTAAAGTTCAAGGCTTGTTATTATGCACCAAAACGGCGGTTAATAATGGCTGATGGCTGATGGCTGATAGCTTAAAACTTATCGCTTATAGCTGACGGCTTACAGCTTCTTTTTAGCTACTTTTAAAGCCAATTCTAAAACCGCCCCAGTGTTTGCCATTTACATAAATGGGTACTGATAGGTCATGTAAAATCTCACCGGTATCACGTTTGTAGGTCTGTAGTAAAAAGCTCTCAGTGTGGCTGCCACAGCGGCTGCCTGTTGCATCGTTGAAAATACGTTTAGTGCGGTTGTTTACTAAATCTTGCTGGTAGTTGCCGGTTAGTGGTTGGCTGTAGCGTTTATTGTGGGTAGGGAAGTAACCTTTTTTGTCGACTGCTCCAGCAAACAGGATTTGTTTATTTTCAAGGATCGGTTCTTGAATTGGTGGTAAAACTTTATCGGTTAAGCTGTCGTAGTCGGTGCTGTACTTGGTTGGATTACTATTGGGTATTTCTCTGTAATCTTGAGAAAATAACTGCTTTTCGCTCAGTTGTGATGTTGCCAGCAGTTCAGTAAATTTAGTTGATATGGCTGAGCTTGCTTGTAGTGCAGCTTCTAAAATAGGTTTAAAGAATGCGTTATGTTCGACTTTATTAAGCTCTCGAAAAATAGTTTCAGAACCCAGTGATAAATTAGATGCTTGCTCTGAGATTGAAGTACTTTTTGTGGATACTTCAGCGAGTAGGTGGCTGATGCTACCAACCGAGGTATTAATTTGTGTGGTTGCGTGTTGAAAAGCACTGACTGCTTGCTGCATGTTCTCAAGGGTTGACGATGATTCGCTAATATCGTGATTGATTGCTAAAAATGATTGGGTGACGTTCTCTAGTTGTTGTTTTACTGAGTCACTGCGGGTTGATACTTGTTTCATGTCGTCATTTGTTTGCATGCTATTGGCATTAATTTCAGTCAACATATCAGCAATTTGTTTAGTGGCTTGATTAGTTTTATTGGCTAGGTTTCTTACTTCATCAGCAACAACAGCAAAACCTCTACCTTGCTCGCCAGCACGTGCCGCCTCAATCGCGGCATTTAGTGCCAGCAAGTTGGTTTGCTCGGCGATGGTTTGAATAACTTGGGTAATGCTTTGAATATCTGTGGCGCTTTTTAGCAGTAGATCGAGTTGCTTAGATACCTTATCAATGGAGCCAGATAACGAGTCTATTTGCTCTGTGGCCAGTTGCAGGCGCTGATCAGCAGAACTCGATGCCTTTGTTGTTTGCATCATTGCTTGGCTAACTGTGGTTATATCATTAGTCAGCTCGCTACTATTGTGGGATAGCGCTTGGGTTGCTTGGCTAACGGCTTCACTTTCGCTATAACAGCCATCAATTTCTTTGGCTAAACTATCAATATAAAATGCAACTTCTGCGGCACCAATCGCATTTTTAGACGTTGCCTTAGTGATATTATCAGCAACCTTAGTAATAACTGCATGTTGATCAGGTTCAGGTTTAACTTGAGCTTTTTTAGCAAAAACTTTCTCCCGAAAATACATCAGTGCGCTTAATGCCGTAAGCAGTAGCACGCTAACGAGAGTCAGCTGTGCAAAAAAGTACAGTGCAGCAATAACGAAATAGAATAATGTATAAAACAGTGAGTTTAAATTCATGCCATTGGCCTTTTTTTATTGTAATTTTTAGTTTTGAATATAAAACAAACTAAAGCAATTATTAAAAGGTCTTATATGGGCACAAATTTACCATTAAAAAAGCCAACCCCAAGGTTGGCTTTTTGCAGTAATCTATTGCAGTAATGAGCAGCAACTCATTTTAGTAAGTTGCACTGCCTTTGGTACGAGGGAAGGCGATCACGTCACGTACGTTGCCCATACCTGTTACATAGGCAACTAAACGCTCAAAACCTAGGCCAAAACCTGAGTGCGGTACAGTGCCATATTTGCGTAGGTCGCGGTACCAGCTGTAGTCTTCTTTGTTTAAGCCCATTTCTTCTAAACGTGCATCAAGTACGTCAAGACGTTCTTCACGCTGTGAGCCACCAATGATCTCGCCAATGCCCGGTGCTACAACGTCCATTGCTGCAACGGTTTTGCCGTCTTCATTTTGGCGCATGTAGAATGCTTTAATATCACGCGGGTAGTTTTTAATAACGACCGGTGCTTTAAAGTGCTCTTCTGCTAAATAACGCTCGTGCTCAGATTGTAAGTCAACACCCCATTCAACGGCGTATTCAAATTTCTTGCCACAGCTTTTTAGAATTTCCACTGCATCTGTGTAATCAACTTGTGCAAAATCTTTCTCAACAAATTCTTCTAGGCGCGTGATAGCTGTTTTCTCAACACGTTGAGCAAAAAACTCCATATCATCACGACGTTCTTCAAGAACCGCTTTGAACACATACTTAAGCATGTTTTCAGCAAGTTTGGCGATATCTTCTAAATCAGCAAACGCAACTTCTGGCTCGACCATCCAAAACTCTGCCAAGTGGCGAGAAGTATTTGAATTCTCTGCACGGAAAGTCGGGCCAAAAGTATAAATTTTTGACATCGCTGAGGCGTAAGTCTCACCATTTAACTGACCTGATACAGTAAGGAATGCTTCTTTACCGAAGAAGTCTTCGCTGTAATCAACATCGCCTTTATCTGTACGTGGCAAGTTTTGCATATCAAGCGTTGATACGCGGAACATTTCGCCTGCACCTTCACAGTCACTTGCGGTGATGATAGGGGTGCTGATCCAGTAATAACCCTGCTCATGGTAGAAACGGTGAATAGCTTGCGCTAAACAGTTACGTACACGTGTTACCGCACCAATCATATTGGTACGTGGGCGAAGGTGAGCGTGCTCACGTAAATACTCAATGCTGTGGCGTTTTGCCGACATTGGGTATGAGTCTGGGTTTTCTACCCAACCAAGTACCTGTACGCTATTTGCTTGAATTTCGAAAGATTGACCTTGGCCTGCTGATTGTACTAAAACACCAGTAACTGACACAGAGCAACCGGCTGTTAGGCTAGTAACTTCATCATAATTATTAAGTGAATTAGGTACTACCGCCTGAATAGGATCAAAACACGAACCGTCATGAACGGCTAAAAATGAAATTCCTGCTTTTGAATCGCGGCGTGTACGGATCCAGCCTTTAATTGTTACTTGGCTGTCTACCGCAACCTTGCCTTTTAATAGCTCTGAAATCGCTAAGTGGCTCATCTTCACTCCAATGATATAAGTTGCCTACATTAATATGTGCGCCATCGCACTTGAACGGTGTATCTTACCTTTGAATGTAAAATAAAAAAACATTCAAAGGTAACTCTTTGCTTATTCTTTTGCATTTTTATGATTTTTTGTCGTTAAAACCCCGTCACTTTAATTTTTCGTGATAAAAAACAACTTAGATCATAATTTAAAGGTGATTTTCACTGCGATCAAAACCGGTTTTGTGGCATTATGTGAAATTACGATATTTAAACTAACTTGCTAAACATATAGGTATTATGAAACAAGTCTTTATTTTACGTGGTTTACCAGGGTGCGGTAAGTCTTATTATGCGCAAAACCTTGCCGATGAAATGGTAGCGGGCGATCCAAGCCAATACTTAATTTGTTCTACCGATGATTATTTTTATAATGAACAAGGTGACTATCAGTTTGATAAGTTCAAGCTGTCGCAATACCACAATTTAAATTTAGCCCGTTTTATAAATGCGTTGGCGCAAGAGATCCCTCTGCTCATTGTTGATAATACCAATATCAAAAAATGGGAATTTATTGCTTATAGCCAAGCCGCTGTTGCACTGGGCTACCAAGTGAAAGAAGTGATAGTGGGTGAAGTAAAAGATAAATCAATGCAGCACCTGTATGCCAAACGCAATAGCCATAATATTCCACTGAAAATGATCAGCAAAATGGCTTACATGTTTGAGTGGTAGCACTCACCCAAACTAACTGTAGTTTGGGTGCTGGCTTTATCAGTTATATTTGCTCATTGATACTTGCTCAGTAATGTTTGCCTGCAATTGCGTCGTAAATCGCATTTGCCAACATGGTTATGTCCTCTTCGCTGCTAATATACGGTGGCATTAAATAGATAAGCTTACCAAATGGGCGGATCCAGACATGTTGACTGATGAAGAAAGCTTGGATCTTGGCAACATCGATTACAGTATCGAGTTCAACTACACCTATTGCGCCAAGTGTTCTTACCTCAATAACCTGCTCAAGCTCACTGCAACGCTGTAATGCTTGCAGCGCATCGTTTAAATGGGTTATTTGCGCTTGCCAATCTTGTTCAATTAATAAATCAATACTTGCACAAGCCACTGCACAGGCCAGTGGGTTACCCATAAAGGTCGGGCCATGCATTAATACTCCGGCTTCACCTTCGCTGATACCAATGGCTATCTTATCTGTGGTTAAGGTGGCTGATAAGGTCATCATGCCACCTGTGAGTGCTTTGCCTATACATAAAATATCGGGCTCTATATCTGCATGTTCCACAGCAAATAACTTACCAGTACGGCCAAACCCTGTGGCTATTTCGTCACAAATTAACAGTACGTCATATTCTGTGCATAACTTACGCACGGTTTTTAAATACTCAGGGTGATAAAAGTTCATGCCACCGGCATTTTGCACGATTGGCTCAATAATAAACGCTGCAATGTGTTGATGATGCTGTGCGAAATGCTCAGTAAGTCGTTGTGCCTCTTGTTGATCAAAGGTTTGGCCAAATTGGCTGACTGGCGCTGGGACAAACACATGCTCGGGTAAAAACCCTTGGTATAGTGAGTGCATTGAGTTGATAGGATCACATACACTCATCGCTGCAAAGGTATCGCCATGATAGCCTTTTAACGGCGTCATTAGTTTTTGCTTGCTGGTGATACCTTGGCTGAGCCAGTACTGCAACGCCATTTTTATCGCCACTTCAACACACACTGAGCCGCTGTCGGCTAAAAACACTTTTTGTAATTTGCTTGGTGTGATTGCGACGAGCTTTTTACACAGCTCTACTGCAGGCGCGTGGGTTAGCCCGCCAAACATCACATGACTCATTTTATCAACTTGCTCGATCGCGGCATTTTTTAATACTGGGTGGCCATAACCATGGATGGCGCTCCACCAAGAAGCCATACCATCTATGAGCACTTCACCCGTGGCTAAGAAAATACGATTATCTTGGGTGTGACTAACAGGATACACAGGCAAAGGTTGGGTCATCGATGTATAAGGGTGCCATATGTGCTGGCGGTCAAAATCAAGGTCTATCGTGTGTTTTTTATTCATTGGTAAACTTAATGCTGGTTGAGTTCGTTGACAATGTTACGGCAAGTCGTAGACTAAGCCAATATCACCGTCATGAAAAATAAAAAGAGAGAGTTATGGAGTTTGCAGCTGTTCGCCACGATTGGACACATCAACAAGTAAAAGCCTTATTTGAAATGCCGTTTAACGATTTATTGTTTAAGGCTGCGTCGGTACATCGTGCTAATTTTAATCCTAATGAAGTGCAAATATCGACTTTACTGTCAATTAAAACAGGCGCCTGCCCAGAAGACTGTAAATATTGCCCGCAATCGGGTCACTATAAAACTGATTTAGAGCGCGAACGCCTGCTTGAAGTTGAAAAAGTGGTTGAACAAGCGCGGTTAGCAAAACAAAAAGGCGCGACTCGCTTTTGCATGGGGGCTGCATGGTCTGATCCTAAAGACAGAGACATGCCGTATATTTCGCAAATGGTTAAAGAAGTTAAAGAGCTTGGCCTGGAAACCTGTATGACACTAGGCATGCTGGATAATCAAAAAGCCCATGCACTGCGTGATGCGGGCCTTGATTATTACAATCATAACCTCGATACCTCGCCTGAATACTATGAGCAAATTATCACTACCCGTACGTTTCAAGATCGTCTTGATACAATCGGCAATGTACGCGATGCCGGTATGAAAGTTTGCTCAGGCGGTATTGTTGGTATGGGTGAGCAAGCTGCCGATCGTTTTGGTTTATTAATGCAGCTAGCTAATCTACCGCAACAACCAGAAAGTGTGCCAATTAACATGCTGGTGAAAGTAAAAGGCACACCACTGGAGAACGTTGACGATTTAGATCACTTTGAGTTTATTCGTACCATTGCCACAGCGCGTATTATGATGCCACACAGTTATGTACGTTTATCAGCAGGACGTAATGCGATGAATGAGCAAATGCAATCAATGTGCTTTTTTGCAGGCGCAAACTCTATATTTTATGGCGATAAACTATTAACAACAGAAAATCCAGAAGCCGATGCCGACATGCAATTAATTAAAAAGCTTGGGATGAACCCAGAAACACGCCACGATTATTCAGATGAAGCCGTTGCTGCGTCTTTGTCATCGCAAGTGGCCGATAAAGCAACCGCAGAATTGTTTTACGAAGCGTAAAGTGCTCAGTACTATGGTAATGGTTTAAAGTATCGCGTTGAAGGTTAAAGCATTTATGTCATTTGAATTTATAAACACCCATTTAGATGAACGCAAAGCGCAGCAGCTCTTGCGTAAACGCTATGTAGTACAAAGCGCAACGGCGCGTACTATTACGGTTAATGATAAAACCTACCTTAACTTTGCGAGTAACGATTACTTAGGGTTTGGCGATTCGCCGGTGGAGTTAACCAGCGCGCCATTATTAGGTAGCCACAGCTCAGCACTAGTAACGGGTTATCAACAACCACAGCAAGCGCTTGAGCAAGCTTTATGCAGTGCTTTGGGTTATGAGGCAGGCATGTTGTTTAATTCGGGCTTTAGCGCAAATAGCAGTGTTATTAAAGCCTTGTTTCAAGATAAAGCGACAGCGCAACACAGTGCGATTTTTCAAGATAAACTCAATCACGCCAGTTTAATTGATGGCGCATTACACGCCAACGCCGCGTTAATACGCTTTAACCATAACGATATAAACCATTTACGCTCACGGCTAGAAAAATCAAAAGCGCGCAATAAGCTCATAGTTTCTGAAGGTGTGTTCTCAATGGATGGTGATACCGCGCCAATTAAAGCGCTATTTACCTTAGCAAAGCAGCATAACGCCTGGTTAATGATAGACGACGCCCATGGTTTTGGTGTTTTAGGAAAATCGGGGCTTGGCAGTTGTGAAGCCTTAATTGCAGCCGACACCTTGCCCGATATTTTAGTGATCACCTTTGGTAAAGCGGTTGCGAGTAGTGGGGCGTGCGTATTAGGTTCGCAGCATTTTATAGATTACATGCTGCAGTTTAATCGTGATTATACCTACTCAACCGCTATGTCACCGTTTATTGCCGCTCATACTTTGGCACGTATTAAAAGCATAAGAGACGCCAACGACAGGCGAGCCAAATTAAATGCTAATATTGGGCTGTTTAAACGCCTAGCTAAAGAGCAGCACATTGCGTTAATGGAATCAAACACCGCGATTCAACCGATTGTTTTAGGCTGCGCTGAGCAAACGTTAAAAGCCAGTGAGCAACTAAAGCAGCAGGGCATTTGGCTAACGGCTATTCGCCCGCCAACTGTTTTACACAATACCTCGCGTTTGCGTATTACCTTAAGTGCAGCCCACACCCATGACGATATAAAACAACTCGTTGGTAGTTTACAAAAGGTCATTTCATGATAAGCCCGCAGGCAATTAAAACTAAGCCACTTAGCCCCACTACAGTGTATTTAGCTACTCAGGCTTTAAAAAAAACCACAGCACATAACTTTTCAAAAGCAGCAAACAGTTACAGCCTGCATGCTAATGTGCAAAAACAAGCGGCGAATGATTTATTTAAACTCATTAGTGCAAACCCTAAAAAGCTCTGTGTTGACCTAGGCGCAGGGCCGCTGGTTAATACTCAGGCTTTAAGGGCATTATTTGGCCAAGTTGTTGCCATAGATTTAAGTTTTAACATGCTAAAAAGCAGTGCCTTAAACACCCCTAAACTGTGCGCCGATATGGATAACTTACCGCTGCAAGCAAACAGTATTGATGTGGTTTTTAGTAATTTTGCGCTGCAGTGGTCTGCTGATTTTGAAACGCTAATGCACTCGCTTTATCAAGCATTAAAACCAGGCGGGCAAGCTTACATTAGTACGGTTGTTGCAGGATCATTAAATGAGATAAAAACCGCCTTTGCTGCGCTTGATTCCCATAGTCATATTAATCAGTTTGCAAGCCATAGTAATATAAACCAATCGGTCGAAAAGGCAGGGTTTAAGATCAACGTCTCAAATAAAGTAATTTATACCGATCAACACAGCAGTGCATTAGCGGCTATAAAATCGATTAAGGCTATTGGTGCCACCACCCATAATCACGCAACAAGTCGCCGTGGTTTATTAACTAAATCAGCGCTAAAAAAAGTCTGTGATGCCTATCCGCTATTAAACAATCAAGCCCATGTATCTTACCATGTAGTATTGTTATCATTAGAAAAAGCCCAGTAAAAATAGAAAGGCCACGCCATGAACCAGTTTTTTATTACCGGTACAGATACCGATGCCGGTAAAACCCATGTAACCAGTTTGCTGTTAAAGTTACTCGCACAACATAAAAAGCGTGCAATAGGTTTTAAGCCGATTGCCTCTGGGTGTGAAATGGCATTTGAGCAGCTCGTAAACGCCGATGCGCTAATGCTAATGGAAAGTGCCACAGTCAGCGCTAAATACGACATAATTAACCCATTTGCATTTGCGCCGCCAATAGCTCCCCACATAGCTGCAGAGCAAGCGGGTATAAACATAACAGTAGAAAAGCTGAGCATGGCTTATCAACATGTTAAGCAACAAGGCGCAGATTACCTGTTAACAGAAGGCGCGGGTGGTTGGGCTTTACCTATTAATAATAACGAGTATTTATACGACTGGGTAAAAGCAGAGCAACTGCCAGTAATATTAGTGGTCGGGATGAAACTAGGCTGTATAAATCATGCATTACTCACGGCAGCACATATGCAAAGTATGGGTGTTAATTGCATTGGCTGGATTGCTAACCAAGTTGATGCCACTATGGATGAATACCAAGCAAACCTAGATTCACTGAAAACACGTTTACCATTTCCACTGCTTGCCATTAGCCCATACACAGAGCAAACCCCTAAATTACAAATTTATAAAACCCTGCTTGAAAAATTATCAATAAATCCATAAATAACCCTTGTGTTGTGACATAGTTTGTCACAGAATAGCGCTGACGTTCTGACATAGTGTGTCATAACGCAGTGATTGCTCAAAGCCGATCAAACATAGTAAATCGCTCAGCAATAAATGTTATTTTTGGAGAACTCGTATGAAACGTGTATTTTTGTTTTTATTAACTAACCTCGCGGTTATGTTGGTATTAGGTGTGGTGCTTTCAATCATAATGAGTGCGCTGGGCTTAAGCCATCGTAGTCTTGGCGGAATTTTACTAATTGCGACTGTATTTGGTTTTGGTGGATCGTTTATTTCGTTATTTATGTCGAAATGGATCGCAAAAAAATCAACCGGTGCGCAAGTGATCACCCAACCTCGTACCGAAACCGAACAATGGCTGGTAAACACTGTGGCTGCTCAAGCTAAAAAAGCCGGTATTAACATGCCAGAAGTGGCGATTTACGACAGCCCAGAAATGAACGCGTTTGCAACGGGCCCGAGTAAAAATAATTCGCTGGTGGCGGTAAGTACGGGTTTATTACATAACATGAGCCAAGATCAAGCCGAAGCCGTCCTGGCGCACGAAGTATCGCATGTGGCCAATGGCGACATGGTAACGCTAACGCTTATTCAAGGTGTGGTTAATACCTTTGTTATTTTTGCCGCTAAAGTACTGGCTGGCATTGTTGACAACTTTATCAATAGCGATGAAGAAGAGGGCGGCAGCAGCTGGACTTACTTCTTATTCGATATGTTATTCCAAGTATTATTTGGCGTATTGGCAAGCATTGTGGTTGCCCATTACAGCCGTAAGCGTGAATTTGCAGCCGATAACGGCGCAGCTCAG
The DNA here is from genome assembly GCF_047806705.1 of Pseudoalteromonas sp. ASV78. NCBI lineage: Bacteria > Pseudomonadati > Pseudomonadota > Gammaproteobacteria > Alteromonadales > Pseudoalteromonadaceae > Pseudoalteromonas > Pseudoalteromonas sp. ASV78. The sequence continues at coordinate 998,876 of NZ_JBLOPA010000001.1, read as the reverse complement.
TTAGTTGGCGCAGACAAAATGCGTTCAGCCCTTGAGCGATTAAAGCAAAACCACCCATCGCAATTAGAAGGCTCAATGATGGCCTTTGGTATTGCCAGTGGTAAAGGCATGGCTGAGTTGTTTTCATCTCACCCACCGCTTGACGCACGAATAGACGCACTACGTCGTTAAAAAAATTCAAGTTTTCACAGTACTTGTAAACAAAAAGCCTGCATTTGCAGGCTTTTTTATTTTTAATGGTTTTTATTGCGATTGAATAATCTCAGTAATGCCCTCCGGCGAGAGTATTTCAATCCAGTAACCGTCTGGGTCTTTAATAAAGGCAAGGCCTTTCATTGAGCCGCCATCTGGCTGTTTTACAAACTCCACATCGTACTTAGCAAAGCGCTCGCACGCTGCATATACATCAGGCACACTAATACCAATATGGCCAAAGCCTTTTGGTTCCTCATTACCACTGTGATAACCGCTAAAGCTGTCGTCGTTTTCAGTGCCCCAGTTATGGGTAAGCTCAATCAGCGCAGGGCGGCGAAACACCCACTGGGTTTTTTGTTTATCATCGCCTTCTGGCAAGTCTTGCTCATAGCCTAAAAAGTACAGGGTAAATTTCATACCCGGAAAGTCATACTTACCTAACAGCTTCATGCCCAATACGTTTTCATAAAATGCCAGCGACGGTTTTGGATCTTTAATACGCAACATAGTTTGCTGCATCACATAGCCCTCGGTGGCTTGTGCAATTTTCTCTGGAGATTCGTTATAGCTAGACATGAGATAATCCTTAATAAAATGACTGAAAAAACCTTAATGGATTTAAAAAGGCAGGGTGTGCGCTCATCATAATCAACAGCAGCAAAAATTAAAACCACCGAGCTAAATTACCAGCCAGTGAGCTGAATGTTTTATAAGCAAAAAAATGGCATATTTAGCGATACTGTTTATTTATACAGTGTTTGTTTTTATCCCATAACATTATTAAAAGTCTTTTTGGTCTATTTTAACAATAGTCATTTTATAGCCTACGTAATTACATGTTTACATTGAAGTTGTTTAGTGGAATTATTAAGCAATGTAATATACGCCGTTTTGGGGTGTTATAAACCCCCAAAGTGGTGTTCAATAAGCTGTTAGCAGTACAAGCAAAGTTTCGGTGTAATTCCAAAGGAAGGTAAATGAAAGTATTTTTAAGTTGGTCTGGGGAAGTAAGTCATAAAGTTGCACTAACACTAAGGGACTGGATTCCATCTGTTATTCAATCAATTGAGCCTTATGTTTCGTCAGAAGATATAGATAAAGGTGCTCGTTGGAGTACTGATATTGCGTCAGAATTAGCAGATTCAAGTTATGGTATTTTATGTGTAACTAAAGAAAACTTGCATGCTCCTTGGCTTACATTTGAAGCAGGAGCACTTTCAAAAACAATGGATAAATCTTATGTCAGTCCATTCCTTTTTGATATTAAGAGGTCTGAAGTAAACGGACCAATCCTACAGTTTCAATCTACAATTTTTGAAAAAGAAGATGTTAAAAAGTTATTATTATCTTTAAACAAAGCAGACTCTACAGAGCAACTTACCTCTGAAAGATTAGAAAAAGCATTAGATGTTTGGTATCCAGATTTAGAGAGCCGATTAAATAAACTGATTGATGGGCAACCTAAGGTAGAAAAGCTTGAAGAAAATCAACAACAAGATTTAGTATCAAACCAAATTCTTGAAGAAATCCTCGATCTTTCTCGTGTTAATCAAAAATTACTAAGAAGCCCTAATCTTGATGTTCATAAAGAACTTGAAGGACTCCGAGTTATGTTAGGCGAAATTATTTCCCGTACGGAACGTGAAAAAGAAAATCGTATGAGAAAAAGGAAAAATTTTCACCCTCATATGTTGGAAGAGCTTTTGCACATGTCACCTCGATTTGAAAAAAACTTAACAGGCTTTCAAATAGTTATAAGCTTATTTCGTGAAGATTTTCCATGGATTTATGATGCAGGAATCGACCTTACAAGAACATTGCGCTCAAAGGTTGATCGTGACGAAAAACGTGACACTGTTGAGGCATTCCAAGAACTTATCGAATTATCATTTGAACACCCTCTTATGCGAGACATGCATATGCCAGATGAGCGAATGTACATGATGGCTAGAGAACTCCCTCATATTCTAAGAAGAATCCTAGTTCAGTATTTGTAACTGCTAACAAGTTGCTTAAACGGAAAAATAACAGTTGGCCATCGCTTCGCGATTATAGCCAACCATTATTTTCCGCTGAATGCGGCGTTGAGGCTGTAGAATTACTCTTTTTAGGAACTGGTTCTACACAATTGACTTGATTGTTTTTTAACCTTGAACCCACAGGGTTACTGTGATCTAATAGATATTATTCACCCACGGTAAATTGTTATGGCTCTTTCATTAGGTAAGGAGTCAAGCCTGACTTATCTTGCCAAAATAAATTCATTCCGATCAATTTCGCTGAATAAATTGACCTTACGCGGTCAAACGAAAGCGAATGCCCAATGGCAACTGTATTGCTTAGTTTATAATATAGAAAAGCTGCAAAACACGATGCATTAATAAAGGTAAGCTGCTACCTCTCCAAATAAGCCACTCAAAGACTTGTAATGCCTTGCAAAACGCCAATTAAGGCAACAGCAAATCCTATTTTATATTTTATGTGAAAGTCAGTTGTCGATTGAATCAAAATAGGAACTCAGCTATGGTTAATGCATCAATAAAAATATATTAAAAACGAGTTAATTTACAGGCTCGTTGAGGCATACATAAGGATTTACATGAACGTTGCTTTAAGCATCATGAAAAAAATTTGGAATCTTGGGGCTGTTATATTTTTCATTTGGTTCGGCTTTAAAGTCATAGGTTATGGAATGGACATATTAAATGTTGAAGTACCGTCAATGTGTAAATATACCGATGTTGCTGAGTTTTCTTCCCCAAACGGTAAAAAAATTGCAAAACTTGGTTATTCTGATTGTGGAGCCACTACAAATTGGCAATCAGGTATAAGTATTGTTGATGTAGAAACGGGTAAAGTATTTAGAGGCTTGTTTGGATTGGATGGGAAACCTGAAAATATAGAAGTTGTTTGGAAATCAGATACAAAAGTAGTGGTTTCTAATTTTCCAATAAAAAACTTACTTTGGTTTAAAAACGATAACTTTGCAGGCGCTTGGTTAGAGTTAAAGCCAAGTATGGCTAATCGGGTAGCCGGAGGTCTCTAACCTCCAGCCCCCACACCCCACACCACCCATCATGCGCTTTTTATTAGTAGGAAGTGCAATGCGCGGTTCATCTCCCGTAATGAATATTGATCCAAATATCTCTCAATGACGCTAAACCTTGTGACGCTAGATAGTCATTGCCTAGCGCAATGTTAATTCCTTTTGTTTTTGAGCTTCTATAAGGGCCTACTTTTGGTGCTGGTGATACCACACGATATGGCGAGTCGCTCACTGTCCCCCAATTTCATTAAACGGCGTACTTTAGTGCATGTAATACCTTGATTAAGAGCGCCATTGCCGCCAGTATCACATTCTTAAGCACAGCGCCTCTTAACCTCTTTGTGTGTGAATAATTCACTAATTTTTTTGCACAAAGAGAAGGGAATGAGAAGTAAATGAGGGAAACTTAGCGCTTAGTCTTGGCATGGCTAAACCACTAATAAAAATAAATTTAAAACAAGTTATTTTACAGGCTCATTAGCTGCCATATAAATGTGATGTGTTCAACTTGCTGTACATGTTAATTTTCTAAGCCTATACTTGTTCCATCAAATATACATGTAGAGGTTCTGATGAAAATTGTATCTTTTACTGAAGCCAGAAATGGTCTCAAAGCTGTTTTGGACGGAGTAGTTAATGATGCCGATACAACAGTAATTACTCGCCGTGATTCTGAGGATGCAGTGGTTATGTCTTTAGACTATTACAATAGCCTTATGGAGACCGTTCACTTGCTTCGTTCACCTGAAAATGCAGAGCATTTAAATCGTTCAATAGCGCAGTATCGTGCTGGCAAAACAACAGCACGAGAGCTAATTGATGAGTAGTCGTTTACTGTCTTGGACTGACGATGCTTGGACTGACTACTTGTATTGGCAAACTCAAGACAAGAAGACGCTAAAACGTATCAATAAACTTATCAACGATGTAAAGCGCTCTCCGTTTGAGGGCATAGGTAAACCTGAGCCACTAAAAGAAAATTTATCAGGTTTTTGGTCTCGCCGCATTGATGATACCAATCGACTTATTTATGTAGTAGATAATCAGGCTGTCACAATAATTTCGTGCCGCTATCATTATTAAAACAGATCTTAACGTCAGGCAACTAATCGGGTAGCCGGATGTCTTTTCCAACCCCCACATCACATGCCTCCTATTAGCGGGAAGTGAAATGGGCGGTTTACTGGTGATACCACATACTATGGCTATTAGGTAATTCCCCAACCGCGTAAATTTGTTTTACTCTAAAGCGCAGCGTCTCTTAACTTCTTTGTGAATCATTCAGTTAAAGATCCTTTACACAAAGAGCAGAGCAAGAGAAGCAAATGAGGTTTAACTTAAAGGCTAAGATCAGCATGCGTAAGACACACTACATTAATAAAGTTATAAGCTTCAACTTCTCCAAATAAGTCATTCAAACACCTCAAAAAACGAATTAAAACAACACCAAGTCTTTTTTATATTTTACGTATCATCAAAGTAACCGATTGAATTAAAACAGGAATTCGGCTATGGTTAATGCATTAATAAAAATAAACTAAAAACGAGTTATTCTACAGGCTCGGTATGTTTCTAAGAGAGTTACAAGTTGATGTTTAACATTAAAAAACTAATTACATTTTTCTTTTTTATCATGCTAGTTAACTTCAGTGCTACCAATGCTAATGGGGTAGAGAGTTTACAGCTCATCCAAATATTAAAAGATGGTGTTAATGGTGTTGATGGTTTAGGTAACCCTAGAAGTGTAAAAGTTCTTTTGGATAATTCTAAGGTTTTTGTGACTAGTGGAGATGATAATGCTTTTGCCATTTTCAATGTAGACAATAATTTCAACCTAACCTTCAGTCAAATATTTAAAAATTCTTCTGCTAACATAAATGGACTAGAGGGTGCTTCAGGTGTTGCCTATTTGGAGCAAGGTGATCAGGTAGTTGTCACTGGCTTTTATGATGGAGCTTTAACCCAATTTTCTAAAAATAAAAACAGTTATCGATTTAATAAAACTATTAGTGACGGTCTTCATTATGAAAGAGTATTTAATAGTGATTTGCCCGTTGGTAAATTAGATACCCTTGGTCTACTTGGTGCTTGGGATGCAATTAAGACACACAACGAAAAACAACTCTTAGTTGCAAGCTATATGAGCAATGCTGTCGTGGTTTTTGATATTATATCCGATGGTCGGATTCTTTTTAATAGGGCAATAAAAGACGCGAGACCACTTGAAAATAGCCTAGGTAAACCAGTCAGTTTAGCCTTGTCTTCATTGAATGATAAATTATATGTGCTGGGGTTTGATAACCATCAATTAACTATCTTTGATCGAAAAGGCGGGGGGGAGTTATTGGTAAAACAAGTAATAAAAAATGGCGTCGCTGGCGTGGAGCAATTTGTTAATCCTCAAAAGATCGTTGTTTCACCTGAAGGAAAGTTTTTATATGTCGCTTGTTCAGGTAGCAACGCTATTGTTGTTTTTGAAAAGAAAGAAACAGGAAAATATGCTTTTGTGCAGACAGTAAATAATTCTGAGATGGGTGGTTCAGGGCTAGAAGGCGCCAGTAGTTTAGCAATATCGGCTGACGGATCGAAAATTTATGCTGCTGGAGAGGCGGGACACGGCTTGTATTTGTTTAGTGCGGGAATTGATGGGCGACTTAGCTTTAAGAATAAACTGTTAAGTGTTCGTGATAATGAATTAAAAAAAATATCATCAATTACCCTTACTAGTGATAATCAGCACCTGTTAGTCGCTACTGGTAAAGGTAATTCATTATTTGTCTTTAAAATAAAACAGATATAGACAGACGTCACGAAACAAATCGGGTAGCCGGAGATCTCCTCCAGCACCCACATCACTCATCATGCGCTGTTTATTAGCAGGAAGTGCAATGGGTGGTTCACCACCGTGATATGAATATGTATCCGAACATCTTTCAGTGACACTAAACCTTGTGAAGCTAAATAGTTATTGCCTAGCGCGTTAATTACTTTTGTTTTTGTCTAGCAGCTTGGTTTGGCAGTAGTTGCTCAACAATTTCCCTTGCTGGCAATGTGTAACGCACACCATCAAACATCACTGAGGTAAATTCCTCAATGCTCGTTATGCCCGTTAAAGTCCAGCCTTCACCACGCTCAGGGCAATAAACAGTGGTTGTTGGTTGTATTACTTTAAATTCATCGCTCATAATTTGATTGCTGTGTTATTAACTTGTATGCGCGGTATCTTAAGGCAATAATAGTGGGCTTTAAAGCCGTAATTTAATTTTATTTATGAACAATGAGTTTACCCTAAGCCGAATTACATTAAAGCCAATTAAACATAGGGACTGTAGCGCGTTGTGGGCTATTTTGTCTGAGCCGTTAGTTGCGCAATATAATGACTATGTAATGCCACTTACACGTAATGACGTAAAACAACTGATCCAAGATGATATTACTGGCATGTATGAAGGAAATACGCTGCGCTTAGGAATGTACTTATTAAATACGTCGACCTTGATTGGTTGCATTGGTTTATATGATATTGAAGAGGGCAGTGCTTGGTTAGGGTTTGAGTTGTCTGTAGATTATTGGGGGGATGGGTTTATGTCTGAAGCATTAGCATTTATGCTAACAAATATAGCAGCCGTTGTTGCGCAGTTAGGCAATGAGTCGAATATTACTAATTTACAGGCGAAAGTGGCGACAGAAAATAGCCAAAGCCAGCAACTACTTCGCCGTTTTAAATTCACTCATGTAGCGAGTGAACATTGGCTGTATAAATTTTAAATCATACTTTGTTACATAACGGTAGTTTCATAAAAAATCGAGGAAGGGTATTGTTTTTAAAACAATCTTTGACTTGCAGTTATGATGACCCTATTAAAAAAACTAAATAGCACTGTAATAATTATTCTCTTGGGCATAGCAGCCCTGATTGCAGGTGCCGTTGTTATTTATAAATACAACGCGCATTACACGTCAAATTTTAAAGACATCACTATTTATTCTCAGGTATTGGATGAAAGTAGGAAAGTGTTTATTCGTTTACCTAACAATTTTGAGCCAAATAAGCGCTACTCCTTGATCATTAGAACCGATGGTAACTTTAATCTTACGCAGTGGGATTCAGTGATGGCTGAGTTACCAGCGCAGCAAGATACAATTTTAGTGTCTATTCCTAATCAATTTTGGACCTTTACCAGAAATCGTGATTTAGTGCCGCCGTATGCACGCCAAGATGTTAATACCCAAGCTCGCCCTGCAAGTGAAAATGCCCCTGAGTTATTTGGCCAAGCGGATAAATTTTTAGCTTTTATAGACAGTGAATTATTACCTTATTTAGAGTCTCATTATAAGCTAGATAATAATCGTGTTTTGTCGGGCTATTCAGCAGGAGGGAGTTTTGTTTTATACACTATGAGCACAAAACCTTGGTTGTTTAACGGTTATTTTGCATTTAGTCCGGCTGCTTGGTATGACGATATGACAGTTGTAAAAGAGTTTGAGCAATTCTTATCGCAACGAAGCCTCACTACAGAAGATAACATACCGCTGTTGCTATATGTAACAGTCGGAGGCGCGGAACACCCATTAATGTTAAGTGCCTTTGCTGGCCTTAAGAATAGTCTTAACATACATGCTAATGATATTATCTGGGATAGCAGAATTAATGGTGGTTTAGAGCACTGGGAAAACCCGGTGGTTAGTGTTAAGCAGGCACTCGATTTCTATAATTCATCGATAAACTAATATGCTGAACTAAAGAACAAGTTAGTAATAAGTCAGATTAACTTATTCACTAAAAGAACACATCATACTAAATCTATAGATCTGGATAACGTTCCATAGCAGTATTTTTTAATTAAAACTATCAAAAGGGATTATGAGCTTAATAAGTCAAAGTTAGCTATTCGGTTTAACGTTTCCAACAAGAGTTATGCTTATTCAGCCAGGAAAGAGGGATCTTCATTGATACAATTGTAACGTCTAGCATTAAAAATTATCCGTAGCTAGTCAGTGTTTTAACAATGGCAGCGAATTAGTTGGGGGTTTAGAAGCTGAGTTTGATTTACACGGCTAATAATTACGGTTATTAACTAGTCGTGTTGTTTGTACCTTGTTTATTAAGCAGGGTTAAACAATGTACTTAACCATTAAAAAAGCGCTATCACATTTAGTTACGCTTTTAATGTAATCAGAGGGTAGGTTTCACTTTAAATTTAATGCTAAAAGTGAAACACACAGAGTGAAATAAGTTGCCGCTAAAGAATAGATAGTTTGTTGGTGAGTTGCCGTAACATTTTTTCAGGTTGCGGATCTTGCTCATTTAACCCAGAGACTATTGTCATAAAATAACAATCTAACATTACGCTTGCTTTGATATCGTCAAACTCGGGTTGTTCGCTAAATAACCGTTGCTTAAACTCATTCATTTGTTGCTCGAAAAAAGCGCTTTGCCAAATCATATCGCTTATTAATATTTTGCTGAACTCACTATTATTGCAATAAAACTCAAACAACGGCAGGGCATAGTGACGAAGTTTTAAACGCGGTGCATGTTGCTTATCAGTCAGGCTTGACTGATGAATAATCGCGTCAATTTGTTGCTGCATTCCAGCTTTAAGCAAATCAACTTTATTCTCGAAATGGCTAAAAACAGTCCCTGTAGCAACGTTTGCCGCGGTTGCTATTTCACGTGTTGATGTTTGCTCATAGCCTTGCTGTAAAAACAATAACCAAGCACTGGTAAGAATTTTATTATAAGTTTGAGTTTTTTTATTCATTTATTTCATGAGGTTAGATTTATTTAAAATGCAAGCAACACATAAATATCGCAAAAATGACTGCGCTCAATTGCATTTGTGAGCATGCTCATTTTAACAAAAGGATGTGATATGCAAAAAGTTAAACTGATAATTGGCTACGTTTTATTTGTGCCATTTATTATTTTTTATTCTTACATGTTAGGCCCATTACTAAAAGCAATTTTATTGCCCAGTGGAATTTTGATGGTGTGGATCATACTTGGTGCAAAGGCGGGGTATGTAGCATTTAAACAGGCATTTATTAAGCAAGGGAAGCGTAGCAGATAACGATGTTTTCATGCAGATAGGCTGATAGATTAACCAGCCCATCTGCTCAGAAGTTATACTAATCGTGTTAAGTTACTGGCCATTCATAGCGACAGATAAATACAGTGATAACAAGGCAGAAATTTGACATGTAGTTGCTCTCAGCAATTGCTCTACCTCTTGCATCCATGCAGTCGTACTTGAAAAATTACTAACGCTGTTAGCGTTTTATTTAGCCCGCTAGCATGGTTAAATATTTAAGCCGATTGGTGTTATAGAGTGTAATGAAATCCGATAGCAATACCATCGTCTTCAGATAAACCCATTTGATACTCTTGCTCTTTATCGGCACTTGAAAAATCACTAAAATCTTTGCGCGCTTCTATGTACACAATCGTATCAGCGTCAAATAAATAGTGAACACCAAGTACACTAAATTGACGTTTAAAGTTGTCATTTGGGTCGGCATTAAAATTTGGCTGGATCACGTAATCTGTTCCAGCATCATAGACGTTATATGCAATGAAGGTGCGAATGTCATTATCAAACTTATAAGATAATAAAGACTCTAACCCAACAGCGTCTTTGATCAAACGGCCTAAGTTATCGGTATCGTGATTTTCATTTTTATTGATGTTCGCCGCAAAATAGATGCCATCATTGTCAAAATTGCCCCAAGTAACCCCAGCGCCATAAATAAAATCGTTAACAGACTGAATTCGTCCTGCTGCGTAATTTACGGTTAGTTCTCCGCGGTTAAACCCAACAGTAAGTTTTAAGTCGTCGCTTACTGAATAGGTAACGGCTGCGCCATAGGTAGAATTAAATTCCACTTGTTGAGCAAGCTCACTGCCATTTTCCCACAATGCCTGACAAGCCGCTTCTGAAATAGCCTCAATATCACAGGTATAAAAGTTATTATTTTTAAACTGAACTTGCGCCGCAAAGCTAAAGTCGCCATAACTATTACGGTACTGTAATAACTTATCGCCTCGACCGGTGCCATTAATTGCGCCATCGTCTTTATTATACGTGTAAACACCGGCTGCATTACCGTCCCACACTAAACTGTAGTTAGTGCTATACACAACGTCGTACCATGCACCCCATTGCTTACCTATTGTAACTTGGCCATATTTTTCATGCGCTATACCTACATAGCCAAGTCGATTATATAAAAATTCGTCTTGAATAGATTCAAAGCGGTTGTTATAGATAATATCGCTACTACCAACAGGGTTAACTCCCCATTCTAGCAATGCCAGTGCAGTCCATTGATTTTTAAGTTTGCGGCTAAAATCAAAACTGATCCGTGATGCACCATTCACTATTTCTGTCTGTCCTTGAGTGTGAATGACCCGCGTATCAATAAATCCGCCAATGGTCACGTTATTTGTTCCATCATCGTAAAGCTCAATAGCGTTTACGCTCGGTGCCATCAACGCGCTTGCGATGAATACCGCAATTAATTTTCTATTCATTCAATATTGCCTTGTGCTATTTATCATTGTCCTTTGGTCGCGCAGACTAACAAAGCTAAATTGAGGGTAAAGTGAAAAAATATCATTAAAAAACCATAGAGGAAATTTGAAAATAGATTTTCGTTCGCTTTGTGAGCAAGCGCTACAAATTAGCATGACTAACAAGCCTAACTGACTTCAGTTTAGCGGCTTGCTTTTTAATTACAAGTAAGGCGATTTGTACTCGCCGCGCAGCTAATAATACATGGAAAAATTGGCCTAATTAATGTAAACTTCAGCCAATTTTATTTTATGATTTCCCCGTTGGAGGGTAGCGCTATCATTAGTACAGCTAACATCACCATGCAATTTGGTGCTAAACCGTTATTTGAAAATATTTCAGCTAAATTTGGCGAAGGTAACCGTTATGGTTTAATTGGTGCAAATGGCTGTGGTAAATCAACATTTATGAAGATCTTAAGTGGTGAACTTGAGCCGTCTGCTGGTAATGTCAGTACTGATCCAAATGAACGTGTTGCTAAACTAAATCAAGACCAGTTCGCTTACGAAGAATATTCAGTTATCGATACTGTGATAATGGGCCACAAAGAGCTGTGGGCAATTAAACAAGAGCGTGATCGTATCTACAGCTTACCCGAAATGAGTGAAGAGGATGGCATGAAGGTTGCCGACCTTGAAACTGAGTTTGCTGAAATGGATGGTTATTCTGCCGAATCAAAAGCGGGTGAGCTACTAATGGGCGTAGGTATTGCAACTGATCAGCATTACGGCCCGATGTCAGAAATTGCTCCCGGTTTTAAACTGCGTGTGCTACTTGCGCAAGTGCTATTCTCTGATCCCGATATCATGCTACTCGATGAGCCAACTAATAACTTGGATATATATACTATCAAGTGGTTAGAAGACGTGTTGAATCAACGCGATTGCACCATGATCATCATTTCCCATGACCGTCATTTCTTAAACTCAGTCTGTACGCATATGGCCGATATTGATTATGGTGAATTACGTGTTTACCCTGGTAATTATGACGAATACATGTTTGCAGCAACACAAGCGCGCGAACGTTTATTAAGCGAAAATGCCAAGAAGAAAAGCCAAATTGCTGAGCTGCAACAGTTTGTTTCGCGTTTCTCAGCGAATGCGTCTAAAGCAAAGCAAGCCACATCACGTGCTAAGCGAATTGATAAGATCCAATTAGATGAAGTGAAAGCATCATCGCGTCAAACGCCGTTTATCCGTTTTGAACAAGAAAAACAGTTATTCCGTAACGCGCTTGAATTAACAAACTTAGGCCAAGGTTTTGACGATATGCTATTCACAGGCCTCGAAGGCTTAGTTGAAGTGGGTGAGCGTATTGCCATCATCGGTGAAAATGGGGTTGGTAAAACCACATTATTAAATACCTTAGCAGGGCGTCTAGCACCCAAACAAGGTGAGTTTAAGTGGTCTGAAAACCATAACATTGGCTATTACGCACAAGATCATGCTGATGAATTTGCCACAGACATGAACTTATTCCAGTGGATGGAACAATGGCAACAAGAAGGCGATGATGAGCAAGTTGTTCGCAGCTTCTTAGGCCGTATGTTGTTCTCACAAAATGATATTAAAAAGTCTGTAAAAGTGATCTCTGGTGGTGAGCAAGGCCGCATGCTATTTGGTAAGATTATGATGCATAAGCCAAATATATTGTTGATGGATGAACCGACTAACCACATGGATATGGAGTCAATTGAGGCATTGAACCTTGCGCTTGAAGCGTATGAAGGTACCTTGATGTTTGTCTCTCACGACCGTCAATTTGTATCATCAGTTGCCACGCGTATTTGGGAAATCAAAGACGGCAAAATAATTGATTTCAGAGGTACTTACTCTGAATATTTAGCCAGTAAAGAAGGCTAAGGCTCAATTTCCATACTGATCAAAAAAGCCATGCCAGTCATGGCTTTTTTGTTACTCGATATTCGCAATTTAACAATTAATACGTGTATAATGACCGCCTTCAATGCGGACATTAGTCCGCTATAAGTATTAAAACCATTACTGAGGAGTATTTATGACTGTTGGCATTATTATGGGTTCCAAGTCAGATTGGCCAACTATGGAACACGCGGCGATCATGCTAGAAAAATTTGGCATCGCGTATGAAACTAAAGTTGTATCGGCTCATCGTACTCCTCAACTACTCGCTGATTACGCAAGTTCAGCAGCAGAGCGTGGTATTAAAGTAATTATTGCCGGTGCCGGTGGCGCTGCACACTTACCTGGTATGGCTGCTGCATTTACTTCTTTACCTGTGCTTGGTGTGCCGGTGAAATCTAAAACGTTAAATGGTATTGATTCACTATTGTCTATTTGCCAGATGCCAAAAGGTGTTGCAGTGGGGACTTTAGCAATTGGTGAAGCTGGCGCAGCAAATGCAGGTTTACTTGCTGCACAAATTTTAGGTTGTCAGCAACCTGAGATCTTTGCCAAAGTTGAAGCGTTCCGTAAAGAACAAACAGAGACTATTTTAGCTAACCCTAATCCAGCAGAGTAATATGACTATCTTAATTTTAGGCGCTGGCCAATTAGCACGCATGATGTGCTTAGCCGGTGCACCACTGAATTTAAATGTGGTTGCCTATGATGTGGGCAGCGAGCAAATTGTCCACCCACTAACCGGGCAAGTGTTTGATACCACTTTAGCGCAAGCAATCGCGGATGCCGATGCAATCACGGCTGAATTTGAGCATATCCCAGATGATGTACTCACACTATGTTGTGTAAGTAATAAATTTTACCCAGGTAAAGCGGCAATCAAAACCGGTGGCGATCGCGCGCTTGAAAAAGCCTTACTTAGCAAAACCGCTGTTGCATGCGCGCCATACCAGTTAATTACTGAAAAAGCGCACCTAGAGCAAGCCGTCGCGACTTTAGGCAAGCCTTTAGTGATCAAAACCTGTCAAGCCGGCTACGATGGTAAAGGACAATGGCGCTTAAAATCAGATGAGCAAATTGACCAGATCTGGTCAGAAATGGCTGATTTTATTGCCTCCGGTACTGAATCTGCTCCTCACTCCATTATTGCCGAGCAGATGATCCCATTTGACCGTGAAGTTTCTATTATTGGTGTACGCGATAAAAGTGGCAACACAGCAATTTATCCCCTCACTGAAAACCAACATACTAATGGCGTTTTAACGTTATCAGTGGCTGGTAAAGAAAAATCAACAATCCAACAACAAGCTAAAGATGCCTTTAATAAACTTGCGAGCGAACTTGAGTACGTGGGTGTGCTCGCAATTGAATTTTTTGATGTTGGTGGCCAATTATTAGTGAATGAAATTGCTCCACGGGTGCACAATTCAGGTCATTGGACCCAACAGGGCGCACATAGCAGCCAGTTTGAAAATCACATGCGGGCAGTCGCAGGACTGCCATTAGGTAGCACTGAACTGCAGCGTGTAACAGCAATGATCAATGTACTTGGGCAATCATCTATCCCTGAGCAAGTACTGAGCGTACCAAGTGTAACCAGTCACTGGTACGGAAAAACGGCAAAACCGGGTCGCAAAATGGGCCACATCAATGTCTCAGCAAATAATCTTCATCAGTTAGGTGAACGTTTAGCGCAGCTTTCAGAATATCTTCCGGAGGAAGATTACCCCGGCGTGTTAGCTGCCAGTACCGCGCTGATTTTAAATTAATCATAAAAGCCGAGTTTATCTCGGCTTTTTTATTAAGGAGATTGTTCATGTTCAGTGCTAAATACCGCACTATCGTATTTGCTTTTTTAATGGCGTTATTTATGTCAGGCTTTATGTCATTCGTTATTTCAATTTTCAATGTTGGTTTAGTCAATAATATTATTTCTATTTGGTTAACTGCCTGGGCTTTTGCATTTTGCGTGGCTTTTCCAACCGTTATTTTTGTAGCGCCAGTTGTTCATAAACTCACAGCAAAGCTTGTTCGTCCTTAAGGATCATTATGCTTTTGTCAGATCGCATTAAAAAACCTTTTTATGTTATTTTACTGAGCTTGTGTATCACGCCACTGATTGGCGGTGGAAGTGCGCTAATACTTGGCGCACTGTTTGCTATTGTGCTTGGAAACCCTTTCGCTGAACTATCGCAACACGCCAGTAAGTGGATGCTCAAAGCTGCGGTGGTTGGCTTAGGTTTTGCTGTTGATTTTAATCAAGTCATTGAGGTCGGCCGCAGCTCTTTGGTGTTAACCATTGTCAGTATCACTGCAATCATCGGCTTAGGTGAAATTTTAACCCAAGTATTTAAATTAAATCGTAATACTGGGGTGTTAATTTCTTTTGGCACTGCTATTTGTGGCGGCAGTGCAATTGCTGCCATGGCCCCTGTCATTAAAGCCAAAGATCACGAAGTGGCTGTTGCACTTGGGGTGGTATTTTTATTAAATGGTGTGGGTTTATTACTCTTTCCTACAATAGGCCATTACTTTAATTTAAGCCAAGAGCAATTTGGTTTATGGGCGGCCTTGGCAATTCATGATACCAGTAGTGTGGTAGGGGCGTCAGCCGCTTATGGTGCTGTGGCGCTGAGTATTGCCACAACTGTAAAACTAACTCGTGCAATGTGGATCATTCCCTATACCACCATTGCTGGGGTGTTTTGGCGCTCTGAAGAAAAAGCCAGTATTCCTTTATTTATTATTGGTTTTTTAGCCGCGGCTTTGATCAGTACCTATTTGCCGCAGTTTAGCGAAATCTGGCAGCTGCTCAACACCGTGGCAAAACAGCTATTAGTAATGACTTTGTTCTTAATTGGCAGTGGTTTATCACTTTCGGTATTAAAACAAGCAGGACTAAAGCCCTTTATAATGGCAATTATTTTATGGATAGTGGTAAGTAGTGTCATTTTGTTATTAATTTTAGATGGATTCATAATATGAACAGTAAGTTTTGTATCGCTGCATTTGCAAGTGCCATGCTTTTTAGCGCTATACCAAACAGTGCCGAGGCTGCCAATACACTTAGAGTGGCAACATACAATGTCAGTATGGACGCAACAAATTATACTGAAAAAGATCAACAAGTAGACCCAAATGCGTTGGTTAATGCACTACAAAATAAGCACCCGCAAATTAAAAATATTGCCGAGATCATTCAACGTGTTCGCCCAGATATATTGCTATTAAACGAGTTTGATTACATCAGCAAAGCGCAAGGAATTGATTACTTTAAGGCTAACTACCTAGCGATAAGTCAAAATAAACAACCCGCAATTGACTATCCCTACAGCTATATTGCCCCTGTTAATACCGGTTTAAAAACCCCATTTGATCTGGATCACGATGGCCAAGCCACTGGTGTGAAAGGGGATGCTTTTGGCTTTGGTTTTTTTGAAGGTCATTATGGCATGGCGGTACTTTCTCGTTATCCAATAGATTTTGATAAAATAAGAACGCTACAAACATTTAAATATAAAGATATGCCAGCTGCACAAATGCCTATTGATCCAAAAACAGGCGAAAACTGGTATAACCAAGAGCAGTGGCAATTACTAAGACTGAGCTCTAAATCATTTTGGGATCTGCCAATTACTGTAAAAGGCAAAACACTGCACGTTATTGCATCGCACCCAACGCCGCCAGTATTTGATGGTGATGAAGACAGAAACGGCAAACGCAATCACGATGAAGTACGTTTAATAAAAGACTATATCGGCAATGCAGATTATTTATACGATGACAATGGTGTAAAAGGTGGCTTAGCACCGCAATCACGATTTGTTGTTGTTGGTGATTTAAACGCAGCCCCTGAAGGCGATAAAAAACGTCCTAATACAACGGATCAGCTGTTAAAAAATCCATTAATTAATAGTCAATTCGTACCAAGTAGTAAGGGAGCTAAAACCAGCTATAGTGAAAAATATGCAGCGGCTTACACTGCATATTGGCAAGCTCGCGTTGATTATGTGCTGCCTTCTACTTATGGCATAGACGTTCACGACGGTGGTGTATTTTGGCCAGTTAAAAATAGCGAATTATACCGATTAATTAAAGATCGTAATGCCTCATCAGATCATCGTATGGTGTGGTTAGATATTTCGCTCAAATAACTTTGCTATTAAACAGCAAAGTTTGGCGGTTTATCTGAAATAATTGCTATTACATAGGTGCTTCTGCTTAAATCAAGGTAATTACAATAACCTTACAGAAGCCCTATGATTTTTAAATCTTCTACTAAAAAAACCTTAATTGCACTTGCCGTAGCGTCCAGCGTTATGTTGTCCGGTTGTCAATCAACTGCATCTACGTCAACTGAGCAACCGCAAGCCACTGTTGCAAGTGTTGCAAGTGTTGTGGTAACAGCCGCCGATACAGGAACTACAGCCATCACGCTTGAACAAGCAATGGCTCATCCGGATTGGTTAGGTCGCCAAGCAGAGCGCGCCTTTTGGGCAGCTGATTCAAAAACGGTTGTGTATGCACAAAAACAACAAGGTAATGAGTTAAGAGATTTATACACACAAGCGGTGAATAGCCAAGCAGCCAGCCAAGTCGCACTTAATAAATTACATACCTTAGGTGCTGCGAATGCGGTTTATTCTGCAGATCGCACAGTTCAAGCTTATGTGTTTGAAGGCAATGTATTTGTAAAAAACATCAACACCGGTGCAATTACACAAATAACGCACGACAGCGCTAAACAGTCTAAACCACAATTTTTAACCGATGGTAATTTAGCATACCGCCAAGGCAACGCCTTTTATAAGGTAAATCTAGCCACTGGTTTGCAAACCGAAATTGCAAATTTACACTTAAGTGATGCGCCAGAAGGGATTGCTGAGCCTGCAACTTACATTGCCAAAGAGCAACATAAACTAATTGATTACATTGCACTTACTCATAAAAATAAAAAAGACAAACAAGCCCGCAAAGAGCAGCTCAACGCAGAAAACTCTTCTATTGCTAATGCACAGTTTTATTTAGGCAAGGGCAATGAGTTAGCCGACGTGCAATTATCACCAAATGGAAAAGCATTAGTTGCTGTGGTAAAAGAAAGCCGCTCATGGCGAGAAGACAGCGATATAATGCCAAATTATATTGCCGATGATGCTGGTGTTAAAGCTGAAAAAGTACGCCGTCGTGTTGCCGATGAAAAACCAATAACGTCTGAAGTGATTTACATTGATTTAGTTGAGCAAAAGCAAACTACCTTGGCATTCGATACCTTACCTGGCTTTGATGAAGACGTATTAGCGGCAGTTAAAAAAGAAAACTTCGCCCGTGACGGCAAAACATATGAATCTCAAAAACAACCCCGTGCTATCAACCTAATGATGGATTGGGGGTGGGATCAAAGCGCTATCGTATGGAATAAAACCGGTACGCAAGTCGCGATGATGCTCGAAGCATGGGATAATAAAGATCGTTGGTTAGCAACTGTTGATGTTGCAAACTCTAAGCTTGTTTCACAACACCGCTTACACGATGATGCATGGGTAAACTATGCTTATAACGATTTTGGTTGGTTAAATAATTCAGATACTTTGTATTACTTATCTGAAGAAACAGGCTATAGCCATATCTATACAAAGCCACTTAATGGTAAAGCAAGCCAACTTACCAAAGGTCAGTTTGTTGTATCGAACCTCACACTAACAGATGACGACAGTGCAATTTATTACAAAGCGAATGTTGAACATCCTGGCCTTTATGAGATTTATCGTGTAGATCCAGCCAATGCAACGTCTGAGCAAGTAACTAATTTAGACGGCATGACCGACTATAAGCTAAGCCCAGATCAAAATAAGTTATTGTTAACGCACTCAAAAATCATGGCTCCACCAGAGTTATATGTTGCTGATGCAAAAGCAAATACAACAGCCACTCAGTTAACGCACACGGTTTCTGATGAGTTTTTAGCAAAACAATTAATTGCCCCTAAAATTGTTGCGGTACCATCAAGCCACAACACTGAGCAACCTATCTACGCGAAAGTATATTACCCAGCTGACTATGTTGAAGGTGAAAGCGGCAAAAACCGTAAAGCGGTTATTTTTAATCACGGCGCCGGTTATTTGCAAAACTCACACATGGGTTGGTCTGGTTACTTCCGTGAATTTATGTTCCATTCTCTATTAGCCTCTGAAGGTTATGTAGTAATGGATATGGATTATCGCGCTTCAAAAGGCTATGGTCGGGATTGGCGTACAGCTATTTACCGCCAAATGGGCACACCGGAAATTCAAGATTTAGCAGACGGTGTAAGCTGGATGGCTGAAAATGCCAATGTTGATACTGGCTCAGTCGGTACTTATGGTGGTTCATACGGTGGCTTTATGACCTTTATGGCCTTATTTACGCAACCTGATTTATTCCAAGCGGGTGCAGCGCTGCGTCCTGTGACAGATTGGGCACATTACAATGGACCATACACATCAAACATTTTAAACCACCCAGATGTTGATCCTATTGCGTATGAAAAAAGCTCGCCAATTTATTATGCTGAAGGGCTTAAAAATCGTTTATTGATCAACGCCCCGATGGTTGATAATAATGTGTTTTTCCAAGACTCAGTACGCTTAGTACAACGTTTAATTGAGCTTGAAAAAGAAAACTTTGAAACGGCTATCTTCCCTGTAGAACCACATGGTTTTGTTCAGCCTTCAAGCTGGTTAGATGAATACCGTCGTATTTATAAGTTATTTAAAGAAACTTTGTAAACCTTTAAATAAAAACGCCAAGCTTAAGCTTGGCGTTTTTTTAGGTAAGTAATAAAAAGTGGTAAGGCGAGTACAATGCCACCGATAGCGCCAAGCAAATGTGCATCAATCGCCACCCGTGAGGCGATTAACTTACCAACTTCTGCGCTTGGGCCATGTAATTGTTCATAGCCAATTTTCAGCCAAATACCGATAAACAGTAATACTCCGGTTTTCATACCCGCTTCAATATCCTTGATTGCTCCCCAAACAATAACACCATGTAATAAAGCACTTAGGCCTGTGTATATTTTTATGTCTGGGCAAAAGTAGTAAATACCGATACCACACCACGCAGCCAAGAATAGTGTGTGTAACGCATATTGAGTCGGTTTTGTATGCTCAGCATGGAGTGCCCATATTAGTATGATACCGGCACAATTTAACGCTAAATGGGGCCAGTTAGCATGTACATATTGGCTGGTGAGCAAACGCCACACTTGGCCTTGCTCAATTAATTGGCGATTAAACTCTAAAACATCGTTTAAGTTTAATGCTGCCAATAGGGCACTTAATGCCATTAAGCACAGCGGAGGTAAAATATAACGCGGTTGCAGTGGTAAATTGACCATTTTATTCTTATTTTTCATAGTAAAATTTTGCATATTGTGCCCGTTTAACTTTAAGATGCCAAATATCTCAATGCAAATCAGGCTTTTTTATGTATTTACCTTTTCAGCGCAGTGTTGCCTTTAGTTTAACGCTGCTTGCTTTACCCGTTTTAGCTAGCCAAACCCCAAGAGAAGTTCGCGAACCAGAAGCTGCAACCGGTCATCAATATAAGCAACAAGTAACTGGTAAACAGTTTATGATTGCTGCGGCAAATCCTTATGCAGCACAAGCAGGGCAAACAATCCTCGCGCAAGGTGGCAGCGCTGTTGATGCCGCAATCGCAACGCAACTAGTACTGACTTTAGTAGAGCCACAATCGTCGGGTATTGGTGGCGGCACATTTATGCTGTATTACAACAAACAACATAATAAACTGACCAGTTTTGATGGCCGTGAAACTGCGCCAAGTCATGCTGATGAAACATTATTCTTAGATGAAAATGGTAACGCTGCGCCGTGGATAGAGGCGGTTGTTGGTGGTCGCTCTGTTGGCGTACCAGGTATATTACATGCTTTCGCGACTGCACATAAACAGTATGGCAAACTTGCTTGGGCCGAATTATTTAAACCCGCGATAGCACTTGCTGAGCAAGGATTTGAAGTTTCACCGCGGTTACATGCTTTATTAGCCAAGCAAATAAACCCTGGTGTGACTAAATTACCAGTGATCCGTGATTATTTCTTCCCAGACGGTAAACCTCTTGCCGTAGGTACAATCAAGAAGAATCAACCACTTGCTGATTTATATAAACGAATAGCCGATGTTGGCATTGATGCTTTTTATAAAGGCGAAAACGCCCAACAAATGGTCAGTGCTGTTAAAAATTCAGTGGTTGCGCCAGGTACATTAGCTTTGACTGATTTAGCAAACTATCAAAGTAAACAGCGCGATGCTGTTTGCACCCCTTATCATGCATACAAAGTATGCTCTATGGCACCGCCAAGCAGTGGTGGTGTGGCTGTATTGCAAATATTAGCCTTATTAGAAGATAAAAATATGGCGCAATTTCAACCAAATTCAGCGCAGGCTTTGCATTACTTTAGCCAAGCTTCACGCCTAGCCTTTGCTGATCGTAATGTGTATATGGGCGATCCTGATTTTGCTGATATTCCAACAACCGAGTTACTTGATAAACGCTATGTAGCGCAACGTGCAAAACTTATCAGCGAACGCGATCAAAAAGCCGAAGCTGGCCAACCTCGGCCATTACTTAGCTACGCGCAAGATGATGCCTATGAATTACCCTCTACCACTCATGTATCGATAGTTGATAGAGAAGGTAATGCCGTATCAATGACCAGCTCAATAGAAATGGCCTTTGGTTCAACCGTGATGGTAAACGGTTACATATTGAATAACCAATTAACCGATTTTGCATTATCACCACGCAAAAATGGCAAATTATTAGCGAACCGTGTTGAAGCTGGCAAACGGCCACGCAGTTCGATGTCACCGGTGATGGTGTTTAATAATGATGGCAGCTTACGATTAGTGGTCGGATCACCCGGTGGTAGCCGTATCATCAATTATGTAGCGCAAGTAGTGATCGGTGTATTGGATTGGCAATTAACCGCTCAGCAAGCAATCGATTTACCCAGAATAACCAATCGCAATAGCTACACTAGCCTTGAAAAAGGCACCGCGATAGAAGCCATTACTGCTGATCTTAAAAAGCGCGGCCACACAGTGAAAGTGGTTGATTTAAATTCAGGCTTACATGCCGTTGAGGTAACTAACAGTACCTTAGTTGGCGCCGCTGATCCACGCCGTGAAGGGATTGCTTTAAGTGAGCAGAATATTGTGCTTAA
The DNA here is from genome assembly GCF_047806705.1 of Pseudoalteromonas sp. ASV78. Classification (NCBI taxonomy): domain Bacteria; kingdom Pseudomonadati; phylum Pseudomonadota; class Gammaproteobacteria; order Alteromonadales; family Pseudoalteromonadaceae; genus Pseudoalteromonas; species Pseudoalteromonas sp. ASV78. The sequence continues at coordinate 976,954 of NZ_JBLOPA010000001.1, read as the reverse complement.
AGAGCATGAAATGCCTGCTAATAAGCCTTAATAGACGTCGTTATTTGATGTACAATTACTTTTTTAGGTGTGTTAAGCACACACCTAGTATTTTCTTTTAATGGTCTGACAAGGTTGAATGTCATTGCTTTTTTATACTCAACAGCAATAATGGCAGATCACAACTTAAAGACTTCGTTAAGCTTGGACTTATGACTACAAATACTGACCCAAATTATCTTTATATTCATCACTCAGGCCCAGGTCTGATCGAAACGCCACTCTTAAACAAAGGCAGTGCATTTACTCAAAAAGAGCGTGAAAGTTTTAACCTAGCGGGATTACTGCCTCCTCGCTATGAAACGATTGAAGAGCAAGTTGAACGTTGTTACCAACAATATTCAAGTTTTCAAGACAACTTAAACAAGCACATTTACCTACGTGCTATTCAAGATAATAACGAGACACTTTACTACCGTTTAGTCCGCGATCATCTTGAAGAAATGCTGCCAATTATTTACACCCCAACGGTGGGTGATGCCTGTGAAAAATTCTCTGACATTTATCGCAGTGCGCGTGGTTTATTCATCTCATACGAAGATCGCTATCAAATTGACGACATTCTACGTAATGCCACCAAAGGCAAAGTAAAAGTGATCGTTGTTACCGATGGTGAGCGTATTCTTGGTCTTGGCGATCAAGGTATTGGCGGTATGGGTATTCCAATTGGTAAATTATCACTGTACACCGCGTGTGGTGGTATTAGTCCTGCGTATACGCTGCCAGTTATGTTAGATGTTGGTACTAATAACGAAAAGTTATTGAACGATCCTATGTACATGGGCGCGCGCCATAAACGTATTGCCCAAGATGAATACGATGAATTTTTAGACTTATTCATTAAAGCCGTTAAGCGTCGCTGGCCTAATGTACTCCTGCAGTTCGAAGACTTTGCGCAACCTAACGCAATGCCTTTATTAAAACGCTATCGTGATGAAATTTGTAGCTTTAACGATGACATTCAAGGCACAGCCGCAGTGACTGTTGGTTCATTACTTGCTGCATGTCGCGTTAAAAACGCACAGTTATCGGAGCAAAAAGTTGTTTTTGTTGGTGCGGGTTCAGCAGGCTGTGGTATCGCAGAGCAAATAATTACACAAATGGTGTCAGAAGGTATTTCTGATGAACAGGCTCGTAGCCAAGTGTTTATGGTTGACCGTTTTGGTTTGTTAACCCTAGGCATGGAAGGATTACGCGACTTTCAACAAGCACTTGCCCAACCAACTGATAAATTAGTTGATTGGAAATACAGCGGTGAATATGCCTCATTGCTTGATGTAATGCACTGTGCCGCACCTGATATTTTAATTGGTGTATCTGGGCAACCAGGGTTATTCACTGAGCAAGTTATTCGTGCCATGCACGCAGGTTGTGCGCAACCGGTAATTTTCCCGTTAAGTAATCCATCTAAGCAAGTAGAAGCATTGCCAGAAGATGTGATCAACTGGACTGAGGGTAACGCAATTGTTGCAACTGGTAGCCCATTTGCACCGGTTATATACAACGGCGAAACGTTTGTTATTCCGCAGTGTAATAATAGCTATATTTTCCCGGGTATTGGTTTAGGTGTGATTGCCGCTAAAGCAACGCGTATTACCGATGCGATGTTGATGGTGTCTAGCGAAATTTTAGCCGAGTCATCGCCGCGTGCTAACACAGGTAAAGGCAGCTTATTACCCGCACTGACTGAAATTGAAACATTGAGTAAGCGCATTGCTTTTGGTGTTGCTAAAAAAGCCATCGAAGAGGGCGTAGCACTTGAGATCAGTGATGATATGCTCTGGGCTGCTATCGATAAAAATTACTGGTTACCAAAATACCGTAATTACAAGCGTTGTAGCATCTAATCAATCGCTCATCTAACAATACAGGCTTCGGCCTGTTTTTTTTTGCTTGTTCATTTTAAATTAACCGCGTACGGTATCTAATAGTGATACTAAAACTATTAAGGATATTTATGCGTTATTTACCATTGTTAGCCGCGGCACTTAGTTTCAACGTTTTTGCAGCCAGTACACCCGATGCGCCGCACATCTATATTCAAGGCCAAGCACAAATTACCACAGTTGCTGATAATGTTAAGCTTAGTGTTGGTATTGTTGAGGTTGATAAAGATCTCATGGCAGCGAAGCAAAAAGCTGATACCACCATGGCAAAAGCAATTAAACTTGCAAAACAAGCCGGTGTATTAGACAAGGACATTAACGCGGGGCAGATCAGCATTCACCGAGAAAACCAATACAACCGTGAAACCAATAAACAAGAATTTGTCGGTTTTAGAGTATCACGCAGTTTATCTTTGACTTTAAAACAAATTGACAAATACCCACAGCTATTACAAAACCTCGTAAGCGGCGGTATTAACGAAATTAATCAGACTGAATTTGTATCTAGCCGATACCAAGAGTTACAGCAACAAGCACAAAAAATGGCGATTAAAGACGCCAAAAGTGCAGCCGAAGAGTTTGCTACTGATTACGATGTAAAAATTAAAGGCCTATACAGTGCGTCAATGAGTCCAATGGATACCAATGCACAGCCGTATATGCGCGTAAAAATGGCCAGCATGGCAGACACTGAATCGGGCAGCTTTGTGCCAGATGCCTACCATGCCGGTGAATTAGTGATCACAGCATCAAGCTATGCTATTTACTTGATTAAATAACCAACCAAAGTTCAGGTTAACTAATTTGCTGGTGCTCAAAGCGCACCAGCAATTTATCCCCTTGCTCAGGACTAATTCTTGCGATTGCGGTAAGCATATTACTCACTTCTTTACGGTCATATTGATTACTAATATGTTCGTTAATATCATCGACAATTGCCGTTAAGTAATTAAATAGACTCTGCGTAGCGGTGTCATTTGTATGGGCAACAAACAGTATATTTTTAAACGCCTCTAAGACATTGGTCATTACATAGCCATCAGTTTTTGCGTAATTACGAATAGGGGTAAAATTATCGTGCAGCAGTTCGTCAAACGAGATTTCGTGTAAATACAATAGCGGTGAACCATCACTGTGTTTAAATGAGTAATTAATGTCATTTATTTTTAATCGCTCAATCAATAAAATACTCAGCATATCAATCGCTTTAACGGCAGTGCCGGGATCGTTTATGCCAGGGCTCATCGCCTTGACAGCAATTTCAGATATTTGCGTTAAACCGTAGCGATAATGGTCGCTAATGTATTCTTCAATATAAAAGATAAAACAATTAAGTAGCTTTTCGAGCAGCTCTGGATCTTGGCTTAAATCACGATTACATTTTAAAAATGGGTAGCCTTTAACGGTAAAATAGCCTTGGTTAACTACTATATACAACTCTATGTTTTGCTCAGCCAAAATGGCACATAATTTATCGCTGTGTGCGCCTTTAAAATAGCCTTCGGTACAACTACCGATAGAATACCACTGCTCAAAATCAGGGAAACTGTCAATTTTATGCTGTTGTTGACGTGTAATGATTTGTTCAATTACATCCTTGGTGTGTTTAAATAAGTCATTTAATACATTATCAACTTGAATGGCTTTAGAAATTGAGTGAATAAAATAGACAAACAATGCCAGCGAGATCAGCCCAAAAATCAACGCAAATAAAACCCCAAGGGCAGGGATCGCCACCGTGTTATCGTCAAGCTGTTTAATGTTGATCAACATAATAATTGAATAAATAATACTGCCTAAATAAAATCCGAGCACCATTTGATGTGACTTTCGGGTAATTAGGCCTGGTACCACTCGCGGAGATAAGCTTGCACTGGCGCTATTTAACACAATCATGACCATGGAAAAACTAAACACTGTCAGCGATATAATGCTGCCTGCCAAGGTACTTAAAATGGTTCGCGCGTTTTCTTCGCTATCAACTAACACAACGGCTAAAAACTTTTTTATCTCTTGCACTATATCGGTATATTCAATTGACATACTTAGCACGGCAAACAAAAGGAAGCCTATCGACATCATCGAAGGATAAAACCCAATACTGCTGATTATTTCTCTGTAGTTGTCCGCTATCTTACGAGGTGTAAACATGGCCATCCTTATCTGTATGCTGATTTAATACGTTATCATAGAAATCAGCACAACTGCTGGCTATTCGTTGATAAATCTTGTGTTATTATGGCAAAAAATAATAGGAAAATTATTGTGATCATATCTTTCTACGCAGCTATATTAGCTTTCATGTACATTTATTTAAGTATAAATGTAGTGAAAGTGCGAAAATCAAATCAAATATCATTAGGTACTAACGATAATCCACAATTACTAAGGGCAACACGCGCTCATGGTAACTTTATTGAATACGTACCTTTTGCGCTTATTCTAATCTTTTTAGCAGAATACCAAGGGTTAAGCAGCCATTACTGCCATATCTTAGGTACATTACTGGTATTTGGTCGCGTTTGTCATAGTATTGCTATTAATGACAACACGCTAAAGCTTAGAGTAATTGGTATGCTAGCTACTTTCGCAACATTAGCCTTAAGTGCACTTGCTTTGTTACTCGGTCGTTTTTTCTAAGATGATGGCTGGCTGGTTAGCGCTTGCAGCATCTTTACTGGTATACCCAGTAACTTCGCTTGCTAGCAATAATGAGCCGGATCCCACACTTAATATTATTTACCCTAAGCCAGAGCGAGAGCACGAACTCGATAATTGGTATCCGTTGGCGTTACTTAAACTGGCATTAGAACATAGCGGCCAAGCTTACACATTACAATCATCAATAAAAATGGTGCAAAGTCGCGCTTTAAAAGAGTTAGAGCAAGGTGAGTTGGTCAATGTTGTATGGTCTATGACAAGTATAGAAAGAGAAGAGGTTTTTAAACCGATTCGAATTCCAATTTATAAAGGCTTGTATGGCTGGCGTTTATTACTCACTACAAAAGACAAACTGCACTTATTTGAACCACTTAAAACAGCTGCTCAGCTTAAAAAACTATACTTTGTGCAAGGTCATGATTGGCCTGATACAGAAATTTTAAAGGATAATGGCTTTCAAGTATCTACATCAACAAGTTATGAGTCCTTGTACAATATGCTTATTAAAGGACGTGGCGATGCGTTTCCTCGTTCGATTTTAGAAATTGATTGGGAATTAGCGCTGCTAGCTGAAACACACTCTATTACTACAGTGCCAAATGTTGTGCTTAATTATCCGGCAGCGATCTATTTTTTTGTTAATTCACAGCGTGATGATTTGCATAACGCGATTCAAACAGGACTAGAAAAAGCATATCAAAATGGTGAGTTTAATAACTTATTTAGCCGTTATTTTGCACAAAGCATCGCTAACGCAAAACTGGCAGATAAAGAAATTATAAAATTAGAAAACAAACATCTTCCAAAATTAACCCCCGTGAATAACAGTGCATTATGGTTCACACCAGAAAACAATCAACTCAATAAATAAGTCGTTATGGATCCAAACACTAAAATTTTTATTATTGGCTTACCTCGTACGGGCACGACCAGTGTATGCCATGCATTTTTACAGTTAGGCTTTAGCTGCGCGCATACGGCATACATTCAAAAAACCTTTGTAAATGCTCAGGTTCTAGCTGATACGCCAATTTTTAATGATTACCAGCTGCTTGATAAGCGATATCCAAACGCTAAGTTTATTTATTTAGAGCGTGGATCTGAAAAATGGCTGCCGTCAATTCGCCAGCTATTACAACGAATGCAGGTAAACCTAACAAGAGCGGATGGGGGATTTAACCCTCATATTAAGCGCTGTTATTTCAATACGTTTGGCGATTTTTCGAGTAATGATCTTGAAAATGACGCTTACTTATTGCGCTGCTATGCAGAGCATAAAAAGACCGCCCAGCATTATTTTTTAAATCGCCCCACAGATTTTCTCTGCATTGATATCGCCAATCCAACCAGCTTTGCGTCACTGTGTGCATTCTTACAGATACAAACAGCGCTCACTCAGTTTGAAAAAATGAATATCGGCGGCAAGGTCACAGCGTGGAATGCCATCAAACACCCACTTAAAATAGCATCAACCGCAAACGGTAAAATTGATAAGCAATTATACCCAGCACTTTAAATACGGTGACAGCTAATACATATAATTGGTTTTAAAATTGTCTCCGGAACAAGATTTTGCTGTTCAATTACGTTAAAATCGCGCCATTAGTTTTGAGGTGAAATATTTATGTTTGAATTAAAATACCATACACCATTTTCATGGACCGAAGCTGTGCTCGCTGACTTTGATACCTTTTTACAAGATCATGCTGCTGCAGAGAAAAAAGCATCGGGCATGGCGATGTCGATGTTGTCGCATTACCCTGATCGCCGCAAGCTTGTGAAAGCGATGACCGATTTAGCACTGGAAGAAATGATCCATTTCAAGCAAGTACTCAAACTGCTTCTTGACCGCGATGTTAACTTAGGCAACGACCAAAAAGATCCCTACGTGAAACAAATTCGTGCTGTATTTAGAAATGGTCGTGACGAGTTTTTAATGGATAGGCTGTTAGTCGGCGCTGTTATAGAGGCGAGGGGACATGAACGTTTCTCACTGGTTGCTCAAGCGCTGCCGCTTGGTAAAGAGAAAGATTTTTACGTTGCTATCGCCAAGTCGGAAGAAAAGCATAAAAACCTATTTGTTGAATTAGCCTATGAATATTTTGATAAAAGTGACGTTGATACCCGTTTAGAAGAAATACTCATTGCGGAAGCAAAAATTTGTCAAAGCATCCCATTTACCGCAGCACTTCACTAATCATATCAATTTGTTAAGCCGTGAGTTATAGCCAATATATGCCACCTAATTGCTAATAACTCACAGTTTATGGCAATAAAAAAACATCGTTAAAACAACAATCATTAATTATAAAAATAATAGTTAAATATGAGATTGATTAAATAAACATCATATTAAATATTCATCTCCTATACTTATATGCATAAGTAATGATGAGGCGTTGAGCATGAAATGGATGATGACACTCACAACTTTATCTTTAGTGGGCATAGGTCTTACTGGAAATTCAATTTACAGTGAAGTTGTGCTGTTCAATAAAACAACAGCCTCGGTTGAGGTAACAGCAAATATGTATCGATCGCTTATTTGGCACATGGATGTATATAACGACCGTGAATTTATCAACGTTGCAGAGTCTTATTTTGACGATGGTAAAATAGATGCGCGCGAATACAGTAAGTTACTGCACTTAGCCAAAGAAACCTCAGGGCCTGTTATTTATCAAATGCAATCTGAAGAGCAACTTTGGCACGCACGTATTACGTTTAAAAAGTATTTAGAGAATCGTGAAGAGTTTCAATTGCTAGCAAACCAGTGAGATAGCCGAATTTGAGCCCGAGTAATATCAGTACATTAGTCTTAGATTTTGCCACAAACATCCGCCTACAGTCTTTAATTCACATGCTCAACCCCAAGCAGGGCCGTCCATTTTTGGGTGGCCAATAACCAGCGGTGCGCTCTTTGGTTTAAAGTTGGCTACAACGCTGTTTAAATCAGCGTCGTTAAACGAATGAGTAACGCCTTTAGCGTCGGTTTGCGTGCCTGCTTTAAAAACTTCAAACCAATCAAATTGGGTGTTTGGGGTTGTTTTGTCTGCCATGTTCCAAGTGCCAATAAACTAACTAAGTGGCACCCAGTGTAGGGGGGTAGTGACTATTGAACCGCTGGAAAAGACTTTACAGCGGTTCAATAGTCACTAAATTTAGAAAAATATAGCTATGCTAAGATTTCATATTAATACTTAATTTTTTGATGAAATCTATTGCTTCTTCTTTGCTTGAAACACCTTGATTGCTCAATATCCTCACAATACTATCATAAGTTTTTTTAAGTTCTTCATTGTATTGAGTAAGGTGACATTCTTTCTTATCTTTATTAATATATATACCTTTTACTAAACCATAAAATTCAAATTTATGTGAAAATGCTTTCAATTCGCCTTTGAACGGTGTACTTGCTCTATACATTTTACCTTTATAAGGATCTTCGTAAGGTAATTCGCTATATTTTTGATACCTTTGATTTAATTTTTCTAGCTCCTTTTCCAAAAGCTCTATAAATTTTGGGTTTAAATGAGTAGAAAACCTACTAACATTCGCTTCTGGGAAAATAAAGTTATAAAAAATATCAATATCTATTTCTATCGATTGCTTCTCTATTATTGATTCACAATGCTCACGGAAGTATTTGTAGTGTGTGTAAAAATTATTAGCAGTGTTGTTCTGTTCAATCAATCGATTAGTTTTCGCTTTTTGTTTTGATGAATGAAATCGATTAATCATCACTGCAAGCGTGAGTGGAACAGTTAATAACGCAATAGGGAATGCATAATAATTAACAAAACTAGCTAACGACTCAGCACTAACATGAGGGTTGTAAAGACCTTTAGTTATTAATTCTTCACTTAACCTCCAAGAAATCCACGTGATGAAAAATAAAGGAACTAGAACTACTACCCAAAATAGTTTGTTCTCATGCAGTGCTTTATCTTCTTCTACTTTAAAACACTCACCAAGCCAACTTAAAATCTTATTAACCGTTTCCACATCAGGTCCTTGAGTTTTATTTGTAAGCTACTATATTAAATAAATACAGAATCGCCAAGGACTGGTTATGATCAAACAAACATATCTAAAAAATTCAATAAACTACTTTTAGTTATCGCAGCAGCCCTAGTTTTGTACGGCATCGGTATAGCTGCCTATGTCTATTATAACAACCCAGATAAATACCTATCATCAAACCCCGATGAGGCAATGCCGCAACTCTATGCAGCACTTACCAATAAATTAGAATCAAACCCAAGCAAAGACTTTTTAGATGCCGTTAACCAAGCTTATGCTGATCAAATCATAACTGAGTCTGAGTACATTCGGCTAACGCTTAATAACAACCTTACTATGTCTAACGATCTATATTTAGAGTTCAAGCCCACCAAGCAACAATTTCATAAAACATGGCTTAACCACCAAAACACTAAACCATAACTTTAAATCCAAGTTAAACCATGTTTAAACTCTGTTTAAATTCGATTGAGCGTGTTTAAACGACTTTTAGCCAAGCCATCATAGCCACAAAAATCAATAGAGCGCTTAAAATCGCTTACACAAAGTATAGTTAAAGCAGCAATAATTGTGATTAATTTCATAGTGCACCCCTTACAAGTGTAAGTATCATGTAAATATTGTTTATGTAATTACATTTGTAAAGTTTAAAAACAATTAATTGATTAACGCACTTTACATTAAGTTGCTTTCTGGTACTTTGCTTTTAGTTCTCAAGGAGAGGCCTTTCATGGCAAGCGTCAATCAAAAAGAAAACATCCCTAGCGTTTTTACTTACAAATATTTCTGGCTCGCAATTGCTATTCCAGTATCAATTTCTTTGATCCTTATGTGTTTTATTTGGATAAATGATAGGTTAATAGCGAAGCAACGTTAAAATCCCAGCAAGCAAAAAGTTAGCGCATAAAAAATCGATATTAAATAGCCATTAATTTACGTTAGGGTACTTGCCTGTAAATTTACTAAATGAAATGTCATGTAAACAGTTAGCAGCTCTCAACTAGCCAACTGCAATATTGAACGCAGCTCAAAAACCAAATAGGTTTGCTTATGTAGGAAAATATCGAACAAGGTTTGATGATCACAACAGAGTTTAGAACCAACGTTTAATGCAATCATAGATGCCGAAAAGTTTAAACATCGGCAACGCTATGTAGTGATGTAAACCAGTAGAGCACATAGTCAGCTTATAATATTAAACAGCTTTTAAAGTGTGTATTTAACATCCAAGCGAAACGACCAGCCATTAACAGTTAGTTATGTGAATGAGGTGTTTGAAACTGGTGTAACTGATTTAATCTAAATTTGCATACTAGTAGGGAAAATAGCGTTTATTAATCACGGTAATTAGCTTGTTATTTATCAAATTTATTCTATTTAACATAATGTAAATTATGGGTTATGTCGTATGCGCGAATGCGCCCCTTGAACTTGGGTGAAAGATGCCGTTAAAAGCAGTAATCCCGCTACACATGCAGCGCTAATCTTTTTTGCAACTTCAGTCCATGCGCTAACTTCTTCTTTCGTCTTTGAACGTTCAATTGCTAGTTGTATTAACTCAGGCTTGAAATCGATATTCATTTTTTTACAGATAAATATGCATTGGTTAGCTGTTAAATGCCTTCTACCGCCTTTGATATCACTCATACTTCCTTTTGTCATTGCATCAATATCAGCAATAACTTGTTTATCCTGAGTGTATCCCATAAAAACCTTATATTTTTCAATAAGCTCGTAGCTGAAACTCATATTACCTCCTAATTTTAAGTATATTTTAGTTCACTTCTTATCAAATTAATATGTTATTAAATCTTGACAGAGCACTAGTTTGTGCACTAACTTACAGCACAGAGCACATGTTTGTGCTCTTTTTTAGATGATGCAGGTTCGCAGGATTGTGCACTACATCGCACTGCAATGTCCAATACTGAATAGTATCGGACTTTATAGGGAAAATACTGATATGAGTTTAGAAATACTACAAGAATTAGATCTCACATTATCAAATTGCCTTTTGGATAATTTTTCTATCTCAGTTGCTGACCCTGTGACTATCGTTATTTTTTCTTCCTCATATCTTTTTATGGTTTTAATGGCTTTGTTAGTAATAAACAAAATAACCAAAGATATCTATTCAACGAATGGTGACTTTAAGTAATGAAAAATTTAATCGGTTTTTTATTTTTATGGTTCTTAATTGCACTCGTCACCTTCCTGATACCTGTCGAAAGTAATAACGACTTTGTTATTTATTTCCCACTTGCTTCTTTACTAGCATCAGGCTTTTTATTATGCCTTTTTTGTTTAATTTGGCTTTTTACTTCGGTGTCTAAACAATGAACTCATTATCTAACGCTCAATATGCTCAAGTTTTCCCGCTTAAAACAGCGATTAATCTGACTGCTAATTTTGATAAAGTGCATTCAGATATTAGCATTCATAACCCTAATAATAAGCCAGCTACAGGTTTCTATTTTGATAGTAAAGCCTTTAGAAATCGTATTTTTAAGACGTATTCAAACCTGTCTCACATGTTAAGTACTGGCTACTTTTTAGCTGAAAAGTTTAATGGTTTAGTCGAAGCAGACAGACGATTGAAGCATGCTGATACAGTTTTAAAACGTGGAAATCCTGTTTTTGGTTATATAAATCTCTCATGTTCTGATGATGAACTATGCGAAATTTCAGACCAAAAAGCGCGCTATTGTGAGTTAGAAATAAGTAAGTCAGGATACACTTTTGCAACGTTAAAATTACTCCGCGGCTACCTAAATTCCTTTGATATTCAAGAACCTGAATTAATAGCACCTTATTGCACGCATTTTTCAGCCGACTCTTTAACAGGTATTTTAAATCGCTTTGCTGACCCTATTTTCTGGCGTCGTAAATTACGTAAAATCCAAGCGTTTACTATCGAACAACTCGCACGTGATTTAAGACTCGTACATAAAAAAGCGAGTGCTTATGTATCACAACCAACCATCCAGAACCGCCGAGAACGTAAGCGTAAATCAGCCGAAATAATGTCTGATTTATTTGTTGTTCCAAACGATGCAAATCCGTTTGATGAGTTCGAGACACTACAATCAATTATCGAACGTTCGCACACATCCGGTAAGCAACAAGCAGCCGAATTAATGGTAAGAATTCGCGGTTTTGAAGAGCTGGCAGATATGCACGGCCATCGTGGCGAGTTCTATACTTTATCTGCGCCTAGCCGTTTTCATGCAGTTCACCATACTGGTAGACCAAATAATAAATATGATGGTTCAACCCCTCAGGATGCACAGGAATATTTTAACGGTATTTGGAAACGTGCCCGCGCCCTATTCTCTAAACAAAATTTACGTCCATATGGATTTCGTGTTGTTGAACCACATCATGACGGTTGCCCACACTGGCACATGCTTTTATTCATGGAAAAAGGCGATGCAATACAAGTCCGCGCAATCATGAAAAAGCTGTGTACGGAAGATACACCCACTGAATTTAGAACAAGCACCACCCGCTTTAAGGCCATTACGATTAATAAGAGTAAAGGCTCTGCTGCTGGTTACATTGCTAAATACATCACTAAAGCGGTGACTGGTGACAGCATAGATAAAGTGATTTGCTCGCAGGCGGGTGAAATGAAAATACTTCCAGCGGATGCCGCAGAACGTGCATCTACTTGGGCGAGTACATTTGATATTAGACGTTTCCAGCAAATTGGCGGCCCTTCGGTCACTCTTTGGCGTGAACTTAGACGATTAGGCCAAGGTGATACTGGCAAATGTGAGGTTGCAAACGCAATGAATACAACACTAGATACAGTTTCAAAATACGCACTTGAGAAGGTACGCCAAGCCGCTGATTCATCAGATTGGAAAGCATTTTGCCTTGCTATGGGTGGCGTACAAGTTAAACGTAAAGAGCAAACCCTACGCATACATTACCAAATCCCCGATATTGTTGACCGTATCACGGGGGAAGTTAGCCGCAGCGAAACAAAATCGCCCTACTTTGCTACTAAATACGGTGACCAACCAGCTAACAGAATTTTAGGCGTTGCATGGGATGCCGTTGTTGTAATCACTCGTCGCGGTACTACCCAGATACTCACTGAAACAGATTTACGGGCACAACGTAAAATCATGTGTGGTGTGTCTGAACAAATTCAAGGCTGGCACGATGATGGTCGTTTATTCGCACCTAGTGATGAAGATATGCAGTTCCTTGAAGCGTGTGTTCTGGAAGATTATCAAAACATGTGTCTATTCATGGATTATGAAGCTCTGGCTGGCAACATTTCGAGCGACGAAGTCGCGAGCTTGGACTTGTGTCATTAACTGTAACTATTAATAAAACTAAACCCAATTGGAGAAATTATGAATATTGAAGGCGCTATTACAGACCTAGTAAAAGTTAACCGCACAGATGATAAAGGCGCTCTTCTGCCTACGACTGGCGAGTTCAAGCTGCATACTAAAAACCCTGCTCAGATTCTATCTGTGAAGGTATCTGCTGACCAATTTAACGATGGTACTTATCAGCAAATTGAGCACTTACAGTCAGACCCTAACGGCTGGGGTTTAAAACCTGTTTTACTCAATATTGAATATTACGAAGGTGCTAACGTGGCACGTCAAATGGATTGGAAAGGTTTCCGCTTACATAGCTTACCTACAGAAACAAAACAGGTTAAAAGCTAGTTATGCAATGTATTTATCTAAATGCTGACGGCACGTTAAGCCCAACAAGTGAAACACTCGAACAATGCTCAGGCTACGTTCTTGTCCCTTCACATGATGCGGCTGCATATGTTAACAGCATTCAGATAACAGCTCTCGAAATCGGGGGCGCTTTTACTTGGGCTTTTGGCCTAATCATTACCCTAGGGTTTCTGTCCTTCAAAGTGAAGGCTGCCCGAATGGTTATAAATAAACTTTAAGGAATAAAAACATGACTGATATTTTTGCTGCTGTAGATATGGCTGGTGTTGCAACTTTTGTTGGCGCTACTGGTGTTTTAATCGTTGGCGTTGCACTTGCTTACAAGGGAATTACTCTTGCCAAGCGTGCAGTTGCTAAAGCATAAGGAACTGAATATGGGCGGCCTAATTGTCGCCCTTATCTACACAATTTGTGCATTGATAGGGGCAATAGCTGGTTACATAGTTTGTAAAAATTTCGGTTGGGGATAACAGCCAATGAAAATTTTAATATATACACTGGCGCTTATTAGCGCTTTTTTTGTTTCTAATTCCTATGCATCAATACCTGATTCATACGACCCAGTACCTGTACCCGCAGAAACAAAATACCAATCATCTTTTGACTGTGTTACAAATAATTATGTCGTAGGTAGTTCAACAAGTGGTTTATTAACAGAGCCCCCTCATTCTGCTTGTATAGCACCTGTAACAGATTATGCGAAATCACAAATTCAAACCGATAATAATTTTTGTAGTTTTTTTGCTGATATCGTAAATGAGGATACACGATATATAACAATTCAATGGAATAAGAAAAATTGGGGTTCTTGCGATTCTCCAATTGTCGTTGGTCCTAAATATCAATATGGCGCTCGCGCCGTTGGTGAACCAGAAGAGATATCTTATTGTCCGCCCGAAAATAACCCTACTTATACTATTCCAGTTACTGATTCAACCGGTAAAAAGTTATGTTATCGCTTAAAATCTGATATTCCACCTGAGCCAGAGCCAGATAATAGTTGTGATGAATTTGGAGATAATAGTTTTTTACCTCCCAAAACAGGTTTAGATGTACCTACTGGAGGTTCTGTTTGTTATACAACTTCAACTGGTAAACAATGTAAATATTCAAAAAATGATTTCGGTGATGGCTATACACAAACAGGTCAACAATGTTCTGGCGAAGAACCTCCTTATGGCGAACCGCAAACCCCCGATGGTGATTGTGCAGTTGTTGGTTCTCTAGAGTTTTTCGCAGTTTGTCCAGTTGATCCTAATGAGGCATGCAACCCCTTATTAGTTAACAATGAAACTGTTTACCAATGTCCAACCGGTTGCGGTTCTGTTAATGGTGAGTATGTTTGTGTTTATGAAGATAAAAACGCTAATGGAATACCAGACAAAGACGAGAATCCTGATAATCCAGACCCAGACAATCCAGACCCAGACAATCCAGACCCTGAAAATCCAGACCCAACCGATATGACTCAAACCAATAATTTAATAAATGGATTAGGCGGTAAACTAGATGGTATGGGCTCAACGCTAGATGGCATAAAATCGGGCGTTTCTGACTCTAATGAATTACTTGGTGGTCTAAATACAAAGCTCAGTGATATATCACTTAAGCAAGATGCCACTAATCAAATTTTAGGTAATATCAACAATAGCTCATCTTTAATAGCTGGTAACACCGATGCAATCGCAGGCAATACAAAGGGAATTCTTGAAGCTCTTGAACCCTCTAAAATTCCATCAACATTTAACCCAGACGCATCATCTAGCTTTTACGAGTCAAGTTATGAAAATGGTTTCGAAGGTGTATGGGAAGAAAAAAGCACAGCGTTTAAACAAACAGAAACTGTTAAATTTATAGAGCAATTTAAATTTGACTCCGGTGGCGAAGCCCCAGAAACACAAATTTGTTTTGACCTTGGTCGCAAAATGGATTTTGGTTGCGATGATTTACCTATCGCAAGCCCTCAACTTTTATCAATAATTAAAATTTTCATACTAATTACTGCGGCTTTTTTGTGTCGCGCATTAATTTTTGGAGGTTAATATGGATTGGTTCGCAGAAACATGGAATGAAGCTAAGCAATTTTTTTATAGCTTAGTTTTAACTATTCAAGATATTTATAAAGATATCTTTATCTGGCTATTCGAAAGTTTTATGGACATTTCTATATTAGCCATTCATGGCCTTGATAGTTTTTTTGAAGGTTTAGATATTGCTAGTCACATAAGCTCACTCCCTCCTGAGGTCAGTTACTACGCGTCAGCGATTGGATTATCTCAAGCAATGGGCATGATTATTATCTCTATAACAATTCGTTTATTGCTTCAACTAATACCATTTGTAAGATTAGGGAGCTAAGAAATGATTCACGGCATATCAGGAAGAACGGGCGGCGGTAAAAGCTACGAAGCGGTTGTACGACACATAATACCAACTATCACAGAGCATAAGCGCAAAGTCGTAACAAACCTACCATTAAACATTGACCATTTTTGTTCAGTATTCGGTGAATATTGCCGTGATTTAATTGAAGTTGTAGACGGTGAGTTCCATAACTATGGCGGTCAACGGCCATTCTCAAAAAAAGAGCACTACTTACAATATGAAGATTGGAAAAATGAACAGGGCAACCGAGTTTATTTTTTCATAGATGAATGTCATTTGGCATTACCAACTGGCTCAACTGACAAAGAACTTAAACAGTTTTATGATTTACATCGCCATTACGGCTTTGACATCATGCTTATTACTCAAGAATTTAGCAAGGTCGATAGAGATATACGAAACTTAGTCAGCAACCATTATCGAGCTATTAAAAAGTCTATGATGGGCCAAGATGATAAGTATATTTTAAAAGTTCATGATGGTTCATCTAAAACCAATTCAACCGTTGTTGCAACTCACGAACGTGAGTACGAAAAGAAGTATTTTAAGTTTTACCAGTCACACACTAAGAGTGACCAATCAATAAAAGAGGCTGCACCAAGCGATATAAAAAAATGGTATGACAACTGGTTTATTAAAGGCTCGGTTGTGTTTTTTATATTCGCCATTTTTTTACTTTATTTGGGATTTAAAAAACAGTCTGAAAACCAAATTGAAACAGAAAAATCAACGCAACCACTTGTAAGTAATGGTGAATTTCAATCCAGCCCTGGAGCTAGACCAGGATATAATTTAGCATCTGCTCCAGGGCAAAATACTGCTTTACCTCCAGAGTATTTAGCCAAGCAAAAAGAGGCTGAAAAAATTATTGAGGAGCAGAAAAAAGCAAAAGAAGCTGAAGAAAAAAAGCACCCATTTTATAAGGTCGGGCTTCATATTGTCGGTTGGGGTGAGTATACCGAGCTTGGCCGATTAACTAAAAACTATTACCTAAGCGCCAGCCAAAACGGACAGCATATTTTTGATTTGTCCTTACGTGATTTGATACTTGCTGGCTATGCCGTTGTTGTTCGCTCCAGTTGTGTTATAGAAATAAGTTATAAAAAATACCATGACTTTTTAACTTGTGACTCACCAAAAATAGGTGTTTTTGATGAAGCACCAACAGAATTGACAGAGTAGCGAGGAGGGACCCGCTTGCGGGAGGTGGCCTTGCGACTCTGGCAATACAACCCAATTAACAACCCGTCACTGGTGACACTATGACTAGAAATCAAAAGTACGAACAAAAGCAAAAAGGCAAAGGGTTAAAGAAAGTAACCCTTTGGATACCTGATGACTCAGAAGTTGAGATAAAACAAATGATAGAGTTTTTAATCGATAACCCTGACCATATACCCTTCATGGCTCGGAGTGTCATAACTGGTCGCATGAAAAAGGCAGTTTAGCGTACCTATGGCGCAGCCATGTAGACCGCACACTGTTATTAATTTAGCATCACTGCTTATCGGTCGTAACCAAGCGCAGCGCAACCCCTGCCCTTAGTTACTCGATGCCGCGCTTGCGCCCTTGATAAACCAATTCGGAGTTTGAATTTGTGATTTTGCATTGTGATTTTTTTAAAAGGAGTAAAAATCACAATGTTTAAATCAGAATTTCATAGGCAATATTTATCACTTTTTGGTTATGACTACGCCAAAGGCGCTAAAGAACTGGGTGTAAGTGAACGCCAAATTAGGCGATACTTAAAAGCTGGCAAAGCTAGTAAGCCAGTAGAAAAACTTTTAAATATTATATATCGCGGTTACCTACCCGACTTTGGTCCGTGGGCAGATTGCAAAATCTCTATTCACGATCATACAATGTCCACTCCTTGGGGTGGCGTTCGCGCTTCAGACGTTCAATTAGTCCACCGTTATAAATGGTCAGCACGTGAATCCGAAGGAATGTATAAAAAACTTAAAGAGCAGAATAAAACCCAAGACCAATACTTATCAGATTTACAAACTCAATTACTCGATATTATTGGAGAAATTTCAGAACGTACAGGGAGTTAAAATGAAACTAAATTATATTAAATTATATTTTTGCCTTACATTTTCAGGATTAACGCTATTGGGTGTCGTTGAACTTTATTTGTCTTATCAGCTTAATACTCTTGAAAAGGAACTAAAAGCACGTTCCATTCAAAACGAGCGAGATAAAAAAGCAGCAGCAGTAAGACGAAGTTTAAAAGCAGAAGAAATTAAAAAACACCAAGCGGAACAAGCTAAATTTCGCGCTATTGAACAAGAGAGAATCAATAATGCCCGAAGAATTAACGATGAAACGTGCCAATTTTGGACAGGGGAATATTCTGAAATTAAATCTGAAAGAAATAAGCTAATGATGGATGGAGCTTGCGAGAGAGCTAGGAATGATTGACGAGTTGTCAAACTTGTGAACTGGTGTAATTGCTTATAAATAAAGGGGTTTTCACCCCTTTTCTCTTACACTGTAATGTAAATTATAGGTTATTAACTATAGAGGGGTAAACACCTGTGAATACCCCTATATAAACTCCCACTAAGTCCAATACTAGACGGTATCGGACTTAGTTAGGGTTTATTTGAATAATACTTATTTAATTCGGGTATCTTTCTTGAGCTTCATTATCGCTTAGCATAGTATTAAAAATACAATTTAAGCTGTATCACAAGAAGTAAACAATATGGAATTTGTGCGCCCGTTAGAACCAATCCTAATAATTGATGATGTTCAAGATATACGTGACTACTTAAATCAAATCTTAACTGAGTTAGGTTTTGAAGATATTCTTGAAAGCAACGATTTTGAATCAGCGAAAACTTTGATTGATGAAAAATCCCCTAATGTTATTTTTCTTGATATTGAATTACCCGACACCGACGGTACTGAAATTCTTGAGTACCTAAATGACAATTACCCACATACCTATGTTGTAATGTGCTCAGGCCACAACAGCCTTGAGAATGTGCAAAATACCTGGGAACTTGGCGCTAAAGGTTTTATTGCAAAACCATTTAATGCAAAAAAAGTTGATACGGTAATGAAGCGCCTAGAACTAATTTAATCCGATTAAAACCATAAGGTTACTATGCAACAAACTGTACAAGCGATCATTGATGATTTATCTGGGGTTATTTATGGCAAACAGCAGCAAATCAAGCTCGCATTAACTTGCTTGTTCAGCCAAGGGCATTTATTAATTGAAGATTTGCCTGGTATGGGGAAAACCACTTTATCCCATGCGCTTGCTGCTGTGTTAGGCTTAACGTATCAGCGAGTGCAATTTACCAGTGATTTATTACCCTCGGATATACTTGGTTCAAGTATTTTTAATGCCAATAAACATGAATTTACTTTTCATAAAGGGCCTATTTTCAGCCAAGTCGTATTAGCGGATGAAATAAATCGGGCCGGTCCAAAAACACAAAGTGCTTTATTAGAAGCTATGGAAGAAAACCAAGTAACCATGGATGGCGATAAACACGCCCTGCCCAGTCCGTTCTTTGTTATAGCTACTCAAAATCCTTTATATCAATCAGGAACTTACCCTTTACCTGAATCTCAATTAGACCGTTTTTTTATGCGTATTAGCTTGGGTTTTCCACCAAAAGATGCAGAACGAAAATTGATTTTAGGCCAAAACAATCGAGATTATGACCGTTTGCCAGTGCGTATTAACGCAGCTCAATTAATTGAAATACAAAATAAAATTAGCACTGTTACTTTAAGTACGCCGGTTGTTGATTATATTTTGGCGCTTGTTTGGGCTACACGCAATAATAGTCAATTTGCTAATGCGCTCTCTCCACGAGCCAGTATTGCTTTAGGAAAAGCTGCGCAAGCATGGGCGTTTATTGATGGCCGTGATTTTGTCACCCCTGACGATGTACAAGTCATCTTTGCAAGCGTAACAGAGCACCGATTAGGTTTAAATCATGATGTAAGTGCACAACAGCTCAACCAATTATTAAATGACGTTAATGTACCTTTATAATGCATGAGAATAAAAAAGTAACACGCCCTGCTCTATTTTCTAAATTAAAGGCTAAGCTTTTCAGTTTATTACTTAAAAATAAACACAATACCGAACAGCTAACATTAACGCATAACAACATTTATATTTTACCTTCCAAACTTGGCAGCAGTTTTTTACTCGTTACCGCTCTGAATTTTATATTGGCTGTGAACTATCAAAATAATTTGATCTTAGTGATGGCTTATTTGATGCTCGTTGTGATGATTTTTTCATTATTGATCGGCTATAACAATGTTAAAGGCTTAACGGTGTCTTACAAAAGGCATATTGCTAGTTATGCTCCCAGTTGTGCACAACTAGAATTGCAGCTATCACACGATAAAACATGCCAATCTCTACAGTTTATTTACGAAAATAAAATTCTCACAACGATTGCTGAAACAACGACACCGTCACAATTAGTTAGTTTAGAGTTACCGTTAAAACAACGGGGTGAATATCCATTAAAGCGTTTAAAAATTATTAGTCGCTATCCATTTGGGTTGGTCTCTGTGTGGAGTTATTTGCAATTAGCACATACTATTTTTGTTTACCCGCAACAGCGTAAACCTGTGCAACAAGCTGATCAGCAAAACCACCACAGCATGGGTGCTGGCGATCAGAAGAACACTCACGGAAGCGATGAGTTTGATGGCCTAAGCCCCCATCAGCTCGGTATGAATATGAAACGAGTGTCATGGAAACACTACGCTAAAACTCAGCAGCTGATGGTCAAAGAATTTGTTAATTACTCAGCTCAAAGTGTATTTTTTGATTTTAATCAGTTACAAGGCAATACTGAATCGCGCTTGCAGCAATTGAGCTATTTGATCAGCCAAGCCTACCTGCAAGGTACTCGTTACGGTTTGCAATTAGAGGCCAGCTATTTTGAGGTGAACGAAGGAAAAGCACACTGTAAAAACTGCTTAGAAGCACTTAGTCGCTTTTCCAAAATGGCTAAGGATTAACATGAGAGTCATTAATAATTTAAGCGCAATTAATCTGTCGTTATCAGCTATTTATATTTTAGTGCTCAGTTTTATTTTTACTGAACTCCCGTTGGTTTTTAATACACTGTTAGTGAGTTTGTGTATTTGGAATCTTGTCATTACTTTATTAAACCGCAATAAACCCAATGCACTATTAGCCAATACATTAGCGGGGTTTAGTTTACTGGTTTTGTTTTACGATGTTGGTTTTGGCGATACCGTTACTTTGTTTGTGGCGATGTTGATCTTGTCGAGTTTATTTAAATTACTCCAAGCGACTACAAAAAAACATTATCAAACCATCACGTTACTTAGTTTTTTTAGTCTTTCTACGGTGTATCTTTTTTCTCAAAGTCTGTTCGCAACACTCATAATTAGCATCTTGTATATTCTAAACTTTGCCGTACTGGCTTTAATTGAGTCCACACATAATTTAAAAATTGCAGTGAAAGGCAGCTTGAAACTGTTATTACTGGCACTGCCTATCTCTATTTTCTTATTACTTTTGTTACCGAAAGTTCCGGCATTTTGGCAACTGCCTGGGCCAAAATTAGCAAAAACAGGTTTGTCTGAAAGTGTCGACCCATTTGATATTGCTAAATTGTCCAATTCAGATGAATTGGTATTTAGAGCAAAGTTTAATGAGCAAAGGCCCGCAGGGCCCTATTACTGGCGTGCCATCATACATGATGAATTTGATGGCAAAACCTGGTTGATATCGGACATTTTAAAAACAAAGCAAGCTATCGAGCAAACCAGTACTAATTTTACTGATGACCCTTTATATAGTTACCAAATATTTGCCGAGCCCGCAGCAAAACCTTGGCTTTATGGTTTACAGCTTGCGAGTTCAACCCATAAAGACGTAAAAACAACCAGTGATGGCTTATTAGTGCGCAAACGTTTTTTAGCTAATAGTGTGAGTTATACAGCACAAAGTTATCCGTTGGCTGTTACACAGCTGCCTCGCACCGCGCAGTATCAAAACGTACAACTAAATTTAGCGAAAGACACAAATATGCAGTCGCAATCTTTTGCTAAACGTTTATTTGAGCAACACAATAATGATGACGACGCTTTTTATACTGCCTTATACGATTACTTTGCCAATAATGGCTTTAGTTATACATTAACACCGGATCCAATTACGGGTAGCAATACCTTAGATCAATTTTTATTTAATAATAAGCGTGGTTTTTGTGGTCACTATGCCAGTACTGCGGCATTTATGTTTAGGAGTGTTGGCATTCCTGCTCGTGTGGTTTCTGGCTATTTAGGTGGTGAGTACAACCAACAAAATAGCTATCTCAGTGTTTATCAATATGACGCGCATGCCTGGGTTGAAGTGTATATAAAAAGCAAAGGCTGGCAAATTTTTGATGCAACGGCTGTGGTTTCGCCTGAAAGATTAAATGGTTCACTATCACAGCATGCGCAATTGAATAATGAATTTACCAGTAATTTAGGTTTTGGCCTATTACGGTTAAGCAATATAGCCGGTTTTAATTGGCTGCGACTCAAACTTGAAAACCTTGATTACCAATGGACAAGCTGGGTGTTAGGGTTCGATCAGCAAAAACAGGCATCCCTGTTAAACAAGCTATTTGGTAACAAACAACTGTGGCAGATTTCATTGATTGTAATAGCGACGGTGTGCTTGGCATTTATTTGTTATTTTGTGTACTTATCATGGCCGAAAAAATCCCCCGAGCCCACACATGCCTTGGCCAAAGATTACCTTAAAATAGTTAGTTGGTGCGATAAACAAGGCATTGTTGCTAGGCCAAACCAAACTCCTTTGCAATTTTTAGACTATGCCGCCGAGCAACAACCAGAGAAACGAATATATATCGAACAATTTGCGCAGTTATACTCCGATGTGCGTTATCGTCAGTTAGTATTTAGTAGTTATCGTAAAAAACACAGTAAAGATCTGATAAAATTAATTAAAACAAAGATGAAGAGAAAGTTATGAATGCAGTTGTGATCGGTGTTTTATTAATGCTGGGGCTAACTTTAGCACGGGTTAATGTAATAGTCGCAATGACACTGAGTGCTTTGGTTGCTGGTTTAACCGCAGGTTTAAGTTTAACTGATACACTCAATGCGTTTAATGCAGGCCTTTCTGGTGGTGCTGAAATTGCGTTAAGCTATGCGATGTTAGGCGCTTTTGCTGTCGCAATATCAAAATCTGGACTCACCCGTATACTCGCGGCAAAATTACTGGCAACAGTAAATAACAACAGTGGCAATAGTGAAACTAGCCTAAGTTATTTTATCCTCTTTATTATTTTGGCTTGTGCAATTGCATCACAAAACCTTGTGCCTGTTCATATCGCCTTTATACCAATTTTAATTCCCCCACTGCTAATTGTATTTAATAAGTTAAAATTAGACCGTCGTGCTATCGCATGTATTTTAACGTTTGGTTTAGCAACATCGTATATGGTTTTGCCCTATGGCTTTGGTGGCATTTATTTATACTCAATTTTACATAAAAATCTGGTTGATAATGGCTTAGAGATTATTAATAACCAAGTGCCACTGGCAATGATCATACCGGCTTGTGGTATGTTAGTCGGTTTGCTTATTGCTGTGTTTATTAGTTACAGAAAACGTCGAAGTTATCAACAAGACGAAAATGAAGAACACGTGACAAGCATTGCCATTGAACAACCTAAAAAAGTATTACTGGTAGGGATTACCGCAGTACTCGCCTCCTTAGTTGCACAAAATGTCAGTGGCTCTATGATTTTAGGCGGCTTAGTTGGGGTGATGATTTTTAGTTTGTTTGGTGTAGTTAAGTGGGAGCAAAATAGCGACGTGTTTAGTAAGGGCGTGGCTATGATGGCGATGATTGGCTTTATTATGATTTCCGCCCAAGGTTTTGCTTCCGTTATGAAAGCCACCGGTGATGTAACCAGCTTAGTACAAAGTGCAGCGTTAGTTATTGATGGTAATAAACCTTTGGCCGCAGCATTAATACTACTTGTTGGATTAATGATCACCATGGGCATTGGTAGTTCGTTTTCTACCGTGCCAATTATTGCCACCTTATTTGTGCCTTTGTGTTTAGAGCTTAACTTTTCAATGATGGCTACTGCTGCATTAGTTGGTACGGCTGGCGCTTTAGGTGATGCTGGCTCACCAGCCTCTGATTCAACGCTTGGGCCAACATCTGGACTCAATGCAGACGGTCAACATGACCATATCTGGGATTCAGTGGTACCAACCTTTATTCACTTTAATATTCCGCTACTTATATTTGGCTGGATAGCAGCCATGGTACTTTAACCCTACCAGTTAAAACCAAGTAGAAGCCCCCTTCTACTTGGCGATCTCTTTATAATTTACACGCTGTTGTTAAGGGATATGTATAACCAAATATAGTATGATGTGTTCTTTTTCTTTAAAAAAGAAAACACATAATTGTGCTTCCTTTTTTAATAAGTGCTGCTAAAAACCATAAATCATTTTATCGCATACTACTGGCGTTGGTCTGTGATTATCATCAACCGCTACGAAGGTAAAACTGCCTGTAATAGCCGAGTGTTTATCGTCTCTATGCATCGTTTCTAAGAAGATTTCCACATCAACTCTTAAGCTTGTATTACCTACGTGCACTACTTTTGAAATCAATTCAGCAAAAGTACCAGCAGGGATCGCTTCTTTAAAATCAACTCTGTCTGATGAAATGGTTACCAAAGGTTTACGGCAAAAGCGAGTAGCAGCAATAAACGCAACTTCGTCCATCCATGCTAGTGCATCACCACCAAATAAAGTGTTGTGATGATTGGTACGCCCAGGAAAAACGGTTTTAGTTACCGATGTGGTTGAATCTTTAATGCGTTGAGCAATTATTTCTTCACGGTTTACTTGTGTTGTCATGTTCTCTACTTTTGGTTCGCTAATGTGTCTAACATCATAAGTGCAGGGTCAAGGCGTTCGCCTTTCCAGTTAAAACGCCAATCTAAATGCGGCCCAGTTACACGGCCTGTAGCACCGATCTCCGCTATTTTCTCGCCACGTTTAATGGTATCCCCTACTTTCACATCGAGTTTACTCAAATGTATATAAGTCGAAGTAACACTATGACCGTGGTCTAAAATTAATGTGCCACCTGAGTAATAAAGATCGTTATCGGCAAATACCACAGTGCCACTAACGGGAGCATACACTGGGCTACCGGTTTTATTCGCAATATCTAAGCCGAAATGAGGGCGACGTGGTTCACCGTTAAAATAGCGTTGGCTACCATATACACCGGATATACGACCTTCGGCAGGTTTGTATACAGGATCTAAAAAATACCTAAGTTCAGAGTCAACTTTACGGGCATTTTTAACAGCAACCGCTTCACGACTAATGCGTTCGCTGACTTCTTTTGGTGGCGATACATATTTACTCGCAACACCGGTTATTTTATCAATTTTATACTCACGTTTGCTGATCACAATTGCTTGTTGGTGTTGTGCTCCTGCAGCATCAACCCAGCTTAATTGATGTGTTAACTCTGCATCACGACCAAAACCAAATACAAATTCGCCTTGCTCAGTGGTTTTTAATGTTTGACCATTAAAGCTAACTGACTTTACACCCTCAATTTTCCCAGTCACTAAGCCACCTTGAGTTAAGTGACCTTGTAACTCAACGGCATCCGCAAAAAAGCTCACAGTGGCAAATAACGACAATGCAAATAATTTACGCATAACAAATCGATCCTTTTGCGACCCCTTCATACGCTGTTACTTTTACATCATTTTCAGGGTGCTGGGCTTTAACTTGCTCAGCTAAATAACCTGCAATACATTCAACCGTAGTATCAATTGGCAAAATATCACAGCGGGCTTTACTGATAGCCATCTCAAAATAGCCTTGCGCCGCAGTATATGCGAAACAAAGGTCATTTTCTTTGGCGCTGATATGTTGTAACTGCGTAGCTGAAATTTGGTCTTCAGCTGTCGCTAAATAAATATCCTGCCACTTATCAGCCCATTGTTTTTGTAATCGCGGCATCGCCATGCCATCAAGCGCAATACCAATTTGCGAACGATGACCATGAATAATACGCTGGCAATTACCATCATGCTTTTTAAGGCCGTGGCTATAGTGATAATAAAAACTCTTGCTATGCTCTGGCTTTAATTCAATTTCAATTTTATCTATATTGCTTGGTAACTGCGGCATAATAGTCGCAATTAAAAAATCAATAACCGATTGCTCATTAACTACGTCAGCATCAATGAGGCAATATGCTTGGTTTGGCGCGCTCATAGCTAAGTGGTGCTCATCACCAAACGTACAATCAAGCGTTGTATAGTCACCATGGTTTTCAACGTGGCCGTTAATTTGCTTGCCAATAGCCAGCTTGTGATCAATACATTGGTCAATAATGCCTTTAATTTGCTTTTTAACTAAGCCAAAATCGAGCACCATAGACTCTTCATTTAACTTGCCATGCAAGGTTAAATCAACAATCCAGCTTTCACCTACTGCGCCTCGTTTGTTACAAAGATAAGAAAAATCAATTACGGTAAGTGCGTTAACAAAAAGGATCATAAACTTCCTTTATACTGGTTAAAAAATCACAGTAATTATAATGATTTTTGCTCCTAATTGCGCGATTAAATCGTGGAATTAGCATGTTCTTCACCTAAGCGGTGGTATTTCATGCAAATAAATTATTTTTTTAACTGCTCCGAGTTGTTTAGCGTACAAGTGTACGCTAAAGTACGTGGCAATTTCTAAGCGATGATAAGTGTTATGGAACCTAAAAATAGCTATACAAAAGAAGATTTGATCCTATGTGGTCAAGGTGAAATGTTTGGTGAAGGCAATTGTCGTCTACCAAGTGACAACATGTTAATGATGGATCGTATCATCTCAATCACCGATGACGGTGGTGAGCATGGTAAAGGTGAAATTGTTGCCGAGTTAGATATTAATCCAGATCTATGGTTTTTCGACTGTCACTTTAAAGGTGACCCAGTAATGCCTGGTTGCCTTGGTTTAGATGCAATGTGGCAATTAGTTGGTTTTTTCCTTGGTTGGTCTGGCGGGCCTGGTCTTGGCCGTGCACTGGGTGTAGGTGAAGTTAAATTTACCGGCCAAATCCTGCCAACAGCTAAAAAAGTGACCTACCGTTTAACTATGAAGCGCGTTATTAAACGTAAACTTTTCATGGGTATGGCTGATGGTACAGTTGAAGTAGATGGCCGCGTGATCTACGAAGCAAAAGATTTAAAAGTTGGTTTATTCCAAGATACCAGTGCGTTTTAATTAAATAATTAAATCTGCTACAAAAACGCCGCTTCATACAGCGGCGTTTTTGCTTAAATTCGAAACATGAAAATTAGGTTTTATACATATTGCGATTTTCTATCGCTTCGCGCCAACCACCTAACCACTCTGATTTTGGGTCCACTTGTTGATAAGGGCAAAGGTCTTTTGAACGACCCGCTAAGCCTGCTTTAAAACCTTGAGAATGAGCTCTTTCTAACCGATCTCTTTTCTGTCTCTTCATAGGTAAATCCTCACCTTTTATATTTATAAATTTGTAGCGTTCATGACATCTACATTTAATGAATAGTTAATAAAACTGTTAAATTCAAATCACAAAAGCAATTAAATAAATTGACTTTAACTAAGCTACTGATGCAAAAATGAATTAACATATAAAAAAGTAAAGTGGTCGTACCAACTGCTGTGCGACCTATTTTTGTACAAAAAATTACCACTATTTAATCATTAACACGCAGTTTCCTGCCTTAATTGTGACTACCGTTTATGAGTGAAGTTCCTATAAAAAATGTAATTATGACAAATTTATTTCAACCTACTAATAGTAAAGCAGTTTAATTTTTGAGCTTATTATTAGCCGCTTTACGAAGGCTGCCTCGCAGATAATTTGCCCACATTTCACATGCACTTTTTATATTGTTTAATAATTAATCCTTGCATAAATAAATACGATCGGTCTAATATGTGTTTATGCTAAAAAATAATCAAAATCCACCGCGGCGTGGTCGCCCACCAAAAGTTGCACGCAGTAATGCCGACACCAAAGCATTACTTATATCGGCTGGGGTCGCAACACTGACTGAGTTTGGCTTTAGCGCCACAGGACTTGATACTATCTTAAAAAAGATAGGCGTTCCGAAGGGCTCTTTCTATCATTACTTTACTAATAAAGATGCCTATGGCTTAGCGGTGATTGATGCCTATAACGACTATTTTGTTGCTAAGTTACGTCGTTATTTAGAGCAAGACGATATCCCCCACCTAGAGCGGCTTATTAATTTTACGCAAAGTGCAGCCCGCGGCATGCAGAAGTATGATTTTAATCGTGGCTGCTTAATTGGTAATTTAAACCAAGAGCTCAATCACCTCAGCGATGAATTTAAAAGTAAACTGCTGAGCAGTTATCAATTATGGCAACAACATGTGCAAGCCTGCTTAGAGCAAGCTCAACAACAAGGCGTCATAGCCACCAGCGTGAATACGCAGCAAATGAGTGAGTTTTTCTGGATTGGCTGGGAGGGTGCAGTAATGCGCGCTAAGCTGACTAAGAATACGCAACCGTTAATTTTATATACTGAAATGTTTTTACGCGCATTACTTAGATAATTAAGTAATGCGTTTTTATTTAGCAATTAAAAGACGATCGGTCTAAATGGAGTCGACATGAACACGCAATTTAAAGCTATTGTAATAAATAATATTGATGATACTTATTCGGCGTCATTACAAACGCTCCAGCACAGTGAGCTGCCCAATCATAATGTAATGCTTGATGTACTCTACAGCAGCTTGAATTATAAAGATGGTTTAGCAATTACCGGTAAAGGCCCCGTAGTACGTTCGTTCCCTATGGTGCCGGGCATTGATTTAGTCGGTAAAGTCACAACGAGCAATTCTAATGAGTTCAACACTGAGCAATTGGTGCTATTAAATGGCTTTGGGGTAGGTGAAAAACATTGGGGTGGCCTTGCTCAGCAAGCATCATTAAAAGATGAATGGCTGATCCCCCTACCCGATACCTTAACGCCAAAACAAGCGATGCAAATTGGTACTGCCGGCTACACTGCCATGCTCAGTATTATTGCGCTTGAAAAACAAGGGATCACACCCGCATCGGGTGATATTTTGGTAACTGGCGCAAACGGCGGTGTGGGTAGCTTTTCGGTATATTTACTTAATTTATTAGGTTATACCGTTGTTGCAGCAACAGGACGCGTAGATCAAACAGATCATTTAAAACAGCTTGGCGCCTCTGAAGTGATCGACCGAAATGAGCTATCAAATCCAGCTAAACCACTTGCCAAAGAACGCTTTGCTGGCGCCATTGATTCGGTTGGTAGTCACACTCTTGCTAATATTTGTGCTTCTTTAAAGTATGGCGGTGTAGTTACTGCCTGCGGTTTAGCACAAGGCATGGATTTTCCGGCATCCGTTGCGCCGTTTATTCTGCGTGGTATTTCATTGCTCGGCATAGACAGTGTCATGCGTCCAAAGGTAGACCGTATCCAAGCATGGCAACGTTTAGGTGAGCTTGTAGAGCAAAGCTACTTAGATAAAATATCGACTGAAATTAATTTAGCGCAGGTTATTAATGCGGCTGATGAGCTGATGACCGGGAATATCCGCGGTCGTGTCGTGGTAAATTGCCAACAGTAAAAATAACTTATACCAATCGTGTTAAGTTACTAAGTATTTAGCCCGCTAGAATGGTTAAATATTTAAGTCGATTGCTATTATTAAAGCTTCTTGTAAAAGAAGCTTTAATTACTTCGTTATTACACGCCTAAAGCAGCAAGCTTTTCGTTTAATTCGTCTTTTGAAATTAAACTCATTTCATACTGTTTTTTAACTTTACGAATTGTGTCGAAATTATCAAGTTTTAATCGTGCTTTAGCTAATTTCTGCTCTTTTTCTTCCACTGAGATCACATCAAGTTTAACGGCTTTTTCAAGCTTCTCTTTTTCTTGATCGTATTCTTTTTGAAAAATCGCTTTTTCTTGAATGATGATTTGATCTTTTAGCTTTTTCTCAATTTCAATTGCTTCATCTTCAAGCTCAATTTTTTTCTCAAGTAACGGTTCCACACGGTTTAATGCTTCTTGCAAAGCACTTTCGATATTTTGCCCTTGGTTTTCTAGTAAATTTTCTACGTATTTTTTACCAATATCTTGATAACCAATATTTAGCTGCCCTTCTATTGAAGTGATCTCAGAGCGGATCGCCGATAACTTTGAGTTCTCTTTCATTGCGGTACTCATATCAGAGCTTAGTTTAGACGTTGATTCGCTGATATTTGAACCAATAGTGGTAGCTTGCGTTTTAATTTTATTAAAAAGACCCATCTATACCCAAGCCACCTCAAGATGCGAGTTTCAGTTGGAATTAAAAGCGATTTAGGCAAGGCATTGATTGCAAGTAATAATGGTTCTATTGGTCAAATCAATAACGCAGTATAAGTCGCTTTTAAACCAACCCGCTGGGCGTATCACTGGAACTTACTCTCATCGTTGTAACTTTTTAAAAGGGAATGCCATTATTGCAAAGTAACGCCTTGATATTAAGCCCCAGTGAAACGCTGAATTCTGCATTTTGAGGTAGCTTGGGTATAAAATCCTTAAGTCTATCATCCAATGTTGTGGCGTCATGCCGATGCTTATTAAAGCGCGCTAATATTACCGATAAAGTAAACAAATGTAAATTACACAAGCAAACTGACTCGATATTCTTGTATCAAATTACCGTGATAAAAATTATAATTCTGAGATTAGAGTTTAGAAAAAGAGTGTAAAACATGAGTAATGAAGATTTATTCGGCAATAACCCGCTACAAGGCGTTAAACTTGAGCAAGTTGTATCAGAGTTAGTTGATCAATATGGGTGGGAGCTTTTACATGCTTATCTACTGCTAAATTGTTTTAAAAATAACCCTGATATTAAATCTGCGGTTAAATTTTTGCGTAAAACCCAGTGGGCACAAGATAAAGTTGAAAACTTTTACCTTTATCGACTAAAGAATCTGCCGAAACCGGATGATGTGCAGTATGCGCTTCCCCCACGTGACCGCGTTATTCCTGAAGATCATAAACCGGGTGAACCATGTGAATTAAGCTTTAGTGATGCAAAGCGCATTCAAGCGAAAAAAGAAGCCAAAGATCGTGCGAGGACGCGTAAGCAACGCTCTAGTGCGAGTAATCCTTGGGGGAACTAAGTGCTACTACTATGGCTGGCACTTTAGGGGGGTTGGTATGGTTCTCGCATATCAGACTTATTTGTTTTCATGCGCCAAAACAATTTGGACTTCCAAGGTTCTTCAACGGTTTATGCTAAAAACCCGCAAATATTCAATACTAAAAGTTTATCGAGTAATAGTTTTGGTGCGCGAGCTAAAGTTTCACCTTTAGGTGCTGGATATGCCTAGTATGTTAAAAAATATCTTTTTTATTATTGCATGTGTTTTTTTAGTTGTGCTTGCGTGGGGAATATTCCAACTTTTTGGTAAATATGCATTTTTAATCATGTTATTAATTACTGTTGCTGTGTTAATCGCAAAAGTAGGAAAGCCAAAATTTAGTAATAAAAAGTAATTACCTCTATATAGCCGCATTATCTGCGGCTAATTTCTATTCTATCCACACTATATTTTTAGTAGCTGAAATTAAAAAACTTAAAATAACATTTATTTTTAATTACTCTCCACTGCGATAACAGTTCGAAGCTATTTATCAATACATAATCATTTTGACAGCGGTTGCCAGTAATAACGCGGCGAAGATTTTTTTGATCAAAGAAACCGGTAAGTAATGGGTGGCTTTGGCGCCTAATGGGGCGGTAAACCATGATGTACAAATAATACCGAACAAGGCAGGTAAATAGACAAATCCAGCGAATCCATCGGCAAGCTGGTACACAGTGCTGCCTGAGCTGATATAACCAATTGAACCAAATAATGCGATAACAATACCGCAGGCAGAGGCGCAACCAATGGCTTTTTTCATATTGACGGAGAAAAACGTTAACAAAGGCACTAATAGCGCCCCGCCGCCGATACCTATCATCGCAGACACACCGCCGGTGATCATCGTTAAAATAGTTAATAGGCCTTTATTAGGCATTGCGCGCTGTTGTTCTTCATTTGCTTTACTGCTGAAAAACATTTTAATAGCAATTAATACCACAGTAACTGCAAACACAATGCGCACGATTTTTTCAGGTAGTAATGCCGCTAAAAATCCGCTGATCAGCGCACCAAGGGCTACGCCTGTCATTATCCAAGGAGCTAACTGCCATGGTACATTGCCGTTTTTATGATGGGCGATTGCCGAAGAGGTGGAGGTGAATAATATCGATGCTAATGAGGTTGCAATTGCAACAATAACGACGTGCTCTGCTGGTAAAACATTAAAATGCAGTAAAATAATGCTCAACACAGGTACAATAACCAACCCGCCACCAATACCCAGTAAACCAGCTAAAAAACCAACTCCACTGCCTAATAATGCGCAGTACACAACTAACACGAGCAATTCATTCATTCCGTTCGTCTCTTTATCATTGGGGGCAATCATCCTAGATGAATGCAGTTATTAAGGCTGCAAGTGAGTTTTTCATACAAAGTGATTCTCTATATTTAAGATGCACATTTCTGTACCGGCTATAAGCCTGATATACAACAACATGCTCCCTTAACTCACTACATCAAGCTGAGTATATCAATATAACCAATGGCCATTTATACTTTTAGCTTAGATAAGCCCTGAATAATCCTCATGTTTTAGATGAAATAAATACAAGTTAAACATCTAGAGCTTTAGATGGCTATAATGAATTGGTTAGTTTTTTAGGTTTTCAGCCAATATTGCGCGCGATGTATAACTGACCCAAGGCAAGTTGCATAAGAATGAATATGGCTCATGTTTTATGTGAAATTAAAGCGTTTTTCTTCATCTACCGAACCACGTATAAATAACGCAACTCTTACACGCTAGACAGCTCAACAGCAGATTGTTAGTTATGCCTTCAGGCAAAAATCTCTGAATAGTGTAGCTACTATAGCAATTAGCTAAGTAACTTAAGAATTCGAGTATTGAGCAAGGCTCAGGCTTTAAATCAGATAATGGATACCAGATCACCATGAATACAGACTTTAAATTTACTATTAAGAGCATTTGTCTTGATGAAAATTATCATCCAGCCCAAAGCACGCGTATCACCACTAACTTTGCTAACCTAGCAAGAGGCAGTTACCGCCAAGCAAACTTACGCAACGCTTTAAAGATGATTGATAACCGCTTTAATGCCCTAGCCCATTGGGATAACCCTAACGGTGATCGTTACTCTGTCGAGCTTGAAATCATTTCTGTTGATATGGATATTGCAGGCAGTGGTGAAAGCTTCCCATCGATTGAAGTATTAAAAACCAATATTGTTGATCACCAAACAAATAAACGCCTTGCAGGTATTGTCGGTAATAACTTTTCTTCTTACGTGCGTGATTATGATTTTAGCGTTTTGCTACAAGCGCATAATAAAGGTAAATCTAGCTTTAGCATTCCTGATAATTTTGGTGAGCTACACGGCAAACTATTTAAATACTTTATCAGCTCAGACACATACCAACAGCATTTTAACAAGCCACCCGTTATATGTTTAAGTGTGTCAGATAACAAAACCTACTATCGCACTGAAAATCAGCACCCAGCATTAGGGGTTGAGTATCAGCCAAATGAAAGCTCTTTAACTGAGCAATACTTTAAAAAGATGGGCTTACAGGTGCGCTATTTTATGCCAGCAAACAGTGTTGCACCGCTTGCATTTTATTTTGTTGGTGATTTACTCAATGATTACACCCATCTTGAGTTAGTAAGCACGATCAGCACGATGGAGACGTTTCAAAAAATCTATCGTCCAGAAATTTATAATGCCAATGCGGTTGCTGGCAAATGCTATCAGCCAAACCTAAAGAACTTGGATCACTCATTAACGCAAATTGTCTATGACCGTGAAGAGCGTAGCCAATTAGCAAATGAGCAAGGCAAATTTGCAGAGCAACACTTTATCAAGCCATATCAAACGGTACTTGAGCAGTTCTCTGCTAGCTACGCGTAAGCATTACGCTTAATCGCTACCAAAATTAAATTATAGAGACGGCATTACTTATTATGAAAACTAGTATTAACAAAACCCTATTACCGACTTCAACTGCGGGCAGTTTGCCAAAACCAACATGGCTTGCAGAGCCAGAGACACTTTGGTCACCTTGGAAGCTACAAGGTGATCAATTAATCGACGGCAAACACGATGCGCTGCGCATCTCTTTACAAGAGCAACAACACGCTGGTGTGGATATTGTTAGTGATGGTGAGCAAACCCGCCAACACTTTGTTACCACTTTTATTGAACACCTTAATGGCGTTGATTTTGAAAACCGTAAAACGGTGAGAATTCGTGATCGCTATGATGCCAGTGTGCCGACTGTGGTAGGCCCTGTCTCACGTATAAAACCCATTTTTGTTGAGGATGCAAAATTTTTGCGCAGCCAAACAAAACAACCAATAAAATGGGCACTGCCAGGGCCTATGACTATGATTGATACGCTTTATGATGACCATTATAAAAGCCGTGAAAAACTTGCTTGGGAATTTGCCAAAATTCTTAATCAAGAAGCCAAAGAGTTAGAAGCGGCAGGTGTTGATATCATCCAATTTGATGAGCCTGCTTTTAATGTATTTTTTGATGAAGTAAATGATTGGGGTATTGCCTGTTTAGAGCGAGCCATTGAAGGCCTTAAATGCGAAACAGCGGTGCATATTTGTTATGGTTACGGCATCAAAGCGAATACCGATTGGAAAAAAACCTTGGGCTCTGAATGGCGCCAATACGAACAAGCGTTCCCTAAACTGCAGCAATCTAATATCGATATAATCTCATTAGAGTGCCACAACTCACATGTGCCGATGGAATTACTTGAGCTTATTCGCGGTAAAAAAGTGATGGTAGGTGCCATTGACGTTGCGACCAATAGTATAGAGACAGCAGAGGAAGTAGCCAACACGCTACGTAAAGCACTGCAATTTGTAGATGCCGATAAACTCTACCCTTGTACTAACTGTGGCATGGCACCGCTTCCTCGCGCAGTCGCAAGAGGCAAGCTGAACGCGTTAACCGCAGGTGCAGAGATCATTCGAAAAGAGTTATCAGCCGGTTAAGGGGATAACTGACGAGGTATTTTAAACGAGGTATGCTAACTACCTCGTTTTTGTTTTTGCAGGAAACTTTTATTAACCTGTTACAGGCTTTGCCATTGCTGCTTTAGCCCTATCAAATGTATAACACCTAAAGATAAACAAATAACAGAGCTCCAAACCCAAAACTCGGGAGAGCGCCCAATTGGAGAACTGATAAGAAAAAAACCAGCGACCCCTCGAACTAAATATATTGTTGTTATTAGTATCAACACCAAGCGCACTAAAGGCAGTTTTAAAATAAGCCCAGCCGCAGAAAAGGCATACAGTGACCAAGTTGCAAGCACAATAAAAATAGCGAAAGTTATTAGCGTTGGCTTAATACTACCTTGTTCAGCCAGCTGAGCCATTTGCTCTCCAGCACCAAAAAATCGATACCAAGGCGCGCCAAAATAAATACAGCCTAAATGCAGTAGTGCAGCAATAGCACTCAATGTGCCCGCAACTATCAAACAAATATTCATGTAAATAAACCTCAGTGTAAGCTAATTAGCCAGTTGTTATGCCATTTGCGCAGTTAATAATTAATGCACGATAGCTATTTTGTTATTTAACCACTTTTGGCGGTAAGTAAATTGTAAATTCATTTATAGGTTCGATAAGCACACTATGAGCAATTTGCTGCTCTTCTTGAGTTACTAATCCTAAACGAGATAACAACCCAAAGCTGGCTGACTTAAGATAGCCAGAAGATACCTTAAGTTGCTTATGCCAGACGCGATAAGTACCTAATTTACCATCGCGGCGATGATAAAATCCTGCTAATGGATGGGTTAAATACACAAGCCCAGTCTCAATATCTGGAAAGCCGGCTAACTCAATAGCTGCATTTTTCGTTTGCGCTAACTCAACATTTGCTGGTGCCCAAGTGGCATCAGTTGTCATTTTATATTTAAGGTATATTTGCTGTGAATCATCGAAATCACAATCAAATTTCACATCCCCACTATACCAAGGTAAATTCCAAATATACTTAGGTATTGCAAGTGTCCACGAATCCAGCGTGGTGCCTAAAAACCAAACGCATCGTTCATTGGTTTGTTTATCAATAATATAAATTCGATAATTAGTTTGTCCCATCGTGAACTTTGGAAATGGATAAACTGCCGAGGTAAAATCAACATCTATAAATGGCACGACTGAAATTAATGCTTTTTCCTCTCCATTTATTTCTAAGGTATCTAACTTAAAGCGTTCAGGAAATAGGCCAGCAAATCTTGCAGGCTCCACAGCATATGTAATGATAGCGAAGTGCTGTAATTTACATACAACATCGATACCTTTAGGGGCTTGTCTCGAATTTAGGAAATCATTTAGTTTTAATGAATTCAATGCAACATCGTCCTTATAAGTAGCTTTACAGTTTATATTTACGTCGAACTTCATTTATCAAACGATGACGATATTTATAACGTACCACATATCAATACACTCTAGCTAATGTCCCTTAGACAACTTGCTATTGAAGTATCAATACCCGCGCTTTTGCCAAAACTCTATTTCTGACATTGCTTCTTGTTCAAACACAGTAAATGTTTTATCGGCGATCAATTTACCGTTTAGCTCTATGGTCATACGCCAATCACCTGTTTTATTGCTGATGGGTGCCCATAAGGTATCACCTAAGTAAAAGTGCCAGTCGTTGTCTTTAACGTATTCAAAGCCATCAAAGGGTGGCATTACCTCACCATCGGTATCAGGAATATCCGGGTGGTAAATACAGTAATGGAGCTTTTCGCCTTTGGCTTTTTTTATATTGATGATTAAGCCAAATTCAATATCAAGTTTAGCGGGTACTTTATTGGTGAATGATTGAATTTGTGGCAAGTCTTTTGACGATGAGTCCCAGTGACTATAAATGCCATAACTTTGTAAGGTGATCTCGGGTTTATTTTTTGCCATTGCTACTCCTAGTCTTAAATGCTCTATCTATTAAGCGTCATAGCGCTTGGGATCTTTAGGGAAGAAAAACGCTGGTTGTTTATCACATAAGTCAAATTCACGGGTATTTTTGTAAGGTAATTTCATAAACCCGGCAACCCCCACATCAGTAATACTGACCGCATATTGCATGAGTTTATTAAGCAAACGTTTAAACTCCACTTCCTTACTGGCATCTAGCAGTCGGTAGTAATGGTGAATTTTCATTCTATCCGGCAGGGCTTCAAAAATAATACAACCGGTGTGATGAATTTGGTTTAGTTCAAATACGCACTTGATCACTTTTTTAGGTAGCTGCAGTTGCTCATCTGGATCTTTACCATCTTCAAAGTATGAATGCGGGCGCGTAACATCCGAGCTGGCTAAGTTCATGACTTCGTAATCAAGCTCTGGTAGTTGTTCAAATTTAAACGCGCCTGTGCCATCGCGCTCTAATTGAATGGTTTTACGGGCATCAAATAAGCAGCATTTAAACAGTCCCTTTTGGCTGATACCTTGCGCCAACATCACCGCGTTATTAATCGCTTGGGTAAATGCAGGGCCTAAACTTTCGTCATGCATTATGAGAGACGATTCAATAAACAACGAATCTTCTTTCCAATGAAAACTCAAGCCCCCTACTGCAGGGTATTTTGCCAAACGACTAATTGAGGCTAAAAAGGCTTTTTCGGTATCGCCAGTATCAAACAAAAACTCTTTATAATAACGGTCAAGTTGCGCATCATTCACATCAAGTAATTGCTGGTTATGATCGGCTTGGCGTAAAAACTGTTTTCGCGAGCTATACACCACAGTATCGGGAAGTTCGTCAGCGTTACCAAACCAGAAAGGGATTTGGGCTTTACTATCCTCAGCCAAATTTAACTCGGGTAAATAAGCTTTTGCCATGGCCGGCATATTACGTATAAAGTAATCACCAGCACCATCGCGGATGGTTTTGTCTTTTGACAACATGCCATCAATCACTTTTGCCAGTTCCATCGGTAAGCCAAGCGAGCTTGCGGGGATCACTTGTGCTCCAAAGCGACACGACTGGGCAGAAGCAAGCGCATAGAGGGTCGAAGCCACACCTTGCTCATCAAAACGTGGCGAGGATTTAGCACCCGACATTTGTTCGTCACCAATAAAGTACACATCGCCCATACGGGCGTTGGTGGTACTTAAATCTCCCGACATTAAATCCATAATATTACTGGCGATCGGGTTGGCGTCACTGTCCATTTGTGCATAAACAGAGCTACCCCAGTCCACCAGCGATAATGCACGGGTTGTTTCATCCCACACTAAGTTTGATGGTTTAATATCGCCATGAACAATCGGCTGCGGACTTAAACCGTTTTTATGGCTGCGTAGGTCAATTAATATGTTACGTAGCTTTAAAGCCAGATCTGTGATTGTCGCGGCACTGAAGCGCCCTCTTTTGAGCGATATTTTTTCTAAGTCTTCACCCATGGCACGGGCCATCATTAAAATGCCCTGTTTTTTTATTCTCTCAAAGGCATAAAACTTAGGCACTAATGGATTATCAACTTGCGAGAGCATAAATGCTTCATCTTCAAGGCGGTCACGCACACTTTGTGCAAGGGTGATCCGAGAAAATTTAAACACCCATGGCAGATTTTGATGATCAAGCCCTGCAAACACAAAACCAAACGCACCAGAGCCAATCATTTCTACTTCTCGGTAGCCTAAATTGGTTAGCTGCTTGATACAAATATTAAGCCATTGGCGATGCTTTTTAGCATCATGGTGAGAAAGCAAATAGACCGACTGCTCTTCATTGATATAAAAATTGCGGATTGCTTTGGTTTTCACTGCGGGGTCTCAACGTTTTGGAATAAATTTAAGGTGATAACAGGGTAACCCGCTGATTATTAATTTTTTAGCTGTAAATTTCTAGTCATTTAGCCCCAGCTTAGCGTGTACTGACATTTTGCGCAAAAAAAGTGTAAAAAAAGGCAATGAGTGTTAAAAAAATAATCCGCCAAACTCACTAAACAAAACCGAGATACTCCTTATCTATCGTAATTGCTTACATACGTTATGGTTTGCAAAGTAAAATAAAAAAAGCTGCGTGATCAGCGAACTGATCACAACAGCTTTTAACAACCAGAATCGTTATAAATTAGAGTGCTTGTTCAAGCTCTGGCAGCACATCAAATAAATCCGCAACAAGACCGTAATCTGCCACTTGGAAGATTGGCGCATCAGGGTCTTTATTGATAGCCACAATCACTTTTGAATCTTTCATGCCCGCTAAATGCTGAATGGCACCACTAATACCTACGGCAATATATAAATTAGGTGCAACAATTTTACCTGTTTGACCCACTTGCATATCATTCGGCACAAAGCCCGCGTCAACAGCAGCGCGTGATGCACCGATCGCGGCACCGAGTTTATCGGCAATGCCATGCAGTAATGAGAAGTTCTCACCGTTTTGCATACCACGGCCACCCGAGATCACCACTTGCGCAGCGGTTAATTCTGGGCGCTCAGATTCAGTTTGCTCAACACTAACAAAACTGCTTAATTCACTGCTAAATACGCCGTCAATATTTACCGACTCAGCAGGTGCTTGAGAGCCTTGCAGATCAAAACTACTTGCACGTACTGTGATCACTTTTTTACTATCGAGTGATTTTACCGTTGCGATTGCATTACCTGCATAGATTGGCCGTTTAAAGGTATCAGCATCCACCACCTCAATAATTTCTGAAATTTGTGCAACATCGAGTAATGCAGCCACACGTGGCATAAAGTTTTTACCTGTCGTAGTGCCACTGGTAACGATATGTGAGTAATCAGCAGCAAGTGATACCACTAAGTCCGCAATGTTCTCAGCTAATTGCTGGGCATATTCACTGCTATCAGCGATCAGTACGCTATTAACACCTTCGATACTGGCAATCACTTCACTCAGTGGCGCGACATTTTCGCCAGCAACCAATACATTGACAGGAAAACCAAGCTTCAGCGCAGCATTAATAGTTTTTGATGTTTCCGGCTTTAAAACGCCATTATCATGATCAGCAATAACTAATGTTTTCATTTAAATCACCTTCGCTTGCGTTTTTAACAAATCAACTAACTGTGCTACGTCGTCAACAATGATACCGCCGCTGCGTTTAGCTGGCTCATGCACTGCGACAAGTTGGATACGCAGTGTTAAATCAACACCTAAACTGTCTGCAGCAATCACTTCAAGCGGTTTACGCTTTGCTTTCATAATATTTGGTAATGACGCATAACGAGGTTCATTCAAACGTAAGTCGGTTGTAACAACCGCAGGAAGCTTTAAAGCCACGGTTTGTAAGCCGCCATCAACTTCACGGGTCACATTAACCGTGCCATTTACCACATCAACTTTTGATGCAAATGTACCTTGCCCACGGCCCGTCAATGCTGCCAGCATTTGGCCGGTTTGATTGTTGTCTGAGTCAATTGACTGTTTACCTAAAATCACCAGCTCTGGGCTTTCTTGCTCTACAATCTTGGCAAGCAACTTAGCAACATGTAAAGACTCTAACTTTTCGTCCGTTTCAATATGAATGGCTTTATCTGCACCCAATGCCAAAGCGGTACGTAATTGTTCTTGCGAGGCTTTAGCACCAATGGTCACAGCGATGACTTCGGTGGCGGTGCCCGCTTCTTTTAGGCGAATAGCCTCTTCAATGGCAATTTCGCAAAATGGATTAAGCGCCATTTTTACATTGGTTAGATCAACGTCGCTGTTATCTGCTTTAACGCGTGCTTTCACGTTGTAGTCGATGACTCTTTTTATTGGAACGAGAACTTTCATAGGAACTCCATAATTATTTAAACCTACAAGCTAACGTGTACGTCAACCTATTTATTTTATGAATTCAGACTACTTCCTGTTGACGTAAACGTCAACCTAAAATAACCTTAAACTATTCACAGCCTGTAACGTTTCATTTGCAAGTATGAAATTACCTTCCTCAAAGGTACGGCTCCGTCACACACAAGAGGTTATTATGGTCGAACGCGAAACCATGGAATTTGATGTAGTCATCGTAGGTGCAGGCCCTGCAGGGCTTGCTACCGCGATCAGATTAGCGCAGCAAGCCCAACAACAAGATAAAGAGTGCATGATCTGTGTTGTTGAAAAAGGCTCTGAAGTTGGCGCACATATTTTATCTGGCGCAGTATTTGAAACCACTGCACTGGATGAGTTACTGCCTAATTGGCAAGAATTAGGGGCACCAATCACAACCAAAGTCACTAATGATGAAATTTATTGGTTTAATAACGAAAATAAAGCCACTGCCATCCCTCATTTTGCTACCCCCAAAACATTTCATAATGACGGTAACTATATTGTGTCTATGGGCAACGTATGCCGTTGGTTGGCTGAGCAAGCAGAAAATCTTGGGGTTGAGATTTTCCCAGGTTTTAGCGCGCATTCACTGATTATTGAAGATGACACAGTAAAAGGCATAATTACTGGTGATATGGGCCTTGATACTGAAGGCAACCAAAAGGACGGCTTTATGCCAGGCATGGAGCTGCGCGCCAAATACACTGTATTTGCTGAGGGCTGCCGTGGTCATTTAGGTAAACAGCTGATCAGTCAATTTGCCCTTGATAAAGATGTATCAGTGCAACATTATGGCTTAGGTTTTAAAGAAATTTGGCAAATAGATGCTGCAAAACATAAACAAGGTACGGTTGTACATGGCACCGGTTGGCCATTAAGTGGCGATACCAATGGTGGCTCATTTATGTACCACAGCGACAACAATCAAGTTGTGGTTGGCTTAATTGTTGATCTTAATTACAGTAATCCACACTTAAGTCCGTTTGATGAATTTCAGCAAATGAAGCACCACCCCGTATTTAAAAATGTGCTCGAAGGTGGCGAACGTATTGCCTATGGTGCTCGGGCTATTACAAAAGGCGGCTTACATTCATTACCAAAAATGCACTTTCCGGGTGGTTTGCTGGTAGGTTGTGACGCGGGCACGCTAAACTTTGCAAAAATTAAAGGTAATCACACAGCGATGAAATCAGGCATGGTTGCCGCTGAGGTTATTTTTACTGCGCTTACAAACCAGCAACAGCATACTGACTTAGTTGACTACAGCGAAGCATTTAAACAATCTTGGGCGTATAAAGAGTTACACCAAGCACGTAACTTTGGGCCCGTAATGCATAAACTTGGTAAGTTTATTGGTGGTGCCTACAATACTTTAGATCAAAACTTATTCGGCGGTGCATTGCCTTTTAACTTTAAAGATAACACCCCAGATCATGCAACCTTAGTTGATAAAAACCAAGCACCACACCTTAGTTATCCAAAAGCGGATGGGCAATTAAGCTTTGATAAGCTGTCATCGGTGTTTTTATCTAATACTAACCATGAAGAATCACAACCGTGTCATTTAAAATTAAAAAACGCGGCTATTCCCATTGAGGTTAATTTAGTTAAATTCGATGAGCCTGCTCAGCGCTACTGCCCAGCAGGCGTGTATGAAGTTCAGCAGATTGAAGGAAAAGATGAGTTTGTGATCAACTCGCAGAACTGTGTGCACTGTAAAACCTGTGATATCAAAGATCCAAGCCAAAATATTACTTGGGTAACACCAGAAGGTGCCGGTGGCCCTAACTACCCGAATATGTAATTACTTTTAATTTTAAACAAATCCTAAATTGCAGGGGGCTTCGGCCCCTTTTTTGCGCTATGCTCAATAATAACTGTTTAATAACCGTCTAATAAATATGAGTAAGTTTATGCCGTCGTCGAGTGTTATATTTCGTTTTTTAGCTGAGCCCACCGATGTTAACTTTGGTGGTAAAGTCCATGGTGGCGTGGTCATGAAGTGGATTGACCAAGCAGGCTATGCGTGTGCCGCAGGTTGGAGTGGTCATTACTGCGTTACCGTGTCTGTTGCCGGTGTTAAATTCAGGCGCCCTATCCTCGTTGGGCAAATTGTTGAGGTTGAAGCAAAAATTGCCCATACCGGAAAAACCAGCATGCAAATTTTTATTCAGGTACGCTGTGGCGATCCAAAAACCGGTAACCTAGTCGAAACCAATCACTGCGTGATTAGTTTTATTGCCATGGATGAAACCGGTTACCCTGTAGCCGTGCCGGTATACACAGCAGTCAGTGATGAAGATAAAAAAATCGAAAACTACGCAATAAAAATGAAAGAAATTGCCATTGAAACAGAAACACTGCTGCATAAATCAGAGCCATAAACACGCGCTGATCGCTGCGTAAAATCTACATAGCACTGAGAAATCATTGCTCTGGCCAAACTGAATGGGCGTTTAAATAACGCCCATTGTTACAAATTAATAGCCAAAAACAGCTCTAACAGCGTGTTATTTCAACAAAATACAACTGGCACGCGTAGTGCAATATTCAAAGTGAAATGAACTAAAGCAACGCTAAATTGCGTTATTTTTATTTTGTAAAGGAGCTATTAAATGATTAAAGCAATTTCACTTTCTGCAATTTCACTGGCATTACTTGGTTTTAATAATGCAGCACAAGCAGACACCACAAACATGGATTACCCTCGCATCTATACAGGTATTGGTTATGGCCAATATTCATTCCAGTTTGAAGACTCTGATGACGACATCGACTTCGATGATGACTCACAAATGCTCAAGGGTTATGTTGGTACGCAATTTAATAAGTACCTGAGTTTAGAGCTTGCCTATCAAAATTTTGATGAAGTAAGCGATATCGATAGCTACGCCGAAGTTGATGGCGTATCACTAGCGGCACGTTTAGCAGCCCCGATCACCGAAAGCTTTTCTGTGTACGCTAAAGGCGGTTGGCTTGAATGGAATGCTGAGGTAACCAGTGACCTTCCGGCTCTTGGTGAGATCTCCGCAGACCAAAGTGGCGGCGATATATTCTATGGCGCAGGTATCGAGTACGCATTCACCACTAATATGCAGGTACGTTTAGAATATGAGCGTTATGAACTAAAGGATGACTTTGATCCAGAGATGGATGTCGCCTCGGTGTCATTCCAATATATGTTCTAGCCACTGTTCATACCTGAGTACAGGTTATTTAACAGTTAAAAGGCAGCTTCAAGCTGCCTTTTTTGTTGTTAACGGTTAGAATATCGTATCTTCCACTGTATTTGAGTCCCATGAGCGATTTTCAACTGACGGCCATCGGCCATATTCACTCTCCTTATAAACAAAAGTTTGCTATTCCCCGTCAACCTCGTTTAGTGCCCCAAGCCAAAGCTAAATTGGTGTTCACAGCAGATTTTAACCGTGAAGAGTTTGTCCGTGGCTTAGATGAATTCAGCCACATTTGGCTACTTTTTCGTTTTCATGAAACTGCAGATAAAGGCTATTCAGCGATGGTAAGGCCACCCCGACTCGGTGGGAATGAACGCAAAGGTGTGTTTGCTACCCGCGCTACTTTTAGACCAAATGCTATCGGCATGAGTGCAGTAAAACTAGAAGGCATTGAATATAAAAATGGTCAGTTAAGTTTATTACTCGCGGGTATAGATTTACTCGATGGTACGCCGATTTTAGACATTAAACCCTACTTGCCCTACTCTGACGCCATGCTCGATGCCAC
Organism: Pseudoalteromonas sp. ASV78; assembly: GCF_047806705.1. Taxonomy (NCBI): domain Bacteria; kingdom Pseudomonadati; phylum Pseudomonadota; class Gammaproteobacteria; order Alteromonadales; family Pseudoalteromonadaceae; genus Pseudoalteromonas; species Pseudoalteromonas sp. ASV78. The sequence continues at coordinate 932,430 of NZ_JBLOPA010000001.1, read as the reverse complement.
AGCCGGCTTTGCAGATACTCGCCCAGAAACTGATATGACAGTTGAGTTTAGTCAAGCAAGCTTAGATTTTATTGCCAAACAACACACCTATCCAGAGCTGCAAGACTTTATCAGTAATGTATTAAAACAAGATCCTCGCCCTGCTTATAAAAAGCAGCAACACGGTGAGCAAAGTTATGGCATGACATTGTACGATTTTAATATTCGTTGGCAGGTAAATGACGACCATAACTACGTCAGCAGTATAGAAAAAAACTAGAAAAACACACTTAGCGCTTTAGTGTAAAAGCAACCGCTGCTAAACTTAGCGCCTATTGAAAATAAAAACTTTATAACTATCGGAATTAACCATGCGTACCAGTCAATATATACTCGCAACACTGAAAGAAACACCGTCTGATGCTGAAATCGTTTCACATCAATTAATGCTACGAGCGGGTATGATCCGTCGTGTAGCGTCAGGTTTGTACACTTGGTTGCCCTCTGGTTTACGCGTGTTAAGAAAAGTAGAAACCATCGTTCGTGAAGAAATGGATAAAACAGGCGCAATTGAAATGCTTATGACTGTTATTCAGCCTGCTGACTTATGGCAAGAATCGGGCCGTTGGGAGCAATTTGGTCCTGAGCTAATGCGCTTTACCGATCGTCATAATCGTGAGTTTGCACTAGGTCCAACCCATGAAGAAGTGATCACCGACTTTGTCCGTAAAGAAGTGAGCTCTTATAAACAGCTACCACTGACATTGTACCAAGTACAAACTAAAGTACGTGATGAACGTCGCCCTCGCTTTGGTGTAATGCGTGCTCGCGAATTTACCATGAAAGATGCTTACTCATTCCACCTTACTGAAGAGTGTTTAGACGCAACCTATCAAGTTATGCATAAAGCATACTGCAATATTTTTGAGCGTTTAAATCTTGATTACCGCCCAGTTATTGCTGATACCGGTTCAATTGGTGGTAGCGTATCTCATGAGTTCCATGTGTTAGCAGAATCAGGTGAAGATGCGATTGCTTTTAGTGATGGTAGCGATTACGCAGCAAATATTGAAAAAGCAGAAGCACTAGCGCCTAGCGAAGAACGTCCTGCTGCTACAAAAGAATTAAAAGCATTCCCAACCCCGGATGCAAAAACCATCGACGAGCTTAAAAAGCACTATGGTGTTAAACCTCATCGCGGCGTAAAAACGCTGATTGTATACGGCACGCCAGACGAAAACGGCAAGCGTGGTTTAGTTGCTTTGATTATCCGTGGCGACCACGAACTCAATGAGCTTAAAGCAGAAAAACACCCATTAGTTGACTCACCACTTGAAATGGCCAACGAGGCAGACATAGTTGCTGCGATTGGTGCAAAACCAGGTTCTTTAGGTCCGGTTGGTTTAACAATGCCAATTATTGTTGATAGAACCGCTAACGTGATGGCTGACTTTGTAGCAGGCGCAAACAAAGATGACGAGCATTACAGTGGTATTAACTGGGATCGCGATGTTACAGACTATGAAGTTGCCGATTTACGTAACATTGTTGAAGGTGATCCTAGCCCATGCGGTCAGGGTAACTTACAAATTAAACGTGGTATCGAAGTGGGTCATATCTTCCAACTGGGTACTAAATACTCAGAAGCGATGAAAGCCGGTGTACTGAGTGAATCAGGCAAAAACCAAATTATGACCATGGGTTGCTATGGTATTGGTGTATCACGTATTGTAGCCGCTGCTATTGAGCAAAATAATGACCAATACGGCATTATTTGGCCACAACCAATTGCACCATTCGATATCGCTATTGTGCCAATGAATATGCATAAGTCACACCGTATCCCTGATATCGCAAATAACCTTTATGATGGTTTGAAGGCTGCTGGTTTAGACGTGTTATTTGACGATCGTAAAGAACGCCCAGGTGTGATGTTTAACGACATGGAACTACTTGGTGTGCCATTTACCTTAGTGATTGGCGAGCGCAACCTTGACGAAAACAAAGTTGAGCTTAAAAACCGTCGTACTGGTGAAAAGCATATGCTTGATCTTGATAGCGCAATCACGACTATTAAGACGTTGCTAAACGCTTAAAGACACGCATATTTAGTTACTCTAAAAAACCGCTTCGGCGGTTTTTTAGGTTCTGTCATAGATGTTTAGCGAAAACGTCTTGGTACTGTCATCTAAGCTACTTAGCATTTACCTTATTACACCGCGAGTAAATGCCATGAATAAAGCAACGAGTAGCGAAAAACAGCACTATCCCGCCGTTTGGATTTCAGATGTTCACTTAGGTTATAAAGATTGTAGAGCTGATTACCTGCTCGATTTTTTAAATAGTATCGAATGTGAAACCCTCTATTTAGTCGGCGATATTGTTGATCTGTGGTCAATGAAGCGAAACTTCTTTTGGCACGCCAGTCACTATCAAGTATTAGCCTGTATTCAAGCTAAAGCCGAGCAAGGAACGCGCGTAATTTATATTCCAGGCAACCATGATGAAACATTTCGGCAATACGTCAATAACAGCTTATTTGGCATTGAAGTTCACCAGCAATTTATTCACACCACCAAAGCCAATAAACGATTTCTGCTCGTTCACGGGGATGATTTTGATTCCGCAACCCGATATAACAAGTTAATAAGTATTGCGGGTGATGCGGGTTATGACTTGTTGCTCTTTTTAAATCGCTGGACTAACCGCATAAGGCGTTTATATGGCGGAAATTATTGGTCGCTAGCATCGTGGATCAAAGCGCGTGTTCACAAAGCCCGAGAAGCAATCGAAGCATTTGAGAATGCCGCAATTCATGAAGCAAAAAAGCAAGGCGTTGACGGCATAATCTGTGGCCATATTCACCACCCGCAACTAAAAGTTGTTGATGGTATTGTTTATTGTAATGATGGCGATTGGATAGAGAACTGCACCGCTTTGGTAGAAGACAAAAATGGCCGAATTGAGTTATTACATTGGTCAGAAACCCAGAAAGTAATTAACTCTGCAGATATTACCTCGCTTGATACGCTAACAACATCAGGCAAAACAAAATCGGCGGCTTAAAATAAAGCCTCACTAACAGAGCCAGTCAGATTCGGTTTTTAGCATGTAATCAAATCTGATATAGTAACTAGGCGTTTTATCATAAAACTTGAAAAGCGCCTCAGTAAGCATATTTAAAATCTAAAGGCAGTTACGCAGCATCTGAAACAGATCAAACCCCATGCTACTCAAATTCAACAAAACCACCATCACCTTTGCCTTTATATTTTCCAAGCGAATTTTCAAATTCTAAATCTTGCTCATCACTCGAAGGCCACCCAGCATCAATAAACCTTAAAAAGTCATTCAAAACAACCCAACCAACAACTTCTATAGAATCGTCTTTAAGCCATTTATCACCATCCCAGTCCATATAATCATACGAACCGAATCCTGTTTCATATCTAGAAGCTACAAAATATAAGCCCGGTTGCACAGGAGTTTGATTTTCAATCCAAACAACAGGTATTTTAAGTTTATTCATCATTTAACCTCTCTAAACTCTTCAGCCTTTTTAATCACCCAGTTCATGTAATCTTTATTTCTAGCTTTCTCGTGAGCACCATTATCGATAAAGTCTATAATATAGAAAGTATTAATACTTGTTGCTCCTTCCGTGTAAATAATAACACTATCACTAGTCCTAAATTTAACTGATTTAACTTTATCCAATACATGTACATGCATTAAACCTGCATTTTCAGCCATAGGTTGAGGTTTATGATATGGAACATCTTTACCTAGGTAGTCTACACGTCCCCCAGACTTATATTTTTTAAAGTCTCTGATTAATATATCAAGATCTTTATTGTGTTTTCTTTCAGCATTCAAAGACTCTTGTATAAATAAAGTTATTTCTTTTTGTACCCTCAAGTGAAAATCCTTTTATTTTACTTCGACAAAAACATTACTACCACTATCACTTTGTTTCTTTTTTGAGCGCTCGAAGCTATCTTTAACCCTTTTAATGGAAACTTCATGGGGGATGAATTTTCTTTCAAGCTTTTGAGAGTTATTGTTTTTATTCATTAGATTAATCCTTTAAATATTATTGAAAAGAGCCAGCTTAAACATCCAGCAGACTTTATCAAAGGACATTTCAAGCAAAACGTCCCCATATTGACAACTTTAATTTATAACAAATAGCGTAAACTATTACCAGCCTAAATATTATTTTAATCGGCATATAATATTGTACGTTCGCCCCTAAAAAAAAGCCCCAGACAATGCTGAGGCTTTATAAAACGATAGTAATAACGCTAAATTACATTTTACGCTGTGCGTCTTTTTGGGCTTTTTTGGCTTCTTTACGCTTTTGTAAAACAGCTTGGGCTTCGTTGCCGATATGGCCTTCGCCGCGAGCTTGCGCTAATTCAATTTGCTTTTGACGCTCCGCAAATCGCTCCCTTTGCTCATCAGTCACATCATCAATACAATGGTGACATGATACGCCTTCCATGTACTCAGCTTTTAGTTTTTCGTCTTCAGTGATTGGCATACGACAGGCATGACATTGATCGTATGAGCCTTTTTGCAAGTCGTGATCAACCGCTACGCGATTATCAAATACAAAGCACTCACCTTGCCACATGGTTTCTTCTTTTGGCACTTCTTCTAGGTATTTTAAAATGCCGCCTTCAAGATGGTATACATCTTCAAAACCTTGCTCTTTCATGTAAGCAGTTGATTTTTCACAGCGAATACCGCCAGTACAAAACATGGCTACTTTTTTATGTTTACTCGGATCGAGGTTTTCTTTCGCCCACTGCGGGAATTCACGAAAGGTTTTAGTATTTGGATCGACTGCGTTTTGGAAAGTACCTATTTCGATTTCATAATCGTTTCGGGTATCAACTAAAATAACTTCAGGATCTGAAATAAGCGCATTCCAATCTTTTGGTTTTACGTAGCTGCCGACCACTTTTAACGGATCAACGCCTTCAACCCCCATAGTGACAATTTCTTTTTTTAGTTTTACTTTAGTACGGTAAAACGGGCATTCATCATCGTATGATTCTTTAGAAACGATATTGTCTAAATTTGGTTGTTTATCAAGCCAGGCTAATAAATTGTCAATACCTTCACGTTTTGCGGCAACGGTGCCATTAATGCCCTCTGCAGCGATCAGCAAAGTACCACGCACTTCATTCGCTTCCATTACATCAAGTAGTGGTTGGCGTAGTGCTTCAAATTCAGGTAAAGCGACAAATTTATATAAAGCACACACAACAAAGTGCGCACTGGTGACATTATCTTTATGAATGGTTGTCATGAGCGTTCCTATTTTGCTTTTTCAAAACCGAATCGTAAATCCGGCGCATTGGGGCGCGTATTTTACGCTTTTTCAAATTAAATGCAAAAAAAGCCGCTATTCATTGGTTTTTACTGTTAGCACAACACCCGACTAAGCTATAATACGTGCAATATTTTTGGCTTATTGCCAACTACTTGCTCAATTTGGAGAAACACACTTTGCACTTTACTGATCTTGGGATTGATACTCGCCTTGAAACACAGCTTGCGCATCAAGGCATCACTCAGCCCACTGATATTCAAGCTCATGCTGTGCCTACTGCCCTTGCAGGCCATGATATTTTCGCTCAGTCTAAAACCGGCTCAGGTAAAACGTTAGCGTTTTTATTACCCGCAGTTCAACGAGTAATGAAACAAAAGGCCCTCAGTAAACGTGATCCTCGTGTATTAATTGTTGCTCCAACGCGAGAGCTTGCTACCCAAGTTTTCACTCAACTTAGATTGCTTATTGCCGGTACCAATATCAAAGCCGTTAAAATCCTCGGTGGTGAAAACTTTAACGACCAAATTAAAGCGCTGCGTAATGATCCACATTTTGTTATTGCCACACCAGGGCGTTTAGCCGATCACTTAACCCAGCGCTCTTTACAGTTAAGTGGCTTAGAGCTATTAATTTTTGATGAAGCCGATCGTATTTTAGATTTAGGTTTTACCGAACAACTGAAAATGATTAACGAGTTGGCCGACCACCGCTTACGCCAAACCTTACTGTTCTCTGCAACACTAGACCATGCACAAGTTGATGCGCTATCTCGCAATTTGTTAAAAAAGCCTAAGCAAATTATGCTCAGCGCAGCAAACGAGCAGCATTCAGACATAAAGCAAAGCTTATATTTAGCAGATCATTTAGATCATAAAGAAGCCTTACTCGAGCACTTTGTAAAACAAGATGACGTAGGTCAATGCATTATCTTTACTGCAACTCGCTCTGATACCACGCGTTTAAGTGAACTGTTAATTAGTAAAGGCTTAAAAGCACAGGCGCTAGCGGGTGATTTAACACAAAGTAAACGTCTAGATATTATGGATGCCTTTAGCCGCGAAAACTTTAAGATTTTAATCACCACAGATGTTGCATCCCGTGGCCTTGATTTATTAAGTGTAACCCATGTAATTAATTTTGATTTACCAAAGCATGCCGAAGAATACGTACACCGTATCGGTCGTACTGGCCGCGCGGGCTTTAAAGGGACTGCTATCTCTTTAGTTGGACCAAAAGATTGGTCAAGTTATAAAGCGATTAAATCCTTTTTAAATGATGAACTTGAATTTCATACCGTGGCAGGTTTAACTGGCAAATTTAAAGGATTGCGAGAAGTAAAACCAGACGCAATAAAAGCAACTGCGCAGCATAAAGCCAAGCCTAAAGCTAAATCGCTCAGTAAACGTAAAGTGAAGCCAAAGCAACCTCAAGCACCGATAAAAGCGCCGTTAAACATTGATGGTGATGCGCCGATGCGCCGCCGTAAAAAGCCAGAACAGGAATAAAAATGAGTTACCTCGGAACCACCCAAACCTTATTTGTAAACGAAGTAAGTAACGAAGGCGCGTACCTCGACGGTCATGAGCTAGGCGAAGTTTTCTTACCAAGTCATGAAATTAAACATGAGCTAGAAGCGGGCGACAGCGTTAGCGTGTTTATCTTTTTAGATAATGCTAATCTCGCCACTGCAACAACGAAAAAGCCACTTGCCCAAGTAGGTGAATACGCCCTACTACGTGTTAAAGAAATCAATAGCATTGGCGCATTCTTAGATTGGGGTCTTGAAAAAGACGTACTTGCCCCATTCAACGAACAAAAACCAAGAATGCAGGAAGGCTATTCTTACCTCGTGCGTTTGTATTTAGATAATGCCAGCGGCCGTATTTGTGCATCAAATAACTTTAATCGTTTTCTTAATAAAACAGAGCCTGAGTATGCACCACTGCAAGAAGTACAACTTATTGTGGCCGGAAAAACAGATATTGGTTACAAAGTCATTATTGAAGAAGCGCACTTTGGGGTGATCTTCTATAACATGGTGTTTAAAAACATGTTTGTTGGCCAACGCTTAACGGGTTATGTTCAAAAAGTGCGTGAAGACGGAAAAATTGACGTTATCCTTGAAAAGCCAGGCATGGCTAAAGTGAGCGAGCTTGGCGAAAAGATCATGGATAAATTAAAACATGAAGGTGGCGTACTCGCAATTGGCGATAAATCCGATCCTGAACTTATCAAAAAAGTGTTCTCAACCAGCAAAGCAAACTACAAAAAAGCCATTGGCGGTTTGTTTAAGCAAGGGTTAATTGATATTGAAGCTAAGGCTATTAAGCTTAAGTAAGCGGTCAATTTAAAATGATATAGAAAAGAGTAAAGTGAAAGCTTTACTCTTTTTTGTTTTTATCAGCCTCAATGGCAACTATGAGAGATAACCTGCCAGTTAAAAACGGTTCCGCATAACGTTACCTTTGATTTATCCATAGCTTTAACTGTTAATTGGCATCTTGCCATTTACTGGTGTGATGAATTATTTAAGTGTGGTGACAAATAAAATAGCGCGAACGAGTTAGTAACCTTGCTTGCTGAATTAAATCAAAAAGTTAACCTGCTTAACTGCTCAGGCTAGTTGCAACAGTGCGTGAGAAAAAGATTATTGCTTAACAGCTAAACATTAGGTTTAATAGACACATAGTGAAAACTGAGTAACGCAGGGATAGCTTAGATACGATAGACACGCCAATGAAATTGGTTCGATATCACTTAGGCCATAAAAAACAAAATCCCATAGCATAAACGCCAACTCTGACAAACCGAGCAGGTAGGGGCTCAGTCCAACAAGCGATTATGCAACACAAACTGCGCGTCGCATAAATACTAAAATGTTAAAGGGAATACAAATGAAAGTCAGTAATCCATTGACGATTATTGCAATATTTGCGGGGTTAGCGGAAGCTCTTGCGACGATTGCTCTTCTTGGTTTGCCTCAGGAATTACAAGAAATATTCCTTTATTTTGTAATGGCATTTCCTACCTTAATAGTGATTTTTTTCTTTGTGGTCTTGTATTTTAAAAATACCGTATTGTATGCGCCTGGTGATTTCCAGGTTCCCGAACACTACTTGAAGATTAATATGATAGATATCAAACAAGCTCTTACTTCTGAGTTGTCTAAAAGTGCCAAAAATCTAATAAAGGATGGCGGTCATGTTAATGATAAAGTGAGCCTTGCAACTGAAAGTACAGAGTTGGCGAGAAAATCAATTGATATAGCTCAGGAAGTCACCGAAGAGCTGTTGTCGCCCTCACTTGAACTATTGATGCTGCAGCTTTTGGAAAAGCCTAGAGAAGAAAGGGAGAGAATTATTGACTCCATTGAAAGTTCTCGTCTGAAAGAGATGTTGGTTTCCATGATGGAGAGAATTAAATCTAAAGTTGGTGAAGATACCTTTAACAAGTCAATGCAGCCGACCGCTAAAGCGTCGACTGATTGAAGCGTTGTACCAATGTCTGCAATTAGCACAATTGCGAAGTTCGGCTTAGAGCGAAAACCGGTCATTTAGGAAAGTTATCATTAACTTAGCAATAATAAGAGGAGACTATCCCCTTTTTTACATAGTGAAATAACCTTCAATAAGCATAATGTTTATAGCTGGTAATAAGTTACACTATTTGCTATTAATAGAAACTCATAAAGTAAGGACGTCTTCGCGCTAAAATAGTGAACGTGTCCTTTGATAAAACTGTTGTAAGCACAAAATGGAGTATTTATGCACCCTAAAGTTTTTGTTAGTCACGCAAGTGAAGATAAAGGAAGATTTGTAACAGGTTTTGCAACAAAATTACGTGAGAACGGCGTAGATGCTTGGCTAGATAAATGGGAAATGCTACCTGGTGACAGCTTAGTCGATAAAATATTTGAAGAGGGTTTGAAAGAAGCGCAAGCTGTGATTATTGTACTTTCAAATTACAGTATTAAAAAACCGTGGGTTCGTGAAGAATTAAATGCAAGTATAGTTTCTAAGTTATCTAAAGGAACAAAGATCATTCCTATAGTATTAGATGATTGTGAAGTGCCACAATCGCTGACATCCACTCTTTGGGAGCCAATCCCTGACCTGAAAAATTATGAACAAAATTTTAAAAGAGTTTTGTCTTCAATTTTTGGTGCAACAGACAAGCCTGCGTTAGGAAAAGCACCAGCACATACTACAAGTGTGTATCATGAAATTGGAGGCTTAACTAAAGCAGATAATTTAGTTTTAAAAGAATCTTGTGAATATATTATTCAAAATGATGACATTATGGTTAGCCCTGAATCGTTATTTGGTGATGGAGATAAACTTGGGTTTAGTCGAGCTGAAATTAAGGATTGTATTGAAGTATTAGAACAAAATGGATACTTAGATGTTTCTCGTTATTTTGGCAGCGAAGACGATTACTCATGTAATTATAGAGTTACTACTTACGGTCTGGACAACTTTACAAGAACATATATTCCAGATTACTCTGAAACTTTAGATAAAGCAGTTAGCCTCATTGTTAATGAACGATCAAGTAGTAATTTTGCTATTCAAGAAAAAACAGGTAAACCTATTGTAATAATCAACCATATTTTGGATGTGTTAGAGTCTAATGATCATGTAAAACTGTCCAAAACGCTTGATGGTGCAGTACATATTTACAATGTATCAGCAAGCTTGCGCCGAGCATTGGCGTAATTTGCTTATATTAAGCTGTTCAAGAGGGCGCTGCCGAACGTCCGCTCCTGACAAATTCCAGCCTATTCATCGCCAAGTTATTAAGTTTGTATACCCAGAAACAAAAAGAGCAAAGTAAATACTTTGCTCTTAGTATTAGTAATACGCTTGTTTATTTTATCGATTCATTAATTTCTTTAAGAACCGCAACAGGATCTGCGGCTTGTGTAATTGGGCGGCCAACAACTAAATAATCGCTGCCATCATCAATGGCTTGCTTTGGTGTCATGATACGTTTTTGGTCGCCTGCATCACTGCCTGCTGGGCGAATGCCTGGTGTCACTAGTTTAAAGTCTGCGCCAAGTTCAGCTTTTAATTTTTTCGCTTCTTGCGCTGAGCACACGACCCCGTCAAGGCCTGATTCTTTGGCAAGTTTTGCTAAATAAATAACCTGCTCTTCTGGGGTTTTATCAACACCTAAACGAGTAAGCTCTGCGGCATCCATACTGGTTAAAACGGTAACGGCAATTAATAATGGCGCTTTATCACCAAATTGCTCAAGCGCTTGTTTGGCTTTCGTCATCATTTCCACACCGCCACTGGCGTGAACATTAACCATCCAAACGCCCATTTTAGCAGCAGCGGTGACCGCTTTGGCTACTGTGTTTGGAATATCATGAAACTTAAGATCTAAGAATACGTCAAAGCCTAAATCAATTAGCTCTTTAACAAACGCAGGGCCAAAGTAGGTAAACATTTCTTTACCCACTTTTAATCGACAGCTATCAGGAGAAAGTTGTTTAACAAAATTTAATGCTGTTTGCTGATCATCATAATCGAGGGCGATAAGGACTTTTTTTGAATGTTCGAGAGACATAACTTTCCTAAAACTGATTGTAGAAATAAGTGAATATTTTATAGAAAACTAAAAACCGTCTAAACCACGGCTCGGTACTATGGTTTCCCAATGTTTACACGAAGGGCAAACCCAATAAATGGTATGACTGGTAAAGCCGCAGTGTTGGCACTGAAAATCTGGCTTAGTTGCAATATAAGAGGTTACCAACTTATCGATCTGGTCTAACACTTCTTTAATATCATTATTCTGTTTTGCTAATAACTGTAATAAAAAACTAAAGCCACGAATTGTCGGCTGACGTTTTAAACTATCGGTTAAAAACTTAATTGCTTGCTCGGTATGCCCTTGCTCAAGTAATGCTTTACAGTGTTTTATTTTTATTAGTACACCGCCTTTATTAAGCAATTGCAGCAATAATTCATGAAATTGGTGAGTTAAGTTTAATTGCTCGTAACTATGGGCTAAGTCATCAATAAACAAGGGCGCAAAAAAGGTGAAATTACAGATCAGCTCACGCCAGTAATAAATCGCTTTGACATAATCTTCTTTTGCAAATGCTGACTTTCCTAATTCGTATAATGGCCGAATCGCTTTTTGATTGAGACTGATCGCTTTGCGCATAATTTGCGGATCATTTTCGATTAATGCGGCTTCACAATAAAAGTTAGCGATGGCTTTAAAATGTTGCGGTTTAGAAAATAAATCGCTGTGTGCTTCAAACATATTGATACCCTTTTCCCATTCGCGTGTTTGCGAATACAAATTAAGTATTGGCTCTAATGCATCACAGTGGTTTGCTTTAATTAACCAAACAAGGTGTTCTTCTGCGCCATCAAGTAGCCCTGCCATAATATAATCTTCGGCAAGTTCAAGGCGACTAGTAGCAGCTTGTTGTTCATTAAGGCTTGGGTGTTTGAGCAGTAATTCGTGAATTTTTATTGCGCGGTCTAATTCACCTCGGCGGCGAAACATAGTTGCGAGTGTAGAATAGTGTTCAACCGAATCTGCAGCGACTTCAAGCAAATTGATTAAGTGTTCCAGACCTTGGTCTTCTTCTCTGTCGAGTAAAAACTTTAAGCCTTTACTGTATTCAGATGTGATCTGACGATTAAGTTGATGAGCTTGGTTTTTAGCACTGTTTTTACCCATGATCCAGCCATAACCAGCCGCAACAGGTAAAAGTAAAAACAAAAGCTCAATCATAATTAGGTGTCTTTATTAGCAACAAGCTTATTATTATCTTTTTCAGGCGCTAATTTTTTTTTCAAACGATAGTTTTGCCACTTTAATTGCGAAAACATTTTAAAGCTAATAAAACAACCAATTGCGACACCTAAAGCAAAGCAGATACTTATTATCATTGCGAGGGGTAACGTATTGCTGGCAATAATATAATTTATTTGCACTAACTGTGGATTTTGCGAACCAAGCACAAATGCAAAAATTAAGCATATTGCTACCAGGATAATTTTTAATACCCTAAACAAGTAACTACTCCAACTAAGTAACTAGGCAATTCTCGCGTTTACGCGATCTCGTAACTCTTTGCCAGGTTTAAAATGTGGTACGTGCTTACCTTCTAACTCAACCGTGTCGCCAGTCTTTGGATTACGACCTGTGCGAGGTGAGCGAAAGTGTAATGAGAAACTACCAAAGCCACGGATCTCAATACGATCTGAGCTTGATAATGAGCCGGCCATTTGTTCAAGAATTTCTTTAACAGCATTTTCAACATCTTTCACAGGTACATGTGCGTGTTGCTCGGCTAATTGTTCTATCAATTCTGACTTAGTCATAACGTTTCCTTAAAAAGAGATAAAGGAAGGGCAACACTGCCCTTCCAATTAAGACTGATTAATTAGTCTTTTTGTGCATTTGCGAATGCAGCTGCCATTGCGTTTTCGAACACTGGCTCTTCTTTCTTAAGCTTTTCTAGTACTTCTTTCTCTTCTGCTTCGAAAAGAGCTTTAACAGAAAGGCTTAAAGTGCGGTTCTTACGATCAACACCAACATATTTCACTTCAATCTCGTCGCCTACAGAAACAACAGTAGTTGCATCTTCAACGCGCTCTTGAGCGATATCAGCTACACGGATGTAACCTTCAACGCCTTCGATAAGTTCAACAGTTGCGCCTTTCGCATCAACTTCAGTCACTTTACCTTTAACAATAGCACCTTTTTTGTTTGCATCAAGGTAGTTATTGAATGGGTCAGCTTCGATTTGCTTAACACCTAGAGAGATACGTTCACGCTCTGGGTCAACTTGCAATACGATTGCAGTGATTTCGTCGCCTTTCTTGAATTCACGTACAGCGTCTTCGCCAGGTGTATTCCAAGAAATGTCTGAAAGGTGTACAAGACCGTCAATACCACCGTCAAGACCGATAAAGATACCGAAGTCAGTGATTGATTTGATCTTACCAGTAACTTGGTCGCCTTTGTTTTGAAGACGAGCAAATTCTTGCCAAGGATTAGCAATACATTGCTTAAGACCAAGTGAAATACGACGACGTTCTTCGTCGATTTCAAGAACCATAACTTCAACAGTGTCGCCTAAGCTAACAACTTTAGAAGGATGGATGTTCTTGTTAGTCCAATCCATTTCAGAAACGTGTACTAGACCTTCAACGCCTTCTTCGATTTCTACGAAGCAACCGTAATCTGTAAGGTTAGTTACACGACCAGAAAGTTTAGAACCTTCTGGGTAACGACCAGCGATAGCTGCCCATGGATCTTCGCCAAGCTGTTTAAGGCCTAGAGATACACGAGTTTTATCTTTGTCGAATTTAAGAACTTTAACTGCGATTTCGTCGCCAACATTAACGATTTCTGAAGGGTGCTTAACACGCTTCCACGCCATATCAGTAATGTGTAGTAGACCATCAACACCACCAAGGTCAACGAATGCACCGTAGTCAGTAAGGTTCTTAACGATACCTTTAACTTCTTGACCTTCAACAAGGTTAGCAAGAAGCTCTTCACGTTCTTGTGAGTTTTCTGATTCGATCACTGCACGACGTGAAACAACAACGTTGTTACGTTTTTGGTCAAGCTTGATTACTTTAAATTCAAGCTCTTTGCCTTCAAGGTGAGTTGTGTCACGTACTGGACGAACATCAACAAGTGAACCAGGTAGGAAAGCACGGATTGAATCAACTTCAACAGTGAAACCGCCTTTAACTTTACCGTTGATAACACCAGTAACAGTCTCTTGCTCTTCACATGCTTTCTCAAGACGGATCCACGCTTCGTGACGCTTCGCTTTCTCACGAGAAAGGATAGTTTCACCGAAACCGTCTTCAATTGCATCTAGTGCAACATCTACTTCGTCGCCAACAGCAACTTCTAGTTCACCAGCAGCATTTTTGAACTGCTCTGCAGGGATAGCACTTTCTGATTTAAGACCAGCATCTACAAGTACAATGTTGTTCTCGATTGAGATTACTGTACCTTTAACGATAGAGCCTTGCTCTGCTTCAAAACCCTTTAAGCTTTCTTCAAATAACTGCGCAAAATTTTCTGACATACGAATATACGTCTCATATATTATTACCAATAAGCAACCATGCTGCATGGGGTTGTTAAAATAGCACTGGCATCCTGCTGGTGCATAAAATAGTTTATCGTCGCTTAGGAAGCTTACCTTCGACAATCGCTGTATCTAATAAAGTCATAACTTTATCAAACACTTGCTGTGCATTAAGCTCGCTAGTATCGAGTTCAATGGCATCATCAGCTGGTACAAGTGGCGCAACGGCACGATTCATATCGCGGTCATCACGTGCTTGAATATCTTCTAATAGACCACTTAGTGTAACACCAAGACCGCGTTCATTCAACTCAACAAATCGTCTGCGAGCACGCTCTTCTGCGCTGGCGGTCAAATAAATTTTTAGTGGTGCATCGGGAAACACCACAGTGCCCATATCACGGCCATCGGCAATTAAGCCATTTTCAGTACGAAATGCACGTTGGCGGCGTAATAGTGCTTCTCTTACACGAGGTAAAGCCGCTACTTTTGACGCTGCACCACCAACTTCTTCATTGCGAATTGTTGTTGATACATCTTCGCCTTCAAGAATAACTTTCCCGGTGTTTGCTTGACTATCTACTAAAAATTGCACATCTAAGTTAGCAGCTAAAGGCACCAGTGCCTCTTCGTTGTCGAGTGCAATTTGATGGTGAAGTGCTGCCAGTGCTAATACGCGGTAAATTGCCCCACTGTCCAGTACATCCCATCCCAATTTCTCGGCTAACAAGCGACAAACAGTTCCTTTACCTGAACCACTTGGGCCATCAACGGTGATCACCGGCATTAATAACGCCCGCATTTAAACCTCCTGCAATGCACACCAAAATTAAACCGCCGTATTATACGCCAGATATTAAAATAGATCCGCTTTTTGTATGTAACTTTTTATATTTCAGCTTCAGTCATTGATTGACTAACCGATGCTAGTACATTGAAAAATGTTGGAAATGTCTTGTATGTACACTTAGGATCATTGATAGTTATTGCCTTGCCACCCACTGCAACCATGGCAAAACACATGGCGATTCGGTGGTCATCATAGGTATCAATTGCCACATCATTAAAGTGTTTGGGCGGGGTTATTTCGATGAAATCTTCACCTTCAACAACCTCAGCACCGACTTTACGCAGCTCGGTGGCCATGGCATGTAAGCGATCGGTTTCTTTTACGCGCCAGTTATAGATATTACGAATAGCGGTTGGACCATCGGCAAATAACGCCACTGTTGCAAGGGTCATTGCCGCATCAGGAATCGCGTTGGCATCAATATCAACACCTTTTAATTCGCCTTTACGTACCACTAAGCGCTCGTCATACCAATCAATCTTAGCACCGACCTGCTCCATTACTTTGGCAAAACCAATATCGCCTTGCACTGATTTTGCACCCACGCCTTTGATCTCAATTTCACCGCCAGCAATTGCCGCAGCTGCAACAAAGTAAGAGGCCGATGATGCATCCCCTTCAACCATAATGCGCTCAACAGCTTGGTATTGCTGCGCACCTTTTACAGTAAAGGTTTTATAGTTATCGTGCGTAACCGTGACACCAAAACGTGCCATAACATCAAGGGTGATATCAATATACGGTTTTGAAACCAAAGTACCTTTAATGGTAATGCACGTATCACCATTAAATAATGGCGCTGCCATTAACAATGCCGTTAAAAATTGGCTCGAAATACTGCCATCAATTGCAACATTGCCGCCGTTAATTTGCCCGCCAACAATTTTCAGTGGTGGATAGTCTTTATTTTTTAAATAACTAACATCACCGCCGAGCGCTTGCAGTGCATCAACTAGGTGACCAATTGGGCGCTCTTCCATACGCGGCTCACCAATTAGCTGATAGTCGCCTTTAACTGCGGCAAGCACAGCAGTAAGTGGCCGATATGCAGTGCCTGCATTGCCTAAAAATAACGGCTCAACTGGCGTTAAAAACTGCCCGCCGACACCTTTTACTGTTGCTACGGTTTTGTCGTCATTTAAACTTACTTGTACGCCTAACTGTTTAAGCGCACCTAACATATGACGAATATCATCGCTATCAAGTAGGTTTTCAACCACCGTTGTACCTTTAGCAAGGGCTGCTAACAGTAGAATGCGATTGGATAAACTTTTTGAGCCAGGCAGCGTCACACTGCCATTTACTTTACTAATAGGCTCTAAACGTAACTGTTCCATTAGCTGTGCTCCTTGGCAAATTGTGCCATGAAGTCAACTAACGCTTGCACGCCAGCAAGTGGCATGGCGTTGTAAATACTTGCACGCATACCGCCAACAATACGGTGACCTTCAAGTGCTAGTAAGCCAGCTGCTTTTGCTTGTGCTAAAAACGCTGCATTTAAACTTTCATCATTGAGCCAAAATGGTACATTCATGCGTGAACGGCAGTGCTTTGCGACTTTATTGTTGTAAAATGGCGACTCATCAATAAAACCGTACAGCAGCTCTGCTTTGGCAATATTTTGCTGCTCCATGGCTTTTACGCCCCCATTTTGCTCAAGCCATGCAAATACTTCTGCCGCTAGGTACCAAGCAAACGTAGGTGGCGTGTTATACATGCTGCCTTGTTTTACTTCGAGTGCGTAATCAAATATACCTGGTTTTGCGACCCCTTCACGCTCAAGCAGCGTTTTACGAATGATCACAATGGCAAGCCCTGATGGGCCAATATTTTTTTGCGCACCGGCATAAATTAAATCAAACTTATTTACATCAAACTCACGCGATAAAATAGTTGATGACATATCAGCAACGATCGGCGCTGTTGGATGGCTTGGTACATCAAACACTTCAATGCCATCAATGGTTTCATTTGGGCAATAATGAATGTATGACGGATCGGCTGGAAATTGCCACTCACTTACCGGTTTGATAGAGAATTGTTCATTTGTATCATTACGGACATCAAGCTCAGTGACTGTGGTGAATTTGACCGCTTCGTCAACCGCACCTTTAGACCAAACACCGTTTTCACAATACACGGCGGCTTTATTATCTAAATGCAGATTTAACGGTACGGCAGCAAATTGGCCGCGGCCGCCGCCGTGCATAAACAGCACTGCAAATTCATCGCTAATATTCATTAATCGACGTAAGCTTGCTTCACATTTCGCTGTAAGCGCTAAAAACTCTTTACTACGGTGACTAATTTCCATCACCGAGACACCTAAATCTTGCCAATCAAGAAATTCTTTTTGTGCCTTCTCCATTACAGCTGGAGGCAACATAGCAGGCCCTGCACAAAAATTATATTTACTCATTACCTTTCCTCATTCCAGTAATTACTTTGATTTTTAATTATGAATAAAAAAAAGCGGCCGAAGCCGCTTTAGTTAATATTATTCTTCTGGTGGGTTATCACCAGTTTCATCATTAACCGTCTCGACTACTTCAACGCTTTCACCTTCGATAATCGCGTTAAGTTCATCGATTTCGATCTCTTCGATACGTTGTAAACCAACTACTTGCTCTTCGTCAATAGTTCTTATCAAAATAACACCTTGGGTATTGCGCCCAACGGTAGAAACTTCTTTAACTCGCGTGCGAACAAGCGTACCACGATTAGAGATAATCATGATCTCGTCGTTTTCATCAACTTGTACTGCACCAACAACAGCGCCGTTACGCTCAGATACTTTGATAGATACTACACCTTGAGTCGCACGACTCTTCGCTGGGTAATCCTCAAGCAGTGTACGTTTACCGTAACCGTTTTCAGTGACTGTTAAAATTGCACCATTAGTCTTAGGTACAATTAACGATACAACACGTTGACCTTCAGGCATCTTAATACCACGGACACCCGTTGCAGTACGACCCATCTGACGTACACCTTTAAACTTGATTTCCGGGTTACCGTTTTCATCAAGCACTGGGTTGCCATTTTCATCTAAAACTGGCGATTCTTCGGCTTCTTTAAAGCGAACAACTTTACCAGCATCAGTAAATAGCATAATTTCGTTGCTACCATCGGTGATATCAACACCAATCAAGCTATCACCGTCGTTTAAGTTAACAGCGATGATACCACTGGCACGTTGGCGGCTATACGCAGTAAGCGGTGTTTTCTTCACGGTACCGAACGCAGTTGCCATAAAGATGTATTTATTTTCTTCGTATTCACGTACCGGCAAGATTGCAGTAATACGTTCGTCAGCTTCAAGTGGTAACAAGTTAACGATTGGTTTACCACGGGCAGCACGGCTAGCAAGTGGTAATTGATACACTTTAAGCCAATATAAGCGACCAGCCGTTGAGAAACACAAGATTGTATCGTGCGTATTGGCAACCAGTAAACGCTCGATGAAATCTTCATCTTTCATCTTGGTTGCTGATTTACCTTTACCACCACGACGCTGTGCTTCGTAATCAGACAATGGCTGATACTTCACATAGCCTTCATGAGAAAGCGTTACTACCACGTCTTCTTCGGTGATCAAGTCTTCAAGGCTAATATCATGGGCAGCGGCGTTGATTTCAGTACGACGTTCATCACCGTATTGCTCTTTAATTTCAACTAACTCATCGCGGATAACTTCCATTAAACGCTCAGGATTAGCAAGAATATATAAAAGCTCGGCAATTAAATCTAATAACGTTTGGTATTCGCTTAGAATCTTTTCATGTTCAAGACCGGTTAGCTTGTGTAAACGTAAATCAAGGATTGCTTGGGCTTGTTGCTCAGAAATATAATACTGACCATCACGAATGCCTAAGTCGTCGGCTAACCAATCAGGACGGGCAACATTTGCTTCACCGGCTTTTTCAAGCATGGCTTTCACATTGCCTAATTCCCACGGACGACTAGCAAGCGCGACTTTAGCTTCAGCTGGTGTTGGTGAGTTACGAATAAGCTCGATAATTGGGTCAATGTTGGCAAGCGCAATCGCTAAACCTTCGAGCATGTGCGCGCGGTCACGGGCTTTGCGTAAATCAAACACCGTACGACGGGTCACTACTTCACGGCGGTGGATGATAAACTCTTCAAGCATTTCTTTTAAGTTGAAACACTTAGGCTGGTTATTGATCAACGCAACCATGTTCATACCAAACACAGTTTGTAACTGAGTTTGCGCATAAAGGTTGTTTAAGATCACTTCGCCTACGTCACCACGTTTGATCTCGATAACGATACGCATACCGTCTTTATCTGATTCATCACGTAATGCACTAATACCTTCAATCTTCTTATCTTTAACAAGCTCAGCAATTTTTTCGATTAAGCGGGCTTTATTTACTTGATAAGGGATTTCGTGAACGATGATCGTCTCACGATGGGTTTTTTCATCAACTTCAATTTCCGCACGGGCACGCATGTATACTTTGCCACGGCCTGTTAAATAGGCTTGTTCGATGCCTTTTTTACCGTTGATTATTGCCGCAGTTGGAAAATCTGGGCCCGGAATATAATCCATTAATTCATGAATAGTTAGATCGGGGTTTTGAATAAGCGCTAAACAACCATTCACCACTTCAGTTAAGTTATGAGGAGGAATGTTGGTTGCCATACCGACCGCAATACCCGAAGAACCATTCACTAATAAGTTAGGTACTTTAGTTGGTAATACGTCAGGAATTTGTTCTGTACCATCATAGTTAGGCACAAAATCAACCGTCTCTTTGTCAAGATCAGCTAATAGCTCATGAGACATTTTTGCCATACGGACTTCGGTATAACGCATTGCTGCTGCGGAGTCACCGTCAACTGAACCAAAGTTACCTTGGCCGTCAACTAACATATAACGTAAAGAGAAAGGCTGAGCCATACGTACAATGGTGTCGTACACTGCACTATCGCCATGGGGATGGTATTTACCAATTACGTCACCAACCACACGGGCTGATTTTTTGTAAGGCTTATTCCAATCATTATTAAGCTCGTTCATAGCAAACAAAACGCGGCGGTGAACAGGTTTTAAACCATCACGTACGTCTGGCAGTGCTCGTCCTACGATTACGCTCATTGCATAGTCTAAGTAGGAGTTTTTTAACTCGTCTTCAATATTGACTGGCAGAATTTCGTTGGCGAAATCAGTCATTTGATATCACATTCCTTCAGTATTTCCCCACAAAGTGCCGCATATGGGCGCTTGCGAGGATATTAGTTATTATTACCGAGTCATGCTACCACAATTAATTTAAATTTACAGGCGCTAAATCTTTGCGATTTATCAATTTCACCCTATATAATGGCCTGAGATTGACGAGGAAGTTTTTTATGACCGAACATCAGAATGTAGATAGTGCAGAAATTGCAAAGTTTGAAGCCATCGCTGAGCGATGGTGGGACCGCGATGGGGAATTTAAACCCCTTCATGAAATTAACCCTTTACGATTAGATTTTATTGCCGACAAGGCCAATGGCTTATTCGACAAAGAAACCCTCGATGTAGGCTGCGGTGGTGGCATCCTCAGTGAAAGTATGGCGCGAATGGGCGCACACGTTACTGGCATCGATATGGGTCAAGAGCCATTAACCGTTGCGAAACTACATAGTTTAGAAACCGGTGTGAAAGTAGAGTATATTAAAGTACCTGCCGAACAATATGCGCAAGAGCACCCTGCTCGCTTTGATATTATTACCTGTATGGAAATGTTAGAGCATGTGCCGGACCCTGCGTCTATCATTCATGCCGTAGCAGAATTAGCAAAACCTGGCGCCGATGTATTTTTTTCTACACTCAATAAAACCCCTAAGGCCTACCTGTATGCCATTATTGGTGCAGAAAAATTATTAAAGATGGTGCCGGAAGGTACACACGACCACAAAAAGTTTATTAAACCGGCACAACTCATTGCATGGGCTGAGCAAGCTGGATTAAAAGTACGTGCTAGCGCTGGGCTCAGTTATAACCCGTTATCAAAGCAGTACAGCTTAAATACCGACGTAAGCGTTAATTATATTCTCCACTTTGAGAAACTTGCGTAATGGCTGGTTTTAATACAGCAACACCAATAATTGATTACGACGCCTTTATTTTTGACCTTGATGGCACCTTACTTGATACCGCTGACGACCTTGGTGCTGCACTTAATAATGTGTTAACAGCACATAACCAGCCGACTGTTAGCGCCGATGTTTATCGCCCTGCAGCATCTAATGGCGCTGTAGCGCTGCTAGAAGCTGGATTTGGCCAACACTGGCACTCGCATCCAAAACAAGCTACTTTGCGTCAACAGTTGTTAACTGCCTACGCTGATAATATTGCGATTCATAGCCAATGCTTTACTGGCATTGCACAATTATTGATTGCGCTTGAGCAGCAACAGATCAAATGGGGGATCATGACCAACAAGCCTGAATTTTTGACCACCCCCTTAGTGGCAGCTATCTCTGAGTTAAGTGATGCGCAAGCAATTGTCTGTGGTGACACCCTGAATGTAGCAAAACCATCTCCATTACCTTTACTGCATACAGCACAACTGTTAGATGTCGACCCGAGTCGCTGTTTATATATTGGTGATGCGCAGCGCGACATTATTGCAGCCAAAGCGGCGAACATGCACAGCGCTACAGCGTTGTGGGGATATATCCCCAGTGAAGAGGAAGCATTAAGCTGGCAAGCTGATTTTAATTGGCAATCACCAATTGATGCATTTAACCATATATAGTGGCTTGTTAAATATTAACCACTACATATTGTGATCGTGTTATTTTTTGCACATTGTTTGCTGATAAAAAAAGCAGCCTAAATTTATTTTTAAAATGGTTAAATTTAATCGATCATGAGTTGATTTTTATAAATTTCATTTTAATCAAATGGTCAAAGGTTAATGGCTACTAACACAAACGTGTTATCCCGACGTTATCCACAATTTGGGGCATTTATGCCCCTTGCAAATGATCGCATACCACACTATCTTGTGATCCAGAGTTTGATGAACACCAGATGTTGTGGCTAAATGTTATTCAATTAAATTCTCGCTAGCACCGTCTTATGACAATAAAATATTTATTCTAAGAAAAATGTGTCACTAAAAAATTTTATATCCCAAGGAATACAGGCAAAACTATGAACCAACAGCTATCTGTAAGCAAACGTGACGGTCGTAAAGAGTCACTTGATTTAGATAAGATCCATCGCGTTATTGCTTGGGCCGCCGAAGGTCTAAATAATGTGTCTGTCTCACAAGTTGAGCTAAAATCACACATCCAGTTTTATGATGGTATTCGTACTGAAGACATCCATGAAACCATCATTAAAGCGGCCGCTGATCAGATCTCTAAAGAGTCGCCTGATTATCAATATTTATCAGCTCGCTTAGCTGTATTCCATTTGCGTAAAAAAGCCTATGGTCAATTTGAGCCACCGCGTTTATACGATCACATCGTCAAGTTAGTTGAAGATAAGCGTTACGATGCCCACTTACTCGCTGACTACACAGAGCAAGAAATTGATCAATTAGACGAGTACCTTGATCATGGACGTGATTTAAACTTCAGCTACGCAGCAGTTAAGCAGCTTGAAGGCAAATATTTAGTGCAAAACCGAGTTACCGGTGAAATATATGAAAGCGCACAGTTTTTATATATTTTAGTTGCGGCTAGCTTGTTCTCTGATTATCCAAAAGAAACCCGTTTAGACTACATTAAACGTTTTTACGATGCGGTGTCATTATTTAAAATTTCTTTACCTACGCCAATTATGGCGGGGGTACGTACACCTACGCGTCAATTCAGCTCATGTGTATTGATTGAATGTGGTGACAGCTTAGATTCAATCAACGCCACCTCATCTGCGATTGTAAAATACGTATCACAACGTGCGGGTATTGGTATTAATGCTGGGCGCATTCGCGCACTAGGTAGCCCTATTCGCAATGGCGAAGCGTACCACACAGGCTGTATTCCTTTTTATAAGCACTTTCAAACAGCAGTTAAAAGCTGTTCGCAAGGTGGTGTACGCGGCGGTGCAGCGACCCTGTTTTACCCTTTATGGCATTTAGAAGTAGAAAACTTATTAGTGCTTAAAAACAACCGTGGTGTAGATGATAACCGTGTGCGTCACTTAGATTACGGTGTGCAATTTAATAAGCTAATGTACGCGCGCTTGATTAAAGATGATTACATTACATTGTTTAGCCCATCAGATGTACCAGGTCTTTACGATGCCTTTTTTGAAGACCAAGATGAATTTGATCGTCTATACGTGCAATACGAGCAAGATGAATCAATTCGTAAAAAACGTATTAAAGCGATTGAATTGTTCTCAATGTTTGCACAAGAGCGTGCTAGCACCGGGCGTATTTATTTACAAAATGTCGATCACTGTAATACCCACAGCCCGTTTATCGCTAAAGTTGCGCCAATTCGCCAATCTAACTTATGTTTAGAAATTGCATTACCAACTAAACCGTTGAGCAATGTTAATGACGAAGAAGGCGAAATCGCCCTGTGTACGCTATCGGCCTTTAACTTAGGTGCCATTGAGTCACTAGACGAGCTTGAAGAATTAGCTGAACTTGCAGTGCGTGCCTTAGATAACTTACTTGATTTCCAAGACTACCCAGTGCCAGCAGCCCACAATGCAACGATGGGCCGTCGTACACTCGGAATAGGCGTAATCAACTACGCATATTACCTTGCTAAAAATGGCAAACGTTATTCTGATGGCAGTGCCAATGCATTAACGCATAAGACCTTTGAAGCAATTCAGTATTACTTAATGAAAGCGTCAAATGAGCTGGCTAAAGAGCGTGGCGCCTGCCCTAAATTTAACGAAACCACCTACTCACAAGGGATCATGCCAACTGATACCTATAAGCGTGATTTAGACAAAATTTGTGATGAACCATTGCATTTAGATTGGGATACGTTACGTGCCAATATTAAAAAGCATGGTATGCGTAACTCAACGTTATCTGCGTTGATGCCGTCTGAAACATCGTCGCAAATTTCTAATGCAACCAATGGTATTGAGCCACCGCGCGGCCATATCAGTGTTAAAGCCAGTAAAGATGGTATTTTAAAACAAGTTGTTCCTGAGTATGAGCGTTTAAAAGATAACTATGAACTATTGTGGGATATCCCATCAAATAAAGGTTACATAGAGCTAGTTGGTATAATGCAAAAGTTTGTTGACCAAACAATTTCAGCTAATACGAACTACGACCCAAATAAATTTGAAGGTGGTAAAGTACCAATGAAGGTATTACTACAAGATTTACTGGGTGCATATAAACTTGGCGTTAAAACCCTTTACTATCACAATACCCGCGATGGCGCATCTGATGCACAAGATGACACACCAGGCGTGGAAGATGATGATTGTGCAGGCGGCGCTTGTAAAATCTAGTCGATAATAAATATAAATTGGAAGCGGGCTATACGCCCGCTTTGCCCTGTTCGTTTTTTGAGTGATCTTATGTCTTATACTACTTTTAGCCGAAACCATAATAACCAACTACAAGAACCGATGTTTTTCGGCCAAACCGTTAACGTATCGCGTTATGATCAACAGAAGTACCCTATTTTCGAAAAGTTAATTGAAAAACAGCTGTCGTTTTTTTGGCGTCCTGAAGAAGTCGATGTGAGTAAAGATCGGTTAGACTTTCAGGCCTTACCCGATCACGAAAAACATATTTTTTTAAGTAACTTAAAGTATCAAACCTTGCTTGATAGTGTGCAAGGTCGCTCGCCTAATGTTGCGTTACTGCCAATTGTGTCGATCCCAGAACTTGAGACCTGGATTGAAACTTGGGCATTTAGTGAAACAATCCATAGCCGTTCATACACACATATTATTCGTAACGTTACTCAAGCCCCTGAGCTTATTTTTGATGATATCGTTAGTAACGAAAAAATTAGTGAACGCGCTGATGCCGTAACTAAATATTACGATGAATTAATTAATAAAGTTGCCGTGTATAACTTGTACGGTGAAGGCAAACACAGCCTTAATGGTGAAACTGTTCATATCAGCTTATTTGAACTTAAAAAGCTGTTATACCTTGCCATGATGTCAGTAAACATTCTTGAAGCCATTCGTTTTTATGTCAGCTTTGCCTGTTCATTTGCATTTGCAGAGCGTGAATTGATGGAAGGCAACGCGAAAATCATCAAGCTGATCGCCCGAGATGAAGCTCTACATCTCTCAGGCACTCAGCACATTCTAAACATTATGCAAGATGGTAAAGACGATCCTGAAATGGCCATCGTTGCGGCGCAGTGTCGTGAAGAAGCAATCAAGATGTTTGTGGATGCGGCAGAACAAGAAAAAGAATGGGCTGAATACTTGTTTAAAGATGGCTCAATGATTGGCTTAAACAAAGATATTTTATGTCAATACGTTGAGTACATTACTAACGCACGTATGAGTGCCGTTGGCTTACCGACCCAATTCAAAACCAGCAGTAACCCTATTCCATGGATCAACTCATGGTTAGTGTCTGACAATGTACAAGTTGCCCCACAAGAAGCTGAGATCAGCTCATACCTTGTAGGTCAAATTGATTCGCAAGTTGATGCTGCTGACTTTGGTGACTTTGATCTCTAATGAGCAGCAACAAAACTGCAAAGATTCACTTTGCAGATAATAGCCAGTGTGTTGAATTTAGCACTGGCTGCCATTCCCTTTTAGACTGCCTTGAACAACAGCAATATGATATCCCTTTTCAATGCCGAGAAGGTTATTGTGGCGCTTGTCGTGCAACACTCAGCCAAGGACAAGTGATCTACAATGAAGAGCCGCTTGCGTTTGTGCGTGACGGAGAAGTGCTGCTGTGCTGTTGCAAACCCGATGGCGATATTACCCTCAGTTTTAAATAATCACGGTAGTTTAGTGCCAATCAAACTGTTTGGTTTCATAACAGTGTATTTTATCACTGATCATTAAACTGCCCTCATCGATAGTGACATCCCAATGTAAACTTCGCGTTAAGTCCATTTGAATAGCGTCCACGAATTGCTGATCAATTTCTATAATGTGGCTATTTGTAAATAACTTTAAGCGTGATTCAGACTCAATTAACCACTGACTATTACCGGTCGTTAATATTAATAGTTCGTCTACTTGCTTAGCTATTTTGAACAGCTGCTCAAGGTTGGGCTGATCTACACTTAACCAGATTTTATAATGCTCGTCCAATGCTTGGATACCAACATCTGGCTGTAGTCTATCTGAAAATTTATTTAGCACTGCGTGGCTGTCGTAAGATAAAATACAATATCCTAATAGCTTTAAAACAAAATGCTCTAGCGTTTCATTTTTTGTTAAAGCCGTAGTAAATACCTCTTGATGATTACGCTGCTGACGCAAATCTGCAATGCTAAAACGTGCTTTAAAGATACGTGCTTTATCAGACATAACATTCACCAAACTAGTGATTATTTCTACTAGAGTATAGCGCGCTCTAATGAAAATGTGTTTATTTTAAAGTTATGGTATAACATTATTGATCGGCTTAAATGATGGTGTTATATTATATCACAACATAATAACCACGATGTAGTAATCATGATCCGACATTCTTTAATATCCACAGCAATTATCACTGCTTTAAGTTCTTTTTCTGCTCATGCCGCGGTTGTAACAGGCCAAGTTTTGGATGATAAAAATCAACCGATCAGCCAAGCCGACGTGCATATACACGGTAAAGCACAATCAATAAAAACTGATAACAATGGCCAGTTTAGTATTGATATCGACGCTAATAGTCAGTTACATATTAGTAAAGACAATTATGTTGATGCCCGTATTGCAGTGAATGCAGCAAGCCCTGCATTGCAAATTACCCTTATTCCAACCTCTGTTGAAACTGTGGTGGTATATGCCTCTGCTCTGCATAAAAATAGTTTAGAAATGATTTCACCAGTGAGCGTGCTCAGCGGTGATGAACTACGAAATAAAGCAAAGCCAACATTAGGCGAAACCTTAAAAGGCCTGCCAGGCGTCAATGCCAGCTATTTTGGCCCTGTTTCTTCAAGTCCAATTATTCGTGGTTTAGACGGCCCCCGCGTTAAAATCACTCAAAATGGCTTAGACAGCAGCGATGCATCTAGAATTGGCCCTGATCACGCAACCTCTAATGACAGCCTAGCCGCTGAACAGATTGAAGTCCTACGAGGCCCTGCGACTTTACTTTATGGCTCTGGTGCAATCGGCGGTGTTGTCAATGTGGTTGATAATCGTATTCCTACCGATAACATTGAGCAACTAACTGGCGCAGTTGAATACAGCCACGATACAGTATCAAATGCCAACACCTATGCTGCCAAGCTTGAAACGGGTCATAACAACTTTAACTTCCATTTTGATGGTACTAAACGCACTGGTGATGACTACCAAACTCCGCGTTTTAACTTACCAGAAGAAGAGCACGAAGATCATGAGGGCCATGACGAAGAAGAGCATGAAACAGCAACCTCAGTTAAAAATACTTTTATTGATAGCCAAACCGTTAACTTTGGAACTAGCTATGTGGGGGAACATTTAACGTTAGGTGTCGCTTATGGTCGTATCGAAACAGATTACGGTATTCCGGCACATAGCCATGAACATGGTCATGATCACGAGCATGAACATGCCCATGAAGAAGGTGAAGAAGAAGCCGTTTATGCGCGCGTAGAGCAAGATCGTTGGCAAGGCCTAATGAGCTATGCATTGCATAACAACTGGATTGAAACCATTAACTTACGTCTTGGTTATACTGACTATCGCCATGCTGAAATTGAAGACGGCGCGATTGGTACTATCTTCAGCAACGAAACCACTGAAGCACGTTTTAATATTGAGCATAAACTGGGGAACTGGCACGGTATGGCGGGCTACCACTTTAGCGAGTCCAATTATGATGCTGATGGTGAAGAAGCCTTTACACCAGCAAGTAAAACCACTAGTAATGCATTGTTTATTTTAGAAGAGCAACAGTTTGGCGACGTGACTGTGGAACTTGGTGCTCGTTTAGAAGATTATAACATTGATAGCAATGTTAATGCTGCAGCGCATGACCATGACCATGACCATGACCATGAAGAGCATGCTGATGAGCACGAAAATGAGCTAACGGCTTACAGTAAAAGTTTTACTAACCTAAGCGCTTCAGCTGGCGCAATTTGGCAATATACGCCAGGCCAAAGTGTGTCTCTTAGCGTGTCACATTCAGAGCGTGCTCCGTTATCTGCAGAGCTACTTTCAAATGGTGTACATATTGCTACCAGTACCTATGAGCTAGGTTTGGGCTACGTAATTGAAGACGGTGAAATTCACTTCGAACCTGACAATATCAAGCAAGAAACGTCCACCAATATTGATTTTGGCTTTAGACGCTTTAGTGGCGATTTTGGTTATACCGTTAACTTTTTCTATAACGACATTGAAAACTTTTACTATCAACAAAACACGGGCTTAGTGTTTGATGCAGAGCATGGCCTTGAAGCAGCAGAGCCTGACCACGATCATGGTATGGCGGTTTATCAATTCGTCAGTAAAGATGCAAAGTTATACGGTATTGAGTTTGACGCACATTATCAAATTAACTCCAATGCAATGGTTAAACTATTTGGTGATTCAACCACGGCAAAACTTGCGGATGATGAAGGTAATTTACCGCGCATTCCAGCGAATAAATTAGGCTCAGAATTACAATATAATATTAGTGATTGGCAGTTTAGTTTAACGGGCACCCATTACTTTGAACAAAATGACATTACAGCCTATGAAACCGCAACTGACGGTTACACGTTATTTGATGCACAAGCAAATTATCAATTAACGGTAGGCCCTGTCGATACGCAGTTTTATATCAACATTGATAACATCACTGATGAACTAGGCTTTGTACATAGCTCATTTATTAAAGATCAAACGCCATTACCAGGGCGAAACTTTAGACTAGGTGTACGTGGTTACTTTTAATTAACCATAATACAAACATAAAAAAAGCCACCCTAATCGTCTTAGGGTGGCTTTTTATTTACTTAAAAAAGTAAATAACTATTAAAGAATAGCGTGTAACTCAACATCGAATACAAGCGTTGAGAAAGGTGCAATCGCAGCACCGGCACCACGTTCACCATAAGCAAGATCATGAGGAACATAAATACGCCATTTAGTGCCTACTGGCATCATTTGTAACGCTTCAGTCCAACCTTTGATAACGCCACCAACAGGGAACTCTGCTGGCTGACCACGCTCATAAGAGCTATCAAAAACAGTACCGTTGATAAGTGTACCGTGATAATCAACGCGAACTGTAGACTCTGCAGTAGGCTTGTCGCCTTCACCTGTTGCAAGTACTTCGTATTGCAGACCAGACTCAGTAACGGTGATTTCAGTACGCTTTGCATTTTCTTCTAGGAATGCAATGCCTTCAGCCGCGAGTACTTTAGCTTCTTCTTCACGACGAGCTTGAATTTCAGTATTGATTTTTTCGAAAGCAGCTTGGATCTCAGGGATCTCAACTTGGAAATCGCCACCTACATACGCATCTTTCATGCCTGCAAATACTGAATTTAAGTTTAGACCTTCGAACGGATTCGCTTTAAGTTGCTCACCCATTTGTAAGCCAATACCGTAACTTGCTTTTTCAGCATCTGTAGTAAAATTATCTGACATAATGTGTTTCACGTTTTGTTTATACCAACCTTAATAACGTTGGTATCAGTTAAAAGACGCGTCTATGCTATCATAAAAAAAAGCCCTTTTGGGCTTCTTTAGGATTAGTTTTTAGGGAGTTTTCGCTTTATAAAGCGCATTGCGAAAGTAAATACTGGTAAGCTGATTAAAATACCAGCGAGTATTGGACGACTCAATAATGCTTGCGGACCAACAAGTATCACCGGCACCACTAATAAGCCAAAAATCCCTATATAGATTGCGGCAATTTCAGGCCAATGCCTGTCATATTTGCTGATCAAATGGGCAGATAAAACATTAAAGCCTAAACAATACGCCATTGCAGTAACCAATATCTGCTCCGGTTGCGAATCAATGGCCATCTTAACCAAAAGGTTGATTGCACTGTGATAGCAATAGCCAAATACAGTCCATAACAACACATGCTTGAGTACCCGCTGAGTTGTACTTAATTGATTTTGTTGTGACATATAAAACTCCAGATAGCAAAAAGCCGCCCAGAAGGCGGCTTTTTAAATATGGTGGAGAGATAGGGATTTGAACCCTAGATGGGCTATAAACCCATGCCGGTTTTCAAGACCGGTGCATTCGACCACTCTGCCATCTCTCCGTACGGCGCGGATAATAGGGGTTACTTGCCTTGTTGTAAAGCCCTAACAGTAAAAAATCAAAATTAATTGCTGCTATGATCCTATAACGCCTAAAAATAACTCAATAATACTGTTTTGGCCGTTTTGCAATCCACGAGCATAATAAACACACTAGCAAGCTAAAAGTCACAAAACTTAAACTTTGGAAGATTAAATCATAGCGATTGAGATCATCACTTGGCACCAGTACCAATATAAATGCAGGTAAGATACTAATAACTAATACATAACAGCACACTTTAAATGCCCTGCCAAAGTCAAATCGCCTTGTACGTTGCATCCACCACGCTAAGATAATCACAATACCTATTGATGACATTGCAATTAGATGAGGAGTCTGTGTACTAAATGCTGTGTAAAGAGTTATAACTGCACCAACAAAGCCCCATAAAGACCACGTTAACCACTTTTCTTTTTCACGTAAAAATAAATTTCCCATTATCCTCGTCTTCTAGATTGTTATTTTTATAAAGCATTCCATACATTAATAAACTGCTGAAGAATAACAAATCGTTGCATTCAGGGTTATTGCATCCAAGCGCTTCACGCAGCTAAGTTACTTGCCGACTCTAACAAGAGTAACCTTAATGCTCTCTGACTAGTACAAAAAGAAAAAGTTCCAATTTATTACGTCTTCGCAACTATAAATTGCTGAAAAAACGTTCAGGCTGATGACGTACCGATTTTTTACACTCTAGTTCAGGTGTACCTAAGTATAAATAGCCGACAATCTCATCGTCTGTGTTTAAATTTAAAGACGCTTTAACACCCTCACTTTGCGCAAAATAGCCGGTACGCCAAACACCACCAAGCCCTTGTGCGAATGCCGCTTGTTGCATCGCAAGCACAGCACAGCCGGCGCTTTGTACTTGCTCTATACGTGGTACTTTAGGATGTGCTTGATATTTAGCAATCGCAATAATAATCATTGGGGCACGCAGTGGTAACTCTTTGGCGCGATTAATGACTTTTTCATCTTGTTGTTCTGCAACTGCACTTTGATAATAAATTTCGCCAAGTCGTTCGCGCGCATCCCCTGCTACAACAATAAATTGCCATGGCGCAAGCGCGCCATGGTCCGGCACACGCAGTGCTGCTTGTTTAATAATCTCTAATTGGCTGTTGTTGGGAGCGGGTGCAATTAGTCGGGGATCAGACTGACGGGTTAATAAAAGCTCAATAGCATCCATAGCGTACTTCTCACTGAAAAAGAAAACAGCATACCATTGATACGGATTACTGAGAAAGTTAGAAAGTTAGAAAGTTAGAAAGTTAGAAAGTTAGAAAGTTAGAAAGTTAGAAAGTTAGAAAGTTAGAAAGTTTGCAGCGGCTGCTGCAAACTTACCAGTAAGTATCTGACTTATTCGATTGTTCTTCGTAGCCAATAATCTAAGCTTACAAAGCGCCCACCACCGGTGAAAAATAAACTTAATAGCATCGCAAAATAAATAGCTGAAAACTCAATGCCATTATTCAAAATTGACGGTTTACCCTTTTCATACAAGTAATCGGGGAAACCATGCTCTTCTACAAGTCCTCGGATTTTCTCAATTCGTTCCTTCACTGCAAGGGAATTATCGAGGCTTGCTTTGGCACCAGGTATCGCTAGCCAATCGAGTACTTGTGCGGCACTGGTATCAGGCTCTGTCGGCGCAATAGCAAACCAGCCATTGTGCCAATGTACTGAGGTTGCGGCAACGACCATGGTAAACATCAACGGAATGCTAACTAAGCGAGTTAATAAACCAACCAAGAGCAGCCAACCGCCCAGAAATTCACTCCAGCCAGCTAAAAAAGCCAATAAATCAGGGAAAGGTAGACCTAAGCCCCAATCTGCGTTGCCAAACCAAGCAACAATATCAGGAGAAGCTAAAAAGAATTCAAAAAAGCCATTAACATCACCACTGATATTTAGTTTGTTATAACCCGCAATGATCATAACTGGTGCGAGTATGAGTCTAAATAGTAAAGCAGGGATACCATCAAATAGGGCTATTTTTTGTAGCAACGTTTTATATATATTGATCAATGTATTCATCGTAGCGATCTATTCTCTTAAAGTGTATTAAACAAAGACCGCTACGATAGAAAGTTTATTTCAGTTAAATTTTACGTGCCACCTGTAACGCTTCATAAATAGCCCGTTTTGCATCAATCGCTGTCGCTAATTTGGCCCCACCAATCACATGTACTTTTGGGTTATCGGTTAATTGTGACATTAACTCATTATTAGACACTTGCCCAATACACGCAATAACCGTATCAACAGCTAAAACCTGCTCTTCCCCTGCCACAGTGATTTTTAGGCCTTGCGCATCAAAATGATGATACTGACAATCAGCGATTTGTTTTACACCATGTTGCTTTGCAACTTGGCGGTGTATCCAACCGGTGGTTTTACCCAGTTCACTGCCAAAACGCCCAGCACTGCGTTTGAGCATAAACAATTGACGACTATCTTTATGCGGGCTTGGCTCGCACTCAATCCCCCATTGGGTTTTAAATTCACTGATAGTTTGGTTTTTATGCTCGCTTAAAAAAGCGACCATATCAAAACCAATGCCACCGGCGCCTAAAATCGCAATCGATTGGCCTAATTCAACTTCACCGCGGATCACTTCATCGTATGAAAAAACTCGTTTATCATCAGCGCAAGTAAAATTTGCTTCGCGCGGGCGTACACCCGTTGCAAACACCACATCATCGTATTGCTCAAGCATTTTATCGGTAAAAGGAGTATTGAGTGTGACCGTGACTTTTAGACGTTCAAGTTCGTTAATAAAATAACGCAGAGTATGATTAAAATCTTCTTTACCAGGAATGCGCATCGCGAGATTAAATTGCCCGCCCATATCAGCACTTTTATCAATCAGCGTCACTGTGTGGCCTTTTTGCGCTAAATAACAACTTGCTGATAAACCCGCAGGCCCGGCACCAACAACCAACACACTTTTAGCCGTTTGTGTGTATTCAAGCGGGTAATCTAATTCAAAGCCTGCTTGTGGATTAACTAAGCACGTCGCTCGCTTACCTTTAAACACATGATCTAAGCAACCTTGGTTACAACCGATACAAATATTAATTTGCTCACTGTGTTGTGCTTGATATTTATTGAAAAACTCAGGATCAGCAAGCAGTGGGCGTGCCATCGAGATTAAATCGGCATTACCTGCGGTTAAAATTTCATTGGCAATAGCAGGAGTATTAATACGATTTACAGCAATGACAGGCACCGACACTACTTCTTTTAAACGTTTTGACGCTTCTTTAAATGCACCAGGTGGTACCATACTGGCAATCGTTGGCACGCGTGCTTCATGCCAGCCAATACCAGTATTAAATATATCAACGCCTGCCAGCTCCAACGCTTTAGCTTGAACCGTTACTTCTTCTGGTGTGGAACCATTTGGGATCAGATCCATCACTGATAAACGAAAGATAATTAAAAATTCTTTATTTACTTTGGCACGTACCGCTTTAACTATGTCTAATGCCAAACGCAGGCGATTTTCTAGACTCCCGCCGTATTCATCGGTGCGTTTATTAGTATGCGGCGCCATAAATTCATTGATCAGATAGCCTTCAGAACCCATCACTTCAACACCATCATAACCCGCTTTTTGTGCTAAATAAGCAGAATGAGCAAAGTCTTTGATGGTTTTTTTAATCGCCCCTAAAGACATCGCTTTTGGTTTATACGGATTGATAGGTGCTTTAATTGCACTGGGTGCTTGATTAAATGGATGATAGGCATAGCGACCAGCATGTAATAATTGTAAGCAAATCTTACCACCATGCTGATGCACAGCATCAGTATAGGCACGGTGCTTAAATACATCATAATAACTGTTAAAAGAGGATGAAATGGGGGTTAACTTTCCACGCAGATTAGGGCTATAACCACCCGTGATGAGCATTGCGGTGCCACCTTTTGCGCGTGCTTCATAAAATGCACGCAGCCGTTTTCTGTTATGCCACCCCTCTTCAAGCCCTGTATGCATTGAGCCCATTACTAAGCGATTGCGTAATTGTGTGTGTTTTAATTGTAATTGTTGTTCTAACATCCTCTGCCCCGTCAACTGGTCTAACCTCTATACATTAGCGAATTTTGCTTGATTGGCAAGTAATAAGCAACAAAAGCACTCAATTATGTCATATTTCTATCGTTAACCTCTTTAAGGACGGCACTGATAAATACTTAGTTACGATTTAACAGTTAAATAAATTTTTATTCTAGGCTAAGATGGTGACATATATAAGTTGTACCAGACTAAGGATTTATTTTGATTGCAAAGCTGTTTAAAGGACTGTGGGCAGGAATTAACTTTTCTCGTCGTTTAGTCCTCAATTTTTTATTTGTGCTACTCGTTATTCTTTTCATTGTCTCTATCGTAAGTGATGACGATGAAATTAATGTTGCTGATACATCGGTGCTCACACTTAACCTCAATGGGCCAATCGTAGAAGAAAAAATTTACGTTGATCCAATTGAAGCCGCCATCAATGACACAACAATGGGCAACGACGAACCTGCTGAAATATTACTTGATGAT
The DNA here is from genome assembly GCF_047806705.1 of Pseudoalteromonas sp. ASV78. Lineage (NCBI taxonomy): Bacteria > Pseudomonadati > Pseudomonadota > Gammaproteobacteria > Alteromonadales > Pseudoalteromonadaceae > Pseudoalteromonas > Pseudoalteromonas sp. ASV78. Next base: position 897,241 of record NZ_JBLOPA010000001.1, on the reverse strand, counting down.
ATTATCGAAGTAATTGATCAAGCCACTGAAGATAAACGCATTAGTGTGATCTTGTTAGATTTACAAAAAATGCCTAGCGCGCATTTAAATAAATTAAAACAAATCTCTCAAGCTCTAGAGCGTTTTAAAGCTAGCGGTAAAAAAGTAATTGCCTCTGGTTATTATTATTCTCAAGCACAATATTACATCGCTGCTCATGCTGATGAAATTTCAATGCATCCATATGGTGGCGTTGAAATTCAAGGTTTTGGTATGTATCCACTGTATTTTAAAGATGCGCTTGAAAAGCTCGGCATCACCCAGCATATTTTCCGTGTTGGTACCTTCAAATCGGCTGTGGAACCTTTCATTCGTAATGATATGTCAGATGCAGCAAAAGAAGCCAACAGTGTATGGTTGGGTGCATTGTGGCAAGAATATAAGCAAGATGTTGCTGCAGTTCGTCCATTTGATGAAGCTAATTTTGATGAAACCATGGATGTATTCCTTGCCAAAATGCAAGCGGTTAATGGTGACTCAGGTAAATATGCACTTGAACATCAATGGGTTGATTCATTAAAAACGAATCAACAAGTTCGTCGAGAATTGATTGAATTAGTAGGCGCTGAAGAAACTGGCAAAACCTTTAACCAAGTATCATTTAAAGAATACCTTTCATTGATTAAACCGCCAGTTGAATTTGATAACCCAATGACAGAAAAAGTCGCGGTTGTTGTTGCTCGCGGTACTATTTCTGACGGCGAACGCAAAGCCGGTGAAATTGGTGGTGACTCTACGGCGGCATTACTACGTAAAGCTCGCTTAGATGAAAAAGTTAAAGCCGTGGTACTACGTATTGATTCAGGCGGTGGCAGTATGTTTGCTTCTGAAATTATTCGCGCTGAAGTACTGGCACTCAAAGCTGCTGGTAAACCGGTAATTGCTTCAATGAGCTCTGTGGCTGCCTCTGGTGGTTACTGGATTGCCTCCGCAGCCAATGAAATTTGGGCCGCGCCAAGTACCATTACCGGTTCAATTGGTGTATTTGGTAACTTTATGACCTTTGAAAACACCATGGCTAAATTAGGTGTTTATTCAGACGGCGTAGCAACCACTGAAATGGCTGGCCTGTCAGTCGCCCGTCCTCTGAATGAAAAAATGGCGCAAGTTATTCAACTAAGTGTTGAAGATGCCTATCAGCGCTTTTTAGAGGTCGTTGGCGAAGCACGGAACATGACACCTGAGCAAGTTGATAAGATTGCCCAAGGCCGTGTTTGGATTGCAAGCCAAGCGCAAGAACTTGGCTTAATCGATAAGCTTGGTAATAAGCAAGATGCAATTAAAGCCGCCGCTGAACTGGCTAAACTTGATTTTTATGAAGTAAAAACCATCAAGCATAGCCTTACTGGGCAAGAGCAGCTAATGCAAGATATCTTTGGTAACGCATCGGTTAAAGCACTGATTGGTTCGCAAAGTACGCTACAAAACGCACTCTCAAACCAAGCATCAATCAATGGGTTAGTTAAGCAATTAACGACTGAGGTTGAAAACTTGCAGGATTACAACGATCCGCAAGGTATTTATGCCCGCTGCTTAGTGTGTAATATTTCACAATAACGAGTGTATAGGCTGTAATCGCAGCAACTAACCGTTATACTAAGCCCAGTTTTTTTACTGGGCTTTTTTATGAAACGTAAACGTATTTATATCGCATACACTGGCGGTACAATTGGCATGAAAAAATCAAGCCGAGGCTATATTCCTGCAGAGGGCTTTTTAACACAAACCGTAGTAAACAATGCTGAATTTAACCGTGATGAAATGCCTTTATTTGATATTCATGAGTATTGTCCGCTCATTGATTCTTCCGATATGTCCCCTGTCCATTGGCAATTAATTGCTGAGGATATAAAAAGTAAATACCAAGACTATGATGGCTTTGTGGTATTGCACGGCACAGACACCATGGCCTATACCGCCTCTGCGCTGTCATTTATGTTTGAAAATTTAACAAAACCCGTGATTGTCACAGGTTCACAAATTCCACTGTCGCAACTGCGCTCTGATGGCCAAGTCAATTTACTTAATGCCATGTACTTAGCGGCTAATTATCCGATTGCCGAGGTTAGTTTATTTTTTAATAATCAATTATTTCGCGGCAACCGTGCGACAAAAGCCCATGCCGATGGCTTTGATGCCTTTGCCTCTCCAAACCTAGATCCACTGGCTCTCTCAGGCATTAACATTCAATTATTAAAAGGCCAACTGAGCCCGTATGTTGAAAATGAACTACAAGTCACTAACATAACACCACAACCTATTGGGGTTTTATACTTGTATCCTGGGATCAGTCATGCTGTGGTTAAAAGTCTGGTAAACGATAATATCAAAGCCCTAGTGTTATTAAGCTTTGGGGTAGGCAATGCGCCACAAGATCCTGACTTTTTAGAGATCCTCTCAAGCGCGAGTAAACGCGGCATGGTCATTATCAATCTCACACAATGCTTAAAAGGTCATGTCAATATGGGCGGTTATGCAACGGGTAATGCATTACTCAACATTGGTGTGATCAGCGGTTACGATATGACGTTAGAAGCATGCCTAACTAAATTACATTACTTATTTAGCCAACAGCTTGAAATTGAAACTATTCGCCATTTAATGCAAGACAACTTACGTGGTGAGTTAAGTAGATAAGCTGAGCGCTTTATAATAAAAACTATTTTTTTAAACTAAAAAGGCACGCTAATTAGCGTGCCTTTCATTTTAACTTATTGGCCTAATTAACGTACTTTCGCGTCAATCTCTACTAAATCCGTTAAATGGCATACTTCACCGCTGTGGGTTTTAATACCATGCTCACCGAAGTAATCTCGTTGTGCTTGTACTAAATGACCATTGCTTGGTGTAGTAAGGGTCGCAAAGTAGGTTTGCGTTGAGCTCAAGACTGGAAATGCTAAACCAGTCATCATCGCTTGACCTGTAATTTTACGCAGTGCGAGTGACTCTTTTTCAAGTGTATCGATAAACTCAACACCATCAGCAATATTATCTAAGTAATCGGCACGGATAATACAGCCTGCACGCCATGTTTGCAGTGTTTTAGATAAGTCGACTTTCCATTGATGCGCACGCGATGCACCTTTAATAAGCGCAAGGCCTTGACGATAAGCAAGTAAACTTGCAAACAAGAACGCATCTTTAAGTTCTTCTAAATCTAGTTCAATTTGTGTCGTTGATTTAGCGGCATAGGTCATTTCTTTTGCGGCGTGTGTGTCAGCGGTATTAGTTAAATGACGTGCTTGCACAGCAGCAACCAATGATGGCACTGCAATACCCAGCTCTAATGCATTTTGCGCCGTCCACAAACCAGTGCCTTTCGCGCCTACTTTATTATCAATTAAATCAACTAGCGCTTCATCAGCATCAGTTTCTAACGATAGGATATGACTTGAAATAGACAATAAATAACTATTTAGTGAGCCTTGTGACCATTGATTAAAAATATCGGCAACTTCATGGGGAGTACGATTTGTGCCTAAACGTAGTAATTGATACATTTCAGCAATTAATTGCATTAATGCGTATTCAATGCCGTTGTGCACCATTTTAACAAAATGACCACTGGCTGATTGACCTACACGGGCAAAACACGATTCGCCTTTGTAGCTCGCAGCAACTTTTTCAAACCATGGCTCGACACGCTCCCAGCCACCTTCTGAACCACTTGCCATCATCGCAGGGCCATGACGAGCGCCTTCGGCACCGCCAGAAATGCCCATAGTGGCAAATTCAAATTTATTTTGATATTTAAGTTTACGCGTGATGCCGTCTTTATAATTACTATTACCGCAATCAACAATAATGTCGTCGCAATCAACACCCGCTTCAACTAATTCGTTACACACTTTATCAACTAACTCACCCGCTGGTACTAATAACAAGATTGAGCGAGGCGGCGTTAACCGTTTTACCATATCAGCTAAATCAGACACAATGTGCAGACGATCTGCCATGCCTTGTAATTTAGCACAGCTCAATAGCTCTTCGCCCGCGTCTGGGTTTTTATCATAAGCTACTAGCGTCATACCCTGCTCTATCAAGTTCAGAGCAAGATTTTTACCCATAACGCCTAACCCGACTAATGCAACTTGCATTTAGTGTCCTCCTCGGTAACAACTATTGGTTAGTAAATGAAAATAATACCGCGCGCATTATATACCCAAGCCACTTAAAAATGCGAGCTTAGACAATATATACACGGCAATGCGTAAAACAAATACGCATGATGCGCAGATTATACCAAACAACCGTTCCTTCGGGGGGATAAATTTTCCTGGTGTGGATTTCTGAGTCGAGCATTGACGAGACCTGACACCGGTGTCATAATGTGGTCATATTTATTTTGTATAAAATAATGGCAGCCTCATAAGTTACATTATATTCAACAATGTATCGGCTGCCTGTAAAAACTGTATTATGCGTGTTAGTTACAACGGCATATATTAATAACGAAAAACCGTCAACCTGCTTACAATTGAGTAAGCCTACAGGAGAATTTGATGCTTAGACGCACAAAAATAGTCGCGACCCTTGGACCTGCAACCGATCGAGATAATAACTTAGAAAAAATAATCCGTGCTGGTGCAAACGTAGTGCGTTTGAACTTTTCACATGGTATTGCCCAAGATCACAAAGACCGTGCCCAAGCTGTGCGTGATATTGCCAAAAAATTAGGTAAGCACATTGCTATTTTAGCCGATTTGCAAGGCCCAAAAATTCGTGTATCGACATTTAAAGATGGCAAAGTAACGCTACCTGTTGGTGCAAAATTTATTCTTGATGCAAAAATGGAAAAAGGCCTAGGCGATATCAACGCCGTAGGTATTGATTACAAAGAATTGCCCCAAGATGTTGCCCCAGGTGACTTACTGCTTTTAAACGATGGTTTAATTCAATTAACAGTAGTAAACGTTGAAGGTCATTTAGTGCATACCACAGTAACTGTTGGTGGCGTGTTATCTAATAATAAAGGTATCAACCGTTTAGGTGGTGGTTTAACGGCTCCAGCCTTTACTGAAAAAGATAAAGAAGATTTATTAACTGCGGCAGAAATTGATGTTGATTATATCGCGGTTTCATTCCCACGCAGTGGCGACGATATGCGTTATGTACGTTCACTAGCTGAAGCTGCGGGCTCTAAAGCACAGCTTTTAGCTAAAATTGAGCGCGCTGAAGCCGTTGAAACGGTAGAAGCGGTTGATGATATTATCCTCGCTTCAGATGCGGTGATGGTTGCCCGTGGTGACTTAGGTGTTGAAATTGGTGATGCTGCCTTAATGGGTAAACAAAAGCTTATTATCCGCCGCGCTCGTTCACTTAACCGTACCGTGATCACCGCAACGCAAATGATGGAATCAATGATCGATAACCCTATGCCAACCCGTGCAGAAGTTATGGATGTTGCCAACGCAGTACTTGATGGCACAGATGCAGTAATGCTTTCAGCTGAAACAGCAGCAGGCGATTACCCAGAAGAAACCGTAGCAACCATGGCGCGCGTTTGTTTAGGGGCTGAATCACAAAAAGAAACCCACGTTTCTAAGCACCGCTTAGACAGCCGTTTTTCATCAAACGCTGAGTCAATTGCATTATCAGCTATGTATGCAGCAAACCACTTAGATTCTGTGAAAGCCATTGTGACTTTAACTGAATCAGGCAGCACAGCAAAATTAATGTCACGTATCAGCTCTGGTTTACCAATTTATTCATTATCGCGTCATGCCAGTACACTTGGTCAAACAGCATTATATCGCGGTGTTTACCCGGTATTTTTTGACTCAACCCAATGTGAAAAAGATAACATGGTAAAAGATGCGCTTAACACACTGGTGAATGCGGGTTCATTACAAGCTGGCGATACTGTGATCATCACTCATGGCGATGCTATGGAAACGATTGGTGCAACCAACACCATGAAAATTGTCACTGTTGCTTAAATTAAAACAGTCAGAAAAAACGCGAGCCAAGGCTCGCGTTTTTTATTTAACACACATGGTTTAATTTACTTCGTTATATAACAGCTAATGAGCCCGTTTCGAAGTTAACTTGCTAACGCCGCTTTTACTTTATCGCGGTAACTACGGCTTACTTTTAGTTCTTGGCCGTTGTCTAACACTAATAAATATTCGCCACTGACTTGCGTCACTAACTTGCTTATTTGTTTAGTATTTACTATCGCACTGCGATGTACGCGCACAAATAATTGTGGATCAAGCTCTTGTTCTAGTTCTTTCATGGTTTTGCGAAGAATATGCGTTTGCCCATCTTGGCAATGTAAACACATATAATCACCAGCAGCATCAACCCATTGAATTGTCGCTACAGGCACACGGATTATTTCACCCTGCTCTTTCACCGCTAAAGATTCTGGGTAACGACGATCCGTTAAGGTATCGCCGGTGGCCAGTTTTTTCAAAATCTCTTCACAATTATTACCAGTAATTCCAGCGACAAAACTTGCCAATTTCTTTTTATGGGCGTTGTCTTGTTGCGTCTTCAAGTAGGTATGCACTTTCTCTACCGCCTGTTTTAGTCTGTTGTCATCGACTGGTTTAAGAATGTAGTCTAAAGCATGAATTTCAAATGCTTTGACTGCGAACTGATCAAATGCGGTTACGAATACAATAGCAGGTAATGCTCTGACACTTTCACTGAGTGCTCTGGCAACCTCAAATCCATTCATTCCTGGCATTTGAATATCTAAAAAAACTAAATCTATCTTCCCTGCTTGACATGCATCGATTGCCTCTTGACCAGAGTTACATAGTTTGATGACTTCGATATCATCAAACTCCTCCAATCTTACAGCTAGGCCTCTACGGGCTAATGGTTCATCATCGACAATCAGGGTCTTAATCTTGCTCATTTTTTCACAGCCTTCTCAAACGGAACGCGCAGATTCACTTTCAATCCACTTGGCGTATTATGTGATAACACAAACGAATAGTTATTTTCATACAAGGTTTTTAGCCGGTCTTTAGTATTTGCTACCCCAACCCCCTGTGAATTAACTAATTGGCCATTAAGTAATTCAGTACCAGGGCCATTATCGCCTACTTCCAGTAATAGTTCATTAGCAAAAACTTGTGCTTTAATATCAATCACTCCACCTTCACTAAGATGAGCTATCGCATATTTAATCGCATTTTCGATGATCGGTTGCAAAATCAAGCTTGGCACTAATGCATTTTTTGCTTCATCACTGACTTGTACATTCACTTGTAATCGTTCATCAAAGCGCACTCGCTCTATTTCAAGATAAAGCATAAGTGCATGTAACTCTTGCTCAAGTGGCACTTTTTTTATCGGATCGGTATTGAGTGTATAGCGTAAAAAGTCACTCAGCTTTGACACCATTAAATTAGCATCTTTATTCTCTTTTACCAAAATCAACGTAGATATAGCATTCAAAGTATTAAATAAAAAATGAGGATTTAACTGATAACGCAACATTTTCAGTTGTGCTTCATGCGCCATGGTGGTTGCTTTAAGGGCCTTTTGCCGCTCACTTTGCAACAGTTGATAGTATTTAATACCGAAGTACAAACCGCTCCAACAAAGAATAATATAAACCGAATCTAAGCCCTGTTGCAGATAGTAAAACCACTCTGTAGGACGATAACCATGGCGATAAATTTCCCATAAATTAAACTTTTGGATCACCGCCCACAAAGTACCGGTAACATACGAAGCACTGAACACCACCAGCATTAAAATCCAAGGTGCTGCATTCCAAGCCTTGCGATACATATAGCGCAATGGCACCGTCATTAAACACCCGGCGTAAGCATTAAGCACAATGACAAATACGTAGATATCACGCATTTCAAATACTTTAGAGCCAATGTAGTTAACAAGTGCATAACCTATCCAACCGGCGATCTGTAACACCCAGAAAAACCGTTGGCGGTTATCAACTAAGGATTGCCAATTCAAAATAGTTACTTACCTCATTTATTTGTAATTATTATATAGCGTTAGGTAGGCAGGGATCACTACCGACTATCTCGCTTTTCACGAGCCTTACCGCAAACAACTGTTGGTGAAAACTTTATTTTAGTCACAAAAAAAGGAGCCATCGGCTCCTTTTCAATACTTATTTGTAAAAGCTTAAGCTGCCGCTAGGCCTTCTTTTGCTTTTGCAACAAGCGCTGCGAATGCAATTTGGTCATAAACAGCGATATCTGCAAGGATCTTACGATCGATTTCTACAGATGTCTTTTTAAGACCATTGATAAAACGGCTGTAAGACAGACCATTTTGACGTGAAGCAGCATTGATACGTGCAATCCATAATTGACGGAAAGTACGTTTCTTCGCACGACGGTCACGGTAAGCGTATTGACCCGCTTTAGTAACAGCCTGGAAAGCTACGCGGTAAACACGTGAACGTGCTCCGTAGTAACCTTTTGCTTGTTTTAAAACTTTTTTGTGACGTGCACGTGCGACAACGCCGCGTTTAACTCTTGCCATTTCTAAAAACCCCTATTAAGCGAATGGTAACATACGTGAAACTAGACCATGGTCGTTCTTATGAACCATCATCTTAGGACGTAGGTGTAACTTACGCTTAGAAGTTTTCTTAGTCAGAATGTGACGAAGATGCGCTTGTTTACGCTTGAAACCGCCAGAAGCAGTTTTCTTGAAACGCTTAGCCGCGCCTCTGTGACTTTTTAGCTTATAAGCCATTGCAATAACTCCAAATGTATTGCTTTAAAATTAGTAAGCAGGCGTGAGATATATTGCTATAGCTCCACTTTTAGGCCTAACTTACTGCCATAGTCCGGTGAAAACCCAACATAAATGCTGCAGTTTTACTTTAATACCGGTTAGCACAGGTGAATACTTTCATATTACTTGCTGACCTGAGCTAAATTCGGTGCGTATCTTAGCCTGTTTATTGCTTTTTAGCAACAGGCGCCATCATCATAACCATTTGACGGCCTTCAACACGATTTGGGAAAGACTCAACAACTGCAAGTTCTTCTAAATCGCCTTTGATACGGTTTAATAATTCGATACCAATTTCTTGGTGGGCCATTTCACGACCACGGAAGCGGATGGTAATCTTAGCTTTATCGCCACCTTCTAAGAACTTACGTAAGTTGCGAAGCTTAACCTGATAATCACCTTCATCCGTGCCAGGACGGAATTTGATTTCTTTTATCTGGATTTGCTTTTGCTTCTTCTTCTGCTCTTTTAGTTCTTTGCTTTTTTCAAAGATGAACTTACCGTAGTCCATGATTCTACAAACAGGCGGCTCAGCATTTGGGCTAATCTCTACTAGATCAACACCAGCGGCATCAGCCATAGTTTGCGCGTCTTTTAATGACTGAATTCCAGCTTGTTCGCCTTCAATGTCAATTAAGCGAACTTCTTGAGCTGTAATTTCTTCGTTAATACGATTTTTTTGGGCTGTTTGTTGCCCTTTCTTGCCGCCTCTAATAGTACGTTCCTCCAAGAATATCAAATAATAAGCGTGTAGTTAGCAATTAAATGTATGCCCTACACGCAGAGTTTTTATAGTCGATTTTTAATTTCATCGCTAATTTTAGCAACAAATTCATCAACATTAAATTTGCCCAAGTCTTCACCTGTGCGAGTACGTACTGCTACTTCTTGTTGTTCGACTTCTTTGTCACCAACAACCAGTAAATATGGGATACGTTTTAATGTATGTTCACGGATTTTAAAGCCAATCTTCTCATTTCTCAAGTCAGCAGCGGCTCTAATTCCAAGTTTATTTAATTTTTGTACAATTTCTTGCACATAATCTGCTTGTTTATCGGTGATATTCATAATCACCACTTGCTTAGGCGCAAGCCACGTTGGGAATAAACCGGCATACTCTTCGGTTAAGATACCAATAAAACGTTCAATCGAACCTAAAATTGCACGATGGATCATAACTGGTGTGCGGCGTTCGTTGTTTTCAGCAACATAAGTTGCCCCTAAACGCCCAGGTAATGCAAAATCTAGTTGCACTGTACCACACTGCCACGCTCTGTCTAAGCAATCGTACAAAGTAAATTCAATTTTTGGACCGTAGAAGGCACCTTCACCCGGTAAATAATCAAATTCGATGTTATTTGCTTTCAGTGCATCCGCAAGCGCAAGCTCTGCTTTATCCCACATTTCGTCTTCGCCAATACGTTGTTCAGGGCGAGTCGATAACTTAACAACGATTTTCTCAAAACCGAATGTTTCATAGGTATCATAGACCATTTGGATACAGGCTGATACTTCATCCATGATTTGCTCTTCAGTACAGAAGATATGCGCATCATCTTGCGTAAAGCCACGTACCCGCATTAAGCCATGGAGTGCACCAGATGGCTCATTACGATGACAACAACCAAACTCAGCCATACGCAGTGGTAAATCACGGTACGATTTTAAACCTTGATTAAAGATCTGGACGTGACCTGGGCAGTTCATTGGTTTGATTGCGTATTCACGCTTTTCAGACTCAGTGGTAAACATTGCGTCTGAATATTTTTCCCAGTGACCTGATTTTTCCCATAACGAGCGGTCCATCATCATTGGACCTTTAACTTCTTCGTACTGGTACTCACGGAGTTTTTCACGCACAAACTCTTCAAGTTCACGGTAAATGCTCCACCCATCATTGTGCCAAAACACCATGCCTGGCGCTTCTTCTTGCCAATGCCATAAATCAAGTGCTTTACCAATACGACGGTGATCGCGCTTTTCAGCTTCTTCTAAACGCTGTAAATAGGCTTTAAGTTGCTTTTTATCGCCCCATGCAGTGCCATAAATACGTTGCAACATTTTATTGTCTGAATCACCACGCCAATAGGCACCGGCCACTTTCATTATTTTGAAGTGTTGGCAAAAACGCATGTTCGGTACGTGTGGGCCACGACACATGTCGATGTATTCTTCGTGATGGTATAAGCCTGGACGATCATCTTTGCTGATGTTTTCATCAAGGATTTCAATTTTGTATGTTTCGCCACGTGCTGCAAAAGCATCGCGGGCTTGTTGCCAGCTTACGGTTTCCTTAACCACGTCGTAGTTTGTTTTAGCAAGCTGGAGCATACGCTTTTCAATGGCTTCTAAGTCATCTTGACTTAATGAATGTTCCATATCGATATCATAGTAAAAACCGTTATCGATAGTAGGACCAATTGCCATTTTTGCTTCAGGGAACAATTGCTTAACTGCATGACCAATCAAGTGAGCACATGAGTGACGAATAATTTCAAGGCCGTCATCATCTTTTGCGGTGATGATTTCAAGGCGAGAATCGTCTGTAATTAAGTCACAGGCATCAACACGGGTGCCATTAACACGACCGGCTATGGTTGCTTTGGCAAGGCCTGGGCCAATATCGTTGGCTACATCAAGAGTGCTTACTGGGTTTTCAAAACTACGCTGACTGCCGTCAGGGAGAGTAATAACTGGCATTATAAATCCTTACTACAGTGGTGACGCCTACAATGCATCACATGTATTTATTAAATTAAAATGAATAACTCGACAACGCTTTTACGAATAAGCATTGTTAATTTTAACCGTATTTGGTTAATGCGTTTGTTGAGTCTTAGCAAACACAAGCGGTTATTGTCGCGTTTGAAGCTACTAAATACAAGTATTTAGCCAGACAAATTGACAAATAACCGCCGCATTTCATACTTAATGCAATTTCAGCTGTTGGATCATCGAATGACCGCACTTAAAAGTATCCGTTTTGCCACCTTAAATTTACTTAATTATGCGGCGCCGCCTTATTCCTTTTATCAATTGCACGAACGCTACAATGCAACCCAATGGCGGCAAAAACAGCAGTTTATTATAGACTTCCTACGGCAAAGCCATGCTACCGTTGTCGCTTTCCAAGAAGTATTTAGCCCCAAGCAACTGGCTATTTTGTGCAAAGAGCAAGGCTATGACTATTTTGCAACCGTGGCCAGTCCGCGCAGTGACAACCTCTACCCACAGGTGCTATTTAATCCCGTGGTGGCGATTGCTGCAAAAATCCCTTTTCAAGCGTGCCACGAACTGACCCCTTGCCCTGAGTTACTCGAGTATTTAAATAATCAAAATGAATTTAAATTTAACCGCACACCAATTAAATGCCACTTTGATGTGCCAGGCTTTGGTGATTTAACCTGCTATGTGGTGCACTTTAAATCACAACGAGTGCATTCCATGGCGCACATGTTAAACATCCACAATCAAGACGATCCGTTACTTAATTTATTACAGCAAACGGTTGGCATGATGCAATCGCAAATCTCACGCTCACTGGAGGCTTCAATTGTCTATTATGATGCGCTAAAAACGCAGCGCGAGAAAAACTGTGCAACCTTAGTGATGGGCGATTTTAACGACAATATACAAAGCCCTGCATTATCATTTATGACCCAAGGTTTTCACCCTACTCGATGCGAACCTTGTTTAGAGCTTGAGCAACCGATTGTAGGATTAACTGATTCGTTTGAATTAAGTAGCGAATTTGCAAATGGTAAAATAAAACCAGCGACACATTACTACCAAGGTCGTGGCAATGTACTTGATTACATTTTAACCTCAGGGCACTTTAATACTGGCTGTGCATTATCACGGGTAAAATCGTTACACTATTTAAGTTTTGATAAGCACTTAAATCCAAACCAAATTGATGAAGATATCTGCGTAAGCGACCACAGTGGCATTGGAATTGAAATCGGTTTTTAAAATGCACTGTTTTTAAGGCGTTTAATTGATATAATGCTGCCCAAATTAGTTATTTAGAGAATGACAATGAGAACATGCGGTGTAGAAATTACCGGTAGTGATGTACTACTGTGTATTTTAACAAAAGATAAAGACGTATTTGATATACGCGATATTCGCCAAACTCGCTTTACCTTAGGTAATGGCAATGACACAGAAGTAATGCGTAAATTCCAATTTGATTTTGCAAAACTAATGCAAGATTATCAAATTGATTCGGTCGCTATTCGTCAACGTGCACCAAAAGGTAAATTTGCTGGCAGTGCAAATGGCTTTAAAATGGAAACCGCGATTCAATTAATTAAAGAACTCGATGTGCACTTATTCACAGTGACTGAGGTTAAAGAGCAATTAAAGCGTAATCCGATCCCTATCGATTTTGCAGAAACTGGGCTGAAAAAGTACCAAGAGAATGCATTTGTTAACGCCTATGTCTATTTAATGAAAAAAACTTACCGCAGTGAAGAGCTTTAATTTTTAATTAACCCGCTATCTACTACTAAGCGTGACGCTAGTGCGTATTGCAACCATGTTTGCATATACTGCTAGCGTTTTTTATTGCCTAAAATTCCTGCTTTTTATTGCTACATTGGTCGTATAGCACTTTCCTTTGTCGACAATCTGTGTTTTTCTAACTACGTAAACTCTCACAACATTGACACGGAGACCGTACATGCAAATAAGTAACAATAATACAACTGCAACCGATACGAATAAAACAGTCAAAGATGCACCAAATTTAACGCATAGCTACTATCAAGGAGTACAAAGCCCAGCATTGATCCATAAAACCATAGGGGATTACTTCGACTCCATTGTCGACAATAACCCAGACCATCCTGCAATTGTGCTACATCATCAAAACATTCGCTTAAGCTATAAAGAGTATCAACAGCAGATCAACCAATTGGCAATGGGATTACTGGCTTTAGGGGTAAAACCAGGCGATCGAGTTGGTATCTGGTCACCTAACAACCTTGAATGGTGCTTAACCCAATTTGCGACCGCTAAGATCGGGGCCATTATGGTGTGTATTAACCCGGCATACCGTCCCAATGAATTACACTATGCGCTTAACTCAGTACAGTGCTCCACCCTTATTACCGCCTCTAATTTTAAAGCCAGTAATTACCTTGTCATGCTAAACGAGTTACTGCCAGAGCTTGCAACAGCAACCCCTGGGCAGCTCAGTGCACAGAATTTGCCTGATTTGAAAAATATTATTCGTATCGGCGATCAACCCGCACCGGGAATGTTTAGTTTTAAACAGGTTATGGCAATGCCTAACGATGCAACACTGCAAACGCTCAATGCTATTGCAGCAACATTGCAACCAGAGCAAGATATCAATATCCAGTTTACTTCCGGCACCACAGGTAATCCAAAAGGGGCGACATTAACGCATAAAAACATTTTAAATAATGGCTTTTTAATGGCTAATGCAATGCGCTTAACTGCCGCAGATAAACTTTGTATCCCAGTGCCTTTGTATCACTGTTTTGGTATGGTGCTAGGAAACCTTGTGTGTATCAGTAAAGGTGCCACGGCGGTGTTTCCTGGTGAATCATTTGATCCGACCACTACTTTGCAGGTTGTTGAGCAAGAGCGCTGTACTGCACTGCATGGCGTGCCTACTATGTTTATTGCAGAACTGGAGCTAAAAGATTTTTCCCGTTTTGATTTATCAAGTTTACGCACCGGAATAATGGCAGGCTCGACATGCCCTGAGCAAGTGATGCGAAAAGTACACTCACTAATGCATATGCAAGAGATCGTGATTGGGTATGGTCAAACAGAATGCAGTCCTATTAATAATGTCACGGAAATTGATTCGCCCATCGAAAAACAAGTCACCACAGTTGGCCGCGCCCTCGCCCACACCGAAGTAAAAATTATTGATGAAGTGGGCAATATTCAAAAAATTGGCCTGCCAGGTGAAGTGTGTAGCCGAGGTGCGGGGATCATGCGCTGCTATTGGAATGACGAAGAAAAAACCGCCGCAACAATTGATAAAGATGGCTGGCTGCATTCGGGTGATCTGGGGGTGATGGATGAACAAGGATTTGTTGCCATTGTAGGAAGGATCAAAGATATGATTATTCGCGGTGGTGAGAATATCTATCCGCGAGAAATTGAAGAAGTACTCTACACTTATCCGGGCGTGCAAGACGCCGCTATTTTTGGTATTAATGATGAAAAATACGGTGAAGAAGTCTGTGCCTGGGTGCAACCCAAAGAAGATGCTGTATTAACCGAGCAAGAAATTCGTGCTTTCTTGAAAGATAAACTCGCCTATTTTAAAGTACCGAAACACATACGGTTTGTTGAGCAGTACCCGATGACAGTAACGGGCAAACTACAAAAATTTAAAATGCGTGAACAAATGCAAGCAGAAATAAAAGAAGCCGCGTTTTCTTAACTGTCCTAATTTGTAAAAAATTTTACGACTATCGAGAGGTTGAGCAGCCTGTGCTCAGCCTCATTTTATTTTAAGCACCTACATTTTACTCACCGGCGGGTTGCATGTGACTCGTTAAAAACAAAAATTGATAAGGGATCACTTTTTGCCAATAGTGCCAATCATGGGCCCCTGGGCGCTCAACATAATCATGGCGGATCCGCATTGCCAATAACGCTTTGTGAAGAGCACGATTTTGTTCAATAAAAAAATCATCGACCCCAATATCAAGCATAATAGCCAGGTCATCAGCAGTTTTTTTCCAACGCGTATTGCCCGCAGCCAGTTGATGTAAGTTGTTTATAATGGCAATGTCATACCATTTTTGCTTATGCGTTGCGTAATCACCTAATACCTGCGCAAGATCAAACTCAGCTGCAAATGGACGCACATCAACCCCTGCTGACATCGCACTCACAGCAACAAATGTATCTTGATGATTAATTGCAATATGTAATGCCCCAAAGCCACCCATCGACAGCCCCGTGATAGCTCTGCCTTGCTTTGCACGCCTGGTGGCATAATTACTATCAATAAAGTTAACCACATCTTTGGCAATATAAGTTTCGTACTGCGACTGTTTATTAATGTCTGAATCAAGATACCATGAGCCATAATTACCATCGGGATTGACAACAATCACGTTATATTGATCAGCAAGCTCTGCGATATTGGTCAACGTTGTCCAATCGGAATGGTCACCACTAAAACCGTGTAATACATAAATAACATTATATTTTTCTTTAGCGTTATAATGAGCTGGCAACACAATCGTAATGGGCTTCTCAATGCCAGTATTGTGACCTTTAAACGAACTGCTGATCACCTCATAGCTGGATGCTGAAAAACTACTAATACAAATACATAACAAAAAAACAATGTGTTTCATCTAAGCTCCAAGCGAGTTACTAACGCAGTTATTAAATAATACAAATAGCTCAGTTATAATTTCATTGTTTTTCATTAATGTAAACAACTGAATAAAAACCACTTATAACTTTTATAGTGTTATCAACTGAGTGCTATAAAGGCAATTTTTGCTGGCTAAAGCACTGCCAAATAGCGCTCACTATGTTATAGCGTAGGTCGATTTTTTGCCTATTAAGCGATTAAAATGTATCAATTATTTGAGCGGATGACCAAGCCGTTGCCAACCGATAAACCAAGCCCCTCTCAGCACGCTGTTCGCCTTTTGTCGCCATTACACCAAAGGCATAGAAGTGTCATTGTTTAGTTATGGGTTGGTTAGTTGATTGGTTAAGCGTCTATACCCCCTGACACATTATTTGTAGAGCAAAAATCTGAGCTGATAAAAATGGCGTGGTACTACTGGTTATTTTACCGCTGGTGGTATTTTTTTCATTCTGCCGTACTACACCAAGCACTATTGGGTAATACCCAATGGCTATTCGTTGACTTTTATCAAAATGAGTTTGCGGGTCGAATTGCCACCAAAGTAATGCAAACCTCACTGACCGTGTCTGAGTCGGTGATGAAATTACTCGATGTGTTAATGACAGGAAAAACCGCCATTGCTATTGCTCATCGCTTATCGCTTATCGCTTATCGCTTATCAACGATTGCGTAAATGAACAGACTCATAGTACTTGACGATGGAGGGATTGTAGAGCAAGGCAGTCACGAACAGCTCATAGCACAAGGCGGCATTTATGCGGCGCTATGGTCGCATCAAACCGGTGGCTTTATTGGTGTGGAGTAAATAAATTTCAACTACAAGGTACTCAGGCTCCACCTAGTGCCTTGTATTTTCTCACCTCTTACTTATATTTTGTTACAAGCCCCCAGCCTACCGACAATCTCTCGTTACCATTGTATTTCCCTCACCAACTAAACACTATTTTTATTGACTGATATTGTTTTAGTAACCGGAAATTTTAAGTCCCTACATTCATAATACAGCCATCTTTAGTCACTATAATAAAAACTAATCAAACGATTAGATAAATTAAATTAACATAAATTTCACGTAAAATTCACTTTAATTATTGCGCTTGCATTACTATTCGTGTTTAATTAATCGCGTGGTTAATTAATTTATAACCACGACTTAGGAATCGCGTAAGAGTATCAAAAGGAGAGGATTATGTTTTTAGGCTGTACAAAGGAATTGGCGGGTATATTGCAGTCAATAGAGCAACTAAAACTAGCCTTAAAAGAGCGCACATTTGATCTGTCTTTATTTCAAGAGGTCATGTCGTTTGCGGAGGCAGAAGGCCTGTATCTCGCGTTGATCAGTAAATCAGGCTATGAAATTAAATCTGAATTAGCCGTGTCATTTAACGAAGTAACTAAACAACAGCTGCTCGCTCACTTTATAACTCAAAAAACCACCAATATTTCAGTACTTAAACACTTTTGTAAGTGCCAAAACCCACTGGCTGATGTTAGCTTATATAATTTAGACAACCCTGACTCTGGCTTTTTGTCATTAATCAGCTTTAATAACAAACGCTCAAACCGAACGGCTCCTGCATCCTATTTAATTGAGTTAATATTACCCTACATCCACAAAGCCCATGTCGCTCGCTTTTGTGCTGAATCCTCAGATCTATGCCCACTTAGCACCCTCACCTGTCGAGAAAAAGAAGTGTTTGATTGGATAGCCTCTGGAAAAACAAATGTCGAAATCGGTTTAATACTCGGGATCAGTCCATTTACGGTAAAAAACCATGTTGCGAAAATTTTGGAAAAGCTAAATGCGCCAAACCGCTCCGCAGCAATGGCGCTTCGCAAAAACAGCTATGCATTATAGTCATTTTGCCTTTAAGCCACCTAGAGCAGGTGGCTTATTTTATAGATTAATGACGATACTGTACGCAGATCTGCACCGCTTCTGGGACGAGGAACACACCTGAAATTGCTTTTAAATCAGTATGCTGCCCTGCTGGTAAAGAAAATTCAAATTGATGCGCCAATTGCGTAAAAAGTGTATGAATAATATATTTACCTAAATGCTCGCCTAAACAACGACGTTGCCCTAATCCAAATGGAAACGACTTACCTAATTGCTTTTTGCTAAGCTCACCATTGTCATCTAAAAATCGTTCAGGCATAAAAGCATCGGGGTCTTGCCATAGCGTTTCATCACGCGTCAAACTGTAATTGTTAATCACTAAGGGCGTACCAGCTGCAATAAAATAACCATCTAACATGGTGTCTTTGCTGGTCGCATAGTTAGCCGCTGGCATTGAAGTAATTGAGCAATGTCTTAGCACTTCAGCAATAAAAGCTTGCGTATAAGGCAGCTGATTTTTATGACAATTTAATGGGACTTGCTGGCGCCCTACGACACGATCGAGCTCTGCATGCACTCGCGCCTGATAACGTGGAAAAGCCGCAAGGTACAATAGCGCCCAGCGCATCGCAAAAGCTCCTACACCTCCTCCTGCACCTGCTACTTGCGTCAAAGAGCCCACGACAACCTCTTTTTCGCCAATCGCTAGTTTCGCCTTTACTTCCTCATCAATATCGTTATTGGCGGCTAATAAATAATCGCATAAGTCTCGATATTCACCCGCAACATAACTCTCACTACGCTGCGCGACATTATGTGAAACATATTGATCTAAACCATTTAAATTACTAGTGAATTTATCAATTGCATCACCATATTGGGCAATATACGCGGGCTGTTCAGATACTGGCATTAACTCGCAACGCGTACTATTTATAAAGCCGTTTGGTAACCAACTTAAACTTTTTTCATCAAAAATACTTTTTTCAAATTCTCCAAACCGTTGATCAAACATTACTTTATGTAAAAAACTTGCTAATTTCAGCGATACTTCTCGATTAGGGTCAATCACCGTACCAGCTTGCTCCCGCCACACAGCAACTATATCGTCAATCTCAGTGGTCATCCATTGCTCGATTTGCTGCCAACGCTCTGCAAAATAGTCACGCATAGCAGCAGCAAACACGCGACGATGTAATTGCCATTGCTCACCCGCTTCTAATTCAAGAAAATGCTTTTGTGGTGCAATTTGCAAAATATTGAAATCGGCACGTGCATTAAAGACATCATTTTGATCCACTAGCGCTTCTTTAATATAACGATAACCATTTAATATCAGCAAGCGTCCTTTAGCTGTGTCTATGGCATAGATATCGCCATATTTTTTCGACAGTGACTCTATAATAAGATGAAAATCTTCTCCCCACATAAACCTTTGGCCGTCATCACTGGTTAGGCTAAAACTAGGAATTTCATGGCTTAACTCATTTATGTCAAAAGGGGTTTGTTGCTCAAGCACAACATTATCGGCGTGTTTCATAATTAAATTCCACTCACTAAAGTTGATAGTTCTGGTTGTTGGTTAAGTTGCTCTGCTTGGATAAACCAGCGGCAGGGGAACTTTTCGGTTATTTCGAAAATAATTTTGCCCTGCGAGTACACAAAATAAGTGCGATACAGTAATAATTCATCAGGCTCAATAACGAAGTGTTTAGCGGTTGTTGCTGCACGTTCAAAACCCCAGTGCTTTAAGGTTTTATAAGTTTCAATTTGAAACTTTTCCCACGCTTTGCCAATTGGCATACGAGTTTCTAGCAACGCTTGAGAAAAATCAGCTGCCATGTTGTGGTGATAAACTAAAGAGTCTGCGTACAGATAAGGCAATCCAGTCAAGGCACCATTTAAGGTAATAATGCGTCGCTGAGCACCTTTACCAATACATTGTGGTAAGTCGCTTTCAGCTAATTTTTCTAACTTTAATGGTTCACCAACAATACTTTCTATAAGTTGTGTTACCGTACCATCCGTCCCTAAAATTATTTTTTGCAGATAACTCAATTTACTAAGATTATAGCTATCCGGATCTAAATCTCGGGCGCGGTTATAGAGATGTTTTTTAGATAAGTTGATCATGAGCTTGCTCCTAACGACTCAGCCCGCGCAAGCCATCAGCCCGCAGTCGTGCCAATAGTTTTTGTGTCAACAATGCCAATTCGAAATGAATAATGCGCGGCCACGAACTGATATTAGGAAAACTCAATAAAAACTCTCTGGCAGTGTGTGTCATTTCATTAGGGCCAGCCAAGCGATACTGAATAGCAAACTGCGGGTTATGCAACAGCTTAACTCTAAGTAACGGATCTTTGAATAAACTCGGAATGGTCGGCATACAGCCCACTAATTTAGCCATTGAATCCATGTAATGGCAGTAATTTACCAATGAGGCCACATGGGGGGTAATTTTATATTCAGTTTGCCAATGTTTCGCATCGTGTTTGATAATATCCAGCATTTCTGATTTACCAGGTAACTGCTGCAAGCCACTTGCTAATTGCGATAAGTAGCGACATTGCATTTCAGCAATTACTGGAATACCTCCTTGCTGAGGCCTAACAAAACCAATAAAAGCAAGACTATGGCCTTGTTCAGGAATGATCATTTGCTTATACAAATCACGCATATTCGTGATTGTATTTGTTAAAAACGGAAAGTTCAGTTGATAGCCAGTACAAAAAACCACCGCATCGATACTCTCTTTTGTTCCGTCTTTAAACACCACCGCATCTTTTTCAAAGCGTTCAATTCCCCCAATATTGGGGATTACCTTACCTTCTGCTATCGGTTTAAACAGACGCTCATTCTTAGTAACCGCTTGATGATGAGAGGGGCCCGACTTTTTCAACCACTCACCTCGGATCCGTACATGATCATTGCGGCTGTTCACATACTTGTTGAAAATATGTTTGGTAATCCCACCGTGATAATGATGTGGTAATTTATTTACTATCCGTGAGGTTAACCAAGAAGTGTCAATAGTAAAATAAGGATCTTCTTGAAACGCCATATAGCGTGGCGCAACAGCATGATAACGCCGCAAAGACAAGACACAACGACTCGCCACTTGCGAGATCTCAGCTGTAATATCTGCAGAGCTTTCGCCTAACCCAACACAGAGTACCCGCTTGTTGGTAAACGCCGCTTTATCACGATAATCATGAGAGTGCAGTATTTCACCTTGAAACTCAGTTAAACCAGGCAGCTCAGGCATTTTGGGCTGTTGAAAATGACCTGAACAAACCGCTACCATATCAACAACTTGCTGCTGTTCACCCTCGTCATTGCGGTAACTGACTTGCCATTGCTCTGCCACTTTTTCCAACTTCATAACGGTATGGCCGTAGCGAATATACTGTGCCAAAGCAAAGCGTTTTATATACTCACCCAAATATTCAATATATTCTTTTTTTGACCAAAATTTGAGCTTTTGATGGCTGGGTAAAAAGTCAGAATAAGCCATAAAGTAATTGGAAATAGTCAAATGTAAATCATCATAAATTTTCTTATCAGCAAACACCCCACCAAAACTCTCTGCTTTTTCAAAACAAATAACCTGATGACCGTCATCCGTTAATTGTTTTATCGCTGCAATACCCGATAAACCGGCTCCAATGACCGCTATTGTTTTTTTCATTATTCACTCCTTAATAAGTGGCTTTCAGTCTGTTAGGCTGTTATTGAATGAGGTTGTAAATGTGCTGGGGGAGAAGTGCTTAAACAGCGTCGCGATAATTTACCATTACGGTTCTTTGGCAACACCGGCCATAACGTTAGTTGCTCCGGCAACATATACTTGGGCAAACGTTTTGCACAGTGCATTTTTAGACTTAGCAGCGACAAGTGAGTGCCTTTTTTACAGGCGATATGAGCATGCAGCCGCTGTCCTTGATCTAACAACACGACGCACTCTGTGATCTGTTGATGACTGTAAATGGCTCTTTCAACTTCGGCTAAATGTACTCGGTAACCTTTTACTTTCACCATATGGTCTTCACGACCCACATACATTAGCTCTCCTTGCTCATTTAAGTAGCCAATATCACCGGTGTTGTAGCGATCCGTGCCATTTGGCTCCATGCCCCAATACCCACTAAACACTGTTGGCCCTACGACAGTAATGAAACCATGTTGATTAACGGCAACTTGCTCACCGTGCTGATCACATATGGTTATATTAGCGCCACTAGCAGAATGACCAATCGGCAATAACTCTGGTAACTGCGATGGCAGTTTATAAAAACTACACACGTTTGTTTCAGTTGGACCATAAAAGTTATATAAGCGCGCCGCGGCAAAAGCCTCTCGCAGCTGAGCTAATGCTTTCATCTCATAAGCTTCACCGGCAAAAATAAGCGTATGTAACTGCGGACACTGAATCGCTAAATCGGGCGCCGCTTTAAGCATAAGCTGTAAAGCGCTAGGCACTGAATACCAAATCGTAATTGCGTGTTTACTAATAAACTCAATCAGCTTGTTGGGCACATAGCTGGTCATTTCATCAAGCAAATGAACACTGCCCCCCACCCCCAATGCGCCATAAATATCCAGCACCGATAAATCAAAGTGCCAAGGCGCATGGTTAGCAAAGCGGTCTTTCGTAGTGGCAGATAACTCGTCAATACTCCAGTTAATAAATGCCAATGCATTGTGATGCGTTATTTTTACTCCTTTCGGCGTACCAGTGGAACCTGAGGTGTAAAGTATATATGCCAGCTCATCTGGGTGAACGGTTTGCGTTTCTAATTGTGCTGAGCACTGTTGAATGTCTTGCCATGTCAATACCTTATGAAGCCCTGAACCGGCGTTCTGTGATTCATTAACGGGAAGTTCATCAACAAGAATAAATGCACAATCCACAGGCTGTTGCTGGCAATAATGCGAAAATTTATCTGCACTGGTAACAATTGCTTTAAGTTGGCAATCTTCTCTAATGACTTCAACTCTTAGGCGCGGATTCATCGGATCAATGGGTACATACACTGCGCCTATTCGTGTTACTGCTAACATTGCAGCCAGCGCTCGACAAGACTTATCAACCCATAAGCCAACGCGATCCCCACGTTGCACATGCAAATCACTTAAACAGCGGCTAACTTTACCTATTGCTATATGTAATTGTGCGTAGCTGTAATCATACTTACCATCACTTACCGCCAAACGATCAGGGGTTGCAACACTGAGTCCGCGCTGAAATACGTCACTTAAAATATTCATAACAGTCCCAACCGATTACAGATCAATTCTCTTTGAATGTCAGAAGTGCCCGAAAACAACACAGCCCCAAGAGCGTCGCGTATGCTGCTATCTACAGCGCTTTCTTGTAAGTAACCCATTGCGCCATGAATACGAATAGCATCAATACCCGATTGTACAAAGGCTTCACTAATGGCTAGTTTGCTTGATGCCACGGCTTTAGTGTTATCAACATCTTGGGACTTTTGCCAAGCTGCAAAATAAAGTAACAAACGAGCACTTTGTAAGCGCACTTCCATATCGGCAATACGATGTGCAACCGCTTGAAACTTGCTAATGGTTTTGCCACCTTGTTTGCGTGTATTAGCAAATTCAATACAGCGGGTAAGGTCGCGTTGCATAACTCCAACAAATAATGCAAATAAACAACAGCGCTCCCAATCCATAGAAGCTGCAAAAATCCGTGCCCCTTGCCCTTCAGCACCTAGTACATAATCTTTATGTACTTTCACATCATCAAAAAAAACCTGATTCAATTGTGCCGAGTTAAGGCCCAGTTTTTTATAACTTTTGCCAACCTCTATGCCAGCTAAATCAGCAGGTATAACAAAAGCCGTTTGACCTAAATAGCCAAACTTTTCGTTGCTGGTCGCATATGTCACAAAGTAATCGGCCACAGCACCATTAGTCACATAAGACTTAGCACCGCGAATAATGTAGTAGTCCCCTTCGCGGGTTGCTTTGGTAGCAAGTTTAGCGATATCAGAGCCGGCCTCCGCTTCGGAAATCGCATTCGCAGCAATTTTTTGGCCTTGCGTTAATGCCGGTAGCAGTTCGGTTTTTAATCGCTCACTACCGTGTTCATAAATTGGCATTACACACGCAAAGGTATGAGCAGCCCCTGCAAAGAGAATTCCCGTGTCTGCGCATCCTTGCCCAAGCCCTTCAACAATTTTAACCGTTGTCAAAATATCAAAACCCGAGCCAACTGGTGAGTAACGACTATCGACTGGCAAGCCAAATAAACCAAAATCTCCAAGCGCTTGCCAAAGTTGCTGTGGAAACTCACCGCTCGCAACGGCTGGGCAATCTAAATCTTTCGCAAAACTCAAGGCATGCTCATAGAGCTCAAGTTGTGCATCTGTCCATTCAAAATTCATGCTCATCTCCTTAGTAAAGAACACAGCTAAAACATGTTCTTATCCGGCCATTTGTTTGCGATCGTATTCAGCAATTGCATTTCTGAAAATAGTGGGGGCCTTCCAGCCTTCGCAATCAAAGCAGCAACCTCCAAGCAGGCGGATCACTTCATCGCGTAGATCAGGGTTTTGCATCTGGTAACCAAAGAAAATCGGATAAATCCAAAAATAGCGAATAAGATCAGCGGCTATTTGTTGGCCACCATTACTCCAGTCGCGATATGCGTAAAACGGCGTTTGCCAATCTTGGCTATTAATCGCTTGCTCTATTGCCGTTGCTGCTTGCATTCCTTCTTTCATCGCGAACGACACACCATAGGAGAAAATAGGATCTAAAAAGCGATGCGCATCACCAATGCATAACCACCCATCGCCAACAAAAGGCTCAATACGATAAGAAAAGTCAGCCATAGATTGAGGTTCAGCAATGCGTTCCGCATTTTTGAAGCGCCGCTTCAACTCTGGACTAATATGTTCCATCCCCCAAGCAATAGCCTCATCAGGATTTTTACATTCTTGATAATAAAGGTCTTTGGGGATCACAATGCCTAAACTATCAGTGTCTGCAGAGATCGGGATGATCCAAGACCAGTGATATTGCTTAGAATAAAGGATCGTAGTATTGGTTGAAAAAGGCGGTAAATCACGTTCAACACCTTGATAGTGAGCAAAAGAAGCTATTTGCTGCGAGAAAAATTCAATTTGTCTTTTACCCGCAATGCCTTTACGCGATAAAAAGGTACTTTGTCCGCTTGCATCAACCAGCACTTTAGAACGTACTTGGTGCTCAATATCATTGGCCTTATAAATAGCGCCAACCACTTTCCCTTGATCTTGAATGACGTCTTTCACCAAGCCAATTTGATACTCAACTCCATGCTCAACAGCACGGCGCTTGATCATCGAGTCAAAATCACTGCGACGCACTTGCCAAGTAGGCGCCAAAATAGGAATAAAAAACTCATTATTGGATAACGAGCCAATGACATTTACACCTGGTTTATCAGGAAAACCTGCGGCGTTCATTTCATCAGCTAAGCCTAAGTCACGAATAATTTGACCCGCATTACCAGTTAAAGACTCTCCAATGTGAAAGCGCGGAAATTCTTCTTTTTCGATACACAGTACCGACATGCCTTTTTTTCGACATTCGATACCACATAAACTTCCCGCAGGACCACTGCCAATGATCACCACATCATAATGTTTAAAGCCTTCCATTACATTACTCCTCTTGTTAAGAAGTCTTCAACCACCCAAACAAATTCTTCGGGTCTTTCTGATGCTGAAAAATGGCCACAGCGAGATAATCGCACCACCTCTGCATTAGGCAGTTTTTCAGCCGCTTTTTCACTCCACTGCGGGGGAATGATCTGATCGTGCTCACCGGCAATAAATAAAGTCGGTACGTTGACACCATCAAAAGTTGTTGCCATGGCTTGACGCGCGTATTGATCTAAAAATGAATGATAAGCTGGGCGTGATAACACATCGTTTAGCAAATCTTCTAATGCTGGAGTCATTTTCGGAGGATGATAATAAGCAGCTGCTAAAAATTGCTCTGGTGCAGAAGACATCTTTTGTAGATCTGCCCACCAGCTATCAACATCTTCAACCAAGCCAAAGCCGCTACACACTAAAGCGATAACTTTTTCTGGGAAACGCCGCGCAATTTCAGTGGCGATCATACTGCCAGCTGAGTTAGCAACTAACACCCATTCTTGCTCTTCAAGGGTGGCTAAATATTGCAGCGTAAACTCAACATGATCGATATAAGATGGTGACTCATTAGCACTTTGACTTAACCCAAAACCGGCCAAATCGAGCGCCACAGCATTATGACGGCCTTGTACAGAACGCAGCGTAGATGACCAAGATGTTGACGGATTACCCAGTGCCGGTAATAAAATCCATAAAGGTTCTTTGTCTTTTCCTTTAACCCTTAAGGTATGCTGTTTAAAACCACTGCCGGCATCGACTAACTCACGTTGAATGCCATAGCTTTGTTGTAAACTCACTAAGCGTTCTAATTCTGATACTGTTTGCTGTGTTTGTTGATGTTTCATTGTCGAGAGGTTGTTGATCAATACCGACAATGTAGCAACATTTTCAAAGTGTACTGGGTTAATATCGTGCTCTGGTACTTTCGCACCGTAGCGCTGATCAACGTGGGCAAGTAACCGCACCATCGACAAAGAGTTAAGAATACCTAATTCTAACAGCGGCGTGTGCTGATCTAAATCTGGCGCAGCGCCGTCTAATAGGTCGTGGTTAATATAATCGATAAGTTCATTAATCATCGTCATTTCCTTTAAATAATAGTCACTTACAAACAGCTGAAAAGTAACAGCATGCTTAGTATCGATGACTTTTAATATTGACTGTTCATCTCCTTCCACCCTACGCCCATTAACATTTTTTAAACATAGTTCCTGTGGACTATGGCTTTGGTCCATTAGGACTATAGGAAAAGTAATACAAAAAATTTACATTAAATAAAACCTACGACACTCGGAGTGAGGATGATGAATAGTAGCCTTAACCAACTTGTACAGCCTGTAGAGAGGAAGAACACGCCTGAATTAGAGCCTATTTATCAGAGTATCGAAGATAACTTAGGCTTTATTCCTAATGGGATGTTAACAATGGCAAAAAACCCCATGTTAGCCAGTGCCTTTGGACAACTGTTTGCCTGTTTAAACCAGTTAAAACACATAGAGACAGAGTTAAAATGGGCGATTGCCACCATTAGTAGTAATGCTGCTGGCTGCCAATATTGTCAGGGGCATTTTTCACATATCGCCAGCCGCGTAAATGTAAACCGAGCAAAAGTACTTGCCGCATTTGAATTTGCAACCAGTGATTGGTACAGCGAAGCTGAAAAAGCCGCGTTACGTTTTGCATTTGCAACGAGTACTTCACCAGCACACCTTGAGCAACAACACTACGACGAGTTAGGCGTTTACTTTACAGAACCTGCGGTTATTGAAATTGCAGCGATTATCGCCATTTGTGGTTTTTTAAATCGATGGAATACCGCCATGGATAGTCAATTAGAAACCGATCCCGCAGCCATTTTAGAAGAAATTAATCACTTAACTCAGTTTGCCTAAGTAAAGGAGACAACCATGCCAAAAATCACATTTATTCAGCCTGATGGTGAGCATATTGAAGTGCATGCCACAGAGGGAGCTTCGCTGATGCAAGCAGCGATTGAAAATTTAGTTACAGGAATTGAAGGTGAATGTGGTGGCTCAGGGAGCTGTGCGACTTGCCACTGTTATCTTTCCGATGAATGGCAAGACAAAGTATCAAAACCCGACAACAATGAAGGTCAAATGCTTGAAATGGTCATAGAGCCAAACGAGTTTAGCCGCTTGAGTTGTCAAATCAAACTCAATAGTTCACATCATGGCCTTGTTGTTAAGCTCCCAGAATCACAATATTAGGAGCCTGCAATGGCACGATGTATCATTATTGGCGGTGGTCACGCAGCAGCCGAGGCCGCTTTTAATTTAAGAAAAAATGGCTGGCAAGGTGAAATCATACTCTTTTCAGCTGAGCAGAGCTTACCTTATCACCGCCCACCTTTGTCAAAGCAATACCTGAGCGGCAAAATCGTTGCGCAACAATTACAGATAAAGCCACAAGCAGCCTATGACAAAGCACATATTGACCTGCAATTAGGCTGTAAGGTAAAAACAATCTCTCCCACACTTAAGTCTATAGAATGTCTCAATGGCGATGTTTGGCAATACGATAAATTACTACTGTGCACTGGCAGCCAAGTTAGAAAACTCACTATACCTGGGAGTGATTTAAGGCAGGTTTTTTATATTAAAACCATAGGTGATATTGAACGTATTGCTGAGCAGTTGCAAAACCAGCGCAGCAAAAAAGTGGTCATGATTGGCGGTGGCTATATTGGCTTAGAAACGGCCGCAGTGCTGCGTACTTTAGCCCATCAGGTGACCATTATTGAACAAAACCCACGTATTTTAGAGCGCGTTGCTGCCCCACCGCTTGCTAATTTTATTAGCCAACTTCATCAACAGCGTGGCGTTAATATTGTTACTAACACACAGATAACCGCTTTATCTGGCAGTAACAAGGTGGAACACGTCCATTGTAGCAATGGCCAGCAATTTGCCGCTGATTTAGTCATTGTTGGCATTGGTGCGACCGCCAATGTGCAATTAGCGTATGATGCGGGATTATTGGTAGAGCAAGGCGGTATTGTGGTTGATCAACACTGTCAAACCACCGATCCTAACATTTTCGCAGCTGGCGACTGTACTCTGGCAATTGAACCATTTAGTGGTCATGCAACACGTATTGAATCGGTACCTAATGCTATTTCGCAAGCTAAAATAGCGGCTGCGGTGATCTGCGCTGTTCCCCCTCCAAAACCACCCGTTCCTTGGTTTTGGTCTGATCAATACGATTGTAAAATTCAGCTTGCTGGGCTCAACTTTGGTTATGATGAGCTCATAGTTGAGCATAACGAAGCTCAGCAATTAACTGTTTGGTATTACAAAGAGCAACAATTAATTGCCGCTGATTGTGTTAATAATGTCAAAAATTTTATGCAAGCAAAAAAAATACTAGCACAACCTGCAATCATCAAAGCGACCTCCCAGCCACAGTAAATAACGCCCCTCAAAGTACTTAAAAAGCACCGTCTGAGGTGCTTTTTTATTAGTTTACACGGTTACTGTATCACTTGTTGCTAATTGGCTATGACTATGGGGTTTAGCAAAACCAAAGTCTTCAAGGATGACATATAAACAGGGTAATACAATTAAAACCAAGCAAGTCGACATGGCAATACCAAATACAATGCTGGTGGCTAATGGGATCAAGATTTGCGCTTGTAAACTGGTTTCAAAAAGTAACGGTGTCATTCCTGCAATCGTGGTTGCCGAGGTTAAAATAACCGCTCTAAAGCGATCTTGGCTGGCTTGTATTGCTGCATCTTGAACTGACATTCCTGATTTAACGCGCTTTTTAACAAACTGCACTAACAATATTGAGTCATTAACCACAATCCCCGCTAAAGAAATAAACCCCATCAACGAAGGCATAGAAAAATTAATGCCCATTATAAAATGACCCATCACCACACCAATTAATGCAAATGGAATGGATACCATGACGATCAACGGTTCAATATAACTGTGAAATTGCAGTGCTAATAATAAGAAAATACCAATCATGCCCAACATCATTGCACGGCGCATAGAGTTTTGCGTGATCGCGGCATTTTTTACTTCACCCTCAATGGTATAATGCAAATTAGGGTAACGCTCGGCAAATTCTAATAACCAGCTTTTTTGCAAGTCTCCCACCACAGCTGCGGCTGTTGTGAGCTGGCTATCGACATCAGCATAAACAGAAACACTACTATAATTATCAACTCGGTTAATTACCGCATAGCCACGGCTCTCTTCAATATCAACCAGTGCCGCTAATGGAATGGCAATCTTAGACTGTGGATGTATAATGGCAAAGTCATCAAAATCACTATATTCATCAATGCTTAACGTATCTAGCTTTATTGTCACCTCATAATCTTCAAGGCCAACATGGGTCTGCATTAATTTCATACCTTGAAAAGCGGGCCTTAATTGTTCAGCAATCACCGCAGCATTAATACCTAAAGCCGCAGTACCTGGCTTAAGCCTGAGCTGATATTCAGGTTTTCCTGGACGCATATTATCAGCAATATTTTGCACCCCTTGATAACCTTGTAACCAGGTTTTTAATTCAAATGCTGCCATACCAAGTTCAGCTTTATCATCACCGAGTAAGCGCACATCAATAGCTCGACCTTGTGGCCCTAGTTTTGGCTCTTTGATAGTAAAAGCCAATACATCGGGTAACGGGCCTAATTCTTTTCGCCACTGTTCTGAAAATGTTTGAATAGCAGTATGGCGTAGCTCTGCACTGAGTAAGTCAATGGAGATATAGGCTAAATTAGCCCCTTGGTCTTGATAATCGGGATTTTCGCCATACACAACCGTAACAGCTTGCACTAAATCTTGCTCTTCAACATCCGCAAACGATGCTGCAGTGCGCGCTAGTGCCTGTTCAATCTGCTGCATTAGTTGTTGAGTTTTTTCAAACGGTGTCCCATTTGGCAACAGGAGTCGGCCTTGCACTACATCACCATCAATATCGGGAAATGCGGTAAACTCTAATACCCCCGACGCCAGCATCGCAATACAAAAAAGCAGTAACCCGAGCACACTACCTAGCACTAGATATCGGTATTTTATAAGTTGCTGGTTGACTATTAAGATACCATTTTGAGAGCGCTTAAACTGAGTTTCAAACTGGGTTTTAATTTGCCCCAAGAAGCTCGTTACTTTAGCTGATTTCGTGTGCTTACTAAGCGCGTGATGTAAATGATTGGGTAAAATAAAAAATGCTTCAATTAATGACACGGTAATAACCGAGATCAGCACAATAGGGATCACTTTCAAAATTTGCCCTAAATTGCCTTCAATAAAAATCAGCCCAACAAAAATACACAAGGTCGTTATAAACGACGACACCACCCCTGGCAGTACTTCTTTCGTACCGGCAATCACCGCTGCTGCGGGCGCTAAGCCTTGATCAACTTTGCAGCCAATCGACTCAGCAATAACAATTGCATCATCCATTAAAATACCGAGCGCCAATAACAACGCCACCATTGAGAGCATATTAATCGACACCCCAAAATGCAGCATTAAAAAGAAACTCGCCAGAAAAGAAACCGGCAAGCCCATCACGACCCAAAATGCATATTTCAATGAAAAAAATAGCCACATAACCGCAAACACTAAGAATAATCCCTGCCAAGCATTGCTGATCAATAGGGCAATGCGATCTTTAACAATACTGGTGTTGTTATTGGTCAGCGTGACGGTTACCGTATTAGGTAATGTTTGTTGGAATTCAGCGAGTATTTGCTCGACTGCCGCTAATACTCGCAAGCTATCATCTTGAGAGTTCTTTTTAATCGTTAACACACTTGCCGGCTGATCGTTATAAAAAATTTGCTTTTCGATACGTTCAAATGTGTCTTGTACTTGTGCAAGATCACCAAGTCGCACATCATTACCCTGCTCTCCTGATACCACCACAATATCGGCCAACGCATTGACTGTTTTACGCTCTTCCATTAAGCGAATTTGTGTATCTGCTTGAGCAGTTTCCAATGTTCCTAACGGTAGTTCAATATTTTGCTGTGTTAATGCTTGCCCTAAATCAGCTAGACTCAATCCATATTGACGGAGTGTTTGCTGCGATGCAGTAACTCTAAGCTGATGTGCAGAAAAGTCGTTAATTTCAACAATGGGTATTTCTGGTGATCTTAATAATTGTCTTTTAAAACGCTCTGCTAATGCTTTTAATTCGACCCGACTTAGGGGGGCTGCAATTGCAACACTAACGACATCTTGTGTACGGTCTTTTTCTGTAATATGCCACTGCTCAATTTGACTTGGAAAATCATCAATCGCATCCACAGCACTTTTAACATCATCAGTAAAACGTGCAAAGTGACCTTGCTCAGCCATTTTCACCGTCATATGGCCCATGTTTTGCCGTGCAACACAGCGCTTTTCAGCTAAAAAACTAATACCATCAAGGGCTTTTTCAAGGGTTAAACAGATTTTCTGCTCAACATTTTCTGCCGATGCACCTGGATAAGGCACCATAATATCAACTTCGTAGCTATTAATTTGCGGTAGGGTTTCTCGTTTTAATTGCGGTAAACTAACAACCCCAACGGCGATTAATAGCAGCATTAAAATATTAGCTGCGGTGGGATGTTTAGCGAAAAAACGGATCATCATCTACCTCCTTTGTAGATTACCTAGCTCTGTGTAGGACTTTGCTCAAGCTGCAATAACATCCCTTCAACAATGGGGAATAAGTCAGTAGTAATTAACCTTTGTTGGTTCATCGCGGTCACCTTGAAGAGATATGCATGCTCCTGTTTAAGCGCGTTACCGACCGCTAATTTCAATAGGTGATTGTTTTCATCGGCAAACAAAGCAAAGCCATTGCGTACTAAATGCCGTGGGATGGCAATAAATTCTTGGGCTTTTGCTGATAAACGCACTTTTGCCCGCATTCCAGTGAGTAAAGGCAAGCGTTCACCTGGCTCAATGTGTTGATAACTGTTTGCGACACTCACTACCACGCCAATGGTTTGACTGCGCGGATCAAGCGCATCACTAAAGCGCTCAATGCGGCCCTGCCATGTTTGTCCGTCATTGCCTAATAACGATACATCTGCACTGAGTATCTGCTCACTTAAGTAGCTCTGCATACCTTGTGATGACAAGGTAGCAACGTTTGGCGGCGTAGCAAAAAAACCGCTAAATTCATGAAATGCTTGATAGCTAAATTGTGCATTAATAAGTACTTTAGCAATGTCACTAGCGGCAAATAATGGCGTGCCCTGAGTAACAAATTGTCCTTGCTCAACATGCACTTGTTGAATACGTCCCGTAAATGGTAAACGCACCTCAGCTCTTGCAATAGCCAGTTCACTTTGCGTTAAATCAGCGTCAACTTGTTTTATCGATGCTTCTAGGGCTGATATTTCTAGTGGAAATAAGCTCTTTTTATTTTCCAATTGTTGTAACTCTTGCTTATTAATAAGCAAGACTTGCTGTGCATTATCTAATTGTGCTGTTGAAACCGTCGACTGCTGAAATAAGCGCTCTATTCTTGCAAATTCCGATTCTGCGATAGCCAATTTATGCTGACTTAACTCAATATCAAGCTGTGTGTTTTTTAACTCTATTTGCTTTGCAGCCAGTGCCAACTTTGCACTCGCTACAGCAGCTTGTGCTTGAGCTTGGCGTAACCGTGCATCACTATCATCAAGCTTTAGCAGTAAGGTATTTTTGCTAAATAACTCACCTTTTTTTAAGGCTGGGTGGACGTAAACAACTTTTCCCGCCACCTCGGCAATACTTTTTAGTTGCACGTTTGCTTCAATATCACCAAAACCAACAATACTTGGTTGGATCATTTCAGGTTTAAGCACTTGATAGCTTGCTGGAAAACCCTGCTGCGACACAGCTTCATGTGCTAAAGATGGCAGTAATTTAATAATTAATACCACCATTAACACTGCCAACACGAGCAAAATAGGTAAATTGCGTTTTGCCTGAAAGTTCCAACCTATCATTACATTCTCCTCAATCCATTTAAGAAGCTGTGATATAAATGTTCTGCCCATTCAGAGCCTTGCACTGTTTCATCAGCTATTTGCCAAGCCTGGCGACGAATAGTTTTTAATACCAAAGGAGCAAGCATAAGGGAGACCAAATTAAACGCCGCTAACTTTGCAACTTGAGGGTCATCAATGCCTGTTTCTTTGGCAACTAAAGCAGGCAGAAACTGCGATACCCTCGCTGGAAACGCATCCATAAAGGCATAAGCAAGCGGCGTAGTTTTATGCAATACCTCTTCATGTAAAAGGTGCACTAAACCGGGTTGTGCCTGCATCACTTGATCAATAATCAAAATAAACTGTAGTAGTGGTTTTTCAGCCTGTTGTAAACGCTCAAATTGCCCTAGCTGGGCATCTGCTAACTGCTCAATTAATGCGACAAATAATGCCTCTTTGCCACCAAAATAATACTTAATCATTGCCGAGTTAATTTCAGCTTCTGCGGCGATATCGCGAATTGTAATTTGGCTATAAGATTTGCTGTTTAATAATGTTTGCGCAGCTAAAATTAATTTGTTCTTTTGTAGCGTCTGTTTTAATGGATCGACAGGACGACCTCTTTGTTTGTTTTCCATGCTATTTTCAAATTAAATTAATCACTTGATTAATTTAATAGATATCACTACTTTTTGTCAATCATTTGCTTGGTTTTTATACCAATCGTGTTAAGTTACTGACCATTTATAGCGACAGAAAAATACACTGATAACAAGGCAGAAATTTTGACATCTAGTTGTTCTACATGAAAAATTACTAACGCAGTTAGCGCTTTATTTAGCGCACTAGAATGGTTAAATATTTAAGTCGATTGGTATTATTCAGTTAAGTAAAATATGTTTAGCTGCTTTGCAAATACAGCTCATAGCAGGTAAAACCAACTTCAAGGGCTATTAAGCAGAGTAAAAAACTAACCAACTGACCTACTTTGATCTTAGCACACACATAGGCACCTAATGGCGCACCAATTACCACAACCGGTATAGCCGCGAGTAAGTAACTTTCAATTTCTGGGGTGATTTGCTGTAAATACCAGGCATTGATGGCACTTCCCACCAACGAAGTAAAGGCCATAACAATAACCGACGTGGCCGTTGCCTTTTTAATATCGGCATTATAAGCAATAACCAATAAAGCAAATAGAGCAATATCGGCACCCGACCCTACCAAACCACTAAGAATACCGCCAACAAAAGCAACCAACATAAACCGTGGTAAAGCGGGTTTGATAAATTCACGGCTCGGCAGATGGTGCGCTTTGCGCCACCACCGTAGTAATAATGTTAAGGCAAAGCACAGTAGCAAAAAACTAAAAATAGACTTAACCACTAAGCGAGGAGAAAATGGCGCAATATAAAGTAAACTCAAAGCAACGCCCAATGCCGACATAGGCAATGCCATAAGAATAACATTTGTGTAAACGGGGATCCGCCGGCATATAATCGTAATTGTCGCAGCGGTCATACCAAAACTCTGGATCGCCAGAGAAAACACTTTGGCTGTACTAGGCTCAATACCAAGTACTTTGGTCATCACCGGAAATGCGACAGCACCGCCCCCCAACGCCGTTCCGCCCGCAACAAACGAACCAAGAGCCATAGTCAACGCAATATCCAGCTCCGCAATAATCTGATAAGCAGCCGACTGAAAACCCTGCAACCAAATAAGGCTCGCATACACTAGTAAAGTAAAATACAGCGGCCAACTATTTGGCCGAGCTAATCTATAAAGCATGTTTGCTCTCAACAACCCAACTTTTACACAATGCTAACATTGTTCTTTTTCTTATAAATAGTCTATTTGGACCATATTTGATCGCTATTGTTATATCGGCTTACATTCACCTAGTACTTTTGCAATACCAAACTCAGCAGCAAAGGGGCGTAAATCCACACCACCAGACATAGACGTCACAGCGGCAAACACCTGTTGATTATTGATAGCAACATTGAGTGCGCCAAAGCCGCCCATCGAAAGACCTGTGATCCCTCGCCTCATTTTAGACCGATTGGTCGAATAGCTATTATCAATATCATTGACAACATCTTCTGCTATGTAAGTTTCATATTGGGAATCGTTAAGCACTGGCGAATTTAAATACCAAGTGCCGTAATTACCGTCAGGGTTTACAATAATCACATCATACTGATCAGCTAATTGCGCTATATTGGTTAACTTAGTCCAATCTGTATGGTTACCGCTAAAACCATGTAATACATAGATCACATTGTAACGTTTATTGGTTGAATAGTTATCCGGCAGTACCACAGTGATTGGCTGCGCTATCTTGGTTTTTTGCCCTACAAAAGTGTTGCTCTTAACTTCAAATGCTAAACAGTAGCCACTAAATACAAGGCTAAAAATGATTACAACGAGATGTTTCATATTGTTATTTTTTAATGATGTAATTGTATTTTTATCATTCCACTGTTTTTATACGAAGTAAACAACTAATTTATCATACAATTAAAGCCAATTATAAAGACGATTACTCTCGCTGTTTCCATAGCTTCACCATACATTATTTGCTAGGTGCTTTTTGACGAAATCTATCCGTGCAAAATTCGCCTTTTTTCCAAACTTTGGATAAAGCTCCAATATATCTAACCATTGAGTAAGGAATTCTTTATTTGATAGTGCTTTAGGTTTGTTTTCGCAGTATTCACGCTCGACTCTATATAACTCAGCCTTGATTGCCCGCATTTGTTTCCAGCAGGTGTAGCACAGTTTACGCTCAATCCACATATACTCTTTTCTTACTTCATAAGCCTGCTTTTGCTCTTCAGCAAGAAATACAGCCTCACTGTTACATTTGATGCAAACGTATTTAATATCTTCATAATACACTGCGAGAAATTCGTGGCCGACAGAGCGCTTTGATTCTTGCGAGTATTCATTTCTATTTAGCGGAACTTTATTCATTGGCGTATTAACCATTTTCGTTATGTTAAGTCGAGAGACAGTAAAGTGATACATTGAGTATCAGCTTTTACGTATATTCCTATTTATGTAATGTGTTTTACCCATGCTAATATTAGCCTTCAAGTTAATCCTCATTTACTTTTCTTTCTTTGCTCTTTGTGCAAAAAAAATTTAGTGAATTATTCACAAAGAGGTCAAGAGGCGCTGCGCTTTAGAGGAATATAAGCAAATACTGTGCTAATCATGTAAGGATTATTGCGTAGCGCTCTTTATATGTATTTGCCGTAAGCGACCTGCTTAACTGCCAAATCGACAGAGTTAAGGCTCATATGTGTTAGGTGTTTTCACTTTTGCTGCCTTTTATGAAATAGATGGATAAGAGTACACACAAAGCAGCGCTAACAATAAATGATGATATAGCAAAAGTCTGAATTCGTGAGAAATAATCTGACCCAATTGCAGGCAAAGCCATGACGCTCGGCAGTACTATCACAAATATTGTTGCAGCTGGAAAAGGTAGTGGTGTAGCCAAGATGGTTCCAAACAAAGCAAATATTGCTCGCTTGTTAACAACTGTAAACTTAGTACGGTTTAGTGTTTTTATTATTATAAACCCAAAAATTCCAATCGAAATCGTATAAACAATTAGCCACCACACCCCACCAGTAAGAAAATTGATAGCAGAGACCTTGTAAAATTCTTTTTGGTTCGTTTCAGGGGGTGAAAATATAATATTTATGGGCTTATTATGATTTGATTCTATAAATGAAAGTATCTCTTCATATAACTTATGCCCCTCGATTGAAAAACCTCCAGGCCTGTAGTTGTAGATATTCAATTCCAAAGCTGGAGAATCGGATATTACTGATTCTGAGCTCGGGTAATTTACAAAACGCTTTTTGATCGCAAGGTCTGAGTAATCAATTATTACCACATCCACTTCTAATTCTTCGCTCTTAAAACGCCTTGTCCGATGGATCCAATTTATTTGGTCGTTATTAGTATTAGCGATGGAATCACCCTTATGCTTTCCACTGCTCCACTTTAGTAGATCTAGCATTTCTTCATCTTTTCCCAGATCGGCAAAACCTTTAGCCTGAAGAAAGTCTCTAATACTGCCCTGCAGTGTATTGAATTGATTTGCATCAGTAACATCGATATGCAACGTGGCACGTGGGACGCTGTATGATGAGCCACATGATATGAGCATTATGGATAAAAGTATTATAAGAACTGTGCTTCGCATGTCTCTTACATCTAACGAGCCTGTAGAATTACTCGTTTTTAATTTATTTTTCTTGATGCATTAACCTTAGCCGAGTTCCTATTTTGATTCAATTGGTTACTTTAGTTTACGTGAAATATAAAAAGATGGCATCTTATGGTGTTTTGCAGCTTTCTATTGTGTGAACAAGTCAATAACATTTTCCACAGAATGAAGTGAAGGCATTCACTATCGTTTGTCCGCGTAAGGTCAACTTGTTCAGCGAAATTGATAAAAATGGATTTATTTTGACAGGATAAATTAAGCTTAACTCCTTACCCAATGAAGGAGCCATAACAATTTACTATAAAATGAATAATACCTATTAGATCACAGTAATTAGTGGGTGAAAGGTTAAAAGCAATCAGGTGAAAATATGCAGAGCAAGTTCCTAAAAGGAGTAACTCTACAACCTCAACGCTACAATATACCTACGAAGCAGAGAAGCGAGTTGAGGTAGGAATAATTGGTGTGTTAGGCGGTGTTCGTGTTTTACGCTGTTTCAATTAAATGCACCGTAACCTTATATTCATAACACTGAATTATTTCACCACTTGCATTACGTCCAAAATTTATACCTTGTTGATAATGCACTTCCAAGTTTTGATTATCACGCCATTTTAACTCTAAATCTAGACCAGCTTTATAAGCTGATACCGCTCCAGCGCCGCAACCATTTGGGAAATCTAAAATAACCTGCGTTAGCTCACCCATCTCATTATTATACTCATATACATAGGCCTGAATTTTGCCTGATGGAGAGTTAACTTTTCCATACTTTACTGTTCCATCAGCTATTTCAGGCTCGCAGCCTAGAAGTAAAAACAAGACTAAAAGAAGTGAAGGAAATTTTAAGGTTCGAATGTTCAATCAACCACCTAACGAGCCTGTAGAATTACTCGTTTTTAATTTATTTTTATTGATGCATTAAC
This sequence comes from Pseudoalteromonas sp. ASV78, assembly GCF_047806705.1. Classification (NCBI taxonomy): domain Bacteria; kingdom Pseudomonadati; phylum Pseudomonadota; class Gammaproteobacteria; order Alteromonadales; family Pseudoalteromonadaceae; genus Pseudoalteromonas; species Pseudoalteromonas sp. ASV78. The sequence continues at coordinate 858,443 of NZ_JBLOPA010000001.1, read as the reverse complement.
CTTAGCCGAGTTCCTATTTTGATTCAATTGGTTAATTTAGTTTACGTGAAATATAAAAAAGGAGTTGCTGTTGCTTTAATTGGCGTTTTGGCGGTGTTTGAGTCGCTTATTTAAGGAGCTAAGGGTTAGTTTTATTAAATTAATGTGTTTTACGCATGCTAATATTTGCCTTCAAGTTAATCCTCATTTACTTCTCCTTCCCTTCTCTTTGTGCAAAAAATCTTTAATTGAATTATTCACAAAGAGGTTAAGAGACGCTGCGCTTTAGAGGAAGACACAAAAGAAGTATGAGTCACTGCTGCGCCAATAGCTGCTTCAATCTGGTACAGTTTTATTTAAACCTAGGCCCACAAAATTGGCATAATCCACGAACGTCCAACTTCATTACGGGAAACATATTCTCAAAATTAACTTTTGGAATATTATTGGGTGTGTCGGGGCCTCTGCCATATTGACCACAAGCAGCACATTGCCTAATTCATTTTCGTGTTCTTGGCTCACGCAAGAACCACTCTTAAGTTTTAGTTTCAGTTATCATGAACACCTAACGTGGAGCTTTTGGCAATTTTGGAGCCGCGAAGCGATGGAAAAATTGTCCGGCAACAGCGACTGGTTATACATGTGACTCCTCCGGGACCAATACCAATAAATCTGTAACCCCAATATCTGCACCTGCCTGTGATAACAAAGTAGAAACCTGCCCCCGATGGTGAGTTTGGTGATTAAAGAAATGTAGAAGCAGGTTTGAATAGCACTTATTCGCGGACACCCCTTTGGTATTGTGGTAGCTGAGAACGTAACCCAGGTCATCATCGGAAAGTTCACCGATCCAGTTGATAATTTGTTCATCTAACCAGTTACGATGTTTATGTAAACTGCTAAAATCATTAAAAATAATCTGATTCAGGCTGGTTGGGTTCGGAAGGTCTGCAACCTCTCGTAAAGAAGTTAAGCAAGACGGGTGTGTAGCAAACCGCTTGAGCCAGATGGTGTCACCAACAACGATGTGATTTAAGATACCCAGAACGGAACCAAAAAAAGCTCCGCGATCTTTAGCGAGTTCCGTTGCACTGAGCTGACCCGCAGCTTCATAAGCCTTTGAATTCATCCACTGATTATAGGAAGCCAGCAATTCAAAATGTTGTTTCAGGCCCATCGGCCCTCCTTCTCATGTACAACGCCAATGGTAATGGGCGCCAACGGAGCGCCGCGTAGTTGGCGTCCCGTTGACCACATTGTGTACGCCCGACATGGACATTGACTTATGAGGTGAAAGCCCTCTGTAGGAAGATCACCGTTTAAATAACATACTGTTATTTAACGATAGACACTCGCAAATGGCAAGGGCTAAATCGCGAGAGATAGTCTGTAGGAAGCCGCTAGCATTCTTTATAAAAGTAAGTGCGAGCTGATGAACAAAAACATCATATTGTAATGGTCAACTAATTTTGGAGAGATTCTAATGCGGCATTTTTTAATTCATTATATTTCTGATGCGGTGTCATATAATCAAGCGTTGAATGCCTGCGTTTGTAATTGTAAAACTGAATATAATTACCTACTTCACTTATCACTAAGCGATTAAAACTCAATGTAAATGAATAGAAAAAGTCAGGCGGTCCAGTATCAGGCTCGAAATTTCTCGAGTTTACCTTTCGTTACGGCCAAGTGCAGATCCACGAACAGGCGTTAAAGAAGTTTAAAGCAAATGTCAGGGAGCTCACTAACCGCAACTGGGGGATCTCAATGACCCTACAAATTCATAAACTCACACAGTATTTGCGCGGCTGGGGACACTACTACCTGATAGCCAACGCTTATCAGCTAACGGTGGATTTAGATCATTGGGTCTGCGTAGGATAAGGATGTGTTACTGGCGACAATGACGCTCTTTATAAAGGTATAGCACGCACTAAAGTACGCAGTTTAATGAAATTGGGTGCTAGCGAACGACTCGCCATAGCCTGTGGTATCACCAGTAAAGGCCCTTGTAGAAGCTCAAAAACAAAAGGAATTAACATTGCGCTAGGCAATAACTACTTAGCTTCACAAGGTTTAGTGTCATTGAGAGATATTTGGATCAATATTCATTACGGGAGATGAACCCCTATTGCACTTTCTGCTAATAAAAAGCGCATGATGGATGGTGTGGGGGCCGGAAGTTAGAAACCTCCGGCTACCCGATTATAGTGCGTTTTCAAAACCACATGATAAGCACATTCCACTATCAGCATGTAGTTTGTTACCTTCGCAACCTTCTTCCTCACATTGCCGTTCTAAGAGTGTTCCGGTACGGTTACATATGCAACAATCATAAACAGCCATGCCTTTCTTTTGTTGGTAAGTTTCTCCAATACCATCCATGAATTCATGGTCGAAGAAATCCATTTCTGAAACTATTTTATAACAATCAGGGCAATGAACCGATCTAGTTTTTTTCTCAAAGTTAAAATACTTCAGCACTAAAGATGGGCTTAATGCTTGTACTACTACTGTAAATTCATTAAGCAATCCGTTAACTAGGTATGCGTTACTATTAGCTTCTTCTTTAAAATGCCTAATTGAGTTTACTGGCGAATTACCTAAATACCGTTTTCTAGATTTAAACCAGTCTTTATCGTCAGAAAAATGATGATAGGTAAATAAGATAAACTCTAGTACCTCTTCTGGTTTCACTGATAGATTTTTATCGACGGTATGCATTACTTTATTTCTAATTATTCTTAAGCGTTCATTCCATTGAATGAACTTGTCAGGGAATCTAACTTCACAAACCGTATCGTGCACCTTTATCAGATCTTGTGCATCAAGAGACCTAAAAGCAGAAAAAAAGGTATCATTTTTATTACAGTTTTTTGGCCATGATTGAGGGTTTCCTGAAATTAAAAGATATGGAGAAATATCTACTATTTTCCCTTTTATATAAAATTCTACAGCTTGCTGTACCAAAGCAGTGGAAGTAATTAAAGTCTGTTTGGCTGAATCCCAATATCTATCTGCTTCATTAGCATGAGGAGAGTCTTCTATCAGTCCTAAGACTTCATCAAACTCACTTAATAGCTCAACGACTGAGTCCCAAGAAGAGTTTAAATAATCTTCAGAGGTTTTAAAAAAATCTTCTTTTGTTGGAAAGTCTATAATCAAAAGTTAACCCTGTATTGGTGAAGCACTATAACGCCCGCAAAACCGGACAATTTGGAGCGCAGCGGAAAATTGTTCCGCGTGGTTGCGCTTGTTATGTTGGCTACTATAGGCATTTGATTATGCTAATAAAATACCGCAAGGAAAAACAAAACTTCGTGACATCCACTGAAATACGCCAACTATCCCTGCGAAATTTACCTTCTAGCATACACCACCCCGTCCAATATTCTGCGCCACTCTCGTTCTTCACGAATTCTAGATTATATGTAGTAGCGTGGATTATCTTGTTGCAGCACTCTCGAAGGGATGGTTTAAAAACTCCTTCATGTACTTTGACTATGGACTCAAAATGTTCAAATGATTCCTGATCTGCCGAGTAGTTAGGATTATCTTCTATTGAGAAGTCATAACTATCTTGTAAAACTCTTGTCCTCGTAGCACACAAGATCAAATGACTACTAACAGTTTCAGACAGCCACTCAATGTAATCAGAATGTTCGATTTCAAACTCGCTGACTAAGTATTCTTCTTTCTTTTCTGAGCTGTATGACTCAAGCAGCGTAGATACATGGTTTTTACTGGCAGATGCAAGCTGCTCAATGTAATAGGCTTCATTTACAATCGAATTATAATAGATAGGATGAGACATATTTACTCAGTAAACATAACGCCTGCAGTTGCGGAAAACTTGTAGCGACGAAGGAGCGAAAAGGTTTTCCGCCAACCTGCGCTTGTTATGTTTTTTTAACAACATCCCACTCTCTTTTTAGCACTGCTTGTGACGTGCTAATAACAGTATTGTAAGCATCAAAAAAAACTTTATCCTCTTTGCCAGATGAGGCGCCTGCCGCATTAACCATACTCTCTATCTCTTTAAACAACTTAGCATGATCTTCTTCAGCAGGATTAATCATTAACCTGACTTTATGTTGGATGTGAATAATTCGTTGATACTCATCATTCTCTAAGTCTTCATATGTACCTGTTGACCAATAATGAAGACAATTTGAAGTAACCTCTACTACCAGCTCCCTTAACTCATTAATCCAAGCTTGCCGCATTGGCCCTAGCAATTGTTGCTTCGCTAATTGCAATGTCGCTTTCGATTGGTTTTTAGATATATAAAGAGATACCAGCGGTCCTACCACAACGGCAAGAGCGGCAATCATCAACGATATAACGGATATTAATTGTGGATCAATTTTCATTCTTCACTACCAATAGAACATAACGCCCTGTTAAGGGGTGAGCAACGCAATACTGAAGCTGCCGCAAACCACCTTAATCACTTTAACCAACGCATAGTAAAAATGCCACGCGTTGCGAATCCCTCTTGAACAGTTTGTTAGCTTAATTGCCACGATAAGGTATCGGTGTTTTTGTTACTTGCACTGCCGATAAATTGGATTTAGCAAGCAGCAACTCGAGTGATTTTTTCGCAAGATCCGAATGAGGGTTTGGACCAATGATCAATTCCTTTACACAACTGCTATTAACATTTAGCCGAACATAAGGAATTAAGAAATAGTCAGAACTACGTAAGTGGATATTTATATGTTCTTGCCCATAGACAACGTACCGCCACTCACACTCTTCCTTAAAGCCTGCATCTTTCATTAGTGTACATGCAACTTGAGCTTTCGAAATAAAGTCTGAGATTGCGGACTGATTATCACCGTTCGGAGACATGGGTTCATTGATATAGTCTGTCAATAAATCTTTAGCATATTCATATTTAAATTCATCATCATATATAACTGGGTAAAGAAGGCTCTTAGTATTAAGCTCTGATTCAAAGTTTGGAGAAATACCTATAGAGACACCATGCCCATTGGGGGTATAAGCTCTCCACTGACTCAATAGATCTTTCTGACTTGTCAATGAAAGAACAAAAACTCCAGCGTCCTGCGCGAAGGACAAGTTTGTTCCAATTGTTTCAGTGAATCGGAAAAAAGATTCTAAACCACCTAAATGTTGTAGGATTAGGGGATTTCCTTGATTTTCAACTTTAAACTCTGTGAAAACATCTTTGAGCACTCTGAACCCATGAAAATACTCCTGATGATCATTGAGAAAATTTATTTCACTAACCCAAAAAGATAGTTTCCCACTTCCTTTTACAATGTTATTGATTGCATCAAATGATGTGTAATGCCAAAGAGCATCAGGTTTGTCTTGATGCAAGTATTCAAGGTAGTCTTTATACAACTCTATCTCCATTACCTAAATTATTAAGCTAACGCCAAGCTAAGCGGCGCGCGTCAGCGCGTCCTTGCTTGAGCGCCTTGTTAAATTGCGCTTAAAAATTCTTGATATGTTTAGTTAAATTGCTAGCCATTTCCACATATGCCCTTGCATCACTTTCGCTTAAACTAAGCTCTTCAGCGTGAGCTGATTTATTTCTCAGCTGACGCAGCTTCTTATAGATTACAAGCTGCTTATCATCTAGAACTTTACATTGATGTAAGTAGTCACCTAGTTTTGGATCGTTTCGAAATACATCGCTAGGAGGCTGACTCCAGAATGAACTAGCAACTTCAACTGCCGCTGCCTCAAGCTCAATCCAAGCTTCAATAATGGCAGCGCGTGTGGAATATGAAACAAGATCTAGTGCTTTAGACGGTGTAGGCACACCCAATGGAGGCTGATTGTCTTCTTCTGGTAGAGCATCGCTTACCTTAGACTTTAAGTCTTGTACTTCTTGAGAAAACTCAAGCTCTAATTCTTTATATTTAAGCTTCTTCATTAATGGAACAAGTTCAACAATTGGTTTCCGTAATAAAAATACGAGACCGATCACAGCGCTTGGCCATGCAAGTGCTTTGACTATCTCTGAAATAAATGTAAAACCATCCATATAACTTCATGTTCCGTTTAGCAATTTAACAGCTTATTCAAAGGATCTAAACCCGGGAGTTGCAGACAGAAGATCCTTTGAATTTTTCAATGTTTTCAGTCTACCTCTGTATCTAAATGTAAATCAAGGGATTTGTATTTGTTGTTTTTTTGTTATTGTAAAATACAAGAAATAACCCCGCGAGTTGTTGAAAAAAACTCAAACACAATTACTGTTTATCTATGGCTATGTCGTAGTTAAGTGTGGGTAGGCGAGAATTCATTTCATAAAGCTTTTTTAACCATGTTTGATCTGAGCATTCCTTGTTATCTTCTATTTGTGCTATAACAGCCGATTTGTAGCGCAAGGCTGGCTTGCGCTACAAATTGATATTACTTTAGCGAGTGTTCGAATGCGCCCACATCACCTGGGAATACAACCGGTGAATCAATGCCGTCTTTATTCACTGCGGCTACACCAAAGTAATAGTTGTCGATCACTACATTAGTGAGCGTTGCTTCGTTTACATTACCCACATAACGGCTAAACTGCCATTGTGGCTCACTGGTATAACGCCAGTAAATTCTGTAACCAACCGTTGTTTTATCGCTGTTCTTTTGCCATTTTAAGGTGGTGCTCGGTTGCACTGCACCTGATATTTCAACCCCTGTTGGTGGCGCGGGTGCCCACGCCATAGCTGCAAGGCTCACTGCATTGAGTGAGGTTAGTTTTGCTGTGTAATCAAAATCAACACCGTCGATGGTGTCACCATAAACAATGCCATCTTCAGTGCGTAAATCTTGGTGCTGATGATTGTAGTTTTCGTTAGTTTCCATCACCCGCACAGCGGCATAGCCCATGTCGTTAAATGGACGATGATGACCGCCTCGGCCAAAACGATCGAGTCGATACACGAGCATAGTATCTAAATTTGGAATGTAGCGATCGGCAATGGTATCAATATAACGGGCTAAGTTGCGGCTTGCAGAGTCGACCTCACCACCGGTAAAACGGCGTTTATGGGCTTGCTCTTTGGTTTCAATGACACGTGTGCCCTCTGAGAATATACGTGCGGTGGTGTTATCGGTTACACCATTGATGCCGGTAATATTTCCGATCATGTCATTATTGAGCACACCATGAACTTGCCAGCCTTGCTGCTTTGCATAATCCGCTAAAATCTTACCACCAAACAGGCCTTGCTCTTCACCTGAAAGCGCCGCATAGACAATCGAGCCGTTAAACTGATACTTTGACAAGACGCGGGCTGATTCAATAACGCCAGCCACTCCCGATGCATTATCATTCGCGCCAGGTGAGTCACTGGTAAAATCCATCACATCACTGACCCGAGAATCAATATCGCCCGACATCATTACCATACGATTAGGCTGATCAGTACCACGTTGGATCGCAATGATATTGACCACTTCGACAGGGTTTGGAATACGTTTTTCACCTGAAATTGTGTCTTTAACTTCTAAAACCTCTAAACAGCCGCCACACTCGGCAGATATTTTTTCAAACTCAGCCTTTATCCAACGCCTTGCAGCACCGATACCTCGGGTATTTGATTTAGTCTCGGACAAGGTGTGACGGGTACCAAAATCAACTAAGGTTTGAATGTCATTTTCAATCCGCTTAGCCGATACCGACGCGGCAATATCATGAAGTTTGGTTTGATCTTGATGATCTGGTTCGACCGCCAGCGTGCTAGTGGCAATAAACAGTGTACCAATAAGTATTGCAGGTTTACAGGATGCAAGAAGGTGGCTTTGTTGCTCAAACATGGTTGATGCTCTTTTATTGTTGATGAATGAATACCCAAACCACAATACGTGAGTGATTAAATGCTGCAAATAATTTTGAGACTAACAACTGATTAACTCGTTTAATCACCGATTAGTGAAATAATCAGTATAATAATTAGTGCAAGCCCACTGTGATAGTGGGCTAACTGAACTAAGCTTTACGTAAATAATTACACAACGCCCTGCTCTATCATTGCATCGGCAACTCGGCGAAACGCCGCAATATTAGCGCCTAACACTAAATTGCCTGGCTCACCAAACTCAGCAGCGGTATTGCTTGCGGTATCAAAAATATTTTTCATGATCTGTTGCAGCTTAGTATCCACTTCTGCAAACGTCCACGTTTGCATACTGGCATTTTGCGCCATTTCTAATTGGCTTGTTGCAACACCACCGGCATTGGCGGCTTTACCTGGCCCGTAAGCAATATTAGCATCGAGAAACACATCGATGGCCGCTTTCGTGCTTGGCATATTTGCACCTTCACTCACCAGAATACAGCCATTATTAATTAGCGCCTGTGCATCGGACTCGGTCAACTCGTTTTGTGTCGCACAGGGAAAAGCCGCATCAGCGACAAAACGCCACACCGCATGGCCATCATCGGGATAATCTGCAGCAGAAATATATTGCGCATCGCTGTGTTTATCTACATAACGGGCTAAACTTGCCCGCTCACCTTCTTTGAGCTGTTTAACATGTGCCAGATCAATACCCGCTTCATGATAAAGCGTGCCCGTTGAATCACTACAAGTGATCGGGGTTGCCCCTAACTGATAGAGTTTTTCCATCGCATAAATTGCGACATTGCCAGCGCCAGACACTAAGCAGCGCTTACCTTGCAAGCTACCATCGCGTGCTTGCAGCATATAATTAGCAAAATATACCGCACCATAGCCAGTAGCTTCTTTGCGTACTAGTGAGCCACCCCACAATAAACTTTTACCCGTAAAGGCGCCGTCGTAACGACCGGTTAAACGTTTATACTGACCAAACATATAGCCTATTTCACGCGCCCCCACGCCAATATCACCCGCTGGTACGTCAGTTGTTGGGCCGATATGGCGATACAATTCGTTCATAAATGATTGGCAAAAGCGCATTATTTCAGCATCGGAGCGACCTTTAGGATCAAAATTAGCGCCGCCTTTACCGCCACCAATGGCTAAACCCGTTAATGCATTTTTAAAAATTTGCTCAAATCCTAAAAATTTTATGATGCTGGCATTTACACTGGGGTGAAAACGTAAACCGCCTTTGTATGGCCCTAAGCTTGAGTTAAATTCAATCCGGTAGCCTTTATTGACTTGAATGTTACCGTTATCATCAAGCCAAGGCACTCTAAACATAATTTGCCGTTCAGGTTCAACTAAGCGTTGGATGATGGCGTTTTTTTGGTATTTACTCACGTTTTCGAGTATTGGTTCAAGAGACTCAAGCACTTCTTCAACGGCTTGATAGAATTCGCATTGTGCGGGACTGGTGTGTTTTAACTGCGCAATGGTAGTGTGGATATAATTCATAATTATTCTTCCGTGTTAAATGTTTTTGTTGTATCAAATATTGAAATAGACGTGGTCAAGTTTATGTTTCATACAGTAACAGTCTTAAAATAATGGAAATTTTTAACACTGTAGCATGCTATGGGGGGATATTTAACGGCCAGTAACGTGAATAATATTTGAGAAGATAAAGCACTGCATCAATTTTTACTCACTTTAAGTGAATAAATAAGCTTTTATTATAATACTACTTCAAGCGAGCGACAAATTGGCAGTAATGTAACTTTAGGTGGGTAAGTAAAAAGCAAAGATATGTCGTATCTAGTGGAGTTTATATCTTAGATCCCTCAAGATACGACTAATGCATTATTCGCCGCTAACAGTTGGGCGCAGTTGTAGCTGAATACCGGTTAAAAAATTACGTAAAATTTGATCATTACAAACACGGTAATGTTTGTTATCCGCTTTGCGTGAAAAAGCACTTAACTCATGCTTGCTTAAATTAAAATCGGTTAAGGCAAGCACCTCAATCACATCTTCTGTTTTCATATTCAATGCGATACGCAATTTCATTAAAATAATATTATTATTTAGTTTGCTCTCTGGAAGCGGCTGTTCACCCTCGCGTCTACCACGTTTTGTATTGATAAAGCCATTTAGAAAAGTCGCAAATTCAGTGTCACTTGGCTCTACATGCCCTGCTTCACTTTCTTTGGTCAGCCAACCTGTCACTTGCAGTGGTGTGACGACATGATCGGCCGCTGCAAAAATTTCAATCATATTAGTATCAGTTAAATTAAAGGTATAACGCAGACGACGTAAAATATCATTATTAGTCAAAGTAAATTCCAGAGTAAGATAAGACAACCAAGCAAGTATTGCTGGCTTATTAAGAAGCCGCACAGTTTAACAGAGTTAATGAGGCGCCCCTATTGATATTTTACTCAATCCCCAATCCAATCTGCCAGTACCGACATGACACCACTGATGCTTGATTTAACCCAGCTCCCCCATAGCAGTCTATTAGCCAATATACGCAGCCCGTATGGATTATTACGCATCGTGGAAAACGGCCAATATCGCTGGTTTACCCTTGGCGATGATCACGTTATACAAGGCGTTATGGATAAAACCCAGCCAGATTTACTCTGTGCGCCTGTTAATCAGGCAATGTTTATCAGCCTATTGCCTATCACAGCAAACACTCAGTTACTCAATTTAGGTGCTGGTAGTGGTTGCTTTGAACGCGCCTTAAAGGAGTCCGCTATTAAGCTCACCTCAGTTGAAATCAGCGCTGATATTATTGCAGCAGCGCAGAAGTATTTTTTACTCGACGAAACTACGCCAATTATTAATGATTGCGCTGAGCATTTTATTGCCCAGTGCCAGCAGCGTTTTGATGTGATTTTAATCGATATTTTTAGCGCCCAGTCACAACAAGCACTGTTACAAAAGCACGCGTTTTGGCATGCCTGTTTTACTCACCTTACGCCACGTGGGAAAATAGCCATCAATCTCGCCCCAAGCAACGAGCAACAGGTGATCAACTTACTGTTATTACTGCGCTCATTGTTTAACGAGTTTATTGTGATTGAATTTAAGCAGTTTAAAAATATTGTCGTGATCGCCAGTAATGCCAGTTTAGCTGGCATTACAATAGAGAATATACAACTGTGCGACAATATTAATACGGCAAATCTAGCTGAAAATATCAAACAGTTATTGTATACGAAGAATTAAAAACGCGAGCCGGGTTGGCTTAAAAAAGCGAGCTCGGCAGCCGTTGAAGGTCGCCCTAAAATCTCATTGCGGTGCGGGTAACGGGCAAATTGATCAATAATCTTTTTATGGGCAAGTTCATAGTCTTCGTTTGCTAAACCTTTAAATAAAGCTAGTGCAAGGCTATGAATATATTTTGATTCGCTGTGCATAAACGGCATATAAAAAAACACCCGTTGCGACTCGGGCAGTGATTTATCAAAGCCTTTTTCGATTGCAAACTGGGCAAGGGTAAGTGCTTGCGGATCTTGGCTAAATGCGTGTGGTGTATCGCGGTAAATATTACGTGAGAATTGATCAAGCACTATGATCTCCGCTAATGAACCAAGTGCAGTGGTGCGCCAGCTGGCACACTCACCTTGTATTATTGCCATTAACAGGTCTGCAAATTTCGCCCGTATCGTCGCATCCGTTGCTGCTGATTTTTTATACCATCCTGATGGGCCTAGCTCATCAAACCAATAATCAAGAACTTGCTGATATGCGTACATAGTGCCTCCTTTTATAATATTTACGCTTAGCTATTAAACCAAAAAATGACGGCAAAGATCGTAATAACACGACAAAAACACGCCATTGCATAATTAAAATAATTTATTTGCGTAGCTACGCTTAGTTACCAAGCACCTTGGCAGGATCAACACGGGTTGCTTGCCATGCGGGGTAAATGGTTGCCAGTACCGCAAGCATAAAAGTAACTATCACGGTGATCACAATGTCTTGCCAAACCAGCTTGCTGGGTAAAAACTCAATAAAATAAACCCCTTCGAGCGGATTAGCACCGAGTAATTGACTCACTAAAGTAAATAGCTCACTGATATTCAGCGCTAGCATCACACCAATAAAGCTGCCAAGCACTACACCAATAAAGGCTTGGCTAAGCCCTTGTAAAATGAACGTTGCTAAGATTGTACTGTCTTTTGCGCCCATGGTTTTTAAAATGGCAATGTTGGCCTGTTTTTCTCGCACTTCCATCACCAACGATGAAACAATATTAAAACTCGCCACTGCAATAATTAAAAATACCACAATATAAACAATGGTTCTGACCATTTGTATATCTTGATACAAGCTGCCTTGGGTTCTAAACCAGCTAGAAATATACACATAGTCATCGATTGTTTGGCCAACCCGTAGCGCAATTTGGTGCGCTTGAAAAACATCGGTTACCGCTAAACGAAGTCCGGTTACTTGCAGCTGTTCATAGCCAAGCACTGATTGCGCTTTACTTAGATGAATAAATGCCGCCGTACTATCGATTGGCCCACCCATCTCAATAATGCCGGCTAAGGTTAAGGTCACTCTTTTTGGCGCTAATATCTCCGTGCTAGTTTGATTTACTTGGGGGATCAATAAGGTAATTAACTCCCCTTGCTCAACCCCTAACTGTTTTACAATTTGTTGGCCTAAAATAATTTCGTCTTCGCTGATCTGGCTGACCAACTTGCCATGGGTAAACTGGTTAACCGCAGAGACCTCACTTTCAAAAGCAGGATCTACACCGCGTACTTCAACCGCTTTCAGTTCACTTTTATACTGCGCCATACCATTTACGCTTATAAACGGTGCAGCACCGGTGACACCGGGCTGTTGTTTGAGCTTTGCCACTTTTTCAGGCCAATTATCAATCGCGCGATTTGGCGCAACATACTCAACTTGTGGCACAACGCTTAATAAACGATGTACTAGTTGCTGTTCAAAACCATTGATCACTGACAACGCCACGATCAGCACGGCAACACCGAGTAAAATACCAATGGTTGACGCTTTGGCAATAAAGCTAACAAAACCATTTTTTTCATCGCTGCTGCCAGAGCTTGCCCTAAAACGTTTACTTAAATAGGCACTAAGCAACATAGCTGGCCTCTTTGACTGCCAACTTACCATCGTCAAGATACGCAATTTTGCCCAGTTTGTCGGCTAATTCTAAATCATGGGTTACTACCACAAAACTGGTATTTAAACTGCTATTAAGCTCTTTGATCAAATCGTAAATTTTAATTGCGTTTTGTTTATCTAAATTACCTGTCGGCTCATCAGCCAATACCAGATCAGGCTCTGTTACTAATGCGCGCGCAATCGCCACCCGTTGCCGTTCGCCACCTGATAACATCGATGGTTTATGGTCGCAACGATGAGATAAGCCAACTTTTTCAAGCATTGCTAAGGCTTTAACATTGGCCTGTTTAGCGCTGAGACCTTTGATCAATAGAGGCATCGCAACATTTTCTACCGCATTGAATTCCATCAACAAATGATGAAACTGGTAAATAAAGCCTAAATGATCGTTACGAAATTTTGCTTGCTCAGCACGAGATAATTTAGCAACTTGCTGGCCTTTAATTTTAGCAACCCCAGCAGTTTGTGAATCCAAGGTGCCTAAAATATGCAACAAGGTGCTTTTACCAGAGCCAGAACTACCAACAATTGCCAGCATTTCACCTTGTTGTAAGGTTAGATCTATGCCTTTTAATACCTCTACTTCACTGGCACCATCTTGATAGACTTTGCTTAACTGTTGACATTGGATAACTAAATCATTCATAACGCAATACCTCTGCGGGGCTAACATTGGCAGCTTTACGCGCCGGATATAAAGTAGCTAAAAAGCTCATGGTGATGCTACCAACGGCAATAACAGATAAACTCATTACGTCAAATTTAACCGGTAGAGCAATCCCTGTTAACAGGTTTAAACCTATCCCAGCTAACACTTCGTTAATATATGCACTGAGTAACAGGCCAAGTGCTGCGCCAATACTGGTGCCAATCAAACCATTGTATAAACCTTGGATCATAAATACTTGCTGCACTTGCGCGGGGGTTAAACCAAGGGTTTGTAAGATAGCCACTTCACTTTGTTTTTCACTCACCATCATGGTCAACGCAGAGACAATATTAAATACCGCCACTAACACAATAAGCGCGAGCAGCATTGACATAATTCGCTTCTCCATCGCCACCGCGGCAAATAAAGTACCTTGCGATTGACGCCAATCAGTCACCGAATGCTGACTTAAAATATTACTCGCTGATGCGCTAAAGGTATCTAATTCAAAAGGATCGTTGAGGGAAATGCTTAAATTAGGCGCGCTAGTTGCTGGTAGCTTTAACACGCGTTGCAACGATTCGCCACTAGTAAAAGCCAAACTCATATCGATTTCGGAGCCGGTTTCATAAATGGCAGCAACCGTGAATAAACGTTGGCTAGGAACTCGACCAAGTGGTGTATAAGTGGATGCATTAGGCATAATCACTCGCACTTTATCGCCTAAACCAATACCAAGTTTTCTGGTTAAGTAACGGCTAACGGCAATGTTATAGCGCGATGCCATAACGGTTTGCCAGTTACCTTGAACAACTTTATCACTAATTTTATACAAAGACGCGTTATCATCGTACAAGCCTTGCAATAACACGCCATGAAGATCACGGTTGGTTTGCAAAATAGCCTCACCATGGCGATACAAACTCGCATGTTTGACAAACTTTGACGCCAGGATATCATTTTGCAGTTGCGTCATTTGTGCTTGTGTTTGCCCCTCAGCTGCAATTTCAACATGGGGAATAAGGCCCAGCATGTTAGTTTTAAGGTTATTTTCAAACCCATTCATCACTGAGCTGACAGTAAATAATGCCATTAAACCTATAGCGATACCGGCAATGGAGAAAAACGAAATAAACGAGATAAATGCGTTCCCTTTCGAGGAGCGGCTGTATCTCAGCCCGATAAACAGGCTAACAGGTTGAAACATAATTATTTATGGTTACATTTAATGCCAATTCTGGGCTCATACTAGCATAGATAAAGTGCGATTGGGTATGCGCAAAAATGTAAAAATTAATGACAAATCCACTGCTGTATTAAAATTGAGCCACTTTAATTAAACTTTAGTTTAGAGATTTAATAAGATGATCAAGTAATGCGCGCACGTTGGTTGCCACAAACTGCCGCGGTGGATACACCCCCCACACGCCTTCTGGTTTTGGCTGGTTATTGGTTAAAATCGGCACTAAATCCCCCGCTGCTAAGTCTCTTTCAATGTAATAATTCGGCAATTGAATAATACCCAGCCCTTTTTTAGCCGCGTCAGCTAACGCCCAGCCACTGTTACACCGCAATCGCCCTGCTATTTTAATATGTTTGTCACGTCCTTGTTCACAAACACGCCAATAACTACTGTTACCGACTAAACATTGATGATATTGCAATTCAGCTAAGGTATGAGGCTCACCATAACGGGCTAAATACGCTGTTGAGCAGCAAATTACAAAGTGGCGCTCACTTAAACGCCGTGCTTTTAAGCTAGAGTCTTTTAAATGACCCAGACGAATAGCCAAGTCAAAGCCCCCTTCCAGTAGGTTTTCTTGCTCGTTACTCAATGCCATTTCGACTTCAACATCGCTGTGCTGTTGCATAAAGGTGTGCACCGCAGGCATCACAAAACTCTCACCATACATGACTGGCGCGGTGAGTTTGATTTTACCTTTTGGTGTACTTTGTTGTTGTGCCAGTAACCCAGTAGCGTCGTCTAAAGCATGCTGTAACTGCTTAGTCTGGTGTAAAAATACTTCGCCTTCTTTGGTCAGTACAACTTTACGAGTAGTCCGCGTTAATAATTGAGTATTTAAGCGCTGCTCTAATTGTGTTACGTGGCGGCTAATATGCGCCACCGATACCCCTAATATGCTTGCTGCGCGGGTAAAACTGCCTTCTTCGCCCACGGCAATAAACTCATCTATACCTAACCAACGGCTCATTATTACTATACTGTAAAAGTGTTTTATAGAAATGAAGATTATCATTGTTTGAGAAACAAATAAAATAACGCTATTGTTTTAACCATCCATGTAATTAATAAAAAGAGAGAGCCCATGTCAGAGTTCATAAAATCAAAAGCTGCAATAGCTTGGGGACCTAATCAACCACTATCTGTTGAAGAAGTGGATGTGATGATGCCGAAAAAAGGCGAAGTCATGGTTAAAATCACGGCAACGGGTGTGTGCCATACCGATGCGTTTACTCTATCAGGCGCTGATCCTGAAGGTATCTTCCCAGCTATCCTAGGCCATGAAGGTGCAGGTGTAGTGTATGCTGTTGGTGAAGGTGTAACGAGTGTGGCTGTGGGCGATCATGTGATCCCTTTATACACCGCTGAATGTGGCGTGTGTAAAATGTGTACCTCAGGCAAAACAAACCTATGTTCAGCGGTACGCGAAACCCAAGGTAAAGGTTTAATGCCAGATGGCACCACTCGTTTTTTCAAAGATGGTCAACCAATCTACCACTACATGGGCACTTCTACGTTTTCTGAGTACACAGTCCTGCCAGAGATCTCTTTAGCCAAAGTAAATAAAGCAGCCTCTTTAGAAGAAATTTGCTTACTGGGTTGTGGTGTAACAACCGGTATGGGTGCAGTAACCAATACTGCAAAAGTGCAAGCTGGTGATACGGTCGCTATTTTTGGTTTAGGT
Organism: Pseudoalteromonas sp. ASV78; assembly: GCF_047806705.1. NCBI lineage: Bacteria > Pseudomonadati > Pseudomonadota > Gammaproteobacteria > Alteromonadales > Pseudoalteromonadaceae > Pseudoalteromonas > Pseudoalteromonas sp. ASV78. The sequence goes on along the minus strand of NZ_JBLOPA010000001.1, from coordinate 841,896 downwards.
GGCATCGGTTTATCAGCCATTATTGGCGCGAAAATGGCTGGAGCGTCACGCATTATCGGCATCGACATTAATACCTCCAAGTTCGATCTTGCTACTAAGTTAGGTGCTACCGATTTGATCAACCCAAAAGATTTCGACAAGCCAATCCAAGAAGTGATTGTTGAGATGACCGATGGCGGCGTTGATTTCTCCTTTGAATGTATCGGGAATGTTGATGTTATGCGCTCTGCCCTTGAGTGTTGCCACAAAGGTTGGGGTGAGTCGGTGATCATTGGTGTTGCCGGTGCAGGGCAAGAAATTTCAACTCGCCCGTTCCAGTTAGTCACAGGTCGCGTGTGGCGTGGTAGCGCCTTTGGTGGTGTTAAAGGTCGCTCACAACTACCTGAAATTGTTGAGCGCTACATGGCGGGCGAATTTGCATTAAATGACTTTATTACGCATACCATGGGTCTTGAAGACATTAATGACGCATTTGATCTGATGCATGAAGGTAAAAGTATTCGTACTGTTATCCACTATTAATCAAGGTAGCCACACTGAGTGTGTGGCTAGTTAGCGAGGATACTATGTTAGATAATTTAAGTGCTGCAAAAGTCAGCGGTGGTTGGCACAAACAATATAGCCATACTGCAAACAGTACTCATTGTTTAATGCGATTTGCGATATTTTTGCCACCAGGCGCAAGCCAAACCAATAAAGTCCCTGTGCTGTATTGGTTATCAGGCTTAACCTGCACGGATGAAAACTTTATGCAAAAAGCCGGTGCTTTCAAAAAAGCAGCTGAATTAGGCATTGCCATTGTTGCCCCAGATACCAGCCCTCGTGGTGACAATGTACCCGATGAAGACAGTTATGACTTTGGCCAAGGTGCCGGCTTTTATGTTAATGCCACGCAAGCGCCCTACAACACCCACTACAATATGTATGAGTATGTGGTAAACGAACTACCCGCTTTAATTGAGCAACACTTTCCAGTGACCGACAAAAAGGCAATTAGTGGTCATTCTATGGGTGGCCATGGCGCGTTGATGATTGCCCTGCGCAATCCACAAAATTACACCAGTGCGTCGGCATTTAGTCCCATTGTGAACCCAATAAACTGTCCGTGGGGGCAAAAAGCGTTTAGCCACTATTTAGGCGACGATAGATCGACGTGGGCACACTATGATACCTGCGAGTTAATGAGTCAGGCCAATGAAACTGATCACCTACCAATGCGTATTGACCAAGGTGAAGCTGATAACTTTTTAGTTGAACAACTAAAAACTGAAAACTTATTTAAGCAAGTAAATGACAAAGGCTACCCTGCAGAAATTAATATGCATGCAGGTTATGACCATAGTTACTTTTTCATCAGTAGCTTTATTGACGAACACCTATTATTTCATCAATCGTATTTACAGGCTCAGTAGTCTGCTTCTGTGTGAGGTTGTCAGACGTTACTTCCTCACACTCTTTAATCGCTTGAGTAATTTGCTGACAAACCAACTTAGGCTTTGCATTAGCCCCTTCTTTAATAAACTCTATAATAGCTAAATCTATTTCATTGCCAAATTTTGAGAATGAGAATCCATCTGCATTTTTGATAGATACACCTGCACTTTGCTGGGAATTACTTGAGGGACCTATTGTAGGCTTATTCCCAACACTATTATCAACAACAACCCCGACAGCTGTACAACCTGATATTTTTAAAACAATTAAAAGATAAATACAATATTTAAACATCTTACTTCATCCATAATTTATAAGAGTGGATTAACTATATATTAAAATTAATTCTAAACTGTAAAAAACTGTAAGATGCCTTGTAATATTTTAATTGAACAACACTTCCCAAATACTGTAATGTCATAACAATGAAGAACATTACAGTCGTGCCAAAGTACATTCGCCAAAAGAAAATAGCACCGAGCTTACTCTTGCAGCTCACTGATAAATTCTTTCACAAAACCAATTAGCTGCAAAATAAAAATAAACAAAAATGGCACTGCACCAATGACCGCCAAACTGCGGTTTAGTAGTTCATTATTTTGTAGTAACAATACCCAGCTACTCAAAGCAAGTACAAAAGACCAAGTGTATAAGCTTAGCCTATGACTACTTTTTGCTCCCGCTAAGTTGCGGATCACTAATATGGCAGAGTCAACTGAGGTGGCGACAAAAATCAGCAATAACAGCAAGCTTGCCCAAATAAGTACGCCACCTTGCCACCCGAGCTGTTTGAAAAATACAAATAAACCTTGGGTATAGTCAATTTTAATGGCGGCCATAATGCCGCTACTATGACCACTGTCCCAGCCAATTGCAGATCCAGAAAAAACACTAAACCATAAGATAGTCACACACGTTGGCACAACGACCACGCCGACTATGTATTGCCATACCGGTCGTCCTTGGCTTATTTTAGCTAAAAATACGCCAACAAATGGTCCCCACGCTAACCACCAAAAATAATAATTATAGGTCCAGCTATTCGCCCAGGCAGGCTCGTTTAATTGACTAGAAAACTGCCAAGTTCCAGTTACTAATAACTGGATATAATACGTACTGCCACTTATAGCAACATCGATAATCGGTTGCAGTGGCACCATCATCAGCAGCCAAACAAGGACAAAAAATGCTAAAAACACATTGAATTGGCTCAGTGTCTGCACGCCTTTTTTTAACCCTAAACGCGCAGACAAACTATATAGCAGCGCCAGTAACACGATAATAATTAAACTAATCAACCACGGCGAATGAACACTCAGCTTTAGTTCAATTCCTTTGCGTAGCAATAAGGTAGAATTTGCAATCGTGCCAACCACACCAAAAAATATAGCTAAAATGGCTAATAATTGGATCACAAACTTGAGCTTTAATTGAGCTATTCTGCTTAAAAATACCCGTGTTAAGCTCAGTACTGGTGCACTGATATCCCCAGCTTTACCGCTATTGTGACTTAAACCACCGAGCACTAAACCAAACACCGCATACAAGGCCCATGCATGTGCCCCCCAATTCACTAACGTGATAGCCAAAGCTGCAGCTTGGCGATCAGGATATAAACTTTGCTTTAAAGGCGGTTGTAATACATGCATCGCAGGCTCTGCCACGCCCCAAAACACTAAACCCGATCCCATTCCTGCGGCAAACAACATCGATAACCAACCAAAGGTTGAAAATTCAACCGTTGCTTGCTCACCGCCTATTTTTCGTTGCCCAAGCGGGCTCATTGCCAACACAATGACGCTGATCAATAAAAAATTGACTAATAAAAAAAACGGCCCACCCAATACCGCTAACACATTAATGATCAGTGGCTGGATATTTGCTGTAAGCATGTCAGGGAATAAGAATGCCCACCCTACTGATATAAGGCACAGTATAAGTGCAAATTTTTCAAGATTAGCGGTGAGTTTAAAAAAATGAGCTCGAATTGCCACACTGATACCTTAAGAATTATCAATGCTAAGAGTACGGCGCTTTTAGATTGATATCAAATTAGCATTTATGAAATACCAATTTTATGAAAAACAAGCTGATTTTAACAAGCTAAACAAGCAACTCATTTAATCCACTGAGTACAGTAGACACAAAAAAACCGACCTAAGTCGGTTTTCTCAGCGTGCTAAGTTACTTGGCAGCCAACAGCTTCGCTTGCTCTTGTTGGCTTGCCATAAATTCGTTAAAGGTGCCGTGGAAATTCACTACTTCTTTGTCACGAATATCAATAATACGGGTTGCCAGTGATGACACAAATTCACGATCATGACTAACAAAAATCAATGTTCCTTCAAAGCCTTTTAACGCATTATTAAGCGCTTCAATCGCTTCCATATCCATGTGGTTTGTCGGCTCATCCATTACCAACACATTGACATCTTGCATCATCAACTTGCCAAACAATAGGCGGTTTTTCTCACCACCTGAGCAGTTTTTAGCTTTTTTATTCGCATCATCCGCGGTAAACAATAAACGGCCAAGCATGCCACGTACCATTAAATCGTTATGTTTAGCTGTACGCCACTGTGACATCCAATCAAATAACGTTAAGTCGTTATCAAAATCTTTGCTGCTATCTTGTGGGCAATAACCAATAGAAGCATTCTCTGACCACTTAACAACGCCGTGGTTCGCTTCAAGTTCACCCACTAAACAACGAATAAAGGTTGATTTACCAACCCCATTTTCACCAATAATCGCTAGTTTTGAACCGGCTTCTAAAATCAGCTCGCCGCCTTCAAACAATACTTCGCCATCAAAACCATGACCAAAGTTTTCTAAGATCAATGCTTGGCGGTGCATCTTTTTACCTTCATCAAAATACAATGATGGCGCCATACGGCTTGATGATTTCACTTCATCTAAGCTGATTTTATCCATACGTTTAGCACGTGAACTGGCTTGTTTTGCTTTTGATGCATTGGCACCAAAACGGTTAACGAAATCTTGTAACTCTTCTATTTCAGATTGCTTTTTCGCATTACCGGCAAGTAATTGCTCACGAATAAGTGTTGATGCTTCGATGAATTTTTCATAATTACCTGGGTAAATACGTAGCTCACCGTAATCAATATCAGCCATATGAGTGCACACAGCATTAAGGAAATAGCGGTCATGAGAAATAATAATCATCGTACATTTACGTTGGTTAAGCTCCTGCTCTAACCAGCTAATAGTGTGAATATCCAAGTTATTGGTCGGCTCATCCAGTAATAAAATATCTGGATTTGCAAACAAGGCTTGGGCAAGCAGCACCCGTAATTTCCAACCTGGCGCCACTTGCGACATTAAGCCAAAATGAAATTCTTCTTCAATACCTGCTTTTAATAAGATATCGCCAGCACGACTTTCTGCACTGTAGCCGTCCATTTCAGCAAACACACTTTCCAGCTCAGCCACTTTCATGCCATCTTCTTCACTCATTTCAGGGAGTGAATAAATGCGTTCACGTTCTTGCTTTATTTTCCATAATTCAACATCGCCCATGATCACCGTATCAACTACCGTGTATTGCTCAAAGGCAAATTGATCTTGGCTCAAGTTACCTACTTTTAAGCCCGGTGCAATAGAGACATTGCCCGAGGTAGGCGCCAGCGAACCATTGAGGATTTTCATAAAGGTTGACTTACCGCAGCCATTGGCGCCAATTAAGCCATAACGATTACCGTTACTAAATTTAGCTGAAATATTTTCGAATAAAGGTTCGGCACCAAACTGCATGGTAATGTTAGCGGTAGATATCAAGATGAGTTTCCTAAGCAAATACTGGCAAGTAAACTGTTCGATGGATAAAGAAAAGTTAATACAGGCAATAACACGGTATAAAGAGGACGCGAATTATACAGGCAGTGCCGCCACTAGTCGAGCTTAGTCTCACGAAATGACGGCCTATATGAGTTCGCCACCGATAAACTCACACAAGCAAGCAATGAATACACAAAAGCGAAGGCACTGCCTTCGCTTTACACTCAAAAAAACAGCTTAAGCAAGCTTGTCTGAGGCGACTTTATAAGTAGGATCTTCAATCACGTTCACTTCAACTAAATCACGGGCTTTATAAAGTAACTGGGTGCAGTCTTGGCTTAGGTGACGAAGATGCAACTGTTTACCTGCTTTAGTGTATTTATCAGCTAATGCGTCAATGGCTTCTATGGCGCTGTGATCAGCCACTCGGCTGTATTTGAATTCGATGATAACGTCTTTAGGGTCGTTTTTAACATCGAATAACTCTGCAAAATTTTTCACTGAGCCGAAAAACAATGGTCCGTGTAATTCATAGACTTTAGAGCCTTGTTCATCAATATAGTTTGTTGTAAAAATATGTTTCGCATGTTGCCACGCAAAAACTAAGGCAGAGACAATCACACCTACGCATACAGCAATCGCTAAATCAGTGATCACAGTAACTGCTGACACTAACACAATAACAAAAGCATCTGACTTTGGTACCCGCTTCATCATTTTGAAACTTGCCCATTCAAATGTGCCTAACACCACCATAAACATCACACCAACCAGTGCTGCAAGTGGGATCATCTCAATTAAGCCTGCGGCAAACAAAATAAACGCCAGCAACATCACTGCCGCTGTTATGCCTGATAAACGCGAACGGCCACCTGAGTTAATATTGATCATCGATTGACCAATCATTGCACAGCCCCCCATTGCACCAAAGAAACCACAGGTTACATTTGCAGCACCTTGACCAATACATTCTTTGTTACTTTGACCACGGGTTTCTGTAATTTCGTCAATCAAACTCAGTGTTAACAAAGACTCAATTAAACCAATCGCCGCTAAAATCAGTGCATAAGGGAAAATGATTTTCAGTGTTTCAAAAGTAAACGGCACCATTGGAATATGGAATTGTGGTAAACCACCAGCAATAGTTGCTGCGCTGTCACCGGTCATATCTTTTAAGAAATCAAGTACTGTACGCGCTTCTAAATCAAAGCCCATAACAATCGCAGTTACTGTAACAATGGCCACTAAGGTCGATGGCACCGCCGTAGTTAATTTTGGTAGGAAATGAATAATAGCCATGGTTAATGCCACAAGTGCGAGCATGATCATCATTGGTGTGCCAGTCATCCATTGCACCCCACCCGCGCCGTCAGACACTTTAAATTGGCCAAGTTGAGCAAGGAAGATAACAATCGCTAATCCATTGACAAAGCCCAGCATGACAGGATGCGGTACCATGCGAATAAACTTACCCAGTTTAAACACCCCAGCCAGTATTTGCAGTAGCCCCATAAGTAGTACAGTCGCAAATAAATATTCAACGCCATGATCTAACACTAAACTTACCATAACAACGGCAAGTGCACCGGTTGCACCAGAGATCATACCTGGGCGGCCGCCAAAAATAGCGGTGATCAAGCCAACAATAAATGCTGCATATAAACCAACTAAAGGCTCTACATTTGCAACAAACGCAAAGGCAACAGCTTCAGGTACGAGCGCAAGCGCAACCGTTATACCTGATAAGATATCGTTTTTAGCAGAGCTTGGCGCCTTGCTTAATAAGTTAAACATTGAATTCCTCTTCGGGGGTGGGATCAAAAAAGCGCTGAATTCTAACAAATTAAGCTAAGGTTAACAATTACAGTAAGAGGAGCAGGCTAAAGTCTATAATTACTCTAACCTGATTAAAGCGATATTAAAGTGGCAACGAGGTACTGCGTTTTACACACGTCATGGTAACATTTGAATGAACTTCTTGGACAAATTCAAGATTCAATAAATTATCACGCACAAACTGCTCATAGCCTTCGATGCCTTTAGAAATAATCCGTAGCATAAAATCCATAGTACCAGCCATGCTGTAACATTCCGTTACTTCGTCATAACTTAAGATCAGTCGTTCAAACTCAGCAAGATTAGTACGGCCATGATTCGATAAGCGAACATGCGCATACACTAACATATCAAAACCGAGCTTTTTCTCATCTAATAAAGCAACTTTGCCTTTGATGTAACCATCTTGCTCAAGCTTAGCAATACGACGCCAACAAGGTGACTGAGATAAACCTACTTTATCAGCAATATCTGCGGTCGAAAGACTCGCATCTTGCTGTAACAGTGCCAAAATTTGGCGATCTACGTGATTTAGAGACATTTTATTTCTTAATTATTTTACTAAATTGATTAAATTATACATTGCTTTATTCGTTGAGTCTTGTGTTTTTATGCATTTTTTATGCGTAACTAACCAAATTTACCCCTAATAAATGGATTCGATATGCGCTCTGCAACGACTTTAGTGTCAGGTCCATGTCCTGAGAGTATTTTGGTTTCATCGGGCAAAGTGAGAATTTGCTGCTTAATTGAGGCGAGTAATTGCTGCGCATCCCCTTTAGGAAAATCAGTACGCCCTACTGAGCCTTTAAAAATAACATCGCCGACAATTACTAACTGCTGCTTGGCTTCATAAAAAACAATATGCCCTGGGGTGTGACCTGGACAATGACGGATCTCAAAGCGCAGTTCACCTAATGGGAAAATATCACCATCATTGAGCCAATGTTGTGGATAAAAAGGCGTGACTGGTGCAAAGCCAAACATTTGTGCTTGCATAGGGAGTGCATCAAACCAAAACAACTCGTCTTGTTGTGGCCCAACTATATCAACTGCAAAGTGCTCAGCGAGTATTTTTGCCGCGCCAACATGATCAAGATGGCCATGGGTGAGTAAAATACATTGCAGCTTAAGGCTGTGCTTAGCCAGCTCAGCAATAATTTTTTCAACGTCACCACCGGGGTCGATCACGGCGGCTTGGCGTGTTTGTTTACAAATAACAATCCGACAGTTTTGTGCAAAAGCAGTTACCGGAATAGTAATGATTTCCATGCGTTAATTCTTCCTTGGCGGTTTAGCTGCAAATGTCATTAACACCGGATACTTTAAATAGGCTTGATCGTAAAAGGGGGTATGTTCATAGAGCCAGTTTAAGCGTGCTTGTGGATCTTTTGCAAAAGCGGCATCCTCACGAATTTTTTTATCAAATTCTAATGCTAACGCGGGTTTATCTTTTAACATATTACGAGCATACGGCGCTAACGCATAGTTTTCCATATACTCAGTGCGTTGAAAAATCGTGTTGAACTCACCCCAAGCAAAAAATGAATCCGGTGCCTTCGGGTGTAAAAGATGCGTTGCTAATTCACCTAAAGGTTGCGCGGTTGCCACTTTAGACCAACCAGTCAAATTGTTATCGGTTACATCAACGAAATCAAAATCAGCACTCACTCTAAAGCGTCCTTCAAACGGTGCTTTATCAAATTCATGCTCTGTCACTAGTGCCACTTTTAAATTAGTTACCAGCTCATCACTGCTCATATTTTCTACAGTAATACCATGCAATTTAAGCTTTTCGACAATCTGTGGATACGCAGGTGGAATATAAAACGCACTGGGTACAGTGAGCACGGTTTTTACGTCTTTTTGCCAATAAATAGGCAACGCATCATAATGCTGTTTTTCACCTAAGTATTTCACTTCCATCTGACCACTTAGCGCACTTTGACTGCGCGCATACTTAATGCCTTCAAATACCACAGTATTTGGCTCTTTAGCATAACCACGTTCCACTATAAGTTGGCTTGGGACAAATGCATGTTCTTTATTAACCGCATCCGCTAATTGTTGATGATGTTGTGCTAATGCTGAAATCGCCCCATCTAAAAACACATAGGTGCCAAGCACTCGTTGCTTATAGGGTTTAAGTGAATGGTTTTCAACTAGAATAGTAGGTAATGAGCGTAAATCGCCCCAGCCATTTGAATAACGAGGCGTGGCAACCCAGCCCGCTAAGCCTTTTTTAAATTCACGTTTATCCATGACAAATACCAGCGGCCCTGGAAGGTGTCCTTGTGCGCGTAATTTTTCGTCAATTACCGGTTTAAAATACTGATCCAAGGCATCTGACACACTGGGGGATTCACTAGCAAACACGGGGTTGTAGCCATAGGTAACATCATACTGATAGTCTGCGCCGTCAGTTACATGCACATCAATATATAAGTCAGGGTTAAACTGTTTGATAACACTTAATACACCGCGCACTTCTGGGGTATCTAGTTTCGTGTAATCACGATTCAAATTAAGATTATTGGCATTGGTTCGAAAACCCATTTCTACTGGGCCGCGTTGATTAATACGGTTAAATTGGCTGCTGCGTTCATGGCCATCAACATTCAAAATTGGAATAAATAAGATATTTACTTGGCTTAAAATATCACGACGTTTACCAGTTGCAATATCGCGTAGCAACATAAACATGGCATCTTTGCCATCAATTTCACCCGCGTGGATCCCTGCTTGAATAAAAATAGTCGGCTTGGTATTTTGCATTAACTGCGAAGGTGTAAAGGCACCTTCTTCGCTAGCTACCATCATGTTGATCGCACGGCCGCTGGCGCTGTGGGCAATCGTTTGCACTTGGAACTGGGTCGGGTTGGCCGCGACAAGACGATCAACAAAGGCCATAGTTTGTTGATAATTTGGTGATTCGAGGCCTTCGCTTAGTTCGAAATCAGTGGTTAATGGGCCTTTTTGTTGTATCAGTGCCAAGCTTTGACCTTGCCAAGGCAGTAATGGTGGCAAATGGCTATCTAATGTGGCACTAGCACTTAACAATAATAAACTGGCGATCATAGGACTCTCAAACGTTGGCCTCTTTAATAAGGTGAAATTATAACAAGGAAAAGTGACAGATCGCGTAAACTGCGGTGATTCAACAAAAAAATGCAGCCAATGACAATTTGAAAACTTTATAGGACTAATATTCACGCATTAAAAAAGGCGCTATAAAAGCGCCTTGCCAGTCAAGAATAATGTGCTTAAAACATATCTTGATAAGGATTCGTTTTAGTAAATGCAATCGCTTTATCAAAACCAGGGATCTGCATGTCGGTTTCAGAAATTACAATGTCATTTTCATCAATCATGCCATCACCAAAGCGATAAATAAGCTCATACTGGCCTAAATCGGCTTGCTGTTGGTAACTGGTTTGTGCAGCAGTTACAGTTTGATTAGTTAATGCGTATGCTTTCATCACATCGCTGCCATGGCGTTTTGCTAACATTTGCATGGTTACTTTAGGGGATAACACTGTGGCGGTTGCATTATTACCACCAAAACCTTTTGAGTTGATAAAGGCTATATCCATATCAGCACATTGATAATGTTCAGTACGAATATCTAAGTGTTGGTTATACACATCATCAGCCACTTTATCTATGGTGGTAATTCCCGGCATAATATTATGAGTAAATACACCCAGAGCCATTGCGAGCTGATCGCCACTAGCAGGTGCAATGGTATGCCCTACATATGCTTTAGGTGCAGCGACTTTCCAGTTATCAATCGCGAATGTTTCGGCTACGCGATGATAAATAAGCGATTCAGTAACACGGTTTTGTGGCGTACTTGAGCCGTGTGCTAAAATAAAACTGCGTTGTTGCACAGCCTCTGCGCCTAAGATATTAGCCGCTAACGCCACAGATTTTGCCATGGTGATGTAGTTACCAGGTCCTGGTGCTGTAATCGATTTTTTCACGCCATCAGCATTAACAAACACATCAGCGACTGAGCCCATAATATCGGCTCCAAGTGTTAATGCGAGTGCATCATCCATTAGAATAACTACTTGTGCGCCTTCACCTATGGTAAAACCACAGTTTTCACCAAATGGACGACTGGTACGACGATGATCAACGGTCTCAGTGCCATCTAAACGCTTTAAGCCTTCTTCGTTAGCAAGCGCTCCCATGTTGCCAAAACCTTCGATAATTTCAGGTGTAATCGCACATTCAGAAGACGCTACGACGGCTACCCGTGTACGTCCCGCCTGAATATCATTCACAGCCGCACGTAGGTTGTATAAAAACGTGGCACATGCACCTGACGTAGTAAATGTAGTACCCACATTACCGGTTACATAGGCATTAATAAAATCGGTAGACATGGTATTTAAACCAAGTGCTAACTGTTTAGTACTTACCCGTTCGCCTTGTTGGCGCGAACGAATTAAGCCACCAAACCCTTCATCATTCACTTGCCCCGCCACGGATGCTGAATAAGTACCAATTTGATCTGGCTCAACACTGTTCATAATCTGTTGCCAATCAAGGCCTGTCGAACGTATGGCATCCGTTGCCGCAAAAATAGTGGCTTGTAAACCGCGCGGTTGATAACGACTATTATACATATTTGCTGGATCAAAACCGGTAGGTAATTGTCCCGCGGCTTTTATTGGGTTGTCACGGGTGCTGTCGTGCTTTATATCAAGCTCGGCACTAATGGTGACTTTTACTTTTTTGTCGGCTAAATCTTCAATTACCCAACTTGAAGGTATTGGCTGTGGTAAATCACGACGACGGGCTTCAAATACAATCGCTTGCTCATCACTGAGTGTTAGCGTCATTTTTTGCTGCCATGGCGTTGCATCGACATCAAAATGATTTTTTTCAATTTTACGGATCAAAGTACCAGCAATAATTTGTTCGCCAAATTGTGCTTCAATATCGCTTTGCTTTACTAAATTACCGTGTTGGTCTTTTAATTCGCCCTCTTGTAATGAAACAAGATTCATTAAAGTCGCTAAACCTAAAAATGTTTCTTGGCGTGCCTCGGCTGCCAAATTGTCTAACACGATACGACGATAACCTTGATGAAATGAGGTACGGCCTGCGGCGTTAATTCCGCCCATGCCGACAATAACGGGTAATGCTGTCATAATTTACCTTGAGAAAACGTGTTATAGGAGAAGTAGCTAGTTTAGATGGATTTTACCGCCAAGATTGTGCTTAAATAGCCAAATAACAAGCCTAACAGGCCAAAACCAACTGGTCGGAGCAATTAAATGGACAACAATCTCGAAGATAGCCCGTTACAGATCAGTATTTTGGTCTATCAGCATTTATTGATCACCAGTGTAACGCTGCCCATCGAAATGCTCAGAGCCGGTGAAGCCTATGCAAAAGGCCATGCAAAAGGCGATGAAATAACCACGCAGTTTCGGCCATTGCTGATCAATTTAATTGCAGAAGATAAGGAGCCAATCCACAACCGCAGCGGCTTGGCGATTTTACCTGAATACAGCTATGCCAACGCTCCGCATAGTGATTTGATCATTGTTCCTGGTATCTGGCGTAACCCTCGTCCGGTTGTTAGAGCAAATCAAGGGTTAGTGCAGTGGCTTACTGATAGTTGGCAACAAGGTAGCTCAATAATTGGCGTGGGTACTGGTAATTGCCTTGTGGCCGAGGCAAAGCTTCTAAATGGTCACCCTGCGACTACCCATTGGCATTATGCCGAACAATTTAAGCGTGATTACCCACAAGTGCTACTCAAACCTGACTTTTTCATCACCCAATCAGAACGTTTATACAGCGTAGCAAGTTTGAATGCGTTAGCAGATGTGATCGTGCATATTATTAGCCAATATTACGGACAAGCAGCCGCTCAACACGTTGAGCGTAACTTTTCACACGAAATACGCAAACCTTATGAAGATCAACGTTACCTTGAAGGTGCCGTGGATAGACACCCTGACGAACTGATCGCGCAAATTCAATTTTGGCTAAAAAATAATTTAACTGCTGAGCAAAGCCTAACTGACGTTGCCCAATTGTTTGGCTTAAGCTATCGCTCATTCACGCGGCGATTCAGAGTTGCCACCAATCAAAGCCCGATTGAATATTGGCAGCAACTACGGGTGCAAACAGCGAAGGAATTATTAGCTTCATCGAATTTATCGATTCAAGAAGTCGCGCTAGAGGTGGGCTATAACGATCAAGGGCACTTAACCCGTGTGTTTAAAAAATTGCTATCACAAACCCCTAGTGATTATCGTAACGTGGTTAGGAGAAAGTTATTTGGTTAACGTGATCGATTGTTATTGTTTATCTAACGCGTTGATGGATATGATAAACCGCCACTTAATCGTGGCGCTCGGCTTCTTTTTTATTGCCTCTATAGTAACGTTTTGAGTAAATTTTCACATGCCGATGCACTCCTTTACTCAAGCTTTTAAATTTAGCTTCAAGGACATCAACGCCATATAAAATACCCACCACTAAAATAGAGAGTTTGATCGCCGCCAGTAAATTATTGGTCGCAATCACCACACCAATGGATGCTAATACCCAGATTGTTGCGGCTGATGTCACGCCCACCACTGCGCCATCTTTTGCGAGCATCACTCCTGCACCTAAAAAGCCAATACCGGTAATAATTTGTCCAACTACCCGCGAATGGTCAATCACATCGCCATGCAGCATAAAGGCAGTCGCTAAAAACAAATAAGTACCCAGAATGATCAGCACAGAGGTGCGGATCCCCACAGGTTTGCCGCGCAATTGGCGCTCCATACCAATTAAAGCACCGCAAAAAGCAGCGCTGCCAATTGCCGACCATGAATAAGGGGCGATGTCTAAAAGTTCATACACTGTCACTACAATTCCTACTACAACAGATTATTTTGCTAGCGCCAAAGCGGTACTCAATCGAGAACTACCAAAACTAGCCATTTTTAAAAAATCACTTCTTGCGATTGGTACGTGTTGGCAATCAATCGCCAATTGTTTGTCGTTTTCACAAAACGGATCATGAACATATAAACAATGCTCATCCAAGTGAGTAACACACACCCAATGAGGCGATTTTTTACCATCAAAGCGATACGTACTGATCAATAACACCACGGCCATTGCTTCAGCAAGCCATTGCTCGATATGCTCAAGCGTTAAATCTTGATATTTAACGTCAAGTTTGTGGTTAATTGCTTCAACTACAAATTGATTATGCACAGTATGTAAAATCGCTTTTTTGTTGTCGTTTCTTACTCCGTCAATAAACAAAGTCTCACGTGTATTAACAATAACTTGCGTATTAAAGCCACGCTTTTTTGCCGCCAGTGCAAGCCCTAATGGATGACAACCACCATGCCCTGAAGTCATGAATATGGTGGTTGCTTCGCGCCAGATATCGAGTTCACTCACCTGCGTGATAGCTGTTTTTTTTATTGATGACATTGCCATCAATAATGCAGCTGGCCCACAGGTAAATTCAGTTGTTTGCTGATACCACGGTGTTTCCCGCGTAAATTCAAGCTCATTGGTGTTACGAATGTTTTTTTGCATTCGTAACGCATCACTGTGATCGTGGTAATAATCACTGTATTGGCCAAATACCCGATAGCCGAGCTTTTTATATAAGGCAATGGCGGCTAAATTATTTACCGCCACTTCAAGGCGCATAAACACACGACCACGCTCAGCAGTGGCACGTTCAAGCGCCTTTAACAGCTGCTGTGCAAGGCCTTTGCCCTGTGCTTGCGGTGTTACTGCTAACGAATATAAACGGGCTAACCGGGTGCCTTTATGGCACCACACCAAGCCGTAGCCAAGCAACTGGTTATTTGATTCGCCAACCAACAAAATACCGTGTTTAGCAGCAATCCAACGCTTTAAACTGCGCGCACTTAACCTATCTTGGCTAAAACTTTGTTGTTCTATTGCAAGTAGTGCCTTTAAATCAGCCTCTGTGGCAGCTCGCACTGCCACATCATGATCAGACATTAACCTCGACCTCGGGCTTCAAGACGTTGCTTAAATTCATCCATGATGATCATATACAGCTCATCACCGAGATAAGCATCTTCAACTTTATGGTCAATGCTTGGGTTATCATTCACTTCAAGCACATAGGCACGACCTTGATGCTCTTTCACATCTACGCCATATAGCCCCTTACCAACCGTTTTGCAGGCTTTTAAAGCCGCATCGAGCACGGCTTTTGGTAGCTCAAAGGTCGGCAGAGTTTCAAAGCCGCCAGAGAAAAACCGCTTTGCATCATGGTTGTATATTTGCCAATGATTACGTGCCATTAAATAACGGCACGCATAAATAGCACGACCATTTAGCACGCCTACTCGCCAATCATACTCGGTATACATGTATTCTTGGGCTAACACTAAGGCACTAAATTCAAACAATTCACTCAGCTTAGCTACAAGCTCGGGGCGATCCGCTACCTTATACACGCCTTTGGAAAACGACCCTTCTGGCATTTTAAGCACTAATGGGTAAGTGAAGCTATCTTCAAGCTGAGCAATGGTTTCATCACTTTGATCAGCCACCACAAGGGTTTTTAAACTCGGCACTTTTTGGTAATTAAACGCATCGTGCAAATACACTTTATTACAACAACGTAAAATGGATTCAGCGTCATCAATTACCACTAACCCTAAGCTTTGCGCTTTGCTCGCTAAACGATATGTTGGATGATCTATCGCTGTGGTTTGACGAATAAACAGCGCATCAAACTGGGCTATATTATCTATCTCATCAAAACTAAGCGCCTGCGCATAAATACCATGCTTTGCGGCTGCTTTGATAAATCGTGTAATCGCATCTTTATCGCTCGGCGGCACTTTTTCATTGTGATCAACCAAAATTGCCATATCCCAGCGGTAGCGTTTTTGGGTGCTACTAATACGCCATTGCGTTTGTGTAAACTCGGTTAATTTAGCCACAAAATCTTGTTGCTGTTGGTCATTAAGTGACGTCAAAGAACCTTGTTTTAATAGCCCTTGTTGATCAACAAATAAAATCGGTGCTGGGTATTGTTTAAATACCGCTTTGGCTGCTTTATTTTGTAATTCATTAACCGCATGACCAAAGTACAAGGCATCAGTAAGCACCCCAATATTCAGCATTAAGGCTTGGCCACTGCGTAACGCATTGATGGTTTTAACACTTGGCAAAACTTGGTGTTTACGTGCCTCAGCAAGCAATGAGCAATAATAGCCTTTACTCAAGTACTGGCTTGAGTCGCATAAATTAATAATGCGCGTTTTTGGCTCATTATGCTTTGGATAATCTCGTAAGTAGGTATTGAAGGTAATTACGTTTTCGAATGAGTGAGCAAGTGACTGCTCGTTGTTATCAACCACAATCAAGGTTTTAAACACGACTTTTCCTAAAATAAGTCAAAATAAAATATATAACAATGAATATAAATAGAAACACCCATACTGCTAAGTAATAGTTGTGCATAACACATGTACTTAACAGGATGGGTGCTTTAGATCCAGCGACTGCTTAATCTACAGGTGATTTATAAAGGGTTTTTAACGACCTTACCAACGAGTAATTTTTAGCGTTAGGATAAGTAAATTTAATCAATGACGTTACAATTAGAACATCTAAAAAAACAGCCTTTTAGAAAGTATCGACTTTTAACCTAAGCGATTGAATATATTTAAATTTACAAAAGTATTGTAGCCGTAATTGATGGTTTAATTTTTCGCAGTAACGAACTTCGCAAGGCGGGCAACTCTGCAATCGGAGACTGGCGGGGATAACAGGGCAAATTAACGCGTCAGACGCTTTGCTATTGCAAATAAATGCAACACAGTTAGTGTTAAAAGTAGCCGCTGGAGATGAATTTATTATCCAGCGCTCAGGTTCATTACTAAAGTAGGTTAATAATACTCAATTGTTGGCTTTTCCCGGCAATGCTCAATGTCACCTCATCATCGCATTGCTTATTTAATAATGCTTTACCTAATGGCGCATGGGGAGTCAGTACTTGAACCTGATATTGCTTATGTTCGACAATTAATCCTCCCGCATTTGGACCAATATAAAACCATGCCTGTGCCCCCGTTTCATACTCAACACAGACCAACGCACCCACTATAACTTTGTCGCTGATGACTTCTTTAAAGCTTTGTTCAAACTGTTGTATACTCTGATAACATTCATTCACGCGCTGTGCCTGACCTTGTGCCAAGTAGGCGGCCTCCAACCCTAACGTGTCGTATTTATTTTCTGCTATATTCTCTTCATGGGTTGCTGTGTCATGTGCTGTTTTAGCCGCTGATTTTGCGGTTTCTAACTGAGCAGCTAAAGCAAAGCGTAAATGCTCTATGAAATGGATTTTATTGATCATGTTATCTATTCGTCATCAGTAATAAAGGCAAAGGAATTAGGCGCCGCTATTGTTATTACAGTAGATATTGGCTCTGCCAATTCAAGGTTAAGTATGCCCTTTTAAAATAGCGCCATAGTTGACGCTATTAACGCTTATTTAGCAATCCACGGCGTTACTTTTATCAGTGGTACAGAGATAGCAAATGCGGTTTTATCATTTTCCCACTGCTCGTCAATACTCACACGACAAATCGACTCTTGGCAGTCAAAAGCAGCATCAGCAATGGTTACCGGCGAAGCAAATGTCAGTACCAGTCCTTGTTGCTCAGGTAATAAAAAGCTCATTAGCTTACTAATAAAGAAACCAGACAAGTCCGAAAGTAACTCATCAAACTCTTGGTCAAGCTGATACAATTGTTGCTTATTGAGATGGCTATTATTAAATTCGCGAGCTTCAATTTGCAGTTTTAGCTGACAATCGTGGTTTTCATTTTCTGGCTCTATCACAACCACGGCTTTATTTGTATCAAGCTGTTTGTCATACGGCAATAATAACTGGGCATGCTCAGTATAATTGAGTGGGAATTCTTCTCGCTCAGTAATAATGCGGCCATTTTTAATTAAACATTCGTCATTAGTTGCTATATCAGTGATATAGAAATTAACCTGGGCAAATTGAAAATCCCCTTTATTAACCACTTTTAAACGGTCATAAAAACCATCGTAAGAGACTACAAACTCTTTTGCTTGGACACTAAAACTTGCTATCAATACAACGGCAACTGCCATCATATAGCTAACACAACGCACTGGATTATTCATCAAAGTAAGCTCTATTTTGGTTGATCATCTGATTTAATTCTTCAATATACGCTTCACCGCGTTCAGAGTATGAAGTTAATCCGTAGCTCAATTTAGTTGCCGAAATTGGCTGCTGTTGCTCACGTAAATCAGCGCGAATACTGCGCAGCTGTTTATAAGCAGCATGAGTATTAATGTTTTTGAAATACGAATTAACCGCTGCACGAACAGATTTAAATGCTGCCACTTCATGATCCGCACCACTATTGCGGCGATTCGGCACCATACCGCAACCTTTGCTATAACACCATTGACCAAAAAAATTCAAACCAATGCGGGCAAACCGCGAGGTGCCCCATGCTGATTCGTTGGCCGCTTGCATCAATGCCAATTCTTTGGGAATGATATCAACTCGACGCAGAGCTTGCTTTAACGCCAAGCTGTCTATGGTTGCTGGTAATTTATAGCTGTTCAAAATTGTTTTAACTTGCTTAGTTTGGGCGCTACTTAATGGCTCATCATATTGCATCATCATCAAAGCAATTTCTAACGTAGCACGTTGTTGCAAAATTTTCTTATTTTCAGCTTCAATATGTGGGCGAATAAAGTCGAAAAACGCATGTTTTTTTTCTTTTACATCTGTAAAACGATCAAAATCGGGTAGTTTTACAGTGTGTAATGGCTTTTCTTGCTTTTTAATCGGTGGTTTAGTTGCAATTGTTTCACTGTCAATTAATGAAGTCGATTTTTCTATGAATGGGTAACTCAACGCCCAGATAAAAAATAGGCTAACAATTAAACGAAAAAGGAACTTAAGCATGTATTCTCTCAAAAAAACTAACATATATGCATGGTATATCCACATGCATGTGCCTAGGCATTATACCTAACCCCTCAAATAAAGGCGAATATCCCCACCTGAATGATTTATAATCTAAAAAAATCGGCTACAATTAAGCTCATATAAACCTTAAAGAAGTTTTGGATGTGCATTTAATGGAATTAGATTGGCAAAGTCGTATTATTGATCAAAAGAAACACCGCCCTAATGATAACCGCTCACCTTGGCAGGTCGATCGTTCTCGTATAATCCATGCAGCTGCATTTCGTCGTTTACAAGCGAAGACTCAAATAATGGGCATTGGCCTAAATGATTTTCATCGTACACGGTTAACCCATTCTTTAGAGGTGTCGCAAATTGGCAGTGGCTTACTTCGCCATCTAGAAAAACAACACCCAGATTTTACCCATTTCCCCGATCCCAGCTTACTTGAAACACTGTGCTTAGCGCATGATATAGGCCACCCGCCTTATGGTCACGGTGGTGAAATCGCGCTTAACTATATGATGCGAGAGCATGGCGGCTTTGAGGGTAACGCACAAACATTACGTATTGTATCAAGACTAGAGCCATACAGTGATGGCCACGGTATGAATTTAACACGACGTACGCTACTTGGGTTTATTAAATACCCTGCTTTTATCGATGATTTATGGCACACCATCCCCCATCACGATCCACTGCGCGCCTATATCAAAGCGGATGACTGGCGACCGGCAAAAGGTCTATACCATGATGACAAAGAGACATTTGACTGGATTGTAGCGCCATTATCCTCAGCTGATAAACAACGTTTAGGCCACTTTAAGGCAATTGATGAGTTTCGCTCTAAAACCAGTTTTAAATCTCTTGATGCTGCCATCATGGAACTTGCTGATGATATAGCCTATGCGGTACATGATCTTGAAGATGCCATTGCAACAGAGCAAATTACCTTAAAAGAATGGCAAAATCATGCTCTGCCTGCACTTGCGCAAGTAGACTGTGAATGGCTAATGCACAGCCAATTAACTGAGCGATTATTTTTAGGCAGTGAAGCACAACGAAAAGATGTGATTGGTGAGTTAGTAAACCTGTTTATTACTCAATCTTCGATTACACACACAGAGTTTGCATTTGATAACCCGATTCTAAATTATACCGTGGTACTGCCAGATAGTTATCAGCAACTACTCGATGCACTAAAGTCATTCATTTATCAACGACTCATACGTGCATCACATATGCAGCAAATTGAGTTTAAAGGGCAAAAATTAATCATTGAATTATTTGAAGCATTTGCCTGCGAGCCATTACGGCTTTTGCCTGAAACAACAGCGAATATATTTCGTCAAGTACAGCAACAAAACGGCAATACGCAACGGGTTATTTGTGATTACTTAAGTGGCATGACTGACGAATATGCGTTTAAAACGCATCAACGCTTGTTTTCAAGTAATAATTAAAAAGGACATACCATGACAACAACATTGCAAGCCTGTTTAATAGCTCTGTCAGTGGTTTTAGTGACCCCTAGTTATGCTAAAACGCCTCCTTCAGAGTCGCAATTTGAACAAGTGCTCAGTACTGCACATGCTTTATATAAAGATGTACAAGCAGGTGCAAATGCAGATTACATTCCAGCTTTAGCCAAGGTTGATGCAAACCTGTTTGGCATTGCCTTAGTAACGGCAAAAGGCAAAGTGTATAGCAAAGGTGATGTTGATACGGAGTTTTCAATTCAATCAATTTCTAAAGTATTTACGCTCTCATTAGCAATGGAGCAACAAGGCGCGGATGCTATCCAAGAAAAAATTGGCGTAAATGCAACGGGCCTGCCATTTAATTCAGTGACGGCCATCGAGCTTAATCAGGCGCGTGCCGTAAACCCGTTGGTTAACGCAGGAGCCATGACAACCGTCAGCTTACTCGACGGCGATACCGATAAACAAAAATGGGGCTCAATTGCGCATTGGTATAATGATTTTGCAAACCGAAAATTAACGGTGCTTGATGATATTTATCAATCAGAATCAGCAACCAACGGCCACAACCGTGCCATTGCTGAATTATTAAAATCTTATGATCGCTTTTATGGTGATGTGGATTTAGCGCTGGATGTATACACCCGCCAGTGCTCTGTTGGGGTGACCACAAAAGATTTAGCGATGATGGCCTCCGTGCTGGCAAATGCAGGCGTACACCCTGTCACGGGTAAAAAACTGATGGAGCCAGAAAACGTCTCGCGCGTATTAGCGGTAATGACCACCGCAGGATTATATGAAACCAGTGGTGACTGGGCTTACCAAGTCGGTCTGCCTGCAAAAAGCGGGGTGGGCGGCGGGATCATTGCCGTGGTACCGGGTAAATTCGCAATTGCGGTATTTTCACCAAAATTAGATAAAGCAGGTAACAGTGTACGCGCACAACTTGCTATTGATTACATTGCTGAAAAAGCGGATGTAAGAATATTTTAAGCGATTAACAAGAAAAAATGCCGCAGCAATTGCTGCGGCATTTTTATTTGTATTACTCAATTACAGTGATTTAATACCCATGTTGTAAAGCGTAAAGCCATAGATATCTGCATATTGATCAATAATTTTGCTGGTTGGTGTACCGGCACCGTGACCTGCGTTAGTTTCAATGCGGATAAGATACGGATTGTCGCCAGCCCCTTTCGCTTGCAGCTCAGCGGCAAACTTATATGAGTGCGCTGGTACCACCCGATCATCATGATCGCCCGTAGTGACCAAAGTCGCAGGGTATTTAACCCCCGTTTTCACATTATGAACTGGCGAATAGCCTTTCAAATAAGCAAACATTTGTTTACTTTGTTCACTGGTACCATAGTCATAAGCCCAGCCAGCTCCGGCGGTAAATGTATGATAACGCAGCATATCAAGTACCCCAACCGCAGGTAATGCGACTTTAAATAGTTCTGGGCGTTGAGTCATTACAGCGCCCACTAATAAGCCACCGTTTGAACCACCTCGCACCGCTAAGTAATCACTCGAAGTGTATTTTTCAGCGTTTAAGTACTCTGCAGCGGCAATAAAGTCATCAAATACATTTTGTTTGTTAAGCTGTGTACCGGCATCGTGCCACTGTTTTCCATACTCACCGCCACCACGAATATTCGCCACTGCATAAACGCCACCTTGTTCAAGCCACGCTGCAATGGTTGGGCTAAAGCCTGGTGTCATACTGGCATTAAAGCCGCCATAGCCATATAAAATGGTTGGGTTTGTGCCATCTCGTTTTAAATCTTTTTTGTAGGAGATGATCATTGGCACTTTTGTGCCATCTTTAGAGCTATAAAATACTTGCTCAGAGGTGTATGCCTCGGTAGCAAATTGCGCGCCAGACTTGCGGTAAACTTCAGAGTTACCCGTATTTACATCAAACGCATAGGTATTGCCTGGGGTGGTGTAATTAGCAAATGAATAATAAAGTGTAGTGCTTTCTTTTTTACCACTAAAGCCACCCGCAGTGCCCACTCCGGGTAAGCCAATTTCACGTACTAACTTACCTGCTTTGTCATATTGTTGCACTTTAGAAATTGCATCAACCATATACTTAGCAAAAAAGAAGCCGCCACCCTTAGACATGCTTAATACATTGTCTGTTTCTGGGATCAGATCCTGCCACTGCGCAGCTGTTGGGTTTGTCGCATCAACCGTCACCACTTTTTTATTCGGTGCATTTAAGTTGGTGACTAAAAATAACGTGCTGCCATCGTTATCCAACAGGTAAGTGTCTGAATTGGTATCGCCAACAATCGTCACTAATTCACTATCAGGCTTGGTTAGGTCTTTAATAAACAGTTTGTTACCTGAGGTAGACACGCTGGCTGATATTAATAAATAACGATTATCACGGGTTACCGAGGCACCAATGTAACGGTGTTTTTGTTCATCCGTACCGCCGTAGATAAGTTCATCACTGATTTGCGCTGTACCTAATTTATGGTAATACACTTTGTGTTGATCAGTCTTTGCAGACAGCTCACTGCCTTTGGGCTTATCATAGCTTGAATAGTAAAAACCATCATTACCAACCCACGACAAACCGCTGAATTTAACATCAATTAATGCCGATTCAAGTTGCTCTTTAGTGTCCGTATTAATGATGATCACTTTACGCCAGTCACTGCCACCTTCAGAAATTTGATAAGCTGCCAATGAGCCATCTTCTGAGAACGTAAGACCCGACATTGAAGTCGTACCATCTGCACTAAATTTATTTGGATCGAGGAATACCTCCGCCTCGCCTCCACCTTTGGTACGATAAAGTACATATTGGTTTTGTAAACCATCATTTTTATAGAAATACGTGTAATCACCTTCAATAAATGGCGCCGTTACTTTTTCATAATTCATTAGCTTTTCAAGGCTGGCTTTTAATTTGTCACGGTATGGAATGTTTTCAAGGTATGAGAAAGTAAGGTTATTTTGTGTTTTAACCCAATCAGCAGTGTCACTGCTCATATCGTCTTCTAACCAGCGATAAGGGTCTGCAACCTGTTCATCAAAGTATTGATCAACCACTGTCCCTTGTTTTGTTTCAGGATAAGCAATAGATTTAGTAACCGTCATGGTTGGTTTTACATCTTTTTCTGCGGGCGTTGATACTGATGTTGATTCAGAGCAGCCCCAAAGCGCAACTAAAACGGCGCAGGTAATGGCTTTTTTTAACATTGTTATGATCTTTCGTTTATTTGTTAGAGCTAGCACGTTATAAATTTAGCCTAAGCTTGTCTAGTAGTATGAGAGCAAAGCGCCTATTATCTGTAAAGAAATGTAAAACGCTATATTTTTAACCATTAAGAACATAAAAGATAAGTAATATGAAAAGCACACCTGAATTTACTAGCTTTAAACGCTTTTACCCCTACTACTTAAAAGAGCATAAAAATATAACCTGTCGTCGTCTGCATTTTGCTGGCAGCTCCTTAGTACTCATAATCATTTTATACGCCCTGTTTAGCCAACAATTTATGTTATTGTGGTTGCTCCCCATTATTGGCTATGGCTTTGCATGGGTTGGCCATTTCTTTTTCGAAAAAAACCGCCCTGCTACGTTCAAATACCCGTTTTATAGCTTATGGGGAGACTGGGTGATGTTTAAAGACATGTTGATAGGCAAAATAAAATGGTAGTAAATAATGTTGCCTTGTAACAACTATCGCCACAAAAAGATCATTATCTAAACCTGTTATTGTCGCTTTTCAGTGATATAGTTAACGCCATTTTCGCTATTCAAGATATTAAAATGTATCGATTATTTGAACGGATGACTAAGCCGTTTCCACAGCAGCAGCCCACCCAGCCTCCGTCAACTTTATTTGCGTTTTGCCGCCATTACACCAAAGGCATGGAAGTCTCGCTGTTCTTTATGTCGCTTAGTGCGGCATTACTGGCTATTTTAGAGGTTTCTTTATTTAGTTATATGGGCCAACTTGTTGATTGGCTCAGTACCTCTACACCTGAAACATTATTTATTGAGCAAAAATCTGAACTCATAAAAATGGCGGTCGTACTGCTTGTCGTATTGCCGACCGTGGTGTTTTTTCATTCTGCGATACTGCATCAAGCCTTGTTGGGTAATTACCCCATGTCAATTCGCTGGCTAGCGCATCGTTATCTGCTGCGTCAAAGTGTCAGCTTTTACCAAAACGAATTTGCAGGACGTATCGCCACCAAAGTCATGCAAACCTCCCTTGCGGTACGCGAAACGGTGATGAAATTACTCGATGTACTTATGTATATTGTGGTTTATTTTGGCGCGATGGTATTTTTAGTTGCTGAAGCAGACTGGCGGTTAATGATCCCGTTACTGGTGTGGTTAGCTTTGTATATTTTGATTCAAATGTACTACGTCCCTAAACTCAAAAAAGTAGCCAGTTCACAAGCTGATGCCCGCTCTGAAATGACCGGTCGCATAGTGGACAGCTACACCAATATTTCGACTATCAAATTGTTTTCCTACACCCAACGTGAAGAGCAATACGCAAAAGACAGTATGGATGTGTTTTTACAACCTGTTTATAAGCAAATGCGCTTAGTGACCAGTTTAAACTTTGCCATTCAAACCCTTAACTACTTCTTGGTGTTTAGCGTTGCCGCACTGTCATTGTATTTATGGACTTTAAGCGCCATTAGCGCCGGCGCCATTGCTATTGCCGTTAGCTTAGCGCTGCGTTTAAATGGCATGGCACAGTGGATCATGTGGGAAATTAGTGGTTTGTTTGAAAACATCGGCACTGTCGCTGATGGCATGAAAACCTTATCAAACCCGATTGAAGTTGATGATCAACCCAATGCCAACACCTTACAAGTCAGCGCAGGTGCAATTGACTTTAATCAAGTGCATTTCAATTATGGTAAAGCCGCCAATGAAACTAACCGTGGAGCGGTGATCAACAGCTTAAACTTAAACATTAAAGCCGGTGAAAAAATAGGTTTAGTGGGTCGCTCTGGCGCGGGTAAATCAACGCTGGTTAATTTATTACTGCGTTTTTACGATGTGGATAGCGGCAGTATTAACATTGATGGTCAAGATATCTCAACAGTGAGCCAAGAAAGCTTACGTAAGTATATTGCGATGGTCACCCAAGATACCTCTTTACTGCATCGTACAGTGAAAGAAAATATCTTATATGGCCGACCCGACGCCAGCGATGAAGAAATGTTGCGTGCGGCCAAGCAAGCCAAAGCCCTGGAATTTATCGACGACCTTGAAGACAGTAAAGGCAATAAAGGCTTTGCTGCCCAAGTTGGTGAACGTGGTGTAAAACTCTCAGGCGGACAACGTCAACGTATCGCCATCGCCCGCGTGCTGCTGAAAAATGCCCCGATACTGATTTTAGATGAAGCAACCAGCGCACTTGACTCTGAAGTCGAGGCGGCCATTCAAGCGAGTCTTGATGATTTAATGACAGGCAAAACCGTGATCGCCATTGCTCATCGACTATCAACCATCGCGCAAATGGATAGGCTTATCGTTCTTGATGACGGTGGTATTGTAGAGCAAGGCAGTCATGACGAACTACTGGCGAAAAATGGCATTTATGCCGCTTTATGGGCACATCAAACCGGCGGTTTTATTGGTGTAGAGTAGCGATTAGTTGCAGCCGACTATAAATTTAAGTTTCAAGACACAGCTTTGGAGTCTTGAAACTTATACCGCTATTATTTAGCGAACTCTTATTTAACTCGCTAAAATGAACCTGTTTTTAATTTAACAGCCCCTTCATTGTGCAATTTAGCAATCGCGTTGTTCCTTCTTAAAAGGGACTGCCATTGTTGCAAAGTAACGCCTTGATATTAAGCCCCTGTGAAACGCTGAATTCTGCACCTTGAGGTGGTTTGGGTATACTGCTATAATCGCGGCCTTTCATAGCCGGCGTAATTTGTCAGAGTGTCTTTTCTTTAGCTCTGTAATACGTGTAAACGCTAGTAGTTTAATGACAGCAACCTGTATAAGCGAAATTATCCATGAGCGAAAATAGTCACATTAAAGTCATCGTTGGCATGTCCGGCGGTGTTGATTCTTCTGTATCAGCTTATTTATTAAAACAACAAGGCTATCAAGTTGAAGGCTTGTTTATGAAGAACTGGGAAGAAGACGATAATGATGAATATTGCGCTGCGGCAGATGATTTAAAAGATGCCCAAGCAGTGTGTGACAAGCTGGGTATTGAGCTGCATACAGTTAACTTTGCCGCAGAATATTGGGATAACGTGTTTGAGTATTTCCTTGCTGAATATAAAGCAGGTCGTACACCGAATCCAGACATTATGTGTAATAAAGAAATCAAATTCAAAGCCTTTTTAGAATTTGCAGCCACCGCCCTTGGTGCTGACTTTATTGCCACCGGTCATTATGTGCGTCGTGAATTACGTGATGACAAATACGTTATGTGTCGTGGCCTTGATGATAATAAAGATCAAAGCTACTTCTTATATACATTAAGCCATGAGCATATAGCACAAACGCTATTCCCGGTTGGTGATATAGCCAAACCTGAAGTGCGTCGCATTGCAGAAGAGCAAGATTTAATTACTCACGATAAAAAAGACAGCACTGGTATTTGTTTTATCGGCGAGCGTAAATTTAAAGACTTTTTACAAAAGTTCTTACCTGCGCAACCGGGGGTTATCGAAGACACCGATGGCAATAATGTTGGTGAGCATGAAGGCTTGATGTATCACACATTAGGGCAACGTAAAGGTTTACTAATTGGTGGCATGAAAGAAGGCTCAGGCGAACCTTGGTACGTGGTCGATAAAGATCTAGAACGCAATGTGCTGGTTGTAGGCCAAGGTAAAGATCACGCGCGCCTTTACAGCAATGGCTTAAATGCTAACCAATTACACTGGGTTGACCGTGTTGGGCCAAAAGGCACCACTCGCTGCACAGTAAAAACCCGTTATCGCCAAGAAGATATAAACTGTACATTACTGGTTGGTGAGGATGGTTTAGCAAGAGTGTTATTCGATGAGCCACAAAAAGCCGTTACCCCAGGTCAATCAGCGGTATTTTATGCCAATGAAGTCTGCTTAGGTGGTGGTGTTATTGATTCGGTGATCAAATAATGAATGAACACCAAGTCATGGCACTTGCAGCCATGTGCCAAGTAGCAAAGCAAGTACAAAAAATTGCCCAGTACGGCAGTAGTAACGATTACGAGTTAGAAAAACTGTTAAACAGTATTGTAGAAACATCGCCAGAATCACCCAGCGATGTGTATCAAGGCACTGAAAATCTTAGAGATGGCTATAAAAGCTTACTTAATCAACTCAGTGCTGGTGAAAAGAAAGATGTAGAAATCGTCAAATACGTTGGCGGTTTAATGCAACTTGAACGCGCTTTAAGCGCCAAAGCAAGTAGCTTAGCAGAGCTTGGTAAAAGCATAGAAGATGTTAAACGACGTCTTGATCACTTTGCCATTACCGATGACACTGTGATAGCTGCCCTTGCTGATATTTATTCAAAGGTGCTTAGCCCCCTTGGGCACCGAATTCAGGTTTATGGCAAACCTGATTTATTAAAACAGCAATTAATACAACACAAAATACGTGCATTGTTATTAGCAGGTATTCGCAGTGCAGTATTATGGCGACAAATGGGCGGTAAACGCCGTCACTTTTTCTTTGCGAAAAGAAAAATCATTGCCATTGCTAAAAACCATATTTAATTATCGTTCAAAACTAAAATTTAGGAGTTATTATGGAGCTTTCAGCGTTAACAGCTATCTCTCCGGTAGATGGTCGCTACGGCAGCAAAACCACTGAACTACGCAGTATTTTCAGCGAATTTGGCTTGATAAAATACCGTGTAACAGTCGAAGTTCGTTGGTTACAAGCCCTTGCAGCTGCGGATGCTATCCAAGAAGTACCGGCATTTAGCGACGAAGCCAATGCTTTACTTAACGCGATTGTTGATAACTTCAGCGAAGCCGATGCGCAGCGTGTAAAAGATATCGAACGTACCACTAACCACGATGTAAAAGCGGTTGAGTACTTATTAAAAGAAAAAGTAGCGAATAACGCCGAGCTACATGCAATCAATGAGTTTATTCACTTTGCCTGTACATCAGAAGACATCAATAACCTATCTCACGGTTTAATGCTCACTGAAGCACGTAATGAAGTATTACTTCCTTATTGTGACCAATTACTTAATGCAATTAAAGAAAAAGCCATTGAGTATAAAGCAGTACCTATGATGACCCGTACGCACGGTCAACCAGCAACACCTTCAACTATGGGTAAAGAATTTGCTAACGTGTATATGCGCTTAAAGCGTCAACGTGACCAAATTGCCCAAGTTGAAATGTTAGGTAAAATCAATGGCGCGGTTGGTAACTACAACGCTCACTTAAGCGCCTACCCTGACTACGATTGGCACAACCATGCTGAGCAATTTGTAACTAGCCTTGGTTTAACATTCAACCCGTTTACGACGCAAATTGAACCGCATGACTACATTGCCGAGTTGTTTGATGCGATTGCGCGTTTTAACACGATTTTATTAGATTTCGATCGTGATGCATGGGGCTATATCGCACTCAACCACTTTAAGCAAAAAACCATTGCGGGTGAAATTGGTTCATCAACGATGCCACATAAAGTTAACCCAATTGATTTTGAAAACTCAGAAGGTAACTTAGGCTTAGCAAATGCCATTTTCTCACACCTTGCGCAAAAGCTACCTGTATCTCGCTGGCAGCGCGACCTTACTGATTCGACAGTACTGCGTAACCTAGGCGTAGGTATGGGCTATGCGTTAATTGCATACCAATCAACCCTTAAAGGTGTCAGCAAGTTAGAAGTTAATGAGCAACGTTTACTTGAAGAACTTGATCAAAACTGGGAATTGCTAGCAGAGCCAATTCAAACCGTAATGCGTAAATACGGCATCGAAAAACCCTATGAAAAGCTAAAAGATTTAACCCGTGGTAAACGCGTAAATCAAGAAATTATGGCTGACTTCATCGATGGTTTAGAGTTACCAGAAGAAGCAAAAGTTGAAATGAAAAAACTAACGCCAGCTAATTATATTGGTCGTGCTGTCGAGTTTATCGACAACCTAGTTTAAGCTTTCTGCAACAACTTATTTTGTATAGACTATAAAGCGAAAGGTCCTTGCCTTTCGCTTTTTCATTTTTAATGGGCGCAGCATGTATCAACTAACTATAAATGGCTTAACTGAGCAACAATTTTTAACCCAATATTGGCAAAAAAAACCGCTATTGATCAAACAAGGTTTTGCAGACTTTATTGATCCGCTTGATGCAAACGAGCTTGCAGGCCTTGCCATGGAAGAGAGTATTGAGTCGCGTATCATTACCAATCAGGATAATGATTGGCAGGCGCACCATGGCCCATTTGAAGATTTTGAATTGCTTAAAGAGCAACACTCTACGCTATTAGTACAAGCTGTGGATCATTGGCATCCAGCGGCTGCACAGCTACTCGAACCATTTCGATTTATTCCTAACTGGCGTATTGATGATTTAATGATCAGCTTTTCAACGCCAGGCGGTGGTGTAGGGCCACATTTAGATCAATACGACGTGTTTATAATTCAAGGTGAAGGCAAGCGTCACTGGCGCGTCGGTATGCCAGATAGCAACTTAAAACAATTTGCACAAAATAAAAGCTTATTACAAGTTGAACAATTCCCCGCTGTTATTGATTGTATCCTTGAAGCTGGTGACATTTTATATATCCCGCCAGGTTGCCCACACGAAGGTTACGCAGTAGAAAATGCGCTTAATTATTCAATTGGTTTTCGCGCGCCTAATCAGCGTGATTTACTTTCAAACTTCGCTGATCACATTATCGATAAAGAAGCCGGTAATAGTCGCTATCAAGATCCAGACATTATGCTTCGTGATTCTAAAGGTGAGATCCAAACAGCCGAAGCCGAAACCATTAAGTTATTAATGCAAGCGATGCTAAATGACGATGTATTATTTAAAGCATGGTTAGGTACAACACTCAGTCAACCTAAACATGAAATGGATTTAATGCCACCAGAAGATTTATTTGATAGTGAACAAATAACCGATCTATTAGCGGATGATGATGTGGTTTTTGAACGTTTAGGCGGTACTCGTGCGTTATATCAAGTTTTTGAAAACGAAATACTTCTAAGCGTCAATGGCGAGAATTATAGCCTCCCGGTTAGTGATCTAGCAGCGGTTAAATTACTCACAGATCACACTATGGTGACAGCAGAGCAACTTAATAGTTCAAAAAATAGTTTAGTTTTTGCACAAACCTTTACTACACTTCTTAATGAGGGGATTTGGTTTTGCTAGGAGTATGTTTGTATGGGCTATCATATCAACAAGGTGGAATGGGAGTTAGGTAAGGAATTACTACAACAGATCAGAGAGCGGGTATTTGTATGTGAACTACATATTCCCAAACATATCGAGTTTGATAACCTTGATCGGTATGCTCATCATATACTAGTAACTGATGACAGTCAGGGGCCTGTTGCAACAGGCCGATTATGTAGTGATGGCCTGATTGGCCGCATTGCGGTGCTGCCAGAGCATCGTAATCGCTCTGTGTATCGCTCACTCCTTACATATATTGTTGAACTTGCACAGCAACAAGGCTGTGATTGCGTCAGCATTAATTGCATTTTAAATGAGGTAGAGCGATTTAAACGCAATGGCTTTGAACAGCAAGGCCATGTGTTTATGGAAGCAGGTATTCCTCGGCTGCGAATGCAATGCCCGATAAATCGATTTAATACCAAACCATTCACTCTGGTACATTAAATTAAAACAAAAAAGCGAACTAATTGATCTGAAAAACCAGTTCATAAGTTCGCTTTTGTAACCCATTTATTTAACCTGAATTCAGGTTATTTAGCTTCGTTTAGCCATAACTGTTCTTTTTCATACATCTCATAAAGACCATGGGCACGATTAATTAAAAGATTAGCAAAATCAACTTGAGTTTTATCACGGGCACCGCCGCTGTGAATGATTTGATCCGCCTTTAACTGCCATTGTAGAGAAAAATAGCGCAATACATCACGGGCATTTTCTGCAACCGATGCTAACGCATGATCCGTTGGTAGGCGACCGGTGATCACCCAATAACTTTTACCGTCTTGGCCTTTAAACTTCCATATTGCACATAATGGGGCAATAAATCGGCTTTCTTTTTCTATTAAGCTTTTTGGCATTACGCCCTTTTCTGCTAAATGCTTTTGTGCATTTTGAAAACACTCGCGTTGCCATGCAATACTCTGCTGCTTTGCTTGTTCTTGTTCTTCTGGTGTTAGCGGTTTAGCTTGTTTTGATTCCACTTGTTCTTGTTCCATTACAATAGTTACTCTTTTACAACATTTTTTACACTGTAAGGGCATATAATTTATGGTGCAAGCAATAAACGACAAAACTTCCTCGTTGTCCGTGTGTTTGTTTGCTATTCAGCCAATAAACGAGGTTATGTTAGCGATAGCTGGTTCTTGCTGTTAAACGGTTAAATAAGCCAGGGAAAAAACGCTTAATCGTTGGCGCCCAACCACTGATCCCCTCACCTATTACAACTTCATCTTGCCCTTTCGCTATGGCGTTGATCATCTGCTTAACCGCAAGCGTTACATCCATACCATTTTCAATGGAGTGTTCTGCCTTATTTTGCGCCACACCATGTTCATTAAGTGAATTATGGGCAATAGCGGTTTTTATAGAACCTGGGCAGATCGTTAAACAATGAATGTTTTTATTTGCAACCTCTGCGCGCAAACAATCCATAAAACCGACGACTGCGTATTTAGAGCCAGAGTAACCCGTTCTAAACTGAGAGCCAACTTTGCCTGCGACACTACTGATTGATACTACAGAGCCACCGCCATTTTTAACCATACTCGGTAACACCGCTTTAGTGAGTGCCACTAAACCAAAGTAATTCACTTCCATTAACTGGCGGTATACTGAAAAATCATTTTCTAAAAATAAACTACGCTGCGACACGCCCGCGTTATTAATCAATATATCTACTTTACCAATGTCATTAATGTTTTTAGTTACGTATTCAAGTACCTGCTCTGGTTGAGATAAATCAAGAGCAATGATTTTATGTTGAGTGCCTGCTAATTCATTACTTAGCTGCTGGAGTTTTTCGACATTACGGGCTGATAAAATAACCTGCGCGCCCAGCTGTGCAAACTGAATTGCTAATTCTTTACCAATACCTGAAGATGCACCGGTGATCCACACTGTTTTATGATTGAAATTCATTAGTTACCTTTATTTTTATAAGTTGTTTAAGGTTTAGGTGGACCTGCAATTTCAGTCACTTCATGTTCGAGTGTTTTATAGAAACCCAACATAAAAAGTAGCTCAACAAGCACAAACAAAGGTCCAATCACAAGGCCAACTATATCGTCAACAAACGCCGGTTTTTTGCCTTCATAATAATGGCCGATAAACTGTAACAGCCAACCAAGCACAAAAATCCCTACACTGATCAGCAACCAGTGACTAAAAGTGAGTTGCGCAATTGGTGCAGCGACAATAGATAATAACACTAACAGCACGGCCATAATTAATCCCAATGACACACTGAGCATTAAGTAATAAACCACTGACGCGAATACCGCAATCTGTGCGCCATTAAGCGCAAACGCTCCGATTGGTATATGAATACGTGCAAGTAAACAAATAACCGCAAATACAATCAAGGGGATACCAAAAAAGTGCGTTAGAACATTACGTTTTGAGCGGTGATATAAACCATAATTACCAAGTTGTTGTTGTAAGGTTTTCATCTTGTATTCTCGTTTTATTGGCTAATAAAACTACTTTAGCAAATAACTATAAAGTAATAATGTCTACTAGCCGACATTTAAAAAACGCACACTACACTAACGCGCTTATAATTTTGCCTTTGTCGTGTTCAGGTGCTTTAGCTTGCAGCTCTCGGCCTTTTTGATACTCTTGCTCGAGCATCTTTTGCAAATTTTCCATTTGTTCAGACAGCGCGGTTGTATCACCTTCCTGATCGTGTATTTTTTTCGCTAACTCCTCTATAGCAGCCTTAAGCTCAGCTATTTTTTCTTTATCAACGCCTAATCGTTGATAAATAAGCGCTTCATTTGCCTGTTCGAGGAAACTTTGCTCATAGGTTGGATTCTTAAGCGCAGTGGTTGTATCAACTTGGCTAGTCTTTGCCACATCCACCAATGCGGTTGCCGCTTTTGGTGGCATCACTGGTTTTTTTTGCTCCGGTGCCCGGTATGGCGCTGCTCGATACGGATCAGCAAACATAAGTGTAGTCATGGTTTCAATTCCATTGAGAATATGGGTTTATCACCAAATTAAGCAAATTTGAAGCCAGTTAGCTACATCCGAAAGAGCGCATTACTGTGCTAATGCAAGCAACTTTTCTTTATCGATAATTTCTACGCGTTGATAATGTAAAGATACAATATTTTTTGCGCTTAGCAGTTGTAAGATTTGATTAATTGTTTGCCGAGTTAGGTAAGTCATATCTGCAAGTTGTTGCTGCGATAACATCACGGCTTGGCGATCACCCGAATGTGAAGTAACAGCCATCATCAGCAATCGTTTACAGAGTTTTTGCTGCGCTGTTAATAATGCATGGTCTTCAAATGATGCAAATAATAAACGCATCTTATGCGACAACAGTACGCCAAAGTCATGCCAATACGCTGGTTGATTGGCCAGTAACTGTACTAGAGAGCGATGCGGGACAAACAGTAGTCGCGCAGCTATTTGTGCGTGTACATCATGGGTGCGCAGGCCGCCATCGAATAAAGCCACTTCACCGAACCAAGTAGCAGCGTCGATAAAAGTCAGCACCGCCTCTTTACCTTCGCTATTAACGCCACTGACTCGCATTACTCCATTAAGCACAGCATATAAACCTGCATTACTATCACCACGTAGAAATAACGCTTCACCAGCATCAAGTTGCATAATCTTTGCGTGTTGTAATAACGACTGCTGAAATTGCTTAGAGCGACTATTAAACCAATTTCCTTGGTTAATTATCGCACGGTCCTGTTCATTCATCTCGGTTTACTCTACATTAGTTAATGCACAAATAATAAAAGGGATTGCTATGTTAAACAAAATTATTATCAGCAGTATATTACTAAGCACACTATCTTCACCTAGTTTTGCAGCAGCTTCTAATGAGCAGCTAAACATAAATCTTCAAAAAGCTAACCACAGCGTCAGTGAAAAAGTAATCACTTGGCGACGCCATCTCCATCAATATCCAGAACTGAGTAATCGCGAATTTGAAACCGCTAAATACATTACCAAGCACTTAGAAGCACTGGGTTTAGAAGTACAAACTGGGGTAGCCCATACCGGTGTGGTTGCTAAACTTAAAGGCGGCAAAAAAGGCCCCTTAATAGCGCTTCGTGCAGACATGGATGCCCTCCCTGTGACTGAACAAGTTGATTTACCGTTTGCTTCTACTCAGACCTCTACCTACCGTGGTAATGAAGTTGGTGTTATGCATGCGTGTGGTCATGATAATCATGTTGCCATTTTGATGGCTGTGGCCGAGTCTTTGGCTAAAGTTCAAGATGACTTAGCGGGTGATGTATTATTTGTCTTTCAACCGGCAGAAGAAGGTGCCCCTGAAGGTGAAGAAGGCGGCGCTGAGCTGATGCTCAAAGAAGGCTTATTTAAAGAAAAACCTGAAGCCGTATTTGGTTTACATGTAACCAGCTCGCTAAATACTGGCCAAATTGGCTTTCGTGAAGGGCCGCTGATGGCCAGCTCAGACTCGTTTTCAATCAATGTGCAAGGACAACAAACTCATGGCTCACGACCATGGAATGGTGTTGATCCGATCGTTGCGGCCTCGCAAATTATTATGGCTACGCAAACAATTTCGTCACGCCAAGTTGACGTCACTAAAGCGCCTTCAGTGATCTCCTTTGGGGCAATTAATGGCGGCGTACGTTCAAATATTATTCCTGATAATGTCGAGTTAATTGGTACTATTCGTACTTTTGATCAGGCAATGCGTGCTGATATTAAAAAACGCTTGGCGAAAACCGCACAGCTAGTTGCTGAATCAGCCGGTGCTAAAGCGGATGTGCACATAGATCATGGTTACCCAGTAACAGTCAATAACGTCGGGTTAACGCAAAAAATGACGCCGACGTTAGCTAAAGTCGCGGGTCAAAGTAACATTATCACTACTGATCTCATCACTGGGGCTGAGGACTTTAGTTACTACGCGTTAGAAACACCGGGGCTATTCTTTTTCCTAGGTGTAACACCGCAAGGTCAAAATGCAAAAACGGCTGCAAGTAATCATTCGCCACAGTTTTTCGCCGATGAAAAAGCCTTACAATTAGGTGTCAATGCGATGACCCAGTTAGTTGTAGATTATTTTGCTATGACAAAATAATCTACGCAAAACACTAATGCTATAAAACGAATATACCCACACTAGGTGGGTATATTCATAAAGTACTTAGCTGCTGATTTTTAAAGTGAATTTAAAAATGTCAGTACTGCTGACTGGTCATTTACTGACAAACTTTCATAAGCAATTCTTGAAGCTTGCGCTTCTCCATCATGCCATAAGATAGCTTCTTCTATCGTTCTGGCGCGGCCATCATGTAGGTAGCTTGGCTGTGCAGTACAAAACTCATTGCCTTGCCCGCCAAGAATATTATCCACACCGCCTGTCACACATGCAGATAAACCAATGCCCCAAAGAGGTGCTGTTCGCCACTCAGCGCCAGTGGCCAACCCTTCACCTAAGTTATCGGCTAAACCTGGCCCCATATCATGCAGTAATAAATCAGTATATGGGTGAATAGTTTGTGCTCTTAGCTCCGCCAACGGGTGATATTCACTGGTTTCGAATGTGCCAGTATGGCAACCTTCACAGCCAATTGAGGTAAAGAGTGTTTTGCCTAATTGCACTTGCGGATCGTCAAGGTCGCGCTGAGCACGTACGCCAAGTAAAGCAATGTATTTACTCAATTCGTCAAGGTGTTGATCAGACACTTCAACACCGGCATTACCACAACTTGATTGTGATGCGCCGCAATCTGGATTAGGGAAAACCGAATTGGTCACCCCCATATCAGTATTAAAAGCCCCCGCTACTTGGTGCTTAATAGATGCAGCCGCAGCTTTATAACCAAAGCGTCCTAAACGTGTTTGGCCTGTAATAGGATCGGTTACCCGTTGTGCTTTACCCGAAATCCCATCGCCGTTATTGTCGTGCTCATCAGCTAAAGCTAATACGGCACTCTCTGGGATCGCCTCAAGTAAACCTAAACCAACTAATTGGGGGGCAATACGCGCTGAATAACGCGCTGGGGTGGTTTTACTAAATTGGTAGTTAGGCGAGCGTAAGCCATTACTTTCTGCCCACGACGCAATAGTTACATCTCCTTCGCCTTGCGTAGCATCGTTAATGCCAAGGTTTTTAGGCTGTAATACATTGCCTAATAATGGATGTGTGTTGCCATTAATATCAGCCACTTTAAATACCCACTTTGCCAAAGAGCCTCCTACTTCTGGTGGCGCAGCGCGACCATTACGTACGTGACATCCCGCGCAGCTGTCATTAATATAATGCGGGCCTGACTTTCCTACAACGGCATTAAATACACCATTTTCACCATTTAGCTCATCGTGCTCACCATTGATAAAACTACTGTGATGAACACGTCGCCCTTGCACAAATGTTTGGCCATTTAAGCTCGATAAATTAGTCGCCATTTGCATAAAGTGATTATCTGGCTCATTGGTATAGTTATAAGGAAGTGTGGTTTTACCACCTAGCCAACCTTGCTCGGCAATCGGGTATGAATCTTCTCGTTGTGATGAAGGATCGTTAAAGTCCCCTACTGTTTTCCAAGGTACCAATCCTTCACCGACAATATATAAGTAAGTGGTGCCATAATAGTTTTCACGGCCCTCTGGTGGCGCATCCAGAAATTGACTAACTTCAAACTCCATGCGTTGACCAACTTCAAGTGGTAAAGATCCACCAGCAGGCTCCCAATTTAACGGTCGATAATCATCAATAATGACGCGATAACGGTATTGATCACCAGATCCGCTGATCTTATTAAAGTCTGTATCATAACTACCATTATCCAACTCAACCACAGCACCACCGCCAAAGTAATTGCCATGGTACTCAGCAACAGTTCCTAAACCGCGATACCAAGCGCGAAACTCTCGTGCCCCTAGCTTCCACTCAGTAATAAAGGTCACTTCTATCCGCGAGCCACCTTTGGCGACAAAGTCTGCTATTTCAAATTGCGCAGTACGGTGCGCCCAGTAATGGGATAAATAATGATCATAAATTTGAAATTGATCTTCCTTGGCATGGCGGTCACGACCACGATCGGCAAATCGGGTAATTAACGCATCTCCTCGGTCATAGCTAATAGCCGGCTCTAATTGCGTAGTCGTATCGTATAAAGGGATCACATTGCCAAGGTTGATTTCACAACCTTGACTATTTACTTGACTGCCTGCTGGTGTATTTGGGCATAGATCTTGGCTGTCACTCACCCCATCATTATCACTGTCATTTTCTGTTTGGTTGGCAAGGTTAAATTCTAGCCAATTTAAATTAAATTCACCGCCCGTCATTTCAATACGAACAGTGTGCACACCTTCATTTAAAGTAACCGACGCGATTGTTTGACTAATAAACGTTTGCCAGCCACCGGTTGTAGGCACAACATCGCTGGCAATCACGTTACCATTAATCGATACAATGTATGTACCGTTACCAATTTCTGATGCAACACGAGTTGTTAAATTATACGTACCTGCGCCAAGATTAGCTTGAAACTCAAGCCACTCACCCGCGGATGTCCAACCTACATTGTAACCACCGCCACTATCACTTGTGGTTTCAATGTCGACATCATCGTTGCGATATTCGCCACCAGTATTGCCCGCGTCATTATCAAAATAGTTACTGTAATCTTCAGCTTCGAGACGAAGTTGCTCGGTAACCACTATACTGCAACCTTGAGCATCAACAACATCACCCATCGGCGTGTTTAAGCATTGATCAATATCATCATTGACACCATCGCTATCTCCATCACCATTATTCCCTGAAGCTGGATCTGAAAATGTATGCGTTTGTTCAGCTGTGTCTGTAACAACACCATCATTTTGTAAGTAGGTAAACCAAAAGCTAACCATATCACCAGCCACGAGTCCTGTCAGAGTGAGTTCATTCCGGCCATTGATAACTTGCATACGAACATTTTGTTGGTCACCGCCATTGATTGTATAATGCACGTCAGCCCAACCGGTGCTGTTAACGTAAAAAGTGAGGCTATCTGTTGAAGGTTGCTCTAAACCATCGGGTAAAATAATCACAGGGCAGCCTGTGGCATCAACCTCAATACCAGCTTGGGTACCAGGGCATTGGTCAAGGCTGTCATTGACACCATCTTGATCGCTATCGTTTGGCGCACTGCCGCCGCCAGTCCATGTAATATCATCAATGGCCATTTGGAAGCTATAATTTGGCTCCTCAGTTGCGACCGATACAATATTAAAATGATTTTTAATCGATTGTAATGCGACCATGCTCCCAGCTAAATCAGTTATAGGAATACTTACTTCACTCCACTGACCGTCTCGCACCAGCCCATATTGGTTAATATTGGCTGGAAAGGTGATCCAATTCTCATTAGTGTAGGTATCAGCGATACCTATTCTAAAACTAACATCGACAGGAATTTTAATATTAAAGTTAAGGTGGCCATCTCTAAAATTACTCATATCACGTGCTTGACGACTTTGAATACCTGCTCCAAACCATTGATCAGGCGAATATTGCCACGCAATAACGTCACTTCCCTCATAAGCCGTGGTTGTACCTTGGCTGAGTGAATTTTGATTCCAAATATAAATATCGGCATTGCTACCAGCGACTAACTCATTATCGCTAGGGCCTTCACTAAATACATTAAATGTGCCGACTTCTGGTTGCGTTAGATTGCCATTGAATACTTCGCCTTGACCATCTAGTTCATAAACACGAACATAATCGACCACCATTTTTCCAGGTAATGGCGCAGTGACTTGTTCGTTTGTCAGCGCATCGGTAAATAATCCCCCCACTGCAAGGTTCATTAATAAATAAAATGGCGCATTAAACTCACTGGATTCAGCGGTTATCGCAAATGGATTATCAAACATATCGTATTCAACACCATTGTCTTCAACGGTGAAACGAATTTCATCTTCTGTCCAATAAGTTCGATACGTTACAAATCGGTTTGTAAGTGGTGTTGATGACAAATGAGCGTTGTCTGTTTGATACGCCACACTTGCGGCGCATGATGGATTACCAGTACTGCAGGCTGCATCCGCATAAAAAATTAAATTTGATCCTGTATAGTTATTACTCGGTGCACCAGCAAAGCCAGCATCACTTCGCCCTGCTTGAGATTGCCCCATTTCCATGATGTCAATTTCGCCTTTAGCAGGCCAATCTGCGGTACTGGTACCAAGCATCCAAAGCGCAGGCCATAAGCCAGTATCCACATCAGACACTTTCATTCTAATTTCTATCATGCCGTATTGCACAGCTAATTTATTTTTGCTTTGTAATTTACCTGAGGTAAAGGCTTTACCGCCAAGCGCTTCATTTCGCGCTTCAAAAACAAGCCCCTTGTTGCCGGCCTCCCCAGCAATATCACTAATGTAGACATTATTTTCGCTGTACCATTGTAGCTCTTGGTTACCCCAGCCACATAACCCTTGATCACAACCATCACCAACATCGATATTCCAAACGTCAGTATTTAAATTATTAAAATTATCTTCCCAAAGTAAATTGCCCACGGCGGCATTACTTTGTGAGGACGCACAAATGATCAGGCTTGCAAACCCAATATTTGCAAGCCTCGTGGTTAACTTGCTGTTAGTTTTCACTGTATGTCTCCAAATGTAATTTATAAAACTTCTTTAGTGGCTAACCACTAAAGAACGAGTCCTTTTTATTCATCTCACAAACAACAGAAATGAAAGCGCTTACATTGAGATCCATAGCAATTCCGAACAATTGCAATGTAGCGCTTTTCAAACATACGCGTAGTAACAAACCATCCTTTTTAAATAGTTTTAGCGTATGTAGAGTTATAAACTTAGCATGTAAGCGCTTACATTAACAACTTAATAACAACAATTATAATAAATTAACTTTACCAGCTCTGATTTAGCGATAAATTATGAGCCGTTGTACGATTGGAATGTAGTCATCGGGGCTTGCTAATAATGCAATAGAGTACGATTCTAGGTGCTAGACAGCTATATAATACGCGCTAGATTATAGAGTTTACCCTAAACATTAATGAAGATTGGGTACTTGTATCACCAGCTAACAGACATTTTATAATACTGCACACCTGCTTTATCAAACGCTGGGCCTTCAACGTCCATCCCAAACTGTTGATAAAAACTACTCGCGGTTGTACGTGCATCACACCAAAAATAGTTAATGTTCAATTGTTTTAGATGTGCAATAACATGGGTGATGACTGCAGAGCCAACGCCCCTGCCCTGAAAGTTAGCTAAGGTAGCAAACTTTCTTAAGCGAGCGACATTTCCTTGGCTATAAACTGACGCGACACAAACCAATTCATCATTTAAAAAGCCACCAAAGTGAGTGGCCGTTTCATCTCCCACTACTTTGCAAAATTGCAGCGGCTTCTGCGGCCACAAAACACAGTGCCTGATCGGTAACGCCTGCTGCCATGTGATTTGTTTTATTTTCATAATCCCTCAAATAAAGTAATAAACTTAGCTACAAAATGACTTCAACATATTATCTATTACGGCTATCGCGTTACGATCTTGGCTAATTCGCTTAGCTAGTAATGCTTTTTTGTCTCGTAATTGTTTGCTGAATTCAGGGCACAAACTCCCTAAAGCTTGGTAACGCTCATAGCCTACTTTGATTTCAGTTAGCGTAAAACCGATAGTCTTGCCACGCTCAATAAAAGCAAGCTCCTGAAGCTGAGTTTGACCATAATACCGATAACCATTACCCGCTCGTACTGGTGGCGTTAACATGCCTATCTTCTCATAGTAACGCAACGTATCGCGAGACAGTCCTGTTTGTTTTTCAAACTCTGCAATTTTCATATTTAAATACTTGACTATGGAGTAACTTCACAAATTACCATAGTTTTTTAATTAGGAGAAATTATGAAAATTACACAGATCAGAAATGCAACCTTAGTCATCGAAGTTACAGGCAAGTATATTTTACTTGATCCCATGCTTGCCAAAAAATCAACTTTACCGAGACTACGTTACTATAAAAGCCAACAACGAAACCCATTGGTTGAATTACCCAGTGCATTCCACCAACTTGAAAATAAGATTGCATACGCTTTGATCACTCATTGTCAAAAAGGCCATTTCGATCATTTAGATAAAGCAGCTGAACGCTGGCTACGAAACAATGAAATTACTACATTTTGCACTAAACACGATTCCCGCTACTTAACTAAAAAAGGGATCAACACTGAAGTATTAAAAGAACAATGCAGCTAGAGCAAGGGTTAAGGTGAGAGTGAGACATTAATGATACAGTAGCCGATGACTACGCTTACTAAATAAAGTTCCGATTAAAACGCCGAACTTTTGTACGCACATTTTTCATAGGTGATGACGTATTAAACTGAATCATACGTCCCAATGTCCATTTTTCGTACCACGCTACACCATATAATTCATCGTCATTTAAGCTTGAAATAAGCAAGAGTATATCGTTGACAGTAACCTCAAGCTCCATAAGTAGATCATCGTATTTCCAGTCTCGATATTCTTCATGGAAACTTTCTGCTAAGAGTCCAAGCTGATTCCATTTATAACCAGTTTCTGGAAAATTCACATGCTGATTTTGTGACCTTAAATGAAACCATTTAAGAACAAGTTTTCCCCAACCAATCAAGTAAGCTACCGTATCGCTAACACTGACCTTTGTACCTTTTACGTTTCCGTCTATCTCGCATTTTCGGGCTGCGCTTACTGGCGTTAAGCGATAATCTGCCATTAATTTAGTAAATATCAAGTTTATGGCTAATTCCAATTCGTCCTTGTTTTCTGGTATAGAAGACATTCTTGACCTCAATTAATACAACGAAACTATAGAGTTACTCGTTTTTAATTTATTTTCATTATTAATGGCTCAACCATATCTGAGTTGCTATTTTGATTCAATCGTTTAGTGGTTTACTACTTGATTAGTAACAATCGTATTTTAGAACCGTGATGGAGCGCACTTATTCTATGTTTGCCGTAAGCGACTAACTTAACGACCGGATAGACAGACGAAATAAACGGCTTTGTTTATTGATTTAGAATTGGCTGGCGCTGTATAAAAACGGTCAAAAAGAATACTAATATCTATTGACGGAGTTAAGGCTCATATGTGTTATTCGCCATTGTCTGCCTCTTTCAGCACATGTGTAAGACGATCAATATTCTGCTTGTTTGCGGAGCCAGCCCTTTCTTTGACAGCTTTGGCTGTTTCCAAATCATCGAAAACCTGTTCCCACGTCAAGTGCGTACCTTCGCTGACAGGAAACAGTTGCACAGTAAGCTTGAAGTTTGGAGGGCAATCATGATGGATGACAATTTTGCTATCAGGCTCAAGTTCTTCGAAGAAACTTTCATTGAGATAGTTTTTTCCATCAGGTCCGTGCATCACAAACTTCCAACGACCACCAACAGTAAACTCAAAAATTTCGAATGTATTGGAAAATCCTTCAGGTCCCCACCATAATGCTAATAAATCCGGCGACGCAAAAGCGCCATATATTTTTTTAGCTGAGAATGGTAAGGTTCTTGAAGTGCGCAGTGCTCTACCTTCAGTCATGACAGTAACTCCTTAATGTGTGGGTTTAGTGCCGCATACCAACGCCGCGCATATGGGCGAAAAAACACGTCAGCAAGTTTGTGTATCCCAGCGGTGCAGGCTGCGAATGTTTTGATAGATACCTATGGCGGAAGTAAATCTGCGATCTTTTCCTTTGCAATCAAAAACAGACATAACATGACAGCCGTATTTTTTGATGTTATTCGTAATTTTTATTTCAGCTTTGTTCATGCCCTAACATCCTATACGCTCCGATTCTAGTGGTACCTCTCCCACAAACGGCAAGCTATTATATTGCTCAATAATTCCACTAAATAGCACTTGTGTAAACAGGTAATTATAAAGGCAAAGTTAGCAGATATCTGTAAGTCGGGATCTATCCCGAAGAGTTTTTAAGCTAAAGCTTAACCTAGATGATAAATTTAACACCGAGCTAAACTTACAACTTACCGCTTAAAACTTAAAGCTTTACTTCAACCTCTCATACAACCCTGATGCTCTGCTTACTGATTTATTCATGGCCATTAATAACACTTTTTTGTCGGCGACAAGTTCGAAGGTGTTTTTGGCGCGGGTGATGCCGGTGTAAACTAACTGACGATTGATGCCTGCGGTTGCTTGGTTTGCTGGTGGCAGTACCATAGCGGTGTAGGTAAATTCAGAGCCTTGTGATTTGTGAATGGTCATGACATACACTTTATCGTGGGCGGGCAATCGCGCTGGCGAAAATGCCCGTTCACTGCCCTGCTCGTCGATAAATACTGCTTTTAATTGGCCGTTTTCATCGAGCATTAAAATACCGATATCACCATTAAATAATTTTAGCTGATAGTCATTTTGTGCAATCATGATCGGCATGCCCACGTAATGACGCTGATCAGAATTAAGGATTATTAAGCCTTGTTGAGCAAGTTGCTTTTCAATACGGTGATTTAAGTTATTTACGCCATAATCACCTTCGCGCACGGCGGCTAGTAATTGGTAGCTGGCAAAGGCTTTATGTACTGCGGCACTGGTTGCTTGCTGGGCAATTAATTGCAGATACTCGGCGTATTTACTGGCGGCACTTTGCACCAGTTTATCAAGTGGTTGGCTGACTAAATCATAATCAAAGATCACGTCTTTAAATGCGCCGCTGTTTACCGCTTGCTCTACGTAATTGAGCTTGCCACTGT
Source organism: Pseudoalteromonas sp. ASV78 (assembly GCF_047806705.1). Classification (NCBI taxonomy): domain Bacteria; kingdom Pseudomonadati; phylum Pseudomonadota; class Gammaproteobacteria; order Alteromonadales; family Pseudoalteromonadaceae; genus Pseudoalteromonas; species Pseudoalteromonas sp. ASV78. The sequence goes on along the minus strand of NZ_JBLOPA010000001.1, from coordinate 797,251 downwards.
TGTTGGTATTCACCGCTTGTGCTAATTGGCCAATACCGCTTTTTGCATCAAAGCGATAACTGTGCTGTAAAAATGCAATACAATCAGCGAGTTTAAAATCACTTGGGTTACTTTGCAGTTTATCTGCGCCGTTAAAACACAGTTGATTCAGCTCTGTGCAGCGCTCAACAGAATAACTTGGTGTTTGGTCAAGCACTAAGCCTTGGCATAGGTCGCTCATTACACTGCCGGTATCTACCGAGGCAAGTTGGTCTTTATCACCCAATAAAATTAGCCGCGCGTGAGCTGGCAATGCTTCAATGAGTTTTGCCATCAAGGATAAATCCACCATCGAGGCTTCGTCGATGATCAACAAGTCAAGGTGCAGCGGGTTGGCCGTTGAATGCCTAAATTTATTGGTAAAGGGTTTAACCCCGAGTAAACGGTGAATCGTCTGCGCACTTTGCGGTATCAAGGTTTTTATGTGCTCAGGAATATTGGTGAGTTTGTCTTTTGCGCCAAGTATTGATTCACTTAATCGTGCTGCCGCTTTACCCGTCGGTGCCACCAGCTTAATACTCAAAGGAGCATGTTGATAAAGTGACTGTAATATTGCTAATAATTTTGTCACTGTAGTGGTTTTACCTGTGCCTGGGCCACCAGTGATCACACTAAACCCTTTTGTAGCGGCCATCGCACAGGCTACTTTTTGCCAGTCTATTTTTTGCGGATCAGTGCTATCGGTTTGCTCCGTTGGAAAGTATTGTTCAAGCAACTGCGCGAGTGCATGGTTATCAACCGTCACTGTTTGTTGGCTCATCTGTAATAAACGTTGTGCAAGGGTATGCTCGTACCCTGCGAGGCGGGCAAAGTACAGTCGGTTATCAAATAACAACAAGGGTTTTTCAGGGCCAACACTGGCATGATGTTGTAAGCAAATAAGTGCCTGTTTGGTGCTAAAGCCATCATTAAATGGGCTTAAGCTATCTGGCACGCTTAGTACCAGCTGGCTAAACTCTGCTTGGCGTAAATTAAACGGATTTTGCCAATCAAGGTCGTGCAACGTTAAGCAGCTATGTTGGCTTTGTTGTGCATTACTGAGCAATAAAATCAGGTAAAAAACATCATCATGTTGATGTTCACAAAGTAATTCCGCTAGTTTTATATCAACCATGCGCACACGATTTTCACTGAGCAAATAATCCAGTAATGGCACTATTACAGGGCTAGTTTGTTGTTCGGTGTTCATAACATGGTTCCTTCACTAAACAAGCCATCTAAAATCAGCACTTGTGCTGTGGTTAGCTTTTTAAAATACACGCCTTTACCCTCGCTCATGCCACGTAAAAAGGTGTAATACACGCCGCCTAAATGTTGCTCTATGCGGTAATTAGGTAGCCGTTGTTTTAATAACCGATGCAAAGCCACGGTATAAATTAAATACTGTAAATGATACTGATGGCTGCTCATTGCTTGCTCTAGGGCATCTTGCTCGTAATCACTTGCTTGGCTACCTAAGTAATTTGATTTGTAATCTAAAATATAATACTGATCGTCATAGCAAAATATTAAATCAACAAAGCCTTTAAGCAGGCCTTTGACATCATAAAAATCCAACCGGCTTTGATTAAAAGCAAACTCTTTAATTAATACCGCATTTAATTGCTTGGCTGATAAGTGACTCAGTGGCAAGTTAAATTCCATCTCCACTAAACATTGCTGCGGGGTTAACACAGCAAGGCTCAAGCCTTGTTCGTTCAATGGGCAATGTAGCGCATCGAGTATCCATTGCTCAGTGGTTGCTTGCCACTGCTCGCTAATGTGGTATTTTTTTAAACTGCGCTCAACCACAGCTGCTAGGTTTTGCTCTGCGTTAGTCGGGTGAACTGCTGGCTGGGTAAAATCGAGTTGCTCAAAAATTTCATGTAAACAACTGCCTGGTTTTGCGCCTTTAGGGAAGCTATATGGCGAGAGTATTGCATCTTGCTGGGCGGCAAACTCGTCTTTTTCGTGATCTTCATCGCTGCGTCCAGGCTCTATATGATCGGTGTACTTTTTAAAACTCAAGGCACTAAAACTGGTGGCGCGCCAATTACGTTCAATACGGGCATTAACTTGATTAACAGTGAGTGTTTCACTAGCAGCTTGGCTGCTGGTAAACGTTAATACGCCCTGCTCGGCAAGTTGCTCTGAGTTAAATTGCTGATAGCCCATTGCGTGATTTTCAGCACAAAACGCTTGCAAATGCTCACGCCACACTTGGCTGCTGGTAATGTCTAAGCCTGCAAATAATACATGCCCTAACGAGCTACTTTGTATTGCTAAGCGGCTGCTTTGTCCTTGGCCAAGGTTATACAAGCCAATGGCACAAAAATGCACAGCACGGGTAAGTGCAACATATAGCAAACGTAAGTCTTCTGCTAAACGTTCTTGCTGGGCTTTTTCTAGCGCGTCTTCACTTTTACTTAAATCGTAAATCAGCTTACCGTCTTGATGATAAAGCGCGTCTTTGGTTTCCCGAAAGCCACTGGCAAACGGCATAAACACCAACGGATATTCAAGCCCTTTTGACGCGTGCATAGTGACTATTTTCACTAAGTTAGCGTCACTTTCTAAGCGCACTTGCACCGCTTCGCCATCTTGCTGGCTAACCTTTTGCGCAAACCAACGCAGTAAACGCAGCGTGCCTTCCAGCTCAATTTGCTTTTGCTGCAGTATTTCAGCCAAATGTCTAAAGTCAGTTAACCAACGTTCAACGTTATAGCCTAAGCCCTGCCATTTAGCACTAAGCTGATTATGGCTAAGGAGATGTTCCATCATTGCCATGGCACCTTGTTTGTGCCAAATTTCGCTCAGGGTGGCAAAAAAGCTTAAATACTGTTGCCACTGGGTTTCGTCTTCATGCAACGCATAAATGGCGTTATAACTGAGGCAAAATAACGGCCCTGCTAATACCCCGCGCAGTAGCGATTCATCATACTGACCGTGTAAGGCTGTTAAAAAATTCAGTAAATGGTGGCTTAACTCTTGATTAAACACGCTATCACGCGACAAATACACGCTGGCAATATGCGCCTCGCTAAGGGCTTTTTTCATTATTTGCGCTTCAACACGGTCGCGCACCAAAATACAAATATCGGCAGCTGTAATAGGTATTGGACCAATACAAGCTCGCCCTTGGGCAGCTTGCTCCAGCAAAGTGACTATTTTATTGGCAAAATACTGTGCTAATTGTTGCTGACCAAAGCCTTTGCTGGTTGGTTTGTTTTTTTCATCTGCGGTGCTGTCTTCGAACACGCAAAATTCAAATGCAGTGGCAGGCTTGCCATCGAGTAAAAATGACTTATCGGCTTTTTTACCTTTTGCTGCGACTGGGTTAAATGGAATAGCGTCATTATAAATAAAGCTGTTAGCGTGTTTACCAAATAGCTGGTTTACGCTTTGTACTACATCGCTACTGGAGCGAAAGTTAGTGCCTAAGGTAAATTGCTGCTCGTTTACAACCGCCTGCTTTGCACCAATGTAAGTAAAAATATCCGCGCCCCTAAAACCATAAATAGCCTGTTTTGGGTCGCCAATCATGGCGAGGGTGGTATTTTCTTGGCCATAAATTTTACTAAAAATGCCGTACTGAATGGGATCGGTATCTTGAAACTCATCAATCATCGCCACCGGAAATAGCTGCGCTATTTTTTGCGCCAATGTATCGCCTTGCTCACTTTGTAGCGCACTGTGTAAGTTGCTAAGTAAATCATCAGGGGTGATCACACTTTGCTCTTGCTTGCGTTTTACTATAGCGGTTTTTACCCAGCTTGCAGCATGTTGCACAATGGCAATGGCTAAGCCTTGATTTACTGTGGCAGTCAGTGCTGCGAGCTCATCAAATTGTGCAATTAGCGGATGAGTAAATAACGGCTGATTTTTTTTATAATTGCTGGCATCGCTGAGGCTATCACTGTCCCACACCGCAAACGAATATTTGCTGGTGCCAAACTCAAAAAAAACCTCGTCGCCTAAACAAAATTCTTCCAGCGCTTGTAAGCTGCCTTTACGCGCCGGTGTTTTTGAACCACTCAGCCCTGAACTTTTAATTGCAGCAATAAACTCGCTCTCTAAACAGGCTTTTTTAAAGCTGGGTACTTTTGCTAAATATTGCTCGCGGGCTTGCCACACATCGTCTAACTTTATTTGTGGTGTGATCTGCGCATTGCCTTTATTTAAAATACTCGACACCTGTGAGAACAACTGCTCTGGCGCGGCGAACACTTTTAATATGGCATCGGTTTTTTCTTTATCTAGCGGGTATACAAAGGCACGCCAAAAATCTTTAATGGTCTCAAGCAGAATATCGCGCTCATCGAGAATAAACTCTAAATTAAACGCCACGCCAGATTCAAACGCATGCTGTTTAAGCATCCGTTGGCAAAAACCATGTATGGTAAAAATAGCCGCCTCATCCATTGATTTGGCCGCTGCATCGAGTAAATCAAAAGCGCGGTGTTTATCGTCAATTGCAGCAATTACGCCGCTTATCAGCTCATCATCAGGGTCTTGACTAAGCAAGGCATCACGAGCGGCAATAATACGGCTGCGTACCCTGTCTTTAATTTCTTGGGTGGCGGCATCAGTAAACGTCACCACCAATATTTGCTCAACACTGAGCGGCACATTAACGGCTGCAGTGGGTTCATCAGCGTTTTGCATACCGAGCAAATAGCGTAAATATAAACCCGTTATGGTATAGGTTTTACCGGTACCGGCACTGGCTTCAATCAGGCTTTGCCCTGTTAGCGGCATAGTGAGTGGGTTAAGCGCTTGCATAATCACTCTCCTTGGCGTGAGCAAATAATGGCGCCAGCAGTTGCTCGCTCCAGTTTATAAATTCGTCTTGGCAATCGGCTAACGACTGCACGGTTAAGCGAATATAAGGATCTTCCCCCTCGCCACGGCCAATGTATTGCGGGCTAAATTTACTCATCGCTTTGTTTATATCACCGCCGCTTTTAATGTATTCATAACCACTAACCGGAAAAAACGCCACCGGAGCTTGTCGTAACGCTTTATACAAAGCAAACCAATCGGCTAACAGCGCATCGGCAGCTGCTTTGCTAAGTGGCGCAAAACTAATTTGTTTATCAAGGCCCAGCAGTAAAGTTTCAACGTTTTGCTGCATGCTTTGTGCTGCTAAATGATAAATAAAGCCTTTGATCAGATCTTTGGCTTTAATGCTGGCACTGCGGTAAAACACTTGTTTTTGCAAATACACTTGGTTTAACCAGCCTTCTACTTGGGTACTTTCAAGAATTAACTTAACCTCAATCGGCTCACTTTTACCGCCCTTTATTTGCTCTTTCACTTGCCCTGAGAGTGCATCAACGCGGTGCTGCATACTGTCGTAAATAATGTCGCCCACATTGGCTTGCGGTAAATCGCCGCGCTGCAGTATTTGTGCAGTGCTGAGCGGTTGCTCGTTAATATTCGCTTGCAGGATCTCATCGAGGTAAAAATAACGTTTTAGTGCATCTAAACTAAATGGCTCTTCGTCTTTAGCCACTTCATTAAATTGCGGTAAGCGCAAACCTAAACTTTGTTGATAAAAGCTCTCTTGAGCATGACAGACACTGCGAATAAACACATCAAGATCAAGCTGCTCAGGCGCACTAACATTAAGAGCTGTTGCAGGCTCTGGCATTATTGGCGCAGTAGGTAGCCAAATTGGGTTATAGCTGTGATCACTTTGCAGCGTGTGGTTTAAACTTGGTTGATAATACTGGCTATTAAAGGGCTGCAAATGCTGCTGGGTAATTAAGCTCTCTGGTAATTTTTTATCAACCTGTTCAGCGTATACAAAGCTGCGGCCAATGTATTCTAATAACTCGCTAACCAAGGTTGATGGCATACGCGGTTGGTTATCAAAACACGAGCGACCAATGTAGCTCATATATAAGTTATCGCGGGCACTGAGCAGTGCTTCTAAAAACAAATAGCGATCATCCAATTTACGTGATCGGTCACCTTTTTGCTTTTTAGAATACGGCACTAAATCAAAACCAATCGGCTGCACGGTGCGTGGGTAGTCGGCATCATTAAGGCCAAGCATACACACCACTTTAAATGGCACTGCGCGCATTGGCATTAATGTACAAAAATTCACTTGACCGACTAAAAAGCGTTGCCCTACGCCTTTTTCTTGAATACCTTGTTTGATTAAATAACTCACAATACGCTGCGACACGGCTTGGCTGTAATCGCCATTGTCGTGGTGTTTTTTAAGCTCGTCGAGCACGTTTTGCAGGACTAATAAATCCCAACTATCGTCGCTGTCGCTTTCATAAATTTCGCTTAGCAAGTTTGCCAAAATAGCGGCTTTGTTGGTCAACGTATCATCTGGGCTTAGTTGTTCTTTATAGTGTTGTAATACATCAATAAAATGTACTAATTTATTGAGCGTATCAAGCGCCATACCTTCTACTTCATCGGCGCTGTAAATACCCTTGTAAGGACATTGTTCGTCGCGCTGCGCAATCCCCAGCAATAATCGGTTTAAACCATGTTGCCAAGTATTTAGCTCAATGGCAGGTAAATCAAAACTGTGTTTATGCTGTGCGTTGATGCCCCATTTAACGCCAACGCGCTCCAGCCAATACTGAATTTGCTCGTACTCATGAGCTTCAACACTGAACTTTTCGGCTATTTGGCTCACTTGCAGTAAGTCGAGAATGTCTGACACCCCAAAGCGCGAAAACGGCAAATTAGCTAGGCTTGCAAACGAACTCAGCACCGGTTTTTCTTGCTCAATAGCTAAATCCGCCAACGCATAAGGGATAAAGCGCTCGTGTTGCGCACCACCAAACACCGCTTCAATATAAGGGCTGTAGGTGCCCACATCGGGCATCATGACGATGATGTCTTTTGGTGTAAGATGTTTGTTTTGGTTAAATAAGTTAAGTAGGTAATCGTGCAACCGCTCAACTTCTCGAAGCGGTGTATGGCAGTCGCTGAGGGTAATGCTGGTGTCGTCAAAGCTTATTGGTAATTTGCCTTGCTCATTGATAAACCATGCTTTGTCTTCGCTTAATGATTCACCTTTAAACGCCAGCTGATAAATTTCACTTTGAATTTGGCCAAGCAAGCTGTCATCAAATGCGTCAATAAAACCATCGAGCCAATTGGCGTCTAACTGAACTAGTTGCTCAAAGTAATCACGGCCGAGTTTCCCCCACGACGATAGCAGCGGGTTACCAATAAAATAGTAATCTTGATCGGGTTTAGATTGCGCGTCTAACAGAGGTTTGATGGCATATTTAGCGGTGATTTTTGCGGCGGTTTTTTCATCAACGACATCACCCCAATAGTGCGCACTGGGGTTAAAAAAGAATAAGTTAACTTCTGTTTTTTGACTTAAAGCTGTAAACACCTCAAGTTGTGAGCTGGCAATCGCAGATATACCAAATAAATTAATGCGTTTAGGTAATAAACTAGCGTCCATCAATGCAAGCGCGTTGAGCAGCTTACCTTGCATATTAGCGCGATGGAATTGGCTTTGGCCAAGTTCTTTACTGTGCTCAACAATGCGTCGCCACAGATCAGGCTGCCATGGCGCTATGCTTATGTCTACATCGTCTAGTTTATCAACGCCGCTGTCCCAGGTTGCGATCCAGTGCGGCCGATACATTAAATATTGGTCGTACACGTCGGCAATTTTTTCACACAGTGCAAAGGTTTTTTGCCCGTCGCTGTCGCCCGCTAAATAGGTTTTCAGCGGTAAATACAGCGGTTCATCAATGCAACTTGGTAATATGGCAAACAGTTTCCAAGCAAGGTTAGGCTTATTAAACGCCGATTCTTTGGGCACATTAGGCAATAACTGCTGGTATAACTGCCAAATAAAGCTCGATGGCAATGGGAACTCCACCTGCGCAGCAATACCGAGCTGCTCACTCAAACCAATTTTAAGCCACTGCGACATCCCTGGTGATTGTACCAGCACCACTTCTTTGTCAAACACACTAGGTAAGGGATTTAACTTTAACAGTTGATGAAACTGCGCTTGCAGGGCTTCCATCCGGTTTGATTGAATAATATTAAGCATGGCGACACTGTTGTTGCTTGAGATAAAACCAGTGTAAGATATTTTCAATTACAGGGGTAGCCAAAGTCGTTAATTGACTGTAATAAATCAGATGCTTAGCTTGATATTTAAACGCAGTAAACTCACAGCTGCAATCCATAATGCTGTGAGCCTAGCATTGTTATTTATACGGGCTAATACTCGACAAACTAAATTGGCTTTGCATAATAGTTTTGCCATCAATGCCTTTAAGCTGTAATGAAATAGCTGGATCTTCTTGTTGCCAATCTATGCTTAAATCACCGTAGTTTACTTCATGGGTAAATTGCCCAACGCGGTGCTTATTGGGGCTGACGTCTTTCCATTTTTCAGTCAACCCTGAGCTGGTCATTTCAGTTAATGGGTAATCGAGGTTGGCACTGTATTTTGAAATTTCTCCCCAGTGTGTATCACCACTGATAATAATCACCCCATTTACGCGGTGTTTTTTAATAAGTGTGAATAAACGCGCGCGGTCCTCAGGAAAATTAGCCCATGATTCCCAGCCTGTAAAGTCAGGCAACAACTGCAAACTTGAGCTAATCAGTTTTATTGCTGCGGGCTTTTTCAGTTCTTGCTCAAGCCATTGCCACTGCGCCTCACCCAGCATCGACGCGCCTTTTACCTCAGTTGGGCTGTATGGGCCTTGATTGTTTGCTTTACGTTTAGTGTGATATTCGGCTTCGCTAACAGGATTAAGTGCATCACGATTCCAACGTAGATCAGGCATGATCACCTGCACTGTTTGCTCGCCTTGTCCATACCTGTACGAAGTATAAATACCATCAGCACGAGTACGCCTAATGGATGCTTTTGGCTCTTGGAAGAAATCGAGCATAATTTGCCGAGATTGCTGTTTATGTGGGTATTCTTTGCCCGCATCGTTTTGGCCAAAATCGTGATCATCCCACATGGCGATAATCGGCGTTTGCGCTCTGAGTGTTTTAAAGCCCGGTTTTGCCCCTAGCTTTTGATACTTATCAGCCAATACTTGCATATCGTTAGTGTCACCATAAATGTTATCCCCTAAAAAGATAAACAAATCGGCATTCTCTTTATTGATCGCATCAAAAATGGGAATCGCTTTATCTTGATGACCACAGGACCCAAACAGAATTTTTTGTGGCGTAGTTATTTGCTCTGATGAACTAAACGCGGTAAAACTCATTAACATGCTTGCCAGCAGCGTTGTTGTGATCATAGTACTTGCAGACTTCATTTTAATACCTCAGCGATCGCCGGTGCCATGTTAGGATTTATCTGTTGTGGGTTTTCACCCAGCGCTGTTAATACGGTAGCAGCAACTTGCGCTTGTTTAAGCTCGGTTTTGGTTGTCACTAAACCGGTGGCTTTAATGGCAGGACCCATTGCTGCAAACCAAATATGTTCAGAGCCAATTATGCCTTCAGGAAACGCTTTACGCCCTTGCTCTGAGTTTGCTAACGCTTGTTTTGAGCTATGATGTTGCCAATCATTAGCGTGACTGCCACGGCCATGATCTGTGGTGATGATCAAGGTGGTGTTGTTTGTATAGCCCGGCGTTTTTTGAATGGTTTGCCATAAGTCTTGAATAAATGCATCACTTTGCTTAGCTGACTTTAAATAATGATCGTAAGCGCCATCATGGGCAAAATCATCGGTTTCACCTAAGCTTATCACCAATAATTTAGGCTTGTTAGCCAACATATACGCTTTAGCAAAACGGTAGGTAAAACTATCAAAACGGACATTGTGCCAAGGGCTTGGGATCTCATTTTGCAGCGCATTTAACAGCGCCGCATCTTTTGATAAACCCTCGGCAATTGGCATAAAGCCGGCATTGACATACACACCACTGCGCTGATCATTCACAATAAACGGGAATACATCCCAACTGCCAAATAATGCCGTTTTGTGTTTATATTCAGGCTGTTGCTCAAGCAGTTCAAGCATGGTTTGATTTGGGTTTAAGATTTTATTATTACTGTTAATGCCCTCATCAACAAACCCCGTTAAAATTTCGTTGTAGCCTGGGTATGAGAAATACCACGGATTACTCACCGACATCTTAGAGCCATTACTTCTATCGCCAATAATCGCACCTTGTTTAGCCACCGTTTGCGTTATAAAAGGCATTAACAATTGTTGACGTTGTTTACTGTCTTCATGCCAGAATTCAGCCTTAAGTTGTTCGCTGTGTTTAACAAAATCAGGGTTGCTGAGCAAATTAGCATCCGCGCCGTTAAACACCTCTTGCCAGCGCACGCCATCAAGCGTGACTAACACTACATTTTGCGTGGCAACTGCCAATTGGCTGGTTAACAGCACTATGCCTAGTAAATTTAGTTTGATTAATTTTTTCATTTTTCACCTATAAAAATAGCAAAAAGCCCATCAATGATGGGCTTTGTGTTTACACTATAGCTTAGAAATTAGCAGTAAATGTCAGTGCCGCTGTGCGCGGTGCACCAATAAAGTAAGTAGAGCCATTACCTGTGCCACCAGCAAGGTATTGTTTATCTGTTAGGTTAGTCACTGCAAAGGCAATGTCGATTGATTTAAATGCCCCTGCATTTACTTCAGCGTAGTAGCCTGCGTTAAAATCAATCACGGTATAACCATCAACCTCATTGCGAATGCGGGTTTGTTCATCCGTCCATGCACCTAAACGCTCACCTGTGTATTTAGCTGAAATACCAAAACGAAAATCACCGCTGTAGTAATCAGTAGAGAGCACAAACATATCACTTGGTGCATCGATTACATCATCGCCCGCTCTAAAGCTTGGCCCTGCACCATCAATTAGCTCACCGTTTGCATATGAACTTGGGTCGTCAGAAGCGTATTCAGAGCTATTGTTAGTGTACGAAGTGTAGATATTCCACTCATTGGTTAGCATATAGCTTGCTGATAATTCAAAACCTTGTGATTCAATACCACCCACATTAATGTACGAACCATTAGTGCCTATAGTGTAATCAATACCGCTGGTATCACTACCCGGGGCAATAAAGGTGATACGGTTTTCAAACTCAATTGAATAAGCAGTTGCCGTAAGGCTTAAACGGTCAGCGTTATAACGTACACCAAAATCAATATTTTCAGCGGTTTCTGGCTCAATATCGGTAAGCGTTGAGCTGTCACGCTCAAGTACGCCATCTTTAATTGCTGCAAAATTTTCGCTGTAACTGGCGAATAACTCGGTGCTGCTATTAAGCTGATAAAGCACACCTGCGCTAAACAGTACATCTGAGTCACTGTCTACTTTATCTGAGCTGATATCATTAAAATGGTCATACTTTTGTAACTCCACCAAATATTGCTTAGCACCCATGTTTAAGGTGAAATCGCCCAGCGCCATTGAGTCTTGCAAGTACCATTTGAAGGTGTCGGTATCAAAGGTGTTTTTATACTGAGTCCAGTATGGGGTGCTGTCAAAGTGATGATAGACACGAGCATCAATTACTTTATGCCAATCACGCGATTCATCGCGCTCTGATTGCTCATACCAAATACCCGCTTCAATATCGTGCATACCAAGCGTTAGTTGGTAATTAGCGGTTAAACCTAAACGGTTTTTATCATAATGAGTATGACGATACGACATCACAGGTGTGGCATCTGCTGAATAACATGCTGGGTTTAAGCCAGGGCCCGATTCCCACGGCCAACTTAAACTTTGCGTGCAACCTTCGTTTGGCGCCAGTGGCTTACCATCACTATCTACAAAGCCATACGAGCCGGCATTACTGCCACCTTCTGTGGTTGGGTTGCCATTTTCATCAACGGGTGAGGTTAAATACGGTGGGATCCAGTCCCCTCGGCCTGAGTTTTTATGATAATACGGGCTGACTGTAAGTAATGACGACGGTGAAATAGCGTATTCAAACTTTAAATAACCTAAGGTGTTTTCGCGTAACGTGCCCCAACCTTCTGCAAACATTTGGTCAAAGTGCGGAGTGCCTGTCCAATTCCACGTTAGTTGATCCCAATCTGGCGTTTGTGCAAATTGTTCAAGGCTTACGCTGTTGTAGTTTGTTTCGCTAACATCGTCATACGACAAGCGCCCTGTCAGGGTTAACGCGTCAAAGTTTGATACAAACTTAAGCTCAGCATGTTGGTTATCTTTACCACCATTGCTGCCATCGCCTATCCAACGGCTTGTATCAGTTTGCGAGTAACTCACATAGGCTTGGGTGTTGTTAAAAATGCTGCCTGTTTCATGTTTAAAGTAATAACGTGAGGCATTATGATCGCCATTGGTATAAGCGAAGGTGGTGCTTTTTTCAAGGCTTGGATCTTTACTGACAAAGTTAAACGTACCACCTAAAGCCTCAAGTGAGGCTGAGGCGATATCTGAGGTACCTTGGCCTACTTCTACCGTGGCTAAATTTTCGCTGTCTAAATAACGGTTCGCTTTTGCCCCGCCACCATAATTAGAGCCACCATTTGGAATGCCATCAACAGTCATACCTAATTGCTGTTGGTTGCCGTCAATGCTAAAGCCACGCATGGTGATCGTGGTTGACCAATCATCACCACCAAATGCATCACCTTCGTTAATACTGATACCAGGCAAGTTATCAATCACCGCCAAGACACTTGATACTGAGCTTTGTTGCTCAATCATTGATTGTTCAATCACACTATTGGCGTAACTGGTCGGTTTAGCCACTACAGTGACTTCTTCTATTTCATTATTATTGGCAAAGCTGTTAGTTGAAAAAGCCAAAGCGATAGCAAGGCTCAGAGTCGATTGTTTTGTCAAAGTACGCATTATTGTCCCATTTGCAATTGTTATTTTGGATGCGGGCACAGTATGGCGAGGATTTGTGACAAAATAGGTCCAGAATGTTGACACAATGATTAAACAAATATAGAACTTTTATGGCAACTACTTACAGCTGGCCGGAATTATTACGGGTTTGGGTAAAGCTTATCACCTCATTACGTAGCATTGCGGGAGCGTATAACCAACCTTGTGCTGTCGTGATCCCTAAACTTTTCACCCACTGCTCCTCTGCGTGTGTTTCTATGCCTTCGGCAACAACAGCAAAGCCAAGCTTGGCAAATAACTCGGTAACTTGTTGATAGAGGATCCGGCCAGCATCTTGCTGGCATTGCAGTAAAAACTGGCGATCTAATTTAACGTGCTTTACTGGGAAATGAGTCAACATAGATAAACTTGAATACCCCGTACCAAAGTCATCCAGCACAGTTTCGATATTATGAGCGCGCAGCTTGTTGATATTTTGCGTCACGATGATTTGTTGTTCGAGGTAGCTTGATTCAACAATTTCGATTTTCACTTGATCAGCAAACCCAACAAACAGCTGGCAAATTTTCTCAACCATTGCGGTGTTGATAAGCACATCAGGATTAACATTAATACTGATGTTTGGCTTAAAGCCCACATTACGCCACTGAGTTAAATCACGCGCCGCTTGCTTAATTACCCAACCATCGATGATATCGGTTTGCTTGTGCATGATCAGGGTATCCAAAAAATAAGGACCCGATACACTGCCATCGTTATTATGTAAGCGTAGCAATGCTTCAAAGCCGATTACTTGGCCCGTGCTTAAATCGATTTGTGGCTGGTAATACAAGGCTAACCTTGCTTTTGAAATGGTATTTAGCACGGTGGTCAGTTGCGCGCTGGAAAGGTTTTGTGCTCTTTGTTGCTTGATAAAACGCTGCTCAGAGTTCGCGGCAAATCGCTCACTCACATTTAATTGGCTACTGAGTTTATTAAACGCCATCTGGTAATTATTTTTTTCACTGCTTAAACGTAAAAATGGGTAATAAATACAAGCATTACAAAGTATCAAAAATACTTGATACACAGCTGCGGATGCATCAGTGCCAACCATAGCACCGTTGATGATGGTTGGCGTCATCCAGCTAATGGTCACTTCTTGGTAACCGATTACCCCACTCGATAATAAAAAATAACTGATCAGAAAGTTAAAGCACGGCACTAAAATAAAGGGCACTAACAACAGAGGGTTTAAAAATACAGGGAGTGCAAACAAGATAATTTCGCAGAAATTAAATAACGAAAACGGGATCGATATTTTTGCAATGCTTTTTTCGTGACTGCCATTTGGCAATAAAAATGCAGCAACGATTAAGCCAATAAAACAGCCCGTTCCACCTATCAACACAAAGGTATCGTAAAATGTTTTTGCCGTTAAACCCGGCACAATATCTTGCTGTAAAAACAGTTGCTCAAACATCATTGCATAGGCGTTATCACCATGCACACCGAAAAACCAAAAACTATGCACGATGATCATACGTTTAAATAATTGCATTACGACGCTGCTATCATCGCTACTTGGTACAACATACAACAATGCCGATTGCACACTCACTTCAATCAAGGGCACAATTAAATACAGCGCAAAAAATGCCAAGCTAAAAGGCACGATCAAAGACAGCTTTTCTTTTAAAAAATCACTAATTAGTGGTAATTCAAGCCAGTGTTTAGGAATCAATTTATACCCCAACATCAGCAAGTAACTGGTTAAAGACGGCACCAATACAGCATAAGCCGATGCGCCAGTACCGTTGACAGCAAGCTCACCATTGTTAAACGTTAAAAAATCGCTATGCGCGCAAAACCCCACTAACGCTAACATACTGCCAACCACAGCACTGTTGCCTAAATTTTTTGATAAATGAAAGCCTACCGAAAGTGCGACCATTAAAGGGAATAAGACAAAAATGATATTCGAGCTATGTTCAATAACGCGATACAGCAGATCGCCGGGGGATAAAAAAGCAAAATTAACGGCAAGGTTTAATACTAGAATTGCCAATGCGGAGCTTACAAAATACGGGAGCAATGCAATAAATGCTTCGCGTAATGAAATAATATAGCGCGATTGAGCAAATACAGAAAACAGTATATTGAGTTGCTTTAGAACCAACACAGTACTTCTCAAAATTAATTTATGTAACCGAGTATAATTTATTTACCCTGCAATTGTTAATAATTTAAAACAACGCTTAACATGGCCGATATAACGTTGTCATGTGCAAAAAAATACCACCGATAACGGTGGTATATAACTTTTACTGACTTAGCTTAAATAAGTTCAGCTAACATACTTTCATCGTATGTAACTAACTGTTCATTGTTGGCAATTTTGCTCACATAATCAGGATTTGCAATAAATGGCCGACCAATGGCAATTAAGTCAAATTTATTGTCATTTATCGCCGTGGTGGCACTCTCATAGTCATAACCACCCACGCCAACCAGCGTGCCACTAAAGTGCTCGCGTAAGTACTCAGACGTGGTTTTATTTCCTAAGCTTGCAAAGCGCATGCTGTCATCAAAAATACCACCATGTAAGTAGGCAAGTTTACGCGTGTTTAGCTGAGCGAGTAAATAATCAAATACGGCTTGGTCACGGTTATCTTCGCTCATATTAAAATAAGCACCCGGTGATAAGCGCAGTGCTGTTTTATCAGCGCCAATTGCTGCGATAACGCCATCAACCACTGCTAACGCAAAGCGTGCCATATTTTCAGGGGTTTGCCCGTATTCATCAGTGCGCTCATTGGCTGCGAAATGTAAAAACTGATCAATCAGATAGCCATTTGCGCCATGAATTTCAACGCCGTCAAAGCCTGCTTCTACTGCGTTTTCAGCCGCTTTTACGTAATCAGCTATTAGGCCTTTAATATCTTCAAGGGTGGCCGCTTTTGGTGTTTGGTAAGTTAACTCACGCATCCGTGGTACTGAGCCTTGTACACCAATGGCTGATGGTGCAAGTACTTCGCCGTCAAAAAAGTGTGGATGTGCTACACGGCCTACATGCCATAGTTGTGCAAATATTTTACCGCCGTTAGCGTGTACTGCGTCGGTTACTTTTCTCCAGCCTTGAATTTGCTCGCTGGTAAATAAACCAGGGGTATTTGGGTAACCTTGTGCATCAGGGCGAATAATCGTGGCTTCACTGATAATTAAGCCCGCACCTGCGCGGCGCGCATAATAGTCAACCATGGCTTGCGTTGGTACTAAGTTATCGTCTGCCATACAACGCGTTAATGGCGCCATCAGTATACGGTTTTGTAATGCTATGCTGTTATTCAGTTTAAATGGTTGCAGTAGTTCTGTGGTCATTATTATCAATCCTTATCTTGAATGTATATTCAAGATAAGGGCGTGCCCTAAAATATTCAAGTCTATTTTTGAATATTTGTTCAAGATTAAGTAAACTGCCTTCACCAACACAATAAGAGAGCACTATGAGAGTAGCCGAATTTGACCGCGAGTATGTACTGCGCCAAGCGATGCTTGCTTTTATGCAATGCGGTTATGCCAAAACCAGTATGCAAAAATTAACGCAAGTTACTGCACTGCATCCAGGCTCTTTATATGCGGCATTTGGTAATAAAAAAGGCATTTTTTTAGCGGCAATTGAGCAATATCAAACTGATCGTAACCAACAATTCACAGCGCTATTTTGTGAACATAAACCAGTATTACCTAGCCTGCGCCTTTATTTGGATGCAATTATCAAAGAGTGCGTTTGTGGTGATGCGATGAAAGTATGCTTGCTTACAAAAAGTATTAGTGAAGTTGAAGGACAAGATTTACAAATAAGCCAAGTACTAATGGCTAATTTAAACGCCTACGAAAACGCCCTTGCCGAACAATTTGAGCGCGCGATAAAAGAAGGTGAAATCCCAAATACACGCACAGCTGAGCATCTAGCTCGTTTTTTAGCGATGGGTCTTTACGGCTTGCGAACCTATGCACTGACTAACCGTAACGAACAAGATCTAAGCCAGCTCGCCGACGATTTATACCACGCAATGTGTAATTAATTTTTAACTAATCGACATTTTGTCATAATAGTCAATATACTATACCTAAGCCATTCTAGAGAGAGTCTATTAATGAGTAATGCAACAGCAACCGCATCTGAAAAATTTGAGACTATTCTAAATTTAGGAGCCAAAAAGAGACTGGCTTTTATGTTTGAGACAGTCCACGAATTCAAGCAAGTTTGGATATTAAATGACGACGATGGCTGTGTAATGCTTGCCAACGAAGATGATGATTGTGTACCGGTATGGCCAGAACGCATTTACGCCGAGGCATGGGCCACCGGTGAATGGGAAAACTGCACAGCAAAAGCGATCCCATTAAAAGATTGGCATTCACGCTGGACCCCGGGCCTTGAACAAGATGATTTACTCATCGCCGTATTCCCAACGGAAGAAGACGACGGCACAATTTTATTTCCAGATGAATTTGATTCACAGCTAAAAGCACCTAAAAAACGTTACTAATTATATATGTATAAATCGCAGGTGACTCTTGGTTTCCTGCGATTTTTATTATCCACACATCCCCTAAAAATGAGCACTTTAAAAGTTATAGCGCGGTCGCTTTAAAACAACTTTCAACTACGTCTGCAAATGGTTGGTCTATATCGATAGTAATTACATTGTTTTCATCCGGCATTTCCAGCGTATCAAACTGGCTTTTTAACAGTTCTACTGGCATAAAGTGGCCTCTCCTATCCCGCATTCTTTTTTTCACTAATGCAAACTCACCGTAAAGATGTAAAAAAGTGATACCCACATTACCATCACATATTTGCTGGCGGTATTTTTGTTTTAATGCAGAGCAAACAATAACAGCCACTTCATTTTTCTTTTCAATACTAAAAGCAGCATCACGAATTCTTTCTAACCAAGGGGTTCTGTCATTATCATTAAGTGGCTCCCCAGCAGCCATTTTTAATATATTTGCTTTTGGATGCAGATCATCACCATCAATAAACTTAACATTCATTTTTTTCGCTAATGCTTGGCCAACACTCGATTTGCCGGTGCTTGATACACCCATAATAATAAATATACGCCCAGTTGCTGTTTGGCTCACTTGATTAACCTCTATTTAATTTTAAATTCATTGCTTTCAATGTATTTATTATTTTTAGTTACAGGTAGTATGTTACCCGTAACAATTGATTATGTGAAGTTAAACAAAAATTAACCGAAAAATAATTTAAATAGTATTAAGTAGGAAGTATATGTCAGATTTATCTTTAATTTTAACGGCCGTGGGATCTATCTTTTTATTACTTTTTCTCGTAATGAAAGTCAGGCTACACGCTGTTGTTGCTTTGATATTAGTCTCTATGATCGCCGGATTGAGCTCAGGCATGAGCCCTGAAACGATCACCAAAACCATTGAAAAAGGCATGGCTGGCACCCTAGGCTTTGTTGCTGTAGTGGTTGCCTTAGGTGCTATGTTTGGCAAGGTTATGGAAGAAACTGGTGCACTTGATCGTATTGCACATACTCTTTTACACAGGTTTGGTGATAAAAATGCCAATTGGGCACTGACCTTTACGGGTTTTATTTGCGCTTTACCGTTATTTTTTGATGTTGCTGTGGTTCTATTAATTGGCATTGCTTTTGCCGTGGTCAGAAAAGGCGGCGGCAGTGTCATTAAAATTGGGATTGGTTTACTGGCAGGGATCGCATCTTGCCAAGCATTTTTAATTCCGGCCCCTGGTCCTATTTTAGTGGCCTCTGAATTAGGTGCTGACTATGGGTATATGATTTTGTTTGGCTTACTGGCAGGTATTCCAGCGATGCTACTTGGCGGCCCTATTTGGGGGGCTTTTATCGCTAAGTCTATTCATGTTGAACTGCCCTCTCATGCTCAAACAGCTAACGACATAAGAGCAGGCGAAGGGATCCCTAGCTTCGCGCTTGCCCTTGGTTTAATTGCCCTACCTTTGATTATGATCAGCTTAAATACCTTAGGTGGCCGATTAGTGCAAAACGATTCGACATTGGCTCATTGGCTTGCGTTTATTGGTCATCCATTTACTGCAATTATAACCGCCTGTTTAATGGCTTTTTACCTACTTGGTATAAAAAGAGGGGTGCCTAATAACAGAATAATGGAGATCTGCACTAGTGCGTTGCAACCCGCGGGAGTCATTATTCTGGTAACCGGCGCAGGTGGCGTGTTCAAGCAAGTGTTAATTGATTCTGGTGTTGGTGATGCACTGGGTAATTACCTTGCAGGATCGGGTTTACCGATTGTTATTTTAGCGTTTGTGTTGTCAGCAGCGGTTAGGGTCATTCAGGGCTCTGCAACCGTTGCTATGCTAACAGCATGTGGTTTAATTACCCCGATGTTAGCGCCTCTAGGGCTCAGTGGTGCACAACTTGCTGCAATCACCATTGCGATTGGTGGTGGCTCTATCGTGCTGTCTCATGTTAATGATTCGGGGTTTTGGCTGGCGAGTCGCTACCTTGGTCTAACTGAAATGCAAACCCTTAAAACATGGACGGTGATGGAAACAATTATTGGTACATGCGGTGCGATAGTCGCGATAATGATCTCGCTGTTTCTATAGCGATTAAATGCTCAAGCTATATTCGCTTGAGCATTTTCAATACTAAGCACTTTCACCTAAGTTAATTTTATAACCCACATCAAAAACCGACTCGTAATCTACTTCATCCTGTTTGCTATCAATAACGCTCAATAACCTTTCCCCAGCAAGATTCCCAATGTGTTGCCGCGGCGTTATTACACTGGCCAGTTGCGGCACCATAGATTGACCAACATCGTGACCATGAAAACCAACAATAGCCATCTGCTGCGGTACTGCGATATTATTTTTTTGACACTCGAAAACCGCACCAATCGCCAAGTCATCATTGGTACAAAAAACACAGTCTGTATCTGGGTAACTCTTGAGTGTTTGCAGTATCAGCTTTGCCCCTAAACTGTATGACGATGGCTTATCTGTCATGATGTCTCTAGGTGTTAATCCCCTTTTAGTCATCGCAGCTGCATAACCTTGCAGTTTAAGCTTTGTTCTCGTATCAAGCCTAGCACCTAAATAAACAATATTCTTATAGCCTTTATCTATCAGTGCGTTAGTCATATCAAAAGCCGCTTTAATATTATCAAAGCCAATTGAATACTGGATGGGAGGATGATTAATATCCATTATTTCGACAACTGGAATGCCTGCCATTTTTATCATTTGCCGAGTTCGCTCGGTATGGGTTGTCTCAGATAATATCAAGCCATCAACATGATAAGACAGTAAATATTCTACCCTTTTCTCTTCAATCTCTGGGCTATAACCATAATGCGCGAGCATAGTTTGATAACCTGCTGGTTCAACTACTTCTTCAATTCCTCGGATCACTTGCGCAAACACTTGGTTAGTCAATGATGGAACAAGTACACCAATAGAAAAGCTTTTCGCATTTGACAATAAATCGGGGGCTTTATTAGGTATATAACCAAGTAGGTCAATCGCTGCACTGATTTTACTGCGCGTAGCCTCAGAGACTTTCGTAGGACTTTTTAAATAACGACTTACCGTCATTTTAGTCATGCCTACCGCATCGGCAATATCTTGCAAAGAGGAGCGTTTACTTTTTTTCATTACAGATAATGTATTTTAAATGTTACCTGCAACATAACAATTTCGGTTGCAATTAGCCACTGCAGCAAACTCTTTATTTAATACTCATTAGCAGATAATAGAAATACGGATAGGGTTAAAAAAGCAAGTATTGGAAGGATAAAGGAAAGTACACATCGGTAAAAATTAAAAAGGCCGTCTTAATATTAAATAATGGCGGTGAGGGAGGGATTCGAACCCTCGTTAGGGATTAACCTAAACACACTTTCCAGGCGTGCGCCTTCAGCCACTCAGCCACCTCACCGCAGGCGTTAATGTATAACGCGGCGTAATAGTATGAAATAGCGTGCACTGGTGCAAGGTGTTTTTCCCTTTTACCTGTTAACTGCCTAGTAAACAAACAAAAAGGCCGCTGATAGTCATATCAGCGGCCTTATCTTTATAACTTAGTTTAGCGTTGTAGTGACGCTGAGAAATCGAGCATACGATTAAGCGACTTGAGTGCGCCTTCACGAAGGTCCATATCTACAAACACTTCTTTGCCAGTTGCATCTAATAACGCTTCCTCAATCGCTTTGAGGCCGTTCATTGCCATCCACGGGCAGTGCGCACAACTCTTACAGGTTGCGCCTTCACCTGCAGTTGGTGCGGCAACAAATTCTTTATCAGGACAAAGCTGCTGCATTTTATAAAAAATGCCGCGATCGGTGGCTACAATAAACTTTTGGTTAGCCATTGTTTGCGCTGCTTTGATCAATTGACTAGTTGAGCCTACCGCATCCGCTAACGCTACAATCTCTGCTGGTGATTCTGGGTGTACTAATACGCCCGCATCTGGATACAGCGCTTTCATATCTTTTAACGCTTTGGTTTTAAACTCGTCATGCACGATACATGCGCCATTCCACATGATCATGTCGGCGCCGGTATTCTTTTGAATATAGGCACCTAAATGTTTGTCTGGGCCCCAAATGATTTTTTCGCCCATTTCATCAAGGTGCTCAACAATCTCAAGCGCACACGATGAGGTTACGATCCAATCTGCGCGTGCTTTAACAGCAGTCGAGGTATTGGCATACACAACCACTTTACGATCAGGGTGCTGATCACAAAATGCTGAGAACTCTTCAATTGGGCAACCAATATCAAGCGAACAGGTTGCTTCAAGGGTTGGCATAACCACGGTTTTATTCGGGGTTAATATTTTCGCTGTTTCACCCATAAAACGTACACCGGCAACAATGATCATGTCAGCATCGTGCTTGGCACCAAAGCGCGCCATTTCTAACGAGTCAGCAACGCAGCCGCCAGTTTCTTCAGCAAGTGCTTGAATTTCTGGATCTGTATAATAATGGGCAACCAATACGGCATTTTTATCAATCAATAATTGCTTGATACGTGCTTTGTATTGCGCTTGCTCATCAACGTTCAACGGAGCTGGCTTAGGAGGAAAGATATAACCTTCAGGCATAATAGTTTGAGCTAAACTCATTTCTCGACCACTTAATCTACAGTGCAATTATGGGGCGAATTATACGAGAATATAAAACTAAATAACAGTAGTGTGCATAAATACCAATCGACTTAAATATTAAACCATCCTAGCGGGCTAAATAAAGCGTTAGCTGCGTTAGTAATTTTTTATGTACGACTGCATGGATGCAGGAGGTAGAGCAATGCAGGAGCAATTGCCGAGAACAACTACATGTCAAAGTTTCCGCCTTGTGAGCACTGTATTTATCTGTCGCTATAAATGGTCAGTAACTTAACACGATTGATATAATTGCAATTTGATTAAGACAATTATATTTAGCTTGACGCTGGTTTTGTAGTTTTTTTGATGTGACGCGATGTGAATTTAGTAAATGGGAATCAGGTAAACTGAAATTGAATAAACCAAAATGGTGGGTCATGATGGACTTGAACCATCGACCAATGGATTAAAAGTCCACTGCTCTACCAACTGAGCTAATGACCCGCTCTGGTGCTTACAAACAAGCTGCGTAAATCCGCCGATTAAACCATTCATTAGTGTATCAAGAATGGTGGGTCATGATGGACTTGAACCATCGACCAATGGATTAAAAGTCCACTGCTCTACCAACTGAGCTAATGACCCGCTCTGGTGCTTACAACAAGCTGCGTAGATCCGCCGATTAAAACCATTCATTAACATATCAAGAATGGTGGGTCATGATGGACTTGAACCATCGACTAATGGATTAAAAGTCCACTGCTCTACCAACTGAGCTAATGACCCGCTCTGGTGCTTACAACAAGCTACGTAAATCCGCCGATTAAAACCATTCATTAGTGTATAAAGAATGGTGGGTCATGATGGACTTGAACCATCGACCAATGGATTAAAAGTCCACTGCTCTACCAACTGAGCTAATGACCCGCTCTGGTGCTTACAACAAGCTACGTAAATCCGCCGATTGAAACCATTCATTAGCGTATAAAGAATGGTGGGTCATGATGGACTTGAACCATCGACCAATGGATTAAAAGTCCACTGCTCTACCAACTGAGCTAATGACCCGCTCTGGTGTACCTAAGTACTTACGTAAATCCGCCGATAAAAGACCATTCTAAGAATGGTGGGTCATGATGGACTTGAACCATCGACCAATGGATTAAAAGTCCACTGCTCTACCAACTGAGCTAATGACCCGCTCTTTTTGCCGCAATTTGAGTGGTTGAACCATTCGTTTGCTGCGGGCGCTTATAATACTTATTTAAAAAATGAGTGCAACAGAAAATGTCTCTTTTTTTAAGTTTTTATGTCTAGTTGACCAATTTTAGACCGCTTATGACAAAAAGCAGTCTAATCAAGCTGATTCTACATTTTTGCAATGCGATCAGTGGCCAATTTTGCAGCAGTTGTACTTGGGTATTGATTGATCAAATCATTAAAGGTTTTTAACGCTTGTTCAGCTAAACCTTGTTCTTGTAACAAAGTACCCAGTTTTAACATTGCATCAGGGCGCTTATTTGAATTTGGAAATTCATTTACCACAACTTTAAAGTGATCCGACGCTTTTACTGGATCATTTTTAATCGTTAGCAATTGCCCTAACCAATAATGAGCGTTTGATGCATACACAGAGTTTGGATACGTGGTTAAGAACGTTTGAAACTCTGGAATTGCCTGATCATAGCGCTTGTCTTTCATTATTAATGCCACTGCACGCTCGTAAGCTTCATTCTCAGACAGATCTGAACTAATTACTTGTGACGTAGCAGGCTCAGCATACTGATCAGCACTTGATGCGCTAGGCTGCGAATAAGCTTGGCTAACGCGATTTTCAATTTCTTGATACAGCTCGCGTTGACGCTGTAGTACTTTTTCTAGCTTGTAGGTTTGTTCTTCGGTGATCCCGCGAACTTGACTCACTTCATCTTGCAGCCTATTTAACTGTTGCTGTAACTCAACTTGTAATAAGTTGCGTGACTGCATCATGCTCTCAAGGGCAGCAAGGCGTTTTTCGATACTTGATTGTGAACTCGCAGCTTCTGAAACAGGAGCGGGAGCAGCCCAAATTTGGGTGCTCCCGCTCAATATCATGGCTGCCAAAATAATTTTCGGCTTCATAATGTCTCTAATCTTAGTAAACTAGTACCGCACGGCGGTTTTTAGCGAAAGCAGATTCAGTGCGTGATTTAACCATTGGCTTCTCTTCACCATAGCTCACTACTGACATTTGGCTTGCTGAAACACCTAAGCTTTGTAGGTATTTTTCAACTGCTTGGCCACGGTGCTCACCAAGTGCAATATTGTACTCAGGTGTGCCACGCTCATCGGCATGCCCTTCAATTAATACTTTAACTGATGGGTTTTTAACTAAAAACTCAGCGTGTGCACGAAGTAATTCGCCGTACTGTCCTTGAATAGTCGCAGTATCAAAACCAAAGTAAATCACTTGCTCTTGACGCAATTCGTCATACTTCTGACGAAGCTCTTCTTGTGCTTGCTGCTCTGGCGTTAATGTAGCAACTTCAACTGCATCATTATCTGTTGTTTGCTCAACAGTCGCTTGATTAGATTGATTTGCTGCACCTTCATCGATATCCGAAGATGAGCTACAAGCTGCTAGTGTCATAACTGGCACAGCAATTAGCAGGCCTTTAAGTATTTTATTAAGTTGCATTTAGTAGATTCCTATATTGAGTAAACCAGCAAATATTACTGTAAATAAGGCGACCACGCGGGTGCCTTTACTTGTCCATTTAGCACAGGTAACCGTGCTTTAAAGCGACCGTCCATTGATACTAGCGCTAGTACCTGCTTATTATTATGTAGCGTGCTATATATGATCATCGAACCATTTGGTGCTATGCTCGGTGATTCATCTAGGCGCGTTCGTGTTAATACTTGAAATGCGCCTGTAGCCAGCTCTTTCTTAGCAAGATGGTACTGCCCGTTGGTACGGTTAACCATCACTAATTCTTTGCCGTCAGGGGTAATAGAACCAGCTAGATTCATATCACCATCAAAGGTCATTCGTTGTGACCTGCCTGTTTGTAAATTTAACTTATAAATCTGAGCATTACCACCCCTTTCAGAGGTAAACACAATATCTTGACCATTCGGATGCCAAGACGGTTCAGTATCTATACTACGGTGGTTAGTCAAACGGGTCTCTTTACGTGTCGCTAAGTCTAGCATATACACTTCAGTTGCACCGTTTCTGTCTTTTGACAGCACTAATAATAATTTTTTACCATCTGGCGAAAATTGTGGCGCGCCATTAATACCTTGATGACTGGTAATAAGTTCACGTTTTCCAGAATATAAATCTTGCATATAAATTTGGCTTTGACGATTTTCAAAAGTCACATACGCAAGCTTAGTACCATCTGGTGACCATGCCGGAGACATTAACGGCTCTTGCGAACGTAATAAAACCTGCTCGTTAAAACCATCATAATCAGCCACTACTAGTTGGTAAGGCTTTGGTTCATCATCACGTACGATCACATAAGCAATTTTAGTTAAAAATGCGCCGCGCTCACCGGTGAGTCTCTCATAAATAACATCACTAATGCGGTGTGCATAACGTCTAAAGCCAGTATCGCTGATCACACTTTCGCGCGCTTCTTGAATATGATCTTGGTTTTTAATTAGTTTACCGTTGCTCATCATTTGTGTTGCGCCACCAGTAATTTGGCCGCGAATAACATCAACCAGCTCATAACGAACTAAATAACGACCATCTGTTTGCTGTTCAACTTCACCAACTAAAATGGCTTCAACACCTTTATTTACCCATGCAGCATAGTCTACGTCAGCATCTTTGCTAGGTAACTGCGGCATTTCATTAACGCCGATTGGTTTGAATTTACCGCTGCGCATTAAATCTGCAGCAATCACATCACTAAGCTTTTCTGGGATTGGCCCCACCCCTTTGTATTTAAATGGCACGATCGCAATTGGTCGCGCGCCATCTATGCCTTCGGTTATGACTATTTCAAGTGCTGCATTAGCAACACTGGCAAAGCCTAAAACGAAAATTAAACAAACTGTTTTCAACTGGTTGAACATACCATTCCTTTAAAATTGTGGCTTAATTGTTAAGTTAATATTTTTTAATTGCTCAAATACATCTTTATCTTTAGAAACTGGCAACGTATCAGCCATACGAACCGCTCTAAGCGCCGCTTCACATACTAACTTATCACCGCCTAAAGATTTAACCTGCGTTACCAAGCCATTAAAACCTAAGCGAATATTGACACGACATTGTTGATTTTTCATTTTTTCATCAATTAATAAATTTTGCTGGATGCGCGCCATTATTAATGCTTTGTATTTATCAACCTCAGTGCCTACCTGCTGTTGGCGAACTTTATTGCGTGCGGCTTGCTCTGACGCTAGCTGCTCTTGCAGCATTTGTTCTTGCAATGCTTTTTGACGCGCTTCTTCCGCGGCTTCTGCACGCTTTTTAGCCGCTAATTCTTCACGTTTGCGCTCGTCTGCAGCTTTCTTTAAAGCCTCTTCTTCCGCTTTACGTTTTTCAGCCGCAGCTTTAGCAGCGAGTTCTGCTTGCTCTTTTTGCTTTTCAGCTTGCTGTGCTTTCTCACGTTCTTTTTGTTCAATTTCACGGGCTTTTTTCGCCTGAGCTTGGGCTTGCGCGGTTTCTTTCTCTTTCGCGCGACGCTGTTGCTCTAGCTTTTTAATGCGGCGGTCTTCTGCTTCACGTTGTTTACGTGCATCTGACGCACGACGCTCTAAATCCCGAATACGTTTATCTTCAGCACGTTTTTTGTCATCTTCTTTACGTTTTAACTCAGCAATTTTTTGTTCAACCATTTTTTGGTCAACAGTCACCGCTGAAACCGCATTTTCAGCATCAGGCATAGCCTGGTTTAAGGTTACTTCCATTACTGTGGGCGCTGATGTATGAAAACTCGCCGTTCCTACCAAAACGCCTATTATAGCGAGGTGCAATAACACTGATTTTAATACTGAAGCACCCATATTAGTTTTTATTCCCTTCAAACGAC
Source organism: Pseudoalteromonas sp. ASV78 (assembly GCF_047806705.1). Lineage (NCBI taxonomy): Bacteria > Pseudomonadati > Pseudomonadota > Gammaproteobacteria > Alteromonadales > Pseudoalteromonadaceae > Pseudoalteromonas > Pseudoalteromonas sp. ASV78. The sequence continues at coordinate 770,242 of NZ_JBLOPA010000001.1, read as the reverse complement.
TCAGTCATTAATCCCACTGAAGGTACACCGGCATTTTTTAAGAAATCCATCAATAATAATACCTCTTGATACGATACTTTGCCTGAACCTTTGATCATCACTGGGGTTTCTGGGTTTTTCATCAGTTGTAGCTTGATAACAGCGGCAACATCTAATGCTTCCATCGGCTCTTCAGGATCAGTTCCAATACTGACATAGTACTTACCTTGTGCGTCAATAGAGGCAATAATTGGCGGTGTATCTTTAGTATCAACTAAATCTGATTCTTCCATTTTTGGTAAATCAACTTTAACACCGTGTGTGATCAAAGGCGCGGTCGCCATAAAGATGATCAACAATACCAACATCACATCTATATAAGGAACTACGTTTATCTCTGCAACAGGACGACGTTTCTTACGCTGATACATTCGCTTTTGCCTCTATTTGTGTAGCTGCTTGACGGTGTAAAATATTTGCAAACTCTTCCATAAAGTTAATGTAGTTAGATTCCAGCTTTTCAACTCTATTAGCAAAACGGTTGTATGCAATAACCGCAGGAATAGCAGCGAATAAACCCATTGCGGTTGCAATTAGGGCTTCAGCAATACCTGGGGCAACCATTTGTAAGGTTGCTTGCTTAACTTCGCCTAGCGCAATAAAAGCATTCATAATGCCCCATACAGTACCAAATAAACCAATGTAAGGACTAATAGAACCAACCGTTGCTAAAAACGATAAGCTTGATTCTAGTTTTTCAATTTCACGGGATAACGCAACGCGCATTGAACGATGCGTGCCTTCCATTACGATACTAGCACTTTGAAACGACGTTTTTTTATGACGTGCAAATTCTTTAAAGCCAGCAATAAATAATGCTTCTATACCGCTTGAGTTACCGCTGCGTGATGAAATTTCGTTGTAAAGTTTGCTTAAATCAATGCCAGACCAAAATTTTTGTTCAAAGCGCTTGGCATTTGTTAACGCCTCAGAAATTGCTTTCTTACGTTGAAAAATAATTGCCCATGACATAACTGACATTGCTACCAGTGCCAACATTACCAACTGCACAAGAAAACTTGCTTCTAGAATTAAATCTAAAAAATTAAGCCCTGAACCCACATTAAACTCCTAATAAGATTTCTTGTAAAAACACCATTTCTTTTTACGCTAGGTATCTGACCAAAGGGTTGGCCAAAAAGTTGCAACTAGTGTATCGATTCAGATCCTTACTGACAACGCTATTGCTGTGAATTAGCAACAAAAAACGTTGAAAAGCAGGTCTGCAGCTTTTTTGCTTAGCTGAAAAACCAAGACACTTAAATCTTTATTCACAGCGACTTACGTAAACATTTTCACTCGGTGCGTATTTATAAACAAAAACCATGTAAAACACCTTGTTTATTCACAATCAGTGCATAACCAAGCAAAAGCAGCATTCTAAACTTAACGCAGAACAGTTAAACTAATCTGTTCAAAAACCAACCAATCAAATAAAGTTTCATAAATTCAACAAATTACTAACCTACTGTGAATTTTATGAACAAAAATAACGCAACCAAAAAAATCCAGTTATTAGTTTTTTTTATCTGAAAATTAAATTTTTCTAGTTTGAACAAAAAACAACAATTGCGTATTATTCTCCCATACCGAGCTAGCGCAGTAATGAATACTTCATGAAGCCCAGTTCTTTGCAATATGAATCTGATTTTTCGTATTGCTAAGCTTAAAGTCCTCTTGATAAAACTTGATGAGTTTAAGCTGTGTTCCCTAGATTACTTCCTTCAACTTGTTGTTTGCCCGCATTTTATGCGGGCTTTTTTTTGCCTGCAAATCACGCACAGCACGACCTCGCTATGGCGCATACAATATCGTTTATAAACTTAACAGCATGTGAATTATCGTCGTCGAAATAGCTAAACGCACAGGTAGATAGGCGCTAAGCGGTTAAAAAAGAACTGTTGCGTTATTTGCAGAGAAAAGTTTGCAGCCATATTTGAGTATATGGCTGCAAAAAATATAGTTTATTGTTGTTTAGGTAACAAACCAAAATGATGGTAGGCGTTATCAGAGACAATACGCCCGCGAGGAGTGCGTTGTATAAAGCCTTGTTGAATTAAATACGGCTCAATCACATCTTCGATAGTTTCTTTTTCTTCACCAATGGCGGCAGCAAGATTATCTAAACCAACGGGGCCACCCATAAACTTTTCGATGATGGCGAGCAAGTATTTACGGTCCATGTAATCAAAACCGCTTTTGTCTACATCAATCATGTTAAGTGCCAGCTCTGCCACTTCTGCATTGACTGTACCGTCTGATTTAACTTGCGTGTAATCACGTACTCGGCGCAATAATCGATTGGCGATACGTGGCGTACCACGAGAACGTTTAGCAATTTCTGCCGCGCCATCATCACACATTTGTAAATTTAAATAATGCGCAGAGCGCGCTACTATGGTTGAGAGATCGGCAACTGAATAAAACTCTAAACGCTGCACAATACCAAAACGGTCTCTCAGCGGTGAGGTTAACGAACCCGCGCGAGTGGTTGCACCAATCAGTGTAAAAGCCGGTAAATCAAGTTTGATAGAGCGCGCTGCTGGGCCTTCACCAATCATTAAATCAAGTTGGTAGTCTTCCATGGCGGGATAGAGTATTTCTTCAACTTGCGGGCTTAGCCTATGTATTTCGTCAATAAACAGTACATCCCCTTCTTCAAGGTTAGTAAGCAGCGCGGCTAAGTCCCCTGCTTTTTCAAGCACAGGGCCTGAGGTGGTTTTAATACTGACATTCAACTCGTTCGCCACAATATTTGCCAATGTGGTTTTACCTAATCCTGGTGGGCCAAATATTAATAAATGATCAAGTGCTTCACCACGCGTACGAGCCGCTTCTATAAATATTTCCATTTGCTGTTTAACATGGGGCTGACCAGTATAATCGGCTAATAGTTTTGGTCTAATCGCGCGATCGACTACATCTTCATTACTTTGTTCAGTCGCATCTATTAAACGATCCGCTTCAATCATGGTTTACTCACAACATTGATTTTAAAGATTCTTTTATAAGAACCTCTGTAGACATACCAGGCTTGGCCACTGATTTTACTGTTTTTTGTGCTTGCGCCAATTTATAACCTAACGATACCAACGCTGAGACTGCATCATCTGCAGTATTATTTGCGATCAGCGCGTCAGAGGCAGGCTCTATAACTGCATTATCACTAAATGGCGTGAATAAGTCATTACCCCAATCTTTTAATCGGTCTTTCATTTCCAGTACTAACCGTTCTGCGGTTTTTTTACCGACTCCCGGCAGTTTTACTAAACTAGTGGCATCTTCATTATTTACACAGCTCACAAATTGTTTAGCCGACATTCCTGAAAGTATTGCTAATCCGAGTTTAGGCCCCACACCATTGGCTTTTAATAACTCTCTAAATAATGCTCGCTCAATTTTATTATTAAAACCAAATAGTAACTGGGCGTCTTCTCTCACTACAAAATGAGTATACACAATGGCATTTTCGCCAATGTTTGGTAAATCATAAAAACACGTCATCGGCATGTTAACTTCGTAACCAACCCCGCTTACTTCAAGCAAAATCTCTGGCGGTTGTTTTTCGACTAAAATGCCATTTAAGCGACCTATCATATTATTTCCTTAAACGTCCTCTAACGGTTTTACTGGCACTGCCCGCTAGTTTTATTAAATTTTGATCTGAATGCGCATGACATATTGCAATGGCTAATGCATCGGCGGCGTCGGCCTGCGGTGTGCCTGGTAATTTTAAAATATTTTTAACCATATGCTGCACTTGCGATTTATCAGCACCACCGTGCCCTACTACTGCTTGTTTAATTTGCCGAGCAGAATATTCAAAAACAGCAAGCTCTGCCATGGCAGCGCCCACAATCGCCGCACCACGCGCTTGGCCCAGTTTTAATGCTGAATCTGGATTATGTGCCATAAACACTTTTTCAATGGCAAAGTGATCGGGAGAGAATTGTTCGATTAGTTGACTGATCCCTTGGTAAATCATTTTTAATCGAATAGGAAACTCGTGATCGGCCAGTTTTATACAACCGCTGCCTAAATAAGTAAATTTAGCCCCTTGATGGGCAATCACCCCATAGCCAGTTAATCGTGAGCCAGGATCAATCCCTAAAATAATAGCCAATACTTGCCCAATCAGTGTAAATAGTTAATTGCAGTAATAATGCCAGAGCACTGTATAAATTACCAGTGCTAAAAAGCCCGTAAAAACGGGCTTGTTTAATTGCTAGCCTTTTAGGCTAAAGAGCGCAGCAACCCTTGGGTATTTTTGCGCATGGTTCTGGCTATCATAAAGTAACCGAGTGATGCCACAAACACGCCCCCCACTAATGGCCCAATCAGCCAAATATGCGGGTGCAACTTACCGGCTAACTCAAACATCTCACGTTGTACTATTAATAACGCAACATCGCTGACCAGCGCAGCGACAAAACCCGCAGCGCTGCCAAGCAATAAAAATTCATATAAAGTGGCATTTTTTATTAACCGCCCTTTTGCACCTAAAGTACGCAATATAACAATTTCTTGCATTCGCTCGCCCAAGCTTGCTTGTACTTGGGAAATCAATACTAAGCCACCACACATCACCACTATCGCTAGTACAAAACCTATCGCCAAGGACACTTGCGAAATAGTCGAGCGAATTTGTTTAACAAAACTTTCTACGTCTATGGCATTGATGGTTGGATAACTGCGTAATAATTGGCTAAAGTCGCGCTTTTGCTCGTCATTAATACGTACCGATGAAATATAGGTCGCTGGAAAATCAGCTAAAACATCGGGGCTTAGAATAATAAAGAAATTAGGTTTTAAGGTTGCCCAATTCACTTTACGCACACTGGTAATTTTAGCATCAAATGATTGCGCACCGATTAAAAAGGTCAGCGTATCACCCAGTTTTACATCTAAGCGCTCGAGCATTGATTCTTCAACTGACGCTTCAGCGGTGGCATTGTCGCCAAACCATTGCCCGTCGATTATCTCATTTTGCGCCGGCGGTTGCTCAAGCCAGGTAAGATTAAGCTCACGGCCAATACCTGAACGGGCTTCTTCGTCTTTCTTTTCATTATCTTGCAACGACACTTCACGGGCAACCAGCTCGCCGTTGACTGCGTTGATACGACCACGAACAGTCGGGTAAAAGTCTGACACTTGAATGTTCTTTTGTGCTAAAAACGCATTTACATCTGGCAGTTCTGTTTCTGTAATATTCACCAAAAAGGCATTCGGCGCATCACTAGGTAATTGCGATTGCCAATCAGCGATCATATCGTTTTTAAGTACCACTAAAAATAACAACAGTTTTATAGCAAGCGAAAAACTGATCAACTGCACCGCATTGGCATTGGCCCGTTTTTGAATAGAGGCAATTGCAAGCGACCAACTGCTGCCTGGACGCAGCCCTAGCTTACGCCCACCACCAAAAATTAACCGTGATAGCAAAAATAAGATGGCGATTAAAACCAAGGTTGAAACAAATAAAATAGCGGTGATTTTTAAGTTATTACTAAATAACCACATTAGTAAAAATACCGTCACAGCCGACATGCCTAAATGCACTTTACTCACCAACAGCTTATCGCCCAAATTACGGCGTAATACTCTAAGCGGTGGAATATCAAATAAATCTAATAACGGTTTGATTGAAAACATCACCGCACAAATCACCCCAGTGCTGATCGCTACAAACCAAGGTTTTAAACCCGCCGCAGGCAAGCTGTTATTCATTGATTTTGCCAAATAGCCAGTGGCAATTTCTTGCAAACCGTAGCCAATGGCTAAGCCAAGGATCACAGATAAACCACATACTAGCGATAAATGCAGTAAGTAAATTTTGCGGATCGTTGCGCGGCTGCCGCCTAAGGTTTTCATCATCGCAACGGGGTCGTATTGGCGTTCGCAATAACGTTTTGCAGACACCGCAATCGCCACTGCCGCCAAAATAATTCCCAATAATCCTGCTAATAATAAAAAGCTTTCAGCGCGGTTTAAGCTATTAGCAATCGGCGATTGTCGGTCTTTTACCCCATACCACTGCTGATTTTCTTTCATTTGCGGTTTTAGCCACGCATAAAAATCGCTGATCTCGCTCTCATCACCAGCATACAATTGACGGTAAAAAACACGGCTGCCAGGTTGAATAACTTCGGTTTTTGCTACATCTTGGTTATTTAAAAGTACACGGCGACTACTCGAAAAAATATTAAATGGTGCGTCTGGCTCTTCAACCAGTACTTTTTCGATATGAAATTGCGCAGCACCGAGTTCAACCGTATCACCCACTTTGACATTTAATGCATAAAATACCGATTCACTAAACCACACATTACCAACCGATGGCCCCTGCGTGGCAACTTCAACCTCACCGGTTAAGCTACTTTTAACTTTTAATTCGCCCTTAAGTGGATAATGCTGCGACACCGCCTTAACTGAGCTTAATTGCATTTCGTCATTAGCAAACAGCATAGTATCAAAGTAAGTGAGCTGTGCGGTTTGTAAGTTGTATTCGCTTGCTTTCGTTAAATACTCATCTGGTAATTCATGGTTGCTTGCCAGCACGCGATCCGCGGCAATAAAGGCACTGCTTTTTTGCGCGATGCTTTGCCCTATTCGGTCAGTTACCATAGAAAGTGTTAAAACCGTCAATACCGCAAGCGATATTGCCGCACAGATCACCGTAAGTTCACCACGGCGAAACTCACGGCTAAATAATTTTAGTGCTAATTTAGCCCACATTCGCCACTGCCTCATTGGTATTTTTAACTAATTGCCCCGCTTCAATTTGCAAAACGTGCTGACATTTCGCAGCCAGTGCTTCGTCATGCGTCACTAACACTAAGGTCGTACCGTGCAATTTATTCAGATCGAATAACAATGACTCAATTAATTTACCGTTTCTGCTATCAAGATTAGCGGATGGCTCATCAGCAAATAAAATCTTTGGCGTGCCAATAAATGCGCGGGCAATGGCAACACGTTGTTGTTCACCGCCAGAAAGCTGAGATGGGTAATGCTCAACACGATGACTCAAACCAACTTTTTCTAGTAGTTCAAGTGCCTGCTGCTTGGCATTTGATTCACCAGCAAGCTCGGCAGGTAGCATCACATTTTCAAGTGCGGTTAAACTTTGCACCAACATAAAAGATTGAAATACAAAACCGACTTTGGCAGCCCTAAGTGCCGCTCGCGCTTCTTCATCAAGTTCATGCAGTGGCTCACCGTCTAGGTAGATTGAGCCTTGAGTCGATTGATCCAGCCCAGCCAGTAAACTTAGTAAGGTAGATTTACCTGAACCAGATGCACCAACCACAGCCACTGAATCCCCAGACTTGACATTAAAGGTGATGTCGCTGAGGATGGGCAAATCCCCTTCAAGGGTAGTAACCGTTTTTGAAAGACCTTTAACCTGAATGATATTTAATTGAGATAGCGCTGACATATGATGTATTCAATCCTACGTTTTATATTCGTTTTACTATTAGTAATCAAACCACTTAGTGCGGCAGCTGACAACACAATTTTAATTTTAGGAGACAGTTTAAGTGCCGCCTACGGTTTAAAACAAGAGCAAGGCTGGGTTAAATTGTTACAAGATAAATACGATTCTGAGCAAGCACCCGTACAACTGATCAATGCCAGTATCAGTGGTGAAACCACCGGTGGCGCACTGCGCCGTTTAGACGCGCTGCTTAATCAATTTCAACCTAGCCATGTACTCATCGAACTTGGCGGCAACGACGGCCTGCGTGGCTTCCCGATTAAACGACTGAAAGACAACCTAGCCAGTTTAGTGAGCAAAAGCCAACAAGCCGATGCCAAAGTAGCGATAATGGAAATCCACATTCCGCCTAACTATGGGCCACGTTATACCGGGCAATTTACCGCAAGTTTCGCCGCCATTGCTGATGAAACCGACAGCCATTTAATGCCGTTTTTTGTGCTTGATATCGCCTCTGATAAAAGCCTAATGCAAAACGACAACATACACCCTAACAAAACTGCGCAACCTATACTACGAGATACCATGTATAAATCGATCAGTGAGTGGGTAAAATACTAAATATTCACAGAAAATGATTTATTTCGCTCAGTACGTGCAATAAATGTGCAAACAAACAAAAGCTTATTGATTTTTTAAAAAATATACGTACTATTGCTTGCAACGTCGGTATGTAGCGCAGCTTGGTAGCGCACTGTCATGGGGTGGCAGGGGTCGAGAGTTCGAATCTCTCCATACCGACCATTTAACTCCTCTTTAATATCTAACACTTACACAAAATTTAAAGCCTACTTATAAAAAAACCATTTGTATTTTTAGTACCACCTGCGGCCTCAACGCATTGTTTAAATTCTGGTGTCATAAACCCTCCGTTAACTAAACCAATATAAACCATTAGTTTATTTATTGTAAACCTTGTTTTGTATTAAATTATAAACCTTAGGTTTATGGTGTTGATATGAAAGATAATTCAGTTACTGGTCGATTGTGGTCGGCAATGCAAGATGTAGGTGTTTCCAAAGCAGAACTCGCTCGAGCTGCCAATGTCACACCTCAAGCTGCTGGAAAGTGGTTTAAAACAAACTCAATTAGTCGCGAGTCATTGGATGCATGCGCTAAAAGATTAGGCGTGTCTATAAAATGGTTGATCAATGGTGAAGGTGATAAATTCCCTGAAAACGTAGTCTCAATCAGCAAAAAAAAGCATGATCAATCATCTAACGTTGACAGCTTTGTAGAATTAGACCCATGGGATAGTAAAACCCCATTAAATGATGATGAAGTAGAAGTACCGTTTTATATGGAAGTAGAATTATCAGCCGGCAATGGCTCAGAGGTTCATTTAGAAACCGAAGGCCCTAAACTACGTTTTTCTAAATCTACACTTCGTCGGCATGGTATAGATCCAACTCACGCAGCATGTGTCAAAGTGTCAGGTAATTCTATGGAACCAGTCATACCTGATGGCGCGACTGTAGGTATTGATACTGCGAATACAACAATAAAAGATGGCGATATGTTCGCCATAGATTGGTCGGGTGCGCTGTTTGTTAAAACACTAACGCGCAGACCAGGCGGTGGCCTACGCATTCGCAGCTTTAATTTAGACGAATACCCAGACGAAAACCTAACTGTTCAAGAAGCTCAAACAGTTAGAGTAATAGGAAGAGTGTTTTGGTATTCAGTTTTAAGATAAGCTGGCACTAAAGATTGATTATAATATCTTGTGCGCGAGATAAATGATTAAAAACTTCATGTGTGATTTCCTCTTTATATCCAGTTTTATCACATTTAATATAAAAACAAGCGTCCTTAACAACTAGTTTAGGTTCGGCAAAAATGAATGGATACTTAGAAACTAAATATTTTGATAGTTCCGACTCTTTAATTGTAAAGTAACGGATCAAATACGTATAAGCCATGGGAAGAGACATTTTATGTCCGCTCAAAGTTGTGCCAAATAAATACTGATTTTCCGTTAAATCAACAACGCTTGACGTGCCTCTTTTCCTTAATTCTTTTTGTGTTTTTTCAGAGTAATCAGCATTAACTACTTTTCCAAGTTCTACTTTATTATCATCTATCAATTCCGGCCAGTTATCCTTAACAATGGTTAATAGATTTTTATCAACCCAAGCACCGTGCTCCATTATAGCGATGGCATAAATTTTGTCCTCGGTGACAATCGCATACAACAAAGGTCCTGTCCGCTCTATATATCTACCTTTCATTTTCATGCCTAAGTGAAAATGTCTTATATTCCAATGATTAAATAAACCGTCGACAGTACGATTAACCATTACATCGTCACCGTCTGGTTCCATTTCAAATTTGTAAATTTCAATGCCTTTAGACATGTACGGTGCTAAATCTCCACCTAATGAAGCATTACTACAGAATAACTCGAAACCTTTAGCGATCTCCTTGGGAACTTCAAAGTTTTTAGGGAATACTACTTCTCTAGCTTTTCTAGGTATTTTTCTTATCAAATACTCCCAAAATATCATATGTGCATCATTATAACTTTTACTCGAGGAATCAATTTCCAAAAGTGAAGCTAGGTAATCATTCCATCCCGAAAATAAATACATTAAAACCTCCAAGGTTTAATATGAGTGAAAAGAATATAATTCAATAGTAAGGCATCTATTAAAATAAAAATTAAGGCTATTCCTAACTGTCTTGATTAGAATTAAATTTATCTATTCTTTAAGAAAATAAAAAAGCTTCTAAAAGCTCTCACTCTAAAAAAGCCCGCAGTATGCGGGCTTTTTTGAGATAAATAGTCTATTAACAAGTTTCAACCAATCGCCTTGCGTTGTAAGTATGCTTTTGAGCTTCTAGGTTGAACAATGTCTGGATGTCCATCTGGAATGCCTTGTTAAGTTTGACTGCCATCTCCTCTGTAAGTGCGCCGCCTTTGAGAAAGCGACTCATCGTCGATTGATTGACACCTACGAGTTTTGCGGCTTCATTGCCTGATAATCCTTTTTTAACCATTTTTTCTTTCACGAAGTATGCCGCGCCCTGGGGTGAGCCTAACGCGCCTACCAGTTTGCTATTAACATTCATTTTTATCTCCAATTACAAAGCACTTGCTTATAGTTTCTATAAAGTAGTCCACTATAACGAGTGTGGACGTGGCCTTTAAGCCACGTCCACACCTTAACTATAGCAAGTGACATCTAAGTTAACGCCCCCGTTTGCATTGAGTTGAACTTTTATACATGCACAAACATGCTGTTCATTTACTCTTACAAAATAGGTGGCGCTACTGCCGTCAACCTCTACATCATCAATGATACTTGCCAACGCATCCAAACTAACAGCTGCATAAAGAACATCAATAAAACTCTGCACTTTATTTTTCTCTGTCTGACTCAAAGGTTCAGTTGCTACAATTAAGTCATCAACAGTCGTAATTAACATGTTGCACCCCTAATTGTAATTAACACCAACTGCTTGATTACAGTTGATGCTATTTATTCTATATGCGCATACCGCATAAGTCAAATTTTAATCACCTGTCCATCAGATTCCTAGCATGCAAGACGTCTTGATATACCGTTATCACCTCTTTTCCTGTCATACCATTAATGTGTTCAGCTGTTTCATGAAATTTAATGTCTTGAGGGTTTTCTCCTCTTGCTATTTGCGTATTCTCATGACTTTGATCACCGATTCTCATCAGCTTTGATCACCTGATTTATCATTTTGTAGAGCCGTTTTTAAATTAGCTTAACTGATCATCATCAGTCAATTTATTTAACTGTTTTCGTATCGATTCTCCTTTTAAGTTCAACTTAATCGAACCATGAATTAGCCTATCTAAAATGGCGTCAGCATGGGTTGATTCTCCGATCATCTCATGCCAGTTTTCCTGCGGGAGCTGGCTTATAATTATGTGTGATTTATACCCATACCGCGCATCGATTAATTCGAGTAAGTCACCTCGTTGCTGCGCACTCAGTGGTTCAAGCCCCCAGTCGTCTAAGATCAGTAGATCATACTTTATTAGCTTCGCTAGTAATTTTCGGTAACTACCATCTGCTTGTGCTAGAAACAGGCTTTCGAGTAGTTCTTTTAATCGAATATAGTAAACACTTTTTCCTTGTAGGCAGTGCTCATGTCCTAAGGCACACGCAAGGTATGTTTTTCCACAGCCTGTTGCCCCGGTGATTAAGATATTTTGATGTAAGTTCAGCCAGCTATTTTGGCTTAAGTTACGTATCTGTGCTTTTTCTATATTGCGTGTCGGCGAGTAAATCAGTTGATTTAACTGAGCCGGTAAGCGGAATTTAGCGTGTCGCACGAGCCGGTCGATTTTTCTTTGCTCACGCGTGTCAATTTCATGTGTTAGCAATAAACTGATACGCTCTATAAAGCTTTGCTCTTGGTATAAGTTAGGCTGCTCAAGCTGCTGTTTTAATGCGTGTTTTATGCCTGATAGCTTGAGTAGCTGAAGTTGTTGATTAATGGTGTCTATCATGATTCATTTCCTTAATGGTAATACTGTGTGCCGCGTATGTTGCCATGCTTAATTGGCTTTTCTGGCTCTGTTTGCTGTGTGGGTAACGGTTGTTGATCCAACCCTTTCTTCAGCATCTGCTTTATTGATTTGAGTGTGGTCGTATTCATTATGATTGCGCGATAGCACGCTTGCTCAAGCCGCTCTTTTGAATAGATTTTAGCTAAACTTAACACCCCTAAACAGGCGCGATAAGCGTGCTCGGGGTGACGCCGTCCACTGAGCTGTAACTCAATAACTTGGTGGGTATACTCCCCAATACTTAATGCCCATGAGCGTAAATTTATCGGTGACTGCTCATGCTGTTTTTGATGCGCCAGAGGCATATGATGAGACTGTGTTGTATGCCCACCTAAACGATGTGAGCGAGGATGTTGTGCGATTAAGGTATCGTCATGATAAAGCTGTACTAGCTGATTGGTTATGTGTGCGCGTAATTGTTTCTTAACCCACTGATACGGCACACTGTAGTAATGTTTTTCTATTTCAACATGATAATCAATGTGCACTCGCACCGTTTTGATTTGTGTATAGTGATAAGGCTTTTCAGGCAATGGCTTTAATGCGCTTTTATCCACCCTATCAAATAGCTGTTTACGTGACTGTTGATATTGCTTCATGACCTTATTGTTCATAGCATCAAGTAGTTTTGCTATTTCTCGATTTAGGTGCGCTAAGCTGTAGAAGGTTTGCTTGCGTAGACGTGCCATGATCCAACGCTCAACAATTTGTACACCGACTTCAGCCTTCGATTTATCTTTGGGTTTATAAGGTCTAGCGGGTATGACCGCGACATTAAAATACTCGGCTAATTGATGATACGTGGGGTTTAAATCAGGCTCGTAGCGACAGGGTTTACTAACGGCGCTTTTTAAGTTGTCGGGAATAACAAGTTCAGGAACACCGCCTAAAAACGCAAAGCAACGGGCATGACTCATCACCCAATCTTCAAGTTGTTGACTATACGTTGCCTCAGCATAGGTATAATTTGATGCGCCGAGCACGGCAACAAACACTTGAGCAGGTCGTGTTTCCTGTGTTGTAGGGCACGTGATGGTCAGCGTGGGGCCACAATAATCCACAAACAGCTTTTCACCGCCTTTATGATGCTGACGCATCGACAATCGTTGTTTGCCCACCCATTCCCGATAGGCTCGGCAAAAGTGGCTATAACTGTAATAAGGCTCACCGACTTTCTCACGCAATTCATCAAATACTAACTGCAACGTCAAATGTTTGTGCTGCTTCAAATCCTTATTGATGGTGAGCCAGTCAGGTGTTGGGTATCTTTTTTGACGGGTTGAGAAGTCCCTGATTTTTGTATTAAGAAAAGTACCGTGTTGTTTATCTTCAGGTAACGGCCATTGGTTTAAGCCTAACTCATTGGCCTTTTTAACGTAATTAGCCACAGTGCCAGGGGAGATAGTTAAGCTTCTGGCAATCTCTCGATGGGATAATTTTGCTGAATATTTCAGCCGTAAAATAGCATGTAATTTACTCATAGATATAGGTCTTGTTGACATTATTGTTATCCTCATCAAATGATTTAGATAACGGTTTAACATACCTACAAAAATGATAAAACGTGAACTCGGTGAGGAGTGGCATTAAGCTTTGATCGGCAAAATCATTAAGAACACAAAAGTGATCATTATCGAGTGATTTTCGTGATCAAAGCTTAATGAGAATAAGTGATCAAAGTTAATGCCATTGGGTGATCAAAGCTGGAGAGAATATGCAGCTATTACAGCATCTACAACTCACTATAAGAATCATATGCCCCACCATATTTATAAAATCGCATAGCCTCTAAAAATATAGGTTTTTCATGCTCTTCTAGACTTAAATAAATATCATATTCAGACCACGCAAAGCTATTCATAGAAGTAGTATCAATTGATGGTTCAGGCTCATAACTCAAATAAATATAGCCAGCAGCCAAAAGAAGTAATAAAGAAAAAATACCTTTCAAGTGCATACACAAATCCTGCTTTGCATTCCAAGTTCCTAAATAAAAGACTAGCCCTAACTGGATCAATTCGCAAAATTAAACAAACCATTATCAACAACACAAACCTTTAGTTTAACTTTTTATATTTCTAACTTGCCTGATTTATAAACCATAGGTTACACAATAAACAAATTTACTATGAAAACTCAACGCACAGAAACCGGATACCAGCTTGACGACATGCACGTAAACGCCAAGCCCTATTCACGCTTACCAACTCAACAAGCGCGCACCTTGCTATTGGTCGCTAAAGGCCTACCACAAAAAAGCATCGCCAATGAGTTAGGCGTAAAACTGTGCACGGTTCGCCAAGCGTGTAACGAGCTCAGCTTTAAATTTAACACCCATTCCATGCGTCAAACGGTACACCAAGCAATCAAGCAAGGCGTATTGCGCTACACAGTATGCATACTGCTTTGCCTAATTAGCGCAGCAAATAACGACCTAGAACGCAGCTTTAGAACCATTCGGGTAGCCCGAACAGTTCGCACCACCCGCTTACGCCGCATGCGTGAACTGCAAAACGACTTACTAGCAGCCTAACGGCACAAGGAGAATAGCGATGACCAAAGTATTTTTATTCCCAACAGCCCGAAATAACGCCGCTACGGCCCCGTTACTTCACAAGCTAAAACAAGCGCAAAAGGTATGCCCATTTCAATTGATTATACCTGAGCAAAAAGCAGCTAATAACCCATACCCTGAGCCACCGCCACACGCGGCCTAACTCAGGGCAACAGTTTCACAACCTGCTGGCGCGCACTTGCCCAACTAGCCCAGCCGAGTGATTGCCGTAAGCAACCAAACAACACAACAGGAACAAGGATAAACATCATGCTAAACATATTTACAGCACTCATCATCAACCAACTTAAGCAACGCATTCACTTTATGAATCAACGGTTGCAAGGCGAAGAACTTCGCATTTACGAGTCAGGTACCAAATACTGCATCATCGTATTTGTCGATCTAAATACGCAAACTGTACTCGGCACACTGGCACTAAACGCCAGCGCCAAGCGCGACCTGTGTGTCACCAAAGCGTTTTTAAGTCTTATTGAAAACACCCGTTCACAGCAAGTATTACTAGCAGCGTAATGACCGATTTTGAGCAAGCAACGTTAGAAACCTTGGTCAGTTTTAAAGCCAAAGACAAAAAAGAGATCAACCGCTTACTAACTAACAAAAAGCTTCAACAAGAAGCCTGCCAACTAGTCAAAAAGTGGAACGACAAACGTAAACAACTGGGCTTAGTCCCTTGGGAATAACAGGTATAACAATGGCAAACGAAAAAGTGTTTAAACATGACGGCACCACTTTTGGCGCTCATTACGCTGCAAAAAGTGGCTTAGAGAAAACGGCTTTAGTTATGGTTCAAGTAGCCATGATGGCCCTGCTGGCATAGTTAAAGGAGACGCTGCTATTGCTAAATATCGCCACCTATCTGAAGACGATAAAGAAGCAATGGACGGCTGGCTTTATTCTGGCCGTGATCAAGATGCACGAATTGTTTTTAACACTTAGTAAGGATAAATCAATGCACAAATTTAAACGCCACAGCGTAGCTCAGCAACGGGCTCGCATTCGCCAGTTTTATCAACGTAAATACGCTGTGCAAAGCGCACAGCCAACACAAACCAAAAAAGCAGCGTAGGAGCAAGCCGATGAATACGGATCAAGCAGCTGAGAGAATGCTCGAAACAGGGCTATTTTACACAGAGCTACTAATAGCCCGCGAGTTTGGCCAATCGTTCAAACATGGTGAAGCATGTTTAAGAAGCATTCGAAAGAATAAGCGCTACACCATAATTGAAGAACAACACCCGGTTAAAAAAGTAAAAGTAATCGCCATCGATGGCCGAACAGTAACCATCAACCAATTACAGAACACCGCATTGTTATTTAAGCGCCCAAATATACTTATTCAGGAGAGCAGCAATGGCAACAGGTAACGTAAGCGCCGGCGATGTATTTAACAACTGGACTGTACTATCACAAGACGGCTCTCATGAAAGTGGAGAACAATACTTTTTATGTGTATGCATTTGCGGCACTCAACGCCCCGTTCGTAAAGGCAACTTAGGCAAAGTAACCGGCTGTGGTTGTGTACGTAAAAGCTACCAAGCCAGCAATACACCACGCAAAGTAAAAAAACAGCCGGCTAAAGTACCTAAACAAAAATCAGTGGCTCTAAAAAAAGCCGCACCACCCGCTTATATAGAACGAACTAAATCTCCACGCGAAAAATTGGAAGACCGCCTTGACCACCACCGCTTAGTTCGTGAACTTAATGAATTGTGGGTTGCATGATCAATAAAATCACCATGCCAAAGGCCTGCATTAGCTGTCAGGCCTATAAACACATTGGCAAAACCGACGATCCGCATTGTCCGCATACCGATTGGCGCGGTCAAGCGAAAACAAAAACCCGTTATGGTAAATGCCAAACCCACGGCACCCAAGTATTTATAACAGAACTGTGTAACCAATATCAGCAAGAACCATTTATAGAAGTGGTTGATGCTGATAACAGGCCAACAGCAAAACAGCCAAGGCAAGAACGCTTAGCATTTTAAATAACAGGTGACATATGAAAGATACTTTAACCCTTGATGGTGTTGGTTTTATAACTGATGAGGTAAAACTATGAAAAATGTTAAATGGTTTCTAAGTGAATTAGCACTGGCCGAACCTGAGCAATATGAAGCAGGTGAGCTTGAAATAATCTGTGAAGATGAATCAGGCCGTGAGGGATATACATCATTTGAAATTAAAGATTTAGCCGAAGATTCACTTAAGCTAATTGAAAGCCTTGAAAGTAAACTTGATGAAGCCAACGAGTTACTTACACGAGTTTATGATTCAGGTATTAAATTAGATGAACTTGAAGAGCCTATTCATTTCTATTTAGTAAAATAAAGGAACCAACATGGCTAAAAAAGTGATCAGCATAATAGAAGATGACGACGGCGTAATTATTGACATTCGTACGCCAGGTGATCGAACAAACTATGAATTTGAAAACCTAAACCAAGCGCTTGATGCGCTACCTAACTTAGACGAACTGCAAACAGGTGACTTATGAAAAAGCCTAAATTAATGAAAGCCCGTTGTTGGGCAAAAGAGCACTTCCACGGCGATTCACTCCCAAGCTATCAATCACTTCGTGACTGGGTAGCAACCGGCTATGTGCAAGGTGAATTGGTAGGCCCAGGGCAACAAGTGTATATTTACGAAGATCAACAACCAGGAACGCATGCAAAAGCAAAAGAAATTGCATTGCAACTAGCAGCGAATAGCTAAAATGGCACCAAGAAAACGACTTAACAAAAACCGAGACCTGCCGCCGTTTTTATACTTTGATAAAAACGCCGGCTATCAACTCAAAATGGTAAACGGCAAGCGCAAAATTATTAGCCAAAACCGTACCGAAGCAATCATCATTGCCAACGAGTACAACCGCATAAAGCGAGGCGGCTCATTACTAGACGACCTAATCAACGACACCGCCTCAAAAACCAGCTTTAGCAGCTTGGTAGATAAAATAATTCAGCGCATGACCGCCGATAAAAAACCCGGCAGCAGTGTTGTATCTACGTGGTTAAACGACGCCGAACGCGTTAAGTCATACTTCACCATGCCAGGCGAAGAAATAACCCTAAGCGACGTAACCGACTACATGGACCACTTTCATAAAAGCGCCAGTAACAACGTATACAACCGCAAATTAAGCTTTCTTGAACTCGTATTCGACTACGCCAAAGACACAGGCCACATGACCACCAACCCAGCAGCGCTTAAAATTAAAAAACCAAAAGAAGCCAAAAAGCGCAAAGCCCTGGACGTAAACGCATTTGAAAGAATACGCACCGCCGCCCCACTTTGGCTAAAAACAGCCATGGACTTAACCATGCAAACCACCCACGCAGTGCTTGAAGTCTCGCGCATAGAATACAAACTAAAAAAAGCAGAACCAGGGCGCTGTGGTTGCATTTGGTATAAAGAACCACTCACAGACCAACACGGTAAAATTTACGGCGAACTGGCCATACACCGCCAAAAAACCTATAAAAGTGAAGCGTCGCACGTAATAATACCCATCAACGACACAATAAAAGCCATTATCGACAACAGCCGCGACAACACCGTATCACCCTACGTCGTGCACAAGCTCCCTAAAAAGAACTCAAACCCAACCAGTGCATTGGTAAACCACATCACCCAAATAGTAAGCAAAAATATCAGCCGCGAATTTTCAAACGTACGCGACCAACTAGGCCTATACGGCAACCTTAAACCAGAAGAACGCCCAACGTACCACGAAATCCGTGGCCTTTCAGCGCGGCTAATAAAAGCCCAAGGCTGGGAACCACAAACCCGAATGGGCCACTCAGACAGCAAATCAACCAAAGTCTACACCGAATTCGGCAAGCAGATTGAATGGGTGCAAGTGCCTAATTTAACAGTGAATTTGGATTAAAATATAGTAGTTATTTTCACTTTAATTATAGTTTATTAATATAAAACTTAGTCGCAGGTATGCTCACTAATATCATTAAACTTATTTATTTCAAGTGAAATTCTTCTTTTCAAATCAGGATACTTTTGAGTTTCCTCTTGAGATATAACCTCATTGCACTCAGTAAAAACCTTACTCAAATCATCATTAAATATTTTAAGTTTGGAATAGCTCTTTTCAAAAATTCCAAAATTTGACTTTGTTACTTCTAAAATTACTTCTCTATATTCAACAAACCTTTTTACGTGATTTTCATAAACGTCATCACCGATATTAATACTCAAATATCTGCTTATTAAATCTTTCAACTTATTGTTGTAATCATTCTGCGTAGAAGAAAAAGGTAACCCTTGATTGTAGCTTTTTTCTATTGAAGAAAGGTAGCCATCATAATTCAAAAACAACTCATTTAGTTCTTCATGCTTTTTGTGTTTATTTTTACACTCATTCAAAAGATAATTTACATGAGAAATATAATATTTAAGAGAAGTGTCAATGAATTTCATATAATTCACACAATCCCCAAATGCTGATTTATTGAATCGTACAAAAATAAGGTAGTTGTTACTTCTGATAAAATCATTAATATCTTCACTCTCAAACGAGATGTATAAATGCTCTAGAATTTCATATCTTTCTATCAGGCGCTTATATTTCAGAAACTTAAAACTTTCTTCTTCATTACGCTTAGCTGAGTTCAATGCAAGCAAAAACACTAGTTCATTTGATAAAAATGACCTAAATATACGAGAATATTTTCTTTTATCATCTGGGCAGTTTTCATCTACAAACTTTAATACTTGATATGCTACTCGTAAATAACTATTTATTTGAGGGCTTTCATTAATATCAGCTGAAGCCGAACTTTTTTCGTTTACTAACCATTCATTACCTAATTTATTTAAAGTATCATCAACAATAGAAGCTTTACTATCACCCTTTAAAGTTATTTTATGTGCAATATCATTATGTTATTCTAACAACAAATTAAAGGTATTTTCAAATGACTGTTGTTTGAAAGTTTTAACAACATAATACAAAGATCCTATGGCTAAAAAAGGGGAAAGTAATCCACCTAAATAACTTCCAAACGCTCCCCAATCCTGTGGGTTTTTAGATATAGCATTATTCGAAAAATTTAGTACGTAAGGTGTAACTATAAAAAACAACATAATCAATATAAATATTGTTACTTTATAGCTTTCTCTTAATTTGAAATATGACAATTAAAACCTTTTTATTTATAGAAAGCTAAAGAGTGCTTTGTGTCTTAAACGTTTGATAACACTTAAATGAAAACACTACAGCAAAGAATAAAGCTAAAAGAAATGGAATATAAAAAATGATGGAAAGCCTCTCAAATAGCGCGGTAACTACAGTTGTGTGTTCTTTAGTATGGAGGCCATATCCCCAATTAAGTAAATAGCCAGTCAGTAACCACAAAAGCACTGAAATAAATAAACCAACCTGCCAAAAGTGCCCTGTTATTTCATAGAGCATATCTAAAAATTCTGAAGTGTTATTTTTTCTACGAGCCATGCTATCCCTGTCTATCCCTGTAACTAGAAATACAATTTGTTTAAATTTAAGACACTCTACCACCTAAAGCAAGAGCTAATTACATAACCTAATGATTAAAAGTACCAACTCCAAAAAAACATATCTATTAGTGCAATAATTTAAAAGCCCGAAAATTTATAGTGGGCTTCAAAGAGCATTCAATACAAAATTAGAATACCTGTAATTAATACCCGCACTTAAGGCTTTAGACTTAATTGTTTGTCCGGCTTCTTAAACTTATCTTGTAATTGAAGTGCTACTTTTTCAATTTCAGGTTCTATGTGTTTTCGCCTAAATATATCAAGTACCACTTCAAAAACTTTATACGAGTCTAATAAGTCATCTTCAGTTATTTTATCAGCATGAGTCGCCTCATTACCTACAAGCCGAAGGGATTGAAGCCAACGACCTTCTACAGGGAAATCTTTTGCCATAGTCTCAATATTTTGATAGAGATTTTTATATCGTGTATAACCCAACTCTAAGCATAGTTTTTCAACCGCCCTTCTTAGGCGATTACCCGAAGAACAAGTGTCAGAAAAAAAATGATTAAACGAACTTAATAACTCTTCATTTATTGAGTTCGGTGTTGTATCGCTCAATGGAAACAAGGGTAAAGGTGGGTTGAAGCTTTCAACTTTAATTTGTCTAACCGATGTATCATTATTTGGTATTTTAGCTAAGCCAGTAGAAGATACACTCTCTTTACACATACTACACTTGAAAAAAGCAATAAATTGTGAAGGTTGATACATTGCTCCATCAGCGACAGTAAGAACAAGCGCTGCTAACTTAAGGAAGCTATTATCTTCTTTATTTGCGAAATCCATTAATTCATTGTCTTTAAACTGTTCCTTATAGGCTTTTCTTGCTTGCCAAGATAATTTCCTAGCAGTAAAGCTTTCAGTATCTAAGTTAAGGTTCATACTTTTACAGTATGGGCATGGTAAGGCGGGGTAACTTTCCAAAATATGAAGCTTTGAAACATCGCCCCACAATTGCTTATTAAACATATGATTCCCTAAATATTTTAATGTACCAGTCAGGCTAATAATTATCTACTTGGAACACCCAACATTCTTAATATTTCATTTTTAACGCTTCGTAGCTCATGAGCTGGTAACGAGTTTGGCGCTTTGTTAAATATACTATACCCTTTAGCATATCTTTCTCTATAGCTATCATAAGAATCTGAGGTATAGCTATTCATCAAGTACATATTAGGATTACCCGTTAAACTATTAAAAAGCTTCAGCAACTCTTCTTGGGCTAATTGGTCTTTTTCTTGCTGTTCATAATAAAAATCTCTTCGCTCTTCATAATCATCAGCGCTTTCGTCAAACAAACTATAATAACCAGGGCTAAATGCATAGTCTGTTGAAACCGCAACCATCAATAAAGCGAATTTAGTTTTGCCATTTTTTTGCTCTGAGAATCTTTTAGCTAAATTTCTCAGGTTATAAAACGCTCTTACGTTGCGATCTTTAATCTCATTGATTTTCGCAGGCCCTATTATCAAATCAGGTTCTAAAACATCAAAATACTTTTCAGCCATCATAAAACCAATATCGATAAATACGAAATCATAGTTATCTATTATCGGCTTTAATGCTTTAGGAGAGGTAGAACAAGGCAAATTTACTAAGTCATTCGTAAAACTCAAATTATTTGAGCTTTCAACCTCTATCGTTCTTGGAAATGGATAGTTATGTTTAATAGACATTTCGCCAAACATGGCGCAACCATTACGCTCAGAGATTACAAGTACCTCATACCCATCTGCCATTAACGCGGTGCTAATATCAATAGTAAGTAATGTATGCCCTGCTCCACCTTGGCCACCATAAAAACTGACGAGTTTTCCTAATTTACCTTGCTTATTTGGCGGGTAAGGTAATCCATGCTTCAAACAAAACAACTCAAGTGTTGCTGGCGGTATGTTCAAGCTGCTACCAGCAGTCACCGGCGCTTCATACCTTTGCCATAATCGCCGGTTCTTATAAACACTATCTGCCGCTTGTTGACTCGATAAGCCTAATTTTTTACGTAACTCTCTTAAGTTTTCGGGGGTAATTCGCTCCATTTAATACGTCCTTTTAGTCTAAAATACCCAAATACGAACTTCACGACGTAATTTGTAACACAGGACGTATATCTTTTCACTTTTTAACAAACAAAATTACTTGTATCTTTTCCTCAACGAAAACAGCAGGAAATACCTAATGCAAAACAACAAAGCGCTACAACTTAAAAACGAACTAGATAAAAACATTTACCAAGCAGAAGCCGCAATTAACGCGCTGTGTATTGAAGACCACTTTGAAGCAATGGATAAAGACACCCTAGCAGGCATATTATGGGTAGTATCAGACAACCTTGAAAAGATAAAACGAAGTGTGAGGGGTATTACAATATATAAAAATCCGCTTAATTAGCGGATTTATAATGTAGTTTGCTACGCTTTGCTTTTAGATATAGTGAAGCTTACTATTAATAGCATCGATTTCTTCAACCCTCAACTTACGACTTTCTTCAACTACATTACCATTGATCATTTTTAAGTTAGACCAAGAGTACCAATTTTTAGAATCCATGCGGCCAGAATCCCTGCTGGTGTCTTCAATAAATAAAACCTCAGTTTCAATAATAGAATCACAGGGGGTGATATCGATTAGTTCACCATCTTTCTTCAAAACACAATGAAATTCGGCTTCAATAAATTGCTGTTTCTTACTCTCCCAGATGAGCCAACCATAAACAGCTTCTCCACCATTAACGGATATTTCATTTTCACAATTGTTAAAACAATACCCAAGTTTATAATTGTTATTTTTATGTTTATACTTTAAATATTTTGGTTTTCTATCTGATATACCCAATTCTTTAACTAACTTTTTTACTGCTGAATTAATTTTTTTAGGGGGTTTTGGTTTTAAATTCATAGCTCACCATTTCTAGGAATGCTCATATCTATGAAGCCTGAACAACTTGTATTAAAGTCTGGGAGATTGTCATATATTTCTTCTTTAATTTCTGGCAATTTATCCAAATACGAGCTACATCTTCTTTTACTAACAACTTTAGATCTGCTTAACAGTTCAGGTTTTGAGTTTGCCTTTACTTTTTTCATTTTTCTAAAAATTCAACTATCTTTTTATCTTCAATATCAGCGATACAAAAATCAGTCGCTCTTCTTACAGCAGATTTTGCATTGTGCTTGTAGGCTTTTGAGGTACCCTGACTACACACTTCAATCATTTTAACTATTCCATTAACTTCTTGTCGCCAAATTCTATTTCCTTTTTCAGCAATATACTCCCAGTCGAGAATTGTTCCATCAATGTCAGCAAGTCCGTTTACGATCTCTACAGGAGAATCAAAACGATCTCCAGGATTAGGCTTTAAACATTTATTTATAACTGTTTTTAATTTTTTAGGTATATGTAAAGGATATGCTTTTCTATCTGGAAAGTTGCCGACTCTGATAGCACGACCAAGCTCCGGCCACGCTTTGTACTTGCTATGCTGCCGATCAAACTCTTTATCTCCTACACACATACGATACATTGTTAATCCAGCTTGATAAATATCAAATCTATTGTCAAAAACAAATTTATCATTACCGAAATACTCTGGAGGAAGTTGTTTTGCATATAGCATAGGTTGGTGTGCTAGCCCTTCTATATTCATTGGTTTTGCTTGACCAAAATCGGCCAATAGTGCTTCATTTCTATCAGAAATGAGAACATTATCAGGCTTGATATCAAAATGAATTAATCCTTTTGAATGGACATTATGTAGGCCGTTTAAAAAATGCGTTGAGTATCGAATTATTTCTCTAACAGTAAGCCTCTTATGTGCCATCCTCTTTTTTAGAGAGCCATTGCTATAAAAAAGGCGAAGCTACATATACTTTTTTGTCATCTTCGCATGCATAGCAAATCTGCACTATATTAGGGTGCGTACTTTTATAAAGTGCCTGTGCTTCTTTGAAGTAATCTTTAGAAGAAAACCCATCTTTTATTTTTATTTCTTTAATAACAATCTCTGCATCTAAATTTTGATCGTGGGCTAGATATACTTTTGAGTTTCTTCCTTCTTGCCCAATTTCTTTTAATTTTTTAAAAGATACTTGCGCTTTTTGATATGCAAACATTAAGCTAGTGCCCCCATAGCTGTCAAAACCGACTCTCTTGCTGGCCTTGTCTTACAAATATCCCAGTTATCGATCAATTCAAACCCCTTATCTCCATTGAAAAAAGATTCTAGCTCTTTACATTTAATATTTAATTTCGAAGCGATTGAGTTTTTTCTACCAACAAAATATTGTTTAACATTACTGCTAGAAAATGCTTCTTGAATTACTCCCTCAATGTGCAGCCTTGTGACATCTAAGTTTTGAGCATTGCTCTCTGCAACCCTAATTCCTGCAATTGAAATATCATATTCACGCAAGATATCTAAAACACAATTTCGAATATATTTTAGTTTCTCAGGAAAATCTAATGCCGCTGGTATTTTAATAAGCTCAATGTTTACTATTTTGTGCTTACCATTATCTGTTCTAATAATCGAAAATGTTGTTTTTTTAGGTTCTACTCTAATTCCTAAAGTGTTCATAAAATTCCTTTTAAATGGATGGAAAGTCTGTCAGGGAAATAGCTCTCATTTTTTATTAAAGCCAAGAACAAAATATTACATACTAGCAAACGGTTACTAAATCACAAACCATGAATATTTATAAGCAAGCCTCCCACAAAGTATAACTATTTCTGTTGCAATACAATATTTTTAGGCGGTATATGCAAGCTCTGCACAAGGCTTATGTAGCCTAATACTTCTGGTAACCACTCCTTCTAAGCAGAAATCATCTTCAGGTGATATATATACTGGTGCATAGTCATCTGATGCAGACATCAACAAACGCTTTTCTTTATGGATTATTTTACAGACAAAGCAGCCATTGTAAGTGGCAACCACAATATCACCTGTACTTACATCAACAGCACGATCAACAATTAACAAGTCGCCATCAAATATCCCTACTCCCTGCATAGATTGCCCCGACGCTAAACCTATAAAGGTAGCATCAGGATGCTTAATAAGTAGCACATCCAAAGTTAAGCCCAGCTCTTTATATTGCGCTGCCGGCGATTCAAAACCAGTAATACCCGCCTCAATATAAATAGGAATAACAAACATACACACACCAAAATAAAACACTGTTTATTTGTACAGTATAAAGCTAGTGAGCGAGTTTGGAAAGGTAAAGTATCTTGCTAAGGAAAGTGAAGCTTTTGATTAAGATTTTCTAATGGGTTGTTTATATTGAGTTTTACTGATAACTTAAATACTCGATTTGTAACAAGCGCCCTAACCGCTTGATTTTATTGAATTGTAAAAATGATAAAAATTGCAAAATTAACTGTATATAAAATCAGTTAATTGCATTTATAATGTATAAATTACAATAACTTAACTCGATATAGCGTCACATCATGGGGTGGCAGGGGTCGAGAGTTCGAATCTCTCCATACCGACCATTTAACTGCCAAATCCTATAAAAATCAATCTCCGCTCAGGTTTTAAATAAATCATCCAAAATACGTTGTTATTTGCGCTTTACACACCACTCTATTTTCAAGCTTCGCGAGCATTTTTACTGTTGCACCATTCACTAAACATAAATTGGGTGCGACATGTCCGATATCAGCGTCGATAATAACTGGGAATAAGCATTCACCAAGGGATAACTCAAGTGCTTGGTAATAATCACTTTGTTGCTCTGGGTTATTACTTGCGCCGTTTCTGCCAATAATTAGGCCATTTATATCACTAAAAATACCATTCAATTTCAGCGCAATTAAAAACCGCGTTAATGCATTGGCATTAAGCTCGGCATTTTCTAAGTATAAAACCAGCCCATGCGGCGCAAATTGCTTTTTAAATTCATCCAGCGCTACAAAGGATGATGGCAGTAATACACCAAGGGTGTCTAAGCAGCCGCCAAATAACCGCCCAGATAGCTCTACTTCGCGGCTATCTTTGACGTTTAAACAACGCCATTGGCTCGGTTGCGTGAGTGAAAATAGCGCATCAGGTACTTTGGCGTAATTAATTGCATCAGCTTGATAACACGGCGCGGGTGTTTGCGTAAATTCACTGCCCGCTTCGAGCTCAAGCGTTTTAAATACTTGTAAGCAGTGAGTATCTTGCTCGTTTGGATGCAGTTGCATTAAGTTGGTACAATGTAATGTTGCCCAGCCGCAACGTGCGGTTAATACACAAGCAAGCGTACTAACGTCTGAAAAGCCAACGAGCCATTTCGGGCGAGCTTGTTTAATTGCATTAAAATCCAGGTATGGCAGCACTTCCATGGCAAGTTCCCCACCCCAAGGCGGCATAATTGCCGCGATGCTGTCATCAAGTAAAAACGCCATCAGCTCATCGGCGCGTTGTTTTGCTGGGCTGCTTTGTTGTCTTACACATTCGCCCTCCACTACTTGGTAACCACGGCGTGTTAAACCGCTAAGTACGCGCTCAAGGCGTGGCTGGAAGGCGCTATCAACACCGGATGAAAAGGCACAAATGGCGATTTTATCGCCGTTTTTTAATGCATCTGGAAAAGTAATGGCTGTCATCAACATCTACAAATTATCAATACGCTAGCTTAACGTACCCAATTTATTAAAGAATGTCGAGGTTGTTTGAGGCATAAAAAAACCGATGCTGGCATCGGTTTTTAAAAGCGTGAAAATGAGTAAAGTAATTAAATGTACTGCACTTCAATAACTTCGTATTCAACATCACCATTTGGCGTTTTAATGATCACAGCATCGTCTGCTTGTTTACCAATTAAACCGCGAGCTATTGGTGAGTTAACCGAAATACGGTGGTTTTTAATATCCGCTTCATCATCACCAACAATTTGGTAGGTTACTTCAGCATCGGTTTCAACATTTACAATCGTTACCGTAGTGCCAAAAATAACTTTACCGGTGTTTGGTAATTTAGTTACATCAATAATTTGTACATTTGAAAGCTTGGCTTCAATTTCTTGAATGCGGCCTTCACAAAAACCCTGTTGTTCACGCGCAGCATGATATTCAGCGTTTTCTTTTAAGTCACCGTGTTCACGTGCAACCGCAATATCGGATACAATTTTAGGACGGGTAACTGTTTTTAATTCGTTAAGTTCTTTGCGCAGTAAATCAGCGCCACGAACTGTCATCGGAATTGATTGCATACTTTTCTCACTTAATCCCAAGGCCGCACATAACGGCCTTGGCACATTTCCTTAGTTCAATCTCAGGTGTAGTTCTTGAACTGACGTTACTTTGCTACGGTCGTCTGCTTGGTTAGCAGTACAGTTAGCAAATGCCGCATTAAGCGTCGTCGTATAGTTAGTCTTGTGTTGCAATGCACCACGACGTAACACCTTCGAATCTTCGATCGCTTGGCGACCTTCGGTGGTATTAACGATATAGCTATACTCGCCATTTTTGATTCTATCAAGAATATGCGGGCGACCTTCAAATACTTTGTTTACACGGCGTACCGCAATTCCAGCATCTTCAAGGGCTGCAGCTGTGCCACCTGTTGCATCTAGTTCAAAACCAAGATCAGTCATGGTTTTAGCTAGTTCAACAATACGTGGTTTATCGCTATTACGCACAGATAGTAACGCGCGGCCACCGCGTGGTAAAGTGTTGCTTGCACCTAATTGTGCTTTTGCAAAGGCTTCAGCGAATGTATCGCCCACACCCATTACTTCACCGGTTGAGCGCATTTCAGGGCCACGGATTGGATCCACGCCTTGGAACTTAGCAAACGGAAGTACAACTTCTTTTACGCTGTAGTAAGGAGGAATTACTTCTTTAGTAATGCCTTGACTTGCAAGCGATTGACCCGCCATACAACGCGCCGCTACTTTAGCAAGTGCTACACCGGTTGCTTTTGATACAAACGGTACAGTACGCGCAGCGCGTGGGTTTACTTCGATTAAGTACACTTTGCCATCTTTAACAGCAAACT
Organism: Pseudoalteromonas sp. ASV78; assembly: GCF_047806705.1. Lineage (NCBI taxonomy): Bacteria > Pseudomonadati > Pseudomonadota > Gammaproteobacteria > Alteromonadales > Pseudoalteromonadaceae > Pseudoalteromonas > Pseudoalteromonas sp. ASV78. The sequence goes on along the minus strand of NZ_JBLOPA010000001.1, from coordinate 742,053 downwards.
GAGTATTCATCAAACCAACTACGCCAAGCTCAAGTGCCATGTCAGTTACTTGCTTACGCATTACGTCTTGCACTTCTTGTGATAACGAATGTGCTGGTAATGAACAGGCAGAGTCACCAGAGTGAACACCGGCTTGCTCAATGTGTTCCATAATACCGCCGATGATCACTTGCTCGCCGTCGCAAATTGCGTCAACGTCAACTTCAATCGCGTTATCTAAGAAACGGTCAAGTAATACTGGCGCTTCATTTGATGCTGATACTGCTTCGGTCATGTAACGACGTAGGTCTTGCTCGTCATAGACGATTTCCATGGCACGGCCACCTAGTACATACGAAGGACGTACAACCAGTGGGAAACCGATTTCAGCTGATTTTAAAATCGCTTCTTCAGTTGACGTTACCGTTGCATTTTCAGGCTGAAGCAGGTTTAAACGCTCAACAAGTTGTTGGAAACGCTCACGGTCTTCTGCGCGGTCGATTGCATCTGGTGAAGTACCAATGACTGGCACGCCGTTGGCTTCAAGTTCACGAGCAAGTTTCAGTGGTGTTTGACCACCGTATTGCACGATAACGCCTTTTGGCTTTTCAACACGTACGATTTCAAGTACGTCTTCAAGGGTAATTGGCTCGAAGTATAAACGGTCTGAGGTATCGTAATCGGTAGACACTGTCTCAGGGTTACAGTTAACCATGATAGTCTCGTAACCGTCTTCACGCAGTGCAAGCGCTGCGTGTACACAACAATAGTCAAATTCAATACCTTGGCCGATACGGTTAGGACCACCACCGATAACCATGATTTTGTCACGATCTGATGGATTTGCTTCACATTCTTCATCGTATGTTGAATACATGTAAGCAGTGTCTGAACTAAATTCAGCGGCGCACGTATCAACGCGCTTGTAGACAGGCATGATGTTTAATTGATGACGCTTTTTACGAATTTCAGCTTCAGACACACCCGCGATCTCAGCGATACGAGGGTCTGCAAACCCTTTGCGCTTTAATTTACGTAGGAAGTCTGCATTTAAGCCGGCCATGCCAACGTCGCTAATTTTCGCTTCGTCTTTTAAGATGTCTTCAATTTGCACTAAGTACCAAGGGTCAATCTTAGTGAGTTCAAACACATCATCAACACTCATACCATGGCGCATTGCATCGGCAATGTACCAAATACGCTCTGCACCTGGCTCACGTAATTCGCGGATGATTTTTTCTTTCGCTTTCGGGTCATCAAGTGCCACAATCGGGTTAAAGCCCGTTGCGCCTACTTCAAGGCCACGTAATGCTTTTTGTAATGACTCTTGTTGGTTACGACCAATCGCCATTACTTCGCCCACTGATTTCATTTGCGTGGTTAAACGGTCGTTTGCACCGGCAAATTTTTCAAAGTTAAAGCGAGGAATTTTTGTTACTACGTAATCGATTGACGGCTCAAATGATGCTGGTGTTTTACCGCCAGTGATATCATTTTGTAACTCGTCTAACGTGTAACCTACCGCCAGCTTAGCTGCGATTTTAGCAATCGGGAAGCCCGTTGCTTTTGACGCAAGAGCAGATGAACGTGATACACGTGGGTTCATCTCGATGATAACCATACGGCCATCAGCTGGATTTACACCAAACTGTACGTTTGAACCACCGGTTTCAACACCAATCTCACGCAGTACTGCCATAGAGGCATTACGCATGATTTGGTATTCTTTGTCGGTTAGGGTTTGTGCTGGAGCCACAGTGATTGAATCCCCTGTGTGCACGCCCATTGGGTCAAAGTTTTCAATAGAGCAGACGATGATACAGTTGTCTTTTTTGTCGCGAACAACTTCCATCTCATATTCTTTCCAGCCAATTAATGATTCATCAATCAATAGTTCGCTAGTTGGCGATAAGTCTAAACCGCGTTCACAAATTTCTTCGAACTCTTCTAGGTTATATGCAACACCACCACCGGTGCCGCCCATAGTGAAAGAAGGACGAATGATACATGGCAAGCCAATGCGCGTCATAGTGTCGCGGGCTTCTTCCATTGAGTGCGCGATTTCAGCACGTGGACATTCTAGGCCAATGTTTTTCATCGCCTTATCGAAACGTTCGCGGTTTTCTGCTTTGTCGATTGCATCTGCGGTTGCGCCGATTAGCTCAACGCCGTGCTTAGCCAATACACCGTGCTTATCAAGTTCTAATGCACAGTTTAATGCAGTTTGACCACCCATAGTGGGCAATACTGCATCAGGCTTTTCTTTTTCAATAATTTTTTCAACAACTTCCCAGTGAATTGGTTCGATGTACGTCGCATCGGCCATATCAGGGTCAGTCATAATTGTTGCAGGGTTTGAGTTAACTAAGATAACTCGATAGCCTTCTTCTCTTAGTGCTTTACACGCTTGAGCACCAGAGTAGTCAAATTCACAGGCTTGGCCGATTACAATCGGGCCTGCGCCTAGGATAAGAATGCTTTTTATGTCGGTACGTTTTGGCATTGTTACTCCGGTATAATTAGTTGTTACGTGCTTGCATCAAGTCGATGAAGTGATCAAATAATGGCGCTGCATCGTGCGGACCTGGGCTTGCTTCTGGGTGACCTTGGAAGCTAAACGCTGGCTTATCAGTACGATGAATACCTTGCAATGTACCGTCAAATAACGATTTGTGCGTTGCACGTAGGTTATCAGGTAGGGTTGCTTCATCAGCAGCAAAACCATGGTTTTGTGCAGTGATCATGACTACATCGCGGTCTAAGTCTTTCACTGGGTGGTTACCACCGTGATGACCAAACTTCATTTTTACTGTTTTTGCACCTGAGGCGAGCGCTAACAATTGGTGACCTAAACAAATACCAAAAATTGGTGTGTCTGTTTCTAAAAAGGTTTTAATTGCATCAATCGCATAGGTACATGGCTCAGGATCACCAGGGCCATTTGATAAAAAGATACCATCTGGATTAAGTGCTAACACGTCGGCTGCCGAGGTTTGTGCAGGAACAACGGTTAATTTACAACCACGGTCTACAAGCATACGTAAAATATTACGTTTTACACCGAAGTCATAAGCGACAACGTGAAATTTCTCATCTTCTGCGTGCAAGGTTTTAAACCCTTCACCCAGTGTCCAGCTTGACTCGCGCCACTGGAAGTTTTCCTTGGTTGAGACTACTTTTGCTAAATCCATGCCTTTTAAGCCTGGGAAGGCTTGCGCAGCTGCGAGCGCTTTGCTTTCGTCGATATCATCACCTGCTATAATACAGCCGTTTTGAGCGCCTTTATCGCGCAAAATACGAGTCAGTTTACGAGTGTCGATATCTGCAATACCTAAGATATTGCGTTGTTTCAAGTAATCATCTAACGATTGCTCGTTACGGAAATTACTTGCTAGCAGTGGCAAATCACGGATCACTAGGCCTTTCGCCCAAATGTGACTCGCTTCTTCGTCTTCGCTGTTAGTACCCGTATTACCGATATGTGGGTACGTCAAAGTTACGATTTGTTCCGCGTATGAAGGGTCGGTCAGAATTTCCTGATAACCAGTCATAGACGTATTGAATACTACTTCACCGACTGACATGCCGTCAGCGCCGATTGCAGTACCGCGAAACACTGTGCCGTCTTCTAGAACTAACAGAGCGGATTTAGTCAAGTTAACCTCCTAACAGTAAAAAACGGGAGTAAAGTCATTTGCTTTACTACCCGTTTATAGCGATTGGAAACACGCAATTATGAATTTTTGGCAAATTGGCGCTATTTTATAGTAATTTGCCTTTTAGGTCTAACCCTATTTCAATAATTACTAAAAATAAGCGCTATTAGCTAAAAAAACCACCAAAGCGCCAAAAAACCAAGAAAACTACTTCAAGTCAAGCACATCTTGCATATCATAAAGTCCCACCGGCTTATTTTTCAACCAGCCTGCAGCTCTTACTGCGCCTAATGCAAAGGTCATTCGAGAACTTGCTTTATGAGTTAATTCAAGCCTTTCGCCAGAAGTTGCGAAATATGCGGTATGTTCACCAACTATATCTCCGCCTCTGAGCACCGAATAACCGATTTCATTTTGCGATTTTTCTGTTTCTACTTTGCTACGATCAAACACTGCAACTGCATCGTGATCCCAGCCTTTTGCAGCAGCAATGGCTTCACCAATGGCTAAAGCAGTACCCGATGGTGCATCAATTTTATGGCGGTGATGCGCTTCAAAAATTTCAATGTCTAAATCATCACCAAATTTAGTCGCGGCGGTTTGCACTAAATTCAACAGTAGATTTACGCCCACACTGTAATTACGAGCAAACACAATAGGAATGTGCTTAGCCGCCGCTTGTAACGCCAGCATATCGTCATCATTTAGGCCTGTTGTGCCAATTACCATCGGGATGTTTTCTGCAACGGCTGTTTTTAAATGCTCACGCATGCCCGCAGGAAGAGTAAAATCAATCAATACGTCAATATTGCCTACATTACGCTCATCACTGAAGTTAACGGTTGGAGGTGCGGCACTATTTAATTGATTAACAGCAATATTTAATAAAGGTGAACTGCTTCGTACATAGGCTGCTCCCAGCTCGGCATGATTATTTTTATGTGCGGCTTCAACTAATGCCAGCCCCATTCTTCCATTTGCGCCAAATACGCCGATTCGATTCATTTTAATTAACCTTTGCTTTTATGTTGGCTAGATTTTATCTAAAACTCATGTAATAGTCAGGTACGCCTTTTAAAATAATAATAACAGATACCCATAGACTTTAGCCATCTATACATTTAAACTTCTTTCTTTGCGCCGATTTGGTCTTTGGCTTGCGGGCGCTGTTGAGTTACTTATCACTTTGATAAGCACACAACTAAATGCTGCTAAAAGAAGGATGTTTTTGCTGCACTAGTTGTTTATGAGTTATCTAACGAGGAATATGATGCAGCCATCATTTAATAAAACTAATGCAAAGTTATCTTTGCTGCCGCTACTTACTTTTGTCGCCTTATTTTTAGGCGCGGGTTTATACCTGCAATCTCAAGGGGTTGATTACGCTTTTTATCAACTCCCTGCCCCTGTTGCGATTTTACCGGCGATTATGCTGGCGTTTATCCTGAATAAAAACACCATTAACCACAGTGTTGAAACCTTTATAAAAGGTGCAGGTCACAACAACATCATTACCATGTGTTTAATTTATTTGCTTGCAGGTGCTTTCTCCGCGGTAGCGGGTGCTACAGGTGGTGTTGACGCGGTTGTAAATGCCGGTTTATCACTTATTCCTTCAGCATTATTATTGCCTGGTTTATTTTTAATTGCAGCGGTTGTATCGACCGCCATGGGTACTTCAATGGGTACGATTGGTGCAATTGGCCCGATTGCTTATGCGGTATCGATTAAAACAGGCATTGATCCTGCATTAATGGCCGGTACGATTGTATCAGGCGCCATGTTTGGTGATAATTTATCTATTATTTCTGACACAACCATTGCCGCAACCCGTACTCAAGGTTGTGAAATGAAAGATAAATTTCGTGAGAATTTAAAAATCGCCTTGCCTGCGGCTATCCTGACTATTGGTTTATTATTGTTTTTAACCCCAGCAGCACAAGCGGTCGAAACCAAAGATTACGATATTCTATTAGTACTGCCTTATGCATTTATTTTAGTGCTGGCGGTCATGGGCTTTAATGTATTTGTAGTACTGTTCAGCGGTATTATATTTGCAGCATTGATGGGCTTTACTGGCAGCTATGAAGGCGCCAGCTTTGTGAAGGACATTTACAAAGGCTTTACGGATATGCAGGAGATCTTTTTACTGTCGATGTTTATTGGTGGCCTGTCTGAGTTTATTCGCATTAATGGCGGCTTAGATTACATAGCGCAAAAGATTCAAGCGATCACTAAAGTAATTGCTAAGTGGCACCGAAAAGTGGCTGATCAACTGGGTATTGCGGCATTAGTGATGACCAGTAACCTGTGTATTGCCAATAATACCGTGTCTATCATAGTTGCAGGTCCTATTGCTAAAAAGTTGGCTGATGACGGTGAGATAAGCGGTAAGCGCTCTGCCAGCTTACTGGATATTTTCGCCTGTGTTACGCAAGGCTCTCTTCCTTATGGTGCACAAGCGTTACTGCTTGGCGCGACATTTAAAATTAGTCCGTGGCAAGTATCTACTTCATCATACTACTGCTTTATATTGGCATTTACTGCGATTGCGGTGATTTGCTTACGTCGTAATAAAGCATAAATTTATTAAGCAGATACGCCAACTTTAGGCGTATCTGCTATAATCTCGTTTTTGGATTACTTAACAACCTTTAAATTCGAGATAAGACATTGAAAAAAACCGTCGTCTTCGCTGCCATTTGTTTGGCAAGCACCTCTAGCCAAGCGGCTAACTGGAGCAACACAGCATTACACCTTAACAATGGTGATTTTAAAAACCCATTCACAGGTCAAGAATCAAATACCACAATCGCATCACTGCAACATGCATCAGCCTATGATTATGGCGATAACTTCTTTTTTATTGATTATATTAATGACGCCACTGATGATGGTTATCAAGATAAAGACTTCTACGGCGAGTGGTACTCAACATTTAGCCTATCAAAAATATCCGGCAACGATATGTCTTATGGAGCGATTACTGATATCGGCCTAACGGCGGGTTTTAACGCAGCCGGTGATTCTAAAGTATTAAAATATTTACCGGGTGTAAAAGTAAACTGGCAAGCGCCGGGCTTTACCTTCTTATCAACCTTAGTGACGGCCTATATTGATGATAATGATGGCGTTGCTCGTGGTGGTGCGCCTATTGAGACTAACAGCTGGATGCTTGATGTGGCTTGGGGTTACCCGTTTTCGATTGGTTCGCAAAAATTTAATGTTACCGGTCATGTTGAATATATTGCTGAACGTGAAAATGAATTTGGTGAAGACGTAAAAGCGTGGATCTTAGCGCAACCTATTATTACTTGGGATTTAGGTCACGCCATCAGTATGAAAGAAAATACGCTATTACTTGGCCTTGAATGGCAATACTGGCATAACAAACTAGGCACTGATACCACAGAGTCGGTACCGCAATTTCATGTTGAGTGGACGTTTTAGCGAGTTAGCGAGAATAATAAAGCGCGATATCAATTGTATTGCGCTTTTTTATTACTTACGCCCTTAGCTTTATTTCATAAACACCTAAACGCTGATACTGATGCTGATTAACAAGGAAGATTGATGTCTCTTGTTGATAATATTTGAACTTCGCGCCTGCGCGTTGCACCACTTTGATACTTGCTAGGTTTTCCTCTAAACAGCAAAACTCGATGGCGTTTGCGTGACTATGCTTTTTTATATAAGGCACCATTTTAGCAAGCACTTGCGTGATGACTCCTTGCCCGCGTGCAAAATCAGCTAACCAATAACCGCATTCAGCAACTTTACTGTCAGGAGCAATGTGTTTAATGCCAAATACACCGCTTAAGCGCTGCTGAACATATATCGCAAACCACTGAGAACCGGCTTTATTGCTGTGGAGTCGTTCATATATATAACGTTTAGTTGAATTAACATCTATTACGTCATCCACCCAAGGTAAAAATTGACTCAGATTTTTCCGGCTACCGGTAATAACGTGGTAAAGTTCAGCGGCAAAACTGATATCTAATGGCTTTAAAGTTATTGCGTCTGAAATCACTAGTTCCATTTACTCAACCTCAGCTACTTTTGCTAAACGCATATGGATCAGCGGAAACGGCTTTCCTTGGCCGTCTAATTCTGAGCGCCCTATTTGCTCAAAGCCTTTACTTAAATAAAAACCATGGGCTTTAGGGTTTTGCTCGTTAACATCAACATGCGTTGCCGCTAAATTATCAATCGCGTAATTGATTAATAACGTGCCCACCCCCTTCGCAAAGAAAGTGGGCTCCACAAACAGCATTTCAATATTGCCGTTGGCAACACCAATAAAACCCATAATTTTATCATCTCGGTTTTTACAGCAATACAAAGTCACGGCATCAAAATAGTGCGCCAAAATCAGTGGTTTTAGTTCATCAATATGGTGTTGGCTTAAAAAATCGTGGGTTTGAGAAACCGAAGCCTGCCAAATATCAATGAGCGTTGGATACTCTTTTTTCTCTGCGGATTTAATAAGCATTGTTAGTTCCTTTGAATATTAAAATAATCGTCATCAATTTTGCAAAATATTGTAGCGGAATTGGGCAACAGCTCCGAGGCTAAATCAACAAAAAGCAGCGTAAACGCTACTTTTATAGTACTTACATTTTAGTCTCTAACTTTGCGTCAAATAAAACGCTTAATAATAAAATCAACTTTGACACGCTTTGCTTGGCCTAACAGCTTTTTAACTGCTGGCGGATAATCATCCATGGTTTCTAAATCTTCTGCACCATTTAAACGACGACAATGCTGTAATATCTCGGCTCTTTCATTATCAATTGCTGGCATGAGACTTTGCTCTGGATCTTCTAATAAAATACCGTTTTCGATATCTAAACCCCAGGCGCGCGGATTTAAATTATGACCACTTAATAAGTGATATTTACGATCAGAGCATATACCTTTTAAGTGAAACGAGTTGCTTTCGTGCTGCCACAGATAGACATTTAAATTACCGTTGTTGATGTGGCGTTTTTGTGATTTTAAAAATTTATGCAAAATCGTTTCATATAAATACGGTAGCGCACCAATTTTGCTAAATGGTTCGCTTGGCGGCAGGTAAAAATCATTTGCGGTTTTATCACCCACTACAATGGTTACTTGCTTGCCTTGCTTGAGTAAGCGCCGTAATGACCGCATTAATGGCGCAGGAAAATTAAAGTATGGGGTATACAGTACTAACTCTTGCTCGGTGGCATCAAATAACGATTTGATCACCCGATTGAGCTCATTATTACGACGGCCAAGTCCTAAAAATAGTCGTACGCCCAGTGCTTGCTCATTTTGCACAGTACTGTGAGCATAGCCCGCTTGTTTTAATGTACGCATCAATTGTTTTTGTACAATTTTAATATCATTAAACTTTGTTAATGGCCGCGTATCAATACGTGGTACAGCCTCAGAGCTCAACAGCTCTTGTTCAATAAAGTTAATGATAGAATCACATAACGAAGCCTGCTTAAGCAAAAAGTAGCGATCTAATCGGTAACGGTCTTGGTACTGTAAATACACATTGTTTAAACTCGCACCGCTATACAGCAGCGTGTCATCAATTACAAAACCTTTTAAATGTAGTACCCCAAATAGTTCTTTGGCTTTTACTGGCACGCCAAATATTTGTACATTGGATTGATACTTTTCTTGGTATTCACAATATAAGCTGGCGTTTCCGTCTGACTTTGCAGCACCAATTAAACCGCGTTGAGCGCGATGAAAATCAACCAACACTTTGACCTCTAATGCTGGATTGGCTACTGACGCCAAATGTAACGCTGCTAGCACTTCGCGCCCAGCTTCATCATCCTGCAGATAAAGCGTGGTTATATAAATGCGGGTTTTTGCCTGCGCAATTAGTGCCAATAAATGTGTGCGATATTCTTGTGCATTGGTTAAGACGTTAACGTCTTTTGAAGTCAACCCGTACGCGGGTTTTTCCTGCCAAAATAACATAGTTGCCTATTCACTTAGGTCACCCGATTATAGGGTCACAAATCAAAATTAGTTAAAACATATCAAAAAAACACAGTTTGGTCATGAATTAACGTAACATGCTTCGTTAATACTCAATTAATAGCTCAGATATCATACAAATCGTACACTTATCACAATTCTAGTACACAATATTTGACAGCTTTGCGATTTAGAAAAAAAAATAATCGTCGCTTTTATTTACTTCCCCCTTGTTTCTCTTAAAATCGAGCGCATTAATACGCTATTGAAACGTTTAGGATAGAAATAACATGAGTGAAGTAAAACATTGTAAGTTACTAATTTTAGGATCTGGCCCTGCAGGTTACACCGCAGCAGTATATGCAGCGCGTGCAAACTTAAACCCAGTATTGATCACGGGTATGCAACAAGGCGGTCAACTTACAACAACGACAGAAGTTGAAAATTGGCCGGGCGATGCTCATGGTTTAACCGGTCCGGCATTAATGGATCGTATGAAAGAGCATGCCGAGCGCTTTGAAACTGAAATTGTTTTTGACCATATTCATACTGTTGATGTGTCTAAACGTCCATTTACATTAACGGGCGATCAAGGCACTTATACTTGTGATGCGTTGATCATCGCAACGGGTGCTTCAGCTAAGTACTTGGGCCTGGAGTCTGAAACTAACTTCCAAGGCCGTGGCGTATCAGCCTGTGCTACCTGTGATGGCTTTTTCTACAAAGGTCAAAAAGTGGCGGTTGTTGGTGGTGGTAATACCGCTGTTGAAGAAGCACTTTATTTATCAAACATTGCTGATGAAGTTCACGTAATTCACCGCCGTGATAGCTTCCGCAGTGAAAAAATCTTAGCCGATCGCCTCGCTGAAAAAGCCGCAAACGGTAACGTAGTCATGCATTATAACCGTACGCTTGATGAAGTACTGGGTGACCAAATGGGTGTTACCGGTGTTCGTATTAAAGATGCAAACTCAGAAGCAACTGAAGAAATTGATTTAGCGGGCGTATTTATTGCCATTGGTCATAAACCAAATACTGATATGTTTGTTGGCCAACTTGAAATGAAAGACGGCTACTTAGTGGTTGAGTCAGGCCTAAACGGCAATGCAACACAAACTAGCGTGCCAGGCGTTTTTGCAGCAGGTGATGTGTCTGATCATATCTACCGCCAAGCAATCACTTCAGCTGGCACTGGCTGTATGGCTGCCCTTGATGCAGAGCGTTTCTTAGATAACCTATAAATTTATATATACTTGTATAATGGGCTGAATTTTCAGCCCTTTTTTGTGGGCAAAGATTAATTCAATGGTAAAGGCTCACCCAACGCCGAAAAGTACTCATTGCACTCGCACAAACATTCACCACACTTATACTCGAAATCAATCATATTTATACAATTAATGGCTTAGGTGCGATAGGATCTAAGTCCGAGCAATGAATATCGTCAAAGTATAGTAAGTAAAACTAGCTATAATTATAGTCAGGCACAAAAGCTTTATTCATTTAGGCATTACTAGAGGCTGTAAAATCAGTTAAAATGCTTAACTTCATATCAAGTAAAATACCGAGAGTTTTCTATGAGTTTGTATACAAAATATATGGAAGAAATCCAAACCCGTAAAACGGAGCTTGGATTAAACCCACAACCAATCGATAGCGCTGAACTAGTATCAGAAATCATTAATCAAATTAAAGATACTAATAACGAGCACCGTAAAGATTCACTGCATTTCTTTATCTTTAATACCTTACCAGGAACAACCAGTGCTGCGGGCGTTAAAGCACAGTTTTTAAAAGAAATTATTTTGGGTGAAGAGCAAGTTGCAGAGATCACTCCAGAATTTGCATTTGAACTGCTTTCACACATGAAAGGCGGCCCGTCAATTGAAATGCTAATTGATTTAGCATTTGCTGATGACGCAAAAATCGCAGCACAAGCTGCTGAAGTACTTAAGACTCAAGTATTCTTATACGATGCAGATATGGCGCGCATAAAAGCGGCATACGAAGCGGGTAACGCTATTGCAAAAGAGTTACTAGAGAGTTTCGCACAAGCTGAATTCTTCACAAAATTACCTGACATCGAAGAAACAATCGATGTAGTAACCTATATTGCCGGTGAAGGCGACATCTCAACTGATTTACTGTCTCCAGGTAACCAAGCACATTCACGTGCTGACCGTGAATTACACGGTAAATGTATGATCACTGAAGAAGCGCAACAAGAAATTGTTGAACTTCAAAAGAAACACCCTAACGCTAAAGTAATGCTGATTGCTGAAAAAGGCACCATGGGCGTAGGCTCATCACGTATGTCTGGTGTGAATAACGTAGCACTTTGGGCTGGTAAACAAGCAAGTCCATACGTGCCTTTTATCAACATTGCACCGGTTGTTGCAGGTACTAATGGTATCGCACCAATCTTCTTAACGACGGTTGATGTAACCGGCGGTATTGGTCTTGACCTTAAAAACTGGGTGAAAAAAGTAGATGCCAACGGTAACACGGTTACTGATGAAAATGGTGATGCAGTGCTTGAAGAAGCGTACTCTGTTGCTACAGGTACTGTGTTAACAATCAATACTAAAGAGAAAAAACTTTATAACGGTGATAAAGAACTAGTTGATATTTCATCAGCGTTCACCCCACAAAAAGTTGAATTCATGAGAGCCGGTGGTTCTTACGCTGTAGTATTTGGTAAGAAACTACAAACGTTTGCGGCTGAAACGCTCGGCATTGAAACCCCACTTGTGTATGCACCTTCAAAAGAAATTTCACATGAAGGCCAAGGTTTAACAGCGGTTGAAAAAATCTTTAACCGTAATGCGGTAGGTGTATTATCAGATACGCCACTTCACGCAGGCTCAAATGTGCGCGTTAGAGTGAACATCGTTGGTTCGCAAGATACAACGGGGCCAATGACAGCACAAGAATTAGAAGCGATGGCTGCTTCAACGATTTCACCACTTGTTGATGGTGCATATCAGTCTGGTTGTCACACTGCATCAGTATGGGATAGCAAAGCACAAGCGAATATTCCAAAACTAATGGCGTTCATGAATAAGTTTGGTTTGATCACAGCACGTGATCCGAAAGGCGTTTATCATGCAATGACCGACGTTATTCACAAAGTATTGAACGACATTACCATTGATGACCGCGCGATCATCATCGGTGGTGACTCGCATACCCGTATGTCTAAAGGTGTTGCCTTTGGTGCTGATTCAGGTACTGTTGCAGTTGCACTTGCAACTGGTGAATCAGCGATGCCAATTCCTGATTCAGTTAAAGTTACGTTTAAAGGCACAATGGCTAAGCACATGGATTTCCGCGACGTTGTACACGCAACGCAAGCGCAAATGCTGAAGCAATTTGGTGGCGAAAACGTGTTCCAAGGTCGTATCATTGAAGTACATATTGGTACGCTTATGGCTGACCAAGCGTTTACCTTCACTGACTGGACTGCAGAGATGAAAGCAAAAGCATCAATCTGTATTTCAAATGATGAAACGTTAATTAAGTCAATTGAGCTGGCTAAGAGCCGTATCCAAATCATGATCAACAAAGGTATGGATAACGAGGCGCAAACGCTGCAAGGTCTAATCGATTTAGCTGATAAGCGTATTGCAGGTATTCAATCTGGTGAAGAGCCAGCACTTTCTCCAGACGATAATGCTAAATACCATGCAGAAGTTGTGGTTGATTTAGACCAAATCGTTGAGCCAATGATTGCCGATCCAGACGTAAATAACGATGATGTTTCTAAGCGTTATACTCACGATGTGATCCGCCCTGTTTCTTTTTACAACGACAAGCCTGTTGATTTAGCTTTTGTTGGTTCGTGTATGGTGCACAAAGGCGATATGAAAATTATTGCTCACATGCTACGTAACCTTGAGAAGAAAAACGGTTCTATCTCATTCAAAGCGCCATTGGTAGTTGCGCCACCAACATATAACATTGTTGATGAGCTTAAAGCGGAAGGCGATTGGGATATCCTTGCTAAATACGCAGGGTTTGAATTTGACGATGCAAAACCAAAAACGGCTGCACGTACTAAGTATGAAAATATCTTATACCTAGAACGCCCTGGTTGTAACCTATGTATGGGTAACCAAGAAAAAGCTGAACCTGGTGACACTGTTATCGCAACGTCAACACGTCTGTTTCAAGGCCGTGTAGTAGCCGATACATCTGAGAAAAAAGGTGAGTCACTACTGGGTTCAACGCCAGTTGTAGTACTTTCTTCTGTGCTTGGTCGTTTCCCGACTATCGAAGAGTATAAGTCTGCAGTTGAAGGGATTGACCTTACATCGTTTGTACCTGTTGCAGAAGCGATGACAACTAAGTTCAACGCAGGTCAAGCAGTACCCGTAAAAGTGGTTAGCTAATTCGCCGAATTGACACTAATTAAAAGCGCGTTTCCAACGCGCTTTTTTTTGCCTATCAGAAACATTGCGTTAGAATGCACGCCCTGTACGGCGCTATGTCCTGTATACTCTTCATATTTGTTGTTTGTGAATTTAAAGCAACAGGTTACACTTTTCATCTGATCTTTCAGTTACTAAATCGGTGTTATGACTAAACAACTCTATCAGCTTTCTAAAAACCATTTCATTTTTCCTGATCCAACTCACGCATTAGATGATCCTGATGGTTTACTTGCTATTGGTGGCTGTTTATCCATAACGCGGTTAAAAAACGCGTATGGGCAAGGTATTTTCCCCTGGTTTAGCGAATACGAACCTATTATGTGGTGGTCACCCAGTGAGCGCGGCATTATCGAGCTAGATGAATTTCATGTCAGCCGAAGCCTACGTAAACATTTAAAAAAGAATCCAGTTACAGTTACAATCAATACAGCGTTCACTCAAGTGATTGCAGCCTGTCGCCAACAACGCTTAGCAACCGATGGCACTTGGATCACCAAAAAAATGCTCAATGCCTATAAAGATGCACATAGATCGGGCCTCGCTCATAGCGTAGAAGTTTGGTCAGACGATAAACTGGTCGGTGGCTTATACGGCATTATGCAACACGGTGTATTTTGTGGTGAATCAATGTTTCATCATCAAGCAAACTGTTCAAAATTAGCCATGTGGGCACTGGTTAATTGGTTAAAACGCCATCAGGCGCATTTTATAGATTGCCAGCTTGAGAACCCTTATTTAGTTACTTTAGGTGAAAAAGTGCTACCACGCTCAGAATTTTTAACTAAGCTTAAAGCAGCAGAAGATTTTATTATGCCAACAACAATGTGGCAACCTCAGGAGCTTATCGCAATTTATGACTGAACACTTACCTGCTCGTTTAGGATTAAGCCAACAATTTGATTGTAGCTACCTTGCTGATCGCCAAGAGCAATTATTAGTCATTTTGGATCCAAGTTGTTACACCCCAAATAAATTTGAGCAGTTACTGGCGCTTGGTTTTCGCCGCAGTGGTGACCAAATATACCGCCCACACTGCCCAGCTTGCAGCGCATGTAAGTCTGTACGTGTATTAGCTCAGGCATTTTTGCCGACAAAATCGCAAAAACGTAAACTTAATAAAGCAAAAAATACCTTTCGCGTGAAATACTCAGATCAACAGCGCCCCGAATACTTCCCGTTGTACAGTAAATACATTACCGAGCGCCATCAAGATGGCTCGATGTTCCCACCCGATCAAAGTCAGTTCAACAGTTTTATATTTTGTCATTGGTTACCCATTACTTTTATTGAGTTATGGGATCAAGAAAAACTCGTTGCTGTGGCGGTAACTGATTGTATGCACAAGGCTGTTTCCGCTATTTATAGTTTTTTTGACCCTGATTATGAGCACTACAGTGTCGGCACTATTATGATTTTAGAGCAGCTCAAATTTGCCAAGCAATACGATAAAGAATTTGTCTATTTAGGCTACCAAATAGATGAATGTGCAAAAATGCGCTATAAAACTCAGTTTTTACCGGCCCAAAATAGGGTTGCAGAGCAGTGGTTGGCTATTTAATTTGCAAAAAAGCCTGCTGTGGCTTTACTTATTGCAGTATTTTCGGCAGAATCTGCATCGTTTAACTATTAAAGAGGTGTTACGCTAAACATGGCGAAAGAAGACGTAATCGAAATGCAAGGGACGGTCCTTGATACTTTACCAAATACAATGTTCCGAGTTGAGCTTGAAAATGGTCACGTAGTTGTGGCTCACATTTCAGGTAAAATGCGTAAAAACTATATCCGCATTCTAACCGGCGATAAAGTTACCGTAGAAATGACCCCATACGATTTATCAAAAGGTCGCATCGTATTCCGTGCTCGCTAAGTTAGTGCGTTAACGAAATATCAAGTTTTTAGCTAAGTTGTCTGAGTAACTTAGTTACTTTCTACACTAGCTTGAAGCGTTTATTAAATGTAATTGATAGCTAAACTAACAATTACATTTAATAAACAAAAAGCCCAGCAATTGCTGGGCTTTTTGTTTTCTATTTAACGCTGCGATTATGCAGGCGTTAAATTCGTTTCATAATCAAAACATAATTTCTTATCTTTGATAGACACTTTCACTGTGCCACCGTCGATAAGTTGCCCAAATAAGATCTCGTTAGCCAGCGGCTTTTTCAATTGCTCTTGGATCACGCGGCCCATTGGGCGTGCGCCCATGGCTTTATCGTAGCCTTTATCTGCCAACCATTCTCGCGCTTTATTAGTAAGCTCAAGGTTAACTGACTTTTTATCCAGCTGTGCTTGTAGCTCAACAATAAATTTATCAACCACCAGTAAAGTAACATCACGATCAAGGTGATTAAACCAAATGATGTTATCTAGACGGTTTCTAAACTCTGGCGAAAATACTTTATTAATTTCACTCATCGCATCATGAGAATGATCTTGATCAGTAAAACCAATCGACTTACGAACGGTCTCTTGTACGCCCGCGTTAGTGGTCATCACCACCACCACGTTTCTAAAGTCCGCTTTACGGCCGTTATTATCGGTCAGCGTGCCGTGATCCATTACCTGCAATAAAATATTGTAGATATCAGAGTGGGCTTTCTCAATCTCATCCAATAATACAACCGAATGTGGATTTTTGATCACCGCTTCCGTTAGCAAGCCGCCTTGTTCAAAACCCACATAGCCAGGAGGCGCACCAATTAAACGGCTCACCGCGTGACGCTCAACATACTCAGACATATCAAAACGGATAAACTCAACGCCCATGCATTTTGCAAGCTGTTTAGTCACCTCAGTTTTACCGACACCGGTTGGCCCTGCAAACAAGAACGAACCGACTGGTTTATCTTCATTTGATAAGCCTGAACGTGATAAGCGAATAGCCGAGGTTAGTGCATCGATTGATTGATCTTGACCAAATACCAACATCTTCAAATTACGATCAAGATTTTTAAGGGTCTCTTTATCACTCGATGACACACTTTGCTGCGGAATACGCGCCATTTTCGCCACTATCAATTCGATATCTGCCACACCAATGGTTTTTTTGCGTTTCGAAATCGGTTGTAATCGTTGACTGGCACCCGCTTCGTCAATCACATCAATGGCTTTATCCGGTAAGTGACGCTCATTAATGTACTTAGCACTGAGCTCCGCTGCCGCTTTTAACGCTTTTTGTGTATAGCGAATACCATGGTGCTCTTCATAACGCTCTTTTAAGCCATTAAGAATTTTGGTGGTATCAGCCACACTTGGCTCAAGCACATCAATCTTTTGAAAACGGCGCACTAAGGCACGGTCTTTTTCAAAGATATTTTTATACTCGTTATAGGTTGTTGAACCCATGCAACGTAACTTGCCACTTGATAACAGTGGTTTAAGTAAGTTAGAGGCGTCCATAACGCCACCAGAGGCTGCACCGGCACCAATTATGGTATGGATCTCATCAATAAATAAAATCGCGCCTGGTTTCGCCTGAAGCTCTTTTAGTAAGGCTTTAAAGCGCTTTTCAAAATCACCGCGGTATTTAGTACCTGCAAGTAATGCCCCCATATCTAACGAGTACACCACAGCATCGGCAATCACGTCGGGTACTTGTTCATGCACAATACGATACGCTAAGCCTTCAGCAATGGCGGTTTTACCTACCCCTGCTTCGCCAACTAATAACGGGTTATTCTTTTTACGTCGACACAATACTTGCACCGTACGCTCAACTTCACTATCACGACCCACCAATGGGTCGATATTCCCTTCACGGGCGAGCACATTCAAATTAGAGGTAAAGTTTTCTAATTTACTTGGCTCTTCGCCTTGTACTGCTTGTACTTCTTCATGGATGTCATCAGCATCTTCACCGCCCATGTCATCGTCTGCTTTAGAAATACCATGCGAGATAAAATTCACGATATCTAATCGTGAGATATCAGCTTTTTTCAGCAAGTAAACCGCTTGGCTTTCTTGCTCTGAAAAAATAGCCACCAGTACATTAACGCCCGTTACTTCGTTTTTACCCGATGATTGCACATGAAATACGGCACGTTGTAATACCCGCTGAAAACCGAGAGTTGGTTGTGTTTCGCGTTCTTCTTCTAAATCAGGAATGACTGGAGTGGTTTCATTTATAAATTCTGATAACTCAGCTTTTAGTGCTGCCATATCAATCCCACAGGCATGCAGCGCTTCTCCAGCCGATGGATTGTCTAGTAGCGCGAGTAATAAGTGCTCTACAGTCATAAATTCATGACGACGTGTACGCGCTTCACGAAACGCTGCGTTTAAAGTTAGTTCTAAATCTTTGTTTAGCATTAGCAACCCCTTACTGAGATAAAATATATATACCGTTGTGATGGGTATTTTGATCACCCTACCTTGGTATTATTCCTGCTCACAACTACATAGCAGTGGATGCTGATTATCCCGTGCATAACGGTTAACTTGTTCAACTTTGGTATACGCTACATCGGCGCTATAAACGCCACATATTGCGCGACCATTTTGATGAACTTGCAGCATCACATCTGTTGCTCTATCGCTATCCATATTAAAAAACGTCGTTAGTACTTCTATCACAAAGTCCATAGGCGTGTAATCATCATTATTTAAAATGACTTTGTATTTTCGCGGTGGTTGCAGTTTTTGCTTCTCACTATCGCGAACTGTGTCTAAAACACCTGAATCTTTCATGCCACTCATAATTAAATATAGTCTTGTCTTTGGAACTCAAGCAAACTTGAATAAAAAAATAAATTAAATGTTAAAAAATAGTTTAAAACACTTGACTGATCGGCGAAATAAACTACAGTCAATTGTAGATTGATTAAACCTTAGTCAGTCTATCAAACTATACGGTTTAGAATAACTAAATTAGTCAACTTATAGAAGGATGTAGAAGTATGGCTTGTGGTAAAGTCAAATGGTTCAATAATGCCAAAGGTTTTGGTTTCATCGTAGAAGACGGCTGCGAGAATGATATATTCGCCCATTACTCAACGATTGTGATGGACGGTTATAAAACACTTAAAGCTGGTCAAGATGTAACATTCGAATTGCAGCAAGGCCCAAAAGGCATGCATGCGACTAACATAGCTCCTAACGAAGACTTAGTGTAGTTGTTTAGAGGTTCGACTAAAGCGAGCGACCTGTAAAGATCCTCGCTTAATTCCTTTGCTAATTACTACTTTGTAGTGCATTCACCTATACCCTCAACTTTTTGTTATCAATTAAATGTTCAGTATGAACAAAAACTGTCCTTGCTCTTGAAATTCTTTTTTAATACCCCAATCTTGTAAATGTTATATTTGTTATTAGCCCTTTTGTGCCAAGCTTGTTACACTCTTTGTGCTTAAAATTAGCTAACTACGGCCCTTTAAGCGGTAAAATTAGGCTAATGGCTAATTTACTTAGTTTATAAATAACATAAGATTAAATACAGTTCGTCAGGTGTGATTATTTAATCAACAGTATTAACACCTAACTGACTGATCATTGTCACGTCGTGCACGCATGATGGCGATGATATTTCTTTGCATTGTTGAATATGGCTCTTATGCCTACTATCTAGGAATGATGATGACATCAAAAATTATCTATACTAAAACAGACGAAGCTCCGGCACTAGCAACTTACTCTTTGCTGCCGATCATCCAAGCATACACTAATGCCGCTGGCGTTGAAGTTGAAACACGCGATATCTCTTTAGCGGGTCGTGTTATTGCTAACTTCCCTGAGTATTTAACGCAAGAACAACGCATTGGTGATGCCCTTGCTGAGTTAGGCGAGCTGGCTAAAACACCTGAAGCAAACATCATTAAACTGCCAAATATCAGTGCATCAGTGCCACAATTACGTGCTGTTATCAAAGAATTACAAGAAAAAGGTTACGCACTGCCAGACTACCCTGCTGAACCTAAAACAGATGAAGAAAAAGCAATTCAAGCCACTTACGACAAAATCAAAGGTAGCGCAGTAAACCCAGTATTACGTGAAGGTAACTCTGATCGTCGTGCGCCAGGCTCTGTAAAAGAATATGCACGTAACAACCCACATTCAATGGGCGCGTGGAGCAAAGATTCGGCTTCAAACGTAGCGAGCATGAGCGAAGGCGATTTCTTCGGCTCTGAGCTATCAGTCACCCTTGATGCCGCCACTGATGTACGTATTGAGCACGTTGCTGAAAATGGTGATGTGACCGTGCTTAAAGCAAGCACGCCACTACTAGCAGGTGAAGTGATTGATGCATCTTCAATCAGTGTTAAAAAGTTACAAGCTTTCTTAGCTGCTGAAATCGACGCTGCTAAAGAAAAAGGCATTTTGTTTTCATTACACATGAAAGCAACCATGATGAAAGTATCTGATCCAATCATCTTTGGTCATGCGGTAAAAGTATTCTATCAAGACGTTTTTGCTAAGCACGGTGAATTATTCGCTGAGCTAGGTGTCGATGTTAATAATGGTCTTGGTGATGTTTACGCTAAAATTCAAACCTTAGATGACGCTAAACGCGCTGAAATCGAAGCTGATATTGACGCGGTTTATGCAACACGCCCTGCAATTGCAATGGTTGATTCTGATCGTGGTATCACTAACTTACACGTACCAAGTGATGTGATCATCGATGCCTCTATGCCTGCAGCCATTCGTTCAAGCGGTCAAATGTGGAACAGTGAAGGTAAATTACAAGATACCAGCTTTGTCATTCCTGATCGTTGTTACTCTGGCGTTTACCAAGCAACTATCGACTTCTGTAAAGAACACGGTGCATTTGATCCAACCACTATGGGTAGCGTACCTAACGTTGGCCTAATGGCACAAAAAGCGGAAGAATATGGTTCACATGACAAAACATTTGAAGCACCTGCAAACGGTGTAATTCGTGTTGTTGATAGTGCTGACAACGTATTGCTACAACACAGTGTTGAGCAAGGCGATATCTGGCGCATGTGCCAAGTTAAAGATGCACCAATCCAAGATTGGGTAAAATTAGCGGTAAACCGTGCACGTGCGACTGGTAACCCTGCTATTTTCTGGCTTGACGAAAACCGTGCCCACGATGCACAGTTAATCAAAAAAGTGAATGCGTATTTACCAAACCACGATACATCGGGCCTTGATATCCAAATTTTAGCACCGCTTGAAGCAACTCTGTTCTCACTTGCGCGTATTAAAGAAGGTAAAGACACAATTTCAGTAACGGGTAACGTATTACGTGATTACCTAACTGATTTATTCCCAATTCTTGAGCTTGGTACGAGTGCTAAAATGCTATCAATTGTACCGCTTATGAATGGCGGTGGCTTATTCGAAACTGGCGCAGGCGGTTCAGCTCCTAAGCACGTACAACAATTTGAAAAAGAAAATCACTTACGTTGGGATTCTTTAGGTGAGTTCTTAGCACTTGCTGCGTCACTTGAGCACCTAAGCGTGACTACAGGTAACAACAAAGCACAAGTACTTGCTGACACACTTGATAAAGCAACCGGTACTTTCCTTGCTGAAAATAAATCACCGTCGCGTAAAGTAAAAGAAATTGATAACCGTGGTTCTCATTTCTTCTTATCTTTATTCTGGGCGCAAGAGCTTGCTAAGCAAAACGACGACAGTGAATTAAAAGCACAGTTCACGCAGATCGCCAGTGATTTAGAAAGCAACAAAGAGCAAATCGTTAGCGAGCTTAACGATGCACAGGGTCCAGCTGTAAACATCGGTGGTTATTTCCAACCAAATGATGATGCAGCATTTAAAGCAATGCGCCCTAGCACCACATTTAATGATATCTTAGCTAAACTAGTCTAAGTATCGATTTAAATTTAAAAGGCGCTCACTGTTACAGTGAGCGCCTTTTTTGTGGCTTTTAATCTTCACTGACACAAAAGCAAAAAGACCGCAAATGCGGTCTTTTCAATTGTTCAAGTTACTTACCTTGGAGCTGATTACTTAGTGTATGCGCGCGGCATATCTGAGTCAGTAGTATAACGTTTGCGGAGTTTATCTTGGCGTGCTTCGGTTGAAACCTCTTCGCCGTTAATAAACATTTTAGTTACGTGACTAGTAAAATCAAACGGGTCATCATTCCACATCACTAAGTCAGCGGCTTTACCTACCGCCACACTGCCGGCATTAATACCAAACACATCGGCAATGTTCGCGGTGATCGCTTTTAATGCACCTTGTTGCGTCATACCATAAGATACCGCATTACCCGCATCAAAACGTAATTGGTAAACATTGTGACTGGCATCACCCGCGATTGATAACAATACCTTCACGCCTGCTTTTTCAAGTTTGCCAGCATTGTCTAAACTCGCATGCAGCGAATCAAAACTACCTGGTAAACTTTCCATCGCGCTGACAATAACAGGAACATTTGCTTGTGCTAACTGCTCTTTCACAACCACGGCATCTTGAGCGCCTGCAATCACTAAATTAACTGAAAACTGCTGTTTAAGTTTGATTAGCTCAATAATGTCAGCGGCACGTGAAGCGGTAACTAGCAGTGGCATGTCACCCGCTAACACTTTAGTCAGTACTTTATCTTCAGTACTTGGTGTAGCATCGTCTTTTTTAGCTTTCATGTTGTTTTTTTGTTGCTGCGCTTCAAGCTTATCAACAAGGTTTTTCAGTGACATAGCACGAGAGCCTTTGCTCTTCTCGCCTAAATGCACCACCAGCGCAACTTGTGTTTGCTTTACACTGTCAAACTCACCGCTTAAATCAACGACGCTGGCAAGGCCTGCAAAAATGCTTTCTCCGCCATGAGGGGTGATCACATCACGGGTAATACCGCCTTTGCGTGCGTATGGGATCAAGCTTGAATGGGCATTAAATGCTAGGCTTGGATCAAAATCGATCCCTGCTTTATCATCACCACCATCACGAGAGCCTGCAACGGCGCCCACTTCAACTAGACCTAATTGATTCATGCTACCAATAAAGCCTGCAGTGACAATTTGCCCTTTGGCATCAATAATCGTATCCGCTGCAACTTTAGTAGGATTAATGGCGGTAATTTTGCCTTCATCCATAATAATGCTAGCGCCTTGTAAAATACCTTGCTCAGTTGAAGTATGCACAGTAGCATTGATGATCGCCACAGATTGGGCGTTCACCGCAGTACTTGCTAACAAACCAGCAGCAACTAGCGAGAGCGAAAATGAATGTGTTAATTTTGTCATCCTAGTTACTCCTTATTTTTGACCTAACATAAAATCGCTTTGCGCTTGGAATGTTTCATCGTAGCGATCATACACTTTTGCACCATCTACAAATACTTGCTCAGCTTTAGCATAAACACTAAATGGGCTTTGATTCCAAATTACCACATCGCCTTGTTTACCTGCTTCGAGTGAACCGGTTTTATCAGCGATACCCAGCGATTTTGCAGCATTTGAGGTGATCCATTTAATCGCATGCTGTTCTGAGATATTAAAACCATTGTCGTTGGCGCGGTACATTACTTTGCCGGCTTCTTGGTTTAAGCGCTGGATAGTGGTATCAGAATCAGAGTGAACAACAGCACAAGAGTTTTTCACCGCATCAACAATCGCTACGTTTTCTTGTACCATGTCATAGGCTTCCATTTTAAAGCCCCACCAATCAGGCCAAAGCGCAGCACATGAACCATTTTCAGCGAGTAAATCGGCAATTTTATATGCTTCAATACCGTGATGGAAAGTACCGGCGTGATAACCAAACTCTTTTGACAGGTCGATCATCACTGCCATTTCTTCAGCTTTATAGCAATGATTGTGGATCATTACTTCGCCTTCTAAGACACCACGTAATGTATCGTACTTAATATCGCGATGTGGTACTGCTGGGTTTTTACCTGCTGCATAGTCAGCGTCGTATTTATCCCATTCACGCTTATATTCTGCAGCGCCAATCCAAGCTGTGCGATAGCCAGCCACATTACCCATACGGGTTGATGGTAATACGCCTTTACGCCCATAAACGCGTTTCGGGTTTTCACCACACGCCATTTTTAAGCCGTACGGTGCATCAGGAAATTTCATACCTTGCATAGTGTGCGATGGGACATTTTTTAAAGTAACCCCACGGCCACCAAATAAATTCGCTGAACCAGGTAAAATTTGTAATGACGTGATGCCACCTTCGCGAGCGCGATTAAAACCTGGGTCTTGTGGCCAAACAGAGTGCTCAACCCATACTTCGGCAGTGTTTGGGCTGGTCATCTCATTACCATCTTGGTGAGATTCTACTGACGGACTTGGATAAGCACCTAAGTGTGAATGCACATCTATTAACCCTGGTGTTACCCATTTGCCTTGCGCATCTATAGTCAAATCAGCTTGCGCACTTAGGTCTTTACCCACTTGTTGCACTTTACCATCTACGAGCAATACATCAGCTTCTTCTAAACGCTCGCCAGTGCCCGTTAAAACGGTTGCATTAGTGATCAAGGTTGTCGTTGATTTAAGTGCTTTATAGGTACTTGGGTACGGGTTTTTATTAATTGTTACTTTTTCGTCTTGCGGGCCATTATCCTGGCAACCCGCTAAAGCGACGCCAAGAGCAACAACCAACAATGATGGAGCAAATTTTTGCATCATGTTAATCCCTGTTATTTTTTTGTTACTGTATATAAATACATTCTATAAAGCTAAAAAATAAGCCAAATCTGCATTTATACGAGATGAACGTAATTTACTAGGTTATTTCTTAATATAATTGTTATATAACTGTTCTAGTGCCGCTTCAGTAGTTAGACTGGGATCTTTAGTAATAAAGTGCTTAACAGTACGCGTTACAAAATCTGAATTTTGTTTATGCAATTTTGCAAAGTCTTTAATTAAACAATTACCGTCTTTCGCTGCTGTTACTTTATCGTGACGATGACGATACTGACTCAGCGCTTTATTAAAATCACCTTGATAATCTTCTACTAATATTTTGTAAAAATCACTTTTTTGTACTTTTAATACACCAATACAATGATTTAATGCTTCTTTAAAGTCAGTAAAAATGACGCCTTCAACATCAAACTCAGCGGTTTTTTCACGTACTGTTACTTTCGCTTCTTCTGTTGCATAGCTAAAACCACTAAACGCTAAACGCTCTGCGGCTTCTTTACCCAATACCATGCCTGCTTTAATACTATGCGCAAACTCATCACTCATATCGCTAAGTTCATTCTCATGCCACATGTTGTAAACGCGTAATGGTTTTGCGTATTTACTACCAAGTTTGTTTTTTAATTTCGTAAAGCGTTCATCAATGGTCATTAAACGCTCGTTATGTAATATCGCATGACACTCATAACAGGCTGGAATACTTATAAACTCGGCCTCTTCACCTAAATCAATAATGCTTTGTAGCATATGTAATGGCGGGCAATGATCGCGCTCAGTCGCTTCACAGCCACAATAAAAGCAACGATTAAAATTATGCTGTTCACAGGCGTAAGCTTGCTGATAATAACTCGCCAATGTTTTACTCACAGAGTCTCCTAATAGACAGGTATGTTTATAATCAAGGCGATCATAACAGGGTTAAAAAATATGTCAGCAATGCAGCAGCACAAAGTGTATTTACTCTAAAGTAAATAGCATGTAAAACCAATGAAAACAGATTGAAAAACAACCAAAATCAATGAAAAAAGTGAAAAATAAATATCTTTAAATATGTCAAAATACACATATCAATTCATTAATTATCAATTAGTTAAATTTAAAATGACACATTCACATACAGTGTTACATCTTGTCGATTTTGATTTACAGCTTTAATTAAAAATATAGCTAATAATGAATTCGTCAACAGGACAACACCCCCAAACCACTGGAGAATGATGATGAATACTTTAACGACGACACTTTGTACAACATTACTTTTAGGCACTGCGGCATTGACTACAACCAATACAGAGGCAGCACAATTTGTAGCGGCTGATAACAGCCCAGGCACACAGCTTTGTATGGCCGTGGTATCAAATAAACCATTGCAACTTTATGCAACAATGAAAGACTTACGTATTAATAAAAACACCACGGCCGATAAACTACACTGTAACAACATGAACATGGCAAAATTTGCTGGTACTTACGGTTTTGATAAAACGGCAAAGTACTTGGGCATTGAAACCACTATTGATACTTCAATTCAAGACTTAGCGAAATTAAACCAA
This sequence comes from Pseudoalteromonas sp. ASV78, assembly GCF_047806705.1. Taxonomy (NCBI): domain Bacteria; kingdom Pseudomonadati; phylum Pseudomonadota; class Gammaproteobacteria; order Alteromonadales; family Pseudoalteromonadaceae; genus Pseudoalteromonas; species Pseudoalteromonas sp. ASV78. The sequence goes on along the minus strand of NZ_JBLOPA010000001.1, from coordinate 715,873 downwards.
CAAACTATTATGGTTGTTGCAGGTTCTAAATAATATGCTAAAAATACGATTAATTTAAGCTGGCGAGTAGTTGGCCAGCTTAAATTAGCGACCTAAAAATAAATTAAATGATTGCCGCCACAAGACCAAATAAACCACCAAACACACCACCCCATACCACAAGCCATCCTAAATGCTCTCTGATCATGGTTTGTATAATATCCTTCACCATTTTTGGCGTCAGTTCATCTAAACGCTCATCGACTAAACCTGACACCGTTGTAAACAGTGAATCACTTGCCAGACTGGTCTGGGTAAGCTTGCTATTAACTAGCGTCTTAAATTCATCAGTTTGGCTCATGGCAATGAGTGAATCACGCATTTTTTCTATAAAAGATTCACGCATTGGCTCCACCGCAGCGCTGCCACCAAACATGGCTAACATACTGCCAAATTGAGAGTGTTCTATCACATCTAAAAGCGTGTCAAATGCGGGGTTTAAGTCCACTTCGCTGATCACTGGTTGCAAATCAATATCCATGGCTTTATTGCCGAGTAATTGCGATATTTTTTGCTCTGAAAAGAACTCAGTTAAAATAAGATTTTTAATCGCGACTTTAAACCCTGCAAATTTCAATTGGATCACACCGGAGCCATACAATAAGGGCACTTTTTCAAATAACATATGCACTGCAAGTAAATTAGTCACCGCACCAGAAAGTGCAAATAAGCCGATTGACAGCACAATTGCTTGGTTAAATAAAAAACCAGTAACCACTAAAACTCCCGCAATCACATTAGTAACAAGGCTTTTATTCATTCTTCCTCCAGTTGGGTTATTGTATAAAGCTGAGCATGCACTGCTAAAACATGAATTTTACTCTCAAGAGTTTGTTTATTTAACTACTTTTTGCCATAGTTTAGTTATCTGTATAAAAGGTGAACAATGCTATGTGGAATACGGTTAACGAACAAATCAGCCAAGCTATGCATTTTGACTTTAAGCACACCAGTAAACGCCAACTGCAAAGTCCAAATAGCGATAAACTATTTCAAATAAGCGATGGTGCTCATCAATACTTTGTTAAAGTTGCGCATCGTAATGACCTAGAACGCTTTGAAAGTGAAGCCCACAATTTACAGCTGCTTATCAAAGAGAGCTTATTTATGGTGCCAGATTGTATCACTACCGGCGCGAGTATTGAGTTTTCATTTATTGTTTTAGAATGGCTTGAACTGGATCAGCAACCTCATCGCAATTGGCATATTATGGGCAGCCACCTTGCCTGCCTACACCTAAAACATCGTCAGGCCATGTTTGGCTTTGATCACGATAATTTTATTGGTCCTACCGCTCAGCCCAATCGTTGGCATAAAAAATGGAATATATTTTTTGCTGAAGAGCGGATTGGCTGGCAGCTGCAATTACTGCATGAAAAAGGCATTGAGTTGGTAGATAAAGATTACTTTGTCGCATTTATAAAAGACATGTTACACAGTCATAGCGTGCAGCCATCGTTGTTACATGGCGATTTTTGGCGTGGCAATATGGGGTTTATTCACAGTGTGCCCAGCATCTTTGATCCCAGCTGTTATTATGGTGATCGGGAAGTCGATATTGCTATGAGTGAGTTATTTGCCCCGCTTCCGGATGCATTTTACATTGCCTACAATAAACACTATCCGTTAACGCAGGGCTATGAGCAACGCAAATTAATTTACCAGCTCTATCCTATTTTAAATCACGCCAATATTTTTGCAGGCCACTATCTTACTGAAGCAAAACAACAAATAGAACGACTGCTGAAATAAGACCATTTTTATTGTCAAATTGATGTCATAAATGGCTAAAGCAGACTATATTTAGGTATCGCCTGACATTGCACAAACCCAGTAATAGCGGGCGTTGCGTACAACTCTGTGGAGCATAACAATTTATCCGACACTATAAATAGTCATGCTTTATTAGCTCTGCTTTGTAAGGTTGGATCATTTATGCAAAATCATCTCTCACAACGGATCAGCTGCCCACACTGCGGCCACCATATTCACATTACCCTTGATGCCAGCGATGGCGATCAAGATTACTTTGAAGACTGCAGCGCATGCTGTAACCCAATCCACTTTAATATGCATATCGACTATGCTAATAGTAAAGTGGAGTTACATATAGACAGCGATGACGAGCAAATATTTTAGCTAAAGATTACTGTGATGACTGTTGGCGTAAGTAGTTTTCGACAGTATTAATAATGGTATAGGTTTGTTGATCAACCTCAATATTTAGCTCATCACCGAGTGATGCCTGACCAATATTGGTGATTGCTAACGTTTCTGGGATCAAATGTAACCAGAAACCTGACTCGTCAACTTCACCTACTGTTAAGCTGGCTCCATTAACACTAACAAACCCTTTATACAGCACATACTTTTGCCATTTAGTTGGTAGGCTTAGTTGTATTTTACAATTACCGTCTGTGTGAATAATATTTTTGACCTGTGCGACGCAGTGAATATGACCAGAGACGATATGCCCACCTAGCTCAGTACCAAATGTCATCGAGCGCTCAAAGTTAACGGTGCTGCTAGGGGTAAGCTTGCCTAAATTAGTCAATTGTAATGTTTCATCAATGACATCAAAATATACCTCAGCTAAAGCTTGCTCGGTTGTATGCTGAACTTTAACAACCGTTAAACAGCAACCATTTATGGCAATACTGGCACCTAACTCTAATTTAGCAATGTATTGTGGTACGACTGCAAGCACTAAACGCATCACACTGTGTTGATAATTATTTGAAATCACCGTTGCTTGTGTTTGCACAATTCCTGTAAACATAACTTAAACTGCCTTCTAAAACATGGATGTATTTTTACGCTTTAGTATAACCAATCCTATTCATTAAAACTGTAATGAATAGCTTTAACTCAGCGCTATAATTTTTTATTCTACGCTTTATCGATTACAATAGCGGCCTCTTCAGTTTACGTAGCAAGTGATATGACTTTTTGTAGTTGGGAAGCCAAACGGCTAGTTTCTCTGGCAATTCCCGTTTTTTTAGCACAAGTAACTCTCGTTTTAATGTCAGTGGTTGACACCATTATGGCCGGGCAAGTCAGTCCGACCGATTTAGCAGCACTGTCAATTGCAACAGGTGTTTGGAATCCAGCAATGCTTGCTCTGCAAGGTATCTTATTGGCCCTGACCGGCATTATCGCGCAATTTTCTGGCGCTAACGATAAAACCGGCATCAGTCATTATTTTCAACAAGGCTTGTATCTTGCGGGCGTATTAAGCGTGTTCGGCTTATCCATCGCCTACTTTGCCGACGTTATTATTTTAAAGCTTGATACCAGTCCTGATATTGCCAATATGGCCTATGACTACATTCACTTTGTAAAGTGGGGGATCATTGGCTTTTTAGTGTTCAGTGTATATCGCAATATCACCGAAGGCATGGGGATGACCAAGCCGGCTTTTTATATCAGCTTAATTGGCTTAGCGGTCAATATCCCTGCAAATTACATATTTATTTATGGCAAGCTAGGTATGCCAGCACTAGGCGGTGCGGGCTGTGGGATTGCCACGGCTTTGGTTTTCAGCGCAATGGCTATTGCACAAGTCATTTACTGCCAATTGAGTAAAAAAGTGGATGCCAAAACCCTGTTGGCCAACTTTAAAGCGCCGCAACTCAATACTATGTGGACCATTACTAAAATCGGCATTCCTATTTCTCTAGCGACTTTTTTTGAAGTCACTTTATTTGCCTGTATCCCATTATTTATTGCGCATTTAGGTGCCGTTGCAGTGGCCGGCCATCAGATTGCTGCCAGTGTTACAACCTTACTGTTTATGATGCCATTGAGCTTATCTATTGCGATCAGTATTCGGATTGGTAATTTATACGGCCAGCATCATTTTGAGCAATTAAAAAAAGCAATTTCAACAAGTTATATTCTTGCTATGATCATTGCGGCACTACTTGCGGCTATCACCTTCTTTGGTCGTGATATCATCAGCCAACTTTATACCGATGATGCTCAAGTCATCGCACTGGCAACATCCATTATGATCTTAGCCTGTATTTATCAACTCCCTGACGCTCTACAAGTAGCCGCCAACGGTATTTTAAGGGGTTTAAAACATACCGCTCCCATATCCTATATTACCTTTATATCTTACTGGTTAATTGGTTTTTCATTGGGGTTTGTTTTAGCACGTACCGATTGGATTGTGCCAGCGATGGGGCCGCATGGCTTTTGGGTTGGCATTATTGTTGGCTTAAGTGTCGCCGCTATTTTATTAATGCTTACTGTTGCAAATAGATTCAAACATGAGCCACTTAAAAACGCTTAAAAAACCCAACAGGCAAGGTAACCAAATCAAACGATTTGGTTACCTTTATAGTTTATTAACGTGTTTACTGTTAAGTGCCTGTAGCGATAAAGCAACGGATATTAATAAGCAGTATCAACAGCGACTCGCCACTGCACTAGACAAACCGCTGCCTGATACAGCAATACTCACTAATCTTAAACTATCAACTATTCGCAATACTGATGAGCCAGCAACGGCGCAGCAGTTAAGCATAGTGCAGCTCGCACAACTATCTCATTGCAAGCTCAATACCCTTATTGCTGAGCATAATAGTCAACTGGGAAAAGTTGCCACTACAGCCGGTCAACTAACTTATCAAATCCAGTTTATTCAACTGGCGCCCAGCTGCTTAGATAAATTAAGCCCTGAATCAAAAAGCTATCACGCAATAAAGCGGGAACTAGCCAACAAAAAACAGCAGCTATTAAAGCAGTTCAACCACTTACTTTATAATGATCCAGAGTTAAAACGTACTTGGCAACTCACCAGCTATGCACTTGATACAAACTTAGCTGGCCTTGTAGAAACAGAGCTTGCCCTGCAAAACTTGCTGACGTTAAAGCAGCAAATAATACAACAGCAATACGCACAAATAGACAGCCAAGCACTCTACCCGCTGCTATCGGTGCTACGGCAGTTTAACTTTAATCAAGCTTTGGTGAGCGCCGTGCGGCAACAAACATACTTTAATCACAGTACCAGTCGCTATTTAGCAAGCATTGAGCTCAATGAACTATGTAACCCACTAAAAAATAAACGCCAAGCGCAAATCGTCAGTAACGTCTTTAAAAAGTATTACTTAGCACAATTACAACCCTATCAAGCACAGCTATCAGGCGCTTTAGAGCGATTGATGCCGTTATATCAACAGCTTTGGCTCGGCTCGACGACAAATCAGCCTGAGCTTGCTGCACTGCTGCAACATCAGCCCAATAACTTACTCACTGTATTCAAAGATTCAGCAAAAACGCACGTTACTTGGTGGCAAACGTTTTATAAAACGTGTGAAATCAGCCCAATATGAATAAAAAAACGGCAAACAAACCAAAAATGCATAAACGAGCTTGATTCACTCAGGCGCACGCTATATATTAGCGTCCGTTGTTAAGTAATTAACACAACTTAAATTTATGATACGACCGTAGCTCAGTTGGTTAGAGCACTACCTTGACATGGTAGGGGTCGGTGGTTCGAATCCACTCGGTCGTACCAAATTTAAGCAAAATATTAAATAAAAGTACCATCGAAGGAAAAAGCACTACCTACTCTTGATCACCCGGTCCAAAGGTCAGTAGTTCGAATCCACTCGATCGTACCAAATTTAAGTAAAAAAAATTAAATAAAAGTATCATCGAAGGAAAAAGCACTACCTACTCTTGCTCACCCGGTCCAAAGGTCAGTAGTTCGAATCCACTCGGTCGTACCAAATTTAAGTAAAAAAATTAAATAAAAGTACCATCGAAGGAAAAAGTACTACCTACTCTTGATCACCCGGTCCAAAGGTCAGTAGTTCGAATCCACTCGGTCGTACCAAATTTAAGTGAAAGTACACTTCAAAAAAATTGTACGACTGTAGCTCAGTTGGTTAGAGCACTACCTTGACATGGTAGGGGTCGGTGGTTCGAATCCACTCAGTCGTACCAATCCTAGATATAAAACCTAAAGAAAGAACACTATCTATTCTTGATCACCCGGTCCAAAGGTTGGTGGTTCGAACCCACTCTGTCGTACCAATCTTCAGCAATGAAACCTTCAATGAGTAAACTACAGCTCAATTGATCAGAGCACTACCTACTCTTGATCACCCGATGCCATTTTTAGTAATGCAAATCTTCACTCGTAGTTAATTATTACCAGTCGCTTTTATGTTGATGCTGAATTAGATCCAATAAAGCTGCACTGTTAATGTGCTTGCACTGCACCATCGTTAAACATTTAATAAAATTACCAGACTTCATAAAACACAATTACAAATAAAAACAATGAGATAAAAATATGGCAATGATATTGCTTAGCTAGGTATATAAAAATAAAACTGCTTTTGCAGTAATGGCAACGAAGCCCGCACACACTAACCAAACGGTTTACTGTGGCGGGCTTTTTTATTGCCAAAATTTAAACCGTCAGCATGAAGGAAAAAACAAATGCCACAGAAAATTCTCGTTATTGGCAATGGCATGGTGGGGCACCATTTTGTTGAGCAAATGCGTGGTAGCGATGAGCATGCGCAGATCACGGTATTGTGTGGTGAAGCAAATCTTGCCTACGATCGGGTCTATTTATCAAGTGTGTTTAATGGTAAAACCGCTGCTGATCTAGCGTTAACGACACATGAAAACTACCAAAAACTCAATATTACTGTGCATACAAGCCAGTGGGTTGAACATATTGACGCTACGCAAAAGCAGCTCACCACTGCTGATGGCACAATCTATGACTATGATAAATTAGTGTTAGCAACCGGCTCATACCCTTTCGTGCCACCCATTAAAGGCAATGACCAATCTCACTGCTTAGTGTATCGCACCCTTGAAGATTTAGAAAAAATAAAAAAAAGTGCTGATGATAGTAAGGTAGGCGTTGTAATTGGTGGTGGTTTGCTGGGCTTAGAAGCGGCTAACGCATTAAAACAACTCGGTTTACACACTCATGTAGTTGAGTTTGCGCCGCAGTTAATGGCGGTACAACTTGATCAGCAAGGCGGAAAGCTACTCAGAAACAAAATTGCAAGCTTAGGTGTTAGCGTACACACAGGTAAAGCCACCAGTGAGATTGTTGCCGGCCAGCAGTGTCGTTACCGCTTAAACTTTGCTGATGGTAGCCACCTGGAAACCGATTTAGTGTTGTTCTCTGCTGGTATTCGCCCATACGATAACCTAGGTAATAAAGCGGGGCTTACTTTAGGTGAACGCGGTGGAATCGTGATCAATAACGCATGCCAAACGTCTAATAAAGATATTTTTGCGATTGGTGAATGTGCATTATGGGATAAAAAATTATTTGGTTTAGTCGCCCCTGGCTACAATATGGCACGGGTTGCAGCAAGTCAGTTGTCAGGTGGCGACCTTCAATTTAACGGCGCCGATATGAGCACCAAGCTTAAGTTATTAGGCGTTGAAGTGGGATCGATTGGCGATGCGCATGGCACGACAGCCAATGCGAAGGAACTGATATATCAAGATCCAATTCGTGATTGCTATAAAAAAATCGTCCTCAACGAAAGCGGTGATAAGTTACTGGGCGCAGTGTTAGTGGGTGACACCAGCGACTATGACACGCTGCTCCAGTACATGCTCAATGATATGGCGCTGCCAGAACATCCTGAATGCCTGATTTTACCAGACAGCGTAGGCGCGCCAACACTGTCAAGCAGTGCCCTACCCGATACAGCCACTATTTGCTCATGCCATAACGTCTGTAAAAGTGACATTATCAGCGCTATCGATAATGGCGCAAACGAACTTGGCGCAGTAAAAACTTGCACTAAAGCCAGCACCGGTTGTGGCGGCTGTACCGCATTACTTAAATCAGTGGTAGATGCTGAACTTGCCGAGCGTGGAGTTGAGGTCAATAACCATCTATGTGAACACTTTGCTTATTCTCGTCAAGAGCTATTGCACCTTGTTAAAGTTGAAAAAATCAAAACATTCGCTGAGCTGCTTAGCAGTCATGGTGAAGGCCATGGTTGTGAGATATGTAAGCCGGCTGTGGGTTCAATTTTAGCTTCAACATGGAATGACTATATCCTGAGTGAGCAACATGTCAGCCTGCAAGATACGAATGACAACTACTTAGCTAATATGCAAAAAGATGGTTCATATTCCGTGGTACCGCGCATTGCCGGTGGCGAGGTGACCGCTGAAAAGCTGATTGTACTGGGTGAGGTCGCCAAAGAATTTAATCTATATTGTAAAGTGACTGGCGGCCAACGTATTGATTTATTTGGCGCACGCCTTGAGCAACTGCCTGTTATTTGGCAAAAGCTGATAGCCGCAGGGTTTGAAACCGGCCACGCTTATGGCAAATCATTACGTACCGTTAAGTCTTGCGTTGGCAGCACATGGTGTCGTTATGGCGTGCAAGACAGTGTTGGTCAAGCAATTGCTATTGAAGATCGATACAAAGGCTTGCGCTCGCCGCATAAAATAAAAATGGCCGTGTCAGGATGTACCCGTGAATGCGCTGAGGCGCAAAGTAAAGATATCGGCATCATTGCAACCGAAAGTGGTTGGAATCTTTATGTGTGTGGTAATGGTGGCATGCGTCCACGTCACGCAGACTTATTTGCAACCGATCTAGACACAACCACTTTAATCACCTATATCGACCGTATTTTAATGTTTTACGTTAATACCGCAGACAAGCTTCAGCGTACCTCGGTATGGCTTGAGAACCTCGAAGGCGGCTTAAAGTATCTTCGCCAAGTCGTGATTGATGACAGCTTAGGAATTTGTGCTGAGCTTGAGCAGCAAATGGCGCATATCACTAGCACCTATGCATGTGAATGGCAGCGCACCATTGCAGATCCAAATGCAGTTAAACGCTTCCGTCAATTTGTGAATAGCCCAGATGCAGATGAAAACATTGTGTTTGTACAAGAGCGAAAGCAAATTCGCCCCGCAACTGAAGCTGAGAAAAGTGCACTTAAATACACGCAGCAACGCCCTATCGCAGTAACAGAAATTACACAGGAGCAAGAAGATGTCTTGGTATAAAATTGGTACATTAAATGATCTAGTTTTACATAGTGGTATCTGCGCACAAGTTAATAATCAACAAGTTGCCGTGTTTTATATTCCTAATGATAAGCAGTCTGTATTTGCTATCAGTAACTTTGACCCAATCGGCAAAGCCAATGTGTTAGCCAGAGGCATTGTTGGCTCACTACAAACGCGCTTAGTCGTTGCTTCACCCTTGTATAAACAGCATTTTTGCCTGAAAACCGGTCAATGCTTAGAAGCAGAAACAATTCGGGTACCTGTCTATAAAACAAAAATAGAACACGATCAGGTTTTTATTAGTAGCCAGCCTGTGTTAACGGCCAGTGCAATCAGCTAAAAAGTGAGATAACTATGAGCGTATTTTCATATTTTTCAAGCATCGAGAATAACTGGCTTGATAACATTTTTACTCGATACGGTACTGGTCAAAGCCGCAACAATAACACCGGGCAAGTGTATCTGATCGGCGCAGGCCCAGGCGATCCTGAACTTATTACCGTCAAAGCACAGCGTATATTAAATAGCGCAGATGTGGTTTTATATGATTGGCTGGTGGCCGATGAACTCATTACCTCACTACCAGCCAGCTGTAAGCGCGTATTTGTTGGTAAACGCGCTGGTAAACACTCAATGACGCAGCCGCAAATTTGCCAACAACTCGTTAAGTTTGCTCAACAAGGTTTAACCGTTGTGCGTTTAAAAGGCGGCGATCCGAGCATTTTTGCACGTATTTGTGAAGAAGCTGAGGCACTACAGCAAGCCGCCATAAAGTTCGCCATTATTCCCGGTGTAACAACCGCATGCGCCACGTCTGCGTATACGGGGATCCCGTTAACCAAACGTCACGTAGCGGCTAGTATCACCTTTATGACGGCTCAATTTAGCGACCCTAAAAAACAACCTGACTGGCAAAAATACCGCTATATGCCTAATGGTGATAATTCCACATTGGTGGTTTATATGGGATTAAATAGATTAGAGCAGTTGGTGTCGGGGCTGATTTCGGTTGGTTGGCCGAAAAATACCCCCATCGCGCTGGTTGAACAAGCAACTACCTTAGAGCAACGCGTTAATACATCAACCTTGGATAAAGCATACAAAATCCCCTCATCTGAGGCGATCCATGGTCCTACGCTGATTATTATCGGTGAGGTTATCAATCACACGATGCCAATTAGCCCCGAGTTATTAAATGTCACAGCCTATGGCGTTTAACGCCTATTAAAAACGAATCATACGCGCGCTTGCTCTCAATCTACAGGAGTAAAAATACTGAGCAAGCGCACTTTATAAGCATCGTAGCAGTGCATTACTTGCACCAAAATACATCATGTTAGCCTGTTCACTCGATTTTGCATAATTCAAAGCCTCACAATTTATTTTTAAGCTGTTGTTATTAATACATTTTAATTTTAATTTTTATAAAGCTATGGTTTATTTTTAACTGGAATGAAGGTTGCAACTGTTAGCATAAATAACAACCCAAAAATAACTATCTATGGCTCACAATAATTCGCTCACTAAAAAATTTCTATTAGCCGCTAAATACGAAGAGATCCATGCGTTAGAACAATTACAAAAAAGTTGTTACAACCTGATTAAACTCGGCCAGTTTGTGCATCAACTACAAAAAGAGCGAGCGATGAGTAATATTTACCTCGCCTCAAACAGAACGCTTTTTGAACAGCAACTGCAACAACAAATAAAGCACTCTAATGTATTACAACAAGCCTTGTTTGAGTCACTTGCGCAAACCTATTTATGTACCAAACCAGGGGTTGGTAATAGCCGCCTATATAATTTAATAACTATCAGCCTACAATCACTCGATACACTTTATTCATTACGTGAAAAAGTAGCCAAACAAGCACTCAGTGCGAGTCAAGCTACGCAGTCTTTTACGCAAATAATTACCAGCTTATTAAATGTATTTTTAGAAACCGCGGATGGTGCCAGTGATCCTGTGATCACCCGACTATTAGTTGCTTATTTTAACTTTATGCAAGGCAAAGAATACGCAGGACAAGAGCGTGCATATGGTGCAATGGCTTTTGCCAGTAATAAGTTTGATACTGAACAAAAAGCATTGTTAAGCCATTTTCAACACAACCAACAAACCAGTTTTGAATTTTTTAGCCAATATGCAGATGAGCAACTCACAGCAAGCTACAAGCTACTGTTACAGGATGAGTCAAACCAAGAAATAGACAAGTTACGCACTATGCTGCAGCAATTAGCGCCAAACAATAACCAAGAAGTGTCGCAGCTCAGTGAAGTTTGGTTTGACGTAGCTACCGCCCGCATCGATATTATGCATCAAATAGAGCAACAAATTTCTAAGCGTTTAATAGCAGCAGCAAAAGAGCAGATCATTGCAGCGAAACAAAGTTTAGACACCCACCAAGGCACGCTCGCTATACTGACTAAAGACAGCCCAGACTTTAGTATAGCAACCACCGCTACGCTTTTATCTGCTGAGCTAAATGGCTATGCAAACACTAATATTGCCGCCGAAAAACTCGCTGCAAATAAAACCATGTATGATTTGATAGCCGAGCAAAGTCAGCATATAAAACAGATCAATAATGCACTGAGTGAAGCCAGAAAAGTCATCAATGAACAAAAAATCATTAACCAGGCTAAGTTTATATTAATTGAACAGTTAAAATTAACTGAAGCCCAAGCGCATAAAAAATTACAAAAACAAGCCATGGATAACCACGTCAGTTTACATAAAGTCGCAGAGCAAATTATTACGCTGGTAGATTAAGTAGAATATTAAGCGCTGTAAACTCGCTATGATGATCGAAGTGGCTTTAGAGAAAAAGACCTAGCCGGCAACGCAATAAACGACTTTGTTTAGTGGTTTAGAGTTGACCATAAACGGTCAAAAAAACAATAATGCCTATTGGCTAAAGGCTCATATGTGTTAGCTTTTTACTCACCGACATGGATTTTTAACAAAACCTCACTACCATCTAAGTTTTTAACTAGTAATGGTAATATTTCACCTGTTTCTTTAGCCATTAGTTTTTTAGCTTTATCCGCTGGGCAGCCTGGGATTTTGCAACCATCCAGTTCAATAACCAATTGGCCAACTTTAATTCCAGCTTTTTCTGCTGGGGATCCAGACTGAACGTTATCAATTTTAAACTCGGTTATTTCAGGACTAAAGAATCCATCAACAGACACACCTGCGACAATGCCAATTTTACCTTCGGCGAGAGCAGCAAATGGTAAAAACAAACTAATTAATATTATCTTCCTAATTGAATTCAAACGCCTTACTCCTTTAAAAACCGAAACACAGCATTAGCTGTGCCAAACGCTTGCCATAGTTAAGCAAGCGTTTGGGGGTCCCCATAAGTGCTTTGTATGCTGTGGCTAATGTAATCCTATTTCCAACTCATCACACTATCGTAGCCTTCACAACTCTCGACAGCATCAGATGCATTCGTGATAAAAACTTGTTGCTGCTGCGAAACTGGATAACTTAGATATTCTGAGCATTGGGCGCTTTGACCATTACCTACAACAACTTTCGTTCCCGCCTTCAAGGTACATTTCACCAACTTATCGAGCGGTGACCATTGATAACAAATTTCATAGTCTTCTCTATATTTGGCTGTATTTCCTGACGGGAATTGAAATGACCACCACTGACCAAACTCACTCTGCGGGTTTGTACTGTTCCATGCACGATAGATTGTCACCTCATCTGTACTTTCATAAACAGTACCCTGACATAACTTGCCCTTTAAGGGCTCACCGATTGCCTGAGCAAGAAGCGCCGGGTCCTGAACCTGCTTAAATTGGTTACCTAAATCGCCTGCAATCACAGTGCTACCGATACAAGGTGCTGGGGGTAATTGCCCGGTGTCCTTAGGTACATTCGCACATCCTTGTATCACAACGAGCAACGCACCGATTAAAATCCTTTTCATTTCTTCACCTATATTTAATTAATAGCCGCTACGGCATAACGTTTATTCGATCCAATTTGGGGGGATTATAACCGCCAAAACGGCGTATATTACAGCGTAATATACTTCCACTAAATCATGTTCATGTAAATAACTTATTGCAAATGTTATAAAATAAACTTGTTGTTACATCCCAAAACGATTGGTAATCACGTTATTGGACAAAATAACAACCACGGTATATATAAATTTACGCTGATAGATGACTGCGAACTGTTTTATTGTGTATGGTTTCAATCTACTACCCATTTTTGTTGTGCCTGTACATCACTGGCTTTAAATTCAACCCACTGCGAAGAATGACTGAAATGTTCTTTTTTCCAAAACGTGGCTTGGGTTTTTAAATAATCCATAATAAATTGCGCACCATCAAAGGCGCTTTGCCGGTGTTTGCTACTCACACCCACAAATACAATTTGCTCGCCAAGGGGGAGATAACCAATTCGATGATAAATGCTAATTCTGCCCAGTTGCCAACGGTTTTGAGCTTGCTCGGCAATGCTTAAAAGTAGTTGCTCGGTCATTTGTGGGTAATGCTCAAGCTCAAGTGCCACCACGTTGTCGCCACGACTAAATTCTCTTACTAAGCCTGTAAAAGTAACCACTGCGCCTTGCTGGACGTTACCGATTTGCAGTGCATGATGCAGCACTGCAATATCAAAATCATCATGGCTGATGGTAATTTCAATACTCATTAGCCCCCCGTCACAGGTGGGAAAAAGGCCACTTCATCCCCCCCTTTTACAATGGCTTGCTGCTGCGCTATTTGCTGATTAACTGCCGCTATCAGTAAGTCATTATTAAGCGCTGCTTGCCAACTTGGCTGTAAGCTGACTAAGTGTGCTTTTAACTGTTCAATTGAAAGCGGTTGCTTAATAGCTATAGTATAGCTTGCACACTGTAAGCGCTCTTTAAGTTGACCAAAAAACAATAGCCTAACTTGCTCAGCGTCGTTGCCAGTCGCCATGTTGACCTCCTGATTTTTTTATCACCCGAATAGAATGAATTTCCATATCAGGATCAGCGGCTTTGCACATATCAAATAATGTCAGTGCGGCTACTGATACTGCGGTGAGTGCTTCCATTTCAACCCCAGTTTTGCCTGCGAGTTTACATAAACTGGTTATTTTTATGATGCAGTTTTGCTGATCTAGTTCAAAATCAACCGTCACTTTGGTCAACGCCAGCGGGTGACACAGAGGTATCAGATCCGCGCATTTCTTTGCCGCTTGAATACCAGCAATACGCGCAACCCCGATCACATCGCCTTTTTTATTCTCATTGGCAACAACCTCTGAAAATGCCAGTTTAGACATCGATATCATCCCTTGTGCCATCGCTTCACGGGCGGTGATTTGTTTTAGTGAAACATCAACCATATTCGCTTGGCCGTGCTCATCAATATGACTTAACATGCTTACCCCCGAGCTTTACAGCGACTGCCAATGCTAATATGTGGCACAAAATTACAGGGCTTAAACGTTGCGCTTAATTGCTGCTCAATAATGCCCGTCCACGCTGTTTTGCACGCCCCAGTGGAACCTGGCATACAAAATATAACGGTGTTATTTGCAAGCCCCGCAAGCGCCCGAGATTGAATCGTCGAGCTGCCAATTTCGCTGTATGAAATATGCCTAAATAGCTCGCCAAAGCCGTCGACGGTTTTATCAAATAACGGCAGCATTGCCTCCGGCGTTGAGTCTCGCTCAGTAAAACCTGTGCCACCGGTCACTAAAATGGCTTGAATAGTTTCATCTGCAATCCATTGCGAGGCAATTGCCCGCATTTGATATACATCATCTTTAACGATTTTTTTATCAAGCAATTGATGCCCTGCATCTTGTAGCGCCTGTACTAAATAATGCCCTGAACTATCGGTATTTTCATTGCGCGTATCACTGACGGTTAGAACCGCGATATTAACCACACTGTTATCTGTTGTACTAGTCATGATTTATTACTTCTTTTTTAAATTGATTGATACCGTGCGTTTTACATAATTGGTTGTATTGCACTGGGGTATTAATATTACTAAATGCGTCGGTTTGTGAGCTGGCAAGCGACTCACCGTGGCATGTTTTTATAAACTGTTTAATGGAGCAATTACTGTCAATTGCGCTGAGCGTGGCGCGTAAATAATGCTGTGTCACTTGGTTATTGTTAATATAAATGGGCAATGGAAACTGACTAAAATGCGCTAGATTCATGGTTTTATTGTGTATTTTCTGCTGCTCATAAAAATTCAGTAAACGCGTTAATAACGCGCGATTAAGTAATGGCATATCAATCGCCACGACCAACAAGTCGTTAGCTGTGTGTTTAAGGGCGCTATAAATTCCCCCAAGCGGCCCCCTATTTGGATATATATCAGGCAGATAATCTGCATTTGCATGACATCCGTTACGACTAATTAATACATCACTCAGCCCCACACTGTGCAATAAATCAACACTGCGTTGTTGCAAGGTTTTATCGCCAAACAGCAGCTCGGCCTTATTGGTTTTCATGCGTGAAGATTTACCACCAGCGAGCACTAACCCAGTCACAGCCATTGTTCTACCCTCCTAACATCGCTAAATGCTTGGTTGCGCCAGTTAAGCGCTTATCAAGCTCGTGACTAATGGTTTTGTTACTCATTGCGCTGCGGATCAGTTTAATCGTTTGCTCAGCGGCGTGTTCAGTGCTGCCACTATTTAATGCACTGCGTAAGTCGATACCTTGATCAGCAAATAAACACAAATGTAATTTACCCAGTGCCGAGACACGTAAACGATTGCAGCTTTGGCAAAAGTCTTTGCTGTAAGGCATGATCAAGCCAATACGACCTTGATAATCGGGATGCCAAAACTCTTGCGCAGGGCCATTTAACTTGCCCTTCACGACTTGTAACCAGCCCGCTGCTAGCAAACTATCTTTAACGCCTTGACCGCTTAAATGATTTTGTTCAAAAAATTGCGTGCCATTACCGGTTTCCATCAATTCAATAAAGCGCACTGTTACTCTCTGGTGCTTTATCCAAGCAAGGTAATCTTTTAGCTGGTTATGATTAAATGCTTTCGCCAATACGGCATTAACTTTAATACGCTTAATGCCAATCTGCTGAGCTCGTGCAATGCCGTTTAAAATATGTTGTAGCTTGTCGTGGCCAGTTATTAGTTTAAACATTTTCGGATCTAAGCTATCGATACTGACATTAATGGCATCAAGCCCTGCCGCTTTATATTCATCAACATTGTTTAATAAGTTAAACCCATTGGTTGTCAGCGCCACTTCGCTAATTCCGCTGGTGGCTTTACAACGTTTGATGATCTCAGGCAAATCTTTACGTAGGCATGGCTCGCCGCCCGTTAAGCGAATTTTTTTAGTGCCTAGCTTGGCAAAAGCACTCACTACAGTGGTAATTTCTGCTTGTGTTAAGAACTCACGCGGCGTATCACATTGGTAGCCATTCGGTAGGCAATAGCTACAACTAAAATTACAGACATCGGTGATCGAGAGTCTTAAATAATTAAAGCGACGTCCAAATTTATCTTCAAGCATAAACTGTTCTACTTATTATTTTTATATACATTAGCTGTGGCATAGCAATTACACCGTGATCAGCACATCAATTTGCTGCCCTTTATCAATCACTGCGTGGCGTTTAATAAGCTGACTTAACTCAGTTTTACATGAGCCACAATTAGTCCCGCACTGCAACTGCAAGCCCAGTTCATCAACCCGATGAGCTCCGGCTTTAATCGCCTCGACAATTGGTTTTTCTCTAACTTTAAAGCAGCTACAAATTTGTCGCCCTTGGCTAAACTCTTCGTCAGGTGTGGCCGTTAATAATGACTGCAGTTGTGCATAGTTCAGTGCCGATTGGCTAAACAAGTGATTGATCCACTCAATTGACGTGGTTACTTGCACATCAGTTATCATCGCCACAAACACTAATCGACCATTGGCAATACATTGAATACGTTGCGTAGCGCCTTCATAAAAACCTGACCACTGCCCTTTGATGCCACTGCTTTGTTGGCACCAGTAAAGTGCATCTGGCACAACTTCGTTAAAAGCGAGCTGATATTGGCTGCAATTGCTGGCATTGATTTTTAGCCAATAGTCACTTTGCGCCGTTATGTCAGCCTGGCAGTTGCTTTGCTTATTAACGAATACATCCATATATTGGCTAAACTCTACCGGTTGCAGCTTTATGGCCGTAAACTTCGTTTCTGGTTGACCTGAAATAGGATCAGCAATGGATGAATATAA
This sequence comes from Pseudoalteromonas sp. ASV78, assembly GCF_047806705.1. NCBI lineage: Bacteria > Pseudomonadati > Pseudomonadota > Gammaproteobacteria > Alteromonadales > Pseudoalteromonadaceae > Pseudoalteromonas > Pseudoalteromonas sp. ASV78. The sequence continues at coordinate 698,558 of NZ_JBLOPA010000001.1, read as the reverse complement.
TTTGCCAACATTAGCTGATGATGCAAATTGCTGATTCCAATGGATCGGCATAAAGCATTCACCCGCTCTGAGCGAATCGGTAATTTTGGCATTCGCTATCACTTCGCCCACCTTCGACTGCGCTCGCACTAGGTCATCATTGTTGATGCCAAGCCGGCTCGCATCTTGTGGATGAAGCTCAATATAAGGGCGGGTAATATGGGTTGAAAGCGTGGCTGATTTGCCCGTGCGCGTCATGGTGTGCCATTGATCGCGGATCCGCCCAGAGTTCATCACTAATGGATATTCAGTTGAGGTAACTTGCTTGGGTAGTTGTGGCGTAATGGCAATAAAACGCGCTTTTTTATTCATTGTGCTGAATTGATTTTGGCTGAACACTTGCCCATGCTGGTAGTTATCGCCTTTAATACACGGCCATTGGATAGGCCTCAAGGCATTATATTCGCGACTGCTCATGCCCGCTAAAGCAGATAAATTAAGCTGCCGTGACCCGTTATTTTCAAAGCTCGTTAAACGTGCCCACTCATCAAAAATTTCACTTGGCTGGGTAAAATCAAAACCACTAAAGCCCATGTTTTTAGCTACTTCACAGAGTATCTGCCAATCGTTTTTTGCGCCAGCGAACGGCGCGATAATTGCTCTTTGGCGAGAAATACGGCGCTCTGAATTGGTCACTGTGCCTTCTTTTTCTCCCCAACCAGTGCTGGGCAGTTTGACATGGGCATAATCAAGGGTGTCGTTACTTGCCACGCAATCCGATACCACCACCAGTTCACAGGCTTTCAGTGCTTCTGCTATCGCATTGGTATTTGGTAGGCTAACCATCGGGTTGGTCGCCATGATCCACACCGCTTTGATTTTACCAGCGCGGATCGCAGCAAACATATCCAGTGCTTTCGCGCCTGCTTGCGTGGCGATCGTTGGTGATTGCCAAAAGCGCTTTACTAACGATTGATGTTGCACGTTCTCAATGTCCAAGTGCGCAGCGAGTTGATTTGCCAGCCCGCCTACTTCACGTCCGCCCATGGCATTGGGTTGACCAGTAATAGAAAACGGCCCAGAGCCTGTTTTTAATAATTTCCCTGACGCTAAATGGGCATTAATAATCGCATTACATTTATCAACCCCTGACGATGATTGATTAATGCCCATTGAGTAAAAGCTAATTGCTGAGGCGCTATTGGCAAACTCGCTATAAAATTGGCTAACTTCGTGGCGACTTAGTTCACAATAGCTGGCAACCTCATCTATCGTCCACGACTGCGTTGCTGCTAATGCAGTTGCAAAATCATCGGTGTGCTTTGCAATAAAATCATTATCAAGCAGTTGGTTATCCGCTAAGTAACGTAATAAACCGTTATACAGTGCGGCATCTGTGCCTGGCTTTATTTGTAAAAACGTATCGGCCAGCTCTGCACTATCGGTTCGTCTTGGATCGATAACCACCACTTTCATGGTCGGGTTTATGCGCTTTGCTCGGGCGATACGTTGATATAACACTGGGTGCGTCCACGCCGCATTAGAGCCAATTAAAATAAGCAGTTCGGTGTGCTCTAAGTCTTCATAATCACAAGGCACTACATCTTCACCAAAAGCGCGTTTATAACCCGCCACCGCAGAAGACATACACAAGCGTGAATTGGTATCAATATTGGCCGAACCAATATAACCTTTCATGAATTTATTGGCGATGTAATAATCTTCGGTTAACAACTGCCCAGAGACATAAAAAGCCACCGCATCTGGGCCGTGCTCGGCAATTATTTTGCTGAATTCACTCGCCACGTAATTACTCGCCACAGACCAGCTTACTTGTTTATTGTTAATTTCTGGTGCGCTAAGGCGATTATCATTGCTAATAGTATCTAATAAATGGCTGCCTTTTACGCATAACCGCCCGTAGTTTGCAGGGTGCTCTGGCATCCCTTCTAGCTGTGTCGGTTGATTGCCCGCTAAGGCAACGTCCACGCCGCAGCCCACACCACAATACGCACATGTTGTTTGAATTAAACTCTCTTTTAAAGGGGTCATGGCGCTCTCTTATGCAAGTTCGGTTACGGGGATCAATGCGTCATCACTGAGTCGCTTAGGCTCTGCTTGAGTGATGGCTAAGCTGTGTTCGATAATACAATTTACTCGGCTTTCGCAACTGCCACAGCCGGTGCAGGCTTTGGTGACTGTTTGTACACCAACTAAATCATTGGCGCCGGCTAACACGGCTTGTTCAATCGTGTGTTTAGTTACTTGGTGACAACTGCAGATCAGTGCATCAGCAGCTAAATCTGCGATTGAAATCGTATCTGGTGTTGGCGCAAGCGGTAAAATAAGTGATTCAGGGGCAATATTAAGGGCTAAGTCGTGCAAGTGATATTGTAGTAAGTTGTCATAATCGCTGGTATCGCCCACCAGTACTGCACCAATCACCTGAGTGCCTGCTTGATTGGTGACTATTTTTTTGTAAACACCGCTGAGTTGATCGTCAAAAACATAACTACGAGCGCCTTGCGTCCGTGCATGAGCATCACCAATGGAGCCCACTTCAACCCCCATTAGTTTTAATTTAGTGCTCATATCAGCACCATTAAATGCATCATCAGTGTTGTTAAATAAAATATGTTTCGCTGCGATTTTAGCCATCGCGTAACCCGGTGCCACTAAACCAAAGATAAAATTACACCACAGCGCACATTCGCCAATAGCGTAAATATTTTGATCTGACGTTTGGCAATAGTTGTTAATAACAATGCCGCCACGCTCACCAACAGCTAAATCAAATTCTCGGGCTAAATTGTCATAGGGGCGGATCCCTGCGGAAAATAAAATCAGATCCGTTTCAAGTGTCTCGCCACCTTTAAAACACATTTTGTAACGACAGTGTTCGCCATCGACTATTGCTTCTGTGGCCATTGAGGTATGCACCTGCACACCTAATGCGGTAATTTTATCTTTCAGTAATCGTCCGCCGCCGCCATCGACTTGCACGCCCATTAGTTGTGGGGCAAACTCTACAACATGGGTTTCAAGGCCCAGCTGTTTAAGTGCATTCGCGGCTTCTAAACCGAGTAAACCACCACCAATCACCACCCCCACTTTACTGCTGCTGGCAGAGTGTTTGATCGCGTTTAAATCAGCAATGGTGCGATACACTAAGCAATGTTCACGGTCTTTACCTGGAATGGGTGGTACGAAAGGAAATGAGCCGGTTGCCAATACCAGCTTGTCATAATCAAAGGTTGCACCTTCACTGGTCGTTACTTGCTGCTTTAGCCGGTTTATATCGGTGACTTTTGCATTGGTGTAAAAACGCACTTGCCAATCCGCATATATTTGCTCGTTAGTTAACGCAAGGTCGTTGGCTGTTTTGCCAGCAAAAAACGCTGATAAGTGCACTCTATCGTAAGCTAACCGCTCTTCGCCACTGAGTACAGTCACTTCGACACCCGTATTAGGGTTGATAAGACTGGTAATTTGCTCTACGAAATGATGCCCAACCATTCCATTGCCGACGACAACGACTCGTTGTTTGCGGTTCATCAGTTCACCTTACTTGCTATGTATTTATTGTTATTAACAATTAAAGCAAGGGCTATACCAAACATTTAAATATAATATATACAACAACTTAACTTTTAAAAAAATATTGAAAGTTAGGTACAGCACCACTAGGATCCATTACTTGCACCACAGTGATACTGCTAGTTATTTAATGATCAGCACCGTGAGTAAGCAAAGGAACAAACAAATTGCGATCACTTGCCATACCATCACTGGGTTACGCTGATAAAAAGCGGGGTTGTCTATTACCGTCATACTCAGCTGTGAGTTAGGGGTGTTGAGGTCGTTAATAAACTCTGAAAATGAACTATAGCGATGCTCAGGCTTTACCGCCGTGGCTTTCATTAACGTTTGATCGAACCAAAAGGGGATATCACTACGGTAGTCACGAATGCTGCGATAATGCCAAAAAGTGCTACCTGAAGGTGTTTGTTGAGTAGAAGATAACGATTTATACGGTAACTGCCCAGATAATAGTTCGTAGATAATCACAGCAAGTGAAAATAAGTCACTTTTAAAATCGGCGTTTAAAGTGAGCAGTGTTTCAGGGGCTGTGTAACCGAGTGTGCCTTGCGGACATTCATCCACTATTTGATTAATATCATCATGCATGGCGGCAATTTTTACGGTGCCATAATCAATCAAAGTTACGTTACCGTGCGCATCAATCATCACGTTATCTGGCTTTAAATCACGATGAACCATATCGAGGCGCTGAAAAGCGCGCAAAGCTTGCACGATTTGCAAGGCAATATTTCGCACTTGGCTCAGTTGTGGCTCGGGTGTGTCTGCTTGCCATTGTCTTAGAGTTTGGCCATCCATGTATTCACAAATATGATATAAAAAAACACTGTCGTCGGCAGTGCTAAGCACTTTCATAACATTGGGATGGTTAATACGCTGGCCAACCCACCCTTCACGCATAAACCCTTGCAAGTAATGGAGGTCTTCTGCAAAGTTTATAGAGGGCGTTTTTAATACTACCGGTGCGGCATACTCGTTACTTTGCACTAAGTAAATATGTGAACGAGTGCTGGCGTATATTTGCCGCAGTACTTTGTACTGATCAAGCTGCTGACCAACCTGTAATACCGCTGGAATTTTACGTTTCGTAAGATCGCGGTATCGTTCATCTAAACATTTTTTGGGGATCTGCTGCACTTTCACCAGTAAACAACTCACGTTGTCGTCACTGCCTTGTGCAATCGCACGCTGTGTGATTGCTTTAGCCACAGCTTCTAGATCATGGTTATTATTAATACACTCTATAAATTGTGTTTGAGTAACAAAGTCGTGCACGCCATCACAGCTCAATACATAAATATCATGCTGTTTTAGCTCAAACTGATAAACATCAACTTCTTGGTGTAGCTCTGCTCCTAATGCCTTGGTTAAATGCTGATTAACTTTATGATCCCGGGTTAATTGAGTCAGTTCACCATCGCGTAATTGCGCTACTCGCGTGTCACCTAAATGAAAAATATAGCCGCTGGTTGATTTTAATATCAGTGCACTAAAAGTCGTCATCCAATGGGCTTGACGGTGCATTTGTTGACTATTGGTCGGCGTTTGCGAATAAAGCCACAAGTTTAAACTGGCCAGCACTTTAGAGACTGATTTTTTTACCGCCCAACTAGGCTCGGTAGCTAAATATTCATTAATAAAGTGACTGACCGCTAAATTAGCCGCTTCTTTGGCAAATTTAGCGCTTGAACAGCCATCCGCAATACACGCAACAATCCCTTTGTAATCACGCTCATGTCCTTTGGTATGCAGGGCTGCAAAAGCGTCTTGATTATCGGCTTTATTGCCTGGCGCTGAATGCCCGCCAAATGACACCTGTAGCTCATTTATAGCATGCTCATTAACGATGCGTTTATTAACTTGGCTGCTCGCTTTGGCGGTTTCAGCTATCATCTAATTCGCCTTATGTGACAGAAATTAATTCAACCGAGCCGTCTTCATTCACTTCTGTGATATGGCCTTTTGGTTCTTGCATAAACATTAACGCTATCAGCCCCACTAATGCACTGCCCGCAATAACAAAAAAGAACGTTTGATAGTCAACCATTGATAATACGGTTAAATACACCACCGCCCCGACATTACCATAAGCGCCTGTCATACCGGCAATTTGCCCAGTTAAGCGACGCTTAATAAGTGGCACCGCCGCAAAAACAGCGCCCTCACCGGCTTGCACAAAGAACGAGCACGCCATTGCAGCCACAACAGCTAACCACAGCGGCCAACTCGCATCAACCAGCCCCATCACTAAATAGCCTACCGCTAAACCCATGGTTAGCACAATTAAGGTTATTCTGCGTCCGAGTTTGTCGGAGATCCAACCACCACCTGGGCGCGATGCAAGGTTCATAAAAGCATAAGCAGAAGCAAGTAATCCGGCATAAACCATATCAAGGGCAAAAACCTCACTAAAAAATAGCGGCAACATAGAAATAACCGCCAGCTCTGAGCCAAACGTTGTAAAATATAAAATATTCAGCACAGCAACTTGCTTAAACTCATAGCGCTGTGACTCTGGTACTGGGTGTTTAAAAATGGCTTTATTGATATCGTAGGTTTTATATACTTCATACAGATAAAGTGCAATAAGTAGTACATAAACGCCTGTTACAAAGTTAGCAGAAATAAGATTGGCACCACTGGGCGAAAGTTTCCAACTCAATAATGCCATAGCCGCATACATAGGAATTTTCATGATCAACAGTAAGACAAAATCGCCTTTACTGGTTACTTCCATTGCGCCTATTTTTTTCGGTTTAAAATAGGTTGCTCCCTTTGGGGTATCGGTCACATTAAAAAACCAAATAAGGCCAAATAGGATGCTAATTACCCCCGTAACAGCAATCGCATAACGCCAGCCATCTTCACCGCCAAATAGCAGCGCAATCGCAGGCAATGACATCGCGGCTGCGGCTGAACCAAAGTTACCCCAACCACCGTAAATACCTTCGGCGATACCAAGCTCATTAGCAGGAAACCACTCACTGACCATGCGAATGCCGACCACAAACCCAGCGCCAATAAACCCCAGCGCAAAACGTGCTATTGCAGCTTGTTCAAAGGTTGTGGCTGCGGCAAACATAAAGCACGGAATACTACAGCTAATAAGTAAAGCAGAATAAACAATACGCGGGCCATATTTATCGGTGAGCATACCCACCACCACCCGTGCCGGTATCGTTAATGCGACATTCAAAATCAGTAAGGTTTTAACTTCAGCCATACTGATCCCCAGTGATACGGCTATTGCACCTAGCATAGGTGCATGATTAAACCAGACAAAAAATGACACAAAAAAAACCATCCAACTAAGATGAAGCACTTTCATCTTGCCCCGAAATGATAATAAATTGAATCCTGTAGTTTGCTGCATGCGGCACGCTCCTGACGCTATTTTTATTAGAATAAAATCTTAAAATACTTTTAATACTGTTTTTTAGTTCTAAGTAAGTTAAAAGCAGGTAAGAGCGAGCAAATTATAAGCCATAAAATTATTTACAATAATTTCAATAAGGTAGGGTTTTAAAATTATAAAAAGTAAGCCTGTTGCACTATTAAAGGAATATTAATGTGCTGTATCGGTGCAAAATCGCGGGCTAAATTGCGTGCAGTTGTGCATACAGTGTTTGCCCTGTTGTTATTGCCAGTTGCTGCCATGCCAGCGGATTTAGACTGCACAATAAAGTTTGCCCATCAACATCAAGATACAGTAGCGCTTCATGCTGCTGCAGCTGACAACCCACAAACGTACATTGCAGGCTATTTATACAGCTGCTATTTTTTTCCGGCACTGTACTAACACTGATATCATTCGCGTTGACACAAATTTTATAGCTGTTTCGATCATCAAACTGATTGATATAAAGTACTTGTTGGCTTTGGCTAAGAGTGACTTTTGTTAAATTATACTCAGCTAATTGACTAGCTTGCTGAAAATTAATAAAGCTAAAATGTGTAGTGCCCTGTTCATTATTTATATATTGGCTAATAACCTCGGTATCGCCAAATCGAATTATTTTTCCTCGACTTAATTGCAGTAGTTTATCAGCGCAATAACTAAGCTCTTTCAGGGAATGACTGACAATAATAAAGGTAATATTTTTATTCTTTGCTAAGTATTTAATTGCCGAAAGAAAGCGCTGTTTTTTTTGCCAATCGAGCGCAGAAAAAGGCTCATCTAGCAAAATAATACTCTGGCCAAGTAATAACGTTCTCGCAAACACAATTCGTTGCTGCTCTCCCCCAGATAAACTGCCAACCTCACGGTTTAACAAGTCTTCAAGCCCTAATAAAGAGACAATTTCGTCGATTGCTAATTGGTTATTATTTTTAGGTCGATGTTTATAGGCAAAATTTAAATTTCCCTGCACATTTAAATGAGGGAACAACGGACACGCTTGCAATTGTAAGCAAATACCGCGTTTATCTGGTGCAAGCGTTGCTAAATTTAGCTGGTTATTAGTAACAGACTGCACAGCGCTGACACCACTAATTGCAGCTAATAAACTCGACTTACCTGCACCTGACGGACCATAAACGCCAACAATCACGCCCTGTTCAATAGCAAACTCGACATCCAAAACAAAGTTTTTAAGTGGCAGATTAACATTAACTTGCAGCATTCGACCCTCGAAAGCCAAGGCTTGCTCTATTAAACTTAAACAGTAAAACTAAACAAGCAAATGAAATTGCAAATAAAATCAGTGATAACTCATGGGCTGCTTGATAATTAAGCGCTTCAACGTGATCATATAAAGCAATTGAAACGACTTGGGTTTCACCAGGTATATTGCCGCCAATCATTAACACTAAGCCAAACTCGCCAAGTGTATGGGCAAACCCAAGCGAAAAGGCACTTAAAATCGTACTTTTAAGTAACGGGATCAATAAATAGAAAAACCGCTTTGTAGCACTAAAACCAAGCGCAATCGCCGCGTTATTATATTGACTATTTACTTGGTTAAAGCCGACCAATAAAGGTTGCATAACAAAAGGCAGTGAGTAGATCAGTGAGCCTAATACAATCCCCGAAAAACTAAAGGCGAGCTGGTGACCCGTCAGACTTTGCCAAAACTCGCCAAGCAGTGTGTTAGGTGAAAAAGCCACCAGCAAATAAAAGCCAAGCAATGTCGGGGGTAACACGAGCGGTAGGGCAATAACTGCTTCAAAATACGGTTTCAAACGACCTGTATAGTTTGATAATAGCCACGCGATTGGGAAGCAAATAATGAGCAACAATACAGAGGTAATAATCGCTAATTTCACAGTCAAAAATAATGCAGTAAAGTCTGTCTCTAGCATTGGCTACAGGCCTTTTGATAGCCGAGTTCTGTGATCTCACTTTGCACTGCGGGGGAGAGTAAATAGCTCAGTACCTTATTAGCGGCGGCTAAATTGTCAGTTGATTTTAACACCACAACTTGTTGCGTTATGGCTGGGTGCTGCTGATAAGGGAGCACTGTATATGCTAAATATTTATCATTAGCGTGTTGTTGATACGCTGCTTTTAAACTAGCCAAAGCAACGATGCCCTGCCCCGCATTGCCGCTGTCTACAAACTGAAATGCCTGCGTAATATTATGTGCCAATACAAACGATAAGTTGGTTTTAAGATAACGGTCGTTATAATATTTTGCAGCTTCGCCATAAGGTGAAGAGCGAGGATTAGCTATGGCTATATAAGAGTTTGTCGAATTTAGCGCAGGTTGCCAAAGTGCCAGTACGCCAGTTGCGTAAGTACGAATACTCCCCTTAATAATTAACTCTTGTTGCTTTAGTAATGCCGGCCTTTTAGCATCGGCTGAAAGAAACATATCAAAAGGCGCACCATGGATTATTTGCGAATACAATACACCACTTGCGCCAGCTGACAGGGTTATTTCAATTTCATCAGCAAAAGGGGCTTTATTTAAAAGTTGCTCTAAAGGGGCTTTAAAGTTACTGGCAACAGCAATATGCAGGTTTTCTGTTGCCGATACGCTATTAATATTGAGTAATAGCACAAACCAAAAATAGTAACAGACTCTATTGTAAAGCATTGACATTATGAGTATTGTTTTAATTATCTAATGAATATGAAGAATCAATATATATGAATGACTGCTTTAATGCATCCGCTTTATTATCGGTTGAAGACGCAATTGAAAATATCTTATCGACAATAAAACCCATTGCACAATATGAACAGCTCAGCCTTTACAATTCTTTAGATAGGGTTTTAGCCAAAGCGCTGATCTCTGACATAAATGTGCCTATTCATGATAATTCTGCAATGGATGGCTACGCTATTTGTTACCAATCGTCATCTAACAGCTATCAACTTGTGGGAACCGTGCTTGCTGGCGAATACTTTGCGCCGCAGTTACGCCCAGGCGAGTGCGTTAGAATTATGACCGGCGCCCCCATCCCGAAAGGCTGTGATGCAGTCATCATGCAAGAAAACGCCACTAAAGTAGGTAACTGTGTCACTATAAATCAAAAAATAACAATGGCCGATAATATCCGCCGCGCCGGTGAAGACATCACTAAAGGTGAAACCGTTTTAACCATTGGCCATAAGTTAACTCCTGTTGATCTTGGTTTACTTGCCTCGCTGGGCATTGAGCAATTAACTGTCTACAAAAAATTAAAAGTCGCTGTATTTTCAACCGGTGATGAACTAACACTGCCAGGACAACCATTAAAAGCCGGTGCAATTTATGAAAGCAATCGCCCGGTACTTATTTCATCACTGCAAAAGCTTGCGTTTGACGTTATTGACTTAGGGATCATTAAAGATACTAAAACAGCGATAAAAGACGCATTTTTAACGGCTGATGTAACTGCAGATGTCATTATAAGTTCTGGCGGGGTCTCTGTAGGTGATGCAGATTATACTAAGGAAGTGCTGAACGAGATTGGTGAGATCGGATTTTGGAAAATAGCCATGAAACCAGGTAAGCCTTTTGCGTTTGGTAAACTTCCTAACAGCTATTTTTTTGGTTTACCTGGCAACCCAGTCTCTGCAATGGTGACTTTTATGCAACTGGTGTGCCCTGCACTTAATTACCTCTCGGCCCAACCTCGCGCAAAACAAACAAATAGACTCACTGCTATTACCACTACAGCAATTAAAAAACGCCCAGGGCGCACTGATTTTCAAAGAGCGATTGCAACAATTGATAACGAAGGCTTTTACACGGTAAGCGCGCTGCCTTATCAAGGTTCTGGCGTGCTGACATCAATGAGTAAGGCAAACTGCTTTATCGTCCTCCCAGCGGATTCCGCAGATGTAGCTGAAGGCACCCGAGTGGAAATTGAAATGTTTAAATAGATGGGCATTAGCAACTTATTCTTTTTATTAACTTTAGTTATCGCCTTTTTAAGTTGTTAAATGTACATATGCGACTAAGCTGTAAGAATAATTACAAAAACTTATCAAATAAATGAGAAAGTACTTACTCTTTTTATTTTTGTTCAGTGGGTGCACCCACGCGACTATGACCACTGTTGCTTATCAAGTCGGTGAGCAAACGATCATTGCACCAGCTGTACGCTATGAATATGGCTATGCTTATAATATTGAGGCCAAAAAACGTTTAAAGCTAGTCACTTTAAATTGGCCCCCCTATATTGATGAATCACTTTGCAACAATGGCTGGCTTTTTCAACTAACCGTTAAACTACTGCTGCAAAAAGGCTATGGTGTGCATATAGAGTTTTTCCCATGGGCGCGAGCGCTTAGAGCTGCGGAATTAGGCAATGCGGATATTTTGTTTCCTGAGTATTTTATTGATGCTGAAGTTATGTCAGAAAATAGGCAAGGTAAAACACGTAACGACTTAATGGCTTTATCCACGGCTATACCCGGTGGCAACTTGTCACTGATCGGACTAAGCGGCAGAAAGTCAAACTATGACGGCAGTTTAGAGTCAATAAAAGATCAAACTATTGGTGTAGTTCGCTCGTATAAAAACACCCCAGAACTCGACAAACTGATTAACTCAAAACAAATTAGTACCATTGTTGCTAACAATGAGTTCCAGCAAATTCATTTACTCATGAACCTGCGGGTTGACTTGATTGTAGCTGATTTTGACGTGTTAATTGCAAGTATTGAAAAGTCTCAGCTCTTCGAAACAGAAAAACAGCAAATGAAAAATGCGCTGGTGGCATTGTCCCCTGCACTTGCTTACAAGCCTTTATATTACTCGGTAAGTAAAGCCAACCCACAGTGGCAGGAAATTTTAGCCGATCTCAATAACGAGATAAATAAAATGAAAGAGCAAGATGAACTTTTAAGCTATATTGAAGCAAAGAAACACCAGTGTAGCCGCAAATAACTGGGCGCTTAAATGTTCGCAAATAAGCGCCTTTATATTATTAAAACAATGACTCAAATGTGCCATCAGGGAATAAAATACCCGGTACACCTCTTACCGCTGTTACATCTGCGATTTGCGTGTCGCCAAAATATAATCCGCCACTGTAATTACGGCCTTTCTGTTTAACGTCTAACCAACGCCCTTGCGCCCCTTTGATCACTGCGTTGATATTATTTCCTACCGTACGTAGATTGATTTCAAGCGCCCTATTTTTTAATCGTAAGGCAATTTTTGCATTGTTAATCTCAGCTAAACGATTCAAATTGCCCACATACGCAAGCTGAAAATCTTTAGCGCCATTTAATGGCATCATCAATTGCACAGCAAACACCAGGTTTTGTGTTGCTTCATTAATAAATGGCGTTGCTTCTATAGCTTGTAAATTAAACAGGGTTGTTTGACTTGCACTGTCCAACTGCCCTTTAAAATCAAAGCCCGCTAACACAGTCACAAGTTCTTCAAAAGGGGTGACAAAGCGATTAGCCGTTAGATTTATATCACCTGTCAACCTGCTGATCTCATTTTCTAATGTAACGTTTGTTGCAATTGTTAGCTGCCCGGTAGTGTCACTTTGTTCATCTGAGAATGGATCGTCAGTTCCATCAAATGACAGTAATAAGTCACTCACATCTACATTTAATTGCGTATCTTGGCCGGTTACTTTCGCACTCATAACACCGGAGACTTTATTACCCAACAGTCCACTTATTTGCCACTGGGGAATAGTTAAATCTATTTCTACAGCATGGTTGTCATACTGACCACTAATAGCCCAAGAGTAAGGCGATTGTTGATAATCTATAGTTAGCCCTTGTAAAGTATAAATACCTACGTCCGTATCATTTAGTGGCGAAAAATTATAGATAACATCATAAAGTACGTTAGCCAGAACGATCAGCGTCTGTTGCGATTCTTCATCTAAAATGTCTTTAAATTCAGTTAAATTTTGGAGTAGTTCATCACTGTATTTTTGCTCTTGCAGCCGCGCAACACCTAATATATTACGCACATCTTCTAGTAGTTCTTTGGAATGTAATTGCTGCTGACTGAGTTCTCGTTGCGCGATGTTTTCAGCATCACCAATACTTGCCAGTTTTTGTTTAACTTCACCAACCACTGATTGTAGTAACGGGTTACCTTCCACGTTCAGTAAGTTTTCTGACACATAACGATCTGCATAAGTGCGATAAAATGGCAAGCTAACTAACTGGGCTTGTTGTTCGATAACACTATTACCAGTTGTATTTAAATTCTCCTCAATGTCAGCGGCTCTTTTTAAAATAACACCAAAGGTCAATGCGTTAGTTAATAATTCGGCTTCAAGATTATCATTTAACTGACTATGCGTAAGATGATAAAAAGGCGTCGCACTTAAACTCTCTAAGGTAATATCTAAATTATCATCGCTAATTAGTGAACTGACTGGCGATAAATACAGCTTATTTTCCCCTGGGGCTGCAACAAAGTCAGCCCGATAACTCAATGTCATATCCATCACTTCTTGATAATCAATACGCCGGTTGCTGTTTTCATCATACGGGTTATCTCTAAAGGTACGACCACAACCAGCAAAGCTTGGGCAAGGTAGCGTTGTGCCATCTGAGACGAATTCAACGCGATGAAAATTTAATGTTGCGGCTGGTAACGTGACATTATTAATATCTACAACGTCACTATTTTCTACGCTCCCAGTACTATCATTAATAAGCGTTAACGTACCCGATTTAGCCTGCCAAGGTGCAATATAAAAGCTTACCGTTGAAGACGTTTCCAGCATGACAGGTAAAGTATCTCTGGTTTTATCGTCTGACGAGCCACCACAACCAACTAATGACATAAGTAAACTAACTGATATAAGTTTTTTAAACATCACAAGTCCTTAAAATGCTAACTTCACATACCAATTAACATTGGCATAATAGGCTTTATCAATATCAATATTGTCGGTTTGTATAGTTAAACCAAAATAATCATTTTCGATACCAAGCAAAACAGCTTCACTTTTTGTTTCATAACCAGCAATCACGGCCCAATGATCCCAAAAATGCATACGTGCTTTTAATTGCGAAAAGGTATCTTGATCAAACCGTTTAACCATCAACTCTGTCGAGAACACATCGTTAATACGATAATCCGCATAGACTTTTATGCGCACTGGCATATCAAACTTATGCGTCACTTCGTTACCATATTCAGACGTTGCTAAACGTACTGTTGGCTCAGTGACAATATCGCCATCGTCGTTTTCGGTAAACGGCACCTCTGTTGTATAACCATTTGCAAAACCACTGTTTTCATACTCGGTTTCATACAGTAAGTCTTGTGCAAGTATCCCGATGGTTAAATCTTGATTTATTTTCCAATTAACTGCTAAATCAACACTATATCCTAAGCCGGATGGGTTCTCATCAGGAGTAAATCGCTTAAATAAAATATCTTTTGAAAAGTAAGAGTCGACTGTTAATGCGCCTTGGATCTCATCACTGTAAACCGTGCCATCGACTTTCAGATCTTGAAAGTGTGTACTGGCAAAAACGGTTAATTTAGGCGTGATGGTTAATGCCTCAGAATCTAAAAATTGAAAGTCATAAGAAATAAACAATCCATTAGTAGTTGCTTGCTTACCATCAAGGTAATAAACGTAATTTCTATCTTCAAAAGGCAGGTCATTTTTTTCGGTATGCAAATAACGCGCTGTATCAGCATCAAAGTTTAAAACATAGTCAAAACGATTTTGATAACCGACTTTAAAATTTCCATAGCCAACACCAAACTCAAACACATTATAAGTAAATGCGCTGTCGCCTGATGTGAGAGGAGCATCAAAGTCATCAATAAACGCAGTAACGGGTTGTGTTTCAGTATACACTTCTGAATCAAGGGTGGTGAAAATTTGCAATTGCTCTACTGCGTGACTAACTGGGGTGATTAAAAATGCGGAAAATCCTAACGTGAGAATTTTTTTTTTCATACTTATTTCACTTGTTATTATGTAAGAGGGAGAACAACTCTCCCTCTTATTTGTACGTTACTTCGATGAATCTAAGAAACTAATATCTGTGTAATCGATAATTTCACCATCGATATACTCAACAGAAATACCATTGGTAATTTCTGTTACAGTACCGAATTCCGTGATCATACCATTGAAATTGGCATTAACAGACCCAGAGAAATATTCACCATCTGGAGCGCCAATGAACAACTGGTAACCAAACCCAGTATGCAATTGAATTTCTAATCCGTAAAAGTCTTCTTGATAGTTACCATCAATAGAAATAGTTGCGGTAAAGTTAAGGCCTGAAGTTAATCCTGAAGCCGTAATTGCAGCTAAATTAGAGGAGTCGGTTCCTGCTAATGAAAGTGTACCCACAAAACCAGAGTCACCATCAATTATTTCGACTCTGCTCCAACCATTTACAGCTAATACAGTTCCATCAATCGCCGTATCTGAGTTAACTTCTTCCTCAAAGTCAATTGCTAAACATGAGTCAGATTGCTCTTTTGAGATTGCGCCATAGTAAGCATCAACACAATCTTCTAAAGCATCACTCATGTTAGGTAGTGTTTCGATTTTAATAACCGCACCATCTTCGCTTTTTATCATACCACCAAAAGCAAAAATAAGTGCTTTGTTGTTGATGGAGCCATTCACAGTAACCTTTTCGCCTGTTACTGTATTCATAAGATCCAGCTCTAAATCATCTTTATCAAAACTGTAAGTCCAAGCTGGATAGCGAGTTGAAACTACATCGATTCCTTCATCGCCATAATCCCATGCTTCAGTCAATACGTCGTAGATTACTTCTGAAATATCAAATAAAGCTTGGCCACCAGTTTTAGTTATAAGCGTAGCACTACGCGCTTGTTCTGTTCCTGCTTTTACCTTAACTAACAGCTCAAACTTAGCAATTGTGGATTTAGCATTTGTTTCAAGAGTTGTAGCAGTTGTAATAGCAGCAGCGGCTTGATCTGCAAGTTCATTTGCAAACGCAGTACTTAATTTTGCAGCTGCTGATAATTCAGCGGCCATTGTTTCATCACTTTCTTCGGAAGCAATCGCAGCTAACGATGCTGCAGCAGTTTCAGCTTGGGTAGCAGTACTGGTAAGTTCATTTGCTTTCGTACTAAGAGCCATAGCCTGGGTAATTGCAGATTGTGCTGATGCAAAAGCAGCTACAGCATTTTCTTTTGTATCGAGCATTGCTGCATCAACAGCCATCATAGCCATCAATAAATCGGCTTGAGCAACCATTGCAGCTGAATCAGCTGAACCTAGTGCGGTATTAGCAACAATAGCATTACTTTTGGCAGCATCTAGTGCTAATTCAAATGCTGCTACAGCCTCATTGGAACGTGCTTCTTCTTCTGCAATACCTTCAATTAACGTAGCAACGGCTGAAAGTTGTGCTGTTACGGCACTAACTAACGCCTCTGATTTATCTGTTAGTTGCTGATATTCATCCCCTAAACCTGCGGCAGTGCTGACAATTGAAGTGGCTGAATTAAGCGCTGCAGAGAGCTCGACTTGCAACTGGCTATACGCTACTTTATTACCCGATAAAGTGAATACGGCGGAACTGTAAGCAAGTACTTTATCCGTTGTATCTAAACCAGCATTCCCCAATTCTTTAACTGTTTTAAGTTCAGCTGTTCCCGCTGAAACGGAAGTAGCTGCAGTTGCTAATTCAGCTGTCATAGCTGTTACTTGTAACTCTAATTCCGCCGCAACTTTCGCAATAAAATCATCGCCTGCGTCACAGTTGTCATCACAGCCAATTTTCTTAAGTACTTCTTTAAGTTGTTTAGCCGTTTCTTTTAAGTCTTTATCAAGACCTTTTTCTTTTGCTTTTTCCTGAACTTTCTGTACCGCTTTAGTCGCTTTATCTCTTAATTTTGCAATCGCATCAACATCAGTAATACCTAAGTTTTCAGCTACTTTCGCAAAAGCTTCATCAATGCCTTCACCTGTTACTACTGCGGCAAAAATAAGGCTAGTATTCTCAACTGCTTTTTGTAGTTCAGCTGCAATCTTTTGCACAATATCGTTGTCACTGTTGCTTACTTTGCCCGCTTGAACCGCAGCAGATAAACTTGCAAGCAAGTCTTTTAATGAACCATTAGCACCCGCGCCGGCAACAGACTGTAGAGAAACCGCTGTTTGCACTAATGCCAAAGTACCTGCATCAAGCGAATCGCCATCACCAATATCACTGAAATCAACAGCACCACCTAGTGACACATCACCTAACAAAGCTGCGGCTTTAATTGCAGCTTCAGGACCTAATATTTGGATCAAGGTTTTTAAGCTTGCTGCGGCAACGGCTTCATCGGAGACTGCAGAGCCATCTTTAGCGCCATCAAGTAGCATTTTTGCAGCAATACTTGTGTAAAGAGTCACATTAGCAAAATATTGCTCAACACCAGTACCATCACCTTCCGCAAAATTAATACCACGAACACTCGCAGCAACTGGCGATGGCGCCTGAATAAATTTAACAACTTGTAATTCAAGATCGTCTTTATACCATTCGCCAAAATCAATCGCGCTATCACCATTGTTAACCATACCAGCTACATCTGACACTTCAGGTGCGCTGTCATAAGCACCACAGCCAGTGAATGCATCACACTTCACCATGCTGTCGTCACCTTGTTTAGATGTGCTAACCGTAATATAAAGTGGACCAGTAAAACCGTCTTCGAGATAAATGCTATAACCACCAGTCGCTGATGTTATTACATCAGCGGGATTAGCAGCCGTTAGCATAGCAAGTGCTTTTGCATCTGCATCCGCTTGTGAGGTGGTCGACTCAGCAGCATAACTGGCATCTGCTGCCGCTTCTAAACGAAATGCAACCGGCACAGATTCACCCGCATCATTTAAAGTCGATACGGTCACTACCGCATTCATCAACGACCCTTTTACCGCTTTACCTGATACTTGAGTATTGAAATTAGTACTAACTTCGCCTTTATAAACAGTAACTGGATCAGGTGTGTATTTGTTATTATCATTATCAGAACCACAACCAGTTAGGCCGAGAGTCAATGCAACCGAAGCTGCAATTGGGGTAAATTTTATTATTCTTTTCGCCATGAAAATCTCCTTGAGTGCTTGTTAGCAAATATCATTACTGAAATGTAGCCTAGATTATTATCAACAGTATTTTAAGTTAAAATTATGTATCAAACTGTATCAAAAAAAACCTAACAAACTACATTTGTTATTACATATTATCAACCTACCACCAATATATGACAATTAATGGAAAAATGTAATTTTAATTATCGATAGGAAAAATTAACTAACTAAATGCATCGCAGCTAACAAAGTAAAAATAAAACCCTTAACAAACAATCTGTTATGTTGTTAATTTGAATTATTCTACTTTAGAATGAGCAGATACAATGGAGAATTGTTAACTGGATGATACAATTACATACAATGCCGTTTACATTTTTTCACATAAACACAGGGGAAAAGTGGCTTGGCAGCCACTTGCAAGTTTATTTGTACCTTAATTGACTTCAGGCACCCGCACTACACCTTCCATAAGTACTCGAGCGCTTCGACTCATACTGGCTTTTGTTACTTGCCAATCACCATCAATCAGCTGTGCTTTTGCGCCGACTTTTAAAGTGCCTGAAGGGTGGCCAAAGTTCACTTCGCTTAGTTGACCACCGCCCGCAGCAATATTAACGAGCGATCCTGCTATCGCAGCTGCTGTGCCGATTGCAACAGCTGCTGTGCCCATCATGGCATGATGCAGCTTACCCATCGACATAGCGCGAACCAGTAGATCAATACTGTCTTGCCTGATCGCTTTGCCACTTGATGCTACATAGCTGTTTGCCTTACTGACAAAGGCCACTTTTGGTGTATGTTGACGCGCTGCCGCTTCACTAATATGACCGATCAAGCCCATTTTTACGGCACCATGCGCACGAATAGACTCAAGCTTAGCTAACGCTTGTTCGTCATTATTTATATCATCTTGCAGCTCAGTGCCGGTGTAACCAATATCCTGCGCATTAACAAATATGGTGGGAATGCCGGCGTTGATCATGGTCGCTTTTAGTACGCCAAACTCTGCTACTTCGAGGTCGTCAACAATATTGCCTGTAGGAAATAACACGCCATCATCATCGGCAGGATCGATAAACTCAAGTTTTACCTCAGCCGCGGGAAATGTCACGCCGTCGAGTTCAAAGTCACCGGTTTCTTGTACTTCACCATTGCTTATAGGCACATGTACTAAAATGCTTTTTTTGATATTCGCTTGCCAAACCCGCACTACAGCCACACCGTTCTCGGGAATGCGGCTAGCGTCAACAAGGCCATTACTAATTGCAAATGCGCCTACCGCCGAGGTTAAATTACCGCAGTTCCCGCTCCAATCAACAAACGCTTTATCAATAGCAACTTGGCCAAATAAGTAATCAACATCGTGATCAGCTTGCTCACTTTTACTTAAAATAACGGTTTTACTGGTACTAGAAGTAGCCCCGCCCATACCATCGGTCTGTTTGCCATATGGATCTGGGCTACCAATCACACGCAATAACAAGTTATCGCGCGCAGAGCCCGCCACTTGGGCAGCCTCTGGCAAATCAGTTAAATTAAAAAACACCCCTTTACTGGTGCCACCGCGCATATAGGTGGCAGGCACTTTAATTTGTGGTTTAAATGTCATTACAATTCCTTATACGCTTTGCGTGGCTTCTAAAAAGTCTTGCGCAAAGCGTTGTAATACACCGCCTGCGGCATAGATAGATAATTCTTCTTGGGTATCGATTCGGCATTTGGTTGGCACCGTGAGTACTTCGCCATCGACTCGCGTAATGATTAAATTAACGCTTCCACCTGGAGTTAGCTCACCTGCTACGTCGTAACTTTCACTGCCATCAAGCTTAAGCGTTTTACGCGTAGTGCCCGCTGTAAATTCCAGCGGTAATACACCCATGCCGATTAAGTTAGTACGGTGAATGCGCTCAAAGCCTTCGGCCGCGATAACTTCAACACCGGCTAAACGCACGCCTTTGGCTGCCCAATCACGTGAAGAACCTTGGCCATAATCAGCCCCAGCAACAATAATTAATGGTTGTTTACGCTGCATATAGGTTTCGATTGCTTCCCACATCCGAGTAACTGTGCCCTCTGGCTCAATACGCGCATAAGAGCCTTGTTTCACTTCGCCATTTTCAATCACCATTTCATTAAGTAATTTAGGATTAGCAAAGGTTGCCCGTTGTGCCGTTAAATGATCGCCACGGTGCGTGGCATAGGAGTTAAAGTCTTCTTCTGGCACACCCATATGTGTTAAGTACTCACCTGCTGCGCTGTTGGCCATAATTGCATTCGAGGGCGATAAATGGTCCGTTGTTATGTTATCGCCAAGCACCGCTAATGCACGCATGCCTTTCATGGTGCGCTCACCAGCAAGCGCCCCTTCCCAATATGGCGGGCGACGAATATAAGTACTTTGTGGGCGCCAATCGTAAAGTGGGTCGTTATCTTCACCGTAATCAACGGTTAAATTAAACATCGGCTCGTAAACCTTCTTATACTGCTCAGGTTTTACGCTTTGTTTAATAACCGCATCGATTTCTTCATCCGACGGCCAAATATCTTTTAGCGTAACATCGTTACCTTGCTGATCTTTACCCAGTACGTCTTTTTCAATATCAAAACGAATAGTTCCTGCAATGGCATAGGCAACTACTAATGGCGGAGACGCTAAAAACGCTTGCTTAGCGTACGGGTGAATACGGCCATCAAAATTACGATTACCCGAAAGCACTGCCGTGGCGTATAAATCACGATCTATCACTTCTTGTTGAATAACGGGATCCAGCGCGCCACTCATACCATTACAAGTGGTGCAGGCAAAGCCAACAATACCAAAACCAAGTTGCTCTAGTTCTGACAGTAATTTGGCATCTTCAAGATACGATTGCACCGTTTTTGAACCCGGTGCTAATGAGGTTTTAACCCATGGCTTGCGAGTTAAGCCCTTGGCGTTAGCATTGCGCGCAATAAGACCAGCTGCAATGACGTTACGTGGATTACTAGTATTCGTACAACTGGTGATAGCAGCAATAATACAGGCACCGTCCGGCATTAAACCTGCTTCATTTTCAACCACCCCAGAGATCCCTTGCGCTGCCAAGTCACTGGTTGCAACACGACGATGCGGATTTGACGGTCCAGCAATGTTGCGGCCAACGCTTGATAGATCAAATTTTAATACCCGATCATACTGCGCTGTTTTTAAACTATCACTCCACAGACCGGTGGTTTTTGCGTAGTTTTCAACGAGCGCAATTTGCTGTTCTTCACGCCCGGTAAGGCGTAAATAGTCAATGGTCATCTGGTCGATATAAAACATCGCGGCGGTGGCACCAAATTCTGGTGTCATATTTGAGATAGTAGCACGATCGCCTAAAGTCAGTGCATCGGCACCTTCTCCATAAAACTCTAAATAGCTTGATACGACACGCTGGCCACGTAAAAACTCGGTGATCGCAAGCACAATATCTGTTGCCGTAATACCAGGCTGGCGCTTACCACTGAGTTCAACACCGATGATATCAGGCAAACGCATATAAGAGGCGCGGCCAAGCATCACGCTTTCGGCTTCAAGGCCGCCCACACCAACTGCAATCACACCTAACGCATCAACATGCGGTGTGTGGCTATCAGTACCGACTAAGGTATCAGGAAAAGCAATCCCATCGCGGTTTTGGATCACCGGCGACATTTTCTCAAGGTTGATTTGATGCATAATGCCGTTACCCGGTGGGATCACATCAATATTTTTAAACGCAGTTTTGGTCCAATTAATAAAGTGGAAACGGTCATCGTTGCGTCTATCTTCAATAGCGCGGTTTTTTTCAAAAGCATCGGGATCAAACCCTGCGTATTCAACGGCTAATGAGTGATCAACAATCAGCTGTGTTGGTACCACAGGGTTAACTTTGGCTGGATCGCCGCCTTTGGCAGCAATGGCATCGCGCAGGCCTGCTAAATCAACTAAAGCGGTTTGCCCTAAAATATCGTGGCAGACTACCCGCGCGGGATACCAAGGGAAATCTAAATCTTGCTTGCGCTCTATAATTTGTTTAAGCGCATCATTGAGCATATCGGGGTCGCAGCGACGCACTAAGTTCTCTGCTAATACACGGGATGTATAAGGCAATGTTGCATATGCGCCCGGTTTGATAGCATCAACCGCGGCTTGCGTGTCAAAATAATCGACGTTGCTATTTGGTAACGGTTTTCGGTATTGGCTGTTATTAATAATAGTCATGGTAAGACTCGCTAAATTGGGTGACGGTGGCTGCACACAGGTAGCGTGTTTAAGGAAAGTTTGAGAAAAACTGTCAGCTCAAGGCTATGTGCAAAAAACGGTGGGCTCATATGCGCCCACCCTGTGTCTTAACGTAATTCAATCGGCGTATAGCTGCGTGCTTCCGGCCCGGTGTAATCAGCACTTGGACGAATAATACGGTTATTAGCGCGTTGCTCTTTTACATGCGCAGTCCAGCCTGTAACCCGGCTCATCACAAAAATAGGGGTAAATAATTTCGTTGGGATACCCATAAAGTGATACGCCGAAGCATGGAAAAAATCGGCATTACAGAATAATTTTTTCTCACGCCACATAATTTCTTCACAGCGCACTGACACGGGATAAAGTACCTCGTCGCCTACTTCTGCAGCGAGTTTTTCAGACCATTGTTTAATGATCACATTACGTGGATCTGATTCGCGATAAATAGCATGACCAAAGCCCATAATTTTATCTTTACGCGCTAACATGCCCATGATTTCTTGCTCTGCATGATCGGCATCTGTAAAGCCTTCAATCATGTCCATCGCAGCTTCATTCGCGCCGCCATGTAATGGCCCACGTAACGTACCAATGGCACCCGTTACACACGAATGAATATCCGATAAGGTGGATGCACAGACACGACCGGTAAAGGTCGAAGCATTAAACTCATGCTCTGCATAGAGAATAAGCGACACGTTCATCACTTGTGCAAATAATTCAGACGGTGCTTTATCATGTAATAACGTTAGAAAGTGCGCGCCAACTGAATCATCATCAGTTTGCGTTTCAATACGCACGCCATCGTGAGTAAAGCGATACCAGTAACAAATAATACTTGGGAATACCGCAACCATACGATCAATGGCATCATTCGCTTGACTAAAATCATGCTCCATTTCAAGGTTACCCAACATAGAGCAACCGGTACGCATCACATCCATTGGATGCGCGTCTTTTGGAATATTCTCAAGCACTGTTTTCAGTGCTGTTGGCAAGCCGCGTAGGCTTTTGAGTTTTGCTTTATATTCTGCAAGTTCGGCTGCAGTGGGTAGTTCACCACGTGAAAGTAAAAATGATACTTCTTCAAACTGTGCTTTTTCTGCAAGCTCTGCAATATCATAACCGCAGTAAGTTAAACCCGAGCCCGTTTGCCCTACTGTACATAATGCTGTTTGACCGGCAACTTGACCACGTAAACCTGCGCCACCTAATGCTTTATCAACCATCTCTGTTCTCCTTAAATATTGTTATTATTGCGATTATTTATTTGCTGAAAAAAGGCTATCAAGGGTGTTTTCATAGCTGTGATAGTCTAAAAAGTCATACAGTTCAGCACGTGTTTGCATGTTTTCAATTTGGCTTTGTTGTGAGCCTTCATTTAAAATA
Organism: Pseudoalteromonas sp. ASV78; assembly: GCF_047806705.1. Classification (NCBI taxonomy): domain Bacteria; kingdom Pseudomonadati; phylum Pseudomonadota; class Gammaproteobacteria; order Alteromonadales; family Pseudoalteromonadaceae; genus Pseudoalteromonas; species Pseudoalteromonas sp. ASV78. The sequence goes on along the minus strand of NZ_JBLOPA010000001.1, from coordinate 674,890 downwards.
GCTGAATACACATTTAATGCCGCTTTATTCATCGCTCTAAACGCACTTAACGGGTAAAGCACCAGTTGCACACCCACATCACTTAACTGCTCTTTAGTATAAATTGGCGTTTGCCCAAACTCTGTAATGTTGGCCAAAACAGGCACGCTAAGCGCTTTGGTAAATGCTTGATAATCAGCAAGGTCGTGTACGGCTTCTGCAAATATCGCATCGGCACCGGCTTCAACGCAGGCAGCAGCACGGTCAATCGCGGCATTTAAGCCTTCTTTTTGAAACGCATCAGTACGCGCCATAATGTAAAAATCGCTATCCGTTTTTGCATCAACCGCCGCTTTAATACGGTCAACCATTTCCGCTTGCGAGACTATTTCTTTATTAGGACGATGGCCACAACGCTTTTGTGCTACTTGGTCTTCAATATGAAACCCTGCAGCCCCCGCTTTAGTCATTTCTTTTACTGTACGGGCAATATTAAACGCCCCGCCCCAACCGGTATCGGCATCCACTAACAGTGGCAAGTCACTGGCACCAGTAATACGGCGAATATCTTCCAGCACATTATCAAGGCTGGTCATACCGAGATCAGGCATACCGAAAGAGGCATTCGCCACTCCCGCACCTGATAAGTAAATGGCTTGATGGCCCATTTTTTCAGCCATCATCGCAGTGTATGCGTTGATTGTGCCCACCACTTGCAGTGGATGATTATTGGCAATCGCCTGTTTGAACTTTGATCCTGCTGACATTGCTGTCTCCTTTGAACGGGGTTGCTCTATAACAACTTGTATTTTTTAATGGTTTAATATGACGTTTTTACTGCTCTGCGCGCTCATTTTGCGCGGCATGTAAGTTAAATTTTGTTTGTATGTTGGCTTGCGATGCACTGATATGGCGCTTCATTAATAACTCAGCCAGCTCACCATCGTGATTTTCAATCGCATTGATAATAGCTAAATGTTCATCAAACGCTTTTGATACGCGCGGTCCAACCATGCCCATTTGCACTCGATACATACGAATTAACTGATAAAGCCCGTTACTCAATAAATGAATAAGGTGGTCATTTTTACTGCCTTTAATAATCCGGTAATGAAAATCTAAATCGCCCGCTTCTTGGTAATAAGACTCACCTTCTTTGACTCGCTGAGTTTGTAAATGCTGATTAAGTAATTGTTTTAAACTTTGCACTTCATCGGGTGCCATATTGTCGGCAGCTAAACGACAGGCTAAGCCTTCTAGGGCGCTGCGTACTTGGTATACTTCGATTAACCGCTCAGCGGTCAAGGCAACAACCCGACACCCTACATTGGCTTTTCGCTCAACCAAGTAACAACTTTCAAGGCGGTTTAATGCTTCGCGTAATGTGGCACGGCTTACGCCATAACGCTTTGCCAGCTCCGGCTCAGAAATTTTACTGCCTTGCTCAATGCTGCCTTCAACTATCTCACGGCGCATATCTACAAACACTTGATCTGAGGCTGTGGTAATGAGTGTTTCGCTAAAAGCATCTTGGGTCATTAATCACTTCTTTAAGATTGTCGACAATTCGTATTGACACTATGGTAGTTCGTGCTAACAGAGTCAAGCCTAATTCGGCAGAAAAATCACAAAAACACAATTATTGTCGACATAACTTAAATTTATAATGGTTAATTTGGCCGTTAAATACCGTAAACCAAGAAAACTGTCGACATGGCAAGTACTGTTAAAATCTCTTCTCAGGCGCTGCTCTTGTGCGTTAAAAGTGCTAAAATGCGCTTTTATTTTTATCTGTGAGCTTAGTCTTGGACGCCAACACGTATATTCCCCAGCATTTTATCGATGACGTAAACACCTATATACCTGAGCACTTGGATCTCGCTGATTTTATTAGTGCCTGTCGCAGGCCACTGCGTAAATCAATTCGCGTCAATACCTTAAAAATGTCGGTTGTTGAATTTAAACGTATTGCTGAACAAAAAGGCTGGCAGTTAACACCTGTGCCTTGGTGCGAAGAAGGTTTTTGGTTAGAGCGCCCTGCAGAGGAAGAACAAGCACTGGCACTGGGTAATACCGATTTACATTTAAGTGGTGCTATGTATGTGCAAGAAGCAAGCTCCATGTTGCCAGCTATGGCACTAAAAGAGTCATTAGCCCAGGCACAGCATGTCCTTGATATGGCCTCGGCGCCAGGCTCTAAAACCTCACAGCTCGCCGCACTAATGGATAACCAAGGCGTACTGGTTGCCAATGAATTATCGTCATCACGGTTAAAAGTACTCAGTGCCACCTTAAAACGCATGGGGGTGGGTAATTGTGCCTTATCCCATTTTGATGGAGTGATTTTTGGCGACTACATGTTTGAATGCTTTGACAGTATTTTACTCGACGCCCCCTGCTCAGGCGAAGGTACCGTGCGCAAAGACGCAGATGCGTTAAAAAACTGGTCAATCGAATCAAATATTGATATCGCAAAAGTACAAAAGGATCTGATCAAAAGTGCCTTTTATGCATTAAAACCAGGTGGCACGTTAGTCTATTCAACCTGCACATTGACACCGCTTGAAAACCAACAAGTGTGTGAGTACCTTTTAAATGAGTTTCCTGAGCAATTGGCCGTGCAACCCTTAGATAACTTATTTGCAGGTGCTGAGCGCGCTACAACAGCAGAGGGTTATTTACATGTTTGGCCGCAAACATTCGACAGTGAAGGGTTTTTTATTGCTAAATTTAAAAAGCTTGCCAGTTGCGACAACCCCAATCAAAAAGTTAAAAAAGGTGCATTTCCGTTTCAGCCGTTTGACAAAAAGCCCAGCCAGGCTTTTTACGCTGAATTAAAAAAGCAATTTGGCATCACGGCGCTGAGCGGTTCGTTAATGCAACGGGATAAAGAGCTGTGGTTGTTTCCAGAAGAGTTTGCTGCCATTGAAAATAAAATAAAGTACGCGCGTTTAGGGATCCAGCTAGGCATGATCCATAAAAATGGCGTACGGCTAAATCACGAATTTGCCACTGTGTTTGGCAATCGTTGTAAAAGTAATCGCTTCGCATTGACTGATCAGCAAGCTAATGATTATTTTCAAGGCAAAGATATCCGTTTAGACAAACCAACCAATACCCTAGGTGAAGTAGTTCTCACCTTATGTGGCTGTCCGATCGGGCTGGGTAAATGGCAAAAAAATAAAATTAAAAATTCCCTGCCTCGGGATCTGGTACAAAATAATCAGTTAATAACCTGGTGACAATAAGCTGTGCATAAGCTGACCACAAGCAATGGATAAATTTTGTACTGATACGGTGATTTTTATGCAAATAGCTGTTTTACAAGCAGTATAAAATTTAATCATTTATTGGGCATTTTTACATCTGTTAACTACACTTAATATTACTTTCTACTTCTCCCTTAATGAATTTAGAAGGTGTTTTTAAAGTTAGCGCAGGCTCACTAGAGCCATCCCCTAAGCCCAGAACAATGCGGATCCGTTCTGGGCATTTTTTTGTCTATAAATAAGCTATCGTCTTGAAATTTATTCAGTCACTTAGGTACTCATTGCTTTATTACACATAACTTGTTTCTATATATAGACTAAGAAAGTGTAAGGACTACCATGTTAAAAATATCTTCATTGATCATAACTATTTCAGTACTATCATTCTCTGTTATTGCCAATCCTGAGTCGCAAAAATACCTTGGTTTTAATTACCCGCATAAAGCGCGCAATGCCGTGAGTATCACTTTTGATGATGCCCGCCACAGCCAAGTCGATGTCGGCACCGCTATTTTGGACAAACACCAAGTCAAAGCGACTTTTTATGTTTCCCCTTTTAACGTTAAAGAACGTCTAACTAAATGGCAAGACGCTGTAAAATCGGGCCATGAAATTGCAAACCATACCAGCAGTCATGTCTGTACTGGTAACTTTGAATGGTTACGTAAGCAAAACCTGTCACTGGAAGAAACCACCCTAGCTTGGCTTGAAAATGATATTCTCACTGCGCAAACTTATTTAACACAGCAATTAGGCGTAACGCCACGGGCATTCGCATACCCATGTGGTAACACCTTTGTTGGCCGTGGTGTCGATACCAAAAGCTATGTGCCAATTATTGCTAAACATTTTGACAGTGGCCGTACGTGGTTAGATGAATCAGCAAATAACCCAAATTTTACCGACTTCGCACAGCTAACGGGGCTAAGAATTGACGGTCTGAGTTTTGCCGAAATCATCACTATGCTGGAGCAACTACGAGAAAATAACGCATGGTTAATTTTAGCAGGCCATGAGATTGGTAAAGGGGATCAATACACCACAGATGCTAAAGTGCTCGAGCAATTGCTTGTGTATTTACAAGACCCTGACAATGGATACTGGATTGATACCGTCAGTAATGTGGGTGATTACGTTAGAGCTAACCGTAAAAAGTAGATTAGCTCAAGCCACTTAATTATCATTTAAATCAAACTCTGTGGTGCGGCTATCCGCATGAATAAGTTGATAGCGGACAAGCTTTCCTGCTTTTAGATCAATCAAACTGATCGCGGCATCGCTCACTAAGTATTTTTGGCCATCGCCCTTGGTTTGATGTTTATCGACTTCCATCTGCCAACGTTTGGTAAAAAAGTTCAGTGGGCTTTTCGGGGCATATAAAATCGAGTCGAGCTTATCAAGAATATTAATTAACTTACGGGGAAACTCATTCTTTATGCCGCTGGCGGTTAGTTGCCAAATACGGTTTGGGTGCTTACCAAAGCGTTTTTGCACTGAAAAACAAAATGAATAATGCACATCGCCGGATAAAATCAGTGTTTCTTTGGGAGTATCATCGCGGCGAAAGGTATCGAGTAATTTTTTGGCTGAGCCTTCGTGAGCCATCCAGTTTTCTACATCGACCAGCAAAGGTTGCCCACACATATTAAATAACGCTTGAATAGCTTCAATTGATTTTACCCCAAACACCGGCGCAGGCGATACTATAATAACCTGCTCATGGGTTAGTAGGCTGTTTTCAAGCTCAGTGAGGCGCTCCCAATCAAGCAAGCCTGAAGGTTCATTAAAGTTTTGCTCATTACGCCAGCGATGAGTGCGAGTATCCAATACCACAACTTTAGGCACAGTATTGAGCTCATAATGCCAATGATTAAACTCCAATACCGTTTTATCAAACGCTTTAAATTGCCATTGCTTTTGATTGCTTAAACTGGCTTTAAAATCATCGATTAACGCTCCCGTTTTAACTCCCGCATCATTACCAAAGCCTTGCATCAACCAATAACTGATCAAGCCATTATTAACAATACGCCGACTAACTGGGTGTTGATAAATCACTTGCTCCCAGCCTGCGGTTAAATTCCAATCATCAGTGACATCATGATCATCAAACATCATCAGTGTTGATACATTGGCAAATAATCGCTGTACCTCGTGTAGTCCTTCACTAAATTGCGTTAACGCCTGTTTTTCACTATCGAACAGTTGTTGGCATTTAGCTGTTTTAGCCTGATAGCTGATTGACTGTAAATCAATTAGCGACCAAACAACGGGGCTAAAATTAAGTAAGTACAGCGCGATAAATTCTTCAAATGAGACTAAATGATTGGCTGCTTTTAAGCTAGAGAAGTGTGGTTCGTCTTTTTTTAACCAATAGCCGACACCTATTTTATTACGCTGTTGCCACGGCACTTTAGGCAAGAAAAGATGACGTTGATAAAGTTGTTCTGCTAAATCGCTAGGCAGTGCAATATCCAGTGGCTGCTCTTTGTAAATGCCCAGCAATTCAATCAGCCGATATATGGCGATTAACATTGCTGCGGCTACATCATCAGCATACACTTGATCGCCCGACAACAATAAAATATCAGCCCCCGCCTTACCTTGGCTGCGCTGCGCTGCTTGCCATCGCTGTGCAGCAACTAAACTATCTTGAGCTGGGTGATGCGGATTACGGCACGAGCCATGAAATATTTGCTCTAGTGTTTGTGGGATCACAAACTCCGGGGTTGCTTTGCCATCGTAACAAAAATCACTGAGATCAACTTGCTGCTTATCGTTATACAGGCGATAACCCAGTAGTACATCCGTAGGTAACTTTTCATGAATCGATTTTAACACTATGAAATGCAAAAATAGCTGGTTACCTAGCGCAAGACTGTGATGTTCACTATAAGTTTCAAGGTTATCCAGCTCAATCCGGTATTGCGAAGGGGTGCTGGTGGCAAATTGAAAACACACCCCTTTGGCATCAGCACGACGCACCATAGGCCCCATTAATAATTCAGGGAGTGCTGCTGTGCTCATACGCTACTTAACCTTTAGCTACTAAATTAAATAACGAATAAAAATTCGCCGTAGTCGCCTCGGCCAGTTCTTTGTAACTCACGCCTTTTAGTTCTGCAATATAATACGCGACATCTTGTACATAGGCTGGCTGATTGGTTTTACCGCGATATGGCACCGGCGCTAAATACGGTGAATCAGTTTCAATTAATAGTCTATCAAGGGGAATTTGCTTAACCACGTCTTTAAGCTCAACGGCATTTTTAAAGGTAACAATGCCTGAAATAGAAATATAAAAACCTAAGTCGATGGCCTTTTTCGCCATTGCCCAATCTTCAGTAAAACAATGAAGTACCCCACCACAGTTTTCGGCGTTATGTTCACGCATTAAATTGATGGTATCTTCACGGGCATCGCGGGTATGAATGATCAGCGGTTTTTGTAGCTCGTTGGCGACTTCAATATGACCGACAAAACTGGCTTGCTGCACTGCATGGGTGTCTTTTGCATAATAATAATCAAGCCCTGTTTCACCGATTGCCACCACTTTATCATGGCTGGCAAGCTCAATAAGACGTTGTTTATCTAAGGCATCTTTTTGATCTAACGGATGGACACCACATGATGCAGAGACATCACTGTAACCCTTAATTTTTTCCAGCATATTCGGGAATTGATCAAGTGTAACGCTCACACATAAAAAGTGCTCTACTTGTTTTGCTCTCGCATTATCAAGTACTTGGTCTAAGTTTAAATCAAGTTTATCAAAGTCGAGGCGGTCTAAATGGCAATGAGAATCTACAATCACGGTACTGCTTACTACATGGTATAAGTTGGATTACCAGAGTTTAACATAGTCCCTAGTAGTTTTTCGATCTTCACATTCAGGTTTGTTTTATCATCAATAAAACTAATACCAATCCCCGGTGGATTTGAGCTTTGTGCACCTTGCGGGGTGATCCATGCGACCTTACCTGTTACCACATCATCTTCAAGTGCATCTGGTAAAGTGACTTTAAGTGCTAAAGAATGGCCCATTTCATACCGCATATTAGTACGCACAAATAAGCCGCCGGTTTTTAAATACGGCATATAACAGCGGTATAACTCGTCTAAATCATCTATATCGACTAATAATTCTTGCACAATCTGTCCTACTTATGGCTGTTACGTAAACGATACGCTAAACGCGAAACTGCTAATGGCAGATTCAATCCGAGTATCTGGGTACTGTTTTGCACAAACTCGGCCAAGGCGTTTTGTGCATTTTGATACGAGTCAAAGTCCATTCCAGTGAGCAGTTGTTGTTTTAATTGCTCGCTTAAAAATAAGCTAAATACACGAACACGTTCGTTATCTTTACTAATGATATCAACTAACGCACTGAAATTATGGCCTTGTTTTAACTCAGTTGCAAATTTATAAAGTTGCTCAATCACCTCAAGCTGCTGATCTTGTTGCCAGCGTGCAACTAACAAGGGCTGCTGAGTAAACATCTTTAACCATGGATAAGCAGGCACGTTTAATTGTGCAATCCACTGCATTGCAGCAGCACTATCATGTACTTTCACTTCACTGAGCGCGCAGCGGCTTAAAATAGTTGCTGGTAATTGTGCTGTAGCATTGGTCGTAAGTAGTAAAAATCGCTGTGGGCTTGGCTCTTCTAAGGTTTTTAGCAGTGCATTTGCAGCAGCCGTGGTCATTTTATGGCAATCATTGATCACCACCACTTTATTGGCATTTTGCGCCGCCGATTGATGCATAAAATCACTGACACTACGGATATCGTCAACACCAATACTTTGTCCGTCGGCTTGTACAGTATATTTATCAGGATGAGTAGCGGCTTGATTTAAGTGGCAGCTTTTACACTGCCCACACGCGACTAAATTTTGCGCTGTGCTACACAATAAGGCATTGGCCAGTTGTTCAACTAAGGCGCGTTTACCGACACCTTGTTGGCCATTAAATAATTGCCCATGATGAAAGCGCCCAGCTTGAAAACTGGCGATGAGTTGCTGGTGAATATCGTTGAGCCAAGGGTAAATCATATTACGGGTTACTTTTTACAAATTGCTCAAGCACCGCGATGATGTCTTGATGGACGAGTTCCATACTCTGCCCTGCATTGACTGTTTTAATGCGCTCATCGTTATTGGCAAGTGCTAAGTAGCGCGCTCGAGTGCGTTCAAAAAAGCTTAATGCTTGCTTTTCGATTCTATCAAGCTCGCCACGGCCTTTGGCGCGGGCAAGGCCCACTGCGGGGTCAATGTCTAAATAAATAGTAAGATCCGGCTTTAAACCTTTTAATACAATATCAGCCAGGGCTGTTAAGCTGCTTGTCGCAATTTCTCTACCGCCGCCTTGGTAAGCTTGTGAGGATAAATCATGGCGATCCCCTAATACCCACTGCCCTTTTGCAAGCGCTGGGCGAATTACATTATGTAACAGTTGCGAGCGAGCAGCGTACATCAACAATAACTCAGTTTCGCTGGCAAGATCTTCATCGTGGCTATCTTTAACTATATTACGTAGCGCTTCAGCAATCGGGGTGCCGCCTGGCTCTCGCACATTAACAAAGTCAATATTGTGTTGTGCTAAAAATTGTTGGCAAATAGCAATTGCCGTTGATTTTCCAGCACCTTCAAGGCCTTCAATCACAATAAATTTTGCTGCTGTCATGATCTCTCTTTTTAGTTTTAAATTCTTTAGTCTAATTTGTTTAACTGTTTTAGATGACGTAAATAAGCTTGCACTGCTTTGTTATGTTCTTTTAAGGTTTTCGAAAACTGATGGCTGCCATCACCTTTTGCAACAAAATACACATACTCAGATTCAGGCGGATTGACTGCCGCTAAAATTGCCGCTTTTGATGGCATGGCGATCGGTGTTGGCGGTAAGCCATTTATTCTATAAGTGTTATACGGTGTATAAGCAGTTAAATCTTTACGCTTAATATCACCATCAAAATCAGCGCCCAAACCATAGATAACGGTAGGATCGGTTTGCAAACGCATATTGGAGTTTAAACGATTACTAAATACTGATGCAATCAATGGTCGTTCACTAGCAAGGCCGGTTTCTTTTTCAATAATTGACGCTAAGATCAACGCCTGATATTGGTTTTCATACGGTAATACGTCTGCTCTTTGCGACCACGCATCATCAAGTACGCTCTGCATTTTTTGATAGGCACGCTTTAATACACTGCTGGCAGAATCATTGGCATGATAATGATAGGTGTCAGGAAACAACCAGCCCTCTAAATGCTGTTCAACACCGGTAATTTGCTCGCCAAGCTCCGTTGCCTGTAAATTTTGCTGCAGATGTGGGGCTACTTTTATATTGCTCAGCACATCACGCAACATTTGCCCTTCAATAATAGTGAAACTAAAGCTCACTTGTTGGCCTTGATTAATACGACGAATATTAGCAAGTACAGTGCCCTCATCAAGCTGATATAAACCTGCTTTTAAATCGGTAAGGGTTGGATCAAGTTTGGCAAGTATTTGATAACGAAAACACCCTTCTAGCCACTTTTTAGCCTGCCACTGTTGGCATAGTTGATTAAACCCCGTGCCTTTTTTAACTTCAAAGAACGTACTCGCTGGGGCAGTTAGTGTACTGTTGATAGTGTTTTGTAATTGCTGATAACCAATGCCAGTGACCAGCAACGCTAACAATACAATAGAGATAATCACTCTTAACACGCAGACTCCTTGGCTAATAAACCATGCAATAGTTTTAAACTCGTTGTTAAATCAAACTCAGTATCAGCAATGGCGATAACAGGCACGATTGCCATTAAACTGTTACACAGATACACCGCATCCATTTGCAGTAATTCGGGCAAGGTAATATCAATAAATTCAATCTCCAACTTATCACACAGTGATTGCAGATAAACCCCTTTGATACCACAGTTTTGTAAATTTGGGCTGACAATACGGCCATTGTGAATGGCAAAAATATTCGCAGCAGAGGCTTCAATCACATTGTTTTGGTAATCGCAAACTAAAACATCATCACATGTTTGCGCGTCCATCGCGCGTTTGATCATCACTTGCTCTAAGCGGTTTAAGGTTTTTAAACCCGCAAATAACGGCTGTGAAGCGAGCTTTATAGGACTGACCGCAAGCTTAACACCCTGCAGTGCTTGCTGATTATAGTGCGCTGGAAAAGCTAACTGCGATAACAAAATAGTAGTCTGCGGCTGCTCAGGCAATGCATACCCTCGTCCGCCTTCACCCCGAGTGACAACTATTTTTAACACACCAAGAGAGACTGATTGGATATAATCGTTAACGGCTTGCGTTAATGCGCTGATATCAAGTTCGTCAAACCCCAATCGTGCGGCACACTCTATTAGCCGTGCGCAATGTAACGGCCAGTGTTCAACCTCTGCATTTTGCACTTTTGCGGTAGTAAAAAAACCATCGCCATAATTTAGGCCGCGGTCTTTATTACTAACGGTGCTCGTTGCATCTGTAAATATAATTGTTTGCATCGGTTTTTGTTTTTTTTTGCATATAAAAAAGCCCAGTCACAACTGGGCTATTATTTTGTCTCGTTGTTAAAAAAGATTATACCTTTTTAAATAGCAACGAGCCATTAGTACCACCAAAACCAAACGAGTTACATAATGCGTAATCAAGTTTCGCATCACGAGCGGTGTGTGGAACATAGTCCAGATCACAACCTTCGTCAGGATTATCAAGGTTAATTGTTGGCGTTACTTTTTGCTCTTGTAATGACAAAATCGTGATTATTGATTCAACAGAACCTGCTGCACCCAATAAGTGACCCATCATTGATTTAGATGAACTCACCATCACATCTTTTGCTGCATTACCAAAGATTGCTTTAACCGCTGAGGTTTCAGCTTTATCACCGGCGTTGGTTGATGTACCGTGAGCGTTGATATAACCCACTTGCCCAGCATTTACACCCGCATCATTAAGCGCATTTTCCATCGCAAGTGCGGCACCGGCACCATCTTCAGGCGGTGACGTCATGTGATACGCATCACCACTCATACCAAAACCAACTAACTCAGCGTAGATTTTAGCGCCACGGGCTTTGGCATGTTCATACTCTTCAAGTACGATTACACCTGCGCCATCAGCCAATACAAAACCATCACGGTCTTTGTCCCACGGACGAGACGCCGCTTGTGGGTCATCGTTACGGGTTGATAATGCACGTGCTGCGTTAAAGCCACCCATACCAATCGGTGTCGATGCTTTTTCAGCGCCACCGGCAACCATGGCATCAGCATCGCCATAGGCAATCATACGCGCCGCATGGCCGATATTATGCAAACCTGTGGTACAGGCTGTAACAATTGAAATATTTGGACCACGCAGACCGTGCATAATCGATAAATGACCTGAGATCATATTGATAATGGTCGACGGCACGTAAAAAGGAGAAAGCTTACGTGGGCCACTGTTTAATAGTTTTATGTGGTTCTCTTCAATCAAAGTTAAACCACCAATGCCTGAACCCACAGCAACACCAACGCGCGGTGCGTTTTGCTCTGTGATTTCAAGGCCAGAATCTTGTAGTGCCTGCACACCCGCTGCTATGCCATATTGGATAAACAAATCCATTTTTTTAGCATCTTTAGGTGACATATAGTTAGATGCATCAAAATCATTCAGCAAGCCTGCGAATTTGGTGCCAAAACTTGAAGTATCGAAATGCGTGATAGTCTGAATACCACTTTTGCCATTTAACAAGCCTTGCCAGGTTGATTCAACATCGTTACCTAGCGGTGTCAACATTCCTAAGCCAGTTACGACGACTCGACGTTTAGCCACGGGTTGCCTCCAATAAGGGAATTATTATTTTAGGTGGGTGTGTACTAAATTAATTAGTATCATATTATGGATAGATTAAGGGCAGCGAATGCTGCCCTTAATTTGCGATTGATTACTCAGCGTGAGCTGTTACGTAATCGATTGCAGCTTGTACTGTAGTGATCTTTTCAGCTTCTTCATCTGGGATCTCAGTGTCAAACTCTTCTTCAAGAGCCATTACTAATTCAACAGTATCAAGTGAATCGGCGCCTAAGTCATCAACGAAAGAAGCTTCATGCTTTACTTCTTCTTCTTTAACACCTAGTTGCTCAATGATGATTTTCTTTACGCGTTCTTGGATGTCGCTCATTCTTCTTTCCTTTATTAAAAACGCCAATGCGTTATTTTCAGATTGCGGCGTAGTTTACGGCGCATAATTCTGTGATTCAAGGATTTGCTGATAAATATTTATCTGGTCAAACCTCTTGAGGGTTATTTGTCTCTTTTATCGCTTATTTTCAACGCGAATTCAAGTATGTTTAAAGCAAGATCACAAAAAATTCAACATTTTTCGACAAACTTATTAAAAACAAAAAAGGAACAAAGTTCCTATACCATATACATAGCACCGTTTACATGCAGGGTTTCACCCGACACATACGCGGCTGCATCAGATGCTAAATAGCATACGGCTGCGGCAATTTCATCCGGTTGACCTAAACGCCCAACGGGCACATTAGCAAGCGTAGCTGCTTTTTGCTCATCTGTAAGCTCATCGGTCATATCTGTTTGGATAAAACCAGGCGCTACTACGTTCACAGTAATGCCACGAGAGGCAACTTCACGTGCCAGTGACTTAGAAAAACCAATTACGCCCGCTTTAGCTGCTGCATAGTTAGCTTGCCCTGCATTGCCCATTGTACCAACAACTGAACCGATATTAATAATACGGCCATTTTTCTTTTTCATCATCGGGCGTAAAACAGCCTTCGATAAACGGAAAATAGAGCTTAGATTCGTATCAATAATATCATCCCATTCAGCGTCTTTCATGCGCATAAGTAAATTATCACGGGTAATACCGGCATTATTTACTAATACATCGATATCACCTAAATCCGCTTTTATCGCTGCAAGTGTTGCCTCAATCGATGCAGGTTCAGTTACGTTAAGCGCATAACCTTTACCATTCTCGGCTAAATATTCACTGATATTTGCAGCACCTGACTCACTGGTTGCAGTACCGGCTACTTTAGCACCTTGTGCCACCAGCATAGTTGCGATTGCTTTACCAATACCGCGGCTTGCACCAGTAATAAGGACAACCTTGCCCTCTAATGAAAATAAATTTGCCATTGTTTCCTACTCTTATTTTGCTGCATCAATGCTGGCTTGATCATTTACCGAGCCACACACCATTGCTTTATCAATACGTTTAGCAAGGCCAGTTAGCACTTTACCTGGGCCAAACTCGTAGCTTTGCGTAATACCTTGTGCCACTAATGCTTGGACTGTTTCAGTCCAACGTACTGGGCTGTATAATTGACGAACCAAAGCATCTTTAATTGCATCCGCTGAATTTGCAGCAGTTACATCAACATTATTAATTACATCACACTTAGGTGTACTAAATGTTAAAGCGGCTAAATCAGCAGCTAATTTTTCTGCCGCTGGTTTCATTAACTCACAATGTGAAGGCACGCTTACCGATAAAGGCAAAGCACGCTTTGCACCGGCTTCTTTACATGCTTCTGAGGCTCTGTCTACTGCGGCTTTATGTCCTGCGATCACAACTTGACCTGGAGAATTATAGTTTACTGGTGCAACAACTTCGCCCTGTGCTGAAGCGTCGCATGCAGCCTTGATCTCATCATCACCTAAACCAATGATCGCCGCCATAGAGCCAACGCCTGCAGGCACAGCCTCTTGCATGTATAAACCACGGTTTTCTACCAGCTTTACAGCTTGGGATAAGCTTAGTACATCTGCACAAACCAGCGCTGAATATTCGCCTAAACTATGGCCGGCCATAGTGACTTCTGCATCTGGATTTGCAGCAAGCCATTGGCGGTAAATCGCCACTGATGCTGTTAATAATGCAGGTTGGGTACGATGGGTTTGATTGAGTTGTTGTTCTGGACCATTAAGTACTAACGCTGCCAAATCATAACCAAGTGCCGCTGATGCTTCTGCAAACGTTGCTTTAACAACGTCAGATTGCTCTAAAAGCTCACTTAACATACCCACTGACTGGGAGCCTTGACCTGGAAAAACAAGTGCAATTTTTTGTGCCATACTTTGCTCTTTTAATTAAACAAATAAATAAATGTTTAAGTACACATCTGACAAAGTTATTAATCGTCAGTTGCGACTTTTTTAGTTGAATGTGTTTGCTCGAAGATAGCTGCTATTTTTTCAGGAAGTTGACGTTCGACTTCCCTGACAGCTTCATCGATAGCAGCATGAAATGCTTTAGCTGAGGCATTTCCATGGCTTTTTACGACAATACCGCGCAATCCTACCAGAGAAGCGCCGTTATACTGGTCGGGGTTCACCCGTTTATAGAGTTTTTTTATGACTGGCTGTAGCATAAAAGCCAAACATTTATAAAAAAAGTGTTTCTGAAGGGCTTTGGTAAGCTTAAACATAATAAGTTTGGCAATGCCTTCGCAGGTTTTTAACGCCACATTACCGACAAACCCTTCGCAGACGATCACATCTGACTTACCAGTGAAAATATCGCTGCCTTCACTGTAACCAATATAATTGAGATGATCACATTGCTGCATTAGTTGCGCAGCTTGTTTGATATCTTCATGGCCTTTAATGTCTTCTGAGCCAATATTTAATAAGCTTACTTTCGGGTTATCGCAACCCAGCGCTTGTCCTGCCACCACGGAACCCATAATGCCAAATTGATATAAGGTTTGCGCATCACAATGCACGTTAGCACCTAAATCAAGTAAGTAAACCGGGTTTTTTCGCTCGGTTGGCACCGCCGATATTAATGCAGGGCGTTTTACGCCTGGCAGCATTTTCAATACGTAATGGGCCATGAATAACAATGCACCGGTATTTCCGGCACTCACGCACGCTTGTGCTTCGCCTGATTTAACTAAATCAAGGGCAACGCGCATGGAAGAATCTTTTTTTGATCGCACAGCAGTAGACGGCTCACAGCCATTTGTTACAACTTCACTGCAATGACGAATAATTAGACGAGGATGAGAAAGAGAATCGAGGGACTCGAGTTCTTTAGATATTACTTTTTCGTTACCACATAAGATTAATCTTAAGTTGGCATTGGCATTTACCGCGTTAACGGCTGCGGGGATAGATGAACGGGGGCCATAATCGCCCCCCATCATATCTAACGCAATGGTTAGATTGGTCAGCATAAAAGCAATCTCTTATTTAGAAATTACTTGAACGCCTTTGTAGTAACCATCTGCAGTCACGTGATGACGACGATGAGTCTCACCAGATGTTTGGTCTACAGTTAAAGTTGGACCACTGATCGCATCGTGTGAACGGCGCATGCCGCGTCTTGCACGAGACTTTTTGCTCTTTTGTACAGCCATAGTCTTCTCCTAAGAATCTTTCTTAAGTTGTTTCAAAATATCAAATGGATTTGGTTTATCCTCTTCCGCTTTTAATACACCAAAGCTGGCAGGCTTTGCTGAATAACTGCATGAAGCTTCGTTGTGGGTAGCTACTAATGGCACTGCTAAAATTAGTTCGTCTTCGATTAAATCAAACACGTTAATTTCACCATTTTCATCGACTGCTACTTCATCGTAGTCTTCTGGAAAATTATCTAACTCTGTATCCTCAGCTACTGGGGAATAAACAAAGTCTTGAACCAAATCCAACCCTAAATCACCATTACAACGTTGACAAGTGACAGTTACGTGTGTGGACAAATTGCCTCTAATCACAGCGAAACCTTGCTCATCGTTTTTGCAATGAATTGTTACCGCTATTTCACCTACTTCTTCCTGCACAACTTCCCGTAAACGGACAAGTTTTTCAAGCGGGACAATGCCGTCGTACTTTAAACGGTGTTGCGCTGCTTTGCCTGGATGAAGAGTGATGGGAATTTTCACCTTTTGCATAGGGGCTGCATCATATAGATAGTTACTTGGTTAGTCAAAGTAAAAAACCATTTTTAGCTGGTTTTTCGCGATTCATTCCTTTGTTTTGCCGACGGATCTGATTTATCCTAACTCAATCTGATTTTCATTAGGAAAGCCATCCATGCAGCACCCACTTATTTTAGCCTCAAGTTCACCCTTTCGTCAGTCTTTATTGCAAAAATTTAATCTACCTTTTAGCACTTTTTCACCTGATGTTGACGAAACAGCCGATCCAGAAGAAACCCCACCAGCGCTTGTAGCGCGTCTCAGTGAGCTTAAAGCCCGTGCCGCTGTGCAACATTTTAGCCAAGGTTTAGTGATCGGCTCTGATCAAGTCGCGGTGTTCAACCAGCAAATTCTGGGGAAACCACACAATAAAGCAAATGCCATCAAACAACTGAGTTTGTTTAGCGGCAATACCGTGACATTTTTAACCGGTTTATGTGTTTATGACATTCAAAGCAATAAAACTAAAACCCTTGTTGAGCCATTTAATGTCACTTTTAGAGCACTCACTCAGGCGCAAATAACTGCCTACTGCGATGCAGAGCAACCGTACAACTGTGCAGGCAGTTTTAAAAGTGAAGGCCTCGGTATTTGTTTATTTGAAAAGCTCAGCGGCGATGATCCAAACAGCTTAATTGGTTTGCCGCTGATCAAACTCAGTCAGTTATTGGCTGAATTTGGTTTAGATGTACTTAATCAACAAGCGCAACTGCGTTAATTAAAAGTGCAGACAACTGTTGATACGAGTCAACCGTTGCAATGGGAGCAAATTCGCTAAGCTGTAACGCATTATGCACTCCCATGGTCACACCAAGGCGGTCAATATTGGCCGCTTTTGCCATCGCCATATCTATTTTTGTATCACCAATCATCAGCGCATCTTCATGGCTAATATCAAGCTCTTCAAGCAATTGCAATAACATATCAGGGGCTGGTTTTGACAACGCATCATCACTAGTACGGGTTGCAACAAAATACTTTCTAAGCTTGGTTTCGTCTAACAAACGCTCCAGCCCTGCTCGGCTTTTACCCGTTGCCACCGCTAATAGTGTGCCCTGTGATTGCAACGCTGCTAAAGTGCTTGCAACCGCTGCAAACAACGGCGTGGGTGTTACATCAAGGTATTTATACTGATGCTTATAACCCGCAATTAACTGTGCATGCAGCGCTTGCTGCTCAGCAAATAGCGTCGCGACGGCACACTGCAATGATAAACCAATAATGTTTTTTATTGCTTCATCACTTGGCGGCGTTACGCCGCATGCTAATGCAGATTGGTGCATACAGTTAACGATTTTAGGCACTGAATTCATCACAGTGCCATCCCAATCAAATATAACTAGCTTATATTGTTTCACGATTTTGCGGCACGTAAGGTTTTAATACAGTTAACTAAAGCTTTATCTAGCGGCGCTTCTACGCGCATGGTGGTTTCATTTTTTGGATGATAGAAACTCAAATCATGGGCGTGTAAAAACAAACGACTTAAACCAATGTTACGCATTGCAGCATCAAACGCTTGATTGCCGTATTTATCATCACAGGCAATGGCATGACCACGACACTGAGTATGAACACGAATTTGATGTGTACGACCAGTAACAGGCGATGCTTGTACGAGTGAACATTCAGCAAAACGTTCCAGCACTTTAAAGCGCGTATGAGACGGCTTACCTTCGCTGTTATTAACACGAACTATGCGCTCACCAGATTGCAAGGTGTTCTTCAACAACCCTTCGGTAACATTTTTATCTTTTGAATCCCATTGCCCATCAACCAATGCCCAGTAATTTTTTTCCATGGTTTTTTCACGCAATTGTTCATGCAAGCTGGTCAACACTGAACGGCGTTTCGAGATTAACAAGCAGCCTGATGTATCACGGTCTAAACGATGTACAAGCTCTAAACTGCGCTCATCTGGGCGCAGTACCCGTAATGCTTCAATTAAGCCATAACTGAGGCCACTGCCACCATGCACAGCCATGCCTGATGGTTTGTTAATGACGATAAGGTATTTATCTTCAAATAAAATAGCATCTTCAAGTTTAGTGACTACATCGAGATTTTTAGGCACAAACTCTTCACGTTCAGCTATTTGTATTGGTGGAATACGAACGATGTCATCGAGTTGTAATTTATACACAGGTTTGATGCGTTTTTTATTAACCCGCACCTCACCTTTACGAAGAATTCGGTATACAGCGCTTTTAGGCACCCCTTTTAAATGGGTAATAAGAAAGTTATCAATCCGTTGACCTAAATGGTCTTCGGTAATCGTGACGAAAGATACTTGTAAGCCGGTTTTTTCTGACATTGCCTAATCACTGATTTAAGTAAAATAATTTTAGTTGCTAACACAGTTATAATAATGGGATAATCACCGTCGCAAATATGTATTTGCAAATAACAACGGTGCTTTTTAACACATTAAAACATTCGTGATGCACATTCTGGGTAATTGATCATACAGATCCGAGATAAGTTTTCCAAAGCTTTTATACATACCCAGTTTACACGTGCGTTCAATTAACTCCGATGCGCGTAATATATCGCCAGTTAAGTTTGAGCATGAAGTGTTATTTAATGTTGATGAAAAAAGCAATTTGAACAGATAATTTGTCTGATCGTGACGGCGTACAATACGCCGTTCAGCAGATGTACTGTAAAACACCTAAGTTAATTTAATAAATGGTCGACTCTGGACAGAACTCGAATACGTCACTGTAAAAAACAGCCGATAGTTTTGGCACCATAATAGAATTTAATAACGTGACAACACGTTATTGTCAGCCAGCACCATAAAGATACTTAAAGTACGAATACAGTACCAAGCTCCCCACAGATCCAGTCGTGAGACTGTACAAAAAGAAGCGATGGAGCAACTGAACAGGCGAAAAGTTTCGTCATGTCAGCGACATAACACAGTAGAGTAACAATATGAAACGTATGCTAATCAATGCGACGCAGCAAGAAGAAATGCGCGTAGCACTGGTTGATGGCCAGCGCCTGTATGATTTAGATATCGAAAGCCCGGGTCACGAACAAAAAAAAGCCAATATTTATAAAGGCAAAATCACACGTATCGAACCGTCATTAGAAGCAGCCTTTGTTGATTATGGTGCTGATCGTCACGGATTCCTTCCTTTAAAAGAAATCGCCCGTACTTACTTCCCACAAGGTTATACTTTCCATGGTCGTCCGAATATTCGTGACGTGATCAAAGAAGGTCAAGAAGTGATTGTCCAAGTTGACAAAGAAGAACGTGGCCAAAAAGGCGCGGCGCTTACCACTTTTATCAGTGTTGCCGGTAGCTACCTTGTTTTAATGCCTAATAACCCACGTGCAGGCGGGATCTCTCGTCGTATCGAAGGTGATGAACGCACCGAACTTAAAGAAGCATTAAGCCGTTTAGAACTGCCTAAAGGCATGGGTTTAATCGTACGTACTGCCGGTGTTGGTAAATCGTTTGAAGAACTAAACTACGATTTAAAAGCGCTTTTAGTGCACTGGGATGCCATTCAACAAGCATCAGACAGCGGTAAAGCGCCCTTCTTAATTCACCAAGAAAGCAATGTTATTTTCCGTGCTATCCGCGATTATTTACGCCGTGACATCGGTGAAATTCTGATTGATAAAGCCCGTGTATTTGAAGAAGCTAAAGCGCACATTGAGCGTTTTCGCCCTGATTTCATGAGCCGTGTAAAACTTTATCAAGGTGAAGTACCACTGTTCACTCATTACCAAATCGAAAGCCAAATTGAGTCAGCATTCCAACGCGAAGTACGCTTACCTTCTGGTGGTTCAATTGTTATTGACCCAACTGAAGCACTTACTTCTATCGATATCAACTCATCTAAAGCCACAAAAGGCGGCGATATCGAAGAAACTGCGCTGAATACCAACTTAGAAGCTGCAGACGAAATTGCTCGCCAATTACGTTTACGCGACTTAGGTGGCCTAATTGTTATCGACTTTATCGATATGACGCCACCGCGCCACCAACGTGAAGTAGAAAATCGCTTAAAAGATGCTGTTCGTCCAGACCGTGCCCGTGTACAAATTGGTAAAATTTCGCGTTTTGGTTTACTTGAAATGTCGCGTCAGCGTCTACGCCCTTCACTTGGTGAAGCGAGCCAAGGCCCATGCCCTCGTTGTAGTGGTCAAGGTACTATTCGTTCAAACGAATCGATTGCATTGTCAATTCTACGTTTAATCGAAGAAGAAGCGATTAAAGACAATACCTCACAAGTTAATGCCCAAGTGCCTGTTGCAGTTGCTTCATACCTGTTAAATGAACAACGCCGAAGCGTACATCGCATCGAAAAACGTCACAACTGTGATGTGGTGATCATTCCTAATAAACATATGGATACACCACACTACGAAGTAATGCGTTTGCGTAAAGATGAAACAATTGAAGCAGCAAGCTACGAGCAAATTACAGTACCTGAGCAAGAAGTGTTTGAAACCTCAAAAACACCAACGGTCGCGGTACGTGAAGAGCCAGTGTTAAAAGGCGTGGTTATGCCATCAACACCAGCACCACAAGCTCAAGCAGTCCCGGCAGCGGCACCACAAAGCGTTGCAGCCCAGCCGCAAGTAAGCTTATTTACTGCAATTGGTAATTGGTTTAAAGCTTTATTTGCAACGCCTGCTGAGCAAACAGAAAGTAAAGAGCAACAGCAGCAAAAATCGGCTAGCGAATCTCGTAATAATCAACGTCGTAATAACGATGGTGATACTCGTCGTCGTAATAACCAACGTCGTCGTAATAATAATTCGCGCAATAAACCGCAAAGTGAGCGTACAGAACGCGTAGCTGAAGAAACGCCAGCAGTTGAAAACACGCAAAACAACGAGCAACAGGAAAGAAACGATAACCGTAACAAACGTCGTCGCAATCCTAACTCGCGTAAACGTAATGACACTCGTAGCGATGACGGCAAAGTAGTAGCAGAAAAAACAGCAGCAAAAGCTGACGTAAAAGAAGCTGCACCAAGCCAAGATGTCGTTGTTGAAGCAACTGAGCAAAAACCGAAGGTTCGTCGTCAGCGCCGTAACTTACGCAAAAAAGTTCGCTTGCAAGATAAAAATGCACAACCGGCTACAACCAACAATGACGCAGAGCAACAAGCTGCACCTGTTGTTGATGATAAGCCAGCTAAGCCAGTTGTAACTCAAACTGAAGAAGTTAAAACATCTGTTGAGACTACTTCTGTCGAAACAACGGCTGTTGCAGCGCCTGAGCAAAAAGCTGAACAAACGGCACCAAACGAGCAAGAAGCTGTAACACCAACTGATGAAGAGCAAGGCCAAACGCGTACGCGTTCACGCCGCTCACCACGTCATTTACGTGCTGCAGGACAACGCCGTCGTCGTCCTGAGGGTGAAGAAGCTACATCAACGCAAGGTACACAACCGCCAGCATTTATTCCAGTTGCAGATCAAGCCGCTGCTGAATATGAAGCTGAGTTAAAAGCCAAGCAAGATAAGCAAGCAGCAGAAGTAGTTGAAGAAAAACCTGTGGTTGAAGAACCTACTCCTGAAGTAGTTGAACAAGCACCTGTGGTTGAAGAGCCTGCTCCTGAAGTAGCTGAACAAGCGCCTGTGGTTGAAGAGCCTACTCCTGAAGTAGCTGAACAAGCGCCTGTGGTTGAAGAACCTACTCCTGAAGTAGCTGAACAAGCGCCTGTGGTTGAAGAGCCTACTCCTGAAGTAGCTGAACAAGCGCCGGTGGTTAAAGAACCTACTCCTGAAGTAGTTGAACAAGCACCTGTGATTGAAGAACCTGCTCCAGAAGTAGTTGAAGAAAAACCTGTGGTTGAAGAGCCTGCTCCAGAAGCAGCTGAACAAGCGCCGGTGGTTGAAAAACCTGCTCCAGAAGTAGTTGAACAAGCACCTGTGGTTGAAGAACCTGCTCCAGAAGTAGTTGAACAAGCACCTGTGGTTGAAGAACCTGCTCCTGAAGTAGTTGAACAAGCACCTGTGGTTGAAGAACCTACTCCTGAAGTAGTTGAAGAAAAACCTGTGGTTGAAGAACCTGCTCCAGAAGTAGTTGTTGAAGAAACGGCACCCGTGGCAGAGACTAAGCCTACTGCAAAACCTGTAGCGCACACTAAAACAGTGATCACTTCAGGTAAAGCAAGTGCACCAATGGCACAACCTACTGCGGTTGCAGATAGCGACGTTGCCCATACGCCAAAAGCGATGGCACACGACAAACGTGAAGCGATCCCAGATAGTGGCTTACGTGCCGGTTCTATCAAACCAGCGGGTCGCGCAAATGCTGCAATGACTAAAACCATGAGTGTTGACTAACACTTTTGGTTTAGCTTAAAAGCACAGTAAAAAGCCGCGTTAATGAAAATTAACGCGGCTTTTTGTTTCTCGAATTTTCTTTTATCGAATTAAGTATTTTAGCGGCCAAGCCTTTGCGACTATTTTACCTAAACTGATCACATATTTTTAAGTGATCAATTCGCCACCATTTAGGCAGCTTCGAAATATAAGAATGTGATTGCGGCGCAAAGCTTTGGCGATTTGGAGAGTCAAATGTCCCAAGCGCAAGTGCTACTGTCGGTTTATCGTCAATCGCACCAATTGTACTTCCGCATTTAGAGCAAAAGGCCCTACTCGAGTACTCAGATGAGCGCCACACAGTTGGCAAGCCTCCTGGGCCTGCCCACTCTATTTGATCGTTTGATAGCTCTACCCACACCTGCGTTAAAGAGCCTGAATGACGTTGGTATTGTTTGCACTGAAACCAGCTTTGTAGCAGTAACAAAGGTAGCGGATATTGCCACATAAACACCCACCTTCAAAAACGTTTGGCTGTTTCATTGCTGCAAAACCTTCTTTAAATCTTCAGGAATAGGCATTGGCTTTAACGGATCAACATTTGAGCCACCGGTATTGCCCATTGGCACCCATATTTTAGAAAATAATAGCGATGCTATTATTCTCATTACTTGCCCAAATACATCTCTAAATTTGTGCTGTTTCAAGCCAACTTTAAGCATCCACCAGTGAGATTGAGTATGAGGAGTTATATAACGCTGGCCAAGAATATGAGCTCGCTCTAGATGATAAAAAGCAGCATCAAACTCATTAAGTGTGTACAAACGAATCGCTGCGTCCATTTCGAAGCAATAAGCATCCTTTAGTGTTTGTCGCATTCCATTACCTTGCTAATTATGTGTATTGTAGATAAAAATATTTTTAGTGGCTAAATAATAATCCAGTTCCTATTTTACTTCAATTGCTGATAGTCTGTCCTAATTAGTAGAAATCATAACCAAATCTAACATATTCATATCCTCTTAAAAGGCCATACATGTAAGCATCGTAACGGTACTGGCTTTGTTATAGCTGATTATGCTCGCTGCTGCGCATTTACAAATATTCAGCCTATGCTGGTTTTAACATATATTCATTAAGCAATTCAGGAAACTTTTCTTGCGCTGGAAACTTACAAAAACTGTGCTCTGCCCCCGTACTCGCCCACTCAAGTTTTTCATCGGTGTAAGTTTCAATGAATGGTTTGTAGGTGCGAGAATCATCTAGCATTGTTGCGCGTACATTTACAAAATCATCCAAACCTTCTAGATGGGTAAATAGCCAACTCATGCAATGCCCACAAAAAAAGTGCTGTGTACTGCTATCATGCAGCCCGCCAATAATAGGCGTTCCAGATGTAATTGAAAAGGCAGCTCTTTGAAATAATGAGCTTAAGCTAAATGCGCTAGACGTCATTTTCTGACAGCCAGTGCAATGACAAGCCATAGTGATCATGGGCTGTGCGCTAACTTCAAACTTTGCCTGTCCACAACGACAATGCCCTTTCGTTTTATGGGATGTGCTGTTCATTATAATCTTCCTTTAAGTTCAATTTTATCAACGCTGATGCTGCGTTGAATGCATTACAAATAACCTTAGCGCATGCCACAGGGTTTGATTGCGCTATAAAATGTCCGCCTTCAATCTCAACTTGGCTGAAGCTGGAGCACATTGACGCTAAGTATTTCACCGCACTAGCACTGATCAGTAAATCTCTGCTAGGGCGAATATAAATCACTGGACAAGCTAATACTTGCTGCTGTTTTGAAAGACCAGCTATGTTGCATAACCTTAATTTAAGTTTACGTTTATTCGCTGTTTGCAGTGAAGCAAATACGGGATAAACCAACGTTTGGCCACCCATTAAACTAAAACCAAACAGATAAAGTAGCTTGTTACTTAAAAAACTTACTGACAGAAAACTAACGGGTAAAAGGCCAGCCAATTTAGATAGCAAACAAGGCGCAGAAATAAAGCTGGCCAAAAATACGATACCTTTAACACGACTGCCAAGTAGCTTATAAATCTCATATGCCACCCGTCCAGAATAAGACTCGGCGACAATATAGATATCAGTATCTTCAAAACGCTTCGCAAGTTCTGCACCTTGCTCAGCATAAGTGATGCCTTCAAGTGATTCATATGAAATCACTTCTGTTTCTAAGCATTCAGGAAAGTTTTCCGTCAATTTAGCAAAGAGTAAGCCTGTTCCATCAAGGCCAGGTAGCAGTATGGTTTTCATGCTCACATTTGCTATTTTGTTAGAAAGTGATTATCTGTGACCTTAACTAATTCGCTATACTTCATTTAATCACCTGTTCCAGTGAAATTTGTACTTGTGCTAGCTCCGCCACCGAAAGGCTTAGATGGGCTAATAGACGAATCTTGAGTACGATGAAATAGCCATAATCCTATTGCCGCAAAGAATGGAATTAACCAAACCAGCGCTATTTGCGTTCCCTTTTGAAATGGCTCTAAATCATTCCTTTTAGCTAAAAATACAGAAACAGCTAAATTTATTAAGAATACGATTGCTAAAATGATGTACCAATAAGTAAAATCCACTTAAACCTCCATTGTCTATTACTCGAGCTAAGGCCAAAATGCGTTAGATCTGATTTTTTATTTTGTCTTTTCTTGTAGTGCCGTACCAACTGCAAGGCCAATGCCAGCGCCAACAGCAATGCCAATAGCTAAACTGAAATGCAATATATTAAAGATCACACCAATAGCCACCCCGATAGCAGTGCCAACTCCACACCCTATCGCCATATAGGCACCTAAGGTCATATT
The DNA here is from genome assembly GCF_047806705.1 of Pseudoalteromonas sp. ASV78. Classification (NCBI taxonomy): domain Bacteria; kingdom Pseudomonadati; phylum Pseudomonadota; class Gammaproteobacteria; order Alteromonadales; family Pseudoalteromonadaceae; genus Pseudoalteromonas; species Pseudoalteromonas sp. ASV78. The sequence goes on along the minus strand of NZ_JBLOPA010000001.1, from coordinate 649,564 downwards.
CGCTGACTTGCTTTCGTTTTTGTCACTCATATCAGCCCTTAAATCACCACAGCTATTCCAGATTACCGACAAGTCAGAAGCATGACTCGTTTTGATTTATTTTCATTTGTAAACCAACCATAGCCTAGTTCCTATTTTGGTTCAATTATTTGGCAGCGGCAAGTCATGTAAATCAACTCGCTGCACTTACTTAGTCTTTAATTCTCCCTAACAGTTCGATTACTTCTTGCACCACCCTATCTGGTTCATCATTTTGAGGGTAATGATAGCTCTTATCTGTTAATACGGCTTTGCCTTGTGGAAAAGACTCAGCCCAAGCTAAATGTAATTCGCCCCACATCGTTCGGCCTACATCGGTAAAAAAGAGTAATGGTGGATTTTTATACTTTTTCACGGATGCAATAACGGTTACTGGAATATCTGGGATCTGTGGATAATCTGGCAACGGTCTTTTCGCCCAAAAATCAAGATACTGGTTAGATATACCATTAGCCATATCATCCAGTTTCACTTGTGCTATTTCTTGCTCAGCTTTGGCAAGATCAATCTGGCGCATAATATCAACATCATGCTCGGAAGCAGGCTCAATCAGCATAAGAGCTGAAACCCACTCAGGATATGTTGCAGCGAATCGTCTTGCGATATAAGCACCATATGAATGAGCAATATAGACGATTGGTTTTTCAACGTCTAACGCATCAAGTAGCATGCGAGCTTCGTTTGCATACTCTTCAGAGCTATAGTTTTTCCTCAATTGCGCAGAACCGCCGTTACCAATTCTTGAATAACGAATGATGCGGGCTTCCTTTGCAAGCTTTTCAAAAACCGGATCCCAATCAGACAACCCCGCAGAGCCACCCGCTTCTAAAAATACCGTGTGCTTGCCACTCCCCGCCATTTCGTACTCAACATCATAACCATTAACTTTGATAAAACTAGGCTTAGCAAACACACTTGCCATGACAAAAAAACAGCAAAGCAACAATCCAAATTTCACATTTTCTCCTTAAAGAGTAACCAGCCTGTAGATAAACTCGTTTTAGAATTAACTTTTATCAATGAACCATAGCCAAGTTACTATTTTTCTTTAATTATTTCTTATATTAAAAGCTAGAGTAATAATCTTATTCGCGGTGGTTTTATTAGACAACTTAATTAATTTAGTATCGACTGTCACTATACTTCGGCACACAGCAAAAACAAAAAAGCGCGGTGTAAACACCACGCTTTCAACCAACTCAAATCTGCTTAAAACTTACCGCTTATGGCTTAAAGCTGACGGCTAAAGCTCTAGTCTTCACTTTCCATAAACCGTTGCAGTTGGTCTTTAAGATTCGGCGGTATGCCTTTAATGACTAACGTATCGGTGGCTTCGTTGTACATTACCCGTTCGCCTAAGTGTTTGCGCTCAAAGCTGATGCTAACACCGCCGCCAAGGCCGGAAAATTTAACCATGCTGGTGACGGTTTTTTTATCGACCGGGAATGACTCTTCTAAATCATAGCTTTGCTCTTTGCAAAAGCTTTCAAACGGGTTGTCGTCGCCTTTGCTAAGCGTTGCAGATAACTCGCTGACGTTGGCATCTTCACCGGTGGTGACGCAATCATTACAGTAATCAAACACTTGTTTACGTAGATCGTCTTTTTCAGATTTATCAAATTGTTGCTCTGATAAGTAATCTTCAACAGCATTGAGCATTACTTGGCTTTGCTGTTTAGGATCGATGCCTTCTTCACAGCCTAAAAAGTCTAAGAAGAAATCGGCCACTTTACGCCCTGCTCGGCCTTTAATAAAAGAAATATAGCGATTGTCTTCAGCTTGGGTGTCCCACGCCGTTAAATCGATGCGTGCAGCCAGTTGCATACGGGAAATATCTAAGTGACGTGACGATGCTAAATCAAGCTCAGAGGTAATTGAGTAATGCTCTTTGATGTTGATCAATGCTATCAACATGTAGTCGGTGGCCACATATTGGTAGTGGCAAAAAATTAAATAACCGGTTTCGTTAAACGCGTATTTATTTAATTCTTCTTTTAAAACCGTGGTGGCTTGCTCTGTCATGTGCCAAAAGCCAAGCTCGTGATTACGGTAGCTTTGCATGGCTGATGCAACCACAGAGTTTTTATCACCACTAAAAGCACAATACCCTTTACCTGGTTTGCCGTTGTACGCGTGATGAAGTTGCTCGATGAATACAGCGACTTTATCATTCACTGCCATTTCGTCATTGCGCAAATGAATTTGCGTATCGTCGTCTTTTTTGTCTACATAATGAACGACTAACTTTTTAACATCTATTGCCATCTTTGTTTTTCACGCCTCTGGTGTTAAAATGTGAGAATATAACTCTTTTATTGAACCAACTGATGCCAATCTTATCAAAATATTCTAACGATGAAGTAGAACAAATCGTCGATCAGCTCATTGATGTGTTAACTAAGCACAATGCGCCGGTTGATTTAAGTCTTATGTGTTTAGGAAATTCTATCACGCATATCTTAAAAGAGCATGTACCAACAGGGAAAAGACAAGCGGTTGCAGACAATTTTGCCAAAGCACTTGCGCAATCGGTTAAATAGACTTTATGAATTTATCGCAGCACAATCAGTTTTCGTCTAAAGCGAGTCAATTATTAAGTTGGGGACATTGGTTTACATTCGCCAATATCGGCTTAGTGTTGCTTATAAGTTTAAGCTACTTATTTGCCGACTCTCCTCCAACCAGCTTTATAGGTATCCTTTATATGCTAGTGACTTGGCTTAGCCACACTAGTTTTATTACCTTTATTGCCTTTGTGCTGACGGTATTTCCGCTGAGTTTGATATTCCCTTACCCACGCCATATTCGCGGTATGGCGGCGATCCTCGCTACCTGTGGTGCATCATTACTCACGCTCGATGCCTATGTGTATTTTAACTTAGGTTATCACTTAAGTAGCTCTGCACTACCTGAAATTATCACTTTATTGTGGCATCGTTTAACCAGCTCGCCTGCCCTGACTACATTACTTGCAGGCGGAATTGTGATGCTTATTTTTGCGTTTCAATTATTAGCGAGTAACTATACTTGGCATCATTTGGCGCGTTTAAAACAGTATAAGTTTGCCCGTTACGCCAGTTCATTTTTATTAGTGTGTTTTGCACTGAGCCACAGTATTCATATTTGGGCTGATGCCAATTTAAAGTTTGATATAACCAAGCAAGACAATGTTTTACCTTTGTCTTACCCAACAACGGCCAAGAGCTTATTAGCAAAAAATGACTTATTAGATATTGAAAGCTATAAGCAAGCTCACAACGTGAAGCTTAATACACAAAATGTTAATTACCTTACGCCTGCGCCACTTGCTCGCTGTGATGATTTTAGCGCTGCAACAATTGATATTTTAGTATTTAGCACTGCTGCCGCATTGGATAGTTTTGCTGAACAACAAACAAATTTACATAAAACCGCACGGTTTTTACAACCGACTGATCATCAGGATGCCTTGTTTAGCTTAATTTACGGTTTACCCGCTTATTACAAGCCAGCGCTAATGACAGAGCAAACGTTACCTGTTTGGCAAAGTAATCGTCGTAGTATGACCGTCAGTGGCTTTGCTGATTACGACTATATTAATAGTGAAACAACCAGCAATGCAGCAATCCGTATTATACAAGCTGATGAAAATACCACGCTTCGTGAAGGTGTTACTCAGGTATTTGCATTTAGTTTAGCCAGTGCTGAGCAAGGGATTGTGAGTGCTTCATCGCTATATAGCACTGATAAAAAAGTAACCCGTATTGAAGGCTTGATCCAACCAAGTGATCTAATTGCTACCAGTATTGGGCAATATTTAGGCTGTAAGGCTATCGCTAAACAAAGCATGTTAGGTGTTAATTTATATGGCAAAAAAGACGACATTGGCGTTAACTATTCGCAGGGCGTATTTATTGCGTATAAGAAAGACCGCATCACGTTAATTGATTCTGACGGTAATTATAAGAATATTTCTGCGGCTCAGGGTTTTTCTATAGAGCAAGGTTTAGATATTCCGTTTTTAGCACAAAGCATTAAAAAGCTAAAAACCTTTACCGAATAACTGCCACTGGCAATTTACCCAAGTTAGGTTATAGTTTTTATAATTGATTATGTCCTAACTAGGGAAGGCTAGCGTAATGAAACTGTGTACTCTATTAGTTATTTTTATCAGTTTGCTACTCGTTACTAATCCGGTTTCCGCTGCTGAGCAATACTATAAGTGTGTCACCGACAAAGGCACTACTTTTAGCCAGTTTCCTTGTGGCGAGCAAGCCACAGAGCATAAACTTACCGTATCCCCGAATGTTACGCCTTCTAACGTAAATCATGTAAAAGCACTTAACTCTCTTGAACGTGAACAAATTGTTCGCAATCTCAACGCAGAAATTCGCAGCGTTAAACATAAACTCGCCATTTTGAGTCGTGACCGTGACCGCGCTGAATACGAGCAACTGCAACGGCTTAATCGTTTAATGAGTGATGATGATAAAAAAAAGCTTAGTAAAGAGATAAAAAAGCAGCTAAAAGTGATCAATAAAACCTTTGCCAAAAACACCAAAACAACTAACAAACAGCTCTCCACACTAGAAAAAAAACTAAAACGTTATAAATAAGCTATTGGGTTTTACTAGTATTTAGCATACTCTTAACAAGTGTAGAGTATATACTCTATAGGTCATTTTGGAGTACCCGTTCATGCAACCACAAAACATCGCCGAGCTGATTTTAAATGGCTTTAAAAAGCATTATAAATTATTTCAGCAGATCACTGCACAGGCCCCTCTCGCATTTGCCAATAGAGACTGGGCAAAAATGCATGATATCAGTCGCCTGCGAATAACCTATTACGATGATCGGGTAAACGAAACCACTCAACAGCTACAAAATCAGCAATTAGCCAATCAACTTGATGAATCACTGTGGCTGCAAACAAAACAAACTTATCAGCATTTTTTAACGTTTCATCCGCAAGCAGAATTAGCTGAAACTTTTTATAATTCCGTATTTTGCCGATTATTTCATCGGCGTTATTTTAATAATGATTTTATTTTTGTTAAAGCCACTTTAGCCGATGCGCCTGCTCTGCCCGTTGAAGCCGAATACCGTAGCTATTTTCCTGTTGTAGACGGTTTAAAGCCCACCATTAGAAAAATAATCAACCAGTTTGATTTTAAAGCAGATTTTGTTAATTTAGAACGTGATATACGGCTGCTTGTTAAGGCGTTTTACAAACAAGCTCCCGACACTCATCATCGTGCATGGCAAATGCGTTTTGATATTTTACAAACGCCTTTTTACCGTAATAAAGCCGCGTATATTGTTGGCCGAGTAGTCTCGCAAAGTGGTGTACAGCCATTTATTATTGCCGTGTTGCATCACCAAGAGCACGGCCTGTATCTTGATGCGTTACTCACTAACTCATCACAAATGCGGGTTATTTTTGGTTTTGCCCGCGCCTATTTTATGGTTGAAACTCACGCCCCTTCGGCCTTAGTGCGGTTTTTAAATCAACTAATGCCCAACAAAACCTTGGCAGAGCTTTACAATGCCATTGGTTTTCATAAACAAGGTAAAACCGAGTTCTATCGCGAGTTTTTAACCCATTTACAACGCTCCAGCGATGACTTTGTGATTGCTCCTGGTACACCAGGTATGGTGATGATGGTATTTACCCTGCCTTCTTTTGATTATGTGTTTAAAATAATTAAAGATAAGTTTGGTGAAAGTAAACCGTTCGGTCGCGATACTGTACTTAAACGCTATCAATTAGTAAAAAGTCATGATCGGGTTGGCCGCATGGCCGATACCATAGAGTATTCAAACGTCGTATTCCCATTAGCACGTTTTAACGCTACATTGCTTGCACAACTTAAAGCAACCATTGGCTCATCAATGATCATTGAAGGTGATTTACTGATCATCAAGCATATGTATATTGAACGACGTATGACGCCACTGAATTTATATTTAGAAAACGCCAATACCGAAGATGCCGCTGTTGCTATTACAGAATACGGCCAAGCATTAAAAGAGATGATTGCGGTTAATATATTTCCGGGCGACATGCTGTTAAAAAACTTTGGTGTTAGTAAACATAAACGGATCATTTTTTACGATTACGATGAAGTGCAATATTTAACAGATATGAACTTCAGAGCACTGCCTAAAGCAAAAAGCTATGACGACTACTTAACCAATGAACAAAGCTACTCTGTAGCACCGCAGGATGTATTTCCTGAACAGTTATGCACCTTTGTAATGCCTAACCCGCGTTATAAAGCAATTTTTACTCAGGCACACCCTGAGTTACTCGATGTGATATTTTGGCAGCAAGCACAACAAAATGTAAAAAAAGGCATTGTTAGCCATATATACCCCTATCCGGCAGCACAGCGATTTATCCACCAGTGGTAAACGAAAGGACACACAATGAATATCAGTAAAATAGATTTAAACTTACTCGTTTATCTCGATACCTTATTACGCGAATGTAATGTTACTCGGGCCGCACATCAGCTGAGTATTACACAACCGGCCATGAGTAATGGTTTAAAACGCTTACGTAATTTGTTTAACGATCCAATTTTAGTACGCACCAGTGATGGCATGGTGCCTACCGAGCGGGCAATTGAATTACAGCCGGTGATCCGCGGTATATTAATGACCTTAGAAGAAACCCTTGCCCCTAATCGCGAGTTTGAAGCCAGCCAAAGTAAACGGGTATTTCGGATCATGGCCAGTGATTACGCCGCCAGCACTTTAGCGCCCAAGTTATTAAGTAAACTTCACGCAGAAGCACCCGATACCACCTTAGATATTCTAACGCCAAGTGACGTGACCTTTCATGATGTAGAAAACGGCAAAGTCGATATGGCAATTAACCGCTTTGAAAACTTACCGCAATCGTTCCATCATAAGCGAATTTGGAAAGACAGCTTTTGCTGCTTAGTAAAAGCCGACAACCCGATAATCGAAAATTTTAGCTTAGATAGCTATTTAAAAGCCCGCCATATTTGGGTGAGTAAAACAGGCTTTGGGGTCGGCGTTGGTATGGATCCCAAAGATGTGCAAAAACTGGGTTGGGTAGATGAAGCCCTCGCACACTTTGGTAAACACCGTAATATCGCCACCTTTACCCGTAATTATCATGTCGCTATTCACTTAGCGAAAGAGCAAAATTTGGTTGCTACACTGCCTTCAAAAGCCGCCAATATTTATCTAGATGATGCTGGTTTAAAAATACTTGAGCCACCTTTTCCTATTCCGCCATTTGAACTCGATATGATCTGGAGTCCTTTGTTACACCGTGATGCAAGTCATATTTGGTTACGCCAAAAAGTGGCTGAAGTAGCCGATGAGTTAAAGTAACACTCTTACAAAGTCTGTGTAAATTTTGCTTACTGAGCTTAGCTTGGTAAGCAACCCTCTCCCCAGTAGTTATATTTACCCTATAATATACAGAGTGTTATATTAATTTCTCATACTGGAACATGGCTTGCTTTAGTTAATGTGAATTTCACTAAACTTAAAGAGGTCATAATTATGAATACCCATCAAGGACAAGACGTTAATCATATCACTGACATTATCCAAGTAATGAACAGCGGCATCGACTTTTATGAAAAAGCCCAACAAGAAGTGCAAGATCCAGCAATTGGCGCGCTTTTTCAACGTATGATAGATGCGCGTAAAGTGAGTGTTGAAAACCTTCAGCCTTATGCAATCAATGAGCAAGGAGAGCGCGAAGATGGCTCTTCATTTGCTGTTGAAGCTCGCCGTGCGTACACAGCACTTATCACTAAGTTCAGCTCAAATAACGATGAAAATTATGTTAAAGAGCTTGAAGAAGTGGAAGATAAAACACTTGAAGAAATTAAAGCCGCGATGAAAAAGCCACAGCCACAGGACTGCGAAGCCGCACTGGCTAAAGTATTATTAACCATGCAAAGCTGTCATACAGAAATGAGCCGTATGCAAAAACATTAATCACACTCATTAACTCAACGCCCAACCTTGTGTTGGGCTTTTTTATGCTAAAAACCATATTCTCATGAATTTTATAACAAAAAAATGCAAAGAATTAATAAAAATAAAATATTTATTTAACCACGATAGATTTTTATTCTACTAACTTTATAAATAGGTACCTGAGATCCGCTGTGGCGCCGCAGCATTTATTTAAACTTAATAAATATAATAAGGTTCCATTATGAGAAACAAACAACATATAAACCCACAAAACGCTGACGTTGATATGACCCCGATGCTTGATATCGTATTCATATTATTAATTTTCTTTATTGTTACAACATCGTTTGTAAAACCTGTGGCTATAGAGCTACAACGACCTTTAGATAAACCTAACATTGATAAGCAAACTAAAAGTGCCCATTTTAGTATCGACCAAAATAATGCCGTACATTTTGGCGAACGGTTAATTGCGTTAGACCAAGTAGCCACTAACCTTGCCATGTTTGCAGCAAACTATGAAATAACCGCAGTGCAAATTACAGCGAACGAAAACAGTAGCCATCAAACGTTGATGACGGTAATGAATAATATCAAAGAGTATGATAACTACCCCATCACACTGACATCAAATTAAACGCGCAAAAAAAGGGCCTAAGGCCCTTCAAAGCTAAATAACGTAGGAGAAGTTATTTTAGAAGCGGTATTCAGCACCTACATAATAGTAAGCACCGTTAAAACCAAATGGCGCAGAGCGACGTGAGTATTCAAATACCCCAGTGGAACTGACAATGGTATTACCCGATGCATCCACAATTGTGCCGGCACGTGAGTTACCAATGGTGTTTTTATCTGGGTATACGTCAAATAAGTTGTTAGCACCAATATTCAGTGACAGATTATCAGTAACAAAATAGTTTACTTTAATGTCAGTTAGAATTTCAGCACCATAGGTTTGCCGACCACCGTCTTCGACGGTATATTCACCATAACGGTTAAGTGACAAGTTTACCGTCCAATCTTCTAAACGATAGAGCGCACTTAAGTTAACTCTGTCTTGTGGTTGCCACTCTTCGATGATTGAAATTTCTTGTGCAGAAAATACGTCTTCTACAGGAATTGTTTCAAGGCCACTGCCCTGTGGAGTAAATAAGTCCACCACATCGGTTTCAGTAAAGTTAGCTGCAAGTGTAAAATCAAGTGTGCCGCCTAACCCTTCAGTATTCCAAGTCGCAACAAAATCAATACCTTGCGTTTCAGTATCAGCTCCATTTAAGAAAAACTGCCCAGCACCTGCACCAGAGCTAACCAGCGCTGCATCTAAGGTGTCTGCTAAGCCTTTGCCTAACCGATTACTGATCACAATACGGTCATCAATATCAATTGAATAATAATCTAACGTCACATTGATGTTATCAGTCACGTTGTAGACAATCCCCATACTCAGATTTTGCGATTTCTCTTCTTTGAGTTTTGGAATACCGATACTTTGTGCAAGGGTACTGTCATTTCTAAACGTACCAACTTCTTCAGCCACTAAGTTCCCATTAGGACCAACCACAAATTGGGTGCTGATGTTATTAAAATATAACTGCTGCATCGATGGCGCTCTAAAGCCGGTACTCACCGCACCACGTAACGATACATCATCAGTAACCGACCAGTTACCAGCAAGTTTAAAGTTTACCGTATCACCAAAACCTTTATAGTTATCATAGCGAAGTGCGCCTGAAATAATCACATCATCAATAATGTAGGTTTCAGCATCAAGATAAAATGAAATAACATCGCGCGATTCATCCACCGATGACTCTGGCGCAGAGCCGCCAAAACCTTGTGTCCCACCCGCTGCATTTTCGCTGCCAATACCGCCGCTCATACCATCGTAAATATTAACACCATTGTTGGTATCATAATCACGGTATGCGTATTCGCTGCCTTCTAAAATACGGTATTCATCGGTACGTAATTCAGCCCCCATAGCAAGTGAGAAATCGTCATAATCTTGCGTAAAATCAAGGTTAATCGTTTGCAGTGATAGCTCCATACCATACGCATACGCTTGGCGAGGAATAGTGGCACGAATATCATCCGCACTTAAACCTTGTTCATAACGTAGTAAATTAGCGTATGAGCCATTGATAGTGTCACTGGTGGTGTAATCAATGCTGTTTTCACCATAGGTGTATGACAAGTCAAGACTTGAGCTATTATCAAACTCTTTTTTAAAGCCAAAGTTATAAGAAATATCATCAATTGTGGTATTAATTTTTGGTAAGAAGCCCATTGGGATCACTGCATCACCATCTTGCAGTACTGGGTTACCGCCGCCATTGGCGTTTTCACGGAAAAATGCGGCAGATTCATTATCACGGGTTGAGTAAGTGATAAAACCATATAATTCACCACCAGCAAGTTCGTAACCGGTATTCACAGTTAGCGCAAATTGTTGCGAGTCTGCATCACCAATTCGAAAGGTATCACGTGGTGCAGTAAGCTCGCGTGGATCACCCGCTAAAAGCGTGCCATCAGCCAGTTCTGTACAGCCATAAAATTGGCAAGAGCCGTGTAAACCAGCGCGATTAGTCGGCGCACGGTCGCGGTAATTGATCGTGGTATTTAAATAACCATCATCACCTAGCGCAAAACCTTTATTAAAATCAACAGTAACCGTTTCGCCATCACCCTCAGAGTATTGGCCATAATTAACCGCTGCTTTACCGCCTTCATCTGCGTCTTTTAAAACAATGTTAATAACACCCGCGATCGCATCAGAGCCATATTGCGCAGCCGCACCATCACGCAGCACTTCAATACGTTTGATTGCTGCCGCTGGGATCGCATTCATATCAGTACCTGCGGTACCACGCCCTACAGATGAATTGATATGGATAATACTCGCTTGGTGACGACGCTTACCATTGATAAGTACTAAGGTTTGATCGGGCCCTAAACCACGCAACGTCGCAGGACGTAATGCATCGGTGCCATCACTGATCGCTGAGCTTGAAAAGTTAAAAGAAGGTGCAATAGCTTGTAGCATACGACCAACTTCTGTTTGCCCTGTATTTTCCAGTGCTTCCGCACTTAAAATATCAACAGGGACGGGTAAATCTTCAACTGAACGCCCTGCTACACGGCTACCGACGATGGCAATTTTTTCAATGTTTTCTTGCGCGGCTTGTTGTTGTGCGTTTGCCACTTGACTATTGGTCGCCATTAAAAGTGGTAAAACAGCGGCACTGACCCCTGAAAGCTTTCTCATGTTGTTATCATTCCTATTGATTTGTTTGAGTTTTATACTCAGTAAACCATTTTGATCAACAACCGCATCGAGTTCAGTCTGCTGCAACATATTGCTAAGCGCTTCTAACTGAGTGTAATAACCATACACTGATTGAGCTTGGTATTGTTTGGCTAAATCAAACGAAAAAACCACGGTTTGTTCCGTTTGTTTGGCAAATTCAATCAGTGCTAAGTCTGCTCGCTGCGCTTTTATGTCAAATTGTATCATTTGTGATTCAACCGCTGCGCTTTGCACATTAAAACTTAATGCAAGCGGTGCGACGGCTAAAAATCCATAAATTGAATACGTTTGGTTACTGCGCAACTTATATAAACAGTTGAGAAAGAATAATCCGCTATGTAATTTTATCTTTTTATTAATTATTTTGTTACTTTTTGCTTTTACCATTGTAACGTCTGACACTTTTAATCAAAAAGCTTAGCTATGATCGGACTGTTTAAGGCTCACAATATGTTCACCTAAACGTTCATGCTCAATGGCTAAATTTAATCGTAAACTATCGAGCAACCCGACAATATCCCCAGCTTTAAAAACACCCGCGACTTTTAATGAAGCTAAACTAGGATCTGCCAATTCAAAGCGTGTTGCGGTATAACGACTCACTTCTTGTAATGCATCGCCAAGCGGTTCGCCATTAAAAATTAACATCCCTTGTTGCCATGCCAAATCGCGTTGTACGTCGTCTTGCGTTAAACGCGTAATTGGCTTTGTTATACTTTCTTTTATCAATGCTTTTTCACCAGAGATGACAATACTGGCATTAATATTTTTAACTTTTTCGGTATCATTACTGGCGTTTTGCAATTGTACAAAATCATCCGCATTTACAGCGACTGAAGGGTCAGTGATCATCACTTTACCTTCTGTCACCACTAATTCTAGATCTGATGCCGCATTACGTTGCACATTAAACACCGTTCCTAATGCTGTGAATGACTTATCACCCGCCATCACCGTAAAAGGACGTGCCGCATCTTTGGCAACATTAAAACGCCCTTCACCACGACTTAGGATCAGTTGGCGACGATTTTTTGTATATGCCACTTCCAATAAACTATTGGTATTAAGTTGCACTATCGTGCTGTCGGGTAATACAAACGTGGCTTGCTCACCCACTTTAGTGCGGTAAATTTTACTGTACTTGGCTTGTTCTTGTGGTGTTGTTGGCCAATGTTCAATGCCAATAAACATAAAACTGGCAATCAGTAAGGCTGCAAAAATACTTGCTGCAATAGAGAAATTAGCGCCTTTGTGGACTGGTTTATTAATACCATGCTTATTGGGGAATAAACTACTGAGCTCATTTAACACGCTTAATTCGTCCCATAATTGGGCTAATTCGAATACCGCATCTTGATGGGCTTTATTTTCTTGCACCCAAAGCTGAAATTGCTGACGTTCTTGCGCTGATAAGCCTCGATCCATTGCACTGATCCAACGACTGGCTGTTGCTTGAATAGTGTCTTTAGACGAAAACTGATGGATGTTACTCATTTTCCCACCCTCCTGGCAGGTTTAATAGTGGGATTATGCTGTTCACCCAACTGCTCATGCTGCTGCATATAGTGCATCGACTGTAACAACCCTTTAGCGATATGTTTTTCAACCGTGCTTTCACTTAACTTCATATGAGCGGCAATTTCTTTTTGGCTCATGCCATACACTTTCTTTAAAATAAAACATTTTCGTACTGGCTGGCTTAATTGCTCAGTTGCACGACAAAATAATAAAAAGCGCTCTTTTGAGGTCACTTCATCCTCAAGTTGCATTGATTTCAACGACTGCTGATAATCATCCGAGGTGTCTAATGAGTCACACTGTTGATTATCCCATTTTGCAATATGGTTAAGCGCTAAATGCTTGGCAGTTTTTAACATATAACTGCGTGCGTACTTTATATCTTGTTTTAAATCAGCCTGATAGCTTTTTACAAAGGTTTCTTGTACGATATCTTCTACATCATCTGGTTGCACAATACGAGAAACAAACCGACGCAACTGCGAGGACAACTCAAGAAATGTAGTGGATAATGCAAGCTTGCGCGTCATTATTGACTGTACCTTTGTTATTATTATTACGCTAAGAGTACGAGTTTTGACGACAATTACAAGCGCGATTGTTAATTTTGTGGTTATTAACGTTATTTCACTCACAAAGCACTTACAATAGTTTATTTTTCAGCTGCTGGTGAACTCAATAACGATGCCATAAACTCATAACACACTTCAATTTTTCGTGTGATTAAGCTGTTTTAACCAACTCAAACCACATAGTTATGACCGCTTCATTTTATTCCTGTAATTTAATACCGCTAATAAAAAATCGTGATGTTAAGTCAATTAGTTGCTCAATTTTTTCTTCATCAAGTGCTGGTTTCCACTGGATCACTTGCTCCCAGTAGGCCATTTTTTTTAGCCCACCGTAGAAAAAGGCCGCCGCAATATCGGCGGGAATATCATTTAACACACCTGCCGCGTGTGCTTGTGCAAACCAGCCTTGCAATCCTTTGCCGCAATCTAAAAATTTAGCTTCTAGGCGCGCTGCTTGTTGTTTATCACGCATTGACTCAATGATCACAATACGCGACAAAGTTAAATAGTCTTCATCGCTGCCTAAAGAAAGAGACAAACGTGCAAGATCTTTTAGCTGCTCGTAAATTGGTACGTCGCTACGATAATGATAATTTTGTAACTGCTCAATACGTGACAGTAGCAATAACACTACATCATCAAACAAAGCTTGTTTATTGGCGTAATGTTTATAAAGTGTACGTTTAGAAACATTCGCTTTTTTCGCAATGGCTTCCATAGTCGTGCCCACTAAGCCACGCTGTGCAAATTCTTCAATCGCAACGCACAATACATCGTTTTGTTTTGTATTATTTGGTTCCATACTGCCCCCAATATTTATCCAAATATTATACATGAATTTGCAATATAATCGTACTTTCGAAAAAGTAAACGCAAGTGTATACCTTAAACATGAATAGGTATACACTTGCGTTTACTTAGGCTAAATGGATTCTGCATTACGCAATTCAAGTTGATCATAAAATCAACACTGTGTCATGCTATTAACTTAGAAATCATTTACTATTATTCATACTTAACAATTGGAACTGTGGAGTAATCATGCGTCTGTCTTTCGCACCATCAAAATTATCTGTCTCTTTATTTTTATTGACCTCAGCCGCATTGCTACTGCAAGGCTGTAGTGAAGCACCCAAAGCCGAGCAAGCAGCGATGCATCCGGCCGCCGTTGCCACTACAATTGCAAGCTATGAAGATGCTCCATTTACAATTGAACTGCCTGCGACCTTATCTGGCTCTAAAGAAGTGGAGGTTCGTGCCAGAGTAACAGGGATTTTAGAATCTCGTAACTTTGATGAAGGTCAGACCGTTAGCCAAGGGCAGTCGCTTTTCACAGTGGATTTAGCCCCGTATCAACTCGCTGTTGAGAGCGCGCAAGCCGCCTTAGACGGCGCACAAGCCTCATTAGTACAATCTGAGCGTGAGGTTACACGTTTAGCAAAATTACGCGCTGACAAATCAGTATCGCAACGTGACTACGATAACGCCAGTTCTACTAATGATATTGCTAAGACCACTTTAGCGGCCGCTAAAGTGGCACTAAAAGAAGCCCAGCTCAATTTAGAGTATGCACAAGTAAAAGCCCCCGTTGCTGGGGTGATGGGCCGTGAATTTGTCTCTGAGGGCACCTATGTTTCAGGCCCTGATTTACTACTAACGCAAATAACTCAACTTGATCCTATTCGGTTACGATTTGGTATTTCTGAGCGTGAGCAGTTACAAATGCGACAAGATGTCGCGAATGGTTCATTAACCTTGCCAGAAAAAGGTCAATGGCACACGAGCATTAAATTACAAGACGGTTCACTCTCCAATAAAAGTGGCAAGGTTAACTTCTCTGATGTGCGCATTAACCCAAATACCGGCACCAGCGAACTACAGGCCATTATCCCCAACACTGATTTTGAGCTTCGCCCAGGTCAATTTGTGCGAGTGATGCTAAGTGGCGCGGTCCGTAAAAATGCCTTTGTTATTCCACAGCGTGCAGTGCTTGATAATGGCACCGGCAAGTTTGTTTATGTCGTAGCAAAAAATGAACAAGGCGACACGATTGCCCGCCCAGCCCCTGTTGAAGTAGGTGAATGGATCCAAAAGCCAGACAATCAAGGTGATAAAAACTTTTGGTTGATTAAATCTGGCATACAGCAAGGCGATGAAGTCATAATTGATGGCATGGCAAAGATCTTCTTTCCTGGCATGCCAGTGGTCGTTAACAATGTAACACACAGCGTAAGCGCAGAATAAGCGCAGGGAGTTTTATGTTTTCTCGTTATTTTATCGACAGACCTATTTTTGCGTTTGTGATCTCTATTGTGATTGTTTTGGCGGGTCTGGCTGCTATGCGCAGCTTGCCGATCGCCCAATACCCTGAAATTGCCCCACCGGTTGTGCAAGTTACAGCAGCCTACCCAGGTGCATCAGCTGAAGTACTGGAACAAACAGTCGCGGCGCCAATAGAAAATGCCATTACCGGTGTTGAAGGCATGATGTATATGTCTTCAACCTCTACCAGTTCTGGTGCAACGACTATTGAAATAACCTTTGAGATTGGCACCGATATTGACCAAGCTGCGGTCAACGTCAATAACCGTGTCAAACAGGTTGAAGCCCGATTACCAGAAGAAACACGCCGCCAAGGTGTGGTAGTACAAAAAGGTTCATCAAGCTTTTTACAAGTTCATGCGTTTTATTCGCCCGATGATAGTCGCGATAGTTTATGGACTTCAAATTATGTCACGCTGAATATTTTAGACCGCATCAAGCGTATACCCGGTACGACTAGCGTACAAATCTTTGGTGCGAAAGATTACGCCATGCGTATTTGGCTGCGCCCTGATGTAATGAGCCAATTAGGTGTCACTGTTGAAGAAGTAGCGGGGGCAATTCGCAGCCAAAACTCACAGTACGCAGCCGGCTCAATTGGCGCAACTCCTACCTCGCAATCCGCGCAAGAACTAGTTTACAGCGTTACCGCGCAAGGGCGTTTATCAGAACCTGAGCAATTTGAAGAAATCATTATTCGCTCAAACTTGGATGGCAGTAGCTTACGCTTAAAAGATATTGCCCGTGTTGAGTTAGGCGCAAAAGACTATAACTTTAGAGGCACCATCAACGGCAAAGAAGCCGTGCTCCTTGGTATTTTCCTGCAACCTGGTGCCAATGCTCTTGATGTAGCAGCAGAAGTAAATGGCGTATTAGCAGAAGTTACCCAGCAATTCCCCACTGGGCTCGCTCACTTAAATTCTTACGATACTACCCGCTTTGTGGAAGTCTCAATTCGCGAAGTTGTCATAACGCTAATTGAAGCAATGGTGCTCGTGTTTTTAGTGGTATTTTTGTTTTTACAAAATTGGCGCGCAACGCTTATTCCAACCCTTGCCGTGCCGGTATCGCTACTTGGCACATTTGCGGGTATGTATATGCTCGGTTACTCAATTAACTCGCTGACCTTATTTGGTATGGTGCTGTCTATTGGTATCGTGGTGGATGACGCTATCGTGGTACTTGAAAATGTTGAACGTATCATGCATGAAGAGCATGTTAGTGCCCATGAAGCTGCCATTAAAGCGATGAAAGAAGTATCAGGCCCTGTTGTTGCGATTGTGTTGGTGTTGTGCTCTGTGTTCGTGCCAATTGCCTTTTTAGGTGGCTTAACCGGTGAATTGTTCCGTCAGTTTGCAATTACTATCTCAATTGCAGTGAGCTTATCAGGCGTAGTCGCACTGACAATGACGCCCGCTTTATGTGTACTTATTTTAAAACAAGAGCATAAACAAACCGCACGCTTCTTTTTATGGTTCAACCGTGTATTTACTAAAATTACCAGTAACTATGTGGGTGCAGTAGGATTTATGGTACGTCGCGGTGCATTGGGTTTATTACTAATGATTGGTATGGTGTCAATCACCATTGGACTTTGGAAAAACACCCCTGGTTCGTTAGTGCCTGATGAAGATCAAGGCTACTATATTTCAGCGATTTTCTTACCTGATGGCTCATCCCTTGAGCGCACAGAAGAAGTAGTTGCTGAAGTAATTAGCGCCGTACAATCTAATCCTGCCAACGAAAATGTGGTGGCATTTACCGGCTTTGACTTTATTGGTGGCGGTTATAAAAACAGTGCCGCAACCTTATTCGTCACCCAAAAACATTGGGATGAACGTGAGATTGATACTAAAAGCTTGGTTAATGAGCTGTTTATGAAAACTGCGCATATCAACGAAGCCTTAGTACTGGCGTTTAATCCCCCCGCTATTTTCGGCTTAGGCAATACTGGCGGCTTTGAGTTTTATATTCAAAACAAAGGCGCAGGTGGCCCGGAAAAGCTACAACAAGCCATGGGATTAATGATGGCTGAAGCGCAAAAAAGTCCAATTTTAAGTGGCCTGCAAACGTTATGGAGACCGAATGCGCCGCAACTTAAAGTGGATGTTGACCGCGAACAAGCGCGTGCCATGGGCATTGAAGTTGACGATGCCTTCACCGCCCTTGCAGGCACACTCGGCACTTACTATGTTAATGATTTCAATAAGTTTGGCCGAGCATGGCAAGTACTGATGTCGGCTGAAGCAGAGTTTAGAATGAAACCGGATGACATAGGCCGAATTTATGTGAAAAACAGCCAAGGTACTATGGTGCCAATGTCGGCGTTTACTAACATAGAATACAGCCGCGGACCAGAAAGCCTGAATCGTTATAACAACCTGCCAGCGGTTAAATTGCTCGGTAACGCCGCACCGGGTTACAGCTCAGGGCAAGCAATTGCTGAGGTTGAACGTATTGCGAAAGCCGTATTACCACCCGATATGACTTACGACTGGACCGGCTCTGCGTATCAAGAAAAACGCAGCTCAGGTACCACAGGAATTGCTTTAGGCCTTGCGGTGATCATGGTATTTTTAATCCTTGCAGCGCTGTATGAGCGTTGGTCATTACCGCTCTCTGTGATGTTAGCTTTGCCATTTGGTACCTTTGGTGCATTAGTTTCCATTTGGTTAGTCGGTATGACGAATGATGTCTACTTCCAAATCGGCTTAGTGACGTTACTTGGCTTAGCCAGTAAGAACGCCATCTTGATTGTTGAATACGCCTTGATGAAACATCAACAAGGTTGGAGCGCAAGCGCTGCGGCACTTGAAGCTGCCCGCCTACGGTTTAGACCGATTATTATGACCTCATTGGCGTTTATTTTAGGCGTAGTGCCTTTGGTTATAAGTTCTGGAGCCGGTGCTGGCGCACGTCATAGTGTTGGTACTGGGGTTATGGGCGGGATGATGGCTGCAACATTCCTCGCAGTATTTTTTGTGCCACTGTTCTTTTACTGGCTGACCGAGCGCAAATTAACAGAGCAACGCTCCCGTGCAGATTTAGCGGATGAAATCGCAGCTCACCATAAACGAGAGCATGTCGATACTCAAGAAGGTAATGTTTAATTACTTACAACAAAAATATAAGGGCAAACAGTAGTTTGCCCTTTTTTATGGCCATTTGATAACTAGCAATTTTATGCCGTCGGCGCTACTATATTAATTCGTGCGTCGAGGAGCCTAATTATGAACAGTGAAAAATTAACCGAGTTTGAGCAGTACTTTCAAATAGATGAAAGTAACCGAGTCAATTTGTTTGCCGTTGATGATGATAAGGTGCCGACAACATTAGCGCAGCTAGAAGCGGATATTCCCCCGTTATTTAAACTCGCCAATGAAGTCAGTGAGCTTGAACAAAGCTCCCTCAGACCACTGCGTAACTTAGGTGATTTAGCACAAGAACTCGTCGTGTTTTTGCAAGCGCAATCGCGCAAAATTGACTTAATAATGAGCCATATTTTAGCTTCAGAACAACCTGAAGATAACGCTATGTACTGTGATAGCTACGGCGGTGGTGGTGTCAAATTAACCGATACAAAAGCTTACTCAATTGGCCAAGCATTTCGCACAAAATTGTTTTTACAACACGAAGCGTCAGCAATTTATTGTTACACCGAAGTGGTGGCCGTTAATACAGTTGACGATGAACACTATCAATACACCTTACTATTTAAAGCTATCCGCGATACTGATCAAGAGCTTGTCGTGCGTGCCAGTTTACATGCACAAACTCGCCAGCTTAAGAAGCGCCAACAACAGCAAGCGGAGGAACAATCTTTCGAACAATTGAAAACTGACGAAGAAACACCGACAAGGCCTGAACAATAACCATGAAAAAGCTGACATCTGCGGCTGAAATGCTAAACTAGCCGCACCTTTGTTTGTTTATTAAATTCATGAACTTTAGACTTTTACCCGAATGGGCTGAGCAAGACGCCGTTATGCTCACTTGGCCACACCAAGCCACTGATTGGTGCGACAATTTAACCGCTGTAGAGCCGGTCTATGTGCAACTATGTCAGCATATCTGCAACATTGAGCACCTAGTGATCATCGCTCATGATCAAGCCTTAAAAACCCACATTAGCCAGTTGTTAAGTCAAAACAAGGTTGATTTAAGCCGCGTGCATTTTGTGGTGACGCCTTGTAACGATACGTGGGCTCGTGATCACGGGCCTCTCACCTGCGCTGCGCTAGAAGATAACAACCAGCTAAAAATCGTTGATTGTACTTTTAATGGCTGGGGTAATAAATTTACCAGTGAATTAGATAATAAAATTAATGCGGTGCTGGTTAAGCAACTTGCCGCTCCTACTAATCAATATCAAGCGCTTGATTTGGTTCTGGAAGGTGGCGGCGTTGAGATTGATCAACACGGTGTATTATTGACCACCAGTGAATGTTTACTCAATCCAAATCGCAATCCAGATCTAACCCAACAAGACATTGAACAATGCCTGCGTGAACAACTTGGCGCAAGCGACTTTTTATGGGTTGATCACGGCTACTTAGCCGGCGACGATACCGACAGCCATATCGACACTTTAGTGCGCTTTGCGCCCAATGATACCTTAGTGTATGTAAAGTGTGATGAGCAAAGTGATGAGCACTTTCCTGCTCTTGATGCCATGGAAAAACAGTTACAAGGCTTTAAAACAACTGCGGGTAAGCCGTATAGCTTAATTGCTTTGCCATGGCCTAAAGCCGTGTTTAATGCTGATGGCGACAGGTTGCCTGCCACCTACGCAAACTATTTAATTATTAACGGCGCTGTACTTGTGCCAATTTATGCTGATGCCAATGACGAATTAGCCTTAGCGCAAATTCAGTTAGCCTACCCTGAGCATCAAATAATAGGCGTTAACTGCTTACCCATTATTCATCAATTTGGTAGTTTACACTGCATTACTATGCAATTACCCCGTGGATTTTTAGCTGGAGCATCATTATGAGCAGCCCTGCAAATTTAACCGTTGCCTTAGTGCAGCAAAGTAACACTGATAATGCCGCGCAAAACATGGCAAAATCAATCGCCGCTATTCGCGATGCCGCAAGCCAAGGTGCGCAACTGGTGGTGTTACAAGAATTACATCGCAGTCTGTACTTTTGTCAAACCGAAGATGTTGATGTTTTTGATTTGGCCGAGACTATTCCGGGCCCAAGTAGCGACACTTTAGGTCAGCTTGCAAAAGAATTAAGCATTGTTATTGTTGCCTCACTATTTGAAAAACGTGCCACAGGGCTGTATCACAATACCGCGGTAGTGCTTGAAAAAGACGGCACCATTGCCGGTAAATATCGTAAAATGCATATCCCAGATGATCCTGGTTTTTACGAGAAATTTTACTTCACGCCAGGTGATTTAGGCTTTGCACCTATTCAAACCTCTGTTGGTAAGCTTGGTGTACTAGTTTGTTGGGATCAATGGTTTCCAGAAGCCGCGCGCTTAATGGCGATGGCCGGTGCTGAATTATTAATTTATCCAACCGCAATTGGCTGGGATCCGCGAGATGATGAAGGCGAACAAACTCGCCAAAAAGATGCGTGGGTGATTTCACAACGTGCCCATGCCGTTGCCAATGGCGTACCTGTTATAAGTTGTAATCGTGTCGGTCATGAAAGTGATCCAAGTGGCCAAAGTGAGGGTATTCAATTTTGGGGTAACTCATTTATTGCCGGTCCTCAAGGTGAGCTGCTAGCAGAAGCCAACAACACCGATGAGCAACTATTAATTGTTGAGCTTGATCAAAAACGTTCTGAAAATGTCAGACGAATTTGGCCGTATTTACGCGATCGTCGTATTGATCATTACCAAGATTTAACCAAAATATATCGCGATTAAGAATAAATTAGCGCCTCAATTGAGGCGCATTAAAGGAGTAGTAAATGGCGTTTGCGCAATGGGCAGCCTTGCCTTGGGTAAAATCTCAAAAAGATAAAATTCAATGGGGGCAACTAACCGGCAGTGGTTTAAGTATTGCCATTGCACAAGGGGTAAAGCAACAAGATGGCTTAGTACTGATTGTCACTCCTGATACCCCTAGTGCGCTGCGCTTAGAAACCGAATTAGAGTGCTTACTCCCTGATCACCCGGTGATGATTTTTCCTGACTGGGAAACGCTGCCATACGATCACTTTTCACCTCACCAAGATATTATTTCATCGCGTTTAGCCACCTTAAATACACTAAAAAAAGAACAACAAAGTGTATTGATTGTGCCTGTATCGACCTTGATGCTACGTACCGCGCCTGCTTCGTTTATTTATGGTTCAACCATTAATTTTAAAGTCGGCGATATTCTCGATACTCACCAACTTCGCAGTAACTTAGAGCAAGCGGGTTACTTACACGTACAACAAGTGATGGAGCATGGTGAATACGCCATTCGTGGCTCAATTGTTGATTTATACCCAATGGGCAGCCCACACCCATTTAGACTTGATTTCCTTGATGACGAACTCGACACCATTCGTTTATTTGATGTTGAGAGCCAACGCTCGGATGAAAAAGTCGACAAAATTGAATTACTGCCTGCGCATGAGTTCCCTACCAACGAAGCGGATATTGAGCGCTTTAGGATCAACTACCGCGAAAAATTTGGCGCCAGCTCGTCGCAAGACTCCGTGTATATGCAAGTAACCAAAGGTAATTGGCCGGCGGGTATCGAATATTATATGCCGCTGTTTTTTGAGCAACTAGCGACTATCTTTGATTACCTACCAGAGCACGCCACAGTAATGCAATTAGGTGACTTAGAAGATGCAGCTGAGCATTTTTGGCATGATGTGAATGTTCGCTATGAGAATCGCCGTGTTGATCCACTGCGGCCATTACTTGAACCTGTTGCGCTGTATCAACCGATTAATGAACTGTTTGCAAATTTAGGCAATTTTGCCCGCATTCGTCTGTCGCAGGCAAAGCTGCCCACCAAAGCGGGTAATAAAAACCTCACCACCAGTGAATTACCCGCAGTTCGCATTGATCATAAACTGCATGAACCGTATCAAGCCTTTATAAATTATGTTGCAGCACAAAAAAAACAAAAAGGCCGTGTTTTATTATCGGTTGAATCCGACGGTCGTCGTGAATCTCTGCTCGCCATACTGAAACCCAGCGGCTTAAAGTTTAAAGAGTTTTCATCATTCGATGAATTTATAAATAGCAGTAGCGATGTTGGCTTAATTGTCAGCCCACTAGAGCAAAGTGTGGTGCTTGGTACAAAACCTGCCTTATCCATCATTACCGAACAAGAATTACTCGGCATTAAAGTCTCCCAGCGGCGCCGTCGTAAACATAAGTACGAAGCCAGTCAAGATGCGTTAATCCGAAACCTCGCTGAACTTAAAGTGGGTCAACCGATTGTGCACCTTGATCACGGTGTGGGTCGCTATCAAGGATTACAAACGATTGATGCGGCAGGCCTGATCACCGAATTTGTCACTATCACCTATGCTAGTGAAGCGAAATTGTATGTGCCGGTATCAGCCCTGCATATGCTCAGTCGTTATTCAGGCGGTGAAGAAGCCAGTGCTCCGCTGCATAAACTGGGATCTGATGCTTGGGAAAAAGCGAAAAAGCGTGCGGCTGAAAAAGTACGTGATGTGGCCGCTGAACTACTTGATATTTACGCCCAGCGCCAAGCAAAACCTGGCTATGCTTTTAAACTTGATGGTGCCGCTTATCGGGTATTTAGTGATGGTTTCCCATTTGAAGAAACCGACGATCAACGCAACGCCATCGAAGCCGTACTAGGTGATATGCAAAGTAAACAAGCCATGGATAGGCTGATCTGTGGTGATGTAGGCTTTGGTAAAACGGAGGTTGCGATGCGCGCCGCTTTTGTTGCCGTTAACGATAACAAGCAGGTTGCGGTATTAGTGCCTACAACCTTACTTGCGCAACAACACTTTGAAAACTTTAAAGACCGCTTTGCCGACCTACCCATTGAAGTGGGTGTGCTGTCTCGCTTTAACTCACCCAAAGAGCAAAAAGACACCTTAGAGAAAATGGCCAAAGGTACCTTGGACATAGTCATTGGTACCCACAAATTGATCCAAGCCGATATTATATTTAAAGATCTTGGCTTGCTAATTGTCGATGAAGAACACCGTTTTGGCGTTCGCCAAAAAGAAAAAATCAAATCCTTGCGTGCCGACGTCGATATATTAACCCTGACTGCAACGCCTATCCCACGTACCTTAAACATGGCGATGAGTGGCATGCGAGACTTATCTATCATCGCGACACCGCCTGCTAAGCGTTTAGCGGTGAAAACTTTTGTTCGTCAACGCGATGCAGACTTGATCAGAGAAGCAGTACTACGTGAAATTAAACGTGGTGGCCAAGTTTACTTTTTACATAACAATGTTGAAACCATTGACCGCGTGGCTGAAGAAATTAGCGAATGGGTGCCAGAGGCCAGTGTTGCTTCTGCTCACGGGCAAATGCGCGAGCGCGATTTAGAACAATTGATGAGTGAATTTTATCATCAAAAATACAATGTGTTGGTGTGTACCACTATCATCGAGACTGGCATTGATATCCCAACTGCTAATACCATTATTATGGATAGAGCCGATAAACTAGGTTTGGCGCAGTTACATCAGTTACGGGGCCGAGTTGGTCGCAGCCATCATCAAGCTTATGCGTATTTATTAACCGGCAACCCAAAAGCGCTCTCTAAAGATGCTGTAAAGCGCCTTGAAGCGATTGAATCACTAGAAGATTTGGGTGCTGGCTTTGCGCTAGCGACCCATGATCTAGAAATTCGCGGCGCTGGTGAACTATTAGGTGACGACCAATCTGGGCAAATGCAAACCATTGGCTTTAGTTTATACATGGAAATGCTAGAGCAAGCGGTGAAAGCCTTACGTGAAGGTAAAGAGCCAACCCTTGAAAACTTGCTCCATCAACAAAGTGAAGTAGATTTAAAACTCGCAGCATTATTACCTGATGACTATATTCATGATGTTAATGCGCGATTGGGGATTTATAAACGGGTTGCCAGCTGTGCTAATCTTGCTGACATGGATGAATTACAAGTTGAGCTGATTGATCGCTTCGGTCTGCTGCCTGATGCCACGAAAAACCTATTTAGTTTGCAACAGCTGAAACTTAAAGCCAGTGAGTTAGGCATTAAAAAAATTGAAGCAAATCCAAAGGGAGGCTATTTTGAGTTTAGCCAACATACTAAGGTTAACCCTAGCTTCATTATAGGTTTGATACAAAGTGCACCTAAGGTGTACAAAATGGATGGTGCAAATAAGTTGCGCTTTGCGATCAATGAGGCCAATGCCCGTGAACGCTTAAAAATGGTCACTGCAATGATTGCAGATTTCGAAAAAAAGGTTAGCCATTAAATGTTGCTTAAAAAATCTCTGATCCTACTGTGCTGTGTATTTAGTAGCACAGCATTTGCTGAGCGCTGGTTTGAAGTAGAAGTACTGATTTTCAAACAGCGCCCTGCTCCCTATTTGCAAGAAGATTTTAGTTTAGAGCGAGATCCTATCAAGGCAAAACGTAGCCTTGATTTACTTACACCGCTTTATAGCGAGCAAGCCAAGCAGGATTGTATTAACGGTGACAGTCGCTTTAATTCGCACTCATTAACAGACGCTGTGATTGGTGCTAGTCGCTCAAATTTATGCGATGACAGTATTGATTACTTACACAGTTACTCAGCGTTACCACTAAGCCCGTTAGCGCCTGCAAAAGATGATATGGAGCAAACCTATTTACTTGCTCCAGAGCAGCTACAATTTAAGTCACAACAGCAAGAACTGGTACGTAAAGGCCTAACACCGCTATTACACACAGGTTGGCGTTTTGCAGGGGCGAGCCAATCACGCTCTGAGCACATTAAACTGTTTGGTGGTAAATTATTACGCGCCCCCGTGGTCGCCAATCCATCACAGTATCCAAATAATGACTTTATTAGTTTAGTCAGCGGCAATCAGCACATCGCCCCTGCAATTGAAAAAAATGCAGATAAATGGGAATTAGATGGTACTTTTAATATTTACTTGCGCCATTATTTATTTATTAATGCCAGCTTTGATATAAATGAAAGCCAAGCCACAGGTGAAATTCAACAGGCTCGATTTTCACAATTTAAACGGGTGATAAGTGGTGATATTCATTATTTTGACCACCCTAAAATGGGCATGATTGTACAAATCAGAAAATTCAAACACTAAAATAAAGGAAGATAAGCAAATGAAAAAGCTTTTAATCATTGCAGCGGCACTTAGCCTTGCGGCCTGTTCAAAAGTAAGTTTAGAAAACTACGAAAAAATTGAAATTGGTATGGACAAAACCGCCGTTGAAGCTATTTTAGGCAGTGCTGATAGTTGTGTTGAAAAAACCCTGCATACAAATTGCACTTGGGGTGATGACAGTAAAAACATCGAAATCACCTTAGTGTCTGATAAAGTATCTTTATACAGTAAAACCGGTTTAGAGAAATAAACCTATTACAACTCAGGTAGTAACAAAATGACTACCTGAGCTGGGCTCTGATCAGCAACTCATTACTACCACCAATAAACCGGATAATGACGCTTAGGATTGCGTGATAAATTATTCACTAACAGCCCCACCAATAACATAATGGCTGCGCCAAACAGTACCGGGCTTATCACATAGTAATAACCAAGTTGTTGGATACTTTCGCCACCAATAACTGCAATCAAGGCTGTCGCCCCGCCTGGCGGGTGTAATGTACGTGTTAAGTGCATTACTGCAATCGATACTGATACCGCAAGCGCACTGGCTAAGATTAAGTCTGCACTTAAAAATTTAGCAACAGTAACCCCCACCAATGCACTAAAAACATGACCACCAATAAGATTACGAGGTTGAGAGAATTCAGCTAATGGCGCCCCATAAATAAGCACCGCAGTTGCACCTAATGAGCCAATTAAAAATAAGTTAGTTAGCGGATCAAATTGGATACTTTTACCAATCATAGCGACCAAGTAAATACCCAAAAAAGAACCAAGTAAAGACCACATGATTTTACTCATTGGTTTACGCGGTGGGCATTGGCTGGTTGCGGTCATTCTAGAGATAAACAGGCGCATTGCACTCCCATTAAAGCAGTATAAAGGGGGAGATAATACCTGAAGGGTCCTGAAAATCGACCACAATATTTATTCCATTTCGCTATAAATAATCTCTATATTAACTATTTTACTTCTATTTAAAGTGATCTTATAACGCTGGTATTTTATTTCCCCGTTATTCTGATAAGACACCACCACATTTAATTGATATCTTCGCTCCACACTTTGTTTAGATATCTTATTATTATCAAGATGATAAAGTTTACCTTCGCCTTTTTTTAAGTTCCGTGCAAATGCCGCTAAACTAAACTGTAAGGTCTGTTGCAAGCTATCGTAGCCAGGTAAAAACTCTTTGGCATTAACCCGTATTTCACTGGCAAAGTGCAACCATTGCGCTGCTTGCTTATTTTGCTGACGCCGTTTTGAAAATATTTTTCTCACATCCTCTGGAATATACTTAAAACGGGTATATTCAAGCCAGATATATTGTGTGGCTATTTTGTCTTTGGTAACACTATTTCGAAATTGAAACCGCCATTTTGGCCGCCCTTTGACAATCGCGCGCCAGATCACTCGGGTGATATCTTCTTTGAAGATCTCTCGCATGCCATAAATAGCACCTAAAATAATCACCAACGTTGCAGTCACCTCGGTAAAAGAGATCCGCGCATTCAGCACTACAACCATCACAAATGCCATTATAATTGCAGTAACGGTGCCTTTAACCAGCCGTTTTAAATAACTATTAAGGTAACGAGTATTACGATTTAACACCACACCATGTTCAATCAAGCGCTGTAATAAGCGCATTTTATTAGTGATGCGGTTAGCATCTGTAAGAGTCGCCTCGGAGTTATATTGCTGCTCTTGCCGATAGTCTTGCTCTGATTTACAAAAGTTCATCAGATCATTACGCTCTTTCGCGTAATCACTGTTACGAGGCCCTTCGTCAAGTAATTTTAAAAACGACTGCTCAATATGCCAACTCAGATAGTTATCTGCATTGGTATAAAACGAGATTAGTTTTTCATCATCCGGTGTGTAACGCCTTAACTTTTTGAGTAAGCTTTGACTTTGTTCACATAATTCAATAGCCCGCTGATAAAACTCATCAACTTCTTCAATCTTTAATGTGTCTTTGATATCGGTATCAATCGCTAGGCGGACTTGGTAGCAATACAAATTCAGATTTTGCCGATAGTCTTGTTGTTCACCTTTATTTTTACTTACAAAGCGGCTACGCACTAAAGGTAAGTGAATATTATTGGCGTTATAGGCTAAATACGATTTGAAGTGGTTATTGAAATACGCTTCTTCTGTTAACGTCTGCGGATTGATGCCCATTTCATTTGGGATAGAAAAATACATGTCGATCCGCTGCTCAGTACGAGGACTCAGCTCTGATTCGATAATAAAGGATAAATTTTCATCCTGCCTTAACAATCAACTCTCCAAATAAGTAAAAAGATACCCCTAGTTTACTGCCACACTTTCATTTGTTCAATAAAAAAGGCCTAGTAAAAACTAGGCCTTAGATAGAATCAATGTTACTTACTGATTAGAATTTAACATTCACACCAGCAAATAAACGACGACCTAATACATCAAATGTATACGGGTCAGTATTTGAGTCAGTGTTACCTGTGTAGTATGGCGGTTGCTTATCAAATAAGTTGTTCACGCCTGCTGAAAATGACAGGTTGTCATTAACAATATATGAACCACTAATATCATGATAAATAACTGTTGGTGTCGTTGGTGCATAACACGTATCTTTATTTAAACAGTTATAGCTATCCATACCTGCAATGTAACGAGCCTTATAAGTAGCACTCCAGCTATCTGCTGATACTTTTAGGCTTAGGTTAGATTTCAAATCAGCGAAACCACCTTTACCAGCAGTTACAAGGCCAGCATAATCTACTGGATCACCTGTAATTTCAACAACGTACTCGTCTAAGTAAGTTGTATCAAGCGCTGCACGCCATGATAAATCTAATGCTTCAAATACATACGCAAGGTTTAAATCTACCCCTGATGTTTTCTCAGAACCAATATTTTGTTGTTGATTGTTAAGGCTAATACGGCCTGTTGAATCAAGTTGTACGTTTGCAGATTGACATAACGCAGAATCAGCATTGGCAGATGTTTTTAAACACTGATCAACGATATACTGTTCGTTAACTGAAGCAATCGCATTTTCAATTTCAATTTCATAGTAATCAACAGTCATTGAGAAACCATCAAACCACTCTGGCTCATACACAAGGCCAATTGTTGTAGTATCAGCTTCTTCAGGTGTTAACTGGTCGTTACCGCCCACAGTTACTTCTGCTTGATCTTGTGCGCCTGGGTATGTGATTTGCTCAAACGATGGTGAATTACCAGAATAAAGCTCGTCAACAGTCGGTGCACGGAATGCTGTAGATACTACACTACGTAACATTAGTTCACTGTTTATTTTCCAAGTTAAACCAAGCTTCCACGTTCTGTCAGAACCAAACGTGCTGTAATCAAATGCACGAATAGCAGCGCTAAGCTCAATGTTATCAGCAAATGCTGTATTGGCAACTAACGGTAATGCAACCTCTAGGTAAGCTTCATTAACATCATAACCACCAGATGTTGGTTCTTCTTTAGGATCGTTAGCTAGACCTTGTGCAGTTAATGAATCTGGAGTATCCCATGCCTTTTCTTGACGACGCTCGATGCCTGCGGCAAAACCTGCGTAACCAGCTGGCATTTCAAATAACTCACCAGAAAGTGATGCTGCTAGGATGAACATCTGGCTGCCTGCTGAAGACTGCTCAGTGTACATGTACTCATCCATGTTCTCTTTGGTCCAAGAGTTTTGATTTACAGGATCAAAATTACCTTCGAGAATGTCTTTGGTGATCGAGCCAACATTGTGCAAGTTAGCCGTACTGCTTACTGAGTCATTACGACCAAAGTTAGCCGATATATCCCAAGAATAGTCGCCTACGTAACCATCTAAGCCGACCACCACGCGAACTGTATCAACTGTTTGAGCTAAGTCACGCGTGCCAGATTCGACCATACGACGGCCATAAGAAATATCGTCTCCGCGTTGGTAATTTACTGTTTCTGTGATGTAGTTAGCATCAGCATCAGTGTCTAAGTAACCATCGCCATTAACATCTAAACGACGATCGTAGGTTTGTGATAGTAGCGATGAATCCATTGCATCAGTGTATTCAAAATCAAACCAAATTGGCTGTGGTGCCAATTTTTGCTCAGACCAACGTTTTGTATACGTTAATTCTGCAAAAAAGTTTGTTTCATCAGAAATTTGGAAGTTAGCTAAACCCGTTAAGTTCAAGCGTTCCATTGGTGTATATAAATAGCTGTCTTTTGCATAGTTATAGCTATCTGCGTTTGAATAACGATGATAGGCATTACCTAAACCACTGACACCATTATCATCAATTAATGAAAGCTCTTGATCTTTACCGTCGTCACCAACAATTTTACCTTTCTCATTGTTACCATTCCAAATATGGCCACCTTGGCTGTAACTTGAACCTGTACAGAAGAGACCATTGCTGCCTTCAGCGATTGGGCAAGATGAAAAGTCACGATCTGCTTGGCTTGCTTGACCACGGTCAGTGTACTGCACACCAACAACCACATTACCACGGTCAAAAGATGCACCTACGGTGAAGTCAATTGAGTTCTCTTCTGCATCATGCTTACTTGTGGCTGCAGTATTGAGATTCATATCAAAACCTTCAAAATCATCTTTTAAGATGATATTGACAACGCCAGCTACTGCATCAGTACCGTATACAGCAGATGCGCCGTCTTTCAGAACCTCAACACGTTTGATCATTGATACAGGGATAGTATTTAAGTCAACGGTAGACGCTGCGCCGGTACCTGAGTTGATCATACGACGACCATTAACAAGCACTAAAGTACGTTGAGAACCTAAACCACGCAAATCGATGCTTGCATTACCACCAGAACCATTGTTGATACCTGGATTGGTCATTGCGCCGCCTGTAGCGGTCATTTTTTGTAAAATACCATCAATTGAATTTACACCAGATGCTTTAATCTCATCAGCGCTGATTAGTGTAATTGGGCTAGCAGTTTCCATGTCTGAACGCTTAATGCGAGAACCCGTTACTTGAATTTTTTCGATAGTTTGCGCTGCTTCGTCTGCAGCAAAAACTTGTGTGCTTGAGAACATAGGAATAGCTGCAAAAACAGCTAAACTAAGAATAGATTTTTTCATGTGAAACCCTACTTGTTGGAAAAATACCTTGCTCAGGTAGTGCTCGTTATTATTAGAATCACGAGTCAACGGAGGGCAACTTAGGCGGATTTAAATGAACAAAAACTGAATGACCGAACAATAAATACCACCTCGATTCTTGCAGTACCCACAACAAAAACCAAGGTTAATGAATGTTGCAATGTTAATCAATTAATACCAACTAAAATCAAAGAGGTAAACTTATAATAGAACATTTAAAATACCTATGAAACCAAACTGACTAAATTTGTAATTATATGTAATTAATGCGAATAAATACCTAAATCAGAAAAATTTACAAGTTAATCACATCATTTTAGTATTACTGCAAAACTGAGCAATAACTGCTAACCATAGTTATGCAATAATTTTGCGTATTTAAGCTAATTACCACTTTATCTATAGATTTATCTGTACGTTTAGTGCTGTTCATTGCAGCTTAATATATAAATTCGGTTGCTTTATGTGTGTGGAAAAATTGAAGCTGAGATGAGGTGGCACTTAGACAAACATCGTTATTGTATATTCATGTTCGATTTTATTAAGTCGTCTTAAGGTAAGCATATATGAGAAAGGTTTACTTTAATTATCCTACTAAATTCACTGGCTATCTTTAAAGTACAATGTGCAAACACAGTAGCTTGTGGTCGGATTGAGAAAGGATGAAGTTATAAACAGCATGGTTGTAACTATATAGAGGCAAGCCAATATCAATAAGTCACATCAAAGTAATACAACACATGCTCAGCGTGTCCCTGCTGATTGTTAAGCTCTAACACTAATTTCCAGGTCATGTTTCGCTCTGAACAAATGCCAACCATAGTTTGTGCGACTAACATATCATCACGCGGCGCAAACAAAACGGGAATAAAACCCATATACATAGTAACGCCTTCAAGCTTTGCGCTTTGCACTGAAACCCCATTAGGCAGTGACAAATAAATTTCAAAAGGCGTTTCTGGGGTTGTTTTTTGCTCAGCCAACCAAATTTTTACTTGGTTATTATATTGGCATAATTGATTCGGTTGGCAACTTGCAGCTGGCCTTTGCTCTTCTATACTTATCGTTTGTGGATCACATGCGACTAACAGTTGTAATACGCTTATGAGCACCATTAGAAATTTAATTGGCATAGCATTCCTTGGATAGAATAAAGGCGGATACTAATCAGCGTACCGTTAAAATACAACCACTGAGCAGAATTATCACGCAAATGGACAAAAAGTGTCTCAAAAATAGCCAACTGTGTGAGAAAAATTGATTGATGTCATAATTTTATGCAATTGACCTATCTTTTTTAAGCCAAAAATTTTATCATTTCCCTGCAAAAATAAGGGTTTCTCGAGTTTGTTTTCTGAAGCAGTCAAGGCTTTGAGGGTTTTTGATAACATACTTGTGAATAATAGTAGGCCCCACTTTCTAAAGTGGGTAATTCATTTCTAAACGCATAAATTGCAGCGGAAGCCAGAAAATGAGCCAAACAGTAGCATCACAAACTGAGTACAACTATAAGGTTGTACGCCAATTCGCTATTATGACAGTGATTTGGGGCATCGTTGGCATGAGTATTGGGGTTCTGATTGCTGCCCAATTAGCTTGGCCAGCACTTAACTTTGATACACCATGGTTAACTTACTCTCGACTTCGTCCGTTACATACGAACGCAGTTATTTTCGCATTTGGTACAAGTGCACTTTTTGCGACGTCGTATTACGTCGTACAACGTACCTGTCAAACGCGCCTTCTTTCAGATAAATTAGCCGCCTTTACATTTTGGGGCTGGCAATTAGTTATTGTACTTGCGGTTATCACGCTACCTTTAGGTATTACCAGCTCAAAAGAATATGCAGAGCTTGAGTGGCCAATCGATATCTTAATTGCTGTGGTATGGGTTACCTATGCAGTTGTGTTCATGGGCACCATAGCTAAACGTAAAGTGTCTCATATCTATGTTGCGAACTGGTTCTATGCTGGTTTTATCATTACTGTTGCAGTACTGCACATTGTAAATAGCATGGCAGTGCCGGTATCATTAACTAAATCATACTCTATCTACGCAGGTGCGGTAGATGCAATGGTACAGTGGTGGTATGGTCATAACGCTGTAGGTTTCTTATTAACCGCTGGTTTCTTAGGTATGATGTATTACTTTGTACCGAAACAAGCAGGCCGTCCGATTTACTCTTACCGGTTATCAGTGGTTCACTTTTGGGCATTGATATCACTTTATATTTGGGCCGGTCCTCACCATTTACACTACACTGCGCTTCCTGATTGGACGCAAAGTTTAGGTATGGTTATGTCAATCATCTTATTCGTTCCTTCTTGGGGTGGCATGATCAACGGTATCATGACGCTATCAGGCGCATGGCACAAACTACGTACCGATCCAGTGCTACGCTTCTTAGTTGTTTCATTATCTTTCTATGGTATGTCTACCTTTGAAGGTCCGATGATGGCAATTAAATCTGTAAATGCCCTTTCTCATTACACTGATTGGACCGTTGGTCACGTTCACTCAGGTGCGCTTGGTTGGGTTGCAATGATTTCTATTGGTGCAATTTATCACCTTATCCCTGCATTATTCTCGCAAGGGCGTATGTACAGCGTAAAACTTGTCAATACCCACTTCTGGTTACATACCGTAGGTGTTGTACTTTACATAGTTGCGATGTGGATCTCAGGTGTTATGCAAGGCCTTATGTGGCGCGCAGTAAATGCTGACGGTACATTAATGTATAGCTTTGTACAGTCGCTACAAGCATCACATCCTTTCTATGTTATGCGCTTCTTAGGTGGTGTATTCATCGTCGCGGGTATGCTGGTTATGGCTTATAACGTTTACCGTACGATTTCTGCGAAAAATGATTCGTTGAAATTAGACGCGCAAGCACAGTTAGCATAACGGAGTGAGATGATGAGCAATAAAAATTCACAAAATAAACATGAAATAGTCGAAAAGAATATCGGCCTTATGGCTATCTTGACTGTTTTTGCTATCAGCTTTGGTGCATTAGTAGAGATCACGCCACTAATGTTCCAAGACGATACCACTAAGCCTGTAGATGGCTTACGTCCACTTAATGCACTTGAAATGGAAGGACGCGATATCTATGTACGTGAAGGTTGTTATAACTGTCACTCGCAAATGATCCGCCCTTTCCGTGACGAAGTTGAACGTTATGGTCACTACTCTGTGGCAGGCGAATCAGTATGGGACCACCCTTTCCAATGGGGTTCTAAACGTACCGGCCCTGATCTTGCTCGTGTTGGTAAACGATACTCGGACGACTGGCATTACGCTCACTTAGTTGACCCTCGCGCAGTGGTTCCTGAGTCGAACATGCCAGGCTTTCCTTGGTTAGCAGAGGATCGCGTTGATACAAGCCTGACTCTGAAAAAACTTAAAATTTTCCGTGATACATTTGCTATCAATCCAGAAAACCCAGCACACCCAGGTTTAGGATATGGTAGTGATGAAGAACTAATCGCTGACGTTGCCAAAGTTGATGCAATGAATGACGGTAAAGGTGCAACAGAAATGCAAGCCCTTATCGCTTATTTGCAACAACTTGGCACCCACTTGAAGTAATTAATTATGGATTACGGAACATACAGAGGCATTTTAACTCTGGTAATTTTAGTACTATTTATTGTCATTGTTGTGTGGGCGTACAGCAAACGTAGTAAAACACGTTTTAAAGACGCTGCAAATGCTATCTTTGAAGATGAGAAAAAGCATAACGATACAATCTCTAACGAGGAAAAGGGGTCTGAGAAATGACTAGCTTTTGGAGTATATGGGTTATTGTATTAACCCTTGCCTGCTTATTTATCATTTTTGGCTTACTTGTGTGGAATTTAACAAACTACACAGGCGTTAAAGAAGGTGAAAGCTGTGGGCATGAATTTGATGGTATTGAAGAGCTAAATAACCCACTGCCTAAGTGGTGGACTTACATGTTCTTTGCAACATTCGCATGGTCAGTTTACTACTTAGCCGCATACCCAGGTTTAGGTAACTGGGAAGGTTTAGGTAAATGGACCAGTTCTAATCAAGGTATTACTTCTTTAGCAGAATCTAAACAAGCTGTTGAAGACGCGCAAGCCGATGGCCGCTTTGTTAAGCTCGATGCGGAATACCGTGCAGCAGATAAGCGTTTTGGTCCTATTTTTGCCGCTTTTGCTCAGCAAGATATCGAAACGCTTGCTACTGATGAAAAAGCACTGGAAATTGGTCAGCGTTTATTCGCACAAAACTGTTCTCAGTGCCATGGCTCAGATGCACGTGGTGGTCAAGGCTTTCCTAACCTAACTGATAAAGATTGGTTATACGGCGGTACACCTGACAAAATCAAAGAAACCTTATTACACGGTCGTATTGCAGCAATGCCACCTTGGGGTGCTGCATTAGGTGAGCAAGGCGTTAAAGAAATGACCGCTCATGTACTAAGCTTGTCTGGCCGTACAGTTAACCAAAAAGACGCAAGCGCCGGTGCAGCTAAGTTTGCCATGTGTGCCGCGTGTCATGGTGCAGATGGTAAAGGTTCTGTTGCTCATAACCTACCGTTTGGTGCTCCTGACTTAACGGATAACATCTGGCTCTATGGTGGCTCACAACGCGCTGTTGAAGAAACTATCATTAATGGCCGTGCCGGTGTAATGCCAGCATGGAAAGACATTTTAGGCGAAGAAAAAATCCACCTATTAACGGCTTATGTATATAGTTTATCGCTAGATAAACAATCAAAACGTTAATGAAATGTTTATAAATTAATGTTTTGATTCAATAGTTTAATTAAGATCAAAAAAGCCTCCATCTGGAGGCTTTTTTTTAGTCTTTTCAATTAAATTCCTATAAAATGCGCTTATCGTAACCAAATTAAGTGTATTTATGACTGCTACTCCTTGGTATAAAAATTTCTGGCCTTGGTTCTTAATCTTTTTTCCACTCGTTGCCATCATTGGTTGTATTTCTTTGTTTATCACAGCAATCGGCAATGGCCCTGATATGGTTGTTGATGATTACTACAAAAAAGGTAAAGCGATTAACTTAGAATTAAGTAAGTTCGATAAAGCTAAAGCGTTATATTTACACGGTGAATTGCATGTTGATAGCGACAAGATAAGCTTTAAATTCAATAAAGGTGATACCAGTAATATTCACTCGCTAAAGCTGTCTTTTTATCATCGCACAATTCAGGATCATGATTTTAGTACCCATTTAACACCTAATGCGAATGGTGAGTTTACCGCTATTATCGAACCATACATTAATGGTACTTATACTGTATTTATTGAGCCAACCGACGGTAGTTGGAAACTAAAAGAAAACATCACTTTGCCAAGTGAGCAAAGTATTGCCATAAGTCCGGAATATAAGTAGTCACCCTATCATGTCTAATAACTGCTTTCATTGCCTTGAAAGTGTACCAACTGGTTTTAGTGCTACGGTTGTTATAGAAGGTAGCGCGCAGCCAATGTGTTGCATTGGCTGCCAAACTGTTGCTGAGACCATTGTCGCCCAAGGCATGACCGATTATTATAAATTCAGAACTGTGACGGCAGGTAAAGTTGAGCAGCTCATCCCTGAGCAGCTTGAATTGATCAAAAGTTACGATAATGAAGATATTCAAGATGAGTTTATCGCCACAAATGGTGATGTCAGTGAAGTGCTACTCACCGTTGAAGGCATCACTTGCGCCGCGTGTGCATGGCTTATTGAAAAACAACTGCTGAATATGCCAGCCGTTAAACGGGTAGATGTAAACACCTCAACTAACCGTGCCATGATCCAATGGCACAAAAATGCCTTGCCGCTGAGCGAAATAATCAAATCATTACTTGAAATTGGTTACAAAGCGTATCCTTTCCAAGCCGATCTTGAAGCAAGCCAAAAACAACTCGTTGCCAAAGCCTACATACGCAGGCTTGGCGTGGCAGGCTTAATGACCATGCAAGTGATGATGTTCGCATTTGCCATGTATTTTGGTATGTTTTCTGGCATGGAAGAAAACTTTGAACAGTATTTTCGCTGGATCAGCCTAATACTCGCCTCACCAGTTATTCTCTACAGCGCGATGCCCTTTTTAAGCAACGCAATTAATGGCTTAAAAGCAAAACAACTGAATATGGATTTACCTGTTTCGTTGGCTATTTTTGGCGCGTATGGCGCTAGTAGCTATGCAACAATTATGGCA
The DNA here is from genome assembly GCF_047806705.1 of Pseudoalteromonas sp. ASV78. Lineage (NCBI taxonomy): Bacteria > Pseudomonadati > Pseudomonadota > Gammaproteobacteria > Alteromonadales > Pseudoalteromonadaceae > Pseudoalteromonas > Pseudoalteromonas sp. ASV78. The sequence continues at coordinate 612,269 of NZ_JBLOPA010000001.1, read as the reverse complement.
GTTGGTGAAGTCTATTTTGAATCTATTTGTATGTTTACCTTTTTACTCTTATTAGGTAAATATTTAGAGTTTCGTGCGCGTCTTAAAGCCAGTGAATTTACCGCTAACTTGCAAAAATTATTACCGCTTACAGCACGAAAATTGGATGAAAATGGCCAAGAACATATTATTGCAGCTAAAAAGCTGCAACTCGATGATCGGGTATTAATTAAAGCCGGGGAAACCATTCCAGCAGATGGCATTATTTGCGCGGGCAGCACCACAGTTGACGAGTCTATGATGACTGGTGAACATTTACCTGTTAATAAATACATTGAGCATCACGTTTTTGCAGGAACGCTAAATCATGATGGTGTGATTGAAATTCGCATCAACAAAATTGGCCAAAATACACTTTTAAATCAGATAATAAAGCTTCAGCACAGTGCACTTGCCACGCGGCCAAAATTGGTAGAAATTACCGACAAAGTGGCACAATGGTTTGTTGCCTGCTTACTGATCTTTGCCTCGATCACCGCAATAGGCTGGTATCAGGTTGACCCAGAACATGCATTTTGGATCACTATTGCGGTGCTTGTAGCAACCTGCCCTTGTGCACTAAGCTTAGCTATTCCAACCGCATTAACCTGTGCTGTGGCCACGCTGACTCGCAAAGGAATACTCATTAAGCAATCGCATGTGCTCGAGACTCTGCCACAATTAACTCGCGTTGCATTTGATAAAACAGGCACGTTAACGCAAGGACGTTTTACACTCGATGCCGTCGATTTATTATCTGGCTCGCTTTCTAAAAAACAAATTTTAGGCTTAGCTGCGCAACTCGAAAGCTATTCTGAGCATCCTATTGCCACTGCGTTTACTGAATTTACACCGACGCAACGCCATTTAACCAATATTAAGGTTCATCCAGGCCTGGGTATTACCGGTGAAGATAACACGCACCATTATGCAGTGGGTAAAAGCGGCTGGTTTAACAGTAAAAAAAGCAATGCTCAAGCCACTTTTTATATTGATCAACAACCGGTTGCCAACTTTTATTTTGTTGATGAAATAAAAAACAATGCAGCACAGTTAATCGCTTCTTTACAGCAGCAAGGCTTAACTTGTCATATGCTAACCGGGGATGCCTCAAATACAGGACAGCAAATTGCTAAGAAGCTCAAACTTGATAGCTTTAAAGTAGCCTGCTTGCCAGAAGATAAACAAAGCGAAGTACAACACTGGTCTAGCCAAGGTGAAATTGTCGCCATGGTAGGCGATGGTGTCAACGACAGCCCGGTGTTTAACAGCGCGCATTTATCTATTGCAATGGAAACTGGCGCTGATATTTCCAAAAATACCGCCGATGTGGTATTACTCAACAGTGATTTAGCTGCTATCGATCATTTATTAACGGTATCGAAAAAAACGCGCCGCATAATAAAGCAAAATTTAACGCTCTCATTGCTCTATAATGGCTCTATCTTACCGCTTGCGGCATTAGGTCTTGTGGCGCCTTGGATGGCAGTCATAGGAATGTCTGCAAGTTCCATTATTGTGATCAGTAACTCACTGAGGTTATTAAAGTTATGAGTATCATTTATATCCTAGTCCCCATTGCTATTTTATTTGTATTAATTGCAATTGGGGTGTTCTTTTGGGCTGTTCGCGGTGAACAATTTTCAGATTTAAACAAACAAGGTCATAGTATTTTGTTTGAAGACGACAAAGAGCAACACAAAAAAAGCAATGATTGATCCGTTATTCGTCAGCGCGTTTATTATGGGATTAATTGGCAGCGGCCACTGCATTGCGATGTGTGGCGGTATTGCCAGTTCCTTGCAATTAGCAACAGATAAAACCCGACCATGGCAGTACTCTATTGCGTATAACTTCGGCCGCGCTGGCAGCTATATGTTAGCGGGAGCACTCGTTGCAGGGATCAGCAGCCATTTTGCCACCCAAAGTCATTGGGGCGCGTTAACCTTAGCATTGCTAAGTGGCCTATTTATGATCTTAGTGGGCTTGTATATCATGCGTTTAGGTGTAAGCTTACAATGGCTTGAATCGCTGGGAAAAACCTTAGTATGGCAGCACTTGGTAAAGCTAAACCGCTTTATCATGCCAATCAACTCATTACCTAAGGCAATCGCTTATGGCGCACTATGGGGTTGGCTGCCGTGTGGTTTAGTTTATTCAGCGTTAACGTGGGCGATGACCAGTAAAACGGCCACTGATGGCGCTTTAGTCATGCTATTTTTTGCTCTTGGCACATTTCCGGCCATGTTAAGCATAGGCATGGGCGCACAAATATTACATAAAGTATTAAACCACCCATGGGCACGCATAGTGCTGGGCAGTGTACTTATTTGGTATGGGGTTTATTTACTTATTATTGCAACTGATCAGCTGCTGCATTAATCTTAACAGATTAATGTGACAACATTTTATGGACTTAACTCATGGATTTATCTCACAACAAAGCCAAAAACAATTGCACTATCAGCTGTAACGACTGCAGTATTAGCCAATTATGCTTACCCTTTACCCTCAATGGTCAAGAGCTGGATAAACTGGATGAAATCATCGAGCGTAAAAAGCCACTGCATAAAGGTGATTTTCTGTTTGAGTTGGGTGCCCCATTGAGCGCTATTTTTGCAGTTCGCTCTGGTTCATTTAAATCATACACCCTCTCAGAGCAAGGGGATGAACAGATCACTGGCTTTCACTTGGCAGGAGACTTAATTGGTTTTGATGCAATAAATAAGATGACTCATCAAAGCTTTTCTCAAGCACTTGAAACATCAATGGTGTGTGAAATCCCATTTGACACATTAGATGAATTGTCAGGTAAATTGCCGAAATTACGCCAACAAATTATGCGTTTGATGAGCAGTGAAATTAACTACGATCAAGAAATGTTACTGTCTCTGAATAAGAAATCGGCTGAAGAGCGCTTAGCCAGCTTTATTCATAATTTATCGAATCGTTTCGGTGAGCGTGGTTTTTCCCGCAAAGAGTTTCGCTTTACTATGACTCGCGGCGAAATTGGCAATTATCTTGGCTTAACCGTTGAAACTATTAGCCGTTTACTCAGTCGTTTTCAAAAAGCGCAGCTAATAAAAGTGGAAGGTAAATTTATCACTATTTTAGATAGTGACGGTTTATCAGCCGCCGCGGCAATTCATCCTAAATAAACTTGATCTAGCGCAACATATGTTTTGCTGTTACTTTAACTCCTCATGAAATGCGTTACACTGTAAGTATTAACTAACCATAGAATGTAGTTAAAGGAGCAGCTTATGAACACGATCAAACAGATCCTCGCTATTATCGACCCAACCACTGATTCGCAGCATGGTTTATCTCGCTCTATTGAACTTGCTAAAAAATCCGGTGCCAGTATCACCGCCTTCATGAGCATTTATGATTTTTCATATGAAATGACGACCATGCTCTCTGGGGATGAACGCGAAGCAATGCGTAACGCAGTCGTAAAAGACCGTCAATTATGGGTAGATGATATTTTGACCCAGTATCCAGAGGTCAAAATCCAAAGCCAAGTTGTTTGGCACAATCGCGCTTATGAGGCGATCATCGATACAGTTATCAATCAACAGTTTGATTTAGTCGTCAAAGGCACTCACCAGCACGATACCCTTAAATCCGTTATTTTTACGCCCACTGATTGGCATTTAATTCGTAAATGTCCAGCCCCCGTATTATTAGTCAAAGAGCATGCATGGCCTGCGCAAGGGAATATTTTAGCTGCGGTTAATGCCGTCAGTGAAAACCAACAACACCTTGATTTAAATCATCGCATTATTAAAGACGCGCAATTTTTATGTGAACTTGCCAACGCCAGTTTAAATCTGGTCAACGCCTACCCTGCAACGCCTGTGAATATCGCCATTGAAATTCCAGAGTTTAATCCGAGTGTCTACAATGAATCGGTGAAAAAACACCATATTGAATCAACCCAAGAATTAGCAGCCAAACATCAAATTAGTCAACAAAACTGTATAATCGAAGAAGGTTTACCAGAGGATGTGATCCCGGATGTCGCTAAGCGCCTTAACAGTGAACTTGTTGTCATTGGTACCGTTGGCCGTACAGGCTTAAGTGCGGCATTGGTGGGGAATACCGCAGAGCATGTTATTGACAGCCTTGATTGTGACGTATTGGCCTTAAAACCCGATGGCTATGTTTCTCCATTAGCAAAATAAATTAGTCAATAAATAAGTTTTGAGCATTGTCACTTTCAGCATATAATACGCCCCTTTATTTTACGCATAGTATTCAAGGGGCCGTAATGTCGCATTCTGTTCAAGCCAAAGCGCAATTTAACTTCAATAAGTTACAAAAGCGCTTACGTCGCCAAACTGGTCAAGCGGTGATGGACTTCAATATGATTGAAGCAGGTGATCGCATCATGGTCTGTTTATCAGGCGGCAAAGACAGTTATACGCTACTGGATATGCTGCAGCATTTACAACGCGTTGCACCCATAAAGTTTGATCTCTTTGCTGTAAATCTAGATCAAAAGCAGCCAGGGTTTCCTGAACATGTGTTGCCAGAATATTTAGACACACAAAACATTGAATACAAAATTGTCGAAGAAGACACTTACAGTATTGTCACCGATATCATCCCTGAAGGTAAAACCACCTGTTCACTATGCTCACGTTTACGCCGCGGCATTTTATACCGTACCGCAAATGAAATGGGTGCAACTAAGATTGCCTTAGGCCATCATCGTGACGATATGATTGAAACAATGTTCCTAAACATGTTTTACGGTGGCAAACTAAAAAGCATGCCGCCTAAATTAATGAGTGATAACGGTGAGCACATGGTCATTCGCCCATTAGCATACTGTAAAGAAACTGATATTGAACAATATGCTATCAGCCAAGCCTACCCTATCATTCCGTGTAACCTGTGTGGCTCACAAGAAAATTTACAGCGAAAACATACCAAAGCGATGCTTGCTCAGTGGGATATTGACCACCCAGGTCGTATTGAGAGTATTTTTACAGCAATGCAAAATGTGGTGCCATCACACTTAGCAGATAATGAATTGTTTGATTTCGCCAACTTAACAACCGGTGCAGTGATAGATGGTGGTGATATTGCGCTTGATAAACCAGATATCCCAAAACAGCCTGTGCTTAACGACGATGAAACAGCTGAAGTAGTGACGATTAATTTAAGTTAACAAATTAACTTATAAAATAAAATGCCGCGACTATCGCGGCATTTTTGTTTTATTGTCAGTTACGGCATATCCATTAACGCTTGACTCTGTTCATCAATTTTAATGTGGTAGTTCTCATGTCTTAAACCCAGTAGTTGCGGTAACGTTGCAGCAATACAAATTGATGACAAAGTACCCACCACGATCCCCACAAATAGAGCGATCGCAAAGCCCTGTAATGGCGCACCTGCCAATAACCAAACGCTTGCGACCGTCGCAAGTGTAGTTCCAGAGGTGATCAAGGTACGGGTCAAAGTACTCTTAATCGATTCATCTATCACTGTATTCACGCTAGCTTGTTGCTTTTTAGTATCTAAACGCAGCAGCTCGCGCACTCTATCGCCAACAATAATAGAATCATTTAAGGAGTAACCAATGATTGCCAGCAAACTCGCTAACACGGTTAAGTTAAAATCAAGCTGTAGCCATGCAAATAAGCCAACCACTACAATCACATCATGCATTAAAGCAACGACTGCCCCCAGCGCTAAACGCCACTCAAACCGTAGCGCTAAATAAATCATCACGGCAACCATCGCTGCAAATAATGCCAAACACCCTTGTTCAAATAATTCATCACCCACTTGTGAGCCTAAGTAAGAAGATGACACAACTTCAGCACCCAGCGATTCATCTTGCGTAACCGTTGCGAGCCACACTGAAGTACTTGCTTGCTCTGCTTCTCTTAGCTGAAAGTGTTGGCTAGATTGTGCACTCAAGGTAAAGTTATCAGGATGATAACCACTAATTTTAGCGGCTAGTTCAACCTTACTGATCGGCACTGAGGTAGTAAACTCGGTTAAATATCCGCCAGTAAAATCAAGGCCAAAATTTAATCCTTTGGTAGCAATACCTAGTACAGAAAAAACCACCAATAAGATAGATAAAACCAAACCAGATAAACGTAAACGCGTTGCTGTGCTCATTTTTTCAGTTGTAATATTCATACGCGGGCTCCTTGTTTACTAGCTAATTTTAAGTACAACGTTTGGCTCAATGCCTTCGATACATAAACACCGGTAAACACACTGGTTATCAGTCCCAAAGCAAGCGTAATTGCAAAACCTTTGATTGGCCCATAACCAATACCGTATAAAATAATAGCGGTGATCATAGTGGTAATATTGGCATCAAAAATAGTGCTGAAAGCTTGTTTATAGCCCTGCTCTATTGCTTGATATGGCGCACGGCCTTTGCGGCGCTCTTCTTTGATACGTTCAAAAATAATAACATTGGTATCAACAGCCATACCAATCGTCAGTACCAAACCTGCAATCCCTGGTAAAGTGAGCACCACGCCAGGCAACAGCGACATTAATCCAACCAAGGCGGTTAAATTCAGCAATAAGGCAATATTCGCCACCAGCCCTAAACGGCGATACCACAGCGCCATAAAGGCTAATGTAATACCCATGCCTAACATTAAAGCGGCTAACCCGTTGTTAATATTATCGGCCCCTAGGCTGGGTCCAATGGTTTGCTCTTGCACTATGGTCACCGGAGCCGTCAGTGATCCAGCTCGCAGTAATAACGCTAAATCTTGCGCCGCTTGTGGGCTTTGCATATTAGTAATACTAAATTGACTACTCAAGTGCTGGGCAATATTAGCCACATTGATCACTTCACTTTTTTTAACCACATTGCCTTGGGCATTTTTGTAATATTCAGAATACACCGTAGCCATTGGTTTACCGATATTACGTTTTGAAAACGCCGACATAGCTTCGCCACCTTGACTATCAAGACTTAGCTGTACTAATGGTTTTCCCCATTCATCCCGCCCAGCATGAGCATTATTAATATGCTGACCTGAAAAAATAGCAATGGGATCTAGGTTGATGGTCCCCCCATTCTGCAGAGTAAAGGTTTTTCCGCCATATTCTTTTAGTTGATAAAAATCAAGCGATGCCGTTGCACCAATGATCCGCTTTGCTTCTGTAGGATCTTGTACACCGGGCAGTTCAATACGGATACGTTGCTTGCCTTGACGTTGGGTTACCGCTTCTGTGATGCCTAATTCTTCAATACGGCCACGCAGAGTAGTCAAGGTTTGACTCATCACCTCTTTAGCAAACGCGCTACTGCCTTGTTCACTAAAGCTAAATGCCACTGTTGTTAACTTACCTTGTGCATGCACAGTCGCGGCTAAACGTTCAAAACGCTTTAATAGCTGCGCTTGCACTGCAAGTAATTCATCTTGAGCCGCTGGCAGTGCATGCAATTCAAACCCCTGTGCATTTTGCTGTACGCGGACCCCTCTGGCTTTCTGATCACGAATAATCGTTTTTGTTTGCTCATAAGCGCTATCAAGTTGTTCTTGTTGTGCTTTAGCTAAATCAACATCTAATACAAATAGCACGCCACCATTGAGATCAAGCCCTAGTTTTATCGGCGCTAATCCTAAACTTTGTAGCCAGTCAGGACTTGTTTGATGAGTCACTATTTTTACATGCAACTGCGCAAACTCACTTTTTAACGCTTGTTGCGCTGCTGCGCTTTTGGTGGGCTCTTGAAGTAGCACATTTAATGAAGGTAGCTGCTGTGATGACTGCACGGATTGCTCGACAATAAAGCCGTGTTGATTTAAAAAATCAATGACATTTTTTTGCGTATCAATCGCTAGTAGCTCGGAGTGTAACGGCTGTTGCGGTGTAACATGCAGCCACGATTTTGCAGGATATAAATTTGGTAAGGCACTAATAGTCAGTAATATCAGCGCTAAAAGCATCGCCATATAGCTTATTTTAAAACGCTGCAACAGCGGTTTTTTTGATGATTTTTTTAACATACTTCTTCCTTAAGCCTATCAAAGCATAGGCTTCACGCCAGATAGGCGCAGTTATTTACTGCTTTAGCGAAATCGCTAAAACACCGAAAAATTAACTGGAAGAATTAACTGTGGTAGGTAAGGACTGCCCGATACTGTAAATTAGCGTCTTTCCAACCACTCAAACGTGACTTTTTACCATCATAAGATACAAACCAAGGTAATCGTGTGGGTGGTTCAAGAGGCTGTAAGTAGAGTTGCCGCGCAAGGCTTGGCACAAAAAACTCAAATATTGCCGCATAATTTGGCTCTACTTGACTAGGATATAAAAATAATGACGAGTTGCTAACCGTTAAACGTGGTTGCAATGATTCAAAACCAGATCCTTGCGGTTGTTGATCCGCAGCTAACATGGCGACTTGTTTACTTACAGATAAGTGGCTGGATACTGCTGTGTTGGCTGCTTTAGGTTGAAAATCACTGAACTGCGAAAAAACCTCTGCTCCAACCAATACGCTCGGCTGTGTCTGAATTACCGCCATGCTACTGGCAGCAGTTGCCTGCACACTAAAAAGTGCAGCAAACATCAGTAATACAGTAAGGACTAAGCGAAAGCGAATCATTTTATTATCAAAAAAGTGAACTAGCTTATTAATGAGGCTGAATCATACTATTTCAATAGCTAATTTACGATAAAAAAAGCCGCAAGCTTACTACCTGCGGCTAAACAAGCACGGATCTAAATTAATCAACTGCCAATGATGACATGTCAATCACATAGCGGTGAGATAAATCGCCTTCTTTTAGGCGCTCAAACGCTTGATTGATTTCATCCATTTTAATCATTTCAACTTCAGGAAGAATATTGTGCAGTGCACAAAAATCGAGGATTTCTTGCGTTTGCGCAATACCACCAATTAACGAGCCCGCCACACGACGCCGACCCAATAATAATGGCACTGAATTTGACTCTGCCATTTCACCCACTTGGCCAACCAGCACTTGCGTACCATCAATATCTAAAAGCGGCAGATATGGGGTAAAGTCATGCTTAACGGGAATGGTATTAATGATCAAATCAAAGTTATTTGCATGGCTCTCCATCGCTTTTTGATCGTTAGATATCAGTAAGTTTTTTGCACCATATGCTAAAGCCTTCGTTGCTTTATCAGCACTACGACTAATGGCTGTCACATGCGCCCCCATCGCGGCTGCAATTTTAATAGCCATATGGCCCAAGCCACCTAAACCTATCACTGCAACACGGCTACCAGGGCCGACATTCCAAGTACGAAGCGGTGAATAAGTGGTTATCCCGGCACATAAGATCGGTGCACATTTTGCCAAATCTAAATTCTGCGGCACGCTAAGTACAAATTCTTCACGGACAACAATATGCTTTGCATAACCCCCTTTCGTCATTTCACCGCTTACGCGGTCTTGTCCTGAATAGGTACCAACCATGCCTTCGCGACAAAACTGCTCTTCACCTTGATGACACTGATCGCACGCTAAACAGCTATCCACCATACACCCTACCGCAACATGATCGCCAACCTTGTACTTAGTAACGCCACTGCCTACTTCTAATACGCGGCCGACAATTTCATGACCCGGTACGATGGGGTATTGTGTCCATCCCCAATCATTTTCAGCGGTATGTAAATCAGAATGGCACACACCACAATACAAAATTTCAATATTGACGTCTTCACTGCGCAAAGCACGGCGTTCAAAATGATAAGCTTCTAATGGTTTATCCGCAGCATGTGCCGCATAACCTACTGTTTTCATGTTTGCTCCTTATTTTAACGTCAGACTGTATAACGTTAAATGTTACACTATTAGCCATATAGTATAGGATTAATTGTAAATTTCCACTTGCCTAAATCAGGCAGACTTTTGCCTGATTCTACATTCATCAAATTTATAAAAGAGAGCCTAAATTGCGTGGAATGAGCCAAAAAGAGCATACCAGTAAACATGTAGATGCCATGAATTTAAAGCAAAGTGTTAAAACACTTTGGCCTTATTTAATGGTATTTAAAGGTCGGGTCTTGTTAGCCGTACTTGCGCTTATTGCTGCAAAAGGTGCAACCTTGCTGATGCCATGGGCGCTTAAAGAAATTATTGATGCCGTTGATGGCAACCTGCAAGCCATTCTTATCGTCCCTGTAGCGCTGTTACTTTTATATGGTGGACTGCGCTTTGCGGGGGTGTTTTTTGGCGAACTACGTGATGCTTTATTTGGCCGCGTAACAGAGCATGCCATACGCCATATTGGCCTAAAAGTATTTAAACATTTACATGCACTTGAGCTGAGCTTTCATTTAGATAGACAAACTGGCGGCATTAGCCGTGATATTGAACGTGGTACCCAAGGGTTAAGCTTTTTAATGCGTTTTTTAATGTTTAATATCATCCCTACCCTCTTTGAAATTCTTATTGTGGCAGTCATATTCGCCACGCTTTTTTCGCCTTGGTTTGCACTTGTTACGCTCGTTGCAGTGATTATTTATATCGCCTTTACTGTTATTGTTACGCAGTGGCGTAATCGCTTCATTCGTGAAGCAAATCAAGCTGACAACAACAGCAATAGCCGTGCAATTGATAGCTTACTAAACTACGAAACCGTCAAATACTTTAATAATGAAGCCTATGAAGCGAAAAGTTACGACTCATTTTTAGCCACTTGGGAGCAAGCACGGCTAAAAAATCGCTTATCTTTATTAGCACTCAATTCTGGCCAAGCACTGATTATTGCCGCTGCGATCACCGCCTTGATGTGGTTAGCGACCTTAGATGTAGTATCCGGCGAACTCAGCATTGGTGAACTGGTGATGATCAATGCCTACATGATCCAGCTATTTTTGCCGCTTAACTTTTTAGGCTTTGTGTATCGAGAAATTCGCCGCGCTCTCACTGATCTGGAAAATATGCTTGGCCTATTAACCCGTAAGCCACTCATTACAGATAAAGAAAATGCGCAGCAGCTCACTATACAAAACGCGAATATAGAATTTAAAAATGTTAATTTTGGCTATCACAGCTCGCGGGCTATTCTCAAACAACTGAGCTTTAAAATCAAAGCAGGTAGCAAAGTAGCCGTTGTAGGTGCCAGTGGTGCCGGCAAAAGCACCCTTGCCCGCTTACTGTATCGTTTTTATGATATTGACAGTGGTGCAATTTGTATTGATGGTCAAGATATACGCAGTATCACTTTACACAGCTTGCGCCAAGCAATTGCCATCGTCCCACAAGACACCGTACTTTTTAATACTAGCATACGGGACAATATCGCCTATGGGCGCCCTGACGCAACAACAGCGGAAATTGATCACGCCATTGAAATGGCTCATTTAAAGCCCTTTATAAGCAGTCTTGATAAAGGCGATCAAACCCTTGTCGGTGAACGCGGCTTAAAAGTCTCTGGTGGTGAAAAACAACGCATTGCCATCGCTCGCGCCATCTTGAAAAAATCACCGATCTTAATTTTTGACGAAGCGACCTCAGCGCTGGACTCTCACTCAGAGCAAGCAATCTTAAACGCCATGCGCGAAGTTGCCAATAACCATACCAGCTTAGTGATTGCGCACCGACTATCAACAATTACCGATGCCGACACTATCCTTGTCATGCAAGCAGGCGCGCTGGTTGAACAAGATAGTCATACGCAACTATTAGCCTTACAAGGCGAATACGCACGGATGTGGCAGTTACAACAAACGCAGTCAAAAAATTGATAACTGTTGCTTACTCAGTTACTTTAATTGTTAACACAGCTTTATCGGGTGGTTAGGTTATTCACCTCAAAAAGTTTGTCTCGCTTTACATTATCTATAACAATCACAGTAAGAATTATAAAACCTATGATAAAAATAACATTCAGGGCAACCCAATGAAAAAAACACTTATTGCAGCAACACTTGCTGCCACATTTCTAGCTGGCTGTTCACAGCCTGAAACAACTGAATCATCAGCAGCAAAAACAGCTGTTGCAACAACCGTAAGCGCTGAAAAACCTGAGCTTGGTAGCTTTGGCGTAGATTTAACGGCTCGTAATGAAGCAGTAAAACCCGGCGATGACTTTTTTATGTACGCCAGTGGTACTTGGTATGATAACTACGTGATGCCCGCTGACAAAACCCGCTATGGTGCATTTTCTGGCTTGGCAGAGCGCAGTGAAGAGCGCGTTAAAGAAATCATTGAAGAAATAGCAGCTCGTGATGATCTTAATGCAGAAGAGCAATTGATTGCTGATTTTTACAACGCCTATATGGACACAGCAACACTTAATAAGTTAGGTATTTCACCGATCAAACCATTATTGACTGAGATCAGTGGCGTATCATCAACCGATGACCTCGCTAAGTTGTTTGGCCAAGCTTGGCTTACTGGTGTTAATTCACCAATTGGCGGCGGCATGTGGTTTAACCGTCTTGACCCAAATAAATACGAAATGTCTTTAGGCGCAGGCGGTTTAGGTTTACCAGATCGTTCATACTACCTTGAAGATGCAGAGCGCTTTGAAAAAACCCGTAGCGCATACGTTGCGCACATCGCACAAATGCTCGAACTAGCTGGGATAGACAACACCACAGAACGTGCACAAGCAATCTTAGCCCTCGAGACTAAAATTGCACAAGGTCATTGGCCTCGTGAAAAACGCCGTAACCGCGACTTAACATTAAACCAAATTCAGCGCGGTGATCTAAACGACACATACCCAGGCTTTAACTGGGATCTATACTTTGCGCAAACTGGCTATCAAGTACCACAGCTAAACGTCTCACAACCTGAGCCAATCAAAGCCATGATTGAGCTTATCAATCAAGAAGACCTAGCAGTCTGGAAAGACTACTTAACCTATCACGCACTCAGTGGTAATGCCGAGCTGCTATCTGAAGAAGTATTCAATACTAACTTTGCGTTTTACGGTAAAGAGCTTAATGGTCAACAAGAGCCACGCCCTCGTTGGAAACGTGCGATCAGCCAAATGTCGAGCACCAATTCTTTGGGCTTTGCGATTGGTAAAGTGTATGTAGCACGCTACTTCCCAGAGTCATCAAAACAGCAAATGTCTGAATTGGTTGAAAACCTACGTACAGCGCTGGGTGAGCGTATCGATAACCTAGATTGGATGGGCACAGACACCAAAGTAAATGCGCGTGCTAAATTAGCCGCGTTTGTGCCAAAAATCGGCTACCCAGATGTATGGCAATCATTCGATGGCTTGACTATTAGCAACAACGATTTGATGGCTAATATTAAAAACACCCGCGAATTCTTCCAAGCCGACAGTGTTGCTAAAGAGCTTGAAAAAACCGACCGCAACCGTTGGGGTATGACACCACAACGTGTTAACGCTTACTACAACAGTTCATTTAACGAAATTGTGTTTCCTGCGGCTATTTTACAACCACCATTTTTCGATCCTAATGCAGATGCTGCGGTAAACTACGGCGGCATTGGCGCAGTAATAGGTCATGAAATGGGCCACGGTTTTGATGACCAAGGTTCTAAATCAGATGCCAACGGTGTACAGCGCAACTGGTGGACTGACTCAGATCGCGCTGCATTTGATGCCAAAGCCGACCAACTTGCTGAGCAATACAGTAAATATGAACCAATTGAAGGTAACTTCGTTAATGGCCGGAATAGCTTAGGCGAAAACATCGGTGATGTAGGTGGTTTAGCCATGGCTTACCACGCTTATAAGTTAAGCTTAAATGGTAAAGAAGCCCCTGTTATTGATGGCCTGACTGGCGATCAACGCTTCTTCTTAGCTTGGGCACAAGTATGGAAAGAAAAACGCACCGAGCAAAGCATGCTAAACCAACTGCGCGGCGGCACCCATGCGCCAGGTCGTTTTAGAGCACAAGCACCACGTAACCACGATGCATGGTACAAAGCATTCAATGTACAACCTGGTGATGCTTTGTATTTACCAGAAGATCAACGCGTACGTATTTGGTAATAACCCGATACATTTCGCTTGAAAATATAACCCGCAACTGCGGGTTATATTTTTTCTGCTGCTTGCCCACTCAAAGCAATTTTAATTCCAACGACGCTCGCATCTAGTGGTGGTTTGGGTATAGAATACGGCACTACAAAATTTATACTTTTAAAAATATATTTAAGGCGAAACGCAGATGGGAAGAGCTTACCAAAACAAAAAAGATTCAATGGCTAAAACTGCGGGTGCTAAAACTAAAGTTTACTCAAAGTACGGTAAAGAAATTTATATTTGTGCTAAAAACGGTGGCGTTGATCCAGATGGCAATCTATCGCTGCGTCGCTTAATTGAACGTGCAAAGAAAGACCAAGTACCAGCACACGTAATTGACCGCGCAATTGATAAAGCCAAAGGCGGCGGCGGTGAAGACTATTCAGCAACTCGCTACGAAGGCTACGGCCCGGGTAACTGCATGATCATTGTTGATTGCTTAACTGACAACAATAAACGTACCTTTGCTGATGTACGTGTTTGCTTTACTAAAGCCAATGCTAAAATTGGCGCACAAAACTCGGTATCTCACTTATTTGATCACCTTGCTATTTTTGTATTTGATGGCGACGACGATGAAGCCGTGCTTGAAGCACTGATGATGGCTGACGTTGATGTCACCGACGTAGAAGTAGAAGCAGGCAAAGTCACTGTGTTTGCTCCGCATACTGAGTACAACAACACCCGTACCGCACTGGAAGAAATGGGTGTTACTGAATTCGATGAAGATTTGATCTCATTTGTGCCACAAATTGCAGCACCAATTGCAGGCGAAGACGTGGAAGTAATGGAACGCTTTTTAGCCATGCTTGAAGACTGTGACGACGTACAAAACGTGTACCACAACGCACAATTTTAATTTTATTGACTAAAATGATTACTAAGGCCAACTTGATTGGCCTTTTTTATTTGCTAATAGTTAAACTACCTAAATAAATGGACTTGTATTTTGAATACCCTTGAACAGCTTCGCAGTGGCCAATTAACCGGGGCTAAACGCCTGCAACTTGTTGAGCAGCTCAGCACCTTCCCAGCCGAAATTTTTACCTTGGCAGATACCCTCGAAGTACTCGATTTATCAAATAATAACTTATCTGATTTGCCCGACGAATTTGCTAACTTAAAAAAGCTCAAGCGGGTGTTTTTATCGTTTAATCAATTTCAGCATATTCCACCAGTATTAGCAAAATGCCCAGCCCTTATTATGATTGCTTTTAAAGGCAATCAAATCAGCAAATTTGCCGAGCATTGTTTACCCATCACAACACAATGGCTGATCTTAACCGACAACCAGCTTGAGCAATTGCCAGAGTCCTTTGGTGAGCTTACGCAACTGCGCAAACTAGCTCTTGCTGGTAACCGGCTTACGACATTGCCACACAGCATGCAGTATTGCCAAACGCTTGAACTCGTGCGTTTATCAGCAAATAACTTAACTCATATTGATGACTGGTTGTTTGAGTTACCAAAACTCAGCTGGCTGGCCTTTGCTGGCAATGAGTTTAATAAAGCACAAAGCTTACAGAATGTGGCACTAGAGCAAGTAAAACTCACTGAGTTTTCGCTTGTAGAGCAAATTGGTGAAGGTGCCTCAGGGATTATTCATTTAGCGCACTGGCAAGAGCACAAAGTGGCGTTAAAACTGTTTAAAGGCGCAATTACCAGTGATGGTTATCCGCTCGATGAAGTAAACTGCTGCTTGCAAGCAGGCGTTCATAGTAACCTTATCAAGGTACTTGCTTACATCGATAACCCAGCCCAACTTGGCCTTGTAATGGAGCTTATTAACAAAGACTATCAGAATCTTGGCTTACCGCCATCACTTGCAACCTGCACTCGCGATACCTTTGCCGAGCATACCCAGTTTACTGCTCAGGCCATTAAACACATTGCTAAGCAAATGCTTAGCACCCTTGCCCACTTACATGCCAATAATGTAAGTCATGGCGATGTATATGCACACAACACCATGATAAACAATGCATACACAGTGCTGTTTGGTGACTTTGGTGCGGCGACAAACTTAGACTCACTGACTGACTATCAGCGCCTGCAAATGCAACGCATTGAAGTTAGAGCAATAGGCTGTTTAATTGATGATTTATTGAGTGTGTGCGCTGATGATACCAGCGATAAAACACAGTTAATAACACTTGCGCGCCAGTGTATGAATGCTGATATGGCACAACGCCCCTCGTTTGATATTTTAAAGCACGACCTTACCCTTTAGGTCGTGCTTTGAGCTAAAGCCCAACCTACAACTAACCACCGAGCCAACTGTAGGTCGTGATTTATCACGAAAATGGGGCTTAAAATAAGCTACTTTTGTTTTTTAAACGGAAATAGCTGCTGCTTTAACATACCCGTTGGTACGTAATCTCCCACTACGCCGTAGGCTTCAGGCCACTCTTTTTGGCCTTTAACGGCAGTGCCAAACACATAATCTAAAAATGAGAAATGCGCAGCATAGTTACGATCAATGGCTGCTTTATCGCTAGAGTGATGCCAATGATGAAACTGCGGCGTAACCAATAAATACTTCAACCAGCCAAATCTCACCTGTACATTGGCATGGTTAAATACCGCCTGAAAACCCACGATGATCACATATAAGCTGATCACTTGCTGCGAAAAACCCAATACAAAAATTGGCGTAAGTACTAAACTACGGGTGACTAATATCTCTAAAATATGCTGGCGAGATCCAGCTAACCAGTCCATTTCTTTGGCACTGTGGTGTATACCATGAAAACGCCATAAAAAAGGCACTTCATGGTAAGCCCGATGCACAAAATACTGCATCAAATCAGCCACTAAAATAATTAACAGCACTTGCAAAATAAACGGCAATTGATTGATATAGCCTTGTACGGTGCTCGATACCGCCCAACCAAAACCATAGTGCACAAAATGATTGGTTACTAACAGCACAAAACCAATAATCAAATGGTTAACGAAAAAGTGGTTTAAATCACCGCGCCATTCACTGCGTAATATTTTTTGCTGTTTGCGATGGGGTAATAATTTTTCAATCAGAATAAAGATTAGGGTTGAGCCTAATAAATCTAAAATAAACCAATCTAGGCCAATATAAGGCGTGTTATCGGCAAAATCATTTACCTCAACATTTGGACCACCAAACACAATGGCAAGCACAATAAAAAGCCATGCCGTCGCACCTAAGCGTTTATTTTTATTACGCACAAAGTTAAGTAACCCTAAGCTACCAGCTACTATCAGCGCAGCGAACATCAGTTGCCGTAAAAACTCAACACTGTAGCTTTTTCTCAGTTCAGGGGTGGTTAAATATTCGGGGAAATGAAAAGCGAGCACGCCTAAACATGATAGCATCGCTAAAAAGCAGGCAATATAACCGCTAATATTTCCTTCACCAATTTGCAAGTGATTGGTGCGAAATACACGACGGGGTAAATGACTGAGCATTGAATTATCCTTTTTCAATTTTTCGCTAGAATAGCATATTCATTACCAATTACTAGACGTAAAAAAGCCGCGATAGTCGCGGCTTTGTTGGATAAAGCTAAACTTTTACATGCTTAATTATAAATACTTACCGAGAGCTTTAACTTGGTCTAACATGCGGTTTGAGAACCCCCACTCGTTATCGTACCAAGCCATTACTTTAACAAGTTTGCCATCGGCTTTCGTTTGCGTTGAGTCAAAGATTGACGACGCTGGGTTATGATTAAAGTCGATAGAAACAAGCGGTAGCTCGTTGTATTGTAAAATATCTTTCATTGAGCCAACTGAGGCTGCTTTCATAATTTCATTGATCTCAGCAACAGTCGTGTCACGTTTTGTGATAAACGTAAAATCAACTAACGATACGTTGATTGTTGGTACACGTACTGACATGCCGTCAAGTTTACCCGCAAGTTCAGGTAATACTAAGCCAACGGCTTTTGCTGCGCCTGTTTTAGTTGGGATCATAGACTGTGTTGCACTACGCGCACGGTATAGATCTGGGTGATACACATCTGACAAGTTTTGGTCATTTGTGTAAGCATGAATAGTCGTCATGCTACCTTGCTCAATACCTACTGTATCGTTAATTGCTTTTGCAATTGGTGCTAAACAGTTAGTTGTACATGAAGCATTAGAAATGATGTTGCTATCGGCAGTGATCACGTCGCTATTTACGCCATGTACAACCGTTGCATCTAAGTCTGTACCAGGAGCTGAAACAACTACTTTTTTCGCGCCCGCTGTAATATGTTTTGCAGCATCTTCACGCTTAGTGAAAAACCCCGTACACTCTAAAACGATATCAACGTTTAATGCTTTCCATGGTAGGTTAGCAGGATCGCGTTCTTGGGTAAGAGTAATAACGTCGTCGCCAATCAACATAGTGTTATCAGCAAGCGTTACTTTATGAGAAAATTGACCATGCACTGAATCATATTGTGTTAAATGAGCATTAACATTAGCGGGTGCTAAATCGTTAATTGCCACAATTTTGATCTCGTTATTTTGTGCAGACTCATAAAGCGCGCGTAATACATTGCGACCGATACGGCCATAGCCATTAATTGCTACATTAATCATTTAAAAACTCCCCTTAATTATTTAATTTCACTTGCTTGGCGAGCAAGCGCTTCAATGGCTTGCCAGTCTTTGTTTTCAATCAATTTTTTATCGAGCATCCAAGTACCACCAACACAGATCACATTACTTAGTGCTAAGTAGCTCGGTGCAGTTGCTAAGCTAATACCGCCAGTTGGACAAAACGTAACCTGCGGTAATGGCCCGCCTATCGATTTAAGCATTGCAGTGCCACCCGCAGCTTCGGCTGGGAAGAACTTTAAAAACTTAAAACCATGACTTGCTAACTTCATCACTTCACTAGGCGTCGCGGCACCTGGTAAAAATGGAATATCAGTCTCTTTAGCAAGGGCTAACAGCTCATCATTTACACCTGGGCTGACCATAAAGTCAGCACCTGCCGCAACCGAAGCCTCAAAGCTTGCTTTATCAACAACGGTACCGGTGCCTACATAAGCCTCTGGTACTTCGGCTTTCATTAGTTTTACGGCTGCTGCAGCAATTGGCGTGCGCAGTGTAATTTCTAATGCTTTTAAGCCACCGTTATAAAGTGCTCTTGCAAGCGGCGCGGCATCTTCTAAATTATCAATCACCACCACTGGCACTACCGGTGCCGATGCTAAGATTTTTTCTATGCTCATTGTATGTCCTCATTACCCTGTGAATGGCTAATTATTATTCTATTCCAAACGCACTAGCGCCTAAGTCTGCGCTACTAACAATGTTTCTAAATCCTGTGAACAACTCACGGCCTGTGCCAAACGTTAAGCTAGGTACGCTAAGTTGTAATTCACGCTTTGCTAATTCTTCATCACTTACATGTACTTTTAAAATACCCGCTGGTGCATCAAGCGTCACCAAATCACCTTCATGGATTTTTGCTATAATGCCACCTTCAACCGCCTCTGGCGCTAAATGAATGGCAGCTGGCACTTTACCTGATGCGCCTGACATACGACCATCAGTCACAATCGCCACTTTGTAGCCTTCATCTTGCAAAGTTGCCATAACTGGCGTTAGCTTATGTAACTCAGGCATGCCTTTGGCTTTCGGGCCTTGCTCTTTAAGTACCGCAATGAAATCTTGGTTTAACTCACCACGTGTATACGCTTCTTGCAATGCACTTTGTGAACTAAATACTTTTGCCGGTGCTGTTACCACTTGGTGTTCGATTGCAACGGCTGACACTTTGATCACGGCTTTACCTAAATTACCGGTCAATAACTGCAAGCCACCTTGCTTACTAAATGGATTGTTAACTGGACGAAGCACATCTTCATCTAAAGAATTTTCAGGACACGGAACCCATTTCACTTTACTTGGGCCGTTTGAATCAGTGATGATCAAGTTATTATCAGTATCTAAACGAGGCTCTTGGGTATATGCTTCAAGGCCTTCGCCAACAATGGTTTTAACGTCATTGTGCAAGAACCCTGCCCCAACAAGTTCTCTCATAAGGAAACCCATGCCGCCCGCTGCTTGGAAATGATTTACATCAGCAGAGCCATTTGGATAAATACGAGTTAGCAGTGGTACCACTTCAGATAAATCTGACATGTCTTTCCACGTCAGTTCGATACCAGCCGCTTTGGCAATCGCCACTAAGTGGATAGCGTGGTTAGTAGAACCACCCGTTGATAACAAACCAACTAAACCATTAATAATGGTTTTTTCAGTTACTACATCGGCTAAACAATTCGCGTCTTTGCTTTGGATAAGCTGCTTAAGCATAGTTTCTACCGCATTACCGGTTAAACCATCACGTAACTCTGTATATGGGTTAATGAACGAGCTACCAGGAAGGTGCAAGCCCATAATTTCCATCAACATTTGGTTACTGTTCGCAGTACCATAGAACGTACATGTACCAGCACTGTGATAAGACGCACTTTCAGCTTCGAGTAAATCTTCACGGCTTACTAAGCCTTGCGCAAATTTTTGACGAATACGTGCTTTTTCTTTATTTGGAATGCCAGATTGCATTGGCCCGGCAGGTAAAAACGCGACAGGTAAATGGCCAAATGATAAAGCACCAATTAATAGGCCTGGGACAATTTTGTCACACACACCTAAACAAAATACGCCATCAAACACATCGTGTGATAATGAAATTGCAGTCGACATGGCAATAACATCACGAGAAAAAAGCGATAACTCCATGCCATCACGGCCTTGGGTAACACCATCACACATGGCTGGCACACCACCGGCAACTTGGGCAGTGGCATCATATTTTGTAGCAATGTCTTTAATTAAATCTGGGTAATCTTTGTAAGGCACGTGAGCAGACAGCATATCGTTGTATGAATTGATAATTGCTAAGTTTGGCTGTTCATCAGCTTTTAAACGTGCTTTATCATCACTGCTACATGCAGCCATTACGTGAGCAATATTGCCACACCCTAAACCAGAACGAACTCTTGTTTGTTTTTTTGCATGCGTGATGCGTTCTAAATAGGCTTGGCGAGTAGCTTTACTGCGTTCAATGACGCGTTCGGTGACTTCTTGAATACGAGGATGTAACATAAAATTCGACTCATCTCTATGGTTAGAGGATAAAGGCTCAGTGGCAAGTGCATACTCCACGAATGAACTTGCACTGAGCATCTTTGATTTACCCGTTCAAAGGTATACGTTGTCAAGTTGTCTCTCACAATCAACCTGACACCGGTGTCACTGTATTAACGCACGACTGTGACACCGGTGTCAACCTTATCCTATAAATTTAGTTTAATTATTTCAAATGACCAAATAATGACCACAATTAATTTTTTTAATTAGCCACTCTATTTTTGCTGGTAAGGTATTTTTGTAGAAACTTAACAGTGCACAGAAAAGAACACTAAACGCTGAAAAACGGGTAAAAAAATGCCCGAGTAAGCGTCACTCAAACTCGGGCAACTGTGAAAATTGGTACCTTTACAAATTAAGGCTACTTAATTTGTGCAGTGGACTCACGGGTGATCAAGCGCGCTTCCAGCGTAACTTGATATGGCTGCTCTTGCGGATCGCCAATATGCTCAATTAGTTTATTAACCGCTTGCTGAGTCATCTCCTCAACTGGCTGTGCAATAGTCGTCAAGCCAGGCCAAATATGGCGTGCAATTGGCGCGTTATCAAAACCCGCAATCGAAATATCATCCGGTACTTTTAACTGCCGTTGTGTTGCCAGTTTAAGCACCGCAGCGGCCATGTAGTCGTTTGACGCAAAAACCGCTGTAGGGCGTGGGGTTAAATCTAAAATGCTACGCGCACTGTCTACACCCGAGTGATAACTAAAGTTACCCTCTTCAACCAAGCGTTCGTTAAATTCTATACCATGGGTACTTAATGCACGGCGATACCCTTTAAAACGCTGTTCAGTGGCACTGTGATCAGGGTGACCTTTAATGAAGGCAATCGCCTTATGGCCCAAGTTAATTAAGTGCTCAGTGATCTCAAAAGCACCTTGCTCATCGTTACTACGTACTGAAATTGAATCATCTTCAAGTACCGCGGATGCAACACGGGCGTAAGGAATTTTTTTGCTTTTGAGAAAATCGACTAATACCTTAAAATCTGAAAACGGCGGCGTTAATACCAAGCCATCAAGACGAGAAGATTGCAGTAAATGTTCGATATTACTGATCAACGCATCACCACGCAGATCACATGGGTGGATCAACAAGTTATAATTGTTTTGTTGGCACGCAGCAAGCGCCCCGGTTTGTACCCGTGTGATATAACTTTTACTCGGGTTATCGTAAATACAACCAATAATAAAACTACGATTTTGTGCCAAACCGCGCGCAATAGGATTAGGGGTGTAATCGAGCTCTTTAAACACTTTGAGCACTTTTTCGCGGGTTGCATCACTCACATTGGGTTCATTATTTAAAACCCGTGATACGGTTTTTTTAGACACCCCAGCATAACTTGCAACACTATTTATAGTAACTTTCTTCATCCAACCTTCCCAATAACATCCCTATGAGCGATGTATTATGACTGCTCATTGACGTGCAAACAGGCCGCAGCACCAATAAGTGGAATATTATCTTGTGTGACGAGCGTCACAGGTATTTGGCTCACATATTGCGACATGATCCCTTTAGCACTAAAACGCTCAACAAAACGACCCGCAAGTAAACGAGCTTGCATACGCGGTAAAATACCGCCACCAATATACATGCCACCAAGCGCACCAAATGCAAGTGCGAGATCCCCTGCTACACTCCCTATCCAATCACAAAATTGGTTTAAGGTCGCATCACAAAGATCACATTCACCGCTATTTGCTAGTTCGCTAATTTGCGCAGCCGTTAAATTTTTAGCTTCAACACCTTTTACAGCAGCCATTGCTTGATATAAATGAGCAATACCTGGCCCTGAAAACACCGTTTCTACCGATACATGCGGTAACTGCTTACGTAACTGAGTGATCAATTGAGCATCGAGTTCATTTACTGCTGCAAGCGTGATATGCCCAGCTTCGCAGCTCAACACAGCACTTGCTTGAGTTGTACGTACTAAACAAGCAGCACCAAAACCGGTGCCGGGGCCCATTACAGCAATATTCGCATCAGTATCGGCTTGTCCGGCTTTAACTGCAATGTTTTGTTGTGGATCTAAATACGGCGCTGCATAAGCAAATGCAGCAAAATCGTTGATCACTTCAAGTTGCGCTAAATCAAATTCAGCTTTTACTTGTGCCACGCTAAAGTGCCAACCTAAATTAGTCAAATGTACTTGGCCAGCTTTTATTGGTCCCGCTACGGCTAAACACGCGCGACGAGGTTGAATATGGCTAACTTGCGACAAATAATGCGTCAGCGCCCCTTCCAACGAGCCAAAATTGGCGCTTGGAAAGGTAATATTATGCTCAATAACAAATTGTTTTTTTTCTAAGTTAAAGGCAGTAATTAAAGCAAAACGGGCATTAGTGCCGCCGATGTCGGCCACTAAGATAGGAGCGAATTCTGAATTTGGCTTGGAGTTCATCGTGTTTTCTCTTTTGTCTAAGCGGTTTAGATACTTAGCTATAACCGAGCTTATTATTGTAATTTCAATGGTCTTGCCATCGCCATGAGATAAACTTTGAGCTATCACCCCAAAGCAGTTACTCTAGTATAAAAAAATGCTGCCCAACTAAATGAGCAGCCAATACGTTTTGACAACAAAATGATAAAACGTCGACATTATGACACCGGTGTCAGGGTTGGATCAATAAAAATTTTAGATTACTGATAAATAGCTTGTAAAAATCAACAAATAAACGAGAATGGCACGAGTTATTTGCACTTTATTTACTTAAAGCAATTAGGTTGTGTATGAAAGGTAAAGCTACATCGTTTGACATTGCCCACTATGCAGGGGTATCGCAGTCTACTGTTTCGCGCGCTTTGCGTAACAGTCCATTGGTTAATGAAGAAACCCGCAAGCGTGTTTTTGAGGTAGCCAAACAACTTAATTATAAAGTTGATAAAAACGCCAGTAACTTACGAACTCAACAAAGTAGTACATTGGCTTTGTTATTGTTTGAAGATCCAACAGCCGATGAATCACAAATAAACCCATTCTTTTTGGCCATGCTTGGTAGTATTACCCGTGCATGTGCTGCACAAGGTTATGATCTGCTTGTATCTTTTCAATCAACTAGTGCCGATTGGCAAGCCGATTATGAAGACAGTCATCGCGCCGATGGCATTATATTACTTGGTTACGGTGATTATGTAGATTATCAAGCTAAATTTAGCAGCTTAATTGAGCAAAACACCAAATTTGTGTGTTGGGGAGCAAGTGTAGATAACCGCCCTGATCTGACCGTAAGTTGTGATAACTACGGTGGCGGCAAACTTGCGGCAGCACATTTATTACGTGCCAATAGAAAAGACTGCGCCTTTATAGGTGATGCGTCAGAGCATAGCCCAGAGTTTTTTGCTCGCTATCAAGGGTTTAAAGACGAATTTAATCAGCACGGCATTACCCTGAGTGAACGTAAAATGGCCAACGCCATTTCCACCGAAGAATCGGGCTATCATGCCACTCGTTCATTAATTGCCAACAACATTCACTTTAATTCATTATTTGCCGCCAGCGACTTAATCGCCATTGGTGCTATACGGGCACTCAAAGAAGCCGGTATAAAAGTACCCGATGATGTTCATGTTGTGGGGTTCGACAACATTGCCGTTGCCAGTTTTACTAACCCGCCACTGACCACAGTGCAACAAGATACCACCCTCGCAGGGCAAATGCTGGTTGATAATTTACTAAAATTGATCCGTGGTGAAGTAGTAGAAAACACCCTACTGCCGCCGTCGTTGATCATTCGCGGTTCAAGTGTGTAACGCAAGGTAATAGATGCTTATCGATACGAAACCCATACTAAGCCTTGTGATTGTCATATTTGACAACAACCACAAGGCTATAGAGCAGTGTTTAGTATAGAGCTGCGTACCCTAACCACATGTTTATACTGACTTCCCTACTTTCACTCTACAACTTAAGCATTCACCATGACGATGATAACTCCTTGTGATCAATGTGTACCTCTAACGTGCGGAAAATGCCGCTTAGAATCTCTCCCAAATTAGTTGACCATTACAGGGAAGGATGGTTCAAGTTGCAAACCATCCTTGAAGGTTACCAACTTGCGCTATCTCTTGATGAACATTGATGATCAAGAGACAGGTAATTTACGACTTATCATTGCACAAAGCGCTAAAAACAAGATGACTGATAGCGCCAATAGCAGCCCCTACAATTAAAGCTTTAAAACCACCAAAAAGATTTATTAATAACCAGTACCCTTGTCCTGCTCCCAATGAACCTTTTTGCATGATGTCAGCTAACATCATGTAGTTCCACCCAAGGTGCAACATCACAGGGGCAACAAATGAGCCAAGTACGAGCCAGTAAAACAAAGGTTCTATTGGCTTTTTACATTTAATATCCATAAACCAAAGTACTATCAATGGCAGTAGTATTGGAATAGATAAAACGATTGAAGTGCCAATAGCGCTTACAATAGTACTACCACCCATAACAAAACCTAAACATGCCATAGTCATTGCGATCGCAACACTACATAAAGCAATTTTGGTAATTATCGACATAAATATCATCCTTGAAAACAGCTGCACCAGTCTAAATTTAGCTAATTAAACTATCTTTGCTAGGCCAACATACTTTATGTAATCCGCTCAGCATCATCTAACATTTTTACTGGCAGTTGATTTTTTCAACCATAAAAGGTGCAGGAGAATATGGACAATACTAAAAAATAGCGGTCCTCCAATTATAAAGAGTTTATACCAGCTTAAACTTAAGCTAAGAAACTCACCTTGATAGTTACAACTCAACCAATACACATAGAGCAAAGAAACTACGCCTAAAATTAAAAATATTAACCTTTTCTTTAGCGTTATATTCAACCCCCAACTTAAAGAAGTTAGTGCTAAATATCCCAAAAGCCCGCCAACCAGTGGTAACAACCATTGCAAAGTAAAACTAAGTGGTACGAAGAAAATAGTTACAATACTTGTTAGGAAATAAAGTCCACCAATAATCATGAGAAAGGTAGCAGGCAGCCAAGCGAACACGATTGTTAGTCCAATGAGTAGATTTCTCAGGAACATATTTTAACAGCCTATTATGTTTATAATTTTGCATTGCGAGGGTAACCTCGATGTCATTGCTACCCAGCTAAATTTAGTTTGAACGCTAAAATAGGCTAACTTGCTATCTGGTTGATACGCATTGCTAAGGGAATTCATTAAGGATTTTATTATATTTTTTGCGCTATAAAATGGGGTACATCAATTTTTTCACCGCCATTTATAAAGTGAGAGTCAAAAGCGTATGCCATTTTTTCCAAAGGCGCATCATAATAACCTTTCGTTTGAATTTCTGTTATGTAACGTTCCATAAAGGCAATTGACCCTAGGATCTGCCACTGCGCAACATGAACCAGTTCATGAAAATGCAGACGTAAATCAGATGCTAAATGAGGAAGAACGTAGTAAGTGTTTTTATATGTAATCCCATTTACATCCATATCGATGAAGTCACCTAATCCAAGGTCTCGTAACTCTGGAAAATGAGGCTTTGGAATTTCATCAACAATTACAAAATATGCCTGTTGTAAAAAATCCAAAGAATAAAAGCCTTTAAACTCGTCAAAAAATTCAGCGCAAGCTACCCTTTGTTCTTGGTGCTTAAGGTTTGTCTGATCAATCCATTGTTCAATTTGCTGCAACATTCCATATTCCATAAACATATCACGAGTTCAGATAGTTACTCGTTATTTGAGGTTCTTCACAAACAATAGCCTAGTTCCTATTTTGATTCAATCGGTTACTTCTATTTCTCGTAAAATATAAAAGAAGGCTTGGTGCTGTTTTAATTGGCGTTTTGGAAGGTATTACAGGTGTTTGAGTGGCTTATTTGAGGGAGTAAGGGCTTACCCTAATTAGTGCATCGTGTTTTGCAGCTTTTTTATATTGTGAAAAAAACACTAAAGTTGCCGCAGTAAAAAAATAGGTCAAATCCTGAGGGATCCCTCAGGGTCACCCATTAGAAAGTTCCGGTCAAGCAGGCAGCTGTGTTTTCTTGATCTTTTTATTCAAAAAACCAAGTGTTGTTATTTTTTTAACTCACTTTAAATATGACTATGCACCCAATAATGACGTCGTTTGGTGTGAATATGCACCAGTCACCCATTTGGTTCTAAAATCAATTTCCCACGTTTTTGAAAAATCGAAACCAGAATCTTCTAGCCGTCATAGAACATCACCGTCAACATCATTTGGGAAATTCAACCAACACTCCTTGGCACCTAACCGCCCGCCATCAGCCGAGCGAGATACGAGTGTCGGTTGCATGGCATTGTTATAGCGCAACCGGTTCATCACGCATTTTTTCCCATGTTTGTACCATAAGCTTCTTGGTTGGTCCCCAGCGATACCCCCCCAGCGCGCCACTTTGCTGTATAACTCGGTGACAGGGGATCAGCAAAGCAACTGGATTTGCTCCAATAGCGTTACCAACAGCCCTTGCAGACCTCGGTGCGCCTAGTGATCTAGCTACTTCGGCATAGCTGGCCACAGCACCCGGTGGTATTTTCAGTAGAGCACGCCACACGGCGATTTGGAAATTTGTCCCTGTCACATGGAGCGACAGCGGACCTTGCCTGGAAGCTGTGTCACTGCTAAAAAAGGCATCAATAGCATGGCGCGTAGATGCCAGGCTTTCTCTGATCGAACTGAGAGGCCAAGCGTTATGCAAGTCATCCAGCAACTCCTCCATGCTATTGAAGTCCATAAATGCTGCTCGGCAAACACCACGCCGGGTTACTGCCACAAACATAGGCCCCAGTGGGGTAGGATGCACTCCATACTCGATCTGTACCTCCTTACCTCGATTTTTATACTCGCCGGGGGTGACTGCTTCCAGCTGCACAAAGTGATCATGCAACCTTGAACTGCCGCTTAACCCAAGCTCATGTGAGACATCAAGCAAGGAGCGAGAATTATCCAGCAATCCTTTGCCCCGCTCCAATGTCAGCACCTGTAAAAAGCGCTTCGGCGTAGTACCAGCCCAGCGACAAAAAAGCCGCTGAAAATGATACGGGCTCAGATGCACATGGGCGGCTATCTCTTCTAAACTGGGCTGATCAGCCGCCCTATCGACTAAATAGGCCATAGCGCTTGCGATTCGGTCATAATCTGACATGGGGCGGCCTCTCAAACACGATTGATAGATACACCGCCATCGACCAGCATTGCAGATCCCGTGGTGAAGCTGGAGGCATCAGAGGCAAGGTACAATGCAGATTGGGCAATTTCATCTGGTGTCGCCATACGCTTAAGAGCATGCAGATTATGCACAAATGCCAATGCTTCTGGCGTATTGGCAAACTCACGTCCTGCCGGCGTATCAGTACCACCGGGCAAAAGGGCATTGACCCGGATATTCTGAGGGCCGTGTTCGGATGCCAGCACTTGAGTCAGTCCAATAAGTCCCGCCTTACTGGCTGCGTAGGCTGCCATGCCTGGCATACCTGCGGTGTAACCAACGAAGGTAGAGGTGAAAATTAACGAACCTCCTTTTCGGGCAGCCATGGCGGGCAGCTGGTACTTTGCGCCCAAAAATGCGCTGGTTAAGTTGGTCGCAATAACTTGATTCCAGTCCCTGAGCGACATATCCGGGACAGGGCCCATGGCACCCAGAATGGCAGCATTGTTAAAAGCGATATCCAAGCCACCAAAGTGGCTTACTGCCTTATCTACCAAAGCTTTGGCAAAAGCTTCTTCGCCAACATCACCGGCTAGTGCCAGTGCCTGCCCGCCTTCCGTATTGATCAAGTCCACCAGGTCATCAAGCTCCTGCTGTCGCCGTGAAGCCACCACTACGGCAGCACCTTCTCTGGCAAAAAGCTTCGCGGTTGCGTAACCAATGCCGGTACTGGCACCGGTAACAATAGCTACTTTGTTGGCAAGTATAGTCATCATTATTCCTCTAGGATCTGCTTACTATAAAAGGGCATATGCCCGAACAGAAGCTATATTAGGAGGACAAACGACTAATGCCGACCCGAATCTTGCTGTATTTAAATTGCGTTATAACGCTCAAAGCAGGCGTGCGTTTACGCATCGCCCTGGCTGTGCTTGTTATGTGCCTGATTTTGCGGCAGTACTATGTTCAATACTACCAGCAATAAAACAAACGCCAACGTACAACCAGACAGTGCTAGCAACTATTTGCCAGATATCTACACCGGCGGCTGTAACAAATGTTGGAATGCCAATTAACCCTCGCACAGTACAAAGCAACGCGATGGTAATTAAAGCAGGTTTAACTAATGGAACCTTGCGAATTAAACCAACGGCTGAAAAAGCAAATACCGTACACGCAAACATTAAAACTGCAACGATTACAGTACCGACAGGTGCGAGCAAAGTACCTTGCTGGGCTGAGTCTATAAGTTGCTTAGGCGCTCGCGCAAAAGCAAACCAGCTTGGGCCGCCCCAAATACACAGCAGATGCCAAATAGCAGCTGCCGACGCTATAACGCCACCGCTAATTAATAGTTTTGATTTAACACTAAAACTCAATACGAGCTCCATTCTGCTTTAGCACATAACGAGCCCGTAGAATAACTCGTTTTTAATTTATTTTTATTGGTGCATTAACCATAGCCGAGTTCCTATTTTGATTCAATCGGTTACTTCGATTTTACATAAAATATAAAAAGAGGATTTGCTGTTGCCTTAATTGGCGTTTTGCAAAGACATTACAAGTCTTTGAGTGGCTTATTTTTCAGAGGTAACAGCTTACCTTTTTAGTGCATCGTGTTTTGCAACTTTTCTATATTATGAAGAAGGTAATACAACTGCCTTGGGCGCTCACTTTAGTTTGTCCGCGCAAGGTCAGTTTATTCATGCCTTTATTGACTATTATATTGCGCTTTTTACTTTAAGGAAAACAGGTTCAATGCACCCGAGTCGCTTGCCAACACTTATCAGCTAACAATAAATGTAGATCACTGAACCGCCGGAGAATAAGAATGTGTTATTGGCAGCAATGTCGCTCTTTATAAAAAAATAGCCCGTACTAAAGTACGCAGTTTAATGAAATTGGGGGTCAGTGAGCGACTGGCCATAGCATGCGGTATCACCAGTACCTAAAGTAGGCGCTTGAAAGCAAAGGCCCTTGTAGAAGCTCAAAAACAAAAGGAATTAACATTGCGCTAGGCAATAACTACTTAGCTTCACAAGGTTTAGTGTCATTGAGAGATATTTGGATCAATATTCATTACGGGAGATGAACCGCCCATTGCACTTCTTGTTAATAAAAAGCGCACGATGGGTGGTGTGGGGGCTGGAGGTTAGAGACCTCCGGCTACCCGATTATACGCTGTTACTTTTTAGGTGACCAAGTTTCTGAATTATTCTCAATGTAATCTACAATTGCATTAAACATTGGATACCAAGTATTACTATCATTAACACCTGCCCATACATAATCAAAATGTTTTTCAACTATGAAGATATCCTCAAGAGTATCTGGTTTCGTTAAGATGAATTGGCCATATGTTTTACCTCCAACCTCTCTTGTATCAAAACGTAGCCATAAAAATGGTTTGTAAGCTTTAAAAGCTTTGTTAATGCCAATTTTATCTCTTATAGAAGGAACCTTATCTGTTAGGTCATTTTTAATTATTAATGTTTCTAACTCATCTAAAGTTATAGTTTTATCAAAATAATTAACATTAGCTATTTGACCTTTCACAAATTCATTATCGGGAAGTAATAATAAATTTTTCATTGAATCAAGATCTGTTTTGACGTTAGTAACAACTGTTGCTTGCGTTTTTGTCGGAAACCTACCTGTTTCAGGGTCAAGTTTGGCAACTTTCATATTTGTACATGCTGTTAGAAAAGTAATAATCATTAAACATATGGTTTTCCTTAAGAACTTCATTTTAACTCCTGGCTTAGATTGATATAAAAATACGTATAACGCCTTGCTCACCGGAAAATCGTGAGCGCAGCGAGTGATTTTTCCGTGTGCAGCAACTTGTGTACGCCCGACATGGGCATTGACTTATGAGGTGAAAGTCCTCTGTAGGAAGATCACCGTTTAAATAACATACTGTTATTAAACGATAGACACTCGCGAATGGCAAGGGCTAAATCGCGAGAGATAGTCTGGAGGAAGCCGCTAGCAAATCTGCGAGCTGATGAACAAAAACATCATATGAGGCGTAGGCTGGAGACGAGCTAGCACAAGATAGCGAAGTCATGTGATCTAACGGCCACCGTAAATGCAAAGAAAAACAAAGAAAAAAGGACAGGCACATATTTGTGACAAATAAACTAACAACTCTCCTGTTGCAGGTAACCTTGCTCATAATCGCGTAGGCTGCTATTTCTATGGTAAATATGCTACTTAAAAACTTTATTTTCTCTACGAGCCACTCTCGACGATGATCGAAGTTTTTACCTGTGTATTTATCGTCACCACACAAAAACGCTCGCCTAACGCATCGTGAGATTAAGTGATAATAAGGTGTGGACGCTAAATCAATAAGCTTTTTTCTTGCCCGGGTCATACATATCAACTCCAGTTAAACTGTATATAAAAACAGTAGTTGATACTATGGATTTTGCAAAAAATTTGCAAAGAAATGTGCCTGTCCTATTTTTCCTCACTGCTTAGGCTTTAGGGTTTCAATGATTTTTGCATCAACCCAGTAAATATCGCCTTCAGGTTGTGTGCCGTCTGTATCCCGAACAGGTTTTCGGTTAAAGAAAAGATATTTACCGTCTGGAGATACATAGCCACTCGCTTCTGTTCCATCAGTGTTAATGCTATCGCCTAAGTTTATTGCACTACCCCATGCACCATCCGGCTGGCGAAAGCTGATATACAGATCCGTATCACCAAATCCCTGTTCTTTCTCACTATCCCAGATAATGTAAGACTCATCAGGAGCGATAAACGGATGGGCAGTCCACTTGCCAGAATTAATATGATCGGCCAGCAATCTCGGCGCCTGGCGCTGGCCGTTTTTAACCTCAGAGATTCTGAGCACATCATTGCTTTTGTAATCATCAAATATATAGGTACCATCGGCCGCTGCTGACAGGCGCATAATGCCCCAATCTTCCCGGTCAAACATCGGACCAAGGCTTTTTACCTCTGACCAACCATCCGCGGTGCGTTCCCTGTATTTGTTACCCAAATGCAGGGTATTGCCATCTGGTGA
This sequence comes from Pseudoalteromonas sp. ASV78, assembly GCF_047806705.1. Lineage (NCBI taxonomy): Bacteria > Pseudomonadati > Pseudomonadota > Gammaproteobacteria > Alteromonadales > Pseudoalteromonadaceae > Pseudoalteromonas > Pseudoalteromonas sp. ASV78. Next base: position 579,940 of record NZ_JBLOPA010000001.1, on the reverse strand, counting down.
CAGTATTGGTCGGCCAATTCTGGGGCCAATCACCGACTCTTGCCACTGGTTATTCTCAAGTTTAAAACGCATTAACCACCACTGTTGCGTATCCACGTCCCTTCTGGAGAAGTAGAACTCGGTTAAATCTGGCGTGAACGAGCCGCTAAAGTCGCGATGCCGGGTTGAAACATAACCCGGGGCAAATTTCTTCGGTGTTAAACCTGGCGGTACCTGGCCAAGATAAGGTCCTGCTAACAAGGGTAAGCCTTGCTGAGCGTTATTATCTACTGCCAGAGCCGACGCAGACAGCAAAAGCGCCACAGATAGCCACACATACTTCATCCGATATTCCTTAAACATTATCCAGTACCACCTTGTTTATTTTCGCTCTTTAGTTTGGGTGTGCTTCAAATTGCTGAGCGTTATCACCAATTTTCAACCAGGCTGGTTTATCCGCAACAAACTCGTGAAATTGGTTTTCAATGTCGATTTCACCGTCAATGCAATGGGCATTGATAGGAAAAAGAAATGTGCCTGTCCTATTTTTCCTTTTCTATTTTTCCTTATTTTTCCTTGTATAACGCCCGCCACAAATGCGAGCAACTTGTAGCGAGTCGAGCGCCAAAGGCGCGTTTTGCTGGCGTTTGTTATCTGCAGTTGTGAAACTCACAACGCTGTTAGCCAACTTTCAATTTCGCCGACATCATCACCGTCAAACACCATTAAACTTGAATGAGAGCGGGTTTTAAATGTCACTTTTTCAACAAATTCATTTTGAATAGACGAAAAATAAGCCGGAGGCGAGAGGGAATCAACATCTGAATTAATTAACAATACTGGCTTTTCAGCATAAGTCAATTTACTCAGTAGATTTGTTTCTTCAATAGTTACTGCTGCATCAGCCATTGTTTGATTAACAATGTCATCAATCCGACTATAAAATAATCTGCTGAGCAGAGGAGATTTGTAAGGTAAATATTCCTTAGCAGCAAGCTCAAAGCTCATCATGGGTGCGAGTAAAATAGCTGCGTTTACATTTTCGGACAATAATAAGTTGCTTGCAGTAAGCGCCCCCATAGAGTGTCCGACTACGACTGTTCGTTTATCAATTTGATTTAAAGCCAATTTAGCAAGCAGTTCATCTAAAATATTGTGTTCTTTTGCAGCGAACGCAAATGCCTCTTGTGATTCACCGTGCCCAAACAAATCCGGAATAACAACATTCATGCCAAGGGCTCTGAAATAGATAGCCATAGCCATCATTGCTTCTTTGCTACCACCATACCCATGCAGCAATAATGCGGTGCCTTTAAAGCGATTAAATGTATCAGGTGTCATTCTGTGCGAAATGGTATTTTCTACGCTATTACCTGTTGCATGAAGGTTGTAATAAACAGAACTATCTGCCGAAAAATCGGCTGCTTGATAAGGTTCAGCAGCCAGGTATGTGATGCACTGTGTGGTACTAACGGAACAGAACTTGTGTTTTTCAAAACCAATGTCGCTGGGCTTTGCTTTGATAAATTCAGCCTCTGAAAGGTAGACATCAGGATTGGAAATAACGTAGCTTCCAATTGAAGTACAGCCTGACAAAGAGAACATACAAAGCGCGAGCGTTAACAATTTGGCTAAATTTTCCATTTTCTCTTCATCAGTTAGATTTGAACACTATGACTTCAATTAGGCAGATAACGAGGCTGTAGAATAACTCGTTTTTAATTTATTTTTATTGATGCATTAACCATAGCTGAGTTCCTATTTTGATTCAATCGGTTACTTCGATTTTACGTGAAATATAAAAAGAGGATTTGCTGTTGCTTTAATGGGCGTTTTGGAAGGTATGACTGGTTTTTAAGTGGCTTACTTGGAGAGGTAGCAGCTTACCTTTATTAATGCATCGTGTTTTGCAGCTTTTCTATATTATGAACTAAGCAATACAGTTGCCATTGGGCATTCACTTTCGTTTGACCGCGTAAGGTCAACTGCTCATGCTTTTACCAATAATGAAACCAGCCGCCTTGAATAGTGCCATGATGAGGTTAACCGATGAATGTCTCGGCTCTGGCATCCTGCTTCGCTCTACCTTCTAAATCCATTTAGTAGTAGTGCCCTAGCGACCCCAAAAGGATATGGGAAAACCTGGCTGCGATGAGATCGCAATAAGAGAACCTCTATATGTGTTTGCCGTAAGCTACTTGCTTAACAGCCACATCGACAGACGAAGTAAACGAATTTGTTTATTGATTTAGAATTGACCGTCACTGAATAAAAACGGTCAAAAAGAATACTAGTGGCTATTGACAGAGTTAAGGCTCATATGTGTTACATGCCGACTTATTTACTCCACTCTCGTGTACCACTAATACTTGACATAACATCACCGAAATCAAAATTTGGGTCAATATTTCCCGAGAATTCTCCCCGATTTCCGTCATATATAAAACTAGGGCAATCACAATCATCGGAGCCTTCACCACAATCCATACATTCAGGATTACAAGCATCTATCATGCGGTCAATTGCATCATGCGGCTCGTAGTCATACTCAAAATGACCGTATCCTGTGCTTCCACATATCCGCCCATTTATAAAATCATCAATATCCTTTGTAGTTTTAAGACCACAGTTAAATATTGCAGCAATTGGCCGTAAAACCACCCTTGAATAATCAAATTTATATTCAGGCATATCGAAAAATACTTTTCCGCCTTCAGGTTTAAGGCTGTGGAATGATAGTTCGCCGTATTTTTCTATGAGCTCTTTGTACCGACCTTTATCAAGCTCAACATGTTTGAATGAGTTATTGATGGCGTCCAACAAAGCAAATTTATTGTTGATGTGCTGACAACCATCAACAGCATATATATTGTCAAACTCTTTAATGAAGGATCCTCTTTTAGCACTTGTCATTTTATTAGCGATAAATACCATATAATCAATTGCATGAGCCAAAATGGCATTAAATGAATAAACATGGTGGAGCTTTACTTTGTTATCGCTCAACTGGCTAAAAAACTCATCTGATGCAGGAATAAGAACATCGTTTAAGTAAGCTATAAGATACCTTGCATCCTTTTCATTAGACTTTTCATTGTACCTATCCATGTGCAACCTCCCTAAGGCATGTAACGCCCGCAACACTGGCGAACCGGCGCGCAGCATAGGTTTGTCCGAGTGCTTGCGATTGTTAGCTCTTTGGGGCCGCCCACATGTTTGGTTGGCGAGTTCCAGAAAGCCAATCCTCGTATGATGGCATGACATCCCATGATTCCTCCTTACTCAAAGTAACGACGCCTGTATCCCTCTCGTTTAATTGCTTCGCCAATAGGCGTGCTTTCTGGGTGAATCCTTCTCTAATCTTAAGGGGACGATCATCGTAGCCCTTAGCATCATTGGAATCTCTAACGAAGAGAATTTTTTGCTCTCCATCCACGTTAAAAGTCGGATCTCTGAGAACGCCCTCATGCTCATGCACAGTGTGGCGCTCAGCCTCAATGTACTTACCTTTTACGTACCAGATTTTGTAACCATGAACCTTCTTTCCACCTAGCTGCTCGATTAGCTTCTCTGCGTTCATCTCACAACAACTCTGCCTACACCAAGTCTCTGGGGTTACCTCGATAAAAACGGGAGTTGCACTGCTCAGCCTCCGACAAAAAGAGGATACCTTTTGGTCTATGTTGTTCGGTGTAGTTAGACTTTTTGGATCAAGTTGCATCTGCGACCTCTTTTGCAGCTAACATTTTATAGTAAGCGCGTCGCGTATCTTTCTGCCGATGTCACGCTCATGTATCTAATAAATCTATTATTAACAAATAACTTAATGCATTGCCAACTATAATTTTTTATTGGTACTAAAGATATTCAGAAAAGAGAAAATGCGCTCGTCGCTCATTTTCTTGAATATGGGAGCAAAACAACTAGACGGTATACTTACTACAGTGCTTTATATTGGTAATGACATGAAAATGCGCTACAACTGTGGGGTAATGTGATTAGCCTTTTTCACCCATTGGGGCTAACGTATGTTAGCCCCAATGGGTGAATTTTATTTACAGTGTGTTGTTTAGTAACAACAAACCATAGCCTGCGAGTTGTTCGCCATTGAGGTCATGTTGCCAACTGGCGGTTAAACCGTCACGAGCGATGTTAGCAACAGTTTGTGGGTTAGCCGTTAAATTAAGCACGAACACACTTTTACTGCCGTTTAACTCGCGGGTTATTTCAACCAGGCCATTGTAGTGTTGAGTTAACGTGTAGCTGCCTTTAATGCCGAGCTCTGGGCGCTGTTTTTTCTGCGCGATTAATAATTTATATAGCTGCCAAATAGAGTCTGGCTGTGCTTGCTGGGCGGCTACGCTGCGATCTGCTGCTGCAAGTTGCTCGGCTAAAAATGCTGGCCACCAGCTTGCAAAATCATCACCAAACAATTCACTTTGTTCAACCCAGCTCGTTTTAGCTTTGGTAAAACCGGCTTGATTGCTGTTGTCCCACTGCATTGGCGCGCGTTTATAAACGTCGTGACCTGTGCCACCTTGTGTTAAGCCAATTTCTTCACCGTAGTAAATATAAGGGGTGCCCGGTGAGCTAAATAACATGGCGGCGGCAAGCTTTGCCTTGTCGTCATGCTCTGTTAGTTGATAAGCCACTCGCTCTTGGTCGTGATTGGTTAAAAACGGCGCAAAAAAGTCAAGTGGTGCGCTCGAGTCAATACGCTGTTGTAAGTTTTGCTTTAACACATTGGCATCAACCGCATTTTTTTGCTGGTTAGACTGCATAGTGCCAAATTGCGCTTCGCCACTGGCGTCAGGCTTTAATAAGCCAAGGATTTTATAGCCCACTTCAAAGTCAAAACCTTGATCGAGTCCTTTGCCATCGCCGTAATAACGCGCGGCAATTGGAATATCGGCCCATGCTTCACCGACTAAGTACGCGTCTGGATCAACACTTTTTACATACTGATTAAAGTGCTGCCAGTAAGCAATGGTTTCATCGGTGTCGGCTTGCGCATTGCCGCCGCTTTCCATGGCAAAGCGTACTGCGTCTAATCTAAAGCCTGCTACGCCTTTATCGAGCCAAAACTTGGCCATTTTTTCCATTTCGGCAATCACGTCGGGATGGCGTAAATTTAAATCAGGTTGGCTGGCACCAAATGCGCCATAGTAATATTGCTGACGGGTTTCACTCCAATGCCATACTGCATCTGGCTTGTCGTTATCGCTCCATGCGTGGCCCCAGCCACTGCCCGCTTTTGGCAAGTCGTCACGCCACACAAAATAGTCACTGTAAGGGCGCTCGCCGTTTGCAGAGCGTTTAAACCATGGGTGCTCACTTGAAATATGGTTAATCACTAAATCGAGTATCACCTTCATGCCTTTGTCGTCAGCGGCTTTTATAAAGGCTTCAAATTCTGCCATGCTGCCATAGTCGCTTTCTACTTGGTAAAACTCAGTAAAGTCGTAACCATGGTAAGATGGCGCTTCAAACATGGGGGTCAACCATAAAGCATTGACACCGAGCTCTTGTAAATACGGCAGCTTTTTAGTCATGCCGTTAAAGTCGCCATGGCCGTCACCGTCGCTGTCATAAAAGCTGCGTGGCCAAATTTGATAAAATATCGCACTTTGCCACCATGGCGTGGCGTGTTGTTCGGCACTGATTTGCGCCGTAGCGGCTGTATTAGTATTTTGTGTGTTAGTTGTGGGTGCGCTCTGGCAGCCCGTTAACATTAAAGCGAGGGCCAACGCACTCAAGGTAAAGGTTTTCATTGCATCTCCGTTATTATTTTAATAAATGCGCCTAGCCGTACGTTACTACGGCTAGTCATTTGCTGGAAAAGGTTATTGCAGTGCGTTTTCAACCACGGGGTAATGATCCCACACTTGCTTGTCGTGTAATGAACGAAGTAGTTTAATGTATTCAGCATGGGTCCATGCCAATGGTGTGGCTGAGTTGGTGCCCTCGCCTAGCTTATACCCTGCTTTGTTAACCCCTACGCCATCCCATACTTGCTCTGGTAGCATAAACCCTTGGTTAGCAAATGTTTCCATACCTTTTACATAGGTGTTTTTGATGGCGTTTTGCTTAGTGGTATCAAGGCTATTTGTGGCATTAGCGGCAGCAATTTCATAATGACCTCGCTCGCCGGTAAAAAACGGCCATACTCGCCCACGTTGCCCTGGGGTTTTTATGCCGCCTTCAGCGTAGTTTGCGCCCGTTACTTCGTCTTCACCGTAACCGTCGTTGCCATAACGGCGATAGCCAGAGAAAGTGCCTGAGCCGTCGGCAAACTCAAATGTGTAATGCACTTGCAAGTTATCTTCTAAGCTTTGATCATCATACTCAGGTAAGGTTTTAACAATACTCGGTGCGTTGGCATCTCTAACTCCGTAACGTACTAGCTCTAAAAAGCCGCCGTCGAGAATTTGCTTTTTATTAAAGCCTTCACGGCCATTATTGGCACTAATTTTAGTGTTTGAGTTGGCGTTTTTATCTTGACCAATACGAATAAAGTACTCACCGTCGCTTGCTTTTGAGTCAAGGTTGCCTTGAGTGGTAAACATGGTGTTTTCAATGTCGGCATTATAACTTTTTGCGGTTGCAAGGTAGCGTTTAGCATTGGCCTCATCACCCGCCATTTTGGCAATATCGGCGGCGGTAATTAAACCCGCTATAACCGCTGCGCTGGTTGACGGTGAATAACCCTCTTGCTCTTCCCAACGCTCTTGTTGTGTGGCCGGTGGGGTTATTTGTGTGTCGTTCCATAAAATTTTGGCAAGGCCGCCGTCCACTAAAAAATCTGCCGCAGGCTTTAACATACGCCCATACCAATCTGTGAGCTCGCCATCAGTTAATACACCGGCTTGATGTAACTTCCACGCCAGCATAATCGGCATCGCGGTTTGATCAAGCTGCACGCCGACCCATTCAAGCTCGCCATCAACATGCGTTTTTTGTAAAAACCAGCCTGTATCGCCTTGGTTGCCCGGGGTATTGTGGTTGACTTGCACTTTATCTAAATATTCGAATGCGGTTTTTGCGGTGTGGGTATCGCCCATGGCCATAAATGCCATCGCCACTTGGTAAAAGTCACGCACCCATACCGCTTTATAACCGGTAGAGCCGGTTTTAGCAGAGACGGTTTCGCCCCATGGGTTAGATAAAGACGCAATAAGCGCACCGGCATGAGTTTTGTCTTCTTGCGCTTTTAGCACCATGGCACTGGTGTACAGTAATTTGCCGTTGTCTGCGCTGCTGCTAACAAGGCTTGCAAGAGGTGCCAAGCTGTTAAGGTAATCCTGCCAGCCTATCGCCTCACCTTTACCATTGTAGTTATCAAGTACAGTTTGATAACCACGGGCTAAACTTGCTTGGCCTTCTTTAAAGCTGGCTTGCTCGCTGTTGCCAAAGCTAAGGGTTAAATCAAACTGCGTATTTTTGCCAATTTCACCCAGCTCTGCCAATAAACTAACATTACCTGATTGATCACCGGTATTTTTATAAACACTGCTAAGCTGCTGGGTTGTTTTAAGCGCGTTTAAACCATCACTTACGCCTGTAAAACCAACACTTGTTTGTTTAAATGGTTGTGCGCTTTGTAATGTTAAATAATTATCATCTTGCCACGCAACCAACCCTTGCTCGGTGGTTTTTGCAAAATCATCTAAGCCGTTATTGTTTATGTAAGGGTTAACAGTAACAAAAGCTTTTACGCCTTCATGCTCAGTATTAAATATACTGCGCACAAATAACGTTTGCCCGTCTGGATCGGTGAATATGTGTTTTTCGAGGCTAAAGCGCCCTTGCTTGTCTTTGCTTGTTACTTTGTAAGCCAGCGATAATGGCCGCCCTGCTTGATCTTTGTATAAGTAATCAATGCTTACATCTAAATCATCCGCTTCTGTAACGGTAAAGTCTTTGCCCACCACTATAAATTGCATGTCTTTAATTTGTGCTTGGTGAATAAGCCCAAACATGGTTTCGGTGATCATGCCTTTGGCAATGGAAAACCATACTTTTGACACTGTGCCAGTGGCGGCACTATCACTGTATTGGCCATTTTGATATTGCTCAAACGAGGTACCAATACCAGTTTTACCCGAATACGCCCAAAATGGCTCGGCGCCGGGGGCGCCAGGAGCTGATAACTGCACACTTGGTTTGGGTGTAACGGCTTGTTCAGAGCTACATGCACTAAGGCCAAGGGCCAGTATAGTTGCAGTAATAATGTTATAGTTTTTCACTGTGTGTCCCCTAAAATTATGATTGTTTAACGCGCAGTACGGCAATTGCTGCAAACACCAACGACAGCGCACCCAGCAATAATGCGTAAATAGGCTGGTTATCAAAAAAGTGGCGTAAAATTAGGCCTAAAATACTGGCGGCAAGTAATTGTGGGATCACAATAAAGAAGTTAAAAATCCCCATAAACACGCCCATTTTATGGCTCGGCACTGAGGTGCTTAGCATTGCATACGGCAGCGATAAAATTGACGCCCACGCAAAGCCAATACCTATCATTGGCCAAATAAGTAATTGCGGATCGGGTATCACAATAAAACTCGCCAGACCTAGTGCTCCTAAAATAAGGTTAAAGCAATGCGCCCACTGTATACCAATTTTTTTCACAATGAGTGGGATACACAATGCGGCCAGTGCGGCAAACCCATTGTAAGCAGCAAACAATACGCCAACCCAATCTGCACCATTGTTGTAAGCAACTGAGCTGGTATCACTGCTACCATAATGAAAACTGGTTACCGCTGAAGTGGTGTAAATCCACATTGCAAATAACGCAAACCAGCTAAAAAATTGCACCCACGCCAGTTGTTTCATCGTTTCTGGCATGGTGAATACATCGTTGATCACTTGATAAAAACCACCCGATGTTTTACCCGTTGCTTTTAACCGCGCTGCTATAAATTGGATCACGCCAAAAGAGATCAATCCAGCGGAAAGTAAATACAACTCTTTTTCAAGCTTAAGGCCAACAACCAAGGCTAATACAGCAACCCCTAAGCCAATAAATATCAGCGCACCTTTATTAAAATTAACTTTATTTTCAATAACTTGCTCTGATGCATTGGCGTCTTGTTGGTTAAACTCGGCAAGTTCTTTGGGTGAATATTCTTTGGTGGTCACTATGGTCCAGCCAACCGCGACAAATAAAATAACCGCACCAAAGTAAAACGAATATTTTACAGAATCAGGGATTTGCCCAGCGGCTGCGGTGTTAGCAATATCAAACCAGTTGGTCATCATCCAAGGCAAGGCCGATGCCACCACCGCGCCTACACCAATAAAAAAGCTTTGCATGGCATACCCAGTTGCTCGTTGCTTTTTATTGAGGTTATCGCCAACCAAAGCCCGAAACGGTTCCATGGTGACGTTAATAGAGGCATCCATGATCCACAACATACCTGCCGCAATCCATAGCGTGGGCGAATTTGGCATAATAAATAACGACAAGGTGGTGAGGATTGCACCATATAAAAAGAATGGCCGACGGCGACCTAGTTTGCCCCAGGTTTTGTCGCTCCAAAAGCCAATAATTGGCTGCACAATTAAGCCCGTTAACGGCGCAGCAATCCATAAAATAGGAATATCATCAACATTCGCGCCTAAGGTTTGAAATATACGGCTGACATTACCGTTTTGTAATGCAAAACCAAATTGAATGCCTAAAAAGCCAAAGCACATGTTCCATATTTGCCAAAAGCTTAGGTTGGGTTTGTTATTATTCATTATGTGCTCCAGTGGTCAATACTGCACTGCTAAGCGCATTTAACGTTAAACTGATTTTTACCTGCTCAGGTGTGATTGTTAACACGGCAGTTTGATTGGCTTCAAGCAGATCAAGTAATTGCTGCTCTGCCTGTTTGTGGTTTGCTAATGTGTTAAGTGGAATATCAATACTTACCGTATTTTCTTGCTCGGCAAAGTTGCTCACCACCCAAATGTGTTGTTGACCAATACTGCGGCTAAACGCAGCAACTTGGTCGCTACCTGTCACCGTTAACGGGTGCATGTCACCGGCAACAACCGCGGGATGTTTACTCAACGCCATAACCGCTTTGTAATATTCACGTAACTGACTTTGCTCGGCAGTTAATGCGCCGCCATCAAACTTGCCGTTGTTCATCCACGCTTGATGCGCTGGCACGCCAATATAATCAAAAATACTGGTGCGAGTTGGTTTGCCAAAACCAGCCTCTTCAGAGCCATCTTCACCTACATCTTGGCCAAAATATAATAGTGTTGGCGAGCGGCTAATAAGGTTTGATACTACCAATGCGGGTTTGCCCTTTTCACTGCTACCTGCAAAATCTGGGCTGGCAATGCGTTGTTCGTCATGGTTTTCTAGAAAATGCAGCATGTGCTGTTCAATATCTGCCACTTGTTGCTGTGCTGCAAAAATGCTACTCGCGGCTTGAGTGCCTTGCATCACGGCTTTTAGGGTGTCGTAAAAGCCCACTTTATCGTACAAGTAGTCCATTTTGCCTTGCTGGATATACGGGCGATATAAATCTGGGTTGTATACTTCGGCTAGTAAAAATGCCTCTGGGTTGTGCATCTTGATAGATGAATTTAAAAAGCTCCAAAACTCCACGGGCACCATTTCAGCCATATCATAGCGAAAACCATCTACGCCTTTATCGAGCCAATACAAGGCGATATCACGAAATTTATACCAGCTGTTTGGCAACTCTTTATCTTGCCAAAATTCAAAGTGCGCGCGTAAATCTTGATTGGCATAATCGTTTGGTAACGTTGGAAAGTCGTAGCTACCATCGGGTTTTACACCGTAGTTAACTTTAACCGTTTCGTACCAATCGTTACTATCAGGCTTGGCAGCTCGGGCACCGTTACCAGTCCATTTTGCAGGCGTTTCATCAAATAAGTTGTCTGCAAGTGGGTGGGCATTACCGCCCAGTACTTGGTAATTTTCACTGGTTGGTACTTGAAATGACTGCCCAGTAACGTAGTAAAAGTTATTATCGCGGGCATACTCTACACTGGTGTCATCTTGCTCACCAAAATCTTTCACACCAGTAGGTTTAGCAGTCGATTGATAATGACGCGCCACATGATTTGGCACAATATCAATCACCACTTTCATACCGTGTTGGTGGGTGCGCTCAATCAATGCCGCAAATTCTTCAAGGCGGCGCTCTGGATTGATTGCTAAGTCAGGGTTTACATCGTAATAGTCTTTAATAGCATAAGGAGAGCCTGCGCGCCCTTTCACTACATCCGGATCATCTTGGCTAATTCCATATTGGCTGTAATCGCCTACCAACGCGTGGTGAAGCACACCAGTATACCAAATATGGGTGGTGCCAAGTTCTTTAATACCTGCTAATGCGACATCGTTAAAATCACTAAATGTGCCTACGCCATTTTGCTCTTTGGTTCCCCATGGCACATTGGCTGTTTGGGTATTACCAAATAAACGGGTGAATACTTGGTAAACCACCGGCTTTGAATGTTCGTTAACTTGTTCAGCTACTTTTTTGTCAGCACTGGGGATTGTGGGCTCATCTGAGCAGCTCGATAACAATAAGCTACTAGCTAATACCCATGAGCCATATTTAAATGTACTAATTGTGGTTTTGTTTGTTGTCATAATGTTCTTACTTAGATCTGACGTTTTAATGGATTGTCATTTAAACGTCATTTTTATTATAAATTTAATACTAAAGTGAACAGCCACTGACTGACAGCGGCTGCATACGTATTCACACAGGCTTTATTCAATTATTAATACCGTTGCACTCATAGGCGCTAAAGTCACTGTATCAATTAGGCTAATTGCTTGGTTAGTCAAAAGGTTTATGGCCTGTTTATGTTGCCCAATAACCTCCTGCATATATGCTAATGACCAGCTTTTTGCTGCGGTATTTTTATTTAAAAACACCAGTACCGTTTGCTGATCACTGATCCGCGCATAGCTGTATATACCTGCTTTAGGGCTAAAGTGAGTCAGTTTACCTTGCGCTATTGCTGGGCTTTGCTTTCTAAAATTAAGTAAAGTGGTAATGGTTTGCTGCATATCACGCTGCTCATCTGATAAGCCCTGCCCTGTAAACGCATTACTTGGTTGGCCTTTAAAGCCACCGGGGAAATCAATGCGAATATCACCGTGATCATTACTGCCCGTGTTATCAAGCAAAACTTCGGTACCGTAGTACATTTGCGCAATACCACGGGTAGTTAAAAGCAATGTCATCGCCATTTTAGTTTTCGCTAAATCTTGCTTAAGCTCAGTATAAACTCGGCTCATGTCGTGGTTATCGGCAAACACCAGTAAGTTGTCTGGGTTTGGGTATAAAAAGTCATCGGCGATTGATTGATACACTTTAACCCAGCCGGTGTTCCAACTTTCCTCTTCATTAAGTGCTTGAATAAGTGACTCTTGTAATGAAAAGTCCATCACGCTTGGTAAACTTGAAGTATAGCCGTCGTTATTTACCTTACCGGCTTGCCAATATGAGGCAATCGCAGGATTGCTGGTCCACTCTTCACCAACAATATTAAAGTTAGGGTATTCAGTCATTATCGCTTTAGTCCAGTCAGCTAAAAAGGCTTTGTCTGAATATGAATAGGTATCAACGCGAATACCGCTTAAGTCGGCGTACTCAATCCACCATATCGCATTTTGAATTAAGTAAGTTGCTAGTAATGGTTGGCGCTGGTTCAAATCTGGCATAGTGGCAACAAACCAGCCATCGCTAAACTGGCGTTTATCGAACTCGCTGGCATGGGGATCTTGAATAGTTTGACGAGCATGGCTGGTAGCATGGTTACCGTTTGCAAACTCGCCATTAAAATTGATCCAATCTGCTGTGGGTTTATCTGTCATCCAGATATGCTCAGAGCCAAAGTGATTCAGCACTAAGTCCATCACTAAACCTATACCATGTTGTTTTGCTGTAGCAGATAGCTCACGGTACAGTTCATTTGAGCCCATGCGCGGGTCGATAGTGTAAAAATCGGTGATTGCATAACCATGGTAAGAATAGCTAGGCATATCATTTTCAAGCGCTGGCGTTAACCAAAGCTGGGTAACGCCCAGTTTTTGTAAATACGGCAGTGCGTTAATTACACCTTGAATGTCGCCACCGTGACGCCCGCCTCGCTCAATTGGCTTTGCAGCCTCAAGCATTCCTTTTACGGTGTCGTTGCTGCTATCACCATTAGCGAAGCGATCCGGGTTAATTAAGTAAATGGTATCACTGCTATCAAAACCACTGCGTTTACTGCTGTTTGCTTTGCGTGCATGCAATTGATACTCAAAACGCTCCCCTGATTTGCTGCTAAATACTAACACACCAGGCTTTGCGCTCGGGTTTATTGCAAGATTTAGAAAAGCGTAATTTGGGTTATCCGTATGCGTAATGCTTGTTAACTCAACGCCAGCATGTGATTCAAGTTGCCATTGCTGCTTAGCAACATTTGGCTCATGCAGCATAATTTGTAGCTGCTTGTTTTGCATACCAACCCACCAGTTTTGTGGTTCAATGCGCATTTTTGCGTGCAGCTGAAAACTCAGCATTACTGTTACTAACAGTAATGTGCTTTTTGATAGTCTCATATTAATGTCCTGATTATTTTTGCTGCGGGATGATGGGTGTAAGCGCTCTAAAATGGCTCGCACACTGATGGTTAAAATTATAAAGTTCTTTAATTTGCTGTTGTTGCACATAACTTGGCTTAGCAATGCTAGCAGGGAAGACGCCATAACCGCTCAATAGGCTATGCCACGACAGGCTTGAATAGTAGTTTTCGATCCCTTGATGGGCAATTTCGCCAGTTAAATCATTACGCGATAGCCAGCACTGAAAAATATTTTTTAGCGAGGCCGATAGCATTTCATTTTGACCATTTGCTTGCCAATACTCTGTGTCTCGACGATTAGATGCGCGATAATGACATACTATATAATCGCGAATACCTTCTATACGGTTATTAATTTGCGTATTGAATGAATCACGCTTTGCTTCACTCGGTTGGTTATGCTCAAAACATGCGATAAACGATTCGATTGTTTGCTGCACCAAATGTAAAGCAGTTGCTTCAAGAGGTTCAATAAAGCCTTGCGATAAACCGACAGCTAAACAGTTTTTATACCAATGTTGCTTAACTCGTCCTACTTTCATTGTTAGCTTACGTGCAGGTACATCGTAATTGAGTAAGCCGAGTTTGGTTCTAAGTTCTGTTTCTGCTTCATCAGCACTACAAAAGTCTTGGCTGTAAACATAACCATTGCCAATACGATTGGTAAGGGGAATAGCCCATTGCCATCCATATTTTAATGCGGTTGAAGTAGTTTGTGGGGCTTGTGATTGATTACTCATTGTCGGCAGTACAATAGCACTGTCGTTAAATAGATTTTCTTTAAAACTAAGCCAAGGTACGGCTAATGCTTGCTGAATAAGCAATCCTTTAAAACCACTACAATCGATAAAAAAATCAGCTGCAATACACTGCTGTCCATCACTGTCTTCATCGAGAACAAGCTGCTTGATATTGCCTGCAGTATCAAGCTCAACCTGTGCTATGGTACTTTTTAGGTGCTTAACACCTTTGCTTGTTGCTCTATTAGCTAAAAATAGCCCAAGCAGTGCCGAGTCAAAATGATAACCATAACTTTGCTGAAACGGAAAGTCCGCTTGAGTATGTGGCCCACGCTGTTGCTTAGCTAAGTAGGCTGCTAAAAAATAGCTGTCGGGATGTGCATCAATCGCTATGCCTTGGCGTTTTAACAAACAACTTTTTATAAATTGCTGCTGTGTATGTAAGTCCGTTTGCCCATAAAATGAGTGAAAATACTGCTCATGACCTGGATGGGTAGACCAATTTTTAAATTCAATCCCCAGTTTGTAGGTTGCATTGCATTGAGGCATCCACTCACTTTCGCTAATATCTAATGTATCGAAGAATTGTTTTAACTGCGGAGTCGAGCCTTCACCAACACCAATAGGCGCAATTGTTGGTGATTCAATTAAAGTGACATGGGTATCAGTGAGAGAATGATTTAATAAATTAGCAGCCATCCACCCTGCTGTACCACCACCAACAATAACAATATTCATACTAAATTTGACCTTTTGTTAGCTCTGTGTCACTACAGAATTGCTGCAAATATTCCTCATGTGTTGGTAAGTGAGTAACGTATTGCTGTTGGATAGTCGCTATATTAGATAAGAACTCATCAAGCTCAGAATCTGAAATTGCACGTGCGAGCGGGTGATAACTTTGTGGTCTGATCCCTTGCCCAATCAAAACTTGTAGCCAAGCAACCTCTGAAAAAAGTTCATCTGCTTGTATTGAAAGCGTGCCTGTTCGTTTAAATAGTGCAATACGTTGCTGTAATGAGTCAGGTAATGTCATCGTGCCACACCGTTGCCAAAATGGCTGCTGTTTTTGATTAACTGCGTAGTGCAAAATAATAAAATCACGAATTTTTTCAAATTCATTTTTAGCTTGAAAATTATAAGCATGCGCCGATAACTCACAATCAGGGTGCGCCGGAAATAACTTAATAAACCGAGCTATACTGGTTTGTATTAAATGTAAGCTGGTAGATTCCAAAGGCTCTAAAAAGCCACTAGATAAACCGATACTTAAACAATTTTTAAACCACTGCTGTTCGCGTCGTCCTGGCGTGAACTTAATATGTTTTGGGGCCGTTATGGTCTCGGTTTCTAAACTATTTAATAACTGTTGCTCAGCTTGTTCAGCACTCATAAATTGGCTGCTATATACCAGCCCATTCCCCACTCTATTTTGCAGCGGAATTTGCCATTGCCACCCGGCATCTTTTGCAATTGAGCGAGTAAACGGCGGCGTATTTTTCAGCGCTTTAGTTTGCACTGCAATTGCACGGTCACAGAAAAGCCAATGCTGATAACTTTGGTATTTAACCCCCAACGCCTGTTCAATCAAGCGTGCACTGGAGCCGCTGCAATCAATAAAAAAATCACCTTTTATGGTCTGGCCATCACTGAGCTCAAGTGCTTTAATCAAGCCATTATCGCCTAATTTTACAGACTCCATCGTCCCACTGAGATACTCAACACCTTGCGCAATTGCAAACTCTTGTAATAACTTTGCGTACTTGCCCGCATCAAAGTGATAGGCATAAGTAAGCCCAGCTAGAGGCGTTTTACCAATGTGTGGATTTGGGTGGAATTTATTATTGTTTGCCGCAATGGCATTAACACTGAACTCCCACAGGGATTGTGTTGTTTTTTCTTGACTGCTTTTGAGCCAAAAGTGATGAAATGGAGTGATCCCAAGCCCTCGGCCAATATCACCAAATGCATGCTGGTAACTATCGCCTTGTTGACCCCAATTTTCAAATTGAATACCAAGTTTATAAGTGCCTTGAGTGCGCTTTAAAAAAACGTGTTCATCAAGTCCCAATACATTGTTGAAGGTCTGTATCGCAGGGATAGTTGCCTCCCCGACACCAACAGTTGGAATATCGGGTGATTCTATTAAAGTGATTGATAGCTGCTTAGAAAACACTTTTGCTAACATCGCTGCGGTCATCCAACCTGCACTGCCGCCGCCTAAGATAACAATTTTTTCTATCGCTTTCATTTACCACTCCTCACAAATAAAAAAGGGATCTCTATTGAGATCCCTAGTATCTTGTCTCAATCGCGTTTAATACAACTGAATAATACTGATTTGGGTATATTTAATTAAAATTTATAAGCAAAGCCTAATAAATAATTAGCCCCATAGCTTTGATAATCACGTACCGTTGCTTTATTACCGTCATGGTAAGTTACAAACGGCTCATCAGTTAAGTTTTGTGCTTGTAGCGATACTGTAAGACCTTGTAATGCTTCAATGCTAGACTCAGAGAAATCGTAACCAATTTGGGCATCCCAGATAGTCTCTTCTGCAACAACGACCGTTGTTCTTGCTAATGATAGACCATTTACTTCACCTAAGAAGTCAGAGCGGTAACGCATACTCACACGTGCTTGAAAACCGTAGTTTTCATAATAAAGTGTCCAGTTATAAACTTTATCTGATAGACCTGGAATGTCTTCTTTTTCACCGTTAAGATTATCAAGCGATGAATCTAAAAAGGTAGCACTAATAACAGTACCAAAGCCTTCAAGGCTATCACTGAGTATATTACCTGGTAATGTCGCCGTTAATTCAAGGCCAGATACTTTTGCATCACCTACGTTATCCCATGCACTCACTAGACCTTGATTAGTGATCGGCACTTCACCGTTAGGTGTATCAACATCAGCAAAATCACCCACTATTTGTGTATTGAACTGCCAATCTTCTATGTCTTTATGAAATAAAGCAGCAGCAAAATAACCTTCCGCACTAAAGTAATACTCATACGATAAGTCGATTTGATTAGCCATCACAGGACGTAAACTCGGATTACCGCCGCTTGCACTCCACGGTGAATTTTCTAGGTTAGTCGGTGGTGTTGTAACGTTATTTTTTGCCGCATCAAAGCTGTAGCTGTTACTTGCATTCATACGATCCATACGTGAACGCGACATTGTACGGGCTAAACCAAAGCGTAGCATTTGCTCTTCAGTCAACGATAAGTTTAAGTTCAAGCTTGGTAAAAATTCAGTGTACTTGTCACCAGCTGTATTAGATTGTACACGGACAAGGCCTGTATCCGGATCTGAATCAACCGCATAACCGTCAGAGCTTTGATCTGTATTTACAATTTGCAAGCCCACGTTGCCACGGGCAGGTAAACCAAACAATTCAGTATCTAAATCAGCTTTAACGTAGGCAGTTAAAATATCCTCTTGGACAGCCCAAATATTTGCCCAACGGCCTGTATCGGTATCAGCTTGATTAAATGAATCGTATGCGCCGCTGTTGTATAGGGCTAACGAATCATACGCAATCATGTCACCCATACCAATAAAATCAAGTGATACTGAGCCTAAGTAGTATTCATCTGGGATACGCACCATTTCAGGATACTGCTTTAGGCGCAGGTACTCACCGGTATCTTGTTTATCTTTTTCACGGCTGCTGTAGTTAACACCAAATTCAACTTGGCTTATCGGACTATTTTCAATAAACGTTTTTGCACTTAGCTTTAATGATGCTAATTCATCTTCAACATGTGGTCTATTTAAAAAGCCATCTTGACCATCGCCACCAACAACACTATTGCCCCAAGTACGTGCTGCACCCAGTTGAAATAAATCACGGTCTGAATAATCAAGTGTAGGGGTAAAAATGGCCCCTGCCATACCACTATCAAGGCTGTATTGTAGGTTATCACCCAGGCCTTCGTTGTCACCACGTCCTGTCGCTGCATAGCTTTCAAGGCCCCAGACATCACGTTCAACCTTTGAATAACTCACATCAGCAGCCACTTGCCAGCTGTCATTTATATCGTATTCAACGTTAAAACCAAGCGCGAGTAAATCAGCAGTCCTAAAGTTTACGTCATTACGAACTAAGGTTTTAATATTATTAACTTGGCCTTGAGTAACAACTCCACCATTGGTGGCTAACGTTTCATAATTTGTATCTGCACGACCCGCATTTAATGGCAGCTCTATGCCCCGTAATATTTGCTTATCTTCAAAATCAACATACATCGCATCGGCAGTAATATGTAGTTTATCTGATGGTGCAAACTCAAGCACACCTAAAAAGCTATCTCGGGTTAGCTCTGATGAACGTGCATAAGGCTTAGCGCCCGTCAAACGTAAATCGCCATCAGCACCACTTGGATCATAACCCCATGCATTCCAGCGTTGTTCTTGATTTGGTGATTCCATGTGGGCATAAGCAAATGCAACACCAATGGTATCGTCAGCAAATTGATCTACATAGCCAAACGAACCACGATAGCCTTTATTATCCATTTCTGGATTAACTGCATCCATTTCGTTTTGTTCAAAACGCACATTTGCAGTAATTGATTGTTCACCGGCTGATAGAGGACGCGTAGAGCGTAAATCAACGGTACCGCCAATCCCCTGAGTCATTAAAGATGCGTCAGGCGTTTTGTATACAACAACTTCGCTGATCACTTCTGACGGGTATAAGTCGTACTCAACACCGCGGTTATCACCAATCGATACTTGCTCACGACCATTAAATGTTGTGGTACTAAAGTCTTCGCCCATACCACGAATAGTAATTGAACTTGCACGGCCATCTAACCGTTGCGCTGCAAGACCTGGTAGACGGGCAATTGATTCTGCAATAGATGAATCTGGTAACTTACCGATATCTTCTGCTGAGATTGCCTCTACTACTGAGCTGCTGAAACGTTTAGTGTCGATAGCTTGAATTAAACTACGACGATAACCTTTCACTTCAATGACTTCTAAATCTTCATTCGCAGTTGTTTGTTGCTCAGCTGCAAAACCTGACACGCTAGTTAAGCCTGCGGTTGCAAGTGCAATTGTTAATATACTTGGTTTGAACATAGACATGATGTGTTTCCCGTTACCCAATTTTATATTACTAACTTTTAGCGAGTTGCTTGTGATAGAAGCAAAACCATTTGTTAGCTATTTTGTTGTCAGGATGAATATTAACGCCCGCCTTATTTTATTAACAACTTTATGCATACGTATTCAGGTTAGTGCAAAACCAACAACCTTAACAAATAATTCACAAAAATAACGACAACACCTTGTTTTTATAGGTATAAAGATGGGGCAGTTGAGCATTCTATTTTATAAAAGAAATATTCACTGCTTCGAGTTCCTTTAATGCGGTAATTTACAGTTTAATACCTTAATTATTAGTGTATTCACACTTTACATGCGCGTTTCAGTCGCTCTTCTCCCAAAGTGATAATTGGTAAGACCATTGATGGCGCTGCATCATAACGCTACAGAACCCATAGAATATGCACCAAGTTGGATTTACTACTTTGTTAATGATACGAAAACGAGAATTGGTAAACATTCATTTGCCGAACACATACCTTTGTTAATAGGTATTTCTGAGACTGTTTTCCTTGTCAAAGCGATCTATTTAGCATGCATACGTATGCATCCTTTTTACAGTATCAAGCCCTTCACGTATGCTTTTTAAAAAATAACGTAGTTCGTTTTAATCGAACTGCTAACAAGATTACGAACACACCATTTCTAAACAGCAATAATTGCTAGGGTAAAATGGGCAGTGTTGTCACGATGGAGAAAAAAATGGCTCAACAGCAGTGGTATAAAGGCGCAGTGATTTATCAGGTTTATCCGCGCAGTTTTCAAGATACCAACGGTGACGGCATCGGTGATTTAAAAGGGATCATCAGCCGGATAGACTATATTAAAAGTCTGGGTGTTGATGCTATTTGGATCTCACCATTTTTTAAATCGCCAATGAAAGACTTTGGCTATGATATCAGCGATTATCGTGACGTAGACCCTCTTTTTGGTGATCTTAATGACTTTGACGAACTTATTGCTCAAGCTCATCAACGTGATATTAAAATTATTATTGACCAAGTATTGAGCCACACATCAGACCAACATCAATGGTTTTTAGATAGCCGTGAAAACAAAACTAACGACAGATCTGATTGGTATGTTTGGGCTGATGCAAAACCAGATGGCACCCAGCCAAACAACTGGCTTTCTATTTTTGGTGGCCCAGCTTGGCAGTGGGAGCCGCGTCGTGGTCAATATTATTTGCACAACTTTTTTACTGAACAACCGGATCTTAACTTCCACAATCCAGATGTACGTCAAGCAGTATTAGACAACGTTGAATTTTGGCTGAAAAAAGGCGTGGATGGTTTTCGTCTAGATGCAATTAACTTTTGCTATCACGATGCACAACTACGTGACAACCCAGCCAAACCACCAGAAAAACGCCAAGGCCGTGGTTTTAGCGAAGATAATCCGTATGCATTTCAGTATCACCATTACAATAATACCCAACCTGAAAATATCAGCTTTATGCAAGATATTCGCACCCTGTTAGACAAGTATCCAGGTACCGTGTCTTTGGGTGAAATATCATCAGAAGACTCACTTGCGACTATGGCTGAATACACCGCCGGTGGCGATAAACTGCATATGGGTTACAGTTTTGAGCTACTAACCAATGATTACAGCAGTGAGTATATTCGCACAACAGTTAAAACACTGGAAGAACGTATGACTGAAGGCTGGCCTTGCTGGGCTTTTAGTAACCACGATGTAGAACGTGTGGCTAGTCGTTGGAGTAACAATGGCGAAGTAAACCCTGCGCAATGTAAAATGCTTACCGCCCTACTCGCTTCATTACGCGGTAGTGTATGTATGTACCAAGGTGAAGAGTTAGGTTTAGGTGAAGCAAGTGTGGCGTTTGAAGACTTACAAGACCCGTACGGGATAACTTTTTGGCCAAACTTTAAAGGCCGAGATGGCTGTCGTACGCCTATGCCATGGCATAATGATGACTGTGAACAGGCCGGGTTCTCTGCAACGAAACCGTGGTTACCGGTAGACGAAAACCACAAACACCAAGCTGTAAGCAAACAAGATAGCGATAGCGATTCGATTCTAAATGCGTTCCGCCATTTTATGACATGGCGCAAGCAACAAGCTATTTTACTCGAAGGCGATATTGAATTTATTAATACCCCAGAGCCATTGTTAGCTTTTTACCGTCGTTTTGCAGGCCAGACTATGTTGTGCGTATTTAACCTAGCGCAAGAGCCTGCAAGCCTCAACATTGAACACACTGATATTGTGCCACATACTGAACTGAATCATCACAATGGTACTGTAGAAGGACACACCCTCACCCTGCCCAGTTTTGGTTGTTTTTACGCAGCAGTTAGTTGATATTTTTTAGTAATATAAAAAGGATTTGCAAGATTGTAATTTCCTTTTCGAAAAGAGTAATCGGTCATAATCTATATTGTGGCCGATTTAATCTTTAAGTAATTTATTGTGCAAAGCGAACATGAATATCCACAAATGTCTTTTTAGTTAACATCAACAACCAGTACAAAAAACATACGCATGATACCAAGTCGATCAGTTTTACATGATCGGTGACAGTCATCACCTTGAACTTGCGAGCCGCTTTGGCCGCTAAGCCTTGGCGGCTCATACTGCCACTGATAGTTTTAGTTTGCTAATTATCTTCCAATCTTCCAATTCGACTTGGATACGGGATACGAGTGGCATCATATCGCTGCCTTAAATCAGCAAAAATCTGTTGTATTTGTTCATCGCGCAGCTGTTGTTACAATGCTCGCTAACTCGACAGCTAACCGAATTTAAGCCACTGATAAAAACCACTTCGCAATACCTTAAGCACCAAAGCCATACGCGACACCTTAAATTCTACTTGGTGTGTTAGCATAAATTTGAACCGCTTTATTTTTTTGATTCTTCGCGAAGTAGGTAGCCGCTTTTTTTAATATGGCTAAGTCCTCCGTTTGCTCTGCAAGTTGACGTTTCAGCTTGGCGACCTCGACAGCGAGTTCAGGTTGGCTTAAGCTTTTCTTTTGCTGGAACTTATTACTTATCGTGCCAAGCGGAGATTTGCGATTCATACTCACCTAAATCTCTAGCACCGGCAGCAACACCGATTTTTGCAGCTAACCGAACGGCTTCTTTTTTAAATTCAGTGGCATGAGTTTTACGTGGTTTCTTTGTTGTCATAAGTACCTCTATGGTAATGGTGATTGTACTTACTTAGTAGTGTGTCTAGAAGTAGTGGTAGGGATCACAAAAGAATAGTGACGAATTTAGGTCAGTGCAGCTAGTCAGAACTTGAGTAATTTATTGGAAACAATTCGTAGTACAGCCCACTTTAAAAAGATGCTGAATTTATAGCTTTTTCATACTCTTTTATTAATGCTTTTAGCTCTAAAAAGCCAAAGCCAAACAGAACCCCCCATAAATCCAATGTAGAGACTAAAATAACCTAAAAAGAAAAAATATCGCTAGAGCATATAGCCCTTCGACAGCTAAAAAATAAACCCTGTTCAAAAGAACAGGGTTTATCGTCAGCCTAAAGCCATAGTATACAATAAATTTAATTAGAACTTAGTTGTAAAGTTCAATTGTAAATAACGACCTGTTACATCATAAGCTTCTGATACTGTATTAATACCAGTACCACCATGCGATGAACTTTGGTTTGCAACTGGTGGTTGCTTATCAAACAAGTTACGAACTGTTAATGTAACACTTGTATTATCAGTAAAGTTATAACCTGCTGATACATCATGATAAACAACAGATGGGAAGTTATTATACTTCTCTAATGGTGTAAAATCAGTGTAGTTAAAGTTAGCACCTTCAACACTATCTACTGAGCGATCCCAGTAGCGCATACGCCATGAAACATTTAAATCATCCATACCGTAAGTTAGGTTTAAATTAGCTCTGTTATCTGGTGTAAGTACTTCACCAGCATATTCAACTGTTTCACCACTTTCGATACCAGTAGTATCGTATTTACGTAGATGGTTCCAGATTAAGTTAGCACCAAAAGCACCGTATTCAGTATCCAGAGTATATGCTAATTCAATATCAATACCTGAAGTTTCAATATTATTTTCGTTACTAGTACCTGAATTAACTTCAACTAATGCACCTTTATTATCACGTAATGCATTGCCGCCACAAGATGGGTCAAAGTTAGCTGAACTAACATCAAAACAGCGATTAAGTACAGTAGTACGACTAGTAGTAGATATTGCATCTTCTACTGAGATATCGTAGTAGTCAACAGTTAAAGAAAGCTCTTCTGTCATCTGCCAAATAACACCTACACTATATGTGTCAGCAGTTTCTTCTTTAACATTTTCGTTACCGCCAATAAAACCACCAGCGCTTTGAGCTTCGATCTGTGTAAGCTCAAACTTTCCATCAGCGGCTACACGCGCGGCTACTTCAGGAATTGATAAACAGTTTTGAGCTGCATTACCTGTGTCAGAAGCAGTAACGCCGCTACACGGATCTGTTACACCAGCAAAAGTCTCACCACGACCACCAAATAAATCAGCAATATTAGGTGTGCGGATTGCTGTCGCTGCAGAAGCACGGAATTTAAGCGTATCTAATGGAGAGTACTGAATACCAGCATTCCATGTTGTCTGACCACCAACAATCTCATGATCTGAATAGCGCGCAGCTAAATCAAGCTCAAGGTTATCGAGTATTGGTAAAATAGTTTCTGCATAGTAATCATTTGAATAATAACTACCATCTGTTGGCAATGATTTGTTAGTGCTAGATGCACCGGTTTGTGCCAAATCACCTGGGTTAAAGAAACCACTTTCTAAACGATGCTCTGCACCAACAGCAACACCTACAAAACCACCAGCTAATTCAATTGGTAACTGACCAACTAATGATGCTGAAACAATAAATTGTTCTGTTTGGCCGGCTATTTTAGCAGGTACTTTAATGTAATCAACAGCTTCCTGAGACACTGTACCTGCACCAAACAAGTTAAGTGGTACACAGCCTTGTAAAATAGCGAGATCGTCAGCACATTGAAGTGTGCCATCAGCGTTTTCTACAACGTCAAGTGCTTTTGCAGCCCTTTCTATATTAACTTGACCACCACTGTCTTGGCGCTGATCAGTTTTACCCCAAGAAACATAAGTATTTAAAGACCAGTCGTCATTTATAAACCAGTCAAAACCAGTTGCAATACGGATAGTATCACGCTCTAAATCTGTAGAACGAGGGCCAAACTCAACCATACGACGAACTAACTCAGGTATATTATCATCCATTGTAAGATCAGGGTTAGCCGCCATTAAATTTTGACGTAACAAATCAGGAATCATTGGATTACTTAATTTAATACCGCCTGTACCCCCGCGCGATGGAATATATACATCATTGGTAGTAAACGGAGTCTGTTCAATAGTTGAATTATAAGTTTTAGATGAATTCCAGTTCATTTCAGCAAAAAATTGAACCTCATCGTTTATATCTTGCTTGATATTTAAAGCTGCATACTTTCTTTCAAGGGGAGTAACAAGTTGGCGGAAAGCTGCACGGTTGAAAGCTTCTCCACCTGCCAAGCCTTTATATGGTGTACCATCAGCATTGAACCCACCAACACGACCTTGTGGAGGATAAGATGAAAACACCTTGTCAACATACTCATTACCATTTTCATCAAGTAATATAGCTTCATCAAATTCAGAGAAATCACGGTCTGCAGGTTTTAAGCCTTTATCGTCATCATAACCAAAAGATGCGGTTACGTTACCTGTGTTCCAGCTATTACCAGCTGTCAAACTTAAAGAGTATTTTTCACGATCACCTTCAGATGAAATACCTGATTGCGCATTAACTTCAACACCTTCAACATTATTACGAGTAATAATATTAACTACACCAGCGACGGCATCTGTACCATAAATAGCAGAAGATGCGCTTTTAAGTATATCGATACGCTCAATCATTGATGCTGGAATAGAGTTTAAGTCAACTGCATAACCGGTTGAAGGTGAACGACCAGATACAAAGCGACGGCCATTAACTAGAACTAGCGTTCTTGACTCGCCAAGGTTACGAAGTGAGGTTGTATTTAAACCAACACCAGAGGTGCTGAATGATGAGTTAGACTGGTCTGCTCCAGCTATTGTAACAGGAGACTGATTTAGGATATCAGAAACATTAATTGCACCCATAGCTACAATATCAGATCGACCGATTGTAGTAATTGGAACTGTAGTTTCGATATCAGTACGCTTTATACGTGAACCTGTAACCTGAATACGCTCAACTTTTTCTGCACCTTCTTCTGCAGCAATAGAACTTGCTGAAAAAGCAGCAGTAGAAGCTGCACCAAAAGCGATCGCTAAGCGAACTGCTTTTGAAACTTTATTATTTAACATTTGATTCTCCCTGGGTCATATTTATATATGATTTTATTAGTTTTAATTGCTGAAAACTGAGTACTAGGTGTCAATGTATGACACTTAGTACCGAATTGAGCAAGTCGATACTAATATTAGAGATGGCCAAAGGTCAACAGTTATTTAACCTGTAAATCGATAACTTTACAGATAAAGAACAAACAAGTTCAAGAAAGTTACATTACAACTAATTGTTTTATCTAAAAATAAAGCTATTATTTATATTGATAAGGTGATTTCCTTTAAAAAATTAACTATGTAAAAAACTTGTTCTAACTCAATAATTCATAGAAAAATCAATAAGAAGTTATACAATAGATTGCTTAGTAATGATATCAAAAGCGTTTATGGTGCCTCTAATACTTTCTGAGTTAGCGTTTTGTCGCGAAAAATTAAATCTATTCTCTATGTTAAAAAAAAGCCCTAACATATCGGGCTTTTGTTAATTTAAATTTAATGACTTATAAACTCATTAAAACTTCAAATTTACACTCATGTGGATAAAGCGACCTAATGTGTCATAAAATCCAGCAACTGTGTTTGCGTTTGAAGAAATGGTATTACCAACCATTGGAGGTTCTTTATCGAAGATATTATTCATACCACCAGTAAACGTTACATGTTCGTTAATAGAGTAACTACCAGATAAGTCGATAAAGCTATGAGAACCTATACCACCATTTTCAATTAATGAGGCATCTGCTGTTCCGTCGTAGTCAATACCACCATAGTAACGCCATTTAGCTCCTACACGCCAGTCATCACGGATGTAATTAACGTTAGCAGTATGACGCCATTTAGGCGAAGCAAAACAGTCTGTATTAATATTACCGGCACAGTCATAAGCTAAGGTTGAATCACCTAAGATAGGTTCAACTTCTTTCTTCATGCTGTAGTAACCGTTAATGTCAAACTTCAAGCTTGCATTTTCTAGATCCATTGAATAGGCTGCTGTAAGGTCAACACCTTCCCATGTTCTACCACCAATGTTGTCACTAAGGTTTGTTACAAAACCTGCTTGACCTAACCAAAGGCTACCAGATGGACTACGAGTAATGTTGTTACAGAAAAACTCGTCACCTGTTTCAGCACAGTTATTTAATATACGCTCTGCACCTACTGTACCAATAACTTTTTCAATTTCAATTTTGAAGTAATCAACAGAGAAGTTAAAGTTTTCAAAAGGAGAAGCAACTAAACCAATCGTAAGTGTCTCACCTTCTTCAGGTTGAAGTGCTGGGTTACCACCAGCTAGCTGGTTATATTGTCCTGCAGGTGATTCACCAATGCTACCGTATTGGTCAGCACTCACACCAGCATTAGCACATTGACTAGCTGAATAAGTAGGTCTCTCAGCTGCATCAACTGCACTTGGATCACCAGCACAACCGTCGGCACCACTCCATAGGCCAAGGCTTTGAGCTGCAAATAACTCACCTACGTTAGGGGCGCGTACAACTTTTGCAAAACTAGTTCTAAATTTGTAAGTATCTGCAAGAGTATAATCAACACCAACTGAATAGGTAGTATCTGAACCCGTTGTAGAGTAATCAGACCAACGAGCTGCAGTCGAAACATTTAGATTATCTAATACTGGAATTTGTAGCTCACCGTAAACTTCGTTTACGTCAATTGCACCATATAGACTTGGTGAAGGCCCACCTTGTCCAAGTAATTGACCTTCTTCGTAAACTGTATCTGATACACGTTCGTAATCTTGTTCACGGCGTTCAACACCAAATACAGCACCGACAGGAAGAGAAGTTGTAGGTAGAGTCCAATCGAATTCACCGCTAACATAACCGCTGTAAATGATTTGTGTTACTAAACCTGTTTGAGTACCAACACCCGCTAACTGAGCAGCTTGTTCTGGTGTTACACCACCAAGTTCAAATACGTTGTAGTATAAACAACCATCAGCCTCGTCACACTCCGTACCCACAGCACCAACGCGAGGAGCGATTTTTGGTGCAAGTAAATCATTTTTGTAAACAGAGCTTGAAGTTGTTGCAGAGTAGTTGTAGCTAACGTCGTATGACCAGTTATCGCTAAGCTCACCTTCCATACCCGTAAGTATTCTGTATGATGAGTGTTCTAAATTATCAGAACGAGGACCGCCTTCAACATTACGTTTACCAATGTATGCGACAAATTGATCAGTTCCATCTTGGCTGAATAAGCCTTGAAGCTGCTGCTTTTGAGCATCAGATAATAAAGGGTTATTGTAATCAAATAAAATCTCTTCATTATAGAACGTACCAGATTCAGCAATCTGGCCTGCTGTTCTGTTATGCATGAAAGAGAACTCTAAGTATGGACGGAAAGTTTCATTGATTTCATAATCAATGAATGTACCTAGTGTAAAACGCTCGTTTGGTCTTAAAAAGTGATTAACTGGAGCAAAGTTATAACGATAACCATCGTCTTCTCTAAAACCAGAACCATTTGGATCGAGGTAACCGTAGAAGTTTTGTTTATAATCAACTTCACCATCAACTACAGGATAAATATCAAAAAATGGATTTGGAGTTGTACCAGAACCACCACAAGATTGACCTGCGCCATCTAATGCACACGATGAGTAATCTCTAGAGCCTTGCAACAATTCAGTTTGACGGTTGTACGTTACATAACCTACAGCGTGACCTTTGCTGCCATCGAATCCACCACCCACAGTAAAATCTATGCTGTAAGACTTACCATCGATACCTGTGCTACCTGTATCGTATTCGAAGTCTTTTTCATCCATCAAACCTTGAATGTATTTGTTATCATTATTGTGTTGATAACCAGAAGTACCTACGTTAAGAGAAATACCTTCAAATTGGTCATCCATTACAAAGTTAACAACACCGGCAACAGCATCAGCACCGTAAACAGCAGCTGCACCACCAGTTAAAACATCCACTCGCTTAATTAGTGATGAAGGAATTTGGTTTATATCAGCAACTTGAGATGTAATACTACCCGCCTGCATTCTTCGGCCGTTTATCAAAACTAAAGTTCTGTTTGAACCTAGGCCACGTAAATCTACTGTTGCAGTACCTGTTGCGCCATTCGCTAAAAATGAACTTTCTGCAGCTTCAATTTGCGGTAACTGATTCAAGATATCTTCAACACGAGTAAAACCACTTAATTTAATCTCTTCAGCAGTCATTACAGTAACTGGACTAGACGTCTCTAAGTCTGTGCGCTTAATGCGTGAACCTGTAACTTGAATACGTTCAACCTTTTCAACGCCATCATTTTCTTCTGCAGCAAATGGGCTGGCAGAAAACGCAGCTGTTGATGCTGCACCAAAAGCGATCGCTAAGCGAACTGCCTTTGAAACTTTATTATTTAACATTTGATTCTCCCTGGACCACTATATTGTGGATTATTTTTATTTAGCTTTTGTAAACTATCGCAACAATTATGTTGCAAACGCACCATGATACTAAACAAAAAAAACCAATATGCCAACATTTGTTCACATCAATTTAATAAAAACAGTATAAAAAACCAAGAAAATACTAAAAAATGGTACAAAACAGACCAAAATAGCAACAATTAAATTTAAGCCCCTTCTGCTTGTATACTTTTCAGTAACATAAGCACTTAATAATACCGATATTTGGAACTATCTAAAGTAGCTGTAATTGTGCTTTATTGGACGAGTTGAAATATTTATTTAAGGGGAGAAGGATCATTTGTGCGATTGGTTTTAGTTGCTTTTCGACGTAAACGTTGTAGTCAAATTGAAATTCAGTCACTGATATTTGTTCAATAAATAGCTCTGCGCCTGATTTTGTATATACATACTCAACAACTTGCCCTTTACTGATCACAAATTCAGGGTGAGTTGCTTGGTATTTTTTTACTGCTTGTACTTGCGGCGGGGTGTTCTTTTGGTAATCAATTAAATGTTGGCCGAGTCTTTTTCTGTAAACAAGTTTATTGTCAAACTCTCCTGCGTATAAACGCGTAATATAACTTTCAATAATGGGTGTTAACATTTCAACAGTAAAACTGTCGCTGAATAAAGTTTCAAACAGTTCGGTTTGAAATTCATGGGCAAGCTGGGTCCAGTCACTGCGCGCAGTTTCCATCCCTTTGAAAATTAATTGCTTTTCACCATCTTTTTGCACTTGACCAACATAACGCTTTTTTGAACCGGTGGTTTTGCCACGGATAGTTGGCATAAAGAATGGGCTATAAAGTGTTTCAAATTCTATTTCTAAATAACTTTGTGTCGTGAAGCGCTGTTTTATTGTTTGCTGCCACTTTTTATTGATCGTATTAGCTAATTGCTTGCCGATTTCTTTACAACTTGCGGCATCTAGATCGTCGGGTAAACTGACAAATGTTGAATCGGTATCGCCATAAATAACGGTGTAACCAAGCTCTTCAATCCACTGTCTGCTGGTTTGCATGATTTCATGGCCACGTAAAGTTATGGAGCTTGATAAACGTGGATCGTAAAAACGACATCCTTTAGATCCTAACACCCCATATAAACTGTTCATGATGATTTTTATAGCTTGCGACAGCATGGGTTGATCAGTGTTTTTTGCGTGCTGCCTTGATGAGGCTAACTTTTTTATTAAATTAGGAAGGTGATGCTCAGTGCGAGAAAAAAATGCGTCTTTAAAACCGGCTATCGCGTTATCTGGATCTGCTAAGCCGCGAATTAGCCCGAGCGGATCAATACAAAACGTTTGCATAATTGATGGATACAAGCTTTTAAAATCCAACACGATGACATTTTTATACAGCCCAGGAATTGACTCCATCACAAAACCACCAGGACTTTCAAACGATAAACCATGATCGCCTAAGTTCGGTGCAACATAACCGCTACGATGCAATAACGGTAAATATAAGTTAGTAAATGCAGCCACTGAGCCACCCATTCGTTCCAGCTCAAGCCCTGTTAATTGTGTACGAACAATGGCAAATTCAATCAGCTTTAACTTTGCAAAGATACGATTAACTAACACGCAATCTTGACGGTTATACGCTGCAAGCGAGAGTTTATCTTCATTGAATTGACGAATAATTTCGCTCAAGCGGTTATCACTTTGGATTAACTTTTTCTCGCCTAGTATTTTATGGCTCACATTCGCAAGTGAAAAACTATCAAAATGATAAGTAGCATTTTTTAGCGTATCAATGCCATCGACCACACAGCGCCCTGGCAGGGTTAAACGGGTAAAATGCCCCTCGCGTATTTGTAGTTGACCATTACCTCGACCCAGCAATAATTTAACGCCTAGCGCCTCAGCGCGCCGATTAAGTACATTAAAATCAAATTCAATGACGTTCCAACCAATAATAATGTCTGGATCTACTTGTTGTATCAGCTGTTGTAATTGAGTCAGTAAATCAATTTCATCATGGCACCATTGGATTGCTTGTTCGCAATGCTCAGGTTCACCAACCATAATTACGCAATCAATTCCCTCTCCCACTAAAGCGACGGAAAACAACACGCCTTCGCCACTGCACTCAATATCCAATGACAGCGTTTTAAACTGTGGCGTATACGGTTCAGCGGCTTTTAACTGCGCGTTATCAATTTGAATATAACCTGCTTGCTGAGTTACATCACCGGTGACCCACACCCCACCACGAATAAAACGTTCCATTAAAAAACGGTCGCTGTGGCGTACATCTCCTTCGTACACTGTGATCTGGTTTTCGAAAGATTGGCTTTCTAAAAGCTGTCTTGCTTGATATAACGCTTGCGAGCTTGAAAAATAGCAAGCGATGCATTGTTCACCACTAAAGTGTTTGATAGCAACATCTTTAAATTCAATATTGATGTTGTGCTTTAAAAACAACTGTTCAGCAAGAGCATGCTGATTTGCTGGAATAAAAAACACCGCCTGTTGATTTGGCACTAGCACTTTTATCGGCCCATGATCTGAGCTTAGCCAATAACACAGGGTGATCCCGCTATGGCGGCTATACTTATCAGCGGCATATTGTTGCCTAGAAAGTATAAAGCCTTGATAGATTGCTTGTGTCAATGTTCGATCCCAATTAATATACAGCACTGTAATTATATACATACTTTAGGTTATTCACCCATGCTTTCTGATGCATTAAAAACGACGATAAGAAAAATTCACAAGCATGTGGCCGATAACCTCAGTGATTATCGCCCTCGCAGTAGCCAAAATTACTTAGTAGCCGAAATTGCCAAAACACTGGCGGGCGAGTACCACAAAAAACAACGAATTTGCGTTATTGAAGCAGGTACTGGTACGGGTAAATCGCTGGCTTATTGTTTAGGCGCGTTACCACTGGCGCTTGCGCAAAAAAAGAAGTTAATTATTTCGACCGCCACGGTAGCACTGCAAGAGCAATTGATAAGTAAAGAACTGCCCTTTTTTAAAAAGCATTCAGGCCTTGATTTCAAGTTTGATTTAGTCAAAGGTCGCCAGCGCTACCTATGTGCTCACAAACTACATAATGCGGTCAATGGTGATAATCAAACGCAAATGGAGTTTATGCCTACGCTTACTTCGCCACTGAGTGCAATGGAAACCAAATGTTTGCAGCAACTCTATGATGCTTACACTAATAAAAAATGGCAAGGCGATCGAGACAGCTGGGCAGATACCATTCCTGATCGCGTTTGGGGACTCATTGCTTGTGATAAACATGCTTGCCAACGGCAAATGAAAGCACATCAAACCTGTCCATTTCAGCTTGCTCGCCAACGCTTAATGCAAATGGATGTATTAGTGATTAATCATTCATTATTATTGGCTGATCTTGACCTAGGTGGCGGGAAAATTTTACCCGAGCCAGATAATAGTATCTACGTTATTGATGAAGCTCATCACCTTGCTCATATTACGCGTGACTTTTCATCTGCCGCAGCCACCATTAAAGGCACCATTGATTGGCTTGATAAACTCACTAAATTTAGTGGCAAAATGGCCAAAGTATTAGTCGGTCAAAAAGCCATTGGGCAAAATTTTAAGCTTTGTGACAGTATTAATGATGCTAATAAAGACTTAAAAGTTGTTCGCGATATTTTGGATAATGCCGATTTTAACTATTCAAAAGACGATACATACCGATTCGAGCACGGTGAAATACCTGAATCGTTGCACACTAAAGCCAAAGATATCAGCGAAGCCACCCTCGATGCCCTGCGCTGCTTAAATAAAATGCACGATACCTTAGTACAAGATGTCAGTGATGGTGATATCAAACCCTATGTTGCCGACCCTATTTTAGGCGAAAGCGGTCATTACATTAATCGCTTAGAGCAACTAAATAAACTGTGGTATAGCTATGCCACCAAGGGGGAAGGCACACCACATGCGCGTTGGATAAAGCGTTTAGAATACAAAAATCATCACGACCATCTACTCAGCGATTGCCCTATTGAAGTTGGCTACTATTTAAAAGATAAACTGTGGCGACAATGCGCAGGCGCGGTTTTATGCTCAGCGACCCTAACTGCGCTTGGTTCATTTGATCATTTTGCTTACGAAAGCGGCCTGACTAAAGAAGAAGGTGTAAAATACTTAAAAGTGCCTTCTCCGTTTGATTACCCGAATCAAGCCACCTTGCATATACCCACCTCACACATCGAGCCGACGGATAAAGAGTTTAGCGATCATCTGGCCAAAGTATTGCCGGATCACTTAAATACACAACACGCTAATTTAGTGTTGTTTGCATCTTACTGGCAAATGGATCATGTAGTAAAAGCCTTGCGCGCTAAAAACCTCGATATTTTAGTGCAAGGTGAAATGTCGCGTGAAGCACTATTAAAGCAACACACAAAGAATATAGATGCGGGCAAAGGCAGTATTTTATTTGGCACCCAAAGCTTATCCGAAGGGCTAGATTTACCCGGTAAATACCTTGAGAACTTAGTGATCACTAAAATCCCATTCGCGGTGCCCACCTCCCCCATTGAAGAGGCACAAGCAGAGTTTGTACAAAGCAAAGGCGGCAATCCATTTTTATCTATCACAGTGCCTGATGCGGCCAAGAAATTAGTGCAAAGCTGTGGTAGACTGCTGCGTAAAGAAAACGATCAAGGCCGTATTACCATCCTCGATCGCCGTTTAGTAACCAAGCGATATGGCAAAGCCATGCTTGACACATTACCACCCTTTAAAAGACAAATAGATTATTAATGTTTGAACTTGCACTAGACCCAACAACTTGGGCACTTCTTTGCGCCGTGGCGCTTGCCGCAGGCTTTATAGACGCAGTGGCCGGTGGCGGCGGTATGTTAACTGTCCCCGCACTTTTGACTGCAGGCCTGCCCCCCCATTTAACACTCGGTACTAATAAACTCGCCGCGAGTTTTGGCTCACTCACTGCAAGTGTGACTTACTTTCGTAAGCAACTATTTAATCCTCGATTCTGGGCCGCTTCAATTATCGCAACCGCCATTGGCGCGTTAATTGGCACACTAATTGTTGATTACCTTAGTATCGGATTTTTAAACAAGCTATTACCCATCGTGATTATTCTAGTCGCTTGTTATAGTTTGTTTGGCAATTTAAGCACGGTAGAGCACGATGATCTTCCACCATTGAATAAAGCAACTAAAATAAAACAATGGTTGCAAGGTTTAAGCTTAGGCTTTTTTGATGGGCTGGCAGGCCCTGGTACTGGCACTTTTTGGACTGCGTCAAATAGCTTACTGTATAAAATGAGTTTACTGCTAAACTGTGGTTTAGCCCGTTCAATGAATTTCGTGTCAAATTTTGTATCTCTTATAACGTTTGTCGCACTTGGTCATGTTAACTTTTTACTCGGCATTACTATGGGCTTCTTTTTGATGTTTGGAGCCTGGCTTGGCGCTCATTCAGCAATTCGGTTTGGCAGTAAGTTTATTCGCCCGGTTTTCAATACTGTGGTGATAATTTTAGCGTTAAAACTAATTTACGAGGCTTATTTATAAAATGCGAACAGCTTCTTTTGATAAGCTTTGCCAACAGGTTGCAACCTTAAAGCAGCATGCTGAGCAATTTGATAAAGCCAAGTTATTTGCTAAAAACCGTTATATGCAGGCGCAACCCAGTTTATTTGACCGTGGGGTGTTTACTACTAAAAGCATGAAATTAGTTGATTATGTGTTAGAAATTGAAGATGAAGTTAATAGCCTTCCACCACTGGAGCGTCGCCATGCTCATAATTATGCTTTAGAGCGGATCGGTAATCAGGTACAAGCCGTATTTAATGTTATAAAATCTACGCCGATTTGGGAAAAAGAAAATAAAAGCACTTACAAAGCCCGCAGTAAAACATTCAATAAATCGGCACCTTACCAACAAGCCGTAAAACAAATTATGCAACCCGCTCATGAGCTGTATGACGAACTTAAACAAAATCACGAGTTTGAGCGCCGCTTAGTGCTGATGGTTGAAGAATGTAAGTTAAGAATGCAAAACGTGGGTCCTGTAAAAGCCAAAGCCATCAACCTTGAGATCTTAGCTCTTCACGGCCGTCTTGGCCGTTGTAGAAAGGCGATATCTGCCACTGAGGAAAAAATTCAAATAGTAGAAAAACAACAGTTACGCTAGCTTTAACATCTACTCTGCGCTTGTACCACCTAACACCATTGTTTTCAATTGCTAAATATTAATTACTTAAACACGCGATTACTGAACTTGGGTTTTCGCAGCACACCACAAAAGCAAACGTAATGCTGCTTTTTTAAGCGATTGTCGATTTATACCCACACTTGGTATAAACTAAAAACAGCTCAATACCACTAAGGTAGATAACACAGTGCGATTACATGACGATATACACAATTACTATGAAAAAGTTATGATTGAAGAAATCATTAAACGACAACTTGAAAAACACTATAGTGAAGACGTAATGGCTGATTTTTGCTGTACTGTACTAAACCAACTACCCGCCCGTTACATTCGCTATGATGTGGATATGGAGTTTTACTTACCACAGGTCGAACGCATTCATATGGAGGAGCGAGTAAATATCGCCATTGATGTAGCAATCAGCCAAATAGCGAAAAAAAAGGCCGAGCATGAGTAAAGAGTTAACCCAAGCACCTACACACGTAAAACTAGCCGTAGACTTAATTATGCTGCTTGAACAACATGAAGTTGCCGCAGATGATGTGCTCAAAGCACTTGAGATCATCAAAAGCGATTATGAAAAAAAACGCCTCAAGCCTAACACACAGCCAGCGTAGTTTACTGGCTGTCGAATATCTACATAATCGCATTATTCGTCTTTAAAAATTGCTACATAGGTCGCTTGCGTATTTGATTTGCTGGCCCGGTACATACCACTGGTATTAAACGGTAAACTGATATTGCCTTTATTATCAACAATAATCACACCACCAGTGCCACCTATCGGCTTCAGTACATCGTTAATGACCTCATCGCCTGCTTGGACAATGGTTTTATTTTGATATTTAACTCGTGCGCAAATATCAGCCGCGACATTATAACGAATGAAATACTCGCCGTGGCCAGTGGCAGACACTGCACAGGACGCATTTTCAGCAAAGGTGCCAGCACCAATCACGGGGGCATCACCAATGCGACCAAAACGTTTCGCCGTCATACCACCAGTTGATGTACCCGCCGCCAAGTTACCGTTTTTATCAAGCGCAACAGCACCCACCGTGCCCATTTTATAATTAACCGGTAACGCCTGATGTGCTGCCTGATAATCTTTACTGGTCGCTTTGGCTTTGTCTAATTTTTCTTTGGCTTTTAGCAAGGCTTTATAGCGGTTTTCTGTATCAAACAGGTTATTTTCGACCAATGGAACGCCCTGCTCTTTGGCAAATTCTTCAGCACCTTGACCACTGAGCATCACATGCACAGATTCTTCCATCACTAGCCGAGCTAAGTTAATGGGATTTTCTATATGCTTAACCCCAGCTACAGCACCCGCTTGGCGATCGCGACCATCCATAATTGACGCATCTAATTCATGGCTACCATCGTAAGTATAAACAGCGCCACGTCCGGCATTAAAATACGGTGAATTTTCTAACACGTTGATTGCGGCAGTGACTGCATCGAGACTTTCACCGCCTTGCTCAAGCACTTTATAGCCAGTTTCAACCGCCTCTTTGAGTTTAGAGCGATAAGCTTGTTCTTGCTCTGGAGTAAAACGGCTTTTTTCAATCGTGCCCGCACCGCCATGAATAGCGATAGCGAAAGGTGTACTGGCGCTGATGGCTAATGGACTCAACGTTAAGCAGCACGCACTAATTAATGCGCTAAAAAGTGACTTGTTCATACAGGTAACTTGTGTTGGAAGTAAGTACCTCCAATGTGAATAAACTCAAGCTAAATTACAACCCTAACCAGATAAAAGACACAAAAAAAGCGCCCAAAGGCGCTTTTTTAATACTTCGTTTAAATTACGCTTGTTGCGCTTTTAAACGTGCTAAACGCGCTACTTGATGTGTAGACGTTAGGAATGAGTAAATTGGTGCTAGGTAGCCACGCTTACGAAGCTCTAAAAACTCTTCGTCGTTTAACTCATTAAGCTTTTTCTCATCAATAAGGTAGATCCCATTGATGTCTTTTTTCTCGCCTTTGATATCAACTGTCAATGTTTGTGCGACTAAAAGCTCTTTATCAGCAAGGTATTTAGTGAATGCTTCAGTTACATGAGAAAACTCAATAAATGATACTAGCGCTTCTTTACGACGTTTTAAGTAATCAGTTTCTTCGCCGTTTTCAAATAATGCATTCCCTTCAGCTTCACCCACTAATGAGCTTGCTTCGTCAATCACGATACCGTATTGATCTTCTTGTGGGTGTTTAACTAATCCAAGTGGGTAACGTGTTGTCGCCATAGGTGCAAATGCTGCAGTCCACTTACCATCTTTTACAAAAAGGTTTTCGCCTGGCTCTAAACCAAACATTGCTACCGCTTGAAATTGACCTGTTTCGTTGTTTTTCACGAAAGACATAGGGAACTCATTTGCTACACGCGCAAACTCATGTGCAACAACTGGCACTAAGTGTTGAGTTTTTAAAAATTCTACATTGATGCCGTTTTGAATTTTAGTGTTGGCATGCTTTTCATTGTGTAAAGGCTGTACTTGTTGCTCCGCCATGTTACTGCTCCGTTATATATAAGTTTATATTTTTGCTGTTAGTACCCTAAGGCTAAAGGTTTTGACGGCAAAAAGGAAGTGAAAATTTTGTGTCAATTTGCATGCTACCAAGTAAAAATAAGCTCCTCAGATAGTTGAAGACGGATAAAGAGTTTATCGTTTTTTATAAGCTTCATACAAAAGTATATGACCGATAATAACCATCTGTGAAAGCGGGTGAATTAATTAGTTAACATTGAACACTATTAGCTAAATACCCTAATACTGCTCTTTGTATGGGCTTTATTCAAAGAAGCGACTTAATAAAATCTTTAGCCGCTTTTTTATTTTTTTATGAAATCAAATATATTTTATTTCATAAAAATTAAAATTATTGTTAAATTTAATTTTTCGTTATATTAAGTATTTGCAGATAAATCTATAACACGTTGAAACTGACCAAGTGAAACAAGATGCGAGTATATAGCCTCAAGCATCCCTTGTTTTTGTAAAGACAATAAAGACTCGTCATCCAGCGATTTTAATAAATCCCTATCAACAGAATAAAGGCCTGAAATTTGCTTTTTTTGGCCATCGCCTAAATCAAATTTAAAAGAACACTCAGTGAGTAGCCCAAGTTCTACCAGTCGACTGGTAAACTGTGTTGATAACTCCTCTTGTCGGGCAAGTTCTTTTAGTTCAACTTGCTTATGAAGCAAATAGTCAGATGGCTCTCCTAACTCGTCAAATAATGCTTCACCATCATTTTCTGTATTTAATGCAGCTGTTTCAACAGCAAGAAAAACTTGACCTTCTGGGGTTTTAGCAAGCGAAAATGGGTGCTTTTTAACATGTTGAGGCACATATATTGCGTTAAACTTACCATCCTTGTAAAAAACATTTTTACCCGATTCAAGCCCTAAAATAGCAACCATTTTAAATGGGTTCTCATCGCTTGATTTCATAAAACATACAGCAAAGTTGAGTGCTACTTTGGCAATTTCAATAGGGGTGATAGGAACAACATGCTGATCCTTTATATGTGAAAAATTAGCATCAACTTTTACATACTGGCCTTTGTGTTTTTCCACGTTAAAAACTTCAAATTTATCTGACATTAAACACCTATTAATATATTATTATTTACTTAAAAATAACACGTATAAGAGACAATTTAAAGCATGCAAGTAGATAGATTAAGCATTAATAACATCAACAATATACAAGAGTTTTTGTGCAATTTAAATGAGCCAATTATAATAACAGATTTATTTTCTCATTGGCCAAGTGTTACACTTGCAAAACAATCACCTTTAGTGCTTCTTAGAAGCCTTGTTACTCAAGCATCTACTGAATTAGTGGATACTTTAATTATTGACAAGAAGTATAAAGGCCTAATTGGTTATACTGATAATAAATTTAAAAACTACACTTTCGAAAAACACAACGCACCACTTATTTCTGTACTTAAAAAATTAATAATTAATTTTAATAATCAAGGTTCAGATACTATTGCAGTACAAAGTGCACTAATAAATGAATGTTTACCTGATTTTTGTATTAAGAACTCTGCGCCTAAATTTTTAGCTAACGTTCCTCCTCGTATCTGGCTAGGCAATGCTGCTACGGTTCCTGGACATTATGACACTGAACATAATATAGCCCTAAACCTCTGTGGTAAAAGAACTTTTTATTTGTTACCCGCAAATGAAATAAAAAATCTTTACGTAGCACCCATTGATAGAACTGTGGCTGGCCCTGCAATCAGCTTAGTGGATTTTGAAAACCCTGATTTTGAAAAGTATCCAAAGTTTAAAGCCACAAAGGAGAAAGTGTTAACTGCAACTTTAGAGATCGGTGAAGCTCTCTATATACCTCCACTTTGGTGGCATAATGTAAAGGCCATTGATCCTGTTAATATACTCGTAAATTATTGGTGGGATCCAACGTCTACAAAATCGGATTTAGGATTAGAGGCAACAGATAGTTTATTACATAGTATATTAACACTTCGTAATTTGCCTGAATCACAGAGATGTGCTTGGCAAGCCCTTTTTTCTCATTATGTATTTGAGAAAACAGATGAGTTTAAAAATAAAAGTAATGAATATCACGGTATTCTTTCAAACTCTCATGAAAGTCTAAAGTCCGTTGCAAATGCATTAAAAGAAAGAATGAAGCAGTAAAAATAAAAATGCCGCTATACAGCGGCATTTTTTATGCACTCTGTTCGATTAGAATCGGAAATTTGCACCTAGTACGAATCTACGACCATTTTGGTAGATAGATAGTACACGATCTTCACTAGTGTTGAACTCAACAACTTTTTCATCCGTTAAGTTTATAGCTTCTAATACAACTGAAATATTTTCAGTTACATTATAAGTTGTACTAAAATCTAGCTGACCGTAGTCATCATTCCAAAGTTCTGTACCTGATGAATGAAGTCCTTTGTACCATTTAGTGCGGTAGTTATACATTGCACGAACAGAAAACATATCATTTTCATAAAATGCAGAAGCATTTAACATGTTTTCTGATGCGCCCATAACTAAACCTGAACCAGGGTTAGCCACATCACGTTCGCCATCATTATTTGCATCTGTGTATGTATAGTTAGCAGACACACCAAAACCATTACCTAAATCATACTGAAGTGATGCTTCTAAACCTGTTGTAGTACCACCTTCACCATTTGCAGGACGAGAAACTGTTGCTGTAACCCAGCTAGAAGTTTGCTGATCATAAAAATCTTGTGAAGATGTAGCTGTAGTTTGATAACTTTCAATATCTTTATAGAATAACGTTACAGCGAATAATGACGCATCATCAAAATAGAACTCCCAAGCGGCATCAAACTGATTTGCTATTTGTGGAGCTAGATTAGGATTACCGGCTTGTGCTGTAGGGTTAGTTTCACCTAAATTACCAGGCGCTGTAATTGGCGATATATCAAAGAAGTTAGGACGAGCCATTGTTCTAGCTGCAGAAAGGCGCACAATTTGGTCTTCTGCTAAGTCATATGACAAGTTAAAGTTAGGTAAAATCTCTGTATAGCTGCGAGATTCAGTAACCCATTCAAGTGTTGTTGGTGTTAAATTTGCATTTTCACCTGGATTTTTAACTGTTAATAGACCAGCTGAATCAGAAGAGAATAAGTAACCTGAAGAGTCTTGATCTGTTCTAGCTACACGAATACCAATGTTACCGCGGTAATCATCGCCAGAAAAATCACCTTGTACATAATAAGATGTTTTCTTTTCAACTACTTCAAAGATCTCACCTAAGTTTTTATGTACAGCATAAGAGGCATTTGGACCTAAGCCAAGTTCTATCATTTGAGCGCTGTTATGCGTTAATTGTTGCGTAATATCACCATTAACAACATCCGCACCTACGCTATCACTACCGACAGCAAGATCACACTTCGCTAAGGTATTACATTGCGAAGACAAGATCTGAGTCATGTAATTAGGGCTTGTACCATCCGTTGCAACACCCCAATGCCAGCTATATGCATTTCTGTCTTGTGTACGTTTTTGATCGCGATATTTCACACCAAATTTAACAGCTGTGAATGCACCTAATTCTACAGGTACATCAAAGTCAACTTGTCCATATGACTCATCATCAGTTGTTGGTTTATTACCACCCCAAATCCAACCACCATTAAATTTAGAAGGATCAGTACCATCAACCCCAGCATTTACTGTTGGTGTTGAGCCTGTTAAATCGAAGTTATAGTCACCTTGTCCACCATATTCCCATGATGTTTCATTTAAAGTACCACCTTCAGCTGCAGTAGTACCTAACTCAACATTCATAGAGAAAGAATCAGTTGCAAAATCAACATCTAAGTGAATTGAGTTTGTATCTGTTTTTGAAATACGGTTGATGTGATTCCAACGAACATCGGTACCACCAGTGCCTTTAACTGCATTACTGCCTACGTATGTTAAGTCAGCTCCTGCGCCAGGATTCATAAGTAAGAAATTAGAGTTAGTGTTATTAACATCCATTTTCGAATCTAAGATGTTTAATGTTGCGCTAAAATCATCAGAAGGTGCGAACTGAATTGAACTGAAGAAAGTTGTTCTTTCACGATCTTGACGGAAAACAGGAACGCCCATAGTACGCGGCGCGTAAGTACCGTCAGCTGAATTTGCATCCCAACCTAGTACTTCAAAACCTTCACGACGAACTGTACGGTCAGATTTTGAACCTGAGATCAAAATACCGAACTTTTCGTCTTCGTTTTTCCAAGAATAAAAACCTTCAACTAATGGATCATGTTCTTCTGATGATTCTGAATACTGGCTCTGTAATGTGATATGAGCCGTGCCAGAATCTAAATCGAGTGGTTTACGAGTTCTTAAAATAACAGTACCACCAATTGAACCTTCATCTAAGCGAGCTTCTGGTGATTTGTATACTTCAAGGCTACTTACTAGTGAAGAAGGTAGCATAGTAAAGTTAAAGCTACGTGATGGGTTATCAAGTATGAACCAATCCGCTGTACCTACGTTTTGACCATTCAATAAAGTACGGTTTTTAGTCGGATCAGAACCACGAACAGTAATTTTCTCACCTTCACCAAACTCACGGCTAACACCAACACCTGTAATACGTGAAAGTGATTCAGCAACGTTTTTATCTGGGAATTTACCAATATCTTCTGCAGTAATTGAATCTACAACCGCGTTTGCAAAGCGTTTGTTGTTGATATCGGCTTTCGCTGAAGCGCGAATACCGCGTACTTCAATGACTTCTACGTCTTCTTGAACTTTTACTTCATCAGCTGCGAATACAGCACCAGTGAAACCGGCACTCATTACAAGACCGATATTTACTGCTAATAAGCTTTTTTTAAAATTTTTAGCTAACACAGGATTCCCCTTGAATCATTTTGTTGGTTTTATTTATCACTTCTGCCCAGTGATGATGACAGCGTTGTCATCTAGTAACAAACCATACACTCTAAATTACAATTGTGCTACATCTTTTTAGTTATATTGTGTAAAAAAATAGCTATAAAAATACTAACCAATTGAATATTAATAGATTAAAAAATTAGAGTTTAGAAATTGTTACAGTTTAACGGCGTGAATATAACATGAATAAGTTTGAAAAGAGAAAAGCAAATATACTCTTTTGGGGAATTTTATGATCTTTGCTAAATCTATGTGTAAAAAAAACGTTCCACTTTATTCTCAAAAAGTGGAACCAAACTCATTAACTAGTGATGATATTAGCACGATTGGGGAATTACAAATGCATCACTTAAAACTGATTTCAACAGATAAATTAGGGCAAATAATTTATCTAAGGGGAGTAAGAATAAATAGTTATCAATATCAATGACAGCGTTGTCATTTTTTTAAATTATAAAGAGCTATGCTACTTATGTCTACCTTTATTTCTAAGTACCTTATTCATTGCGGCTAAATATCTCAGGGATTATTTTATTCTAACTGTTCAGCTCATTAAACCTTTCACTCCTTGGTAGCAACGGGTTCTATTTTATAAAACTGCTTGATGGCAATGCCATTAAATGAGTGATCGATTATAGAATTAGGTAAATAGCTTAAAACCTGACAAAAATCAGGGTGTATCGCTGCTCGCTATAAATGATTTTTAGCTCGATTGCATGACTATGTGTTAATAAATAGGTGTTGCCTGAGGGTTAAATAAAGAGTTCAAAATCTGCTGCTGAGTGATATGTTAACGGGGTATTTCTAGCGGCTTAGAATTTCCCCTGACAAATATAAACAACAATTACAATGTGAAACCGCTGCAATGACAATACCCTTTATCGACGGATACAAAAATGCAGACTTATAGTCTGCATTTTAATGTGTTGGGTAATTATCTAATTATGGCGCCCAATACACTTCAATATTAATCGTTGGGTGATTTAGCACGGCACGTAATGGCATATCATTGACATCACCACCGGCTTTTGCTGCTTTATAAACAGCGAGTTTTTCTTCACCACTGATCAATAGCTTAACCACTTTA
Organism: Pseudoalteromonas sp. ASV78; assembly: GCF_047806705.1. NCBI lineage: Bacteria > Pseudomonadati > Pseudomonadota > Gammaproteobacteria > Alteromonadales > Pseudoalteromonadaceae > Pseudoalteromonas > Pseudoalteromonas sp. ASV78. The sequence continues at coordinate 536,012 of NZ_JBLOPA010000001.1, read as the reverse complement.
GATTGCGCAATCGCAGCCAAAGTTAAGGTCATACGTTCAGTAATACTGCCAGTTACATCACTTTCAATTGCATTGATTGCACAGATTAAGTCTGATGTGGTTAAACCACACTCAAGGCCATCCGCATGCGGAAATAATGAAGCAGTATGGCCATCCGGGCCCATACCTAAAATAGTTACATCAAATGGGCGCTTTAGTTGTTGATAAGCGGTTTCACATTCTGCACTACCCTGCTGAGCTGTCTCGGCATTGTTTTTCATAGTAATGAAGTTAGCTGCTGCGCCATGGTTTTGCAATAAGGTGCTTTTTATAAACGCCTCATTACTTTTATCATGTGCTACATCAACCCAGCGCTCATCAACCATTGCAACATCTATTTTCGCCCAATCTAACGCTAAATTAGACAAATGTTTATATGCAGGCGCTGGTGATGAACCACCAGATACCATAAGTACGGCACGGCCATCAGCTTCAATACCGCTGACTAAACTTTGCTCAAGCGTTGCTGATAACTCTGCGGTTAATGCATCTTTTGAATCAAAAAATTTCTCTACGATGGTTGCCATTGTTATGCCTTATCGCCAGTGTTAAACCAAACATGATTGTTTTCAGCTAACAATTCGTCAGCATCATCAGGTCCCCAGCTACCAGCACGGTATAAAGCAGGCTTACCTTTTTCTTGCCAGCGCTCGATAATTGGGTCAATCCATTTCCAAGCTTGACGTACTTCATCACGATGGATAAACAGTGATGGATTATTTGCCGCGGCATCAAGCATTAAACGTTTATAGGCATCTGAGTGAAAACCATTACTATAAGCTTGTGAAAGCTCAATATTCATAGTTACCGGCTCTAATTGCATCTCTAAATTATCAAGGCGTTTAGACATCAAGGTTAATTGAATTGTCTCTTCAGGCTGAAGGCGGATCACCAAGCGGTTTGGTTCAATATTGCCAACGTTATCACCGTACACGTTGTGTGATACTTTTTTGTATTCAACCACAATTTCAGCGCAGCGTTTGGCCATGCGTTTACCTGTACGCAGGTAAAATGGCACGCCTGCCCAACGCCAGTTATCAATATGTGCACGAATGGCGACGAAAGTTTCTGTTTTACTCGAACCTTCATTTAGCTCTTCAAGATAACCTGGGACAATTTTGCCATCCAAATCACCCGGTACATATTGACCGCGAATAATATTGTCATCTACATCTGTTGCAACAAGCGGACGTAATGATTCTAATACTTTTAGTTTTTCGGTGCGGATGCTGTTCGCATTAAGTTTATTTGGTGATTCCATCGCGACTAAACATAACAATTGTAATAAGTGGTTTTGCACCATGTCACGTAAAGCACCCGCTTTATCATAAAAACCAGCGCGGCTTTCAAGGCCAACGGTTTCAGATAAGCTGATTTGGATATTATCGATTGACTTAGCATCCCACATATTTTCAAATAATGAATTTGAAAAACGCAGTGCCATTAAGTTTTGCACCGTTTCTTTACCTAGGTAATGATCGATACGGAAAATTTGCTCTTCGCTAAAGTATTCAGCGATTTTTGCATTGATCTCTTCAGCCGAACTACCACAATAACCAATTGGTTTTTCTACAACGACACGTGATGTAGGGGTGATCAAACCTTTCGTTGATAGTATTTCACAACAGCTGCCATAAACAGCAGGTGGCAGTGATAAGTAAAACACGCGAGATTTATCTGCATCGTGTTCATCAAGGATTGTTTTTAGTTTGTCCCAATCATCGTCCGCTTCGGTAACGTTAGTTACTACTGGCACTAAACACGCTGAAAAGGCTTTCCAATCTTTAGCATTAAATTCACCTTTACTTAAAAACTCTTTTAATGCTTGGTGAGCTGTTTCTATGTATTCCGCACGTTTACTTTCTTCACGAACCGTCGGTAAAATACGCGAACCTTGTGGAAGGTTGCCTTCTTGATATGCGCGATACATTGCAGGTAATAATTTGCGTAATGCAAGATCACCACCGCCCCCAAAAATTACAATATCAAAAGGATTTAGCATAATTTACTCTCTACGTTTGCTATGCCTGGTTGTCGACTATCTGCTATTGATAGTACAGGCATACATTCTTATTGTTTAGATGATGTCAGCTTTTTGGCATCGTGCTCGAGAAAAAGCCTGTTGAATTCGCTTGTTTTTATTGCTGAATATTGATCCAGCTGTACTCATATTAAACTGGTAATTAAATGAGTCTTAGGGGCTCTGTATATCCTCTCACAAATATACAGGCCCTAAGAACTCCAGCGCTACCCGTTCAAAGGTATTTGGTTGCACAGCACACTTGATTGTACTGTGCGAATTTTTTACTGTTCACGACGTTGTTTATAATAGCTCATTAAGCCATTTGTCGAGCTATCATGTGGATGAGTTACACTGTCATCCAATAACTCAGCTTCAATTTTTGACGCTAAGCCTTTACCAAGTTCTACACCCCATTGATCAAATGAACAGATCTCTAAGATGATACCTTGGCAGAAAATTTTATGTTCATACAAGGCAATTAAGCGACCCACTGTTTTTGCATCAACCGTATCTAACAGCATTGATGTCGTTGGACGATTCCCCTGATGAATTTTATGGTTCAACAATTCTGCAATTTCAGCTTCAGACTTACCTTTGGCAGTTAAATCAGCACGTACTTGCTGTGCATCGACACCCATCATCATCGCTTCAGTTTGCGCAAAGAAGTTCGATAATAAAATATCATGATGCTCACCAACATTAACTTGCGGTTTAATTGACGCAATAAAATCGGCTGGAACAACAATGTTACCTTGATGTAAACACTGATAAAAGGCGTGTTGACCATTAATACCTGTCATACCCCAGATAATTGGCACTGTGGTATACGGCACACTATTACCCGCAAAGTTTACATGCTTACCATTACTTTCCATTTCACCTTGCTGCAAATAGGCAGGTAACATATGCAGTGCTTGATCATAAGGTAAGATTGCTTGTGAATCGAAACCTAAAAAGCTGGTATTCCACACACTTAGCAACGCCATCAACAGTGGAATATTCTGTTGATATTTAGCAGTTTTAAAGTGTTCATCAACTTCAAATGCACCTTCAAGGATAGCCTCAAACGCTTCAAAGCCTAAGTACAATGCAATTGGTAATCCTATCGCACTCCATAATGAAAAGCGACCGCCTACCCAATCCCACATTGTGAATACGTTTTCATCTGCAATACCAAACGCTGCTGTTTTTTCTAAATTAGTGCTCACTGCAACAAAGTGTTTCGCAATCGCTTGGTTGTCATTGGCTGACTCTAAAAACCATGCAACAGCCGTTTTCGCATTAGTCATGGTTTCAGATGTAGTAAAGGTTTTTGATGAAATCACAAACAAGGTCGTTTCTGCGTCAATTTCTTTTAATACTGACGCAATCTGTACACCATCTACATTTGAGACGTAATGCACGTTAAGAGTATCGTCTGCGAAACTTTTCAGTGCTTCCGTGGCCATTTGCGGACCTAAGTTCGAGCCACCGACACCAATACTTACCACATCTTTAACTGTTTTACCGGTATAACCTAACCATTGCCCGCTACGTACTTTTTCAACGAACAATTTAATCTTTTGCAATTCAGCATTAACCACCGAACTTACATTCTCGCCATCTACAACTAATGATGAGGCACTGCGATTGCGCAGTGCAGTATGCAGCACCGCTCTATCTTCGGTGATATTGATTTTTTCACCGCTGAACATTTTGTCACGCCAATTGGCGATATCACACTCTTGTGCTAAAGAAATCAACTGTGCGAGCACACTGCTATCAATCAGTTGTTTTGAATAATCGAATAAAACACCAGGGATTTGAGTCGAAAATTGCTCGAATCGTGTGCTGTCATTGGCAAATAAATCTTTAAGATGAGTTTCCTTCATCTTATTCGCACTTGTTTGTAATGCTTGCCAACTAGCTAACTGTGAACGACAACTCATTTTTTAACATCCCCTTAAACTTGCAACAAACTGATTTATAACTATCTTTATATAAATAAAGTGAACTGATAGCGTATTAACCTACAAACGAAGTTAACGATAAGTTAAGATGACAACGCTGTCAATAAGCTACTTTTATATTTTATAGTTCAGATAATAACGCACTTTTACTCATTTGACACCGGTATCATAAAAATTATCTCAATTATTTTACTGCTAATTTAACTGAACATTAGATACACTAACTGGTCTTGATGAAGAATTAATGAATAGTACTTTGCTAAGTCTACTCAAAAGTACTCATCACAGACACAGGACAACACTAAACCAATAACCTAAAAGTAACTCTATGAAAGTAACTATAAATGATGTAGCGAGACTCGCCGGGGTTTCGATGAAAACGGTTTCACGGGTGATCAATAAAGAGCCCTCTGTGCGTAAAAAAACTTACGATATAGTCATGGAAGCTGTCAATGAGCTGAACTATCAGCCAAATCTTGCAGCACGAAACCTAGCAGGTACATCATCATTTACTGTCGGTTTAGTTTATGACAACCCCAATGCGTATTATGTGATTGATATGCAAAATGGTGTGCTATCTCGCTGTAAAGACGAAGGCTATGAACTGGTGATCCATCCATGCACTTACACTGATGCAAACATGGAAGCAGATTTTATCACTATGATAAAACGCTCTCGTCTAGCCGGACTTGTGCTTACTCCGCCGTTATCAGAGCAAAGCAGCATCACTAATTTGTTGGATGAATTAAACATTCACTACGTGCGAGTGCTCTCAGGACGACCAACTGATGATGACCAAGATACCTGTATTTATGTCAACGATTATAAAGCCGCGTACGAGATCACCACTCACTTATTAACACATGGCCATGAAAATATAGGTTTTATTTGTGGTGATAAAGAGCACAAATCTACATCAGAGCGTCTTGAAGGTTATAAAGCGGCACTGGCAGATCATAAAACTCAATTCAACAATGAGTTTGTTTATGATGGTAAATACTCTTTTGAGTCAGGTGTTGAAGGCGCAAAAACATTGTTAGCCGATGATAACAAATTGGCGATCACAGCAATTTTAGGTGGTAACGATGAAATGGCCGCAGGCGCTTTATTTGCGTCACGCTTAATGGGTATTGCTATTCCTGAGCAATTATCCATTACCGGCTTTGAGGATTCGCCCTTCTCTCGTCAGACTTGGCCAAAACTAACTACAGCCCACCAAGCCAACGATGTTATTTCTCAACATGCAGCACGATTATTATTTACCAAAACTCGCGGGGCGCGAAATCAAGATAAAGACATCATTACCTCGTTTACACCCTCAATCGTTATCCGTGAAAGTTCTGGTCCAAAACAGTAAGCCTTATGCCTATTCACAATAAACAAGGCGCTTTTTAGCGCCTTGTTTATTTAATCTTACAATTTGCCGTGCTTTTATAACAATGCCATACCGCCGCTGAGGTTATACACATTGGTAAAGCCAAGCTGAGACAAATTAGTGGCCGCCTGTTTTGAACGATTACCACTGCGACACAGTAAAATATATTTCCCTTGCGAGCTTAATTGCCCATCGACTAACGCGTTAGCCATTCTACTGAGCGGAATGTTCATTACACGCGCAGGATTGATTGCAAATTGCTGAGACACATTAGTTGCGCCATGCTCATAGGGTTCACGGGTATCAATTAAATATACGTCGCCTATTGTTAACATCTGTTTTGCTTGTGCGGCATTTAGTTCGTACGCAGTGCTATGTTGTAAACTATCAGCATAACCGCACAAGGTTGCAAATTTAGACAGATTGCATTCATCACTGTGGCGTTTTTGCTCTGAAAATTCGGTGTCACTTATTTCATTACTTAATAATGCCTGCAATAACGGCGTCTGCTGTTGCTGGACCTGCCAATTGATAGCAAAGCATTGCTGGTAATCATGACCAGAACAAATCACTGTCGAATTATCTAAACACTGTGCTAATTGGCGTAATGAGTGCGCCATAACTAACGCATTGCCGCCGTCAATGGCTGTATTACCAAGCCCGGCAGGCAGCAGTAAATCGCCACAAAAACAAAAACGCACTTGCTGAGATACATTACAACGCAATAAGTAACTAACACTATCCTCACTGTGTCCTGGCGTCGCAATACGTTCAATGGTGCACTCAGGTAATTCAATCACAGTCTGTGCAACTGGCCAGCCTAATTGATGTGCGTCATTAAAACTGAATTTTAGAGCTTGCGCCAATAACGCGGTTGCACCACAACGTTCTTGATGAGCATGGGTATCTAAAATTGCTGCCACAGTTAAATTTTGGGTGTGCACTATTTTTTCAAGGCGAGGAATGAGCTCAACAATAGGGTCAATGATCACTGCTTGTTTATCTGCGCTAACATAAAGCCAACAGCATGCTCCTTGATGCCGAAATTGGGTTAATCCTAATGCACAGGCTTCTTGTTGTGGCAATGATGAATCAGATACCACTAAACAGTTGGCTTGTAATATAGGTTTAAGTGAACGAATACGCGTACATGCCGTGGTTATTTCAGCTTGCGTTGTCGCAGGCCCAAATGACAAGCGAATTGCATTTTCACTACGCCAATCACTCACCCCCATAGCATCTAGAACAAAACTACGATTTGCACCGGAACTACACGCAGATCCACCACTGATACGAATACCTGCTGCATCAAATAAATCCATCACTTCTTTACTGCTTAACTCATCAACGGCGAAGTTTAAAGTCGTAGGCACTGATAATTCAAAAGCATGATTAAATGTTAAACTACCAAAGGTATCCACTAACGCATGATGTAATTGTTCACGATAGCCGTTTAACACCTCGATTGATTTAAACGTATCGTTTGTTTTATCCAGCAATAAACAAAACAGTTTGTTAAGACCTGCAATACCCGGTAAGTTTTCAGTACCAGAGCGCATACCACTTTCTTGGCCACCACCGGCGATAAAAGGCGTGTAAGCACTGCCTTGGCGAATATACAACACCCCAATACCTTTCGGTGCATACAGCTTATGACCTGAAAACGGCGCGTAGTCAATCGTTGTATCGCTAAGGGCTAATGCAGTTTTGCCCAGTGCTTGTACGCAATCCACCATCCACGCAACCTCAGTGTTATGGCTGCGAATGACCGCTTCAATGGCAGTTAAATCTTGATAAACACCGGTTTCATTGTTAACCGCCATGGTACAAATCATCAGCGCATCACTGGCGTGTTGAGCAAGAAACTCTAAATCTAAAATACCCTCGCTCGAAACAGGTATCGCAAGCACAGTGGCGTTAATACCTAATACCGCATTCCAATGTATTAACGTATTTGGTACCGCTTTATGCTCAGTGGCGCCGTATAATAAAACGGGGTTTTTGATAGTATGATTCTTAGCAGCAATTAACGTCGACACCACGGCAGTTTGAATGCCTTCGGTGGCCCCTGAAGTAAATAAAATATCGCCCTGCTGTGCACCAATAACATCACGCGCTTTTTGACGCGTTTGCTCTAATAAGTGTTTAGCTTGAATACCAGTAATATGAGAAGAAGAAGGATTACCAAAGCAAATTTGCATTGTATGTGACACTACCTCGGCAATACAGGGTAGCACAGGGGTCGTTGCGTTTGCATCTAGGTAAATTTGTGAACAAGTGTCAGTAGGAAATAATAAATCAGACATTAAAAAACGCACCATATTACTAAAAGATATATCTTATAACCCATTCTACATAAAATTAATGGGTAGCGTAATAATCAATTAGTCTCTCAAGTGCGTTATCTATACTATTTATGACTAAAGCGGGTTTTGTTCGCTCGTTTGTTCTTCATATTTAGTTGACCAAGCATTGAGTAACGCTTTAACTAAAGAAGCCAGCGGGATTGCAAAAAACACTCCCCAGAATCCCCATAAACCGCCAAAAAACAATACCGCGACAATAATAAATACCGGATTTAAGTCAACCGCTTCTGAAAACAATAACGGCACTAGCACATTGCCGTCCAGCGCCTGAATAACACCGTAGATAATTAAGATAGTCCAAAACTGCGTTTCTAAACCAAATTGAAACAGTGCCACAGCCGCAACAGGGATTGTCACAAGCGCTGCTCCTACAAAAGGGATCAACACTGAAAAACCAACTAATACACCTAATAACGCCGCATACCGTAAGTCAAAAATAGTGAATGCAATAAACGAGACAGTACCCACAATCAAAATTTCAAACACTTTGCCACGAATGTAATTCATGATCTGTTGGTTCATTTCATGCCACACTTGCAGAATTAAACGACGCTGTTTAGGTACCAGTTTTTCTGCACTGGTAACCAATTCGAGCTTATCTTTGAGCATAAAGAACACCAGTAATGGTACTAAAATAAGATAGATCAACCACGCCACTACATCTTTTAATGATGTCAACGAGACCGACAATAATACTTGGCCAAACTCAATTGCTTTGGCTTCAACGCTGCTGACCACTGATTGTACTTGCTCTGCATTAATTAAACTGGGGTATTGCTCAGGCAAATGCAGTAAAAAAGACTTTCCTTGCTCTATCATGTGCGGCGTTTCTTGCACTAAGTTACTTGCTTGCTGCCATAGTACAGGTCCCATACCAATCACTAACGTCAACATCAGCCCAGAAAAAATTAACATCACAATAATTGTGGCGGTAAACCGGTGTAAACCAAACCGCTCTAAATGCGCTACCGGCCAATCCAGCAAATAGGCAATCACCAAGGCAATTAATACCGGTACGATAAACGCGCCAAAGAAATAAAACATCGCCATTAAAGCGAGTAGTAAAAGCAGTAAAGTAACTGAATGTGGGTCAGAGAACTTCCTGTCGTACCACGTTTTTACATATTCAAACACGATTAAGCTCCACGATTAACAACCCATGTTGTTGCTCTAATTTGTAAGGATAATGATTTTTTTGCAAAAAGCGCTCAATATCTCGAGTCGATTGCTGCGCCAAGAAAGTAAATTTAATCGTTTGCGCAGTGTCGACCGCTTCGCGTAAAGCCAGCTTAAACTGGATAAATTGCTGTGGGCATTTAAATCCGCGCAAATCTTGCTCTAGCATAACCAATTATCTACTCTATAAAAATGAATAATAAGTATTATACCCAAACTATCTGATGATACAGAGTTCAGCGTTTCACAAGGGCTTAATATCAAGGCGTTACTTTGCAACACTGGCCTTTAGCAATGCTACAGATAACAAATGTAACTTTTTCTTAAAACCCGCATCGCAATAGTTTATCCTTATAGCATAGTTTGTAGTAAGGATAAGTTAATGTCTGGCACGCATAATAAAGCGCAACTACCCAGTAATCCAACTCTTAAAGAAATTAACTGGTATAAAAAGCAAATTAATTGGGGCGAACTGCCCCCCTTCTATCACCTTGTTGCCTCATCAGTGAGCGAATCAGAGGGGATATTAGAACACGGTTTTGATAACGCAGTGAAAAGAATCATTGATAAACGCAATTGGAATCTCGATATATTAGAAGGCCATGAAGATGCTTCAGGAGAAATTCACTGTGCAAATAAACCGCGAATTGCGTTACACCAAGTATTTACTGACCGTGGTTTTGAATTGTGGGCACTGCCCTACGCAAAAGACGTTACAATAGACAAATATGTCAAAGATAACCGTTTTATGGAGTTTACTGAGTGGGATCCGGTTTCAATGAAAAGCTTGATCCGCATTAACCAATTGCACAAATTTATTGGCTTTTATTTTGAACGTGGCGATAAAGCAGATAAAGCGCTTATCCTGCATGCGCACAAGGTAGTGCATAAAATCATTAGTTTTTTGCAAAGAGAATTGAACGTTGTAAAGCTAGATGGGGTCACAATCAAAGAGTTATATCAATTATGTGAACGAGACAGCAGAGCATGCAGTGACGAAATAGACATTGCAAAACTTATGCTCGGTGAAAACCATAACAAGGAATAAAATGCAGCTTAAATCAGCCTTTATCACATTATTCAGTGCACTTTTAACAGTTAGTGTACTGGTAAGTGAGCCATTAAAGGCACAATCCAGTTTTACATTACCCGATCTTGGTACTTCAGCATTACAAGCATTGCCCCTTGAAAAAGAACAAGCGATTGGTAAAGTAATGATGATGCAAATTCGCGGCTCTTCGCCTGTGGTTAGCGATCCGGTACTTGATGAGTATTTAAGCACACTTGGCCGAAAACTGGTTGCCAATGCCAATGACGTGCGCTTTCCATTCTCATTTTTTTGGATCAATAACCCTGAGATCAATGCATTTGCTTTTTATGGCGGTCATGTGGGTGTTCACACCGGTTTAATTGCCCAATCAGACAATGAAAGCCAATTTGCTTCGGTACTTGGTCATGAAATAGCCCACGTAACCCAGCGCCACCTTGCACGCCGTTTGCAACAGCAGCAAGATAACAGCGCACTGACTATTGCTGGTATGATTGCGGGTATTTTAGCCTCGGTGGTCTCTCCAGATGCCGGTATTGCTATTATTTCAGCGAGTCAAACACAAAGTGCATTTAGCCAATTAACACACAGCCGCTCTGCAGAGCAAGAGGCTGACCGCATTGGTATGCAAACACTCAATAACGCAGGGTTTGATCCTTATGCATCCAGTGAGTTTTTAACCAAACTTGCGGCGCAAATTCGTTACAAATATAAACCGCCAGCTTTTTTGCTGACTCACCCATTACCAGAGAGCCGAGTATCTGATGTACGTCTGCGAGCGCAACAATTTGAAAAACGCCAACTTCCTGATAGCTTGGATTTTAATCTTGCCAAAAGTCGTGTAATTGCCCGTTATCACGAAAAACCGGCAGCTGCAGAAAACTTCTTTAGAAAGCTCATTCGTGAAAACAGTTTCTATAATAAAACAGCGCTTAATTATGGTTTGGGTATTAGTTTATTGGATCAAAAAAAGCTTGATGAAGCTGCCGCTATTTTAGATGAACTTTTAGAGTCTGATCCTAAAAATTTATTTTATATTGATACCCATACCGATTTATTAATAGCACAGGATAAAGCCGCTGAAGCGGTAAAATTTTTAGCTGCGTTGCATGACAACCGCCCCAATAATCAAGTCATCACTTTAAACTACGCTAATGCAGCCATAGAAGCTGAACAATATGATGTTGCAGTCACTATTTTAAAGTCATTTTTACTGGAAAAACCTGAACATCATTTAGCCATGCAATTATTAACCAACGCTTACAAAAAACAAGAAAACTTGGCCGCTTACCATGAATCGAATGCTGAAGTGTTAGCGCAATACGGTGCCTATTTAAAAGCAGCCGACGAAGTTCAAAAAGCACTCAACTTTGTAGAGCCACAAGAACTAATTAAACAACAGCGTCTCAAAGCACTACTGACGCAATATCGACAAATGCAAAAAGAGCTCGCGAGACTTTAAGTCTCGCGCTGCTTGCCCTAAAATAGCCTTACTTTATCTAATTGGATTGTTACTATGTCTGTTACTATTTTTCATAATCCACGTTGTTCAAAATCACGTGAAACATTGGCCCTACTTGAACAAAAATCGATTCAACTAGATATCATCGAATATTTAAAAACACCGCTTAGTGCTGAACAGATCAGTACCTTAGTACAGCAATTAGGGTTTTCATCAGCACGCGAATTAATGCGCACCAAAGAAGATATCTACAAAGAACTAGACCTTAAAAATGAGCATGATGAAAGTGCCTTGATCGCAGCTATGCAAACTCACCCTAAATTAATTGAACGGCCAATTGTCGTTAACAACAATAAGGCGGCATTGGGTCGCCCACCTGAAAACGTACTAAGCGTACTTTAATGAGCATCACTATTGTTGTTTTGTATCATTCAAGTCATGGCTCTGTTGCCGCTATGGCGCATGAGATTGCAGAATCGATTGAATGCCAAGGCGCCACTGCACTGCTGCGAACATTTGAAAAAAGAGCACCTCACGACATTGTGATCAGCAAAGATGATTTAATTCAGTGTGATGGTTTAGCATTTGGCACGCCAACTCGGTTTGGTATGATGGCCGCACAAGCAAAAGCATTTTGGGAAACCACCAGCGATATTTGGTTAAAAGGACAATTAATCGATAAGCCGGCCTGCGTATTCTCATCATCAAGCAGTATGCACGGCGGTAACGAAGCAACCTTGCTTAACTTGTCTTTACCACTGCTGCATCATGGCATGATGCTAATGGGTGTGCCTTACGAAGTACCTGAATTGCTTGCCACACAAACAGGTGGCACCCCGTATGGCGCCAGCCATGTAGCCGGTGCACAAAATAGCGCGCAATTAAGCAAAGACGAAATTAAAATTTGCCAAAGTGTTGGCCAACGCTTAGTTAAAATAACGAGAAAATTACAATGACATCGCACAGCGATTTAAACCCACAACTGACGCCGAAAAAAGCCATCACAGTTCGCTTTCAGCGCATTGCTATTATCGGCTATGTTGGCCTATTACTGCTAATGCCACTGTGGTTATTTTTGATTGCCCCCCGTGAGGGCCACAGTAACGGCTTTATTTTTACAGTGTATATTTTACCGCTATTACTGCCATTGAAAGGCATTATTCAAGATAAACCGTATACCTACGCGTGGGCAAATTTCATCGTTATGTTCTACTTTATTCATGGTTTTACACTACTTTGGGTAGCGCAAGAGCAATTACTATGGGTATTACTTGAATTATTATTTGCCAGTATGATGTTTATTGGTTGCACGTATTACGCACGCCATCGCGGCCAAGAACTCGGGCTGAAAATTCGTAAGTTAAAAGATGAATTAGCACAAGAAAAAGCCGAGCAAGAATACGATAGAAAAAATCGTTAACCCTGTTATAAAAAACAAAAAACGCGCCTACTGGCGCGTTTCAGACTGTTGAAAAAGGGCTAGACACAGATCGAGCCCTTTGATCTAATAAGCAAAGTGAATTTGGAGAGTTCATTATGCTTAGAGATAAAACCCCGCAACAACATGAATTAGAAATGGTCGCGATTGACCAACTTGTTCCACAAGACCACTTAGTACGACTCGTAGACTTAGCTATCGACTTTGAATTCATACGTGATGAAGTCGCCCACTTATATTGCAAAAATAATGGCCGACCAGCCGTAGACCCTGTCCGCTTTTTTAAATACCTTTTCTTAGGTTACTTGTTTGGTATTCAAAGTGAGCGCCGCCTTATTAAAGAAGTGCAAGTGAATGTTGCATACCGCTGGTTCTTAGGTTTAGGGCTCACCGATGACGTTATCCATCATTCGACACTGAGCCAAAACCGTGTAAAACGCTTTAAAGACAGCGATGTTTATCAATCGATTTTCGACAATATAGTTCGTCAAGCGATGAAGCAAGAGCTCATTGGTGGGCATAGTTTATTTGCCGACAGCACCCATTTAAAAGCCAATGCCAATAAGCGCCGTTATGACATTGAAGACTTAAAAGTCAACCCCTCAGTGTATATTGAGCAGCTTAATGAAGCAGTTATAAAAGACAGGGAAGCCGAAGGAAAAAAGCCCCTGATGTATGAGGAAAAGGAGCCATGTACAAAACCAACGAAAGTAAGCCGAACCGACCCAGACAGTGGGTTTATGGTGCGTGATGAAAAGCCAAAAGGATTTTTCTATTTAGACCATAGGGTTGTGGATGGCAAACACGGAATTATCGTTGATACACATGCCACAGCAGGTAATGTGCATGACAGTCAGCCAATCATACAACGCTTAGACCGCGTACTTGATACGTTTGAACTCAACCCCATTGCCGTAGGATTAGATGCAGGATATTTTACAGCCGCAGTGTGCCATAATTTAGAAGAACGACAACTCATTGGTGTCCTGGGTTATCGACGGCCAAACAAAAAGAAAGGCTATTTCGCAAAGAGAGAATACAGCTACGACGCAGACACCGATACATACACATGCCCACAAGGCGAAATACTGATTTATAACACCACGAATAGACTAGGTTATCGGTAATACCACTCAACCCCGAAGACATGTAAAGACTGTCCAGTGCGGTCGCAATGCACAAACAGTAAAAACCATATCAAAGTAATTACACGGCATGTGTGGCAAGCAAGTGTAGAGGCAGCAAATGAAATACGGCTGAGCGAATGGGGTAAAAAACGATACAAACGACGAGGTGAAACAGTCGAAAGAAGTTTCGCGGATGCAAAACAACACCACGGGCACCGTTATTGCAGATACAGAGGAATAAAAAATGTCAGTGCGCAATGCTTATTGGCAGCGGCCTGTCAAAATATGAAGAAAATGGCGTTAATGAAGGCAGCATAGCCCAAGATGAGCGTAATAAGTCTCAGAGCCCCTCTAAAAGCCCGTCATACTGCGAAAAATTCAAGAAAAGTCACATCAGCACTAAAATTCAAAGAATAATAATAACAACAGAAAAATATCGCGAGCGCAGCCTTCGGCTGCTCATAAATAATAAACCCTGCAAAAAAAGCAGGGTTTATCGTCAATCTGAAACGCGCCTACTGGCGCGTTTTTTATTTAAAGGTATAGGCTAGACGACTTCACTCAGTGTTGCTAGTGCAACAATACTCGCTAAACCGAGCTGCGCTATCAAACTGAAAAACGAAAAACAGCGTAATACAAACAACCCCCATGGGTGTTTGATGTGTGGGTAGAGTGCACAACGCTTTAAACTCATTGCAAAAAAGAAACAAACAATTGCCAACATGGTTAAGCACAGTGTTAATTCACTTTTAATTGCAATCGAATCATCAAAAAAGAAAAACAGCTGTAATGGCAATAACAACGTCACTATCGCATGTAAACCATGTACTTTTTTAATTCGTGAAAACTGCCCTTCTGGCGATAGTTCTTTAATGCCAAAATCACGTTCTAGGCACTTAACTAACTGACTCGCTTTAATGCTAACAGCTAAACGATAGCAGCTTAGCCCGTCATTGTTACGTACGCGAAAATCATAGCCCGATTTCAATAACAGCACCATCAGCGGTTCATTTTTTGCGAGTACGGCATAGTGTAAGGCACTATTACCCAGTGCATCGCGTTGCTTTTTATCTTGTTTATCTAAAAGCGTCTGTACTAAATTAACAAACCCTTTTTCAACAGCCCACATGAAAGCGGTTTTACCGTTTTCATCGGCAAGCGTACCCGTTGCTCCTTGCTCTATAAAGCGCATCGCCATTGTTTGCTTAGCAGTATCCACACTTAAATGCGCCAGCAGTGCTTGCTCTAATAGCACCACAGAGTCAACATCAGGCGATACTTGAGTCAGCAAAGTAAAGTAATCTTTGCCGCCAGCCACCTTTTGCGCCGCTAAATCGCTCAGTGCACTCACATCAATAATTGCATCAGGAATAAAGCTACTTAAACGCTCTCTAAAATCAACTTCTTTCCACAACGCTAAAGCATCTTCTGCCGTCATTTTACTGCCCGCATTAAGCGCATGCTCAATAATGGTAAAATAGCGTTTTGAAAATAACTGGGATAGTAATGTGATTGGTGTTTTTATCGTCGTTTGCGCAGCAACAGCTGCATATTTTTCAAGGCGTTGACAAAGTAATAGCACTAGACTTTCGGGACTATAGTCGTTGTCAAAATAGTAATTTTTTGCTGCTGATATATATTGCTGAGCCGCTTCATCATATTCACAAATATGTTGAAAAAAACACTCTTCAAATGGCTCAAGGGGAGTTAACCAAGTTAGATAATAGATAGGCGGTAATACAGTAGTGCACACGCCGTCATCTTCTTCAGTCGAGCGACAAGCCGGCCATGCTTCTAAAGCGTCTAAAATGAATGCACCGTTTTGCTCAATAAGTCCTTTGACTAATAACGGGTATTCTTTCGGCCAAATAAGTACATTTTCCATTAAAAAAACACAACTCCAGTGTCTATCTTGCTCGGTACAAAGGTCAGTTAAAGAGTTTAACAACTAAAAACTGACACTGCGCTTAATATAGTAATGAGTACCTTAAAATTTTCTAAGGCTATTTAAGCGCTTATTCTAGCATAGCCAAAACCACAGGCTATAGACAAACAATGTGATTTTAAAAGAAAATAACAAAGCGGCACGGTGTTTTCACAGCGTGCCGCTTTTGGTTGGAGACGTACTTGGCAATGGTTACTTACTATTAAGTTCGGCTGTCACTTGATCAAGCCCAACTTCTGAAATTCGTTGGATCACTTCTTTTTGTTTTGCACTGAGTAACGAAATACCCTCGGCGACAATATCATATACTTTCCAACTGCCATCTTTGCCTTGACGAAGCTTAAAATGTAAATCAATGGTTGGTGCATTAGCATCAATAATTTGTGTTTTCACTGTTGCAAAATCGCCAGCCGTTGTGTCGCTGCTTTGTGCAAACTTTATTTCTTGGCCAGTGTACTTCATTAATGCACTTGCGTATGTCGTCGTTAAATAATGCTCCACGGCACGAATAAATGCAGTCGCTTGTTCGCGCTCAATCCCTTTTATATGCTTACCTAATAATTTATAAGACACAAATTTAACATCAATATTAGGCATTAAATACTGTTCAACAATCTGTGCCATGTCACCTTTACTGGCCGTACCTTGACTGTTTATTTTGCCAATTTCGCTAAACAGCTGATCCCCTACTTGGGTTAGTAACTGATGTGGCGACGGTTGAGTCTGCGCAAACAACGAAGCACTAAAAAAAAGTGAGATAAATAAAATGTAACGGCTAAGTAAAGTCATTGTTGAGTAAGTCCTGAGTAAATCTTATGGTGTAATTTACGCTGTTCATAAGAGATTAAAAAGCCACAAAATAGCACCTTATTAATGCCAAATAGACACCAATCTATTTAATCTTTTTATTTCATATTGTTAGCTAAGCTCATGCAATAACACACAGAGTCTGTGAATTTACGCCACTTGAATTAGCCTCCCCCACGCCCTTATTTTGTAAATAACATTTCCACCTTAAGAGCTTTCCCATGTTATTTAAAAGACTAACTTTATTGATTTTATTATCTATTTCCATGTTCAGCGGTCTATCTTATGGCGCCTCCTATACACTTTCTCCCCACGGTTATGCCATTGATTACATCCAAGGTGAAGGTGATGTCAAAGGGTTAAAATTAGCATACCAGTACCATCCAGAGTCCCTACAATCGCTGTTTAAAAACACCCATATTTACTTAGAATCAAGTATTAATCTTTGGCAATATGGTGCTAAAAACAGCCATCAGACCAATACCGTGCTTGCTTTGTCGCCGGTATTTCAATACCCAATCGGATCAGTAGCAAACATACCACTGTATTTCGAAGCTGGAATTGGTGTTTCATTAATTAATGACACTCACTTTGCAGGTAAAAACGTGAGTACCCACTACCAATTTGAAGACCGTCTAGGCTTTGTTGCTGACTTTGGAAAAACCAAGGCCGCACTACGCTATTTACATTATTCAAATGCGGGATTTAAAAGCCCAAACCCTGGCCTTGACTTTATTTCGCTGTCGTTAGCTAGGCGTTTTTAAAGTGTATAATAGCTGCTAAACTCAGTGAAAATTAATTGGTCATTAAAAAATCATGCAAATTTGGCAAGTCCTTATTATCATTGTTGTGTTGGCAGTTATTATCGGCAATATCATGCTATTAAAGCACTCAGCAAACATTGGTTTTAAAGCCCAGGATAAAAAAACAGACACCAGAGCGCAAAAAAAGCCCTAACCTAGTTTAGTTAGGGCTTTGCATCGTAGGGGATGTTCTTTAATTTAGGTAAGCTCTTTTCTGAGTTCTTTAGTTGCTTTAACCATGTTATCAAGTGCTTGACGCGTTTCTTCCCAGCCACGGGTTTTCAAACCACAGTCTGGATTAACCCATAAGCGCTGGACAGGTATTTTTCGCGCTGCTTTGTGGATCAAGGCTTTTATCCATGCAATGTCGGGCACATTCGGTGTGTGAATATCATACACCCCAGGACCAATATCATTCGGGTATGCAAAATCCTCAAATGCTGCAAGTAACTCCATGTTTGAACGCGACGTTTCAATGGTGATCACATCAGCATCCATATCTGCAATCGCAGCAATGATGTCATTAAACTCGGCGTAGCACATATGCGTATGAATTTGCGTTTCATCTTTCACACCGCTGGCAGACACCCTAAATGCATACGCAGCCCATTCCAAGTATGCTTGCCATTGGCTGGCTTTTAGCGGCATGCCTTCACGAAATGCAGGTTCATCAATTTGAATGATTTCAATACCCGCATTTTGCAGATCAACCACTTCATCGCGAAGTGCAAGTGCTATTTGATTAGCTATGGTTGGCTTATCTAAATCATCACGAATGAATGACCAAAACAGAATCGTCACAGGGCCTGTGAGCATGCCTTTCATTTTCTTGTCAGTCAGCGATTGCGCATATTTACTCCACTCAACCGTCATTGGCTGTTCACGTGAGACATCGCCCCAAATGACTGGCGGTTTCACACAGCGTGAGCCGTAACTTTGTACCCAACCAAATTGAGTAAAAGCAAAGCCTTCAAAGAGCTCTCCAAAATACTCAACCATGTCGTTACGCTCAGCTTCTCCGTGCACTAATACATCAAGATCGAGCGCTTCTTGCTCTTCAACCGCGTAACGAATTTCTGCCGCCATTTGCGATTGGTATTGTGCAGCGGATAACTCCCCGGCTTTAAAATCACGTCGGGCTTTACGAATAGCCTGCGTTTGCGGGAACGACCCTATCGTTGTGGTTGGTAATAACGGCAAGTCAAGCGCCGCATGTTGCTTTTCGATACGCTGAGCAAATACGCTGTTGCGCTCACCATCTGTTGCCGTTAATGCACTGACACGTTGCTGCACAGCAAGATTATTCACCCGTTTTGACGTTAAACGTGCTTTAACTGGTGCGCAGTAGCTTTGCAACGCGCTGACATCATTACTTGCAAGTGCCGCTTTTAGTAATGCCAGTTCTTGGCCTTTTTGTTTCGCGAATGCAAGCCACGAACGCAGCTCATCATCAAGCTGTTGCTCTTGGTCTAAATCCACTGGGGTATGTAATAACGAACACGACGGCGCAAGCCATAAGTTATCAGCACGCTTTGCAGCAATGTCTTTTACATTTGCATAGACAACTTCTAAGTCAGCGCGCCATATATTACGACCGTTGATAACACCAAGCGACAGCACTTGTGATGGGCTTAATAGCGAATCAAGCGTTGTCACATCTACATCGCTTGCAACACAGTCAAAGTGCACACCATCAACTGGGTAGTCAGCAATATCGTTATAATAAGCAGTTACTGAGTCAAAATAACTGGCAAGTAGCAACTTTACACCTTGTCCGGCTAATGCATTTAAGCTCGTTTTTAATGCATTGCGATAATCTTGTGCGAGTTCAAGGCCCAAAATAGGCTCGTCAATTTGTACCCACGCAACCCCTTGCGCAGCAAGTTTAGCTAATACCTGTTGATAAACGGGCAGTAGCTTTTCAAGTAAACTTAATTTATCAAACTCTTTACCTGCACATTTAGCTAAATAAAGGTAACTGACAGGGCCCAATAACACCGCTTTTGCTTGATGACCTAATTTTTGTGCTTGGGCAACGTGTTCAAATAACTCGTTCCAAGTTAATTGAAACTGCTGATCACTGCTAAGCTCAGGCACAATATAATGGTAGTTAGTGTTAAACCACTTAGTCATCTCGCTGGCTGCACATGCACAACCTGTTGGTGCGCGGCCACGACCAATACCAAACAAGGTATCCAGATCCACGCTGCCATCCGCTGTTTGATGACGCTCAGGGATAGCACCAACTAATAAACTGGTAGCCAGTACATGGTCGTACCAAGCAAAGTCGCCCACCGGTAATAAATCAATACCAGCATCAGCCTGCAGTGCCCAATTTTCTGCGCGGATCGCCTCACCTTGCGCTAATAGCTCTGCTTGAGTGATGTTACCTGCCCAATATGATTCAACTGCAAATTTCAATTCGCGCTTTTTACCTATTCGCGGAAAGCCTAAGTTATGTAATTGTGCCATATGCTCTAATCTCTATTTAGCTGTTTAGATGGCTAAAATCTACACTCGTAATTGCAATCGTACAATTGATGCTTTCTCAGTTCTAACGTGAGGTAAATTCATGGAAATAATTTTAATAATCTAAAAAAATACAATGACAACGCTGTCAAATTTAGTGCTATTAGTGAACTTGTAAACTTTACGTGAAAAAATGACGTTATTTAGCCATCTAGACGTTGAAGCGCCTTTAATAAAAGCGTATTATGTCTGCAATCTGAGTTCGGCTCACTTTTACCATGAGAATTATTAAAGATGATTGATGTAAAACATTTGAAAACCATCGCAACCTTGAAAGAAACCGGTTCTTTGGTGAATACTGCGCGGGAATTATTTTTGACTCAATCTGCTTTATCACATCAAATCAAAGATTTAGAAAACAAGCTTGATTGCCAACTATTTGAACGTAAAACTCAACCGGTACGTTTTACTCCGCAAGGTATGCTATTGCTAGAACTTGCAAACGAAGTACTGCCTCGCGTTGAGGCGACTAAGTGTCGTTTGAAAGAAAGTCTTAACCAACCAATCTCACAATTACGCCTAAGTGTAGAATGCCACGCCTGTTTTCATTGGTTACTACCGACGATTAAAGAATTCAATAACTTTTGGCCAGATATTAAAGTGGATTACGAGCGCGGCTTTAGTTATGACGCTATACCCGATCTGCTCAGCGATGAACTGGACTTAGTATTAACCTCAGATATTCGTGAGCCAGATAAACTTGAATACGCACATTTATTTGATTTTAAACTTAAGCTCATTGTTGCCCCTGATCATGAACTGGCAAAAAAAGCCTATGTCACAGCCCTTGATCTAAAAAACGAAACCATTATTTCGTATCCTATTCCTCGTGAACGTCAGGATATATTTAAGCATTTCATTCAAAATGCACGCTATGACGGTACTTTAAAAACGGTTGATCAAGGCTTATTAATTTTTCAACTTGTAAGCGCGGGAATGGGCGTTGCGGCATTACCAGATTGGTTGGTCACACCTTATGAAAGCCAAGGACTGATAAAATCAATTCCGTTGGGTGCGCTGGGCTTAACACGGCCGATGTATTTAGCGATGAAAAAGAATATGAAAGACAATCCAGTCTATCGCCACTTTTTAAATACCTGTAAGTTAAATAACGGTCGATAAAATAACAGTAACCCAGTAGCATACAAAAAACCCTTTTATGTGTGCTACTGTAATGTTTGAATTAAAAAAAATCCTCGGCGCAATGCTTATGCCATTACCATTATTGGGAATACTGTGCTTTATCGCTCTGGTTATCGCGCTGCGCACCAATAAGCTCAGCGCGTATATTGGTATCTTCGCAATCAGCTTTTTACTGCTGGTCAGCACCCCATTTATTGGCCAACAAATAATAGATCCAAGTTCGCAATTAAAATACACCTTTCACTCAAATCAGCAGCCAGCACTCGATAAAATAGTGGTACTTGGTTGCGACGTAAATCCCAACCCACAACTTAGTGCCAATAGTCAGCTCGGTAATTGTGCTAAAAGTCGCTTAGTTGAAGGCCTGCGGTTAGCCAACATTTACCCTAATGCACAACTTATTGTTTCAGGCGGCGGCTATGCAAAAGTCACCAATAGTAGCTTGATGCAACAAACAGCCATCAGTTTAGGAATGGATGCGGCGCGCATCAAACAAAACCCCGCAGCCATGGATACCGCCGACGAAGCACGGCTTTTAGCACCCACCCTAGTTGATTTTAAAGTGGCACTGGTCACCTCAGCCAGTCATATGGCACGGGCAAGCGATTTATTTAATGCTCAAGGTGTTGACGTGATCCCTGCCGCTACGGATTTTTATGATTTCTCCGCCTGGCCTACTCACAAACAATATATTCCAAATGTAGAAGTGCTCAAGGCCGTTACCAGTTATTGGCATGAAGTACTAGGAAGTGCGTGGATAAACGTGCGCCGCTGGATTGATCCAGAAGCGCTCTAAATCAAGTTCAGGTTACACTGGGTTATCTATATCAATAAAGGTTACATCAAAACCATGTTGCTCAGCCAATAACTCACCGAGTGCTTTTATACCATAACGCTCGGTGGCGTGATGGCCTGCGGCAAAAAAATCAATATGCTGTTCTCGGGAGCTATGGATGGTTTGCTCTGATGCCTCGCCAGTTAGGTATGCATCTATGCCTTGGCTTGCCGCCAAATCGATATACCCTTGGCCACCGCCGGTGCACCACGCAATTGTTTCAATTGGTTCATCGCGTACTAAACTAACCAATGGCTCTCGGTTTAATACCCTTGCTATCTTTTGTGCGAACTGTTCGCCACTCATCGGGGTTTTTAATCGCCCTTTTACCGCCACGCTGTTTGCCACAGGCTCTAAACCTGCGCTCATTTCCAAGTCAAGTAATTGGGCAAGTTGTGCGTTATTGCCTATTACTGGGTGCACATCAAGGGGAAGGTGGTACGCAAACAAATTTATATCGTGATTAAGCAACGCAGCTATGCGACGTTTTTTAATCCCGGTAATTGGTTGCGCTTCACCTTTCCAAAAATAGCCATGATGAACTAATATTGTATCTGCGTTATGAGCAATTGCAGCATCTATTAATGCTTGACTGGCAGTGACGCCAGTAACAATTTTTTTGACCTGCTCACGTCCTTCAACTTGTAAGCCATTTGGACAAAAATCTTGGATAGCATCCGGTCTTAAAATAGTATTTAATAAGTGATTAAATTCTCTGCGCTGCATTTTATTATTCCAGATTAGCGTTAAATTCTGTGCAAATTTTGGCGTTTATAGGGCTAAAATGGAAGGAAAATCGCAAAAAATTGAAAAGTAAGTCAAAAATAGGTATAAATAAATATTCTCAATCTGTGTTTACAACGTATAGGGTCTCTGATGAGCAAACTAGACAAAACAGAAGTATTAAATGCCTTTGAAGCTGCATATCAAGCAGCCAACGGTAAGAAACCTGAAATCACCACCAAACCTGGTTGGTACAGCATCGATGGCGGCAAAAATTTACGCCTTGCAGAAGTTGCTGAATTAACAGAGCAGCTAACATCAGGCACAACGTCTGACAAACCTGCCGCTAAAGCACCAGCTAAAAAAACTAAAACTAAAGTAGCTCCCGCTAAAGCAGCTGTTAAAAAAGCGCCATTTACTATAACAACAGCGAATGAAGAAGGTTACACAGCCGAAGAACTTTGGATTGTGTACCTAGCTGAAAAAGATCACGATTGTCGCCTACCCCGCGGTGTTGTGTAAGCTAATTTAGTTGTTATTAAAAAACCGCTTTTAAGCGGTTTTTTTGTGCGTCACGTATTGCTCAACTTTTTTATTTGCGCCGTTAGATAATGTACCGCACAGCACAATAAATACAGTGCCAAGCAACACTGGCATGAGCAGGAAATCCCAACTTTGCCCACTTAACATGATTAGAATAGGGTTCGCACCGGCAGCAGGATGAATGGTGTTTGTTAGCATCATCGCTGTGATAGCCAAACCCGTGGCTACAGCAATGCTAATTGGCTCAACACCCACAAAATTCACAAAAACAACACCAATTAACGCAGTCAAAAAATGCCCTATTATCACGTTTTTTGCTTTTGCTAGCGGGCTGTGTGGCACGCCAAACACTAACACCGCTGTAGCACCAAAAGGGGCCATTAACCAAATTCCATAATTCCCTAAACTTTCTAAATACGCCAACACCAATAATGTCATTGCAGAAAATACACCGGCACTGAGTGCTTTATAAAACGGATAATTCATAGTTACCTCCAAACAAAGTAGACCGACTTGTCTACACGCGGTAGTGTAGACGAGTCGGTCTACTTATGTCAAGCTTACTTTTTGACTAGGAGCAGCCATGGATAAACGTACCCAGATAATTAATACCGCACTCAGTGCCTTCTATCAAAAAGGCATCCATGCGGTAGGCATTAATGAAATACTTAAAGGATCAGGTGTTGCAAAAAAAACGCTTTATAATCATTTCGTCAGTAAAGATGAGTTGATCTGCGCGTGTCTTGAGGTGAGAGATCAGCGTTTTAATACCTGGTTAAGCAAGCAAATTGCAGGCAGTACAACGCCACTAGACGTTGCCTGTGCATTATTTGGTGCTATCGCAACTTGGATAGATAATAAAGCGCCCGAGCTTGGCAATTTTAATGGCTGTTTCTTTATTAATACTGCGGCAGAATATCCTGTGCCCGATCACCCTATTGCTTTGCAGTGCGCAGCACATAAACAAGCGGTGCTAACTCTGCTAATTGATACGCTCAGCCAAACGGCGCAATTACAAAACCAGCCCGCTAAAGCCGCTCAACTGGCGCAGCTACTGATGACTCTAAAAGAGGGCATGATCTGCCAAGCGCGAGTCACGCATACAACGAATCACTTTTTACAAAATCCAGAGTTGTTATGTCAGTTAATGAATGTGCAGCCATAAAAAAAAGCGGCTATTCAGCCGCTTTTGATTGGTTTATTTAATAATTACTTATCTTCAAAGTACAGTTTGTCACGTGCTTTTTTGCCAACTTCATTCATAGTCGCGGCATCAAACAAGCGACCGTTGATCATAGTGTAATCAACTTTATCTGTATCACGGATATTCGTCAGTGGATTGCCATCGATCACCATTAAGTCAGCCAGTTTACCGACTTCTAATGAACCGATATTTTGATCAAGGCCGATGTACTTTGCCGGATCAAGCGTCGCCGCACGAATTGCCTCAAGTGGTGTCATACCGCCTTGCGCAAACATCCAGATCTCCCAATGCGCGGCAAGTCCTTCGCGCTGGCCATGCGCACCTAAATTCACTAATACGCCCAAATCTTGCAGCTCTTTTGCAACGCGGGCATTATTAAAGTGATTATAATGATGATCCGGTGCTTTAACGCGACGCATTGAACGCGGTAGCAATTGGTTTTTCGGCACAAATTTACTCAAACGCGGGTGATTCCAGACGTCTGTTTTATCGTACCAATAGTTTTCCCCCCAAATCCCGCCATAGGCAACCCCCAGGGTTGGCGTATAGCCCACATCACTTTGTGACCAAAGCTGCTTAATGTCATCATAAATATTTGCCACTGGTATTGAATGCTCAATCCCGGTGTGACCATCAACCACCATGGTTAAGTTATGTTGCAGTAATGAGCCGCCTTCTGGTACCACCATCATCTCAAGCTCTCTACCGGCTTCAATCACTTGCTGGCGCTGTTCACGGCGTGGTTGGTTATATGACTTAACACTAAATGCACCGACTTTCTTTAAACGCTCTAGATGAAATTTTGCATCCTCTAACGAATCAATATGCGACGTATAACCAGGCATATTGGCGCCATATAAAATAGTACCGGTTGAGAAGATACGCGGACCAACTATGTTTCCCGCTTTTTGCATTTCGCTGGCAGCAAAAATTTCCGTGGTATCGTTTGATGGATCGTGAATCGTGGTTACACCCAACGATAAACCGGCTAAGTTTTTCCAGTTTTGCTCAGGAATAATTTCATCACTGGCTTGTGAGCCATGCGCGTGCGCATCAACAATCCCTGGCATAATGGTTTTGCCAGTGACGTCGATCACTTGGGCGCCTTTTGGAATGCTAACATCACCGGCGCTGCCAACGGCTTTAATATGCTTGCCATCGGTTAGTAATACGCCATTTTCAATGACTTCCTCACCTTTCATGGTAATAATACGTGCGCCCGTTAAGGCTATCATGCCTTTTGGTTCAGCCATTTTGCTACTAAAGCCAATGTTATCGCCGCTTGTTACTTTAAAATCAGCGTCATCCGCTTTATTTATATCAAATAAACCTGCCAAGCTTGCATGATAAAGCTCAGGGCCTAAGCTCCAATACAGTTTATCGCTGCTGGCGCTCCAGCTGATATTCTCACCGGCACGCACAGATAACTGCTCGATTGGGAACTGGCTGTCTTTAGGACCAATATTAATGGTTTTTCCACTTTGCACTAAAGGAGTAACGAACACTTTAAAGCGTTCTGCAAAAGCTAAATATTTACCATCAGGTGATACCCTAAATTCAGTGGCATGCTCAGATTCATACAACTTAGAGACTTTTTTAGAATCCAGCTCAACCACACTCAACGTAGGCTTTGGCCACGGGCTCATTAGATAAATACGGTCATTCGCTGCTGCAAATTGTGGCTGATAACCACTTTTAGTAATAAGTTCTGCTTTACCGCCTTTACTGCTCACTGCATAAATACCAGGGTGCAAAGACCAATCAGGGTTTAAAATACTGCCACCAGAGGCTTTACGATACACCACCGTTTTACCATCAGGGCTAAACGTTGGCTCAACATATTTACCCGGCTCTGTGGTGATAGCATCACCACGACCACTGCGTGCAGATACAACTCGTACAGCGCCCTGCTCGTTATCGTCCCAGGTTACATAAACGATTTTTTTACCATCACGGGAAAACTGCGGGAACAACTCAAAATGGTCATCTTGTGTAGTGAAACGTTTAACTTTACCTGACTCTAAATCGCGTTTATAAATATGTCCTAGTGCTTCAAAAATTGCCGTTTCACCATCCGGTGACACTTGTACATTACGGAGCATTTTTACAGCAAATTCATCGCTATCAATGTTCTGCGTAAAGCGCACTGCTTTTTGAATTTTCTTGCTGGTTTTAACTGCAAATGGCACAGTTTCTACATCACCGTCACTCACATCCAGTTTGTGAATAGTACCACCCGCCCAAAACACCAGTTGTTGGTTATCTGGAGTCCAGGCAATGGTTGGATACACACCATGAATAGCCCATGTTTCTTGCATATCACGTTCAAGCTTATCGTATAACTTGGTGTGTTTGCCGCTGGTTAAATCATATAAATACAGGCTCGTTTGAAAGTCATCACGCTTAATATAAGCCAACTTTTTGCCATCCGGCGAAGGGGTTGGTCGAATTGCACCGCCGACACCATCAATGATCGTTTCTATCTCACCCGTTTGCCGATCATAGCGTTTGATTTTATAAATACCAGCAACGGAATCTTTTGAATAGTGGAAGGTTTTACCCGGTGTTGCATCATGAGAAAAATACACATAACGGCCATCCGGTGAGAACATTGGCTCACCTAAATCTTTTTGGTCATCCGCGCGTTGAGTGAGTTGTACACCTTTACCACCCGCTTTATGATAAAGCCATACTTCACCAGCGCCCAGTGAGCGCGTTGCAGTAAAATGTTTACGAGCAACTATATAGTCACCATCAGGGCTCCAAGCAGGACTATTGAGCAGACGAAACGTTTCATCGGTCACTGGCGTTTGGTTTTCACCATTTACATCCATTAGCCAGATATTATCGCCGCCACCTTGATCGGAGGTAAATGCAATATGCTTTCCATCAGGACTAAAACGTGGCTGCATTTGCCATGCTATATCAGAAGTAAGCTGCACCGCCGTGCCACCAGCCATAGGCATGGTATAAATATCACCGAGTAAATCAAACACGATGGTTTTGCCATCAGGGCTAACATCAATATTCATCCAAGTGCCTTGTGAGACACTGATAACCGCATCAGTAAACTGCCCTTGTGGCGCATCTACTTGCCATTTTTCATCATTATTATCCGCTGCCTGAGCTTGGCCATAAAGTGCCAATGACACAGCAACAGCCATCGCTGTATGAAGCATTGTTTTCATTGCATTCTCGCTTATTTTTATTGCGGTTTTCATCTTATGAACATGATTGCAACAAAAACGGCTGCAAGTTACCAGCGATATCTGATAAAGCGCAGGTATTTGGCGGTTAATGCCATTTTATCGGGTCAAACTGATAATAACCGACCAACAAACTGTATATTTCAGGGTCGTAATGGCGCAGCTCGGCGGGTTTTTCAAGAAAGGTTTCAGTGACTACAGCAAAAAATTCGGCTTCATTAGTCGCGCCATAACTATGAATAACATGGGGCATATTATAAGCCACATGCGTTTTTAACTGATTATAAGCACGGCTAAAAACACGTCCCCATTGTTGATAATCAGTTTGCTTTGCTAATAACGGCGTGCCGGTTGTTTTTCCGGTTTCTTGATCAAGTTGATGAGCAAACTCATGAAACACTAAATTATGTCCGTCACTGGGCAAACGGTTACCTTCTAAGACATCATGCCAGCTCAGTACTAAAGTGCCGCCAGGCCACGACTCACCTTGGCGTACCGTATTGTGATAACTTACCAGCCCAGCATTGTCACGGGACGTTTGTGGGGCATAATATGCACTAGGGTAAAGCAAAATCTCTTTCACATTTTGATATAAGGGCCATGGTTTGTTGAGCACTAACACGCATGCGTCAGCTGCAACTATCAGTTTCATGGCATCATTTAACTGTAAACCATCACAGCCGATAAAACGTTTCTCATTTAAAAACCACACAATATGACGTTCTAATTTCTCACGATCGCTATCGGTCATTCTTTGGTAGATAGGCATACAACGTAACAGTAATGCTGTTTGTTTTGCGTCTAAACGGTAATCTCGGTATTTCTTTTGCCACAGTCGATTTTGAATTACCGGCCAACGCCAATAAACAGCCACAAACGCAATTAGCGCCAGTATTAATAATCCATTTACCATATGAGTGTCCACTAAAAAGCTATGCAGTATTAATATGTCCGTTGGCTGGTAAATTCAATTAGTTAACTACAAATAAAACGCCGCATATCGATTTAGGAGCTACGGCTCCTTGGCATGCTGTTAACCTAAATACAGATTAACAGCTTGTAGAATTAACGATACAGTGGCTGCCATGCGCAGGTTTTATAACCATAACGCTCAAAGTAGAAGCGGTTACAGTTATCGTCATAATTACTGTTACCTACATCAATACGATGGCCACTGATGTACTGATTGTGCAGTGACACCTGCTGCCCGTTATACAACAGTGTGAAGTGTACATGCGGGCCTGATGATTGACCGCCTTCACACAAGGCCTGATTATAGTTGTTAGCATAACGGCCAAGCCATGCGCCAGGTTGTACATAATCACCACTGGTATATTGTAAGTTAGACATATGATAATAGTTGGTTGCATAACCACTGGAGTGCGTTACACGAATATTGCACGATGAAAAACGCGTGACTGTGCCGCCATGAGCCGCTTGTACGTATGGTGTATTACTGCCCCAGTTACCCGAACCATTATTAAAATCAAGTGATGAATATGGATAGCCAGAGCCAGTATTTGAATGGGCCCCCCCGCTATACCAATAACCTGATGGCCAAGGTAGATCCATGGAAAAGCTGGCAGCTGTAAACTGTTGACGACTGCTTTTTGCTGCACTTTTTGATGAGCGTTGTAGCTGTGCACTACTTTCGGGGAATAAGCTATCAAAAGTGGCTAAAAAACCTGTTAAATCGCTATTAGCGTGATGAACGTTATCTTGCTCCACGGCTAATTTATTACGCTTTTTAAACACACTAACCAAGGCAGCCGTTGCAGCTGTGCTGCTATTTGTACTGGCCGAGTTGCTTATAGCCGTGCTCGCGTATTTTGATTTTTTTGCCGTCACTTGGCTATCTTGCCACTGTTTGTATGCATAAAATCGCTGACTTAATTTTATAACCACATCTTCTACTTGCGCATCAAAACCCCGCTCATCAGATAAACCCGCTAACGGGTTAGTGCTATCAGCAGCAGGGTTTGAAAGTAAACCGCTTTGCTGTTCAAGTAAGGCTAAAATAATTTTCGGATTAATACTCGCATAACCTGCCCAATGCAGAATAAGCTCTTTTTTATCTTCCAATGCAGGAGCATGTAGAGCAAAAAAGTTATCCCAGTCTTCATTCAATAAGGCATTATTAAATACAAACTGAGTATCATCAACAGCCAGTAAAGAGTTTAATTTTAGTGATTCAATAGACTGGGCTGTAAACGAAAAATTATCGTGCTTATGACCTTCTGCAAATACCGCAGGTGACACGCCTAAAATACTCGCTAGTGCAAGATTAACTATATTATTTTTCATCTGTTGTTCCTTGTATAAATATCAAAAATATCCCCAACTGGGAACAAAGATATAACATCAAGGTTAAGCAAATGTTAATGAAGTGTTTTAATGTTTACATAAATATATTTTATGTACCTGATATAGCATGGCCTGCAGCGGGCTTTCTCTGATAAAAATAAGCGCATAAAAAATACACAAGCAAATTACAAAAAAGCACACTAAGGATTCAATTTTTTAGCGCTAAACGTATCTGAAAATGTTATTTCTACCCTGTTTCGGCCATTACTTTTTGCTTTATATAATGCCTGATCAGCTTGCGCTAGTAACCGATCATAATCATTAACGTTCAATGAATCAGCGACACCAAAGCTAACCGTTACAGATAACCCGCTAGCAATATTTGAAAAATCATAATTGGCAATTTCCACCCGTAATTGTTCACATAATTGCGCGGCTTGTTGTGCGGTTTTATTAGGGAATAGTAAGGTAAACTCTTCACCTCCCCAACGAGCGACTTGGCTTGCGTCGCTCTCACCACATTGGCCTAACAAATGAGCAACTACGCAAATTACCCGATCGCCAATAATATGTGACCAACCGTCATTAATTCGTTTGAAATGATCGATATCCATAATCGCAATAGCCAAAGGTAAAGCTTGCTGTTTAAAATCTGAAAAATTATCAGCTAGCCAACTATCAAAGGCACGACGATTTGGCAAATCGGTTAGCTGATCATGAGTTGCTTGATGAGCAAATGCATCCGTTTGCTGTTGCAAGTCTCTAGTTTGTTGCTCGACACGAATCATGAGCTCTTTTTCAATTTTTTTATAATGATAAAGGCGATATTGATACAAGGCGTATGCAAGCAATAGTAAAGTAAAAAACATTACCAGTTTGAAGCTTGTTTTTTGCCAAAAATACGACTGAATAACAAAATTTACCGTTTTATAATTATCCTGCCACTGACCATTTGGGTACCCCGCTCGTACCATAAAAGTGTATTTACCCGGAGCAAGATTTGTATATTCTGTAATTGTTAAGCGCTGGCGATTTACCCACTCGTTATTATAACCAAGCAATTTTGTTTGAAAGTTGAGCCGCTGCGGCATAATAAAACTCAAGCCAGCATAATGAAATGACAATCGCGACGTACTTGGCGGTAAAAGTAGCACTTCTTCAGCATATAATAACGGGGTATTTTTACCATCTACATACAAATTCTCTATCACTGTTGGCAATGATATTTGCGTGGCTTGTTTTATACGTTCAGGCACAACAGTACTCGCTCCTTGGGAAGTAGCAAACCAAATACTGCCATCATTATGAAGTGTTGCAGCCGGGTTAGAGCCACCATTGGCTTGGGCGCTAAGCATACCATCGCCTTCATCATACAGTTGATACTGTAATTTTTGGCTTTTAGCATTGATTGGATCATCTAAAAAGTCATTCACTTGCTGCTGCTTAACTTGAATGATGCCACGATTACTCGACAACCAAAACGAATCACCTTGTGCCACTAGCTGAAAAAGCTTATCAACTGGTAAACCTTGTTCACGACCCAACATCGCAATATCGCCAGTAATAATATTGAAGCGAATCAAACCTCTATCTGTGGTCATCCACATAAAGTCTTGTTGAGCGTAAAAACCAAATGCATATTCTGCATTGAATTGTTTAGGAAATGCCTGCCCTTTAAATTCCCCTAAGGCACTATTAAACATAGCAACACCAACCCCCGTGCCAACCCAAATGTTGCCATGGCTATCAAGCGCAAGTGCCATGATAAAATCACCTGGTAGACCCTGTTTGGTTGTATATTGAGTTAATGAACCATCGGGTTCTATACGTGTTAGCCCTGCAGCAGAGCCGACCCACAAGCGTTGTTCGTTATCAAACAAAAGTGCTCTGATTTCATTACTTGCTAAGCCATAATCACGATTTATTACTGGGTAGATCTTTTTATCAATAACACGCATTAAACCACTGGTATAAGTACCGACCCAGACATTTCCTTGTTGATCTTCAGCTAAGCTGAGAATTGATAAGGGATCTTGATCAAATGCAGGTTTAATCGCCTCTACTTTATCATCACTAATGCGATTTAAACCTAAGCTACTCCCCACCCAGATACTGCCATCAGGGCGAGAAAGAACGCTGCGTACATAGTCGCCATTAAGTCCACGTTTTTTTGTCCATGACGAAAAAGGGGCTTCGCGTAATCGATAGACACCGCCGTTAGTACCAACCCAGATGCTTTTTTCACGATCCTGCATTAACGATAAAATACGATTTGCCGGTAAACCTGCGTCGGCATCCAGTTGCTCTAAACCAATTTCACTGAGCCTAAAGAGACCTTTATTGATAGTACCAAACCAAATGTCATCATGATCATCTTGTAATAAACTAGAGATAGATTCTCCATCTAATTGGGTATGAATACTTTCAAACATATCACCCACTAATCGCCACGCACCTTTTTCACCTGCAACAATGAGTTGGCCTTGTTTAGTTAATAATACCGAATAAATAGAGCTGTTAGGTAATCCACTACTTGGCGTAACCAATTGTGCCGTTTTATTTTCGACTCGATACAAGCCATCGCTAGTAGCGGCCCAGATCACCCCACTCGCATCTTCAACTAATCTATATGCGCTGAAATTAACTAATACCCTATGTTCTGGGCCATTATCAAACTCACGATATGTAACACCGTCGCCTTCTAGTGCTAACCACATTTCACCTGAACGGGTTTTTAAAACATAATTAACCATGGCTGACGCATTGTCTTGCGCAATCCATTGCCTATTTTTTAAATGACTAATACCACCGCGTGCTCCTGAAATATACAAACTGCCATCGGCTTGCGGGGCTAGACTACGTAAACCGGAATCAGGTAAACCGGCTATTTCTGAGCGGGAAAATAGCTTAAATTCACGACCATTAAAACGGACTAATCCTTCCCAGGTCGCAATCCACACATAACCATCACTGGTTTGCGCAACACTATTAATACTATTATGTGGTAAGCCCGAGCGGGTATTCCATGTTTCAGCAAAATAGTCATTCAGAGGCAAGCGAGTTTGCTCAGCAGCAAAGCTGCTAAAGACAACAAAAATGAAAAAACAAAGACCTAAACGGATCATTCTACTAAACGCCTTTGTAATTATGGCGAGCTAACAACTTAGCATTAACACAAATTAAATTAATAATGATTTATTAGTATTTAATTATCATTACATTTCACTGTTCGGCAATTATACTAACATAGTCTTAGTTTTAGTTTCATTAACTAAATAACACAATATGTTTACGTCTAAACTAAACAGAAAAGTCATCAATACTGCGTTGCAGGTGTTCAATAAACTTAGCCACATGCAAACCATCCATTAATGCATGATGTACATCTATGGAAAGCGGCATTTTTCCGGTTTTGGCATTAAATTTACCAAACACTAATTTTGGAATACCGAAATTATCTGCTTGGCTAAAGGCATGAGAGAAGCTCATAAAATCCAACCAAGGTAACACTGAAATATGCAGCAGATCCGCTTGCCCTTCTGTGCATGCAAAAGCATCTGAAAATAAAGGTTGTTGTTTTGCTGCTAGGCTCACAGCACTGGCATGCACTTGGAAATCAGCAAAGCTTTGCTGCGGTAACAAATAACTAAACCGAAAAGTATCATCATCTGCAAGCTCAACAACACTGGCCCGCTGAGTTGTTAATTGCCAAGGCATGTTATCAATAATACGCAGCAGCATTGGCTGATAAGCATGACTGGCCTGTAACGCCGCATAAATATAAGCATGAAAAAATGAACACTGTTGTGCTTTACAATACTGATAAAGTGCTGCCACATCGAGCTGTACACAGACATTAAAATAAGGTTGCGTAAACTCTTTAAACAAGGAGAAATGTTGTTGGCGTGGCCATGAGGTTAAATCGATTGGGGTCATTATTTAAAACTAAACGGCTTAGGGTAAGCGTATCGTGAGTGATTTATTACATAAAGTAAAGGCGTGCAATTGCACGCCTATATACCAATCGGCTTAAATATTTAACCATTCTAGCGTGCTAAATAAAGCGCTAACTGCGTTATAAATTTCTAAAGTAGAACAACTACATGTCGAAATTTATGCCTTGTTATCACTCTATTTATCTGTCGCTATAAATGGCTAATAACTTAACACGATTGGTATTCGGCTATTATAAACCGTTTTTGATGATCTCTTGTGCTAGTTCATCGGCAATTAAATGCGTTGATTTTTGCTCTTTTTCACTGCGTGCAAAAATTTCAGTTAGGGTATCGTAAATACCTTCAACATGTTTATTTGACGCTGCAGCAGAGTAACCTTCTGGCGCAGTTTCATAATAAACATTAATGATACCACCGGCGTTGATCACATAATCCGGCGCATACAAAATACCTTTTTCACGAATGATTTCACCGTGACGAGATTCTGCCAATTGGTTGTTTGCGCACCCAGCAATAATAGTCGCTTTAATACGAGGGATCGTTAAATCATTGACTGTAGCACCTAGTGCACATGGCGCGTAAACGTCTACATCAAGGTCATAGATCTCGTCGATGCTCACCGCAGTTGCTGCAAAGTCATTGACAACACGGTCAATCGCTACTTGGTTAATGTCGGTCACAAATAATTGTGCACCGGCTTCATGTAAGTGTTTACATAAACCATAAGCAACGGCGCCTAACCCTTGTACCGCGACTTTAATACCTGTTAGGTCCTGATCACCACGTTGATGCTGTAACGCGGCTTTAATGCCTAAAAAAGTACCATAAGCAGTAAATGGTGATGGATTACCACTTTTACCTTCAAGGCCTAACACATAGTTAGTTTCTTTGTTCATAATGGCAACATCTTCGCAGGTGATGTTAACATCTTCGGCTGAGTAATAGCTGCCATTTAAACGCTCTAATTGACGGCCAAAGGCACGAAATAGCTGCTCAGATTTAATCTCTTTCGCATTACCAATGATCACAGATTTACCGCCACCAAATGGCAGGCGTGCTACTGCATTCTTATAGGTCATACCTTTTGATAAACGCAGCGCATCAACGATAGCATCATCATCACTTGCATAGTCCCACATTCTGCAACCACCAACGGCAGGACCTAGATTAGTATTATGTACGGCAATAATTGCTCGAAGCCCTGATTCTTTATCTGCACAAAAAACCACTTGTTCGTGGTTATCAAAGTCAACTTGATTAAACACAGCCACTTTATCTTACTCCGAAATTTGTAACCCGTGAGAGGGTATGCACGCTGAAATTGCCGAGACTTTATCACTTCAAATTGCGCCTTACCACTATATGAGATGATAAAACTAATCAAAATAACTAAACATCATAAACAAATGCAATAAGACAAATTAGCCGCATATTTAATCCACAAAAAATACAAAAACAACAACTTAAATGCACATTAATTGAAAGATTACAAATATAGCTTTACGTGAACGTAAAAGGCAAGTTTAGTGTAAAGTAAATATTACAACCAGAATAACGGGAATATATGTTTAAATAGAGTATGTTATGAGCGGAGTTAGGGATTTATTGAAACTGGTCAGATCTGATAAGCGGTATTTAACATTCGCTAAATACCGCACAAATCAACGGCGGTTTATTTTAATTTACCGTCTAACTCTTCGATCTTTGCTTTCCAAATCGCAGGGCCTTGCGTATGCGCATTTGCGCCTTCGCTATCTACCGCAACTGTAACTGGCATATCTTCTACTTCAAACTCATAGATAGCTTCCATACCTAAGTCTTCAAACGCCACAACACGGGCTTTTTTGATTGCTTTCGATACTAAGTATGCCGCACCACCTACTGCCATCAAATACACTGACTTGTTGTTTTTGATAGATTCAACGGTTGCAGGGCCACGCTCTGCTTTACCAATCATCCCAATGATGCCGGTTTTCTCTAACATCATGTCGGTAAATTTATCCATCCGTGTTGCAGTTGTTGGGCCTGCTGGACCTACGGCTTCATCGCGTACCGCATCAACTGGGCCAACGTAGTAGATAAACTTATTATCAAAATCTACGCCCTCTGGTAAACCTTCACCTGAATTGATCATATCTTGTAAACGTTTATGCGCCGCATCACGACCGGTTAAAATAGTGCCTGACAATAATACTGTCTCGCCCATTTTCCACTCGCGGGTATCTTCTTTGGTTAACGTATTTAAATCAACGCGGCGTGTGCCTTCACCTACTTCAAACGTTACTTCTGGCCAATCTTCAAGTTTTGGCGCTTTTAAGTTCGCAGGGCCTGAACCATCTAGGGTAAAGTGAACATGGCGAGTTGCTGCACAATTTGGGATCATTACCACAGGTTTTGATGCAGCGTGTGTTGGTGCGGTTTTAATTTTTACATCAACAACCGTTGTTAAACCACCTAAACCTTGCGCACCAATACCAAGTTTATTAGCACGTTCAAAAATATCTAAACGCAACTTTTCTTCGGTGGTTTGTGCACCACGTTCCATAAGCTCATGGATATCAACAGGATCCATCAGGGATTCTTTTG
The DNA here is from genome assembly GCF_047806705.1 of Pseudoalteromonas sp. ASV78. Lineage (NCBI taxonomy): Bacteria > Pseudomonadati > Pseudomonadota > Gammaproteobacteria > Alteromonadales > Pseudoalteromonadaceae > Pseudoalteromonas > Pseudoalteromonas sp. ASV78. Next base: position 499,425 of record NZ_JBLOPA010000001.1, on the reverse strand, counting down.
CTAGTACCGCTGCTTTTTCAGCCGTGCCACCAATACCTATGCCTAGCATACCCGGTGGGCACCAACCAGCTCCCATGGTCGGTAAGGTTTTTTCAACCCATGCCGCTACGTCATCAGATGGGTTCAACATCACCATTTTAGTTTTATTTTCTGAGCCGCCGCCTTTAGCTGCAACCATGACTTCTACTTCGCCGCCTGCCACTAAGTCAATGTGTACCACTGATGGCGTGTTGTCTTTGGTATTTTTGCGCGTGCCAGCAGGATCTGCAACAATCGATGCCCGTAAAGGGTTATCAGGATTCAAATAAGCACGACGCGTTCCTTCATCAACCATTTGTTGTACGGTTAAATCGGTTTTATCCCATTTCACATCCATACCTACTTTTACAAAGCAGGTAATAATGCCGGTGTCTTGGCATAGCGGGCGCTTACCTTCAGCCGACATACGCGAGTTAATCAAAATTTGCGCGATGGCATCTTTAGCCGCTTTACTTTGCTCTTTGTTATAGGCTTTTTCGAGTGCTTGTACAAAATCAAGTGGGTGATAAAACGAAATATATTGCAGAGCATCTTCAATGCTATCAATAAAGTCTTGCTGACGAATTGTACTCATAGGGGTTCCTTAAGTTACCTTTACGTATTTTTTATACACGTAACATAAATCAAACCGGTGACGGTGGTTTGTAAAGCCATAGGCAGCCTTTGTTATTCACTAAACGCTGCCAAAAAATTTTAACTTATGATACCCTCCCAGCCCGTTTCGAGCCAGTTTTTCAGGGTAAAAAAATAGATGATAAAGCAACAAAAAACCTGTATTCAATTAGACATTTCGCTCAACTGTGTAGAGGTTTTCGCCTATTTTGCTGATTTACCTTATGCAGCACTGCTCGACTCTGCCAATAGCGAGCATGTCAATAGCCGTTATGATCTGATTGCTATTGCCCCTAGCATGCGCCTAGAAGTTAAAAATAATCACACTTATATTGATGGCAAGCTCACAACGCAAGACTGCTTTAGTGTCATCCAAAACGAGCTTGCCAAGCTTGATGCCAGCAAAACACAGCACGACTTACCGTTTAGCGGTGGTTGGCTAGGTTATTTTGGTTACGACTTAGGCCGCATCATTGAGCACTTACCTGAACAAGCAATTGATGATATTGCTATGCCACAAATGGCGATTGGCCTCTATCCAGATGCATTAATTTACGATAAACAGCTCGGCCACTGGTTTTATATCGCACAGCCAAATATTGATAGACAAGCCCTGTACCTTGAGCCGTTAACAACCGCAACACCGCTTTATTCTGCATTTGAGATAACCCGTGACTGGTCATCAAATATGAGCCTTGCTCAATACAGTGACAAATTTGCCAAAATCCAAGCATACTTAAACAGTGGCGATTGCTACCAAATCAACTTAGCACAACGCTTTACCGCGCAATATCAAGGTTCGCCGTGGCAAGCTTACTGCACTTTACGTGATGCCAACAAAGCGCCCTTTTCCAGTTTTATCAATCACCCCGATGGCGCTATTGTATCTATTTCGCCAGAGCGGTTTATCGCCATCAACCAAGGTTATATTGAAACTAAGCCTATCAAAGGCACCTTGCCACGCTGCAAAGACGAGCAGGAAGATGCCGCACAAGCCACTCGCTTACAAAATTCAGCGAAAGATCGCGCCGAGAATGTGATGATTGTTGATTTACTGCGTAACGACTTAGGTAAAGTTGCCAAACCCGGCAGCGTACAAGTGCCTTCGTTATTTGCAATTGAGAGCTTTCCGGCCGTGCACCATTTAGTCAGTACAGTTACAGCGCAATTAGCCGCTGATAAAACCGCCGTTGATCAGCTCAAAGCGGCTTTCCCTGGAGGCTCAATTACTGGCGCACCAAAAATACGTGCGATGGAAATTATTGAAGAATTAGAACCACATCGCCGCAGTATTTACTGTGGCTCAATTGGTTACTTAAGTGCTTGTGGCAATATGGATACCAGCATTACCATTCGCACCTTAGTCTGTCATAACCAGCATATTTATTGTTGGGCTGGCGGCGGCATTGTGGCTGACTCACAAGTGGAGTTGGAATACCAAGAAACTTACGATAAAGTAAATAAAATTTTGCCTTTATTGAAGTGATCCACTTGAATAGCCGACAACTTATGGCTCGTTTTCAGCTAACTGCGCCCAATACTGACATTCCAGCGCATCATGCTTATTTACAAGGCACTCAACGCGCCAGTGCCGTGATGCTGCCATTGATTGATATCGACAACATTGCGCACATTTTATTATGTAAACGCCCAACGTTTTTAAATCATCACCCTGGCGAAATTTGTTTGCCTGGCGGTAAATATGAACACAGTGATATCGATTTACGTAACACCGCCCTGCGCGAGTTACATGAGGAGCTTAATATTGCTGCTGAGAATGTCCGTGTGATTGGCCAATTACCCGATTACTCTACCCTTACAGGCTTCACCATCACGCCATTTGTTGGTGTGCTCGCAGCAAACACCCAGTGGCATCCCGATCACAATGAAGTTGCGGCAAGTTTTTTACTACCCGTAAATACTTTAGCGAATGTAAACAATTGGCAACCCTTGCATTTTGAGCGACGCGGAAAGGTAATTACTTTACAAGGCTTTTCAACCCCTTATGGACTACTCTGGGGGGCAACGGCTAGCATTATAAAAAACTTTACAAAACAGCTCGCCATACCAGTTTAAATCTCTATCGCAAAGGGTTACAAGGGTACAATTACGCGTTATTATGTGCGACCGTTCAAAGGCAGCAATCGTGCTGAGTAAAAGTAGAGTAAAGTTATTATGATCAGTGCATTTGATATGTTTAGTATTGGCATTGGCCCGTCGTCTTCACACACAGTCGGTCCTATGCGTGCATCGCGTTTATTCGTTAACGAACTACAACAACAAAATTTATTAACCGATGTCACCAGCGTTAAAGTTGAGCTATATGGTTCATTAGGCCAAACCGGCATTGGCCATGGCTCTGGTAAAGCCGTTATTTTAGGGCTTGCCGGTTATGATCCAGAAACCATAGATGCTGATTTAGTTGACGAGATCCTCGCTAAAATTGAAAACGAACAAGTTATCTATTTAAATCAAGTTCATAAAGCTAAGTTCCCAAAACAAGGGGCGATCGTATTTCATCGTCGCAAAACTTTACCTAAACACTCAAATGCCATGGAAATCATTGCATTCAAAGGTGACGAAAAACTCCACAGTAAAGTATATTACTCAATTGGTGGCGGCTTTATTGTTACCGATGAAGAATTTGAAAAAGAAAAACAAGCAGCGCTGGATATTCGCGAAGAAAACCCAGCCCCCTTTCCTTTTGGCAGCGCCAAAGAATTGCTTGAGATGTGTAAAGAATCGGGCTTTAGCGTATCAAGCTTGATGATGAAAAATGAAAAAACCTTGCGCACAGAAGATGAAATCAAAGATGAGTTATTCAATATTTGGCAAGTAATGAAAGCCTGTATTGAACGCGGTATGCGCACCGAAGGCATTTTACCCGGTGGTTTAAAAGTAAAACGCCGTGCTCCGAGTTTGTATTTAAAGCTCAATATTGAAGTAAGTAACGATCCTCTGCGAGCCATGGACTGGGTAGACTTATTTGCCCTTGCCGTTAACGAAGAAAACGCCGCCGGTGGCCGTGTGGTTACGGCACCGACTAATGGCGCTGCGGGCATTTTACCTGCGGTACTTATGTACTATCACACCTTTATTAAAGAAGTTGACCGCGATATTGCAACGCGCTACTTACTCACTGCTGCTGCGATTGGCATCTTATATAAAAAGAATGCCTCAATTTCAGGCGCTGAAGTAGGTTGCCAAGGTGAAGTAGGTGTTGCCTGCTCTATGGCTGCGGGTGCACTGACAGAAATTGTTGGTGGCAGCGTATTACATGTTGAAAATGCCGCCGAGATTGGCATGGAACATAACCTAGGTTTAACCTGCGATCCGGTCGGTGGCTTAGTACAAGTGCCCTGTATTGAACGTAATGCAATGGGCGCGATTAAAGCGATTAACGCATCACGCTTAGCTATTCGTGGCAGTGGCGAGCAAAAGGTATCACTGGATAAAGTGATCAAAACCATGCTCGATACCGGTAATGATATGAAAACCAAATACAAAGAAACCGCACGTGGTGGTTTGGCTGTAAACATTATTGAATGCTAATTTTTTAAGATGCTCAAAAAAGCCGCTCGATGCGGCTTTTTTATTTGCAATATTAGCTACTTAACTGGCAACTCGATATCTTCAAACAACTTATCAACGTCCTCTTGATTACGCAATAAGCTGGCTCGTTCCACCCGCTCTTTGGTTAAATGCGGTGCAAAACGTTCTATAAAGTCATACATATAGGTGCGTAAGAAACTGCCTTTTCGAAAGCCAATTTTAGTGGTGCTCGCTTCAAATAAGTGACTTGCATCAATACACACTAAATCAGTATCTGCAATTTGATCAATCGCCATTGATGCAACAACACCCACACCTAGACCTAAGCGTACGTAGGTTTTAATCACATCTGCATCGGTTGCAGTAAATACAATATGCGGTTCAAGTCCCTGCGCATTAAAGGCTTTATCAAGCTCTGAGCGACCAGTAAAACCAAATACATAGGTAATTAACGGATACTGGGCGATATCAGCAACGGTTAAAGATCCCGCTTTTTTCGCAAGTGGATGGTCTTTAGCAACTACGATACTACGGTTCCAGTGATAACACGGCAACATCACTAAGTCTGAATATAAGTGCAGTGCTTCGGTGGCAATGGCAAAATCGGCATCCCCGCGCGCCGCTGCATCGGAAATTTGTTGTGGCGTACCTTGATGCATGTGTAATGACACCGCTGGATACTTTTTCATAAAGCCTTGGATCACGCTTGGCAGCGCATAACGGGCCTGTGTATGTGTGGTAGCAATATTTAACTTACCTTGATCTGGTAAGGTATGTTCATTTGCTACCGCTTTGATGCCTTCGACCTTGGAAAGTATTTCACGAGAAATGTTAATAATTTCAGTGCCTGCACTCGTAACATGAGTGAGGTGCTTACCACTTCGACCAAAAATTTGCACACCCAACTCATCTTCTAACATACGTACTTGTTTAGAAATACCTGGTTGCGAGGTAAATAAACTTTCAGCTGTTGCTGAAACATTTAGTTTATGATTTTGGACTTCGACGATGTATCTGAGTTGTTGTAATTTCATGGCTGCATTTTTTAGTGTAGTTATACTGCTTATTTATAAATGCTACATCACGTCAAGCCAAGTGTTTTCTACTCAATAATAGAAAAAGACTCTCTGGGATCAGAATTATAAGGTTATGTGCTTAGGCTAGCATAAACCCTCGTATTGAGGTAGCCATCTTTTTAACGGAACCCCAAAATGAAAAAAAATCATAATCCGTATAGGAATAAATAATGAGAAAACAAATTCTTTTTTGACATAAATAGCGCAAAACTACCCTGTTAGCATATATTTAATGTAAGATAAAAATTATTAGCTTGTGAAACCTGAGACCTAAACCATGATCGTTTCTATTATTATTATGTTGATTGTTGCACTAATTGTCATTGCCCTGTGGGTCAGTGCGGTACAACAGCATAAAGAGAAACAAGAAACCGAACGTCGCAAAGATTTAACTAAACAAAAAAAAATCATTGAAGAATCGGAAGACGTATTACTAAATAGTGCTAACATCCCCATGTCTGAGCATATTTTACGTATTCTGCAGCGCCGTATTCATGATGCTTTAGTAACTATGGTGCAACTTTCTCCCAATTCTAAAGAGTTAAAAAATCGCTTAAAAGAAGCAAAAGAACGGTTGAGTAACCAACTTGTTGACGCCACTAATTCAGAGAACTTAGTGTTACCTGATAACGACAAACAATTGATATCACTGATCCAAGCTATTAAAAAATTACGCGCAGTGCTTCGCTCTGAGCATGGTAAAGGTAAAGTTGATAGCCAGATTTTTGTTGCTGAAGATAAGCGTTTAGAAAAACTGCAATTAAGAATTAACATAGAAAGCCAAATTAAACGGGGTATCTCCGCTCGCTCAGCCAACATGGTGGGTTCAGCACGGCAATACTTTGAAAAAGCCTACGCTACATTATCAGCAGTGGCCTATAGCGACGACTATATCACTGGGAAACGTCAAGAATTAGAGGGTTACTTAGAAGCCATTAGTACTGAATTAAAAGCATCAAATGCAACGGCACTGAAGAAGAAAGCCGAACAAGAACAAGACGATTTAGATGTATTATTTGCACCAAAGAAAAAGTGGTAAGCCACTTTTTCTTTGCATGAGTCGTTAAAAACCGATTTACGATAAAAACGCGAACTTAACCACAAACATCGCCGTCAAGATCCACACACTAATACTCACTTCATCACGTTTGCCACACAATACTTTTACCGCCGTGTACGAGATAAAGCCAAGCGCAATACCATGTGCAATCGAAAACGTCAGTGGCGTCATCAGTAATACAACACTCACTGGGATCGCATCAGTCATATCATCCCAATTTACAAACTTGAGATTCTGTAGCATCAATACCGCAACATATAAGATAGCGCCTGCAGTAGCATATGCTGGCACCATTTTAGCCAGCGGCGCAAAAAACATCATCAGTAAAAAACACAAACCAACAACCACCGCAGTTAAGCCTGTACGACCACCAACAGAAACCCCTGCAACCGATTCAATATAGGACGTTGTTGTAGAAGTACCAAGCACCGAGCCTGCAATGGTTGCTGTGCTATCAGCACTGAGTGCACGACCTAACCGCGGCATATTACCTTTTTCATCAGCAAGGCCCGCTTTTTGCGTTACCGCCACCAAAGTGCCTGATGTATCAAATAAATCAACAAACAAAAATGCAAAAATAACACTGAGCATTGACAACTCAAGTGCCGCAGCAAAATCAAGTTGCATAAAGGTAGGTAGAATTGAAGGTGGCATAGACATCACCCCTTGATACTCAACTAAACCTAAACTTAACGCTATGACAGTAACTAATAAGATACTGATCAGTACGCCACTTTTAAAATCACGATACAACAAAGCTGCAATAACAAAAAAGCTGAAAATTGCCAGCAATGGCCCTGCTGCAGTGATATCACCTAACTGTACTAAGGTGGCAGGGCTTGCCACAATAATACCGGCATTTTTTAGCGCGATTAACGCTAAGAATGCGCCAATCCCCGTGGCTATTGCTTGCTTTAATACCAAAGGGATTGCGTTAATGATCCACTCTCTGACTTTAAACAAACTTAAAAACAAAAAGATACAGCCCGACATAAACACCGCACCTAATGCAGCCTGCCAGGTATAGCCCATGCCAAGTACAACACCATAAGTAAAAAAGGCATTTAACCCCATACCTGGAGCCAGTGCTAACGGGTAATTAGCCCAAAGACCCATAATAAAACAACCAATCGCGGCTGCTATACAGGTTGCAACAAACGCCGCGCCCTGATCCATACCAGCTTCAGCTAACATTGCAGGGTTTACAAAAACAATATAAACCATGGTAATAAAAGTTGTGAGGCCAGCAATACATTCACGGCGCACAGTTGAATTGTGCTCGCTAATTTTAAATAACGCGTCAAGCATAGATGAGTTTCATTTTAGATAAGAATAATTGTGCAATTTTATCATATATTTCAAGAATAGCAGGACATTTTACCTTGTATTAGACTAAACTTACGCGGTAATAGACAACAATAATATATGTGGCACTATGACAGATACCTCGCCAATTGGCTTAGATTTAGAACAACAGCTAGATAACGTGTTATCGTTTATCACTCAACCAAACCGCCCCCCACAGGGTGACGCTAAAGCTGATACACCACAAAGCACGGTGAATAAAGCGCTGTATTATTTAAAAAATGAACAAGCCCCTCTCGCCGCTAAATGGATGCGCCTGGCAGCGATGTCAGGAGATCACCGAGCACAGTTTTATCTCGGGTTATTTTTTATCAAAGGCCAAGGCGTGCCCAGTAGTGTATTTCATGGTGCAGTATGGCTAAGTTTAGCTAGTAGCCAAGACTATGCACCCGCGACTGCAGCTCTGGCAGATCTTCGTAAACATCTCACTACACGTCGTTTTAAAGATGCTCAGTGCTACGCTGCAACACTGTATGAACAGATCCATCAGCAGCAATTTGCGCATCTGATCCCAACTACTGTATAAAAAAATAATAACCACCACTTTATATTGAGTAAAATACCAACAGCATGAAATAATAATTAAGGGATTGATTTTTATTTTAAATTTCAATTTTACTATGTATTAAATCTGCACAGCGAACATTAAAAATTACAAATCGTATAAAAAATTAGCAAAAAACACTTGCACCAAACAACTGTATAAACTACTGTATACACATACTGTATAAACAACCAGTGAGTGAACATTATGTTACAGCCAATTACCGTAAGAACTGTTAAAAGCTACCAACGAGATAACCAAAGCGCATCAGTTAACTTAATTCAAATTGAAGATGAGATCTCAGCAACGTTTGAATTACTAAAGGTATTGCACCATTACAATAATCAAAATGCATGGACATTACTGATTGCACCCGATCATGTACCGAGTAAAGCGTTACTTGATTCATGCTCTATTGATACCAGTAAACTACTAGTGATACGTCAAAAGCATCTTGTGAATTTAGCGTATGTTTTAAACTCAGCATTACATAATGGTAATTTTGCAGCAGTGATCACTTGGACTGACATCGTAAAAGATAATCAAATTGCGGATCTATCGCTAAACTTAGATCAAGCAAGTGCAAAGTTATACTGCTTCACTAAAACCCAACAAAGTACCGATATGGCATTGGCGCAATAAGCTGTTAAAATAACGTTTTTGCATAAAACTAATTTAACATGACTTCACTTACTAACAGTAATTGCTTATGCGGCAGTCAACACAGTTACCAAGACTGCTGCCAAAAGCTGCATTTAGGCACAGAGCAAGCAACCACGGCAGAGCAACTGATGCGCTCTCGCTATGTAGCCTATGCATTAAAAAATGCCAAGTATATTTATCAAACTTATGCCCAAGCAAAACAAGCTGAAAATCCAGTCAAAGAAATCGCTGAGTTTGCTAACAGCTGCCGCTTTATTCAATTAGACGTGATAGATGCAGAGCAACATGAGAGCACTGCTGATGTTGAATTTTGCGTTAGTTATTTTTATCAAAACTTATTTTGCCAGCTGCATGAAAAATCAAATTTTATAAAAGAAGCAGGATTATGGCGCTATTTAGATGGTGAGATTTTCCCTGTTGCTGATCTTAAAATTAACCGTAACGATGAATGTCCATGCGGCAGCGGTAAAAAATATAAAAAGTGCCACAGCGTGTAGATAATTCCCTTGCATACATTGATGCTGCAATAAACTTTCCTGCAGCATGGCACTCTTTAGCTTAGCGAACGACCCACTAACAACCTAAATCGACTCACTGAAGTTGCTATAGCAGTCGTCATCAACGTTATAATTTGTAAGCTGAACGCTCATTTTAAGCGAAAATTAACCAATATAGATTGGTTTTGCATTACTCATTCAACACTTCCTGACAGTAACTAAACTTCGCTTAAATAAACGATTAACAGCTTGATTAAAAATAAATATTTATTTAAGTCACTCGCTGAATACCTACAGAGCACACAAAGCGAATTTAAACGTTAGAGGTTTTTCTAGCACAACTAAATTCAACCCGGTTAGGGTTGTCATCGTCGTGGGAGCTAAATTAATGATCCAAAAGATCTAGATAACGCATTGAGCAAATATGCCCCTTCATAGAGCCTAATAAGATGCTCATTTCATCCACTTAATGTACTTCTCGCTTAAACATAAAGGGAACAAATGTTAATTTAATAACATCGCAAATCAACTACCCTTGAAACAAAATAGTAAATTAAATTGTTATTATTTTTATCACTTAAAACTCTGTACAAAAACAAGACAACAAACTGATTTTAATGAAATTAAATAATTTAATGGCAAATAAAGCAAACCTAAATGATGAAATTAAAACTAAATATTCAGCAATTAGCATTGCGTAAAATAATATTTACCGCAATAATGCCACCGGTAGCACTGCTGTACAAGCATTAAAAACCTTGATTGCGTTAACACTTTTAACAATTAATTTATTTAATTGTTTTTATCTGAACATACAATAATTAGGAACAACAATGAGAAAAAGTACACTTTTTAACTACTCAGTGCGGGCTTTGGCCATCACTGCGGCAATTTATGGCAACAGTGCGCTTGCTAATGCTTCAGGTTTTGCCACCACAAATGGCGGGACAACCGGCGGTGCTGGCGGTGATATTGTTTATGCGACAACGGGTACGCAAATTCATCAGGCACTGTGTAATCGAGCATCAAGTGACACGCCAATTATCATCCATGTTGAAGGTACAATAAATCATGGTAATACTAGTAAAGTTTCAGGAGACAGCTGCAATACAGGGCCTGATTTAATTGAACTAAAAGAAATAAGTAATGTGTCAATTATTGGTGTAGGAAGCGGTGCCCTGTTTGATCAACTGGGCATTCATATTCGCTCTTCTTCAAATATCATTATTCAGAATGTCCATGTCAGAAATGTCAAAAAGTCTGGCTCACCCACCTCCAACGGCGGGGATGCCATTGGCATGGAATCGAATGTCAGTAATGTCTGGGTTGACCACGTTACATTGGAAGCCAACGGAGGAGAAAGTTCGGGTTATGATGCGTTATTTGATATGAAAAGTAACACTAAATACGTGACGTTATCATACAGTATTTTACGTAATTCAGGTCGTGGCGGGCTTGTTGGCTCAAGTGATAGTGATGAGAATAACGGCCCTGTTACTTTTCATCACAACTACTATGAAAATATCAACTCTCGCACGCCTTTATTAAGACATGCCACAGCCCATGCTTACAATAACTACTACAGTGGACTTGTATCATCAGGTATGAATCCACGTATTGGTGGCAAAATGCGAGCCGAGAATAATTACTTCAAAGATTCAAAAGATCCACTGGGCACGTTTTATACGAATGATATGGGTTATTGGCAGGTCAGTGGCAATATTTGGGATAATATCGATTGGTCACAGCAAGAAAGCAAGCTTCACCCTGCTGGGCCTAACCCGACCTCCACCACATCAATCAACATCCCTTATAGCTATCAACTTGATAATGCGCAGTGTATACCCAGCATCATCGCTGCAACAGCGGGGGCAAACAAAGGCTTACAAACATCCAATGGGCAATGTGGTACAACGCCACCAACTGATCCAACACCGGATCCGGATCCAACTCCAACCCCTGAGCCGACACCCGCTGGTGAAAATCTGGCACTCAGTGCTGGTGTTGATGGTAGCTCAAAGGCCAGTGGTTCAAGCTATGGTAATGTCAATGATGGCGATACTGCAACTTACTGGTCACCGTCAGCTACCACAGGCGCCATTAATATTAAAAACCTAAATACAACTATTAATGCTGTGAGAATTATCGAAACAGCAGCCAGTGCTGGGCGGATCACTGCTTGGTCTTTAGTGAATCATGATACAGGTGTCACCCTTGCAAACGGTGGTGCCGTGCCAAATGTGATCACTTTCTCTGACACTAACTTATCAAAAGTCAGTTTTGTAATTCACTCAGCCAGCGGTGTACCACAAATCGCAGAATTTGAAGTCTACAATGGCTATAGCGATGGCTCGAATGGCAACGTCAGCAATACCTTAGTCAATGGCACCTATCGCATTACTCCAAAACACAGTGGCGCTTCACTCGATGTAGCTAATTGTGATAGTACGGATGGGGCAAATATCAGGCAGTGGTCTTGGCTTAATAATAATTGCCAAAAGTTTAATATCTCCACAGTGGATGGTATATGGCATCGTATTTCACCCGCTAATGCCCCAGCTAAAGGGTTAGAAGTTTATACCCATTCCACAACAGCGGGAGAAAATATCAATATCTGGACCTACACAGGAAGCTATAACCAACAGTTTCGTTTCCAAAGTGCCGGCTCAGGTAAGTGGCGTATCATCAATCGCAATAGTGAACTATGCTTGGATGTAGATGGCAGTAAAACGGGCGATGATGCTAATATTTTGCAGTGGACATGCTTAGCCGGGGCAGAAAATCAAATGTTTGAACTAATCAAACAGTAACCCCACATTACCAGTGAAGGGCTTGACTAAGTCCTTCACTGCGTAAACGCAGCATTCGTAAAGCGTTGTTTATGCAGCCTGTAAATGGTGGTTAAATTAATAACGATAACGGTTGCTTCTAATAACACGCCGCCAATTGAGCCAACAATAATATTATTTGCCAACCATAAACACGATCCCACAAACAGCAAAACACGCATTTTGATGCCCGTTAAACAAAATAGTGCAAAACAACCCAAACAGGCGGCAACAATCGCAAGATAATCCGTCCATTGCTGCGCTGTTAGGTAACCGATAAACACGGTTAAAATAATAAAAATGGCTGCTACCCACACCGATTTTACCCGCATTGATACAGCCGTACGCCCCGCTGAAAATAAACAGCACAATGATGAAGTGATCGCATTGAGTAAATAAAAGTGCAGTGCATGATTTAGATTCATCACCACCATCATTATTTTTAAACGACGATCATCCTTTTGATAAAAGCACACCAATGCTAAAACAAAGCTGAGTAAACCAAACCCTTGGGCAATCAAACTATCAACCACCAGCCCTACACCCCATTAAAATAAATATCTCAACCGCTATTGTGGTTAATAAACAATAACTCAAACAGCTACACGCTATTACAGATTATTTTCAATCATGGTTTTAATCGTTCGCGCTTTAACAAAGTGGTCTAATTGATGAGTTTGTATCCACCATGTCGCGGCTTCCATCAATAGTTCAGGATCATCATTTTTATTTGCAAAGAAAGCATAAAATGACAATCCCACATTATCACCCTTCGTCGCTATTTTTTTATCGCAAACTTGAATGATCTTAGTCCTTAATTCATCGCGCATTACGGCGTTACCTCACTTCACTTTTTAAACTGCATTGCATTTCAATAAGTTGGTGTTCGCCAACTTTTTCAACATCTTTAATATATTTAAAACCATAACGTTGGTAATAGCCTTGCAAGTAGGCATGCGCATGAATTTCAATGCTCTCAAGACCAATTTTACCAGCATGTGATAGCAAAGCATTAATAACCAGCTTAGCAACACCCACCCCTCGGTACTGCTTTAACACCGCAATCCTTGCCATAACAGCACAAAATTTGTCACGTTTAACTAATCGCGCTGTCGCAACTAAAGAGCCTACATCAGTCACCACAACGTGAATAGCTTCCTCATCTAAGCCGTCCAAATCTAACTGCTTAGGAATATTTTGTTCGATAACAAATACCTGATGGCGAATAGCATGCGCTTGCGCAATCAGTTCAGGGCTAGTGCCTAGTTAACATCCATTTATTATGACCTCTTACAGATAAGTTATACCAATCGTGTTAAGTTACTAACCATTTATAGCGACAGAAAAATACAGTGATAACAAGGCAGAAATTTTGACATGTAGTTGTTTTACATAAAAAATTACTAACGCAGTTAGCGCTTTATTTAGCGCGCTAGAATGGTTAAATATTTAAGTCGATTGGTATTATTACACACCTCACTGTAAGGTGTGTAATAGCTCGGCTATTTCAGCTTTTAATGCTTTATCTGGGATTTTATTAGCACTAACCTGCGCGGCTTGTAAACAGCTAATTGCGGCATCGGTTTGCCCGAGTTCAATATGCATAGTTGCCATTGCATAGCCAATTGACGACATATAATCTTTAGCATTAATGGCTGTCGCCTTGGCTAACGCTTTTTCATAGATCAACAAAGCATCGGCAAATTCATCGGTAAAATCAGCCAGCGTTTCCCACTGAACAGGATGATCTTTTTCAGTATTTTCGTGTTCAATACACAAGGCTTTTAACTGCTCGTAAAGTGCCTCGAAGCTCGCTTGATCTTGCTGTTGCGCTGCATTCATTAGCTCGCCAGCCAAATCCAATACTGACTTATACAGTTTTGTATTCATCATTCTATCATTACCTTTTGTTAGAAATAACGGCCAGCTCAATAATAGATTGCTTAAAGTAATTCGAAACCAGCAATCTAGCTAAGACCAATAATGCCCTATTCTAATACACTCTACGCTGAAATGATTCATCCTAAGCGAGATCACACAAGTTGTTTTATTATCGCTGGGTAAAACTGTCGATTTGGTGCCATAATAACGGTGAATTGAGAGGTCTACAGCACCTTCTCGATTGTAAAAATATTAATTCTCTGTTTTGGCCTTAGTTTTGTTACTTGCATGAATAAAATACAATGCGATCCCTAAGCAAATAACGGCACCAATTCGAGTTGGCGAAAAAGTAATAATGTCATTACCAAGCCAACCAAAATTATCAATAAGCATGCTCATACATAATTGCCCAAAAATAACCGCAACCGTTGCAACCGCAGTGCCTATACGCTGTACAGCAAACACCATAATTACGATATAGGGTACGCCACACATTGCCCCGAGTAATTGCCATTTGGGCACATCTGATAGTGTCACCACGTGGTTAGGCTCAAAGTAAAAAATAAGCAATCCGGTGATCAAGGCACCTACCGAAAAAGTTAAGAATGCGCAGCGAAACACGCCGACTTTACTTCCTAGCTGGGCATTTATTGCCGCTTGAATACTTAATGTAGCGCCGCCGATCACAGCTAAAATTATCATTATAAAAGTCATTTTCGTCCCCTACCCCTGTGCCATCAAAATCAATGCAATGATAATAAAAACCAGCGCAACAAGCCGTTTACGATCGACCTGACGATGCTCTGTGCCAAATAAGCCGTAATGATCTATCAATAAACTTTTCGCTATTTGTCCCATCAGAATACCGATCATCGTCATAGCAATACCGATCACCGGTGTTGCTATGGTCAAAATAACAACATAAACCGGCCCCAAAACACCACCTAACAATGTCCATGATGGTTGTGTGAAAAATGACGGGCTATTACGAGGACTAAAAAACAGCATCAACATAAAAGTCAGAGCAGCACCGACACTAAACACACTAAAGGTGGCCCATAGTTCTCCAACTTCGCCGCCCAAAGGCCCCAATATGCCGGCTTCTACAGACAACCCCATTCCTCCCACAACCACAATTAGAATCAAAATAAACTGCATACAAATCTCCTATAAATAAGAAATTCATCATAGCCTAGTGGTTTAACGCAAAAAATGGGATTATATAGAAAACACCTTTGCAGGATTTGCACAAATGAATGATGTTAGCTCAATTAATATCCGCGCATTAAAGTTCTTTATCGACGTGTATAAAAGTAAAAGTTTTTCTGTTGTTGCTCGGCGCGAGAATGTCTCTCCTTCAATGATCTCTCGGGTAATTCTGCAACTTGAGGAGGCGCTTGGTCAGCAACTGTTTTATCGCAATACACGCGCAATAATACCAACCGAAGCCGGGAGGATTTTTCACGACTATGCGCGGTCAATGACCGAACAACTCACAGCAGTACATAATGAATTGCAAGATAGAGCAAGTCAGCCAAAAGGGTTGATCAGAATAAATGCACCAGTGTTTTTTGGCCAAAAACACATCGCCCCTTGGCTTGGCGGGTTTTTAAATCGCTACCCGTTAATTCAAGTTGAGTTAACCCAAACAGATGATTTTATTGATCCACATACGGATGCCGCCGACATAATTTTCCGGATTGGCTCACTCAGCGACTCATCCTTGCATGGCAAAACTTTAGGCGTGCAAACATACCATTTGGCGGCATCACCCGGTTACCTTAAAAAGCATGGTATACCTAAACGTCCGTCAGATCTGAGTGAGCATCATGGTTTAATATATCGCGGTTCATCTGGGCAAAATCGTTGGTTATTTAAAAACAATTCATCAGCATGGCAGCAACAAGCAGTGATCCCTACCTTAGTCTCTAATAATGCCGAAACGCTGCTAATTAGCGCATTAAATGACATGGGGATTGTGTTATTTCCAGACTGGTTAATCGGTGAAAGCCTAACAGCTGGAACACTAGTATCAATTTTAGGTTCGTTTGCACCAACAATTAAAGTTGGCTCACAAAACATTACTGCCATTTACCCAAACACCAAGCAGCCACCGCTCAATGTGCGTGCCTGTATTGATTACTTTAGTGAGGTGTATGGCAATCCCGTGTATTGGAAATACCAAAATTAATTTATCGCTCTATGATTGGCTATTTGTCTACCAGTCTTTATCGAAGCGTTTTGCGGTCCATCATTCGTTGCTTTTGTAGAAAATATTTTAAATTAGGGGTAGATTTATATATCACCACTGAGGTTATACTGGGCTTATATTTTCACCCGTGGCAAACACTATGCTCCCTACAACACATCCTGCTTTTTGGCGCGATCCCGCATTGCCATTTATAGAGCTTCGCCAAGTACTTGATGGCCGACGCGTTACCTATGCCCCCCATTCTCATCAACAATGGTCTATCGGGGCTATTTTAGCTGGGCAAAGTGAATTTGTTTGTGAAAACCGCCTACATCAAGTCAGCCAAGGTCACCTCGTAATAATGAACCCTGATAAAGTGCATGCCTGTAACCCACAGCAAAACTCTGCATGGGCATATTATATGATGCACGTCGATAAACAGTGGTTAGCGCAGTTATTATTTGAGTCAGGAGTGAGAACCGAGCCGCACTGGCAAGATAGTCGTTTAGATACCCTGAACATGCCATTGCTGTATCAGGATTTTGTTAGCCTGTGCAAATTACTGCTATCAAACAACCCTGTTAGTGCTAAGCGTAGTCAATTGCATCATTATTTTATTGAATTATTTAACCATCTAGATAGCAACTCACGCACAGTCGAGCGCACTTTACTCGCTCCCAACACGCTTTATCAAGTGGCTCATTATTTAAATGAGCACAGCTTAGATGACACCCCTATTAGTGCCATCAGTGAACATTTCGGGTTTAGTACCAGCTATTTAGTGCGCGCTTTTAAACGCCACTTTAACATGACTCCTCATGCCTATCGGCTAAATCGCCGTGTTCAGTTAGGCCAGCAAGCACTCAAAAAAGGGCAAACAATAGCCAGTATTGCCTACGAAAGTGGCTTTAGTGATCAAGCTCACTTTCAACGTGTATTTAAGCAACGTGTTGCCGCAACTCCTGAGCAATACCGGCGCTCCTTACCGTTGTAAGTAAAAGCAATTTAAACCACTAATAACACGCAACTGGCCACCAACAACAATGCCAGTGCTCTGTTCATCAACCGCACATTCGCAGCACTTTGAAAATGCTGCCCGAGTCGCATACCAAGCCACACCCAACAACCAAGTGATAGCCAACAAATCGGTAAGTACAAACTGGCAAAGGTGATGACCTCTGTACTTAATGCATTAGGAATATACGCCGCAATACCCGATAACGAAGCCAACCATGCCTTAGGGTTAAGCCATTGCATGATAACCCCAGTCATAAAAGTGGGGGCACGGCGGCTATCTTTACTATTCAATGTGCCATCATCGATAAATAGTTGGTAGCTCAAGTACAATAAAAATGCGATACCAAACCACTGCAAAGCCGCGGTGATCCAAGCCAATTCATCAATCAAAATATGTAAACTAAAACCAATAAATAAAAATAATACGATAAAACCTAAAGTAGCCCCTGTCACAAATAATAGGCCGCTTCTTGCCCCAAAGCGGGCACTGCAACTTAACGATAAAAGGTTAACAGGACCTGGTGTAATAGAGGCTGCTAAGGCAAATAATGCCATTGAGATGATCACAGAAAAAGTCATAAGCGTACTTCAGTAATTAATTTGCTGATGAGTATTTCTTTTTCTCAGTGTGTCGTATTGAACAAAATTGACCTCAAGCAATAATAATCGGCTGGTTTATCTGCCTTGAGCAACAATTGCTGTATAGTGAGCACACAAACTTGCAGAAATGTTAATTATGAAAGAGTGTAATCAGTGTGGTAAATGCTGTATTAAATACGGCGATGGCGATCTCAGTGCTACGCAAGAAGAGATTGATCTTTGGGAAATTTTTAACCCTGACATTTTCGCATTTGTTAAAAATAAGCAAATATGGCACGACCCGCACACAGGGGAAAAACTCAGTCGATGCCCTTTTCTTGCGCTTGCACCCAAAGCAACCCCCCATGCGGCGAATAAATATACCTGCAGTATTTACTTAGATAGACCAGAAGATTGTCGTCATTACCCTAGCCTCATTAGCGAAATGGTAAGAGACGAATGTGAAATGATTGAGGTCATTGATTTGGATAACTACAAAAAAGCACAAGCCAAGTTAGACTTATTAATGCAAGACAGTCGCCCTGCTGGTTATTGATTATTAACACTGTGCTGCGCTTATTAGACTAAAGGTGTAGAGCCAATTGATTAAACAGCATCTGCGTCATCAGCCAATAACGATCAGTTTCTCACTCACTAAAACACACTTAAAAAGCTGATTTTAAAAGATAAAATACATTCACACTTGGCAGTTTGGTTACTTTACACACTTGCCACTTTCAACACCATGCTCGACCTTTGCCTAATCGTAATTGTTACTCACCTGCATTACTGTGCCAATTCAATATTCATAGCTTTAAATAGGTATATAAAGCTGTTTTTTTATTTTGAGTAAGCAACTATGTTGCAGGAGAATTAATGACAACTACGCGAAAAGATGACTCTTCATCCCAAGCTGAGCAGGTAAGCGACACTCAAACCGTTTCCGATAGCTATAAAAATCTTCATAAACCTAGCTCTGAGTTTGCCAGTCGAAATGACTACCTTGAGCATGAACTGCAAATTATGCAGCCCAAGCGTTGGCGCCCTAATTTGCCTTTTCGCGATTACCGCTTCGAATTTGAAGATACTATCCCAGCGATGGCAGGCACCATAGGCAAAGTCGTGATGGTTGGTGCAATTGCTGCCACATTTGCTGCGCCGCTGGGCTTGAGTGATGCCTTTGTGCTAGAAAATGTCCGCTACGAATTACTTATAGTAGCTATTTTTATCATCTTGTTTTCAGGTTTTATTTTGCCCACCGCTAACTTAGCGGGAACCCACGGACCGCTTATTCCACTCATTCCCATTGTTGTTGCAGCAGGCGGGCACCCCATGGCGTTCGGACTACTCATTGGCGCGTTAGGATTACTGCTTGCCATCAGTAAAGGCGGCAGTTTACTGGCACGGCTGACCAGTAAAGGAGTGTGCGGCGGGTTATTACTGTATTTAGGCTTCATCGGCACAATTTCACAGGTAAAAAAACTATTTGCATGGGCGGAAGAAATTGAAATGACCCACATTGCTTTTATCGTTATTTTGGCCACTATTTTACTTTATGCGCTACTCGAGCATTTTAAAAAGCGTTGGTTAGCGGTGCCGCTCAGTTGCCTAATTGGTGGCTTGACTGCCTTTGCTTTAGGCGCGCCGTTTGAATTTAAAACCGCCCCCGGCATGCCAAATATGAACCCTATGTATTGGTGGGGCGAAAACACGGGTTGGATGTTAGGTTTGCCGACTCTTGAAAGCTTTGTAGTCGTATTGCCCTTTGCGATACTTGCTGTAGCAATGTGGTCGCCAGACTTTTTAGGCCATCAAGTATTCCAAAAAATCAGCTACCCAAAACGCACTGAAAAAGTACAAATGAATATTGACGATACTATGCTCAGTGCATCGGTCAGGCAAACCTTTGGTTCTATTTTAGGCGGGGCCAATTTTACCTCATCATGGGGCACCTATATTGTGCCTGCTGCAATTGCCAAGCGTCCTATCCCAGCCGGTGCAATTTTAACCGCATTGTTTTGTGTGATTGCAGGTATATGGGGTTATCCAATGGATCTCGCTATTTGGCAGCCAGTGCTGTGTGTGGCGTTAATTGTCGGTGTATTTATCCCGCTGCTTGAGGCTGGCATGGAAATGACTCGCGAAGGTAAAACCACGCAATCAGCCGCTATTGTGGTATTTGCGTCAACGTTAGTAAACCCCGCATTTGGCTGGTCGCTAACCATGCTACTGGATAACTTAGGCTTAATTGGCTGTAAAGAGCGCAGCTCTGAGCTCACTCATATGAGCCGTTGGATCATTCCGCTGTTTATGTTTGTGTTATTAACCAGTGTCATGGCGATGGTGGGTATGCTACCTGGGATCCCTGCTTTACTAGAGAACTTTAGGCACTAATACAAAAAGGGGAAGCGGATCAATCGCCTCCCCTTTTTCGAGATTTTTAATCACTTTATTAATCTTGCAACGCCATCGCAGCCAGTTTCAGGGTACTTGCAAATGACTCTGCCCCTGCGATAAACAAACCATTGTGGCAAAACATTGCATCATCAATACCCGTTTCGGTTTGAAATTCAATATCTGATAAACCCGCCCATGCTTTTGGCAGTGATTTTCTATCTTCGAATGAGCCTGGCTCCACTGGCACAGTTTGCAAAATCCATTTACCCGAATGTGATGGGTAAACCATATATAGCGCTTGTTGCGATAACGCATGCACTGTTTTTTTCCATGGTGTGTATTGCTCTAGCACAATGACTCTTGGATCTTCTGCGTTTTCAATCGCTTTTGCGACAATTGCTTTAGCGTTGATACTGCCACTGGCCGAGGCTATAAAGCGCGATAAAATGCGCATTGCAAATTCAACCGCTTCGTCAAAACAGCGATCAAACTCACTTGCTTCTTGCCACGTTGGGTTAAACATAGAAATAGTTTGGCTTAAACTGATCCCTTGTGACACCCCTTCAACGTGACCACAATCAATGGCATCAATGGTAGATACTAAAGAGGAATCAACAGCATTAACGATATTTTCATCGCCATGGCACAGTTGTAAGCCATATTTCTGCCAAACTAAACCGAATGACGAATAAGGAATACCATTTTCACGTGCACCCGCGCCACCACGTTGGTGGTGATCAAAGCGCCCTGTTTCTGGATCATATTCACCGCCCACATCAATCACAATATCAGCTTGCGCTATCAACTGCGTATCGCGAGTACGCACAAGCTTAAAGTCAGGAAGAGCTAGCCTAAGTGCTGCGATACTAAACACATCATCCGCGTGAAAATTACCATTGTGGGTTACTACTGTTAAATCATTCATATATTTAATGTCATTTTTGAAAAGGGGTAAGAAGACGACGTAATTAAGCTATACCCGTAAAGCACCGAGCGAGTCTAAAATTACCAGCACAGCAGTATACGCTATACGCGCTGCTGCCACAAAACAGCGCACTGTTTTTTACAAAAAAACGGAGAAAAGCGAGAGCTAAATAATATTATTGCCTTGCTCAGGATCGCGAGAGCTATCAGCTTGTTCACGAATTTCATCGGCATCACTACTCACATCATCAATATCAGTGTGAGTTTGCGCGATTGCCTTGGCTTTTCTCTCTGGTATAACAGGCTCTGCCGAGAGATTTTGCGTTTGCTCGCAGGTTGATGCATTTAAAATAATTCGCTCACGTGCATCATCTGGCATGCTAATACCGTGCTCAGTAAAGCTGTTGACCATTTCTCGCATTAACTGTGATGCTACTTTAATTGTGCTGTGTTGTTCACTGTTAATCCAAAAGTAAATGCTTAAATTGATAGTCGCAGAGCCCAGCTCATCGAGTAACACTTGTGGGGCTGGATCGTTTAACACCGCCTCTTGTTGAGCCATTAAACTAACGGCAAGTTGTTGAGTCGCGCGTATGTCGTTATCGTAACCTATACCTAACTTAAAATGACCACGCATTTTCGGGTTTGCAGTCAGGTTTTTAATCACATTTTTATATACGGTCGCATTAGGAATTTGAATATGGTTACCATCAAAATCAACTAAAGTGGTGGCACGGGCCGTTACTTTTTTAACGACCCCTAAGCGGCCATCGACCTCAATCACATCATCAATACGAAAAGGCCGCTGTACGCTCAACAACATGCTTGATATAAAATTCTCAGCAATATCTCGAAATGCAAACCCTAAGATCAAACCTATTAAGCCAGTACCACTCATCACCGCCACTGCAAACTCAGTTAAGCCTGCTAACCGTAAAAACAGATAAACACCAAACAAAATAATCACAATGCTAATGAAACGACGAGTAACAACGTGCAACAACCGGCTTTCACTAACATAACCGATGGGCTTAACAAATAAGTATGACAATGGCCTAGCAAGCAAATAGCACAAAACGATCGCTACAATTCCCAAGGTAAGAGCAGGTAACATTTGCCAAGCACTTTGTAAAAAATGCGCGATCTGTAGGTTTATTGCTTGCCAAGATATCGGGGCGACAGCGACTGAGTTAGTATTAACTTCGAGTGGCAGAAATAAAGTAAGAAATTGATTATTAATGATATTGATAATTTCCATATGCATACCTTGAGTTCCGTGCCGCTATAAATATTAACTTTGACACTGCAAATAAAACGCCAACTTAAACTGGCAAACACCTTGCAGTTAAGTACATAACTAGACGAGTATTTAATGGCAAATTAGGTGCTTAATAATCAAACCAAGCAAGGAATATAATGGCACATAAACAGCGTGGTTTTACAGCCAATAAGCCTGCAGACATCCCTCTGCTCGGCTGGTGGGATATCTGTAAACGGGTATATGACAGTATGTCGCAAGATAATTTATCGTTTGTTGCCGCTGGTGTCGCTTTTTATGCATTACTGGCTATTGTACTGAACAACAAAAACACGAACATTCTTCTAAAACGAATGAATAGTGCTATTTTTACCCATGGTTGTTTAATTTTAATGTGCTTAAATAACACTATATAAGATTCGGAGCAAAGCAATGAAAGTAATAAAGCAACTCAATAGCCATGCAACCCAAGATGGTGATGGCGTAAACATCAGCCGTATTCCAGGCTTTGATGGCAAACATTTAGATCCATTCTTGATGATCGACGAATTAAAATCTGACGATCATAGTGATTTTATCGGCGGCTTTCCGGCGCACCCGCATCGTGGCATCGAAACCTTTACCTACATTATTAAAGGTGGCTTTGAGCACCAAGACCAAATGGGTAATAAAAAAGCCATTCGCGCGGGAGATGTGCAATGGATGAGCACAGGTTTTGGTGTTATTCACAGCGAAATGCCACTTGCCGATGCGATAGAAGGCATGCATGGTTTTCAAATTTGGCTCAATATGCCAAGTACTGAAAAACTCAGAGCACCTAAATATCAAGATACCACCGAGCACCCTGCACCGCGCTTTAAAAATAGCCAAGGCGTTGAGCTAAAAGCGCTGGCTGGCAGTTGGCAATTTGACCAGCAAACTCAAGTTTCTAGCCTACAAGAGCTGGCAGCCAATGGCATGTTAGCGGATGTAACAATCCCTGCGGGCGCTGAATTTTCGCACCCACCGCTGACACAAACTAAGGTGATGCTTTATATTCACAGCGGCGCTATCAACACCGAACAGGGTGGCCCCGTGATGGCCGGCAGCCTACTTATTTTAGAGCCTGGCAGTGATATTCAATTTAGTTCACAAACCGGTGCTGGGGTGCTTATTTTAGCCGGTGATCCGCTCAATGAACCGATTGCCCACATGGGACCGTTTGTGATGAATACGCAAGCGCAACTGCGAGAAGCAATTAGTGATTACCAAAGCGGTAAATTTGGTACCTTTTAATACACAATACAGGAGTCAATTATGGGATTACTAGTCAACGGTAAATGGCAAGATAAATGGTACGACACTGATAAAAGCGACGGTGAGTTTAAACGCGAGTCTGCACAATTACGTAACTGGGTAACCGAAGATGGCAGCGCAGGCGCAACGGGTGAAGCTGGTTTTAAGGCTGAAAAAGGCCGTTACCACTTATATGTGTCATTAGCTTGCCCATGGGCGCATCGCACCTTGATTTTTAGAAAATTAAAAGGCCTTGAAGACTATATTGATGTCTCTGTAGTCAGCCCAGATATGTTAGATAACGGCTGGACATTTGATAAAAGCAATCACAGTACTGGTGATGCGCTATTTGCTAAGCAATTTATGCATCAAATTTACACCGAAAATAAAGCGGATTATTCCGGGCGAGTAACAGTGCCTGTGCTATGGGATAAACAGAAAAATAAAATCGTTAGTAATGAATCCGCAGAAATCATTCGCATGTTTAACAGCGCCTTCAATGATTTAACGGGCAATAAACGAGACTTTTACCCTGCTCACTTGCAAGCGCAAATCGATGCAATTAATGAGCTGGTGTACAACAACATTAATAACGGTGTATACCGTACAGGGTTTGCAACCACGCAAAAAGCCTATGAAGAGGCATTAAATGACTTGTTCAGTGCATTAGACAAAGTCGAAAGTATTTTACTCAAGCAGCGTTACTTAGTGGGTGACACATTAACAGAATCCGATTGGCGACTGTTTACTACCTTGATCCGTTTTGACAGCGTGTATGTAGGGCATTTTAAATGCAACCAGCGCACTATCGAGAGTTACCCTGCCTTAAGTGAATATTTACGTGAGCTTTATCAGGTCGCTGGCGTAAAAGAAACCGTTGATTTTTATCATATCAAACGGCATTACTATTTTAGCCATACCATGATAAACCCCACCCAGGTGGTGCCTAAAGGGCCTAGTATTGATTTTTCTCGCCCGCATAAGCGTGGCTAACTTAACTCACAAAACTACCCCAGCACAATAGCTGGGGTTAATTTTATTTAATCGCTTTTTTTAAAACAGCTTACCACTGTATTTCATTGATAATATAACCAAAATAGCTTTGCTCTCCGACTAGGTTTACTTTTTTATCCTTAAGCGTTAATAATTCTGCTTTATCTAAATACCATCGTATTGAATGTGTTTCTTCATTTGCTAAATCGGCAAATGTGAGTTCTACACAGTGCGACTCATAATCACTACTACATGTAGTTGCCTCAACTAACTGGTATTCTTGCGACCAATACTCCGCTAAACGGTACTGTGCCCATAACTGTATTGGGATGTTAATGAACGTCCAAAAGTAAAAGTAAATAAATACCGGCGTAAAAAGCAGCGTAAAATACTTAACTAAGCGTCCCTCATAAATAAAATGTTCATCTAAACTTTCCTTCACTTGAGCAAAATTTTTATAGCGACTAAAAAGATAACCGATCGTTAGCACTGTCAGCGTAGGTAAAATCCACTTGAGAATAAAATTGTAATTAGCGTTAGGGATAAATGCGGGATCCACACTTTCATGCCAGATGATAAAACCGCAAGGCATGAAGCAGGTAAGTAATAAGATTAAAATCATCCAAAAAAGCTGAGGTTTTGCCATAAAAATTTAAAATCCTTATAAATTATGACTTGAGATGGCGTAACATGTGCTTATTATACAAGCTATTGCAGTGTAATTTAAACAACACTGTACCGAAGGTAAGCAAAAAATAGTATTTTTCATCTAAAGCTCTGGTAAGCCAAGATAACCTGCTACCTTCAGTACAACATACCAGGGTCTGTTGACCTTTGCGGATTAATATTTGTTCAAACTAGGGGCAATTTAATCACGGCGCGAGGTTTGTAACCTAGTGGGCTAAGTAAAAACCGAGCAACAAAGAGTTAATTACCCCTAGGCAGAACCCTTCGGGCAGCGCCTGTTTGGCATTGATGCTGCGTTATCGCCTATTTATGGGGAATAACCACACCACATAGGCTCTGCCTTGCCTAAATACCAAACAGACTGCTGCAAATTTAACCTTGAAAGGTCAACAGACCCTAAAGAAAACGAGCTTAATCCTTAATCGCTTCTTCAATTGTATGCGTATTTACCAGCTGATTTACATTGCCTTTTATCACAACGGTTGCAGCTATTTTGTCTTGAATTGCTTGGCGGTTTGGATCCCAATAAACTTGTAAAAATCCTAATAAGCCAGTCGCAAACCCTGCCCCATAACCACCGTAGCGGCCAAACGCATCCCATAAACTTAAATATTCACCACTGAGTGCGACAACGCGAATATCACATATTTTTTTGCCCGGTGTTTGGCCTTGCCAAAGCAGCGAAAATAATGTGAAGTACACGGCAGCCCAGCCAAAGCCAAGGCCTAAATCTTGAATGATGCCCTTGCCCCACTGCAGCACGCTATTTACGGGTTCTGTTTGCGCGTTTTCGTCTTCAAGAGCTGGCTTAGCACCATCAGCTTCAACCATTACTTGCAATAACACGCGAGTGACCTGCTGATTTTCAAGCCCCTCGATTTGGGAAAGTGTCGGTACTTGCGTCAGTAAATTAGCCAATGCATTACTTTGGCATGATTGGTCACAATGCTGATTTTGCGCTGTGTTAGCTAAATACGTCTGGATCAGCTGCTTTTCTTCTGTCGTTAATGGCATTTCTTGGTTGATTTTTATCCCTTGAATTGCGCTATCGTCCTCAAAAAAATCAATGGCGAGTGAAAGTACTGCCAACGAACTTACAAATAATATACTGGCCGCTATCACTTTTAGTACTCTGCGCCAAAACATCGACATTTTCGGTAGATGCTTTTGCGCTGTGCCTTTATAAAAAGCCATTGCAGCCACAAAGGCGATTAACGCAGCGCTGAGTTTTGCTGCTACAAAAATCAACATAACATCGATGATCATCGCCACAGCACGCCGTGAAGGAGACGCCAGCGGCAACCCCAATAACGCTTGATCAAGCTCAAACGCATAAGGGGTAATAACTTCCCTGCTTTCAGCACGCGTTAACCCTAACTCTTCTATTTGTTCGACTTTCATTTATGCTCTCGTCCTTAAACATTATTCCGCGCTGTTACAGCAGCTTTAACAAATTACTTTTTTATCAAACCATTAAAGCCAAATTATCTATAAAGGGTTTATTTTCTTCATCAATGATTTGAATTATCTGTTTGTGTAAGCGTTTTTTATGCTCAGCAAAAATGGCGCGTTTTTTATCAAACGTAGCGGCAAATGTCATCGCATCAATAAGTAAGCTTTGCTGATCTGTTGAGGCTTTTTCAATAACGTGATCAATTGCCAGCTCTGCTCCAGAGACGCGACGCCCTGTTAGTTTCATTTCGTTAAAGCGGTAGTAAGGCATGGCTTTTTTTACAAAAGCTATCATGCCAGGTAAAAATGGGATTGATAAATCCACTTCAGGGAAGCAAAAAAAGCCGCGATCGCTGCGCATAAATCTAAAGTCACAGGCGCAGGCTAAAATAGCCCCATTACCAAAAGCATGACCATTAATAGCGGCTATCACTGGCATAGGAAAAAGCAGTAAGGTTTTAAATACATCGTCCATGTCGTACATAAAACCACGTATTTCATCAGCCTTTTTTGCTTGCATGGCAGGTAACAACCAGTCGGTGTCGATACCTAAACTCCAACACTTTTCATCGTTTGAAGTGATCACTAGCGCTTTGTGGTTTTGGTTTGCAGCAACTTCAGCAAGTGTTTGTTTTAGTTGTTTAGCAAACTGTGGATTTTGACGATTTTCGCCGTTTGTTAGGGTAATAACTGCAACGCTGTCTTGAGTCGTTAATGTCATAATGCTCATGCAAGTACCTTGATATTTTTATTGTCATTATTTGCTAAGGCTCCTCTTTAATCTACTGAGGAAGATTAACTTATAATGCCATGATTAATGTTTAAGTTACTAGCTTTGCTATTTAAAAAATTGCTCTCGTGGAAAACTAATAGATTGTTTTAAAGGTAAATATCCATAACAATGCTTACTCAACTATTTAATCAAACACGGGTGAAGACGTATGGGCAAAACCGCAATCGTAATTGGCGCGACAGGATTAGTAGGCAGCCAATTAGTTAAGCAACTCGTTGACCAAGCACATATCAGCCAAGTAATTACCCTCACTCGTCGCCCTGCACCATACAAAAATGAAAAAGTGATTAATCATGTGGTTGATTTTGATCACTTAGCCCAGCATGCGCAGCTGTTTAAAGCAGATATTTTATTTTCATGTTTGGGCACCACCAAAAAAGCCGCGGGCTCTATTGCCGCTCAGCGTAAGGTGGATTTTTATTATCAATTAAAAGTCGCTGAGCTTGCTGTAAAACATGGTGTACAACACTACTTGCTCGTATCCTCCAGTGGTGCAAATGCCCATAGCAGCAACGGCTATTTAAAAATGAAAGGTGAGCTGGAGCAGACGGTTAAAACTTTAGCGTTTAATCGCATCAGCATTATTCAGCCATCGTTATTAGTTGGCGAGCGTAATAACGAATTTCGCCTCGCTGAAAAACTAGGCAGTGTATTGTTACCTATTTTATGTTGGTTACCTAGGTTGAGAAAGTATCGTCCTATCACAGGCAAACAAGTTGCAGCAAAAATGTGCGCGCTTAGTACTAAACCGAGTGTGGGAGTTGAGTATTTTAAATTAGATGAGCTGTTTTATACATAAAGTACATTGTCGCATGTGATAATTTCAAGCTAAGTTAGCGTTTATATGAAAAACATGGATGTCACTGTTATCTTTCAAACCACTAAAGCAAAAACCAAGCTTTACAAATATTTACAAACCAAGGATTAACAATATTTACATCTGTAATTATTAAACATATATTTAGTATCCGTCAAACTACCCCTAAAAATTATATACATGGAGTTTATTTTGAAATTACTAACAAATTTGCTTTTCTTATTTTCAGTGCTTGCTTTAAGTGGCTGCGCCCATCAGATAAGCCTAAACCCTGATACAGAGAATCTTAAAGTTACAGAGCATAAGTCTACATCAGTTGTAGGATATTACATCTCTGAAGATAATATTAAAAAACAAGTGAAAACACCGGGTGGTGGCGGTGATAAAGTGAGCTATAAACCTTATAAAGATACAGAAGCAGCTTTATATACAGTACTATCAAATAAATTTGATAACGTCTATCGTCTTGAATCATTGACTGATAGTGAGTTTTTAAAAAGCAAAAATATAAAATATATATTTGTTCCAACCATAACAACAAATTCTAGTTCTGATAGTGTATTCACATGGCCTCCAACAGAGTTTACATTCACATTAAATTGCAAAACACTCGATAGCGAAGGGAATGTTGCATGGAAAAGTGAAGTTAATGGTGTTGGCAAAGCTGAATTTGATGAATTTAAAAATGACTTTTCCTTATCAGCAAAGCGCGCAACTGAAGAAGCATTTAATGGGCTAGTTGCAGAACTAGACAAATCAAATTTATAAGCGAATAACAATGAAATATAAAAGTTTATTAACTCTAATTATAGTTCTTGCTTTGAGCGCATGTACAATTCAGGTTCCCCCGTATCGCGCAGATATTAGTAATGTATCAAAATTAAAAGAGATTCCAAACGAATCTGTATCTGTAGGTAAAATTAAATCAGAAAAAAACCTAAATAAAATATCACTACGAAGCTCTCCTCTGGTTTCATCTGTTGGCGATAGTTATGGCGAGTATATCGAAAATGCCTTACTGCAAGAACTGAAGCTAGCCAAATTATGGTCAGGTGTTGCCAAAAAGCAGGTTTCAGGCAGTCTAGTTGATCACGATATTGATGTAACAGGTTTCTCAGAAGGTGATGCATTTATAAAAGTCAATTTTGTTGTTTCAGAAGGTAATGTTAATTTATTTGAAAAAACAATATCAGCGGAGCACACTTTCGACTCATCTTTTATGGGCGCAATTGCAATCCCGAATGGACAACAGAGCTATGTAGAATTGGTGCAAAAGCTACTGAAAAATTTATATTCTGATAAAGATTTTATAGAGGCAATAAAATAGAATATCTCTTATTTTATACGTTTTAAGACAAGTTATTCTATCACTGTAATTGAATTAACAGCTTCTACACAAAAAGCCAGCGAATGCTGGCTTTTTGATTAACGCTTATTTAATTATTTACCAAACTCTGTTGGAGCTGGCGGCACAACCAATGGTTTTTTCGGGTTTGCTTTAAGCTCTTTTAACAGCTCTTGTACGGCACGCTCAACCGAAGGATCTTGCCCAGCTTGGATAAGTTCTGGGCGGTCTATCACTTCAATATCAGGGCTTACGCCTTCATTTTCGATGATCCAGTTACCGTCGTTGTCGAGTATTCTAAAGGTAGCAGCGATCACAGAGCCACCATCCACAAGCCCTGGGTTGCCTGAGATACCAATTAAACCACCCCAAGTGCGAGTGCCAATTAGTTTACCTAAGCCTGCTTGGCGGAAGTAATACGGCAGTGCGTCACCACCTGAACTTGAGTAGCCGTTGATCAGCATGGCTTTTGGTCCATCATGGGCAAACTGTGGCGTTTTAGTGGGTTCAACACCACGACGTTTCCAATAATTAAGCGGCTTACGTGCCAGCCAAGTGATCATATGCTCAGGAATAAAACCGCCGCCGTTGTAACGATCATCAATGATCATCGCTTCTTTCGTTGTTTGCGGTAAGAAGTTTTTAAACAATGCACGGTTACCTTCGTAATGTGTGTTTGGCAAATGTACATAACCAATACGACCGTCGGATAGTTTATCGACGTATTCAGCACGGCTTTGCGTCCATTGTAAGTAGCGTAAACCAGTTTCACTTGCCACAGGTTTAACTGACACTTTCCAGCTATTTTTAACACTTGCTGACTTACTTAGTAATAACTCAACAGGTTTGCCCTGAGTGTTTTCAAGTAACTCATAAAAGTTAACCACCTCTTTTACTGAGCGACCATTAACCGCAATAATATAGTCGCCAACACTTGCGTTAACACCCGGCTCGTTTAGTGGTGAACGGAAGTTTTCGTGCCAGTTTTCGCCTTTAAAGATGTTCTCAATTTTCACAAAGCCTGATTTATGCGCGCTAATTTCTACGCCTAATAAGCCATGCTGTAAACGAGTAGCCGTTGGCATATCGCCAGAATTGACATAAATATGCCCAGAGTTAATCTCGCCGGCAATTTCGCTTAACACGTAGTCAAGGTCGGCGCGATGTGCGATTGCATCCGCCATTGGCTGATAACGTTTTAAAATAGCATGCCAATCTTGGCCATGATGATTTTCGTCATAAAACCAATCACGTAATGTCCGCCAGCCTTCGCGGTACATTTGTGCCCACTCGGTTTGCGGGTCAATTTTTAGTACCATGTCGTCAAGGTTAAGTTGCGTGGCTTTTAAATCTTGCTTTGCGGCAGGCGCAATAACACTGTAGTTATCGCCAGCACGAGCAATTATATGCTCGCTACTTGTTGATACTTTATAGCTACTAACACCCGCGGCCACAGTGGCAATCTCACCATCAATAGCATTTGGGATAAGCTTTAGTTCACCGCCAGATAAAGTTAAAACTCCATCTTTAACACCGCTTAATGCGCCGTAGTTACCCGCAGGCGCATTGAGTGCCACCGCACGCTGCATAAAACCTTTACCATCAATATGATTACTCGGCGCTTTAGATGAGGCGTCGTCTTGCTTGTCCTCCACAATACTGGTTTCATCAGTCAACGGGGCATTTAGCGGTTTGATTTTATTGTTTACTGCAACCGCGTAAATTCGCGTGGCATTATTAAACATATAATCAAATTCATAACTACTAAAAGTTAAGTTAAAGTCGCGCTCAGAGGTAAAATACAATTGTTGGCCATCAGGCGAAAACGTTGGGTTTCTCTCACTGCTCATATCGTCAGTCAAGCGAGTCAGGTCTTTTTCTTTGATATTGTAATGCCACAGTGATGCATAACGGTTCTCGTTATTTTTAACAAACACAATATCTTCACTATTTGGTGACCAAATATAGGTGGTTAAACCGTCTTCTTCATACTTTGCGGTATCAATTTTATGCTGCTTGCCGGTTTTTATATCAAGCCACCATAAGCTGTGATTTAGATCGGCAAACATTAATTTTTTATTATCTGGAGACCAAACTGGCTCAAAACGCCAAATAGTGCCATTACTCGTCAGTTGTTTTACCTTGTTGTTATTGGCTCGGTCTTGGATATAAATTTCGTACTCGCCACTTTCATCGCTCATATACGCCACATAACGGCCATTCGGTGACCAAGATGCTGCTATCTCTCGCCCTTTTGGCGTCTGGCTTAAATTACGGGTTGGGCCATTTTTAACAGGCACTGAAAACAACTCACCACGGGCACTAAATAACACGCGTTTGCCATCGTGAGATACATCCATTGAATCAATAAAACCGACTACATTTTTGCTATAAGGCATAGTGTATTCACGGTTACCCTGCACATTAATAGTCAGTTTTTGTGTTTGTCCAGTGGCATCATCAAAGCGATATAAATAACCGCCATTTTCATACACTATGGCATCAGGGCCTGCCGATGGCCAAAGTACATCAAACTCGCTGTGGTTAGTGACTTTTACAGGCGCTTTACCGTCTTGGTGTTTATATAAGTTTAAGGTGTATTCTTTATCAGAAACATAGTAAATGTTGTCGTGCACCCAGGTCGGTTGCTGCTCAGTAGCAGGATCACTGGTTAGTTGTTTTGAGGTATTATTTTCTAAGTTATAAATCCAGACATCTTGCGCACGACCACCACGACTACGCTTCCAAGTACGAAACTCGCGGTCAATGGGGGTATATAAATACTGCTTGCCATCAGGCGATAGCATGCCGCCGCCCGTTTCAGGTATGGCCAATGGCCGCTCTAAGCCACCATCAGCAGGCACCATGTAAGGACGTCCGACACGCTTACCATATGGTGTGCGATTAGCTCTGAATACAATATGCTTACCGTCTGGCGTCCAATCAAGTACGCGATAATCAAACCCGCCACGCGGTGGCATCACACCCACATCATTGTAGTAAGTTAACTGTTTTAGCTGTGAGCCGTCGCGGTTCATTACATACACTTGGCGGCTGCCATTGTATTGCGCTGAAAAAGCAATTTTGCTGCCATCAGGTGAAAACTTAGGGAAGGTTTCAAAACCAATATGATCAGTTAAGCGCGTGCTGTTACCCGTTTTGATATTTGCTATATAAATATCACCGGCATACACAAAGGTGACTGATTCTTTATGAATATCAGGGAAACGCAATAAGCGCGTGTCGTGTGTTTCGTAAGCTAGAGCCACCGATGAGATTGCCGGTGACACTGCTACTGCTATTGCGGTTAAAAAAGTACGTAATTTCAACTTAACCATCCTTATGTTGTTATTTTATATCATCATAACAACATAAAAATGGATTGCAGCTTTGTTCGACAAATTACTGTAACAGAGTGTAAATAACGTTCATGAGCAATAACAGTTAGCCGCTCTATTTAGCCTACTTTAGGTAGCTGCCTTTTATCAATGACTTTAAATGTAGTTAAATCAACGAGCATTGAAAACACGTCAGCATTATCGATAAACAACATAAACAGATCGCCTTGTTCATTAACAGCGTACTCAAGAATGCGGTCGTAGCCTGTAAGAACCTCGCTATAACCACTGCCATCAATTTTACTTAATGCAAAAGTGCTTTTATCTTCGTTGCTTAAAAGGCCGTCGTTATTTGTGTCGTTTTTAATAACATGATAGGCAATACCCGCCGCTTTTGACTGCGAATCAAATTCAGATAAATACAATGGAGAAATATCAGTGATCAACTGATCTGTCGTATCAAAAAGCCAATTTGCATAGTTTGTTTTACCATTGATAAACATCACATTTTTTGACCGTGTTGGCTTGTATTTCGAAGAGAACATTGCACGAACCTCCGCTTCAGCTTGAATGCTTGCTTCAACCGTTAACTTTTCAGACTCAAGCTCTATATAATAAAAGTCCGTTTCTCCTACTCTTCGCGGGTAGCCCAAACGCCACTTTTCTTCTTCGTTCTTGTCATCTGCTAAATTTAATGCCGGTGGCTCAACGTCGTTATCATTAAATACTGTTGTAACAAGTTGGACTGAAATTAACGCAGTAGCAATTAAAACCCCGACTAATAAAATAATTCCATTTAAGTTCCATACCCATTTAAAAAATTTATCTGAATTCATGCTTTCCCTATTTTTAAAAAAAGTGATCAATTTATCTGAACATACGTATTATTTAGCTTATCTATAACACAAAGCTTTGCGATAAAAAATGACAAAAAACCCTACAACTAGTTTGCTGTTACTATCAGGTTCCGGCGATTTAACTCTGCACTGGCAAATAGTTAATGACTCAGTAATGGGCGGTTTATCGACCAGCCAAGCTTATGAGAAGGATAATAGCTTAATTTTTACAGGCAACGTTTCTCTTGAAAATAATGGGGGCTTTGCTTCAATACGCACAACAATAAACACCAATAAAGAAAACGCCAATCTCATATCTTTACGGTTAAAAGGAGATGGTAAAACGTATCAACTGCGCTTAAGAACAAGCCAGTATCTAGATGGGCCAGCGTTTACTGCTTCGTTTGCAACATTAAAAGATCAATGGCAAGTCGTTACATTCTCACCAACTGACTTTAGTCTCACTTACCGTGGTAAAACCTTAGAGCAGCAACCAGAGTTAACGTTTAAAGATGTACAACAATTGGGCCTTATGATCGCCAAAAAACAGCAAGGTAATTTTCAACTTGAATTAGCGCAGATAAACTTTGAGCATAAATAGCGTAAATTAAGTTGTTGTATTGATAGTATTAAAATTATTTTTTGAAATCATATTCTTCGTTATCTCGCTTTTTAAGCTCTGTAATAACCATTTCTATCATCTGTTTCTTTATTTCTGCGTGGTTGGACTTTAGCTCGTTAAGTTGCTGAACTAATATATCAATTTGCTCTTGCTGTTGAGAATCTCGGTATTTTTTCGCACCTGTATGCTCCGGCTCTATTTTTAAATTTTGCGCTTCGGTGTTTTTTTCCAGCTGTATAAAATTGCTAGTGTGGCTTTCAAGCTTGAGATTTCGCTGAATTGGATCTTGTTTTAATTTATTAATTTGTTCTTGTAGCACGGTGATTTTTTGCGCTAAATCTTCATACACTTTTTGTAAATTGTTATACTGTTCAGCAAAATTCACATCCTCTTCGCTGTACTCTTGCGCTTTAGCATCTAAAAACTCAGACAAAATATATTCAGGCTGCTCTGTTTGCGCTGCTTGTTCTTCAAGTCGTTTTTCGTATTTACTTTGCAACCCATGAGCTTCAGGAACAGTAATAACAGGTAAGATCTTCATATTTCATCCTTAAAATTATCCTGGTAATAATATCGGCACAAAATAATAAGACTTTAGCTTTCTTTTGCAAAAACATTACCCTTTGTTATTACCCAAAGGCTAGGAAGCTACTAATGGTTAAACGGCCAGTTGATGGGTTACTAGATAGCCCTAAATCAGGGTTAATATTACCAGAATGCAAGGCATTACTTGGATATACAATAAGCCTATTCGGTTTCGCCTCTAGTGAGGCTATTTGCTCAAACAGTGTTGTATCGCTGGTAATATAACGTGGACGCTCATGGAGCCTTTGAGCAATGGCTTGCTGTTTGATCATTGCACGATACGGTGCGAGTCGCTGCTGCGTTATACGTTCAAAGCCCGATGCTTTATGCCGATACAAGGACGTTCCACCATATGCTTTGGCACATAAAAAGTGCACAGCAGCAAGCTGGTTAACGCTAGGCGTATCAAAGTGAGGCAGCATTTGAATCGGCCTTAATTTTGTAACCGGTGTTGTGGCAATTGAAAAAGCAGAAAAAATCACCTTCATGTCATGGCTATCGATAAAATTGAACGACGACTGTAGGATAGGAAATAACTCTTTAAGTTGCTCACTATAGTTAGCCGGTGATGGTTTGCGAACCCCTGGATATAAATCCCCAGTGCATGCAGTAAAGGCCGAGTTATGCTCAACGTTTTCGCAAGCACAGGCGATGAGTTCATTATAATTTAAACTTAAATCATCAATCACTAAAACAGGTATACGCTCATTCCCAACAACTAAGCGTGTAACTTTCATTGCCGGATTTAAAAAAGTAGCACTAGTCATGTACACTAGCTAACTGCTGGTTTTTACGTTCAATAAGTGGATACAGTTGACCCAATGAATTGATCATCGTGTAGATTGGTTTAAGCTGTTGTGCTTTATGCAAACGCCCTATTTGTTCAGCATCGAGTGCTGCTACTTTCTCTTCACTTACCGTATATAGACCGTTTAGACGTGAACTTTGCTTATTGCTAAAGGTAACGTCAAGGGAAAGAGGCTGCACTAAATTAAGCGCTAATAATGTGTCGATCAGGGCTTTATTGTCTATTTCGCCTTGCAATAAATACCCTAAACATTGTTTCATTTTAACAAAATAATCACTCTCATCCCCGCTGTCAGTAAATAATAACTGGATGTCACTAGCGTTATTTTGCGCTGAGTCACGCACTATTGATGGGCTGTCTAAGTTTATACAAACCGCATAATCTCCCGCTACTTCAGTGTCTATATCACCGACAAAAAATGGCTGTCTTTGAAGCTGTAATGGTATGTATACTCCTTGCCATTGACCGTCTTTCGAAAATAAATTTTCATGTTGCTCAAAACCTAATAATGCCGTTAAGGTAAATTCGCCTGTTTCACCACTTTTAGCCAGTACGATCGGATGTTGCACAGATACTTGGCTAAATTCAGCAACCACCACGGGAAGCATATGTTGTGCGGCACTGTGTTCTTGAGTTTTCACGGTATCAATTTTTAAATGTTTGTGAGCACTGTAATTAATTGCAACTAAATTAGTCATATTGTTCTCTTTATTCTGTATATTTCACAGCACAATTAAATTGCACTAAACCCATGCAGCTTAATTTTATCAAGTAACTCTCTGTTACTAGGTAATGTTGTAACAGCCTGCTGGATCATATGTTTATTTTTAGCAAATTGGCTCTGTGCAAATGTTTTATCATTTAATAAGTAAGGCGAGTTGCTGTAATCACTTTTAAAGCCCATTCCATACAAGACATACTGATAGCTTGCAGCAGGAAACACTTCATTATTACTGGCAAAATCATAATCAGCAGGCGCGCGATATTGCCAAAGTTGCATTAAATCTTGCAAGCTGTGTGGGATCGTTTGAGGATCGCGATTATCTATCCAAAACGCATTATCGGTGCGCTTACTCAAAATATAGTGCAGCTTTAAAAAGTCGATTATTTTCCCCCAGCGGTAGAGAAATGTATCGTTAAAGCGTTTCGCTGTAATGTCCATCACCTCGCGAGTCGCTGGCAATTGCTCGCTAATCATTTGCGCTGACATCTCAACTAACACAAGTGCGGACGCTTCAAGTGGCTCTAAAAAGCCAGCAGACAATCCAACAGCAACACAATTATTTTGCCAAAAGTGACTGCGATGGCCACTTTCTATCGGAATTTTTCTGATTGTTAGTGAATCAATCTTATCGCCTATATACTCGGCAAGCCTTGCCCTTGCTTGCGATTCAGTACTGTATTTACTGGAATACACATAACCAACACCACGGCGATGTTGTAAACCTATGTCCCAGATCCAACCTGCTTCTTGCGCCGTCGAAATTGTATGTGAAGCGATCGGACTACTGTCATTTTCATAGGGTACCTGTACTGCTAAAGCCGTATCTATGAATAAAACATCACGATAGGATTTAAACGGCACCTGATAATGACCTCCAAGTAGCAACGATGAAAAACCACTGCAATCAACAAATAAATCGCCACTTATATTTCCGGCCTGCTTTGTTGTTAAACTACCTATATCACCATTTTCGATGCTGTTAACTTGAATAACATCGGCTAAAATATGCGCTACCCCTAACTTTTCGATACAGTGTTTTTGTAAAAACACCGCAAATTTAGCTGAATCTAGATGATAAGCGTAATTGGCGACAGCGCCATATTCAGGCGTTCTAATCGTTTTTGGTGCAAGACCTTGCTCACAAAGTGCTTCTTGAAAACAGACCGCATTAGAAAACGATGATGATTGCTCGCTATCGTTTAACCAATATCCTGCCATATCTGCTTTAGTGAATCCTTGCGGTAAAACCAATGGATGATAATAATAATCATCTTCGCCACCATTCACCCATTGTGCAAACTTAGCACCTTGTTTAAAACTAGCGTCACACTCACGGATAAAGTCGGTTTCACTGATCCCCAAAGCGATTAAAGTGCTGCGCATTGTTGGCCAAGTACCTTCACCAACGCCAATAATTGGTACATTTGGCGATTCGACTAAGGTGACCTTGACGCCAACGTCTGTATTACTCTTATGCTCTGCCGCCAACCGCCCAGCCGTTAACCAACCGGCAATACCGCCACCCACTACAACCACTGTGTTTATGCTGTTTTTTTGTTGTTTCATTTTAATACTCGCGTGGATTGCAATTAAAAGTGACTTTTAATCAATACATAAAAGTCACTTTATTTAGCAGATTAATGCTTAGAAGTTACCACGAATACCGAACATGAAACGGCGACCGCTGTCTTCAATTTGTAGCATGTGATTAGCAAAACGACCTCGTTTGTGAACATACTCTTGGGTTAGATTAATACCTTCAATGAAAACTGTGACCTGTTCGGTTAGATCATAACTAATGTTCGCATCAAGCTGTGCATAATCTTCGACAATAGTTACACCATCACCATTAAGTTGACTTAACGATTGCACAAAGCTGTCTCGCCAGTTGTAAGCTAAGCGAGCTTGAAAGGCATCATTTTCATAAAAACCGACCACATTGTATGAATCACTTAAGCCTGTAAGAGCAAACACTTGAGTAATATCTGCTGCGTCTAACTCTTTGTTACTATCTACAATAGTGGCATTAACCATAAAACCAAAGCCACTGTCGAAGGTATGCTGTAGAGCGACTTCCCAGCCATCAACAATGGCTGATTCACTGTTATTTGGTATGGTATTGGTAAACACCGCGGTGGTGTCTGCTGAGTCTGGGCTATCAACATCATTGCCTGTGGAAGGATCAG
Organism: Pseudoalteromonas sp. ASV78; assembly: GCF_047806705.1. Lineage (NCBI taxonomy): Bacteria > Pseudomonadati > Pseudomonadota > Gammaproteobacteria > Alteromonadales > Pseudoalteromonadaceae > Pseudoalteromonas > Pseudoalteromonas sp. ASV78. Next base: position 460,481 of record NZ_JBLOPA010000001.1, on the reverse strand, counting down.
TAAGTAGACCGCCACCAGGCAGTGCAAAGGTTAAGTCTTCAGTGGTATTGATAATGAAATTAGCAACATTTTTTCTAAAATAACCTGCCGATACATAACTCGCATTACCGTAGTACCATTCCAGAGATAAATCTAAGTTATCAGAAGTAAAAGGCGCTAACGCTGGATTACCAGAGCTGGATGTTAAATTGCCGCCTTGCCGCGTTGTTTCTATCACTGTGACCGGTGACATACTATCGAGCGTCGGCCGAGTGATTGTTTGTGATACCGCAGCACGGGCAATTAAGTCATCATTGATTTCGAGCTTAAGACTAAAATTAGGTAAAATCGCTTCATAGTCAGCATTAGCTGAAATAGATTGAACACTGCCATAATTAGCTAACATTTCTGTTTTATCTAAAATTGACAATGAGTTAACTGGTTCATCGCTGCCGTTTACTTCAACATCAGTCGTTTCATACCTAAACCCAGCTGAGGCAAACAAAGGCATACCCGCAAGCTCTGATTCAAAATCAAATTCGCTATACAAAGCAATTGTGTCTTCGGTTATTTCAAATGACTTATTACGCTTTACTGCATCAAAGCTAATTGGCTGCCCATTTGCTGCGGCATATTGCTCTAAATAAGCAAAGTTTGCTTCACCATCATGGGCAAGCCAAGATGTCGGCATACGACCACTGCCACTGACGTTATCTAAAAAGTCATCGCCAGCATCAAATACAAACTGTGCAAATCCGTCCATACTAGGCATATCTGGATAACCACAGAAAGTACAATGGATACCCACCCCTTCATTATCCCAACGTTCAAGACTTTTAGTTTCGGATGAATACATTGCACCAAATTTTACGGCTACAAGACCCGTATAACCATCGTTGTACCAGGTACTATCCCAACGAAATTGATCAACGGTATCTTCGACCGCCCAGCCACGACGCAACATAACATGAGCTCGGCTATTTGCCGGATCTAAATGATTTGAGACCCCATCAGGGCTAACTGCCGGATTATATGCGCTGCCATCTAGCTCCTGTTGACCACTGTAAATACTGCCATCTGCAGAGGCAAACTCACTGGCATAAGGTAAAATACCTTCATCAACTTGAAAGCGCACACGGTTTGCATAACCAATCAAAGATAACTGATCACCGCGGCCATTATTTGCTTCCCGCTCAGCCTTTGAATGACTTAAATCAAAATTCATTTTTAAATTATCGTTTACGTGCCATTGTAAATTAACTCCAAGCGCACTGGAGTTTGTTAAGCGGTCGAATTTTTTGGCGTGCATATCCGTTGCCAACCCGACTTCTTGATAAAGATCAATCACAGTGCCATTTTCGTCAACAGTTGGTCCACCAGCATCACCAAACCCTGCTAAATTGGGTGCAGTAAACCAGTGTCCATAGGACGTGGTATCAGCTTCTACATCAAAATCAGAATAAAGTGCGTCTGCAGTGATCACTAAGTCATCTGACGGGGCATATTGAATAACTAAATTAGCATTGGTGCGAGTACGCGTCTCGGTGGTTACTTTATGATCGTAATTACGGGGAGAAAATATATTGCCGGTATAGGCTTGTCCGCTTTGTGTTTGCGGCTTAGGCACGCCAACATTTTCTAACCAACCATCTACTTGTGCTTGATTTAAGCGGGTTTTACGTTCTTGACGTGACAAAGCGAATAACAAGCCTAAGGTGTCGTCATTAAATGTGTTACTAATTAATCCTGATATTTCTGGCGTTGTTTCTTCACTATTGTCGTCATAAATACCTTTTATGCTACCGGCTACTTTAAAGCCATTAATAGCAAATGGACGAGCGGTATTTACATTGATTGTTGAGCCTATACCGCCTGACTGCTTTGTTGCGGTTGATGTTTTAAATACATCTAAACTCTTAACCAGCTCCGACGCGATAGTATCAAAACTAAATGCTCGGCTTTGGTTTTCAGATGCCATTTGGCGGCCATTTACCAGCACGGTATTAAATTGCGGGCCGAATCCCCGTACCGTAATTAATTGCCCTTCGCCACCGGAACGGTCAATCGAAACACCGGTGATACGTTGCAATGATTCCGCCAAGTTAGTATCGGGGAATTTACCAATATCTTCTGCTGAAATAGAATCGACGACTCCACCCGCTTCGCGTTTGGCATCCATTGCGCGTCCAAGTGATCCTCTTATCCCTCTTACTTCAATTATTTCAGGTCCTTGCTCTGCGGTATCGGCTACTGTAGGCAGTGCAACGCTACTAAGCACTGCGAGTACGGCACTCGCCACCCCGTTTTTTTTATAATTAGTCATGTTGTCATTTCTCTCGAAGCTTGAGTCTATCGAAATAGATATTTGCCCATCTTCGCTGACCTGTGATAGTAAGCCTGTGCCTGCGAGTAAACTATTTAATGCAGTTATTATTGAATACTCACCAGTAATATTATTCGTCTGTAACTTTTGAATTTTATCCAACGGAAACAATAAGGTAATATCAGCTTGCTCGGCAAAGTTAATCAGCGAAAGATCAGCCCTTTGTCTTGGAATATCAAACATAATCTTGTCATTTTTAGTACTTGCTTGAGCCTCGGTATTAAACAAAGTAAAAACCAAAACCAGTACATAAGAATGCAGCTGAGATGTTTGATATTTCATGTGTATAGTTTTTCGCCATACACAAAACAAAGACGAGTGACTTTTTATTTTCCCCCATAAATATTTTCGATTATTTACAAATAATATATATTTTTGACTAGTCATACTGAAAATTGCTAAGCCTTTTTGTTTTTATTGTTACTAAAATACAGCGGCGAATTATTCAATTTTGAATAATTTTACGCTTGCAAAGTAATTGCTATTTTTATCCGCTAAAGCCATTTCTAAAATTGCTGCAGATCGTCAATTAGAACAAGTAATTATTCCGTGTAATGACCAAGTGCTTAGCGATGTAAATTGAGATAATTTGTCCGCTATTTTGTAACAATCTAACAGGTAACACACGGTGCAAAATCACTGCAAGCCTAGACCAGAACTCTTGATTGCTAAAAACTGTAGTACAATTAACACTGTAATTACAAGCTTTAAGCAAAGCGAGCATAGGCCGATAAAAGACTATGCATAACGTTATATTAAAAAAGTGCTGGTTAAATGAGTTTTGCCTAGGGGATTTTTTTATCTCAATCGTCTTACTAAGTATTGGCATAAAAATAAAAAACAGCAGAGCTAAACCTCATGAGAAAACGTTAATGACGACACACACACTACTTCATAAGGCCTATTTAGTCTCAATAAAAAGCATTTCACGCATTGTGGCTAGAATTGTGCCACCTCATGAAATTGAAGATATTGTGCAAGAAACGTATGTGCGTATATGCAAAATTGAAAATAGCGATAATATTAATTCACCCAAATCATTTATCTATAAAACTGCGCGCAACTTAGCATTAGATTATCAAAAACAGGCCAATATACGTTTGGTCGATGGTATTGAAAATATGGAAGCGCTAGAGCAACTGCTGTGTGAACACCACAAAGATGAGATGTATGAGAGCACACTGACCGATAATGAATTTTCGAATTTTTGTGAAGCAGTCAGATTACTGCCGATACAGTGTCGAAAAGTATTTGTATTAAAAAAAGTGTATGGCTATTCACAGCGTGAAATAGCAGCACAATTGGAGCTTAGTGAAAGTACCGTGGAAAAGCATATTGCAACAGGCATGAAAAAATGTACGCTGTTTATGCGTCAATCAAATAAAAGCACCTATAATGAGCCAGCCCCTTCAGCAAACCTCAGTGCAGGAGGTAAATATGAGTAACGTTCATCCGATCCATCAATCTTCCCATGATAGTAATCAAATCGAAGATGAACGCTTAGACCAAGCGAGTGAGTGGCTAGCAAAACTTGATCGAAACCTTAGCGGCGCTGAAAAAAAAGCACTTCAAGCTTGGCTTGCAGAGTCTTACAAAAATGTTGAGGTGCTGCTAGAAGTTGCACAATTGTGGGATAAAATGAGTGAATTGAGTCGGTTATCTGACTTATTTCCACAAGCATCGAGACAACAAAAAAAGCTCCCTGTCTGGTTAGGCGCAATAGCAGCATCCATTTTATTGGCTGTTGCGCTTAGCTTTTTTCAAGAAACATTTAATTTTTCGCTGTTTAACCAAGTAAATAAATCTGCGGTAGTAGCAAAACAATTAAACTTTCAAACCGCGGTGGGAGAAAGCAAAGATATTATTTTGCCTGATCAAAGTAAAATCACACTCAATACAAATAGTTTTGTCCATATTAAATACACTCCATCGGCCCGAGTCATCAACCTTATTCGTGGTGAGATCCATATCGATGTCGCGCATGATACTTCACGGCCTTTGAGTGTCGTAACTGGCAATAAAATTATCCAAGCCGTTGGCACTGCGTTTAATGTAGAAGTAAACAACGAACAAATAGAACTTATTGTCACCGATGGAAAAGTATTAGTTGCTCAGCAGTATACCACCGCTGTACCTAACCTCTCAAATCATGGTACTTCAAGAGTCGCAAAAGATGCATCACTGCATTCCACGCCGGTAGCAAAAGGTGAGAAACTCAATTTAGACTTTAAAGGTAAAATCACCAAAAAGGTTGAAAAAATTGACGCGATTGATTTAGCAGCAAACTTATCGTGGCGTCAAGGGAGTATCATTTTCAGAGGAGAATCTCTTAGCGACGCAATGACCGAAATTAGCCGCTATACCAATATAAACTTTGAGCTTGCTGATGATCAGCGTTTACAGCAAGTACACGTTGCAGGGATGTTCAAAACTGGCGACGTTAAAGGTTTGCTCGAAGTGCTTAATAATAACTTTAATATTAGTTATGAAAGGGTCAGCTCTGATAAAATCATTTTAAAATACGCTTCGCCTCACACGACTATATAATTCGCAACAACAATAATCAGGTATATCACCATGACAACACCTTTATCGTCGGGCAATATTACTAGCCCGAATCACACTTTAGCAACCAGCAGCCATTCACTACTTTACGTTATATTCATCTCTGGCGTTGCAGCAATTGGTGGCTTTTTATTTGGCTTTGACTCCGGGGTTATCAACGGAACAGTGTCGGCGCTGGGGAAAACCTTTAACTCAAGCAGCGTTGCCACAGGATTTAATGTTGCATCAGTATTACTAGGTTGTGCGCTTGGTGCGCTTATTGCGGGGCCACTTGCTGATAAATTTGGTCGCCGTTCAATCATGATTTTCACCGCTGTAATATTTGCCATTAGCGCGTTTGGCTCAGGCATTGCAGACAGTTCCGCTGAGTTTATTTTTTATCGTCTATTTGGTGGCCTAGGTATCGGCGCAGCATCGGTGTTAGCGCCCGCTTACATCGCTGAAGTCGCACCTGCGGCTTTGCGTGGCCGGTTAGCAACGCTGCAACAATTAGCGATTGTACTTGGCTTATTTGCTGCTTTTTTAAGTAATTACCTGATCGCTTCGGCGGCCAACGGCGCGGAAGGTATTTTCATTCTTGAGTTGGCGGCTTGGCGCTGGATGTTTTGGGCTGAACTAGTACCGGCGGGATTATTCCTGTTGGGGGTATTATTTATACCTGAGTCGCCGCGTTATTTAGTGGCTCAAGGCCAATTAGAAAAAGCCAAAGCTGTATTTAGAAAAATATCCAATGAGGATGCTCAATCACAAATAAACGATGTTAAACAGTCACTGCATGGCGATAAAAAACCGAGTATTCGTGACTTATTTATTGATGGTAAAAAGAAAATACACCCAATCGTGTGGGTCGGTATCGCCTTGTCTGTTTTTCAGCAATTTGTGGGCATTAATGTGGTTTTTTATTACGGCTCTGAGCTGTGGCAAGCAGCGGGTTTTGATGAATCACAATCTTTATTTATCAATGTATTAGCGGGTACTACCAATATTTTATCTACATTTATAGCAATTGCGCTTATCGATAAAGTCGGCAGGAAACCATTATTACTGGTCGGCAGCATTGGGATGTTTATTAGCTTAAGCGCATTAACTTATACCTTTGGTAGTGCAGGCCTTGATGAGGCGGGTAAACTTGCATTAACTGAAACTATGGGCACATTCGCACTTATCATGGCGAATCTCTTTGTGGTATTTTTTGGCTTAAGTTGGGGACCTGTTGTGTGGGTACTATTAGGCGAAATGTTCAATAACCGTATCCGAGGGGCTGCTTTAGCGGTTGCAGCAAGTGCACAATGGCTTGCCAACTTTACCATTACTATGACCTTCCCGATTATGCTCGGTAGTATTGGATTAGCGGGTGCCTATGGATTTTATGCTCTATCGGCCTTTATTAGCGTATTTTTTATTGTTAAATATATAAAAGAAACACGCGGTATCAAGCTAGAAGCCATGTAAACGGTGTTTAAAATGGCGAATGTATTTATTTCGCCATTTTTTTGCTAAGACTCTACTTTAAGCAATTCAACTTCAAATATAAGTAAAGAGGCTGGAGGAATACTGCCAACACGTTTTTCACCGTAAGCTAATTGGTGAGGGATATAAAAGGTGTATTTATCCCCTTCACTCATCAGTTGCAAGCCTTCAGTCCAGCCTTTTATTACCTGATTTAAACCAAAACTGATTGGGCTATTACGCTCAACTGAACTGTCAAATACACTGCCATCTAGCAAAGTACCGTGATAATGTACATTCACCATGCTAGTTGGGCTTGGTTTTGTCTCACTACCACTGCTACTAACAACTTTATATTGCAGACCTGAGGCGGTCTCAATAACCCCTTCAACCTTGCTATTTGCCACTAAAAAGTCGGCTTCTATTTGCGCGTTAGCGAGTGCTTGTTGCTTTACTTTTTTGCTATTTTGAAAAATAAAAAAGCATAAAATGGCGATGATCACCGCCAAAATAATATTAATCATAGTTACTCTTTCTCGTGTTCTTTTTCGTCGTTATCGCCATTAACGATATCAGCAATTTCACTTAAACGGGCTAAGGCAATGCCGTTAACTGAGTTTTCAGGATATTGCCCGTCGCTCAGCTCGCCTGCTGCAATATCCATCAGTAAATTAAGCGCTTGGTCAACGGTTTCAACTGCATAGATATGGAATTTACCCAGCTCTACCGCATTAAGAATTTCATCATCAAGTACTAAGTTTACTTGATTCGATTTAGGAATTATCACTCCTTGCGCAGACGTTAGACCACGCATTTTGCAAAGCTTAAAAAAGCCTTCAATTTTCTCGTTCACACCGCCAATGGCTTGTACGTCACCATGTTGGTTAATTGAGCCGGTCAATGCAATTGACTGGCTGATAGGCAAGCTTGTAATAGCAGAGATCAGTGCGCACAACTCAGCTAATGACGCACTGTCGCCATCAATGTAGCCATAACTTTGTTCAATGGCGATATTAGCACTGAGGGTTAAACTAAATTGCTGCGCATATTTATTACCTAAATAACCGGTCAGTAGCATGACACCTTTGGAGTGAATAGCTTTCCCCAGCTCAGCTTCACGCTCAACGTCAATAACCCCATCCGCCCCAGCGTAAACCGTTGCCGTAATGCGTGCCGGCGTACCAAAAGAAGTATCGCCAATGTGCAGTACCGTTAAACCATTTACTTTACCTACCGCATGACCTTCGGTGGCGATTAAAGTGTGCCCTTCTTTGATATCGCTGAGCATGTTTTCGCTAATTTGCCCAGTGCGATATTGCTTGCCTTCAATCGCTTCATCAATATGATGGGCATCAATTAAAGTTAAGTTATCTTGCTTGGTATAAAAGCTGGCTTCTGCCACCAGCTCTAAGACATCGGCAAAGCGGGCTGATAATTTATTATGGTGCTCTGCTTGGCGGTAACTAAATTTCAGTAATCGTGCCATCGCTGATTCAGTTAAACTACACTTTAGCGTCTGCTCACAGTACTCAATCACTTTGGTGATAAATTGATACTGTAATTTATCACTGCTTGGCAAGTAATAATCAAAATCGGCGAGCACTCTAAACAGCTCAGCAAATTCTTCGTCGTACTCGCCAATGGTGTAATACAACTCACGGGAGCCGAGTAAAATAATTTTTACATCAAGCGGAATTAACTGCGGGCGCAAGGTAAAACTGCTGCCAACGGCGCTGTCTTGATACGGTAAATCATTTTTAATTTGATGAGTTTTCAGTGATAGCTTGAGACCATCCCACACTTGTGGATTAGCCATCACTTTTTCGGCATCCATGATCAAGTAACCGCCGTTAGCGCGGTGCAGTGCCCCGGGCTGAATCGAGCGGTAACTGGTGATCAACGAGCCTTGCGATGTCGCATATTCAATTTTGCCAAAAATATTACCAAAGGTCGGATTTGGCTCATACACCACAGGTGCGGCGTCACCTTCTTTAAATTCAACCAAAATATTAGGTGCAAAAAAGTCGGTAAGCATGCCTTTACGGTCAAAATCTTCTTTGTTTTCGTCGCTTACATCTTCGTCATCGAGCCACTCAAGTACCGCATCAATAATTTCCACGCGGATGTCTTTTAAATAGCGTAATACGCCGATATGCGCAGCATATTTATGTTCAAGATCTTTTAGTAATGGTTTAGTGGCCAGCTCTGCGGTGGATTTTTTTAAATTACGGAGCTTTTCAGATGATTCACGTTTCCAACGTGGCAACTCAATCAGTGCCTCAATGAGTGCATCTTCGAGTTTTTCAATGACTTCATAAAATTGTTCGCGTAACTCATCATCAAGCTCAGCAAATTCAGCATCGCTGAGTTGTTTGCCATCAATCAGCGGGGCAAACCCAACCACGCTTTTTTCTTCAATTAGGGCAACGCTTTGTTCAAGTGCGGCTATTTCAACTTCGGTAATTGCACTATCGTAGGCGTCGTTAAATTCACGATCGATTTTTTTCTTTTTCCGTTGATAGGCTGGGTTATCAAACGCTGCCGGAAAGGTATCCAGCACTTCGTCAATAAATGAATCAATATCATCTGCCAATTGTTTACTTTGCCCAGCTTGCATAAACAACGCGATAGGCTCACGGTGATCATCATAATTATTAACGTATAACCATTCGTTTGGCGTTGGTCGGCCTTTGCTGTGCGCTTCAAGTTTGTCTTTTACTAAGGTAAATCGGCCATGCGCAGCCTCCCCCATTACATACACATTGTAACCAGGTAATTCCATTCCTAACGAGAAATCAAGCGCACTTTGCGCCCGTTGTTGACCAATGAAAGTCAAGGTTTCAGGGTATGGATTATTCATGCACGTTTGTACATGATTAAGTGAAATTGTCGGCGCAAGGGCCGACACAGATAAAGGCAGCAGTTTCTTCGTCATTCTAACTTCTTTTTATACCAACATATTCGTTGATTTTTTAAGGTGGCATCAGTGCAGTAAAAGGCACTGATCACTAACTATTTAAGGTTGTAGTGCCTTGCGGCTAAAGTAGATACCATCACATTGCGAACACGCTGTAATTTGCGTAGCGTGGTAAATATCATAACTATACTGACAATTCTTACATACTAATGTGCCCATGGCTATCCATTCGCCTTGGTGATATACCCCATTGTGCTTAAAATCTTGATCTAATGCGTGCCACTCCAGCTGAGTTTTGTCTTCGATATGTGAAAGTTCAAACCATAAAGACTCTTTAAGCTCTTGCCATGCAAGGGAACCATAGTGTTGATCGTGCTCTTGAATATGATCAATATCGCGCTTTAAATATTCGCGGTATAAAGTTAGTTTTTCTTGCCCTAAATCTTTTAGCGCTTGTTCAGATTCAATAAACTTATCCATTGCATCTTTTAACTCATGATCTTTGACATCTTTTAACCATGCGCTCAAATCTGTTAACCACGTCTTATAATCAGCCATTGTTTACTCCTTCAGAACTGTGTTTAGCGAACCTATACCTTACACAAGTATAGGTTAACCTGCTCTGAAAACTAATTTCATATAAAATCCACTGATTTGACGCTGTGATTAGTGCTTTTTTTGGGGTATCCTAACGGCAATTTTTTATTAGTTTGCAAGAAGTCTGGAATCGTAGATGCAAGAGCAATATAACCCACAAGACATAGAGTCAAAAGTCCAAGCCTACTGGGAAGAAAACCAAGTATTTAAAGCCACTGAAGATGAGAGTAAAGAAAAGTATTATTGCCTTTCTATGTTCCCTTACCCAAGCGGCCGACTCCACATGGGTCATGTGCGTAACTACACGATTGGTGATGTTGTTTCTCGTTTCCAACGCTTGCAAGGCAAAAACGTAATGCAACCTATGGGTTGGGATGCGTTTGGTCTACCGGCTGAAAATGCGGCAATTAAAAATAAAACTGCGCCAGCAAAATGGACCTACGAGAACATCGATTACATGCGTACCCAACTTAAGCAATTAGGTTTTGGTTATGACTGGGATCGTGAAATCGCCACCTGTCACCCAGAATATTACAAATGGGAGCAATGGTTTTTCACTAAGCTTTATGAAAAAGGCCTAGTGTACAAAAAAATGTCAACGGTAAACTGGGATCCAGTAGACCAAACAGTACTGGCTAACGAGCAAGTTATTGATGGTCGCGGTTGGCGCTCTGGTGCAGTAGTTGAGCAAAAAGAAATTCCACAGTGGTTTATTAAAATTACTGACTACGCGCAAGAACTACTAGACGATTTAGACAAGTTAGAAGATTGGCCAGAGCAAGTTAAAACCATGCAGCGCAACTGGATTGGCCGCTCTGAAGGGCTAGATATCGAGTTTAAACGCACCGATAACAACGAAACATTCAGCGTTTATACCACTCGTCCTGATACCTTCATGGGTGTGACCTACCTTGCTGTTGCAGGCGCGCATCCAATTGCACAAGAAGCCGCTAAAAATAGCGACGCTGTGGCACGCTTTGTTGAAGAATGTAAAAACACCAAAGTGGCCGAAGCAGACATGGCAACGATGGAGAAAAAAGGCATCGCAACGGGCTTTTTTGCAACTCACCCACTCACCGGTGAGCAAGTACCAATTTGGGTTGCTAACTTTGTATTGATGCATTATGGCTCAGGCGCGGTTATGGCAGTGCCTGCTCATGACCAACGTGACTATGAATTTGCCACCGCTTACGGTTTAGATATCAAACAAGTGATTGCACCAGCTGCAGGCTCAGAACTTGAAGTTAACTTAAAAGAGCAAGCGTTTACCGAAAAAGGCGTATTAGTTAATTCTGGTGAGTTTGATGGCCTTGACTTCGACGCTGCCTTTAACGCAGTTGCAGATAAGCTTGAAGCACTTGGCGTGGGTGAGCGTAAAGTAAACTTCCGCCTACGTGACTGGGGTGTAAGCCGCCAACGTTATTGGGGTTCACCAATCCCAATGTTAAGCGACGAAAACGGTAACGAACTTGCAGCGACTGAAGATATGCTACCAGTGCGCTTACCAGAAGACGTAGTAATGAACGGTGTAACCTCACCAATTAAAGCCGACCCACAGTGGGCTAAAACCACTGTAAACGGTGCTCCTGCGTTTCATGAAACAGACACCTTTGACACCTTTATGGAGTCATCTTGGTATTACGCGCGTTACTGTAGCCCGCGCCATGACGAAGGCATGCTAGATCCAGCAGCAGCAAACTACTGGTTACCAGTAAACCAGTACATAGGTGGTATTGAGCACGCAATTTTACACTTATTGTATTCGCGTTTTTTCCATAAATTATTACGTGACTTTGGCTTAGTAAACTCAGATGAGCCATTTGATCGCTTACTATGTCAAGGCATGGTGCTTGCTGAAACCTTCTATCGTAAAGATGAAAAAGGCGGCGATATTTGGATCTCCCCTAGTGATGTAAATACTGAAACCGACGACAAAGGCCGCGTAACGAAAGCATGGCATAAAGTTGACGGCGAGCCAGTATTCTCATCGGGCATGAGCAAAATGTCAAAGTCGAAAAATAACGGTATCGACCCACAACAAGTCATTGCGCAATACGGCGCTGATACGGTACGTTTATTTATGATGTTTACCGCACCGCCAGAGCAAACGCTTGAATGGTCTGACTCAGGGGTAGAAGGCGCGCATCGTTTCATTAAACGTATTTGGAAATACGCAGTCGATGTAGACATGGTTGGTTTTCAAGCGCTTGATAAATCAGCCTTGAACAATGAGCAAAAAGTGCTCCGTCGTGAGCTGCACAAAGCGATTGCAAAAGTGACTGATGATGTTGCACGTCGTCAAACATTTAATACGGCTATTGCGGCAATCATGGAAATCTCTAACAAATTGTTAAAAGCACCACTGGCTGACAAACAAGATGTAGCGATTGCTAACGAAGCACTTGAAGCATTACTCATTATGCTTGCCCCAATCACCCCGCATTTGTCACATCAATTATGGCAAGAACTGGGTAAAGAAGGCGATATTCTAGATGCGTCTTGGCCTGTGGTTGATGAGTCAGCGCTTGTTGAAGATGAAAAACTAATCATCGTACAAGTTAACGGCAAACTACGCGCAAAATTAACCGTGCCAGCCGATGCCAGCAAAGAGCAAGTTGAGCTACTTGCCTTTGCTGAAGCAAATGTTACTAAGTTCACCGATGGCGTTACTATCCGCAAGGTTATTTACGTACCAGGTAAACTACTTAACGTGGTTGCTAACTAATTATGGCTGCTATTCATGCCATTAAAAACGGACTAGCCTTAGTGCTAGTCTGTTTTTTGTTATCAAGCTGTGGCTTTCATCTTAAAAAAGCATCAAGCCTACCGGATGATTTAACCACCCTGACATTAAGCGGCGATGATGAGAACTCAGCGTTATTCGCGATGCTTGAAAAAGAACTGACGTTGAGCAAAGTTGAGTTACTCAGCGCGCCTAAGAAAAACGTAGCGCAACTGTATTTATTTAAAGATCGGTTAGAGCGTCAAACATTGTCATTATTTAAAAATGGCCAAGTTGCTGAGTACGAGCTGGCTTACAGTGTCCGTTACTTACTCAAACGCCCGGGTAAAGATGCGATTGAGCAAAATTTTGAGCTGTATCGTAATTACCAAGACGACCCTGATAACGCACTTGCCAAAGCGAAAGAGTTAGAGCTATTGCTTAATGAAATTCGTATGCAAGCCAGTCGTCGTATCACTCGAGAGCTGTCGCAACTGTAATGCGCTGTTATGCGAATCAATTACCCAATGAATTAAAAAAAGGCTTACAGCCTTTTTATTTAGTGTTTGGTGAAGAACCCTTTCAAGTTGCGCAATGCGCCCAGCAAATTCGTCAAGCGGCTAAACAGCAAGGCTTTGATGAAGTCGTTAAATTTACTTTAATGCCAGGCTTTGATTGGCAAGAACTGCTAGCGCAATATCAGAGTATGTCATTATTCAGTGCGCGTACTTTAATAGAGCTGGATCTTAATTTCCAAAAGCCTGGGATTGCTGGTAGTCAAACATTCAAGCAATTACTGGATCTAAATAATCCTGATACCGTATTGATCGTCAAAGGCGCCAAAGCGAGCCAAGATATTCAACGCAGTGCTTGGTTCAAGTCTCTGGATAAACTCGGCATTTTTGTGCCCTGCTACCCACTCACTGGCAACCATTTAAGTCGCTGGTTAGACGAGCAATGCAAGCGTTTGCAGATAAATATGCCAAACGATGCGAAACGCACTTTAATAGATGCCACTGAAGGTAACTTATTAGCCTGCTTTCAAGAGCTCGAAAAACTGTCATTATTGCATGGCACTGCGCTGATCGATCAACAGCAGGTGTTGCAAGGCCTACTTAATCAAGCCAAGTTTGATATTTTTGATTTAAGTGATGCACTGCTACAAGGCAATAGTCATCAAGCAATTAAAGTATTAAATAAACTCGCTGGCGATAACACTGAAGCTGTGAGTATCTTATGGACCATCACGAAAGAGGCAAATACCTTACTCAGCCTGCAATTAGGCTTGCAACAAGGTGAACAGCTGGCAACGCTATTTAAACAAAAAGCCATCTGGAAAAACCAACAAGGGCCAATCCAGCAAGCACTTAAACGTTTATCAATTGCCACGCTTGAGCAAATCACTCAGCTTTTGGCGCAATTTGATGCCAGTTATAAGCAAGGTAATTTAGTCAAACCCTATCAAGCCTTGGCACATATTTGTTTAGTCTTTTGCCAACCATTGATGTTCCCTTTGCCTGCGCATCCGCTCAACTAATTATTAGGCGTTTATGATGATTGCATTGTTTGGTGGTACTTTCGACCCCGTACATTTAGGCCATATCAATATGGCAAAGCATTGTGTCGAGCATTTTAATTTAACAACCTTATACTTTATGCCCTGTGCAATCCCTGCCCACAAAGCAGCCCCAGGAGTCAGCACTCAGCACCGAGTTGCGATGCTTAATGCCGCTATCGCACCTTATCCCTATTTTCAGCTTGATTTGCGTGAGTTAAACCGCAGCGGCCCTTCTTATTCACTGCTAAGTTTGCAAGAACTGCGTGTGCAATACCCTCGACAGCCAATCTTGTTTTTAATCGGTATGGATTCATTTAATAACCTAGATAAGTGGTATGAGTGGCAAACGATTACCCAGCTATGCCATATTGTGGTATTTCAGCGTCCTGGTCTTAAGTGCAGTGCCCGTGGTGAATTAAAAGCCTATCAACAAGCAGCCGAATGTAGCGATAGCACAGAGCTTGCAGCACATGCTGGCGGCAAATTATACTTTTTAACTGGCGAAGAACTCGCCATTGCCTCTAGCGATATTCGTGATGCGATAAAAAAGGGTATAAATTACAATGAACTTCTTCCTACTGGCGTGAGTCAGTATATTCAATCACAGCAACTTTATCTAAGTGATGAATAAATACTGGTTGCGTGATAAAATAACAGCTATTCACTTTTAAATGAGATAACACCTTGGATACGAAACAACTACTTGCCTTTGCAATAGACAAAATTGACGATATGAAAGCACGTGATGTGGTTAATATTGATGTAACTGCAAGCTCAGACATCACCGACTTTATGGTGGTATGCTCTGGCACGTCAAAACGTCATGTATTATCAATTGCAGACCATTTAGCAAAAGAAGCTCGTCACGCAGGTCAAGAACCGCTTGGTTATGAAGGCCAAACAGATGGTGAATGGGCACTGGTTGATTTAGGCGATGTGATCGTACACGTAATGCAAGATCAAGCACGTAGCTATTACGACCTCGAAAAACTATGGAGCTAATTGCTCACTAATTTTATTAGAGCTTGGATGTAATACGTGAAAATACAGATGATTGCCGTTGGCACCAAGATGCCAGCGTGGGTAGAAACGGGTTTTGCTGAGTATCAGCGTCGCTTTCCAAAAGATATGGCGCTGGAGTTAATTGAAATTCCCGCAGGCAAACGTGGCAAAAATGCAGATATTAAACGTATTTTGCATATTGAAGGTGAAAAAACCTTAGCCGCTATCCCTAAAGGCAATCGTATTGTTACGCTTGAGGTAACAGGCAAAGCGCTTGATACTCACCAATTAGCAAAAGACATGCTAAAGTGGCAACTGGATGGCCGCGATGTCAGCTTGCTAATTGGCGGCCCTGAAGGTCTAGCACCAGAGTGTATTGCTGCCTCAGAGCAAAAATGGTCACTATCAAATTTGACCTTACCCCATCCATTGGTGCGTATTATTGTTGCAGAAAGTCTATATAGAGGCTGGAGCTTAAACACTAACCACCCGTATCATCGCGAGTAACCATTACTCATGCGAAAACACAGACCCACAATAAGAGATCACTCAGCAGAAGCGAACCTGTTTGCTCGTCGTGCTTTTGTGGGGTTTGTGTTTGTTACTATTTTAGTCGCGGTTTTACTGTCCAATTTATATACCATTCAAGTTGATGATCACCAAGATTATCAAACCCGCTCTAACGACAACCGCATTAAAGTGATCCCGATTGCCCCTAATCGCGGCCTTATTTACGATCGTAATGGCGTATTGCTCGCTGAAAATAAACCCGTTTATAACCTAGAGGTTATTCCTGAAGAAGTTGATGATCTTGATGCATCACTGTCTGCTTTGACGCAATACATTGATATTTCAGAGCAGCAAAAAAGCGACTTTATTGACGATATCAAGCACAATCGGCGCTTTAAAAGTCAAGTATTAAAAGCCCGTTTAACTGAACTAGAAGTGGCGCGTTTCTCGGTCAATCAGCATAAATTCCCAGGTTTTAGCATTGAAGCGCGTTTAGCACGCTATTACCCGTTCGCAGACACCCTAACCCACGCCTTAGGCTACGTTGCTAAACTCAATAAAAAAGAACTCGCAAAACTCGAATCACAAGAACAAGGCACTAACTATCGCGCCACCCATGATATTGGCAAACTGGGTATTGAAAAATACTATGAGCAGTTACTGCATGGCCAAGTTGGCTCACAACGGGTTGAAGTAAACAACCGTGGCCGTGTTATTCGCACCTTAAGTATGACGCCACCACAACCCGGCCACGATTTAGTGCTAACTTTAGATATCGGGCTGCAACAAATAGCCCAACATGCTTTTAAAGATATGCGTGGTGCAGTAGTTGTAATGGATGCTAAAGACGGTGGTGTATTAGCGTTATATTCAAATCCCAGCTACGACCCAAATTTATTTGTTCATGGCATTAGCAGCAAAAATTACAAAGCTTTATTAAACCCAGACCGACCTTTGATCAATCGCACCACGCAAGGGCGCTATGCACCCGCATCAACAGTCAAACCGCACATGGCGATTCTGGCACTAGAAGAAGGGTTAGTCACCGAACATACCACACTATGGGATCCGGGCTTTTTCCAAATCCCCAATGTTGATCACAAATGGCGTGACTGGAAGCGCTGGGGCCACGGCCATGTTGATGTTTACAAAGCCATTGAAGAATCGTGTGATACCTACTTTTATGATGCAGCCTATCGCTTAGGTATCACTAAAATTAGTGATTTTATGGCGCAATTTGGTTTTGGTGATTTAACTGGCATTGATATTCACGAAGAAACTACCGCCATTTTACCTTCAAAGGAATGGAAAGAAGCGCGCTTTAAAGAATCATGGTGGCGCGGTGATACAATTTCCGTTGGTATTGGCCAAGGTTACTGGACTGCCACACCGATGCAAATTGCCAATGCACTGAATATATTAGTCAATAAAGGGGTCAACCGCCCTCCGCACTTAGTTCAAGTTGCCAAGCAAGAAAATCAAGTGGTACAAATTAATAATGACGAAAAACCACCCGTGATCCTCAAAGATCCAAAGCATTGGCAAATAGCATTAGACGCGATGCATAATACCGTAAGTAAAGCAACGGGTACTGCCCATAAAGCATTTCGAGGCGTGAATTATGACCCCGCTGGTAAAACAGGCACCGCGCAATTAGTTAGCATTGCCCAAGGTGAGCGTTATGATGCGAAATCGCTAAAAGAGCGTCACCGCGACAACGCCATTTATGTCGGTTTTGCTCCTTATGATGATCCACAAATTGTCGTGTCTATCGTTGTAGAAAACACCGGTGGTGGTAGTACCGTAGGTGCACCAATCGCTCGTCAATTAATGGATTATTATTTCTCTGCTAATCCCGTTAATATCGCACGCAATGAGGAGCCGTAATGCAGCTAGATGATAAGCGCTCTATTTGGGATAAGTTACATTTAGATCTGCCATTATTACTGGCATTGTTAACCTTAATGGTTGCCAGTTTAGCCATTGTATACAGTGCCAGCGGCCAAGATAGCGCCATGATGATCCGCCATGCCACGCGTATGGCAGGGGCAATTATTGGCATGTTTGTGTTGGCACAGTTTTCACCGGCCACACTAAAGCGCTTAGTGTTCCCACTGTACTGTGTGGGTTTATTGATGCTGGTAGGCGTCTTAATCTTTGGCGTAAGTTCAAAAGGTGCTCAGCGTTGGCTTGATTTAGGTATTACCCGTTTTCAGCCATCAGAGTTAATGAAAATAGCCGTGCCGATGATGGTCGCTTGGTATATTGGCCGTAATAACTTACCGCCTAGAGCCCTGCATTTAGTGGTTGGTTTTGCTATTGTGATGATCCCAACCCTGCTTATTAAAGAGCAACCCGACTTAGGCACCTCAATATTGATTGCCAGCTCAGGTGTATTTGTATTGTTTTTATCTGGATTAAGTTGGCGGTTAATTGGTTTTTTGAGCGCTTTAGTTGCACTTGCAGCGTGGCCTTTTTGGCACTACGGAATGCATGACTATCAAAAGCAACGGGTGTTAACCTTATTTAATCCTGAAAGTGATCCGCTTGGCTCTGGTTACCATATTATTCAATCAAAAATTGCCATTGGCTCGGGTGGTATTGAAGGTAAAGGTTGGTTGCAAGGCACTCAATCGCAGTTAGAGTTTTTACCTGAGCGCCATACCGATTTTATCTTTTCAGTATTAAGCGAAGAGTTTGGCTTATTTGGCGTTTGCTTATTATTGTGCATGTATTTATTTATTGTTGGCCGTGGCTTATATATTGCGGTAAATGCGCAAGACGCTTTTGGTAAGCTATTAGCCGGCGCTCTTACCCTCACTTTTTTTGTTTATGTGTTCGTAAATATCGGCATGGTTTCAGGGCTACTGCCTGTTGTTGGTGTACCGCTACCGCTGATAAGTTATGGTGGCACTTCAATGGTTACGCTAATGGCTGGGTTTGGCATTATTATGTCTATCGCTACGGATAAAAGGATGTTACTAAAATAATGCAGTACTTAGTAAAATTAATCGCGCTCACTGTTTTAACACTATTGTTAGCCGCGTGTAGTAGTTCTGGTAGTAAAACTGATCACAGTAGCCGTTATAGTATGCGCCATGACGCAGCACCGCTACGCGTACCGACCGAATTAGAAATGCAAGATGCGGTTGTTGTGCCGGTTACCAAAAGTGCCAGCGCAGGACGTCCATATACGGTACTTGGCAAAAACTACATCCCAATGCTAGATGAAACAGGTTATACCGAAGAAGGCACTGCCTCTTGGTATGGCCGTAAATTCCATGGTTATCACACCTCTAATGGTGAGGTGTATGATATGTTTGCGATGACCGCAGCGCATAAAACATTACCTTTGCCTAGCTTTGTAAAAGTAACCAATACCAGTAATGGCAAGTCAGCCATTGTACGTGTCAACGACCGTGGCCCATTTCATGATGATCGTGTAATCGATTTATCTTACGCAGCTGCATATAAACTGGGCTACTATCATCATGGTACAGCCAAGGTTAAGCTTGAAGCGATTACCATGGCGGATTCGACTGTGCGTTTGAGTTATATCCAAGTCGCGGCAGGAAGTACCTTAAAAAATATTGAAGCGCTCGCGTACACCCTACGTCAGCAGTACCAGTTACCCACAAACATTGTGGAAAAAGATGCCATTTATCGGCTGCGTTTAGGGCCAATTAAAGACGCTGAACAAGCTCAGCAAGTACTTGAAAAATTAAAACTGAACCAATTTCAAAACGCGTTCTTGCTTTACAGTCAATAAGACTAATACCCAAACTACGCTCGCATCTCGGGGTAGTTTGGGTATAGAATAGGGTAACGCGAATCTTTAACTTTAACCATTAATGAGTATGATGAAATCTATTAAATACAAAATTCTCAACGGTGTGTGCGGCTTAGTATGCTCTGCTGCCATTTTCTCAGCTACCGCCCAAATCATCCCTGCCCCGCCTCAAGTTAATGCAAAAGGTTATTTTCTTGTTGATTTTACCACTGGCAAAGTGATCGCCGAAGGTGAGCCAGATACCAAAATAGCGCCTGCTAGTTTAACAAAAATGATGACCAGCTATGTGATTGGTACAGAAATCAAAGCGGGTAATATTGCGCCTACTGATATGGTAACGGTTAGCGAAAAAGCGTGGGCTAAAAACTTTCCTGAATCATCAAAAATGTTTATCGAAGTGGGTAAACAAATTAGTGTTGATGATTTGAACCACGGCATTATCATTCAATCTGGTAATGATGCGTGTGTTGCAATGGCTGAACATATCGCCGGCAGCGAAAGCGCTTTCGCAGACTTAATGAATGCCCACGCTGAAAAGTTAGGAATGAGCAATACTCATTTTATTAATAGCCACGGCCTAGATACCGATGAGCACTTCACAACACCACGTGATATGGCCATTTTAAGTGCCGCGTTAATTCGTGACGTGCCAAATGAATATGAAGTCTATGCACAAAAGTCATTTACTTTTAATGGTATTAAACAATACAACCGTAATTCATTATTATGGGATGAAAGCCTAAATGTTGACGGTATTAAAACCGGTCATACCTCTGAAGCGGGTTACAGCCTAGTAAGCTCAGCAACAAAAGACGACATGCGTTTAATTGCTGTTGTAATGGGCACTTCAAGTGAACGGGCCCGTAAAGTAGAAAGCAAAAAACTACTTAACTATGGTTTTCGTTTCTTTGAAACAATCACACCATACAATGCGGGCGACAGCTTTGCTGAACAACGTATTTGGATGGGTAATAAAGAAAACGTATCGCTAGGTATTTTAGAAGACACACCAATCACTATTCCACGTGGTCAGCGTAAAAATTTAAAAGCAGACTTCAAACTTGATAAAGTGTTAGAAGCACCACTCGCTAAAGGCTCTACTGTAGGCACTTTATCTTTACAGCTGGAAGGCGAAGTAATTGCGCAGTATCCACTGGTAACGCTTGAAGAAGTTGAAGAAGGTAGCTTCTTTAGTAAAATTTATGATTACCTACGTTTACAAATAATGTAATACCCAAACAACCTCAAGATCCGAGTTTCAGTTGGAATTAAAAGCGATTTAGGCAAGGCATTGATTGCAAATAATAGTGGTTCTATTGTTAAAATCAATAACGCAGTATAAATCGCTTTTAAACCAACCCGTTGGGCGTTTCACAGGCACTTACTCTCATCGTTGTTACTTCTTAAAAGGGATTGCCATTCTTGCAAAGTAACGCCTTGATATTAAGCACCTGTGAAACGCTGAATTCTGTATCTTGAGGTGGCTTGGGTATTCATAGTTAAAGAATATAAGCGCCTTGCACTGCAAGGCGTTTTTTTTTGCTTTAAAAATGGTAGAATGCGCCCCATATCTAACCGACACATAATCTGGCTAGCAATAATAACGGCAAAAAGTGCAGTTATCCCATTGTTATGGCAGTCGAGAACAGATTATCAAAGCGGTTTATTGTTTAGTAAAATAATACTAAGCACACATTAAGTATGAGGAGTCAACGTCGTGGCTACACCGGTAGAAAATACTAAATTTGATGAATATTTAGAGTATCCTTGCCCATTTACATTTCGCGTAATGGGGTTGGCAAACGTCAACTTAACTGAGCAAATTCTAACTAAGTTACAACCGATTGCACCTGGCGACTATGCGCCAAAAGTAAAACCAAGTAGCAAAGGCAATTACGAGTCAGTTAGCCTAGTAGTCACCGTTACCAGTGGCGCTCATATTGAAGAAATTTACAACGTGATCAGTGCGATTGATGACGTACGACACATGCTTTAAGCGCTAAGCGGAGTAAGCTGTGAGCGAAAATACCTTAATCGTCCGTCAACTCGGTAGACAGCGTTACATGCCAATTTGGCAAAAAATGCAAGACTATACCGACGTACGTACAGAGCATGATGCAGATGAAATATGGCTCGTTGAACATGAGCCAGTATTCACACAAGGCCAAGCCGGTAAAGATGAACATCTACTTGCCCCAGGCGACATAGAAGTGATCAAGGTTGATCGTGGTGGTCAAGTAACCTATCACGGACCTGGTCAGCAAATGATGTACGTATTATTTAACTTACGTCGCTTAAAAATTGGCGTAAGAGAACTGGTCACATGGCTTGAAGAGTGTATTATCGATACTCTGAATGATTATGGCATTGCAGCCTACGCCAAAGCAGACGCACCTGGGGTGTATGTTAATGACAGCAAAATAGCATCATTAGGGCTTCGCGTACGTCGCGGTTGTTCTTTTCATGGTCTAGCACTGAATGTAAACATGGATATGAGCCCATTTCTGCGCATTAACCCTTGTGGGTATGCGGGTATGAACATGGTGCAAACAACCGATTTAAACGGCCCAGAAAACCTTACACAAGCAGGTGCTGGACTCGTAAAACACATGATCAAAAAACTTAATGCAACTGCGGTTAAGTATACTGAAGGGTTTGAAAACGAATGAATAAACCAGTCAAGATGGAACCAGGGGTAAAACTGCGCGACGCTGAAAAAATGGCGTTGATCCCAGTAAAAGTATTACCGACTGAAAAAAACGAAATGTTGCGTAAGCCAGAATGGCTAAAAATTCGCTTACCTAAATCAACCGAGCGTATCGATGGCATTAAACAAGCCATGCGTAAACACGGCTTGCATTCAGTGTGTGAAGAAGCTTCATGCCCTAACCT
This sequence comes from Pseudoalteromonas sp. ASV78, assembly GCF_047806705.1. Lineage (NCBI taxonomy): Bacteria > Pseudomonadati > Pseudomonadota > Gammaproteobacteria > Alteromonadales > Pseudoalteromonadaceae > Pseudoalteromonas > Pseudoalteromonas sp. ASV78. The sequence goes on along the minus strand of NZ_JBLOPA010000001.1, from coordinate 438,117 downwards.
ATCTGAGTGTTTTAACCACGGTACGGCAACCTTTATGATTTTAGGGGCAATTTGTACTCGTCGTTGCCCATTTTGTGATGTTGCGCATGGTCGTCCACTGACACCTGATGCCGCAGAGCCGGAAAAACTCGCATTAACAATTAAAGACATGAAGCTGAGCTATGTGGTGATCACCTCAGTAGATCGTGATGATTTACGTGATGGCGGCGCACAACATTTTGCTGACTGTATTCGTGAAATTCGCAAACATAACCCTAAAATCACCATAGAGATTTTAGTGCCAGATTTTCGTGGCCGTATGGATCGTGCACTCGAGATTTTAATTGCAACGCCACCAGACGTTTTCAATCATAACCTTGAAACCGCACCGCGTTTATACAAGCTTGCGCGCCCAGGTGCCGATTACAAATGGTCACTAGAATTACTGCGTCGCTTTAAAGAAGCACACCCAGAAGTTAAAACTAAATCAGGCTTAATGGTTGGCCTTGGTGAAGAGATCAGTGAAATTGAAGCAGTGTTACGTGATTTACGCGCACACAACGTTGACATGCTAACTGTAGGCCAATACCTACAACCTTCTAAGCATCACTTACCAGTAAAACGCTACGTGCCACCAGCAGAGTTTGATGGCTTAAAAGCCTATGCAGATGAAATTGGCTTTACTCATGCAGCCTCAGGCCCATTTGTTCGTTCAAGCTATCATGCTGATCAACAAGCCGCCGGTAAAGAAGTGAAATAATCACTTTTATAGCATTGAAAAATCGTTAGTTATGTACTTTTCACAGCATAGCTAACGGTTAACAAACAAATCACATTTTCACCTTTGCTACCCGAGACTAATACAACTAACGTTTCGAAGCATTACTTCTCAATTGTGCTGAAACATTATCGTTTAACTTAAGCCAATTGGTTTCATAATCCCATGTTCCCTTAAAGTCTTCACTGCTTCTTGAGGTTTCTAACATTTCTCTAAAATCAAAAACTTCAGCAAAATTACTTTCATTTACGCGGTAATTACCCCACCCCCTAGGCTCCATCTTAATATACTTTAAATAATTAGACTTAAAGTCATTAACAGCAGTGACTAGCTCTTCATTACTATTTAGCTTTTCTGCAATGAGTGCCCTTTCATCATCATTAACAGAGCCCGTTACTGTAAGCTCACCCGACTCATTGATAGAAATCCCCCAACTTTTATTTGCTAAAGCGGGCTGCTCACTTCTTAATTCAGCCATGACACTATCATAGGGTGAAAGCATTCTCTCAACCGTTTTAGGCACATCACCGCCTGGCATATACAAATGAGCCATTGCGACTCCAATATCATACATAACCTCTTCAATAGGTCTTAATATATTGGCATCTTTATTTATAGGCTTATAATAAGTCGCTTCAGGCTCTTTAGGCTGTTCTTTATGATATATGTCCTTAGCTAAGCGCTCCATTTCACTCTTTAATTGCGCTTTACCAGTTACTGGTTCATTTATTTTTGCTGCTGAACTATTCGATATAAGCTGCGATGCTGAACTGCTATTGTGTGGGTTAACTTGCATATCACTTTCCTTGTTCGTTACTTATCAACTTGTTATCGACAAATTACTCTTTTCCTTTAGCTGTTTCTAATAAGAAAACTTACCTTGTTGTGTATAAATAATAAACACTACTTAAATGTTAGGTTCGGCAAATCTTTATAACGGTAATGAGACATCGTTTTTGTATCTTATAGCTTTATTTATCTTCCTCGGGTATTTTTCAATTAATCACCATGCGAGTTCTAAAATATAATACCGCTCAAACCAAGCGATCTGGCCCAATAGTTTTGGACACCTCGTTAAGTGAGTAAACTAAACTCACGGAGGTGATATATAACAAACAACGTAAACATTATTCTGACGAATTAAAAGAAGAAGCGCTTACACTTGCCGAAAAAGTTGCTGTGGCTCAAGCATCGAGAGAGCTTGCTATTTGCAGCCTTCAATAATATTCCTGGCGAAGCTCTGCTGCTAAAAAAGTAAGTTCGTTAGATAGGTAAAATTCGTTAGCAGCAGAAAATACCCGCTTAAAATGGTAATTAGCAACTCAAGCTGAATTAAAAGTGCAGACGTGCTGCACTTTTAATTAAACGTACTTAAAGTGGTTTATTGATCCCACTGCGGGGCAAAATCAGGGGTTGCTTGGCGGTCTCCGCAATCGAGAGCATCAATACGGGCAATGTCTTCCTCATCCAGTTTTACCGCTTTATCATTAAAGTTATCTTCTAAGTTTTTACGCTTAGTTGATGACGGAATGGTTGTCATGCCGTTAGCATTTTCCCATGCAATCACCACTTGCGCAGGGCTTGCACCGTGTTTATTAGCAATATCGATTATGGTTTCATCGCTTAATACTTTACCGACTACAAATGGCATATAAGCAGTAACATGAATGTCATGTTGCTGACAAAACGCACGCAGCTTAGTATTAGTTAAATAAGGGTGCACTTCTATTTGATTGGTAAATATTTCTCGTGAGTCCAGTGTTTGCATGGCTGCTTTTAAATTAGCAATAGTGAAGTTCGATACCCCAATATGCTTAGTTAATCCAAGCTGCTTTGCCGTTAATAACTCAGTTAAATACTCGCTCATTGGCTCATCGTTCGATGGCGCAGGCCAATGAACAAGTAGTAAATCGACTGAATCGAGTTGCAGCTTTGTGAGTGACTCTTTCACACTGGCTATAAAATCGTTTTTATTGAGTTTGTTATTCCACACTTTGGTGGTAATAAATAGCTCGTCTCTGGGAATATTACTGTCTTTAATCGCTTGGCCAACTTGCTGTTCATTGCCATAAATTTGTGCGGTATCAATATGGCGAAAGCCAACCTCTAATGCCATTTTTACAGAGTCATAGGCTGTTTTTCCTTCTAAGCGGAATGTCCCCATGCCTAAGTTTGGCATTTCAATTACACCTTGTGTCATAACTTTATCCTTATAAAAATAATCGGTTTAAATACAAACTTATTAGATTTCTAACCTAAGTTTTTCGAAATACACCTGTTACTTTGTTCATTTAAAATTTTTGACCTCGTAAAAGGTATGAGGCCATTAACTTTAGTTTCAAGGGCTAGAGCCTGTTTATCTTTCACAGTTACTTTTACATCCGTATGTTTGGTTTTTAGATAAGGCAGTATTAATGTAGGTAGAGAACCAGAATAAAGTGCGGAAACTTTACTTAATTTTTTACTTAACCCACCAGATTACAAACCTAGCGCCGTGATTAAGCAGCTCATAAATTAAACAACTCTCAATCCAGAGAGGTTAACCGGCCCTAAAACCTCAGAATTATATTTATAAATGACTGCTTTATAAAAAATTGAAAGTGCATCTCTCAAGCCGCTATTTCAATACTGTTAGCGCTAAAAATAGTGGTTTAAATTGATTTACTATCCTGCGCGTTGGTTACTTATCTCTATGTTTTGGTAAGACTTTTATTTCTACTGTGTTCCATCATTTTATTATCTAAGAGGCTAACGTGCTGTTCGTTATCGAACTCAAAACAACTGTGTGTCAATAATAAAAAGCAGTCTTCCATACGGGTCAATACCGCACTTTCCCACAAATTTAGTAATTAAAACTCGCTAAACTTGACTATGTACTGCAGCGCACAGACAACTGTGGCAAATAAGCTAAAACTAAAGCGATTCATTCAAATCATCGCCTAGTTGGCAACCTCAATATCAGCTCTAAAACACGCCAACATTTAATATTGTCGACCCCATTAAAAAGGATAACTATTATGTTATGTAGCATGAAAATGCTAGAAAATTGCGCTATCGCTGCTACCGATGGTGTGATCGGTAAAGAAAAAGATTTTTTATTCGATGATTTAGCATGGGTGATCCGCTACTTCGTTGTTGAAACAGGTTCTTGGCTATCCAGCCGTCAAGTTTTGATCTCACCAATTGCGGTGCAAAAACCAAATTGGATAGAAAAAATTCTGCCCGTGTTGATCAGTAAAGAACAAGTTAAAAACAGCCCAACTATCGATAACGATAAACCCGTATCACGGCAAAATGAGGCCAGCTTACTCGATTATTATGGTTACCCTTATTATTGGGTGGGCGAAGGATTTTGGGGGGGCGGTATTTACCCATACTTATTGTACCGTGATCACCAACACCTCCCACATACAGAAGCAGGTGCACGCAGCGCACAACTGACTCACCATAATGTTAAAAGTGAAGATAATAAAAAAGCTGACCCAAATTTACGAAGTTGCAAAGAGATTATTGGCTATCATATTAACGCTAATGATGGTGATATTGGTCATGTCTCTGGGTTATTAGTAGAAGAAACAACGTGGGCGGTTCGTTACCTGATCATTGATACCAGTAATTGGTGGGGTGGACATAAAGTGCTCGTACCACCAGAGTGGATCAGCGAAGTATGCTGGCTCGACAATACCATCAGTGTTGATCTCAACCGCAAAGTAATAAAAGATGCACCACAGTATGATGATAACCAGCAAATAACCCCCGAGTTTGAAACAGCCATATATCAACATTACGAACTAGCGGGTTACTGGGACAAACTAGCAAAAGCGAAAAAGGATTGCTGAAATGATCGGCTTTCAAGTAACGCCAAACGCCTAGCGAAAAACATTTGGCCAAAGATCATATTCAATAAATAAAAAAACACCACTCACTAAACTAATGAGTGGCTTTTTATTTTTCGTTATTTGCTGACAACTGAATCTAAAATCGCATAGGCGGCTTTGACCCGTTCTACGTTGGGGTAATATTTGTTTGCTAACATAACAATTCCAGCATTTTTTGCCGGAATAAATACAATATATGCGCCAAACCCATTCGTTGAACCTGTTTTATTGATCCAGCCATTATGCAAAGCTACTTGAGGAGAATTATTAATATCGATTGGTTGGGGTTGTGTAATGGTTTCAACTGAATTTCCAGCTAACAGAGCAGTCAAGTTAGTTGGTAAAGGATACATTTCCCATGCTAGTCCTTGCGTGAAAGTACTCGCTTGATAATAGCCCTTCCTAGTACTTTTCAAGGCCGTATTGATTTTATCATCGAGAGAGACTAACCCTAAATTCGCTTTAATAAATTGCACCATATCTGCACTAGTAGACTTAATGCCATATGCTTGTGCATCCAGCATACCGGGATTTACTCTCACAGCATCGCCTGAAGAATTATATCCAAATGCATAATCATCCATTTTATTCGCTGGGACATTAACAAACGTATTTGACATACCTAACGACGGTAATATTTTAATTTCCAGAAACTGTGCATAATCAACTTTCATACTTAATGCCGAAACATAACCAAATAAACCTATACTTGGATTTGAATATAATCGTTGTGAATTTTCAGCAAAAGTTGGCTGCCAAGATTTATAATATTGCTTCATATTCGCGTCAGTCTTAACATTATCAGGGAACTGTAAAGGCAGACCACCTGCTGTATAGGTAGCTAACTGTGTAAGTTTTGTGCTGCCAATAACGCTATTTTTCAACTCAGGTAGATATTTATCAACAGTATCATCAAATGATAAAGTACCATTGCCTTGAGCATAACTCGCGAAGGTTGCAGCAAAGGTTTTACTGACCGATCCTAACTCAAACAGTGTATTCTGTGTTACTGCTTGGTTCTTTTCTTTATTCGCAACACCATAATTATAAAACTGTGACTTACCATCAACAATTATACCCACCGCTAAACCAGGAATTTGGTACTGCTGCATTAAGCGCTCGGCTTGCTTATCGACTGCTTTTCTCAACATTTGATTATTATTTTCAGCCCGAGCATCATTAAACATCACTATAGTTGCAGCTAAAGTAGTAATAACAAGCTTGTTTAAAATTATTTTCATTGTATCTCTCGTTAATGAATAAAATAGCCACGCCAGTGCAACCATATTGCAATAAAAACTCAACTCTCGGATTGAATTCTGGCGCCTGAGTTCATTCAAATATTGTAAATGGAGTATATTGATATTTAGCTTAACCTCGTTTTGAAAATGGTAGAAGGTGGGCATATTCAAGATCTACTCGTTCTAAATGCAAAAGTCAGCAAAGCCGCCGCTATTTTGTGAGTACGACTATTAATTTTTACTGAATTAAAATACGGTGTTGGTATTAAATTCTATGCTCATAGAAAATGAAATGCACAAATCGTCTTGATTTGAGCTCACTACTCCCAAAGCTCAAATAATTAAAGACGAAGAATATGGCTATGTTTTGCTGAATGATTTATATAAATGTGAAATTAATACAGCCAATGTTGTATGCAGCATAAATTAACAAACTAACACTTAGGTTATAGCAGAGGATTGCCTATTCTCTATGAATTATCGTGCGGAAATACACATGATATCGTCCATGCAGAGTCACTCGTCGCCAATTGCCCAACAAGTAATATGGTTGTCGCAGACAAAGGCTACGACAGTGAAAAACTGAGAGAGTTGGTTCGTGATAACAACGCGACACCCGTTATTCCACGCAAGGATAACAGTTTAGTAGGTAATGAAGATATTGACTGGTACATGTACAAATATCGGCACTTGGTTGAGAATGCATTTGGCCGTATTAAGCAATATAGAAAGATAGCCACACAGTATGAAAAGCTTGAATGAAATTATCATTCAATGCTCGCTTTAGCATTTACGATAATGTGGCTACCAATGCGGGCTGATCAATATATGTACCACAAAGATCAACAGTCCCTAATGACATAGCGCTCTCAGTAGCCTTAAACAACAAAATATGATCCCTCACCAACGAGCGAAGAACCACAAATAGTAGAGAACATCTATTATCTAGCTCCTTGAATATTTATCGAATCTATCTGTCGATAATGCCACTCTATCCTTAATTAAGCTCAAATAATGCTTTGCGAAAACTGGTTAGATAATTAACGACTCTATTATTTTTGCTGGGGTTTTCTGTATGATTTTTTCGTGTCAGGTTCTAAAGCTGCGCGCTTGCTTGCCGCTTCTTTTTTTAGTGTTTCAGCAGACTTTTTATCATCTACTTTTTTATCATGAGTTGGATTTTGCATAGTTGCCTCAGAGTTCTCGCCCCTCACGTTAATGTAAAACGCCGAGAATTAAAGCCTAGTTTATAAAGCTCCCCAGCTCTGTGCGCTACAACACTTAAATGTTTTATTATCACTGGATGCTCAATAGACGCTGGTTTATCACTACTATGTCTGTAACAGGTCGTGAGCACGCCTTATAAATCAAGTGTGCTCGCGACCTGCATGAACGATGGTGTGAGAGTTGGAAGTTAGAAACCTCCGGCTACCCGATTATTCATTTCCGATTCTTGGTATGAGTTTCGCGAGCACCTGTCCTTCAGAAAATTCGATAAGGGTGGTGCCTCTGACAACAGACACCACGTCGAACAACTCACCAGCCCACCCGAGCATCTCCTTTGCCAAAGAAGACCCCTCGTCAAGATTCAGCTGAGGCAGACTTTGATTGCTATAGATAAGGAGAAAGTTTTTATCGCATCTTTCATATTTCCCAGAGCCTAGTTTCACTGCCTTTCCGCTTGCAACCTCTTTTAGCATAGCGGCAAACTCCTTCTCGACCTTATTTCCCATCCAGGGCAAGCCAGTAAGCTCAGTTTTGGACGCAAGTGCTCTGATCTCAGCCAAACTCTTCCGAGTCGCCCCCCATTTGAAATGCGATGGGTCGATAAACCATTGATCAGGACTTTCCTTCTCCAGTAGCGCCCTTAGTCGGTTGTAGTCAGGATGTATAGCCTCGGTTATTTCTATACCCCAACAAAGGTCAGAAAACTCTAATAGGAAATCTGGTTTTTCACTCTTTCGGATGACAAAAGGATAACGTAGGTCGAGCTTATGAGCGGCTAGGAAATAAGAAAGCGTCTTCCACTCAACTTGATCACTGGTCCTGCCTTTCAGAGTGGGCGAGACATGCTGAATTTCGCTAATCTTCTGAAACAGAGTTTCTGCACTATCTATGCTGATCATTTGGCTGCCTGTAGAGTGTTGCTAGCCAACGTTTGGTTAAGGGGCGGGCTTTAGCTCGTCCCAGCAAGCGATTTGAACCAATTGTTATGTGTTTAAGCCGATTTTTCAAAATGTGTAATATCCAATAGATACCTATTGCCATCGTACCAACGACCTGAAATTGCATTATTTGTGTTTGAGTCGCTATAAAATGGATGCTTACCAGAGAGTTTATTAGACAAGGTCTCTAATGCCTCTTCCTTGCTTCCGGCAAGAACGTATACAGTGATTCTTTTGTTTTCATCGTGTTCAAAGAAATCTTGGAGTTGAGGTGTAACTGTAATTGTATATTTTTTAGACTTCCTCTTTGCTTCTAGTACCTGACCCTCTTTAACTGGGGTGTCTTGAACTTTTACAAGTTTTATTTTTTCACTAGAAGGCATATCCTTTTCAGATATTTCATCCCAATTAGTCTTTTCTTGAGGAGACGAACGCGTTTCAGCTGAAAATTTTTGTTTGGAGCTTCTGCTAAACAAGGTTTTTAAAAGTTTTAGCACTGGACCTCTCCTTACACATAACGAGCCTGTAGAATAACTCGTTTTAATTTATTTTTATTGATGCATTAACCATAGTCGAGTTCCTATTTTGATTCAATCGCTTACTTCGATTTTACCTAAAAGTAAATATTGCAAAAATTTTTGTCTGTCCTTTTATTTCCATTTAACTTCATAAGGTTTAGCGTCATTGAGAGATATTTGGATCAATATTCATTACGGGAGATGAACCGCCCATTGCACTTCCTGTTAATAAAAAACGCATGATGGGTGGTGTGGGGGCTGGAGGAGACCTCCGGCTACCTGATTAGCCATACTTGGCTTTAACTCTAACCAAGCGCCTGCAAAGTTATCGTTTTTAAACCAAAGTAAGTTTTTTATTGGAAAATTAGAAACCACTACTTTTGTGTCTGATTTCCAAACAACGTCTATATTTTCAGGTTTCCCATCCAATCCAAACAAGCCTCTAAATACTTTACCCGTTTCTACATCAACAATACTTATACCTGATTGCCAATTTGTAGTGGCTCCACAATCAGAATAACCAAGTTTTGCAATTTTTTTACCGTTTGGAGAAGAAAACTCAGCAACATCGGTATATTTACAGATTGACGGTACTTCAACATTTAATAGGTCAATTCCATAACCTATGACTTTAAAACCGAACCAAATGAAAAATATAACAGCCCCAAGATTCCAAATTTTTTTCATGATGCTTAAAGCAACGTTCATGTAAATCCTTATGTATGCCTCAACGAGCCTGTAGATTAACTCGTTTTAATTTATTTTTATTGATGTATTAACCATAGCCGAGTTCCTATTTTGATTCAATCGACAACTGACTTTCACGTAAAATATAAAAAGAGGATTTGCTGTTGCTTTAATGGGCGTTTTGGAAGGTATTGCAGGGTAATCCACCCATTTTTAATGGAGGCTAGCTGTAGAATTTTCGTTGTTTAACTTTTCCAGTTTTTGTATTGGTGTTATGCCACCTATGCCCATGTTAGGGCGTTCATTATTGTAAGTCCATAACCAATCGGTAGCTCTGTCTTGTAACTCACTAATGTCACTGTAAATATAATGACTTAGCCAGTCATAACGAACTGTTCGATTAAAGCGCTCTATATACGCATTTTGCTGTGGATTACCAGGTTGAATAAATCGTAATTCGATCTCATTATTCAATGCCCATTGAGCGAGTTTATGGCTAATATATTCTGGGCCATTATCACACCTGATGGCTTTAGGTTTACCGCGCCACTCTATAATTTGATTTAACGAGCGGAGCACACGCTCAGCAGGCAGTGATAAATCAGCATCAATAGTCAGTCCTTCGCGATTAAAGTCATCTATTACATTAAATAAACGACACGCTCTGCCATCCGCTAGTTGGTCATGCATAAAATCCATTGACCAGCATTCATTAATGGTTTCTGGTACAGCCAATGGCTCAGGTTTGTCTCTCTTTAAGCGTTTCCTAGGCTTTATTCGCAAGTTTAACTCAAGCTCACGGTAAATGCGGTAAACTCGTTTGTGATTCCATTTATATCGTTTTACATTGCGAAAATATAAAAAGCATAGCCCAAAGCCCCAATTGCGCTTTGATTCAGTCAAATCGAGTAACAGCTCTGCTATTTTTAAGTTTTCATTTTTTAATGTCGACGTATAGCGATAACACGTTTCACTGATCATGAAAGTGCGACAGGCTAAGGCAATACTCATTTTATTTGTACTAACGACTTCATGTGCCAATATCTTGCGCTCAGAAGCCTTCACCACTTTTTTGCCATAGCCTCTTGAATGACCTCGGATTTAAGTCGCTCTTCAGCATACATTTTCTTCAAACGACGGTTTTCATCTTCAAGTTCTTTCATTCTCGTCATTAAAGAGGCATCCATACCGCCGTATTTTGCGCGCCATTTATAAAAGGTTGAGTTACCCATACCATGTTCACGGCATAGCTCAGGGATCGGGACACCACTTTCGGCTTGCTTCAAAATAGCGAGGATCTGACTGTCTGTAAAATGTGCTTTTTTCATAATTTTCTCCTGTGTTTACAATAAGAGAAAATTCTACGTTTGACACCCATTATTTTTCGGGGGGATTACCGCAGGTGTTTGGGTAATACCCCCGAAAAATAATTAGCCTTTAAGGTAATCCTCATTTACTTCTCTTTCTCTGCTCTTTGTGCAAAAGATCTTTAATTGAATTATTCACAAAGAGGTTCATAGACGCTGGGCTTTAGAGTAATACAGATGCTAGACCCACGAAGTGTTTAAGCGCTTGGGGGGACACTACTACCTAATAGCCAACGCTTATCAGCTAACGGTGGATTTAGATCACTGGATCCGCCGTAGGATAAGAATGTGCTACTGGCGACAATGGCGCTCTTTATAAGGTATAACAAGCACCAAAGTGCGCAGTTTAATGAAATTGGGTGTTAGTGAACGACTCGCCATAGCATGTGGTATCACCAGTACCAAAAGTAGGCGCTTGGAAGCGAAGGCCCTTGTAGAAGCTCAAAAACAAAAGGAATTAACATTGCACTAGGCAATGACTATTTAGCGTCACAAGGTTTAGTGTCATTGAGAGATATTTGGATCAATATTCATTACGGGAGATGGTAATCCACCTATTGCACTTCCTGTTAATAAAAGCGCATGATCGGTGGTGTGGGGGCTGGAGGAGACCTCCGGCTACCCGATTAGCCTTCCGATTCAATGAATGAATCAAGTTCTTTTAGTAATAATAGCTCTACGGTCTTTTTCTCCATTTTAGCCAACTCTTCTATACTGTAATTTTTGCCTATTTCTTTAGCTAAAATATAGCCTAAGTAATAACCTCTACGATATGGCAAATTTGTCTCATCCTTTCTGAAATTGAAGAATGAAGAATATGTTTCAGGATTTTTGGAGTAAAACTTTCTCTTAAGATCAGTCAGCGAATAAAGCAGTCTAGAGCGGACATTTTTAATCATATTTTCAGGTATGTTTAGCATCAATTCATCATTAGTTGCAGACGAATTCAATTGGTGTGACACATGCGTTGCTAAGCCTTCAGTCCAAAGCGAGCACCAGAGTTCATCATTACATTGAAAAAAGTTTTCATGATAGACATGAAATAACTCATGATGAAAAAATGGGGTATCATTCTTCCAGTTATGGTATTTAGCCATTAAATCTACACCAAACATTAAGTAAGACTTACCATTTAAATCACGTGTTGCACCATTAAACCTACCGAGCGAATGGAGTATATATATTGGTGTTTCAGATTTAAAATCTGCAATAGTAGCAATAAATGACTCCATGCTGTCATTTAAGTTTTTAGATAACCGATTGTTTTTTAACAAGTACACTTCTTCTATCTCACTGAAATTTTCAATGGATTTAACAAAGTTTTTATTACTATAAAAGGGTTCAAACTGAGAGGTAAAATATTGTGAAAACCGCTCCGCTCTCTTTTCAGGGGATAACTTTTTGCTTGACTGATATACAGAATAAAAATCATCAGCAAGATTAATTACTTCGTAGGCAGCTGGTTGGTCGTGGGCAAGTGTTTTAAATGATAACATCCCAAATACAAGTGTTGTTAGTAGATGAATTTTATAAAAATTTCGCATAATTCTAATAAATAATCTTGGTAAGGTTAACGCCCCAAGCAGCGGAAAACACGAACGTTTTGCCGCAGCTAGTGAGTGGTTTTTCTGATGACTTGGTTTGTTAAATTGCATTTACTTCTCTTCTTTTAAACCTTGCATATAAGAAATTAAGTAATTCAATCACAAAAATACACACCATAAATTTTGTCCCTAATTCAAATGCATGAACTACACCCCAGCCACACCAATCATTGTTATATAGAGCCGATTGATACTGCGCAAATGGGAAGTACATGCTTGTTGAAGTTATAAGTAGCGGTACCCAAATTTTATTCTTGTTTGTTATCGCACGTAAAATTACCGCAAGGATCAGCAAGCCCACCATTAAATAAATCTGATCTAAAGATTGAGACTTTATCAATTCGTAATCTTCTTTACTTGTGCCGCCAAAACAAGCGTGAGCACTTGGTACAAAGAGCAGTAGGAACGATAGATATTTCAATTTGGCCTCATTTGCAATTTAACGCCGTGCTTCTGCGGAAATTTAGGAGTGCGAGCGAGTAAATTTCCGCAGAAGCACCTTGTTAGTTACTCTTTATAACTTTGTTTATCCAATTGGTATAATTAGATATTCTTACTTGGTAGGACTTTCCGCCGTATAGGCCATGCTTAAAGGATTTCAGGTCTCCTTCAACATAATCCCAACTGAATAACCCCGCCAAGTACTGTTTTCCTTTTTTTTCAATTATCAGTGGTCCACCGCTATCACCCGAGCCATCGATACCTTCTAACTCAAGTGCGTTCTGACCGTCATCTAATGTAATAGATATCCAGTTCCCCTCAACGACATCAATCTTATTCGACATTGTTCGAAGTACTTTTTTCCTTTTGGTTTCGAATACCGAACCTACCTTTCCATCGCCCGTTGAGCCCCTCCCAAACGCCGTTATTTCCTTCCCTAACTCATCACTATCCAAGTACAACGCTATTGGTCGAACATGCGATACATTTTCAGCCAACTTAATAAGCGCAATGTCACTTGTTGTTTTCATGAAATCCATAAGGGGTTTAGCGTCCCCTTCAAATAAAGAACTATCAGGTTTTTTAGCATTATGATGGATGATAACTCTCTCTATCGTGAATTTTTGTCCATGAATAACAATTTCTTTTCCCGTGTAATCAGAGAAAATTAAATGGGCAACAGTCACAATCCAATTTGGCTTTATCAATACGCCATGCCCCTCACCCGGCATATCTATTAAAAATTCGGGTACACTTTTCGCCAAGTATTTATCTTTATTGACATCATGTTTAGTCACAATTGCAAAGCATGGTAATGAAAGACTAACTAAAACAGTAAAAAAAATTATTTTCTTCATATATATCCATAAACTTCGAGACTGAGTTGAGTAACGCCAAGCGCAAGCGAAAAATTGCGAGCGAGTCAGCGAGTAATTTGTCGCCTTGTCACTTCTTGTTAAGCGTTTTCAGGGCGCTCAACACTATGTTCAGTTGGTTGAGGTGTAACTGTCATTACCTTCACAGCTTTTGGTGTTTCAAACCGGTGCCACATGTTTTTCGGCACAACTAGTAATTCACTTTCTCTTAATATGTGTGGCGTCTCATTATTATCAGACAATAATATTAAAGTCGTTTCGCCTTCTATCACTTGAACAAGTTCATCTCCATTAGAATGTCTTTCCCACTCACTGTTACCAGAATAGTGTGTAATGAAAATTCCACCATCTCGATAATCAGATAGTTTTGCAAAAGAATCTTTAGCTTCTTCATTTGTCGTTTCTGGCGTCCTACCTTCTAGACATTTAATTTCTTTAAATGTTTCTTGAATAGATACAGGATTTATTTGAGTCATAAAACTTCCATTTTCGTGTTTAACGCAAAGCTTTGGGGCGGCTGGAGCGAAGCGTAAGCCGTCCCAGCCGCGATAGCGGCGACAACAGCGCCTTGTTAGGTTGAATCAATCACTCGAATGAATCCATAAGCAGATAGGTTCCAGGTGACCGTTGGTGCTGATCTATCATAGGCACCAACCTCTTGAAATGCTTAGTGTTGCAATGCGTGTCCAAAGCTACTCGATCAGGCCACTCCTCTATAAATATGAAGTGCCCAGGATCTTTCTGATTGATGAAAAGTGCATAAGACACGCACAGCGGCTCTTTTTTCGTCTTCTCCACAAGCTCCCGATACAAAGGCATGACTTCGTCAATGCATTCCGGCTTGATGAAATCTTGAGCAATTACCTTGAGCATAAAATATATGTCCGTTTATTTAACCTAACGAGCCTGTAGAATTACTCGTTTTTAATTTATTTTTATCGATGCATTAACCATAGCCTAGTTCCTATTTTGATTCAATCGACAACTGACTTTCACATAAAATATAAAAGTTGTTTTAATGTGCGTTTTGCAAGGTATTACAGGTACTTGATTGGCTTATTTAAGGTGATAAGCTAAAACATCCCCAAAATTAGCCTTTATATATCAATGAATTAATAGTCTTAAAAAATGTGGGAAGCGAGGGAACATTCATGGTGTTTTGTGATCTTATGAATCGCTTAAAAACAACAGAACTAAACACCATGAATGCGTCTACTATTTTGCACAATATGCTCCACGCTGTCACCCCTAACTCAATTCATAAAGCCAGATTTAATACTTTAGTCGCTGCCGTTAAATCTCTATTGCACTGTCAGCAATGTACCTTGACTTCTATCGGCCGCAACTTGAATTCAAAAACAACTGAAAAACATGATATTAAACGTATTGATCGACTACTCAGTAACCACGAGCTTTTGCGTGAGTCGACATCGGTTTATGTTCGCTTAAGCCGTTTTGTGGTCACTGAAAAGCATCCCGTCATTTTGGTTGATTGGAGTCATGCAGATACACAAACCAAATACTGTATTCTGCGTGCCAGCATTGCCAGTGAAGGTCGTTCTTTGACCCTGTATCAGGAAAGTGCATTCAGTTTTCAGTATCATTGCCCAAAAGTTCAAAAACGGTTCTTAAAGATGCTCAAACTGATTTTGCCGGGTGACTGCCGGCCCGTAATTGTGACGGATGCGGGCTTTAAAGTTCCTTGGCTCAAAGCCGTGCGAAACAATGGCTGGCATTATATTAGCCGTGTTCGAGGTACGGCACATTTGAAAACGCAGGGCAGCGATGAGTTTGTTCCATGCCAGTCACTATTCAAGAGCAATCAACGTAAGAGCCAGTATCTTGGCGCGACCGAGTTGACCAAAAGTGCAAAATATCAAACTCATGCAGTGCTGGTTGGCAAGGGACATAAGTTATTAAAAAGAGATAAAAAACGTGGTTATAAGGAGCCTTGGCTACTCGTTTCTTCTCTTCCAAAGAGGCACCACTTTCTCGAAAAAGTACTCAAATTATATGGTATGAGAATGCAGATAGAAGCAGGATTTCGAGATCAAAAAAGTGTTAGGTTCGGCTTAGGCTCAGATCTGCACAGGACAAACAAACTCTATCGATTAGACATACTGTTGCTGCTTGCCACACTGGCTCATTGGTTCTCAATGATGCTGGGGGCAGTGATAGACAAAGCAGGAAAGACAGGCGCTTTTCAAGCTAATTCAACCAAAAAAAGACGAGTAGTGTCATGGGCATTTGTTGGGCTGCGATACTTCAAAAAACAGTCCATTAAACTGCGACGGCGAGATTATTTGGCAGGACTAGCCTATTTCGTACAGGTGGTAGTGCAACTCGATTGGAAAAATATGGATGTGAGTGATGTAATTGAAATTTAATAATTATTTTTGGGGATCCCTTAGGGTGATAAGGGTTTACCCTTATTAATGCAACGTGTTTTCACATATCAATATTAGCCTTCAAGCTAATCCTCATTTACTGCTCTTTGTGGAAAAATCTTCAATTGAATGTAAGCGTATAGCTAACGACACCTAGCTTTGCTTAATGTTCCAAGGTAGCAGTGGCTCAAGGTTATCTGGCTGCTCAGCAAGGCGCTGTAAGCAAGTAGAGATATAGTCATGCACCACAAGGTCATTTGCCTTTGCGGTTTCAACAAGACTATAGAGTATAGCGCTGGCATGTGCACCATTGCAGGTATTTGAGAACAACCAGTTTTTTCGCCCTATTACGAACGGTTTTATGGCTCGCTCTGCACGGTTATTGTCAATACTGAGCCTGCCATCATCAAGGTAACGCCTGAATTTCTCAAACTGATTTATCGCATAGGTAATTGCTTCACCTAACGCCATTTTTGGTGGGATTTTATCTTTATGCTTGAGTAACCATTGATATAATTCATCAACGATTGGTTTGGCTTTTTGCTGCCTAATCTTGAATTTTTCATCGGCCGTTTTATCTTTGATGGCTTGCTCAATACCGTAGAGCTTGCGAATAAGGTTTAGTGCTACATCTGCTTTGACGGTTTTTTTATTATTGCCTTTAGCCTCGATGAATTTACGGCGCATATGGGCTAGACATGCAACCAGTGTTGCTTTCGTTTGCTCGTATGCCTTGTAGCCGTCAACGTGCATGTAGCCTTCGTAACCATCAAGGAAATCAACCGCACATTGGCCTGCGCGACTGTTATGGTAATCAAACAGGACAATATTAGTGCCTTTACCTGGTTTATCATCGCCGCAACAATACAGCCACATATAGCTGGTTGCTTTATCTGCATTAATGACGTTTAACGGGGTTTCATCGCCGTGAATAACCGGTTGAGATAGCAACACGTCTTTTAAGCGTTGATACAGAGGGGACAACAGGTCTGCGCAGCGCAACATCCAGCTCGACATGGTTTGTCTACTCAACTCAATACCAATATCGCCTAACATGGTTTCTTGGCGATAAAGTGGTAAGCCAAACTGGTATTTACACATGATTATTTGGCTCAGCAAGCTGGGCGTTGCGATGCTTTTTGGAATCGCTGTTGCCGGCATAAGAGCGGTTCTTACCACACTTTCAATGCCTTCACGTTCACAGTGACGGCACGTATATTTAGGGCGAATGGTTTTGATTACTTTGATATGCGCTGGCACAAACTCGAGTGCTTCACTGCTGCTTTCACCCATTTTGTGAAGGGGGCTTTGACAGCAATCACACATTTTGTCATCCTCTTCGAGGTCAACAACCACCTCAATTCGCGGCAACTGCGCTGGCAGTGGCCGGCGTTTCGGTTTGGCTTTTTCTTTCTTTACTGAGGCCGATGTGGCCAATAGCGCTTTATCATGCTCATCGAGAATATCTTCAGCTTCATTGAATACTTCGCCTGCACCCGGCATCTTTTCAGATTTCTTGGCGTACTCTTTGGCTAGTTTCGCGTTATAAGCTTGTAGCAATTCGTGAATTTGCGCGTCTTTTTCAGCTAACTTTTCATCCATATGCTGTTGCAACTCAAGCAACATGCGCTTGAGTTGTTCTGGGTCGTCAGGAAGTGAGTGTGCATCAATTTTCATGTTCGCAATTTAACAGAATTTGACGGTGTTTTCTTGCTTGACGCAAAGATAAAACAGACGGTGTGGCAACGATCATTTACTGCCAATATGATCGATTAGATCATCGATTGATACCGCAACTCTTCATGACCAAGCACATCATATCCCGACAACAACCAATCCAGTTGCTCTGGACTGAGCTCAAATTCTTGCAGACTGGCTTTGTTTGGCCATTTGAACTTTTGCTTTTGTCGAGTAGCCAGACCCGATTACTCGAGCCCAGCCCTCTAAGAACGGTACGTGCGAGTTTCCCCGCATACCGCTCAAGTCGTTATAACGCCATGTAGGATGGCGCAGCAGTATTTTGACTCCTATGAATGCTGTTATGGCAATAAGGATGAACAACCACGGTATTACTCGCTTTATTATCACCACCTAAATATAAAGGTACTAGGCGGTGAATATTCCAACCAGTTTTAGCCGTTATTTTTTCTTTGCAATACAAACACTCACCATTTTGACGTGATAATAATCTATGCAGACGTTCTTTGTTGCGAGAATTTACTAACACATCAAGCCGAGATTCAAAGTAAGTTTCATGTGTCGGATCGTAAGGGTTTGCATCGGAATTGATCTTTGGATGTCGCACAATCGGCATTGCTGCTAACCGAAATAAGCCTATTTGTTTATCACCGGTGCAGAATGTCCAATTACGCGCCCCAATAGAGTGGAAGTATCTAGCCCTAATCCAGTATTTTCCTTTTCTAGGATGTCTACGACATGCCCATTTCCAGAGTAGCAACCATATATCAGAGTCAATCTTGCAAAATACTTCCTTTGCGACACTGTGTCGGTGATAATTGCACCAACCTCTTAATATTGGATTAAGCTGAAAGATTAGCCTGTCTTGTCGACTAGAGCGATATTTGGTGATCGTAAGTCTCAACTTATTCATCAGATGTAGAACGCTTTTGCTACTGGGTTTGACCAATAATTTGCCATTATACTTTCTGAGATTTTGACCAAGAAAATCAAAACCCTCTGATATATGCCTAACGTGCGTTTTTTCTGGCGATAATGCCAAACCACGTTGGGACATAAATTCATTAATACAAGGCAATATTGTATCTACCAAAAACGCTTGAGAATGAGCCGTTACAACAAAATCATCGGCATATCTGATTACAGAGACTCTCTTAACATTAGAACGAATTTCACGGTGCTTACCTCTTTTAACACCAGAAGCTTCTTCAATTGTTCCTTGCAGTTGATTCAATACCATATTCATTAACGTCGGCGAGATTATTCCTCCTTGCGGTGTTCCTGCAAGTGTTGGATATACCTTACCAGACTCCATAAAGCCAGCATTCAGCCACTGTGAAAGGATTGGTTTGTCGATGTTTAAGTGCTTTAGCATCCACTCATGGCTGATATTATCGAAGCAACCTTTAATGTCCGCATCAAGCACCCATTCTCCCGCACGTTTGCGACACAATACTTTGAAGCATTGTTCGATCGCATCAGCACAAGACCTTTGTTTTCGAAAACCAAAAGAATTGCCGTCACTGTTTGTCTCCACTTCTGGCTCAACGGCTAGCAAATATAGTGCTTGCATCCCACGATCCAGCATTGTGGGGATACCGAGAGGTCTTTTCTGCCCATTCGACTTTGGAATAAAGACTCGCCTTAATGGACTTGCCTTGTATCCAGAGCGTTTGAGCGATGAGATTGCTCGCCATTTTTTAGTAGCACTTTGCCATGTTTCGCCATCAACACCAGACGTTTTACGCCCTTTGTTCTCCGTTACTTGTTTAACCGCAAGGGCTTTCGCATAAAAGGAATGAGTCAATAACCATTGCAGGCTTTTAACTTTCCCTTTTCTCCCTTGCTTTACTGCTTTCACAATACGCGCTTGCAATGATCCTACGTAGCGCTTTGCAGCCTTCCAATCGATGTTAGACCAGCATTGCGCTTCGTTTATAGGTGCACATTGTTCATAAGAGCAATTCATTTGCATTCCTAAGCTAAAATCTTATTACAAATTTCTTGTGATTAACCACTCGATGGAAGTGGGCTATGCTTTCGCATGATGTCACGTTCAATACATCTATCTTTGCCATTACAGCAAGGCATTCGCTTTCTCCATCGTCCTTTACCCGCATGCCCGTCATTCATTCTTACGAAGAAACTACCTCAACGAGGGAGCATACGGGCTTACCAAGTTCCGCTTTATTCACATAATGGGTTAGTGTCAGTCAATCCGCCGGGGGCACATTAAATTGCGTAACATGAGACTAGAGCATGTTAACTTGTCCACCACACCTTTTGGTTCAAGCTTGTCAGCATCTTTAGCTTGTTTACAATGACGACAGTTACAACTGTTCAGTTAATTACACATACCATTAATTCCTAGGGCCCAACCGCATGATGCTTGCAGTTTGTTCAACATCACTATTGAACTTAAGGCTACATTGTCTTTCGAGCTTCACACCCCACCATTGCTAGTGACGCATATCGAAATAGGAAACCTTCGGCAATACGAAGGGTTGAATCAAAGTTCAACAGTAAACAAAGCGACTTCTTGTCGCACCTAATCGCTTGTACCACAAAGCAAACCCCGTTTTATCCCAGTAAACCAGCTTGAGTTTATCCTTCGCTTTGTTGCAAAATAAAAATAAAGCGCCAGTATAGGCATCACGTTCAAGCTCACCCTCAACGATTGCGACCAGACCATCAATGGATTTTCGAAAATCCACAGCATCGCGGTGTAAGTAAATACACTTTGGTTCAACAAACATTTTCATCAGGCAAGCTCGCGTAGTAATTGGCCTAGATAAAATGCAGGCGTTGTGGGAGGCAAACTGACGTTTACTTTTCCGACTTCGAGGGTAATCGACAGTTGGTGTTCGGTGACGTCAACGTGTTTAGCTACTTTAGCGCGAACAAAGCTGCCTGATGATTCATTAAGCTTACTTCGTGCGGCATAGAAGCTTGTTTTTGATAAAGCATGTTGCTGGCAATAGTCAGTGATAGTTAAATCGCTGGCTTGTTGTTCTTCAATAATACTGCGCCATTGTTCAAGGCTGCGTGTTTTTCTCATGGCTATCTCCTCATTGAAATTCGGAAATAGCTTAATCATTTTGACGAGTTACTGGCAGGTGCATTTTGCTAGACGCTTACCCTCAATCACGCGCTTGTCGCGTGCATTGAATTGTTAGCCAAAAACTGACGCGAACCTAGCATGTAAGCAGCAATACCGAACCAACCCATTGTTGGGACGGCCCACATACGCTGTACCAACCCATTAATTTCTGACGGGATGAAGCCAGCATAAATCAGCCAAAACATGAACACATGCAGAAACGACACTGCTGCTGAAAAAAGTTCAAACGAAGGCGACTTGATGATGTTTTTGAACTCAAGTGAAAACGAAAGAGGTGCGATAATCATGAAGATTGACAGGTTGTAGAGCAAGTGCAGGGGTGTCTCTAACGTCCAAATTCCCGCACTGATCATGCTAAGACCAAGCAATAAAACAGATGCCATGGAAAAAGAAATTCGACTGGGTGAGGTCAGCTGTATTCCAATGGCAAAAAAGCACATAGAGATTCCGATCATGATATCAGCAATTCTGTGAGTATATGCAAATACAGGCTCTTCAAGTGCGACATGACTGATGCTCTTGGCAAAAACATCAAACCCAGGGATAACAAAGCCAAGGCCAATGTTGATAATCGAAGCGATCCAAATCAGGTGCGCCTGCTTTACTGAAGCTTTTGTAAAAAAATTCACTGGGTATCCTTTTCGGCTAACGCCCCAATTTGGGGGAATTGCGAGTGTTTTGCCACGAAGTGGCAGCGAGTAATTTTCCCAGGCCAACTTGTTGGCCGAACAACATTGGCTTGTTATATGCCACTTTTCCCCCAGTCATCTAGCACTTCTTGAAAGCCTTCAGCGACATCATTGGCATTAATATCAAAACAAGAATATCCGTATCCCATAGCTACAATATCATCTCTAACTTCTTTAATAGTATTCGCATTTTTAACGATCAACATGCCTTTACGTGCACCATACCCTTCAATTAGAGCATCAATGACGTATTTCTCACCATTAACACTTAAATGAAAGGGAGCAAGAATAGTAAGTTGGTAACGTTCAGTTAGAAGTTTAATCGACAAGCCTAATCTCCCTGTGACATATAACGCAAAGCACACGGGCGACGAACCGCGCAGCGGGTTGGCGTCCCAGCGACCAACGGGAGCGAGTGATGCGTATTGTTAGGCATTTTCTACACCTAAAACTGACCACTGCTGCCAAGAACCTAGAGCAAACAGGCCGCCAATAAACAAACATATACCAGAACTAATTAACCAAAACGTCAGACTGTTTTCTGGGAACATTGGCATTAACCCGACGAAGGAAACGCCACGAATTAAAAATATACTGGCAATGACGATTAGCGCCAATTTTGTCAGAGGTAAACGTTTAATTACACCTGCACCCGACAGGCCGTAAAGCGCCCAAACCAGAAGTAGCAATACGATGATAGAGGTGACGATTGTCGGATACCAAAGCCCTTGCTCAGCCATCCGAGCCATCTGCTCGCCTGCACCAAAGAAACGATACCAATCGCCTCCGAATATAATACAGCCCAGATGAGCAAGTGCAGCAGCAAAACAACATAATGCCGCAGCCTGAAGATACTTATCACTTGCAGAATGCATCTTTCCTCCTTGAATGCCTAACGCTCAAAGCAAGCGCGCGGTACGCGTCGCTTTGCCTTTGCTTGTTATATTTTCGTTATTCTTCTTTCAAATCATACATATTAATCGGATTTATTAGAGTTAAAATATCGACTACTGTATTACTAAACGATTCATAATAATCATCATTTTTTTCTACAGAATAATCCCTACCTTCAGTCCGTTTGCTAAGCCTATTAACTTCAAATAAATATTTTTCCTCAAACGCCTGTTCAGGCATTGAATTGGAATCCAACAGCATTTGTTGAAGCGCGTCTCGCTCACCCAAGTCATAGTTGTCTCCGTCGAATGGAAAAACATCATTCTTTAATAGAAATAACAACTTCCTCTCTATGATTTGGCTCAATGTAATGCTACCGACTTGAGAGCTACTCATGTATTTTAAAAAACCTCAAGAAAATATAACGAGGCTGTAGAATTACTCGTTTTTGATTTATTTTTATTGATGCATTAACCATAGCCGAGTTCCTATTTTGATTCAATCGGTTACTTCGATTTTACGTGAAATATAAAAAGAGGATTTGCTGTTGCTTTAATGGGCGTTTTGGAAGGTATCACAGGTGTTTGAGTGGATTATTTGAGGTGATAAGGGCTTACGCTAATTAATGCATCGTGTTTCTCAGCTTTTCTATATTATGAACTAAACAATACAGTTGCCGCAGTGTGAAGTGAAAGCATTCACTTTCGTTTGTCCGCGCAAGGTTAATTTATTCAGCGAAATTGATAGGAATGAATTTATTTGGCAGGATAAATCAGGCTTGACTCCTTACCTAATGAAAGAGCCATAACAATTTACCGTGGGTGAATAATATCTATTAGATCACAGTAACAAACTCGGTTCAAGGTTAAAAAACAATCAAATAAAATGTGTAGAACCAGTTCCTAAAAAGAGTAATTCTACAACTTCAACGCCCCAATAAGGGGAAATTTATAGTTGGCTAAAATAACGAACGAAGTGAGAAAAAGCCAACTGTAAATTTTCCCGCTTGATTGGCTTGTTATGTAACGTTAACTCGGACCTGGCAATGGATGGTTTTTAACTAATCCCCACTTCCCATCAGCTTTTTCAGAACCTCTAGCTCCCGCTTTGAAAAGCAACCGTTTAGTTTCATTTTCATCGGTTCCTATTACCGCGGCAAGAGTTGATAAATTGCGCCATTGATTAGGAAAACGATTGTCATCAAGCATACTTTTAAGCATCTCGATTCTCTTTTCGTCAAACTCCTTTTGAGGTTTTTCTTTAAGTTTGTGGAGTATTACGTTACCTAAAATTGTAAGAAGAGCACCTATAATTGCTCCAACTAACCCAATAATAGCGATCCAAAACTTTGTATCAGAGACAACCTTCGCTGCTACTTCGGTTGCTAGTTGAGTTGAATCCATGACTTTCCTTAATTACATAACGCCCGCATTTGCGGCTGGTTTGAAGCGCAGCGGAAAACCAGTCCGACAAGATGCGCTTGTTAGTTTCGTTGGCGATTCTTCTTTCTCCAACCGTTGTTCTTAATTCCACTTTTGTGAGGCCATTTTAAAAGCTTTTTATAGATCTCATAATCGAACACCTCATCCATGTCCTTACCACCCTCGAAGTAGAACTCATCCTCTTCGATTCTTGCGCATATTCTGAGCAGCTCATCGTTGATAATTGAAATAAACTGCTTTGCATCTTTTTGTTTAATTTTCCACGGGGTTGAAACCCGACTATCTGTATCTATCTTACCTTTTGAGCGAGACAAGCCAACATAGATTGCATTTTGCTTTTTCTCTTCAAGCTTTCGGCTTTGGATCAAAGAAATAAAATTTGGCGAATAATCGTCTGTTTCTCTTGCTACAAAGTTCCACTGCTTTTTTGGATGCAAGTACAGTAACTTTAGCCATTCTTGCTCAGACTCAGCATCAGGATAACCCTCGTTTGTTTCCGATGACCATATGTAGTGATCTACCCAGTTGGCTTTTGAGAATTCTTCCAAAGCTAAGACAGAAAGCTGAAGAGCACTTGGGTAGGATCCGTTTTCATAGAGCAACACAGAGTCAAAATGAAGACGGATGGTATTTCTCAAAGACTCCGTAGCAATCTTATTCAGCTTGTACTTTGAGATTCCGTCTTCTTTCTTCACTGATACTCCGTTTCAGAAACTAACATTTTATAGTGCGCGAAGGGCGGATCTTTTCTGCCGATGTCACGCTCATGTATTTAATAAATCTATTATTAACAAATAACTTAATGCATTGCCAACTATAATTTTTTATTGGTACTAAAGATATTCAGAAAAGAGAAAATGCGCTCGTCGCTCATTTTCTTGAATATGGGAGCAAAACAACTAAACTGTATATTTATACAGTATTTTGTGTTGGTGATGACATGAAAACGCGCTCCCCATTTTTAAATTATATCGCTGATTATATGTTGGTACGTCAGTATTCATTACGTACCGTGGACACATACCTGAGGTGGATTGCATCTTATATCCATTTTCATGATAAGCGCCACCCCGCCTCAATGGGAGACAATGAAGTCGAACGCTATCTAGAACACTTAGTGTTAAAGCAAAATGTTGCACCACGAACGCAAGCCACAGCACTCAATTCATTGTCATTTTTATACAAGCACATAATAAAAAATGAACTGTCGTTAAACTTAAATTTTGCCCGCAGTAAGAAACAAGCAAAACTACCTGTAGTATGACGCCAGAAGAAGTTAAGCTGCTTATGACTCATTTAAATAAGCGCTATTATCTTATTGCAGGCCTTATGTATGGTAGTGGTTTAAGAGTAATGGAAGCGGTGCAATTAAGAGTGAAAGATATTGATTTTGATTAAAAAATGATGCCATTACAATTTTGATGAGGATTCACCAAAAAGCGCATTGTGAGAACATAGTATTGGTAATTTTTAGATAATTAAAAAGGGAAATTTACAACACCCAAATGAGGAATTTGGGTGGCAGTCTTACCAGCCACATCTCGGCACACACGTCACAAACTGTGGCTGCTCCCTTCCGGGCCTGACCAGGTTCGCCTGCTAGTGTTGCGAGAGGACCAATAAGACTACCATTGAGGGCCTTGGTTGGCGCGGGAGGGATTATCTCTACTTTTGTTGTGTTATTCAAGGGTAAACACAAAAAGAAAGTGCGATTGCATGTTAAACATACAATCGCGCTGTTTTTTAAACGATTTAACTAGCTTATTGCTTTTCTAACTCTGTTTTTACGTTACGTAATACTGCTTTTACTTTTTTCATGTTTTCTGGGCCCATACGCAGCAGTTGCTTTTGAGCGGCTGGTAGACGTTCCCATTCTGAGTAAGCATATTGATAAGTTACTGAATCACGTAGCAACGGTATATCCCCTTTTGGCTCTGGAGTATCCAGTAATAGCTCGATCGCTTCTGCAAGTGTTTGATTAAACGCATCCCCTTGATAGCCAATTTCTGCATACGCATCATTGATCAGCGGTTTGTATTCATCGTATAAACGCACGATTTGCGCTGCGCTCATGCTGGTGAATATTTTTACATAAGGGGTATAACGCTCATAGCTGTTTGGATCGATAGTAAGAATATCACCCTCTACCACACTAAAGCCTTCTTCTAACTTAATAACGGGAGTGTGTTTTTGTGCAATTTTACCTTTGGCAAGATTATCTATAAATACCACACCACGGCGAATAACATCGTCGTTTATAACCAAACTCATAGCGGCATCGCTTAGGTATTCGTCTAATTTAGCAACAACAACAGGATCGCTTTCACCAAGACTAGGTAATGGTTCTACTTGCGGCTCAGGCTCTACTGGACGTGGTGTTGGCACGGCTAAATCGGCAGGCTTTTCAGGATTAACAGATGGGGCATTAACAACCGGATCGTTCTCAGGTTTTAGCTCCATCATGGGGCGCTCTGCTACTGGTTGCTCGACTTCAGTAGCTGTTTGTGACTCATCACTTGAGGTTAACAACACAAACGCTGCAGCAATAATGATAATAATTAAAATGATACCTGCAAATAAAAGGTTATTATTCGGTGGACGTTTTTGAACATCTGACGCTGATGGTTGATCTGACATACGAACTCCATAAATATTAAAATGCGATAACAGTAAGAGTACCCTAAATGGATTTAATTCATAGCCTACACTAATAATTATTAACGTAGCTAAGGTATCCTTTGATTCTTCTAGCTTAAAGACTTACAGTTAATAAATAAAGTAAAGACGCTCAACGGTTTAATTGCAACTATGAAAATCAAGCAGGTCAATCAAAATAAACCAAAAATCGCGCTACTACTGACAGGCGGTGGCGCGCGTGCGGCCTATCAAGTTGGGGTACTGAAAGCCCTTGCTCAGAGTATGCCACGCACAGCTCCCTTACCATTTACTATTATTAATGGCACATCTGCGGGAGCGATCAACTCTGCTGCGTTGGCAAGTTATGCGTCGTGTGCGCATTTGGCGGTACGTAAGCTGGAATCTGTATGGAAAAACTTTTCAACTTCAATGGTTTATAAAAGTGATTTTATCAGTGTATTTGGTCATTTAACCCGTAATATGCTGACTAGCTTTCAATCTGAACATATTAATCACCCACCAGCGAGTTTATTGAACAATCAACCTTTACGGGTGTTGCTGAATGATATTTTGGATTTGTCTCGCATTGAGCGTAATTTGCATCGTAATTATTTAGATGCATTGTCAATCACCGCGTCGAGTTATACCACCGGTGATTCTGTGGCGTTTTTTCAATCCAATACGCAATCACCGTGGCGGCGCGCTAAACGTGAAGGTCAAGCGACTCGTATTAACGTTGAGCACTTAATGGCATCCAGTGCTATTCCTATGGTGTTTCCGAGTGTCAATGTGTATAACCACTACTTTGGTGATGGCTCTATTCACCAATTGTCGCCTCTGAGCCCAAGTGTGCATTTGGGTGCTGAAAAAATATTTATTATTGGTGTTGAACAACCCAAAGAAGCCCACCCTCCTGGCTATTTACCCCATTTCCCAGGGTTGTCGTCTATTGCTGGTCACTTGCTCGATAGTGTATTTACCGACACCTTACAGTCAGATCTTGAGCGCCTTGAACGAATTAACCGAACTTTAGGTTTGTTACCTGGGCGTGACAAACACCAAGAGTTAAAACAAATACACAGCTTTGTGGTCAATCCATCAGAAAACTTTAATGCTATTGCCGCGCAGTATTACGATGATATGCCGTTGGCAATTAAAGTTTTACTGCGCATGATCGGGGTTAAAAAGCGCTCACAATCGAGTTTAACCAGTTACTTATTGTTTGAAAAACGCTACACCCAGCATTTGATTGAGATAGGTTATAAAGATGCTATTGGCAAGCTGCCACAAATACGCGAGTTTTTAGAGTTAGATTAGGCGCCTTTACTATTCAATGCCATCAAGTAAATAACGTTCTACTCGCTCTACTCGACGAGGTTTACCTTGCAGCACCAAAATATCGCCGGCGAGTAACACAATGTTCATTGATGGGCTATCAATTTCGCGGTCTTGGCGGCGCAATGCCCGTACAGATACGCGGCGTTTTTCAAGCCCTAATTCACTGATGTTTTTTGCCACCGCAAAGGCATGCTCGGGCAGTGCTATTACGTGTAAATACTCAAGTCGCTCGGCGTTACTTTCTTCATTATCAAATTTATCACCGGCAAAAAAACCATGTAAAAATTGATAGCGATTACGCCGCTCTTTACTAACTCGACGGATAATACGCGACATCGGCACCCCCGACATAGATAACACATGCGACACCAGCATTAAACTCGCTTCGAGTGTTTCTGGTACAACCTCGGTCACGCCAAGTTCTTTAAGTGCATCTAGCTGACTATCGTCCCGCATGCGTACCAGTATTTTCACTTCTGGGGCTATTTGTTTGATGGCATCGATCACGACTTGCGCATGTTCAAAGTCAGTAAACGTAATGATCACTAATCGCGCTCGTTCAACGCCTGCTGATTTTAAAATATCTTTTTGTTTTACATGACCAAAAATAACCGGCTCGCCTGCCGCTTTGGCCTCTTGTACAAGAATTGGATTACTTTCTACGGCTACATATTCGATTGCTTCTGGCTTTAAAAACCGCGCAATCGTTTGCCCAACCCGTGAAAATCCACAGATCACCACATGATTTTGATACAAGGTACTGCTGTTGGGTTGCTGCTGCCATTCACTGTGGGGATTGTTTAATAACCCAAGCTGCTTTAATAACCAAGGCGTACGCTCGATTAAATAAGGGGTTAAACCCATCGACATAACAGCAATGGCAATTAAAAATGAAGCATGATCTGAGGCTAATAGCTGATGCTTAGTAGCAAGGGCAATTAATACAAAACCAAACTCGCCCATTTGCCATAACATAATACCGGCAGCAACAGCATCTTGTTTGCGCTCGCCCATTAATTGCGCTAAAAAAGTAATAACGCCAATTTTGAGCAGCAACATTAGCGCAAGCGCGGCGACAATCCAATACCATACGCCCAACACAAATAAAACATCGAGCTGCATGCCCACCGTAACAAAAAACAACCCCATTAAAATATCGCGAAATGGCCGAATGTCGGCTTCTAATTGGTGCCGATATTGACTTTCACCTAGCATCATCCCTGCCAAAAAAGCACCCAGTGCCATTGATAAGCCAAATAAATAAGTTAGTCCTGCGGCAAATAAAGCAACTAATAACGTGGTTAAAACAAATAACTCATCGGTGCGCATTAACGCAACTTCACTAAATACTTTTGGCAGCACCCATTTACCTATAGCCCACAGTAACAGGGAAACAAACGCGCCTTTGGTTAAAGCAAAAGTCAGTGCCCATGCGATACCTTCTGTGCCACTGCTTTGCGCCAATAAGGGTAACGTTATCAGCAAAGGCACTACTGCAATATCTTGAAATAACAGCATACCGATGGCTAGTTGCCCGCGCCGCTGTTTAAGCTCACCGGATTCTTTTAATAATTTAACCACCACCGCCGTTGATGACAGCGCCATTAATGTAGCGATAGTAAAGCTGCTCAAAATTGATAAACCCATGAGCAATAAAATCAGCATAAACACCAAGGTGGTGATCACCACTTGCAATGTGCCTAAGCCAAATACAATATTACGCATCGCCATTAAGCGGCCAACAGAAAACTCCAGCCCTAGGCTAAACAGTAAAAAAACAATGCCAAGCTCGGCAACAAAATGCATCTCATAACTTTGCGCCATCCAGCCAATACCATGGCCTCCGGCTAAAACGCCCGTAGCGAGGTATGCAAGGATCGGCGGTAAGCCAATGCGTTTAAATAACCATACCAGCACCACAGCAGCCAGTAATAAGCCAAATATTTGGGCCAACATACTTTGCAAACACACCTCCCCTTTATATTGCTGCAATACCGTCAAAATTTTAGCTGCTTAAGAGTTAACTATAGCAACTATCTGTTTTTCAGCCAGTTTGGAATAGTGGCACAAAAATCGCTTAGTTAAAGTAACAACACACTCCTAGGGGGAGAAAACAGTGGAAAATGTCCATATTTTGACACAACGTATCTCAGCGCGTGGCGAGTTTCTGCCGTTTTCGGCAGAGCATTACCGCAATAATGATCCGACTGCGATTCATAGTTTGCTTGAGAAATTGCAAACTACCTTAAATTTAGAAGAGCTACTCACTATTTATGCTGCGCATGCAAAACAAATTATGAATTTTTCAGGATTGCAGTTTCAGTCATCCCTTGGGGTTGCTCAAATTGCAGACAGCGACAATAGCAAACCGCCTTACTCATTTGATTTGGATATAAATAGTGAACATTTAGGCCAACTTATCTATTTTTGCCAATACCCGCTGTCGGGCAATATTGAACAAAAGCTAATTGGTTTACACAGCGCACTGGTTTATCCGTTACGTAATGCATTAATGTATAGCCGCGTACTTAAACTAGCGACTAAAGATACCTTAACAGGGCTTAATAATCGCAGTCAGTTTAATGATATTTTGGCGCAAAAATTAGAACGCTGCCGCCGTCACCATCGTCCATTTAGCTTAATGTTGTTAGATTTAGATAACTTTAAACAAGTCAATGATAACTATGGTCATAAAATTGGCGATGATGTATTACAAGAGTTTGCGAATGTATTATGTAGTAGTATTCGTGGTACTGATTCTGTGTTTCGTTTTGGTGGTGATGAATTTGCGGTATTAATTGATGATCCTGAGTTTACCACTAACAAAGTGATAGCACAGCGAGTAATGCGATTAGTTACTGAATCTAACTTAATGAAGCAATACCAAGTAACCACCAGCATAGGTTTTACGCTTGCAAGCAGCCAAGACTGTAAAAATGGTATTTTTGCCCGCGCCGATAAAGGCCTGTACAAAGCAAAAGCCGCCGGTAGAAATTGCGCAAGAGCGTATTAATTAAAGGTAAGCCTAGTTCCCCCGCTAGGCTTTACTTTGATACTTAAACTAACTTTTTTGACTTGGCTAATAACTTATAGCCTAATAGTGCTAAGCAAAAACCAAAAAAGAAACCACTAATTAAATACAATAAAGCAGCCATTGTTGTTAATGGCATCACAATAACCATTAACAGTGGAATACTCACGCCAACAATAAAAAATAGCCCGCCTTTACCTAGCCAATAAGCAATCAGTATCACCGCGCAAAGTAATCCTCCCGCAATAGCATAAGCTAACGTGACTAATGGTAATTCAAACATAAACGTAGCAGTTACAGCGATTAATGCTGTGATCACAAGTCCTAACGGTGCTTTATTAACAAGCGATAAGCCAACGTGGGGCTGTGGTTTGGTCATGTTTTTATGTTCCAAAAGATACCTTCCTGTTGATAGTGCTCAGCACTTATAAAATGCCCAACAACATACACTAATTGTTCGTTATAAAAAATAAGCGGCACATTAGCACGCAGCCAAGGCGCTACTTTAGCGTCTTTAAACCAATGTTTAAGCGTATTGTGACCGGGTTTTTTAAGTGGTTTGATACGTGCTTGTGGACAATTGAAATGTACATAAACCTGTTCATCAGGCAGTGGGTTTCTAATTCCTTCGCCCGCTAATTGTATCAGAGTGCGACCATCTGACAGTAGTTGCTTTTCATCGGTTATTAATTGGCTATGCGCAGTGGCTATCTCACGGACAAAATATAAAAACTGTTGGTGACGTCGCACTTGCCCTTGCGCTAACTGAATAAGCAACTGAGCATCAGCCTGCGCGGTTAACCCTTGGCTGAGTATTTGCAACGTTTGCTGTTGTGATGGCATCAATGTAGTAAATTGCCCAAGCCAACAGCGTAGTACATTTGCTTGGCGTGCAGCACTAAAGTGTGCCAGCTGTAAACAACTTAATCCTTGCTGATTGTTTTGGCATTGCTGTAAATCTAGCTGTGTGTATTCGTCGAGCAGATCTTGCTGCTGTTGCAATAAACTCACACTACGCGCGGCGCTGTTTTCAAAACCTTTAAAACGTTCACTCAGCAGTGGCACTATTTGCTGACGAATAAAATTACGATCAAAGCGTTCATCACTATTTGAGTCATCGGTAATATGCTCAAGATTAAAGTCTGCGGCGAATTGCTCAATACTTTGGCGGGTTGAATGTAGTAGCGGTCTTAAGCATTCTCGCCCTGAACTCAAGGCGCGAGTTTGCCGCATTGAGGTTAAGCCTTGTAAACCAGAGCCGCGTTTTAAGCGCAGTAAAAACGTTTCGAGCTGATCATTGAGGTGCTGCCCGAGCAAAATAATACTGCCGCTTGGGCTAATTTGATCAAGCGCTTGGTAACGAGCATCGCGGGCGAGCTGTTCTAAACTGGTGCGTGATTTATTGGTAATTTTTACTTGTGCTGCATAAAACGTAATATCTAATGCATCACATCGCTTTTTACAAAATGCCTGCCAATCATCGGCGTACTGGCTTAAACCATGATTAACATATACTGCGGTTAATTGCAGTTGCGGTATTTCTGCTTTTAGCGCATTCATTACATGCAGTAATACCACAGAATCCACACCACCGGAGAGCGCCACTGTAAATGCGGTTTTGTGCTCATCGATATAAGGCGTAATGGCATTTTTTACTTGTTGATATAAAGACGTTGCATGCATTAATTAAAATCGCTAAATAGATGATTGGTTAGCTTAAGCCGAATAGCTCCTAGCTCCTAGCTCCTAGCTCCTAGCTCCTAGCTCCTAGCTCCTAGCTCCTAGCTCCTAGCTCTCAAGCATTTTAAAACAAAAAAGCCGCAACAGCGGCTTTTTTTCATCAATTGGCTTATTAACAATAACCAAATGACATTAAACGTTTGTAGCGTTGATCAAGCATCTCATCCAGCGATAGCGCTTGTAAGTCAGCTAAGTCACGCTTAAGTTGATTTTTCAGGTTACGCGCCATACCTTCGTAGTTACGGTGCGCGCCACCTAATGGCTCTTCAACTAAGCTGTTGATCAAATCAAGCTCTTTAACACGTTCAGCGGTTACACCCATCGCTTCTGCAGCAAGAGGGGCTTTGTCAGCACTCTTCCATAAGATTGATGCACAACCTTCTGGTGAAATCACCGAGTAAGTGCTGTACTGCAACATGTTAACGCGATCCCCTACACCAATGGCTAAAGCACCACCTGAGCCGCCTTCACCAATAACCGTACAAATTGTTGGCACTTTTAATGTTGCCATCACTTTAAGGTTACGGGCAATTGCTTCAGATTGGCCACGCTCTTCAGCGCCAACACCTGGGTATGCACCTGGGGTGTCGATAAAGGTCATAATTGGCATTTTAAAACGCTCTGCCATTTCCATTAAGCGTAATGCTTTACGGTAACCTTCAGGCTTTGGCATACCAAAGTTGCGTTTGATTTTTTCAGCTGTGTCACGGCCTTTTTGTTGACCAATAACCATCACTGGTTGGCCCTCAAAACGTGCAACACCGCCTAAAATTGCCGGATCATTGGCAAAAGTACGATCGCCAGCAAACTCGTCAAATTCCGTGAAAATACGCTCGATATAATCTCGAGTATAAGGACGCAACGGATGACGGGCTAACTGAGAAACCTGCCAAGCACCTAATTTAGAGAATATTTCCTCTTTCATTTTGGCACTTTTCTCTTTTAATCGACTGACTTCCTCTTCTAATTCAAGGTCTAAATCGCCAGCGCGGCTTATATTTTGTAACTCTTCAATTTTTGCTTCTAATTCTGCGATTGGAAGCTCAAAATCAAGATAATTGAGGCTCATGCTCTAAACTACCTAATTAGTTAAATTCTAGTTCTACATCTTGCGCCGCCATTAAGGATAACTTATGAATTAAGTCATCACTAGGCGTAACACACCATTCTGTCCCGAGAGTTAACTGTGCCAGCGCATCTGGACGCTGGTAGTAAACCTTAATCGGACAAGTACCAAACTTATAAGGTTCGAGTACTTTTTGTAAATTTTCGAAGAAGTTCGCTTCGATTTGCACCATATTTAGCGTCATTTTAATCGCTTTAATCCGTTTTTCTCGCGCTTGCGCGATGGTGCAGATGTCTCTGGCGGTCATTGTAATACCACCAGAGAAGTTATCAAAGCTGACCTGTCCAGATATTACCAAGATATTGTTGATTTGCAGCATATCTTGGTACATTTCAAACTGTTCTGGGAATAAGCGTACATCAATACGGGCACTCTTGTCATCTAAAGTTACAAGTCCCCAGCGATTTCCCTTTTTGTTTACCAGCACTCTCGCCGCAATCACTAGGCCTGCAGCGGTAGATTGCACATCACGATTAGTTGGCTGCAAATCCACTAATTTACCACTGGTGTAATATCTCAGCTCTTTACGATACTGATTTATCGGATGCCCAGTTAGGTATAAACCTAAGGTTTCTTTTTCACCATCAAGCCATTGATTATCGGTCAGTGGCGTGGCCTTTATAAAGGCTTGTTCAACCTCATCGGGCTCTGTAGCAAGCAGGCCAAATAAATCGGTTTGTCCTAACGACTCCGCTTTATGATGTTGATCTGCTGCGCGCATGGCATCTTTTAAGCTCGCCAATAACGTAGCACGCGCTGGTTGCGTTTTTTCAGGACCGAGTTGATCAAGTGCACCTGCGTAAATCAATTTTTCGGTTACACGTTTATTGATACGTTTTAAATCTACCCGCGCACAAAAATCAAACAGATCTTTAAATGGCCCACCGGCACTTCGCGCTTCTAAGATTGCGTCAACAGGCGCTTCACCGACCCCTTTGATCGCGCCAATACCGTAAACAATTTCACCTTTGAGGTTTACTGTAAATTTATAGGCACCGGCGTTTACGTCTGGCGGTAATAAGGTGAGTTTCATGTTCTCACATTCATCAACCAAGGTGACGATCTTTTCGGTGTTATCCATATCAGCCGACATCACCGCCGCCATAAATTCAGCGGGGTAATGGGTTTTCATCCACAGCGTTTGGTACGACACTAACGCATAGGCTGCGGAGTGCGATTTGTTGAAACCGTAACCTGCGAACTTCTCTACCAAGTCGAAGATTTTAATCGCCAGTTCGCCGTCAATACCGTTATTTCGCGCCCCATCTTCAAAGGTTGAACGCTGCTTGGCCATCTCTTCTGGTTTTTTCTTACCCATGGCACGACGTAACATATCGGCGCCACCTAGGGTGTAACCTGCTAGTACCTGAGCAATTTGCATTACTTGTTCTTGATACAAGATAATGCCGTAAGTCGGCTCCAAAATCGGTTTTAAGCTTTCATGCTGATACTGTGCGTCTGGATATGAGATTTCTTCACGGCCGAGTTTTCGGTCGATAAAGTTATCTACCATGCCCGATTGTAGTGGCCCAGGCCTAAACAAGGCAACCAAGGCTATCATATCTTCAAAGCAGTCAGGCTTTAAGCGCCGAACCAGATCTTTCATTCCGCGTGATTCGAGCTGGAATACCGCGGTGGTTTCTGCCCTTAACAGTAGGTCGATACTTTTTTGGTCGTCCAGTGCTATGGTGTTGATATCTATCGGCTCTTTGCCCTCTCGGGTTAGGCGCTCGTTGGTCATATCAACTGCCCACTGCAAAATGGTCAGGGTTCGCAGACCTAAGAAGTCAAACTTAACTAAACCTGCTGTTTCTACGTCATTTTTATCAAACTGGGTAACCGGAAACTTACCTTCATCATCACAATACAGTGCGGCAAAATCAGTAATAGTAGTCGGCGAAATAACCACACCACCGGCGTGTTTACCGGCGTTACGTGTACACCCTTCGAGGATGCGGCACATATCGATTAAGTCTTTTACTTCGCTATCGCCATCGTAGGCTTCTTGCAGGCGTGGCTCAATATCAAACGCTTTGGCAAGCGTCATACCAGGGTCGCCCGGGATCAATTTTGAAATACGGTCAACAAAACCATAAGGGTGACCAAGCACCCGACCAACATCACGTATTACTGCCTTCGCCGCCATGGTACCAAAAGTGATGATCTGCGATACCGCATCCCGACCATATAACGCCGATACGTGATCGATTACTTCATCGCGTCTATCCATACAGAAATCGACGTCGAAATCCGGCATCGATACACGTTCAGGGTTCAAGAATCGTTCGAACAGTAAGTCAAACTCGAGCGGATCTAAGTCGGTAATTTTTAGTGCATAAGCCACGAGTGAACCCGCACCAGAACCACGCCCAGGCCCTACTGGAATATTGTTATCCTTACTCCACTGAATAAACTCCATTACGATTAAGAAGTAACCGGGGAAACCCATTTGGTTGATTACATCGAGCTCGATTTGCAAACGCTCGTCGTACTCACCGCGTTTTTCTATGCGCTCAGCTTCATCAGGGAATAAAAACTGCAGGCGCTCTTCTAGGCCATCTTTTGAAACTTTAACTAAGAAGTCTTCAATTTTTAATGAGCCAGTTGGGTAATCAGGTAAAAAGTACGTCCCTAACTGCACCGTCACATTACAACGCTTGGCGATTTCCACACTGTTTTGCAGCGCTTCTGGAATATCGCTAAACAGCTCGGCCATTTGCTCTGGGGTTTTTAAGTATTGTTCTTCAGAGAAACGTTTTGGCCTGCGCTTATCATCGAGCGTATAGCCGTCAAAAATTGCTACGCGGATTTCATGGGCTTCAAAGTTTTCAGGTTTTAAGAACACCACTTCGTTAGTAGCCACTACTGGCAGTTGCTCAACGGTTGCAAGCTCGACCGCTAAGTGTAAATAGTCTTCTTCTTGCGTACGCTTGGTACGTATCAACTCAATATAGTAGTGATCACTAAAATGCTGTTTATAAAAACTAACTACCGACTCAACCGTGGCTGGATTGCCCTTTAATAGCGCTTTCCCTAAATCGCCGTCTTTGCCGCCAGAGAGTAAAATAAGCCCCTCTTTGTGCTCAATCAGCCACTCTCTGTCAATCACTGGGCGGTGAAATAAATGCCCGCGTTGGTATGCTTTTGAAATTAGTAGTGTGAGATTTTTATAACCGACGTTATCTTTGGCTAAAATAACTAACCGGCAAGGCCCTTCAGGAAATTCAGGACTATGCAGCCAAAAATCAGCACCAACAATGGGTTTAATACCGGCATTATGGGCACTGTCATAAAAACGTACTAAGCCACATAAATTCATTTGATCGGTAATCGCCAATGCCGGTAGTTGCAGCTCTTGCGCTTTAGCTACGATCGGTTTAGTTTTCGCTAAACCATCGACCATCGAAAAGTCAGAATGCACCCGCAGGTGGACAAAATCTGGCGCTGCCATTACTTCTCCTGCATTGCCAGTACACGTTGCACTGGTTTAAAGCTTTTACGATGCTCACTAATGGCGCCGTATTGTTCAAGGGCAGCAAAATGCGCCTTGGTTGGATAACCTTTATGACCCGCGAAGCCATATTCTGGATAGCGTTTATCAAGCGCAATCATTTCATCATCACGGGCCACTTTAGCAATAATGGATGCCGCTGAAATTTCTGCAACTAAGCTATCCCCTTTAACAACTGCTTGCGCAGGCATAGTAAATGCGGGTAAGCGGTTACCATCAACAAATACAAATTCCGGTGCAGTGCTTAATCCTTCGACTGCGCGAGTCATAG
The DNA here is from genome assembly GCF_047806705.1 of Pseudoalteromonas sp. ASV78. NCBI lineage: Bacteria > Pseudomonadati > Pseudomonadota > Gammaproteobacteria > Alteromonadales > Pseudoalteromonadaceae > Pseudoalteromonas > Pseudoalteromonas sp. ASV78. Next base: position 400,699 of record NZ_JBLOPA010000001.1, on the reverse strand, counting down.
CCAGCATGGTGGCATGGAGAATATTTAATTCGTCTATTTCGGTTGGGCTGCAACGACCAATTGACCAACACAGGGCTTTTTCTTTTATTTCGACAGCCAATGCTTGACGCTTTTTATCGGTCAACTTCTTTGAATCAGCAAGGCCTGCAATTGGTTTTGCCGGATCAAGTATCACAGCTGCAGTTACTACATCGCCGACTAATGGGCCACGGCCTACTTCGTCAACACCTGCGATAAGCGCGAGGTTGGGTCGTTCAATTTGCATTTATAATCTCCGCAACAGCGGCGGCGGCTTGCTCGCTCGCGTTCAAGCGTATTTGCTGGTGAATAGCTAAAAAGCGTGCTTTTAATTCATTATTATCGCTATTTAGCATCGGCTCAAGGGCATGGGTTAGGTTTTCAACACTGCAATCATGCTGCATAAATTCAGGCACTAGTTCTTCGTCAGCTAATAAGTTTGGTAGTGAAAAATATTTAATATTAAAAGTGAACAAGCTTTTAAATATCCAATAACTGAGGGCTTTTATTTTATAGCCGACTACCATAGGTTTTTTATACAGCATCCCTTCGAGGGTCGCGGTACCCGACGCAATTAAAATAACATCTGCCGCTTGCATAGCAAGGTTTGATTGGCCATCTAACAATTGAATATTCAGCTGCGGTGCGGTAGCTGCCAAAATAGCTGAAAATTGTGCTTTACGCTGCGCGTTAACGAGCGGCACCACTATTTTTAAATCAGGGTTTTTAGCCTGTAAACCGGCTGCCGTTTTCAGGTAAGTTTCACTCAACAAGCCGACTTCTGAGCCTCGGCTGCCCGGTAACAATGCCAATACTTTATCATCTTGGCTTAAACCCAGTTGTTGGCGTGCGCCACTGTCATCATGCTCAAGGGCAATATCATCAGCGAGTGTGTGGCCGACAAACGTACAAGGTACATTGTGCTTATCATAAAAGGCTTTTTCGAACGGTAATAACGCCAGCACCATGTTAGTTGCAGCGCTGATTTTATGAATACGTTTTTCACGCCATGCCCACACTGATGGACTTACATACTGAATCGTTTTAATGCCGGCATCTTTTAACGGCTTTTCAACCCGTAAGTTAAAATCAGGGGCATCAATACCTATATAAACGTCAGGCGGGTTATCAATAAAATGTTGGACTAGTTGCTTGCGAATTTTTAATAACCGCGGTAACCGGCCTAGCACTTCAACTAACCCCATTACGGCAAGCTCTTCCATATCGAATAAGCTGTTACAGCCTTGCGCCTGCATTTTTGGCCCTGCGATACCTTCAAAAATGGCATCTGGGTAGCGTTTTTTTAACGCTTTAATTAGGCCCTCGCCTAAAATATCGCCGGAAAGCTCTCCAACTACAATCGCTATACGCAGTGGCTGTTTATCTTTATTCATGGTTGTTTTTTATTCACAAGTCAACAAGACGCTCATACGCCCTAGTCTAGCGTGTTTTTTAATGTGATTAAATGACACAGCTTGAATAAATTATAGAAACCTTCGCGAACGTACCTTTACTGATACAATTAAAACTATTTGTCTGTTTTTCAATCATATATTGGTAAATAGTTAAACTCTGTGTTTCACTTACTAAAGCTAACAAAACGCGTTGCAATACTCACAAAGGGACTAAGGATTTACTCATTTTGTGATTGACAATAATTAACCAAAAGAGAATAATGCATAAAGTTTCAATAATTACTGAAACTTCATTAAATAACTTTTGCTTACTTTATTTGTTTTGTGACTCGCCCGCACATACAAGGAGCTATAAAAAATGATAGATGAAACCTTTGTGGATCTATCGCGATTACAGTTTGCTGTCACCGCCCTGTTTCACTTTTTATTTGTACCACTGACCCTAGGAATGACTTGGATCTTAGTGATCATGGAGTCGGTCTATGTGATGACCGGTCGAGAGATCTACCGAGATATGACCAAGTTTTGGGGTAAATTATTTGGTATCAACTTTGCCATTGGGGTCGCGACTGGCCTTACCATGGAATTTGAGTTTGGTACTAACTGGTCTTATTACTCTCATTATGTGGGCGATGTATTTGGCGCACCCCTTGCGATTGAAGGGCTTATGGCATTCTTTTTAGAATCGACCTTTGTTGGTATGTTCTTTTTAGGCTGGCAGCGACTCAGTAAACGCCAACATTTAGGTGCCACCTTTTTAATGGCTATTGGTACTAACATGTCTGCGCTGTGGATATTAGTCGCCAATGGTTGGATGCAAAATCCGGTCGGTGCTGAATTTAACTATCAAACAATGCGTATGGAAATGACCAGTTTTGCTGAACTGGTATTTAACCCCGTTGCGCAGGTTAAGTTTATACACACGGTGTCTGCGGGTTATGTTGCAGCTTCTATGTTTGTACTGGGTATTAGTAGTTGGTATATCCTAAAAGGTCGTGATCTCGCCTTTGCAAAACGTTCGTTTTCTGTTGCCTCTGGTTTTGGTTTAGCGTCAATTCTGTGTGTTATTTTACTCGGTGATGAATCTGGTTATGAAGTAGGCGAAGTACAAAAAGTAAAATTGGCAACCATAGAAGCTGAATGGCACACCGAAGAAGCCCCCGCCGCGTTCACGCTAGTGGGTATTCCTGATTCTGATGAGCAAGTGACTCATGCCGCAGTTAAAATTCCCTATGCGCTGGGCTTAATCGCTACTCGCTCGTTAGATGAGCAAGTCATCGGCATTAATGATTTAGAAAAACAACACGAAGTGCGTATTCGTAACGGTATGATTGCGTATAAATACCTTGAGAAGCTGCGCGGTGGTGATGATACGCCAGAGAATATTGCTAAGTTTGACACCCTCAAAGCTGACTTAGGCTACGGCTTATTGCTGAAACGTTACACCCCAAATGTAGTGGATGCGACCGAAGCACAAATTCAACAAGCGGTGAAAGATTCATTCCCTAAAGTTGGCCCGATGTTTTGGTCATTTAGAATTATGGTTGGCTGTGGGATGATTATGCTGGGCGTATTTATTCTGTCTTTTTATTACAATGCGCATCGCGTGATTGAACAAAAACGTTGGCTATTATGGGCTGCAGTGTGGAGTATTCCTCTGCCATGGATAGCCATTGAATTTGGTTGGATAGTTGCAGAGTATGGTCGCCAGCCTTGGGCAATCTCAGAAATACTGCCGACCTTTTTGGCCACTTCATCACTGACTGTCAATGATATATTGATTAGTTTAACGGGCTTTATCGTATTTTATACCGGCCTTGCGATTGTTGAAGGCTGGCTGATGCTGCGCTTTGTAAAGCTAGGCCCTAGTTCATTACATACTGGTAAATACCATTTTGAACATGATCAACATATAAATCACGGCCAACTAACTGACGAGCAAGGAGCAAAATCATGATTTTCGATTATGAAACGTTAAAGTTACTTTGGTGGGTGATCATCGGTGTACTACTGATTGGTTTTGCTATCACCGATGGTATGGACATGGGTGTCGCTATGCTTATCAAACTCGTAGGTAAAACCGACAGCGAACGCCGTGTGGTGATCAATACGGTAGGCCCACATTGGGATGGTAACCAAGTATGGTTTATCACCGCCGGTGGTGCCTTATTTGCAGCTTGGCCGATGGTGTATGCAGCAGCATTTTCAGGTTTTTACTTTGCCATGATGTTGGTGTTATTTGCGCTCTTTTTTAGACCGTTAGGTTTTGATTATCGTAGCAAAGTTGATTCACTACGCTGGCGTAACAATTGGGACTGGGGCTTATTTGCCGGCAGTGCCATTCCTGCGCTGGTATTTGGTGTAGCCTTTGGTAATCTATTTTTAGGCGTGCCGTTTAGCATTGATGAATACCTTAGAACAAGTTACCAAGGGTCTTTCTTTGCGCTACTTAATCCCTTTGCACTACTAGCAGGAATAATTAGTATCACTATGTTACTTGCCCATGGCGGTATGTGGTTACAGTTGCGTACTGACAGTGATGTTGCTCGCCGCTCAGCGCAATATGGTCGTTATGCATTGTTAGTCTTCATCGTGTTATTTGCTGTTGCTGGTATCTGGGTTGCAAACCTTGATGGCTATCAAATCGTCTCTATGGGTGATAAACAAGGCTTTGCTAATCCACTGGATAAAACGGTCAGCACAGCAACGGGAGCATGGTTAAATAATTACCAAACTATCCCATTGAGTATTGCATTCCCTGTCGTCGCCTTTGCGATGGCGGCAGCTGCATGGTTATTTTCAAAAATAAATAAACCCGCTTTAGCACTAATTTGTACTAGTTTGATGCTTGCGGGGGTAATTTTAACCGCTGGCATGTCATTGTTCCCGTTTATTATGCCATCAAGTAATCACCCCGATATCAGCTTAACGATATGGGATGCGGTATCGAGTCATATGACCTTGAATGTTATGTTTGTTGCGGTTGTTATTTTTGTACCACTTATTTTATGCTACACCACATGGTGTTATGTAAAAATGTGGCGCAAAGTGACCGTTAAAGAAATTGAAAATAATAGCCATGGCAGTTATTAAGGAGATCTAACTTATGTGGTATTTTGCTTGGATACTCGGTGTTTTATTAGCCTGTACGTTAGGTGTGATCAACGTTATGTGGTATGAATTTGGTCAAAACAAAGACAGTATCGCAGACGACGAACAAGAATTATACGATAGGCTTAATCGCCAAAATGACGACTAACCCCCGACCAAATCGCGCGCAACAAACTACGTTGCGCGCGTTTTTAAAAACCCATTCTGATCACGCCGGTAGTCTGTTAAAAATCAGTATTGCATTAGGCACTTTTAATGCCCTATTGATGATTGCCAGTGCTTACTTGGTGGCCCGCTCGATTCATTTAGTGATGTTTCAACACGCGGATTTAGCGACCATCACCCCTTTACTTTGGCCATTAGCAGCACTGATACTCGCGCGCGCGATACTGCTTGGGTTTTCCCAGCGTATCAGTGCCAAAGCTGCGCTTAAAATTAAAACCGCGATGCGCCATACACTACTTGAAAAACTAACACTGCTTGGGCCAAGCTATATTGAACAACACGGCCATGGCGCAACCTTAAATACCTTGCATAATGGTGTTGAAGCGCTGCACGATTATTACGCTAATTATTTACCCAGTGTGGCTTACAGTGCATTGATCCCTCTAGCTATCTTGATGGTGATTTTCCCCACTGACTGGAAAGCCGGTTTGATTTTTTTATTTACCGCACCGCTTATTCCGTTCTTTATGATTTTAGTTGGCCACCAAGCTGAGCAGCTTAATCAACAACGCTGGCAACAATTGGCTGTGTTAGGTAATTACTTTTTTGATAGGCTTCAAGGGCTTACACAACTTAAGTTATTTAATGCCACAAAGCGTGAATTAAAACAAATAGCCAAAATCTCTGATGACTTTCGCCATGCGACTCTAAGCGTGCTAAAAATTGCATTTTTATCGTCCTTTGCACTGGAGTTTTTAGCCACTATCAGCGTAGCACTGGTGGCTGTGATCATCGGTTTTCGGTTGTTTTTTGGCACTTTAGACTTTGCCACTGGTTTTGTGGTGCTATTACTGGCACCGGAGTTTTATTTACCGCTACGGCAATTGGGCAGTCATTATCATGCCAAGTTAGAAGGCATCAGTGCTGCGACAGATATGCTAAAAATATTGAATGAACCCATTGTTGGTGACGATAACCAATCGCTCTCCCAGCAGCAAGAACAGTCTCCATTCAGCTTAGAGTGCATCAAACAGCTGCATATTAACAATTTAAACTTTCACTACCCAGACAGTAATGAAGGGGTTAACAATATTAACCTCACCTTTGCAGGCACCGGCTTGTATGCCATTGTTGGTCAAAGTGGCGCAGGGAAAAGCACCTTAGTTGATTGCTTATTAGGATTTCACCCGCAGGTGATCACAGCCATCACGGTTGATCAGCAGCAGCTAAGCCAATCTAATATTAGCCAATGGCAGCAACATATTGCCTGGATCCCACAGCAGCCAACATTACTGTTCAGTAGCATTAAGGCCAATTTATTACTCGCAAAACCGGATGCCACAGCCGCACAATTAGCAGCCGCAGCCAAGCAAGCTGGCGCGCTTGAGTTTATAAATGCATTACCAGAGGGGTTTGATACTCACATTGGTGAGCAAGGCGAAGGGCTCTCTGGCGGGCAAAAGCAACGCATTGCTTTAGCGCGGGCATTTTTAAAACAAGCGCCCATTTTAGTGCTTGATGAACCCACCGCACACCTTGATAGCCAAACCGAGCAACTAGTGCAAACAGCGATTAATCAATATGCGCAGGATCACCTTGTTGTGGTGATCGCCCATCGCTTAAATACTATCGAGCACGCCAAACAAATACTGGTAATGAAAGATGGCAGCGTGATTGAACAAGGCGACTTTAAAAGCTTGCTCAATCAGCATGGCGCACTGTTTGATTTAGTTAATGCAAGGAGCACACAAAATGGCTGACTTTATGCGCTTACTTAAATTATGTAAGCCGCACCTAGGTGCTATGCTATTAGGCGCTTTTTTAGCAACTCTGACCGTACTGGCTAACGTTGCCCTACTGGCTATTTCGGGTTGGTTTTTAGCAGCGATGGCGGCAGCTGGGTTAGCTGGCGTACAGATGAACTACTTCACACCTGCAGGCACCATTAGGTTTTTAGCAATCGTAAGAACGGCCTCTCGTTACGGCGAGCGATTAGTGACCCACAACGCCACCTTTTTACTGTTAAGTGAAATTCGTGTCAGTGTTTTTAACACGCTAAGCCAGCTAAGCAATGTTGATTTAGCGATGAGCCGCAGCGCCGATCTATTTAACCGTATGCAAAATGATGTAGAAGCGCTCGATAAATTTTATTTAAACGTATTATTACCGATGATTGTTGCGTTAATAAGCGTGCCAATTGTACTGATATTTATGAGCGCATATAACGCCAATGTTGCGCTGCTGTGCTTTATTGCGCTGCTATTCGTGGGCGTTCTACTACCATTAATGTTAAGTAAGCAACTGCAACAAACCGCGGATCTCGAAACCAAATACTCAGCCACGTTACGCGCAGAGTTATCTGATACTTTAAGCGGCCTCAGAGAGCTGGCTATTTACCAAGCCACTGAACAGCAAGTTGAACAGTGCCGTACAGCCAGTGAGCGCTATAATCAGCAATTATTTACACGCCATAATGCAGAGGCAACCAGTAATGGCTTATCCCTGCTGATAGTACAACTGAGTATGCTCGGTGCTATGCTGATAATCGCACCACTGGTTTATAGCGGGGCTATGGTGAATGTTGAATTAGCCATGCTCAGCTTGTTTGTACTCGCTAGTTTTGAAACGGTGTTAACACTGCCCAATGCGTTTATCCAATTGCCCGTAGCGCTCAGCGCTGCAAAACGTATTTTTGCTTTAGAAGATAAACTGCGCCCTACGACTAACAACACAAATGAGCTAGTGGCTGTGCAACCTTTAGGGCTGGAATTTAAACAACTTAGCTATTGTTACCACGGCGATACTTTTGCGCTAAATAATATCAATTTTACAATTTCAGCACTGCAAAAAGTGGCTATTGTCGGTCAAAGTGGTAGCGGTAAAAGTACCCTGGTTAATTTACTCAGTGGTTTATGGCCACAGCAAAACGGGGCAATAAACCTAACCTCGGCAGACAAAACCATCGCTATTAACGCCATTAGTCAGCAAAATCGCTGCGAACTGGTGAATATCGTTGCGCAACAACACCATATTTTTGATGGCACTATTGCTGAAAATTTACGCTATGCGGCGCCCTCAGCAACTAAACAACAAATGCGTACAGCCTGTCAACATGCACAGTTAGGTGATTGGCTTAGCGAGTTAAAACTAGGGTTAGACACCCGCTTAGGCACAGGTGGCAGAAGCTTATCTCGCGGACAATCTCGGCGTTTAGCGTTAGCACAAGCCCTACTTCGTGCGCCAGCAATTTTAGTGCTTGATGAGCCGACCGAAGGACTCGACAATCAATCTAAACATCAGGTTATGGATGCGATATTAACCAGCATGCAGCACTGTACTGTGATCAGCATAACTCATGATCCAGCCTTACTTGCCAATATGGATAAAGTGATTTGGTTAGAGCAAGGGCAGGTAAAAGCGATTGCAACCCATCAGCAATTATTAACAGATCACGCTGATTACGTGAACTTGATCACACGGTTTTAATCAATCACTTCAACGGTTACATTAATAACCCCTAAGTTCGGCTCTGCTAGTTGCTCAAACGCATGCTTTGTTAAGTCAATGATACGACCACGAATAAAAGGGCCGCGATCGTTGACTCTAACCACCACAGCACGGTTATTTGCGGTGTTTGTGACTTTAACTTTACTGTTAAACGGGAGTTGTTTGTGAGCCGCCGTCATGGCTTGTTGGTCAAACTTTTCACCATTGGCGGTCAGCCGACCATGGTATTTATCGGCATAAAAGCTGGCCTTTCCTTGCTCAGTAACACCCGTGATTGTTTCAGCATAGTTTGCAGGCGAGCTACTACAGCCAGCTAAAATAGCCAGTGATAAGCTAATTAAAAGTGGTTTAATCAAAATTCAACGCTCCCTTAGAATGCATAAAAGTAGCAGGTATCAACTGAATTAACTGCTATAAAAACAAAAAAGCCACCGATTATTGGTGATAATCGGTGGCTTTTTTAATAGAGCACACTATTAACGAATAATACCGCGCTCTGAGTTTTTCACAAAATCAACCATCAGTTGCACTGCAGGATATTTTGCAGCGTCTTCACTCAAGGCTGCAAGTGCTTCTTCAACACCTAAGCTCTTACGGTAAAGGGTTTTGTAAGCACGACGCGTTGCCATCACTTCATCGCTTTCAAAACCACGGCGCTTCATGCCTTCGGTGTTGATTGCAACTGGGCCCGCTGGCGTACCAATGGTTGTGACAAACGGTGGCACATCTTTGTTTACGCCAGAGTACATACCTACAAAGGCATGTGCCCCCACTTTACAGAATTGATGAATACCTGAGTTACCCGCTAAGATAACCCAGTCACCAATATGTACATGGCCCGCCACAGAGGCATTATTAGCAAAAATAACGTTATCGCCAATCACCGCATCATGAGCGACGTGAGTGTAAGCCATAAATAAATTATTGCTGCCAATCTTAGTCACACCTTGATCTTGAATCGTACCTCGGTGGATAGTAGCGCATTCACGAATAACATTGTTATCACCAATGATAAGCGTGGTTGGCTCATTATTGTATTTTTTGTCTTGGCAAGCTTCGCCTACAGACGCAAATTGAAATATATGATTGCCTGAACCAATTGTTGATGGACCTTTGACCACAACGTGAGATTCAATAATGCAGTTATCGCCAATCACTACATCGTTGCCAATGTAGCTATACGGGCCAACTGAGACATTATTGCCTAACTTTGCACCTGGTTCGATTATCGCTGTAGGATGGATCACAATTAAAGCTCTCTTCTCGCACACATGATTTCGGCACTACATACTATTTTGCCATCGACTTTTGCTTCTGCTGCAAACTTCCAAATATTACGACGCTCTTTTAAAAACTGTACATGCAAATGCATAGTATCGCCAGGAGTAACAGGCTGTTTAAAACGCGCGTTGTCTATCGCTGCAAATAAATATAGCTCATTCTCACTGCGATTTTCGACTGTTTTAAACCCTAATAAACCGGTTGCCTGTGCCATGGCTTCTAAAATTAATACACCAGGGAAAATAGGCTGGTTTGGAAAGTGGCCAGTAAAGATAGGTTCATTAAAAGTTACATTCTTAATCGCATGCAATGATTCACCCGGAGTGTAATCAAGTACACGGTCAACCAGTAGCATCGGGTAACGATGCGGAAGTAAGCTTAAAATTTCTTGTATATCTAGGCTATTTAATTCGTTTGCCAAAATAGCATCCTTATCAATTATCAACGTTTAATGACTTAGTCAGAGTCTCTAGCGCTTTAAGGCGGACTTTCATCTCTGGCAAATTACGTAAATGAGCAATGTTACGACGCCACTCTTTATTGGAAGAATGTGGCAACCCCGATGAATAAACACCAGGTTCTGAAATCGCTTTAGTTACCATGCTCATACCCGTAAGTATAACACCATCACAGATATCTATGTGACCATTTATGCCTACAAGCCCCGCAATCTGGCAATTTTTACCAATCGTGGTACTACCAGCTACCACGGTACAACCTGCAATTGCAGTGCCTGAACCAATTTCTACATTGTGAGCAATTTGACATTGGTTATCGATAATCACATTGCTGTGAATAATCGTGTCGTCAATCGCGCCGCGGTCAACCGTGGTGCCGGCACCAATTTCAACCTTGTCACCAATGATCACGCGACCAAGCTGAGGGATTTTTATCCATTGGCCTTTATCATTTGCATAACCAAAGCCATCACTGCCGATCACGCTACTTGATTGAAATAAACAATCACTGCCAATTTCGACATCATGGTAAACACTGACATTTGCCCACAGTTTTGTACCATTGCCAATTTTGGTGTTTTCACCAATAAAGCAATTAGCACCTATTTGCGCGTTATCACCAATCACAGCACCAGCTTCAATCACCGCATTAGCTGCAATAGCCGCGGTGTTTGCAACAGTAGCATCAGGATGGATCACCGCAGTGGGGTGAATACCTTGTGATGCGGAACGTGGCGTGGTATCGAGTAGCTGGGCTAATTTCGCATAGCAAACATAGGGGTTCGCAACGATAAGCTTATTACCTTGATAATACTCGGCGTCAGCAGCAGATAGGATCACAGCACTAGCCTGTGTTTCTGCTAATTGTGAGCGATATTTCTTATTCGCTAAAAATGCAATATGCCCAGAGCGGGCATTTGCAAGTGTAGCTATTGTTGAGATTTCTAAAGCGCCATCACCGTCAAGTTCGGCGCTTAGAAGTTCCGCAATCTGCGAAAGCGTATAATTATGCATATATCAGTTCTATTGCTTACTTACTTTATCAACAACTTTACTTGATAAATCAACAACCGTTTTCGGGTTAAAGTAGATAGTGGTATCTTTAACTTTAACTTCATCATATTTGCCATCTTTAGCGATATCTTCGATTGCTTTGATGATAATACCTTGTACTTTAGCAAGCTCTTGGTTTTGACGTACTTTGATTTCTTGCTCTAAAGGACGGCCTTTTTCAGCAAGATTTTTTTGCATGCCTTCCACTTTCTCACGTAACGCATCTTTTTGCGCTTGGCTCATGGTGGTGCTTTCACGTTTGAACTTTTCTGCTTCAAAGCGAATGTCGCCTTGTAGTTTTTCTAGTTCTTGTCGACGCTCTGCAAACTCAGCTTGTAAAGTTTGCTCAACTGTTGCCATTTGCGGGATCTGCTTGTAGATTTCTTGCATATCGACAATACCTACTTTATGTGCAAAAGCACTTGCAGAAGTACCCATCATAAGTGTTGCTAGAATGGCAGTTGCCGATAATTTAAATGATTTTTTCACAAAAAACTCCTTTAGAATGTATTACTAATGTTAAAGCTGATGGTCTTCGTATCGTCATCTTCTTCTTGTTGCAATGGATACGCAAAACTGATCAGCATAGGACCCATAGGTGAGATCCACTGCAATGATAAACCGGTTGAAACCCTAAAGCGCATTGGATCTGAATAATCCTCAAGCTTAGCACGTTCATCCGGCCCTAAATTTTGATAACGGTCAACGTTAAATTCTGTGTCCCATACGTTTGCAGCATCAACAAAGAAGCTAGTACGTACAGAGCTGGTGTTATCTTCATCTAAGAATGGTGTTGGTACGATTAGTTCCATACCTGCAACAGCCTTAGCATTACCACCAATACGCCCTTGTGGTGTTAGTACATCAAACTCAGGCGCGCCGCCAATATTGCCTGTTGGGGAGCCATCTGGCAATGGGGTACCTGGTATTAATTGTGGCGTACGAGAAATAGCTCGCGGCAATATGGTATTACGGTCAAAACCACGTAGTTCCATTTCCGTTATACGGAAATACTCTTGGAATGGCAATGTTTGGTCATAACCATTGGTTGTACCATAACCGTTACCATAACCAAGTGCGGCACGTGTTGAGAACACCCAACGATGGTTATCGCTGATCGGCCAGTAAAAACGTGAATCATAATTTATCTTAAAGTAAGTTAAATCTGAATTAGGTGTTGTACCCGTTAAATTAAGTGTTTGACGCGAACCTGCCGTTGGGAATAAACCACGGTTAACGGTCACTCGAGACCAACCTACGCTCAGCTCGTACTTGGTAAAGTCAAAGCCAGCATCTGGGTTATTCGGATCTAAGAAGGTCTCACGCATTACACGCGTTTGCTCGTATTCAGCAATATCAGACAACTCTTCTTGGATCCAACGCACCCCAAAGTTAATCCGGTTTACCGCATCAATTGGGAAGCCAATGTTAGTACCAATACCATAACTCTTCGATTTATAATCGATAAGGCTGAATTTACTTGCATCGTAGTTACTGTAAAAGATGCTACTGCCTTGCGATACACCATCAGGAGTAAAATAAGGGTCAGTATACGATAAGCTCACTCGCTCAGAACCACGCGACGTATTGATATTAAAACCAATTTGATTACCTGTGCCTAAGAAGTTAGATTCAGTAACACCAATATTAAATTGCAGACCTAAGTATGAACCATAAGCAAGACCGGCATTAAAGCTACCTGCTGATTGTTCTTTAACAGTAAAATCAACGTCCACTTGGTCATCTACACCCGGCACTGGCACCACATTAAAATCAACGCTTTCCATGTATGGCAGACGCTGAATTTGTAATTTTGAACGCTCTAGGTTTTGGTTTGATAACCATGCACCTTCAAGCTGAGTCATTTCACGACGCAATACTTCATCAGCGGTATTTTGGTTACCACCGACGATAATACGACGTACATACACGCGTTGCCCCGGATCCACCGATAAAGTTAACTGAACTTCTTTGTTTTCGTCGTCTATTTCAGGAATAGTACGTACTTCAGCGTTAGCATAACCAAAACGCGCTAAGTAGCTTTTGATAAACTCTTCAGAAGAGGTCACCACTGAACCATTGTAAAGCTCACCGGCACGCAGTGGAATAACACTTTTGATCAGCTCTTCACGGCCAAGTAAATCACCAATAAAGTCAAAGCCTTTAACTTTGTACTTTACGCCTTCAGAAATATTCGCAGTAACATAAACCGATTCACGCTCAGGGCTCACTGATACTTGTGTTGAATCGATATTAAAACGTAAATAACCACGATCTAAATAGAAGCTACGGATTTTTTCAAGATCGCCCTCAATGGTTTGTTTCTGGTAGCGATCGCTGCCCATAAACTGCCACCACGGTAAATCTTGTTGTGATTCTGCAAGCGCAAGTAGGTCTTCGTTGCTAAACAATTCGTTACCAACTAAGTTAATTTGGCGAATTGACGCCGCATCACCTTCATCAAACTCAAGCTTTAACTTAACGCGGTTACGCGGAAGTTTAGTAATGCTGACATCAATCTTAGCGTTATATTTACCAATACTGTGGAAAAACTCAATTAAGCCTTTCTCAATATTATCAACCACGGTTTTATCCAGTGGTTCGCCTTGGCGAATATCTTGCTGATCAAGCGACTGAGTTAGCTGCTCATCTTTGATGTCTTTATTACCTTCAAACTCAATAATACTGATTGTTGGGCGCTCTGTTACTCTGAAAATAACATTGTTGCCATCACGTAGTGCCTTGATATTGTCAAAGTGGCCTGAGTTATACAAAGACTTAATCGTTTTTGAAATTGTGTAGTCATCAACATTATCACCCACATTAATAGGGATATGCGTTAATGCCGCTCCCAACGCTACGCGCTGTAAGCCTTCAACTTTTAAATCGTCAACAATAAAGGAGTTTTGGCCTAGGGCTGCAAAGCTAGCGCCTAATAAACTTGTTACTGCCAAATGTTTTTTTATAGCCATTTTATTATCTTTATCCTTTACAACGGTATTACCGCTCAACACCTTAAAACTATACTTTAGCGGTGTTTTACAATCGTGTTTTTAATTCGAGACTGTCGCAATTATTTATAATCGCGATACATCATTGAACAAAGCGAAACATGTAAGAAAAATGAGTAACAAGGCACCCACTTTAAAACCAAATTCTTGTGTCTTTTCAGAGACCGGCTTGCTACGAAAAAGTTCAATTATGTAATACATTAAGTGCCCACCATCAAGTACTGGCAACGGCAATAAATTAAATACGCCTAAGTTTACACTGATCAATGCTAAGAAGCTTAAAAATGCTACAAAGCCATAGCTTACGCTAGTTCCCGCACCGACAGCGATACCAACCGGACCACTTAAATTCTTCACTGATACTTGACCAGTAATTAGATTGCCAATCATGTCAAAACTAAGGCTGATCAAGCGCCATGTTTCACTTACGCCCAGCACCATACTATCGAGTGGGCCATAATGTCTAGTTTCAATGTAACCATCTGGCCACTTTTCAACCACCGGAGCCACACCTAAAAAGCCTTGTAACTGACCATCGTTATTAGGTTGCCCTTGTGGTGTGACGTTTATACGTTCTATATTATCTTGTCTTTTTACACTAAATTGTAATGATTTGTTAGCGGATTGCTGAATAACATTAACTAATTGAGTCCAATCGGTCATTGTTTCGCCATTTACCGCGATAATTTCATCTCCCGCCTGTAAGTTAGCTGCGGCAGCGGCTGAATTAGCTGAAATAGTTGCAACCGTTAAAGTCGCTTGCGGGCGAAACGGCACAATGCCCAATGAAGCTAATGGCGGCACATCTTGCTGATCTAACTTCCAACCATCGATATCGAGTGTTTTCACCTGTTCTTGAAATTGCTCATCGCGCACCGTAACAGCAACGCTTTTTTCACCTAAACTGGCCATCAATGCAAACGTAGCATCTTGCCAAGTGGTAATATTATCGTCGCCAATTTTTACAATATGTTGACTCGGCATAATACCCGCTTGCTCTGCTCGGCTACCTTCTGTGATCGAGCCAACGACTGGTTTAACCGATTGCACACCCACCATGTACATCACTGCTAAAGCAAAAATAGCAAAAATGAAATTAGCCATGGGTCCTGCGGCGACAATCGCGATACGCGCTTGAACCGATTTAGCATTAAATGATAAGTGACGTTGCTCGGCTGGCACTTCATCAACGCGCTCATCAAGCATTTTTACATAGCCACCCAGTGGAATTGCAGCAATGACGTATTCTGTGTCGTGTTTATCGTGCCATTTTATTAGTGGCTTACCAAAACCAATGGAGAACCGTAATACTTTGACACCCGCTTTACGAGCGACCCAAAAATGTCCGTACTCATGCACTGTTACTAAAATACCCAGCGCTAAAATAAAAGAACCTAAATTCCACAGAAAATCGAACATATTAGCGGTTCACCTTTGCAATAAGTTGCGTTGCTTGAAGTCGAGCTAAACGGTCACAGTCAAGAATTTCATCCAACGTGTGTACGTTTACATCGATTGTGTTGTCTAGTGTTTGTGCATTAATGCGATAAATATCGGTAAAGCCGATTTGCCCCTGTAAAAATGCATTTACAGCAACTTCATTGGCCGCATTGACGGTGGTGGTTGCGCCCTGCCCAGCTTCGCATGCCGCTATTGCCAGTTGCAAATTAGGGTAACGAGCAAAGTCAGGTTTGGTAAAGGTAAAATCAGCAAGCTCAGAGAAATCAAGCGGTGTTACACCGGCATCAATCCGAGCAGGATAAGCCAAAGCGTGAGCAATCGGAGTACGCATATCGGGGTTGCCCATTTGCGCCAATACCGAACCATCTTGGTACTGTACCATTGAGTGAATGATACTTTGTGGATGGATCACCACTTCAATATCTTGCGCAGCACAATTAAACAGCCATTTGGCTTCTATAAACTCTAAGCCTTTATTCATCATGGTGGCTGAATCAACCGAAATTTTTTGCCCCATTGACCAGTTAGGATGCGCAACGGCTTGTGCCACAGTCACATCTTTTAGGGTATCGATAGCACGGGTTAAAAATGGCCCGCCAGAGCCGGTAAGTAAAATTTTACTTACTCCGTGCTCATGCAGTTGAGCATTATTTTTCGAGCCTTGCAGTGCGCTTGGCAGACACTGAAATATGGCATTATGTTCGCTATCAATGGGTAATAATGTGGCTTTATGTTGCTTAACTTTATCGATAAACAACTGCCCTGACATAACCAAGGATTCTTTATTTGCCAGTAATACTTTTTTCCCAGCTGCTACCGCACTCAGTGTCGGTATTAGCCCTGCGGCCCCGACAATCGCAGACATCACAGTGTCAACGTCTGGGTGTGCAGCCAATTCACTCATCGCGGCAACGCCACTGCGGATCACTGTTTTACAGTCGCTGCCCGCTAACAACAGAGTTAATTGTGTTGCAGCGTTATCATCTGCCATCACTGCAAAGCGTGGTTGATGAGCAATGCATAATTGCGCCATTAATTCGCTATTGCTACCCGCTGCAAGCGCAAATACCGCAAATTGTTGTTGATTACGCGCTACCACATCTAAGGTGCTTAAACCTATTGAGCCGGTAGCACCTAAGATCACCAATTGCTGTTTACAACTCATAGACTAAGTGTCCACGCATAACACAAAACAAAAATGGGTGCTGCAGCGGTTAAGCTGTCGAGGCGGTCTAAAATGCCACCGTGCCCAGGTAAACATGAGCCACTATCTTTTAAGCCAGCCTCACGTTTAAACATACTCTCAAGTAAGTCACCAATGGCAGAAAATAAAGCAATAAACATGGTCATAATGGCGTAAATTGGCCACACAGACATATCA
Organism: Pseudoalteromonas sp. ASV78; assembly: GCF_047806705.1. Lineage (NCBI taxonomy): Bacteria > Pseudomonadati > Pseudomonadota > Gammaproteobacteria > Alteromonadales > Pseudoalteromonadaceae > Pseudoalteromonas > Pseudoalteromonas sp. ASV78. Next base: position 383,838 of record NZ_JBLOPA010000001.1, on the reverse strand, counting down.
ACATCGGTGAAATGACAAAATGCGAGTACAAAAATAACGGCCGCTACAACGCCGCCAGCTAGGCCTTCAATGGTTTTATTTGGGCTTACTTTCGGCATTAATTTATGTTTGCCAAAGTTTTTACCGGTAAAGTACGCGCCAATGTCAGCACTCCAAACAATTCCTAAAACGACCAGTATCAGCATTGAACCAAAATGGGTTGATTGTTCATAATTAGCACTGCGCAGTGTATTTAGCGCAAGCCACAAGGGGACTAAGGTTAGAATACCCGCAATGGCACGCATCACTACCCCTTCATTCCATGCTTTTGCCATCGCTGGATAACGCCACACTAAATAAGTGGCTACAAGCCACCAAGAAAATGACAGTGTGAATATATAATTCGCATCGCCGACTAGCTGACCATCGCTCCATAGTCCGTCAATTGGCCAGTGCCAGTTAAGTAGCACCAGTAACAAACCAATAAATACCACAAACGAAAAACGTTTCATTTTATCGCACAGCCCCATAAATGCAGACCATTCCCATGCGCCTAATAAAACAATCGCGCCGGCAATATAACTAAACAGTGTAAGTGGTGTGTAAAAAACCAATATCAATGCCAAAGGTGCTAGCACTAAAGAGGTTAAAATTCGTTGTTTTAGCAAAGTGTTACCCTTTTAATTAGGTTTCGGCGAGTAATTGTTTTATTTGTTCGCCAGTACAACCAAATCGTCGCTCTCTGGCAACGTAACAAGCGATAGCGTCAGCAAAAGCGGCTTCGTTAAAGTCAGGCCAAAGCGTATCGGTAAAATAAAGTTCAGCGTAAGCAGCTTGCCATAATAAAAAGTTGCTTATGCGTAAATCCCCACCTGTGCGTATCAGCAAATCAGGTTCAGCTTGATCGTGCATGCTCATATGAGCAGCTAAGTCTTGCTCTGTAATATCGTCAGGGTTTAATGCCCCTGTAGCAACTTGCTTAGCTATCTGCTTAGCAGCATTGGTCATATCCCATCTGCCACCATAATTAGCTGCTACATTAAGTTGTAAGCCGGTGTTATTAGCCGTTAATTGATGCGCCGCATCAACCTTGCTACGCAACGCCTCTGAAAAACGAGATAAATCACCAATGATGGTTAATTTTACATTGTTCTTGTGGAGCTTTTTTACTTCCTTGCTTAGCACATACAAAAACAATTCCATCAAGGTACTGACTTCATCTTCTGGGCGATGCCAGTTTTCACTACTAAACGCAAACAGAGTCAACGACTCAATCTTCAATTTAGTACAAAACTGCACAGACTGACGAACCGCATCCACGCCTTTTTTATGACCGTACACACGAGGCCTATTTTTGGCTTGTGCCCAACGACCATTGCCATCCATGATTATAGCGACATGCTTGGGTAAACATTGCTGGGAAATTTTATCAGCGTTAAGAACCATAAATATCGAGTATTCCATAAAAAAACGCCGCCTAGTATAACCCAGACGGCGTTTCAAAACTAATAAATTTACGAGCTTAGATTTCCATCAACTCGGCTTCTTTTGCCGCTAGCTGAGTATCCATTTCTTTAATGTACTTATCGGTAAGCTTTTGAATTGCATCATCAGATTGACGCGCTTCATCTTCAGAAATATCTTTATCTTTCAATAAGTTTTTCACATCGCCATTGGCATCACGGCGAATATTACGGATCGCAACACGGCCGCTTTCAACTTCGCCACGAACGATTTTAATTAAGTTTTTACGGCGTTCTTCTGTTAGCGGAGGAAGTGGTACACGGATCACAGAACCTGCTGACATTGGGTTTAAACCTAAGTCAGATGCCATGATCGCTTTTTCTACCGCTTGTGCAAGCGACTTGTCAAATACACTAAGTGCTAATGTACGTGAATCTTCAATGGTTACATTAGCAACTTGGTTTAATGGTGTTGGGGCACCGTAGTATGGCACCATAATACCATCCAAAATTGCCGGATGAGCACGGCCAGTACGGATTTTAGATAATTGACTGCTAAGTGCCGTTACACTTTTCTGCATGCGTTCTGCAGCATCTTTTTGAATATCGTTTATCACGGTTCAATCCTAATCTAGTTAATAACTTCATCTGAGGCTTGTGAAGAAATAAGCGTACCTTCTTCTTCGCCCATAATTACACGCTTTAACGCGCCTGATTTATTCATGTTAAATACGCTCAATGGCATATTATGATCGCGCGCCAATGTGAATGCCGCAAGATCCATTACTTTTAATTCTTTTTCAATGATTTCATTGTAGCTCAAGTGACGGTAAAGTGTCGCGTCTGGATTTTTCACCGGATCATCACTATAAACACCATCAACTTTAGTGGCTTTGATCACGGTATCGGCTTCAATTTCGATACCACGTAAACACGCGGCTGAATCGGTTGTAAAAAATGGGTTACCGGTACCCGCGGCAAAAATAACCACACGGCCAGTTTTTAATAAACTAATTGCTTCAGCCCAGTTGTACGCATCACACACACCGTTTAGTGGGATAGCCGACATCAAACGACAATTTACAAATGCACGGTGCAGTGCATCGCGCATTGCAAGGCCGTTCATCACAGTCGCTAGCATGCCCATATGATCGCCAACAACGCGATTCATACCCGCTTCGGCAAGTGAGCCGCCACGTAAGAAGTTACCGCCACCGATAACTAAACCCACTTCTACGTCGAGTTCTACAAGCTCTTTAATTTCTTGCGCCATACGGTCTAATACTTTTGGGTCGATGCCGAAGCCTTCGTCTCCCATCAGTGCTTCACCGCTTAATTTGAGAAGAACGCGTCTAAAAATAGGTTTACGATTGATTGTCATAGTATTTGGGCCAACTTTATAAAAAAAGGATAAAAAATAACCGCGCTTATGATTTTCACATAAAGAGCGCGGTTATTTTAAAGAATTTTCAGCAATGACGCAAAAGCAAATCACAGATTAATTTCATCTAACTCACTTTTTCGTCAAAGGAAATCGATTTTATTGACCTTTAGCGGCAGCAATCTGCGCAGCTACTTCAGCAGCAAAATCTTCAGTTTTCTTCTCGATACCTTCACCAACTTCTACACGTACGAAGCCAGTAACTGTTGCGTTTTTCTCTTTAAGAATTTCGCCAACAGATTTTTTAGGTTCCATGATGAAAGCTTGACCAGTAAGAGAAACCTCACCAGTGAATTTTTTCATGCGACCAACAACCATCTTCTCAGCGATTTCAGCAGGCTTGCCTTCGTTCATCGCGATTTCGATTTGTACTTGCTTTTCTTTTTCAACAACTTCAGCAGGTACATCTTCAGGTGCTAGGTACTCTGGGTTTGAAGCAGCAACGTGCATTGCAATGTGCTTAAGTGTTTCTTCATCAGCAACACCCGCAACAACAACACCAATACGCTCACCGTGACGGTACTCAACTAGCGTTTCGCCAGCGATGTACTGTAGACGACGTACATTGATGTTTTCACCAATTTTAGTTACTAGCTCAACGCGTGCTTCTTCGAACTTAGCTTGTAAGTCTTCGATAGCAATCGTTTCTGCGATAGCAGCGTCAGCAACTTTGTTAGCAAATGCTAAGAAGCTTGCATCTTTCGCTACGAAGTCAGTTTGACAGTTAACTTCTACTAGTACTGCAACACCCGCGTTTTGCTTGATGATGATAGTACCTTCAGCAGCAATGTTACCTGCTTTTTTAGCCGCTTTAGCAGCGCCACTTTTACGCATGTTTTCAATCGCTAACTCGATGTCGCCATCAGTCTCAGTTAACGCTTTTTTACAATCCATCATGCCAGCGCCAGTGCGCTCGCGTAATTCTTTAACTAGGGCAGTAGTTACAGCCATTAGTAAATCCTCAAATCTGAATACAGGTTTTAGATAAGCGGGTTACCCGCTCTACAAGAATAGCAAGTCTTCACCTAATTTTAGGTGAAGACTTGATGACAGCTAATTACTCAGCTTCTACGAAGTCGTCTTTCTCAGCTTGAGCAACGATATTGCTCTCACGACCTTCAGTGATTGCTGCTGCAACTGCGCCAGTGTAAAGCTGGATAGCACGGATCGCATCATCGTTACCAGGTACGATGAAATCAACACCGTCTGGATTAGAGTTAGTATCAACGATCGCAACAACTGGAATACCTAGGTTGTTAGCTTCACGGATAGCAATGTGCTCGTGGTCTGCATCGATAACGAAAAGTGCGTCAGGAAGACCACCCATGTTTTTGATACCACCAAGGCTCTTTTCAAGCTTTTCCATTTCGCGGTTAAGCATTAACGTTTCTTTCTTAGTTAACTTCTCGAAAGTACCGTCTTGGCTTTGGATTTCAAGGTCTTTAAGACGCTTGATTGATTGACGAACTGTTTTCCAGTTAGTCAACATACCACCTAACCAACGGTGATTTACGTAATACTGATCACTTGCGATAGCTGCATCTTTAACTGCTTCGCTTGCTGCACGCTTAGTACCAACGAAAAGAACTTTACCTTTGTTTGACGCTGCACCAGTTAAAAACTTAAGTGCGTTGTTGAACATTGGTACTGTTTGCTCAAGGTTGATGATATGAACACGGTTACGTGCGCCGAAGATGAAAGGCTTCATCTTAGGATTCCAGTAACGTGCTTGGTGACCGAAGTGAACACCAGCTTGAAGCATATCGCGCATTGAAACGTTTGCCATTTTGTATTTCCTCTGTTTAGTTTAGGGTTAGGCCTCCACATACCCCATAGCACCAACACCGCAGTTAAATGAAACTGAAATGCACCCAAGTGTATGTGACGATACGTGTGTGTGTTAAAATAAAATTGTGTTTGCCTTAAATACAAAAAATCATTTAAGAATTTATTTGTAAAAAGACGGCGCGCTTTATACCATATTAAAAACAAATATTCAACGTCGCGTGCAAAAATTGTGCGGCGATAAATGTAATAAAACTCGATAATGGAGCCTCCATGAGCGCTGTGATCAAGACCCCTGAAGAAATAGAGAAAATGCGTGTTGCCGGGCGCTTAGCGGCTGATGTCCTGGAAATGATAGAGCCGCATGTAGTCCCTGGTGTAACCACTGATGAGCTCAATACAATTTGTCATAATTATATTGTTGATGTGCAAAAAGCGATCCCTGCACCTTTGAATTATCATGGCTTTCCAAAATCAATTTGTACCTCAGTAAATCAGGTGATTTGCCATGGTATTCCAAATGACAAAGCACTAAAAGACGGCGACAGTGTCAATATTGATATTACCGTGATTAAAGATGGCTATCATGGCGATACTTCAAAAATGTTTCATGTTGGCACCCCAAACATCCAAGGTAAGCGCCTTGCTGAAGTCACCCAAGAAAGCCTTTACTTAGCAATCAAAATGGTAAAACCAGGTGTGCGTTTAGGCGATATCGGTGAAGCGATTCAAAAATATGCTGAAAGTTTTAACTACTCAATTGTGCGTGAATATTGTGGTCACGGGATTGGTGCAGAGTTTCATGAAGAGCCACAAGTAATGCATTACGGTCGTGCCGGTACTGGCGAAGTACTTAAAGCGGGTATGTGTTTAACAATAGAGCCAATGGTCAACGCGGGTAAACGTCAATGTAAACTGCTTAAAGATGACTGGACTGTGATCACCAAAGACCGTAGCTTGTCAGCACAGTGGGAACACACCTTGTTAGTCACTGAAAATGGTGTTGAAATTTTGACGCTGCGATCAGATGATACGATAGACCGGATCATTGAACATTAAATACTGACTCACCCTACCCAGGGTGAAATAGTATGCTAAGGAGCCAGCCCACGTGGCATTACCCAATAAAGTTAAAAAACTGCTCAGCGATGCTGAGCAATTAACCGATTACCGCGATTGTTCTAATTATTTTTATAAATGGTTACAAAACGAGTTTTCAAAACAACCCGTCGGTAATTTGATTAATGCCCGGGCTGAGTTTATTGACCGCCTGCTGATCAAACTGTTTCATGTTTATGATTTAGCTCGTGAACCTGATTTAGCCTTGATTGCCGTGGGCGGGTACGGGCGCGGCGAGCTGCACCCTTATTCTGACATTGATTTTTTACTGCTGGTTACTGAGCAGCCCAGCGATGCAGTGTGCGAAAAAATCGGCCAATTTGTCACTATGCTGTGGGATCTTAATTTAGAGATTGGTCATAGTGTGCGCACCATTGAGCAAGCGATTGAACAAAAACGGGAAGATGTCACCTTTGCCACCAGTTTACTTGAAAGCAGGTTGTTATTTGGCAATCATATCGAATACGAAAAACTCAAAGCACATATCCTCGCCACCCCTGTTTGGCAGTCTGATGAATTCTTTTTAGCAAAAGTAAACGAGCAACAATTACGCCATAAAAAATGCCACGGCACCGCGTACAACCTCGAACCCAACATTAAAGAAAACCCAGGTGGCCTGCGGGATTTACAAACCATTATTTGGGTTGCTAAAAAGCATTTTAGAGCCGAAACCTTACAAGAGTTGATAAGCCACGGTTACCTTACTCACGAAGAATACCAAGAGCTGCTGGAGTGTTTAGAAAATCTCTGGAACATTCGTTTTGCACTGCATTTAGCAGCAGGACGCTCGGAGAATCGGTTACTGTTCGATCACCAACCACTGGCCGCCGATCTGCTCGGTTTTGGTAGCGATGGCAAAGCCTCTGTCGAACGGATGATGAAACGGTTATTTAGGATCATGAGCCGTGTGCGTGAACTGAATCAAATGCTGTTGTCGTATTTTGAACAAAGTATTTTGCCGGAAAGTAACGAACAAGCAGTGATTGAACTTGACCGTAATTTCGAACGCGTAGGCCATCAAATCCGCGTAAAAAACCCGTCGGTGTTTTTCCGCCGTGATCAACTGTTTGTATTATTTGAACACATTGCCGACAACCCTGAAATCACCCATATTTACCCAAGTACCATTCGCACCATTCGCCAAGTGCGTAGACGTCTTTTGGGCGATTTACAAGATTATGCGGCCTGCCGTGAAGCGTTTTTACGCCTAGTAAAACACCCTAACGGCATGGGCCGTGCATTTACACTGATGCACAAACACGGCATGCTAGCAGCGTATTTACCACAGTGGCGTAATATTTTTGGGCAAATGCAGTTTGACTTATTTCACGCCTATACCGTGGATGAGCATACCCATAAATTGATCAACAATATTTATCAGTATTTTGGCAAAGACAACGTCGCTGAATTTCCTATCTGTTGTGAAATTGTCACCCGCATGGACAAACCCGAGCTACTGTATTTAGCCGGTATTTTCCACGATATTGCCAAAGGCCGTGGTGGCGATCACTCCGAGCTTGGCTCAGTGGATGCCATTGCCTTTGCCAAATTACACCGTTTTTCAACTTCCGATGGCAAATTGATTGCTTGGTTGGTTAGTAATCATTTACTTATGTCTGTAACAGCGCAACGTAAAGATATTAATGATCCTGATGTAATTAAAGATTTTGCCACACGGGTAAAAACTGAGCGCCAACTTGATTACCTGTATTGCTTAACGGTGGCAGATATTCGCGCTACCAATGATAACTTATGGAATGATTGGAAAAATACCCTATTGCGTGAGTTGTATTTACATACCCAGCGCGCTTTGCGGTTAGGCCTTGAAAACCCAATGGATCAGCGTGACCAAATTCGCGATAAAAAGCATCAGGCCAAACAACGCCTCATCAACAATGGCTATGATGAAAATCAGATTGATTTAATTTGGAGCCGCTTTAAAGCAAATTACTTTACTGCCTTTAGCGAGCAACAACTATCATGGCATACCGAACACTTACTCAATTGTGACGATTTAAGCCAACCCAGTGTCACGGTATCAAATACTGCCATGCACGGTGGTACGCAAATATTTGTCTACAGCCCCTACTCCGGTGGTTTATTTGCCCGCTTGGTAAGTGTGATTGGCTCTAAAAAAGCACAAATTCAACACGCCCAAGTACTCACCACCCGAGACGGCTATGTGGTGTTTAGTTTTGTGGTACTAGAAGTCAGTGGCGATCCGATTGCCAGTGCCCAAGCACAATCAATCAAACGTGGTCTTGATCAAGCTCTTGCCGATCCGAAAAAGAAAATTCGCTTTAAAAAGAATCGCTCACAACGTTTTAAAGACTTTAATATTAAGCCAAAAATTATCCTGCGCCCGCACCCGCGTAAAGATCGCAGCTTAATCGAAATTCAAGCCGTGGATATTCCTGGTTTATTAACCAAAATAGCCGAAGTATTCCAAGCGCATTTATTACATATACACGCCGCGCGGATCACCACAGTGGGTGAACGTGCAGAAGATTTCTTCGTGGTGTCGAATAACGAATACCAGGCGCTTACCGACGAAGAACAAGCCAAAATTCACCAAGCATTGCGTAGAAAGCTCAACGCAGAAACCGAATAAGAGGATCTTATGTCAGATTTAAAAACAACCATTGAAAACGCCTGGGATAATCGCGACAGCATTAGCCCAAGCACAGTATCAAGTGAAGTAAAACAAGCTATCATCGATGTACTTGAGCTACTTGATAGTGGTGCAGCCCGCGTTGCTGAAAAAATCAGTGGTGAGTGGGTAGTCCATCAGTGGCTTAAAAAAGCAGTGTTACTATCGTTTCGTATTCGTGACAATCAACCAATGAACGATGGCGTAAACCAGTTTTACGACAAAGTACCGCTTAAATTCAGCGACTACACGCCGGAACAGTTTCAACAAGGCGGCATGCGCGTCGTGCCAAACGCCGTTGCCCGTAAAGGCAGCTTCGTCGGTAAAAACGTAGTATTGATGCCATCGTACGTAAACATTGGCGCTTACGTTGACGACGGCACTATGGTTGATACATGGGCGACTGTAGGCTCATGTGCACAAATTGGTAAGAACGTACACTTATCTGGTGGTGTTGGCATAGGCGGTGTTTTAGAGCCATTACAAGCCAACCCTACTATCATTGAAGATAACTGTTTTATTGGCGCACGCTCTGAAATTGTAGAAGGCGTGATCGTTGAAGAAGGCGCGGTAATTTCAATGGGTGTTTACATCAGTCAAAGTACTCGCATTTACGATCGCGAAACTGGCGAAACTCACTACGGTCGCGTACCAGCAGGCGCAGTAGTAGTCCCGGGTGCACTACCATCAAAAGACGGTACTCACAGTCTGTACGCTGCAATTATCGTGAAAAAAGTAGATCAGCAAACCCGCGAAAAAGTAGGAATTAATGCATTATTGAGATCGATTGACGAATAATACAAAGCTGTAAGCTGATTTGTGTTAACAATGAATAAATGAAAGCCCTAACGCTGTGCAGCGTTAGGGCTTTTTTATTCAGCTTAATAACAATTGCCGCTTACTTTTAATCATATTAATTAAATTGCATTTCCGGAATATCACCAGCGACAATTAATTTACCAGCCGTTTTAGTTATTATCTCCTCTGTCGAAACCCCTGGTGCGCGCTCTAATAAATAAAACGCGCCGTCTTTAATTTCAAGTAGCGCAAGATCGGTGATCACTTTGTTGATACAGCCCACTCCTGTGAGCGGTAAACTACATTCGCTGAGTAATTTAGACTCACCCTGTTTATTAGCATGAGTCATAGTGCAGATAATATTTTTTGCACCAGCCACTAAATCCATGGCACCACCCATACCTTTCACTAACTTATTGGGGATCATCCAGCTAGCTATATTGCCATGTTGGTCAACTTCAAAAGCCCCCAGTACAGTTAAATCTACGTGACCACCACGGATCATTGCAAAACTCTCTGCAGAACTAAAAATGGCGGCGCCTTTAGCCGCGGTGACCGTTTCCTTCCCTGCGTTAATCATATCGGCATCCACAGCAGCTGTTTCAGAGTACGGTCCCATACCTAACAAGCCATTTTCTGATTGCAGCATTACTTCTATGTCACTAGACACATAGTTGGCCACTAAGGTTGGAATGCCAATCCCTAAGTTCACGTAATAACCATCTTGCAGTTCCATCGCTACGCGTTTCGCGATTTGTTCTCGTGATAATGCCATCTGCGAGCTCCTTATTTATTGTTATCTCGGGTGGTGACTTTCTCTATGCGTTTTTCAAACTCGCCTTTAATCACTCGGTCAATATAAATACCAGGGGTGTGAATTTGGCTTGGCTCAAGCTCGCCAGGCTCAACAATTTCTTCAACCTCTAAAACGGTAATTTTACCGGCAGTTGCAGCCATGGGATTAAAGTTCATCGCAGTATGACGATATATACAGTTGCCATAGCGATCCGCCTTATACGCTTTAATAATGGCAAAATCACCAGTAATACTGGGCTCTAATAAATAGTCGCGGCCATTGATATGGCGGGTTTCTTTGCCCTCAGCCACCGGAGTACCTACGCCGGTGGCCGTATAAAAAGCAGGGATCCCCGCACCACCAGCACGCATTTTCTCAGCCAAAGTGCCCTGCGGTGTTAACTCAACATCTAACTCACCACTGAGTAGCTGTTGCTCAAAAAGCGCATTTTCACCCACATATGAGGCAATCATTTTGCTAATTTGCTTATCTTCAAGCAACACGCCAAGACCAAACCCATCAATGCCGCAGTTATTCGAGACTACGGTTAAATCACGTGTGCCTTGACGCTTTATTTGCGCGATCAACCCCTCAGGAATACCACATAGTCCAAAACCACCGGCAATCACTGTCATACCATCTGTAAGACCTGCCATTGCTTCACTGTAACTTGTCACTACTTTATCAAAACCAGCCATAATCCCTCCTATTGAGCAGTCCAGCCACCATCAATGGCAATAGCTTGTGCAGTAATATTGCGCGCTTCATCGGCCATTAAAAAACAAATGGTATGCAGTATTTCATCTAAACCAATGAAGGCTTTTTTTGGCATGGGTGCAAGCATGATGGTGTCTATAACTTGCTGTTGTGAAATGCTATGCTGTTTCGCCTGTGCAGCAATCTGCTGCTCAACCAACGGGGTTTTCACATAGGCAGGGCACACTGTATTAATCGTAATATTACTGTCGCCAGTTTCTAATGCCACCGTTTTGGCAAAGCCTATTAAGCCGTGCTTCGCCGCAACATAAGCAGATTTATATTTAGATGCAACTAGCGCGTGAATAGAGCCTATATTTATGATACGACCGAAATTTTGCTCGCGCATACATGGCAACACCGCTTTGCTCATCATCGCCGGTCCCACCAACATAACCTGCTGTAGAAGTTGCCATGTGTCTGCAGGAAACTCTTCTAGCTTTGCCACATGCTGAATACCCGCATTATTAATAAGTACATCTATCGGTTGATTAAGCATTGTAAAAAAGCGTGTAATAGCTTGGCTATCAGCCACGTTCAATGCATAACCCTCGGCACTGCCACCCTGTGCAACTATGTGTGCCGCAGCCTGCTGCGCTGCTTGCTCATTTAGGTCAGTCACAATAATGTTGTGCCCTGCGATGGCAAGCTGCTCTGCTACGTAAAGGCCTATACCACTGGCAGCTCCAGTAATTAATACTGTTTTACTCATGGTTATCGTCCTCTAAAAATTCGCGGATCAATTGTGCTTTTGGTGAGATTGAAAAAATCCCATCTAAATGCCCCCAGCCTCCTGAAATTTCAGAGATCGCAACATCCTTATCCAACTCTTGCATTGCTTCATACACTTTTCGCATATTTTCAGGGCGTAGTAATAGGTCATTGCTCGCAGGTAATAATAAGGTTTTAGCGGTTATTTTTTTTAATGCTTCATTCACATCACCCTGCATACCGGCACTAAATAGCTGTGAAGCCCGAACTAAATAAAGGACATGGTTAGCATCTTGCGTTTTCGCTCGCGCTAATGCCCGAGCAGCCAGTGTTTGGCTTAATTTAGGTAAAGTGCGAATATCTTTAAGTGCCCCTTGGTCGCGCACGGTAAAATCAGGAAAACTGGCGTTATAAATAATTGGGTGCATTGCATCTTGGGTAATATTCAACATCGTTGCGGTTAAACCATCGAGTGGAGGCTGTTTGTCGTAATAATCACCCTGCTGCCAATTTTTATCTAAACGTATCGGTAGCGCCCATTTTTCAAGTGCTGCGACTGTCCATGCATCCATAGTAGCACCACCAATCACATGAATGAGTCGCTCTACTTGAGCTGGATAACGTACCGCCCACTCAAGCGCTTGGAACGAGCCCATTGATGCGCCCATCACTGCGTGTAATTTTTTAATTCCTAAACTCTCTAACAAACGTTTTTGTACATTAACAAAATCAGTAATGGTCACTACAGGGAAATCGAGCCCATAAGGTTTGCCCGTCGCTGGGTTAATCGATGCCGGTCCTGTGGTGATAACATTGGGATCATGCCAGTTGGCATTGACTAGCGTATCTGAGCTGATCACAAAAAATTTATTAGTATCTATCGCTTTATTTGGACCAATGAGTGCATCCCAATAACCAGGCTGCACATCATCGGCTTGGTATTTCCCCGCAGCATGAGAGGTACCTGAAAAGTAATGAGTGATTAAAATTACATTGTCTTTTTCTTCATTCAGGGTGCCATAGCTTTCCCAGCCAATATCAACTTTAGCAATCGTTTTACCTGACACAGTTATAAAATTTTCAGTGCTGAAATGTTGCTTTTCTACCAACATAGTCGCGACTTTTTCGCTAGCCAATGCCGCCGTACTATAAACAATAAACAACATCAGTATTATTAGTTTAGTTTTCATTGCTGTTCCTTAAAAAATGATAAACAAGCCCAGCGCCAGTGCGACGCCAATTATCGGAATAACGACTGTTAACGCAGCCAATGGCCAGTACGCACGCTGGTGAGTTTCTTTACAAATCGCCCGTATAGTCGTGACCACATAACCATTATGCGGCAAGCTATCCAGCGCCCCTGAACTAATGGCCACCACCCGATGTAATTGCTCAGGGTTAACCCCCATATCTAAGTATTGCGGCGCAACTAATGGCAACGCAATCGCTTGGCCACCTGATGCAGAGCCAGTTAAACCCGCAATAACACTCACGGCAACAGCTGCACCAACCAGTTCATTGCCGGGCATCTGAGTCATCGCATCAACGGCGGCAATAAATGCTGGTGATACTTTTGCCACCGCGCCAAAACCCACCACGGCGGCAGTATTACCAATGGCAACTAAAGCACCTGTAGTACCCACATTGATAGCATTGGCCATATTATGGAAATACTTATAGTTAATAACCACAATACTTAATACACCACCAAGCAATGCGACTATTAATGCGGTTTGCTGTAATACATCATGCAAAGTAAAAGACAGCAACAACACCACTAATAATGGAATGATGCCAGTCATTGGGTGTGGTCGCTCCCGTTCAATAATTACCGGATCATCATCACGGGCTGCAAAGCACTCGCCATTTGCTTGCGCTTTTTTGATCATCTTGTTGAGCCAGAAGTAACCAGCCGTTGCCATAAAAATTGCAACCACTAAGCTCACTTCCCATGCAGCATACGGAGAAGTGGCTAAATATTTAACCGGGATCCAATTTTGAATTTCAGGTGAGCCCGCTGAGGTCATCGTAAACGTCACCGACCCAAACGCCAAAGTAGCTGGAATAAAGCGCCGTGGTAAATTAGCGTCTTTAAACAAACTTAATGCCATTGGATAAACTGAAAACGCGACAATAAACACACTTACCCCGCCGTAGGTTAATACAGCACAAGCAATCACCACAGCCAGCACGGCCTGTTTCATGCCTAATTTACCTACAATATAGCTTGCCACGCTATCAGCAGCGCCGGTGTCTTCCATAAACTTACCGAACAGAGAGCCCAGTAAAAACATAAAAAACCACGCACTTAAAAAGCCCGCAAAGCCATCCATATAAGCATTAATAAAGTTACTATCAGCAGTGACTGGAAATATCGCCATATCACTACTTAATGCCACTAAAAGTGCACATACAGGCGCAGCAATAAATAAATTTACGCCACGCAACGTTAAAATAATCAGCAGTATTAAACCGCCTAACAGCCCTATCATGCTCAGCATAGACATTCCTATAATTATTGTTATTACCCAAGATGAGGTGACATCGCAGTAATTGCTTTTAGTCTTACTGTAAACCACCAAAAAAGACATAACACTAAGGTACTACACATTATAAATTTGGCTTAAACCCTTTATAAGTCAAGGGATTAATTGCGTATAGCACTATGGTACTAATTCCTTTTTTGCAACTATCTTCTACATTGAATGCAGGTGACATGAGCAAACCATTAACGATAACAATAAACAGGAACACACCATGATCAAGCTCAATCAAAACATCACACCGGTAACACTCGCTGTTTCATTAGCCTTATTAAGTGCTAATAGTATTGCCGCTGAGCAAACGACTACTGCAAAAAAAGGCGAACTTGAGCGCATTGAAGTTACTGCGCGAAAAACGGTTGAAAACTTGCAAGAAGTGCCCGTTGCCGTAACGTCAATTGGCGCCCAGCAACTTGCCGAAAATGGCATCAGCGTGATGACCGAAGTGCAGCAGTTTTCACCTAACACCACATTGCAAGCGAGCCGTGGGACTAACTCTACCATTACCGCTTTTATTCGTGGTGTTGGCCAACAAGACCCGCTGTGGGGTTATGAACCTGGGGTGGGCATTTATATTGATGATGTCTACTTAGCACGACCACAAGGCGCTGTTTTAGATTTACTGGATGTACAACAAATTGAGGTTTTACGGGGGCCACAAGGTACGCTCTACGGTAAAAACACCATTGGTGGAGCCATTAAATATGTCACTAAGGAAATGACTGGCGATGCCACTTTAAACGTGCAAGGCACAGTCGGAAGTTACAATCAAAAAGATTTGAAGATCACCGGACAACTGCCGTTGATTGATGAAAAGCTCTATGTTGGTTTTGGCTTTGCTACTTTAAACCGCGATGGCTTTGGAGAGTTTCTAACGTCAGATTTAGATAATCAAGACCGTGAAAACTACAACAAAGATGTAACCGCCGCACGTGTAACCTTAGAGTACACACCAACCGACGACTTATTCTTTAGACTTACATGGGATAAAACCGAAGATGAGTCTAACGCCAAAGGCGGTTACCGTTTACTACCGAGCTTACTCACCGATGCACCAGTACCTGACAGCGTATACGACTCATATACCAGTTTACCAACATGGAACAAGGTTGAACTTGAAGGCTACAGCTTAACTGCTCGTTGGGACATGAGTAGCAACACCAGTTTAAAATACATCGGCTCAAGTCGTGACAGTTATTCACCCACTAATATCGATTTTGATAACACCTCAATTCGCATTTTTGATGTGCCAGCAATTTATGATGACGAACAAACCACGCACGAATTACAACTCAATCATCAAGGCGATAACTACAAACTGGTATCTGGTTTATATTACTATGATGGTGAGTCTTGTGGACAATTTGAAGCCATTTTAGAAGAGCTCGGTAAAAGCTTAGGCGCGGCCAGCCTCACTCGTGAAGTTAGCGGATGCAGCAACTCAACCAGTAAGGCCGCGTATATCCAAGGCAGTTATGATTTTGATGATAAGTGGTCAATGACCTTAGGTGCTCGCTACACCAAAGACAGCAAAGACGCGATTGTAAATAACGGCCTCATATTTGACACGGTATACCCTGAGTCAGGTTGGATACCGGGTTATGTTCGCCCTGAAGGACAACTAGTCCCCACAGTATTAGATGACAGTGCAGATTGGTCTCGTTTTACTCCTCGTGCTGGCGTTGAGTATCAATATAGTCGCGATATTATGTTCTTTGCCAGCTACGCACAAGGGTTTAAATCAGGGACATTCAACCCTCGTGCCACCACGGCTGAACCTGCCGCTAAGCCAGAAATTGTTGATTCATTCGAATTTGGCATGAAAAGCGAATGGCACAATAACCTACGTGCCAACGTAACTTTGTTCACCCTTGATCATAAAGATCGTCAGTATATTTCCGTATTACCGGGTGATAATGCAGCAGATTTAAACCAGCGCTTGGGAAATATTGGTGAATCTACCTCGGATGGTATCGAAGTAGAACTTAACTATATAGCCACAGAATCGCTCAGCTTTGATGCGTCAATTGGTTATATAGATAGTAGCTTTGATAATGTTATAGATTACGACCCTGAAACGGGTGAAGCATTTGATAAGTCTGAGCGCTTTAGTGTATCAAACACGCCTGACTTAACCTTTAACCTCGGTGCCACCTATCGTATGTATACCGCAATGGGCGACTTTGTTATGAACGGTAACTATTACTACCGTGGTGATTACGCGCTATTTGAAGAAGATAGCCTGCTCACTCAAGATGCTTACGGCTTACTCAACATCGGTATAACCTGGTACAGCACTGATGGCCACTGGAGTGCAGGTCTCTATGGTAAAAACCTCACAGACGAAGAATACATGATTGGTGGCTACCAGTTTGTAGCACCCGATCCGAGCGACCCAAGTGATGTCAGCAAATACACACCAGGCCTAGGTGGAGATAACACCTTAATTGGCTACTATGGCGACCCTCGTACTGTGTCATTCACTGTCGGTTACCGTTTTTAAGTTATTGTCTAAAAAGGTTTACCTGTTCTTTTCCCCGCAGGTAAACCTTGTTTCAAGGTAAGAAATCACTTATAACATACTGCATTGGAGTTTTAGGGAATGTCTTTAACTGTGAACACTATTATTGCCGATGATCACCCGTTATTTAGAAGTGCACTGCGCCAAGCCGCGGCCACCTCAGTGCCTGAACAACATATAAAAGAAACCAGCGACATTGATGGTTTATTTGCCCTATTAACCGAGCACCCTGAAATAGAGTTAATTTTTTTAGATTTAACCATTCCGGGTGCAAATGGCCTACAGGCACTCTCGCAACTACGAAATCGTTACCCTGATATTCTAGTGATCATGGTCTCTGCTAATGAAACACCTGCGATTATAAAACAAGCCATGAGCTTGGGGGCTGCTGGTTATATCCCAAAATCATCCTCGCTAGATGTAATAAGCGAAGCCATTAGTCACGTACTCAATGGCGATACTTGGCTACCACCTGAAATCGATTTAACCGACATAGTTATTAACGACGAGCAAAGCAGCTTTGCCCGCAATCTCGAAAAGCTCACACCACAGCAATACCGCGTACTAGCAATGATTGCCGATGGCCTACTGAATAAACAAATAGCCTTTGAAATGTCGATTCAAGAAACCACCATCAAACAACATGTGTCGGCTATCCTGCGCAAACTCAATGTATACAACCGTACCCAAGCAGGCATACTCTTTGACCAATTATCACAAGTCGGTAAAACCGAGGTTAGTTAACAAAGTAAGCAAGTGTTAATAACACTGCCGATACAAAAATCAATCAGCAGTATTATTCTGTTTTAGCGCACGTAAATGCGATAATCCCACGCAGCCAACTGCAAAGTACTGTTAGCATTAAACGCCTCTTTATCGCCGCTTAAATACTCCTCATACTCGCCATGGTGTAAATTTTCTTTAAAGCGAATACGTTGCGGTTTGTCACTAAAGTTAAAGACTGCAAACACTTTATTGTGATCATTTTGCCGTACAAAGCTAAGTACCTGTGCTGGTTGGCTATTGTGTACAGGGATCATCCGAGCCCCCCAATTAGCATTCCACAGTGCCGAATTTGCTTTTTTCAGTGCAAATAATTTTTTATACAAAGCGCCATTTTCATGCTGGATAAAATTGTCATTTTCATCATGCCAAACAATGGCATCACGCTCAAAAAAAGCTAACCGCTTGCTATTGCCCACTTCTTGACCATTATAAATCATCGGCATGCCTTCGCTTACTACCGATAACGCCATCACAGCATGTAACGCATCAGCAAACATTTCAAACTCAGTGCCTTCCCATGCATTTTGGTCATGATTACTCACCCCTAGTAGGCGCATAATGTTTTGCGGATAGTATTTTTCATTCCATGAATAGTATACATAAAGCTTATTAACATCCGCATGGCCTTGTACTATCGCATGCACCGCTTGATGCCATGTCCAGCCGTAGGTCATGTCAAATGCTTGAGCATGAAAATCGCGCCCCTCAAACTCAGCGAGCATAAATACGGGCTTAATTGCGTCGAGCTCCTTACGCACATTATTCCAAAAATCGAGCGGCACAAACCCCGCAACATCGGCACGAAAGCCATCAAAGCCAACGTCTTCAACCCAATATTTCATCGCTTCGGTCATATACTGACGTAAAGCAGGCTGGCTATAATCCAACTCGATAATATCACTCCAGTCCCACCACGGGGTTGGCCTAAAATCACCTTTCCAGTCACGAATATACCAATCTGGATGTTCAGTTACGAGGTTGCTATCCCATGCGGTATGATTCGCAACCCAATCAAGGATCACATACATACCTTGCTGATGTGCAGCAGCAATAAATGCTTTAATATCTTCAATACTACCAAACTCAGAATTCACCCCGTAATAATCTTTAATTGAGTATGGGCTTCCCAAACGGCCTTTACGGTTTACTTCACCAATCGGCTGAATAGGCATAAGCCAGAGAATATCGACACCTAGCTCTTTTAATCGAGGTAACTGCTGTTGCGCAGCGGCAAAAGTCCCTTCAGGGGTAAATTGCCGCGTGTTGATCTGATAAATTATTGCGTTTTTACTCCACTCAGGATGCTTTACCTGAACATATGGGGTGGGTTGATACGCATTATGCTGCAGCTTGGGCGTGTTGGTCGATACGGACTGACAGGCTACAAAACTAACGCTGACCAGAGCCAGAATCAGTTGCCGCCAGTATTGCCTCAAATTACGTTGACGATACATAGTTTATCTCCTGCTTTTATTATGATAGTACACTTTTTCTGAATCGATTAAGATTTGTACTACGTTAAATAAAACCGCTCAAGTTGAATACGTATTCAGCTGTTAGCAAATAATCTCAAATATAGCCCACACAGCTTGTCTGGAAATAAAATTAACACTTATTGCGCTGGTTTATTGCACGTAACAAAACTCACTGTTTTATATTGTTTTTACTCTATCAGTGTAGGATTGATAACCATTTGTTCTAAGCCATACTGATTTCATATTTTGGTTTCTGCTGTTCGCCTTATATCTTTGCGCGCAATTACGCTTATGTTTCTTTTTTACCCAAACAATGATCGGTATTTTACTGGCATTGGTACGCATTATTGGGTTCATTACTTTTTAAGGACGTTGTTTCATGTCTATCGCCGCAATCGTGTCAATCACGGTATTTGTGGGGCTGTTGTTTGTGCTTTTTCAGCAACAGCAAAAAACTCACACACTTTCTCGGTTAGTACTGCTTGGTTTAGTGTCAGGCAGTGTGTTTGGTCTTGCATTACAATTGGTTTTTAGTGAAGGCCATGCTGTTGTTAAAGAAACTTTAAGTTGGATTGATATTGTTGGCAGTGGTTATATTGGCTTATTAAAAATGGTTATTATGCCGTTGGTATTAGTGTCGATGATTGCGGCAGTGGTTAAGCTTGATAAAGACGGCTCGTTGGGCAAAATATCAAGCCTGACCATTGCTATTTTGCTAGTCACCACTGCCATTGCCGCGCTGATCGGCATTATGGTAGTACAAGTCTTTGGTTTAACCGGGGAAGGATTAACCGAAGGTGCCCGCGAAACCTCACGTATTGCAATTCTTGAAAACCGTGCGGCAACACTGAGTGAATTAACCATTCCACAAATGTTACTGAGCTTTATACCAACCAATCCGTTTGCAGATCTAACCGGATCGCGCTCAACATCCATTATCGCAGTGGTTATTTTTGGTATTTTAACAGGGGTTGCTGCACGTAAAGTGATGCTCGAAAAAACCGAGCTAGCAACACCTATTCGTACCTTTGTTGAAGCAGCGCAATCGATTGTAATGCGCTTGGTAAAAATGGTGATCGCGTTAACCCCATACGGGGTTGCCGCGTTAATGACAAAAGTTGTCGCTACATCAAGCCCCGGCGACATACTAAACTTACTCGGTTTTATTGTGGCTTCTTATATTGCTATTTTGCTGATGTTTGTTGTCCACGCTATCTTGATTTCGTTAGTCGGCGTGAACCCTAAACAATACTTTCAAAAAATTTGGCCGGTACTGACTTTTGCTTTTACTTCTCGCAGCTCTGCGGCGTCTATTCCGCTCAATATAGAAACCCAGATCAACAAGCTTAATGTACCACCAGCGATTGCTAACTTGTCGGCTTCATTTGGCGCGACCATAGGCCAAAATGGTTGTGCAGGTATTTATCCGGCCATGTTAGCAGTCATGGTGGCCCCCAGTATGGGCATTAACCCAATGGATTTTCAGTTTATTGTGTCGTTAGTGGCCATCATCGCGATCAGCTCTTTTGGCATTGCCGGTGTCGGTGGCGGCGCTACATTTGCGGCGCTAATTGTACTGCCAGCAATGGGCTTACCCGTCACCATCGCGGCATTATTAATTTCTATTGAGCCGCTCATTGATATGGCCCGTACCGCACTTAACGTATCGGGATCAATGACCGCAGGTACAATGACCAGCCGCATATTAGGACAAAAAACGCCAGATAACCTAGAGCAACAAGCCTAACCCATACATAACCGCTGTTGATATTCGCGGATCAGCAGCGGTTAGTTAAGTCAGCCGCTTGATCATTCGTTTTAAAGCCGGTGCTTTAAGCGGTTTATATAATAACGGATAACCGGCATCGAGCACCCGCTCACGAATAGCTTCATCGTGATTAGCCGTATTGACAATGGCAGGTAATTCACTCAGTCCTGCTTGACGGATCACCTCCAGTCCAGTTACGCCATCATCCAGTTGATAATCGACTATTAATAATTGCGGGAGTTCATGGGTTACTTTTAACTGCTCAAGCTCCACTAAATTAGTGGCAGTCGCAATCTCGCAGCCCCAGTTTTCAAGTAGCTGCTTAAGCGCTTCAAGTACATTGCGGTCGTTATCAACTAACCAAATATGCAAACGCCCTAGTTCGGTTTCTTGGCCTTGCCCTTGCTCTGCACTGTGTAGCGCAGTGCTGATCCGAGCTGCTTTACAAGGTAAGGTTAATGTAAATTGCGTGCCTTTACCAAGTTCAGAGCCCATCATGAGGGGCATTTTCAATAAATCACAAATTCTTTTGGTAATCGCTAAGCCAAGCCCTAATCCCTCAGCATTGGGCTTTGTCCCTAGTTGTTTAAATTCTTGATATATCGTTTGTTGATCACTTGCAGCAATGCCGATCCCTGTATCTTCAATAATGAAAGAGACCTGTTCATCATGGCGTTGCATTTTTAAACGCACTTCGCCTTGTTCGGTGTAACGTATGGCATTACTGAGTAAATTACGCAGCACTCGGCGTAATAATGCTTTATCGGTAACTAATCGTACATCGCACGTCTGCACAATGAAATTAAGCCCTTTTTCTCTCGCAAGTGCCGCATAATCATTACATAATGGCTCAAGTAAGCTACTAACTGCAAATTCACTGTACTGAACTTTAAATGCTCCAGAGTCCAGTTTTGTCAGTTCTAAAATGCTCGACAACAGCTCTTCAGCACTCCCTAATGAGTTTTTAATATTGAGCGCCAGCTCTTGTAGCTGAGTGTCTTGTGCTTTTTCATTCATTAATGAGCAAAACAAACTGGCCGCATTAAAAGGTTGTAATAAATCGTGACTAGCTGCAGCAAAAAAGCGCGTTTTACTCACCGTTGCTTGTTCGGCAACTAATTTTGCCGCAGACAGCTCATGGTTAGCTTGCGTTAAAGCTTTTGTCCGTGTTGCTACTTTTTCTTCAAGACTAACATTTGCCTCTTTAAGTGCTTTTTGCTGCTTAACAAACTCTGAAATATCAGTATAGGTAGTTACAAAGCCACCACCTGGTAGCGGGTTACCTTGCATCTCAAACACCCGGCCATCATTATGTGAGCGTTGATATTTATAGGCACTGCCTTGTTTTAAATAGGCTAAGCGTTTTTCTACTTCGGTATTGATATCTTCACCACTAAACAAGCCACGCTCGGCATTAAAACGAATAATATCAGCCACTGGGCGGCCAATATAAAGTGCAGCTTCCGGATAACAGAACATGCATTTATAACCTTGATTCCAAGCAACTAAACGCAGTTCACTATCCACTACACTTATGCCTTGTTGAATGTTTTCAATGGTGGATTGCAGTAAGTCACGATTAAACTTCAGCACTTGCGTCGCTTCATCAACAAGTTCAGCAACTTGCTCTAGCGGCTGACGCTGCTCATTTTTTGCAACATCTAAAATAAGTCGTGCCGATGCCCCGCCTATCACTGCAGACATTTCTCGTTCTATTAATAACTCAAGTTGTACATTTGCTGGGTGTTTCCACTTACTTTTATCCGTTGGAAAGTATTGGTTTACTAATAGTTGGCTGGCATCTTTTTCGGCAAACCGCTGTAACAGCGCACCTAAATCATGGTAGTTCAATGGTTGTAAGGCGCTATTAATTCGCGAATCGGATAATTGGGGAATAAACTTATTGCTTTGTAATCGCTCTGCTAAGGTCGCTTGGCTAAATAACGGCACTAAAAAATACACAAAGCAATTTGCCCCTAATGACAATAATACCGCTTGGCTGATACTCTCTAAACCCAGAGAGAATAAATCAGTGGGTGCTAACCAAGCAATTTGCCATGGTCCTGCTATCAACCAACGGCTATCATTACCAAGGCCGCTAGCAAGATTTGGCAATAATAAAGTGTAACCCCAAATTATAAAGCCAGTTAAAATACCCAGCTGTGCCCCTCGACACGAAGCGTGTCGCCACCATAAACCTATCACCATTGCAGGAGCAAATTGCGCAACTAAGGTAAACGACATAAGGCCCACATTGGCTAAGGTGTTGGTCTCTCCAAGAATACGATGGGTAAAATAACTAAGTAATAAAATTAACACGATGACGATTTTACGCGCATGCAGCAGGTTATTTTTATCAAGCCCACGACTGCTCGAAGTAAGCTGAGAACGACGTAAAATAAACTGATTGATAAAGTCATTGGTGATCATCACAGAAAGCACAATAGCCGATACGATTACCATGCTGGTTGCCGCTGAAAAGCCGCCTAAAAAAGCTAACAATGCCACCAGCGGACTGTCTGCCGCCATCGGTAACGCCAAAACAAACGTATCGTAACCTACGTCAGTACCTTGAAAGTAAATCAATCCCGCATAGGCAATAGGTAAAATAAATAGATTGATTAGCAGCAAATAAATAGGGAATAACCAGCGTGCAGAGGCCAGCTCTTTATCGCTATTGTTTTCTATAAAGCTCATGTGAAATTGCCGTGGCAAACACAACGTGGCTAAAATCCCTAATAATGTATGTGCAACATACACATAAGTTGGGCTTTGTGTTGCGACCACCTGTTTATCTATATTTAGCTCTGCGGCTTTGGCAAATAAAGCAGCTGGACTATCAAAAAGCACAAAACAGACATATAAGCCCACGACCATAAACGCCAGTAACTTAACCATAGATTCAAAGGCAATACTGGCAATCAGCCCAGGGTTGTGCTCGCTCGGCCTTAACCTCCTAGCACCAAATAAAATGGCAAACAATGCTAATAGCAAAGTGATATAAAACGTACTATCAGCCCAGACTTGATGGCTTTGCGATGCAGCTCGTGCAGTTAATAAATTAATACTTTGCGCGGTGGCGCTCAGTTGTAATGAAATATACGGCACAATGGCAATCACAGAAATAAGTGATATTAAACCCGAGAGACTAGAAGACTGACCATACCGCGTGGCAATAAAATCGGCCATTGAGGTAAGCTTTTGCTGGCGGCAAATATGCGCAATACGGCAGTACACTTGCCAACCAAAAATAAACAGTAAAATAGTGCCTGCATAAGTGGGAGCCAGCCACCAGCCATTATTCGCCGCTTGCGCAGTGGTGCCATAAAACGCCCACGAGGTACAATAAACACCCAACGATAGCCCGTAGGTTAAGCCTTTAAAAGGCAGCGTTTTGCGTTTATCTGCCCAACCCGCCACAGCAAATAAAATTCCCAAATATACAATGGCGAGCAAGCTTATTGACCAAATAGAAAACATAACCGCTGATATTTTTAATTATTATTTAACCAGCATAAGCGTTTTAATACAAAATTACAGCACTAACTTTAGTACTAAATAATTGTTTCATATGTACCTTTGAACAATCTAAAGTGAATGAACACTATTTCACTTTTGTAGATAACTGAAACAGAGCCAACAGCGCATGAAATCAGCTGTTCACGGCTAAAGTGTTACAAGTTATTACAAAGTTACATTTTATTGCCTGTTTTATCGGATTTTCCGTTACTTTTGACATACATGCTATTTACGATACTGGCACTTTTTTCACATCCCACTACAATGCAATGCACAAAAACAAATATTGGAACACACACTATGAATCTGACACGTAGTTCGCTGAAAAATCCTGCGAGTGTCATTGTTATCTTGGTGCTAATTATGTTGTTTGGCATATTAAGCATTTTTAAGCTGCCGATCCAATTAACCCCTGATATTGAACAACCGCAAATTACAATTTTCTCTGGTTGGCGCCAAGCAGCCCCCGAAGAGATTGAATCAGTTATTATTGAGCCAATTGAAAATGCAGTAAAAAACACCCCCGGTGCATTAGAGGTCAATACCAATATCAATCGTGGTAACGGCGCAATTACGCTAACTTTCGCTGTTGGCCAGAATATGCAACAAGCCATGCTGGATGTATTAACCAGTCTTAATCAAGCGCCGCCTTTACCTCTGGACGCATTTGATCCCGTGGTATTTGCCGGCGGTAATAATGGTGAGGCGGCCGCAACCTTATTGATCACACCAAAAAATTATCAATCTGATAGTTTAGATTTTGATATGGCGCAGTTTCAAAAACAAATTGATGAGTTTATTGAGCCACGGTTAGCGCAAATTCCTGGCGTTGCGCGGGTGGAGCTCGCCAGTGAGCGGCCGAAAGAGTTACGCATTACCTTTGATCCACACAAGGCCGCAGCTTTAGGCGTAAGCCTTGATCAAATAAGTAATGTACTGGCCAGCTCTCGCGATACTTCCGGTGGTTTAGCAAATGTTGGCAGGCGCCAATATACAGTGCGCTTTACCGGGCAATATGACCTGTCGAGTATGGCGCAAATGCGCGTTGGTTACTCAGCTGATAGGCCTATTTATTTAGGCGATATTGCCAGTGTTGAGCGCACTTACTCGGACCGACTAGGGATGAGTGGACGTAACGGAAAACCCGCCTACTACATCCGTATTTCACGTGCTAATAAAGCCAATACCGTAGCGTTACTGGACGATATTAATCTGGCAATTAAAGAGCTAAACGAAGGGCCACTGGCAGCAAATGGCCTCTCTATTGAGCTTAGTTTTGACGCCTCTGTGCATATACGTAATGCACTGTCATTAGTAAAAAGTAATTTGGGCTTAGGCGTTGTATTATCGTGTTTGATCTTATGGCTGTTTTTTAGAGGCCTGAAAGCGACCTTGATCATTGCAGCAACAATTCCCATTTCACTGATGGTCGCATTTTTAGCGCTGAATATTTTTGGTCGTAGCCTAAATGTTATATCACTTGCGGGTCTAGCATTTGCTGTTGGCTTAGTGTTAGATGCGGCAATTATAGTGCAAGAAAACATCGCTCGGCTGCGCGCTGAAGGTGTTGATAATAAAAAAGCAGCACTGAGAGGAGCAGCTCAAGTCACCGGTGCTTTATTTGCGTCAACCATCACCAGTGTTGCGATCTTTTTACCTATTTTGTTTATGGCAGGTATTGAAGGACAGCTATTTTCTGACTTAGCGCTGACCCTCTCTATTGCGGTGATCACCTCAATGATATGCGCAATCACGCTGATCCCATTAGCGAATCATTTATGGCCAGATGCACAGATAAAAGTGGATCCATATCACCACTATTGGCAAAAGTTGAGTAATGTTATTATGAGGCTCACTAATACCCGCATTAAACAACTTACTTGGATTGCGGTATTGCTTGGTGGCTCAGTGATCACAACCTTTACTATGTTACCAAAAACTGATTTTATGCCACGTGCGCCTACCGACGGCTTCTTTTTCAATTTGATCACACCACCGGGTGGCAATGTGCAGTTTATGGAAGAAGAGCTGTTACTTCGTGTGAAAAAACGACTGATGCCCTACTACACTGGCGAAAAACAACCGAGTATTAAAGACTTCAATTTTTATGCTTTTGGCTCAAATGCTGGGGGCTTTATTTATTCCGCCGATCCACAACGGGTTGAGGAATTAATGAACGTCGCCAAAGAAGAAATTTTTATTGATTTACCCGACACTCAGGTATTTTTCTTTCGCGGTTCAATGATCCAAGTTGCAAACGGTGGCGATGGCCGTGCTATCAATATTGACCTAACTGGGCCAAACATGGATGACTTAGTCAGTGCTGCGCAAATCGCATTAAGCG
The DNA here is from genome assembly GCF_047806705.1 of Pseudoalteromonas sp. ASV78. Lineage (NCBI taxonomy): Bacteria > Pseudomonadati > Pseudomonadota > Gammaproteobacteria > Alteromonadales > Pseudoalteromonadaceae > Pseudoalteromonas > Pseudoalteromonas sp. ASV78. The sequence goes on along the minus strand of NZ_JBLOPA010000001.1, from coordinate 357,384 downwards.
CTGTCAATGAAGCGTTACCAGACGCTACCGCACAGCCACAACCGCGCCTTGATATGGCCGAACCAGAACTGAGATTAACACCTAATGATCGCCGTATTACTCAAGCTGGGCTTACTCGTCGCGATGTATCGCAAGCAGTACAAGCATACACCGGTGGTTTATTCGTGAATGAATATTTTGATGGTAATGAACGCATGAATGTGATTTTACGAGGCATTCCTTGGCAAACCCCTGAAGAACTCAAAGCACTGCCGATTGTTACCCCACAAGCAGGCATTCAAACCCTTGGCGAACTTGCCAACATTGAACGAACGGTAGGACCGACTCAGTTACGTCGGGTAAATGGCCGCCGTACAGTGAGCATAGTGGTAACTCCACCTGCCGATATGAGCTTACAACAAGCACAAGCAATTTTAAGCGAACAAGTAATGCCCAAAGTAAGAGCTAGCCTGCCAAGTAATGCGGGAGCAATATTAGCTGGTAACGCCCAAAAAATGAATTCTGCGATGACCGAAATGGCACTGAATTTTGTGCTGGCATTGTTTATTTTATTTTTATTAATGACAGCCCTGTTTAAATCCGCAACAGACAGCGCACTGGTATTACTGGTTATGCCGTTAGCCATTGCCGGCGGTGTACTCGCGCTATTTATTTTAAACTTATTTACCTTTCAATCACTCGATTTGCTCACCATGATTGGCTTTATCATTTTGTTAGGACTGGTGGTTAACAATGCCATATTACTGGTCGATCAAACTAAAGTGGCGTTGGCGTCAGGGTTGAACCGTGCGGCTGCGGTAAAACAAGCAGTATTACTAAGAGCACGGCCGGTGTACTTAAGCACACTAACAAGCTTGTTTGGCATGCTACCATTGATGCTAATGCCGGGTGTTGGCTCTGAGATATACAGGGGCCTTGCAACCGTTATTGTCGGTGGTATGGCAGTCAGTGCATTGTTTACCCTTATTTTAATGCCTAGCTTGCTACAACTCGGTCGCAACACCGCGCCGGCGTCAACTAACCAGCAAAATACCTCAGCAGTACAATGAGGATCGAGAATATAACCATGAAGAGAATAAAATCAGCCTTACAGTTTTTCATTTTGTGTAATTGTTTATTCGTTGCCCCTGCTTTTGCCATCGTGCCAGTCAGTGTTGCTGAGCTAACTAAAGCGCCTCTTACCAGCGAAATAGCTGTTAATGGCACACTGTTTGGCAAAGACGACGTTACTTTAACAGCCGGGATAAGTGGCCGCCTGATGTATGTTGCAGAGCCCGGTAGTGTAATAAACAAAAATGATATTTTAGTGCGCATGGATACCTTGCCTTTAGAGTTAGATAAAGCACGCCAAGCAGAAATGCTTAACCGCGCTAATATCAATTTACGTTTATATCAACAAGACCTAACCCGCTTAAAAGAATTAGCAAAATCTAGCAGCGCTGCCCTCAGCCAAGTTGATGAAGTGCAAAATAAGCATGACTTGGCTCGCTCTGACATAGCGCTTGCCAACGTTGAGCTTCAGGTGATCGATGATAAGTTAACCAGAGCCACGATCCGTGCGCCTTTTGCAGGCATTGTTAGTGAGCGTTTTAAGCGCGCGGGGCGGGAAATAAATCGAGCCGATGAGTTACTTACCTTACTGGATATTCATCATTTAGAAGTGCGTTTATATGTGCCAGTTAAATACTTAAAGTATTTACAAACGGGTATCATCTTACCCATTACAGCTGGTGACTTATCCCAACCAGAAACTGCCACAGCCATAATTACTGCGGTGATCCCATCAACTGATCCACGCTCGCAAACTGTTGAGATACGCGCTAATTTACAAACAGATAATCAACACGCCTGGGCTATTGGCCAACTTGTTGATGTAGCGGTGCCATTGACCACTAAAAACGACGTACTATTGGTAAATAGAGACGCACTGATCATCCGTAAACAAGGCACCCATGTAGTAAAAATTGATAACCAAAGTAAAGCAATCCAAATTCCGGTAACGGTTGGCAGTGGTAAAGGGCAACTTGTTGCAATTTCCCCCCTTGCAGGCAACAGTTTAAAGGCCGGCGATAAGATAGCAATACGTGGTGCTGAGCGCCTACAGGCAGGGCAAGAGGTTGACGTACAGAGTAAATAATCAACTCGTTAACTCACCTCATATATGCAGCCAGTTGCAAAAGTGGCTGCATCTACTTACAAGCAAAACCACTCAAATCTATTCGCTTTATTTGCTCGCCTTTTGCTGTGTGAACGTTGTGTTTGATAATCAAGAATCTGTCTTTTTCACTAAATGTGAAATGCCCAAGCCAATCGAGTGTGACTATCGGTGTTAAGCTATAAAAACCGTTTTCATCCGTGCATTGATAGGAGAAGTAATGCGTAGCTTTGCCAAATGCACCAATATCAGAGGTATACACGCTGATATTACCTTGTTGTTGGTAGTCGTCGGCTTGAGTGCCAACCACTAAATACAATGCACTAATGATTGCTAGGACAATAAATTGGAGCCCTGCCACTATAAAAAAGCTGATATCAAAGACTTTAGCATACCAAGCTCGGGGCTGTTCATGATGTGGATGACCGTGGCTTGCTAACAAAAAGCCACCGCTAGTGACCAGTAATAATTTAACGGGTATCAAATAGGCACTGAGTAAATACATGGTTTTGGGATTGTGCCATTGCAGACCAAAAGCCGTGGGTATAAATAAACTATCTAGCAACGGTAATAATATCAGCAAACACGCGATAATGAGTTTTTTACGTTTTAGCATGTATAAGCGATGGCAATTTATGATGTGTTTGAGTGTACAAATAATAGCGGCCAATAAAAAGCCCGTTAGAGTAAACTTAACGGGCTTCTAGATTTAAATATAATTAATCATCTTCAACGTTATCTAAGCCTTTGGTGCCGTCTTTGGCTTTTAATTTATGATGGATCGCCGACTTTATCAGCATATAGCCACTAATTGGTGCTGTAATTAATAAGAAGATAGTGATCAACAGCTCTTTCACACTGATACCATCTTGCGCGTTACTAAAAAACACCATCGCGGCAATGAGCACCCCTGCCATACCTAAGGTCGTGGCTTTGGTTGGCCCGTGTAAGCGCATAAAAAAGTCGGGCATTTTAATTAAGCCTATTGAACCAATTAAAATAAATGCGCCACCAATAAGTAATAAAATAGCCACAATCCATTCACTGTACATATGTATTCCTTATTCGATAATATCGCCACGTAGCAAATATTTACATACCGCTACGGTGCTGACAAAGCCAAGCATTGCAATTAACAAGGCGGCTTCAAAATACAGACCTGTGCCCATGCTCATACCATATAAAATGATCAATGCAATGGTATTTATATACATAGTATCAAGGGCTAAAATGCGATCAGGTACCGAAGGGCCAACCACTAAACGCCACAAGTTAAGTAACAGTGATAGGCCAATCATGGCAAAGACGATTAAAAAAACCGTTTCTAACATTGAAATATCTCCTTAAGTGGGGCTTCATAGCGCTGCTTTATGGTATTGATCAATGCTTGTTCATCATCTAAATCTAATACATGAATTAATAAATAACGCTCTGTTGGCTCTTCACCTTGCGGTAATGATTCTGGTACAGGGTATACTTCGGCACTTACAGTACCGGGAGTAAGCGACACTGTACTTGCCAAAATAGTAATAGGCATTGCATGACTTAGATCTAAGGGGACTTTCACAAATGCCGGACGCAGCTTTTTAACTGGCCCTAAAATTAACAGTGCCACTTGTAAATTTGCCGTAATAATATCAAACAGCACAATTAAAAACTGTTTTACTGCAAGACCAGGTTTAATTATTAGCGGCTGCGGCTCACGAAATGGAAAAGTGATCACAGGGATAATAAATGCAAACAGCGTAGCCAAAATTAAATGACCAGCCGATACACTGTTATTTAACAATAACCACACAATAAACAGTAATAAACTGCGAAATGGCGTAGGTAGCCAACGAAAGCGGGATTCTAAACGCATTATAAGCCTCCCTTAAGGACAGTATTTATTCCAGCCGATATATCATGCAATTGTGTCGCCGCAGCAATCATATACTCAGAAATAGGCCCCGCAAAAATAACCATTAACGGCGAACACGCTAATAAACCAATGACCGCAATAACTTGCATTGGCTTGGCATGACCTTCTTCAAGATGATCACGGCCTTGGTGCTTGCGCTCCCAAAATAAGCCAGTCCCTGCCCGAGATAATGCAACCAGCAGAACAAAGCTGGCAATCAAATATACTGGCCAAAATAGCAGCGCACGCTCACTATCGAGTGTTATTTTTAAAATCCAAATTTTGCCGACAAACCCAGAAAGCGGTGGCATCCCAACCACCGCTAAAGCGGCAACAATAAAACACGTGCCTAGTAATATCGGTTGTGCTACACCACGCCCTGGGGCTAAACGATCCGCAACTTTACCACGCTGATGAGCAATTAAATCTGCTAATAAGAATAGCGCCGCACAAATAATGGTTGAATGCACAAGGTAATACAACAATGCAGCCGTTGCGCTAACATGTTGAATAGCAACTAACGCCACTAAAGTACCAACAGAAACCACAACTAGGTTTGCGGTTAGTTTACGTAGATCTTGCGCTGCGAGTACACCTATAGCACCAATCACAATTGTTGCTATTGCTAAGCCCCATAACCAAGGCTGCGCCATGTGATTTAATAAACCCGCCTGCTCACCAAATATAACCGTATACACCCGTAGCATAGCGTATACGCCGACTTTGGTCATAATCGCAAACAAGGCTGCCACCACCGGCATAGCACTGGCGTAAGTATTCGGCAACCATAGGTGCAACGGTAATAGCGCGCCTTTTAAAGCAAACACAACCAGTAGTAGTAAACCACCAATTTTCGCAAGGTAGACATCATCACCTTGTAGTTGTGATACTTTTAGCGCCATATCGGCAATATTCAAAGTGCCTAATACGCCATATAAAATACCTAAGGCAATCAAAAATACACTTGAGCCAATCAAATTTAATACAACGTATTGTAATGCCGCACGCGTCTTATGTTTATCCCCTGCATGCATCAATAACGAGTAAGAAGCAATTAATAACACTTCAAAAAATACAAATAGATTAAATAAATCACCGGTTAAAAATGCGCCATTGACACCCAGTACTAAAAAGTGCACTAACGGATGGAAAAAGCTGCCTTTTTCATCATCGCCAACACTACTATAAAGGACCACGGCTAAAGCTAAAAATGACGTTAATGCGACCAGCAGTACTGACAACAAATCAGCTACTAAAACAATACCATATGGGGCTTGCCAATCTCCGATGGCATAGACCATAGGGCCTGAGTTATAAACATGAACCAGCAATACAGCACTAATACAGGCTGTAATAATTGACATCACGATCGACACTACACGACGAATTGGAATGCTTTTACCGCATGGCGGTAATAACAGCAGGATGGCTGCAAGCATTGGAATTAAGATTGGCAATGAAGCCAAGTGCTGAATCATCTGTGCTCCTTGTTGTTGCTTTTCACAAGGTGACCATCAACATGATCATTACCTAGATCAGCACGACCACGAATGGCTAAAATCACCACAAAGGCAGTCATTGCAAAACCGATCACGATTGCAGTTAATACTAATGCTTGTGGTAAAGGATCGGCATAATCAGCGCCAGTGCCTAATACCACGGCCTTATTGATTGTGAGTCTGCCCGCTGAAAATAAAAATAAATTTACCGCATAAGAAATCATCGTTAATCCCAACACCACCGGAAAAGTACGCGCTCTTAGCAGTAAATAAATACCACAAGTCACCAGTACACCAACGCACGATGCGTATAACAGTTCCATTAAATAGTTACCTCTTCTTTGGCTGCATCAGCAGTGAGTTTACCAAGGCTTGCTAAAATCATTAAGGTTGCACCAACCACAGTTAAATACACGCCTAAATCAAATACAATGGCACTGGCGAGCTCCGTTTTACCCACAAATGGAATATCAAAGTAATCAAACCATGTCGTTAAGAACGGTCTGCCAAATGCCCAGCTGCCTAAGCCAGTAAACATTGCAATAGCAATACCTGAGGCAATGATCTTACGATAGTTGACATCAAAACGAGAGGTGATCCACACCGAACCACGTGCCATATATTGCAAAATAAACGCAATAGAAGTCACTAGGCCAGCAATAAAGCCACCGCCAGGTAAGTTATGTCCACGTAAGAATATATACGCTGAAACTAACAAGGCTAAAGGTAATAAACTCTGCGAAATACTGGTAAGCAATATTGGGTAACGCTCACGCGCCCATGGACGCCCTTCACTGTCGCTGGCAGGCATAAATAAAGGTAAGTTTGTGAGTAATTTATAAATGCCTAACGCAGCTATACCTAATACGGTAATTTCTCCTAGGGTGTCAAACCCCCTAAAATCAACCAAAATAACGTTAACTACATTGGTACCGCCACCGCCGGTTTTCGCATTCGCGATAAAGAAATCTGAAATTGATTCAAGCGGCCGCGTTAATAACGCATAACAAATACTGGCAATAACCACCCCAACTGCTGACGCGATCCCTAAATCACGTAACATCCGTAATGAACTTGACTCTTTGGGTGTACGTTGCGGTAAAAAGAATAACGCCAACATTAATAAGATCACCGTCACAACTTCAACGGTTAATTGGGTCAAGGCTAAGTCCGGTGCAGAAAAACGGGTAAACGCCACCGACACCATTAAGCCCACAATGGATATCATTAATAGCGATACCATCCGAGCGCGATGCCAAATTACGGTGCTAATTGCACCAATAATCAATAAGCCTGCGCCAATGCCATTATAAAAATCAATCGGCGTACTTGGAACTGTGCCTGCTAATTCACCCATTTCAAATAATGGCCAACCCGCGCACAGTAAAACCACGCCGAGCATAATAACAATATAGCGTTGTAATGAACCATTTTCAGTACTGCGGATCTTCTCTTGGCTCCATTTAATAACGCTATAAAGCACTCTTTCAAAAGTCTTTTTAGCATTCAATGTTGGTAACGAAGCTTGAAATTGAAACAGGTGTTTACGCTGAATATAAATAAATACCCCACAACACGTTGCTAAAAAGCTCATCAATAATGGTAAGTTAAAACCATGCCAAATTGACAACTTAAACTCAGGCGTTGCATCACCAAGCACAGCCAAAGAGGCCGCCGATAAAATGCCATCGACCACAAAATTCGGGAACATGCCTACTAGCAAACATAGCACCACTAAAATTTCGATTGGCACGCGCATATAACGCGGTGGTTCATGTGGGGTTTTCGGTAAATCAATTGGGTCGCCATTAAAGAATACATCATGGATAAAGCGCGCTGAATAAGCCACTGAAAAAGCAGCCGCTAAAGTCGCTAATACTGGGATCAACCATGACATTGAACCAAGCACTTGTTGGTGTAAGGTCTCAGCAAAGAACATTTCTTTTGATAAGAAGCCATTTAGCAATGGCACCCCTGCCATAGCCGCTGCAGCAACCATTGCCAGCGTCGCTGTGTAAGGCATAAAACGCCACATGCCATTGAGTTTTCGCATATCACGGGTGCCGGTTTCGTGATCAATAATACCGGTTGCCATAAATAAGGAGGCTTTAAATGTTGCATGGTTAATAATATGGAAAATTGCTGCCACAGTGGCAAGCTCAGTATCTAAACCAAGTAATAAGGTAATTAAACCAAGGTGACTAATGGTTGAATACGCTAACAAACCTTTTAAGTCATGCTTAAATAACGCGATATAAGCGCCAACTAATAAGGTGGTTAAACCTGTCATTGCCACTAAAATAAACCAAGTATCATTTCCTGCAAGTGCAGGATGGAAGCGCGCTAGTAAAAATATCCCTGCTTTTACCATAGTTGCTGAGTGTAAATAGGCACTAACCGGTGTTGGCGCCGCCATGGCATGAGGTAACCAAAAATGAAATGGGAACTGCGCAGACTTAGTAAATGCCCCTAATAGCACGAGTACTAAGGCAACTTCAAATAGCTCGTGAGATTGGATCAAAGCGCGGCTGGCTAGAATTACATCAAGATTATAGCTACCAACAATGTCTCCGAGCAGTAATAAACCACCCAGTAGTGCTAAGCCGCCGGCTCCCGTGACTGCCAGCGCCATTCGCGCGCCTTTACGCGCTTCGGTTTTATGCCACCAGTAACTAATCAGTAAGAACGAGCTGATGCTGGTTAGCTCCCAAAAAAACCACAGTTGAATAACGTTATTCGACATCACAATGCCAAGCATGGCCGTCATAAATAGCATTAAGTAACTGTAGAGCTTTGACATTGAGTCTTTCGCACTCAAGTAGTAACGAGTATAAAAGATTACCAGCAGGCCTATTCCCAAGATCATAAAAATAAACAATAAGCTTAAGCCATCTAAGCGTAAGGCTATGTCTATTCCCAATGCCGGTATCCATTGTGCGGTAAAGCGGATTGTCTCACCCGCTAAAATCGCAGGCGCGTGATAAATCGCAATTGCTAAGGCGCATAACGGCGCTAGCATAGTTAAGCTCGTAGATTGATTACGAGTCAGTTTTCCGGTGCAGGAAGAAATAACACTGCCAATTAAGGATAACAAGGGTATCCAGAGCAAAGTCATAATGAGAAACCTTTTGAAGTCATAAGAGTATCAATACACTGCTAGTTAGTTTTAGTTTAGTACTGGTCATTGAGATGGTTTAATTTTAGCTTCAATAAACGCCTTATAGTTATACTGATAAGGGACGATTTTGTCTATAGTAAGCCCTGCTACCTGCTGCTATTTTGTACTAATTTAACGCTGATTTTATATTATTCACAACTTTACTCGGCAATATTTTTATTTACCATTTTATTGGTAAAGTCCATAGCTGGTGCAATTTGCTGAAAATAATCAGTAAAACGCACCGGTTGGTAGTGCGGCTCACTGATTTTTCGCAGCCATAATTGCTGATATTGTGCAGAAAGTGGCAGTTGCTGATATTGCATAATAGACCAGTCAGCGCTTGGTTTGTATGCCTTACTCCCGGTTTCACAGCTATCACTCAAAACCCAGCCAGCAGGCGGTGTTAACCCATTGGCAATAAAAAGATTAGGTGCGACTAAACCGCGCTGATGACATAACCATGCTTGTTTTGCTGTGGGCAATGCATACTCATCTTCAAAGCCATTAAAATGCATTAATTCATGTAAAAATAAACCATAATGGCTCGCCGAGTTTAAGTGCATTATTCCGCCTTGCACATTGCCAGAGCCTGTCGCCGTCATCATGACAATAAAATCAAAGCCCGTTGGCCATCTTTTATCGGCAATTAAAGGACGCCAATCACATTGAGCCGCAGAATCTGGCTGCTGCTGGCAAGCTATTGTATTCCCTAAGTAAATGGGTTTACTAAAACAAAAGCTTGCTGCACGTGGTTGGGGCTGCTGTTGGTAACGGTGGGTAAATGCAGTGAGTTGGCTGATGCCTTGACGGTGATCTGTCATCAGCAACACATTAAACTGACACTGGGGCGTTGCTTTAAGTTGTGAAAAAGCCAATAAAAACCCTTCATCATTAGCAAACTCTTGCTCGATACGCTGCGGTGCTACTTTGTGCTGCAACTTTAAATGCTCTGCCGCATAGCTTGCAACAGGCAAAAGTTGTTGCTCTTTTAAGCTCTCTAAATCACTCCAGCGCTCAAAACGAAGTAACAGTGCGCTGAGCTGGCGACGTTTGTCTTCATTTTGCTGAGCAACACTAACACGCCAAAACGGCTTTGCGGCACGTGGCTTTTCATTATTTAATAAGCGCAACGCCCATGCAAACTGAGCATCAGTAACGGCATTTAAAGCTAACAAGGATAAAGTGGGATCTGACAGACTATTTAATTGCGCATTAAAATCGTCAATAAAACGATAATAGCTAATAAGAATAGAATCTGGGGTATGTTTTACATGCCAAAAAGCAACATCGCGCTGCTGATCCACTGAGCTTGGTAAGCAACCAACACTCAGTACAACAGCAACGCCAATTAGATAATTAACTAGCGTTTTCACCAGCCATTAACTCAAGCTCTAAACGCGCATATTTATATTCCACAAATTCATGCACATTAGTGGCAAGTGCTAAGCGGAAAAAGTCTGCGGCTTGATAATCTAAGCCTTTGGCTTGGTATATTTTCGCAAGGTAAAAATACGCTTCACACAAACGCTGCGCATATTCTTGTTCAGTTGAGACACCTTCGCTAATGCTGGCTAAAAAGGCTCGTTCGCTCATATCACCAATATACAAAGAGATTAACCCATATGCCCATTGACTATCGTCAAGACCTTGCGCATTGGCTTTTAACGTAGCTAACGCTTGTACAGGGTCAGCGTTCGCTTGTGCTAAATAGAGCCATAACACACGGTATGGATCACTCGGTGAGCGAGCTAAAAACTCTTCTAGATCAGCGGCGGCAAGGCTTGGTCTATCACCATAGTACAGTGCGATACCACGGTTTAAATAGGCATATTCATGCTGCTCATTAAGCTCTAACGCTGAATCAAAAAACTCATAGGCTTTTTCATATTGCTGCATCAAGGTATGGTGAATACCTAAAAAATTATACACTTCGGCTAGATCGGGCTTTAATTGCACGGCACGATTAAAATCAATCCGCGCCAAAGTAGACATGCCTAAGCTGTCAAATAATACACCGCGGTCATAAAGTAATTTTGCTTGTTGATCTGGCGCTAAATCGGCGCGATTCAATAATTCAGAATAGCGAGCTATCGCTATTTCACTACGAAAATCAGAAGGCAATGGTGCAGTGAAAGGCACGTTAACAATTGCAGTTGGTTGTGCTTGCGAAGTAGATTGACAGGCGCTTAAGGACAAAATAGCAAACGATGCCAAGGCTATGTGTTTAAGTATCATTAAAATCCTTTATACCAAGATAAGTAGCAAACAGATAAGACAAGTGCTATCCAAAGAGGTTTCATTAAAGCATAAAAAAAGAGGCTATACAGCCCCTTTTTATATTATCCAGAGAATATCTGGATTAAATATCAACAATTAAGCGTCAGTTGCTGTGTCAGCTGAAGATGCTGCTGCTTCCATTGCTTCTTTGATACTTAGACGTACGCGACCTTGACGGTCTACTTCTAGTACTTTAACTTTAACTTCTTGACCTTCAGATAGGTGATCTGTCACGTTATTTACGCGCTCAGTGCTGATCTGAGAGATATGCACTAGGCCATCTTTACCAGGCAGAATGTTTACAAATGCACCAAAATCAACGATACGTACCACTTTACCGTCGTAGATAGTACCTACTTCAAGCTCAGCTGTTAATTGCTCAATGCGGCTGATTGCATTTGCTGCGCTTTCACCGTCTGTTGCTGCAATTTTGATTGTGCCATCATCACCGATTTCAATCGTAGTACCAGTTTCTTCAGTAAGTTGACGAATAGTTGCACCGCCTTTACCGATAACTTCAGCGATTTTCTTCTGTGGTATCTTCATTGTGTAGATACGTGGAGCAAACATTGAAAGCTCTTCAGATGGTGCAGAAATCGCTTCGTCCATCACACCTAGAATGTGTAAACGTGCCGCTTTTGCTTGTTTAAGGGCAATTTGCATGATTTCTTGCGTGATACCTTCAATCTTGATATCCATTTGTAGTGCAGTAATACCTGCAGCAGTACCAGCTACTTTAAAGTCCATGTCACCTAAGTGATCTTCATCACCTAAGATGTCAGAAAGAACTACGAATTTCTCGTCTTCTTTAACTAGACCCATCGCGATACCCGCAACAGAGGCTTTAATTGGCACACCCGCATTCATTAGCGCAAGTGACGTACCACATACCGATGCCATTGAAGATGAACCATTTGATTCAGTGATCTCAGATACCACACGGATTGAGTAAGGGAACTCAGTCAATGTAGGCATTACAGCTTGGATACCGCGCTTAGCTAGGTTACCGTGGCCGATTTCACGACGCTTAGGAGAACCGACAAAACCTGTTTCACCTACGCAGAACGGAGGGAAGTTGTAGTTAAGCATAAAGTGGTTTTTGTGCGTGCCAGTTAAATCGTCGATCAACTGTGAATCACGTTCTGTACCAAGTGTAGCTGTTACAAGTGCTTGTGTTTCACCACGAGTAAAAATTGCAGAGCCGTGAGTACGTGGCAATACGCCAGTCATTACGTCAAGGGCACGGATCATATCTGGTTCACGACCATCGATACGTTTTTCACCAGCAGTGATGCGGCCACGTACGATTTTCTTCTCAAGAGAACCAAATACTTTACCAACTTCTTGCTTGTCTAGTGACTCGCCTTCAGCAAGTTCAGCTGTTAATACAGCAACAACTTCGTCTTTAGCAACGCCAAGTGCTTCTTTACGAGCCACTTTATCAGTGATGCGGTAAGCTTCGCCTACTTTATCAGCTGCGATTGCTGCTACTTTATCTTCTAAAGCAACGTTCTTTTCAGGTGCTGCCCAATCCCATGTAGGTTTGCCAGCTTCTGCTTTGAATTCGTTGATTGCGTTGATGATAGCTTGAGATTGCTCATGACCATATACAACTGCACCTAACATTACGTCTTCAGCTAGAACGTCAGCTTCTGATTCAACCATAAGTACTGCGTTATCAGTACCAGCAACAACTAAATCAAGTTGGCTTTCTTCCAGCTCTTTTAGTGTCGGGTTAAGTACGTATTCGCCGTTGATGTAACCAACGCGTGCTGCACCAATTGGGCCACTGAATGGGATACCAGAGATAGCAAGTGCTGCTGAAGTACCGATCATCGCAACCATATCAGGTTGGATTTCAGGGTTAACAGAAACAACGGTAGCAATAACTTGTACTTCGTTGACAAAACCAGTTGGGAAAAGTGGGCGAATTGGACGATCAATAAGACGTGCAATCAGTGTTTCACCGTCGTTAGGACGACCTTCACGCTTTAAGAAACCACCAGGGATACGACCCGCAGCGTACATACGCTCTTGGTAGTTAACGGTTAGTGGGAAAAAATCTTGGCCAGGTTGTGCTTCACGCTTACCAACAACAGTAACTAATACTGATGTGTCGCCAATACTTGCTAATACTGCGCCGTCAGCTTGACGAGCGATTGCACCGGTTTCTAGGGTAACGGTATGTTGACCTAGTTGAAATTCTTTAATAATTGCTTGCACTTAAAATGTTCCTTAAATGTATTCTAATAAGTTGTCATCAAAGTACCAATTACAGTACATAATTGTATTCAGTTGGAAATCAATTAAGTACTACAATTGGCAATGATGCGAATAAGCGTAGATAAACCTTTTTATCTACGCGCATAGTATATAACAAAGTAATGCAAAATTGCGAGCTTAGTCCCTAGATAAAAGTGGTGATAATAGGCGCGCTAAAAAGTGTGCTTTGCTGTCACTAACTATGTGGCTTTTATTTGATATTTCAAGAGAAATAATTGTTATGGACAGAGAGAGTGAGGAATTTCGGGCACAAAAAAAGGAGCTAAAAAGCTCCTTTTTATGAAATCTAGTTCTTAGCGACGTAGGCCAAGTTCTTGGATTAACGCAGTATAACGTGCAATGTCTTTACCTTTAAGGTAATCAAGCAGTTTACGGCGAGTGCTTACTTTACGAAGCAGACCACGACGTGAGTGGAAGTCATGCTTGTGATCAGCAAAGTGACCTTGCAGCTTGTTGATATCAAAAGTAAGAAGTGCAACTTGTACTTCAGGTGAACCAGTGTCGCCTTCTGCACGTGCGAATTTTGCGATGATATCGATCTTTTCTTGATTGCTTAGTGACATAGTAACTCCAAAAATAAAATTTAAAAGGTGTCTTAGCCGATCACTAATTCAGCCAAAACGATTAGCGGGCGTATTCTACCAGCTACGGCAATAACTACAAGCGAAACTTTACTCGGTTGCTTCTTGCTGATTTGATAAGCCACGCTTTGACTTTAAATGGCCATCAGCATTTTTTTCACCAGTGCCAATAAACACGCCATCAGCGAGCACTTTTAACGCGCCATCGGGTAACTCACTACCAAGCACCACAGCCTGACCATGGCTAAACGAAACCCCCTGCTCTTGGCTTATTTCAACCACAGGTAAATCAACTAAGGCGGTATCCATTGGTAATAACAGTTCATCAAGGTAAGTTGACGGACTCAGGTCTTGCTGTTTTGCTTTCGCTAATAACGCTTCTAGCTGCTCAAGGGTGACCATTTTATCTGCAGGATAATGGCCTACCGCACTACGGTGTAACATGATCACATGCGCGCCACAGCCAAGGTTTTCGCCTAAGTCATCAACAATAGTACGAATGTACGTCCCTTTTGATACGTGGGCGGTCATTTGTACTTCATTATTCGCTTCATCAAACTCATCTAGTGTTAAACTAAATACGTTGATTTTTCTACACTTGCGAGGTACTTCAATGCCTTCACGCGCGTATTTATATAAAGGTCTGCCTTCATATTTTAACGCTGAATACATTGATGGATATTGATCTGACTCGCCTAAAAACTTAGCAATTTCTGCACTAAGTTGCTCAACGGTTACGTTCACATCTTTAGTGCTAACAATCTCGCCATCAGAATCTGATGTTGTCGTACGTTCACCTAATTTAGCGCGAACCACATAGGTTTTATCAGTATCGAGTAAAAACTGGGTAAACTTAGTCGCTTCACCAAAACAAATTGGCAGCATACCAGTGGCAAGCGGATCGAGGGCACCGGTGTGCCCCGCTTTTTGTGCAAAGTACACACCTTTCGCTTGCTGTAACGCTTTATTTGATGAAATGCCTATTGCTTTGTTTAACAACAAAATACCGTCAACTGGGCGGCCTTTACTGCGCTTTGCCATCTGTATCAGTGCCTTCTTCGCTGTCTGTTTCGTCGATATGCTCTGCATTATCTACGCTATCAACTTCGTCATCTACATGTTTTGCTTTATCTTCACGAATGATAGAATCAACAAGGTTTGAAATACGCATGCCTTCCATCAGTGAATTATCAACCACAAACTTCAGCTCAGGCATAATGCGGGCACGAATACGTTTGCCAAGTAGTGAACGGATATAACCGGTCGCTTCATTTAATACTTTAGCGCTTTGCTTTGCAGCATCTTCATCTTGAGTGTTAAACACGGTAATAAAGATTTTTGCGTAAGATAAATCACGTGATACTTCAACAGCTGATACTGTCACCATACCTAAACGTGGATCTTTAATTTCACGTTGCAAAATAACAGCAATTTCTTTTTGAATTTGCTGAGCAACCCGATCAGTACGAGAAAATTCTCTCATTAGACTCTACTCTAAAAATTATAACTCATTGAGAAATATAAATAAGTTATTTAAATAATGGATACACAAATGGGGGCTGAGCCCCCATTTATTATCTTAGCTTACGAGCAATTAAAGTGTACGTTGTACTTCAACTGTTTCGAATACTTCGATTTGGTCACCAACGCGAACGTCGTTATAGTTCTTAACGCCGATACCACATTCCATGCCGTTACGAACATCAGCAACATCGTCTTTAAAGCGACGCAGTGACTCAAGTTCACCTTCGTAGATAACCACGTTATCACGAAGTACACGAATTGGTGCGCTACGTTTAATAACACCTTCAGTAACCATACAACCAGCGATAGCGCCAATTTTAGGTGACTTGAACACGTCACGAACTTCAGCAAGACCGATGATCTCTTGCTTGAACTCTGGTGCTAGCATACCAGACATAGCTTGCTTCACTTCGTCAATCAAGCTGTAGATAACGCTGTAGTAACGTAAGTCTAAGTTCTCAGACTCAATTACTTTACGTGCCGATGCATCAGCACGAACGTTAAAGCCAACCACGATTGCATTAGATGCTGCCGCAAGGGTTGCGTCAGTTTCAGTGATACCACCTACGCCTGAGCCTACAATCTTCACTTTAACTTCATCTGTTGACAGTTTAGTCAATGAATCAGAGATTGCTTCGATTGAACCTTGAACGTCTGCTTTAAGTACCACGTTAACTTCAGATACATTGCCGTCAGTCATGTTAGTAAACATGTTTTCAAGCTTCGCTTTTTGTTGACGTGCTAGTTTAACATCGCGGAACTTACCTTGACGATAAAGCGCAACTTCACGGGCTTTACGCTCGTCTTTAACTACAGTTGCTTCGTCGCCCGCAGCTGGAATACCAGATAGACCTAAAATCTCAACTGGGATTGAAGGACCGGCAGACTTGATATCTTTACCATTTTCATCGCGCATTGCACGAACACGACCATACTCAAGACCACATAATACAATGTCACCTTGGTTAAGCGTACCAGATTGCACAAGAACAGAAGCAACTGGACCACGGCCTTTATCAAGACGTGATTCAATAACAACACCGGCAGCCATACCCACCGTTGGTGCAGTAAGCTCTAAAAGCTCAGCTTGCATTAATACCGCTTCTAACAGCTCATCAATACCTAAACCAGTTTTAGCTGAGATATGCACGTATTGTGTATCACCGCCCCACTCTTCAGGGATAACGTCTAGTTGAGCAAGCTCGTTCTTAACGCGATCTGGGTCTACGCCTTCTTTATCCATTTTGTTTACAGCGATGATTAAAGGCACGCCAGCTGCACGGGCATGCTGTACTGCTTCTTTAGTTTGTGGCATTACACCATCATCTGCTGCAACCACTAGGATTACGATATCGGTCGCTTTCGCACCACGAGCACGCATTGACGTAAACGCCGCGTGACCCGGTGTATCTAAGAAAGTGATCATGTTGCCATTCACATCAACATGGTAAGCACCAATGTGCTGAGTAATACCACCGGCTTCGCCAGAGGCTACTTTGGCAGAACGAATATAATCAAGTGTTGACGTTTTACCGTGGTCAACGTGACCCATAACAGTAACAACAGGCGCACGTGGCTCAGACTTGCCATCTTCATGACGGTCATTAAGTACGGTTTGCTCTAATTCGTTTTCTTTAACAATGATAACCTTATGACCCATTTCTTCTGCAACAAGTTGCGCAGCTTCTTGGTCAATCACTTGGTTAATGGTAACCATGTCACCCATTTTCATCATTGTTTTTACAACTTCAGCGCCTTTAACAGCCATGCGTGATGCAAGTTCGGCAACTGTAATTGTTTCGCTGATACGCACTTCGTTTTTCACATCAACAGTCGGTTTTTGGAAACCGTGCTGTAGTGACGCAGGTGCTTTTAGCTTGCTTTTCTTGCCTCTTGAAGGAACGAATTTCTCTTTCGCTGGGGCTTTCTTCTTTTTCTTCGCACGGCGTGCGCCTTGCTCATCACGGGCATCAGCAACATCTTCTGCTTCACGTGCGTAAGTTGAAGTCGTAAGGTGGTGATCAGCGGTTTCTTCACGCTTTTTACGTTCTTCTTCTTCTTTCTTCCAGCGAGCTGAATTTTCTTCTGCTAGCTTTCTTGCCTCTTCTGCTTGACGTTTCGCTTCTTCTTCAGCTTTCTTCAATGCGGCCTCTTCTGCTTCTTTTTGCAGACGCTCAGCTTCAACGCGATCTTTTTCAGATTTAGCGGTTTGTTCTGGAGTCATCTGCTTCTGTTTTGCTACACGTTCAGCATCTGCTTTACGTTTAGCTTCTTCTTTCGCTTTACGATCAGCCTCTTCTTTGGCTTTACGTTCGGCGTCTTGTTTTGCTTTAAGCTCAGCGGCTTCTTTTGCAGCTTGTTGCTCAAGTTCACGGCGTGCGGCTTCTTCAGCTGCGATACGTGCTTGCTCTTGCTCTTGCTCAACAGCGCTTTTCTTCACGTAAGTACGTGTTTTACGTACTTCAACTTGTACTGACTTTGCTTGACCCGTAGAGCCTGTCACACTTAATGTGCTTTTGCTCTTACGTTGCAATGTCATACGCGCGGGGCCATCTGAGCCTGTGCCGCCGTGTTGCTTGCTTAAGTGATCAAGTAACGTTGCTTTTTCAGCTTCAGTTACATTATCACCCGCTTGCTTAGTGATACCGGCTTGCGATAATTGTTGAAGCAATTTATCAACAGTTGTACCAATATCCCCGGCTAGTTTTTCAACATTTACTTCTGCCATAGTCTCTAATACCTCCGTTAATAAATTACTCGTCTGCGAACCAACAAATGTTACGCGCAGCCATAATTAGCTCACCCGCTTTCTCAGGAGAAAGCTCTGTAATATCGACTAATTCATCAATACCTTGCTCAGCTAAATCTTCTAGCGTAACAACCCCTTTGCTTGCCATAACAAACGCAAGGTGACGCTCTAACCCTTCTAGTGCCAATAAGTCTTCTGCAGGCTCTGCACCGTCAAGGCTTTCTTCTGTTTTAAGTGCTTTAGTCGTTAATGCATCTTTTGCACGTGAACGTAACAAATCAACAGTATCTTCATCTAAGCCATCAATTTCTAAGAACTCAGACGCAGGCACATAGGCAACTTCTTCGAGGGTTGAAAAACCTTCGTTGATAAGTAATGTTGCAAAGTCCTCATCGATATCTAAGTTTTCAGTGAATAAGTTAATTAACTTATCAGATTCCGCTTCATTCTTAGCGCGCATTTCTTCAACTGTCATTACGTTTAGTTCCCAACCAGTTAACTGGCTAGCAAGACGTACGTTTTGACCGTTACGACCAATTGCTTGTGCTAGGTTATCCGCTTCAACAGCGATATCCATTGAATGGGTGTCTTCATCCATTACAATTGAAGCAACTTCAGCCGGTGACATGGCATTAATAACAAACTGCGCTGGGTTGTCATCGTAAAGTACGATATCAACACGCTCACCACCAAGTTCAGTGGATACGGCTTGTACACGTGCGCCACGCATACCAACACACGCACCAATCGGATCGATACGTTTGTCGTTAGATTTAACGGCGATTTTAGCACGTGAACCTGGATCACGTGCTGCTGCACGTAATTCAATCATTTCTTCGCCAATTTCTGGCACCTCAATGCGGAATAATTCCATCAGCATTTCTGGCTTAGAGCGTGTTACAAATAACTGTGCACCACGCGCATCAGGTTTTACTTCATACAGTAAGCCACGGATGCGATCGCCTGGACGGAAGTTTTCACGTGGTAGCATGTCATCACGGTAAATAACCGCTTCAGCATTGTTACCTAAATCTAACACGATTGCGTCACGGGTTGCTTTTTTAACAACACCGGTTACCAGCTCGCCTTGTTGATCTTTATACGCTTCTACAACCAGCGCACGCTCAGCTTCACGTACTTTTTGTACGATAACTTGCTTCGCCATTTGCGTGGTAATACGGTCAAACTTAATTGACTCGATTTGCTCTTCAATGAAATCACCAATCTTCAGGTCAGGATCATCAACTTGCGCAGCTTCTAAGGTAATTTCGCTGTATGGGTGCTCTAGTGAGCCATCTTCAAGTACTTCTGCAATCTGCCAACGACGGTAAGTGTCGTAGTCACCTGTTTTACGGTCAATTGCAACGCGTACTTCAATTTCACCCGTGTGTTTTTTCTTAGTCGCGGTCGCTAATGCGAACTCTAACGCTTCGAAAATCTTTTCTTTTGGAACCGCTTTCTCATTGGAAACGGCTTCAGCAACCAATAATATCTCTTTTGCCATGGGTTATGCCTCGCTTGCCCTATTCCTTCGCACTCGAATTAAAACTTTGCGATAATGTTCGCACGTTCAATGTTACTGAGCATGATTAAGTGTTCAGTGCCGTCACTTGAAAGTGTGATCATATCACTGCTAACTGATACTAAATCGCCTTTAAAATTACGACGACCATCTTGTGGAAGTTTGGTACGCACGCGTACTTCCTCTCCTTGTGCCTTCTCGTAGTGATCTTGTTTGAATAATAGACGATCAACACCAGGAGACGATACTTCCAAATCATATTCATTTGTAATTGGGTCTTCGACATCTAAAATCGCGCTTATTTGACGACTTGCATCAGCACAATTATCAACCGAAATCCCCGCTTCATGATCGATATAGACCCTAAGCGTAGAATGGCGACCCGCTTGCACAAACTCTAGACCATGTAATTCAAAGCCTAACATCTCAACTGACGGTGAAAGCATGGTTAATAAATCTTGCTCAAGTTTTGTCACGAAAATCCTCCATACAAACAAAAAAAGGGCTTATAGCCCTAAAATACTTAGCTTATTCCTTGATTTAAAATCAAGTGGTGCAGATACAACAACGCCCCGAACCAAGCGGGGCGTCACACCTAAAGCATAAAACTGTGTGGCCATGGGCCAAGCTTGGTTGCGGGTAGCTAACGCCACCTAAATAAACCCAAAGGCTTAAACGCAAAACGCGCATTACATAGAATGCGCGACTTCAAATCAGTAACTAAAATCGCTACTCATAAGTATGGCAACAAGAACTGAGAAAAATTAATTAAACAAATAACTTATCTCAAAAACTTGGTTGCGGGAGCCGGATTTGAACCGACGACCTTCGGGTTATGAGCCCGACGAGCTACCAGGCTGCTCCATCCCGCGCCAACTGGTATCAAACTATCGATACCTATCTAGCTAATCAACTAAGCTAAACAATGGCGGCTATTATAGAGAGGCTTGGCATAATTAGCAACCAAAAACTGGTAAAGAATACCTAGACTATAAACTGCAAGATTAGATACCAGAACAATTAGCTATAATGAAGGCGCAACTAGCGCTGCGCAAAGCAAAAAATAATCGCGATCATTTTTTCAAATCAGTTTTAATAACAAACAATGACACTCGGATCAAAAACTTCAGCGTTACTCTTGCTGTTTAAGCAGCAATTACTGAGGTTAATTGATGGCACTGTTGGACATTTTTTATAGGTTTACTTACCCTTTGTAGCCCAGCGTCTATACTTAGTCTTCTACGGCAATCTGCATAGTTTAGATTTTTTAAGAGGGCTTATCATGGGTGTATCAGCTCATCATCAAAAAATATTATTACAGAGCATAGCAATAATAAAACCCAATTTTCACTGTTTTACAGTCACTTTTCATGTACAGCTGAAACGTCATGCACTGACTATGCAGTGGCCTAGCAGTCAAGAAATAAGTGAAAAAAGTTATTTATTGTATTGCTCATTAGAACGTACTGTTACCCATTTAGACTGCTTATTGTCTGTTCTGCCTTTTATTCAGCATCACGCTAACAACCTAAGCAAGAGTGGTCTCACGTGTCAGGACGTTGATTTATTAGGCGATGCGTTTATCGCGGCACTAAAAATTCATCTAGGCAAAGAATTCACGCCAAACTTAGAAAACGCTTGGCGTTATGCCGTTAGAATGTTTAAAAGCATTGTAAAAAGCTACTTATTTAATACCAATAACATCGTTGCTATTAATAAGTCAGTTCAACAGCAAATGAGTTCATAACACGCCCAGTGCTTATTGCAAAGTGGCTAACTCTTGTAATAAACGGTCTATTTGGCGTTGTTCAACATCGATTAACGTTGCATACTTTGACGTTAAAGCGGTCATTTTTCGCGACAGTGAATTATCAAAAACCGCATCCGCTAAATTATTCGGTTGCTCGCTGGCTTGAGTTTCAAGCGCTGCTATTTGCCTATCCATTTGCACTTGGTAAGTATCTATTTTTGATTGTCTTTGTTCAATATCACGTTTGATCTCTTGTACGCGAATAAACGAATCAATATCTTTGCTCTGGGTTGACTGCTCGTCAATTTCTGAGCTGTTTATCACCGTCTGTAAACCCTGCTTTTCTTTTAGCAGACGATCAATGTCTCGCTGTTCACGCTCAATTAACACATTATAACGCTCGGAAACATTGGCCATTTGATTAGCGATTGCCGTTTCTTTCTTGGCACCGGATAAATTATTTAATTGCGCAGCAGATTGCTCACTTAATCCAGCGATCTCTTCGTTCATTTTTTCGCTAAGGGTATCAATCTTATCTTGATGCTGTTGGATATCCGCATCAATTTGCTTTGTGCGGATATAACTATCAACGCCCGTCGTATCCATATTTCCATGAGTAACAATATTACCGGGGACGGCTGGGTTTTGCTCTTTCACCGTAATAAGTTTTGCATCGTCCCCACACGGAAATTGACTAAACTCCATCACCCCATTTTTCTCACATTGATAAACGCTCGCATGCAGTGGTGCAACAAAGCACAGCGTAATAACGCAAGGTAAAATAACTTTTAATGTTCTAATATTACACTGATGTTTGTTCATAAGCCGACATTCCCTCGTTTAGGTAGCTAACCTACACAGTTTTCTTCTACCTATATACCACTACTTTCAGAATTAATAAATGCGATCTAAGCAGTAACTTAGTGCGTATATAATTACTTTGGGCAAAATCTATAATGTATAAAACGCTGCGATTTATTTTTGGTGATCAACTTAATGCCAGCCACAGTTGGTATAAAGAACAAAATCAAACGCAATACCTTTATGTCATTGCTGAATTAAAACAAGAAACAGATTATGTAAAACATCATATACAAAAAGTAGCGGCGTTTTTTGCAGCAATGGAAAACTTTGCCGCGGCACTCAAAAAAGCGCAATTAAATGTGCTTCACTTAACGCTCGATGATACCCAAAACGATGCTTGCATTACTTCATTACTAACACGCTTAGCAGAGCAATATCAGTGCCAGCACATTCAATATCAATATCCTGATGAGTATCGCCTACAGCAACAGATGCAGCAATTTAAATCACACAGCAGCTTAAAAATCAGTGGCTGTGATAGCGAACATTTTTTATTACCTTTTGCCGATATCAGCAACCATTTTAAAAAAGATAAGCATGTGAAAATGGAATTTTTTTATCGCATGATGCGCAAGCGCTTTGACATATTGATGCAAGATAATGCTCCACTAGGCGGGCAATGGAACTTTGACCAAGACAATCGTCACAAATTAAAAAAAACCGATTTAGCCGCCATCCCTGAACCAAAAATATTTAGCAATAATATTGCAGCTATTTTACAGCGCATAAAAAAACACCAGATAAATACCCTTGGCCATTGTTCAGCAACCTTATTGTGGCCAACCAGTCGCGCACAAGCAAAACAATTACTCGCTTACTTTTGTACTCACCTACTCCCCTGCTTCGGGCAATTTCAAGACGCAATGACCTGTCAGAGCTCGTACCAATGGAGTTTGTATCATAGCCGTATCGCGTTTGCACTGAACACTAAAATGCTGCACCCAATGCACGTTATTAAGCAAGTACTGGCTGAATTTACCGCACGCCAAGATCAGATCAACCTTGCCCAAGTTGAAGGGTGTATTAGGCAAATTTTAGGCTGGCGAGAATATGTAAGAGGGATTTATTGGCAAAATATGCCCGCTTACGCAACTAAAAATGAACTCGGTGCCAGTCGCCCGATACCGGATTACTTTTGGAGTGGCAAAACAAACATGAACTGCATGAAGCAGGCAATCACGCAAAGCTTAGAGACCGCCTATGCACATCATATACAACGGTTAATGATCACCGGTAACTTTTGCTTATTAACCGGTATTGCTCCTGATCATGTTGATAACTGGTATTTAGGCATTTATATCGATGCCATTGAATGGGTAGAAATGCCAAACACCCGTGGTATGAGTCAATTTGCTGATGGCGGCCTGATCGCCACAAAACCGTATGCTGCAAGCGGTAACTACATAAACAAAATGAGTGATTACTGCAATAGCTGCCACTACAAGGTACAACAAAAAACTGAAGCTACGGCTTGCCCGTTTAACAGCTTATACTGGCAATTTATGCACAGCCATCAAGCGCGATTAGCACACAATCCTCGTATTGGCATGATTTATAAGAATTGGCAAAAGCAAGATGCAGCTCAACAGCAAGCCATTCTTAACAGAGCGCAGTGGTGCTTAGATAATATTGAAACGCTTTAAAATAATACAAAGCCATCTATTGCAGCCATAGAAAAGCCGCCTCAACTGAGGCGGCTAAAAATAACAATTAAATCAGGGGAAAATAATGTCAAAGGGTTGGTTATTTACCTTCTAGCAAGTTACCACTGCCAATTTCAATTTTACGTGGTTTAAGTGCTTCAGGGATCTCACGTTGCAAATCGATGCTAAGTAAGCCATTGGCTAAATCAGCGCCGAGTACTTTTACGTGGTCACCTAGCTGGAATTTGCGTTCAAAATTACGCTCGGCAATGCCTTGATGAATAAATTTGCGCTCTGCGCTGTCATCTTTATCGGCTTTAATACCTGCCACTTTTAAGGTGTTGTTTTCTGACTCTATCGTCAGCTCATTATCACTAAAGCCGGCAACAGCCATAGTAATGCGATATTTGTCTTTATCGAGTGCTTCGATGTTATACGGAGGAAAACTTGGCTGCTTGTCAGTACGAGCTGCCGCATCCATTAAAGATGCTAAATGATCGAAACCAATGAATGAACGATAAAGTGGTGATAAATCTACTGTACGCATAATAATATCCTCATATTTAAGCGATATTTTGCATGTGCTTTTCGGTTGAACAAGCGCAGGCAAAGTTTAATTAATAATATAAATTTCAATTACTTCTGTTTAGTTGGGACCCATCAGGCGTCCTCACTAAACTATATATGGACGGCAAAATTGTTTTCAAGATTATTTTTGAAAAAAGTTTTATTTTTTTCAAAATCTCTTTTTACCTACTCAATAAAATGAGCACAGAAGGTTTGCTTTTCAAGTCTATAAAGCGTAATTAGGAGCATTAACTTTAGAGGTGCAGATGAAAAAAATAACAAGTTTGTTAGTGAACATCATAATTTTAGTTGTGGTGTTTTTTGTAGTGACTACATATCAGCAACGCAATTTACTCAGCTCAGATAGCAGCCCTGCCCCGTATTTTAATTTACCTCTGCTCAATGACAGCGCACAACGTATGGATATTGCGATGCTCAAAGGCAACACCACCGTAGTGTATTTTTTTGCGCCATGGTGCACAATTTGTCGTTACAGTATGCCAAACCTAGAAGCGGCACTGGTTGATTCTGATATCACTGCCATTGGCATCGCGCTTGATTATAAAAATGCACAAGAAGTTGCGCAGTTTATTGACGAACTTAAGCTAACAATGCCCATTTTACTCGGCGATAAACATACCCAAAGTAATTATAAAATCAGCGCCTTTCCTACTTATTATGTGGTGAATGAGCAACTGCAAATAACCGCCCGTGCAATGGGCTATTCAAGTCAATTAGGTATTACTATCAGAGCCCAAAACTAAATGTAACAGCTTGTAACACCTCCCTACACTTACCTACATTTGCGTACAGTTTACTACGTATTTTTATATCTTTTCTCATTACTATAGGCCGCAGTCACATTTACTCATAACCATGGAAGAAACATGTTAGCCACCTGCTTGCCATCACTTTATCGTTTAACGCCACTGGCGTTGTGTTTGCCATTTTTAACGCACGCCAACATTGATGCTAATGAAGAAACAATAGAGCGTCTTGAAACCGTTTATAAACGCAGTAGCATTACCAGTGAAATAACCGAAAATACTGAAAAACTGATCACTATGCCCGGTGCTATGGGCGACCCACTGCGGGCTGTATTTGCATTGCCAGGCGTTGTCGCCGCTGGCGGCTCAATGAGTGAACCGGCGGTACGTGGCTCATCGCCCGATGATAATTTGTTTGAAGTGGATTTTATGCCTGCCGGCTATATTTTTCACGATTTCGGCAGTTCTATTTTCAACAAGTACATTATTCAAGACTTTCAACTTTACTCAGCCGGTTATGGCACCAGCTACAGCAACGCCACCGGTGCCGTATTTGACGTAACACTGCGTAACCCTAAATATCAGCCGATTACTACCACGCTTGATGTTACAATGTTTAATGCCGGTGTCTTTGTTGAAGGACAACTCACGCAGAACACAGCGTTTTATTTATCAGCACGTAAAAGTACATTACCGCTGTTTTTCTCCAAAGGTGAAGAGCTTGAAAACGACGATGGTGAACTCAGTGGTGTCACCATTAATGATCCGCCGGATGATCATGATTATCAAGGCAAATGGATCTGGGATATAAACAATCGAAACGCGCTAACCGTGTCATTTACAGGCGCTAAAGACTCGGTTGCAGCGGGCTTTAATCAACGCGCTGAACTATCACTAAAAAACCCTGAGTATCAAGGCGATGCTGATTTTATTCGTGAATTTACCAGCCAAAGTATTTTATGGGATCACTTTCATAAAGACTTTCATTTACGCTTAGGCGTTGCTGCGCTCGAGCATTCTGGTCGCTTGGAATACGCTAAACGTGCCACACTAAGTGATGGCTATTTTGATGAAGAACAACAAAAGCAAATCACTTATAAAGGACGCTTAAATTGGCGTGTTACTAAAGCCCAGCAACTGGTGTTTGATGCCGCCTATTTTGATAACGACAGCACGTACAGTTACGATAGTTTTCAATATCTTTGTACCGAGCTCGATCCTGATTGCGATCTAAACAAAGGTGAGCGAATAACGGGCAAAGACAAGCTAGCCCTTGATAAGTACTTTGTTGGTGTTAGCCATATTTGGGATATTAACGAACAATGGCAAAGCGAAGTCGGCGTGCAATATCAAAGCAATGATTACACTGATGAAGATTTTGTGATGCCACGCCTTGCACTTAGCTATTTTATTAATGACAGAAATAGCATAAATGCTAAATACGGGCATTATAATCGTATGCAAGATATTGACTACATATTGCCTGAACACGGCAACCCGAAGTTACGTTCGCAAACCTCCAAACACAGCAGTTTAGGTTTTGCACAAGAACTTGCCGATGAGTGGACATGGTCTATTGAAGGGTATTACAAAACCATGGACGATTTACCGTTGGCATTAAACAATTATTCCGATGCAGCAATGCGTTACAGTAATGATGTCACTGGGCGAGCTTACGGTGTTGATCTATTAATAAACAAAAATAAAACGGATAAATGGTATGGCTGGCTTGCGGTTAGTTATGCCAAAAGTGAACGTACTGACCAACGCCAAAATATCACCCGGGATTATTACGCCGATACCCCTTTAGTTGTCAACATGGTGTTTAATTACCAAATCAGTGAGAAATGGCAAGGCGGCTTTAACTTTACTGCGCGCAGCGGCCAAACTTACACTCCGATTGTTGGTGTCACAGAAAATCCCGAATTCAAAGGGCGTTTTTTACCACAATACGGTGATCCATTTTCTGAGCGTTTTGATGTTTATCATCGCCTTGATCTTCGTTTTGAACGTCAAACCGACTTTTGGGGCTTAGATGGTGTGTTAATTTTAGAATTAATGAACGCCTACGGCCAAGCAAACACCAGTAGCATTGATTTAGATTATCAAAAAATAACCTCCACTAATGATTTAATTATCAAAGAAAACGAGGACGATTTTGAAATGCGCCCTTCAATTGGCTTTAGTGTAACGTTTTAATTACCGATACTGTATCCGCTTTAATAGGCACTTAAGGTGGATACAATCATTAAAATAGAACAGCATAATCGTTTTTTTACGCTGTGTATTTTTTCTCAATTGGTTAAGATAGATATAAATCAAATCGAGGAGAGCGATATGTTAACTGTAATTTTTGGCCGTGAAGGCTGCCCTTATTGTGTACGTGCAAAAGATGTTGCACAAAAACTAGCAAATGAACGTGATGATTTTAAATATCGCTATGTTGATATTATTAAAGAAGGCGTGAGTAAAGCCGATTTAGAGCAATCAGCAGGTAAGCCTTGCCCAACCGTGCCACAAATCTTTATTGACCAAGCACACATCGGTGGTTTCACCGAATTTGAAGCGTACGCCAAACAGAATCTTGGACTTTATCAATAAGTTCTGTATCAAATTTGTTAATCAATTTGATTTTTTAAAATCAAATTGATTAAATTATGACCAACATCAAACACATAGAAATTAGTTGTAATTTATACAAGCATTTGCCTCGTAAATCCTATACAATGCGCGCCTCTTTAAATTCGTTGAGGCGTATTAATGTCAGAACCAGTCACGTTTGAATCTCTAAATCTTTCTCCTGCAATTTTGAAGGCAGTTGAAGAGTTGGGTTACAAGACACCATCTGAAATCCAAGCTCAATGTATACCGTTATTGCTAGAAAGAAAGGACGTACTGGGACTAGCTCAAACGGGTACAGGTAAAACCGCAGCATTTGCACTGCCATTACTTAATAATATTGACCCGTCTGTGAAGCAGCCACAGATCCTTGTACTCACACCAACCCGTGAGCTTGCGATCCAAGTAGCTGAGGCATTCGAACAATATGCTAAACATGTTCGTGGTATTGAAGTATTGGCACTTTATGGTGGCCAGAGCTACAGTATCCAACTAAGTGCACTTCGTCGTGGCGCGCAAGTTATTGTCGCGACTCCAGGTCGCTTAATCGATCATATTAACCGTGGCACTATCAAGTTTGACAGCTTACAAGCTCTTGTACTTGATGAAGCCGATGAAATGTTACGTATGGGCTTTATCGATGATGTTGAAAACATCATGGAAAAAACGCCGCGCGAAAAGCAAACATGTCTTTTCTCTGCGACCATGCCTAAGCAAATTCAAAACATCAGCAGCAAATATATGAATAACCCTGAACAGGTTCATATCTCTGCGCGTAACTCAACGGTATCATCTGTTGAGCAAGTGTTTTGGAATGCCAGCGTACACAAGAATAAAGCGATTGTTCGCTTTTTAGAAGCTGAACAATATGAAGGCGCGATTGTTTTCGTACGTACACGTAACGATACAGTACAACTTGCTGAGTTATTAGAGCGTGAAGGTTTCTCTGCCGCTCCACTTAACGGTGACATGAACCAGCAAGCACGTGAACGCACCGTAGAGCGCTTAAAAAGTGGCATGCTGAACGTTGTTATCGCAACAGACGTTGCAGCACGTGGTCTAGATGTTGACCGTTTAAGCCTTGTTATCAACTACGATATCCCACAAGATTCTGAAGCCTACGTTCACCGTATTGGCCGTACAGGTCGTGCTGGTCGTACTGGTAAAGCGATTCTTTTCGTAAAACATAACGAACGTTATTTACTTAAAAATATCATTCGTCATACGAATTCAGATATTGTACAAGTTGAATTACCAACTGCAAAAGTTGTTGAAGAAAAACGTATCGAAGCGTTACAAGCTAAATTAGCGATTGCGCTTGAAAACAAAGATATTACTTTCTTTAATGAAGTCGCAGCTAATATGGCGCAAAAGCTTGAACTTGCTCCTGAAGACCTAGCGGGTGCGTTACTGTGTTTAGCACAGCAACAATCACCAATTAAGGTTGAAGAAGTTAAGATCCAACAACGTGAGCGTAGCGAACGTAATGACCGTAACCCACGTGAGCGAAATGATCGTGGTGACCGTGGTCGTCGTAACGAACGCAGCGAGCGCCCAGCACGTGACCGTGATGCTAAACCACGTGAACGTAATAGCCGTGATGCAGGCCCTATGGATACGTACCGTATCGAAGTAGGTCGTGAACATGGTGTTCAAGTTAAGAACATTGTTGGCGCTATCGCTAACGAAGCTGACATCTCAAGCAAGTTTATTGGTGATATTCGTTTACACGACAATCACAGTACGGTTCAATTACCGCAAAACATGCCTAAAGATGTACTTGATCATTTCCAAAAAGTGTTTATCTGTAAACGTCCAATGGGCTTAACATTAACACAAGATCAAGGTCCTGCTGAACCACGTGCTGAACGCTCTGAGCGTCCATCAGGTGACAAAAAACGCAGCTTTAACAAAGATGACAGTGCACGCGGTGATAAGCGTAGCGGTCCTCGTAAAGAACGTCGCCCAGTAAGCTTCACCGCTAAATAAGCAACGACTCTTTAATAAAAAAACCTTGCCATGAAAGTGCCAAGGTTTTTTTGTGTTTGGAATTTGAAGGTAATAGGTTCAAGGTGAAAGGCTTGAGCAGCTAGGCGTTAAATTTTTAACTACATATTAAACTTGGAAAATTAACCGTAAAATATAATTTAACCTTTATTAAAAATAACTCTTTAAAAAGAAATTCAAATTTTATGTGTTTGTAATTATTATTAATTTCTATCTGGGCTGACTTCTCAATACTTCTGTTATAAAGCACTCATGTCGAAAATCGTCAGCGGTATATTCATCTGCCTTAACATTAGAAACTGAACTGTATTTTATCCATAAATTTAAAATATCGACTAAGGCACTTTGTCTTTTTTGAGAGAAATAAAAGCTATATTTAGATTCTCCATCGTCAAGAAAGCTAGTTTGTAATGCGTAAATATCTATAATTAATTTTATAATTAAAGTAATAGGCTCTTTTTGAATTGAAAAGTGGCGAATACCTATAGCATGGCAAACTTGTAAAAGAGTCGCGTCCATAATCCCTAAAAGATATATTATTTTTAAGGTATATATATTTATAGAATTCTCTTGTTCTATTTTTTGCTCTTCCGAAAAGTCTGGAAACAATAAGTTTATAAACTTCAGCTTATTTCGTTTAGTGTTTGCTATTTTCCCTAACTCAAAAACCTTAGCCTCGAATAGTTTCATAAATTCATATATATACTCTATTTTTTCAATATCTATCTCGAAATATGGATCTTCTTTTTTTGTTGGTTTTGGATAAAAACGTGTAAAAATTATTGTGGCATCTTCAGGTCGAATGCATTTAAAGTTACCATTGAATATAACTGCAGAGAATTTTTCTTTAAATAGAGTTAACTCTTTATGATAGAGATCTATTTTATGCTCAAATTCTTGCCTTTCTATTGTTCTTTTCTGGTAATTCAAATTAGATTGAAACTGTAATGCTCGAAAGTTAGCGGTTGCTAAAGTAGCAAGAGGTAATGCTGAACCTAAAATCCATAAAGGAACATTCATATACTCTAAGAAAACAGATAATGTTTCTTTACTCGGCCACTCAATTGATAGTCCATCGTTTATAAAAATAAAACTCATCAGTAAAGAAGATAAGCTAACCGGTATAATTATGGCTATCCAAAAATATGAATATGTGAACACACTACTAATCTTTTTATTGTTATTCATATACTTTAAGTCCTTCAGTACACATTCAAGGTAAAAGTCATTATTTAATCCGATTAAATAAATTATTCTTAATTTAAGATTCGAAAAAGCCCTACCACTTTCGCGGTAGGGCTGGTATTAGAACTTATCATTTATACTCTATTACGGTACAACTGCTGGGTAGACGTAACTTGCGTCTAAGCCAAGCGGGATACCCAGTGCCCAGTAGCCGAGTAAAAATAAGCTCCAACCGATTAAAAAGGCGATTGAATATGGCAGCATCATCGCGATTAGTGTGCCGATGCCGGTGCCTTTGACGTATTTTTGGCAGTACACCACGACCAGCGGGAAGTAAGGCATCAATGGCGTGATGATGTTTGAACTAGAATCGCCCACCCGATAAGCCGCTTGGGTTAGATCCGGTGAAATACCCAGTTGCATTAGCATAGGCACAAACACCGGGCCTAACAGCGCCCATTTAGCTGAGCTTGAGCCAACAAACAAGTTTACAAAACCTGTTAAAAAGATAATGCCAACCACAGTAACAGCACTGGGTAACTCCATGGCTTTTAATAGTTGTGCACCTTCAATTGCAAGCAGTGCTCCCAAGTTTGATTTACTAAATGCGGCAATAAATAACGAGCAGAAAAACGCCATAACAATGTAATAGGCCATGCCGCCCATTGCTTTACTCATGGCATCGATCATGTCTTTAGAGCTTTTAAAGGTGCCGACTACAAAGCCATACACAGCTCCCGGGATCCAAAACAATAAGAAAATTAGCGGTACGATTGACTGCATTAATGGCGAACTAAAATTAGTTAACGAGCCATCACTACTGCGCATTGCAGAATCTGTTGGCGCTGATACATACGCTAATAAAGCAAGGCCTGCAACCATAACGCTACTTGCAATAAAAAATGCCCGTTTTTCGTCACTGCGCGCATCTGCAAACACGGGCAAGTCTTCTGTATTACCATCAACCGCTGTTTTTTGTAACCGTGGCTCAATAATTTTATCGGTGATATACCAGCCTAATAAAATAATAAATAAGCTTGAAGCTGAGGTAAACGCCCAGTTATTTAAAGGGTTAATCGACATGGTAGGGTTAATTATTTGCGCGGCACTTTGAGTAAAGCTTTGCAGTAATGGATCAATCCCTGAAGGAATAAAGTTTGCCCCAAAGCCACCACTTACCCCAGCAAATGCAGCGGCAATACCTGCCAGTGGATGACGCCCTGCGGCATAAAAAATAACCCCAGCCAGTGGAATAACTAACACGTAACCGGCATCGGTTGCAGTATGGCTGACAATAGCAACGAGGATAATTGAAGGCGTAAGTAGTTGCTTAGGTGTTACTTTAAGCATTAATTTAAGGCCTGTATTAATAAAGCCAGAATGTTCGGCCACACCCACACCAAGCATAGCCACTAACACCACACCCAAAGGTGCAAAGCCGGTAAAGGTTTTTACCATCGATGATAAAAAGGTTGCTAACGAATCACTCGCCAACATGTTATTAATAATGATGGCTTCGCCAGTACGCGGATCGATTGCATCAAAAGTAACGCCAGAAAACCACCACGACAGTAGCCAAATTAATAACATGGCAAACAAAAAGATGATTGCCGGATCCGGGAGTTTATTACCCACCCGCTCTACAAAATTTAAAAAACGCGCCACAATCCCGGTTGGCATTGCCGCATCATTATTATTATTCATTTCACTTGTTCCCTAGAATTTAGACTGTGCTACTTTAGCGTATATAGGGAATGAGGTAAATTTTAAGTGAACAGAAAATCCAGCCCTCAAGAAATAAATATGCACTAGATACAAAAAAACGGCATAAATGCCGCTTTTTGTGACGTAACTGTAGGGCATCTTTAAGCGAGTGCTTTTACTTCATCCCATAATCTTACTACGAGGGCTTTGTCTTCTTCGTTAAGCTCGCCATTGCGATACGCTTTCACTAAGCTTTTTTCAACGGTCTCGTTCAGTTCATCGATTTCAAGGTTCAGTTCTTCAACTTGCGCATAACCTACCGCTAAATCAAAATGGCCTCGTAAATAACCACCGGCAAATAACTCATCATCAGTGGCTTTGATCACTAAGTCATCAAAATACTGTTGGGCTGCATCTATATAATTTACTAAACTCACTTCTATTTCTCCTGATTTTGCAGGGTCTTATACCAATCACTCTTGATGGCCTACTGCATACATAATATGGTCGTTAAATCCTGTGGTTACACGAATAAAACCGCTTAATTCATCGTCCAGCTCACTATCGCCCGTATCACAAATAAGCGGGCGGCCGTTTAAAGCCTGTAATTTAGTTTTGGTAGCCACCACGATAATATTGTCTTTACCAATAGCGCGGATAAGTGCGGGGCTTAACTGTTGATTGCCACGGCCAAAAATATGCCCTTGGCCACCAATTAGCGTGATCACTAATTTAGTGTCGCGTTGATGGGTCATCGCTAATAATTGTTCAGCTGTAAGGTCTTGCGCAATTAAGCTTTGATCTGCAACTAAATCAACACCTAATAAGCTATTTTCAAGTCCCATTTCTTGCATAATAGCTGCAACTGTTGAGCCACTGCCCATTACATATAGCGTATCTTCATCCATTTCACTGACAACATGGGCGGCAATATCAGCCAATACCAGTTCGTCGGTTTCTTTACCGCCATTTTTAACCGCTTGTACATAACGTACTTCACTGGGTACTTGCATTTCGCCATAACGTTTTGCTTTAACAGTGCCTTGGCGAAACGCATCTTCGTCAATATCCATTACATCGGCATCGGCTAGGGTCACTAACTCACCTTTGACCAGCATTTCAACAACCCGCCCCGCAGCTTTTGGGGTGATGGCATAAACGCCTGAATGAATCTTACAACCGGCAGGAATGCCCAGTGCCGGTACGCTATCTTCAACCGCATGGCAAATATTGCGCGCGGTGCCATCGCCACCGGCAAATAAAATTAAATCAACACCAAGCCGTTGCAATGCCTTGGCTGCACGCTCGGTATCATCAGCGCTAGTCTGTTGCTCGCTTTGATACATAACCTCGGTATTAAAACCAAGTTCATTAGCGACGCTTTCACCCATTGAGCCATTAACAGTATAAATTGTTATTTTGTCTTGATAAGGCAATAACACCTCAAGCGCTGCCTTAGTACGTAAATTAGCTTTGGGCTCAGCACCCAGCGCCAGAGCTTTTGCCGCAACGCCATCGCTACCTTTGAGCGCCACACTGCCACCTAAACCAGCAACGGGGTTTACAATTAGACCTAATTTAAACTGCATTACTGAACTCCTGAGGATGTTGCCATACAAACTGCGCTGCAGTTAAAGGCCATGGCGTACTGTAAAATTCGCTTAACGCTTTTAAAAGTGTCGTAGTACGGGGATTAAAGCCTATTTTTAGTAACTGTAAAAGTTGCTTATGTACTCGCGCCTGAAAATCAAAGCGACAGGTTTGCTCACCATTTAAATTATCAACCGAGACATTAAACTCAAAACCTGCAGCAACACTCAACGCCCACTCGATTGCTTGCGGTTTTACTTCAACCGCTTCAAATTCTGCTTGCTGGGCTTTATCACGGCCATCAGGGCAATACCAATAACCATAATCCTCAAGCAAACGGCGTTTATCACCCGCCACCAGCCAGTGAGCTATTTCGTGCAATGCACTGGCATAAAAACCATGGGCAAACACAACTTGGTGGTACGGCGTTTTAACATCAGCGGGAATATAAATAGGCTCATGCTCACCTTTGACCAAGCGTGTATTATGGCTATGGTAAAAAGTGCGTTCAAAAATAGATATTAGATCGGCTATTTGCTGCATAAAAGTCTGATTAATTCGCCTCGGTAAAATGCAACGAATGCACATTAAAATCGAGGCGAATTGTACGGGCTTTTCAGGGGAAAGTAAAAAGCCTTAAGGTACCTAGCCCACTTATAAGTTGTAATAGTGAGTATTCAGATAAACCTCATATTAAATATAAAACTAAACGACTACCCCACTCAGTTACTGGACTAAATGGCGGGCTAACAAGCGAGTGTTACGGGTGTTTGCTTTAAAGTACGCATCAAAAACATCGCCAATAACCGGTAATAAACCGCCAAAAAAATCAATTAACATATTAATAATAATGCGTAGTTTAATCCCCCAGCCGACACCAAGGCGCTGTGCTTCAAAAAGTACATAGCTAGATAATAGCAAGCCAGCTAAATCGCCAACGACTGGCAGTATACCAATAAGAGACTCGGCGCCAAGCTTAAAATTAGTAAAGGGAACACCAATACTACTATCAGTAAAACGGCTGAATTTCTCCAAACGTTGCAGTACTTCTTGATGTGATGTTTTAGTGTTCATAACGCCCTCGTTAATAGTCGTAAAGATGAATTTTATCAATAACATATCATCTTATGCGTAAATGAATAACGTATTTATCGCTAAATGAAAAGCGCATAGTATTAGCTTACAGCAACTCCCGCTTCATCGCTCTCTACAATATCGCTCTCGCATAGTGCTTGGGTTATCCAAAGTTGTAATACTGGGCAATTCAGTACTTGCTCACAGTAGCGCATGGCTGGTTCAGATAAGCTAATTTGATAGGTTTTTAACCTTAGTACGATAGGCGCATACATAGCATCAGCGATACTAAATTCGCCGAACAACCAGGCATTTGGATAAATACGTTGTTGCTGGCTGAATATGTCATCAATGCGAGTAATGTCTTTTTTAGCCGCGTCTGACAACTCAACCTTTCGCGTAGCGCGGATATTCATGGGCATTTCATTACGCAGCGCCATAAAGCTGGAATGCATTTCTGCACTTAAACTGCGCGCTGTGGCTCGCTGTACAATATTTTTAGGCCAAGCTGCCTGAGACAAATAAGCATCATTGATGTATTCACAGATTGCCAGTGAATCCCACACCTGCAAGTCGCCATCAATTAAGGCTGGCACTTTTTGCACTGCAAAACTGTTTTTAAGCGTTTTATAAAACTCAGGAGTATCGAGTACTAACTGCTGCTCAGCAAATTTAATATTGAATTTACTCATTAAATACCATGATCTGAGCGACCAGGTCGAATAGTTTTTATTACCGATAAATAATTGCATTTGCGTTCCTTAGTAGTGTTTAATGGCTTTACTATAAAGCAGTGTTCAAGTAATTACTTGCCAATAGTTTTTATACAATACATAAGTAAAATTGATAGATGAGTTGAATATGGATTTAGACGCCCTACGTACTTTTTGCGCTTTTGTTGAAACTGGCAGCTTTACCCGTGCAGCACAACAAGTATGCCGCACTCAATCTGCGGTCAGTATGCAAATGAAAAAGCTCGAACAAGAGCTGGGGAATCCATTATTTATCAAACAAGGTCGGCAGCTGGTGCTATCTACGAGTGGGGTTCATTTAGCCAGTTATGCTAAACAATTATTAGCACTGCACGATGAAGCCTATAAGCAACTTAAAACCGGTGGCGGGCAAACCCGAGTACGCTTAGCTTGTCCAGACGATTATGCTGGTTCTGTGTTGCCTAAAGTCGTGGCATTATTACATCAGCACCTGCCACGGCTAGACTTACAAATAAACTGCGCACCAACTGCTCAGCTCAAAGCACAGCTCGATCAAGGCTTACTTGATTTAGTGATCGCAACGCGCTCACCCAGCTCTGAAGAAGGTTACTTTTTACAAACAAGTAAAGGTGTGTGGGTTAAAAGTCCCGAATTTAACTATCAACCCGATATGACTTTGCCGATGGCAATATTTCAACGAGATTGTAAGTTTCATCAAGCGGCTGTTGAAGGGTTATTAAAGGCTGAACGCCAATTCAACATTATTGCCTGTTGCGGCTCAGTGAGTGCATTAACTGCGCTGGTTAAAGCCAATTTAGCCGTAGGCGTGATGGCTGAAGTAAGTAACATCAGCGGGCTTGACATAATTGCGGACTCAACTCTGCCCGCCCTGCCAATGATTGATATTGTGCTATTACATGCAAGTCACACCCATAGCCCAATAAAAAGAGAGTTAGTAAAGCTAATAGCAGAAAATTATAAAATGCTTACTGATGCAGATTAGATTTTCAACATACTTGGTCTTTTTAATGACTAAAGTAAAAAATCAAGGTTAAATTATTATCGCAGCCGCACTAAAGTACGTTTTCTTTTTGGCTCAGTGAGATACAAAAACTGCTTATTGTCATGGGAAGCATTAATTAGCATGTTCCCTGCATTATTTGCGATGAACCGCTTTTTTGCGTTGCGGCCAGATAAATCCATTGTATTAATTTCATAGCCATCATGTTGTTCCAATGTAACCGTCAATGTTTGTTGATCGACGGCAAGGCCAATAATATCTTTATCATCTGTGTGCCATAATGTCTCCAGATTGCCACCTTGATCAAGCCGAAACACCTGTTGGTTGTTAGAAAAATAAATCTGATCGTGTTTATCTAAAGCCATCGCATAGCAAGTGAGTCGCTCTCCTGAGCCGCTAAAGGATGTTAAACTTAATGTTTGTAAGTCTAATTTTGCAGGGTGGAATGTAACACCATCTTCAGCGCGATATGAAACCAAAATCGCATCCTCATTATTAAACTTTTCTCTGAGGTAAAATGAATGATGCGGGTGAGGTATTGCTTGGTAGCCGCCGTTATTTAAATCAATTCGAAACAGTTTATCTTTGCTTGCGGTGATCACTTCATCGCCATTTTTTGACCAAATAACCCCAAACAACTCTTCGTTATTAGGGTTTGCAAAAATCAGCGTTTGTGTACCCTTATCATATAAAAACAGCTGTTTTAAACCAAAGCGATGGGATTCAAAAACAAACCTCGACGAATCAGGCGAGAATACCGGTAAAAAATCCACCGAAGAGGTATCGACGAGTTTTTCATACTGCTGCGGTGCTGTATTTGTTGCCCGAATAATATCCACATCAATGTTAACAAGCTCCATTAAAATTTCCTCACCAGAGGGCGTGAAAGCGGCATCGCGAATAATTTGATAGTTATTAAAGGCGATATCAGTTGAGTTACCTAGGCGATCAATGAGCAGTAAATTATTTCTTTTACTTAACAGTAAATGCTCTCCATTAGGATGCCAACTGAGCCCTAGTATGCCATCTTCAACAGTAGCAATCGTTGCAGTACTAGCATCAGCCAGAGTAAGTAACTCAATTCGATACTGATTTTGCCCCGCCTCATAGCCCAGCGCTAACTGTGTTTGATCTGGCGATAACGCATGTAACAGCAACCAATCTTGGCCAACTGAGGGTTTAATTACCTGCTTTTGTTTCGTTTCTAAACTGACAACTGATAGCTGCGTAGCGTTATCGGCTTTTCGCCGTTCAATAAAATAAATCTGATTGCTATTCGTCCACTGTACTTGCTGACTGGTAACTAAATATTCATCGAATTCAATTACCTTGGCGTAATTTAAACTCGTTAAATTAATCAGATCCAAATTAAAATATGCAAGCTGACTGGTGTTATTTTGTTTATTAATAAACGCAAGCGCCCGATCATCAGGGCTCCAACCTAAGCCATAATAAGTCGATGGATTTTCTGACAGTGGTACTTCTTTACCCGTTGTTAACTCTTTTAACCAAATTTGCTGATGACCTTCATCACCGCGTACAAATGCTAAATACTTGCCGTTATGTGATTGCGATTGGTAGGATTCATTTTCTTCATGAGACGTGACCGGCACCAGCACGGAGAAGTCAGTTTTAACGGCCTGCGTTGCAAAAGCGAACCAACCACCGACTAAACATACGATTGTCACCGCAATAAAAACCAACAGAGGCCACTTTACTGTCTGCGAATTTTCTTCTTCATTAAGTTCAAGGCAGTAGCCCCGTTTTGGGTGAGTAATAATATATTGTGGTTTTTTAGAGTCTTCTTTTAATGCCTTTCGCAGCAGGGCAATACTACGTTGCACATTACTCGGGCTAAACACTGAATTTGGCCACACAGCGGCAAAAATGTCTTCTTGGCTAACCACATTGCCTCTGTGAGAGTAAAGAAATTGCAGCACAGCCATGACTTTAGGTTCGACAATTTGCACGCCATCAGCAGATGAAATTTTACCACGGCTGGCATCGACAGCAAAACGTCCTATTCGAAATTGACCCACTTAACAATCCAATAAGTTTTTATAAATCAAAGATTAAGATTTTCTTAAGATAAATTCAAGGGTTATTACATTGTCCTGTAAATTAACTCGCTGAATGATTAGCCATCGTTTAATAATGAACTAAAAAGATGCAACGTATTCTATCCACATTAATCATTTTTATAAGCGCGTTTTTACTATTTCAAATTCAGCCTATCCTCTCAAAAGAATTACTTCCCATGTTTGGTGGTGGCGCTTCAGTTTGGTCTAGCAGTATGCTTTTTTATCAAACTATGCTGTTAGTAGGTTATTTATATGCTCACCTCTTGAGTCGCTACCCACTCAAACAACAATTACTCATTCACACGCTGCTCGTTGTTTTATCAAGTATGATCACGTTTAACAAACTTGAACTCGGCTCCTTTGTTATACTGACACCTGCTTGGTCAGTCATTGCCAATTTATTCTCTCAAATTGGTTTGGTTTTTATGTTGCTCTCGGCGACGAGTGTACTCATGCAGCGTTGGTATATTGAATCGACCGATATAGCAGTGCCGTATCATTGGTATTCGTTTTCTAATCTGGGTTCATTACTTGCCTTAATGAGCTACCCATTTATTTTTGAAGTGCTGTTTTCATTAGATCAACAAAAAGACTATTGGTCCATAGGCTTATTTGCTCACTGTTTTTTATTACTCACACTCGTTGCTGTACTATTTAAAAATAGTCATACTAACCAAAAACCAGTAACACCGCCGAAAACCATACGCTGGGTAAAACCAAATTATTTATGGATTGTGTTATCCGCAACAAGCTCAATCATGCTTATTGCGACAACACAAATGATCAGTACTAATATTCCACCTATGCCACTTGTGTGGACCTTACCATTGGCAATTTATTTACTTACCTTTGCTTACACTTTTGCATCAGCAAAAAACTACTGCCGTACTCATTGGCTATACTTATTATTGTTCGCAGCATTTGCTGGGCTGATCATGTTTTTCCTCGGTAGCCAATTTAATGCTTTAGCTCAGCTTTTAATGTATAGCTTTATTTTATTGATTGTTTGTATGGTCTGTCACGGTGAACTTCGTAAACTCGCTCCAACAGAGTCATTACTCACCACATTTTACCTGTACATCGCACTTGGTGGAGCTATTGGCAGTTTACTCAGTACCTTACTCGCACCGCTACTGTTTGCGCAAATAACGGAGTATATTGTCGCGTTAGCTGCTGTACTTGCACTGGCTAGCTATATTCAGTTTACACAATGCAAGCAGCCATCAGCGCTATTAAAAATAAACCTACTTACTGTTGTCGCTATTTGGGGTGGCTGCTATGTCTATCTTTTTCTGAGCTTTAATCAATACAATTTAGCATCAGAGAGAAATTTTTATGGCTATGTGACCGTTAAAGACATTAACACCGCGACTCTTGCTGAGAGACGTTTAATCGATGGCACAACCATTCACGGCTCTGAGCCACTTAATCCTCAAGATGAGCTCACAAATAGTTATTACCATCAACATACTGGGGTTGCAAAATCACTGGCAATTCTTAAACAACAAGGCAATTTAAACATTGGTATTGTGGGGTTAGGTGCTGGCGTGTTAGCTAAATTTGGCGATAAACGCGATAAGATCCGTTTTTATGAGCTCAACCCGGCGGTGTATACTATGGCAACAACTTATTTTTCCTATTTAAAAAACAGTCGTGCACAGATAGATATCACCCTTGGCGATGGTAGGATGGCACTGAGCGAAGAGCTAAAAAATAATGCCCCGTTAATGAATGCTTTGATCATTGATGCTTTCTCAAGTGATGTTATTCCTGCTCACTTGCTCACTGAAGAAGCTTTTAGCCTATATTGGCAACGCATTAAAAGCAGTGGCGTATTAATCATTCATATTTCCAATAACCATGTTGATCTAATGCCAGTATTGCAAGCCCACAGTAAGCGCTTCGATAAGTCTCTGATCAAATTTAAATATACGGGTACGCAATTAGGATCTGAATGGGTGGTAATGACTAATAATCAAGCATTTTTAGATGCAATACCCATTGCCGACTTAACAGCAATTAAGCCCTATTCAAACACGCGTTTAACTCAGTGGACAGATCAAAAAAACAGCCTGATCCCGCTCCTGAAACTTTGATGCCTATCTTAAAATGACCACAATAAAAAGCGCGATTAAAATCGCGCTTTTAAATAACTCTAAATGCTTTTAACTAAACCCTAAACAGAGCCATTTATTGGCCCATGCTCATGATGAACATGGGGGTTTTGGCCGCGTTGGCGCAGTAAGTGATCCATTAGAGTAATGGCCATCATCGCCTCAGCAATGGGTATGGCACGAATACCTACACATGGATCGTGACGACCTTTGGTGATCATCTCAACCGCTTCGTTTTCAGTATTAATACTGTTGCCTGGAATGGTAATACTTGAAGTTGGTTTGAGTGCAATTGAGGCGATAATATCTTGCCCTGTAGAAATACCTGCCAATACGCCACCGGCATGATTTGAGGTAAAGCCTGCTGGGGTTAACTCATCACGATGCTCTGAGCCTTTTTGCTCAACCACATCAAAGCCGTCGCCAATTTCAACGCCTTTTACTGCGTTAATACTCATCAGTGAGTGGGCAAGTTCTGCATCAAGGCGGTCAAATACCGGCTCACCTAAACCAACTGGGACATTTTTGGCCACTACTTTTACTTTCGCACCGACTGAGTCACCTTGTTTTTTAAGGTCACGCATATAGTCGTCAAGGGCTTCAAGCTTACTGGCATCAGGGAAGAAAAATAGATTGTTTTCAACTTCATCCCAATCGTAATTTTCCGCTTTAATTGGCCCAAGTTGGCTCAAGCACGCGCGTATTTCAATACCATGAAACTGCTTTAAATACTTTTTAGCAATAGCGCCTGCGGCAACACGAATGGCGGTTTCACGTGCCGATGAGCGGCCACCACCGCGATAATCACGCAGTCCGTATTTATGCCAATAGGTGTAATCGCCGTGGCCTGGACGAAAAACGTCTTTAATTTTGCCGTAATCTTTTGAGCGTTGATCGGTATTTTCAATCAGTAAACCAATGCTGGTACCTGTGGTTTTACCTTCAAATACACCAGAGAGAATTTTTATTTGATCGTCTTCACGGCGCTGCGTTGTGTAACGGCTTTGCCCTGGTTTGCGACGATCTAAATCAATTTGTAAATCGGCCTCAGTAATTTCAAGGCCTGCTGGCGTGCCATCCACAACACCGCCTAAGGCGACGCCGTGGCTTTCGCCAAAGGTGGACACTTTAAATAACTGCCCAATACTATTACCTGCCATTAACTTTCCTCATTCCTAATGACTACTAAGTACCGAGCCTAAGGCTCGGCTTTAATTCTTGCTGTGACTAATCTGCGAAGTATTCAACCAACTGCTTTTTGCTGATCACAAATACGCCAAATCCACCTTGCTCAAATTCAACCCATTCAAAAGGCGCATTTGGATAAAGGGCATCCATGTGTACCATAGAATTACCAACTTCGACAAATAACAAACCGTTATCA
This sequence comes from Pseudoalteromonas sp. ASV78, assembly GCF_047806705.1. NCBI lineage: Bacteria > Pseudomonadati > Pseudomonadota > Gammaproteobacteria > Alteromonadales > Pseudoalteromonadaceae > Pseudoalteromonas > Pseudoalteromonas sp. ASV78. Next base: position 314,651 of record NZ_JBLOPA010000001.1, on the reverse strand, counting down.
GTTAGATGATCGGCCGCTTCACTCAAAATAGTACGGGTTACATCAAGACCATCGTGACCTGATGCTAAACCAAGCTCTGGCTCATGGTGGAACTCACGCGGTAAATCAGCCATATCTTCGGCGTCTACATACGGAGGATTTGCCACGATCAGGTCATATTTTTGCCCAGGTACACCGCTGAATACGTCAGATTGAATAGGTAATACACGGTCACTTAACTGATAATCAGTGATATTGATATCAGCAACTTCGAGTGCTTCATAAGAAATATCAACAGCATCAACCTGCGCTTCTGCAAAGGTTTGTGCTAATGCAATGGCAATACAACCAGAGCCGGTACATAAGTCTAGAATACGAGTTACCGATTCAGGCTCAGCTAGCCAAGGTGAAAAGCGATTATGTATTAGCTCAGCAAAGGGTGAACGTGGGATCAATACGCGCTCATCGACATAAAATGGCATATTGGCAAACCATGCAATATTGGTTAAGTAAGGTACTGGTGTGAAATCGTTAATACGCTCTGCGATTAAGCCCGCAAGGCGATTTTTTTCGGTGCTAGTTAGCCTTGCATGCATTAATTCTTTTGGTGCATCAATGGGTAAGCTTAACGCGGGCAGTAATAGGCTTACCGCTTCATCCCATGCGTTATCAGTACCATGACCAAAGAAAATACCACTGCTGGCAAATTGACTCGTGGTCCACCGTAGCCAATCGTGTAACGTTGACAGTTCTGCTACAGCTTCATCTAAGGTTGCTTCTTCTATTAATAATTCGCTCATGTTCGTTATCTACCTGCTGCTTTAGAAAATATCAATTCAATCGAGGCGCAATTAAGGCCCCATGATTGCCCTATTGTAACGCCTTTTAACTCGATTTTTAGCGTTTTTTTGTTTAGACTGCCGCTATGAAAAAAGATCCTCTCTCAAACGCAGATATTAGCCCTGACGACATCGATATGTTTCGTCAAAGTATTAATGGTGCCCGTGTATTTAAACAAGACACGCATCGCTTTGCTAATAAGCCTAAAATCTCACAAGCTAAGCTGTTTGCCCAGCAAAAAAAGCAACATCAGGCAGAATTTTTCTTTTCTGATGAATATGTGCCAGATATTGATACCAACGGTACGGTTAATTATGTGCAACACGGCCAAGACCGTTTTTTAGCAAAACAATTACGCCGAGGTGACTTTGTGCCTGATTTAACCCTTGATTTACATGGTTTAAATAAGGAATTGGCAAAAGATGAACTTGCTGGACTGATCCATGAATGCAAAAAAAAGCACTATTACTGTGCCTGTGTAATACATGGTATTGGTGGCCATATCCTCAGACACAAAGTGCCGCAATATTTAGTACAGCATCCCGATGTTATTGCGATACACCAAGCGCCGCTTGAATACGGTGGTAAAGGTGCAGTACTTATTTTAATAAATCTTCCACAAAGTGATGAATTTAGACGCTAACGTTTTCTTGTCATAAGGCCTAATGTGCATATTTTTTCGATTATCTTTCCACTGATTTTTATCGTGTTAAGTGGTTACATCAATTCTCGTAGCAGGTTTTTATCGAAAGAACAAATTGCAGGATTAAGTAAGTTCACCTTTTATATTAGCGTGCCCGCTTTTTTATTTTTAAATATGGCACAAGCTGATTTACATAACGGTGTTTCTGTAGCTGGCTTTTTAAGCTTTTACATTCCGGTATTGGCTATTTATGCCCTTGGCTATGTTATTGACCGATACCTAATTGAGAAACAGCCTGCAGCATCGCATCACGCAGTTTTTGCCCTTGGCAGTAGTTATTCAAATACAGTTCTTGTAGGCCTGCCCATTATTATTGCGGCACTTGGCGAGCAAATGGTCGGTATTGTGTTTATGATCATTACTTTTCACAGCGCACTGTTGTTTACCTTGACCTTTTTGCTCAGCGCTAAATCTCAGCAGTCTTTTTCTTGGCGAGCGTTTGCAAAAAACATGCTACTAAACCCTGTGGTGTTAAGTATCAGTAGCGGTCTTGCTGTTAACCTGCTTGGTTTTACACTTTTTGATGACTTAGCAAATGGACTAAGCCTACTTGCCAAACCTGCAATTGCCTGTGCGTTATTCGTATTGGGGGCGAACCTGGCGTTTTATAAAGTGGCCGACAACTTACAAGCATCACTCATCGCAACTATTATCAAGCTTGCTATTTTGCCATGTGGGGTCTACTTTTTTGCTAACTACATATTTAATTTAGAACAATCATTACTAAACGTGCTGGTACTTCTAAGCGCCTCCCCTTTAGGTGTAAATGCCTACCTAATCGCAAATCAAATTAAGCAACACCAAGCGACCCTCGCAAGTGCTGTGGTGCTTTCAACGGTATTAAGCGTAGTGAGCTTTAGTGTTTGGTTAAGTATTTTACTTTAGGCTTTATAAACCACCCGCTACATCGATAAAGCTAGCTGTTGTAAACGAAGCTTGCGCTGAGGCTAAGAAGTAAATGGCAGCGGCAACTTCTTCTGGTGTACCACCTCGCCCTAGTGGTAAGTTCGATTTTAATCTATCAACTCGCCCCGCTTCGCCGCCATCACGGTGCATATCGGTGTAAATTAATCCAGGCCGCACTGAGTTAACGCGAATGCCTAACTTAGCCACTTCTTTAGCTAAACCAATTGTTAAAGTATCCATTGCCCCTTTAGAGGCGGCGTAGTCGATATATTCGTTCGGCGAGCCTGTTTTAGCAGCCCTCGACGAAACATTCACGATACTGCCGCCACTGTGCATGCGCTTAATCGCTTCACGGGAACATAAAAAAGCGCTCGTTACATTGGTTGTCAGCACTTCATTGATACGCGAGGCATCCATCTCAAGCAGCGGCATTTGCGGCTTTAAAATACCGGCATTATTTATAAGCACATCTAATTTGCCAAATAACTCGTCTACTTTTGCAAACAGGGTAAGCACTTGCGTTTCATCAGACACATCAGCTTGCACTATTTCAGCTTTGACGCCAAAGCCACGTACCTGCTGCGCTATTTTTTCAGCGCTGCGTTGATCCACTTTATAGTTAACACAAACAGCATAGCCTTGCTGTGCAAAGTGAATAGCAGTTGCGGCGCCAATTCCTCGGCTAGCGCCGGTTATCAGTACCACTGAATTAGTATTCATAGTGCTTCCTTGTGTTGGTTTTTATAGACTAGTTTATGCAACAAAGAGCAGTTTGGTTACTGTTTTAATGTTTTGTAACACTAGATTGGCGCAATCATTTGCATCGACTTCATTGTCACAACAAGCAGGCAGTGTTTGCAGTGAACGGCCTGACGCTTTATTAAAAGCACCAATCAGCCGCTCAATGGCATGCAAGTATTTGATTGCTGCGACAACTGAAATCTCAACTAATAAGGCATCGCGTGCCATTTTAGCTTCAACACAAGCGCGTGCTGGTGCATGTCCCTCAGGTACCCAGGCATCCCATACGGCATTCATATCAGCAAAATATTCCATGCTTTTTACGTAAATAGTGGCACTGAGCATATGCTCTTTAGAACTGCCCGCTTCGTTAAGTAATACTTCGACTTTATCAAGCATGGTTTGCGTTTGTTCGGTGATGTTTTTTTCTGCGTCAGCACACACTTGACCGCATAAATACACGGTGCCGTTGTGCTTAACAATACGGCTCATTCGCGCACCTGTTTGCAGACGTTCAATTGTCATAGTTAGTCTCAGCTAAATTAGTGTGACGCTAATTTAGCAAATTTAACAATGAACGCAAGGTTGTACGAGGCTAAACTTCAACGTTACTTGGGGCGTGAATACTGAGGTATTGGCTTTTTTGATTGTTTTCGTCATAACTGATCACGGCAACGGCCCCAGTATTAAAGATTGGCATATTTCCGGCACTTAGTTGGTCAACTAAATAACTAACAATAGGCATATGTGCCACCACTAACCAAGTATCACATTCAGGGTGCATTGCTATTAGGGTTTCTAAATAATCCCCGGCAATTTGTGGATTGCCTTCTGGTACTATGTCCGTGCAGGTTTCTTCAAATAAAAAAGCATTATGCTTTTTTACCCCTGCAGCAGTTTGTTGAGCACGAATGTAAGGGCTCACCAACAAGGCGCAAGGTGCATAGCTTGCTTGCAACCATAAACCCATTTTTTCAGCCTGTTGCTGGCCAACCGAGGTCAAATTTCTACTTGCATCGTCGGCTTGCATTGGAGTCGCTTCGCCGTGGCGCATTATTAGGATTGTTTTCATAAAAAATCAACCAATTAAAGAATATAAAACAGTAGCCAGTTTGCCTGTTTGTCCGCTATATTAAAACAACGTCATACATTTTCGCTTATGATATTCAGGTAGAAATCGCTAAGCAATTTAATCGCAGCCCTGAAGTTATCATTGTTGTTAACGAGTAAACTTAACGTCTCAGGAGCATCATTTGAATATCAGCCGCAATGATAACAGAACATACCGTGCCCTTACACTGGACAATGGTCTAAAAGTACTGTTAGTGCAAGATAAAGATTCAACTAAAGCCGCTGCATCGATGGCCGTAAATGCTGGTCACTTTGACGATCCGCTTGACCGACAAGGGCTAGCGCACTTTTTAGAGCACATGCTCTTTTTAGGCACAGATCAATTTCCTGAATCTGGTGGCTTTGGCAATTTTGTTTCCCAAGCAGGCGGTAATACCAACGCGTGGACTGGTACTGAACACACCTGTTATTTCTTTGATATTAACAGCCAAGAATTTGAGCAGGCGCTGAACCAATTCAGCCGTTTTTTCATTGCCCCTTTACTCAACCCAGCAGAAACCGAAAAAGAACGAAATGCCATTGATGCTGAATTTAAATTAAAAATAAAAGATGATGGCCGCCGTATTTACCAAGCGCATAAAGAAACCGTCAACTCTGCACATCCTTTTGCAAAATTCTCAGTAGGCAATCAGCAAACATTAGCTGATCGCGATGGTTGTGTCAGCAAAGAGTTACGTCGTTTTTTTGAAGACTATTACCAAGCACAATGGATGAGCTTAGTGATCTGCGCAGATGCAGAAATAGACACTATGGTGCAATGGGTCAACACCCTGTTTAGCGATATTAAAGGTCAACCAAAAGCAAAGCCGGCTATTGCTGCATCCCTGTATCGCTCACAAGATCTCTGTAAAGTACTGCATATAGAACCACATAAGCACATGCAAAAACTCATTGTTAGTTTTGCAATGCCAAATATCGATGAGTTTTATCGCCATAAAACAGTGAGCTTTATTGCCCACTTATTAGGCTACGAAGGACAAGGCTCGCTGTATTCTATTTTAAAAGCACAAGGTTGGATCAACGCACTCTCTGCTGGTGGTGGCATTAATGGTAGTAACTTTAAAGATTTTAATATCAGTATGGCGTTGACCGACGAAGGCATTGAATACTATGAAGACATTGTGGAAATGGTGTTTGAGTATATTTGTTTAATTAATCAAAACATCGATAAATTACCACGCTTATATCAAGATAAAAAAAATCTACTGCAAATTGCCTTTGATAACCAAGAAAAAGCACGGCTGATCGACTGGGTTAGTAACCTAAGTATTAATATGCAGCACTATGATGAAGCCAATTATGTACAAGGCGACTACCTGATGGATGGCTTTAATCAAACCGCGCATCAAACTGCAATGCAATGGTTAACACCACATAATATGCGCTTGGTGTTGATCCACCCAGACGTAGAGCCAGAACATACCACTCAGTGGTACCACACACCGTATCGGGTCGAAAGTATTTCGAGCTGTTGGCTTGAAGCATTATGCGAAATTAACACTCCACTACCAGAAATGCTGTTGCCCACAGCAAACCCTTATTTAAGCAAGGAAGTGTCGCTGTATGCTGTTGGTCAACCGCACTCAAAGCCACGACTGTTAGTAAAAGAGCCTGGCTTTGATTTTTGGTTCAAGCAAGACAACACCTTTCGGGTTGCCAAAGGTCATTTTTATTTAGCAATGGACTCAGACTTTGCCGTTAAAGACATTAAACACATGGCACTGACGCGATTATTTGCCGACTTATTTATGGACAGTGTTGCAGAGCAGTTTTACCCCGCCGAATTAGCCGGTTTAAGTTACCACTTAACCTCACATCAAGGTGGCTTAACCTTGCACACTGCGGGGCTCTCATCAAGCCAGTTAGAATTGGTTGATGAACTACTCGAAGCTTTATTTAATGTTGATATTTGCGCCAAACGCTTTGCTGAGTATAAAAAACAGTTAGTTCGTCATTGGCGTAACAGTAATCAAAATAAACCTGTTGGCGAATTATTTAGCGTACTTGGCGCAAAAATAATGCCATGGAACCCCGAGCCAGAACAACTTGCTGTTGCCCTTAAAGATACCAGTTTTCATCAATTTAATTGTTTTCGTCGCGAGTTTTTTCATGCCTTGCATGTTGAGTCATTTTTACATGGTAACTGGCGCGAAAGTGATGCGATAGAATTTCAAAAGAAAGTGGCTCAGCATTTAGCCAAATCAGCCACTATCGAAGATTTGACGCGGCCATTGTTTGAAATTGAACAAATCACCCGCTCACAACTAAGCCTCAATTGTAACGATTATGCGATGGTTATTTATTATCAAGCACAAACCGATGACGTAGTTGAAAAAGTCAAAATGATGGCGCTCAACCACCTTATTAATCAAGACTACTTTAACGAGTTACGGACCAAACAACAGTTAGGTTACTTGGTTGGTGCCGGTTATGCGCCTTTTAATACAAGGGCTGGGATTGCGTTTTATGTGCAGTCACCAAATTATTCAGCAAACGCGCTGCTTGAGCGCCATAATTCATTTATTGCGCATTACCTTGGCTCATTACAACAACTCGACGAACAACAATGGCAGCAGCAAAAGCATGGTTTAATCACCCATATTGCCGAAAAAGATAAAAATCTACGACTGCGTTCACAACGCTTATGGCTTGCCATTGGTAACCAAGATCATCATTTTCATATGCAACAAAAACTGTTGGCGGCACTCGACAATCTCAGTTTAGAGCAAATGATAGCCTACATTCGCGAGACTTTTTCCGCAGATAGACCAAGATATGAACTAACTAGCGTGCCTAAAGCAAACAAGTCGACAAAAACTATGCTTTCTTCGCAATCTCTTTGACACAACCGCGCGCTTCAATTAGATTATCAGGTGCAAAATACAGAAGTGCCCTATGATAATAAAAATAATATTCAACACATTCATATTCGCCTCATTATTACTCTGCTTTAGCCCATTGGGCTATAGCGAGCAATTAGTCGATCAGCAAACTTTAATGCTTTATTTACCGAGCGCATTTGTTACGATAGTGCTGCCTTACTTATTATTCACAATTTACAAATTACGCCGCTCACGACGCCAATTATGTATTTCTGAACGGCGCTTGAAAAGCACGGTAGAGGGCAGCGGTGACACGCTCTGGGATTGGAATATAAAAACCGGTGAAGTGCTGCGCATTAACGATAAATACATGATGGATAAAAATACCATCATTGACATCCCCCCTAATAAAGCCCTGATCCACCCAAATGACATAGCTCAAGTAGAACTACTGTTAAAGCAACACTTTGCAGAGCAAACCGCCTTTTTTGAAGCCAGTTACCGAATCAAAGACAGTTTTGACCGCTGGCACTGGGTGCTCGACAGGGGCAAAATAATTGAAAAAGACACCAACTTAAACCCACTGCGGATGACCGGTACGGTGCGTGACATCAGTCAATTAAAGTCAACCGAAGCACGGCTCAATCTGTTTGCTAAATGCGTTGAATCACTCACCGATGCGCTGGCAATTTATGATAAAAACTTTAATTTAGTTGATCTTAATCCCAGCTTTTTGACTCAGTTTGGCGGTAATCGCGATAATTACTTAAATAAACCGTTTACCCTACCCGGCTACGAACAAAGCTATATTGATGATATTAAAGACACTGTACGCGCCACCGAGCACTGGCAACAAGAAGTAAAATTGCGTAACAGTGAGCGAAAGTTGCTGCCGATTGAAATTTCAATTGATGAAATTAAAAACGAACATAATCAAATTTGTAATTATGTAATTGTTTTTTCAGATTTAACCGAACGGAAAAAAGCAGAATCACAACTACATAACCTATCAAATCGAGACCGCACAACCGGCCTGCCAAACCGAAATCTATTTTTTACCGACTTAAAAAAGCTCGCAAAAAAAGACAACCATCATGCGCTACTGGTTTTTGATTTAGATAACTTTAAAAAGATTAATGACTCATTAGGCCATCAACTCGGCGATAGTTTACTGGCTAAACTGGCAATGCGGTTAAACAAACTGACTCGTGAAAAAGATGTATTTTATCGTTTAGGCGGCGATGAATTTGCACTGGTTATGTCCGGCACTAACGATATTCATACCATCACTCGCATGGCAAAGCAGTTTTTAGCCGCCATTGCCACGCCATTTAAAATGGCTGGTCATGAATTGGTGATCACCTCCAGTGTAGGTATCGTGCTATTTCCTGAAGACGGCAACACCCCTGAATTGTTGCTTAAAAATGCCGACACTGCGATGTACCATGCGAAAAAGAAAGGCAACAGCTACTTATTCTTCAATGACACCATGAATCGCCAAGCCGTTAAACGTTTGCAAATTGAAAACCTGATGCGGTTTGGTTTAAAAGAAGATCATTTTGAAGTGTACTATCAACCAAAAATGAATATTCGCACTGGTAAATTTACCGGTATGGAAGCCTTAGTGCGCTTTATTACCCCGAAAAAAGGCATTATCAGCCCTGGCGTGTTTATTCCCATCGCTGAAGAAACCGGGCAAATTATTGAAATTGGTGAAGTGGTACTTCATAAAGCCTGCCGCGATGTCAAAGCATGGCTAGACGCTGGTTTATTTAATGGTCGTGTTGCGGTGAACTTATCAGCTAAACAATTTAGCCTACCCGATTTAACCACCCGTATTGATGTAATTTTGCAAAACCATGCCCTGCCATCGTACTTTTTAGAACTTGAAATTACCGAAGGGACGGTAATGGACGATCCACAAGATGCTATTACCATCATGCGCTCGCTCAGTGCCCGTGGCATTCATTTAGCGATGGATGACTTTGGCACAGGTTACTCATCATTAGCGTATTTAAAGCAATTCCCACTTAATACTTTAAAAGTTGATAAAGCCTTTATTGATGATATGCAAACCGAGCGTGGCCGGAATATGGTGGATTCTATTGTTACGATTGCTCATAACTTAGATTTACATGTAGTGGCCGAAGGGGTTGAGCAAGCGGATCAAATAGAGACCTTAAAAGCGCTTAACTGCGAAACAATGCAAGGCTACTATTATTCAAAACCGCTCTCGCGAGTTGAATTTACTGAATTCTTGAAGAAACAACAAAACCAAGCGGCACTGAGTTTAGTACATCAAGCATAACGCGCTTGTTAGGGTCGCCAAACACATGCTTGTATACCCACACAACGTAGTAATGCGCGACGATAATGCAAATTAAACAAACACCACGCAATCGGGCCTAACAGCCCTGCAAGCAGTAACCAGCGCTTAATCGGCATACCTTTTTTAATCGCCTCTGAATACATAACGACAATAGATACTACGCTGAGTAGAAAGTACAAAAGCAGCCTCGTTTGTTCGGTTTTAAAAATAAGCGCGCAGTGTAGCCAAAGCATGCACTGATTTAAAGTACTGCGTGCAAATAATGAGCATAAATCATAGTGATATAAAAAAACCGACAGAATGTGTCGGTTTTTTCAATGCACAGGCGTAGTTATTTTTCAGCACGGCCCATGAATTTATGCTCCGCGGTATTAATACGGATGCGATCACCGGTAGAAATATGCTCAGGAACTTGAATCGTTAAACCCGTTGATAAGCGAGCAGGTTTTGAACGTGCGCTTGCTGAAGCGCCTTTGATTGATGGGTCTGTCTCTTCAACCACAAGTTCAACGCTTGAAGGTAAATCTAAGCCCACTGGCGCGCCATCAATAACAATGACGTGCACACCTTGAGTTTCTTCATTAACGAATAAAATTTCTTCGCTGATCGCTTCTTTATTAAGATTATATGGCGTGTAATCTTCGTTATCCATAAATACGTATTCTTCGCCATCTAAATACGAGAACATTGCTTCACGACGCGTTAAATCAGCTAGTTTTAACATGTCGCTATCTTTGAATGTTTCATCTACTTTGCTACCAGTTACTACATCGTACAAGCGCATACGATACAAACTTCCACCAGCACGGCCTTGTGGTACAGAACGAACAATATCTTTAACCACTAAAACGCGGCCATTAAACTCAATCGCAGTACCTTTTTTAACTTCACTTGCCTTTGGCATCAGTGTATTTCCTATAATTTATAAATCCCCAGAAACATACCACGAACTGGATTTTCTTCAATAAGAAAATATCACATACCGCTATTTTTCTCGTAGGGCCTGTATTTACTCATAAATTTTACCTATTAATCGATTTTTTCATGACTAAACTACGAAAAAGCTGCTATGGTTAAAATACCAAAAATGACTTCAAGGACTGGATCATGGATCAGCACACTGCACATGAGTATTTAGCAAAAAAACCTCTGGTTATGGTTACCCAACCTTTCGGCCAAGAAGTTGATGTATATAAAGTAAACCATAAAATGTTTGCCACTTTATCGGTTGGCAACGAAGGGCAAACCGACGAAGATGGCAACCCTATTTGGTGGATGAATTTAAAATGCGACCCCGATGAAGCGCAAGCACTACGTGATATTTTTCCTTCAGTGATCCCAGGCTATCATATGAATAAACGGTTATGGAATACTGTTATTTTAGATGGCTCAATCCCGCAAGGTGAAATTGAACGTATGATTGATAATTCATTTAATTTAGTGGTTGCCAATATGCCGGAAAAAGATCGCAAAGCGATTGAGATTCATATGTAAGTCAAAATGTTGTACTGCTCAAGCTACTTGCTCAGTACAACTTAGCCTTACTCCATACACGTTAGTAAAAAATGATGATCATCAAATAACACTCCAGCAATTTCGTAAGCTAATGGTGCAACCTTGACTAACTTAAACCCACATTTTGCCAGCACTTTTTCTGAGCCTACATTCCCTTTCGTAACCACAGCAGTAAATTGTTGAATATTAAATGCTGTCGTCGCCCATGTTAAAAATGCTTGTAGTGCTTCAGTTGCATAACCTTGACCATAAAACTCGGGCATTAACAGATAACCAACTTCGGGGGCGTTTGATGATGATGTTGTAAGCCCTGTCACACCCACTTTTTTGCCTGTTTTTATTTCAATGATCAGCAAACACAAAGGCGTATTGGCTGTAGGATGCCACGGCGCCAACCGCTGCATAAACTTACTACGTATTTGCGTATCTGAGGGCCTGTCAAAGCATTTTTCAATAACGCATGGCTCATCATGCAAAGCTAAAAAGAACGGCCAATCGTCTTGTTCGAGGAGCCTTAGTCGTAATCTTGCAGTGCTGATGTTCATTAGTAGTCTTTACATAGTCTCAGTTACGGATGACCCTGTTATAACAACTAAGCCAAATAATTTCAGCAACTAAAATTTTTAATCCTAAATTCTGGGCATAAAAAAACGCACTGCAAACTATCAGTGCGTTTTTAATAACTAGCAATTAAATACTATTTCACTTTATCACCGCTTGCAGCAGCTGAGTTGGTATCTGTTACCGGTTCAGCTTCATTAGTTGGCGCTGGCGGAACAATAACCTCTTCAGCCTCAACCGATTCAACCGATTCGACAGGTTCTACATCGGTATCGTCTTGCGTAGCCGTCACGGTTTGTTCTACCACGACTTCAGCAGTACTTGGCTGTGCAGGCTCAAGCTGATAAAAGCTTGCACCAGCATCCGCCATCGCCACCAAAGGCGTACACGGTGCAAATACCGGATTAAAATTAGCAAAAGTAGCCATTTCTGAGCTTACTTTGTTTACGCCAAGTTTATCCATATAGCTAAATGGACCACCTAAAAATGGTGGGAAGCCAATACCAAATATAGCGCCAATATCACCATCACGCGGACTGGCAATAATGCCTTCATCTAAACAACGTGCGGCTTCGTTAAGCATTTGCGATACACAACGTTTAGCAATTTCGCTTTTATTTAAACGCGGTGATGGGCTCACGCCGAGTAATTCGTAAACAGATGCGTCTACTTTTTTACCTTTCTTATCATAAAGATAAAAACCACGGCCAGTTTTACGGCCTAAGCGTTTGGCATCAATTAAACGTGAAAATGCATCTGGTGCTTTAAAACGCTCACCGAGTTCTTGTTCAAGAATTGGCGCAATCTTAGAGCCAATATCAATACCCACTTCATCCAGTAGCGCTAATGGCCCAACCGGAAAACCAAACTCGACTAATGCCGCATCAATCTTTTCAATTGGCTCACCTGCTAATAATAAATTAGCGGCTTCATTCACATATGGCGCTAAAATACGGTTCACATAAAAACCGGCTTTATCTTTTACCACTATCGGTGTTTTACCTTGCTTACGGGCAAAATTTACAATCCGCGCGATGGTCTCTTGTGAAGTACCTTCATGTGGAATGATTTCAACCAAGGGCATTTTCTCAACAGGTGAGAAATAATGCAGACCAATGACATTTTCAGGACGCGCAGCCTGCGCTGCTATTTGTGAAATTGGCAGTGATGACGTGTTACTAGCAAAAATAGTGTTGCTTTGGCATTCTCGCTCAACATCCGCCACCATCCCTTGTTTTAGGCTGAGGTCTTCAAATACCGCTTCGATAACTAAATCAATGTGCTTAAAGCCACTGTAATTCGTCGTACCGGTAATTCTATTCATAGTCTGTTGCAGTTCAGCTTTAGATAAAATACGGCGTTTTTGCTTTTTATCTAAAATTTTATAACTGTAGTTCATGGCATTACTAATGCCCTGCTCGGCTACATCTTTAATGCGTACAGGCACACCGGCTTTAACAGCAGTTACATGCGCAATACCTGCGCCCATTAAACCGCCGCCTAACACCGCTGTTTTAGTGATTGCTGGCGCGTCATCATTGCGCCATTCTTTTTTCATCTCAGTGGTTGCAAAAAAGATCCCACGTAATGACTTAGACTCACTACTCATTACTAACGTAGCAAAGCCTTCAGCTTCTGTTTTATAGGCTTTAAGCTCATCAAGCTCAACACTTGCACGTATTGCTTTAATGATAGCCAGTGGTGCTGGATAATGACCACCGGTTTTTTTCAGCACATTTTCTTGGGCTTTTTTAAAGATAATATTACGGCCAAACGGATTAGACTCGAGTAATTGGCTTAAGCGGTCCAGCTTTGGCTTAGTCGCTTTTGCTTTACCTTTAACAGCAAATTCTTTGGCAACACGCAGTAACACAGTTTGCGGAACGCAGTCATCAACCAAGCCTGCTTTTTTGGCTTGTTTAGCACGAATTTGTTTACCTGTTAAGGTCCACTCAAGGGCTTTTTGCAAACCCACTAATTTTGGTAATCGTTGCGTACCACCGCCGCCAGGTAATAAACCAAGTTGCACTTCAGGTAAGCCAAGTTTGGTAATGTCGCTGTCTGAACAAATACGGTAATCACAGGCCAATGCAAATTCTAAACCGCCACCCAGGGCCGCACCATGAATGGCACTGACAGTTGGGAACGGCAGTGCTTTCATGTCAAAAAAAACACGATGACATAGTTCGCTAATAGCCAAGGCATCGTCACGATGCTCGACGTTATCAAGCATTTTTACATCCGCACCGGCGATAAAGTTATCGCTTTTGCCACTGATAAAAACCATGCCTTTCACTGACTGCTGCTTAGCCTCATCAAGCAATGCTTTTAAATCATCAGCAAAGCTATCGCGCAGGGTATTCATTTTTTCACCCGGCACGTCGATAGTTACAACAGCAAGCTTTTGCTCATCTATTTCTAAACTAAATACTGAATCTGTCATTACGCACTCTCCAATACAAAGGCTGCACCTAACCCGCCTGCAGCACATGCAGTCGTAAGTGCTAAACCACCGCCGCGGCGGTTAAGTTCATGTAAACTTTGGGTGATAAGTCGTGCGCCGGTCGCTGCAAATGGGTGACCATATGCCAGCGAGCCGCCTAATACGTTAAACTTATCCATGTTAATTTCACCGATCGCTTTACTGCGACCAAGCTTTTCTTGAGCAAACTTATCAGACGCAAACATTTTCATATTCGCCAGCGTTTGCGCTGCAAATGCTTCATGCATTTCGATTAAATCAAGATCGGCAAGCGTTATACCCGCTCTCGCTAATGCAATTGGCGTTGAATGAGCAGGACCCATTAGCATATCTTCATGTACACCAATCGCTGAAAAGGCAAAGCTGCGCACATAACCTAAAATGTTATAGCCTAAAGCTTTGGCTTTGCTTTCACTCATCATTAGCACTGCTGCTGCACCATCTGTTAAAGGTGTTGAGTTGGCAGCGGTTACTGAGCCATGTTGGCGATCAAAGGCTGGCTTTAATTTAGCGTAACCTTCAACGGTTGAATTATGGCGAATGTTGTTGTCTTGCTCAATAAAGCTTTTATATGGCGGTACATGCGCGGTCATAACTTCTTCGCTAAGCTTACCATCTGCCCAAGCTTGACTTGCAAGTATGTGTGAGCGATGAGCTAGCGCATCTTGATCTTCACGGCTAATGTTATGGGTTTTTGCCATTTGCTCAGCAGTTTGACCCATAGATAAACCCGTCGAATACTCAGCCACTGCAGGTGGAACTGGTAATAAATCTTTTAAACGCAGCTTTGAGAATATTTTTAAACGCTGACCTAAAGTGCGGGCTTTATTTAAATCAACCAAACTGCCAGCTAATTTTTTACTCACTCCGATTGGCAAGACAGATGATGAATCAGCACCACCAGCAATACCCACTTGCACAGAGCCTGCCATAATCGATTCAGCCACATTGGCAATCGCTTGAAAACTGGTTGCACATGCACGCGATACTGAATAAGCATCAACAGAAACTGGCATGCCAGTTCCTAACACGATTTCGCGGGCGATGTTTGGTGCTTCTGGCATTTGCACTACTTGACCAAATACCAATTGATCAATTTCAGATTTATCAAAGTTAAGGCGCTCAAGCATTTCGTTAACCACTAACTTACCCATATCAAGGGCTGGTACATGGTGAAATGCAGTCGCTTGTTTAGCGAATGGCGTACGTAAACCACTGACGATAGCGATACGATCGCCCTTTGCTGTTTTTAGTATGTTTTGCTCAGACATTAATGCTCTCCCGCTGACAGGTCTGACCTGTTTGTTTTCCTCGATTCTAAACAACCCGTGTACTAAAGCCAATAGCGAAATTGAAAATAGTATAATTAGTTATCAACAATAGGCTTTTTTTAACGTATTTACAAAAAATAGTGTGATTTCTATGCTAGGGTAAAAATCCTTAAAAAATAACGAACTATTTTGTAAATTTAGGTCTAACACTTGTGTTATAAACTATTTACCCATATTACTAGTTAAGCTTTTATAAACCTTGCAAATCAGGACAGTATTTTTACTATGGCCACTAACGTATTCTCACAATTAAAAACTTATTTAGATAGCCAAATCATTGGTCAGCCAGAATTAACGCAAGCACTGCTCATCGCAATATTAGCCGATGGCCATTTACTAGTTGAAGGCCCGCCGGGACTGGCTAAAACCCGTGCAGTAAATGCCCTTGCCAAAGGTGTTGAAGGGTCATTCCAACGGGTCCAATTTACACCCGATTTACTGCCTGCGGATGTTACTGGTACTGATATTTATCGTCAACAAACCAGTGAGTTCGTGTTCGAGAAAGGTCCGTTATTCCATAACCTTATATTAGCCGATGAAATAAACCGTGCACCCGCTAAAGTACAATCTGCCTTATTAGAAGCCATGGCTGAACGCCAGGTTACAGTTGGCAAAAATACCTATCCGCTGTCTGATTTATTTATGGTAATGGCAACCCAAAACCCACTTGAGCAAGAAGGCACCTATCCGCTGCCTGAAGCGCAATTAGACCGCTTTTTGTTGCACTTAAGCATTGATTACCCAGGCGCCGAGCATGAGCTAGATATTTTACGTCTGACCCGTGGGGAAGCCTTGAGCGAACACCAAGCCCCTGCGCAACAAATTAGTCAAAGCGATTTATTTGCTTCTCGTAAAGCCATTTTAGGCCTGTATTTAGCTGAGCCACTTGAGCAATATTTAGTGCAACTTATTATTGCTACGCGTGAAGGCGCAAAACTGGACGCTCAATTAGGCAGTTGGATTGAATATGGTGCAAGCCCGCGTGCGACTATCGCGCTAGATAAATGTGCTCGTGCCCACGCATGGCTACAAGGCCGTGACTTTGTTGCACCGGATGATATTCAAGCCGTACTGCACAACGTGTTGCGTCATCGTATTATTTTAAGTTACGAGGCCCAAGCTGATGGTGTTACTAAAGACCAAGTCATTAGCCGTATTTTAGAACTTGTTGCCGTGCCATAAACTATGCAAAGCCAATTAGATAATCAACAGTGGCTGAATTTAAGTCATAGCCATGGGGTTGAGCTTGGGCTAAAAGAGCTAATGTATTATAAAGCAAAGGCTCGCTTACTCGAACTTGCCCCAAAAGTAAAAATTAGAAACAGCCTAACCGGCCAATATCTTGCCCCTCATAAAGGCCGCGGTATGGAATTTGCCGAAGTACGTCATTATCAGCAAGGTGATGATATTCGCTCGATTGATTGGCGCGTTACAGCACGTACAGGCGAAACCCACACTAAACTTTTTCAAGAAGAAAAAGAACGCCCGGTATTTGTGTTTAGCGATTTTTCTAATTCTATGTTGTTTGGTTCAAAGTTATTACTTAAGTCAGTGCAAGCTGCACATATTAGCGCTTTAGTTGCGTGGTCGGCGTGTCAACGCGGCGATCGCATCGGTGGGATTGTATTTAATCAACATTCTCATTTAGAGCTCAAACCCAGTGCTCGTGAAAAAGCCGTGTTAAAACTGTGCCACAATTTATGTGCCAGTCACCAACAAGCTCTGCATAAAATTGACGATGAAGCCCCCAACAAACTCAGTGATAACTTAAAGCGTTTAAATCATTTAGCCAAACCTGGTAGCTTGGTTTATCTGGTGTCAGATTTTAGTAGCTTAGATGATGCCAGCTTTAAACAACTCGAAATACTGAGTCGCCATTGTGAGTTAATTGGTTGCCATATTAGCGACCCATTTGAACACCAATTGCCTGCATTTAAACAAACAGTAACCGTGAGCGCCAACGGCAGTGACTTTGCCCTGCCGCTGATGGATAAAGGGTTTCGTGATAAGTTTGCGAAAACGGCCGAGCAAGCCTTCGCTTCACGTTTACAACGCTTAACAAAATCAGGCCTTAATTTAATATCATTCAATGCAGCCACACCGCTAGAGCTGCAATTAGTGAGAAAGTAACATGCAAACCTCCCCATTAGATGGCCTACATGATGTGATTGTGCCAAGCCAAGTTTCTTGGTGGCCATTGGCACCGATTTGGTGGGTCATTATTGCTACATTATTATTAGCTATTGGCTATCTCAGTTACACCTTGTATCGAGCTTATCAATTTAAAAAAGCCAAGCGACACGCGATTTTATTGAGTAATCAATATGATGACGATGCCCAACAACTGCATATTTTAATTAAACGGTTAGTTTTACATTACTACGCGCAAAGTGCGGCATCACAAGGGACTAAACAATGGTGTAACACGCTAAATAAGCTGACCGGACAACAATTTACTGAGCTTGAATTAATGAGCCTCTATCAAGAGCAAAGTAATCAAACTGCGTTGGCTACTAAATTAAAACTCGCCATTGCGCAATTTAAATTAAAGGAGCCGCTGAATGTTTGAATTTAGCTGGCCTTGGCTATTTGTATTATTACCCTTACCTTGGTTATTGCGCTTACTTAAGCCTGTACCGAGTGAAGGCAGCACCCGCTTACGTATTCCTGGTTTTGCCAAACTTAACTTAGCGTCACAGGTTGCCCAGCAACATACTCGCGGCATCAGCGTGTTTGAATGGTTAGTTTGGGTATTGTTAGTTTGCGCTATTGCGAATCCAACCTGGCTTGATGAACCAATCACCCTGCCTAATGAAGGCCGCGATATCATGCTCGCAGTGGATTTATCAGGTTCAATGACCGAGCAAGATATGGCTTATCAAGGCCAGTATGTTGACCGTTTAACGATGGTAAAAGCGGTATTGAGTGACTTTATAGAGCAGCGCCAAGGTGATCGTTTAGGATTGATTTTATTTGGTGATACTGCATTTTTGCAAACCCCCCTAACGCGGGACGTAAAAACAGTGAGTCAAATGCTGTCAGAGGCACAAATAGGTCTAGTAGGCCGCGCCACTGCCATTGGTGATGCACTGGGTTTATCAGTAAAGCGTTTTGCCAGTAAAGATGAAAGTAACCGTATTGTGGTATTGCTTACCGATGGCCAAAATACCGCTGGAAACTTAGACCCAGAAGAAGCCCTACTGCTTGCCCGTGAAGAAGGCATTAAAGTGTACACCATCGGCGTAGGCTCAGATAATCCTCGTGGTTTTAGTTTATTTAATATGGGTGGTATGAGTGGCGGTAGCTTAGATGAATCGCTGCTAAAGCGTATTGCTGAGCAAACAGGTGGATTGTATTTTCGTGCCAAAGACGTCGCCGGCTTACAACAAATTTATCAAGAGCTTGATAAGCTTGAGCCTATCAGCGCAGATGAACAAACGTTTCGCCCGCAAAGTGCATTATTTTATTACCCATTACTCATTGCACTGGCCTTGATTAGTTTACGCGTTATATTCACCACCGCCAAAACATTTAGACAGGAGGCCTAATGGACTTTGAATTTATTCGCCCTGCAGTATTATGGCTATTGGTGCCGGTGTGCTTAATGTTTACTATTGCAATGTTGAAACACAAAAAAAGTAATCAAGGTGAATTAATTGCGCCTCACTTAGCTAAATTTGTGATCAGCACAAACAGCCAACAACATAGCCAACCTATTTGGCTGATTGCATTATTTGCAGTTTTGGCGGTTATTTTTAGCGCAGGCCCCAGCTTTGAAGAAAAACAAGTGCCGGTGTTTCAAAGCAAAAATGCCCGGGTGATTGTGATGGATATGTCACTATCGATGTACAGCACCGATATCGCGCCCAGTCGTTTAGTGCAAGCGCGCTTCAAGGCGCTGGATATGATCAAACTTTTTCAAGAAGGTGACACCGCTTTAGTCGCCTATGCCGGCACCGCGTATACTATTTCTCCGCTGACCAATGATGCTGCCACACTGGAAAATTTAATCCCCAGTTTAAGCCCAGAAATCATGCCCGATAAAGGCTCTAATGTGCTTGCGGGCCTTGATGCTGCAAAAGAGTTATTGACCCAAGCAGGCTACCTTGAAGGTGACATTATTTTAGTCACCGATGGTATTGAGCAAAGTGAACAAAGCGATATCAGTCAATTTACTAGCAACAATCCCTATCGCCTCAACATTTATGGTGTGGGGACCGAGCAAGGTGCGCCCATCAAACTTCCCGAGGGTGGTTTTTTAAAAGATAATTACGGACAAATTGTAGTGCCTACCATCAATATCAGTATGCTCAATAACCTAGCTAAAAACAGCGGTGGCAAATTTACCACTTATCAACCAAGTGAGCGTGATATTCAAGTATTTGCACCGAGTGCCAACAGTGAAATGCTAAAAAATGAGAAACAAAGCCAAGCGTTATGGCGCATTGATGCAGGCATTTATGGGCTCATTATTTTATTACCTATGATGATGTGGATTTTTCGCCGCGGTGCTTTTGCAGCTGCAATATTAGTGTTCAGCTTTTTACCACAGCAAAATGCTTATGCGCTCGAGTTACCTTCGGTCTTTAAAAATCAAGATCAACGCGCACTGGATGCCTACCAGCAAGGTGAGTATGCGCAAGCTGCAAGCGCGCAATCGAGCCAATTAAAAGGCGCAGCGCTTTACCAGCAAGGTAATTTTGATGCTGCACTATCACAGTTTAACGAAGATAAAAGCGCCACTGGTTTATATAACTACGGCAATGCATTGGCCAAAGCTGGCAAGCTAGAAGAAGCAATTAGCGCCTACCAACAAGCGCAACAACAGCGAGAAAACTTTACCCAAGCCAAAGAAAATCAGGCATTAGTTGAGCAATTACTGCAACAGCAGGAGCAACAACAGCAACAAGGTCAAGACGGCGAACAAAATCAAGATCAAGACTCACAAAATGGCGAGCAAAATCAAGATCAGCAAAATAAAGATAAGTCACAACAAGGTGAGCAGCCCTCAGAAGATCAGCAATCTCAACAAGGGGACGAGTCTGAGCAAAATGATCAGCAACAAGATGGTAAACCTGGCGATCAGCAATCTGGTGAAAAAAATGAGCCGCAAATGGAAGCTGAACCTGAGCAAACTGACAGTAATGATGCACAGCAACAAGATAAACCAAACGAGCCTAAGGATGACCCTGCAAGCGATGAGCAACCAGCGCAACCACAAATGACCCCTGAGCAACAGCAGCAAGCAGAAGACGCGGCGAAACAGCAAGCGATGCAAGCACAAACCGCAGAGCTGACCAATGAAGAAAAAGAGAAAGCCCAACAGTTGAACCAATTGTTGCGCAAAGTACCCGATGATCCCGCAATCCTGTTACGTAACAAAATGCAATTAGAAGCCCAAAAACGAAACCATCAACGCCGTCCACAAGGAGTCGAAAAATCATGGTAATGCGATTAATCTGTTGTTTATTGCTTATCAGCGCTATGCCCTCGTGGGCTATTACACAATTACAAGCCAGTGTTGATAAAAACCCAGTGTTAGCGGGTGAATTTTTTATGCTCAATATCAGTGCTGATGACACCATAAAAAATGATCAACCCGACACCTCAGTGCTACTAAAAGACTTTGTGGTTGGCCGCACCAGTGTCAGCACTCGCACAAATATCATCAATGGTAGTATTTCAAAAGAAACCACTTGGTCTATTAAACTCATGACCCGCACTGCGGGGGATTATACCATCCCAGCGTTTAGTATTGCTGGTGTCAGCTCTGCGCCCATTGCATTAAAAGTGGCTGAACGCAGTCAGGAAACTGAGCAAAATAACGATATTTTTATCAAAGCCTCGCTTGCTAATGACAGCTTGTTTGTGCAGGAGGCTGGGGTTTACACTGTTAAGCTCTATCTTGCCAAAGAATTACTTGATGGCAATTTAAGCACTCCCACTATGCCAGACGCGCAGCTAAGCCAAATTGGTAAACAAACTGAAAACTACGAACTGATTGATGGCAAACGTTATTTAGTTATCACTCGTGAATATTTAGTGCAACCGCAAAAAAGTGGTAGTTATACAATTCAAGCCCCTGCCTTTCAAGGGCGCATTCGTCAGGACTATCGCCAATTAGATGTCTCAGCGTTGGGCGAAGATGTAAACATTGAGATTAAACCCATTCCAAATGATTACCAAGGTGCGTGGTTACCAAGCGAATTAGTGAGTTTAGATGAGCAATGGCAGCCAGAAGATGACACCGTAGAAGTCGGCACCCCTATTACCCGAACGCTGACTTTAACCGCACTTGGCATTACCAAAGAGCAACTACCCGATATTGAACTGCCTGAAATAAAAGGAATTCGCAGTTACCCAGATGAAAAAGAAAATAATCACTTGGTTCGCGATGGCCGGGTAATATCACAACAAACAGCCTCGTACGCATTGTTACCGCAGATGCCGGGCACTTATACACTGCCTGAGGTGAGCGTACCTTGGTATAATACCAAGATTAACCGTATTAGCTATGCAACATTGCCTGCGCGTACCATTACCGTAACGTCAAGCAGTAACGATGTAGTAAATCCGCTACCAGCAGCGCCGACCTCAGCATTGCCAATCACAGAGGATCCATCCTCGCTAAATCAACAGCCTATATTGGTAAATAACACCCCTGTTTGGTTAATTATTGTTAGTGTTATTGGTTATTTACTGTGGTTGATCACGTTAATTTTATGGTTCCGTAGTCGCTCTCAGCGCACTGTTGTTAGCAGCCAGCCTAAAGTAGTAAGCAAAGAGACGTCAGCGTCATTAGCTGAGCTTAAGAAAATAAGTAAAAATAATGACATAAATGCGTTCTACCAGGCATTGAACCGTTACGCGATACAGCAGACAAAACAACCGCATAGTGCAATAGACAAGTTAGTGCTAGACGTTGATAATATTCAACTTAGTCAACAAATTGCTAAACTGCAGTCTGCCCTCTATAGTCCTACTAGCACCGAGGTAGACTTGGCTGCAATTATACATTTGTTAGAAGAGCAGAATAATATTCAGAAGAAATCTCAACAAGCTGTATTAAAAGGACTTTATAAATAGAGTTTGAGTGTATAGGAACTATCCACGCACTTGGACAGCGAATTACTTAAAATAAATAAAAAAGTGCTTATGCTTGGAAATAAAAACTCTAAAAGTCAGGTCTTAGTTGATATGGCAGAGAAAAAAACACGCTATGAAAAACTTGTTCATGTTTATCATAGCGAATTATATCGCTTTGCGTATTGGTTATGCCGCGACCCTAATATTGCCGAAGATCTTGTCCAAGAAACGTTTTTACGTGCTTGGCGTGCCCTTGATTCATTATTAGATCAAAAAGCAGCAAAGCCATGGCTATTGACGATTTTGCGCCGGGAAAATGCCCGCCGCTTTGAACGCAAACAATTTGATTATAGCGATGTTGAAAACGATACCTTAGTTGATGAAAAAAGCGTCACCTTAGATGACGAAATGGAGCAAACAGTGATCCAACGTCAAATCGCTAAGTTACCTGATGAATACCGTGAGCCATTACTACTGCAAGTAGTTATGGGTTGCTCCGGTGATGAGATAGCTGAAATATTAGAGTTAAATAAGAACACCGTGATGACGCGTTTATACCGCGCCAGAAACCAGTTAAAAGAGGCTTTAAGCCGTGATGATGAACAACTTAAAGGGGCATCAAAATAATGGATGATCTCGAGTTTCGTCGCCGAATTAGCGCACAGCCAAACAGCACAGAGAAGGAACTTTTGGAGTTTGCAGAGCAACATCCTGAGCGACAAGCATTTATAGATGACATGCAAGCGTTTGATACGCAGCTTTCAGGCGCACTGGATATACCTGTGCCAGCGGGTCTTGCTGAGCGTATTTTAGCTAATACCGCAGCTCATGCACAAAACGACGCACCGATTACTGAGCAGCGTTTTACAGAGCAAACTGATGCAACCCCATTGCAACAGCCAACAGATAATGTGGTTGAGGCAAGTTCACGCTTTAAACGTGCTCGTTTACCTCTTGCCATGGCAGCCTCATTATTGGTGGCGGTAGGCGCATTTTTCTTTAGCAGCGAACAAAATATTGCGTATGCCGCAGGCGAACATGCACTTGCCCATGTTTATTATGAAATCAACTCGTTACAGAAAACAGAAGCGATCAGTTTAGCAACAGTCAATGAAAAATTTGCAGTCCTTGGCGGTCATTTAGATGAGCTCCCGGGTAAAGTAACGTATTTAATGTTTTGTGACTTTAAGGGTCAAAAAGGACTGCATCTGGTGTTTGAATCTGATTATGGCCCGATGACAGTTTTTATCGTGCCATCAAAACAGCAGACTTTTGGCATTGGCGACGACGATTTTCAGGATGACCGTTTTGCAGGCCATATTAACCGTGGTGCTGACGCTGATACTATTTTAGTAGCAAGTCTTGGTGCGCCATTAGAAAATTACAATGATCGTATTAATGGTGCGATCCGCTGGTTAAATTAACCTGCCCTTTGCATGGTCGTCATTATGGCGAATGCAATTTAATTGACGCGTAGCTATAGGCTTTAGATAAAAAATAAAACCGCACAACAATTGTTAGTGCGGTTTTTTATTATTCAATAACGCTATCTAAATAGAATTATTTACAAACGTCTGCAACAGCATTTGCAAAGTAATCGATATTTGCTTGGCTGATACCCGCCACGTTTACACGGCTAGAACCAACAATGTAAATACCGTAGTCTTTTTGTAGACGCTCGATTTGCTCTTTATTAATACCTAAGAAAGAGAACATACCGTGTTGACGGTCAATAAACGAGAAGTCTTGAGCAATATCTTTTGCCGCTAGGCTGTCTTTGATCAACGTACGCAGACCGTTAATACGGTTGCGCATTTCATCAAGTTCACTGTGCCATTGTTGAGTAAGCTCTGTGCTGCTTAAAATGGTGTTTACAATGTCGGCACCGTGCGCAGGGGGCATTGAATAAATACTACGTACCACACTTAACAATACTGAGTTTGAAATATCAGCCGTCGCGCTATCTTTCGCAATAATTGAACATGCGCCAATACGCTCACGGTATAAACCAAAGTTTTTCGAACATGACGAACAAATGATCAGCTCATCAACCGCGTTAGCTAAAATACGTAAACCGTTGGCATCTTCTTCTAGGCTTGAACCAAAACCTTGATACGCGATATCTATCAGTGGGGTAAAGCCAACATCTTTTGCAAGCTCAGCAACTGTATTCCACTGTGTTTCGTTTAAGTCCATACCACTTGGGTTATGACAACATGCGTGTAATAAAACAACGTCACCTTTCGGCACTTGCGTCAGGGTTTCGATCATTTCATCAAATAACAGGTCTTTGTTTTCGTAATCGTAGTATGGGTATTCTTTAACAGTCAGGCCTGCGGCTTCAAATAAGCTAATGTGGTTTGCCCATGTAGGATTTGTAACCCATACTGTCGCACCGGGATTACAGCGAACGATAAATTCAGCTGCAACACGCAGTGCACCTGTGCCACCTGGTGCTTGTGCTGTACGCACACGATTAGCTAATAATGCTTGGTGCTCACCTAATAATAGGTTTTCCATTTTTTGGCAGTAATCTAAGTTACCCGCCAAACCAATGTATGATTTGCTGGTTTCGTTTTCAAGACGGAACGCTTCAGCTTTTTTTACTGCTTTTAATACTGGTGTATTACCTTGTTCATCTTTATAAACACCAACCCCTAAGTCAATCTTATTTGGGTTAGTATCTTGCTTATAGGCCGCCATAAGGCCAAGAATAGGATCAGTTGGTAATGGTTTTAATACTGAGAACATTGACTATCTCTTTCGTTATTTAGGGGTTAGCTGTTGCACTTAGCTTAACATAAAAGCTCACTAGATTGACTAGTGTTATTTACACTAAAAAGTGAGGAATTTTAATACAGCATGCAATTAATAGCGCTAAAGTTTGCTGGTTGAAAAAATCGTTATTAAAGGCTTCACCATCAACAATACCAACGCAGCGATTTGCACTGTCAAAAAGCGGTAAACAGGCTTCTGATTTTACTTTAGGGTCACAGGTATAATATTCACCACCCGCTGCCAAATACTGCTCAACATTGTTGATCACTCGCCCTTTACTACTTAGTGCCACCTGCACATTATTACTGCCGGCTGCAAATGCTTCGGTGAGTGGAAAAAGCGGTCGACTTGGCGCGCCAAAGTAAGCCAGTTTAAGTAATTGCTGACCCTCAAGTGTTGCTGTGCTTTGGTAAATGCCATACCAGTCAACCTTGGTTTGCGCTACAACGTAATCAACAATCAGTTGTAATTGAGCAAGCTGTTGCGTGGTATGCTGATCTTGCGGTAAAAAGTCAGTGAGTTTAAACGGCTCATCTTGTAAATAACCAAATAAGCTGCACGCGCCTCCCTCGCCTAACTCTGGGATTTGATACTGCCAACGAACAGCGGGAAGCGAGTGGCTTAATAAATAATTTTCGAGCTTAGTGAGCTCAGCAGTGACTAACTGAGCAGGCACATCTAGTTGTGCAAGAGATAAATAAGAAGAAACCATTTAGCCATCCAAACATCTAAAAAATGAATCATAGCATGGCTAAACTACCACGACTAGCTTTGTTGCTGCACTAATCGATAACACATTTCAATTTGATTACCCGATGCGTTATAAGTCACCTGCTCTGCTATTTCTTCTAATATCGACAGTCCACGACCATGCTCTCGATTATTGCTGTTTGCAGTGCTATCAGTACTTGCAAAGCCATTACCAGAATCACAAATAGTAAAATAAAGGCTTAAAGTGTCAGGGCAATAACGCATATCTACAATGATCAACGCATCCACCAGCTTAGCAAGCGTGGCTTCTCTAAGTTGATAATACTCAATAAAGCCATCTTCTTTATTTTTAATCTCTGAGTCGAGTCCTAACACGCCATGATCGAGTGCATTATTATAGGCCTCAGAAAGTAGTAGGAAAATATCCGAGCGATGAGCTTTTAAGCCACCGACTTGAGTGAGCACTTCGACGATTTCAAGCACTGGATCGGTTTGTTTTATTTGCCGTGAATTAAGCGTTAAAGAAAAATTAAAGGGTAACCGAGAATAAGCGGTTTGCTCTTCAGCCGCGGGAGGAACCGCCACACAATTAAACAGCACTAGACTAAGATCATCTTGTTGTTTGCTACCATGAGCAAACTGAGTCACTTGAGTGATTATATCTTGGCTAGTCACTTTAGGCTTGCTTGCAAGTGCCTTTATAAAGCGTTGCTCTGCAAAAAATTCACCATCCGCATTAGTCGTTTCTATAATACCATCGGTAGCCAGTGCCAAACGCATACTAGTATCTACTTCAAAATGAACTAATTCACGTTCAAATTCATCACCTTCTAAAATCCCTAAAGCCATATGCTGTGACTCTAAGGTCTTTAATACTTTGCCTTGTTGATCGATTAAATAAGCATCTGGTAGACCGCCAAGCCAAACAGAGACACTCTTCCCTGAACTGCTCAACTCGATAATTGTCGCGGCACAAAACATATGCCCAGGCAGTAATTGCACCAATACAGCATTAACTTCAGCAGCAATATCACTCACCGCCATACCTTTGTTAACCATAGTATAAAAAACTTTAGATGCCGGCAGTGCCCCCACAGCAGCCGCTAGCCCATGGCCGGTAAAATCCCCAAGCATACAATACAGGCTACCAATCGGACTTTGTCCAACTAAGCACATATCACCATTGAACATAGACGCGGGTGATAGGTGAAAATCAATGTTGTCAGTAAACTTATATTGGTTCTCTAACGCATTGTTAAAGATATGCTCAACTATTTCGTGTTCACGTTCGGTTTGATTGTAATGATATTCTAATAACTTATTTTGCTCATGAGTTTTTAGGCTAAGTTTGCGGGTACGACTGTGGGCTTTTATTTTTGCGGTTAAAATTACTTTATCAAACGGTTTATGAATAAAATCATCGCCGCCAACTTCTAGGCAGCGCTCAAAGCTGCTTTGGTCTTCTAATGACGTTATAAAAATAATCGGTAGGTGAACATCGTTGTATAACTGCTTAATTTTTTTCGCTGTTTCATAGCCATCCATAATTGGCATGATCACATCCAGTAGCACAATATCAATGCTTTGCTGTGCTAATATCGCTAATGCCTCAACGCCATTGGCAGCAGTCGATACCTCGTAATTTTGTTGCTCCAACATCACCTTTAACAGCGTTAAATTTAGTAGTTGATCATCAACAACGAGAATATGCATCAATCAATATCAAACTTTTTATCAAAACGAGAGATTTGCAGAATTTTCTTCAGTTGCGGCTGACAATTACTGATTTGAATTGCATCGACCGAACTGCCTAAGGTTTTTTTCATATTCAATAACATCCCAAGGGCGGAGCTGTCCATATAATCGGTTTCACGTAAGTCAATGACGACCTTAGCGGTTTTTTCACTGATATCGGAATACGCCTGTCGAAATGACTGCACTAAATTAAAGTCAAACTTCCCTTTAATTTGAATAGTCAGCGTCGCACCATCAGCTGATGCACTCGTACTTAGACTCATTTACTTCACTCCTGCTCAGATTATCCATTCTTATTGCTTTAAATATAACTGCTTAAAATTAATTAGCCAAAAATAAAAACACCTAAGCGCAAATTTGTGCTTAGATTTGATATTATAGCTGCCATTGTTATTTAACTTTTTCAATGCAGGTTAAGCATGAGTGATAGTAATCTCGTTTATTCAACCGAAACAGGCCGTATCAGCCAACCAAAGCCCAGCAAAGAAGTGGCAGGTAAGGTATTTAAAGACGGCGCCCTGCGCATCGAACGCCAAACCAAAGGCCGTAAAGGCAAAGGCGTTATGTTGGTAACTGGTATCGACAGCGAACAACACGATTTAAAAAAACTCGCCAAAACCATTAAAAGTAAAATGGGCCAAGGCGGCGCGGTAAAAGACGGCATCATCGAAGTACAAGGCGACGACCGCGAAAAACTCAAAGCCATCCTAGAAGCACTTAAATTCAAAGTAAAAATTGCCGGAGGGTGAGCTCCGGTTTTATGGTGTTTAGTGGTATTAAATGAGTTGTTGTGACAATCTGAACGGCGAATTTGAGTAAATACCGGACGGACAATCTAACACTCTTTTGGACAATTTCGTGTTAAGCACAAAACCAACTAAGGCCCTATTCAGATCAGAAAATATATTGAGAAAATGTACTTTTCAAATAAATTAGATTGAATAATGACATGATGGCCAAATTATTGATTTGTTCCTTTTCGTAATATCTCAATATGTCGCTTAGGCGATATTCCAAAAAGCCGAGTATATTCACGACTAAAATGTGAAGGACTTTCATAGCCTACTTGAAATGCTGCACTTGATGCACCGGAATTATCGTTAAGCATCAGACGTTGGGCTTCGTTTAATCGTAACCATTTTTGATACTGCAAAGGACTCATCGATGTATGTTTACGAAAATGGTGATACAAGGTCGTCGTACTCATTTGTAAATGTGACGACAACTCTTCAATATTTAATGGTTCGGAATAATGCATTCGAAGCCAACCTATGGCTTTAGATATTCGATTAGCTTGATTTCCCGATGATGCAATCTGCCAAATCCGACCAGCAAGATCGCTAGTCAAAAGGCGGTAATGAATTTCTCTCACAATGAGTGGCGAAAGTGTTGTAATAGCTTCAGGCTCATCTAGTAGATCTAATAACCGAATAAACGGTGCCAATAAATCAGACGTAACGGTTCCTATGGCAGAGCTTCCATTGATAGAACTATCATGAGAAGGATTCATACCATTTTGAGCAATAATATCGGCCATGAGCTGCATATCAATTTTTAACATCAACCCTAAACAAGGATTATCCAAACTGGCTTCGATTACTTGCGAGCTAGCAGGCATATCCAATGAATTGAGTAAAAAATGTTGTGTATCATAGGTGAAGTTTTGCTCTCCAACTAACAACTGCTTAGTTCCTTGCACGACAAAAAGAACACTTGGTTCAATTGTACAAGCGCAAGGTTTCGCGACCACTTCCCGACGAAACAGAGACAAGTTTTCAATTAACGTAGAACTATCTTCATTGCCTACCGTTTTTTGCTCGATAATCCTAGCTAACTTAGCCTGCATATCACTGATATTTATATCTAACTGTTTATTTTCAGCTCTCGATTCGTGTTGAGCAATCATTCGATATTCCTCAAATTTGATTTACTTAATAATAGGTCGTTCCATACCTAGAGTCACCTGAAATTCTATCCATTCAGTGTATTAGGCAAGCATTGAGTAGGATCTTGCTAACATAAATCGGACAAAACTGTAAAACTAAATACTAGTAAAACAAACCATCGTCTTTATTTCATTATTTATGGCAAATATGAATGCCTATCACACGGGTAGTAAAGACTCATGGCGTTCAAATATTTGAACGTTTTATGCAAAGTGCGCTCAGCAATACTCGCTCAATTTATCAGGAGAAAACCATGGATAAATCCATTAAAAATACCAGCATTACTTCTAAAAAAAATGAAGCCAATGAAGGACGTAGAAATATGATGAAAATGACTGGAGCAAGCGTTATTGCTTTAGGTCTGAGCACGATAGTATCAACTCAAGCTTTTGCTCAATCATCATTAAAGTTAAGCGATGAATGGGACAAAAAATTTGCCAAAAGTAACAAGGTCGATCATAAAAAAGTCACATTCAAAAATCGCTATGGTATTACTCTCGTTGCCGACCTTTACCAACCCAAGGATGCCCCAGGTCAATTACCAGCGATAGTTGTTGGTGGACCTTTTGGTGCAGTGAAAGAACAATCGTCAGGTATTTACGCTCAAACAATGGCTGAGCGTGGTTTTGTTACGCTTGCTTTTGATCCGTCTTACACAGGTGAAAGTGGTGGTGAGCCGCGTAACATTGCATCACCTGATATCAATACGGAAGACTTTAGCGCTGCGGTAGATTGTATTGGTATACAAGCAAATGTGGATCGTGAGCGTATCGGGATGATAGGTGTATGTGGTTGGGGTGGTATGGCACTAAATGCGGTCGCCGTCGATAAACGTGTCAAAGCCGTTGTCACCAGCACTATGTATGATATGACCCGCGTTATATCTAAGGGTTATAACGACAGTGTCACTCTAGAGCAACGCACACAAACACTCGAACAGCTAAGCCAACAACGCTGGCAAGATGCAAACAATAGCACGCCAGCCTATCAAGCACCTTACAACGTATTGAAAGGTGGCGAACCGCAATTTATGGTTGATTACCATGAGTACTACATGACACCACGCGGCTATCACCCACGTGCCGTTAACTCGGGTAACGCTTGGTCGCAAACTACACCACTATCCTTTATGAACATGCCGATATTAACTTACATTAAAGAAATTTCACCACGTCCTATTCTGTTCATTCATGGTGAAAAAGCACATTCACGTTATTTTAGTGAAACGGCCTATGAGAATGCTGCTGAGCCAAAAGAGTTAATGATTATTCCCGGTGCTAGCCATATTGATTTATATGATCAAATGGATGTCATTCCGTTTGACAAGCTCACCAGCTTCTTCAAACAACATCTCGCTTAATCGATATAGTTAGCTATTTGTCGTTACATGGTTGGTATGGGCATAAGAGCGATTTTTTGCCCTATTAACTAATTAATTGAATCCGGCTTTTGAAACCACGTGTGTTGTTTAATCACATGAGGCACTTCTATAAAATAAAGGCAAAATAAACGAACTTATGAAATCAACGACGACCTATGATGGCTCATCTTCTGAGCTGACTGAGAGTACAGCTCATTGGAGTGGCGTATTTGCCATGTCTTTATGTGTGTTCACACTTATCGCGTCCGAATTTATGCCTGTTAGTTTACTAACACTAATTGCAAACGACTTACAGATAACGGAAGGAATGGCAGGCCAAGGCATTGCAATCTCTGGCATCTTTGCTGTACTGACCAGCCTATTACTGCCTGCTTTTATCGGCACCATTGACCGTAAGAAATTACTATTAACACTCACTTTCTTGATGGGAATCTCTGGGGCCATGGTAGCTTTAGCACCAAATTACATAGCTTATATGTTGGGACGTGGGCTCATCGGCGTGGTCATTGGTGGATTCTGGTCAATGTCTGCGGCAATGGCCATTCGATTAGTGCCACCTGAAAAAGTACCTAAAGCTCTCGCCATTTTTAATGGTGGTAATGCGATGGCAACAGTCATTGCTGCACCATTAGGCAGTTATTTAGGGTCTATTATTGGGTGGCGTGGTGCTTTTCTAGCGATAATTCCTATTGCGCTAATCACCTTAATATGGCAATGGTTGACCTTACCTACTATGGAAACGGAGACAAACACATCGAGTTCTCGAAATATTCTCAAGATACTAAAAAACCGTACCGTAGCCCTTGGTATGGCAGGCTGTGGCGCTTTTTTTATGGGACAGTTTGCTCTATTTACTTACTTGAGACCTTTTCTTGAAACAGTGACACATACCAGCGTCTCTACATTGTCTCTGCTATTACTTGCTATTGGGTTTTCAGGGCTTATTGGCACATTCATCATCAGCTCATTTCTCAAAAAAACGTTATACGGTTTGCTGATCGGTATTCCCATTCTTATGGCTATGATTGCCATCGCCTTAATCCCATTAGGAAGTAATGTGTTCATCGTAGCAATACTACTTTCTTTATGGGGATTGTTCGCCACTGCCGCCCCCGTAGCATGGTGGACTTGGGTCGCAAAAGCGATACCAGATAATGCTGAAGCCGGAGGTGGCCTGATGGTTGCAGTTGTCCAAATGTCCATCGCGTTAGGCTCTACCGTTGGAGGGCTACTATTTGATGCTGATGGCTACCAAAGCACTTTTATTGCCAGCGCGACTGTATTGTTAATTGGTGCTTTTCTCGCATTGCAAGCATCACGCCTACAAGCACAATAAAATCTACTCGTTTATCGAAATAATAAAATTAATGGGGCCACTATTATGAATAATTTTGCTGTTAGCACCGACAAAGTAAGTACCTTAGGCATAATAGATCCTCGGCTGCGCTTAACGTTGATCAAACTGGCTAGCCTATTATTGCTGTTATGCTTAGCACTAAGTAGCAGCTATGCTGCCCAGCTAGTAACAGATCCAATCGCAGCTAAACACACCGTAACTCAATCGGAGCGTTCGTATATGTGGATTACCATTGGAAATCATCGTTTCAAAGCCAACTTAATCAACACACCGGCAGCGCGTGAATTTTCAGCCATGTTACCATTTACTCTCAACATGGATGACCTTAATAATAATGAAAAGCACGCCCGACTGCCGAAATCAATATCAACTGATGAACATCGCCCAAAACGTATTCATAATGGCGATATCATGTTGTGGGGTAATCGAACTATAGTTGTCTTCTATAAGGATTTTGATACCTCATATTCATACACTCGTATTGGCCATATCGAGGATCCCAACCAGTTACAACAGATACTTGGACAAAATAATGTAAGCGTAATGTTTTCTAAAAACTAAAGAGCGTATGGCGAATTAAGCCATGAATAAGCCCATTCAATGCGACGACTCCAAATCGAATATCAATTAAATCAGCTTTTTTTACTTAAAGTAGATTGGAAGTGTGTTGGCGCACAGTTCTCTAACTTACATTAGTTCAATCTTACTATTATTAAATTATCGAATATAAATAACTCACCACTTTTCATAATTTAGCAGTAGGCATCTGGTGAAATGTTATTTTCTACTCAATCCAATGTATGGAGAAATACATGAAAACTGATTCACAACTAAGAGATGATGTATTAAGTGAACTTCGCTGGCGTCCCAATATCGACGCTGCACATATTGGCGTAACTGCAAAGGATGGTGTCATAACCCTTACAGGTCAGGTGGCACACTTTACACAACGTTCGGCAGCGGTCAGTGCAGCTGAAAGTGTTTTGGGTGTATCGGCTATCGCCAATGAAATAGAAGTAGAAATACTTGGTCTTCACAAGCGCAACGATAGTGATATTGCTGCGGCAGCAGCAAATGCCTTGTTGTGGAGCTTTGAAGTGCCCCATGACAAAATAACGGTAATCGTAAAACAAGGTAAGGTCACGCTTGATGGCTCAGTAGATTGGCAATACCAAAAAAATGCCGCTGAACGTAGTGTGGAAAATTTGATGGGTGTCACTGGAGTAACTAATGCTATTACAATCAAACCGTCTGTTAAGTGGGTTGATGTTAAGTCTAAAATTGAAGATGCATTTAAACGTAATGCTGACATAGAACCACGTCGAATTACTGTTCGCACCAATCACGACGCCGTTACACTCTCTGGCAGTGTTGCGTCCGTAGGTGAACGTACTCAAGCCCTAAGAGCTACATGGGCAGCCCCTGGAGTGCGCAGTGTTATTAACAATCTTACTATTGTTCCCTAACAAGCCCTACATTGCTGTAGTAAAGCAACTCGTTTGATTTAACATCAGGCGAATTATTAGGAATGAGTGTCAACTGACTTATACCATTAATTAATTTTAATGAGGGGCTAGTATGCAACTTTATGATTATTATCAAACACTGGGCGTTAAATTAAGCACATCGGCAAATGAAATCAAACGTTCATATCGCAGATTGGCACGTATGTATCACCCTGATATATCTAAGTTGGCAAATTGTGAAAACGTGTATAAAGAAATTACAGAAGCCTATGCTGGTTTGAAAAATAATTACAGAAACTCAACTTTTAGGCATTGGCAAGTATCTGCTAAGCGCCTTAAGTATGAGCAACAAAACACCTTTCAAAAGCAATAATTGATTTATAAGTTCATATTCACATCATTTGAATATGAACTGTCTAAACGAAGTAACCCCCACAAAAATGCCGTTTGACCACAAGAAAGTTAAGTCACCATAAAAATTCAATCGCGCATTAGAAGCTGTGCAAAAAGTTATTTCAAGCAACAAATTGTTTAAATTGTGTGCGCTGGCGAACGGTACTTAAGCCTTATAATGATTATTCTTAATATGTCATACATTGACGCTATTAATGGATAGTGAAGGAGCGTTTTTTGATATGGCAATACGAGCCAAAATGACTCTTTTAATAGCTAAAAATTAGCATTAAAAGTTTATATAGCTCATCAATTTAATTGAAAGAAGGTCTGATTTTTCTTACGGCAATGATTTATTCGTTGTTGGGTTCTAAGTTTCATCAGGTCGATATTTAGGAGCATTAAAATGAGTGATACAAATTCAAAAAACGCAACATCAACGACTAAATCCAATAAACCAAATGTTGATTCTCATCGTCACAGTAAGATTAAAGCAGAGGCATATGAACTTGCTAGCGCACGAGGTTTTAAAAATGGTAACCAAATGGAAGATTGGTTAGAAGCAGAAAAAACCGTCGATATACAATTATCAAGATAGTTAATGTTCGCAAAACACATTGAGTCAGTTCTGTCATCAAATCGGGACTGATACTTAACTCACATACTAAACTTTTTTGAGAAAAAAATGACAAATATTTCTATAACAAAACAACCACATAATGGGCAAAACAAAAGTATTGGCTCTTTAAGTACACACTTTCCGAGCATAGATGACTTCTTTGATAAATTTAGTGGTAACTGGCCTTTTTTGCATCCAGCCTTTAGCAATTCTGGCTCAACCAGCATGAGTCTCAACCCTAAAGTTGATATTGTCGAAGATGACAAGTCGTATAGTCTTTCTGCTGAACTTCCTGGACTAGTGTTGGATAACATTAATCTAGAAATATCAGATGGTATTTTGACTTTAAGTGGTGAGAAGAAAACGGAAAAAGAAGAAGGCAAAGATAGTAACTACCACATGATGGAGCGCAGTTATGGCTTTTTTAAAAGAAGTTTTTCACTTCCACCCAGTGTTGAAGAAGATAAAATTAAAGCTGATTTCAAGAAAGGTGTATTGCATGTGAGTATGCCTAAATCAGCTAAGGCACAACAGCAGCAGCGAAAAATTACAATAAAAGAATGAGTGCAGTCTTCTGTAGCTCTCAAGATAAAAACTAATTAAACAGTGCATTCTGAGAACGATTTTCGAAAGAATGTACTGAATTTAAACCGTGGTTAAATTTATATAATATTATCCCTTAGACAAATTTCACTTCGAAAAAACTGCAAAATTTCAATGTCTGCTATAGAGAAAATATATAATTAATAGGCTTACCCCTCGC
Organism: Pseudoalteromonas sp. ASV78; assembly: GCF_047806705.1. Taxonomy (NCBI): domain Bacteria; kingdom Pseudomonadati; phylum Pseudomonadota; class Gammaproteobacteria; order Alteromonadales; family Pseudoalteromonadaceae; genus Pseudoalteromonas; species Pseudoalteromonas sp. ASV78. Next base: position 279,056 of record NZ_JBLOPA010000001.1, on the reverse strand, counting down.
GGCCTGCTTCCTGCTATTTGGGATCGTTCACTGAACAGCTCGGCTATGACTGCTTTTGGCACATTTGCGAAGTTCGGCTGTGAGCGAAGCGGTCATTGAGATTGGCAAAATATCATAGTTAATTGATTGCTAAACTGTGTCGTTCGCGCATATATTCAAGCAAACGAGTGGCGCGCGTATATTGTTCCATTTAACTTTACTCAAAAGTTCAAGAAAACTTAAAGATAGTAATACCTTAGGTTATTTGTTAAAACTATATAAAGTAGATAAATGAGCGTTAAGTTGGTAAAAATATGCGCGATGAGCGGACTATAAAATGTTAGGGTTCTTTATAGGTACAGTGTAATTATGACTGATTATGGTACAAGAAATGAATCGACAGTTGATGATCGTGACGCCGCTGAATCTGTGAAACAAAGAGTCTTCTTAGCCGTTCAAGAACTATGTATTGGAAAGGGTGATGTCAGATCCAGATTAATAGTAGCAATCGATACTCTTAGTGCACTAAATTCTAATGATTTTCCTAAAGCTTTAGTTAAAGACTTTGAATGGGTGATAAAAGAATCAAAAAAATATGAATCTGATAATCCTGGGCACAAAAGCGACTTAGAGTTCACCATGGGGAAAATTTACAATTCAACAGGTAAAAAAATAGCTGAGAAAATTTTCAAAATGTATTCGGACATTCAAAACATTCGAGGCTTCCCATTACTAGGTGGTAGAAAGTCTTCCGAATAAAAGCCTAATCGGGTAGCCGGAGGTCTCCTCCAGCCCCCACACCACCCATCATGCGCTTTTTATTAACAAGAAGTGAAATGGGCGGTTCATCTCCCGTAATGAATATTGATCCAAATATCTCTCAATGACGCTAAACCTTGTGAAGTTAAATAGTCATTGCTCAGCGCAATATTAGTTCCTTTTGTTTTTAAGCTTCGACAAGGGCCTTCGCTTCCAAGCGCCTACTTTTGGTACTGGTGATACCACATGCTATGGCGAGTCGTTCGCTGACCCCCAATTTCATTAAACTGCGTACTTTAGTGCGGGCTATACCTTTATAAAGAGCGCCATTGCCGCCAGTAGCACATCTTATCCTACGGCGGATCCAGTGAGCTAAATCCACCGTTAGCTGATAAGCGTTGGCTATTAGGTAGTAGTGCCCCCAGCTGCGTAAATACTTTTGGGTCTAGAATCTGTATTACTCTAGAGCGCAGCGTCTCTGAACCTCTTTGTGAATAATTCAATTAAAGATCTTTTGCATAAAAAGCAGAGAAAGAGAAGTAAATGAGGATTAGCTTAAAGGTTAATATTAGCATGCGTAAACACGTTGCATTAATAAGGGCAAACCCTTATCACCTTAAATAAGCCAATCAAGTACCTGTAATACCTTGCAAAACGCCAATTAAGGCAACAGCAAATCCTCTTTTTATATTTTACGTGAAAGTCAGTTGTGGATTGAATCAAAATAGGAACTCGGCTATGGTTAATGCATCAATAAAAATATATTAAAAACGAGTTATTCTACAGCCTCGTTAGGGTTACTTGGAGATTTGGTGGAAAAGTTAAAGGCGAAGCTCATCGAATTAGAAGAGCATTTATTTAAGGCTGAGACCAGAGCTTCATACGGCGAATTGGATGAATTAATTGCGGATGAGTTCACTGAAATTGGTGGTTCTGGAGTTCGATTTGGAAAAAAAGAAGCTCTGGAGCGTCTGCCATCAGAATTGCCACCTAAGATCAGTGCATCTGAATATGAATTGAGACATTTAGCGCCAAATTGTGTCCAGTTACTTTATAAAGCTGTAATGGTAAAAGGTGGTGAGTCAACCGCTATTTACTCATTACGATGTTCAATATGGTCTCTGATAAATGGGAGGTGGCAAATGATCTTCCATCAGGGCAGCTTATGCAAAGCATTTGAGTAGTAACCCTAAAAATTAATATACGGTTCTTTGGGTTCGCATCATCTAACTGTTAAGCAAACAAGGATAGTCCAATGAAATTTTTAATATCGTTAATTACCTTAATTATTTTCTCACTATCTGCTCTTGCAGATGAGACACTGCCTGAAAGTGTATTAAAACAAAAGGCTGAAGCATTCATACAAGCAAAAAATGCGAGGCAACAGCCAAACACTACCGTCGAAGACATAGATCATTTCATTTCATTTTTGGCTGATGAATTCATTGATGAACATCTGAAATTTAATGTCACTATGACAAGTAAGGAAGAGCTTCGACAAGGGGTGATTGCGAAGATGAAAGACAAAGTAATATTCAGTGAAATTAAAATTGACCAGATGATGATTGGAAGTAATGTGGTATTCGTCAAATATACGGAACACGCTAAAGTCAAACCAAGCCACATGGATAAGGTCATTGAGTATACAAGTACTAATATAATGTCTTTAGAGTTTGATGATAATGGTCTTATCAAACATATTCGTAGACATCATGCGTAAGTGTTTGCCTAATAAGTTAAATCATCGGAAAACCACTCGATGGCTGCGCCAAAACGCTCGCGTTTTCCGCTGTTTAAAGCGTTAGCTGTACAAGGAGTTACATTGAGCATTTTTAAACAATCAAGCCTATTTACATCGTTTCTAATAGTTTTCGGTTTTGCCTTTCGTTACTACGCGGTCTATAAATCGGATGTTGATATTAATATTTTAGGTGTAGCATTAAGCGTAATAGTTGCTGGTTTAATTGGCGGTGTAGGCTTTTATTTTGGTCAGCTTAAAATACAAGAAACATTACCTGTAAAATACTTAGCATTTTCTGCGTTATTTGTTTTCTTTATGTCACATAATTTAAGTAATTTACTCGGTTTATACCAATTATCATGGTTTGCATATTTAGCAGTTGTTTGTTCTTTAGCTTTTGTAACGGCACTACGTGTACCTAAAATAATTAACAAAGAAAAGCACTGCTAATCGGGTAGCCGGAGGTCTCTAACCTCCAGCCCCCACACTACCCATCATGCGCTTTTCATTAACAGGAAGTGCAATGGGCGGTTCATCTCCCGTAATGAATATTAATCCAAAAATCTCTCAATGACGCTAAACCTTGTGACGCTAGATAGTCATTGCCTAGCGCAATGTTAATTCCTTTTGTTTTTGAGCTTCGACAAGGGCCTTCGCTGCCAAGCGGCTACTTTTTTGGTACTGGTGATACCACATGCTATGGCGAGTCGTTCGCTAACACCCAATTTCATTAAACTGCGTACTGCGCTAGGTAAACTCGCGCCTACGAGTCACTCCCCTAACACCTAGTTAACCTAGCTCCTAAAACCTTTTTGTAATTGGGCTTCGTTACCCTCAACCCAACTACAATCGCTTAATTTAACACCGTGCAAACTTACGGCTTACGCCTAACCACTTACAGCTGCAATCAAAACACCATCGCTTTACCGCGTCCTGACGCTTCTGAGCCGGCATCTAGTTTGCCATCACGTTCGATGATCACATGCATATCACCAAAACGGCGCTCGTCGAGTGTATAACCCATTTTCTCTAGTGCTTTAACAACGTCGGCATCTAAACCTGCATGATGACGGATCACATTTTTAGGCCAAAGTTGATGATGAAAACGCGGGCTATTTACCACTTCATCGGCGCTCATGTTAAATTCAACCGCGTTTAAAATAGATTCATACACCGAGCTTATTATAGTGGTGCCGCCTGGTGAGCCGGTGACCATTTTCACTTTATTGCCTTTGAGTAAGATAGTTGGCGTCATTGAGCTGAGCATACGTTTATGCGGCTGAATTTCATTGGCTTTGCCGCCGAGCGCGCCAAATACATTCATCACCCCTGGTTTGGCACTAAAGTCATCCATTTCATCGTTGAGCAAAAAGCCTGCGCCTGCGACCACTACACCGCTGCCATAACCTAAATTAATGGTGGTGGTATTCGATACTGCATTGCCCCATTTATCAACTATAGAAAAATGCGTGGTTTGTTCGCTTTCATGTAACCCAGGTTTGATGTTTTCAGTCGTCGATATTTTATCGAGTGTGATGCTGCTACTGCGCTGTTTAAGATAATCCATGGCGATTAGTTCGCTCTTTGGCACATCATAAAAGTCTGGATCGCCTAAGTACTCTGCTCTATCAGCAAATACGCGTTTGCCAATTTCTGCTAATAAATGAATATATGCTGTGGAGTTATGCTCAAGCCCTGCTTTGGGTTTTGTCAGCTCGTACATTTTTAACCATTGAATTATTGCAATACCGCCGGAGCTTGGTGGTGGTGATGTAAGTACTTGGTAACCGTTCCAAGCCGCTTTCATGGGAGTACGTGATTTTGCTTGATAGGCTTTTAAATCCGCTTGCGTGATGATGCCGCCATGTTCAGCCATAAAGTCGGCAATGATCTTGGCAGTTTCGCCTTCATAAAAGCCCGCCTTACCTTGCTCGCGAATTCGTTTTAACGTGGCTGCAAGCTCAGGTTGCTTAAAGTTTTGCTTCGCTTTAGCGCTGGCAAAATAATCAGCAAAGTTAATTGTTACGTCTTTTTTAGCCATGCGGGTAATATAACGTTCAATACTGCTGGCTAATTTAGGATGAACAATAAAACCCTGCTCGGCTAACTTTACTGCAGGTTCAACAAGGGTTTTCCAATCAAGTGTGCCGTGTTTTTGATGAGCAAGCCACATGCCAGCCACACTACCGGGTACACCACTGGCGTGAATGCCGTATACCGATTTATTGGCAACCACATTGCCTTTGTCATCCAAGTACATATCGCGATGCGCGGCAGCTGGGGCTGTTTCGCGGTAATCAATAAAATCACCTTGCCCGTCTTTTTGGATCAGCATAAAGCCACCACCGCCAATGTTCCCCGCTTCAGGCAAGGTAACTGCTAATACAAATTGTGCCGCAATGGCTGCATCAACCGCGTTACCACCCTGCTCCAAAATGGCTCTTGCTACGTCACTACTGTAACTATCGGGCATAGCCACAGCGGCTTGGGCTGTTTTGCCACTGGCTGCCAGTACCGGTATGTGTAATTGCATAACAATGACACTAAAAATCAGTAAATGTTTAACACCTGCAAACATATTTAATTCCTTGTTTATTTTATTTCTTAATTATTTTATTACACTCATTAATACACGCTCTGTGAACATGGGTCAAACGACTCTGCGCTTGTTTAGACAAATTTACGATATAACACAGCTGGTAACTCGCCAAACTCGTCGCTATGGGTATAGTGTTCAACAAATTGCATACCCAGCCTTTTCATCACTTTAATCGAACCGTTATTGTCTTTTAGTGCAGTGGCGCTCAGCGCCTTGATATCAGCATTAGCAGTGATCACATCGGCTACGGCTTGCGCGGCTTCACTGGCGTAACCTTTACCCCAACTTGTGCGTTTAAAGCGCCAGCCTATTTCGATATCGCTATAATCAGCGTGCTCTGTAAAAAAGCCCATAGGTCGAATGAGGATCCAGCCGATAAAAGTATCGCTTTCGTTAAGGTTAACTTGCCAAAGCCCCCAGCCCTGTTGTGGATTGCGGTAAGCTTGCATGCGTGGAATAAATACATCTTTAATGGTGTTCATGGTTGTCGTCTTGCCACGAGTAAGGTGCTCCATCACCTGTGGATCGCTATCGAGTTCAAACAGTAGCGCACTGTCATTTTCATCCATTAATTTAAAATTAAGTCGTGCTGTTCGAGTTATATTCATTTTCCAGCCTGTATATTGCTTGTTTTGAGATTGTCATCAATACTGTACCAGAGGAAATATTCCTTGGGGCATAATTATTATACAAGGGAACAAATATGAACAAATTAGCAAGTTTAGTTTTATTAGGCTGTGTAGCGCTAACAGGTTGTGAAGATGCCAAAGAAGTAAAAGAAGATGCAGCAGAAGCCAAAGCTGAAGCTCAACAAGCATTAGGTGATGCATGGGATGAAGTGAAAGAAACCACCAATGAGTTTAAAGGTGAGTCACTTGATGAACTGCTGCAAGAAAGTAAAAAATTGGGTCTTGATATGTACGACGATGGCAAAGAAGTTGCCCTTGATGCCTGGATTGAAAGTAAAGAAGCCGCTGGTGAATTAACAGAGAAAACCAAGCAAAAAGCGCAACAGCTCGTTGACGAATTACAAGCTGCACGTGAAGAGCGTGAAAAAGAAAGTAATAACTAAGCCCTGCACTTCAAACAGCAATTTTATCTAATTAGGCTGCCCTTAAGGCAGCCTACATTCGCAGTATAATTAAAGCAGTTCGACTGATTTAATCAGCATTCAAGTTAAGTAATTCATAACCTGCCAATACATCGCTTAACTCTGCATCAATAGCGCTTTGTCTTAGCTCATGAAATTCTTTGCCAAGGTTGTCTAATAGCTCTGCTATGTTTTTTTCTGCACGCTGCATCGCCGCAAGCCGGCTGGCATTTTCACTGGCCAACGACTCGGCACAGGCGCGATAAAGCGAAATAAATATATATTCGCGGATCAATGCCCGTAATGTCATATCATTACAGCCTAAAATTTCGGGTAATCGTTTTGTCGGCCAAGGGATTTGCGCTAGCTCTCGTTGCCATTTTTGATCAAGTGGCAATAATCGTTGTGATATTGGCTGATACTGGCCGCCCGATTGCATCTGATTATAAAATACATAAACACGGGCAGCGCTTGCATTAGCAAGGTGTGTTTCACTATCAATTTGAATTTGCCCAACCAAGGCGGTGATCTCATTTATGCTAGTGGGCACCGTAAAACTTTTTAGCATAGATAAACCGGCATCAGCGAGTCGTGAGTAGACTCGCTCACCCACCGCCCACACTTGCAGTTGTGTGCTCTGAGATTGCGCGCCTAAATCGGTCAGTGTTTTAATTGCAAAGTCAGCAATATCCTCATTAAACTGCCCAACTAAACCTTGATCGGAGCCAAATACAATAACACTGACTATATTATCGCCCTGTTTATCTGTATTCGATATTGCACCCACGGCAGCTAAATTAAGCTCAACAGCCTGTATCGTAGCGCTTAATCCTAATTCTACCGTTCGATAGTAATCACTTAATGAGCTGACCGATTTTTCGTATTGACTAATACTCGATGCGGCAAGCGCCTTCATCGTCCCCACCACGCCTTTTAAATCGCTGGCACTGTCGATTTTATGACGCAAATTAGCAGCGGTATTACTCATGGTTGTTCAGAGCCTGCAGTGGCGAGTTACTATCATCAATACTCGCCAGCGCTTGTTTTGATAGGGCAATGATATGTTTGTGATCCTCGTCATTTAATGATCCTGAGGTTGCTAATCGCGTTGATAATTCAGCAGGCAAACGATTGATAATACCTAGTAACGCATTTTTTGCTGCGGTCATTTTTGCTAATGCAATGGTATCAAATAGGCCCGAAGTCAAAGCAAGTAATAATATGATTTGTTCAGCAACTGCAAGCGGAGATGATTCTGGCTGGCGTAAACTGGCGCGAATACGGCGACCATGCTCAATTGATTTTGCGGTATCTTGATCTAAACGCGCACCAAAGCGAGCAAATGTTTCTAGCTCTTCAAATTGTGCATAAGTCAATTTTAGGTCGCCCGCTACAGCGCGAAACGCTGCCAGTTGAGCTTTGCCGCCAACACGTGAAACAGATTTACCAACATCAACAGCAGGTAAAACGCCCAATTCAAATAACGATGGGGATAAATATATTTGCCCATCGGTGATCGAAATTAAGTTGGTGGGTATGTAAGCTGAGATATTTTGTGCTTCTGTTTCAATGATAGGCAGTGCAGTAAGTGAGCCACCGCCAAGTGCTTTATTTAATTGGGTGGCGCGCTCAAGTAAACGTGAGTGAATATAAAAAATGTCGCCAGGAAATGCTTCACGCCCAGGTGGACGACGAAGCAGCAACGACAGTTCACGGTATGCGCGCGCATGTTTGGTTAAATCATCAAAAACAATCAGTACATCTTGACCCTGTTGCATATAATATTCCGCGATACTCATCGCTGCATACGGGGCAATGTACTGTAAGCCCGCTGGTTCATTGCCTTCGGTAACCACCACCACAGTATAAGCCATTGCGCCTTGTTCACGTAATGTCGCCACGGCCTTTGCCACACTCGAAGCCCGCTGCCCTATTGCGCAATAAACACAGAGCACATTTTTATCGTGTTGATTGAGAATAGTGTCGATGGCAATCGCGGTTTTTCCGGTCTGTCGATCACCCAGAATAAGCTCCCGTTGCCCTCGTCCTATTGGGATCAAGGCATCAATAACAATCAATCCCGTTTGTAACGGCACAGTTACCGCAGCGCGATCCATTATCGCCGTTGCCGTGCGTTCGATTGGTAAATGCTGCGTGGCTTGTATCGGCAATCCATCATCTAACACCTGGCCAAGAGGATTAATAACGCGCCCCAATAACTCATTACCCACAGCGATATCCATAACGTGACCGCTGCGTCGAACCTCATCACCAGCTTGTAAATGTGCGTAATCGCCCAGTAATACCACGCCTAACTCATCGATATCGACATTGAACACGATACCGCGCACATTACCAGCAAAGATCAGCATCTCTTCAAAACCGGCACTGGGTAGTCCTGATACTTTGGCGATACCGGTTGCAATATTGGTGATTATACCCACCTCATACGATTTCATTTCGGGCGAAAATGCCTTACGAGCTTTTGCTATTAGGGCGAATGAATTGTCGAAAATAGTATCGAGTGCTTCGCTATGAGAGGCTGTTGTTGCTTGACGAATTAAAGCCGAAGATTGGCTGCTATTAGTTGTATTAGTTGCATCACTCATGGTGGTTTTCAATGTTAGTGATGGGTTGGCTCGTACGTACTTTGCCTTTATCTTGCCCTTGGTCAGGCAGCTCATCGTTTGGTTTATTATCACTACTGTGCTTAGTTTTGTTATCGGCTGAACCCTGAACCACCGCTTTGCCATTTTGTTTTAGCAGCACCACAACGTCTTGTTCAAGCGACTGTAGATAGTCAGCAATATTCCAGCCCAATTTTTGGCCATTGGTACTCAATTCGATACCACTGATAAGCTCTGCTGAGGTGGCAAACTCTAAATCAATGTCGGCGCCAAATGTTGCTTTAATCGCTTTATCAATAGCAGCGCGCTCGGTATCTGGCAACTCAAATGCACTCGTTAATAATGGCGGTTTTTTGCTGGTTTTGAGTGCGTTTACTAGCATCGTTTTTGCCGCTGGCTGCAGCTCACTTAATTGCGCTATAAATACCTGAGTGACTTGCTGCTCTAAACTTGCGCTTGCAAGGTCATGTAAAGTTTTGCGGGTGATAGCAAATACTTCATCGCTGGTTTTGCGCCTCAGTATATTGGTCAGATTTTCCGCCTCCGCGGCCATTATTTGTTGATGTTTATCATGTAATGCAGCAACGTCTTGTTGTGCCTGAGCCAGTAACTGCTGTCGTGTTGCATCCGCAGCAGCTTTTGCTTGCTGTAATAACGTGTCACGCTGTTGAGCAAATTGGTTATTTTTATCTTCAAATATAGTTCGCTCAACGCTGGCCTGTTGCTGTTTAGCCGCAGCAGCATCGAGCTCATCGGCAATGCGTTGCTCACGGGCGTCAATAGCATGCAAAATAGGTTGATAAAGATAACGTTTTAACAACCATACCAAGATCAAAAAGTTAACAGCCTGTGCTGCTACAGTGAACCAGTCAATTAACATGGCTTACAACCCTGTGGCTTGCGCGATGGCATAATTCCAAAACGGGTTTGCAAAAAGTAAGATCATCGATACCACAAAACAATAAATCGCTGTGGATTCAACCATCGCCAAACCAACAAATAAGGTGCGCGTGATGGTCGTTGAAGCATCAGGCTGTTGAGCCAAGGCACTCAGTGCAGCAGCAACTGCACGTCCTTCGCCAAGAGCCGGACCGATACACCCAATACTGGTAGTGATGCCCGAAATAATTATTGAGGCGATTGCAATCATTGTCATACTGTCCATGGGTTCTCCAAACTCTTTCATTGTTAAAGTAAGCAAAAATGTAATGTTAAGATTAATTGATGTTCATTATTGTCGCATTCACTTGCTGTCTGATCTGTTATCCGGTTGGCGAGTTTGTGTTGCGGCCGCAATATAGACAGCTGCAAGAATAGTAAAAATATAGGCTTGCACTATGCCAGTTAGTAGCCCTAGTGCCGTCATCACGATAGGGAAAATAAACGGGGTGATGGTCAACAAAATAGCAATAATCATCGCACCACTCATCATGTTGCCAAACAAGCGCACAGCCAATGCCAATGTGCGTGACAATTCACTAATGATATTAAATGGCAACATAATCATGGTCGGCGCCATATAAGATTTGAGATAGTTAACAACGCCCTGCTGTGCAATGCCAAACATTGGCACCGCGATAAATACACTAAGTGCCAGTGCCGCTGTCGTTGATAGTGACGCTGTGGGTGGCTGATAGCCCGGAACAATAGTGAAGATACTGGCACTCACCAAAAATAAAAATAAGCTACCAAGAAAATAGAGGTATTTTTTCGCCTGTTGCAAACCAACTTCTTCTATTTGCGTTGCAATCCCGGTGACTATAATTTCTAAAAAATTTTGCCAGCGCGAACGTTGCAAGTTAGTTGATATATTGCGAGTGATCAGCATAGCGCCAAGGGTCAACAGCAGCATCAGTGCCCATGTAAAAGCAATGGTTGCATTAATTTTCACAAAGCCAAGCTGCCAATAAATCACTACATCGGGACTAAGGTGCATGTTGCGATCCTTCATGTGGATTAAGCTGCTCAATAGCGGCTACTTGCTGTACGGGTGTATCCAATTTAGCTGTCATTTTCGCAACCACGCGGGCTGTGATAAATCGTGCGCAAATAAATCCAAACAAACAGATCAGTAAACGTAGCAATGATGTATTCGCCATTTCATGGCTTATAACTAAGTAAAAGCCTGCGATAGTGACTGTCATACGCACCAGCAAACTGCTTAATAACCACCACGCCGGATGCGCCGAACGGATACTTTTTTGTACCGTCCACCAAAGACCGACGAAAAAAAACCCACCCAGTGCTAAACCTAAGCACCAGATCAGCATTAAGCTCACTGTATCACTCATCATTATGCTCCTTCTCTGCGGTGACTTTGTGCTCTTCACCTATCGCCAGATCTTCTTTTTCTATCCAATGCCATGCATTAAAACAACCAAGTGCCAAACCTGCGACTAACAAGGCGAGTGTCCAAGATCTTTCACTCGGATAATGACCATCAACATAGACTCCGATACTTGCTCCCACTAAGGTAGGTATCGCGACTGACCAGCCAATTAACCCCATCATTCCTAAGCCAAACCACACTCTTTGCTGCGAATGACTGCGCGCTTTTAACTTGCGCATGGCTTTAATGCCGACTTTTGTCGCTAATGTCGGTTTTGCCTTAGTAGCTGTTTTCAACTTACGCTCATTCATATTATTTGCCTTGCTGAGGGCGCTTTACTGTTGTTTAAAACTAACAAACTTATGCAGAAAACCGCTTTCTAACTTTGCCATTACCGCACGCACTTGCAGGGCTTGCTCATTGATAGCGAGAAAGTCTTGCTCTACAGCGGCGCGTAACTTAGTTAAATCGCTATCAACTAGGGCATTACGCACAGACACCAAAACATCGAGTCCTGTTTTCACCAACACACCTTCATCTACGGCCACGAAGATTTCGCCGTCGGCGATAGTTGAGAAAGTCAGAATGCCCGGCGTAAGCACCGCTACACAGTCAAGCCGATGCGGTAATAAGCCGTAGGATCCTTTGCTCGTTTCGACAATAATGTTGCTGATATCGGTTTTATCAATAAAAACCTGCGAGGGTAAAAGCAGTTTAAGATGCATGTTCATTGTCTGCTCCACCCGCTTCGGCGGTATTTTTCACTGTCCTTGCGGTGTCAGTGGTAGTTGATGCCTGTTTATTTGCTGTGCTCTTTCGTTTTGCTTCATCGATATTGCCTATCATATAAAGCGCGCTTTCAGGATAATCTTTAAACTCATCGTTAAGAATACGCTCGCAGCCATCTAACGACTCATCAAGACTAACAAGTTTGCCTTTATGATTGGTAAACTGTTCGGTGGTAAAAAATGGCTGAGTAAGAAAACGCTCCAGCCGACGCGCGCGCCCAACGACGGAACGATCTTCCGGCGACAGTTGCTCTAAGCCAAGCATCGCAATAATATCTTTAAGCTCAGCATACTGAGCCAAAGTACTGCGCACTTTTTGCGCCAGTTGATAATGGCGTTCACCAACAATACCTGGACTGGCCATTTTGGAGTTTGACTGTAAGGGATCAATAGCGGGAAATAGTCCTTCACTGGCACGTTGTCGCGACAATACAATGGACGCAGATAAGTGCGAAAACGTATGTACCGCAGCCGGATCGGTAAAATCATCAGCAGGCACATACACAGCTTGAATAGAGGTAATAGCCCCATTCTTGGTATTCGCAATACGCTCTTCTAGACTGGCCAACTCGGTGCCCATAGTCGGTTGATAACCGAGTCGTGACGGCATTTGTGCCATCAAACCAGAGACTTCAGAGCCCGCCTGAATAAACCGAAAAATATTATCAATTAATAGCAATACATCACGGTGTTCATCATCGCGAAAATACTCAGCCATGGTTAATGCCGCTTGACCAACCCGAAACCGGCTCCCTGGTGGTTCATTCATTTGACCAAACACCATCACCATATTCGGCAGTACACCTGCCGCTTTCATTTCCCGATAAAGCTCTTCACCTTCTCGACAACGCTCACCTATACCGCAAAAAATGCTCACCCCTTTATGCTTGCCTACCATGTTATGGATCATTTCAGTGAGCAGAACGGTTTTACCGACCCCAGCACCGCCAAACAGCCCTGCTTTGCCGCCTTTTTCGAGCGGCACGAGTACATCGATTACTTTAATACCGGTTGTGAAAATTTGCGACTGTGTAGAGCGCTCGCTAAGTGTTGGTGGTGCCCGATGTACCGAGCGCCATTTAATATCTGTTAAACTGCCTTGACGGTCTATCGGTTTACCAAACACATCAAACATCCGCGATAAAATACCGCTGCCAACCGGTGCTAACAACGGGTTACCACTGTCTTTAACTGGCATTCCGCGGGCAAGCCCTTGCGTTGGTGTTAAAGCAATACACCGTACCTGCTTGGCATTGCGTTGCTCTAACACTTCAATAACGACTTGCTCTGTATCACCTAACGCGATATCACTCAGATCTACGGTCAGTATTGAGTGAATACGCGGCAACTTTGTCGCAAAACAGACGTCAATTACACTGCCACGTATTGCTATTATGCTGCCAATATTTAACTTATTATCAGCTGGTTGCAGGACAGATGTGGTCATACTGATGAAGTCCAGCGCCAATCACGAATTTCTGGCATATCGAGGCCATTTTTGTTGATATATTTTTTATGCGCAATTAACTTTTCATGTAATAACTGCTTAAGCTCGATGCCTTTAGCGCCGCTTTGCGGTAATCGTTCGAGTGCATCAATAACTAAGTGAAAACGGTCAATTTCATTTAATACCGTCATATCAAAGGCGGTGGTAATTGTGCCTTCTTCCTTATAGCCGCGAACATGGATATTGTGATGATTAGTGCGACGATAAGTAAGTTGATGGATAAGTGATGGGTAAGCATGAAAAGCAAATATTACTGGCTTGTCGGTGGTAAACAACGCATCAAAATCTTGGCAATTTAATCCATGCGGATGTTCGGTTTCTGGCTGTAAACGCATTAAATCAACCACATTAACCACCCTCACTTTAAGCGTTGGCAAATATTCACGCAAAATTGATACTGCCGCCAATGTTTCGAGTGTAGGCACGTCACCACAACAAGCCATAACCACATCAGGCGTTTGCTCAATGGCATCGTCACTAAGATTGCCAGCCCAATGCCAAATACCAATTCCTTGTGCGCAATGTTTTTCAGCTTCTTCCATTGTTAACCATTGCGGAGCTGGGTGTTTGCCGGCAATCACTACATTGACGTAATGACGGCTGCGTAAACAATGATCCATCACCGACAATAAACAATTCGCATCGGGGGGTAAGTAAACGCGAACAATCTCCGCTTTTTTATTGACGACAACATCGATAAAACCCGGATCTTGATGGGTAAAACCATTATGATCCTGACGCCAAACATGAGATGCCAATAAATAATTAAGCGAGGCAATTTTAGGCCGCCACGACAATGCCGATGATACTTTTAACCATTTTGCATGTTGGTTAAACATAGAATCAATAATATGAATAAACGCTTCGTAACAGTTAAACAAGCCGTGACGGCCAGTCAGCAAGTAACCCTCAAGCCAGCCTTCACATTGGTGTTCACTGAGCATTTCGACCACTCGGCCGCTCGCTGCTAAATATTCATCATTCGCATACGTGGTCACATCCCATTGTCGACGGGTGGTTTCAAACAAGGCAGCCAAACCGTTGGAAATAGTTTCATCGGGACCAAACACCCGAAAGTTTTGCTCTTTATCATTTAACTTAGTGACGTCACGCAGAAATGGCGCAAGCACTCGGGTATCACCCACACCGCGTACACCAGGCGTTGTCACCTCGCAGGCGTAATCTCGGTAATCGGGCATTTTTAAATCTTGTAGTAATAAACCGCCATTAGCATGAGGATTTGCCCCCATACGGCGTTCACCTGTTGGCGCCAACGCGGCTATCTCTGGTAACAAACAACCACATTCATCAAATAGTTCTTGGGGTCGGTAACTACTTAACCAGTCACTTAATAACGCCAAGTGTCCGGGATGATTCACCGGTGCTGAAATTGGCACTTGATGGGCGCGGAAGGTTCCTTCAATTTTATATCCATCGACTTCTTTAGGGCCGGTCCAGCCCTTTGGCGAATTAAGTATGATCATCGGCCACGCCGGACGATTTAAGTCACCCTTTTCACGCGCATTTTGTTGGAATTTTTTAATAAGCTGCACGGCTTCATCAAGGGCTGCTGCCATCGCTTGGTGCATCAGAGTTGGCTCATCACCCTCCACAAAAATAGGTGTCCAACCATAACCACGCATTAACTGCGTTAATTCGTCTTTGGGAATACGGGCAAGGATCGTTGGATTAGCAATTTTATAACCATTGAGATGCAGTATTGGTAATACAGCGCCGTCAGTGGCTGGGCTGAGAAACTTATTACTATGCCAAGCAGTTGCAAGCGGCCCCGTTTCAGCTTCACCATCACCAACCACACAAGCAACAATTAAATCGGGGTTATCAAACGCAGCCCCAAAAGCATGACTTAGAGAATAACCCAACTCGCCACCTTCGTGGATCGAGCCTGGGCATTCTGGTGACGCATGACTAGGGATCCCCCCTGGAAAAGAGAACTGTAAAAACAGCTTTTGTAATCCTGCTTCATCTTGACTGATGTCTGGGTAGATTTCACTGTAGCTTCCTTCAAGGTAGGTATTCGCCAGCACCGCAGGTCCGCCGTGACCAGGACCTGAAACATAAATCATATTTAAATCGTGTTGTTTGATCACCCGATTCAAATGCACATAAATAAAGTTCTGACCTGGCGTTGTTCCCCAATGTCCAAGTAACATAACTTTTATATCACTGAGTTCTAAAGGACGTTTTAACAAAGGGTTGTTGGACAAATAAATTTGACCAACCGACAAATAATTAGTCGCTCGCCAATAAGCATCAATCAGATATAATTGTTCAGATGTCAGTGTTCTACTCTTATCCTTGGCTTGCATCTTTGCTGCTCCAAAGAGCGTTTGTGCGACGCTCATAAAGACATAAGGAGTCTTAAAATTATGCAATTAAAAGACTAACTTTTATTGATTTCTTCCTTCATTTTGACAAATTCTTGTTGCTCTATATCACCACGCGCATACCGTTCATTAAGAATGTCGATCGCCGTTTTATCAGTGTTCGCAACATAACGACGATGTGTGCGATAACTGTAACCCCAATGACTAAAACTCGAAATTAACAAAAACCATATACCGATCCATAAGAACCAACCCCAACCAATATACCAATCGTTCCAATAGCCATGATCCATTTGTATTCTCCTGTTGAATAATCACAATAAGACAACAGTTGCTGCCGCCTTCAATACCATTGTAAAACGAGATAACTTCAAGCTCTGTGCGATAGCGTACTCATCACCATTAATCTTTGCTGCAATAATTTAAGGCTTAAAAGCGTTCCAAGAATAGACCAGATTTTTTGCTCTCTTCGTAGCCTTAGCACTTTCCCTAAATAGATGTATTTAAACTGCATTTACAACAATTTAAAGATAACTAATAGGCATTTAGACTCTATTAAAACAAGCTTGAATACGGCTAAGATTAGCTATTGCCGAGCCAGCCTTTGCGCCTAAAAAATATGAGTAATCCGATAGTGATCATAATAAAAACAGCCCAAATAAGCGGGTAACCCCAACGCCACGTCAACTCCGGCATAAATTGAAAATTCATACCGTAAACTCCGGAAATAAATGTTAATGGGATAAATACCGACGCCATAATAGTCAACATTTTCATGATTTCATTCATCCGATTAGAGATAGCTGACATATACAGATCGGTTAAACCACTTGCGATCTCTCGATACGATTCAACAATTTCAACAATTTGAATGGTGTGTTCATAAACATCGCGTAAATATGGCCGTGTGGTCTCATCAATTCTGCCGCCCTCTTCACGGTATAAGTGGTCAACAACTTCCCGCAGTGGCCAAATAATACGCCGCAGCAATATCAGCTCTCGTTTGATGCAATAAATACGATGCAGCACCGGTGGCGATGGACTTTCTAAGGTCAAAAGCTCAAGATCTTCGAGGATATCGCCGTACTTTTCTAGTACGGGAAAACAATAATCAACGACAGCATCGAGCAAGGTATAGAGCAAATATCCGCTACCATTTTTTCGAATGCGACGATTTTCGTTCTGCAGGTGAGCACGGATCGGTTGCCAAACATCGTCTGGGGCTTCCTGAAAAGAAATGAGTACTTTGTCATACACAAATATACTTACTTGCTCGATATCTGGCACCGAGTTTATTAACGTATCGTCAGAGTTATGTTTGGAAGGCTTGAGCATGCGCAAAACCACAAATAAATGATCATCAAAAAACTCTATGCGGGGCCGTTGCGGAATGTGCAAAACATCTTCTGCAATCAATGTATGAAAGGCAAAATGTTGTTGAAACAAACTAATAATATACGGATGGATTGTGCTGACATTAAACCACCTAACTTTAACCCACTTGGGCATCGGCTTTTTCAGAAACTCATCAAGGTTAGTAATTTCATTGGTTTCGATCCGCGTTGGCGAGTAATCCGTACAAGTAATTGGTACAGCACCGGGGATGGGCGGCTCCAGCGCATCGGCAATATGCTCAATGCCGGGTAATTCTCCTGGCTCAATTTGATGGTTCTGTTTATTGACTGAATTAGTTCGCGATAAATCAAATGTAGAATCAAGTAATGAAGCGACTAGCTGCTCTTTTGCAGCTTGCCCTTTGATGGTTTTTTTAATCCGCTTCATGGTTATGGTGAGCTTGTGCTTTGTTTTACTGCTAAGTCGGATCCCTTGCTCCAATAGCCTTCCCTTGCATAATGCGCGTGCATAGCAATTTCCCAATCACGATCCATTTCAACCAATGGATCATAAGCGGGAGCGCCTTGAATTTCTGCACGAGTGTGATTCACTTTGACGGATGACTCAGCCCATTTCAGATCATTAAACCAATGCGGAGCCACTAAAATATCATGACCTATCCACCAATCGTTGGCTCGCACAATGACATAACGTATGGCAAAGGTGTGCTCATCAATTAATAAACCTCGTATATGCCCTATTTCACCGTCAGAGCCATTAACGACGGATCCTTTGACCTTCTGCCAACTGCGTAAATGCGGATCATTGTGTTGAGAGTTTGTATCTTGTGTGGCTTCAATGGTATTGGGTTGTTGATTAGTCGTGTCGTTTTCTAGCATCCCCGCGACAGGATAAAGACCATTGCCCCATATACCGGTGCCGCCCCAATAAACAGGGTAACTGTAGTAGCTAAAATATTTTATTTCTTGTTGTCTTGAAACCGGCTTATGGGCGC
Source organism: Pseudoalteromonas sp. ASV78 (assembly GCF_047806705.1). Classification (NCBI taxonomy): domain Bacteria; kingdom Pseudomonadati; phylum Pseudomonadota; class Gammaproteobacteria; order Alteromonadales; family Pseudoalteromonadaceae; genus Pseudoalteromonas; species Pseudoalteromonas sp. ASV78. The sequence continues at coordinate 260,939 of NZ_JBLOPA010000001.1, read as the reverse complement.
TAATGTCAGGACTATGATCGAGTTGTTTTTGGCTCAAATTCACCGGCATCTTTTTATTGAGCCAATCAGGCGTATTTACCGCGATGGGCGAAACTAGCACTTCGCGTTTGAAAAACCAATTATGGGTGGTAACCACAAGATAACGAATCGCCCAATCTTCATCATCAAAATATAAATCATTGATTTTGCCTAAATCGCCATCGCTTGATTGGATCTTACATGCTTTCAAATCATCTGCACTGTGCAACATAAATTTATTCCTAATAGCATAAAGTTCGACATTCTTTAGGTGATTTTACGGTAAATAATCAGATGTTCTGTTCGATAGCAAACTTAGCGAAAAGTTAGCTTTACTTGAGGTTATAGATACTTGAGCTTACAGCGCGGTAAAATTTGCAGCTCACAATTACTGAGCTTCATCCAGCATAAGTAACTCACACACCATCTTGGCAATCATTTGTTCTTCATCGGTATGAATAACATGGACAGTTACCGCCCCACCAGCAATGGAAATTATATCTTCGTGGTTATTATTACGGGTTTGCTCGAGTTCAATACCAAGGTACTGCATGCCAGCACAAATTTTTGCTCGTACACTTGCCGCATTTTCACCAATCCCCCCACTAAATACCAAGGTATCTAGTCCATGCAAAGAGGCGCTATAAGCCCCGAGCCATTTTTTAGCCTGATAACAAAATAGTTCGATTGCCTGTGCGGCACGTTGATCGGTATTTTCAAGTGGTAATAAATCTCGCATATCTGCACTAATTTCAGATACCCCTAACAGACCTGATTGATGATTAAGGAGATGATTGCATTGTTGACTATTGATATTTTCATGCTGCTTAATGTAGTGAATAACCCCAGGATCTAAATCGCCACAACGTGATCCCATGACTAACCCACCACAAGGTGTAAATCCCATACTGGTGTCAATGCAACGACCATCAAGTACTGCTGCCATACTCGCACCATTGCCTAAATGGGCGAGAATAATTCGCTGCGGCAATGGGGTGTTTTGGTAGCGATCAGCCAATGCGGTCATTAAATATGTATAGGAGATACCATGAAAGCCATAACGCTGAATACCTAATGCATCAAACCGACGCGGAATTGGCAGCAACTTTGCTACTCGTGGTAATGAATGGTGAAAGGCGGTATCAAAGCAAGCGACCTGCGGTAGTTTAGGAAATTGTTGCTGCAGAGTGTCAATCAGCAAGATTTCGTTCGGTAAATGCTCTGGTGCATAAGGAATAATATGCCGAAGATCAGCCAACAGTGCAGGCGTGATAAGCTCCGGCTTTGTATGTTGCCAGCCATGAACCAATCGATGGCCAACGGCCGTTATTTTTTCAAAACCAATGTGTTGTTGCAACCAATTGATTAAAAACTCGGCGGCACCTTGATGATCACCACAATCAGGTTGAAAGCGGCCATCCAGATTATGCTGCTTATCAACAAAGGTTAATAAAGTCCCTGCCATACCAATGCGCTCAATTTTGCCACTTAACAATGGCGTTGCTAAACCCGCGGGAGTAAATACAGCAAATTTGATACTCGATGAACCCGCATTAATAGTAAGGATCTGCATATTCGCAGCTAGCATTGTGACTCCTTGAACATAACGGTAGTAAAGTGAACGTCATGCTCGCTTTATTACCGCGTAAATTAGTGGTTGGCGAATATGGTTAAAAATGGCAGCTAGAATTCAAACCGTCGCTATTTATTAAGCGATGGTTTTTAGCTTTTTAGTATTTGCTGACCTAGGTAAATGATATCTGGTAAATTTTTTTTAGCGGCTCTAGCTTTAGCTTTAGCTGACTTTTTATCACTCGGCTTGAGAGTATGCGCTAATTTTTTCATAGTTACCTCTGCATTATAGTTGTCTTAATCTCTTAATAACTCGGTGTAAAAACGTAAGCGTTAGAGTCGACGGTTAGTGTACTTGCTGCGGTAATGCCGTTTATAGATCGCTGGCGTCTGGGTGTTTACGGTGCTCTGCTAATGTCTTTTTGGGCTGATTAGCGGATTGTTGAAATTGTGGTTTTTGCCCGCTGTAAATGGTCTCTACAGCAGCGGCTTTTTGTTCACTTGGCATTTGTGTTACAGACTGTTTCTGAGTATTTGCAATTTTCATAATGACCTCTACCATCTGGCCTATTACGTGATTGTAAAAGGCTAACAAGATGAGTTTAAGGTGAGCTCACTTAACTATCTGTACGCTAGAGCACTTTACATACTGAAATTTGTATCAAGTGCGGTTAATAGGTACTAAACATGTATATTAAAAATTATACCATGCTTGGAATTCCTCCTAATCGGTCCGTTTCCTTTTTAACCACTGCGTAACATTCACAACACAGCGTCTCAAGTTTGCGCCTATCTGTCACCGTTATATGACCACGTTTATAAGTGATCACGCCTAACTTTTGTAGTTTACCCGCAGCTTCAGTGACGCCTTCTCTTCTCACGCCTAACATATTTGCAATCAACTCTTGAGTCATCGTTAAGTTATTGGTTCTCAGCCGATCGAGAGAGAGTAATAACCACCGGCACAGTTGTTGATCAATAGAGTGGTGGCGATTGCAAACCGCAGTTTGTGCCATTTGCGCAATTAATGCTTGGATGTACCGTAATAGCAACATGCGAATTGTGACATCATTATTAAACTCGCTACGTAATATGGGCGCAGATAAGCAATACGCGTACCCTGCACTTTGCACAACCGCCCTTTTAGGCGTACTTTCCCCGCCCATAAAAACAGCAATTCCCACTAACCCTTCATTTCCGACAACCGATATTTCAGCTGATGAGCCATTTTCAGTGACATAAAGCAGTGAAACAATACAGTCTATCGGAAAATACACGCAAGTAAGATTTTGTCCAGACTCATATATCACCTTCCCCAAAGGCAACATGACGAGTTTAAGTTGAGGAAATATTTTATTTTTAGCTGCTAAAGGGAAGAAGTTTAATAACTTGTTAGCGTTTGGACTATTCATATTATTCCTTGAGCACTTTATTATAGACGCTCTTTAAGCAGTAAACACTCAATGCAGTAGGCATTGCATGATTGCTACCACGTTATTATGTTCTATCATCTCTTTATCTTTATTGATCTAGATTAACGATTATAATTTGCGGGTAATTTTATGTGTCGTGAACTCGCCCGAAAGCCTGATTAATATAGATTATAAAGTATATTAATTAGTCTATCGGCCATTATGTTAACGGCTTAGTTGCCTACATAACTGATATGTGTGGAAAATGATTTGCACGTCATTTTTAGCGCCTAACTTCAATAAATATAACGAAATCGTTATGCCGTTATGTTAGCGAAAAGTGAATATACATCTTGCGCGCTATTCAGTGCTTTGCCAAGACAAATTATTGAATTTTGCTCATTGTCTGGTTATTTATGGTTTTCTAATTTTTACATTAGAGTTTGTACTATTATTTCAATGGATTAAGCTTGTTTAAAAATTTGGTAGCCATCATGCCCTCGTGATTTTTTCTGATGCATTACTTTATTATTTACGCTGCGCAGCAACATAATATCAATAAAAATGTTTTTTTACTTGACGCTCGCCGATATCGTCAAACGATGATAGCCGTCTTTGAGCTCCACACTCACCAATGAGCCTTGGTTAGCTAATAAAGTGCCATTAAGCTCTGCATGCAATAGATTATTCGCAAGCGGTACTTGATTATTTACTGTTATATCAAAGTGGCTATTCGCGATTTTTATTGCAACGTTAAATTCAGGCCAATGCTCAGGTATACAGGGTTGAATAATTAAATTTTTACCCTCACGACGAATACCTAAAATACCTTCTAACCCCGCCTGATACATCCAACCAGCAGCACCGGTATACCAAGTCCAGCCACCTCTGCCAACATAAGGTGAAATTGAATAGATATCAGCGGCTACGGCATAAGGTTCAACTTTATAGCGTTGTACTTTTTCACCATCACTGGCGTGATTAATCGGATTGACCATGGCAAATAAATCCACGGCTTTTTTACCTTCGCCCTGTTTAGCTAATGCTAAAATAAACCACATAGCAGCATGACTGTATTGACCACCATTCTCTCTTAAACCGGGCGGGTAACCTTTAATATATCCAGGATTATGAGTGGTTTGATCAAAAGGCGGGGTAAATAACAAGGCCAACCGTTCTTGCTGCTTGATAAGATGAGTTTCAACGGCAGACATGGCTGTAATGACTTTGTGTTGATCTGTCCCCTTTGCTAATACCGCCCAAGATTGAGCAATAGAGTCGATTTGACATTCATCATTACTTTTTGAACCAAGCCAAGTACCATCATCAAATGTTGCTCGACGATACCATTGTCCATCCCATGCTTGTTCATCAATACAAATACGCACTTTTTCAGCATGTTCTTGCCAATGCTTGCCTCGTAGTCGATCCGCTTCAGTTTCTTGTTCGAGCGCATAAACGGCAAATAAGTCTATAGCACGGATCAACAGCCAGCCAAGCCATACACTCTCGCCCTTGCCAGCCGCTCCGACTAAGTTCATGCCATCGTTCCAGTCGCCAGTTCCCATCAATGGCAGGCCATGCTCACCCGTTAACTGAATACTTTGATCCAGTGCGCGAGCACAATGTTCAAATAGACTGGCAGACTCTTCGCTAACGTTCGGTTTAAAGTAGGCATCATGCTGCTCTTTGCCAAGCGGCTTGCCCTCTAAAAATGGGATAGGTTGCGTTAATATCGCTTTATCACCCGTTACTTTTATATAGTTTGCGGTTGCCAGTGCTAACCAAACACGATCATCTGAGATATGAGTTCGTACCCCTTGTCCGGAATGCGGCAACCACCAATGTTGTACATCACCTTCAACAAACTGCCTACCCGCGGCACGTAAAATATGCGCTCTGGTTATTGCAGGCTGGCTTAAGGTGATGGCCATACCATCTTGCAGTTGGTCACGAAATCCATAAGCGCCACTGGCTTGATAAAAAGAAGATCTCGCCCATATTCGACACGCTATAGTTTGATACATCAGCCAGCCGTTGAGCATAATATCCATAGCGCGATCCGGGGTTTTTACCTGCACCTTATTTAATAGGGTGTGCCAATGGTTTTGTACACCGGCAAACACCTCATCCAGATCTCTTTGTCGGTAATTGCTAACCAATTCTAAGGCATGTTGCTCACAGTCGCCTTGGCCAATAAACATGATAACTTCACGGCTTTCACCATCAGCAAGCTCAATATCAGTTTGTAAAGCGCTGCAATGATCATAACCTCCCCCAACAGTGCCAGATAAAGATACCTGCTGACTTAAAGCCCTTGGCGCAGCCTTGCTGCCATTGCGACCAAGAAATTCGCTTCTATCGGTTGTCCACGCAGTTTGTGCACCTGCCATATCAACAAAAGCAACTCGTTCTGGAAATGCCATTCCCCACCGATTATGCAATAAAATTGTATTGCTGTTTGTATCCAACGAGCTGGTAATAAAACAGTCAGCGGTACTTCGCGATGTGCCAAGGACCCATTCCACATAAGCTGTTACTGACAGCCGACGTTTTCGACCTGACTCATTGTGTATGGTTAATCGAGAGATTTTAATTGCATCGTCCAGTGGCACATAATGCAATAAATCTAATGATAGTCCGCTAACCTGATGCTTAAACCGGCTGAAGCCAAAACCGTGATGTATTATATAACTGCCCTTGTCCTGTAAGGGCTGAGCCGTTGCAGTATAAATTTCGCCGCTGTCTTTATCGCATACATAAGCAATCTCACCAATGGGATCTGACACGGCATCATTTGACCAGGTGGTCAGTTGGTTTTCTCGGCTGTTTTCTGACCACGTATAGCCACTGCCTTCAGCCGAAACATGAAAACCAAAACGCGGGTTAGCAATAACATTGAGCCAAGGTGCCGGGGTACATTCACCATTGTGCAAACGAATGACATATTCACGCCCATTATCAGCAAAGCCGCCTAAACCGTTAAAAAATTCCAGCTCTGGTAAGTGCGCTTTTGGCAATGGTGTATTCGCGTTTAACGTCCGTGGTTGCTGATTTAGCATGCTAGTTAACGCATGCTTGCGCGTTTTTGCCGTACGCAAAAAAAACTGCTTATTAATAAAGCCATGGCGGGCGACTAAAACCACTCGGGCAATAGCATGCAGCATATCGCGAGTCCCGCTGTTTATCATGTCAGCACGAAATACATGCACGGCTCCAATGCTCTGCTCTGCCAAATAATCATGATTAAAAGATGGCCGAGATTGGCTACTTCGCACAGCCGTCTCAATTGCATTATGTAAGTCTTGCATGTAACCCGATGGGTGTTCATTAATGATCACCAGATCGACCGCTAAGCACTTCATTCGCCAGTATTCATGGGCCCGTAAAAGCTGCTTAACCTTTGCGATATCTTCAATATCATCAATTAATAACAACACGATGGGGAGATCACCAGAAATTGACTGTGCCCACAGTTCAGACTGACACTTAATGCCTTTGATGATATCCGCTGATGACGCTTTAAAGCGCGGATCTGCATATAAAATTGGCGCGGCTAAACGTTGAAAATCTGCCACCTCGGTATATTCGCTACCTAAGTGACGAAGCTGTACTTGCGCTTGAGTCCAGGCCAGCGTTTTTGCTCTATCATAAGCATTCGCATCGTGGTGCCTGTCTATCATCGCTATTAGTTTTTCTTTGGACGGTGCCACCACGGTCCAAAATGCGATGTTCACGGCTCCTTGCGCAGGCACTTTAATACGATATCGTAAGGACAATATGGGATCCAGTACACACCCCACCGTATTTGATAGCTTCTTACTCGAGGAGCATGAGGTTAGAGTCATGGCTTGTGCATTGACTAAGTTATTACCCCGCCCGATAAATTCAGCACGGCTGGTTTCATATTGTGGCTCTGCCGTTATCTCCCCCTCTATAATTGCAAAATGGCCAAGCCAAATATCAGCGTCATCGGCAGAGCGTTTGCGCCGCGTCGCGATAATCGCTTTATATTCTTGATTAAACTCGGTCTGCACAAACATCTTCGCAAAGGCGGGATGGGCATTATCATTCGCTGCTGTTGCAAGTACTAATTCTGCAAATGAGGTGAGCTCTATTTCATGACTGAAATGACCTTGATTGCTTATTGCTATTTTTCTCACTTCACCATCATCTTCCCCCGACACTAACACATCCATTGTGGTGGTTAAGTTTCCGTCTATTTTCATAAACCTTGCGTGATCTTCGCTAAAAACACATGGCGTAAACTCACCACCAGAGCTCGTAAAGGGTTGCGCAGTACTTGACCAAGACTTAGCGGTTTCAACATCACGCAGCAGAATAAATGAACCACTGTTGTCACAGCTCGGATCGCTATGCCATCGCGTAATCGCAAAATTCCCCCAGCGGCTATAACCTGTGCCAGTTGCCGTTAACATGACGGTATAGCGTCCGTTTGATAATAGATGCGTGGTCGGCTCAACATCCATTGCAACCTTTATGTGCCTAACTGTATTCGCTTCACTGGCATTCACACTGGCAGATTCCCTGACTTCTTCAGCGCGAGGATGCCCTATTGCAACATCTCTGGGCATTCTTTCTTGCAATAGTAACTCACAGGCTTGGATACATGGCTCTCGATGAAAACGCGAACGCATTAAACCATCGCGTAAACAATTTAAAATAGCGACAATGGTCATGCCCTGATGATGCGCCATAAAACTGCGAACAATGGCAACGTTGCTGCCCGACTGCACACGTGAAGGAGTAAAATCTAACGCTTCAAAGAAACCATAACGCCCGCATGCTCCAATACTACGTAACCGTTGATAGTTTTCTACAGCAGCAGCGGGATCAATCATACTTGCCAGGCCTGTCGCATAGGGGGCAATTACCCGGTTTTCTGACAGCCCTCGCTTTAAGCCCAAACCTGGCACGCCAAAGTTAGAATATTGATAGGTAAATTCAATGTCTCGGGCATTAAAACCTGACTCAGAGATCCCCCAAGGGATCCCCAGTTGCTTAGCGTAACTTTGTTGGCGTGCAACCACTAAACGGTTGGTTTGTTCAAGTAAACTCCCTACTGGCGCGCGCATGATCAAAGACGGCATGAGGTATTCAAACATCGAGCCTGACCAAGAGATCAGTGCTGAACCTTTACCTAACGGCGTTGCGGTGCGCCCTAAATGAAACCAATGTTTAGTCGCCACATCGCCTTTGGCAATAGCAAACAAGCTGGCCAACCTCGCTTCGGATGCCAGTAAATCATAACAGTTAGCATCAAGACTATTGTCAGACTGCGAATAACCAATCGATAGCAACTTTCTTTCTTGATTAATTAAAAAAGCAAAGTTCATCCCGTTAGCCATCTCTCGCGCTGTTTTTGCTAACTTTTTCAATTGGTGTATTAAGTTAACATCTGCTTGAGGCGAATAAATGTTCAATTGATGATCTTGTAATTGCTCGCCAGCCAAGGTCGCTATAGCTTTAAGCCAAAACCTAATTTCATCACAGGTCGCATCCGTAGTTAACCCAAATACTGGTAGCTCCATGGCGCGGTTAACTAATTTAATTATGCTAGGGGTGATATGCTCTATCGTAGCCGCAGTATCAATCAGCATGGTTATTTCAGCCACAGTAGCATTCAGTAGTTGGGTATCTTGTGAGTCAATTAAAGTATTCGTTGTAATGGCCTCACTCAGCAAACTGAGGTTATCTTGCATCCCCGTGTTGCAATGATGATCAGTGGGCATCTGTTGCCATTCATCTAAAGCGTTCGCCAAAGTGATCAAGTGGCCGGCAAAGTTACCACTGTCTACTGAGGAAACGTACGCTGGATTTAACGTTGCTAAGTTTTGGGTGGCGTACCAATTATAAAAATGCCCTTTGCACTTAGCTAACTTATCAAGGGTGGCAAAGGTTGCTTCTAAACGATTAACAACAGCGTACAACCCTATCCAACCAAAATCTCGCGCAGCAACGGCTGACAATAAATACAGTCCAATATTAGTGGGTGAGGTACGATGCGCGATCACTGGTTCTGGCTGTTGTTGAAAATTGTCTGGCGGCAACATATTGTCTTCATCAGTCACAAAGGTTTCAAAATAACGCCATGTTCGACGAGCGGTCAATCGAAGCACATCAGCATATGGTGCTACGTTGTCAAGGTTGCCTGTCGTGATAGGACGACTACTGTAATAAGCTAATAGAGGAGCTGTTAGCCACAGCAATAAAAATGGCAACACGAGCGGCCAAGTCGCTGGCATATTGATCAATATCGCAAAGCATACTAGCTGGCTAACGAGTGTGCCTTGGTACATTGTTTTATAAAAGCCGAGGATATTCAGCCGCGGATCACCATTGGATTGTGCCGAGCTGGTCCATTCTAAGAGATGACTACGAGTGACAAATAAGCGAATCAATGTTCGCCCGATGGCATCCATGGCTCGCCAACTTTGATCAGGTAAAAATACCACTTTAAAAAACACTTGCGCCGATGCCAGACGCAAATCCCCAAACCACATGCGAATATGATGACGAAATTCGACACTAGGCCTTGGTGGAATAAGTGAAAATAAACAGGGAGTAAATACTGGAATGGCGATGGTCGCTAATAATAAAACCGTACTTATTGCTGCTAATGGTAATGGCAATAGCCAACATAACAGCAATGCCAAAAAGGTGATGGGTGCAATTAAAGAGCGTCTTAGGTTGTCCAATAATTTCCATCGACCAACCCAGGACACGGCATCTGCGCCAGAAAATTTACCGAATATCCAAGGTAATAGCTGCCAGTCTCCTCGAGTCCAGCGGTGTTGCCGTTTTTCTAATACATCGTAACGAGCTGGAAACTCTTCAACAACCTCAACATCCGACACCAGCGCCGCACGCGCAAATATACCTTCAAATAAATCATGGCTTAGCATGACATTTTCTGTTACTCGCCCTGCAAGGGCTGCTTCAAATGCATCAATGTCGTAAATGCCTTTTCCGGTATAAGAGCCTTCGCCAAACAAGTCTTGATAAACATCTGAATTTGCCGCAGCGTAAGGATCCATCCCGCCCGGACTGGAAATAACGCGCTGATAAAAAGACCCCTCTGCACCAATAGGCAATGAAGGCGTGACACGAGGTTGAATAATGCCATAACCGGCTTCAATCCGCTGTGTCTTAACATTAAAGCGAGGACGGTTAAGTGGGTGCCCCATCCGGCTAATAAGCCGTAAGGTAGTATCACGCGGTAACCGCGTATCTGCATCAAGGGTGATCACATAGCGAACATTCTCTGGGACCTCTAATGTTCTGCCAGTCAAGGGGATAAAACTAGTATCAGTGGCTCCTCGCAGCAAACGGTTCAATTCATGTAATTTGCCACGTTACGCTCCCACCCCATCCATTTATTTTCACTGGGGTTAAATTGCCTCCCCCGATACAATAGTAAAAACCGCTTACCCGCAGGACCAGATGGGTAAAGATGATTTAGATGGTCTATTTGTGCTGCCACTATTGTCAGCATTTGATTATCACTTGCTAGCACTTGTTGATCGGCATCTAAACCATCAACTAATAATGCAAATATTAAATCGCCATCGACCCCACCTAAATAGTGCACTTGTAAACGCTCTACTTGTTGACAAAGATCGCTTGAATTAGTCAATAATGTTGGCACCGCGACCAAAGTACGTAATGACGTTGGCACACCGGTTTTAAATTCAAGCCCAGGTAACGTGCCGTTTCTCAGCCGCCAAGTGACCGAACGATTAATAATAGCGGTTGAAATTTCGGTGGCGGGTAAAAACCCGATAATTATTAATACTAAAAATAAATCGAGCGGCAATTGGCGAAAACCAAATAAAGAAATAGACCCAATCACTAACCCAAGTGCCAAGAGTACAATTGATGCGGCATAACCTACTAAGCCGATTTTGATATGCAATCGGCTCAGCCAAAGCCTTAAATTAGGCCGAAATTTTAGTGATTGTTCAAACTGTGCTCTGCCTTTGTCTATTAAGTAATAACCAGGATCGCCAAGGCGCTCGGCTTCTTGCTGGTTGTCGGTATTTTTCTTTGCATCTCTGCCCGCCTGCAGTGCCAGCTTAGCCACCTTAACTTCAGAAAGTTTTGAGCCTCGCGCTAGTTGTTCAATGGCATTGCGATATAGATTACGAGTAACCGCATCCATGTCACCAAACGCACTTGCACAACGCAATTTTTCATCAACGAGACTGACCTTTTCAAAAAGATCAGTCCAGTCCATATCGGTGATCAACCGCATACTGGTTATGATATTACGAACAGTCACATTGGACGCACCTTCGCGTTGCTGCGAATGTTGAACTACATCATCAACGCAAAGACCTTGTTCATTTAGTTTTTGTTCTAACCATTTCAGCGCAGGAGTGATATGTGGATCTTGATCCCGTAATCGTTTCGCAAGTTGTGCTGCAAACACTTCCGATAAAGGGGCTGATGAACGCGCTTGCATCTCAGCTAATAAAACGGTATCAGCGCTGCCTGACATCATCAGACGGTCAGTGAGCTGATCCGCATCATCACGGTCGCTGCGACCAACAGAAATTTGGTCAACAAGTCGGCGTAAATTTTCAATTAACACTATGCGTAAGGTAATCGCGACGGCCCATAGTTCGCCGATAGTGAGAATATTGATGGTTTGATAGGCTTTAATAAACTTACAAAGGCTCTGCTCGTCAAAATGACTATCCGTGTGAGCAACGTACGCCCACGCCAAACCAAAAACTCGTGGATATCCCGCAAAAGGGCCACTGGCTAACTTTGGTAATTGGCGATAAAAGCCATCCGGCAGATCATCTCTGACTTCACGAATTTGTTGCTCAATTAAATGATAATTATCCAGTAGCCATTCAGCCGCCGGTACAACACTATGCCCTGCAGCCTATGCTTTGGCGTTAGCATGATAGGCTGCCAACAATACTGATGCATTTTGTTTGAGACGAACCTGTAATGACACAACTCTGGCAGTTGATTTTGACACTGCTTGTGCTTTAGCCAAACTGATTGCATGCTGCACTAATCGCTCAACTCCAAACAGTTCTTCGCGAACAGGCTGAACACTATTCCACGGTGGTTTTGCAAATTGAGAGCAAAAAAATGCAGAAATGATATTTGACATAGTTGTCCCTAATTCTCTGCTGATTGGCGATCGCTAATTGAGAGTACTATTTTTAAAATGAGCTCATGCTTGTGAACAGCTTAATTTCCAGAGCCATACTTTTTGCGTTTGATTCAGGATAATGTAACTGGAAAGTTTTTATGATTCGGTACGACAGCGCACATAGTCACTATCTGTTGCGATATAGCGCAGAGCATTGTCTGCTATTTATAAATGGCTAATGTTTGTTGGTAACTATTCACCGCTGCAAAATAGCATTGACAGGATGATTGCTCGAGGCCAGCTCTGGACAAGATCTTAATCTGTCCGCGGTTATAACTTATAATTCCCTGCTGTTGTAAATAACCTGCCGCAATCGTTACTGCGCTGCGCCGCACACCCAGCATGTTCGCTAACAACTGATGTGTTAACTGCAGATGCTCTGAATGAGTACGATCTTGTGTCATTAATAGCCATCGAGCGAGGCGTTGCTTCACTTCATGAGCGTTATTGCATGCGCCCGCTTGCGCGAGTTGTTGCATCACCACGTAGAGATAATTGAGTATTAATTTTCTAACCAGCGGATTGCTTTCTAACCGGTGATTAAATATTGCGGCGTCCATGCGCAGCGCACGCCCTGAACTTTGGACAATCGACTTCATAGCAGCGTTTGAGTTTTCAAGCGCAAGCGTGGCACCTAGCATGCCCTCATTACCAATTAACCCCATCGCAACAGGCTGTTTTTCGACAACCTCGATAAGTAATGAAATAAAGCCCGTTACTGGAAAATAAACATATTTTATCGTTTCGTCAGCAATATTCAGTGTTTCGCCGAACAACAGTGCGACTGGCGTGCAATGTTCAACAAACCATTGGTATTCGAGTCTAGGTAAATAGTTTAATAAATGGTTGCTTACAACCGGTGAGGTGCACGTTGCAGTCACTCAGACCTCCAATGGATAAATCCATATATCAAAGAACGTAATAGTTATTGATAACTTGGACTAACCCTAGTTTTTCGTCTGTGCGCTACAGCGCTATACTTGAAGAGATACTAATTTTAATAAACAGGAGGAGCTAACCGAGGTGAAAATCTCTGCTCACGACATACAACAAAAAGCAAAAAGCCAGTAACAGTGATGTTACTGGCTTTTCTAAGATGGTGCGGTTGGGGGGACTTGAACCCCCACGCCCGAAAGCACTACCCCCTCAAGGTAGCGTGTCTACCAATTCCACCACAACCGCATTGTTAAAGCTTTCGCTTTAGCTGTTAAACATAGTGATTTATTTGAGGAGAATAAATCGTTTAACGATACTTGTTACAAGTATTAATTTGGTACGTCAGATTTCTCTTTCGTTGATGTTACTGGAACATCGTCAGCTGCAGGAGCCGTTGTTTCAACTGCTGGTGCTGCTTCTAGGTTTTCCCACTCGTCAGTCTTTTTGATCTGACCTGCGGTTAAGTTACCTAGTACAATACTTAGCACAAAGAAAACACTGGCTAAGATTGTGGTTGTTTTAGTCATAAAGTTACCTGCGCCTGATGAACCAAAAACAGTTCCAGAAGCGCCAGCACCAAATGATGAACCCATATCTGCGCCTTTGCCTTGTTGAATTAAAACCATACCAACAAGCGCTAAAGCGACAACTAAATAAACTACTAATAAAATTTCGTACATCTTATACGGTCCCTTTTGCACTTTCACAGATTGCAGTAAATAAATCTGCTTTTAGACTAGCGCCACCAATCAGGCCGCCGTCTATATCTGGTTGTGCAAATAATAATTCGCTATTTTTTTCATTTACGCTGCCACCATACAGAATGGTCAGCCCTTGTGCTAAATCACTACTAATAGCAGCAATTTTATCACGGATAAATTTGTGCACATGTTGTGCTTGTTCAGGCGATGCAGTCTTACCTGTGCCAATGGCCCAAACGGGCTCGTATGCTATCACAGAATCTTTCAGTGCTGCTAGACCTAATTTATCAATTACTGCATCAATTTGTGCAGCAACCACTAATTCAGTTTGACCTTGTTCGCGTTGTTGTTCGCTTTCACCAACACATAAGATAGGTGTTAAACCCACTTGTTGGGCACGAGCAAACTTAGCTGCAACGGTGTCATTGCTTTCGCCATAAATACTACGGCGTTCAGAATGGCCAACTAAGGTATATTCGCCACCTAAATCTTTAATTAATTGCGCATCAACTTCACCAGTAAATGCACCAGCTTCGTGTTCAGAAACCGTTTGTGCCCCGGTTGTTACACCGGTTGCACTTAGCATAGATAACAATGGGTAAGGTGGAAACACCACAACGTCTATCTCTGCTGATTTTACGTTGTTGATTGCGTCAGATAATTGCTGAACTAACTGTTTTGAGCCGTTCATTTTCCAATTGCCTGCGACCATTGGCTTGCGTATTACCATTTTTCCACTCCACATTAGAAAGCGGGCGAGATAGTAACTCGACTCGCCCAAAGTTACAAGAGGTTATTGTTCTTAATCAGTTTGTTTGCTCATAGATTCAACAACTGCGGCAATTTTTTGCGCACTATCAAGCACCACTTTCTCTTCTTCGGCTTCGACCATGACACGCACAACCGGTTCAGTACCCGATTTACGTAATAACACACGGCCTTTTCCTGCTAGTTGTTTTTCAACATCAGCAACTGCAGCAATAACTTCTGGCGCTTGCGTTGGATCAGTGCCCGCTTTGTAGCGCACATTAATCATCTTCATTGGGTATTTAACAAAGCCTGCACCTAAATCTTTAAGCGTACGATTTTGCGCCACCATAGCAGCCAGTACTTGCAGACTTGAAATGATGCCATCACCGGTGCTGATCAAATCCAGATTCAAGACATGGCCTGAACTTTCGCCGCCGATTTTCCAGCCTTTTTCTTGTAGTAATTCCATCACATAACGATCGCCCACTTTACTGCGAGCAAACTCGATACCTTTGGCTTTAAGCGCGTTTTCAAGACCCATATTAGACATCACAGTGCCCACAACCCCACCACCTAACATATCATCATTGGCAGCTTGGCAGGCAATAATGTAAACAATATCATCACCATCAAATACACGGCCATTGTGATCAACCATCATCACCCGGTCGCCATCGCCATCATAGGCAATGCCGACATCAGCATTATGTTCTAATACTTTGCGTTTTAATGCATCAACATGGGTAGCACCACATTCTAGGTTGATATTTACACCATTTGGCTCGCAAGCATGGCAAATTATCTCAGCGCCAAGCTCACGCATTACTGATGGCGCAATATGATAGGTTGCGCCGTTGGCACAATCTAAAACAATTTTTAAGCCTTCTAACGACAAACCTTGTGGGAATTGGCTTTTACAAAACTCGATATAACGACCATCCGCGCTTTCTAAACGACGGGCTTTACCTAGCTTATCAGATGCTACACAGGTCATTGGTTCATCAAGCATCGCTTCAATTTGTAGCTCTACTTCATCAGCTAACTTTAAACCTCGGCCACAAAAAAACTTAATGCCATTGTCGTGATATGGGTTATGAGATGCACTGATCACAATCCCAGCTTCGGCACGAAACGTCTGCGTTAAATACGCAACGGCTGGTGTTGGCATCGGGCCAAGTAATACCACATCAATACCTGCGGCAATCAAACCCGCTTCAAGGGATGTTTCTAACATATAACCAGAAATGCGAGTATCTTTACCAATAATGACTTTCTTAGTGCCATTTTTTGATAGTACCTTGCCTGCAGCCCAACCTAATTTAAGTGCAAATTCAGGGGTAATTGGGTATTCACCCACCATGCCACGTACACCATCGGTGCCAAAATACTTTCTTTCTTTCATTTTTTAAATTCCTTGTTCGCAAGCTTGCCATACGCCAAGCACATCTGCGGTTTCTTTTACATCATGTACACGAATAATTTTTGCGCCATTTTGCGCTGCAATTAATGCCCCTGCTAAACTGCCAGCAAGGCGCTCGTTTGTTTGTCTGTTTAATAAGGTGCCAAGCATTGACTTGCGCGAGAGTCCTGCTAAAACAGGTAAACCAAAGTGGTTAAATTCATTAAACCGCGCCAGTAATTGGTAGTTGTGACTGAGTGTTTTACCAAAGCCAAATCCGGGGTCTAGAATAAGTCGCTGACGCTGAATCCCCGCTGTTTCACAGGCATTGATCCGCTGTGCAAAAAAATCATTTATATCACTGAATAAATCATCATAATGAGGTGAGGTTTGCATACTACGGGGCTGACCCTGCATGTGCATTAAGCACACTGCAACGTCTGGATACTGTGCGACCGTGGCCAATGCGTTAGGCTCCTGTAA
This sequence comes from Pseudoalteromonas sp. ASV78, assembly GCF_047806705.1. NCBI lineage: Bacteria > Pseudomonadati > Pseudomonadota > Gammaproteobacteria > Alteromonadales > Pseudoalteromonadaceae > Pseudoalteromonas > Pseudoalteromonas sp. ASV78. The sequence goes on along the minus strand of NZ_JBLOPA010000001.1, from coordinate 244,475 downwards.
AGCTCGCACATCATTAACAATATCGACACCAGCTAAAATAGCTTGGCGCATCACTTCACTTTTACTGGTATCAATCGAAATGATGCAATCATTTACGGCACTATCGCTGTGGGCACGAATTGCCTCGATGGCGGGGATTACTCTGGCTAATTCATCTTCAAGGCTAACATCAGGTGCGCCTGGACGTGTCGATTCACCACCAATATCGAGTATGGTAGCGCCGTCTGCTAATAAGGCTTGGGCTTTTATGACAGCGTTGTCTGTTTGATAATAACGCCCACCATCTGAGAAAGAATCAGGCGTGACATTCAGGATCCCCATTATCACTGGGGTGTTGAGGTGTAAAATGCGACCTCTAGGTAAATCAACTGTGGCCATCTATCACCTTCAATACATCCGTTGCATTGATATTAATAGTTTAATTCAAAACTACAAAAAAGCCCCGACAATCGGGGCTTTTAGTATTGCTATTTTAACTGTTATTCAGCTTTGTCATCAAGATTTGTTTCATCTTTTTCAGCTGATTTGTCGTCTTTTTCAACCATTGGCTCTGCTTTTGTCTCAGCAGCTGCTGGTTTTTTGTCTGTTTTATCATGACGGTCATGTGCATCACGCGGTTCACGTACTGGCTGACGCGCCATTAAGTCATCAATTTGCTTTGCATCAATCGTTTCATATTTCATTAATGCATCTTTCATTGAATGCAAAATATCAATATGATCTTTTAAGATTTGCTCAGCACGTTGGTAGTTACGATCTGATAACAAACGAACTTCCGCATCAATTACTTTAGCCGTTTCATCTGACATGCTCATAGCACGGCCACCGCCGCCACCCATGTACATCTCATTTTGGTCTTCAGTGTACATTAACGGCCCTAGTTTCTCACTTAGACCCCACTGAGTTACCATTTTACGGGCAATATCTGTTGCTCGCTCGATATCGTTACTGGCACCTGTAGTGACTTTATCTTCACCGTAAATAAGTGCTTCCGCGATACGACCACCGTATAAACTTGAAATCATTGATTCCAGTAGCTCTTTAGAGTGGCTAACACGGTCTTGTTCAGGTAAGTACATAGTTACACCAAGGGCACGACCGCGTGGAATAATTGATACTTTATAAACAGGATCATGCTCAGGTACGATGCGACCAACAATCGCGTGACCGGCTTCGTGATAAGCCGTCATCTCTTTTTCTTTCTCGCTCATCACCATGGTCTTGCGCTCTGCGCCCATCATGATTTTATCTTTAGCGGCATCAAATTCAGCCATGCTCACAACACGTTTATTACCACGAGCTGCGTATAAAGCGGCTTCATTTACTAAGTTCGCTAAATCAGCTCCAGAGAAACCAGGTGTACCACGCGCAATAACTGATGCTTCAACGTTGTCACCTAATGGTACTTTACGCATGTGCACTTTAAGGATTTGCTCACGACCACGAATATCGGGTAAACCAACCACAACTTGACGGTCAAAACGACCCGGACGAAGTAGCGCAGGGTCAAGTACGTCTGGACGGTTAGTCGCGGCAATAACGATAATCCCTTCGTTACCTTCAAAGCCATCCATCTCTACTAGCATTTGGTTAAGTGTTTGCTCACGCTCATCGTGACCACCCCCCATGCCTGCGCCACGTTTACGACCTACGGCATCAATTTCATCGATAAAGATAATACACGGCGCTGCTTTTTTCGCTTGTTCGAACATATCCCGAACACGCGATGCACCTACACCGACAAACATCTCAACAAAGTCTGAACCTGAAATCGTAAAGAACGGTACTTTCGCTTCACCTGCAACAGCTTTAGCCAGCAAAGTTTTACCAGTACCTGGAGGACCTACCATCAGTACGCCCTTAGGAATACTACCACCGAGTTTTTGGAACTTAGATGGGTCACGTAAGAAATCCACCAACTCTGTAACATCTTCTTTGGCTTCATCACAACCGGCAACATCGGCAAACGTGGTTTTAATCTGATCTTCACCCATTAAGCGTGCTTTACTTTTACCAAACGACATAGCACCTTTGCCACCGCCGCCTTGCATTTGACGCATGAAGAAAATCCATACCCCAATCAGTAATAACATTGGGAACCATGATATTAAGATGCTTGCTAAGAACGATTGCTCTTCAGGCTTCACACCTTTGACATTCACATCACTTTTTAATAAGTCATTAAGAATGTCTTTATCATAAATAGGCATGATCGTTTGAAAACGTTCGCCATTGGTTTTAGTACCAGTAATTGTGCCACTGGTGCTTTCTATTGCCACTTCTTGTAAAGCGCCACTGCGGGCATCTTTTACAAATTGACTGTAACTTGTTTGACGGTCTGTTTGATCGCCACCATTAAAGCTCTGAAATACTGACATTAGCACAACTGCAATGACCAGCCAGAGTATTAGATTTTTCGCCATATCGCTCAAGGGGTTAACCTCTTGTATCCAATTAATTTAAATTCAACTAAACGCCTGACAACTGTACTACAGTTTGTAGCCTGTCGCTACTATATATACTTCACGTGATCGTGCACGCGAGGCGTCGGGTTTACGGATTTTTACAGTTTTAAAGCTATCACGCACTGTTTTTAAGAATTCATCAAAGCCTTCACCTTGGAATACTTTAACCACAAATGCACCATTTTTCTTTAAAACCTGGCTACACATATCTAATGCTAATTCCACTAAATACATACTGCCAGCTTGATCAACTGAGCTATTACCGCTCATATTGGGTGCCATATCTGAGAGCACCACATCAACATTTTTACCATTAATGCGATTTAATAACGCATCTAAAACAGCTTCTTCTCGGAAATCTCCTTGTAAAAAATCAACGCCGGCCAGTGAATCCATCGGTAATATATCACAAGCAATAACTTGTCCTTTATCGCCGACTTTTTCTGCTAAATACTGTGACCAGCTTCCCGGTGCAGCTCCCAAATCAACCACAGTCATGGCTGGGCGTAGTAATTTATCTTTATTTTGGATCTCGTCGAGTTTAAAAATCGCACGAGAACGCCAACCTTTCTTTTGTGCCTCGTGAACATAAGGATCATCAAAATGTTCCTTCAACCATCGCTGTGAACTGGCCGAAAGTTTTTTATTCGTCATAAATTAACACGCAACTAATTAGTAATATTCTCTAGATGGCGTTAGAATACCCTTAATTCAAGCCATATTCAGCAAAATTTGTAACAACATGAAATTATCGAACAAACAAAAGCAGTTTTTAAAAGGTCAAGCACACTCTCTAAAGCCAGTAGTACTACTAGGTTCTAACGGTTTAACGGAAGGTGTATTAGTTGAAATTCAAAGCGCTTTAGAAATTCACGAACTTATCAAAGTAAAGGTACCTACTGATGATCGTGAAACTAAAGCTCTAATTTTTGAAGCGATTATTCGTGAAACCGGTGCTGAGAAATTACAGTCAATCGGCCACACGCTGGTGCTTTATCGTCAAAGTGAAGAAAAGAAAATTCAATTACCACGTAATTAATTATTTCTACTGTTTGCAAAAAAACCAGCTGTTGCTGGTTTTTTTATGCCTACTACTGGACGCCAATAAATTGTAAAGAAATATATCGTGGTGCTCAAAAATTCATCTTTAAACGACTCAATTGATAGCCTTGCCCTACTTTTTGTAAGATAAAATAACGGTCAAACTCAGTTTCTGGCATTTTTTCAACGGTCACTTGCGCTATTAATTCAGCTAATTTTGCTGTGGTATTACTGTGACCCACGACAACAACGACGCCACTTTGTGCGAGCACTGTTTGTTTCAACTTGGCTAAATCACCTGGTTCATAAGTTTCAATGGGCATGGCAAAATACTCAGCCAAAGGCGTTGCAGTCTCGATAGTGCGATTATAGTCAGTACTAAAGATTGCATTTGGCCGGACTTTACTAAGCAAGCTCACTAACTGCTGCGCCCGTTGCTTACCAGCATCAGAAAGGTGGGGATCTTTCCCAGTTAGCTTTTCACTATGACGAAATAAAAAAACAGTGTCTGGTGCCGCGCTCAAATTAACAGCAAATAGCAATATTAAACTCGCTAAAACATATTTCATTTGTTTTCCTCGCTATGCGCTGCGACTTGCTGTGTACGTTTATACGCCAATGCACGGTCAATAAACTCTGTGGTTAATTCATTGATAAGACCCGTTTCGGCATTAAGGATCAGGCTAAAACCAATATTTAAATGCGGTATTACCACAAGATCGCTACGGTAACCCTGCACCCAACCGCTGTGATAATAGAGCGTTTCATTGTCATAATCATAGACCCGCCAACCTAAACCATAATAGGCTTCTGTTAGGTGTTTTTTCCATACTCTACGACGTAGCTCTTTTTTAGTATCTGTATAAGGCCTGGTTTGGCTGGCTAACTGATCGCTTGATAAGACGGTTGGGTAATAACCTAACTGTGCTTTTAACCAAATAGCCATATCACTGGCACTGGCATTAACGCCAGCGGCAGGCAGGACCTTATAATAATTTTTTTTCAATCTTGCCGTATGCCAACGTTTTCGTCCTCGTACATGGGGATAGGCATAATTATCATCAATTACCATGGCTGCATAGCCAAGACTGGCATCATTCATACCCAGAGGTGAGAATATAAATTCATTAAGCCACCGCGCGTAATCCATTTGTGTACTGGCTTTTATCACTTCATCAATCAAGCTAAACATCACATTTTGATAACCATAACATTGCCCAGGTTGACAGATAGGCTTAACACTGAGCAACTTTTCGACTATATCTGGGTAACTCATTCTTGATTCAACCAAGTTGTCATACGCATTAGGGACTAAACCACTGGAATGACTTAGTAAGTGGAAAACTTTTAAATGATTTTTATATCCAGTCTGTGCAAAAGCAGGTATAAATTTACTTACAGGGTCATCTAAAGAAAACTTACCTTCAACAGCTAATTTTGCACTAAGAGAACCTGCAAACGTTTTTGATACTGATGCTAAGCGAAATCGAGTATGGGCATTGACTGGTAACCCTTTATGCATTTTTGTGACCCCAAAGCCTTGTACATAGCTATCATCTGGGCCATTCACTATCGACAATGCAGCCCCTGGAATACCTTTGCTTTTTAATTTATGTTCAAGGTGTTGGTTATAATCACTGATAAGTTCTTGCCATTGCTGGTCACGAGCATAAACGTGCGTTTGAAATAACACTAAAGAGGTGAGTAAAAAAAAAGCATATATAAACGGTACTAGGGTCTTCATTATTTTATTATTTTAATCTAAATTAAGACGTTTGTGGCTTCATAATACCATGAAGTTTTACTAAGACTAACGTACAATATCGTGATTATTGAGTTTTTAAAGGATTTTACAGTGTTTATTCGTTATTTATCAGTTGTGCTTTTCAGTTTTATTACAACAGCCTGTGTCACTGCACCGCCACCTGCTGCACCTTTAGAAATGCCACTTAAGCCACAATTAAGAAGTCAAAGCTATCAAGTTTCCTATGAAACTGAGCACGCCTCGCCTAAAGTAAAATCAGTGCAGTTACCAGCGCATAAAATTACTCGAAACCAAACGGTGCAAGTTGTTGCAGACAAAGCAAGTGTCACTGACACCTTGTTTAAACAAATTACCGATGCATTAACAACCATGAATTTACGTGTAATTGAGCAAGGCGACAGTGATTACACACTTGCTATTCATCAACTAGAACTTAACTTTATTGAAGATACTAAATATCAAATTCAGCCGCCGGTTAAACCGTATGCCTTATTTGATGATATTGCCCAGCTATATCCAATTCAACAGTGCGCGACAATTAATGCCCAAGTGAGCATGCGGCTGATCCATCGTGCATCAGGTGATGTGGTATGGTTTGGTAAATCATCAATTGATAGCGCAAGTTTCCATCGTGAGCCACTTACCTATAGCTTTAGTGAAGAACAAGTTATTAGTAATGAGTTAGAGGTAGCTACCTTTATCCATCAACAAAATACCGACCAAGCACGTCTTGCTAGGGCGACTCAAGAGGTCAGCATTCCTAGCTATAAAACCATTTCAAAAATGACCAGCTTAACAAAACTGCAAGGTCCCTGTAATCGTACTGAAGTAAGCGCCCTAACGCCGATGATGCACTATTATTTAAGCAGTATTTTGATCGATAAAATTAAAGTACATTGAGCCAATGTTCAGATAATGAAGACTGGCTACAATTTTTTACAGTTCAAGGGCACTCTTTGACAATATAATACATTTAATAACGGCTTAATTTATTTGGATCATGGATGCAACGTAACCAACACACCCTACAGAAACTACTGTTATTATTGATCTGTGTCGGTTTATGGAGCAACCCTAGCAATGCCAGTAATCGCTATTATGCCGATAATACCTTAGAGCCGACCGCTGGCTTTGCATGGGATTGGAGTGCTGGTGCGGGTTATTATATAGAAGATTCTTATTTAGTTGGCATGGACTCTTACAGTGACGGTCTAGAGCTTGATATTAACCTTGCTGTTTCGTACCAACGTTTTTATTTAGATATTGACCACAGCCAGCTTAGTGGTGGGGTTATTATCGGTTATAGCATCATCAATAAGTATGATTGGGATCTGGATATTCTTGGTACTAATATCCAAGCTGGATTTGATGAAACCGGACTCGACTTTTATAACAGTGGTACTGTTGCTGAACTCGAAGGAATACGTAGTCGCAAGTATGACTTTGATACCGGGCTGCGACTTACCCGCCGTTTTGAAAACTCACAAATTTCTTTCGAATATTTACATGATATTTCCAGTGCCCACAACGGTTGGGTCATCAATAGCTTTTTTAGTCATATCTTACCTTGGCAAAACTGGGAGTTTCGTACCGGTGTTGGCATAAGTGCGTACTCTGCTGACTTTACCAACTATTATTTTGGCATTAGCGCAGATGAAGCAACCGCAACTCGGCCAGTTTACCAAGCAGATAGCGCAGTCAGTGTTATTTTTGAATTCCATGCCGAGTACCCATTAAATCAACATTGGGTCTTTCTTGGTGGCTTGCTATCAACTTGGTTTTCAGATGAAATCACTAACAGCCCTATCGTATCACAAGGCTATCAGCACAAAGCCATGATAGGCGTGCGCTATGTATTTTAAAGCTTCAGCCATCGTCTGTTTGCTATTAAGCGCTAAGCCCTTATTAGCCAGTGACGAACGATCCCAAGATTCTGCTTTAATTGCTTTGCCCGACACCTGTGTGGCACTGCGTGAAGGGCGTAACTGCTATGCTGATATAGAACTAAACTGGCAACAAAACAGCATAGGGAATTACTGCCTACGCGACGCCACCTCTAAACATATAATGCAATGTTGGCTCAGACAAAAAAGTGGCCAGCTCAATTATGCTTTCGATTCTGTTGAAAGTATTTCATTTGAATTGATTAACAGCGACACCGGTAAAACCATTGCTGCAACACAAGTACAGTTGCAATGGGTTTATCAAAATCGCCAAAAGAAACGCCGCTGGCGCCTTTTTTAAAACGAGAATAGTATGAATAATTACGGCACAATATTACTTGTTGAAGATGACGGCTCATTAGCCCAATGGGTGGCAGAGTATTTGACCGATCAAGGCTACACTACGCATATTTGTGAACGTGGTGATCAGGTCGTAAGTCATGTTAAAGAGCTTAAGCCGGATTTAATTTTACTCGATATTATGTTACCCGGCCAAGACGGTATTAGTGTTTGCCGTGAACTGCGCCAGTTTTACCAAAACCCTATTATTATGCTGACCGCCAGAGACGAAGAAATGGATGAAGTCATAGGCCTTGAGGTCGGTGCCAGTGACTACATCATGAAACCCGTACGACCGCGTGCCTTGCTAGCTCGCATAAAAGCAGCGCTGCGCGCAACAAGCGACAACGCTGAGCCAAAAGCGGATGAGACGATTGTGCAAGTTGGCTGTTTAAAAATCGACACCCAATCTCGCAATGTCTTTATTAATGACATTGAGCAAGGTGTTTCTAGCGCCGAATATTTATTACTGCATTACTTGGCCTGTAATGCAGGTCAAGTGGTCTCCCGTGATGCCGTATTTAAAGCCACCAAAGGCCGAGAATACGATGGACTTGATCGTAGTGTTGATGTGCTTATTTCTGCACTGCGCAAAAAATTTAATGATGATCCGCAACACCCTGAAAAAATTAAAACAATTTGGGGACGAGGCTACTTACTGGTCGCAAGCGCATGGTAACAACCATTAACAAAGCTTGGTTCATCATGCTATGAAAAAGTTTTATTTATCTTTATTAACCAGCGCCCTACTGTCGATCGTGGTTTTAGGCTGGTTAATTGATGCATTCAGCCAACAAACCCATACCAGCCAAGATGAATTTGCATTGCAAAGCAAGTTGTTAATGGGCTTTAGTCAACAAATTGCTGCGCAAGCCGTACAACAAAGAGCAGACTACACGGCCTTGCTGGCAGAGCAATTTTCATTAGGACTTAGTTATCGCGCCACACAGTCGTTAGCACTACCGCCTTCGTTGCTGGAGCAGATCAACGCCAAAGGCGGGTTGATTTTAGAAGATCAACAAGGGTTTTATCTCCTATACAGTAATGATGCACTCGCCCCTTTTCATCTGAAACTGCGCTTAGAGAAACCCCATGAGCAAGACCAACAAAATGATATGCTGCTTACCTTATTATTTTATGCAGGCTTATGTGTGTTTATGGGGTTTATTATCGCGCCATTAGCGAAACGATTAGGTGTAGTCAACGAAGCCGCTAAAAAGTTTGCCAACGGCGATCTGCACGCCCGCATTCGGGTATCACATTTCACCTATATAAAAGATGTTGAGCTGACGTTTAACCGCATGGCGAGTCAGATTGAAAAATTACTCGATGAAAATAAGCTCATGGCGACAAGTTTATCCCATGATATACGCACGCCTATTGCCTGCTTGCGGTTTGGCCTTGATGCTGCGCTGGACAGTGCAAACGAAGAAAAGCTAAAACATTACCTTAATCGTATGGAAGCTGACTTAGACCAAATGGAATCAATGCTGAAAAGCTATTTAGCATTCGCCACTTTAGAACAAAAAGCCAACCAGCTGACCTATTCACATACCGAGTCCAATAGTTACTTAAGCACCATAGTACAGCAGCTTGAACCCAAACTGCTGCAGCAACAACTTGATTTGCAGGTTATCTGCGATAACAGCCGGATCCATGCAGATTTACATTGGCTCGCCCGCGCAATTACAAATTTATTGTCCAATGCCTGTGACTTCGCAAAACAAAAAATCATCTTAACTGCATACAGTACCGAGCAAACGCTCATTATAACCGTTGAAGATGATGGCCCTGGTATTGCAGAAAAAAATTGGCACAAGGTGTTTAGCCCGTTCTTTCAAGAGCAAACCCATCGTAATCGGGCTGGTAAAAGTTATGGTTTGGGGCTGGCTATTGTTGCTAAGGTGGTAGATTGGCATCATGGCGAAGTAACGGTGGATCGCAGTAAAAAACTCGCAGGAGCCTGTTTTACGCTGAAAATACATAACGCACAGCAATTGTAACTTTAATGTTACAGTTTACAGTGGCTAATTTTGAATATATAGCTATAAAACAAATGGATAGCATATTTTTATGAATACCACTGAATAGCTACCACTGTTTACATATCGTAATTGCTTGCTTTACCCTGAAAATCTACTCAATAAGAGCTTTTTATTTTTTAACAATTACAGTAGATTGTCAGCGCCGTCACAAAATAGAGAAGAATTAATAATTATGAGCGCAGTCAGAGGGGAGTTTAGCTCCCGTTTTGGATTCATTATGGCCGCAGCAGGTTCTGCTGTAGGACTTGGTAATATTTGGGGCTTCCCAACACAAACCGCTAGTAATGGGGGCGCCGCTTTTTTAATTGCGTACCTTGTTTTAGCATTTTGTTTAGCGTATCCGGCATTGATGGCAGAACTTACAATTGGTCGCCACGGTCAAGCGAATGCGGTTAGTTCATTACGCAAAATTTCGAATACTCCACTTCAAAAGCGCTTTGCATTTGTGGTCGGTTTTGGCGGCATTATTTGTGCGGGTCTTATTCTCAGTTTTTATGCCATAGTGGCCGGTTGGATGATCAGTGCTACCGTTGAGCCTATCGCCACTTTAGCTGGCAGCGATACGGCCTCAACATGGTTAAGTGAACAGTCACTATCAAGAAATATGATATTTACAGCGGGCTTCATTATTCTTACTGTAGCAATTATTAGTCGCGGCGTTGAACACGGCATCGAAAAATGGTCGAAACGTTTAATGCCGGCACTGCTGTCTATTTTATTTGCACTGATTGTCTATGTAATGATGCAAGAAGGTGCGATGACCGGCCTAAAAGCTTACCTAGTACCTGATTTCAAATCGATTTTAGATCCTGAATTACTGGTCAGTGCCCTTGGCCAAGCCTTTTTCTCATTATCGCTAGGCACCAGTGTAATGATTATCTACGGCTCCTATATTAGTAAAAAAGAAAACCTAGTGTCCCTTGGTGCCTATGTCACCCTTATTGATGTGTTTATCGCCTTTGTTGCAGGGTTACTTATTATCCCTGCAATGTATGTTGCGCAGGCGCAAGGGGTGGAAATATTCTCCGCCACGGGAGAATTACTTTCTGAAGACACCTTAGTGTTTCAAGTATTACCGGCGCTTTTTGATGGTATGGGCACCATAGGTTTATTTGTTGGCTTTGCCTTTTTTGCATTGATGAGTATCGCCGCATTGACATCGTCTATTTCAATGCTGGAAGCGCCAGTATCTTATGCGGTAGAGCGTTTTACTATGAGTCGTGTTGCAGCGACTTGGTTGATTGGTGTGGTCATTGCGTTAGTCAGCTTTACTATACTATTGAATTTTGGGAGCTTGTTTGGTTTGGTTATTGCGCTAACCACTAAATTTGGTCAGCCAATTCTGGGCTTAATGTGCTGCTTATTTGTTGGCTGGATCTGGTATCGCAATTCGCTACTTAACGAAATTAAGCAAGGCTGCCCAGAGGTTGCCACCAGCCTATTTTGGAAAATATGGCCATGGTACATTAAGTTTATTTGCCCAATAGCCATTGGTTTAGTGTTTGTAAGCTCGATAGTAGGCTAAGTTAGCTCACCCAATAAAAAACCGCTCTTTATACTGAGCGGTTTTTTAAAATCATATCTTGGTGTGCAATGCCATCCTCTAAATATGGCTCGCCGGTACATTGAAAGCCCAGTGACTGATAAAAGCCGAGTAAATAAGTTTGTGCCCCGATATATATATCCTTGTTCGGCCAGTGCGTAAAGCAACACTGGATCGCCTCTTTCACTAACTGCGCAGCTAACCCCTTACCTCTTTGTGATTGTTCAACCAGCACGCGGCCAATCGCACTGTACTGCTCATTTTTCTCATAACAACGTGCGTATGCAGCTAATTGTTCAGCCTCGAGCCAATAGAGATGCTGAGTTGTTGCACTGCAATCGATATCGTCTAATTCAGGGTATGGGCATTGCTGCTCAACCACAAACACATCTACCCGAGTGCGCATAATAGCAAACAGCTCACGTGTACTAAGCTCTGAAAATACCTTACTTACTAATTGCATAAAGACTCCTAACATAAAAAAGCCCAGTCGATGCTGGGCTATTTCTCACGCTTCGCTAACGAACCTTATTAATCGCTAGGCAAATAAACGTTCTAACTGATCACATAAATGCGATAAGTTTACGTGATCATGTTCAATGGTTAAATCGACATAACCATCGCCACGCAAACCACGGTCAAGCTCAATTAAAACATGGGTTTTATGAGCTTCTGGCACAAATGACAGTTCAATTTCTTGGATGCCAAATAAGCTACGACTAGTTGGCTTATATTCAAGCTCTTGATAACAACCAGAGAGCGAATTAAATGTACTGGCGCGTAAAAAGCCTTTTTCAACATCCGCTTTCACTAAACTAAAACCGAGTCTATCCATTGCTTGCATAAAGGTAGTTACGGCATCATTTGGATAAATATGTAGTTGGTCTTTATCTTTAGGGTCGAGCGCCAAATCGATATCAAGCCCAGTTTCAAGCCAGACATGTGACTGGTTATAACCGGCATTGATTTCGGTGATCGGGGTTTCAGAATGTAAGCGTGCTTCAAATGGAATGTGCTTTTGCTGACCCGGCTCAATAGTGCCTATATCAGTTATGCGCCACTTATCGATAATATGATTAGTAAAATAAGCGCCGTTTTCACCTTCAACTTTCACTCGCGTCATTAATGCTAAATCAAGGCCTACAATTTCTTGGCTTACATCGCCTGCGGTGATCACAATTTGGGCATTAAATAGTTGCCCTGGTTGCAAGTGCTCAGTTTCAAGCACGGTATCCACTGTTGCTGCACCAATACCGACTGATGCAAGTATTTTTTTAAACATCTATTTCTCCTTAAGCCTAACTCACTTAAATCTGAATCACGCTTAAATTCCTTTGTTACTGCATCTTAACCATATTTAAAAGCTGCTGTCAGTGAAAAAATAGCTATTTATTGACTTTTTACAGTAATAACCCGTTAAACGGACGTTTTTCATACATACGCTTCTCTAGATGCACAATTTATAGCTACAATATGTACGAATGATTTTCAAAAATGCTGATATTTCGCTACACTGACTACCCAAATGAAGTGATATTAAGAATTATGGAACTATTATATTTTGCTGTCGCATTTGTGTGTGGCTTTGCCGTTTATCAACTTAAGCTTCCCCCACTTATCGGTTTTTTGATCGCAGGCTTTGTGCTCAATTTAGCTGGCTTTAAAACCACCGAATTACTTAATACGATAGCTAATTTAGGGATCACATTACTGCTCTTTAGTATTGGTTTAAAGCTAAAAGTAAGCCACCTAATTAAGCCACAGGTCTGGGCTCCAGCCTCTTTACATATTATTATCAGTAGCGCTATTTTTTGCAGTTTAATGCTGTTACTCGGTGCACTTGCGTTACCGCTATTTGCTGATCTTAGTTGGCAAAGTGCATTACTTGTTGGTTTTGCTTTTAGCTTTTCCAGTACTGTTTTTGCCGTTAAAGTACTTGAAGAGCGCGGAGAAATGGCCAGCCTTCACGGTAAAATTGCCATTGGTATTTTGGTTATGCAAGATATCTTCGCGGTCATTTTTCTCGCTATCAGCACAGGTAAAGCTCCCAATGGTTGGGCTTTTGCACTCCTCGTTGCCTTACCTTTATTACGACCTTTGATGTTTTGGGTGTTGAACCGCTCTAAACACGGTGAGTTACTGCCGCTGTTTGGCTTTTTCTTTGCGTTGGTAGTTGGTTACCACGCGTTTGAATTTGCAGGCTTAAAAGGCGATTTAGGCGCATTGATCATAGGGATGATTTTTGCACCTCACAAAAAAGCCAGTGAACTTGCCAAATCACTACTAAACCTAAAGGAGATCCTCTTAGTCGGATTTTTCTTAACAATTGGTTTAGGCGCTGAGCTTACTGTTAATTCACTGATGATCGCGACCATTATTGTGTTGGTACTGCCAGTTAAAGTAGCCTTATATTATGTATTAACGAATGCCTTTAAATTACGCGCGCGTACATCTTTATTAGCTTCGTTTACCCTTGCTAATTACAGTGAGTTTGGTCTGATCGTATGTATGGTAGCAGCCAGCAGCGGATTAATTACTGCTGAGTGGCTTGCAGTAATGGCGATTGCGGTTTCTATTACCTTTATTGTCGCTTCCCCACTGAATAAACGTTCAAACGAAATTTATGTAAAGATCGAAGCTTGGTTGCTACGCTTTGAAAGCCCAACCCGTTTAGCAGAAGAACTGCCCGTGAATTTAAATGATACCAAAATAGTTATTTTTGGTATGGGCCGCATTGGCACAGGTGCGTACGAAACAATCAATATTACTCACCCAGGCGTTGTTGCAGGTGTAGACATCAAACCCGAAGTCGTCGAAAAGCATGTTACTCGAGGCCGCAAGGCACTCTTAGCCGATGCTACCGATCCAGACTTTTGGCAACGGGTAAACCATTCTCATGTAGAAATGATCATGCTGGCAATGCCAAAACATATGCAAAACATTTTTGCTTTAGAGCAATTAAGAGCATCGGGTTATCAGGGTCAAGTAACAGCGATTGCGAACTACCCGGATCAGCAAAAAGAATTAGAAGATATGGGCGTAGATTCTACCTATAACTTCTATTTAGAGGCCGGTAGTGGCTTTGCTGAACATGTAAAACAAAAATTATTTCCTTAATATAAATATCGTTCTCAGTACTGTGTAAGGTACTGAGAACTATTTTCATTTAATTTTCATAACCTTACATCTAGACGTCTAAAACACCCCTACAACAGTCCCGAAATAAGAGTCAAGCGCATTTACAAAGCTTTACATCCGAATTGGCATTTAGCCATGAAAAAAGAGTACACTGCGTTTGTTGGTTAATCCGTAAGTATCTCTTTTTAGCACAGAAATAGTTTTTCCTGCTTTTACATACGTATTCATCAGCATTTTACACTTTGCTATTAAATAAGGTTTTTAGATGAAAAATAAGTTTGCTACACAGTTCCAAGCCGTGGCGGATGATTTAACCAACTCAAAACTGGTTGAACTGCAAAATCGCCTTGATGAAATACAAAGAAGTGGAATGACAGCGTTAACAATGCGCGCTGTATTATTTCAAAAAATGCTTGATGTATACCAAGTGCCAGAAGATCATTTTTTGCGTGATAGCGAGATCCCACAGCGTATTGATGATCCGTCAATTATAAACAGACTCGAACAACTCGGGTTTTCTAAAAAACAACAGTATCAGATCCACTAGTAAATAATGAGGGCCTACTCCCTCATTAAATAGGCTGTTTCATGCCCGTCACAGCCTATTTTCTTCCGCTCTTTTGTAATACACTGCTCACCTAATTCAGCGACTAAAGTCCTCTCATGGATCCAGAACTATTAAAAATAGCAATCAATACTAAAATGCCATTCGGGAAATATGCAGGCCGCCCTTTATTGTTACTCCCTGAGCCTTATTTAGTCTGGTTTAAGCAACAAGGCTTTCCACAAGGCAGATTAGGTGCTCAATTAGCGATGATGTATGAAGTAAAACTCAATGGCTTAGAAGAAATGCTGATGCCGTTGTTACAAAAAAATAAAAGAAATTAAAAATTATGGAACTTAGTCACGTTTAGTCGGTCTATTAATTTGCTACTTGTTGATTTTGGTTTTAACCGTGAAAAAGCGCCTATATGGCGCTTTTTTTTTGTAACTTATCGCAGTACAAGCAGAAGTAAAACTCTTTACTTCGGTAAGCTAATCGTAAATTTAGCACCGCCTAGTTGCGAATGCGATAACTCACAACGGCCTTGATGCCAAGACACTATTTTTGCCACAATGGCTAACCCGAGTCCAAACCCGCCGGTTTTTTTATCGCGGCTTTTATCAAGCCGTGCAAAGGGTTTAAATACCGTGTCCCACTGGGCTTGGTCAATGCCTGGTCCATCATCTTCTACACTTATAATCACTTGCTGCGCATTTTCGCTGAGGCTAATCCTTACTTCATGACGGGCATGCTTGAGTGCATTGCCCACTAAGTTTTGCACACTACGGGCAATAAAATGACTATCACAAATGTAAGTGCATTTTAGCGGTAATTGCGTATTCAGCTGGATCTGCGTTGCAAAATCAAGCTTAGTAATAACACTTTCTAACAATTGCACTAAATTACATGTTTGCACTGTAAGATTCGGCTGTTGACTATCAAGGCGTGCGTAATCGAGCATTTCTTTTACCAAAGATTCCAGCTCAACAATATCCAATTGCATATTATCAATGTAATCAAAAGCTTTCTCATCTGTCACTTTATCTTCTAACATGGCTAACGCAAATTTTAGGCGTGCCAATGGGGTTCTAAACTCATGAGAGACCGATGAAGTAAGCTCTTGTTGCGCGGTTAGTAAGTGCTGTATACGTTGCTGCATCGCGCTTAAAGTATCTGTGATTGGTAAGAAAAACGATTTAGAGGTCGCACTCAATTCAAAATCTTGTGAGCCATCGACGGCTTCACACGCCAAGCGTAATTTGGCAAAGTCACGCCATAGTAAAAAGCTCCATAAACCGACCGGAACTCCCACCACACATAACAGTAACAGATAGGGCCAAACCGATGGAAATACTGGTGATAACACAGTAATTGGACCCACTTGCAATAGTTTTTCAGCATCGAGTGAAATATACCAAATAGCACGTTGTTGCTGATCAAAGACATAAATATAGTGATGCTGGGTAAGCTCTTCACGTTGCTCTTTTGGCAGCATCAGATCTTGCTTTTGGATAACCTTACTTTGAAATCGCAAGGCAATATTGGCGATACCTTCTGGGCTTTGCGTTAATAACCAAAGAGATTGGCCAAATTCGTCATCGAGGGAAAGTTGTTGCTGGGTATCTTCGTAAGGCCAAAGTTGTTCAATCACGCCACTGACTAAAAACAGAGAAACTATCATATACAAATATAAACTTGCGAATAGTTTCCCCATTAACAGTTACATACCCCATGCGTCGGAGACAAATAGGTAACCTTGTCCCCAAACAGTTTTAATCCGGTAGGGTTTATCGCTGTTATCACCTAGCTTTTTACGAATGCGTGATACACGCACGTCAACCGTACGGTCTAAGCCATCATACTGGCGACCTATCATGTGTTGGTGTACATGTTCGCGGCTCAGTACTTCTCCAGCGTTTGAAGCTAATAGCCAAAGTAATTCAAATTCATGCGAAGTCAGGGTAATTTCGTTATTTCTTAATCGCACAATACGGCTGGTTTTATCAATCGCTAAATCACCAAATTGTAATTCTTCTGGTACTTTTACTGATGCTTGCCCACGACGTAATAGCGCACTAATACGGGCAAGTAATACTCTTGGCTCTGCAGGTTTTATAACATAATCATCGGCGCCTAACTCTAAACCTATTACTTGGTCAAAGTCTTCACCTTTAGCTGTCAACATTAAAATAGGTAAGCTGAATTTATCGCGCACTTGTCGACAAACGCTAAAGCCATCTTTCCCCGGCAGCATGACGTCAAGGATCATTAAATCAACGGGATTGTTTTCAAGGTAAGTAAATACTTCATCGCCACGGTCTAATACCGCCACTTCAAGGCCATTATTTTCAAGATAGTCACGAGTTAATTGCTGTAACCCTAAATCATCTTCTACAAGTAAGATCTTTGCCATTTGCAGCTCCAAGATTAAAAAAAGCTCCACGGTGAACGTAATCGGCGCCGAGTGGTTTTAGCGCGAGTACTCTGTACTTCAATACGTGTTGTCGCCAGCAGTTCATCCGTGTGCGGATTGACTAAGGAGTATATGGTTTCAACCTGAACACGCGCTTTATGATTGAATCGCTCTGTGGTAACTTGTTGCCAACACTGCAGTTGTTGCTCCTCATGATACAAACATACATCCATTTTATAGGGCATATTTAAAGCAAATTCCAAATCAAGATCACAAAATTCTTGTTGTTCGGAAACCACACAGACTTTTGGGGATACTGTTAATATATCTTTTTTTGCAACTGCCAACTTTGGCCATACCAACAAAAAAACGACGCATACACCAAGTTGTAAATACTTCATATTAAAAAATATGATCGAATCCTATAAAGGCAGTCATTGAATACGTTTGCTCAAACAGCGGACTGTCATCTAAGGCCGAATAATCATAATAAGCCAAATGAAAACGCAAAGAATTGGCGTCATTTAAGGGCCAACGGGCATCTATTTTAGCATAAGGCTGCCAGCTACTACCAACCTCAATTGCACCATTTCGGGACTCTTTTGCCGATACGCCATAAAAATATGTATTCAGCGCTGCCGATTTGTACCAGATGCCTATCGTTGGTTTGATCTGTAACTCACCAATGTTATTGTGCATTTGCCACTGCAATGCACTTCGCCACCCTTTATACACGCCGGATACATCAGCTAATGCCTGCACAGAAAATACATGCTGCTGGTAGCTATAATGGTAACTTAAGCCGGCATCAAGTGCCCATTTACGTTTATCAAGCTCTGTGATATCCAGACTAGGTTGTTGGATTTGTAATTCATTTTCACTGCTCGTAAATGAACTCTCTGATCTTAATGCAAAAATGTTACTAGGATGCCAATCAACAAAAAAACGTGTTTCCGAATTAAACTCAGTGACTAGATTAAAGGTATGTGGGGAGTCTTGTATCAAGCTATAGCCTAACCGACCATTGTCAAAAAAGAACTGTTCACCGTAATAAGCTATATCTGGGATCAACACTAATGGTAAATCACCTCCACCAGCTAATGGATTGGTTATGACCCCTAACCCCGTGTTAAGGCTCAAGTGCCACTGCCCTATTGTTATATCCTGCACAGGCTCAACTTCTGATGGCTGTGCAAAACAAGGTACTGTAAGCCATACAGAGATGCAAAGCGCAGTAAGAATATTAACTATCGACTTCATTGTTGTTATTTATGCCAAAAGAGACAATCCAATATCGTCATCATAGCAAGGTATTAATAACTAATCCCTAGCTGATTACAATCATTCACACTTTTGATACATGTGGAACGATTCAAGGTAAATAAACTTTACATCTACGTATTTAAGCTCGGCTAAGGAGCTAAACTATTAACGTTTTTGAGTGATTGCGCAATTTCCCACAACGCTTTTAGTGCCGCATCAGGCAATGCTTTATGTAACACAACCAAGCCAATTTCAAAGCCTGGCGGTGCTTCTTTTTGATCACTTAACACCTGAACACGATCTTTTAACGGGCTATTGTCTAATACAATCTTTGGCACCATAGCAATGCCAAGCCCTAAGCTAACCATAGAAACCATGGCTTCATGCCCTGCCACTTGCGCGTATATTTTGGCATTAATACCATGCTTTCGCCACCACTGCTCTAACCTCTGGCGGGTAAAACCTTGCTCCGGAACTATAAACTCAAGCTCAGACCAATCAATCTTATCACCATACGTGGCAAGCTTTTGTGTGAGCAATGACGCATTACGTGGCGCAATAAACACCAATGACGAATAGCCAATACTGGCAAATGCAATTTGCGCGGGTAACTTATCGGGTTTTGCTGCAATTGCCATCGCTTCATGGCCATCCAGTACACGGTTAATGGCGACAGCTGGATCGCCCGTATTAAGCTTTATTTCTATATGCTGATGTTGCAGTCGCAGTTGCTCTAACATTTGATGTAAAAAACTATAGGACGCCGTAACCGAGCAATAAATACTGACCTTGCCATAAATCGTCTGCTCAGGATCTTGTACATTTGCCCGAAAACGCTGCCAGTTGGTAAGCGTTGCATTAGCATAATCAATAAAGGATTCCCCTTCGCGGGTTAGTTTTACGCTGCGATTATCACGACTAAATAGTGTTACCCCCACTTCATCTTCTAGCTGTTTGATATTACGACTTAAGGTTGGCGCACTGATGTGGCAAAGCTCACTTGCGCGGGCAAAGTGTAAGGTTTTAGCTAATGCTAAAAAATAATGTAAGCGCTTATGATCCATGCCACCCTCTAGATTATGATTTTAAAATCGCCACATTTCATTTTATGAAATACTTTAATGCAAATATATCATTTTACGCAAGGTTAAATTTTCCTTATGGTAGTTTTAAGCAAGGCAAAATGCTTTGCATCTAACAAACTATGAAATAGATAGGATACTAACAATGGCGAATTATTTTAATACTCTTCCTTTGCGTGAACAGCTAGCACAATTAGCACAATGTGAATTTATGGATCCGGCTGAATTTGCTGATGGTGTTGATGCACTTAAAGGCAAAAAACTTGTTATTGTTGGGTGTGGTGCACAAGGTTTAAACCAAGGCCTTAACTTACGCGATTCAGGCTTAGATGTGTCTTATACATTACGTGATTCAGCAATCAGTGAACGTCGTCAATCATTTTTAAATGCATCAGAAAATGGCTTTACTGTAGGTACTTATGAAGAATTAATTCCAACAGCTGATGTCGTTTTAAACTTAACACCCGATAAGCAACACACCGCCGTGGTTAACGCAATCATGCCAATGATGAAGCAAGGTTCAACGCTTGCTTACTCACATGGTTTCAACATTGTTGAAGAAGGTATGCAAGTACGTGACGATATTACCGTAATCATGGTGGCACCTAAGTGCCCAGGCTCTGAAGTACGTGAAGAATATAAGCGTGGTTTTGGTGTACCAACGCTAATTGCAGTGCACCCTGAAAACGACCCTCAAGGCCATGGTTTAGCGCAAGCAAAAGCCTATGCAGCAGGCACAGGTGGTCACCGTGCCGGTGTGTTGAAGTCATCGTTTATCGCTGAAGTTAAGTCTGACTTAATGGGTGAACAAACCATCCTTTGCGGTATGTTACAAACGGGTTCAATCTTATGTTTTGATAAGATGATCGAAAAAGGCATAGACGCCGGTTACGCATCAAAGCTAATTCAATACGGTTGGGAAGTTGTTACTGAAGCACTTAAGTACGGCGGTGTGACAAACATGCTTGACCGTTTATCAAACCCTGCAAAAGTAAAAGCGTTTGAATTAAGTGAACAATTAAAAGTGATCATGCGCCCGCTTTACAATAAACACCAAGACGACATCATTGATGGTACTTTCTCTCGGGTAATGATGGAAGATTGGGCCAATGATGATGCAAACCTTTTAAAATGGCGTGCAGAAACCGCAGAAACTAATTTTGAAAAAACCCCTGCAGGTGATGTTGAAATCACCGAACAAGAGTTTTTTGATAACGGTATCTTGATGGTTGCAATGGTTAAAGCCGGTGTTGAACTTGCGTTCGAAACCATGACGGCAGCAGGTATTATTGCTGAGTCAGCATATTATGAGTCGCTGCATGAAACACCATTAATTGCCAACACCATTGCACGTAAAAAATTATTCGAAATGAACCGCACCATTTCTGATACAGCCGAGTATGGTTGTTACTTATACAATCACGCATGTTTGCCACTGTTACAAGACTTTATGCAAAACATCGATACTGATGTTATTGGTAGAGGCTTAGGCGAGCGCTGTAATCATGTTGATAACCAAACACTAATTGCAATCAACAAGTCGTTGCGTGAGCACCCTGTTGAAATCATTGGTACCAAATTGCGTGGCTACATGTCAGCAATGAAGAAAATTGTTTAACCCTGGAAAGTAACAATTTCGCTTGTTAGAAACCAAGCCCACCTGCTCAACGCTGTGGGCTTTTTCATTTTATTTACTGTGTCAAAATACGTCTTAGCGTAAATTACAAACTGAGTACTTACTCTATTAGATAATGAACTACATGAAAAAAACATGCTAAAATACCCTCATAATTTGTAAAGTCAGTACCCACAATGTCGTATAAAAGTCTTAGTATCACCCGTAAGATCACTATTTTAGGGATCGCTATTGCCTTGTCAGTCGCCAGCTTAATTGGCATTACGGCGCTGCTATCCGCCAAAACCATTATCGAACAACGGATGATCCAATCTGAGTTGCCCAGTAAACTACACGCCATTAATAACTATATCAGCTTAGAGATCAATGAATTACTCAGTGCGGCAGAGCAAGTATCAAGTAACCATTTTATCCTCGCGTGGGCAAATAGCCGTGATAACAATGATGAAGTTTTAATAAAAGAATTAAATCGTCTGGTAAAACAATACGGCCTAGCAACCGCATCATGGGCAAACCGTGATACCGCGCAGTACTGGAATCAAGACGGCTTTTTAAGAGTATTAGATCAACAACAAGATGGCTGGTTTTTTGATTTTAAAAATGCCAACCAAGCTTACTCGATTAGCTTATATCAAGAGCCTAATGGCGACACAAAAATGTTTGTTAATCATCAACAGCTCAATGGCATCGGCTTAACTGGGCTGGCAAAAAGTATTGATGATATGCAAGCACTATTGAATAAATTTACTATTGAGCAGACCGGTTTTGTATTTATTACTGATGATCAAGGCGTCATTAAACTCCATCAAGACGTCAACAAAGTAGAGAACACAAACCTGGATAGCTTGTATGGTCATCAAGTAAGTGGTCAATTATTAACAAGCAATGAATTTAACTTGCAAGAAGTCGAACTCAATGGCGACACTTTTTTTCTAGCGGCGAGTCCGATTAAAAACACCCAGCTTTATGTGGTTGCACAGGTACCAAAAGCGGAAGTGTTTGCAGGGATCACTACATTACAGTGGCAAATTTTAAGTTTTGCTCTTGTTATTGCACTGCTTGCGTGTGTTATCAGCTTTTTATTAGCTCGTTCATTGTCATCACCGCTATCAAAAATGGCCGAGTTATTTACTCGCTTAGGCTCAGGGGATGCTAATTTGGCATATCGCCTGCCACACAGTGAGCAGCCTGAACTAGCAGCATTGAGTAATGGATTTAATCAATTCATTGATAAAATTGAAACCGCTATTGCACAAGTCTCCCATGAAAGTTTAGAAATTCGTCAAAGCTCAGATCAGGTATTTGCTCAAGCCAAACGCAACTCACAGGCAATGGACAACCAAAAAGAGCAGACTATATCTGTTGCAGCAGCAATCAACGAAATGGGTGCAACAGTGCAAGAAATTGCCCACAGCGCCGCAACTGCCGCAAAACTTACCGAAGACAGTAAAGCCAATACATTACAAAGCCACCAGCAAGTAGTGCAAAGTCAACAAAGTATTACAGCATTAGCCGGTGATATTGACACAATTGCGGGACAAGTGACTGAGCTTGCCAATAAAACCCAAACAATCGCCAGTATTGTTGACTCTATTCGTGGTATTTCAGAGCAAACCAATTTATTAGCACTAAATGCCGCAATTGAGTCTGCACGTGCTGGTGAGCACGGTCGCGGCTTTGCAGTAGTCGCAGATGAAGTAAGGGCACTGGCCAATCGTACATCGCAATCAACAACTGAAATTCAGGCAATGATTGAAGAACTGGCAAAAACAGCGACCAATGTGGTTGAGCAAATTGCGTTATCAAAAAGCAAAGCTCAGCACAGTGTAGCAACCATGCAAAGTTCTGTGCAGTTACTTGATGCTATTACCAATACCGCTAATGAAATAAATGATATGGCGACCTTGATTGCAACCGCTACTGAAGAGCAAAGTAGCGTGGTTGCTGATGTTGGCCGTAATATTGAACAAATTAGTGAGATCAGTGATATGGCGATGCGAGAGCAAATTGATACGGAGCAAGCAATCAAAGGACTTGCCAGCAGTGCACAAACATTAGCACGTTTAGTGGCCACCTTTGAAAAGCACTGACACAGTTTGTAACAGTTAATATCCACTTTAACTAAAAATAGACTAAACTTAACAAGTCAGTATTTAGTTGGAGTGTGATTATGACAACATTAACGTGGCTTGCTAAATTAGTCGTTATTTTGTCGCTGTGCAGTTTATCGGCTTGCACTAATACACATAAAAAATCGACGCTGATTGCGCCAATTGTTACAAATAACCCATCCTTCAGCGTTTATCCTGTGGAGCATAGTGATGAAATATTCGCCTTAAACGATAACATAACACAACAACTCGATGCCGCCTTCCCAAGCAATAAACGCAATTTAAATAACACCAAAAAATTATTAAACTTTTTATTAGAAAATGGCGATGCATCTTTATCATATCAAGCAGGAGCGACCCTCACTGCTAATCAAGCTTACACCGATTTAAATGCCAATTGTTTATCTTTGTCGATTTTAGCTTATAGCATGGCGGAATATTTAGGCCTGCAGGGGCAGTTTCAAACCGTACATATTCCTGAATATTGGGCGGTAAGTAACGGCTATAGTTTATTAACTGGACATATAAATTTAGTCGTTACACAGCAGCGTGATACCGGTGCCAGTAGCAGTGTGACTTACCTTTATAATACCGAAAACTCACTTGTCATTGATTTTGATCCTAATTCGCGTGGTGAAAAATTTAAAACGACGCCGATCAGCAAACAACGAATTACCGCGATGTTTTATAACAACAAAGGTGCAACAGCGATGCTGAATGGGCAGCACGACTTAGCCTACAGCTACTTTTTAGCTGCCACAAAAGCCGATGAAAATTATTCTGGGGCATGGGGTAACTTGGCGGTATTGCTGCGCCTACATTCACAATACGCAAACGCCGAGCTAGCCTATAACTACGCAATAGCACTAAACCCTGACAATAACACCGCACTGGGCAATTTAGCTCTGCTGTACCAACTCACTGAACGGGCTGAGCTAGCAGATGAAATATTAACTAAACTTGACTTAAAACGGCAAAGTAATCCATATTACCATGTTGCTTTAGGTAACGATGCTTACCTTATCAAAAACTATCAAGACGCTATTAAACACTTTAATAAAGCCAAGCTTATTGATAGACATATTCATGATAGCTACTTTGGCTTGGCTCGTACCTATTATCAATTAGGTGATTTTAAACAAGCATATACACAACTACGTTTTGCTAATAAGTACGCTGATTTTGCTCACGACAAACAACGTTATCAAAATAAATTACAGGCTCTTAGTGCGATGACTGCCAAGGTAGATAGCCATTAAGTTAATTATTCTAATCCTGAGTATCTTATTTTCTGGTACCGCTCATGCGCACAATGCAAACCAGCAACTAATTAGCGATTTAAATTACCTCAGCTCAGCGGCCTTAAATGGCCGTAAAACCAATACGGATGACGCCGTTGCAAGCGCTGAGTTTATTAACCAACGCTTGCAGCAGCTTGGCTATCAAAGTCAATTACAAACGTTTAATTATACGGCTGGTTTTTTTACTGAAATGTCAGGGCAAAATGTAGTGGCGACTTTAATGCCTGCACACCCCGTCAAGGCCCATGTGATACTCACAGCCCATTACGATCATTTAGGTAAGCAAGGCCATAACTTGTATGCTGGTGCCAATGACAATGCCAGTGGCGTCAGTGCACTACTATTTATAGCCGCACAATTTGCCGATACAACACTGCCCTTTCAACTGAGTTTTGTTGCGACCGATGCTGAAGAAAATGGCTTACATGGGGCAAAGTTTTTTGTTAGCCAATTACAGCGTGACGACTCCATAACCGTGCTCAATATTAATTTAGATATGTTAGCCGTTAGTCGCCCAAAAAAAACCTTATATGCATTTACATCGCATGCACAACGACAGGCTTTACAGCATCAACTCGCTGGAATATTCAGCGATACTATAAAAGTTAAAGTAACCAGCTCGTCTCATAGGATGAACCGACTAAGCAGAGGAGGAAAGATAGATTGGCGCCGCGCCAGTGACCATTACGCATTTGCTAAAGCGGGGTTTGCGTATATCTATTTTGGCATGGGGTATGATCCACATCACCACAAAAGTTCCGACCAACTGAGTAATATCGATCAACAGTTATATATTGAAGCCGTCAATTATATTGCCCAATTTATTGATCAGCTGGATATGACAAAACTTTAGGCTGCTGTCCTGTAGCAACAAACACGCGCTTTTGCGCTTTACTTAACTGTTTAATTTTTATTTCAAGTTTTGTTGCCTCACTTCGTGAGCCCACTTCACATTGGTAAATAAGTATTAATGGCCCTTTACCTTTTAAATTTTTAGCGCCTTTGCCCGCTTGATGAGCGGCAAAACGCTTCGCCACATCAGGGCTTATCCCTGTATACCAGTGACCTAAGCGTGTTTGAACAATATAAAGCGACCAAATAGCGGGATTGATTAGTGTGCTATTTTCAGGGTTAGTTAAACTTTTAGCAGACTGCGAGGTCAAAATTACGCTCCAAACATCAATAGTTAAAATTAAGTCACAAACAATTACCTAAAAGGGTTTTACCTTAGGTGACTAATCGGTATCATGCAGTTTATAAAAAATAAGGATCCAAACAAACAATGCAGTCGTTAAAAACTTTTTCTCTTTACTTGATCGTTGCTCTCACATTAAGTGCAACCGCAGGTTGTTCTAGTTGGGTTTATCGTATCAATATCCCACAAGGTAACTTTTTAGAACAAAGCGATGTTGATAAACTTCGTGTCAGCATGACCCGAGAGCAAGTGCTTTATGTATTAGGTAAACCGGTAGCCGAAGACGCTTTCGATAAAAATACTTGGCATTACTTATATTCTTTTAATCTTGGCCGTGATAACGAACAACGCAAATCACTCACCATAGTGTTTGAAAATGAAAAACTTCAGTCAATCAGCGGTGACTACGAACAACCCGCCGAGTTCAACACGCCGCTTGAACAGTAATCGCGAAAACAATTAAGATTATGACGAAAAGGTTAGCTACGGCTAACCTTTTTTGTTTAGTTTAATTATTTCGCTTTATCCAATGGTCGCCCACCGGTAACTTTATTTGCACGGCCTTCGTCTTTGGCTTTTTCCGCACGTTTGCGTCTGGCATCTTTAGGGTCGGCAATTAAAGGCCGGTAAATTTCAATTCTATCGCCATCCTCAAGCACTTGTGTCAGCTTACAGGTGCGATTCCAAACACCTAATGTGAGCGCTAAACCATCAATCTCAGGGCATTTTGCAAGAATACCAGATTGGATCACCGCCTCTTCAGCCGTTGTCCCTGTAGGCACCTCAACCAGTAAACAGGTTGCTGTTGTTGGTAACGCATACACTACTTCTACTTTTATCATCATCGCGGTCCGTATACTTGTTTCGCTCGCTGAGTAAATGCATTCACCATGTTTTTTGCAACATCATTAAATACCCTACCAAACGCCAGCTCAATGAGCTTGCTGGCAAATTCAAACTCAAGCTGTAATTGAACTTTACATGCATTGTCATCCAACACTTGAAAATGCCAACGCCCTTGCAACGCTTTAAATGGTCCATCCACTAAACGTAATGTCACAGTATTTCCGTCTGCAAGTGTGTTTTCAGTGGTAAACCATTTTTTTATACCCGCTTTAGAAATTTCTAAACTGGCGGTCATGGTATTATCTTGCTGAGCAATAATTTTCGCATCTGAGCAATGCGGTAAAAATTCAGGATAAGCATCCACATCATTGACTAAATCAAACATTTCTTTGCTGCTATACATTACTAGCGCACTTTTTTCTATTTGTGGCATACTCACTCCCAACTGTGTGGGCGAATTTTAGCAAGCTTTGCGTTTTTCCCCAAACTTTCCTGGCGCTTTATTTACTGACACTTTTTTATTGGCAAAAATAAAAAATCGATGTAAAAAGCAGAGCTTTACGTATAATATGGGCCACTATGGCTAAGAAAAATTCATCTAAATCGACAAGTAATACTATCGCGCTAAATAAAAAGGCGCGTCATGAGTATTTTTTACACGACAAGTTTGAGGCTGGTGTTGAACTACAAGGCTGGGAAGTAAAAAGTATCCGAGCTGGTAAAGTAAACATCTCTGAAACGTACATTCACCTTAAAAATGGCGAAGCGTTTTTGCTTGGCAGTCAAATACAGCCACTCAATAGCGCTTCAACCCATGTTATTTGCGATCCATTACGTTATCGCAAGTTATTATTAAGCAGACGCGAGCTAGACCGTTTAGTTGGTGCAACTGAGCGCGACGGCTATTCATTGATCGCCACTGCCATGTATTGGAAAAAATGCTGGGTGAAACTAGAGTTTCACTTAGGCAAAGGTAAGAAAATGCATGACAAACGTGAAGATGGCAAAAACAAAGACTGGTCTCGCGAAAAAGAACGGTTAATGAAGCATAAAGTTTAATCTATCCAAACAACCTCAAAAGCGCCTAACTCAGTTAGGCGTTTTTATTTTCCTCCCTAAATTCTCGCAGGACATCAATTAAAAAGTAGCACCTTTGTCATCATCGATTGCTTTAAAAATACCTCTTTATCATCTGATGAAATGGGCCGCTTAGGTACTGCTGATGAAACAGCAAATGGTGGCCAAGATTTCCATTCATCACGCGGATTCCCGTGTTATTTCTACGTTGACGGCGTAAAAACTATCGATCCTAATTGTCTAGCTGAAAGCACCACATCTAGCGGCAGCTGTTTATTTGATTGTAGGCCATTTGGTTATATTGCTCCCGCCTCTGAACAAGTTGATGCAATTTCCCAGTTTGAATATACTTTGATAATGGTATTATCGGTGAGGCATTTAGTTTTGGCGACAGTGTCGTGATGATGGCTGCGGGTATTGAGTATCGTGAAGAAGATGTTAGTGACATCCCTGATGATCAATTTCAGCGCGGTCTAATTTTTGGTACTGAGTCTGTTTCTGCTGCCGCTGAGCGCGACCAATATGCAGCATACGTTGAATTCTCGATTCCCCTTGCAGATAGCTTAGAACTACAACTTGCAGGTCGTTATGATGATTACAGTGACTTTGGCACCACAACCAATCCTAAAGTAGCGCTACGCTGGGCACCTACCGATGAAATTACCGTTCGCGGCTCATGGGCACAAGGTTTTAGAGCCCCCTCACTAGCACAAATAGGCCTAGGTCCATCAGAGAAAAGTCAATTCTTTATTGATAATTACCGCTGTAGTGCTACAGGTCTTGATTGCAATGCTCTTGATTACAACATTCAATTTGCTGGTAACCCTGATTTACAAGCTGAAGAATCGGAATCATGGAACGTTGGTTTTATTTGGGCTCCGATGGCCGATCTTGGTTTCAGTATTGATGTATGGAGCATCACTCAAGACAACAAGATTGATGAACAAGCCTTTGGTCCTATCTATGATGCTGAATGTAATAATCAAAATAGCACTGTGTGTGTTCGGCTAGCGCCCCAAGGTGGACAAAGCTTAGGGGTGATCCAAAAAATTCACAGTACTTTTGAAAATGTCTCTTCGCAAGAAGTATCAGGTATTGATTTTTCAGCAAATTATAATCACTCGCTGGATGATTTAGGACTATTAAAATTCAATTTAGAATGGGCCTATCAAGACAAGTTTGAAAAAGATGGCCGCGATTATACCGGTGAATATGGCTACCCTGAGCACCGCTGGATGTTTTCAACCAATTGGGAGCTTGGCGAATTCAACACTAATGTGAATATTAGTTATGTGGGTGAATTTGAAGATACGCCTGATATTGATTTTGACGGTACGCTTGATTTTGATAGCAATACATCAAGAATGGTTGACTCGCAAATCTTAGTCGATTTGCAAACCGCTTATCGTATTACCGAATCGACCAAAATCTCGCTTGGCGTAAATAACTTATTTGATGAAGAGCCACCATTTGCAATTGGTGATGGTGATAGCGACTTGTACGGTTATGCATCCGCGGTTCACAACCCTCGTGGACGTTATATTTATACTAAAGTGTCATTCGCTTTCTAACGATTACCCTAAACAAAAACACCCGCCAATTGGCGGGTGTTTTATATTCTAACGCAAAGGCCTAAATTATAGGTCGCTTTCGTTTTCAGAAAGGAATTTAGCAACGCCTGCTGGGCTTGCGTCCATACCTTTTTTACCTTCAGTCCAACCAGCTGGACACACTTCACCGTGCTCAGTATGGAACGCTAGAGCGTCAACCATACGCAGCATTTCATCGATGTTACGACCCAGTGGTAAATCATTTACTACTTGGTGACGTACATTACCTTCTTCATCAATTAAGAATGAACCACGAAATGCAACGCCCGCTTCTGGATGCTCAACATCGTACGCTTTACAGATTTCGTGTTTAACGTCTGCAACTAGTGCATATTTAACTGCGCCAATACCACCGTCAGCAACAGCAGTGTTACGCCATGCGTTGTGCGAGAATTGTGAATCGATTGAAACGCCAATTACTTCAACGCCACGTTTTTGGAATTCTTCATAACGCTTGTCAAAAGCAATTAGTTCAGAAGGACATACGAAAGTGAAATCTAGTGGGTAAAAGAAGATGACGGCTTTTTTACCTTTGATTGTTTCGTGAAGATTGTAGCTATCTACGATCTCGCCGTTACCTAATACTGCTGCAGCGGTAAAGTCTGGTGCCTGGCGGCCTACTAATACACCCATTTTATTCTCCAAATATTTGAGTTTGCTTTTAATTGCTTACGCAATGCTTGCCTTTAATATGGCATCTAAAAACTAAATACCAAGGGCTGGCATGCATAATTGTCAAAATATTTTAGAGACTAAAGACTTAAAAGAACAATCGTATTTTCCGATGTCCATCATCGGAAATATCGAACGTTGAGTGAAAGGATTAAAAAAGCCTGCAGAAGCAGGCTTTTAAATCGTGGAAATTATTAATCCATAATATTTTCAGGCATATCACCGCGGATTTTTTGCCAAATTTCACCGGTTTGATGACCGTATTTACGCATCATTGAAATAGCGCCGTCATGCTCGCGTTTCTCAGCAAGTATGGTTAAATCTTTATAGAATTGACGCGCTAATTGACGAGTACCCGGATCGGAGAAGTAATGGCAACCAATTTTCGAATAAAAGCCTTTAAAACCATTGAGGATAAGTACATAAATACGGTTATTACCTGCAACGGCTAACTCATGGTGTACTTTGTAATCGTAATCAGCAAAAGCCTGCGCACTATCTTCAAGTTCATCGCTTTGTGAAAGAATTTCTATAACACGATCAGGTGCTAGCTTAATCGCAGCACGGGTGTAGATAGCGCTAATATTAGTACGCGCAGAAAGTAACTGGTCAGTTAACTCGGGCATTTTATCTTCATCAAGACGCGCTAAGGTCTCTAAAATGTTAAGCCCTGAAGTTTCCCAAAAGTTATTAACTCGCGTTGGTTTTCCATGTTGGATGGTTAACCATCCATCACGCGCTAAACGTTGTAATACTTCACGTAATGTTGTGCGTGTAACACCTATTAATTCTGATAACTCGCGCTCAGCAGGAAGTATAGAGCCCGGCGGAAAATCACCATTCCAAATTGATTCAACAATATACTCTTCCGCAAATCCGGCTGGACTTTTTGCTTTAAAAATTCTCATTCAATTCCCACTCGAGTTATCAATATTACTTCACTTAAAAACGATTAACCGACTGATTGTACCAGACGAAGCAAAACTAACAAGTAAAGTCACTTGATTAAATCATTTACAGCGGCTGTCAAATATCTGCCCGTCGGTATTTTCCAATGAATATTACCAGACAAAAATAATCACCGAGTCTAGCTTGAAAAAAACCATACAATGCAACTGAACCTTATATTACATAACCTGAAATTAACTTAACGAATGAATATAATCTACATAGCTTGAACAATCATAGTCTTAATGTACGGAATAACGGCAGCAGCAAACATAAAGTGCGTACTGGGACGACAGCTTTTCTTGCCACAAAGCATATTTACCCTTGCGCCTAGTTTAATGACTAAGTCATAATCTCATTGAGATATTAATATTTGGAAATACTATGAATTGGTTAGCAAATTTAGCACAGCAACGCACTCCTTGGGTTTTATTAGCATTAACTGCATTTACATTTGAAGTGGTTGCTTTATTTTTCCAATACCAAATGGGGTTAGAACCATGCATTATGTGTATCTATCAGCGAACCGCGATGTTAGGGCTACTGATTGCAGGCATTATTGGAGCAATAAATCCAACTAACATGTTAATGCGTGTTAGCGCTTTATCTAGCTGGGCCGTTGCCAGTATTTGGGGCTATCTGCTTGCTCGTCAACATCTCGAGATGCAAACCACGACTGACCCTTTTGCATTTAGCTGCGAGTTTGAGCCGAACTTCCCCGTCCCGTTACATCAGTGGATACCACAATTCTTCGCCGCTACTGGTGACTGTGGCAATATTGATTGGCAGTTTGCTGGATTGAGTATGCCCGCTTGGATGGAAGTTATTTTTGGCGCATTTACTCTGATCCTGATAAGTGTTGTTGCAAGTCGTTTAATAATTAAAAAGTCGCTGTGATGATGACATTTTTTTCAAGCCAAGTAACGCTATTAAAACCATTTAAAATACGCCAACGTCAGCAAATTATTGCCTTAGCTTTAAGTATGTTAACGCCAATGCAAAAAATCGCTTTACGTATTTTAAAATTGCTTTTATTAACTCCTGTATTTTTATCATTAGCGTATATTGAAGGTTGGTTTTTGCTGCCTGTATTACTGATCACCGGTGTGGCTTACCCCTTGCTTACTACTCCAGTGGAGATCAAGTTTGCTAAAGGGCATTTACAACAAGCGATTGCAGAGTTTACACAGGGCGAATAATTCGCCCTGTTATTTATTAAGATTTAATTTATTAAGATTTAATTTATTAAGATTTAATTTATTAATATTTAACTTATTAAAATTTGACTTTCCCTTCTAGTTTAGCGATGAGTTTGTCGCCAATTCCTTTCACCTGAGCCAAATCAGCAATAGACTTAAATTTACCTTGCTTGGTACGATAATCAACGATCGCCTGCGCTTTTGATTTACCAATACCTGGCAGTTGGATAAGTTGTTCGACTGTTGCTTGATTAACATTGACTAACTGGCTTTTTTCCGCACTTTCAGTTGCTTCGGTTTTAGTTACAGCTGCATTACTAGGCAATGAAATAGCGAGGCCAAGCACTACCACTATTAAAGTTAAAAACTTCATGTTTCTTCTCCATGATCCATACGTGGACTCAGTTAATAGTTGATTTTAATGCCCTCACTTTTGGACTACATCCAAATAAAGTCATACTGAAAAAGTGCGACCATTTAAATAAAGTAAAGTTGTACCTCTTTGTCAATATACCGATAGTAAAAAAATAAAAATGTTCACTTGCAAAAAGGCCAACAAACTATTACTGTACATAAAAACAGTAATCAATCAAGGTGAACATGTTATTCACCAAGCAAATTGGCAGGAGAAATCATGGCTGTTGTTGTTAAATATGTTGTAGAAAGAAACGGAGTCGAGCGTATGACGTTTACTACGAAAAAAGAAGCGGACGCGTATGATAAAATGCTTGATATAGCAGAGTCGCTTGAGATGATGTTAGAAAAAGTGGATGTCCCTTTAAGTGAACAACAAATTGAATCGCTTGCACTTGAGATTGCGAAAAGTAAAGACGACTTTATCAATGTACTCAAAGGCGCTAAAGATGTTGCCCCTGCTAAAGCAGCACCGGCTAAAACGAAGAAAACAGCAGAAAACGTGGCAGACTTAAAAGCCAGCACTGACAAAGCCGCGAGCTAATACCAACAAGTTAACAAATAAAAAGGAGCTTATAAAAAGCTCCTTTTTTGTTGGTCTGGTTATTATTAGGCCAGCGAGCCCTCTACTTCATCAAATAACTGCGTGATCTCTTTGCTTGGAGGCGGTGTTGATAAGCTCACCACTACAATCGCAATACTTGATAAAATAAAGCCCGGTATAATTTCATAGATGATACTGCTAAGGCTCTCACCATTAATGGTTATTGGCGCATAGATCCACACCAACACTGTGCCAGCACCGACAACCATGCCACTTATCGCACCTTGTAGGTTCATTCGCTTCCAATATAAGCTTAGCAATACTAATGGGCCGAATGCAGCACCAAAACCAGCCCAAGCATTACTGACTAAATCTAAAATCGAACTATCGCGATCATAAGCCAAGTAAATAGCAAATAATGCCACTAGTAACACACTAATTCGACCCACTAAAACCAATTCAGTTTGTGAAGCACTGCGGTTTAGATAAATCTTATAAAAATCTTCAGTTAGTGAGCTTGAGCATACTAATAGCTGCGACGAAATAGTACTCATGATCGCCGCTAAAATTGCAGCAAGTAAAAAACCAGCAATTAACGGGTGGAATATCAGTTCAGATAACACTAAAAAGATTGTTTCTTTATCGTCAATTAGCATTTGGTTTTCAATCATATAAGCGGCACCAAATAATCCAGTTAACACCGCACCAATTGCCGAAAGCGTCATCCACGACATACCAATACGGCGCATGGTTGGCATATCTTTAACAGATCGAACTGACATAAAACGAACGATAATATGCGGTTGACCGAAATAACCTAAGCCCCATGCCATTGCAGAAATAATCGCGATGGTAGAACCACCAGCAAACCAATCGAGCATATTAAGTGCGTGGATCTCAGTCTCTTTGGGTGAACTCAATAATAAATCATAACGTGCGTTGGCTAATGTATCCATCACCGGCTGATCTAACATCATGTAAGTTGCTACAGGAACCGCTAGCAAGGAAATAAACATAATGCAACCTTGCACAAAGTCAGTCAAACTAACGGCTAAAAAGCCACCAAACAAGGTATAAAGTACCACCACACCCGTGGTAACGTATAACCCTGTTTCATAACTCATTTGAAATGAATTTTCGAATAATTTACCACCGGCAACAACCCCCGATGAGGTATAAAGTGTAAAGAAAACAATAATTACAATTGCCGAGATAACACGTAATATATTTTTATTATCAGCAAAACGGTTAGCAAAGTAATCAGGGATAGTAATCGAATCATTTGCTTTTTCAGTATACACACGCAAGCGTGGTGCGACTAAAAAGTAGTTTGCCCAAGCCCCCAGTACCAAACCAATTGCAATCCATACTTTACTTAAACCAAATAGATACATTGCACCGGGTAAACCCATCAGTAGCCAACCACTCATGTCCGATGCGCCGGCAGATAAAGCCGCTACTGCTGGAGATAAACTTCTTCCACCCAACATATAACCAGATACGTCGGCGGTAGACTGCTTATATGCATATAAGCCAATACCTAGCATTACGATAAAATACGCAGCTAAAGAAATAATCATTCCAGTTTCCAAATTCGCCTCCAACTCTGAAGTTAAAACCTGGCTTTTAATCCTAATAATGACTCACAAATCAGTATTAAATCAATATGATACAAAGTCATTATTGGTGTAAAAACCATCCTAGAAGTTGACTATAGCATGCTAAGGGTGAATAACTCCAATTACTGCGATAACCATGCAACCGTATGAGGTAAAGTTGTTTTTACGAGTTAAATAACAATTTACCAATGGAATATGGTAATTAATGCTTAATTACCCTAGGATTAGATCAATGATTTCTTAAATAATCAATACTTTAGTATTTATATTGTAAATATAATTAATGCTATTTATGCTGTTTTACCTTATATTGCCCAAGTACTCGTTTAACTGATGTGGATCCATTTTTTATGTATTTTTATGCTGCACGCCAACCAATTTTAGATCGAAACAAAGAACTTGTAGGTTATGAGTTACTCTTTCGTGACGGCGTTGATAATGTGTTCCCAGATATTGATGGCGATGAGGCAACAACTCGGTTGATTGAAGGCAGCCAATTTAATTTTGGTTTAGAAGATCTCACCGATAATAAACCAGCGTATATCAACTTTACGCTGGAAACGTTACAAAAAGGCTACCCAACACTACTGGGTAAAGATCAGATTGTTGTAGAAATACTCGAAACCATTCAACCGGGGAAACGCTTACTAGCAATAGTCAAAGAGTTAAAAGAAAAAGGCTACACATTGGCGTTGGATGATTACATCCATCAACCTGTGTGGCGTCATTTTTATCCCTTTATTGATATTATAAAAATAGATTTTCTCAATTGCGAACTGGACACTATTCATACCATAATCGAAGAAGTTAAGCCTTATCCGCATATAAAGTTATTAGCTGAAAAAGTAGAAACCTATGAAAAGTACCAATTAGCATTAGAGCTTGGCTTTGCTTACTTTCAAGGGTTTTTCTTTTCCAAACCAGAAATGGTGCAAAGTAAAACCTTGCCGCCATCGGAAATCGCATTGGCTGAACTGCTTTATGAAACCTCTGCTGTCGAGGTTAATTTAAAGAAAATTACCGACGTATTTGAGCGAGATGTAAATCTTTCCTATAAATTATTACGTTATAGTAATTCAGCGGCATTTAAGCGCAGAGCAGAGATCAGCACCATCAAACAAGCACTCATTGTGTTAGGTGCGCAAGAGATCAAAAAGTTTTTGTCGTTATTGTTTGCAGCTCAAGTAGCTGGTGATAAGCCTGCAGAATTAATACGGCTTTCGTTAACCAGAGCGCGCTTTACTGAGCTACTGGCTATAAACCACAGTAAACTCAAAGATACTGGGATGGCTTTTTTAACCGGTATGATGTCATTAATGGATGCCATATTAGATGAAGATATGGCCAGTGTAATGAAAAAACTGCCATTATCGAATGACATCAAATTAGCTTTATTAAATGATGAGGGCTTGCTGGCACAGTATCTGCGATTGGTAAAACAGTATGAGCAAGCTAACTGGCAAGGCGCGAATGCGATTCAAGGTGAGTTAGGCTTAGCGGCTGAAAAAGTGCCAGATGCCTACCATGACGCTGTACATTGGGCGAATGAGCAAATGAAAGTACTCGGTGGATAATCTCGCTTTGCGTTGAAAATAAAAATGCCAGCTTAGATGCTGGCATTTTTATGTATTTTAAACTGCACACTAAAGGCTTTCTAAAAAGTCTTCATCGAAGTCTTCAGGTTCTTCTTCGATCGGTGGATTACCGTCATGTAGTTCATAGAGTTGACGTTGAAAGTAAATATCTTTCATAAAAATATACGGATCAAGCGATTCATTTAATAAGCTTTCTTGTGGAATTAATGAAGCACGTGCCTCAACGGCTTTCAGCACAAACACCAGCACAGTTTGTGGCGTTGTTAAGGCTATCTCCGGTAGCACAAAATTATCAACCACATCACCGGTTAGATTACGTGCTGTTGAAGGGCCCATGCCGGGTAGCATTAAATAAGCACCATCGCCAATTCCCCACACACCGAGCGTTTGCCCAAAATCTTCATCGACAATATTTAAACCAAGTGATGTAGCCACATCAAACAAGCCAAAAATACCGACCGTTGAATTAACTAAAAACCGCGCAACACTAATTCCTGCATTACCAGCCTTACCTTGTAAGCTGGCATTGATGACATCGGTTGGCGCACTAATGTTATCGGTAAAGTTAACAACACTGCGACGCACCGGAGTTGGCGTGACGGCTACATAACCAACGGCAACAGGACGCAGCACATAAGCATCCAGCACATCCATATTAAAATCGTACATTGGCCGGTTAAATGATTGTAGTGGGTCCCGCTCATCTACTTTTTCATCAGGAACTTGCGCGCATCCTGCAAGTACAAGTAATGCCAATAAAACTAAACTCTGTCTTAACATCTTTGATCCTTTTAAGGTATTAATTCATTGATAAGTAAATCATAAGCCTGAGTTTGGCTGCGCTCTAAGACTTCAGAATGCCCTTCTAACTCACCCGTTGCAGGCATCACCGAGGCATCTTTTGAAATACGCGCGGTTAAAATTATTTGCTCAACACTTGAAAGCGTTAATCCGGCAACCATGGCATTACTATCACTTAACTGCACTTCAATTGGAAAACGATAATCTGTCAACTTAACCACAGCTAATGGCATTGGCGGGCCATTGGCAGCCTTAGCAAATACAAATAAGGTGCCTTGCGTTGGCAGCTTGTCTACAAGCTGTTGCGCAAGATCAACTGTGACTTTAATAGTACTCGTTTGGGCTACGTTATTATCTTCGTCACTGCCCTGCTGAACTTGTTGCTGTGTATTTCCAGCAGTAATATTTTCTTCAATTTCAGTAATCCGCTGAGCAATCATGCTATAACGTGAGTCTTGCTTATCCATACTATTTAACAGTACTTCAAAAGCGGCTTTTGCTTGTAACCAATCATGACGTTCATAAGCAATTAACGCCAACAATGAAATAGCATCAAGGTTAGTTGGATCGTCTTTAAGCACTTTAGAGAGCATACCCGCAGCGCGGGTCATATTAGCATCGCTGCCCTCAAGCAATAACACTTGGCTATAACTGATCAGCACAGGCATATTATCAGGATCCAGACGCAGCACTTTATCAAATGACTGTTGCGCCATATCGTATTCGTTCAGTGACATAGCAACCCGGCCAAGTAACATCCAGGCCACTTGATCATCGCCACTTTGGGCAAGTTTAGTACGTAACCCTAACGCAAATGCCTGCAATTCATTTTGGCTTAGAGGCTCACCTTGTTGCATTACAGCTCGCTCACCGTAGGCAGGTAAATTATCCATCGCACTGTGCCAATTCTGCAATTGTTGCTGAGAGCCCGTCGCAGTATAAAATATAATTGTAAACGCCACCAAAAAGGCACTACCTGTTAATGCAAAGATACGGTTGTTACCTTTACTCATTAGCGACTTTTCAGGTGATAACTCATTAAGTAAACGGCGTTTAAGTTCAACCACTGATTCATCATGGTTTACTTGATCGATACGTTGCTCTGACAAATCGTTCGCCAACTCACCAAGACGCTGATGAAAAATAGCAATAAGCTCTGAGTTAGCATTGTAAGTAAGGCTTTGTACGCGCTCTTTACTCAAAAAAGGCAGAGCAACAAACGCCACAGCTAATAAGGTTAATAATACAAAAGCAACCCACATTAGTATCATTTAAATCTGCTCCTGACGTTCATTTTGCGCAATGAGCTTGGCTAATTGCGCTTCGTCTTGCTCACTCCATGTTTGTTTAACCGCGGCCTTTCGCTGCCGAAAAATAATAAACCCAAAACCAAATACCACAATCAATATCGGTAAGACCCACAACACCAATGTTGCTGGTGTAACAGGAGGGTCGTAATGAACAAAATAACCATAACGGTCAATCATATATGCAATCACATCGTCTTTCGATTTGCCCTCTTTCACTAAAGCTAATACTTTTTCGCGAAGATCTTTAGCAACCACGGCATCTGAATCGGCAATATTTTGATTCTGACATTTAGGACAACGTAATTCTTTGGTCAACTCTGAAAAGCGTTGTGCTTGTTCATTGTTATCAAACTGATAACGGTCTTGCTCAGCCATAGCAATGCCACTGATAAGCATGATCAATACAACTAAAAAATATTTCATGGCTGTAACTCCTGCATTAAGGGCGCAAATTTAGCACGCCAGACTCGCGGGTTTATATCGCCAGTATGATGTAATAAGATAGTGCCTTTACTGTCCACTAAAAAAGTCTCCGGCGCACCCGACACACCTAGATCAAGGGATAAAGTGCGGTGTAAATCAAGAATATTAAACTGATACGGATCACCGGCCCGACTTAGCATTGACTTAACTTCTTCACGCAGCGCTGGCAAATCAAATTCACCATCAAAATCGGCATCATAACTTTGTACATAGTAAAGCCCGATAATTTTAACGCCTTGCTCACGCAGTTGGGTTAAATAATCTAATTCAGCTAAACAAGTAGGACACCAAGTGCCCCACACATTAAGTAAATAGACATCGCCTTTTAATTGGCTATCCTGCCAACGCTTTGAGTCCTGCATTAAATCAGGTAAATCAAAAGCCGGCATTGGCTGACCTAAACGGCCAGTTTGCAGTTCTCGAGGATTAGAAAACAAACCTTGGAATAAAAACACACATACTAAAGCAAATGCTAGCAGCGGTATCAGCGCTAATAATTTGCGATTCATACTAACTGCTCCTCTGATTTATCAGACTTCTTTTTGCTCGTGCGATAGCGTCGAACACCCAAAATCATAAAGCCAGCGAGTGAAATCAACACACCACCAATCCACATCCAACGTACATAGGGTTTATGATAAATTCGCAGTGACCAACCACCGTTACTTAACTGCTCACCCAACGCCAAATATAAATCGCGGCTAAAACCAGCATCAATTGCCGCTTCAGTCATAAATTGCATACCAATATCATAGCGGCGCTTTTCAGCATGCAATACGGTAACTAGCTTATCATTTTTCAGGACACTCACTTCTCCCGCATGGCCACTGTAGTTTGCCCCACGAATAGTATTCACCCCTTCAAAACGATACTGGTATTGATTTAACTCTACGATCTCGCCCGGTTTCATTGAGACATCACGCTCAACAGAATACGCCGAGGTTAACGTAACACCCGCAATAACAAAAGCGATACCAACATGACCTAACACCATTGCCCAATAACTAAGCGCTAGTCTTTTAAGGCCTTGGCTAAAATGAGTTTGTACGGTTGCTTTAACATACAAGTCAACACCGGTAGTCACCACAATCCATACCGCAAGTGTGGTTGCCAATAACGTTAAAGGTGCAACAACGGCATAGCTTGAATACAACCAAGCAGCTGTTATAACAATGCTTATTAGCGCAGCAGTAAGTAATTTATTTTGCAAAAAAGACCACTTATTTTGCTTCCAACGTAGCAAAGGCCCTATGCCCATTAGAATGGCAAACGGTACCAAAAGAATGGCAAACATTTTATTAAAAAACGGTTCGCCAATTGAAATGCTGCCTAAGCCCATTTCTTTATGCACCATAGGTAATAAAGTACCCAGTAACACAATAAAAGTAGCCACCACTAAAAATATATTATTGAGCCATAATGCCACTTCACGTGATACCAGCTTATAACGCCCTTCACTGCGCACTTGCGATACTCTAAAGGCGTATAACGTTAATGCGCCACCGACGACGATCGCTAAAAACGCTAAGATAAATAGCCCGCGATCAGGGTCGGTTGCAA
Source organism: Pseudoalteromonas sp. ASV78 (assembly GCF_047806705.1). Lineage (NCBI taxonomy): Bacteria > Pseudomonadati > Pseudomonadota > Gammaproteobacteria > Alteromonadales > Pseudoalteromonadaceae > Pseudoalteromonas > Pseudoalteromonas sp. ASV78. Next base: position 203,973 of record NZ_JBLOPA010000001.1, on the reverse strand, counting down.
AGGCATGTACAGACACGATAATGCCAGAGCGAACAATAAATGTGCCCAGTAAACTCAATGAAAACGCTGCGATAGCAAGTAGTACTGTCCATGATTTAAACACTCCGCGTTTTTCAGTTACCGACAATGAGTGCAATAATGCCGTTGCCACTAGCCAAGGCATTAACGAGGCGTTTTCAACTGGATCCCAAAACCACCAACCGCCCCAGCCAAGCTCAGAATAAGCCCACCAGCTACCAATTGTAATGCCTAAGGTTAAAAAGCCCCATGCCGTCATGGTCCACGGGCGCGACCATTTAGCCCAGGTATTATCGAGCTTACCGGTTAATAACGCTGCAATAGCAAACGAGAACGACACTGATAGTCCCACATAGCCCATATACAGCAAAGGTGGATGAATGATCATGCCAGGGTCTTGCAATAACGGGTTAAGGTCGCGACCTTCAACAGGAAAATACGGCAACAATAATTCAAACGGGTTCGACATCCACAGGGTATAAAGCATAAAGCCAACCCCTAAAAAGCCTAACACGCCCAGTACACGCGCTCGCAATATCCAAGGTAATGAATTAGAACGCACCGCAACGACTGCAGTCCAACCTGCTTGCATCACTAACCATAACAAAATAGCGCCTTCATGGCCGCCCCAAGTTGAAGTGATTTTATAATACCAAGGCAAGGTACTGCTGGAATGATACGCCACGTATGCGACTGTAAAGTCATCAGTTAAACTTGCGTAAATAAGGGCTGCGAATGCCAACAGCACAAATACAAATTGGCCAACGGCTAATGAAGGCGCTGCACGCATTAGTCGTAAATTACCAGTATATGCGCCCCATAAAGGAAAAATACACAATAAAACACTCAGCACCATGGCCAGTGTTAGGGAAAAATAACCGATTTCTGGGATCATCTTAATTGCCACTTTCTAAGTTATATTTAGGTTTCTCATGTTTGATCCCCTTTACCGCTTCAGCAACTTCAGCTGGCATGTATTCTTCATCATGCTTTGCCAATACTTCAAACGCTTCAATTACATTCGGTTCAACCAACACCCCTTGCGCCACAATCCCTTGTCCCTCACGAAATAAATCCGGCAAAATACCTTGGTATTTAATCGTGACTAAAGGGCCTGTATCAATTAATTTAAAGCTGACTTGTAAGCTGGTTTCATCTCTGATCACAGAGCCTGGAACCACCATGCCACCAATACGTAATTTTTGACCAATATGTGGTTTTTCTTTAGCTGGGCCTTTACCTTCGATTAATTCACTCGGGGTATAAAATAAATTAATGTTCTCTTGCAGCGCATACAGCACTAAACCAATTGCAGCCCCAACACCAAATACAATGGCTGCTACAGCTAACAGACGTTTTTTGCGTCTTGGATTCATAGTTGTTGCTCCTGCTTAGCCTGCTGAATACGCGCTTCTCGTTCAGCTTGTTGCTGCACAGAAGCCATAATGCGCTTGGTATCATTTAAAGAACTAACTAAAATACCTAACAAAATCAATGCACATGTACCAAAAGAGAGCCATACATAAAAACCGTAGCCGCCCATGGCAATAAAATCAGAAAAAGAATCAAACTGCATAACTAGCCCCTATTTAACAACTGACGCACCCAAGGGCGGTGCTTCTCACGTTGTAAAATTTCATTTTTAAGACGCATCAACGTCACCGTGCCAACAAAACCAGCAAAGGCGACTATATTTACCATTAATGGCCAAAACATACTTGAATCAATGGCTTTCGTGTCAAACTTAGTAATAGTGGCACCTTGATGCAGGGTGTTCCACCACTCAACCGAAAAATGGATAATTGGCAGATTAATAACCCCGACAATCGCCAAAATAGCTGCTGCACGACCCGCTGCTTTTTTATCTTCAAAGGCATGGTATAAAGACAACACACCTAAATATAAAAATAATAGAATGAGCTCAGAGGTAAGCCGTGCATCCCACACCCACCATGCCCCCCACATAGGTTTGCCCCATGCAGCGCCGGTAATTAATGCGATGGCTGTCACGCAAGCACCAACAGGTGCAATAGCAATCACTGCCAATTCAGCATTACGAAGTTGCCATACTAAAGCGATCACTGCCGCAATCGCCATCGATGAATAAGCCCCCATCGATAGGATCGCTGAAGGGACATGAATAAAAATGATACGATAACTGTCTTTTTGCTGATAGTCGGCAGGCGCATAGGCTAACCCCCAGACCCAACCAACGAGCATACAGACAACCGTTATCACGGCAAAATAGGGCAGTAACGTATTACATAATTGATATGCACGATCTGCTTTAGCGTAGGGATGTAACCACTTCCACATATTAACTTACACTCACTTTCAATGCTGACGATATGGCGATTGGTGCGCTGATAATAGCAATGACGAGCATCGCACCAAGAATAGCAAGCTGACCACTATAATCCAGCGACATAGTGCTGGTATCAATAGCGGACGTTGCAAAAATTAACACTGGGATATACAGAGGTAATACGAGTAAACTCATCAAAATGCCCCCTTTTTGTAACCCCACGGTAAGCCCAGCGCCAATGGCGCCGATAAAACTAAGTAATGGTGTACCTAACAATAAAGTAAGCACAGTCGCTATTAACGCTTGATTGTCTAGGTTTAGCAACAGTGCAAACAGCGGTGTCATTAACACCAGAGGTAAGCCAGTAATCAACCAATGGGCGACAACTTTGCCAAGTACTGTTAGCGGTAACGGATATGATGAAGCAATTAATTGCTCTAAACTACCATCATTAAAATCATCACGAAATAACTTATCTAACCCTAACATGGTTGATAGTAATGCAGCGACCCAAATAATGCCCGGCGCCATACGTGCAAGAAGACCCGGTTCAGGGCCAATAGCTAGCGGGAATAAAGTAATAACAATCAAAAAGAACAAAATGGGATTAACAATTTCAGCACGCTGGCGAAAGGCCAACTGTAAGTCTTTTTTACAAACGGCACTAAACAGCTGCCAATATGAATGTTGGCGTAACATCAGTGTCGGTACTCCAGCGTCACGGTTTGTAACTGTGCAAAGTGGGTAGTTAAGTCTTGATGGGTGGTTAATAAAATCGCCCCACCTTGCTCAAGGTGAGTTAAAAATCGTTGTTGTAAAAACGCAACACCGGCTTTATCTAGCGCTGTAAAAGGTTCATCAAGTACCCATAACTTCGCATCATTAAGCCACAGTCGAATCAATGCAACACGGCGCTGTTGCCCTGCTGATAAAGTACGCACTGGCACATCTTCAAGGCCGACTAAACCAATTTTAGCCAGTAACGGATACAAGTCTTGAGCGGTGTTATAACCTTGTATTTGCAACCAAAAGCGTAGATTTTCAATCGCACTCAGTTGGTTATTTACGCCGGTTTTATGACCGATAAACAATAACTCACGGGCAAACTCATCATAATTTTTTACAATCGATTCACCATGCCACATCACTTGCCCTTCATCAGGCGCAGAAAAACCCGCAATTATACGCAATAATGATGTTTTACCAGCCCCGTTTGGGCCTGCTAATTGCATGATTTGACCTGATTTCAAGCGGAAATTAAGATCCGCAAACAAACAACGGTCTTGCTTGATGCAGGTGACGGACTTAATGTGTAACAAGATGATGATTCTCTATACCCAAAATTAGGCGTTAGTCTAGCATAATGATAGGGTAATACGAATAATGCTTTACACCGATTAATGAAAACTTGATGTAAAATAATGAATAAACCTACACAGATAACATTAGCCAATTCGCTTTCTGTCAGTCATTCGTCGCACAATGGCGCAGGACAGCAAATACCAGTCCTGAGCGAACAAACGCTCAGTGCCAAAAATATTGTATTTGCTAAAGGCTCAGTGCAGCTGGAAGTGTACGTTGACAAACATTGGCAAACATTACGCTTAGCTACCACTGAGTCGCAAAGTACCCCAGCAAGAATTGCCAGTGCCGATATTCAACTTAGTCATGATGGTAAGCAACTGACTATTTTGCCAACACAAACAGCAATAAGTCTGCATCAAACAAAGCAATTACAAAGCATTTTAAATTTTATCAACAGCGGTGATCAACTCAACAATAAGCCATTGTCATTACAAATTATTTTACAGCCTGCTGCAAAATTACTATTAAACCAATTAGATGCCAGTATTCCTGTTAATAAAGAACTCGCACAACTATTACATAATGAAACAGGGCTGAAAGCCATTATCACCCCAAACAGTCGCAATTTTACCTTGAGTATAGTTAACCGTTTTGCTGATACTTTGCACCAACAACCAATCAGCCAAGCAAAACTTGCGGTTTGGTTAACTAAGCTGGTACCGCAAGGGCAACTTCAGTTAGATAAAAACACGATAACCCTGAGTTTTAATAATTATAACGGTAATCTCAAACTGACTGTGCCGCCCAGCGATAACCAACTTCACAGCCAACACCAAGCCAATACAGTGACGCAAAAAGTACAACTCATCGCTGTTAATGAACAACTTATAATCAAAACACAACAACCTAAAATAGCTTTGTTGCTAAAAAATTCATTAACCCACACTTTTCAGGCACTGGTACAGAAAAGCCAACTATCAACACCGACAAATTTTCCTACAACGCCAGCCAGCCCATCACTAGTCAGTAGCAGTCCGATCAGCTCGTGGCTACAGCACAGTTTTGCCGATTTAAAAACCCGTATCAACGATGCAGTACGCTATTTTGAAAGTAAACCATTTAGTCAGCTTAGCCCAAGCAGCGCTAAACCTAGTATGGCGACCTCAACCCAGCAGCTAACACAGGCGCCACAAACAGAGCAAACCTTGTTGCCAAAATCGTTAACGCGAATAAACCTTGCGGCACTGGCAGTTAACCATCCCCAGCCATTGCAAGCAGATATAAGTCAAGCGACATCATTACCTAAAAACTTTCATCAAGCCCCCCCATTGGTGCAGATATTCCAGCAATTAAAAGCGGGCTTAGCCAGCATTACACAAGCAATACAATTACCCATGGCAGTAGCCGCCCCACTACAGCCAAATAAAACGGCACTGACTGAACCAGTACATAAAAATATACCAGCAACGACTGAGCAAACTAAGGCTACATCGGCAGTTAATTCACAAAATATTGCTGTTACATCACCACAAAAACAGCAACAAGCTGGCCCTTTACTATCCAGCTTAAACCCAAGCAGTGACAGTAAACCTATTGGCACGGCAACTAACCACGGCGAAGCTCTCGCAAAAACAGTAAAAAACGCTGTTGCAGGTCAAAGCATCCAAAAAAATGACGTGCAACCACCACTGCTTGCAACCACAGCTAAAGTGAGTACTAACAAAACAGAGCAACTCGCAACACTTTCACTACCCACGCAGTTAAAAGGGCCGCTTACAACAGGTTTACCAATCAGTCAGTTAAGCTTGCCACTAGAAGCCAAATTGCTGGCGTCGCTATTAAAAACTCCTCTCGAAAAACCATTACCTAATTTTAACACCACCACGGCCCGTGATAGGCAGCAAGTCGCGGCGCAAATCGATAAATTTATCAATACTAAAGTCAGTGATAATGTTGATTTGAATCGATTAGTTAATCATGCTTTTAGCCGGATGATTGATAGTCAATCGCTGCAACCGTTAACCATTCAACGAGAAATACTCAGCGTTTTGCGCCCTGAAAGCTTAACCCCAAGTGCGCTGCAAAATAGTTTTAGCCAATCCCTTGAACACTTAGCGGTGGGTATTTTAGCCACCCCAAGCTTAGCGAATATCAGTGCCTTAAATTTTAACAGTCAAAGTTCACTCGATGCTCTACTGCAAGTATTAGTACCAAACTTTAAAGCGACTAATCCGCAAAAACTCCAAGAGCAATTACTGCAACCACAATCACAAGCATTGGCCGCGGAGCTGAGCCAAATAAAAACGGCAATCAGCCAAGTTAATAGTACCCCTCTCAATCAGCAGTCGGATACAAATCCGTTGGTACAGTTTTTATTACCGATGCGACTGCCACCGGACACTGCACAAACCGAAATATCATTAGGACAATATAAAAAACCCAGTAAAGATCAACTCGAAGGAAAAAATGTTTGGTTTGTCCGGCTTAATTTTGATTATGCCGAGCTGGGTCAGTTGCAGATCACCGCAGAGTTAATGGATAAGGCACTCGATTGCCAATTACTTGCATCAAGCCAAGAGGTTACAGCAATGGCGCATCCTCACCTTGAAAGCCTGCGCCATAAACTCACTGCTCACGGTTTGCAGGTCGGCGAACTGGCACTTAGTCAAGGCGCGCCACAACACCAAGCATTTTACCAATCCCATGCCATTATTAATATAAAGGTTTAGACTATGAGTGAAAGTTCTCAACATAAATCTGCAATTGGCTTACTCTATGCAGCAGGCCGCGCACCAACAGTAGCCAGTAAAGGATTTGGCGAGCTGGCGGAAGAAATTATTAAAGCCGCGGAAGAAAAAGGCATTTTGATCCACAAAGATGAAGCCTTGGCAAAAACATTATCGCATTTAGAACTCGGTGAGGAGATCCCCAAAGAATTGTATTATGTGATTGCCGAGTTGATTGCTTTTTCGTATGTACTACGGGGAAAGTTTCCACCAGGCTGGCAAGACTTTCAAGGTAAGTTAAATATTAAGGCTTAAGCAGCAAAAAGGCGCTAACTAGCGCCCTTTTGCTGATGTAACGACATTAATAATTCAGCTTCGGCGCGAGGCAGCTCGCATTCACGAATGATCTCTTCGAGATCCGCGCCTAACTCAACCATTTTGACTGCACGAGAGTAAATTTTCGCATCAGGATCATCATACTTTTGCGCATCTTGTAATTGCGCTAATTCCTGATTACGCTGCTCCACAGCAACTAACCGCTTGCCAATACTTAGCATACCGGTACGCATTTCAGCCACTTCACTGCGTAAAATACTCAGCTGTTGTTGTGCTTCTTGCAGTTGCAGCGTTCGACTTTTTAACGCTGCAACGTGTTTATTATTATTGATAAAAATTAGCCCCAAACATACTATAACAAGTAACAATGAGACGCCAAGCAACGAGTATACCAACATAGTTCTTCCGTAAGCGTTATAAACCGCTCAGCTCGTCCCACTCTTCATCATTTAGCAATTTGTTTAAATCAACTAAAATCAATAATTCGCCATCGCGATTACTTACACCTTGGATAAACTTAGCACTTTCTTCTGTGCCAATGTTTGGTGCGCTGTCGATTTCTGAGCTGCGTAAATAAACCACTTCAGCGACACTGTCAGCGAGAATACCAATAACTTGCTCTTCTGCTTCGATGATCAAAACCCGTGAATTATCCGTTGCCTCAGCCGACATTAAACCAAATCGTGCGCGGGTATCAATAACGGTTACAACGTTACCACGTAGGTTAATGATCCCTAATACATAGCTTGGCGCGCCAGGTACTGGCGCAATTTCTGTGTAACGCAAAATCTCTTGGACTTGCATTACATTTACGCCATAGGTTTCTGATTCCAGCTTAAAAGTGACCCATTGCAATACTTCATCATTGCCGTCGGTATTTTTACTGGTTGATAATAATCTTTGTTCACTCATGTTAGTACTCCGAATATCGTTACTGCTCGCGGCTATCTAAGCCTTGCTCTAATAATTGATTTAAGCTTTGTACATCAATTAAGGCACACATTTTTTCTTTAATTACACCTGCAAGCCAAGGCCGTTTACCACTTTTAGCTCGCCATTTCACATCCTCACTGCGTAGTGTGATGTTATTTACTAGCTTTTCTGCCAACAATCCCCATTGGCTATCACCTAAGGTGATCAAATATTGGTAGTTTAATTTGTCTTCTAACTCTTGGGTATACTTTTCTGGCATCACCCAACGAGCGGTATCAACCACATTCAGGTTTTCTTCACGATTGAGCATAACCCCTTTAAACCATTTAGGTTTACCAAACAGTTGGTTTACTTCACCTAATTGATGAATGCCCCCAAGCGCCTTGAGGGGTACTGCAAGGGTCAGCCCCGCTACTTCAAAAAATAATGCTTGAAATTCGCCATCAAAGTAATCCTCTTGACGTTGTACTGGCGTTTTCGCTTCAACGACATCAAGTTGTCTATTAACTTTAGCTATATCATTGATATTAGCTTGGATCTGCGGTTTCTCAAGGGATGGTGTAATTTGTGGCGGTATTTCTTCTTCAGCACTTGGTTTTGGCTCATCCAGTGCACCTGGTTGCACAATCGTTTGCTGCGACGCTTTCGCTGGCATTTTATTGCTAGTGTCTGTCGATGAAACTTGTTCGAGTAATTTTGCAACCGGTTCTAAGTCCGTCGACTTTTCTTCTTCGCACAGTAAAGCCCCCAAGTACTGGGTCATTACTTTTTCATTAGCAAATAATTGCTTACTCATTCATTAACCTTGTTCAATTAAATAATCGAGTAATGCACGATAAGCATAAACACCTCTTGAGCGTGGACAATACTGAACCGGTACTTGCTGGGCTAAACTTGCATCACGAAACTTCGTATCTACAGGTATTACCCCTGGCCAAACCTTTTCTTGGTAGCTCTGCTGTAATGTTTTATATGCCTCGAGGGATGCATTGGTGCGCTTATCATACATTGTCGGGATAATGGTATATTGATACTGCTTTGATTGCGAGCTTTGCATTAATTCCATGGTTCGCATCATGCGGTCCAGCCCTTTTAGCGCTAGAAACTCCGTTTGCACCGGCACTAAAATCCGTTCACTGGCAGCCAACGCATTCACCATTAAAACACCCAGCACTGGCGGACAATCTAATATCGCATAATCATAATGTTCACTGATTTTTGTTAGCGCTTTTTTTAAAATCAGCCCCATCCCCGTTTTATTACCCATACTGCGATCAAGGGTGGCTATCGCCATGGTAGCAGGCAAAATGTCTAAATTATCAATATTTGATGGGCAAAGCGCTTGTAAAATCTCTTCACTGGCCATCGCGCTACCACGGGCAAATACATCATATACACTGACTTCTAAATCTTCAGAGTCAATGCCAAAGTAATAGGTTAAAGATGCATGGGGATCAGTATCAATCAGTAATACCCGCTTTCCTTGCAGCGCTAATATGCCAGCTAAACTCACAGCCGTGGTGGTTTTCCCTACTCCGCCTTTTTGATTCGCTACCGTCCAGATTTTCACATCACACCTTATTTTTTTTCATTGCGCGTTGTAATTCGTATGCCACCATGTGGGAGTTGGATCACTTTAATGCTGTTATCATCACTTGGCAACTCAATTGCTTGCGGCTCTGCTGCTAGTTGCTGCGTTTCTTGCTCCTCAGCGACTGCTGGTTTCGCTGGTAAACCATATTTAGATAATGCCACCACTACTTTACGATTTTCTGCACGACCTTGCTCGGTGTCATTCTCGGCAAAGGGCGAATACTGACCATAGCCTTCTATAGCCATTCTCGCAGGATTAATGCCCAGCGTATCTAGTTCGACTAAAATAGAAGTAGCCCGTGCCACAGACAGCTCCCAGTTTGAACGAAACATTTCATTATGAATAGTTTCATTATCGGTATAACCACGAACACGAATGTAATTATCAACGGGCGCAATTATATCTTTTACTAATTTGATCACTTGTTTTGCACGTAAGTGTGCCACGGCACTACCACTTGAAAACAACATCCCAGAGCTTAATTCAATAATCAACCAATCTTGGTGTAGCTCTAAACTAGCTTCGCCGTCGCGTATTTCATCAATTAAAGCTGATTGCAGTTTAGTCAGTAAACTATCCAGAGGTTTACCTAAATGCTTTTGTTTTATATTACTCGTATCACTTTGACCATCAAGCAGTTCAGGGCCAACTTCTTGCTTTTGAATACTTTCACCAAACAGTAGTTCTTTCTCAGGGCTGACTCTATCGGTTAATAAACCAGTGCCGGTTACGCCCTGGCCTGCTTGGGAATGCTGACGGGCTGATTTATCAAAAACTTGCTCCAGCGAATCAGATAAAATTTGAAAGCTTTCTTCTTTATTGATAGCAATCGCATACATCACCACAAAAAAAGCAAACATAATAGTCATGTAATCGGCATACGAAACCAGCCAACGCTCAGTATGTTGATTTTTATTCGACGAATGACGAAGACGGCGGCGTATCATTATTGTTGTAACTGAGTTGGTCGCTCAACGCGATACGCTTCAAGTTTAAGCTCAATATTGACCGGACTATCGCCTTGGCTCATAGCAATAATGCCTTCAGCGAGTAGCTCATGGTAAAGCATTTTTTGTTCAACTTGCTGCTGCAGTTTGTTAGCCATTGGCAAAAACAATAAATTGGCTAAGCCAACACCGTAAATAGTCGCGATAAATGCCGTTGCGACACCGGCTCCTAATTTTTCGGGATCAGTGATAAACGACATCGCCTGAATAAGCCCAAGCACCGCACCTAAAATACCAATGGTAGGGCTGTAACCGCCCAACGCTTCATAGACACGACTGGCCTCAAGTAAACGCTCACGCTCCAGTAATAAATCAATTTCGAGTGTGTCTCTGAGCTTTTGCTCACTATTACCATCAATGAGTAAACTCAACCCTTTGGCAACGTAAGGGTCTGAGTGCGTCAACGCAATCTCTTCTAGTGCCAAATACCCTTCTTGACGCGCTTTCTGTGACCAACTTTTAACTTGCTCAATTGCCCCATCAATATCATGACTCGGCGGAAAAAACACCCAATGACTAATCTTTAATACTTTGCTAAAAGTACTGGCGGGTGTTTGCAGCATCACCGCCCCGAGTGTGCCACCGAGTACAATTATCAATGCTGGGCCATTAAATAATGCGCTAACGACCCCACCTTCCAATGAATAACCAAAGCCAATTGCAAAAAGTGCAACTAACAGGCCTAAAAATGACAGCTTATCCACAACCAATCTCACGAACTAACCGAGTAGCAACGTCGCTAAGCGCAATACTTGCCGATGATAATCCTGCACTTGTAACCGCTTGCGGCATGCCATATACCACACTGGTTTTTTCATCTTGTGCCCAAATAGTGGCGCCAGCTTGTTTCAGCATTCTTGCACCATCGCGTCCATCGGCCCCCATGCCAGTAAGCACAACAGCGAGTACATCCCCCTGAAAGGCTTTCGCAGTACTGGCAAAAGTGACATCGACACTCGGTTTATAAGTGATCCGCACACTATCGTCTTCAAAAACCCGCAGTGTACGATTAGCACCGCGCCCTTCAATCAACATTTGTTGACCACCGGGTGCCAAATAAGCCACGCCAGGCATTAATTTATCCCCCTGTTGAGCTTCTTTTACTTGTATTTTACACAAACCATTTAAGCGGGCAGCAAACGCAGGTGTAAACGCTGCAGGCATATGCTGTATTAACAAAATCGGGTGTGGAAAATTAGCCGGTAACTGAGTCAAAATCGTTTGTAGTGCAACTGGCCCACCCGTAGAGGTACCAATGGCGACAATTTGATATTTTTTTCCTGATGCACGAATATTCGCGGTTGTGCTAGGCGCAGTACTGCGGTTAAAACTTCGATCAGGCTGAGTAATTGCAGGTCGTGTTGTAGTCGCTGTAGAGGTGGGCGTCACTGGCGTTGTTGCTGTAGGCCGACTAAAACGTGATAATCGTCTGCGGCCAATTTCTTTTACTTTATTTTGTAGTAGTTTAATCGCATCTTCATTATTACGGGCAATATCTTCAAATTTTTTCGGTAAAAAATCCAAAGCACCTGCATCAAGCGCATCTAAGGTAGCTGTTGCGCCATCACGAGTCAGTGAAGAAAACATCAGGATTGGCGTTGGGTTGGCTGCCATGATCTCTTTGACAGCACTAATCCCATCAAGCACCGGCATTTCAACATCCATAGTGATTACGTCTGGTCGTAATTGATTTGCTTTGTCTACGGCTTCTCGGCCGTTTACCGCAAAACCAATGACTTCAATATCCTTATCTTGCTCAAGTATTTCGCTCACTCTACGGCGAAAGAAACTTGAATCATCAACAACTAAAACTTTAACTGCCATTGGCATACTCTTGTTAAATTTTATCTGTGAGAGCCATGTTTAGCTCTCACAATAAGATAAGAATTGGACTAACCTGCGTAGTGTTTTAACAGGTTTGGCACATCTAAGATCAGCGCTATTCCGCCGTCAGAGGTGATCGTTGCACCTGCCATACCCGGTGTTCCTTGTAGTAAAGCATCAAGCGGTTTAATAACCACTTCTTCTTGACCAATCAATGAATCCACTACAAAACCAACTTGTTGCGTACCTATTTGTACAATTACAACATGGCCTTGCGCTTTGCGTAATGATCTGTCTGCACCTTTAACTAACCAATGCTCTAAATAAAACAACGGTCGTGCTTTCTTACGCACAATAATGGTTAATTGACCATCAACAACATTCGTTTTAGTTAGATCTAGGTGAAATATTTCATTAACACCAGCCAGTGGTAATGCAAATGTTTGCTCACCGACAACCACCATCAATGTTGGCAAAATAGCCAACGTTAACGGAACTTTAATTTCTAGGATGGTGCCTACACCTAACTCAGATTGAATACTCACAGAGCCATTAAGCTGGGTAATTTTGGTTTTCACCACATCCATACCTACGCCACGGCCTGAAATATCCGAGATCTGCTCTTTGGTTGAAAAGCCAGGTGCAAAAATGAGGTTATACGCTTCCGTATCAGACAAGCGCGCTGCTTGTTCGTGGTCAAGCACCCCTTTACTAATGGCAATTTTTTTCAGCTTTTCAGGATCCATACCCGCCCCATCATCACGAATGGTAAGCAAAATATGGTCACCCTCTTGAGATGCTGACAATGTCACGGTACCTGTGCGCGATTTACCTGCAGCTTCACGCACATCTGGCATTTCAATACCATGGTCAACTGAATTACGTACTAAGTGGACAAGTGGATCAGCCAGTGCTTCAACTAAGTTTTTATCTAGATCGGTTTCTTCACCAACCAATAACAGGTTAATGTCTTTTTTCAAGCTACGCGCTAAATCTCGTACCACACGAGGGAAACGACCAAACACTTTCTTGATTGGTTGCATCCGCGTTTTCATCACCGCACCTTGTAAATCTGCTGTCACTACATCAAGGTTAGAGATGGCTTTACCCATCGCTTCGCTTTCAGTATTGGTGGCAAGGCTCACTAAACGATTACGAACTAATACTAATTCACCGACCATATTCATTATTTGATCGAGGCGCTTAGTATCAACGCGCACTGTGGTATCGGCTTGTGGTGGTGGCGCTTTTTTAGCCGCAGCAGGGGCTGGCGCAGGCGTTGCTGTAGGGGTTGGCTTTTCAACCGCCTTACTTGCTTCACTTGGAGCTGGTTTTTTAATTTCAGGCTTAGCGGCAACAGCAGCGGATGGCGTTGGCGCAGGTGCTGACTCTGTCGCTTGGGGAGCACTTCCTTTACCATGCAGTTCATCAAGTAAAGCTTCAAATTCATCATCACTGATTTCATCTGGGTTGGTGCTTTTCGGCGCTTCAATCGGCGCGGGGTTAGGAGCAGCAGCTTGGCTACTTGCAGTGTTGTTGCTCACCATACCAAAGCTGCCAACACCATGTAATTCATCTAGTAAGTTGTCAAATTCGTCATCAGTAATATCACTGCTCGATGAATCATTATGCACTGAACCGGTTGTGGTTATTGGGCTTTGGCCTTTACCATGCAGCTCATCGAGTAAACTTTCAAATTCATCTTCAGTAATTTCATCAATTTGAGTATCATTTTGGTCACTATCTACCTGACCATCAAATAATAAGTCAAATGCAAATGGATCGTCATCATCTAAAATAGCATCAGCATCTACGACTGGTGTAGGTGTCTCATCCACTGATGCTGCTGCACCACTGATTTCATCAGCAGTTGGCGGCAAACCTAATTTATGTAAAACGGCGAGTAGTTCAGGATTGGCAGGCTCTGGCTTTTCTCTGCTTTGGATAGTCGCGAACATTTCGTTAATTGTGTCAAGCGCTTGTAAGATAACATCCATCAGCTCAGAATTAACTTTTCGCACGCCTTGGCGTAATAAATCAAACACGTTCTCAGCGCCGTGACAAGCATCGACTAACTCAGTCATACTTAAAAAGCCAGCGCCACCTTTGACCGTATGAAAACCACGAAAAATTGCATTGAGTAATTCGGTATCATCTGGGTTATTTTCAAGCTCCACCAGCTGTTCTGACAAAAGCTCAAGAATTTCTCCAGCCTCTACTAGAAAATCTTGTAAAATATCTTCATCGACTTCAAAGCTCATGCAGTTTTCTCCTCTTAGAAGCCCAAGCTTGATAATAAATCATCTACATCATCTTGCCCTGAGACAACATCATCACGAGATTCTTTATCAATAATTGGCCCTTCAGGGCCTGCAAGTGTATTTTCAGCAGGCGGTTTTTCAATGGCTGGTGCTATTGTTTTTGTTTCGCTATCATCTTGGCTGCCAAATGCGGTTAACAAGTGGATCAAGCTGTCTTCTACTTCTCTAACTAATTCGATCACCCGACGGATAACTTGACCAGTCAAATCTTGGAAATCTTGCGCCATTAACACATTGGTCATCAGCCCTTGCAATTCATCCGTTTTAGCTTGTGAGTTATTCATGAAGTTATCTAAGCTATGACAGAGTGTTTTAAACTCTCCCAGCTCAATTTCACGATTCATGAGACGGTCCCACGTAGGTTTGATATGTGAAATTTCATCTGCAAGTTGTTGAGCAATTGGTAAGCTTGCTTCTACCGCATCCATGGTCTTGTTGGCAGCGTTTTCTGTCATTTCCATAACATAATTAAGGCGCTGCTTAGCATCAGGGATAGCTTCAGTCGTCAAGTCAGCTAAACGTGTATCAAGCTCAAAATTTTTCAACGCGTCATGAAGCTGACGCGTCAGTTTGCCTACTTCGGCGAATAATTCTGATTGCTCTTTTGACGCCGCATCAATAATTAATTGATCAGCTTTTTCTTGTTCACCGTTTTCAAGGTAAACCACAAGCTGACGGGCTTGTTCTAAACTGATCTGAGGCGCAGCTGGTGCTGACATAAGCCTCTCCTATTTATTTAACCTAAACGCTCAAACACTTTTTCCAATTTGGTCTTAAGTGTTGCAGCTGTAAATGGTTTAACGATATAGCCGTTAACACCAGCTTGGGCAGCAGCAACTATTTGTTCTTTTTTAGCTTCTGCTGTTACCATCAAAACTGGAAGATGTTTCAGGCTGTCATCGGCCCTAATAGCGCGCAACAAATCAATCCCTTGCATGCCCGGCATGTTCCAATCTGTTACCACAAAATCAAATTCTTGATTCTGTAACATCGGTAAAGCTGTTGAGCCATCATCAGCTTCTTGTACATTTGTAAAACCCAAATCTCTTAACAGATTTTTGATAATACGTCTCATCGTCGAAAAATCATCAACAACAAGAATTTTCATGTTTTTATCCAAAACATCCTCCGGTGAGGTCTGAACCTATATTTACTTACTACTAATTTATCCAGTCATTGATTTTTGCTTTGAGCTTAATCATCGCCTGACCATGTATCTGACTCACACGCGATTCGCTTACATCGAGTATATGTCCAATCTCTTTTAAATTCATTTCATCGTTATAATACAGCGACAATACTAACCCATCTCGTTCAGGTAAAGATTGTATAGCCGTTAACAATGATTGATTAAAACGTTCATTTTTAACGTTATTAAAGGGCTTGTCTAGCGCTAAATCATGTCCCACAGGGGTAATTACATCTTCATCAACCCCTAAGTCCTCTATTCCTAGCACTTTACTTGAATTGACATCATTAAGAATATGATGGTACTCATCCAGTGTAATATCAAGTTTTTCAGCAACTTCAATGTCTTTCGGCGCGCGATTAAGTTCGCTTTCTAGTTCGCTGATAGCCTCTGCTACTTTGCGGCTATTACGATGTACAGAGCGAGGAGCCCAATCGCCACGACGCATTTCATCAAGCATCGCACCGCGAATACGAATACCTGCAAAGGTTTCAAAGCTTGCGCCTTTACTTGCATCAAAGTTTTTTGATGCTTCAATTAACCCTATCATCCCCGATTGAATTAAATCATCGAGTTGCACACTCGCAGGTAAACGAGCGATTAAATGACACGCTACTTTTTTGACTAGAGAAGCATGTCGTTCAACAATCACATTTAAATTTTGTGTAGATTGATATCCCATCGCTTTATTCACCGATGCCGTCATAATTAGCCGTTTACTAGTTTTTCTATGAAAAATTCTAAATGGCCAGAAGGTTGATTAGGTATAGGCCATTTAACTGCTTTTGTCGCTAATGTTTTAAATGCTATTGCCGCAGGAGAACTTGGAAATAAATCAACAATCACTTTTTGCCGGCGCGTTGCTTTACGCATATTTTCATCATAAGGGACGGTTGCCACCAACTCCATCGATACATCCAAAAAGCGATCTGTTACTTTTGAGAGTTTAGCAAATAGTTCATGGCCTTCACGCATACTGCGCACCATATTAGCCACGATTTTAAATTTATATACGCCATGCTCACGGCTTAATACCTTGATTAATGCATAAGCATCGGTGATTGAGGTTGGTTCATCACATACTACCACCATGACATCTTGCGCTGCGCGCGAAAAACTTAATACCATGTCAGAAATACCAGCAGCAGTATCAACGATTAATATATCAAATTCGGTATTTAATTCGCTAAAAGCACGGATCAAACCGGCATGCTCAGAGGGAGAAAGTTCGACCATGCTTTGTGAGCCAGAAGTTGCAGGCACTATTTTTATTCCTGCAGGACCTTCGACTAAAATTTCATCAAGTTCACATTCACCTGATAATACATGAGATAGGTTGCGCTCTACTCGCAGTCCTAACATCACATCACAATTTGCCAAACCTAAATCGGCATCCAGTACTAATACTCGGTTTCCGAGTTGACCTAACGCAATCGCAGTGTTTAGTGAGACGTTAGTTTTACCAACCCCTCCTTTACCACCTGTGACAGCGATAACTTTAACGCCGTTATTATTGTTTTGACTCATTTTACGCAGGCCACTTGCTTGATCTAATACTGTGTTAATCATACATCCCTACTGTGCTTGACGCTACTGCTTGACGTCTTGAATGTTGTGCTTTTGTTCTTTTTAAATACAATTGTTCAGCTTTTTTTACTAATTTCTCTGCATTAGCGACCCGAATGTCCTCAGGAACGCGCTGACCGTTAGTAAGATACCCTATTGGGAGGCGATTTTGAATCGCTATACTGATAATCTCACCTAAACTTAGCGATTCGTCTAATTTAGTGAAAATACAGCCACTTAATTGTACTTTTTTAAAGTGCCTTACGGTTTCTTGTAACACGTTAATTTGTGCTGTGGCGCTAAGTACCAAATAGTTACGAATATCGACACGTTGATTACGCATTAGCGTATTTAATTGCTCGGTTAAGCGTAAATCACGTTGGCTCATGCCAGCGGTATCTATTAATACTAGACGCTTATTGCGTAAATGATATAAAACTTCTGCTAATTCATTGGCATCTTTTACTTGTTTTACACCACAGCCGATAATACGACCATAAGTAGCTAATTGCTCATAAGCACCAATACGGTAAGTATCAGTAGTAATAAGTGCGACTTTATCAGCGCCGTACTTCTGTGCACCGAGGGCGGCAAGTTTAGCCACCGTGGTTGTTTTACCGACCCCCGTTGGGCCAACAAGTGCATAAACTCCGCCTTGGCGTAAAATTTCATTGTTCGTAGTATGCATTTGGTTTTCAACCATTTGCAACAGTGCTTGCCATGCTTGCTGACGTGATACATCATCAGGAATGAAACAGGCCATTTGCTCTGCGACTTCACTGTCGATGCCCATACCCACTAAGCGGTCAATCATGCAAGCACGAGTTGGATCGCGACGAGCCATATCTTGTTGCATTAAACCCGACACTTGATATTCAAGTAATTGACGCATCGCGGCCATTTCATCACGCATTGCGCTGATCTCATCAGTTTTTGCTGCGCTTTTGGTTGCCACTGGCGTATCTAAATCATCAAAACCACTTTCAAGTTCATCATCAAAGCCTAAGCTGTGTGCTTGCGTTTGTGGACGAGGCGCGCTATCGCGACGAGCAAAATCATTATGTGCTTGAGGTTCATGGCGAGTTTGCGGTGCTTGATGTTGTTGCTGTGGCTGATACTGAGTTGCAGTATCAATCCCTGACTGGCTGAACATTGAGGCAAGCTCAGGTGAGCGCGGACGTGGTGATTGACGCTCTAATAATGCTTGTAGGCTGTCAGCTACCGCGGCTTGCGGTTCAGGCTGTGTACGTTGCGGCGCAGGTTTCACAAAGTTAGCATTGGTTTGTGCTTGTGCCATTGTAACTTGTGGCTGTGCTGGTGCTTTAGGGGCAGCTTTTTCATAATCAACGGCGGCGACAATCTCGACTCCATTGGCTAACTTTTTATTTGACATGATAACAGCATCTACACCGAGTTCATCTTTCACTTCTTTCAGTGCGGTACGCATATCTTTAGCAAAAAAACGTTTTATTTTCATGGTTCAACCCCTTTAAAATCCGATTATTGGCCTACTGAGCTGACAATCTTGATCTGTCTTTCGTCTGGTACCTCTTGGTAAGACATCACTCGCAATCCTGGAATGGTGTACTTAACAAAACGAGATAACACAGTGCGTAACATTCCTGACGTTAGCAATATCGAAGGTTCACCGGCCATTTCTTGGTTTTGATGCGCTTCATTTAATGATTGTTGAAGTCGCTCTGCAAGTCCTGGTTCTATTCCGGCGCCTTCGTCGCCTGCATTTTGCAGTGACTGATGCAACATCTGTTCCAACTCAGGCGCCAAGGTTATGACAGGGATTTCTGCTGACATACCAACCGCGTCTTGGACAATTAATCTGCGCAGGGAAATACGCACTGCGGCCGTTAGTACGTCCGGATCTTGGCTACGTGGGCCGTACTCAACTAAGGTTTGCACAATTGAGCGCATATCACGAATAGCAACGCCTTCATTCAATAAATTTTGTAAGACTTTAACAATGACCGTCAGTGGCAAGGTATCTGGTACTAGCCCTTCAACTAACCGAGGGTGGCTCTTGGCAAGCATATCAAGGAGGTTTTGTACTTCTTCATGGCCAAGTAATAGCGCGGCACTGTTAGTCAATAATTGACTTATATGCGTTGCTACCACAGTCGCGGCATCAACCACCGTATAACCAAGCGATTGCGCTTCATCTTTTTGATCAGGTTTGATCCAAATGGCATCTAAACCAAAGGCAGGATCTTTTGTTTCAATCCCTTTGATTGGGCCAAATACTTGCCCAGGGTTTATCGCCAGCTCATCACCATGCTTAAGCTCACCTTCACCCGTTGATACACCCATCATGGTGATTCTGTATGCATTAGGGTCAAGTTCTAAGTTATCGCGAATATGCACCGGTGGTACTAAAAACCCTAATTCTTGAGATAATTTTTTACGTACCCCTTTGATCCGATTTAACAGCTCGCCACCTTGTGATTGATCAACCAATGGAATTAAACGATAGCCAACTTCAAGACCAATTACATCCACTTGCTGAACATCATCCCAACCAAGTTCTTTTTGCTCTTGTTTATTTGCAACACCGGTGCCAGCAGGCCCACCATTTGCAGCTTCAGCTTCTTTCGCTGCCGCTTCTTTAAGTTTATTTTGCTGTACATAATAAGCGAGGTAACCCAGTAACGCCCCTAAGCTTAAAAATGCAAAATGTGGCATACCCGGCACTAAGCCCATCACGATTAAAATACCTGAAGCGATAAATAGTGACTTTTCATTACCGAGTTGTTTCTTGAATTGGTCGCCCATATTGAGCGATTCATTTTGACGGGTTACAACGATTGCAGTGCCAATTGATAATAGTAATGAAGGTAATTGCGCAACTAAGCCATCACCAATGGTAAGCAAGGTATACACTTCCATAGCGTTGCCAAAGCTTAAATCATGCTGGATCATGCCAACAAATAAACCACCGACAATATTGATGATCAAAATGACGATACCGGCAATCGCATCGCCTTTTACAAACTTACTTGCCCCATCCATTGAGCCGTAGAAGTCGGCCTCGCGAGTGACTTCTTCACGACGATCTCGCGCTTGCTCGGCACTGATAAAACCTGCATTTAAATCAGCATCAATGGCCATTTGTTTACCTGGCATCGCATCTAAGGTAAAGCGTGCTGATACTTCAGAGATCCGGCCTGCGCCTTTCGTGATTACCACAAAGTTAATGATGATCAAGATTAAAAATACCACGAGACCAACAGCATAATTGCCTCCGATCACCACCGAGCCGAAAGCTTCAATTACTTTACCGGCGGAATCCCCGCCGTTGTGCCCTTCTAGCAATACTACCCGAGTACTGGCCACGTTAAGTGCTAAACGCATAATGGTGGCAATCAATAGCACGGCGGGGAACATCCCAAAGTCTACCGGTTTCATGGTGTATACGGTTACCAACAAAACCACTAGCGCTAAAGCTATATTAAACGAAAAAAGAATGTCGAGTAAAAATGGCGGTAACGGTAAAATCACCATGCCCAGCGCAGCAAGCACCAGCAAAGGCGTCCCTACACCTTTTAAATACTCTTTTTTATCTTTATTAAGTTGTTGTAATACAGCTTTAAATTCCATAATTCTACAATTTCAAAAAATTGACACTACACGGAATTTGCAATAACTATTCCAAGTTATTAATTAATAGCTTAAAAAATACTGATTATTCAAATCAATACTTGTAGGCATCTGGAATTGGCAGCGTTTTATTTAATTTTGTTGGCCGTTTGCCGCGACCTTTTTGAAAACGTTTTAGCTGAAATACATAAGCTAAAACTTGTGCGACCGCGGTAAATAGTTGGTCAGGAATTTGCTCACCCACTTCGGCGGTATGATACAGTGCCCGTGTCAACATAGGGGATTCCACAATTGCGACCTCGTTACCAATGGCTATTTTTCTAATTTGCATCGCCATTTCATCGACCCCTTTGGCAACCACAATCGGTGCGCCGGCACGCTCAGTATCGTACTTTAATGCCACAGAGTAATGAGTAGGGTTAGTAACAACGACATCGGCATCAGGCACATCCTGCATCATGCGGCGCTGCGACATTTGTCTTTGCGTTTGCCTGATACGGGCTTTTATTTGTGGGTCACCTTCAGAATTTTTATATTCATCTTTAACTTCTTGCAAAGTCATTTTTAATTCTTTGTGATGTTTATGGCTTTGGTATGGCGCATCAATGGCAGCAATAATGGTTAAGGTGCAGGTTAATCCTAAAAACATCCAAGCCAGTATTTCTAAAGCATGAATAATATTACCCGGGGCACTTTCAACACTCAAATGGAGAATTTCATCAAAAAAAGTATTAATCAAAAATATGGCAAAGCCTGCAACTACGACAAATTTTAAAATCGATTTAACCAGCTCAACCCCCGCTTGAGGGCCTAGCATCCGTTTAATGCCTTTGGCTGGCGACATTTTGCTGGCTTTTGGTGCTGCTGCTTGCCAACTAAAGTTAAAGCCGCCGAGCAAAGTGTTGCCAATAAAAGCCGCCAGTACAATAATAAACACAAACATCGCCATCGGAAATAGCAACGCATCGGCAACAGTTCCCCATACCGAAAACATCTTGGTGGTGTCGTACGTTTCATTGCGATTTAAGCTGAGCATGCGGCCCATAATATTATACAAACCCTTGCCAATTTCAGGTCCGTACATCAACAATGAGATAGCAGAAAAAATAAGTACAAACATGGTGCCTAGCTCTTTAGAGCGAGCTATTTGACCTTTCTTTTTCGACTCTTCAATTTTTTTTCCAGTGGGTTCTTCGGTTTTTTCTTGACCTGAATCTTCAGCCATCACTCTCTCCTAAGGGGAACAACCAACTAAAGTACACATTAACTCAACCATTTTTAGCCATTGAAATTCAAATTGAGTCACAAAGTTACCTAAGGTTGCCCATATAATCACCAGCCCTGCCACTAGAGTAAACGGAAAACCAATAGAAAAAATATTTAACTGCGGCGCTGCGCGGGTCATCACGCCAAACGACATATTGATCACTAACATAGCTGTTAAAGGTGCCAGTGATAACACCAGTGCCGTAGTAAACATCCAGCCGCCCCACGTCACTATGTCCCAATAGTGATCCACCGCCCACCAATTACCATCAATCGGCAGTACTGCAAAGCTATGCACCACCATTTGGATCATCATTAAATGGCCATTAAATACAAAGAATAACAGCGTTGCTAAAATCAAATAAAACTGCCCCACAGCAGGTACACTCATACCATTAGAGGGATCAACAATGGAGGCAAAACCTAAACCAGTTTGCATCGCCAAAATTTGTCCAGCCAATACAAAAGTATTTAACATTAACAATGAAGCAAAACCAATAGCGACACCAATAAGCAGTTGTTGAATGACCACTAAAATCATTTCAAAGGAGAATAAGTTATTAAACGTGACAGGTGGTAACACGGGCACCACTAAAAAAGTAGTGACCACGGCAAGCCCCATTTTTATCCGCGTCGGCACAGTTTTAGCACCAATGCCTGCCATTACCATAATCATCGAGCTGATACGCACTAACGGCAGTAAAAAGTCACTCAGCCACTGGATGATGAGCGAAAAAGGGAACTCCATACTAGCCTGCAATCTCTGGGATAAGTATGATCAACCGTGTAAAAAAGTCCATCAACTCTTGGGTTAACCAATGCCCTCCGACAATCAGCGCACTGATGGTAATTAATAAGCGTGGTAAAAAACTGAGGGTTTGTTCATTAATTGAGGTTGCGGCCTGAAACACCGCCACCACTAAACCGACCAACAGGCCTGGTACTACAATCGCGGAGACTAACTTAATAACTAAGAATAAGGCATCGCTGAGTATATCAACAAAAATTTCCGGTTCCATGGTGCGCTCCTAGCCGTGCTTTACACAGTGTTGTATTGCCATATTAGGTACCCAAACCAAAGCTTTTCGCTAAAGTGCCCATCACTAAGCTCCAACCATCAACCAGTACAAACAACATAATTTTAAATGGTAACGACACTATCATCGGCGATAGCATCATCATACCCATTGCCATTAATACCGACGCAACCACTAGATCAACGATCAAAAATGGAATAAAAAACATAAAGCCGATAATAAACGCGGTTTGCAGTTCACTGGTTACAAAAGCAGGAATAAGCACGATTAATGGTGTCGCTTCAGGTGAGTCTAACTGATCATAACCTGCAATTTTAGCGAACGTTTCTAAGTCTTTAATACGCACTTGTGAAAGCATAAATGCCTTCATTGGCTCTTTGGCAAGCTCTAAGGCTTGAATCGATGTGACCTGCTCATTCAAGTACGGTTCAATCGCCTGCTCATTCACTTTTTGGTACACCGGCGCCATAATAAAAATACTTAAAAATAATGACATACCTAATAGTATTTGATTGGAAGGCGTTTGTTGCAAACCAATGGCTTGGCGTAAAATTGCCAACACCACGATGATCCGTGTAAATGAAGTCATCATGATCACCGCTGCGGGAATAAAGCTCATCGCAGTCATAATGGCGAGCACTTGCAGCGTTACCGAGTAATCTTGTGAACCATCTGGATTGGTAGTAATACTCAACGCTTCGATACCTTCGGCGTTAACTGAAGGTATGAAAATCAGTGCAAAAAATAGCAGCAGCCACTTAATCATATTATTAGTTCTTTTTAGTGTGGTTAGTTTGTGGGTTTAAAAGCTTACCAAAGCGCTCTGCAAGAGCCGGCAACTCTTTTTCGCTCAACGGAGTTTCTAATTTATGCAGGTAGTTAATACTGTGTGGTGTAACACCAAGTAAGTGCTGACAATTATCAATTTCGATAACCATCAATCGCTCTCGTGTACTTAACGGTAAACTACGTACCACTTTAAATTCATCTGTATTCGATAAATTAGGATTTAGTTTTTTAACCAAAAATGCCAGTACTACAATCAGTACTAGCACCATGATTAAAGACATCGCCATTGACAGTAAATCGCCCATCGGTGTCGCTGTGGGCAGCGCTGCGCTGGCTGCGGTAGATAAAAATAGCCAACTGTTCATCGCAATTTTTTGATCCGTTCAACTTGGCTGATCACGTCAGTCAGGCGGATACCAAATTTATCATTAACTACGACCACTTCACCGTGCGCTATCAATGTACCATTAACTAATACATCCAATGGTTCTCCTGCTACGCGATCAAGTTCAACCACCGATCCTTGGTTAAGCTGAAGTAAGTTACGAATATTGATTTTTGAACGTCCGACTTCCATGGAAATCGTAACGGGGATATCTAAAATTGTATCGAGTTTGCGTTTTTCTTCGCCACTCATTTCATGTCTAGTGTCACTTAACTCGTCAAGCTCAGTTACTTTGGCACCATCAGCACTATCTGTTCCTTCGGCTTCTGCCAATGCTGCGGCCCATTCGTCCATTGTATCTTGGTCATCACTCATACTATTAAACCTTTTTATTCTCTTACCAGTCTAAATCTACGCCTTCCGAAAGGTGTAGATCATCTTCTAGTTCTGCTAATTCCGCATCTGAATCAAGTTTTTTGCCGCCTTTAGTAAAGACATGCAGTTCCGATTTAACCGATTCAGGACGTTTAATTTTTTCACTAATTTGTAGCGCAACATTATCGCGAGAGCGACCCATTTTGGCTCTAAATGTTGGTAATTCTTCAACGAATACCGTGATATGCTCTGGCATTTCAACAGGGATAATATCCCCTGCTTTTAATTCCATTATTTGCGCTAAGCTTAAATCAACTTCGAGTAGTTGTGTTGATATTTCAACTTCCACATCCATAATTTCATCACGGAGCGCTTTACTCCAACGTAAATCGGTGTCTTCTGTATCCGATTGCACACCCGCATCGAGCAATTCACGAATAGGTTCAAGCATTGAATATGGCAAGGCAATATGAAAATCACCACCGCCGCCGTCAAGTTCAATGTGGAATGAACTGATCACCACCACTTCGGTTGGACTAACAATATTTGCCATCGCTGGGTTTACTTCTGAATCAAGGTATTCAAAAGACACGTCCATAACTGGCGCCCATGCTTCTTTGTAATCTTCAAAGATTATTTTTAGTAGCATTTGCACGATACGTCGTTCGGTAGGCGTAAATTCGCGCCCTTCTATTTTCGCATGATAGCGACCATCACCACCGAAAAAGTTATCAACCAAAATAAACACTAACCGTGCTTCCATGGTGATTAAGCCGGTGCCTTTAAGCGGACGAAAACGCACCATATTAAGGCTGGTAGGAACAAATAAAGTGTGGATATACTCACCAAACTTTATCATTTGTACGCCATTGATAGAGACTTCAGCAGTACGGCGCATCATATTGAACAAGCTGATGCGCATGTGCCTTGCAAAGCGTTCGTTAACAATTTCCAAAGTCGGCATACGGCCACGAACAATACGATCTTGTGAAGAAAAATCGTATTGCAGCGTACTACCGCCATCATCACCGTCTTGTAAATCCTCCTCTTCGACTTCATCAACACCATGTAAGAGGGCATCGATTTCATCTTGGGATAATAAATCGCTCACGCTGACCCCTTATTGCATTACAAAGCCGGTAAACAACACCCGCTCGATTACTTTACTACCTTCTACGTCAGTTAACGCAGCTTGTACTTTATCAAGCGCTGCCACTCGTAGTGTTTCTTTTCCTTCACTGGTGCCGAGTTCATCGGCTGTCGTGGTTGAAAATACGCCAAGTAAGGTGCCTTCAATCAGTGGAATATGCTTTTTGGCAATTTCTTCATTGACATCACCACGTACCAACAATTGCACTTTAATTTGCACGATACGATCACGACTGGCGCCAGGGACATTAAAAATAAATGGTCGCGGCATAGCGACATACAAAGCACTGCCGACTTTTGCACCATCACCACTGGCAGCAGCGGGCTCTGATGCCGTAACTGATTCATCGGCAAGTGTTTCTGGTGCAGTATCAGAGCCTGACATCAAGAAAAACCAGGCTGCACCACCTATTACTAAAACGGCCGCTGCAATAATGATGATCCACTTCTTTTTATTTTTGCTACCGTCTTCAATTTCTAAATTTGTTTCTTCAGCCATGCCGATTTCCTTTATTCCTTGATAATAGTGATATTACGAGTGTCACTACACACCATCAAGTTATTTATTTTTATAGTCTTATAATAGCAGGTGTTAGGCATAGTAATCTATTGATGATGAAGATTGTTGCCCAGTTGCCCCTGATGGTTGCTGAGTTACGCTATCCTGCTGTTCATTTTGTTGCTGATTTGCCGATTGACCTTGGCCATTTTGCTGTCCATCGGCACCGTGTTCTGCTTGGCTATTACCTTGCTGAATACTACTTTCGCCTAATTCAATACCTTGTTGTGCTAGTAATTCACGTAATCGGGGTAATGATTGCTCAAGCGCTTCTTTGGCTTGTTGATTTTGCACAACAAAATTAATGTGTGCTTGCTCGGCATCACTACGAATACGAATTTGCATACTGCCCATTTCTGGTGGGTCTAGACGTATTTCAGCTTCTTTATTGTTGATACTTAATAAAGCGCTCACTCGTTCTTGTAATAACTTAGCCGCGTCACTTTTCACAATATTCAACGCTTGCAATACCGTAGGGTCAAGGTTTACTTGTTTGGTTGCTGATGTAGGACTCGCTTGTTGAGCGTGCATTACTTGCATATCAGCCAGTGCTTGTTGATAACTTTGCTCACTACCTTCAGAAACCGCCGTTGCTGTAAGTGCCGTTGCCAGCCCTGTAATTTGTCCAAACAACTGATTAACACGAGTCAAAGAGTTATCTCGAACTTGGCTTTGCTCTGTTTTAATATTTTCAGCAAATTGATCGCTTTTTAGAACATTATCTTGCACTGCCAGCTTCACTTCTTGCTCTTTGCTCGCGACCTTTATAAATGCATCTTGTGCCACAGATACTTTATTATTTGTATCTGAAGTAGTGTTACGACTCGAGGTAGTCGCGGTGCTTGCTAAATTATCTGTCATTGACTGAACGGTCAATTGAGCTTTTGATTCAATCAGTTTTTCAGTACTCTGTGGCTGGGCTAATGCAGCAATAGCTGTATTGATCTGAGTTAATAAAGCCCCTTTGGGCTGCTCAGTGCTGACAAAATTTTGTAATTGCTGGCTTAATGCCTGTTTTTGCACAGGACTTAACAGCGAAATGTCTTTACTTAGTTGAGTTAGCTCTGCCGTGTTCATAGTCGCAACTGCCGTGCTAGGTTTTGCAACTTCTTTACTATTAAGCTCTACAAATTCAGCCAGTATTTGTTTTAAATCAGTTACGTTAGCCGTTGTGGCACCTTGCTCACGGATAGCATTTACTTGTGTTTGCAACTGTTGCCGTTGCTCTGGTGTTAAGTTAACTAATAATGGATCTGCATTTTTTTGTCCTGCCGATTGTTCACTCAGCAATAACTTGGTGCTCTGATCTAACGCTGCATCATTAGGTTTTGTGGGATTTTCAATGTATTGTGCAGCAGCATGTGCTGATGGCGCAGTATTAACTGGTTTTGTATTGCTTGCCTCACCCGCCATTAAAGCGGTTTTTATAGCCGCAGCAGCCTCTGTTAGCGATGCGCTTGCATCCCCCTTAATCGAACTGCTCTGCTCTGCTGCTTGTGATGCATAAGCACTTGGCTTTATTTTTTCACCACCGCTGTCTGCAACAACCTCTTTAACTAATGCAGAGCCTGATAATACAGGAGATTGCTGAGCCAGTACTTTATTCAGCGGCATATCTTTTGCCAATTGTTCGTCTTTAGCTGGCTGTTTGTCTTTGACTGATTGCACGTCATCGATGATAGGTGTGACAGCGTCTCCACCAGCAGTATTCCCCTTGAGTTGCAACTGTTTATCAATGGCTTCTGCAACAACGGTTTTTTCTGTTAGCAGCGTCGCTTTTAGTTGCTTATCAACAGGCTCATCAGCCTCTAGTGGGGTGTCAATAATAGGGGTTACTTTGTCAATAGGGCGCGGTGTTTTGATCTCAATAAGTGTATCTGGGTCGATTGCTTCTTCTTGATAGCTACCAAATCGTGTTGTGAGTGCAGAATTTGTAGCTGACGTACTATTTACGCTGGTATCCATATTATTAGCTGCGGTGATCTGTGCGAGCATGGCATCACCGGAAATAGTCGCATCGCTTTCAGTGTCGGTTACTGTTTTTTCAGTTTTGCCCGCGACTACAACTACCTCGCTAGATGCGGCTGCAATGCTGCTGTTAGGCTCTTTCACTAGGGATTCAACAGTATTACGCGCAGTTTGTAATTGACTAAAAAAATCAACACCTTGAGTGCTTTCATTATCTGTTGCTGCACTGCCTTTGGCACTGTCTTTTTTGTTTAACTGAACATCCTTATCAGTTGAGATAAACACTGAAAGATCACTAATAGCCATAATTCACCTAGATTAAAAGTGGCAATTTGCCGCCGCAAATTGCCAGAATAAATACTTCATATATTAAATAAGCAAGTAATATGCCTAAGCTGATTAGAATAAATAAATAATCCAACTTAGCGCAATGAATTATAAACTGCGGTGTCTTTGGTAAAATTGATTTGCTGAAAATTCATCTAACATTTTCTGTTCATTCTTTTGTGCGATCACATTCGCTTTAAGCTGTTGTTTCTCTATTAATTTAGCAACCGCTTTGGCTTTTATTTGCTGTTTCAGCCATAAGCTTTGCCGTTGTGAAACAACCTGTTTAGCAGTACTCACGGTATTAGCTTGTTGACGAATGGCTTCTTCTATTTTGGCAATAAAAGCATGGTATTGACTAAACCCAGTACTACTTAAACCAGATTGTCCCTTCAAGTGTAATTGCTGAGTATACTCCAGCCTAAAGTTATTCAATCCCTGCAGCTTTTGTTGATTAACTTGCAAGTTTTGCTGCGCTTGCAAAAAATTCATCCGTAACGACTCTTCTTTATCGTTTTCTATTTTTAGCAATAAATCGAGCTTATTATTCGCCATTATGCTTGCCCTAATAATTGCGCGAGCCCTTGTAGGCCATCATCATAACTGATCACCTCTTTCATACCTTGTTGTAAAAAGGCATTCACTCTTGGCATCATATTGATTGCTTGATCAAGCATTTGGTCGGTGCCTTTTTGATAAGCCCCTAGCGTGATCATATCTTTATTTTGTTGGAACATTGAATACACTTGTTTTAGCACGCGGGCTTGCTGCATATGAGGCTCTGAAACAACTTGTGGCATCACCCGCGAAATCGATTTTTCGATATCAATAGCAGGATAATGACCACTGTCCGCAAGCTCTCGTGATAACACGATATGACCGTCTAAAATGGCCCGCGCCGCATCAGCAATCGGATCTTGCATATCATCCCCTTCGCTAAGAACCGTAAAAAATGCCGTGATAGAGCCTTGCCCTTCGCCGCCATTACCAGCACGCTCTACCAGCGCAGGTAGTTTGGCAAATACTGAAGGCGGGTAGCCTTTGGTTGCTGGCGGCTCACCCACTGCTAGGGCTATTTCACGTTGTGCCATGGCATAACGCGTCACCGAATCAAGCAACAATAGAACATTTAAACCTTGATCGCGAAAATATTCTGCAATAGTCACGGCACTTTCACAGCCCTTTAAACGCATTAGTGGAGAAGCATCGGCAGGTGCAGCAACAACCACTGAACGTTTACGTCCTTCCACCCCTAATATTTCTTCGATAAATTCTTTTACTTCACGCCCACGTTCACCTACAAGGCCAACCACGATAACATCGGCTTCGGAGCCGCGAGTCATCATGCCCAGTAATACTGATTTACCCACACCGGAGCCTGCAAATAAACCCATGCGCTGGCCTTGACCAACAGTGATCACTGAATTAATCGCGCGCACACCAACATCCATTGGTTGAGTGATTGGTCGTCGTGATAACGGGTTAATGGTGTTTTGCGCAAATTTTAAATAATGCTCAGCCTTGATTGCCCCAAGACCATCAAGTGGACGACCTAGCCCATCAACTACGCGGCCAAGTAAACACATGCCTACAGGCAATCCCGTGTCGTTCACTTGTGGGATCACCCGTGCGCCAGGCAGTACACCTGAAATATGATCGTTGGGCATTAAATACAATGTTTGATCGTTAAAGCCAACAATTTCGGCATCAACAAAACCATGCATAGTCTCAATTTTACATTGACTACCCACCGGCGCGCGTAATCCTTTCGCCTCTAAGGTTAACCCCACAACGCGGGTTAAAATTCCTGCCACTGCGGGTGTCGGCCGATGAATATGCTGTTGATACTGTTGTAAGCGTTCACTTAATGGACGAGGTTGAGAGCTCATTGCAAACCAAAAATAGCGTTAGATACCACTACTATGCAAAAAGCTATCCAATGTTTCTTTGACGCGGGTTTTGATGGTCATATCAATGGATGATTGTGGGGTTTTCACTTGGCAGCCACCACGCTCTAACGTAGGCTCTGGTACTAATTGCCAGTGATTATCTGTCAACGCAGCGTCACCATAACTGTTTTTTACCAGCTCAATATCTTCAGGGTGCAAATGAATACGCACACTTTGCTGCTCGCTGGCTAATACATCAATACATTGCTTTAAGCTTTGCAAAACAATCTCTGGTGAGGTTTTGATTTCTTGGTAAACAAGCGCTTCAGTCAGCATAACGGTTAACTGAACTAGCTGCTTTTCGGCGTCATCATCCACTTTTGCAAGCGGTGCTGACAAGCTATCTAACAATGCTTTTAGACTAGTTAGCTGTTCTTCAATCAGTGGTTTTACATCTTCTTGGCCTTGTGTTTTGCCAAGCTCAAGACCTTCTTTATAGCCGGCTTCTTTGCCTTCCCCGACGCCTTTTTCAAAGCCATCAATATAACCTTGTTCGTGGCCTTGTTTTAAGCCTTCTTCATAAGCATCTTGGCGAATGCGTTCCAGCTCTGCCATCGTTAACGAAGGCAGCTCTGGCTCTTCGGGCTCCAAATCTTCTGCGCTTTGTTCAAGCTCTTTACGATATAAATCCGCCAGTGGTGTACCAAACGCCGTTGAGCGACCAGCAAATTTTCGGGTGTCTTGTGTGACATCTGGAATTGGCCAGTTTTCTAATAATTCATCAACCGCTTCACTGGCACGTAAAGGACGGCCTTGATATTTGATAGGTTTGGTCATGGTTTACAAGAACTCCTCACCACCACCACCACCGAGCATAATTTCACCGGAATCAGCGAGACGGCGTGCCGTAGATAAGATTTCTTTTTGCGCCGCTTCTACTTCACTAATACGCACCGGTGCCATCGCTTCAAGATCGTCAGCCAGTAATTCGGCGGCACGTTTTGACATATTGCTGAGAATTTTTTCTTTCAATGCATCATCAGTGCCTTTGATTGCTTTCATCAACACATCTTGCTGGACTTCGCGCAAGATAGCTTGAATACCACGATCGTCTACATCCATTAAGTTTTCAAATACAAACATCAGATCTTGGATCTGTTGCGACATTTCTTCGTCATGCTCACGGATTGAATCCATCAACTGACCTTCAATATTGGTATCGAGGTAATTCATAATATCTGCCGCTGCTTTTAAGCCGCCCATTTTTGCAGCTTGCGCGCCAGCTTGTCCGGCAAATTGTTTTTCCATGATCTCGTTCAACTCTTGCAAGGCTGCTGGTTGCACTTCTTCAAGGTTGGCAATTCGCATGGTTAAATCTAAGCGTACTTTTTCAGGAAATTGCGCCAAAATTTCGGCAGATTGCTCTGGCTCTAGGTACGATAAAACAATGGTTTGAATTTGTGGATGCTCGTTGCGAATAATATTAGCAACTTGTTTTGAATCCATCCATTTTAGTGAATCAAGGCCTTTAGCCCCAGATCCCATCACAATTTGGTCAATTAAGCTTGCCGCTTTGTCTTCACCAAGCGCTGCGGTTAAGGCTTTTTTGATAAAGTCTTCCGATTGGAAACCTATCGTACTAAAGCTTTGTATTTGCTCTATAAACAAGTTATGTACAGCACTTATTTTGGCTTGCGATAGATCATCTATCGCCGCCATTGCCATACCCACTTTTTGCACCTGTTTAGGTTCAAGGTGCTTGAGTATTTGCGCTGCATCTTCTTCTGATAAGCTAAGCAGTAAGATTGCGGCTTTATCTACACCGTCTAATTTATCAACATCAAACGCTGCTGGCAGTTGTTTTTGTTCTTGATCAGTCATCTTCAGTTAACCACGCTTTCACAACTTGTGAGGAGAGTTCCGGTTCATTCGCTACCAAGGCACGAACGGCTTTCAATAAGTCTTCATCGCCATGTAGGTCTGGTAACTGTAGTGTACCATCACTTGAGAAGCCAACCGAAGCAGAATCAAAATCTTTATTTAGCATATCTAGGGTGTTATCACCAATATCAACACCAGAGCTCAGGGCATCATCATCATATTCTTCAAGGGTGTCATCTGGGTAAATTAGGCGTTTCAGCATCGGTTTAACCACCGCCATAATTAGCACTATGATAACCAGCGCACCAAGTACTAAACGCACTACTTTCATAAACCAGTTTTGTTCCCATAACGGCACTTCAATTGCTAAGTCCATGGCTTCACGTACAAACGGCACTGTCACAACTTCTAAGGCATCACCACGTTGTAAGTCAAAGCCCACACCGCCTTGTAGTAAACGCCGAATATTTGACAAGGCTTCCACAGAACGCGGTGCCATGGTGGTTTCACCATTTTCACCTACTGTTGCCAGATAATCTACCGCCACCGACACACTAATACGGCGGATCACACCACTTTGCTGACGCTTATGCGAAATAGTGGTATCAAGTTCATAATTACGCGTTGCTTCTTTGTGGCTTCGACTCGGTGATGACGCTGTGCCAGCACCACCTTGCCCTGCCACTTCAGGTATATCAGAATTAACTGGGGGTTGATTAGTTAACGCACCAGGAATACCGATAGCTAAACCGCCGATATTGTTTTCTTCAAAGGTGGTTTCGCTGCGTACCGCGGGTAAATCAGGGTTGTAGCGTTTTTGGGTTTCTTCAATTGCACTAAAGTCCATACTTAAATCAACTTGTGCCGTGTAATTACCTAAGCCCAGTACAGGAATGAGGATACTGTCTATTTTTTCTAAATATTCTTGTTCACGTTTACGTTCAACTTCGTATTCTTTACGTGAGCGTGAGGCTAATAGACTTTGTGAACCTGAGTTTAGTAGACGGCCGTTTTGATCTGTTACAGTCACTCGTGACGGCTCTAAGCCTTGCACTGCTGAGCCTATGATATCAACAATAGCGTCGACTTCTTCACTGCCGAGCATACGGCCATTTCTTAAGGTTAATACCACGGTGGCTGATGGTTTTTTCTCACGACGAGCAAATACATTTTCTTTTGGAATAGCTAGCAAGACTTTGGCACGCGTGACATTTTGTAATTCTTCGATAGTACGAGCAAGTTGTTGCTCACGACCATGTTTTAGCCGCTCACGCTCTAAGCGTTGGCTAACACCAAAACCCATATCTTGCATAATAATATCAGTGCCAGAGCTGGGTGCTTGCTCAATACCCTCACGGGTCATCAGCAATTTAATATTTTGATATTCGCCCTCAGCAACAGACACCACATTACCATCAAGCTGATATTCTATTTTTTGTGCATCTAAAAAGTCGAGCGTTTGAATAAGCTCTTCCGTTGGCATTTTTCCAAGTGGCCGCATATCAGGCTGACGCGCCCAAATAATCACGAAGATTGCAATCGCTAAACAAATAGCTAACGCAATGACCAAAGTGACTTGACGCAATACATCAACGCCGTTTAATGCACTTAAATAGCCTGACTTTTGTTCTTGTTGATCGTCGTTATCACTTTGGTCGATACCGCCGCCGGCCAAAGCAAGATCGGTTGATTGATTAGATTGCGCCACAATAATTCTCCACTACCCAGTTAAACAGGCATGTTCATGATTTCTTTATAGGCTTCTACAAGTTTGTTACGAACTTGCACAGTTGCTTCAAAGGCCACAGACGATTTTTGTGATGCGATCATCGCATCCGCTAATGACACATTGCGGTCGCCCATTTCTACCGCTGTTACTTTTTGTTTCGCATCAGCTTGAAGGCCATTAACGGTATTGAGTGCATCACTTAACAAATCACCAAATTGGGCGCTTGAAGTTGGCTGCGCCTGCGTTGGTAAATGATTGACTTGATTACTACGACCAGCTTCGAGAGCCATAGATTGCATTTCTTGAAATAATGCGCTGTTTTGAATTTTCATAATTGTCTCTGACGATGCAGTTTACTAATAACTTAATAAAGCACAAACCGTGCCAATTAATAAATCATTAAATATCAATAAGTTGAATTGAATTTTGGTTGTCAGAGTTTTGACAAGTTTACGCCCAGCAAGGCTGAGCGTAAATTAAATAACAAAGGAAAACAGAGTTATTGAGGTTTAAGCAGGTAACGCAATTCCCAAGTCGCGCATTTGTGCCAACTTATAGCGTAAAGTGCGCGGACTAATACCAAGTGTTTCAGCAACATCCTTACGCTTACCTTGGCAGCGGTTAAGGGTTTCTAAAATAATACGGTGCTCTTTGTCTTTGAGCTCATCTTTATAGGTGCCAGAGTCTAAACTTGGCAGTTCACCCAGTAACGGGTTGTGCTCTGTGGTCGCTTTAATCGCTGGCGCTTGCACGTCATAGTAAGCATCGTTAGTCGGCGAACTGCTTGTAGTTGAATTCATCGCGGCTAAATTTTCTGCTAAAGCGGTGGTTAATGGCGCCTGAGTTAAATTTTCAATAAAAATGGCGTGCTCATCAATCACATCACCATGGCGTAATATCAAGGCACGTTGGATCACATTATCAAGTTCACGTACATTTCCAGGCCAAGCATGCGCTAACAGCTTTTGCTCGGCTGCAGTACTCAATTGAGCGATTGGCTCTTTACTTTTATTTAGATGACGTTCAATTAAATGTTTTGCCAGTACAACAATATCACCAGGGCGCTGGCAAAGAGGTCGCCACATCAATGGAAATACATTTAAACGATAGTACAAGTCTTCTCTAAATTGATGATTAGCAACCGCGTCTTTTAAGTCACGGTTACTGGTTGCTAAAATTCGCACATCGAGTTTAATGGTTTTACGCCCGCCTAAGCGCTCAACTTCGCGCTCTTGTAAGACACGCAATAGTTTAGCTTGCAGCCCTAACTCCATCTCAGTGATTTCATCAAGTAAAATTGTGCCACCTTGCGCTTGCTCAAATTTACCCGGGCAAGCTTGAATAGCACCGGTAAACGCGCCTTTTTCGTAGCCAAATAAGGTGGCTTCAAGCATATTTTCAGGAATAGCCGCACAATTAATAGCGACAAATGGCTGCTCAGCGCGCTCCGATTTATCATGAATAAAGCGCGCGAGTACTTCCTTACCAGAACCGCTGGGGCCAAGCACCATCACACTGGCGTCGGATTTAGCAACGCGACTAGCAAGCTCTAATAACTGAATACTGCTTGGATCGGCGACAATCGGGCCATCGGTTTCTTTCTCAGGCTCTGGTAGATAGCGGCTGACCATATTAAGTAACACTTCGGGCGCAAACGGTTTCGCCATATAGTCAATTGCGCCTAACCGCATAGCCTCCACCGCATCATCAATAGTCGCATACGCTGTCATCATTAAAACGGGCAGATCAGGGTAGTTAAGATTAATGCTGCGTAGTAAATCAAGGCCACTCATCGCGCCCATTTGGACATCACTGACGACCAATGAAAACGACTCTTTTTTTAACAGCACCATTGCTTGCTCAGCGCTATCTGCTGCAACACAATCAATACCTGACATTTCTAACGTATCAATAAGGGCTTCACGAAGCCCTGCATCATCTTCGACAACTAAAATCGTGTTGTTCATAGTGCCTCCACTGATTTAGACTCTGCACAAATAGGCAACAATAAACTGAAACTTGCTCCCCCTTGGGCATTGTTCGTTACTTCAACACGTCCTTGATGCGCATTAGCCACAGAGCTGACCACAGCTAACCCCAAACCTGTGCCTTGGCTTCGTGTAGTAAAAAACGGTTCGAATAATTTGTCTGCTTGGCTTAAGTCAACACCAGGGCCATTATCGCTGACAGTAATACAAACTAGATCAGCGTCACTCACATTCCGCTGCGCACTTAATTGCACGAATGCATTACTGCCAATGACTTGAATACTATTATGAATAAGATTTTGAATGGCACTGGCAAGCGCAGTTTTATTGCCCATGATCTCGATGTCTGGTTCCGGTAAACTCACTTCAAGTTCACTATTATTCAGTGCCACCATGGCATCCGCACCAGCTTTCACTTCACTCAACAGCTGCTGCATCGACACGCGTTCAACCACTTGCTGATCGCCACTTTTAGCAAACAACAGCATATCGTTTACTTGAGTTTCGAGATCTCTTAATCGCGACATCAGTTTGGTATGAAAATCGCCTCGCGAACTCTCAGGTAACCGCTTAGATCCCAAATTTGCTGCGTATAGCATAGCGGCAGACAGCGGGGTACGTACTTGATGTGCAAGCGAAGCCACCATTTTCCCAAGCGCGCTTAAACGCTGCATATGCGCGACTCGCGTTTGCAAACGGCGGGTTTCTGTCAAGTCTGTCATTAAGATTAATTGCCCAGGCTCAGGAGTTAATGCATTTATTTCTAACTTAATTAAGCGGCCATCCTTAAGTGATACTTCATGGCCATCATCTTGTTGGGGGCGAAACGAGCGTTGGATCACACTAAACCACTTCTCACCTTCAAGTGGTTCACCCAACATATCAATAGCGATTTGATTAGCTTTTGCGATCATCCCTCGACCATCAAGCACAACAACCCCTGCTGGCATGGTATCCACTAAATGACTTAACCAACTCGCTTGTTGACGCAATTCACTTAATTCACCAATATACTCTTCTTGCAGCAGACATGGGTTATACTGAGGAGCTGTGATAAATTGTGGTTTTAAGACATGTGCTAAGGCCATAATGCATTCTCGTTTACGGGATCTAACTAGCTAAATGCACAAATTGTACCAACAATTATTACCAATAATTTCATTTGCTTAGCGTATAAATAACGCGACAAAAAAATGACAAACTAAAATAAGCAAAGCAAGGAGACACTATGAATTCAACAAATTTATGTCGCTGCCCTTGGCTCGATACCAGCAAAGATGACTACGTTGCCTATCATGACGATGAGTGGGGAATACCGGTTTATGATGATCAAACACTTTTTGAGTTTATTACCCTTGAATCAGCGCAAGCGGGGTTAAGTTGGTATACGATTTTAAAGAAACGTGATGGCTATCGTCGTGCATTTTTGAATTTTGATGTAGTAAAAGTCGCACAAATGAACGAACACGATGTTGAACGCTTAATGCTTGATGAAGGCATCATTCGCAACCGCTTAAAAATAGCTGCCACCATTAATAACGCAAAGCGTTTTATTGAGATCCAACAAGAGTTTGGCAGCTTTAGTAACTATCAATGGCAGTTTGTTGGCAATAAGCCATTAGTGAATAATTTCGAGCAACTCAGCGATTACCCCGCAATTACTGAAGCATCCACAGCTTTTGCCAAAGACTTGAAAAAACGTGGCTTTAAATTTTTAGGCCCAACCACAGTGTACGCCCATATGCAGGCCTGTGGTATGGTCAATGATCACAGCAATGACTGTTTTAGAAAAGCAGAAATTATTGAGAAATACTAGGTGCTAGGTGCTAGAAAATCTTCTCTTTGCGCAATTAATCTTGTAGGCGCGGGTTTATCCCGCGCAATTAAAATGTATTCACAAAGAGGTTAAGAGTGCGCTTATGAGGTAAAAATAAAGGTATTAGATTTTAGGGTATTCGAAGCTCATTGCTCGAAGTCCGTGGCATTTTTTTCTTCTCATTTACCCTCATTGTTTTCTCTTTGTGCAAAAAGTTTTTAGTGATTTATTCACTACAGCACACCCCGAATTAAAGATGGTGAGCGCGTCAGCAAGCTTAACGCCTATGGGTAATGACGAAGCCCATTCTAAAGGTGTAATCACCATCGTGCTTGGTTAATTTTTGCCTAAAACCTGTTCTTAGCTATTAATCTCGTGATAAGTTATATTTTTTCATTTTTTCAACTAAAGTAGTGCGACGTACACCTAAAATTTCCGCGGCACGCGCGACTACGTAATCATAACGCTCAAGCGCTTGGCTGATCAGACTGATCTCAAGTTCAGCCAAATAATCTTTTAGCTCGATACCTTCGTCGGGTAAAAGATCTGCCGATGGCTGAATTGCTTCAACTTCTGGCTCATCGTCATAATCACTAAAGCCGGTACTGAAAATATCGTTAAACGCATCACGTTCCAGCAGCTCTTCTGGGTATTCTGGTTCGTAAGCATCAACTTCAATATAACGGTATTTAGCAGGCAGATCGGGAATATCAACCACTTTATCTGGCAGCATGATCACCATACGCTCAACTAAGTTAGCTAACTCGCGAATATTACCCGGCCACGTATGCTCTTTAAGACTATCAATTGCGCGCTCGGTGAATTTAGCAGTAGTACCACTTTGCTCACTAATACGGCGCATTAACTCTTTTAATAATAGTGGGATATCATCGGCGCGCTCTGCAAGCGATGGGTTTTCAATCGGGAAAACGTTGAGCCGATAATATAAATCTTCGCGGAAACTGCCCTGCTCTATCATCTGTTCAAGATCACGGTGCGTGGCCGCAATTACCCTAACATCAGCTTGAATAGCCTTAGTACCGCCCACTCGCTCATAGCTGCGCTCTTGTAACACGCGTAATAACTTTACTTGCATTTGCAGCGGCATATCGCCAATTTCATCTAAAAACAGCGTGCCCCCTTGGGCAAGTTCAAAGCGGCCTTTGCGCGCTGAAATAGCACCGGTAAACGCGCCTTTTTCATGGCCAAACAACTCACTTTCTAATAGCTCCGCAGGGATTGCCCCACAGTTAACGGGCACAAATGGCCCAGTATTACGTTTTGAAAGTAAATGGACATTACGGGCCACCACCTCCTTACCAGTACCTGATTCGCCTAAAATTAATACATTGGCGTCCGTTTTCGCCACTTGTTCAATTAAAAAACGTACATCTTTAACCGCTTCAGTTTCACCCACTAAGCCATCAAAGGTTTTATGCGGTTTTGCGTGTTTATGCTCGTTAGGCAGCATACGTTGATATTGCTGGCAATCATGCAATAATTGAGTCGTTACATCATGGTTAAAAGGTTCACAGATAAGGCCAACTACATTGGCAATGCTCAACAGTGGTTTAAGGGTTTCACCAATTAATAGAAATGGTATTGTTGGATGGCGCTTGATCACGCTTTCATGATCTAAACTTTGCAATGCACCGAGGATCACCATACATGACTGCTTTTGATATTTTTCACATTCTTGTTCAAGGCTTGCATCATCAAGCAGTTGCGCGGCCTCACCAATAAAGGTAAGCGCAGCATGTAAACCAATCGCACGATTATTATTATTGTCTAAGATCAAGATCATTATTTAGCGAACCACAGTTACTACAAGCTATTAATAATTTAAATTGTAAGCGAGTTTGGGAGGGATGCAAGCACTAAGCGGCAGTTTTTTGACAACCATGCCAAAAAATAGACGCTTAGCTAATTGCAAGTAATACTTAAGAATTACTGCTGTATCATTAATGTTAAAGCAAGCCTAAAATAGATTCAGCAGATTGGTTGGCTTGTCCACGCAGTGCAATTGACGCTTGTGCTAAAATGTCATTTGATACCTGCTGTGAAACCGCCTGCGCATAGTCTGTATCTTGAATACGACTTTGACTCGCTGCGATATTTACTTGCTGAGTCCCCAAGCCTTTAATGGTACTTGCCAAAGTATTTTGAAAAGCTCCTAATTCAGCTCGTTGTGCATTAATTTCCTCGCTAGCCTGGCTACTAATATCAATTGCTGTTTGAGCACCTGCTTGAGTAGAAATATCAATTGTTGATATTACTGATGCAAAACTACCGTCCGAAGGAGTAATCGTTTGATTTGCATTCGCATCAGGGCCAACTTGAAACGACACCGACTGACCATCAAACATAGGCTTACCTGCAAAATTGGCATTTTCGAACGTCTCGGTAATTTGGCCTTGTAACTGCACCACTTCTTCTTGCAAAGCAGCACGGTCAGTATCATTTAATGCCCCATTCCCGGCTTGAATGGACAATTCTCGAATACGCGAAACAGCATCGTTGACACCCGATAAGTTTGATTCGGTCGCTTGCGAGTAAGAAATACCATCATAGGCATTATTCACCGCTTGACTATAACCGTTTTGCTGCGAAGTTAATCTATCGATTATTTGTAATGCTGCGGCATCATCCGCTGCAGAGTTTACTTTTTTACCCGTAGCAAGTTGCTCTGCAAGCTTGTTACTAGTTTGCTGTGTTTGGTTCAAAAAATTAGTTGCTGGTGATTGAATTTTCATAACAGGCTCCGACACGCTGATTGGTTAAATTGTAGCTTAGTTTGCCAAATTTTGCACTTTGTACCATGGTTAAACTAAATTAACTTGGCACCGAGCTTGCTAGTCACCTTGTTAATAGTTAAATTACTGAGAAATGTGTCAAAATTCTCACAATGCGTATTTAAGCGCCAATGATAAACAACTTGGGTAACACTATGTTCGATAACAAAACAATTTTAATTACCGGTGGTACCGGATCATTCGGTAAGAAATACGTAAAAACCTTGCTTGAACGATACAATCCTAAAAAGATTATTATTTTTTCACGTGATGAGCTAAAACAGTTTGAGATGCAGCAAGAGTTTGATCAACCCTGTATGCGTTACTTCATCGGTGATGTACGTGATAAGGACAGATTACGTAGAGCAATGCGTGGAGTAAATTACGTTATTCATGCAGCAGCTCTTAAGCAAGTTCCCGCAGCTGAATATAACCCGATGGAATGCATCAAAACTAATATCAATGGTGCTGAAAATGTTATTGATGCTGCCTTAGATAATAATGTTGAAAAAGTCATTGCGCTTTCTACTGATAAAGCAGCCAACCCAATTAATTTATATGGCGCTACTAAATTAGCATCCGATAAATTGTTCGTTGCCGCTAATAATATTGCCGGTGGTAATCGCACCACTTTCTCAGTTGTACGTTACGGCAATGTAGTTTGCTCGCGCGGTTCAGTAGTACCCATTTTTCAAAGATTCATTGATCAAGGCCGCGACCATATCCCTATCACCCATGAAGAAATGACCCGCTTTTGGATAAGCCTACAACAAGGTGTTGATTTCGTTTTAACTAACTTTGAGAGGATGTTAGGGGGAGAAATTTTTGTTCCCAAAATACCCTCAATTCGTATTACTGATTTAGCAACAGCAATGGCACC
This sequence comes from Pseudoalteromonas sp. ASV78, assembly GCF_047806705.1. NCBI lineage: Bacteria > Pseudomonadati > Pseudomonadota > Gammaproteobacteria > Alteromonadales > Pseudoalteromonadaceae > Pseudoalteromonas > Pseudoalteromonas sp. ASV78. Next base: position 162,410 of record NZ_JBLOPA010000001.1, on the reverse strand, counting down.
AAACCTGCCACAAAAAAATATCGGTATTCGCCCAGGCGAAAAATTACATGAGGTAATGTGCCCTGCAGACTTATGCTTTGAAACTTATGAATATCAAGATCACTTTTTAATCGCCCCTGGAATTAAGTTTAGTAGCCGCAGTAATGATTTCACTGTTAATGCGTTGGGTGAAAAAGGGAAAAAAGTAAAACAAGGTTTTGAATATAACTCTTTAAGCAACCCACACTATATGACTCTTGAAGAAATAAAAGACTTTAATGTGCAAGCACTACTATGACAAATAAAGTAATTCCTTACGGCAAGCAAAGTATTTCACAAGACGATATAGATGCCGTTATTGATGTATTAAAGTCTGACTGGCTTACACAAGGCCCTAAAGTACCCGCTTTTGAGCAAGCGATTGCTGATTACTGTGGTGTAAATTTTGCTTGTGCGACTAATAGCGCCACATCTGCTCTACATATCGCTTGCTTAGCGTTAGGCGTTGGGGAAAGTGATATTGTTTGGACTTCTCCAATCTCTTTTGTAGCCTCGGCAAACTGCGCCTTATATTGTGGTGCCAAAGTCGACTTTGTTGATATAGATCTAGATACAGGGAATATGTCACCTAGCGCATTAGAACAAAAATTAATTAGTGCAAAAAAAATAGACTCCCTCCCCAAGGTAGTTATCCCAGTTCATTTGGCAGGCCAATCATGCGATATGCAAGCCATTTATCAGCTCGCTACTAAGTATGATTTTAAAATTATCGAAGATGCCTCTCACGCCATTGGTGCTAAATATTTAGATAAACCAGTTGGAAATTGTGAATTTTCTGATATTTGCGTATTCAGCTTTCATCCTGTAAAAATCATTACGTCAGCTGAAGGTGGCATGGCTGTTACAAACAGCAAAAAGCTCGATAAAAAAATGAAACGCTTGCGTAGTCATGGCATAACTAATAACCCTAACGAAATGACTGAGTCAAGTCATGGGCCTTGGTATTATCAACAATTAGAGCTTGGTTTTAATTATAGAATGACTGAATTGCAAGCTGCACTGGGGCTGAGTCAGTTAAAGCAATTAGATAGCTTTGTAAGAACACGTAACGACATGGCGAAAAAATATAATCGTGCATTTGCAAACTCGAATATAGTGCACCTAACGCAGTCCAATTATTGCTACTCAAGTTATCATTTATATATTGTGCGTTTAACGCATAGTGGTATAGCAGAGCACAAATCAGTCATTACAAGTATGCGTGAACAGGAAATAATCGCTCACCTGCATTACATACCCATTCACTTACAACCCTACTATCAAGAATTGGGCTTTTCTGAAGGTGATTTTCCGAACGCTGAAACTTACTACAAACAGGCTGTAACAATTCCTCTGCATCCAACTATGACAGCGGACGAACAGCAATTTGTTATAAATACATTGATTGGTTTAGTATGAAGCTTGCTCTAGGTACCGTACAATTTGGATTAAGCTATGGTGTTAGCAACAAGTTAGGCCAGCCGAGTATTGAACACGCACATGCAATTTTAGATATTGCAAAAGACGCTGGCATTACTACCTTGGATACAGCCCTTGGTTACGGTGAGAGTCATCAGGTTTTGGCATCATACAGCTCAATTAATGAGAAGTTTAACTTAGTCACTAAGTTACCCCCTTTACAAAGTGAACAATTCTCTAAACAGGATGTAGAGAATTACATTGCATTGATTGACCAATGTTTTTTAGATTTTAATACCGACAAACTACATTCAATCTTATTTCACCAAGCTAATGATATTGAAAAGCAAGGTGTAATGCCTGTTCTAGAGTATTTACAAGAACTACAATTAGAAAATAAATTAAGTAATAAAGGTGTTTCTTTATATTCAGGAGCAGAGATAGAAAGCTTCACACATTTGAGTGAAATTAACCTTGTGCAAATACCATATAATGCATTTGATACCTACTTTAAAAACACTGGCACTCTTTCATTACTAAGTAAAAAGAAGACACAAGTGCACGCTAGATCTTGTTTTTTACAAGGCTTGTTATTAATGCCCATCAATGAGTTAGCCAGTTACTTTGAACCTTGGAAGCAGCATTTAATTTCGTTTCACCTATTAGCACAGCATCTTGGAGTTTCTGCACTAACACTAAGCCTTGCATATGCTCTAAAAGAAGATGGAATTGATAAAGTTGTTGTCGGTGTGAATACAGAGTCAGAGTTAGAGCAAATTTTAGAGGCCTATCAAAGCAGCATAGAAGTCCCTCACGAAATGCTCAAAGAAATGACAGTAAACGATCCAGGACTCACCAATCCAGCGAATTGGAAACTATAAATTAGTTTAGAAATACGATTGATTGCCGATAAATGGCTATGATCAAAAAAGGCAGATATATATGAATGACAACAATAAACAATTAAAACTTGCCTTTATTGGCGGAGGCAATAACTCAGCTGTAGGCTACGTTCACTTTGCCGCAAGCCAACTCGATAATAAATTTGCAGTCGTTGCAGGCGCTTTTTCTAGGGATCCTCAAGAGAATTCTGCAACAGCGCAAAGATGGGGGATCACCGCAAAGCATTTATACAATAATTGGGAAGAACTTGTCGAACAAGAGAAAGGACATGTTGATGCATTTGTTGTACTGACCCCAACTCCTCATCATATTGAAGTAATTACTAAACTTCTGAAAGAAAATTTACCCATTATTTGCGAAAAAGCGCTTGTTACTGGTCCAACTGAAGTAGCTGAAATAGAAGCCAGCTACGATAAGACAAAGCACTTTCTAGCCGTTACATACAACTATAGTGGCTATGCTATGGTAAGGGAGCTCAAACACCTAATAAAACAAGGAGCTTTAGGCACAATCCAAAAAATTCACCTTGAAATGCCTCAAGAAGGGTTCAGAAGACCACCTGATATTGCAGGCAAACCATCTATGCCACAAGCATGGCGATTAAAGGATTTTGAAGTACCCACTATTTGCTTGGATTTAGGTGTGCATTTACATCACCTTTCAACTTATCTGCTCGAGTTAGAGCCAACAGAAACAATCGCTCAATTCACCAATCATTCTCAATATCCAAATTTAATTGATGATGTAAATATGTTGCTTAATTACCCAAATAATATAAAGGGTAGTATGTGGATGTCAAAAACGGCTATCGGACACAGAAATGGACTGCAAATCCGCATATATGGCGATAAAGGTAGCGCTCGTTGGTTCCAGTTAAACCCTGATGAATTAGAGTTAAATTACAACGACGGTCGCAGAGAAATTCTAGATAGAGCTGGACAGTGTGAATATGCTAATCAGTTTAGATATAACCGCATGAAACCTGGACATCCGACTGGGTTCGTTGAAGCCTTTTCTAATTTATATACAGATATATATGAAGAGCTTTGCTGTTACTTAGCTGATACAGAAAAACAAAATGACTATGTATTTGGTCTAGAGCAAGCAAAAAACGGCTTAAACTTATTTAAAGCAGCGCAAGAGTCTGTCGAGTCAGCGCAATGGATAAAGCTTCAAAAAAGGTAATGAGATTATGAAAAATAACCTCCCTATAGCAATCTATGGTGCTGGCGGTAATGGGCAAAAGATTTACCATGCTCTATCAGAACATGGGATCAAAATTGAATTTTTTGTCGATTTATACACTGAACAAACTGAGTATCAAGGCTGCCCAATATACAAGCCTGACAATATTGCCAATAAAAATGTCATCATGCTTGTATCAGTATCTTGTACTAGTGAAGCTATAAAGCAGAGTTTAATCGAAATAGGTGTTCAAGAATGCCTAAATATGAATGAAATAATTAATAGCTACCCAAATGTACTAGAGCACTTTATTTCCAAAAACTATAGAAAAAAATTAATTGCTAGTACTGAGAATGACAAGGAGCAGCTAGCTTGGTTAAAAGAAAAACTAAGCGATGATGAAAGCAAAAAATGTCTAGATGATATTATTGCTTTTCGAAGCTCACCTTCAAGTGATAGTTATGTTGAAAATGACTGGCAAGTTCAATACTTCCCACCTTGGTTACTAAGCCTCCCGCTTTGGAAAAATGGCATTAATTTTATTGATTGCGGTTCATATATTGGAGATACGCTTGCCTGCGCAGCCCAGGTATTGAAAGATGCAAACATCCAGTTAAACACAATGCAATGCTTTGAACCTGATCCTAAAAACTTTCATTTATTAAACAAAACAGCAAAAGAGTTGGTATCTCAAGGTATTAAAACATACCTTTTCCCTTGCGGAGTATGGGAAGAAAATACCATACTTAGCTTCTCTGCAGACCTTTCGCAAGGCAAGTTTACTGACTTAGGGCAAGTATCAGATAACAATGAACTTTTACCTGTTATAGCATTGGATGATACCAGTATCGCCTCACAGGTGAATTTCATAAAGATGGATATCGAGGGCGCGGAGCCCCAAGCATTAAAAGGCGCAAAAGAGATCATAAAACATCAATCTCCCCTACTTGCGATTTCAGTCTATCATGAGCCCGCACACCTGTGGCAAATAGCTCAGCAAATTGAAAGTTATAACCCTAATTATGAGTATAAACTTCATTGTCATGGAGACTTTGGGTTGGAAATAATTTTATATGCCATTCCAGCAAACTAATCGCTTAAACAGCAAATAAAACTGTTTCACTATAGCCTTGAGTATAATGTCTCAAATAAAATTTATATTCAGGGCATAATTTCTTCAAATATTGCGGCACAGCAATAATATGTTCCGCACGGTGATATACACTTATCGCTAGTTTAGGCCTGCACTTAGCAATTGTTTCCGCCATACCGTGAAGCACATCTAGCTCAACGCCTTCCACATCCATTTTTACATATGTTGGTAAGACATTATTTTCACTGCAAAAAACATCTATGCTAACTTGTTGAACCGAAACAACTTCATCACTAACCTTATCACTAACGACTTTAGAAGATGTCCCTGATAAAGAAAAACACACTAATTTAGAGATCTCCCCAACAGCAACTGGAATTACATTTACTGATTCATTATTTTGATATTTTGCAGTTAGCATATCAGCTTGAGCTGGAATAGGCTCAAATAAATAAGTACTTGCAGTGGGGCAATTTCTTAATAAGCGCTCTGAATCACTACCATCAAATGCACCTAAATCAAAAAATACACTATTCTCCCCTAATGGAAGAATAAAAGGCTCAATATACATATTTGTTATATCAAACTTAAAGCCAGACATGTAGTTAAGATCATAGCTATTTCGAAAGCTTACTATAGCATCAAAAATCTTTATTGATTCGCTATCTTCAAACCAACTCTTGACCTCGATATACTTACCTGTATTGTTTTCCCAATGGCTGAGTGCTCCATCCCAAAAATCTATATTAGGGCACTTAAATCCAGAGTTTCTATAAAAATAAAAATAATCACAATAATTGAAATTATGTTTCTCTAGAAGTTTATTTACATCAATTGGTCTACTGTTAGTTACAGCACTAACAACGAGAGAATCTCGAGGAACATCATCTAGTTTAATGCAAGGTAAACCGGAAAAAAAATCTTCTGAGTAGAAATTATCAATAACAGCAATTAACTTAAGATTGTTCTCATTATGTATTTTAATCAACGCTGCAGCTTCTTCAGTTGCACCGAAAATATATCGAGAAACACCTTCTTTAAAATACACTTCAATGAACTCATCTTTCATTTTCACCACCACTAAATTTCTTTTTGTTAATAGTACTTAACGTGTTTGCTTACAAAGCCTATATCTTACTATTTATTAACTAAATTGTTCTTTGACTGATTGACGTAAAATTTTACCCAAACTACTTCTAGCTAAGATATCTATCCTCTGGAAAACCCTAGGCTGCTGATAATCTGTTAGTTGCTGCAAACAAAGTTTCTTTAATTCTGTTTCATCAAAACTATCTGTGTCTGTGGTATAAACCACTTTTATGATTTCACCAAACTGCTTATCAGGAATTGAAAAAGCGACACAATCTTCGATGTCAGGATGCATTTTTATAACAGCCTCGATATCTTGAGGGTAAACATTAATTCCCCCACTCGAGATAAGCTCTTTTTTACGTCCGACATAATATAAATAGCCTTGCTCATCGAGGTAGCCTAAATCACCCGTTTTGAAAAAGTCACCGAGATAATATGCTTCTCGGGTTTTTTCAGGTAATTTATGATAGCCGCTAAAGCCTGTTGTTGTTTTACAACAGATTTCACCAACTTCCTGAGCCGCTAACTGTTGCCCATGTTCACCTGTAACTTTCACATCCACAAATGGTAAAGATCTACCTACGCTACCGCTTAATCTGGGGTATTTTGATACTGCGAAATCAGTAACGACACCTACCTCAGAAGCGCCGTAGCATTCATGTAAACGGCAACTGAGTAAAGAGAGTAAGCTTTGTTTACTCTCTTTATCCAATACAGCTGAAGAGGATACTAAACAGCGCAATGAGCTCAAGTCATGCCCTTCAATACCATTTTGAATGAGGCTCACTAATTGAGATGAAACTGCAAACAAAAAACTCACTTTATGCTGTTCAATCGCTTGTAACCATAACCTTAGATTAAACTTTGGTAATACAACGGTTGTTGCACCTAGCATTAATGGCATTAATACGCCTCGCTGAGCTAGCGAGTGATACATAGGTGTAGCAACTAAAATAACGTCTTCGGGCGTTAAACCGTAGTAGTTTATTGTGGCATCGAACGCTCTATTTATTTTACAGATTTGACTCAAAACAATTGGCTTTGGTTGGCCTGTAGAGCCTGAAGTCATAGTTAAAATATAAGGTGCTTGCGTATCAATAGAGCCAGTAAAGAAGTATTCTGCCTCAGTTTGTTGAACTGAAAACCAATTTGCTTCACTAGCAACACTTTGGCCTAATGTTATTAAGTTTTCAGGCTCAATTAAATTATCAGTAAGAAGTAATTTACTAATAGTAGGCCAAGCAATGACCTTCGCAACAGGGGTTTTCTTGAGTGCTACCGTAAGGGCCAGACCTTTTAAACTAACAGGCAAAGGTACTGCAGCTAAACCTAATTTTGCTATTGCCAACAAAGACACAATAAACTCAATACCATTAGGCGCAAATAGCGCGATACGCTGGCCTTGAGTGACACCTTGTTTTAAGAAGTGACTAGTAAGTTTAAGAACTTGCTGATTTAAATCATCATAAGTTACTCTTTGCTGTTGATAAATAACAGCCACCTTAGTGGGGTTTTTAGCAACATTCGTAGCAAATAATTCGTAAATTCCTTTATTCACCTACTCACCCTTTCCTACAAAATTAAAAGCATCAATCGTGGCATTTGGAAATAAGTGTTGAGTGACTGCCATCTTTTTTGCATCCCCCTCAATTGATCTAAATCCAGCTCGCTGATTAAGTAAATTTACAAACTTATTATCTTTATTTATCACAGCCACCCAAATTGCATTTGGGTATGTCTGCCCTGTTTCTTTTAGTTGCCAATCTAATACTAGTTGAGCGTGAGCAAAATTGACATCGTCACTTGCTGCAAACCAACCACCTATTAAATAGCTTTGCTGTTCTATTTCATACAATTGATGCCAAACATATAGTAACGATTTCCCCTTTACTTCCATCACAAAAGAATCTCGACGATTAGCAAACCACCAGCAATAATGGTCAAGTTGGTCAATATTCTTTGTAATAGTCATACGCCAAGCATTGTTAGGTAAGTTTCTAGCTGCCAAATAGCGATTTATGTCCTTATCTACAACTCTTCTTAGCGTTATAGTGTCAGTAAAAAACTGACACTCATTATCAACTAAGTTGCTGTTAGGTTTTGTGACTTGGCTTGAATAGCTCTTAGAAGTAATTAATTTGGCTACCCGACTCGCTCCTTCACCATCAATACTTACAGCTACATTCTCACGCATTAGATTTATACGGTTTATATTCTGAAGTAACGTGAAAATTAGCTTTATAATTTGTTCTGGTGAATAGTCTAATAAATTAGCTATGTGGACATAGTGCCCCAAATCATCCAACGCTGCCTGTTGATTCTCTTGATTCTTAGCAATTGAAAAAGTTAATGCGGGGGTTTTAGTCGCTGCGAGCTCGTACAAGGATGTACCTAAAGCTCCAATAAACAAAGTACAGCTTTTATAGTACTTGGCTAAACAACGTGGAGATTCTATTAAACTTATTTGTGTATTAACTGAAGCTAACTGACGAAGTTGAGCAACTGATGATGCATTAGGTCCTATAATCACATTGACTTTAAACTCAGGTGCTGTTTCAAGAGCCAATTGGATGACTTTAGTTAGTTTCTCCCAGTCGCCACCGCCACCAAGTGAAAACATAATCTCTTTGTCTAAACGCGGAGTTTGCTCACAGTTTCGATAAGCCGGTGACAACATTGCAAAATCAGGACCGAGTAAAAATCGTTGTGACTCAGATGCATTACTTTTATACCGTGAGGAAGTCTTTTCACCGCTCCATTTACTGTCGATGACAAGCTCAGCAAAATGATCCCTCTCAAGATCGTCAATAGCAATAATTGATGGCACATGCTTTGCCATCTCTGACTCCCATTCACTATCAAAGCGATAGCTATCAATGAGTAGTTTATTGATCTTTAGTTGTTGAGTATTAAATAACTGAACACAATTATATGCATCTTCTACCTGTGTTTTTGCATCGGGTAATAAATGGATATTTCCAAGCTCTTCGGTTAGCTGTTCAGATAATTTTGTATCTATCAAAAAAACAACTTTTTCACCTAAACGTTGCAGTTCTATGGCGAGCCATTTACAACGCATAAAGTGGCCCAAGCCACATAATGTATCGACTCTAATTGCTATCATTTAATTTCATTAATGCTGTAGCCAAATTCCCTACTTTTGCATTATCACTATCGATCAGTAATTCAGGAGAAACAGATATACCATACTCAGTTTCTAAATTCATAATAAGGCTAAGTATCTCAAATGAATCTAAAGATCCAGCTGCAACGAAGTCATAATCAGCGATGTCTGCATCTTCAACAACCACCCCTCTTTCAAGTAAAAATTGCTGAATAAATTGAATTAAAGCTTGTTTCATATCATTCATTTAAGATCACTCCAAGACAATTGAGAGCCACAGCGTAGCTCTTTATTTACTGTTCTACCAATAAGGTTAGGAAGCTCTTTTGGCATGATTTCTCCACCACCAGGGCGCATTTGCCTTAAGTGTTCCGAAGTAAGTTGTTCTCCATCCTTAATATCTTTAATGATATAAACACAACGGCGAGCCTTTGAAGCAATCGATGGATAATCAACTTTGCCCAATGCTTTTTCAATTTGCCTCACACCATGGACTAGCGCTTGTAACTCGGTTGGAGTCATAGAAAAAAAGCTATCCGCAGTATTATCAGACTTATCTAATACAAAGTGCTTTTCAATCATACATGCCCCCATAGCGACAGAAGCAAGCGGTACATCATTCCCCAAAGTATGATCAGATAAGCCCACAGGGCACTCAAAGGCCTGTTGCATATGAGGTATTGTTCGTAAGTTAATTGTTTCTGCTGGTGCTGGGTAAGTACTTGTACACTTCATTAATGCAAGCTCTGTAACACCAGCATCTTCTGCAACTTTTACCGCTTCAGCGATTTCAACTAAAGTCGCCCCACCCGTCGACATAATGACTGGTTTACCAGTAGCTGCAACATCTCGAATTAATTGGTGATCAATCAATTCAGGTGAAGCAATCTTATAGGCAGGTGCATTTAATTGTTCTAATAAATCAACCGCCGACTTATCAAATGGTGATGAAAAGCAAGTAAGTCCAAGTTTTGCTGATAACTCAAATAATTCCGCATGAAAATCCCAAGGCATGAAAGCCGTCTTGTATAAATCATGTAAGTACTGACCTTGCCAAGGACCCGTGGCTTCAAAGTGTGGCAGTTTACAATCCATAGTTAACGTATCTGCGGTATAAGTTTGTAACTTAATCGCATCCGCTCCAGCCTCATGAGCAGCATGAACTAACTCTTTAGCTTTATTTAAGCATTGACCATGATTAGCTGACATTTCAGCGATGATATAGCATGGATGATCATGACCAACACATGTATCAGCTATTTTAAATTCTTTCTTAAACATATTATCCAACTTGAATTTGTTCTACCTGCTCATTGAGCTTAAGTATATCAGGATGAGCGCTTAGCATTTGTTTTAATTCACAAAACGTGAAGTCTGTACGATAATCAAACAAGCTATAAATGGCGTTAATCAACTCATAATCAGCAGGTTCGTCTAATGTTAAGCGCCAGTGACTTAAGTCATCTGAGTTTTTGTAATCAGCCACTCTCATATTTCTACAAATATATTGTGTCATATGCTCTTTTTCAAAATCTTCCGTAGCTAAACGATAGGCCGTTTCTAGCGCTTCAAAAGTGAACACTTCAGTATCAAAACCATTAGGGAACCCACAGTGAGGTCCAGCCGAGATATAGTCATACTCAGAACGCAAGCTGTAAAAATGGTCAATAACGCGTGCAGATTCAGTTAAATCAATTAATGGACAATCACTGGTACAACGAACGATGACTGTTTCAGGGAGGGCATTTACAGACTTTGCCGCAAGATAATAGCGACTTAAAACATTGTTAGTGTTACCTTCGACAAACTTAACACCAAGCCTTTTACACAATTCAGTGATGGGTCGTTGAGTTCCATCATCAGTTGTGGCAATAATGATTTTCTCTTTTAAGGGAGCTAACCTTTCAATCATTACCTCTAATACAGGCTTTGTTCCAAGTGGCAGCATAACCTTTTTAGGTAGGCGAGATGAAGTCATTCTAGCTTGAATTACAATATAGAAATCTTTGTTTAGAAGCTTCTCAACAAGCTGTTCCGTTAAAGTATTCGACAACTTTAAAACTCCCATAACATTGTAAGGCCACCGTCATCTCGGCCATCATTAACAACTTTAAAACCTATTTTATAATAAGCTGAAACTGCAGCAGTATTGGCAGAATCAACACCAAGCTGCATTTTACTGATACCTAACTGTTGTTTTGCATGACTTGCAAAGCACTCTATCACTTCTTTGGCAACGCCTTTCCCATGCCAAGATTTTTCGCCAATTAAAATACCCATTTCGACACAGTCTCGATTTTCTCCTTTGATAATAAACTTAATATTTCCAATATGTTTATCGTTATCAAGAGTAAATATGCCATAAAAATATACATTAGAATCTGAATGTTGCTCTTCTATGTACTTTTCTAAGCTATTTATCGATTTAGGCTTATTTAAAATGTATTGGCTTACCTCTGAATTTAACCAGTTTATATAATCCGAAGTTGCATCAGCAGCTTCGAGGTATCTTAACTGAAACCTATCTGAAGTCAGAAAGTTCATCTTAATTCAGCCTTTTAAAGCCCGATGTTGAAGGGATAACATGTACCAATAACTCAGGGTTTTCAATCGCATCGGCTATTGCTGAAAACGCATTATCAACAGCTTTTAGGTAAGCATCTACGTGCTGTTCTTTGTGCGCATACATACAGTAAAACATATTTGTCGCTAGCACACCTTGCTCTAACATCTTCTCGATAAAGTAAGACTTGAGAGTCAAAAAGTTTTCGTTTTTTAAACTAAAATGACAAAGAGCATCAATACCAGAGACATGAATTTCGAGACCATGCTTCTGTGCTAAGCTCTGCCAACCTGCCTTAATTTTTGCACCTATTGATGTCAGGTGCTCATGTACTTGATGTTTTTCGTAATAGTTAATAGTTGCTAATGCCGCTGTTGGTCCCACTCGCTCAGTCCACATAGTGCTCGATATAAAACTCGTTTGAGCTGCATCCATCCATTTAGACTTACCGATAACAGCAGCCATAGCATAACCATTAGCCATAGCCTTAGAGAAAACAGCAATGTCAGGGTTAATACCAAGCTTTAAATGCGAACCGCCACAGTTGATCCTAAAGCCCATAGATATTTCATCAATAATTAATGGAATATTTAATCGCGAAGCAATTGCTTCAACTTGTTGCCAGTACTCTTCAGATGGAGCAAAATTTCTCATTGGCTCCATCACGATCGCGGCCAGTTCATTACCATTTTCAGCTACTAACTTTTCTAAGGCTTCTATATCGTTAAAAGGAAATGGTAATGCTGTTCCAGCTAACGCTTTTGGAACACCTTTTGGTGAAAGGCCTGGAATTAAATGATCATTAAGATTACTGTTACTCGTCACATTGGCAGATAAGTACCAATCATGCCATCCATGATAACCACTAAAAGCGATTTTATCTTTACCGGTTGCCGCACGGGCAATACGAACAGCTACCGCCATCGCTTCGCCACCACATCTAGCATACCTTACTTGCTCAGCCCAAGAGTGAAGCTCCAGTAACTTATCAGCAAGCTCAACATCTTCAGGGCAATTTAAGCTAGAACTCACCCCATTACGAATAGATTTAATAACCTCATCATCAACTGCATCAACAGCGTAGCCTAGAATATTTGCCCCTATACCTGAAATAGACATATCAAGATATTCATTTCCGTCTAGGTCCCAGACTTTAGCACCTTTGGCTTTTGAAAAATAACCAGGCCATATGTTGGTACTAAACATGTCTGGCCTTTTAGAAAGCAATTGGGTTAAACCAGGTATAATAGATTTTGCATTTTGCTGTAAAGCCATGCTTTTTATATTCTTGCGTGCAGTCATAGTGGTTATTCTTCTAATGAAATGAGATATACAGTTTAATTAATAATTTTACTGCGTTCAAAGCAGCAATAAACATACCAAGTTAAAAGCTTTGCTCGCCAGTCTGCTCAACTAACGTTCTAATTATGGACTACTTATATATCATTTACATAACCGTACATTTTCTCGGTAATACTCAGGGGCATTTTCAATAAAAGTAATCCAGTGAGTAAGTGCTTTATTGTAATACTCTAAGATCTCATTTTCGTTTCCGTAATTGTATAATAAGGAAACAAGCAATGATGTTGTATAAAGAGTTTCACCTTCAAGCAACAAGAAAACATTTAAGTACTTAACCGAATTTTTGAATGAGTATAAATAACGAATACTTTTAAGTAATCGATCAAGGGCATCTGAACGCGTTGTCGCTTCTTCATTTAAAATTTCCACCATTGTTTCACAAAACTCAGAAAAACCATCAAAATTTAATAACGGTTCAACATCTGCAAACTTACAATTAGCGGAAAAGCGGTTCACTTTTATATAATCAACAACTTGTGACTTCATTAACGAAGTCGGCTCTAAATAGACATAATCGGATTTAAGCGGAGTTGCCCCCTTTATTTTTGCACCGTTGCTGCAATTGTAAAAACTAATGCCTCGATCTTTAAACGAGTTAATTAATTTTTCCATTTGTATATTACCAATACTCATAAATTCATCTGTAAGTATTGTTTGCGTAAAGTTCCCTGGGATAGCGATCTGCTTACCAATTTTCAATGGCTTATGCTCTGTCACTCCAGATTCAGCATAATAAAAACTTGATTTTGAATGGTGGTATTCTTCATCAATATAACCATTATCCACACCAAAGAGATAGATATTTTTAAAGCCCAGATGACAGGTATAACTCAGTGCTGTATTACCCACCAATGGATTACAATAAGAAAGTATTTCAGTTATTGGCTTACCGTCTAAGAATTGTGATAAATGAACCAATTGCGTGGCAGATTCATTTCCTTTTAATCCATAACCTGTCCATGGAAACAAACTAGCAACCTTTGGATGCATAACATTTGTGACCAATAAATTCATTTTTTGACGTGCTTCTTCAGGTAAAAAATCTCTTAAAAAATCATGTGTCATTTCTGTTCTTTCTAAAGCGACATGAAAATCAGGTATGATCCCTTTTTTAACTAAAGCTGTAGATGCTGAGTTACAAGAAAAAATAACAACCTTATCTTGTATATGCTGTAAAAATTCAATTTCTTGATCAAGCGAAGGCCCATTAGCAATGATGACGACTGGGTATGTCGCCATTTCATGTTTCATTGGTTTTTGAACACTCATTAATGGAAGATTATTCTCTAAATTACCTAATGTGTGTGCAATTCCCATAAGTGCATCATCAAAGAAACCGAAGCCAGTAAAGAATTGATGGAAATTCACCTTAAACTCATCTATCCATTTATTCATTTTTTTAGATGGGTAATGTTGATAGAACCAAGTATAACTAACCGAAGCGATACCTACATTACGACTTCGATCATAAATATTTTTGAATACCTCATCTTCGGACTTGCCAATTCCCAAATAAAGGAAGCTTCCATTATTATCTATACTTTCTAAAATATTTTTCCAATCAGCTACAAATAAACTTGCAAAAAAATAATCTTCATTTGGCTCAATAATATTAATAAAACTGATTTCTCGCTTTTCGATTAGCTCTGGTAAATGATAACCTAGACCAATTCCAAACAGCATCAGACTTGGTAGCTTCTCTTCTAAACAATTATTGTCTTGTAAATTTGCCTTAGCTTCGCCAAACACTTGTCCCATTTTATTCATTAAATCAATGTGAATAAAATCTAAGGGATTTTGGATTGAAGAAATTGCAGAGTGATCTGTTTTGCCCAGAATTGGCGTCTTAATATTATTATTAACTTGTTCAATAGCTTGTTTTATAGGGTCTTCAGAGTACATAGGTACCTGAGTTTCATAGTCAATAATATTAGCAGTACCATTATCATTTAAAATAAATTTAAACTGTTCGCTTGGTTGATACTTTTGAAACTTTTCAAAAATATCAGGGAAATATTTTTTAAAAACGAGCAGGTTTTCTTCAAATTTTAAATTTGCTACATTCGCAAACTCTTGTTCTCTTTTTTGCTGCGTCAATGTGTCATCAATTTTATTTGAAAGTAATTCTAACTGTTCTTCTACTGACTGATTATTTACCATCTTTAACTGGCCTATTTGATACTTTTATAAACATTGAGCTTTTTCTTCGTGCTTAAATGATTACCTAATGCCTCTGCGAACTCTCTTTTTTTTACTTCTACCTTTAGTGTTAACAGAGAGAATGTATCATATATTTTTTGATAGGCAGGTAGTTCTGAATTATCTAAAAGATGTGTGTCTTCAAAAAACGTTCGAATGGCGAGCTCTAAATTTGCAGCAGCTTCTTCCAGTGCATCTAAATCACTCGAAGCCAATAACTGTTCAGTAGTTTTAATTTGCATTTCTATGTCTACTAAGCGCTCATCCGACATTAGCATCTATACCATTTTCACTAAGTGTTTTTTCTCGAACGTCGTGAGGAATAGCATCCCAAGCAGACTTTATTTCTTTTAATAAATTAGATACTTCTTCAACAATTGCAGGATCATTTTTTATTGTTGCATCAACTAAGCGATCTATCATATAAGAATAAAGTGCATATAAATTATCAGTCACTTCACCACCAACTTTAAAATCCAAACAGCCCCTTAAGGCTTCAATAATAGCAGTCGCTTTAGATAAATGTTCGGCCTTCGCTTCCATATGTTTTCTTTCAATAGCAACTTTAGACATCACCATTTTTTCAATCGCACCCGCCATTAACATTTGAATTATTTCATAGCGATCAGCACCGGCAACACGGGTCTTGAGTGCTTCTTTCTGATAATTTTTTACTTTGGCGTTATACATATTAAAACCCTTTTAAATCAAAATTCATTTATGATTTGTTTCTTGTAAATCCAGGTAAGCTCGCAAGCTGCGCTCCTAAGTACTGTTGTGTTGACTGCATTTGCGCCAGTAACACATCTAAGCCAGCATATTGCTTTCTAAGCCTACTTTCTAATTCGGTCATTCTAAATTCATGCTTTAGCACATCATCTTCTAAATCAGTGACCTGTGTGTTTAGATTATCTTCTCGTTGTTTCAAGATCCCTTTTGAACTTACGTAATTATCTAAAAAAGATTCAAACTGTTTAGCAACACCATTTTCACCAGCAAAGGCCTTGCCAATATTATCAAAATTCTCATCCATTGCTGTATTTAAACTACGGACTAAAGTTGATTTTTCTAGGTAACCTTTCTTATCAACACCCAAACCAATATCGAAAATACTTGTGAAAGGCCCTGCATCAGTTAAATTTGTAGAAAGCATATTGACCATCTGCGAGCTCAAAGTACGAATAGTTGCATCGCTATTTAAAGGTTTACCGACTCTCGATTGCAGGCCTAACTGTCCTATTGCATTGTTATAATTAGCAATAAATTCATCAATTAATGTTGTAACACTCTCACGGTCATAGCTAACAGCTAACTTTGCCGTTTCTCCATCAACACTTTCACGCTTAGCTGTAATAGTCATATCTTGCACAGCATCTTTAAAGGTATTTGTGTCATTAGTAATCTCAATACCATCAACTTTAATTACTGCGCTTTTTGCTTCATTTCCAGCTGTTATACCAATACCACCACTACCAGGAGCTCCTCCATTAGCATCAGTAGATACATTATCAAGCTCAGCATTATCATTGGTGATTACCAAGTCATTACCAGCACCACTCACACTCGAAGTAAGTACCAACTTTGACTCTGTACCAGTATTTATTATATTTGCTGTTACACCAAAATTATCATCCGAGTCATTAATTGCGTCACGTAAATCAGCTAATGTCGCACCCGCATCGAGAGTTAGATCAAAGCTTTTGTCTCCAGCAGCAAATGATAAGGTGCCTCCAGAAGCAGTAACTACATCGTCAGTAGAAGAAAATAAAGGAGGTACAGCATCGTTTGAGGTTGCACGACTACCCTGAGCCAGTGCTAAAACTTCAATTTTAAAATTACCAGGCGTAATATCTTTTGTTGGAGTAACTGAGACAAGATCACCGTCATCACTTGTTGGTTGAGTGATATTAGCAATGCGTTTATTGAAGTTATCAGGATCTGCTAGCTTTTTTATTGTGTCTTGTAGCTTGGATAACGCAGACTTGATCTCTCCGATTGATGAAATTTCAACCTCTAGTGACTTATCTTTTTTTGCAAAAGCATTCATTTTTGGAACATTTTCGGCATCAACAGTTGCCTGAATGATACTTTCAAGGTCCAACCCAGATCCAATACCTGCGGATGTTATAAGTGGCATACCTCTCTCCTACTATCTGTTCCAAAAAATATTATACTGTTTGATTAAATAACAAACCTTTATTAGTAAGTTTATCGGCAAATTCATCTAAAGCTTTAGCAACTTCTCTAAACTCTTCAGTGGGAATTTCGCGAATAACTTCTTCGCTTGTTTTATCAAACACTTTGATAATTGGCGGATCGCCCTGCTCATCAAATTCAAACTTCAAATTTGTTGAAGTAACGGGAATATACTTATTTAATTTCTCTAAGTTTTCTTTCACTTCATCAATCAGTGCTTTTCTTTCACTTTCAGAATCAAGCTGCTGGCTATCATCAACAAGTGCGGGCTCTCTACCAGCAATTTTTTTACTAGCTTGTTCAACAGTTGCTTTTTTACTTGCTTCGTTTAACTCATTTTTATTTATAAACGTTGAATTAGTGGTGAAATTTTCACTCGATTTAATTAATGCACCTAAGTCAGCCATGATAGCTCTCCTTCAAAATACAAACAAAGTATAAGTCATTATCGAGATAATATCCCAATAATGACCTAATAGCTGCCTACCCTAGTAACGATAATGCTACTTGTGGACGCTGGTTTGCTTGACTGAGAATTGAGCTACTTGCTTGTTGTAGTATCTGCATCTTAGTTAAATTTGCTGTCTCTGATGCAAAGTCAGTATCCTGAATACGCGAGCGAGCAGCGGACAAGTTTTCAGAAATGTTAGATTGATTTCGAATTGTAGATTGGAATCGATTCTGCACCGCACCTAATTCAGCACGTTTTTTGTCAACTACAGCAATCATTGCATCCATACCAGCTAAAACATACTGTGCATTTGTTTGTGATGAAACACTGATACCCGTTTCAGTAAACTTAGTTGCAAAGTCGCTTGTAGCACCAATCGCAGAGCCTGCGATGTCAGATACACCAGCAGCAAGCGTGGTTAAACCTTTACCACCTACAGCACTAGCAACACCGGCAATACCTGATATAGTAAATCCACCATTAGTTGAAATGCTATTTGTAGCTGCAGTACCACCTACGTTTTGCATACTAAAACCTATGGTTTGGACCGCATCAGCACCAACCTGAAATTTAGCATCATATTTGCCATCTAAAAGGTTTTGCCCACCAAAGGTAGTATCTTCTGCAACACGATTAACTTCAGCAGCTAATGATCTTATTTCTTCTTGAATCGCTAAACGATCTTCATCAGTATTTGAACCATTCGTTGCTTGTTGAGCAAGAGTACGAACTCGTTGGAACATTGTTGTTACTTCGTCCAGAGCGCCCTCAGCCGTTTGAGCAAGTGAAATGCCATCATTAGCATTACGATTACCTTGATTCAAACCATTAACTTGACCAGTTAAGCGATTCGAAATCTGCATACCAGCACTGTCATCTTTTGCACTATTAATGCGTAAGCCTGACGATAGACGTTGAAAGGATGTATCAAGCTGATTACCAGATTTCATTAACTGGCGCTGTGCGTTCAGTGAACTCACATTAGTATTTACATAGATAGCCATATTAGCCTCCGCTTTATCATTTTATAACTCAATAACGAGATACCCCTACCCAGTTATTAAGTCGACATAGAGTCCTAGATCTGTAGTTCTCTAAATCAGTTATCGTCTGATAAAGCGAAAGCTTTAGCTTTATTTGTAAAATAATTTAACTTTTATTTAATTTTAACCTTGTAATAAGCTTAAAGCAGCTTGAGGTCTTTGATTTGCTTGACCTAAAATAGTTTGACTAGCTTGTTGTAAAATTTGGTTTTTAGTTAAGTTTGCAGTTTCCATTGCAAAGTCAGCATCTTTGATTCGAGATTTTGCAGAAGCTAAATTTTCAGAAATATTAGCTTGGTTACGAATAGTCGATTGAAATCTGTTTTGTACAGCACCTAATTCAGCACGTTTTTTATCAACAACAGCTATCATTGCATCCATAGCAGCAAAAACTAGTTGCGCATTTCCTTGGCTAGAAACACTAATCCCACCGGCTGTAATACTACTAAAACCAACTGTAGCTTCTGTTAATGAAGAAGAAACATTACTGATACCCGCTGCTAATGTAGACATCCCCTTACCTGCAACGGCTGAAGCAATACTCGCAATACCAGACATAGTGAACCCACCATTAGCCGAAACACTATTCGCCCCTCCGGCAGAAGTGCCCACATCCTGCATACTAAAACCAATAGTCTGTACTGCATCTGCGCCAACTTGAAAACTCGCAGCATAACTACCATCTAGAAGGTTTTGTCCACCAAATGTGGTGTCAGCAGCAATTCGATTTACCTCTGCAGATAATTGACGGATCTCTTCTTGAATTGCCAAACGATCTTCGTCGGTATTTGACCCATTCGCAGATTGTTGTGCCAGTGTTCGAATACGTTGAAAAGTCGACGTAATTTCATCCATTGCACCTTCAGCTGTTTGTGCTAATGAAATTCCATCATTGGCATTTCGGTTACCTTGGTTTAAACCCAGGATTTGCGATTGTAAGCGATCAGAGATTTGCAAACCTGCCGCATCATCTGCAGCACTATTAATACGTAAACCTGAAGATAGACGTTTGAATGAGGTATCAAGGTCACCTCCAGTTCTTTCAAGTTGTCTTTGCGCATTTAATGCACTCACATTTGTATTTACATATAAAGCCATAATAAACTCTCTTCTTATCTGTCAAAGTTAAGCCATCACCTTGAGGTGGTGGTATTTGACAAAGTGACTCATTACAACGGCAAACTTTAATTGCCTGGGGCAAAAAACTGCCACTTTGCAGGTTAGTTAAAACTTAATAAGACTAGAGCAAGCTTTAGGCCAACTTTATAGATAGAGTTGCATTGAATTAGAAAAACGAGAAAAGGGCCTGTAAGGCCCTTTGAAGATAAGTTTGAGAGTGGGTTTTTATTGTTGGCATATTTTATGCTTAACAATATATGTTCTTACAAATATTAGAACAATACAGGATTTTTAAGCGCCTCCGCTTTATCAATCCGTTTCAGCGCCTTTGTTAATACCCCATTAGACAAAGGCGCTACATTCTTAGTCAATTAATTGACTTATCCCAACCAATTATCCTAGAAGACTCAATGCAGCCTGTGGACGTTGATTAGCCTGGCTAAGAATTGTTTGGCTTGCTTGTTGTAAGATCTGCATCTTAGTTAAGTTCGCTGTTTCTTGTGCAAAGTCAGTATCTTTAATACGTGATTTTGCAGCACTTAGATTTTCAGCAATATTTGATTGATTACGAATCGTTGATTGGAAACGGTTTTGCACCGCACCTAATTCAGCACGTTTTTTATCAACAACCGCAATCATTGCGTCCATACCAGCTAAAACATACTGTGCATTTGTTTGTGATGAAACACTGATACCTGTTTCAGTAAACTTAGTAGCAAAATCGCTAGTAGCACCAATCGCAGAGCCTGCAATGTCAGATACACCAGCTGCAAGGGTACTTAAACCTTTACCACCGACAGCACTGGCAACCCCAGCAATACCTGACATAGTAAATCCACCATTTGTAGATATACTGTTAGTTGTAGCTGTGCCACCTACATTTTGCATGCTAAAGCCAATTGTTTGTACCGCATCAGCACCAACTTGGAACTTGGCATCATAAGTTCCATCTAGTAGATTTTGACCACCAAAGGTAGTATCTTCTGCAACTCGGTTTACTTCAGCGGACAAAGATCTAATTTCTTCTTGAATCGCTAAGCGATCCTCATCAGTATTTGAGCCATTAGTTGCTTGCTGTGCAAGAGTACGTACTCGTTGAAACATTGCTGTAACTTCATCAAGTGCACCCTCAGCAGTTTGTGCTAAAGATATACCGTCATTTGCGTTACGGTTACCTTGGTTTAGACCATTAATTTGTGATGTTAAACGGTCAGAAATTTGTAGACCTGCCGCATCATCTTTTGCGCTATTGATACGCAAACCAGATGATAAACGTTGGAATGATGTATCTAGTGCATTACCAGAATTATTTAATTGTCTTTGTGCGTTTAACGCGCTAACATTTGTATTTACGTATAAAGCCATGATATCTCTCCAGAAGTAAACTTATCATTTACTCTCAAACTTACTAGATTAAGCAATGGTTGTTATTTACAACACTTTGCTTGGTTAATTAAGTTATCGGTCTAGCAAAAAAATCCTTTAGCTTTTTTTTTATTTTTTTTATATTATTTTTTAAGCTCATGTAATTTAATAAATTTTATCGTTATTAAATTAATAAAGTTTATTAAACAACTAAAGAGATTATTATGCTGATCTTTTTCTTCAGGAAATTATTAAGCTGTTAAATAGTAAGGAGATGATCTTAAAAGGCTGGGAAAATACTAGAGTAAGGCAATATTTTGCCTTACTCTTGATGTTCTTATAACTTACTTATAAGTAATCGAACAGTGATAATTTAGCTAAGCGGCCAAAAGTTGCCTGCGAAGCTTGCAGTGCAGTTTCTTGTTTAGTGAGCTCTGTAATGGCCTCAGCCATATCGAGTTCAACCAAATCAGCACGCGATGATTTATTATTTACATCCAAATCAGTATTCGATTGGGTGATTTTTTTAGCTGTATTTAAACGCCCACCTAAACCGGCTTCAGTTAAAGAGACCTGATTTTTACTGTTATCAATTTGGATCATCGCCGCAGCCAATACTTGGTCATAATCTTCTTGACTAATTGTTGGGTCAGTTAACCCTGTTATTAAGTCGCTTAGCGTGTTTAAAATATTTTCTTTTTTTGGCGCTTCTAAAGTAAAGTCTACCTGCCCGTTTGCAACTGGGCTAATATCAATTTCCATCCCCGCAAGTTTAATTTTTGCTCCCTCAAAACTACCCGTGCTGACGATATTCCCACCTTGTTCGAGCTGATATGTATTAGGTGTACCGGCGGTCGTTATAATATTAAACGTATTTGCACCGGCCCCAGCTGCAGGATCAGCGTTATAATTCGCTTTATGAAATGCATCAAACGGAGCTTGCTCACGTACATACACTTTTGCACTGGTGATACCACCCGATACAACGCCGTCATTAGAGGCGACATTTAAGCGCGCATTGACCTTTTCAAAGGTATCAACCCCGTTATCGCTGGATTTGATCTCAACCCCTTCTGCAACTTTAATCTTGTGCTGACCTTGGTCACCGCCATACACATATTTACCTGTTGATGAATCTAAGGAATAAGTTTGGGTGTTATCCTGATAGCCTGAAAATATATATTTGCCATCTTCAGTTTTGGCATTCATTAAATCAAGCACACTACTTTGTATCGATTTAAGTTCCTCAGCAATACCTTCACGGTCTATATCTGTATAAACCCCATTACCAGCTTGAATCGCGAGTGTATAAGCTTTCTCAAGTGAGCCTTTGATATTCTCAAGCACACTTTCTTGGGTATTTAACCGGCTCGTCAGCATAGTAATATTTTTACTATACTGTTCATTCGTTTGAATACGGTCGGTATACAGTAAAGCCCGCGCAGTTGCCGATGGATCATCTGCAGCGGTCAGTACGCGTTTTTGGGTATTAACTTGTTCTTGCGCTTTATTAACATTTTGTTGGTTATTCAAAATAGAATTTAAGCTATTTTGATACATTTGGTTATTTGATAAACGCATAATTACCTCGCAGCACTAAGTAAAGTGTCGAAAATTGTACGAGCTGCTGAAAGCACTTGTGCAGAAGCTGCGTAAGACTGCTGAAAACGCAATAAGTTTGCAGCTTCTTCATCTAAATTCACCCCTGACAATGACTCATACCACGCCTCTGACTGTTGGGCTAATGCGTCAAAAGCAGCCCCGTTGGTCATAGCTTGATTGGTTACAACACCAATATCAGTGACTAACCCTGCATAGGCTTGATTGAATGTTTTATGGTTATCAGCTGATGCGGTCGTGGTAACATTTTGCCGCACTAACTCGCCGCTTTGTAGCCCAGCCAACATTAAGCCATTGCGGTTATCATCAAAGCCGCCTTCATTAAATTCTAATGTAAAGCTATCACCTATAGCTGGTGTTCCTTCAATGTTAAAATCAAAACCATAGCTGTCATACGGAGCGCCAGCTTGAGCAAGCATATTCTCAGCAGGAGGAGTTATAGTAAATGTTGTTGTTCCGTTGCCATCTGTAAGTGTGTATTCATTTGCGTTTGCGGTTTTGACAATACTAATATCACCATTCGCTAAAGCTGGTGGACTTGTCGTTGTAAAGCCACCGCTAGTTACACTGCTCACTGTTCCAGCAGATATATTGGCATTACCAGTATTATTTATGTTATCGGCTGTACGGATAGGTGATGCCAATGCGAGCGCTTCAGGCCTATCGGTGGCGAGTGTTAAACTTGATGCGGCTTGTGCATTAAGCTTTACTGAAAATTGATCGCCAACATTACCACTACCCGACACATTTAATTGTAAACCATACGACTCTCCGCCAGTAATCGTTGATGAATCAATTACGCCAGCGACGATATCCGCGGTTGCAGGAGTTCCTAATGGCTGACCTTTATTATCGACAGGTTGTATTTCAACAGTTGTGCCACTGGTATAAGTAACAATAAAGTCACTGGCAGGAATTTCACTGCCTTTGCCGGGCTCTAAAGTCGCCGTTATACTTGAATTGCCAGTATTGGCTTGATAAGCGTGACCGCCAATAGTTGGGATTGTAAAAATATCCCCACCGAGTTCGCCATTACCGTCCATTCCTAAACGGTTTTGTTGATTAAACGCATCTGCAATCGCCAAGCCCATTTGGCCAAGTTGATTTTGCGCGGGTACTAAAATGTCATCACGAAATGCCAGTAGGCCACCTATTTTACCTTTTAATTTACTCGCATCCACTTCAAGCGGCACCGCTTTGCCGCCATCTATATCTAAATGTAATTCTTTAAAATTAGGATCCGGATCGCCAGCCATCGAAAATAAATTAAATGCACCATCTTGCATTACTAATGACTCACCAGTGCCCATAAAAACAAGCTTCTCACCATTGGGGCCATCTAGTGTTTCTACATCGATTAGCTCTGATAATTTACGAATAGCTAAATCTCGTTCGTTATACATAGTGCTTGAGTTTGCTTCGTTGCGTGTACCATTTACGGTCGCAATTTGCTTATTCAAGCTGCTAATATTTTGAATTAATGTATTGGCTTCATCAGAAAAAATTTCTAACTGCTCATTCACGATATTTTTTTGATCAAATACAATGCCTGACAAACGCTCCATTTGATCAAGCAAGTTTTCTGCATCTGTCATCACTAATGAGCGTGCAACAGATGAAGACGGTTGATTTAAACTTTCCTGCACATTATTGAATAACGAATTCATACTGGTCGATAAACTATTGGATTCTTGAGAAAACAAGCTATCAACACGACCCGCTTCAGTGACAAATTGATCAAAAAAGGTTTTATTTGAAGTATCGCGATTGAGCTGTTTTTGAGCAAACTCATTTAATAAGCGATAGGTATCTCCACGACCAACTTGATTGTCGATCATGGTCATATGCTCTGTACGCTCGCGTACATAACCCACTGTGTTCACATTGGCAATGTTCTTACTGGTGGTTTGTAGCAATTCTGAATTAGCGCGAACGCCTGAGCTTGCAATGTCAAATAAGTTAAACGACATTCTAATTTACTCCTTGGCGAACCAATGTTGCCGCCAATGTTTTTAGTTCGGTTCGGTTAAGCACTTGCTTAATTTTGTCAGCGTAATTGGGGTCTGTGGCATAACCTGCTTTTTGTAATGAGTCTAAGAAAGCAGCCGGTTTTGCGGTATTTTGTAACGCTTCTTGGTAACGTGGATTTTCTGTCAAAAACTCAACAAAATCATTCACACTGTCTTTAATAGAATCGTATGCTCGAAAGCTTGCTTGTTTTTTAACTGGCGTGCCTTGTTCAAATTCGAGTGTCATTTTATTGGCTTTCTCACCCTGCCAGCTTTTATCTGATTTGATATTAAATAAGTTAAAGCTACTGTTGCCATCACTTTTATTAATAATATGTTTCCCCCAGCCAGTCTCAAGTGCCGCTTGTGCAACCATCACCGCTGGGTTCAAACCAATTTTTTCAGCCGCTGTTTTCGCATGTTCCCAAACACTGCTAATAAAATCTTCAGCATTTTCAAATTGCGGTTTTTGCGCTGTTGATGAACTGCTATTAACAGCCTTGGTGTCAGTCGTATTATCGGCATTTTTACCGGTTGCACGTTGATCACTAGTAAAATCATCGACAGTGCGCAGCACTGAACTAGGGGTAAAGTTTTTTCCATCAGGAGAGAGTTGTTGCACTATGAGATCGGCTAAACCCAATGAGCCTTTTGAAGATAAATCAACCGATAACTGTTGATCATGCATTTCTTCAAAAAACTTTACACCACTGGAATTAAAAGGACTGTCTTCGTCTTCAAACGCTTCATTTGCTTTGCGCATGCTTTTAAGCAACATTTGCGTAAAAATAGATTCAAATTGTGCCGCTGCTTTTTTTAGCGCTTCTTTTGATGCTTCAGGCGAGGCATCACTTTTTAAGGCATCTTGACGTAAGGTATTAAGATTGCCTAAATCAAAGAAGTTTTGTTTATCGAGATGATTAGTATCCATCAGCAAGTTGACACAGTGATTAATAATGAAATTAATAATGCAATAATTGAGCCAAGGCGAGTTTGCAGATTACTTATAAAGAGTGCGAGTTTGCGAGTTTGCGAGTTTGCGAGTTTGCGAGTTTGCGAAAGTATAAAAGCGTTGATTAATTATGCAAGTCAAGCCCCCCTAAATGCGAGTTAACGCAAACTTAGGGGGTCAATATGGTTAAATAACCACGAGTTGACCGTTGATGGCACCCGCTTCTTTTAATGCTTCAAGGATTGCCATTAAATCCCCCGGTGCAGCACCTACTTCATTAATTGCGCGTACTAAATCGTCAAGGCTCACACCTGGGTTGAATACAAAGGCTCGTGAATCATCTTCGTTAACATCAATAATACTTTGATTAGTAACGGCCGTTTCCCCTTCACTTAATGCGTTAGGCTGAGATACATTTTGCTGTTCTGCAATTGTAACCGTTAGGCCACCATGGGTAATTGCCGCTGCTTGTAACTTTACATTTTTACCTATTACTATAGTGCCTGTGCGTGAATTAACGATAATTTTTGCCGAGGTATCGGCTGGTTTAAACTCTAAATTTTCAAGCGTTGATAAATAAGCAACACGCTGTGATGCATCACGCGGAGCAAGCACACGAATTGAGGCTGCATCAAGTGCGTGTGCGCTATCAGGGCCAACCAACTCATTAATCGTTTGCTCTAAACGTTTTGCCGTCGTAAAGTCAGGACGATTTAAGTTAAAAGTAATATAATCGCCTTGCATAAATGGGCTTTTAATTGCACGTTCAACCGTTGCGCCATTGGGAATACGCCCTACTGTTGGGGTATTCATAACAACCCTACTACCATCGGCGCCTTCAAGGCCTAAACCACCGACAATTAAACTACCTTGCGCTACTGCATAGGTATTACCATCAACCCCTTTTAAGAAAGTTTGCAATAATGTGCCACCGCGTAAACTACCGGCACTGCCGATTGACGATACAGTAATATCAATAGTTTGACCGGGTTTTCTAAATGCAGGTAACTCGGCATGAACAGCAACCGCAGCCACATTTTTAATCTTAGGCTTTAAATTCGATGCCATGGTAATACCAAAGCTATTGAGCATGGCTTTAAAGCTTTGTTCAGTAAAACGACTTTGCTCACCGGTGCCAGGTAAACCGACTACCAGGCCATAACCAACTAACTGGTTTGAGCGAACACCTTCAACCATTGAGACATCTTTGATACGTTCAGCGCTGGCACTACAGTGCCAAACTAATAAACATATACACAGCAACGCTTTCAAGCTATTCATATCAACATCCTTTAAAAAGGGAACAGAGAACTACTGAAGAATCGTGTTAACCACCCTCCCGTTTGAGTCTCTTGCATTTGCCCTTTCCCAGAATACTGAATGCGCGCATTCGCGATTCTGTTAGAGGTCACAGTATTATCTGCGGTAACATCTTGCGGACGAACAAGCCCTTCAAGACGAATAAATTCTTCACCGGTGTTTAAGGTTAACCACTTTTCACCACGGATCACTAAATTACCATTCGGTAATACCCGCATCACATTCACCGAAATATCACCAAATAAACTATTAGATTGATTTGACTTAGTATCCCCTTTAAATTTTGCACCACTGCCAACACCAAATTGAATACTATCGCCGCCAATATTAACGGGTAGTCCGCCTAAACCAATGACAGGGTCGAGGCTAGCATCACTTTGTTTATCCGTTTCAGTTTTAGCTGCTTTTGATGATTGCGTTGATTCTTGCAGTTTAACTGTAATTATATCCCCGGTGCGTAAGGCTTTTTTGTCTGAATATAAATCGTTTGATAAGTAACTATCAAACAATGAGCCTGTTGGTACGACTTGCTCTGCGGCAGGCTCTGGGTACATAGGAGCATAGTATGGATCATCTTGAACCACGCTGTGGTTTTGAGTCGTCATACAGCCACTCAAGATAAATGCACCAGTTAAGACTATAGATAAATTACGCATAACTTTGCTCCGAATTAGTTAAAGTTGCTGACTGATGTAACTCATCATTTCATCAACCGCTGAAATCACTTTTGAATTCATCTCATAAATACGTTGAGTTTCAATCAGGTTAACTAATTCTTCGGTTACATTTACGTTAGACGTTTCAAGTGCCCCTTGTACAACCGTGCCTAATCCTTCAAGCCCTGGGTTACCTTGTACGGGTGCACCACTGACTGCCGTTTCGGTATATAAGTTTTGCCCTACAGGCTCAAGGCCCGATGGATTAATAAAGTCACTGATCGTTAACTGACCAATCACCACATTTTCAGGCTGCCCTGATATACGCACCGATACCTCGCCATCTTGCGATACGGTAATTGACTGCGCATCATCAGGTACATTCATTTCCGGTTGCACAGGAAAACCAGCACCTGCTGTTACAATGCGACCATCTTCATCGGTAGTAAATTGACCATTTCGCGAATAAGCAATATTGCCATCAGGCTGCAACACTTCAAAAAAACCAGGGCCAGAGATCATCCAATCCAATGAATTTTCAGTGGTTAACATATTACCTTGGGAAAAGTTTTTCTGATTGGCAACAACTTTAGTACCCGCCCCCAACATTAAACCAGAAGGCATTTCGGTATCTTGTGATGAACGTCCCCCCGGCTGATTAATATTTTGGTACAGTAAATCTTCAAACACAGCACGGCTTTTTTTATAACCAACGGTACTGGCATTGGCTAAATTATTTGAGATCACCGAAATATCGGTTTGTTGAGCATCAAGCCCCGTTTTACTTATCCACAATGCAGGATTCATACTAATGTCCTCTCAATAAAGTTAAACAATACGCAGTAATTGAGTATGTCGTTCGTCAATTTCTTCTGCCGTTTTCATTAACTTAACTTGTAATTCAAATTGACGTTGATGGCTTATCATATCCACCATTTCATGTACCGGATTCACATTTGACATCTCTAAGGTGCCACTTAGCACCTTCACATCATTAGAGATGTCGCAAAATCCACAGATATCATTTTCCAGTAATTCGGGTTTTGGCCGAAATAGACCATCATTGCCTTTTTCAAGCTCAGAGTTATTTGCCTTTATCACCTTTAAGCGGTCGACAACTTCTAAAAAGTTAGCGGGTGCACCTTGCGGACGTACTTGAATCGAACCATCTTCACTAAATTCAATCTTTTCGATTGGTAGCGGTAAGATGATAGGCCCACCTTCGCCAATAACTTGACGGCCATGACTGGTCATTAAAGCGCCATCAGGGGTGATATTCAGTGTACCGACTTTAGTATATGCCTCATTACCGGAAGCATCTTGTACCGTTAGCCAGCCTTTATCGCTCATCGCAATGTCAAGATCACGGCCAGTTTCAACTATACCGCCAGAGGTCATATTCGAGCCTGGGCGCTCTTGCATAGTAAAAACACGTGTTGGTAAACCTTCCCCAAACGCTTGCATCGAACGTGCTTGTGCGAAGTCAGACTTGAAACCTGTGGTATTCGCGTTTGCTAAATTATTTGCTTTAAGCTCTAGGCCCCGCAAACTTTGCTTAGCACCAGAGGCTGCAATGTAGACCATCTTGTCCATAACATCGACTCACGTTAAAAATCTATAACGTGATAAATGCAAGATAAGTGCCACAATAAATTGACGTGACAAATGTAAGCAAGATAGTGCAAATAAAAAAGGCCGCTAAAAAATAGCGGCCTCGGTGTCGGATTATAAAAAGTAGAACCGAAATTATCGGATCTGCAAGATATTTTGTTGTAGTGTTGAGTTCACTTCTAGTGCACGCGAGTTGGCTTGGAAGTTACGTTGTGCGCTGATCAAATCAACTAACTCATTGGTTAAGTTTACATTCGATTGCTCTAACGCCGATGAGCTAATTTTACCAAATGCGCCCGAATTAGCTTCTCCAGCTATCGGCTCACCAGAGGTTAAACTTTTCTTCCACGAAGTGTTGCCGACTTGTTGTAAGCCCTGAGAGTTTGAAAAGCGGGTTAACGCAACTTGTCCTAAATAATTAGAATCTCCGTTACTATAAGAAGCAACAATTTTTCCATCAACACCAATATCAATATTTGCCAACCGCCCCACAGCTGCACCATCTTGGTCTAGTACTTTATTTTCAAAAGATCCCGCATGTTGTGTCGGTATTTTTGAAGAAGTGCCCGCTTCATCACGCCAATTGACAGTTACATTGTTAGGAAAGCTAGCGCCATTGCTTAAAATACCTGTCAGGTTAGCGCCATCGAAGACCACTGAATCAAATGTATTTGTCGTATTTGCGGTACCGTTGGTATTGAGTGGTAACCCGTTAGCGTCAAACTGAAATGTTGAAATTGGAGTATATGGTCCAGTAGCGCCTTGCGGGCTTCCATCTGGGTTTACTACTTGACCGTCTAAGGTCGAATAGACTTCCCATTCGTTAGCATTTCCTGTAACCGCTGCATCTGTTTTCACAAAGTACAATTGCATGGTATGCGATTCACCTAACGAATCATAAATATTGGTTGAGGTAGAGTGAGTAATTGAGCCAGATTGGGTTGGATCAAATGGTGTAACAGATGGCGCTGCTTTGGTCGAATCCAACCGAAAAGACGAATATATATTTGTCGTAGCACGCGGCGAACCAGATGAATCAGGAATTTGAATCGCGGTAGATGTGCTCAAACTCACTGATGTCGCATCCCCGCTTGATGGATCCACAGGGAAACCTTGTAAAAAGCTACCTCTTGAGTCAACGATAAAATTATCTTTGTTTAATTTAAACGCCCCTGCACGAGTAAAGGTATGATCTTGTGAACCCAGCTCAGAACTAAGAGCAAAATACCCTTCTCCGCCGATTGCAAGATCCAGTGAGTTTTGCGTACCTAATGTTGAACCTTGGTGAAACTGTTGAGATACGGATGTTGTTTGCACACCATCACCATTTTTAGTTTTACCCGAGGTAAAAACTGATGATGCATAAACATCAGCAAATTCAGCTCTCGACTCTTTAAAACCCGTGGTATTTACATTGGCGATGTTATTAGCAGTAACATCTAAATCTTTTTGTGCGGCAGCGATGCCTGTTAACGCAATATTGAAGCTCATAAGTGACCTCTAAACTGTTAATATTAGCCTTCGGCTAGAAATATACTTTAAATGTTTTATGCAATTTCTGCGACATCAGTCAGCTTAATCGCACCAGCTTTAGTGTTGATAATAATGCCATTAGCACCATTAATGCTTACACTTTCAATGTTTTTATATGTGGCCATAGGTAAGCTAGTAAACTCCTCTCCCATGCTGCCCTCAGCTTTTATACTGTATTCTCCTTCAGGAAGGCTCTCACCTGCTTCATTTTTGCCATCCCAGCTAAAGCGTAAACCGCCTGCTGGTTGAGTATCTAAATTAATAGTTCTCACAAGTTGTCCAGAGGCATCCGTAATACTGAGCTTTAAATCTTTAACAGGACTTTCGATTGCGATTATGCCCGAGGCTTCACCGCTGCTGTTAAGATCTAATGTATCTGCTTCTACTAAAGCCTTCTTACCAACCAGAGTTGATGCCTGCAACGCAGAATTGGAGGTCATTGAAGCCGCCAAAGACTCAAATTTTGAATTTAAATTTGCGATACCTTCCGCCATAGTGAAATTGGTCATTTGCGCAATCATTTGATCGTTGTCTGCAGGTTTGCTGGGATCTTGAAACGACAGCTGCTGCGTTAACAACGAGAAAAAATCCTCTTGCGTTAGTGCATCACTTTTCTTTTCGTCAGTAACTTGGTTATTCTGCCCGCGAAGTGAATCAATATAACTTGACGATACAGTACTGATATCGTTACTCATAATCTAACCCTCAATTACCGCTGCCCAAGCAACAGTGTTTTACTTAACATTTGCTTCGCTGCATCTGCAACTTGCACATTGGTTTGATAAGAGCGTGAGGCGGAAATCATATTAGCCATTTCTTCAACGACATTAACGTTAGGTTTGTAGATATAACCGTTTTCATCCGCACTTGGATGGTTTGGGTTATATTCAATTTGCAAAGGTTTATCACTCTCGACAATTCCTAGCACTTTAACGCCAACAGACGAGCCCTGATTATTACCCGTTGATTCTGATGCTTTCATCAGCTCAGCGGCAAAAACAGGGTGACGCGCTCGATACGTTTGGTCTTGGCTTGAGCTGATGGTATTCGCATTCGAAATATTACTCGCGGTTGTATTCAAGCGCACATTTTGTGCACTCATGCCACTACCTGAAATATCAAAAACGTTATATAAACTCATGCTTATGCTCCTTGACCACCGAGGGCTTTTTTAAGGCCTGAAATTTTACCACTCATAAACTGCAGGCTTGCCTGATACTCTAATGAGTTCTTTGTATACAAGTTTCGTTCCACTTGTATATCAACCGAGTTACCATCACCTGTATCTGCTTGATTTGGCGAGCGAAACATTTCACTGTTGCCGACATAACGACTACCACCGGCAATGTGATTTGGGTTAGTTGTTACCATGTTATTGCCGCCTTGCTGGTGGCTTTTTGCCGCTTTCAATGCCGTGGCAAAGTCGATGTCTTTCGCTTTATAGCCCGGCGTATCAGCATTAGCGATATTGGTTGCTAATAACTCAGCACGTTGCGAACGGATCAACATTGCATGAGGATGAACCCCAAATGCTTTATCAAAACTGATAGCCATAACCATCTCCAAAAAATTGACTTAGGATGACTAATGCAAAAGATGAGCCAGTTTAACTAGCTACTAGGGAGATAAAGGTCTAGGGAAGTGACTCGGTGTTTACATTACTTGTAGGGAGTGGTTTGCCACCGCGTTTACGTTAAATATAGGAACTAGGTTCTAGGGAAGTGACTGGCCGTTAGGCTCCTAAAACCGAGCACTTGGAAATGCATGGCTAAAGCCATTTCCTACGGTGTGTCGGCTCATTTACCCACATGCACTTCTCTTTGTGCAAAATATATCTTTAAGTGATTGATTCACCATAGAACAGCGAGTTAAGAAGTTAAGAGCTCGCTACGCTTATGCGCAATGATTGTAAGAATAGGCACTAGGTTTTAGGGAAGTGACTGGCCGTTAGGATCCTAAAACCGAGCGCTTGGGAATTCATGGCTAAAGCCATTTCCTACGGGTGTATCCTGTGCAAAAGAGCTTTATTTGCACAGGATAAACGCGAGCCTACTAATTATAAGGGGCCGTCAGGTCTTAATTTTAAAATACTATTTCTTTTGGTAAATAATGCCTGGATTACAACGCACCATATCAAATTCGTCACTTAATCCCGACATAGATTCAGAGGCACCTAAGAACAAATACCCTTTAGGGTTAAGTGCTTGCGCAAATTGCGCAATAATTTTCGCTTTAACTTCTGGGGCAAAATAAATGAGTACATTACGGCAAAAAATAATATCGAATTTACCCATTAACGCGTATGAATCCAATAAGTTGAGGTGCCGAAAACTGACCAATTTCTTGATTGACTCGTTCACTTGCGCCATGCCATTGCCGCTATCTTTGAAGAACTTCTTTCTACGCTCTATCGACAGCCCTCGGGCTAAAGCAAGCGAGTCGTACTCTGCATGCTTGCACATATCCAACATGGTATTAGAAATATCGGTGCCGATGATCTGTGCCCCCATTTTTAACACGCCCGGTTGTTTTGCCTGAAACTCAGCAACAGACATAGCAATAGAGTACGGCTCTTGGCCTGACGAACTTGCTGCAGACCAAATTTTTAGCGGTCGACGTAACTCTTTATGCTCTGGAAATAATTTACTTTGTAATAGTTCAAACGGGTATTGGTCCCGAAACCATAACGTTTCATTGGTGGTCATAGCATCTACCACTGCGGCACGTAACTGCCGCTCATGCGGACTCAGCGTTTTACTAACCAATTGCGACAATGATGCGACATTAAAACGCACCATTAGCGGAGCAAGTCTGCTTTTAACTAAATAAAGCTTATTATCACCTAGCACAATGCCACATTGTTGCTCTAAAAAAGAACGAAACTGATCGTACTCGCGTTGCTCTAAATGCTTATTTTCCAAAGTTACACCGCCTTTTCAAATTAGTCACAATGAACCCATTTTTTCACTGCTGTAGCTAATTCATCCGGATTGAACTTAGCAATAAAGTCATCAGCGCCAACTTTTTCAATCATCGCCTGATTAAACACCCCACTGAGCGATGTATGTAAAATAACATGCAATGGAGCTAATTTTGGATCTGCTTTAATTTCTGCTGTTAAGGTATAGCCGTCCATTTCTGGCATTTCAACATCAGAGATCAATAGCCCTACTCGCTCGGTAATATCGTTGATACAATCTAGCTCGGCAATCTCTCGTAATCTTATTAGCGCTTCTTTACCATTTTTGGCAAGTTCTGTTTGTACGCCTAATGGTTCAAGGGCACGTTTAACTTGATTACGAGCAACCGCAGAATCATCGGCAATAAACACAATGCGCTCACCTAAGTCTTTTTGAATTTCACCGTCATTCGCTATTGCAGCACTGACTTCGGTATTCACCGGACAAATTTCATTTAATATTTTTTCAACATCGAGAATTTCAACCAATTCGTTTTCAATTTCTGTCACTGCAGTTAAATATGAATATCGACCCGCTCCTGATGGTGGCGGCATTATTTTTTCCCAATTCATATTAACTATTCGCTCAACACCGCCAACTAAAAAGCCTTGCACAGAGCGGTTATATTCAGCAATGATGATGAAGCTATCTTTAATATTCTCGATCGCAGGGCCACCTACGGCCATCGATAAATCGATAACAGAAATAGTTTGGCCACGAATATGCGCGACGCCTCTTATATACGGGTTTGATTTTGGCATGTTTGTTAAAGGAGGGCATTGCAGTACTTCTCTCACTTTAAACACATTAATACCAAAGCGCTGCCGCCCTCTAAGCTTGAATAATAATAATTCAAGGCGGTTTTGCCCAACCAACTGAGTACGTTGATTAACTGAGTCTAAAATGCCTGCCATTTCAATCTCCTAAAGAAAGCGAATAATAACGGAACAATAATTGCTTTCTTTCTGTAAAGCTACATAACTACACGGGAGCGTCTGTTTATTGACGCTAAATATTTATACCCTGTTTTCAACCATAAGCATAGTCGAAACATTATGAGTTTGTTAAAAAAAAGCCGAAGATACAGTGTTTTTTATTTTCTTGCTAGCCTATGCCTAGTTGCGCCACTGGCTGCGCAAACTTACAGTAAAGAGCAACTACAAGAACTCGCTGTATCTTATGTATACGATCAGCTCGATCCCGCTACCGCAGATGACAAACAACTTAATGCCTTAAGTTTAGACAGTCGCATTCCTGATCGCAGTTGCGAAAGCGAACCTTCGTATACTATTCCTACTGAGCCGCCTTTTAATCGGCAGATCACCGTACAAATTAAATGTGATGATTTAAATGGCTGGAGTCAATACGTGCACGTGCGTATGATTGAGCTCTCCCCTGTGATCGTCGCGAGCGAAAATATAAGTCGTGGTGAAGTCATTGAAACTCACCACTTGAGCTTGATTATGAAGCCAAAACATTTTGTTCGCGCGCAATACTTGCAAGACGAACAGCTGTTAATTGGCAGTCGCAGTAAACGTAATATCCGCAGCGGTTATCCCGTCGCTTTAAATCAAATTTGTATGGTCTGTAAAGGAGATAATGTTACTATCTTTGCAACCATTCGCGGGTTAAAAATAAAAACTTCCGGTTTAGCACTAGAAGATGGTACTTTAGGTGAGCAAGTTAAAGTAAAAAATGCGAAATCAGGAAAAGTTTTAAATGCCCGTGTTGACGGTGTTGAGTCTGTGCAGGTAATTATCTAAATTTTCGCATTTATGCTAAAGTTTCTAATGTGTATGCCGATAACTAGGCATAAGTTGGGTAACGTATAGGTTAAAATCATGGTAAGCCAAGTAAATAAAGGTCAGCAACAGGCTAATGTGTTGACCAATGCTAAACAGCAAAAGGTTGATTTGCAAAACAATAATGCAAATACTGCGCAAGCAAATGCCCCTAAAGCAGCTGCTGATTCAGTGAGTTTGACACCTCAAGCTCAGCAATTAAAATCATTACAAGATAAGGCTCAACAGTCTTCTGGTTTTGATAGTAATAAAGTTGCTGAACTTAAAAAGGCCATTAGTGAAGGTAAATATCAAATTGATGCTGAAAAATTAGCCAAAAATATCGCTGCATTTGAGTTTGACGTGTATGGCTGATCACAACAGTTTGATCTGCTCTAAACTTGTTATGCAGCTCAATAGTTTAACATCGCTGGCTGATATCTTAGATGATGAATTAACAGCTATCGCCTCCCGTCGTGGTGAGGGCTTAAAAGACATCGCGAAACAAAAGCTTGGTTTTTTGAGCCAAATACAAACCTTAGATAAAGAACTTAAAACTTTACTCGCAAGTAATGAACTCGAATCTACCGAAGTCACAGACTTGATTGCTGACGTACGTAAATTATTAGAGTCATGTAAAAAGAAAAATGATGTTAATGCTCATGCAGCCCATCATGCCCAATTAACTGTAAAACAGTTAAAAGACATTTTAATTGGCGTGCCAACCTCTACAACCTATGACCAAGGTGGTAGTGTTGTCCACGGTAACAGTAAAATCGTTCATAATTTAAAAGCGTAGTGCTCGCTCGTAGAAAATATCCTTTGTAATTTCCTTTCCTGTTTTTAGCAATACTTTTATTAAGCTAGCAACTTATTTATTAGACTGCCCCCAACTCCTAGCTAAGATTCAAAATAATAAAGCGCGAGAACAACCCGCGCTTTACATTGATACTATGAATTCATTAGCTATCGATTTGATTATTGCCACTTTCGATTAATTTCTTAATCATTTCCTCCGACTGGTTTTGTACATCAATAGCAGGCTCAGCGGAGGTCGATGTATCACCATTGAAAGCGATACTACTTTCTTCGCTCCCAGAGTCTAAGGCTAGCAGATCGGTTTGACCAACATCGCTCAACACATCATTGATTGTTAAATCCAGTGGCTCTGACTCACGACTAACGGTATTGTCAGCAACTAGGATGCGACTTAAATCAATACTTTCATCTTGTGATAGTTCATTGCTAAAGGTAACACTTGATTCTGATACCTCTACCTGCGCTATGCTCTGCTCTGCCTCCA
Source organism: Pseudoalteromonas sp. ASV78 (assembly GCF_047806705.1). Classification (NCBI taxonomy): domain Bacteria; kingdom Pseudomonadati; phylum Pseudomonadota; class Gammaproteobacteria; order Alteromonadales; family Pseudoalteromonadaceae; genus Pseudoalteromonas; species Pseudoalteromonas sp. ASV78. The sequence goes on along the minus strand of NZ_JBLOPA010000001.1, from coordinate 125,533 downwards.
CACTGGCTGGTGCTGGATCATCATTAATATTGCCAGAAGCAACGTCCTGATTGTCTGTATCCTTAGCAAGGTAATTTCCTGCTTGATCAAGTGTTAAGAAATAATAATCTTCACCACTTAACAGGTCCAAATCTAATAAAGATAACGTATAACTCCAATCACCGTTGGCGTTAGTTGTGGTACTTGGGTAACCTTCTAATACATCAAGATCAATACCCAATAAGCCTACGCCAATTAAGCTTGCGCCGATAATATAAATTTCAGTTCCCGGTGGTGCATCGCCTTCTGCTGAAGGAAGTATCAGACCCAATATGCCAGGATTATAATCCGTCACATTAAACTCAATAGGAGTGGTATCAACGATTAAGCCATTGCCTGATGCAGTACCCATGTTACCCGCAGCATCTTCGATACTAACACTTACCGTATACGTGCCATCCAATAACCCTGCAGGAAAATCACTGATATCATCTCCTAATGAAGCTGACCAGTTACCATCATTATCGGTTGTAACTGTTTGCTGATAGCCGCTGCCAAAGCTTATTACCACCTCTGAATTCGCTTCACTTGACGTTCCTGTGATCAGTGGGCTCGTATCATAAGTTAAAACTAAGCCACTGGTAATTGCGACTTCTGGCGCTACCGTATCTATGATGCCTGTACTTTGCGCTGATGATTCATTTCCTAACTCATCGGCAGCACTGACATTAACAGTGTAAGTGCCATCTGCTAAGCCATTAATTACTTCAACCCCCCAGCTACCATCGGCATTAGATGTTGTGCTCAGCGTTTGTGCATTGCCAGCACTATCAGTGACCAACACTGTCACTAAAGTGCCTGTCGGTGCACCACTGATAGAACCATTTATGGCCGGTGTCCAATCATTCGTAATTGCAGGCGCGGTCACTAAAATACTAGGTCCCGTATAGTCCATATTTATGGTAATAGTTTCACTAGTGCTGTTACCGGCAAGATCTGTTACCACGGCACTGATCTGAGCATCTCCTTCAGTCAGCGCATCTGTTGCTGCAACGCTCCAAGTTCCGTTTGCAAGTACCTGAGTTGATAGGTTCTGTATTGCACCGTTACTCGCTACTATGGTTACCTCAACAGTTGAACCTTGTTGTGCATTACTGGTACCAGCAATCAGTGGTGTTGTATCTGCAGAACTCAGTGTAGAGGTAATCGCAAGCGTTGGTGGTGTGAGATCAATCACTAATTGTGCAGAACTTGAAGAGCTTAACCCTGCTTGCGTAACACTAGCGGTTACGGTGTAACTTCCCTCCAGTAGGGCATCAGGCACATCCACACTCCACACTCCACCGTTTAAGGTGGCAGTAAAGCTTTGTAGGTCACCACCTGCATTGCTAATAACAACATTAATGGTACTGGCATCTGGTGCATCACTAGTACCGCTTATTTGTGGCGTTGTATCATTGGTAGTCATTAATGCGTTAATACCGATACTTGGCGCACTGGTATTAAGCACCCCTGTTACCTCATTAGACATGCTAGTATTACCAGCTGAATCGCTGACTGATGCGACCACGCTAATATTACCATCCACTAAACTATCCGTTACCGCAACTGACCAACTTCCATCAGCAAGCACCTGAGTTGTATAACTGTATGGTTGCGCACTATCGGTTACCGTTACGCTAATTGTCGTTCCAGCAGGTTCATCACTGCTACCAGTGATTGTTGGTGTTGCAAGGTTAATCGTACCAATCGCATCCACAGTGATTACTGGCGCAAGCGTGTCTATTTCGCCAGTCGTCGTTGTGCTTGTTGTTAATCCTGCGGCATCAGTAATTGTCGCGGTTACGCTGTATTCCCCCTCAGGAAGTGGATCACTTTGTACTTGCCAATTGCCGCTGCTATCAACCTCAGCTGTTAGGTTGTGGGTATTATCATTGCCATCGACTATCACCACAGATACAGTGCTTCCCTCTGGTTCATCACTGGTTCCTGAGATAGTCGGTGTAGCGTCATTTCCTAAACCAAGGCCTACAACATTAATACTTGGTGCCACAGTATCTATCGTTATACTGCCGGTGCGTGAGGTACTATTACCGGCTTCATCGGTAATGCTTGCCGTTACTGTGTATGTGCCATCTGCTAATGCCTCAGTAGAGACTTGCCAAGTACCGTTTTCTGCTACTGTGGCCGTTAAGGTTTGCCCATCGACCGTGACCGTAACTTCGCCCCCTGTTAGGTTGCTATTACCACTAATTTGTGGCGTCTCGTCGCTGCTGATAGGGGTTGAGTTAAGTACTAAGCTTGGTGCTGTGGTATCAATAACACCTGAAGCGGTTTGCTCGGTTAAATTACCTACGCCATCACGTACACTGGCTGTCACTGAATATTGCCCATCGGCTAAACTTTGTGGCACATCCGCAGACCAACTACCATTGGCTTGTACTGTTGCCGTGAAGGTTTGCTCAGCAACGCCTTGGCCAGTAACCACGAGTGTGACTTGTGCACCTTCACCTAAGTCAGTGGTACCACTGATGGTTGGTGTGCTATCCATAGTCAGCGCTGGAGCGTCTAAGGTAAGCTCAGGTGCTGTGTTATCAAAGTCTAAGGTGCTGATGGTGGTGGTATTGCCCGCCGCATCGGTTGCAGAGGCTTCAACGTAAGCCAGTGTTAGCAATGATACCGATAAATTCAATACGCTCCAGTCACCGTTTGCATCAACAGTGGCAGTGTAAGGTAAACCTACCGCGCCTCCCACCAAGTGATTTGTAATAGTGACTACGCTACCCTCAGGCAAATCAGATGTTCCCGATAAAGAAATTAAACTTCCCAATAAGAATGACGGGACGATTGTCAATTCTGGTGGCGTTATATCAACTTCACCACCGGTTTTACTGTCTTCACCTTGATTGCCTGCCACATCGGTGATCGTTGCTTTAACAGAGTAAACACCTTCTGCTAATGCGATGTTTGCCGCTGCTTGCCAATCACCTTGAGCATTCGTAGTGACGATTACAACCTGCTCAGTACCACTGGCATCCGTAAAGGTAACCTCAACAGTAGCATTCGCTTCATCAGATGTACCACTAATAAGTGGTGTTGTATCTTGTGTTAATACCAAGCTGCTTTGGTCAATGGTAATTTCAGGGTTAATACTATCAATAACAGCATTGGCAGTTTGTTGCCCAGCATTACCTGCAGTATCAGTGACTACAGCAGTGACGGTGTAAGCGCCTTCAGCAAGTGTTTGAGATGCTTCGACTTGCCATGTCAAGTCCGCTGCAAGTGTCGTATTAACGGTATGACTAGCACCTTGTGCATCTGTAAAGGTAACCGCAACGGTGTTCCCAGCAACAGCATCTAACGCTGCTCCTGAAACAACCGGTGTTTTATCTGCTGTGCTGCTTAATAAATCAATCAACACTGTAGGTGGAGTTAGATCTATGTCACCTGTTGTTTGAGCCGAATTGCTATTTCCGGCAATGTCCGCAATGGTTGCAGCAACGCTATAATTTCCTTCTGCAAGCTCACTTGCAAGCGCAACAGACCATGTACCATTTGCTTTGACCGTTGCCTGCGCCGATTGCTCGGTGCCAGCACTATCGGTGACCAACAATGTAACGATAGTGCCTTGTGCAGCATCTGATGTGCCACTAATTAATGGTGTTGTATCATTTGTAATACTCGGTGTATTAACAGCCAATGTTGGTGCGGTTAAGTCTATTGCAAGGCTAGTGCTGGATGAACCAGTTAAACCGTCCTCGCTAACAACTGCATTCACAGTATAACTGCCCTCAACAAGTGCATCACTGACATCAATAGTCCATTGCCCAGCCAAAGCTTGAGTGGTCAATGTTTGTACCACAATGCCCGAGGCAATAATTTCAATCGTTACATCAGTACCATCTCTGGCATCTGTGGTACCAGAAATGGTTGGTGTGGTATCCATCGTGGGTTGTAAACTCGCAATCGAGATAGTCGGCGCATTGGTATCCAATGTTGCGTTACTTGAAACCGATGCTTGATTGCCAGCAGCATCACTCACATTAGCCGTAATAGTAACTGCGCCATCGTTCAATGCATCAATAACTTGCACTGACCAACTTCCATCGGCTTGTACAACAGCAGTTAGTTGATAACTGTTTAAATTATCACTGACATTCACCGTCACCGTTGCACCAATTTCATCACTACTGCCTGAAATAACCGGTGTAGCGTCGTTAAATGTGCCTAATCCGTCTAAAGTTAAAGTTGGATCTAATGTATCAACGGTACCAGTGCCCTGCGCTGTGCCAATATTATTAGCAGCATCTGTAATTGTGGCCGTGACAGTGTAAGCACCATCGGCAATCTCTACGCTTGGACTTGCCGAGTAACTTCCATCGGCTTGCACTTGGGCTGTAAATTGCTGACTGTCACCATTAGCATCAACCAAAACAATAACCACTTCAGTACCTTGCGGCTCAGTTGAAGTTCCTGAAATAGTCGGCGTTGGATCATTCGTTACACCTGGATCCGCCATCGTCAATACAGGCGTAATGCTATCAATTGACAGCGTGGCAGATGCAGTTTGTAGATTCCCGGCGTCATCAGTGATACTCACTTCAACAGGGTAACTGCCATCATTCAATGCCGTTGGGATTGTTACCTGCCAAGTACCATCATTTGCAACCGTCGCTTGCAGAGTTTGTCCGTCAACCACAACCGAGACTTCAGCACCAATCTCATTACTACTGCCTGTAATCGTTGGTGTTGCATTAGCCGTTGGTTGTAGATTGTCTATCACTAAACTTGGCGCAACACTATCAACCACGCCAGTGGTTTGCTCCGTGGTTAAATTACCAACGCCATCACGCACAGATGCGGTGACTGTATAGGTTCCCTCTGCGAGTGCTTGTGGTACAGACACGGACCAAGTTTGATCCGCTTGAACAACCGCGGTAAATGTTTGGCTGACATTATCGCTATCAACCACAGTCAAGTTAATCACAGTGCCTTGACCCATATCCGTATCACCTGAAATGACCGGTGTTGTGTCATTGCTCAATGCGTTAACACTGACCGTTAACTCAGGTGCAATGTTATCAAAGTCGAGTGTACTGACCGTACTTGTATTCCCTGCAGCATCAGTTGCGCTGGCAGTAACATAGGCTAGGTTAAGTAATGGCACCGTTAAGTTTAGTAATTGCCAATTACCATTAGCATCTGTGGTTGCCGTATACGTTGCACCAATCAAACCTCCGACTAAATTCTCGGTAATAGTGATGGTACTTCCGGCAGGTAAATCTGAATCACCTGACAGTGATACCAAATTACCTAACAAGAAAGAAGGTATAATTCTCAGCTCTGGCGGAATTGTATCCACCACGCCATTATCACTGGCGCTGCCGGTATTGCCTGCGGCATCGGTGAGACTGGCGGTAACCGTGTACGCACCATCAATAAGCGGCTGCGTGGCTTCTGCACTCCAATTACCACTGGCATCTGTTTGTACTGTAACGGTATGACTACCATTAGTATCGGTAAAGGTGACAGCTATATCACTATTGGCTAGATCCGATGTCCCTGTCACCACCGGCGTACTGTCGTTGGTCAATGCCGGTGCATCGATAGTGACGCTTGGCGCTGTTGTGTCTATCACCCCGGTTTCGCTATCGGTGCCGGTATTGCCTGCGGAGTCTGTCACACTGACATTCACTGTGTACTCGCCTTCGACGAGCGCGTTACTGGCCTCCACCGACCAATTTCCTGTGCCATCGGTTGTCGCAGTGACACTTTGTACTGCGCCATTTGCAGCGATGATTTCAATCGTTACTTGTGTGCCTGCTGGCACACCACTGCTTTGGCCACTGATGAGCGGTGTCACATCACTGCTGTCTGCCAGTGCATCCACACTGATCATTGGAGCCGTTACATCAATCACCCCGGTGACACTGGCGCTGGCTGGATTGCCCGCTTGATCTGAGACACTCGCGGTGACTGTGTATTCGCCTTCAGCCAATACCTCCAGCGCAGGCACTGACCAGGTGCCTGATGGTGTCATTTGCGTGGTGACTGTGTGTGAGTTGCCTGCCGCATCATTAAATACTAAGGTGACAATGCTGCCTTGTGGCGCACTGGCCGTGCCACTGATAGTAGGCGTGGTGTCATTCGTGTCGGCTGGCGGATTAATGCTGATATCCGGCATGGTGGTGTCGATAATCCCAGTAACTGTGGCCGTGCCTTGATTACCCACGGCATCTTCAACGGTGGCGGTCACCGTAAAGTCACCTTCGGCTAAATCACTACTGGCCGTGACACTCCACGTGCCGCCGGTTACGGTGGTTTGGATAGTCTCTGCGGGATTAATTCCATCATTTATCACCACAGTGACAACACTGCCATCCGCGGCATCACTGCTGCCGTTAATGGTCGGGGTGGTGTCGTTGGTTTCACCAATCGCATTGATGGTAATACTTGGCGCTAAGGTATTGAGTGTGAAAGTATCGGTGACACTGTTGCTATTGCCTGCGGCATCACTGACGCTCGCAACCACCGTATAATCATCATCGGCTAAAACTGGGGCAGTAACGGCCCACTCACCATTGACATCAACCGTGGCACTGAGTGTGGTAACCGTACCACCGCTGTCGGTGACAGTGAGGTTTATCACCGTTCCTTGTGGCTCTGATGAGGTACCACTGAGCGTCGGCGTGTCATCATTAATTGCACCGAGGCTGTTGATACTGATCAGCGGATCTAAGGTATCCACACTGCCGGTGCCGGTGTTACTGCCGGTGTTGCCTGCAGCATCGGTAATGCTGGCAGTCATTGTATAACTGCCATCTGGCAAGCTCGGTGCAGTTACTTGCCATGAGCCATCTGCTTGCACTTGCGCACTTAACCCATAGCTATCGCCATTGACATCCACAATACTGATGCTGACAACCGTGCCTGCAGGCTCGGTAGATGAACCACTGATTGTTGGTGTCGCGTCATTGCCTAGGCCATTATCGTTCACCAGAACAACAGGCACTGAGGTATCAATATTGCCTGTTAAGGCTAATTGGGTGTCATTCCCCGCCGCATCAAGGATGGTCGCATCAACACTGTAATCGCCCTCACTCAGGCCGTTAGGTACTTCCACAGACCATTGACCATTACTTTGTACTGTTGCGCTCAGTGTTTGTGTAACCCCGTTAGCATCGGTAACAATTAAGGTTACTGTGCCACCGATTTCATTACTGGTGCCACTAAATACTGGGGTAACATCATTACCATCGCCCACCCCTTGCACGGTAAGCGTCGGCGCGGTGGTGTCTATCACGCCGCTAATTGATTCTGTGGTTTCATTGCCCACACTGTCACTGACACTGACATCGACACTAAATGCGCCATCAGGTAATGGGGTTGTCGGGCTAATTGCCCAGTCACCATTGGCATCCACAATGGCAGTGAGTGTTTCGGTGTTGCCATCTTTGTCTGTGACGACGACACTCGCATTCGCCCCTTGGCCTAAGTCTGTAGTGCCACTAATTTCGGGGGTATTGTCATTGCTCAGCGTATCGACACTGACTGTTAAGGTCGGTGGTGTACCATCAAAATCAAGTGAGTTAATCGTACGTGTATTCCCCGCTTCATCACTGGCACTGGCAGTCACTGAGGCCACACTTAATAGTGGAATGGTTAAACCGATTAAACTCCAGTCGCCATTGGCGTCAGTGGTTGTGGTATACGTTGCACCAATACCGCCGCCCAGTAAATTTTCCGTGACGGTAATCGTGCTGCCCGCCGGTAAATCTGAGGTACCACTAAGCGATACTAACTGCCCTAATAGGAAGATTGGTACAAACGCAAGCTCTGGTGGGATTGTATCCACCACGCCATTATCACTGGCGTTGCCGGTATTACCTGCGGCATCAGTGAGACTGGCAGTCACTGTGTATGCACCATCGATAAGCGGCTGCGTGGCCTCTGCACTCCAATTACCGCTAGCATTGGTTTGTACTGTCACCGTATGGCTGCCATTGGCATCCGTAAAGGTAATCGCAATGTCACTATTGGCTAGATCCGATGTCCCTGTGACCAGCGGCGTATTGTCGTTGGTCAATGCCGGTGCATCGATAGTGACGCTTGGCGCTGTTGTGTCTATCACCCCAGTTTCGCTATCGGTGCCGGTATTGCCTGCGGAGTCGGTCACACTGACATTCACTGTGTACTCGCCTTCGACGAGCGCGTTACTGGCCTCCACGGACCAATTTCCTGCGGCATCGGTTAGGGCTGTCGCGCTTTGTACTGCGCCATTTGCAGCGATGATTTCAATCGTTACTTGTGTGCCTGCTGGCACACCACTGCTTTGGCCACTAATAAGCGGTGTCACATCACTGCTGTCTGCCAGTGCATCCACACTGATCATTGGAGCCGTTACATCAATCACCCCGGTGACACTGGCGCTGGCTGGATTGCCCGCTTGATCAGAAACACTCGCAGTGACTGTGTATTCGCCTTCGGCCAATACCTCCAGCGCGGGCACTGACCAGGTACCACTGGGCGACATTTGCGTGGTGACTGTGTGTGAGTTGCCTGCCGCATCATTAAATACTAAGGTGACAATGCTGCCTTGTGGCGCACTGGCCGTGCCACTGATAGTAGGCGTGGTGTCATTCGTGTCGGCTGGCGGATTAATGCTGATATCCGGCATGGTGGTGTCGATAATCCCAGTAACTGTGGCCGTGCCTTGATTACCCACGGCATCTTCAACGGTGGCGGTCACCGTAAAGTCACCTTCGGCTAAATCACTACTGGCCGTGACACTCCACGTGCCGCCGGTTACGGTGGTTTGAATAGTCTCTGCGGGGTTAATTCCATCATTTATCACTACAGTGACAACACTGCCATCCGCGGCATCACTGCTGCCGTTAATGGTCGGGGTGGTGTCATTGGTTTCACCAATCGCATTGATGGTAATACTTGGCGCTAAGGTATTGAGTGTGAAGGTATCGGTGGCACTGTTGCTATTGCCTGCGGCATCACTGACGCTCGCAACCACCGTATAATCATCATCGGCTAAAACTGGGGCGGTGACTGCCCAGTCACCATTGACATCAACCGTGGCACTGAGTGTGGTAACCGTACCACCGCTGTCGGTGACAGTGAGGTTTATCACCGTTCCTTGTGGCTCTGATGAGGTGCCGCTGAGCGTTGGCGTGTCATCATTAATTGCACCGAGGCTGTTGATACTGATCAGCGGATCTAAGGTATCCACACTGCCGGTGCCGGTGTTACTGCCGGTGTTGCCTGCAGCATCGGTAATGCTGGCAGTCATTGTATAACTGCCATCTGGCAAGCTCGGTGCAGTTACTTGCCATGAGCCATCTGCTTGCACTTGCGCACTTAACCCATAGCTATCGCCATTGACATCCACAATACTGATGCTGACAACCGTGCCTGCAGGCTCGGTAGATGAACCACTGATTGTTGGTGTCGCGTCATTGCCTAGGCCATTATCGTTCACCAGAACAACAGGCACTGAGGTATCAATATTGCCTGTTAAAGCTAATTGGGTGTCATTCCCCGCCGCATCAGTGATGGTCGCATCAACACTGTAATCGCCCTCACTCAGGCCGTTTGGTACTTCGACTGACCATTGACCATTACTTTGTACTGTTGCGCTCAGTGTTTGTGTAACCCCGTTAGCATCGATAACAATTAAGGTCACTGTGCCACCGATTTCATTACTGGTGCCACTAAATACTGGGGTAACATCATTACCATCGCCCACCCCTTGCACGGTAAGCGTCGGCGCGATGGTATCAATCACGCCGCTAATTGATTCTGTGGTTTCATTACCCACACTGTCGCGAACACTGACATCAACACTAAATGCGCCATCAGGTAACGGGGTTGTCGGGCTAATTGCCCAATTGCCTGCAGCATCCACAATGGCAGTAAGCGTTTCGGTGTTGCCGTCTTTATCGGTAACAACAACCGTCACCGCAGCCCCTTGCCCCGCATCGGAGGTACCACTAATTTCGGGGGTATTATCATTACTCAGCGTATCGACGCTCACAGTGAGTGCCGGTGGCGTGCTATCAAAGTCGGTCGAGTTGATAGTGCGTATATTGCCTGCTTCATCGCTGGCACTGGCGGTGATTGAACTAAGTGTTAATAGTGGGATACTCAATCCAAGTAATGACCAATTACCTGCAGCATCTGTGGTCGCTGTGTAGTTTATCACCCCACCACCGAGTAGATTTTGAGTAACAGTAACAGTACTTCCTGCTGGTAAATCTGAGGTACCACTAAGCGATACTAACTGCCCTAATAGGAAGGTGGGCGTAAATGCAAGCTCTGGTGGGATTGTATCCACCACGCCATTATCACTGGCGTTGCCGGTATTGCCTGCGGCATCGGTGAGACTGGCAGTCACTGTGTACGCACCATCAATAAGCGGCTGCGTGGCTTCTGCACTCCAATTACCGCTAGCATTGGTTTGTACTGTCACCGTATGGCTGCCATTGGCATCCGTAAAGGTAATCGCAATGTCACTATTGGCTAGATCCGATGTCCCTGTGACCAGCGGCGTATTGTCGTTGGTCAATGCCGGTGCATCGATAGTGACAATCGGCGCAAGAGTATCGATCACCCCACCATTTTCTGTGTCACTAGCGGTATTGCCGGCGGCATCGGTGACACTAGCATCAACAACAAAAGCGCCTTCTGCAAGCGGGGTCGGTACATCAACCGACCAAGTACCATCAGCCAGCACGGTGGCGGTTAAGGTTTGTATATCGCCATTGGCATCGGTTACCGTAATGCTCACCAGCCCGCCAATTTCATCACTGCTACCCGTAATAGTTGGCGTTGTGTCGCTCGTTGCAGCCAACGGATCAATATCAAACATTGGCGCTTGGGTGTCAATCACTCCGCCGTTTTCTGTATCAGACGCGGTATTACCGGCGGCATCGGTGACACTAGCATCAACAACAAAAGCACCTTCTGCAAGCGGGGTCGGTACATCAACCGACCAAGTACCATCAGCCAGCACAGTGGAGGTTAAGGTTTGTATATCGCCATTGGCATCGGTTACCGTAATGCTCACCAGCCCGCCAATTTCATCACTGCTACCGGTGATGGTTGGCGTGCTGTCGTTCGTCGCAGCCAACGGATCAATATCAAAGGTTGGTGCAAGAGTATCGATCACTCCGCCGTTTTCTGTATCAGACGCAGTATTACCGGCGGCATCGGTGACACTAGCATCAACAACAAAAGCGCCTTCTGCAAGCGAGGTCGGTACATCCACCGACCAACTGCCATCTGCAAGTACTGTCGCTGTTAAACTTTGTACATCGCCATTGGCATCAGTGACTGTAATGCTCACCAACCCACCAATTTCATCACTGCTACCGGTGATGGTAGGCGTGCTGTCGTTGCTATCAGCCAACGGGTTGATATCAACTGTCGGAGCAAGGGTGTCGATCACTCCGCCGTTTTCTGTATCAGACGCAGTATTGCCGGCGGCATCGGTGACACTAGCATCAACAACAAAAGCGCCTTCTGCAAGCGGGGTCGATACATCCACCGACCAACTGCCATCTGCAAGTACTGTCGCCGTTAAACTTTGTACATCGCCATTGGCATCGGTGACTGTAATGCTCACCAACCCACCAATTTCATCACTGCTACCGGTGATAGTTGGTGTGCTGTCGTTGCTATCTGCTAACGGATCAATATCAAAGATTGGGGCAAGAGTATCGATCACCCCGCCATTTTCTGTGTCGCTAGCGGTATTACCGGCGGCATCGGTGACGCTGGCATCAACAACAAAAGCGCCTTCTGCAAGCGAGGTAGGTACATCAACCGACCAAGTACCATCAGCCAACACAGTGGCGGTTAAAGTTTGTACATCGCCATTGGCATCGGTGACTGTAATACTCACCAGCCCGCCAATTTCATCACTGCTACCGGTAATAGTTGGCGTTGTGTCGTTGCTATCAGCCAACGGATCAATATCAACCGTTGGTGCTTGGGTGTCAATCACCCCGCCATTTTCTGTATCAGACGCAGTATTGCCGGCGGCATCGGTGACGCTAGCATCCACTTGGAATGCACCTTCTGCAAGTGGGGTCGGTACATCCACCGACCAGCTGCCATCTGCAAGCACGGTGGCGGTTAAGGTTTGTACATCGCCATTGGCATCGGTGACCGTAATGCTCACCAGTCCGCCAATTTCATCACTGCTACCGGTAATAGTTGGCGTTATGTCGTTGCTATCAGCCAACGGGTTGATATCAACCATTGGGGCAAGGGTGTCGATCACACCGCCATTTTCTGTATCAGACGCAGTATTGCCTGCAGCATCGGTGACGCTGGCATCAACAACAAAAGCGCCTTCTGCAAGCGGAGTCGGTACATCAACTAACCAAGTACCATCAGCCAGCACAGTGGCGGTTAAGGTTTGTACATCGCCATTGGCATCGGTGACCGTAATACTCACCAACCCGCCAATTTCATCACTGCTACCGGCGATGGTAGGCGTGCTGTCGTTCGTCGCAGCTAACGGATCAATATCAAACATTGGGGCAAGGGTGTCGATCACTCCACCGTTTTCTGTGTCAGACGCAGTATTGCCGGCGGCATCGGTGACGCTGGCAGCAACAACAAAAGCACCTTCTGCAAGCGGGGTCGGTACATCCACCGACCAAGTGCCATCTGCAAGTACTGTCGCCGTTAAACTTTGTATATCGCCATTGGCATCGGTGACTGTAATACTCACCAGCCCGCCAATTTCATCACTGCTGCCGCTGATGGTAGGCGTGCTGTCGTTGCTATCTGCTAACGGATCAATATCAAACATTGGGGCAAGGGTGTCGATCACCCCGCCATTTTCTGTATCAGACGCAGTATTGCCGGCGGCATCGGTGACACTGGCATCAACAACAAAAGCACCTTCTGCAAGTGGGGTCGGTACATCCACTGACCAACTGCCATCTGCAAGTACTGTCGCCGTTAAACTTTGTATATCACCATTGGCATCGGTGACTGTAATACTCACCAGCCCGCCAATTTCATCACTGCTACCGGTGATGGTTGGGGTGGTGTCGTTCGTCGCAGCTAACGGATCAATATCAACCGTCGGTACAAGAGTGTCGATCACCCCGCCGTTTTCGGTGTCGCTAGCGGTATTGCCTGCAGCATCAGTGACGCTGGCATCCACTTGGAATGCGCCTTCTGCAAGCGGTGTGGGTACATCAACCGACCAACTGCCATCTGCAAGTACTGTCGCCGTTAAACTTTGTATATCACCATTGGCATCGGTGACTGTAATACTCACAATACCACCAATTTCATCACTGCTACCGGTGATAGTTGGGGTGGTGTCGTTGCTATCTGCTAATGGGTTAATATCAACCGTCGGCGCTTGAGTATCAATGATGCCTGTTGCTTGTGCCTCACTTGTTAGACCATCCACTGTGACGCTTGCATCAACAGTATATTCACCTTCGGCAACTGTATTTTGCGCTTCAACACTCCATATGCCTGCGGTGACAGTTGTAGTAAGCGTTTGGCTATTATTATTGCTATCGGTAATTATAACGGTAATGATTGCGCCGTCGGGAGCATCGGATGTGCCACTGATCATAGGTGTAACATCGTTGCTATCATCAATCGTATCAATACTAATACTGGGCGCATTATCATTTAGAATAAAGCTACTAGAAGCAGTTGCTTGATTGCCGGCAGCATCAGTGATGTTCGCAACAACATCAATAGTGCCGTTTTGCAATGCATTAGGCACTTCGACTGACCAACTGCCATCCCCATTTACTATCGCGGTCAAGTTTTGTGCAGTGACACCATCATTAACAACTAAGTTCACTACGCTGCCCGCAGGCTCATTTGTTTGGCCGCTGATGATCGGTGTAGTGTCATTCACCGTGCCTAAGTTATCGATAGTTAAAATCGGTGCTGTTACGTCAATAACACCGCTATCTGACACTGTACTTTGATTGCCAAACGTATCAGTAACGCTGGCTGTAACGGTAAAATCACCTTCCGATAATGCGTTATCTGGACTGATAGACCAACTACCATCAGCGCCTACAACGGCTAATAAGGTTTGCGTATTTCCGCTACTATCAGTTACTAAAACAGTAACTACACTGCCTGCATCGGTGTCACTGGTACCACTAATTAATGGTGTGTTATCACTGGTTAATTGATCAAAATCTAGGGTTAAGACAGGGCTTGTATTATTAAAAGTACCTATCTCAGTATCTGTTCCTGTGTTACCTGCTGCATCAGTTACTGATGCTGTAACAGTAAACTCACCTGCCGCAACGGGAGTAGTCACATCAAAGGACCAATTGCCATTGGCATCAGTTGAAGCTGTGTAAGTTTGACTATTGTTTTGCGAATCTGTGACAACAATTGAAACAATACTGCCTAACGACGCACCTTGAGTGCTCCCAGCAATAACTGGTGTACTGTCATTAATATCACCCACAGTATCTATTATTATTGTCGGTGCAGTAATATCAACAATACCTGTAATAGCTGCATTTGCTGTATTACCAAAACTATCCGTAACCACCGCCGTAACACTAAATTCGCCTTCGGCTAAATCCTGTGATGGCGTAACAGTCCAATTACCATTTGCATCGACCGTTGTTACTAATGTTTCGGTTTGCCCATTGATATCCGTAATAACAACTTGTACTTGATCGCCAGCAGCTGCATTTAACGTACTCCCTGTAAGCTCTGGAGTCGTGTCATTTGTTTCACCAACAATATTAATAGTTATTGATAATAAACTAAGATCAATCAACCCTGTTGTGCTGTCTGATGCTTGATTACCAGCCGTATCAACAACCGTTGCAACAACTGAATATTGGCCTTGGGCTAAACTGCTTGGCACTTCAACCGCAAAACTGCCATCAATCAAAGTTTGTGTTGTGAATATTTGTTGCGCACCATTGGCATCAACCACAACAATAGACACCAAGGTGCCACTGGCAACACCTTGAACCTGACCTGAAATAGTTGGCGTATCATCAGCCGAATTCGCTAATGTATCTAAACTGATCAGCGGAGCGGTTACATCAATTAAGCCAACGCTTGTATCGCTCGCCTGATTACCTGCCTCATCGCTAACACTTGCCGTAACAGTGTAATCGCCTTCTGCTAACGCAATACTAGGGTCAACTTGCCAATTACCAGCCGCGTCAGTGACAGCTATTATTGTTTGCTGATCGCCATTACTATCGGTGATCACTAAGGTCACTGTCGTGCCCGCATTCACACCCAGCGTAGTTCCACTAATGGTCGGTGTTGTATCGTTGCTTTCGCCAAGTGTATTAATAGTAATTGTCGGCGCTGTTATATCTACTACACCAACTTCACTATCACTGGCAGTATTACCAGCACTATCAGCCACGGTTGCGGTTACTGTAAACTCGCCTTCTACAAGCGGCTCTGTAACCTCTGCAGACCAACTACCATCAGCCGTCACTGTCGCTGTTAATGTTTGTGTTGCACCATTACTTGCTACAACGGTTATTGATACGAGTGTGCCCGTCGCCACACCATTGACCGTTCCGGTCAATGTCGGAGTCGTATCATTGGTATCAGCAATTGCATCAATCGCAATTACAGGGGCTGTTAAATCTATAACCGCCGTCGCTTCTGCATTGCCTTCATTACCAGCAGCATCAACAGCGTTGGCTTGTACATTATATGGGCCCTCGGCTAATGCTGCCGTTGTAATACTCCAATTACCTTGTTGATCAACCTGCGTTACAAATGTTTGCACTTGACCGGCGCTATCAGTCACAGTAAGCGTCACATCATCACCTGCATCTAAACCGACAACAGAGCCGGTGATTGTGACCACTGGCGAAGCTGAATCAGTTAACGTAGCAATACTTATAACAGGCGCAGTGGTATCTATATCTGCTGTAATAGTATCTGAAACTGGCTCACCATCTGGACCAATTACTGTTACATCAACAACGATTGGGCCATCCGGTAATGGCTCAATTGCTGGCGAGGTAAACGTGCCATCGGGTTGCACAATCACAGCTATGGTTTGTACATTATCCAATGCATCAGTGATGGTAATTAATACTGTTTCTCCGACTAAGTTAGTCGATGTGCCGGAAATAACTGGTTGTGGATTATTAATTAGGCCAATGTCATTTAACGTTAAAGTACCAATTAACGCGGTTTCGGGCACCACCCCATCGGTCGTATCACGAAGAGAAAAAATGTCATCATTGTTAGCTGTAAAGCTATCATCAAAAGATAAACTACTTGGATCAATACCCTCAGCGATACGTGCAAGTTCCACAAAAGAAGTACCGCCACCGGAACCGGTTGCAGCATTACCACCAGCGGCAGTGGCTTCTAATGTATCCAATAAATCACCGCCACTTTCAAGGGCACTCAAAAAATCACTGACATCTTCATTTAAAGGAGAAGATGATGCCTCATCTGCACTATTGGGTTGATTTAAACTGGCAATGGCATCATCGATACTATCATCAAAAATTGTGGTTTCAGAACTATCCCGTGTAGTCTCGGCAACAAGATCGGGGGTAATTTGCACTCGCTGATTAGCAGGAATAGCAAGTGATATACCTTTAACATCAATTAATAATGACGAATTAGCAGCGGTGATTACAATATCGCCAACGGTAATTGTATCTCCCAATGACAATGCCTTAATTGAACCATCTTCTAAAACGATCCCAGCTGAGCCTTGAATGTCTATGATCAGTAATTGATTTGCGTCCATTTTGCTACCTTTAATCAAGAGTTATACCTTTGTATTACTCAAATTTAGGACACCACAGCCAAAAGGATACTGGACTAAAGTACAGGTAGTAAAACCACAGATTAATACTAAAAACTTAGAAGACTGGTGAAAATTAATTTTTATACTAGGAGTAACTTATATTTGCACTAATCAATTTCCTTGTCTAAAACTAAATTTAATTACCCATAAATTTGGATCTAAGAGGACGAAATGGCTAAGAAAACTAACTTTACCGGTACTAGATTAACAACTCTAATTGGTTTGGTTTTAGCTGCAAATGGATTTACCCCCAATCTTTATGCAGAACAAACTTCGATCATGCCTTTAACTTATGTAGCCGACAAAGCAATTGCTAGCAACCCTGAAGTTCAGCAAGCTTGGCATGCTTTTAAAGCATCTGTTTATGGCATTGACGCAGCACAATCTGGGTATTTACCGACCCTCGATGCATCGATCAGTGCAGGCTATGAAAAACGCAACTATGGTATAGAAGATGAATATAACCGCAATACCGCAGAGTTAACATTACGACAAATGCTCTATGACGGTTTCCAAACATCTAATGCTGTTAAACGCTTTGAGCGAATTCAACTTATTCGTTATTTTGAAATGCTCTCCCAAGCAGAGCAAATAGCCTTGCAAGCAAGCGTTGCCTACCTTGATGTACAAAAGTTCACCACCTTAGTTGAACTGGCACAAAAAAACCTTCAAGAGCATGAATCGGTTTATCAACAAATTGAACAAAGCGTGGGTGCTGGAGTTGCTAGAGCTGCCGACCTTGAACAGATCAGCGGCCGTCTATCACTTGCACAATCAAATGTAATGACTGAATACGCAAACCTCCATGATGTCAGCGCCCGCTACTTACGCATAGTCGGCGAACTTCCTCAGCAAGGTAGCGTGGCAGCAAAATTAAATGAAGACAGTATTCCGATTTCAATTAACCAAGCGCTTGATATTGCATATAAAAACAGTCCTAATTTTTATGCCTCTTTATATAACATTGAAGCGCAGCAAGCTAATGCGCAATCACAGAAATCCGCCTTTCATCCAAAGGTTGATTTATCGGCTCGATATGGCTCCCAAGATCGCGATGAACTTGGCTTTAATGAAACCAGAACTGAAGCCAGAGTTGGCATTGATGTACGATACAACTTATACAATGGTGGTTTAGATAGTGCCAATCTTGATCAAGCATACCAAGAAGTTAATATTGCAAAATTCCAACGCGATCAATCTTGTATTGAAATCCGCCAGAACCTGCAAGTTGCTTATAACAATGTAAAAGTACTTGAAAGTAAACTACCTTCGTTAGATCAACACCGCCGTTCATCTGACAAAGTGAAAATAGCCTACAAAGATCAATTTGATATTGGCCAACGTACGTTATTAGACGTACTCGATGCCGAAAACGAATCGTTTCAATCTAACCGCTCATACACTGCAGCACTTTACGATCGTCAAGGTGCAATACTCACTATGCTAGCGGAAATGGGCAAACTACTGCCGACCTTAAATGTTAGCTCTGACAAATTTCCGGAAATTACAGAACTAACTGATGATCCAATCGCCCACAATGCCGAGTTTATTTGTCCTAAATACGACGTGGCAGCCACGATCAATCGCCAGGAGTTCTTGCAAAAAAAGGCCCAACGAGATAGCGCCTACATGACAGTCACAGCAATGCCAAGCTATCTCAATGCACCCGCGCTCAGTACATTTAGCGATGATGATAATGACGGTGTTGCTAACGAACAGGATGACTGCCCATCAACGCCTACTTTCACCGAAGTAGATGATAAAGGCTGTACAAAATACAACAGCAATACCAGTAACGTAGAAATCGGTATTCCGTTTGCGGCTGACTCCAGTGTAGTGCGCCCTGAGTATTTGCAAGAAATCGCTCGTCTTGCTGACTTTTTGCAATCTCACCCATCTAAAAATGTGGAAATACAGGGGCATGCGTCACTAGAAGGACCCGCTCTTTACAATAAAAAACTCTCTGAAAAACGCGCATTTTCAGTCGCCGAAATTTTAATTCAACAATACGGTGTGTTACCTAAACGGGTTAAATCGCTTGGCTACGGAGTTGATAAGCCAAGGATCAATGAAATATCTGTGCGCGCGAATGCCGCCAATAGACGTATTGAGGCTGTAATAACAGACACAAATACGGGCAATAGTATTGTTGCATCAGGTTACTAACGTTTAGCAGTAAAACTTAATATGTAACATTGGAAGTTATATGGAAATAGATGATGTAATCAGTCATGGTGGAGTATTAGTAGATTGCCTAGCAATATTATGCCACTACCATGACCGAGAATTTTCCCGTGAAACCTTGCTTAACGGGCTGCCCCTTGAGCAAGGTAACCTTACCCCTTCTGGTTTTTCAAGGGCAGCAAAGCGTATTGGCTTTAAAACTAAAGTTGTCAATAAGCAATTATTGAAAATCAATACCGCCTTATTACCCGCAATTTTATTGCTTGAGAATAATCAAGCCTGTGTAATAACTGCACTGGACCCACTCACGCAAACAGTTGAGGTTATTTACCCTGAACTTAGTGACTCGGCAGTGACCTTGAATGTTGTAGATCTAAGTCAAAACCCGACTGACATTATTATTTATACACGCCCAGAGTTCACCTTTGATGCACGCTCGCCAGTACTGCAAAAGTTATCTAAAGATGGTTGGTTTTGGGGAGTTATTAAAGAGTGTCGCCCATTATATAAAGACGTAATAATTTCAGCCATTGCACTGGGTGTACTGTCAATTGCGATGCCCTTGTTTGTAATGAACGTGTATGACCGAGTAGTTCCAAATCAAGCCGTAGAAACCTTATGGGTATTAGCCATTGGCGTATTAATAGCGCTGACTGCTGACTTTGCTCTGAGGTTAGTGCGCAGCTATTTTGTCGAGCTGGCTGCCAGTCGCATCGATGTAAAAGTTTCTGCGGTGATAATGGAGCGAGTACTCGGTATGCAATTAAAAAACCGCCCAGCAGCAGCAGGATCATTCGCCAGTAATATTCAATCATTTGAAGCGGTACGCAGTTTTTTCAGCTCTATAACGCTTATCGCCTTGGTCGATTTACCTTTTGTACTTTTATACCTCACAGTGATTGCAATCATAGGTGTACAGCTTACTATCCCTATTATTGTCGGAGCACTGCTGCTGCTCTGCTATGCCTTAGCCGCCCACCGTAAATTAGAAGCACTATCAGAACAAACAATGAAAGCCAGCTCGATGCGCAATGCCATTTTGGTCGAAAGCCTGACCAATATCGAAGATGTAAAAAGCTTTCACAGTGAATGTAAAACTCAAGCAACATGGGAAAAATCAACAATTTATATTGCCCGCGTTAATGCACAAAGCCGGCTCATTTCTGGCTCCATTGCCAATTCAGCGACGTGGCTGCAGCAGTGTGTTGGCGTGATTATAATGATGATTGGCGTACACTTAGTGATCGCTGGTGATTTAACCCAAGGTGGCTTGATCGCCGCCTATTTATTGTCTTCACGTACCATGGGGCCAATCGGCCAATCCGCTGCGGTACTGGCACAATTTCACCATGCCGCCATTGCAATGCACTCGCTTAATGAAATCATGGCAAAAGAAGTTGAGCGTCCAGCTGGTAAACATTGGTTAAGTCACCCCGTATTACGTGGCGATATAGAATTTCATAACGTGCATTTTAAATACTCCGACGAAAGTAACGAAGCATTATCTGGGGTCTCTTTCAAAATTCAAGCCGGTGAAAAAGTCGCTATTTTAGGGCGTAATGGCTCAGGAAAAAGTACCTTAGAGAAACTAATTTTAGGATTACATGAGCCAAGTTCAGGATCAATTTTAATTGATAACACAGATATTCATCAAATAGACCCAGCAGAATTACGCCATAATATTGGTTATGTCCCGCAAACTATCTCGCTCTTTTTTGGCACCCTTAAAGACAACATCACCTTAAGTGCATGGCACGCCAAAGATGAGCAAATTATTAGTGCTTGTGAACGCAGCCAATTATTCGAGCTTATAAATTCTCACCCCGATGGCTTTGATCTGCAAGTTGGCGAGCAAGGCCGATTACTCTCTGGTGGCCAACGTCAAGCGGTTGGCATAGCGCGCGCCTTGATCAATGACCCGCCGATACTGGTTCTTGATGAACCAACCTCGGCACTGGATCATAATAGCGAAGCTAAAATTATCGCCAATTTAAAACAACACAGCCAAGATAAAACCTTACTTGTTATAACTCACCGAACATCCTTGCTGGAGTTAGTTGACCGCATTATTGTGCTTGATAATGGTAAAATCATTGCCGATGGCCCAAAAGCGCGCGTCATCGCATCTTTGCATAACCAAACGGTGGCGGAGCGTGCCTCATGAGTAAAAATAAACTCACTTTAGAGCAACGCTCATTTGAATCAGTAGGTCGCGCCATAGAGGTGAGCAAAGAGCAACAACCATCACTGTTTAATAACTTATTTAAAGGCTGGCTCAGCCCACCTAATAGCCAAGATTGGGTGGTCGATGCACAATGGGAAAAAATGCAACAGCAGCCAGCCAGTGCACGGTTCCTACTGTATTTAATTTGTTTAAGTATGGGTTTGCTGTTCGTTTGGTCTGCGTTTGCCAACTTGGATGAAGTCGCTCGTGGTGAAGGACGCGTGATCCCGTCAAATAAACTGCAGCTTATTCAATCTTACGACGGCGGCATGGTCGAACAAATTAATGTTCGTGAAGGACAAGTGGTTAACACGGGTGATGTACTGATAAAAATTGATCCTACTCGGTATATTTCTAGCTTTCGAGAAAACCAATCGAAAGTGCTGTCACTCAGTGCCAAAGTAGCGCGTCTTGAAGCGCTAACTAAAAAACAACCACTAATTTTTGAAACTAAACTCACCACTGATGCGCCGGGAGTCGTCATGCACGAACAAGCGCTTTACAGCAGTAATAACCAAGAGCTTGAGCAACAAGTTGCCATTCATAAGCGCCAATTAGAGCAGCGCCGCCAAGATCATATTGAAGCACAAGCTGCCCTACAACAACATACCGATGCATTACGGCTAATAAATCGCGAGCTACACGTTACTCGCCCGCTACTGCGCTCTGGCGCGGTATCTGATATCGACATCATTCGTTTAGAGCGCCAAGCTGTTGACTTAAATGGTGAAATAAACCGTTCTAGGGCTGTGATTAACCGTAGTCTCGCTGCCATCAATGAAGCAAAAAACAAAGTGACCGAAGTTGAATTATCGATGATCAATCGCTGGAATAATGAGCTATCAGAAGCACGACTGCGCTTAGATGCTATCAAAGAAACCGAATCCGGTTTAGCCGATAAAGTCACCCAAACTGAGATCCGTTCTCCTGTTAATGGCACAGTACAACGCCTTATGGTCAATACTGTGGGGGGAATTTTACAGCCAGGTAGTGATGTATTAGAGATTATACCGCTGGATGACCAACTAATAGTCGAGGCCAAAATACCACCCAAAGATATTGCCTTTTTACGGCCAGGGCAAGCCGCGATGATCAAATTTAGTGCCTACGATTTTGCTATTTACGGCGGTTTAAGCGCTGAGGTTATCCAAATTAGCGCCGATACCATTACAGATGAGCGCGATAACACTTTTTATTTAGTGCAGCTTAAAACCAACAAAAATCAATTTGCCGATAACCTGACAATTATTCCAGGTATGACTACCCAAGTTGATATTATCACCGGCAAAAAAACCGTGTTGGAGTACTTACTTAAACCTGTATTACGAGCAACATCATTAGCAATGACAGAGCGTTAATTAACATTATTCGCACGTTTATATGGAACAATCATGCGCCAAAGTGTATTTATCACCGAAGCTGAACTTATTTCACCGCATTGGCAAGCAGCCTACCCTGAATGTGAAATTAGTAATAAACAGCCTAACAACATTACCGCCGACACCATTTTATGGATCTTAGCGGGCAGTCCTGATTGGCTGAATATAGTGCAAAAACACAGTAAAAGCCGCATTCCAGTGATTGTTATGACCAAAGAGCTGAATATGGCCGAGCTTTGCGCTGCACTGCAAATGGGTGCTCGCGGTTATGTGGAAGCATTTGCAAGTCAGGTGATTATAGAGCAAGTTGCAGAAACAGTAATACGTGGCGGCATCTGGCTGCCGGGTCAGTTATTATCGAACTTAGTGGGTGTATTATCAAAACAACCTATTACCTACCAACACCCTTGTGATCTAACGCTATTAACCAAGCGCGAGCGCCAAGTGGTTGATATTGTGGTCACCGGTGCTAGTAATAAGGTTGTGGCAAAACAATTAAGTATTACCGAACGCACAGTTAAAGAACATATGAGCTCAATATTTAATAAGCTCAAGGTCCGTGATCGCATGCAGCTCATGCTCGCGGTCAAAGGCCGTTAAACATTAAGTCACCTGACGCGATGTAAAATCGCTACCAGATAAATTATAGCTCCACGCCCGTAGGCTCGGGTTTACCCCGCGCAAAAATTATAAACCCCTGTCGCGGTGTAAAATCGCCGCAGCACTTCTTCCATCGTTAAACTGTGTCGTGTTACCTAAAAAAGACAGGAGCTCGATAGCCGTGATTGGGCCGACTCCTTCGAGAGCCATTAAGCGTTGACAGCCGTCATTTTGTTTTGCAATACGCTCTATTTGTTTTTGCAGCCCTACCTTATTGTCACACTGCTGTTTATAAAGTGAATAGCTGAGCGCGAGAGCATGCTTTAGTTCTAGCGGCAGAGTGTTTTCTGCATCTTCTAATATATCGGGTATGGCTGCTTTAAATGCGGCTTCACTTTGGTTAATCACAATACCAAACTCAAGAAGCAAACCACGTATTTGGTTTGATAATTGAATTTTTTGTTTATCTGCTAGCGCCCGAACCTTACTAAGGGACTGCAATGCTTGCTCTTCAATAGAGAGAATTTTACAGGTACTAACATTAGGAACTTTGCTAGCAATGGCTATCGCAATAGCATCGTTTGCATCTGTTTTTTGGCCTTGTCTAAATGCTTTAACAAATAAAGGGTCAAGCAACATGACTTCATGACCAAAGGATTGCGCAGTACGTGCAAAATATTGAGCGCTTGCGCATGCTTCCATAGCAACAACAGACGGTTTTGCTTTAACTAATAACTCAAGCAATGCTTTGCGGTTAACTTGCTTATTAAATTTCAGTTTACTGCCTTGAAACTGCGCTACTTGGAAAGTATTTTTTGCTAAATCAATAGCAATTAAATTAGACTGTGCCATGTATGGACTCCTTAATTGGTAAAAGATTTTCTGCAATTTCTTTATACCGTACTCTCACTTTAATGGGGAGGAGTCCATACATCTGCTACAAAAATTGCTCCATGCCTGTAGCCTCGGGTTTATCCCACACAGTTTCCCCCCCGTAAAAAACACCATACTGTATGTTATTCAATTACTTGTTCCTGTTTTTCGTCATCAACTGGTTGCGATACAAAACCATCAAACCCTAACGCTTGTAGAGTAGTCTGATCTTCAGGGTTTTTTACTCCCTCGGCAATCACTGTGATCCCTATTGAATGAGCAAGCGAGCAGATCCCCCTTAAAAATGTCTGATTGTCTTGGCTATAACTAATATTGTGCCCATAGACGCTATCTACTTTAATCATTTCAAGGCCTAGCTCATGAATTTTATCTATTTTGGTAAAAGCAGGGCCAACCCTTTTCAACGCTACTTTCGCGCCCATACTCTTTACTTGAATACAAAAACCTTTAAATAGCGCAAACTCTGATACCGCGATACTTTCACGCACATCAAAACAAATATGCTTAGCTAATTTTGGAAAGGCCAATAAATAGGTAAGGATCGCAGCCACGGCGCTATCATCAAGTAATGTTTCCCGTGATAACTCTACCGAGATAAGATTTAAATCGTCACGCTGCTCAAACACTTGGACTAAATACTTGATCAGCCCCCAATCTAAGCGAGCAAGTAATTTCAGCCGCTGCGCCCATTGATAATAGTAGCCACTGCGATATAGCTCTCCATTGAGTAATAAGCTTAAACTAAGTTGATTTTGCAACAGCTTACCGGAAAAGGAGGTAACAGGATAAAGCAGAACATCAAGCGCATTGGTATCTAAAGCATGCTCTATTGCTTCGCGCCAACTTTCAGCATCGCTAAATAACTCGTTGCGCTGTTTATTGTTGTTCACTTGAGCTTGCATTTGCGGTTGTGCGAGCGCCACTTTTAATAAGTTATCAACCCGCTTTAATAGTGTAAAGCGACTATCTTCACGCTCTATATAACTACAGGCATGCGGAATAGCTAAGTTAATTTGACTATAATCAGCTAATAACGTTTGATGTAGCTTGAATACTTGCGCACTTAAACTTTCAAGGTCATCAGTGTCGCTCACTAACACAGCAAAATCGGCATGTGATAAACGAGCAATATGATCCTCTGAGAAACGGTCTTCGTTAGTTTCTAAAAAAGCCACTAACGTTTGCGTAAATCGGCGTAAAAAATCCACCATCTCAACGCGGTTAACTTGTTCACTTATTTGATCAAGATTGACAATTCGAAATAAAAACAATCCGCCGTGTGCTTGCTCTCGTGATTGCTGTAAATGAGATTCTAAGGTGGCGATAAAGTATTCTCGATTCGCCAATCCAGTCAACGCATCATGCTGACTTTTAAAACGAAACTCCTCTAAGCGCCGTTTATCTTCTTTAATTATGCGACTAAAGCGCGTTGATAATAAATTCATCGACGTTACTAAACGGGCAAACTCGTAAGTCTTGGGCACGTTAGATTTAATAAAACGTTTATCGCCAAGCGCATTAGCTTGCTGTACAACATCATCGAGAGGACGCAATATTTTTCTTAAAATATAAGCGCTTGCGATACATGCAAATATAGCTACCACAAAGAAACTAAAAAACAAGCGAACGGTGCTTGCCCATAATGCTTGCTCTGTATATTGAGTGTGACTTTCTACATATAAAGTACCAAATTGTTGCCAACCATCGCTCACTTGCGCAACCCCAGGCATCACTTGCAACTGATAAAAATGCTGAAACCACACTGGTGCCGTGGTATCAAATTCGCCACTAAAAACTCTTTTTATGATCGCCTCACCCTGCGGATTTTGTAATTCAATACGTTGATAATGGCCTGTATCAAAAGTAGCTGAAATCAGTATTTCGAGTTCAACAGGATCTTTATGTAGCTGACTAAGCATTAAAGCTAAGCCATTGGCATTGTCGATATTTTTTAAATACAACTGAGAATTAAAATAGTGTTTGGCTGAATACGTACTAATAAGCACACTACTGACAAAACCAATAATGATCACCGCTAAAATTGCCAACCATAGCTCTTGCCGCAAAGTGATACTTTTGTTACGTTTAAACAAGGAAATAAAGCTCATCACCACATAACTCCTTCTAACTTCGTCTGCTCAATGATATTACGCCAGCGAGATAACCGTGCTGTAGGGTTTGCCACACTCTGCGTTGAATTATTCGCCCAAATACCTTGGCTATTAAAACTGAAAACAGGACTGAGATCAGTGCGCTTAGCTGCGGGCAGTACTTTGGTAATTAAACTATCTAAAATTAGCGGCTGTGCATTGGGGGTAACAAAATACCCCAATACCATATGCGCTTGTGTTTGTGTTGAATTTGGACCGCCAATTTGCGCTTTAACATAGATCAGTCGTAATTTACTGTCAGCTATCCCTAATGCGCGCAAGCTAATATATTTAGCAATGGCGTAATCTTCGCAGTCACCTAAGCCTTTACCTAAGGTTTCGAGAGGCGTTGCCCAGTAGTCATTTTGTTGCCAAAGTTGTATATCAGTGCGATAGCGTAGATTGCGAGCAAAAAAGTCGTTTACGATTAAAATTTTTTGTTGTTCGGTTTTATTTTGTGACTGGACTAACATTGTTTGCCAATTGCGAGCAACCACCACACGTGTAGGCCCAAACTGTTGGTTCATTTTTTCTAAAAAGGTATTAAATTGGATGGGTAAGCGATCAGCGCACACGAGCGTGGTAGCGAATATTAGAAACAGCAAAAAATGCAGTAACGGGCGATTACGCCATTTACTCAAAGATACACAACCAGAGCGAAAAGCGCTCACAGAGGCAGCCTTGAGTAGATCACTAAAAAACGCGTTAAACTTTTTCTTGTCACAAGCTTTATTCAATAAAAAACAGTAAATAAAGCATAGCACTGAAGCGTTAACAGTGAGATATTTTAGTCATTATTTTGTTACTGATTGGAGCTCAATAACAACCAATGTATTCGTTACTAGGCTCTAATAATAGGTCACTTTTTTAACTTCGCGTGGTTTTATTTCGCCTATGTATAAATCATGCACACGTTTCATATCAAGCTGTAACTCTGTGGCGTAGGTATCACCTACCGCGTAGCTTTTAATCACTTGCGCGCCTTTGATAATCCCTTGTACTTGGCTTTGTAATCGATCGTTTTGCGCAATACTGCCTTGCACTGTAGTTCCTGCGGTAATCTTTTGCCCATAGACTTGCTCTGCAAGTTCTCGGTACGCTTCAAGTTTTGATGCTTTTATTGCCATTAACGAGCGTTGTGATTGATTATCACCCGGCTGTGCGCTAATTGGCGCATAACCTACGGCTTTTAAAATTGGGTAGTTATCCGGCTCTATATACTTATATTCAACATGTTTATCAAAAATACTGCTACAGCCAGCTAAACCTAAACTTACTAGTATACAAATTGAAATCACAATACGCATGGCTTCTCTCACGCTTTAAACGGGTCATTAATTTTTAAGTTAATGCACAATCAATGCCATAATTAACTCGTTTGCTAGTTTTAAACGCCGCACTAAAACAATTGGTACAGTCCTTGCTCTATCACTGCTAATAGCAAATGTATGGCCATGGGGTTTGGGTAATGAAGCACACTTTATCAACAGTAGTAATCGCCACTAGTTGGCTGGGCATGAGTCTTTTTTCTCCCAATACAATTGCGCAATGGTATGAATCGACTGGCCACGCCAGTATTAAAAATGATGACATTAGTGGCGCTAAATCTGCGGCCATCAAAGATGCCATCACCCAAGCGTTAGTGTTTTCGGGCGCACGGGTAAGCTCCATGCAAACCTTAGTCGATGGGGTGTTAACCCAAGATCAATTAAAAATAAACAGCCATGGTGAAATTCAAAAAATAGAGATGATCAGTGAAGATCGAACAGCCAACCAATTTGCTATCACTTTACGCTTAGATATCTTCCCACAACAAGAGCACTGCCCTGCAAATCAATTTACTAAATTTGTTGCAATCACCCAAACACAATTAAAGAATCGCGAGCAAGCTCGCATGGGTCAAATTTTTGACATTGATAAAGCCACTAGCGAAGCGCTGTATAAAACATTAAGTCAATCGGCGATGAACGCTAAACCAACCGCCTATTTTAATTTTCCGATCCGGGTGAGCGAATTTTTTAATCAGCAGTACGACTATAGCAATGCCCTATTGGAAGAGATATCGAATCGTAGTAATTCTCAATATGTGCTACTAAGCCAAATTGTTGATATTTCTAACAGTGATAAACTCAATAACAGCTATGCATTTTGGCAAGACGAAACCTATCAACGTTCGTACAAGGTCGATTTCGCTTTATTTGATGGCACCACGTATGAACGACTATGGCAAAAAAGTTATCGCAGCCAAGCGATTTGGCCATTTGAAAAAACAGCCATTATCGATGTATACAGTGAAAAATTTTGGAGTTCAGATTACGGCCAAAATATAGCCGACATCAACCAAACCGTTAGTTACGACTTACAAGCCGCAATGGCTTGCCTTGAAAGCCAAGGGAAAATTTTACATATTGAAAACAATAAGCTAATTATTAATTTAGGCAAAGCGCATGGTATAGAAAAAGGCCAACGTTTAAATATTGCACATCATAACTATTTAACGGATGCGGCGGGAAATAAACTGCCACACCTGATCACCACGCTCAACCAAATACAAGTCGAGCAGGTATATCAACAAAGTGCGGTTGCCGTCAGTATTGACCAACAACCTCTGCCTAATATTCAAATCAATGATGTAGTAGAGCTGACTAATTTAGAGCCTTAGTTAATTGCTGGCGTAAACTTGGATGCTCAGCAAGCCAATGAGCTAGCACCTCAATACCCGCTAAATGCGGGTAATGTTTACGACACGCAAGCACCACATTGCGCTGCTGAGTAGGAAAAATTGGTAAATAGCTAATTCCTGCTCGTGCAATACAGGCAAGCTTAGGCACAAAGGTTACTCCATCGTCCATCGCCACCAATGCTAATAAGGTTTCGAGGCTGTTACCTTGATACTGATTTGATACATCCACCCCTGCGGCAAAACAAAATTGCTGGGCTTGGTCTTTAAAACAATGACCATCGCTGAGCATCAACAGATTACAGGCTTGCAACTCATCCAAGGCAATTTTGCTGCGTTTTGCAAGGTTGTTTTGGGTTGACATCGCCACCAAAAAGTCTTCTTTGTATAAATTAACTGTATGATAAAGCTTAAGTTCAGGCACATCTGCTAAGATAGCAACATCTAACTCACCATTATCCAACGCAGTTAATATGGTGGCAGTTTGCAGCTCAACAAAAGCAAATTGACTCTCTGCAAACGCTTCTTTCATAGAGGTCAGCAAGGTTGGTAATAAATAAGGGGCAATTGTTGGAATAATGCCTATTGTTACTTTACCTTGAAGTGGCGCACTCGATGTGGCCGCTAGCTCTTTTAATATTTGGGTTTGCTCTAAGATCACTTTTATTTGTGTCAACAAACGTTCACCCTGCACCGTTAAAGTAACTTGCTTAGTGGAACGGTCAAATAAAGTTACCCCTAACTCCTGCTCTAATTTTTTTACTTGGCCACTGAGCGTCGGTTGGCTTACATAGCACGCATCGGCAGCTTTACGAAAATGCTTAAAGTGCGCAATCGCTTTTACGTATTCAAGATCTTTTAAATTCATTGCAAACTCACAGTTAATCGGTAATACCTATCATACTAATATAAACAAACGATTGGAGCTATTGTAACTTTCACGACATAATGGCTATTAACAAATCAAGAGGAACTAAAAAACATGTTAAACAATATTGAAGGTCAAACAATTCCACAGGTTACATTTGCAACGCGTCAAAACGACGAATGGAAATCAATCACTACCGATGACATTTTTAAAGGTAAAACTGTGGTGGTGTTTTCACTACCTGGTGCATTTACACCAACCTGTTCATCAACACACTTACCACGCTACAACGAGTTAGCGGGCGTACTGAAACAAAATGGCGTTGATGACATTGTTTGTGTATCAGTAAACGATACCTTTGTTATGAATGCGTGGGCTGAACATCAAGAAGCACAAAACATTACCTTGTTACCAGATGGTAACGGCGAATTCACTGACGGCATGGGCATGTTAGTGGATAAAAACGATTTAGGTTTTGGTAAACGCAGCTGGAGATACTCTATGCTGGTTAAAGATGGTGTAGTAGAAAAAATGTTCATCGAACCGGATTTACCAGGCGACCCGTTTGAAGTATCAGATGCAGACACTATGCTTGATTACATCAACCCTAAACAAGTTAAACCAGAAGCGGTCAGCTTATTTACCAAACCAGGCTGCCCTTTCTGTAAAAAAGCCAAAGCGTTATTAGAAGAAAAAGGCCTAGTGTACGAAGAGATCACTATGGGTGCTGGCGCATCACTGACTAGCCTAAAAGCAATTTCGGGCCGTGAGACCGTACCACAAGTATTTATTGGCGGTAAGCACATTGGTGGCTCTGACGATTTAGAAAAATACTTTGCTTAATTAAGTAAATACCTTAAGCAAATAATAAGGGGCAGCAATGCCCCTATTCATACCCAAACTATTTCAAGATGCGAACATCAGGTGGAATTAAAAGCGATTTAGGCAAGGCATTGATTACAAGTAATAGTGGTTCTATTGTTAAAATCAATAACGCAGTATAAATCGCTTTTAAACCAACCCAACGGGCGTGTCACAGGAACTTACTCTCATAGTTGTTACTTACTCATTTTTGCAAATTAACGCTTTAATACAAGCCCCTGTGACACGCTGAATTCTGTATCTTGAGGTAGTTTGGGTATGCATATACCCATTTTATTAACTAATTTAAAAACCAGTTTTTAATAAAATTGGTATTATGGAGCAACACTATGAAAGAACTGCAAACAGACGTTGTTGTAATAGGTGCTGGCACCGCAGGTTTAAGCGCTTATCGCAATGCAAAACAACACACTAGTAATGTACTAATGATTGAAGCAGGCCCATATGGTACAACCTGTGCGCGTGTCGGTTGTATGCCAAGTAAATTACTCATAGCCGCCGCAGAAGCCGCCCATGCAATTGCAGCCGCCCCAGCATTTGGTGTGCACAGCTCCAAACCACGCATTGATGGTAAACAAGTGATGGCACGCGTGCGCAGCGAGCGCGACCGCTTTACAGGTTTTGTAGTAGAGGCCATAGATGAATTACCCGCTGATGATAAAATCAATGGTTACGCAAAATTTCTAGATGCCAACCGCATACAAATTGACGACCATACCATTATTACCGCTAAGCGATTTGTAATCGCAACCGGCTCTCGCCCTGCCTACCCTGGCGTATTTAATAACTTTGGCGACAGACTGATCATTAACGATGACGTTTTCAATTGGCAAGACTTGCCTGAGTCAGTCGCTGTATTCGGCTCTGGTGTAATTGGCTTGGAAATTGGCCAAGCACTGCATCGCTTAGGCGTTAAGGTAAAATTATTTGGTGTAGGTGGCGCCATTGGCCCTATTACCGACCCTGTGATCAAAGACTACGCAAACACCGTATTTGCTGAAGAATTTTATGTCGATACCGATGCAAACGTCTCTGATATGCAACAAGTAGGCGATAAAGCCCAGCTTAGCTATGTAGACAAAAACGGCAACAAACAAACCGAACAATTTGATTACGTACTTGCCGCCACCGGACGGGTGCCAAACACCGACAAGCTCGGCCTTGAAAACACTGGCATTGAGCTTGATGAACGCGGCGTGCCAATCGCTGATAAACACACTATGCAATGTGGCGATTCAAACATATTCATAGCAGGTGATGCCAGTAATATGATGCCACTGCTGCATGAAGCGAGCGACCAAGGCACCATCGCAGGGCAAAACGCAGGGCGTTTTCCGGATGTGCGTAATGGCCTGCGCCGCGCTGCGATTGCAGCGGTGTTTAGCGATCCGCAAATTGCCATGGTGGGTGAAACATACAAGCAAATAACCGCCCGCTTTGGTGAGTGTGGTTGTTTTGAAATTGGTGAAGTCAGCTTTGAAAACCAAGGCCGCAGCCGCGTCATGTTGAAAAACAAAGGTCATATGCGTTTATACGCAGAGCAAGGCACAGGGTTATTTTTAGGTGCCGAGTTTATTGGCCCACAAGCGGAGCATATAGCTCACTTACTGGCATGGGCTGTACAAAACAAAATGACCGTACCACAAATGCTCGACATGCCATTTTATCATCCAGTGATTGAAGAAGGCCTACGCACCGCACTGCGCGATTTAAACGCCAAGCTTAAATTTGGCCCAGATATTATTAACCAATGTATGGAATGTGGCCCGGGAAATTAAGTTACTAGATTACTAGGTTGCTAGGTTGCTAGGTTGCTAGGTTGCTAGGATTAAAATATAACCAAGAATCAAGGAGGCCTAGGTCTCCTTGATTATTATTGGTTAACCCTATCACCATGACTTGGCGGCGTTGAGATAGCAATCGTCCTCAGCATAGTTGCATAACTGATGCACTAACCCCGCTGGCACATGAAGGCCCTGCTGCGGATTTAAAATATGGCTTATTGAATCCACAATCAATGTAGCCTGCCCACTTAAGCACAAAGAAGAACTGCTCCGCAAACTCATGTTTATGCGCTTGCTCACAACAACCCGGCGGCACTCGTTCTTGGATCACACTCAATGCCGCACTTTTTACCAAGTGCCAACCATCGCAGTCATCACTCCAGTTATAATGCTCAGCGTTTTCTATTGAAATAGGCCTTGCCATATCTTCGTTATCCCTTAAAAACGACTGCACAACAAGGTAAAACATCACAGTTTAAAATGGTAGTAAATTTAATTCATACAACACAACCACACTTATTCGCGCATAAAAGTGTGAAAACCCGCATTTATTCGCGCGTAAAAGTGTCAACCAGCGTCTTAACAGCTAAAGCTAAGTCTAAAATACAATCAGTTAGATTGATATCAGGTCAATCTAAAGTTCTGATGTCTGAAGCCAAGATTTAACTCCTTTTCTCTTGACCCCTTTACTTCATTGTCTTATTTAAGCCACTCATCAAGCACAGCCTCTAATTTAGCTAGTTGCTCTGTATGTTTTTCTTGATTCTTAACTAACTTAGCTATGTTTTGTAGCTTCCAGCGTATAGCTGGCAGTTCTGCTGCATCAGGATAGTCAAACAGTGTCCAATCAGGATCCCCTTGTTTGAATGACAACAAAAATGAGCGATCTCTTTCTGTGAAATGAGCTTGTAATGCGGCTACCATTGCAGGCCTTATAGAAGTTAAGTCTTTTAGCTCAACGGGTTCAAAGGTCATGCCATCAAACTCAGCTTGAAACTTCACATCAAGAGGTTGCCAGTTAGGAGCCATAACCTCATTGATAGGTCTTGGGTGGCTTAGTACGTAAGTAATGAATCCAACAAATATATCTCGAGAAATACCTTTCTCTGCAAGCAGCATACGAACATCAAACAGGTCGCGAGGGTGCTGGCGATCCATGGCTGCACATAATTTCCCCCCATAGAGATCGGGCAGACTAACTACAGGAACCTCTGCATAACCAAACTCTTCTTCGACTGATTCTTGCACAGCTAAGCTATCCGGTTTATGTAACGTACCTCTTGCTACCGGAGAGACTTCGATTTTAATTGTTGCGTTAGGACTAGTAACAACTATACGCAGCTCATCTACTTTTTGATCCTGTAACACAGCACCCGTATCTGGTTGAGCATTAATTAAATCGGTAATGCGTTGCAGCGCAGCTTTTACATTTGCTAGCGCTTCATCTCTAGGCTCAAGAGGAAGATAGGCAAGGTCAATGTCCACGGACAGCCGTGGAAAGTCTCTCACAAATAAATTGATGGCCGTACCGCCTTTGAGTGCAAATGAAGGCTCTGTTGCAACTACTGGTAACATTCTAACCAGCAGTGAAACCTGCTTGTAGTAGGGGCTCTCTCTATCCATTGTTTGGTTCTTCTTGTTTTACACTTAATATTTCTGGCACAGTGATTTGGTAACGCTCATCAAATCGCCCTTGCTCTACCACCTGACGCTTTCCTGAACCTAATGCGATCTTTGTTTCATCAATACGCTGAGTCCATTGATGGCCATGATAATGACTCAAAAACAAAAACACTCTATTGGTTTGAACCGAGCTACTACGTTCAAGAAGAGATTGCACCTTTCTAGGACTCAGGTTTACAAGCCCTTGAAAAAGCTCTGCTGCATGCTCAAACGAAATGTGCTTCCCGATTGCATCAACCACTTCGTAAGCTGCAAGCTCAGGACAACTAGCTTTTAACTCTTTTCCTTTAACCGTAATCATTTTTAGGTCTTTTTCAGAGACGACTTCAAGCTTATGGTTACCACAATAAAACCAATTTTGATTGGGAAATTCACGAAACCACTTAGGCAATGATTGTTTGTTCTTCACCCCAATCCAAACTTGTTCTTTACTTAGCTGTAAATAGTGGCTCAGCCCTTGGTGAGTCAAGCTGCTTAACCCTGCCAGATGAACAGGGTGGTCTAACTGCATGTCCATTGCTTGTAGAGCTCCCCCCCAATCAGGCTTAACATCATCACTGGCGCTTGGGCGAAAATAAACACCTGAAGATAACTTCCTCAGCCAACCACTCTGCGCATATTTTTGAGCCAAGGAGTAACTAATTCCGTTCTCAGTCAACCATTGCTGTAGGACAAGGGCTCCAGGATACGTATGGGTAACCAACCAGTTTATCTTAGATGACATTTTGATACCTAAAGTATGAACATTACGAATTTAGCAAACTCGAGGTTTACACTGGTTAGGATTGTAACACTTTTAGTATTAAAAAAAACAATTTAGTAAACCTGGATAAGGAAGGACGTTACTCTTCTTAAGGCAGGACTGAATGTTCACAAAGTTACTACGATGGTGAGCTAATCCAAAAAGCAAAAGGTCAATGATTCGCGGTTAAAGCCGTTCATATAAGGTATTCGCACAAGGCACTATTCATGGAAGGTAAAAAGGCATAGCCTAAAGCTATCACTTTGAAATAAAACTGCTGTTAAATATAACATTTCAAATAGTTAAAGCTCTTAACTAAGGTTTAGCTCATATCAAATACCAGCACAAAGCCAAAAATAACCTTTAGTTCGCTATTTGCCAGAATGGTAAAAAAGGTCTTACTTGGAGTTCTGTAAATAACTGTACTGATTAATAAAATGACTTACTCTTTTATGTATGATTTAATTTAAAAATTAAGTCTAATTATAAAGGAATGTTATGACTATTTTAGTGGATAAAATCAGAATTTCAGGTTTTAGAGGTATTCGAAATATTGAAATAGACTTACCAAGGATTGCTGTTTTAATCGGCCTTAACAATGCAGGTAAAACTTCTGTAGTTAAGGCATTTCAACTTGCATTGGGGGATTACTCAAGATACCTATCTGAAGAAGACTTTTATCTAGATGAGAATGATAAACCATTTAGCGAAATTACAGTAGATATAAGAATAGTCCCTGTTAATAAAGGGGATGAAAGAGTTCCTTTATTTGAAGAAGAGTGGATAGATTTTTTAGGAGATAAAGTTCAAGCAGATAACAATGAAAAACAGTTTTCTGTTATTAGAACGGTCTGCTCTCATGATTTAATTAGAGGTGGTTTCTCTGTTTTAAGATATTCCTTGGATACGTGGCCTCCCTTTACAAACTGGAATAACGCAAAGGTCAATCAAAAGAAAAAAATTCGAACTAATTTACAATCATTACCCTACTTTTCAATAGATGCCCAAAGAGACCTTCATTCGGAACTAAAAGAGAAAAACTCATTCGTAGGAAAGATACTCTCAAATATCAAATATAATGATGAAGATAAAAGTGCATTAGAAGAAATAATATCTGATCTAAATAATGAAGCACTTAAAAAAAGCCAACCACTAGCCAAATTAAAGACACATTTAGAGAAATTAAATCAATCATTTGTAAATTCTGGCAAAGCAGAGATAACCCCTTTCCCAAAGAAAATTAGAGACTTATCAAAACAGTTTACTGTTCACTTTGGAGAGAATGATAATAATTTATTTTCAATGGAATATCATGGTATGGGAACTAGAAGCTGGGCTTCTCTCCTCACTGTTAAAGCTTTTACTGAACTTACGTCAGAAAAATTTGCTGAGGAAGAGGAAGCATATTACCCAATTGTGGCAGCTGAAGAACCCGAAGCACACTTGCACCCAAATGCACAACGCACGCTATATAAACAACTGGTCGAATCTCAGGGACAAGTAATCATAACAACTCACTCGCCTTATATTGTAGCTCTTGCAGATCAGAGTGAACTTAGACTTCTAACCAGCAATGACTCTGATATAGAAGTTAGACAACTGAGTAATAATATGGTAATCCCCCCGAAAAATAATGGGTGTCAAACGTAGAATTTTCTCTTATTGTAAACACAGGAGAAAATTATGAAAAAAGCACATTTTACAGACAGTCAGATCCTCGCTATTTTGAAGCAAGCCGAAAGTGGTGTCCCGATCCCTGAGCTATGCCGTGAACATGGTATGGGTAACTCAACCTTTTATAAATGGCGCGCAAAATACGGCGGTATGGATGCCTCTTTAATGACGAGAATGAAAGAACTTGAAGATGAAAACCGTCGTTTGAAGAAAATGTATGCTGAAGAGCGACTTAAATCCGAGGTCATTCAAGAGGCTATGGCAAAAAAGTGGTGAAGGCTTCTGAGCGCAAGATATTGGCACATGAAGTCGTTAGTACAAATAAAATGAGTATTGCCTTAGCCTGTCGCACTTTCATGATCAGTGAAACGTGTTATCGCTATACGTCGACATTAAAAAATGAAAACTTAAAAATAGCAGAGCTGTTACTCGATTTGACTGAATCAAAGCGCAATTGGGGCTTTGGGCTATGCTTTTTATATTTTCGCAATGTAAAACGATATAAATGGAATCACAAACGAGTTTACCGCATTTACCGTGAGCTTGAGTTAAACTTGCGAATAAAGCCTAGGAAACGCTTAAAGAGAGACAAACCTGAGCCATTGGCTGTACCAGAAACCATTAATGAATGCTGGTCAATGGATTTTATGCATGACCAACTAGCGGATGGCAGAGCGTGTCGTTTATTTAATGTAATAGATGACTTTAATCGCGAAGGACTGACTATTGATGCTGATTTATCACTGCCTGCTGAGCGTGTGCTCCGCTCGTTAAATCAAATTATAGAGTGGCGCGGTAAACCTAAAGCCATCAGGTGTGATAATGGCCCAGAATATATTAGCCATAAACTCGCTCAATGGGCATTGAATAATGAGATCGAATTACGATTTATTCAACCTGGTAATCCACAGCAAAATGCGTATATAGAGCGCTTTAATCGAACAGTTCGTTATGACTGGCTAAGTCATTATATTTACAGTGACATTAGTGAGTTACAAGACAGAGCTACCGATTGGTTATGGACTTACAATAATGAACGCCCTAACATGGGCATAGGTGGCATAACACCAATACAAAAACTGGAAAAGTTAAACAACGAAAATTCTACAGCTAGCCTCCATTAAAAATGGGTGGATTACCATATTAGTGCTGAAGATAAACGGAAATTACAACGAGAGGTAATACATTCTAGAGGAGAACTATTATTCTCTAGAGCCATCGTTCTCTCAGAAGGCGAGACTGAAGAACAAGTTCTACCAATGTTATTTCAAAAGTATTTTGGTGAAGAGCCTTTTTCATTAGGTATAAACTTTATTGGTGTTGGAGGTTCTGGAGCTAAATACAAACCTTTTTTAAGGTTAGCAAGAGACTTTAATATTCCAGTATTTATTTTCAGCGATGGTGAACCGAATATTGTACAAAAATTAAAATATGCATATGAAGAGTTTTTCGGTGAAACTGATTTGCATAATAGCCCTAACATTACCATTTTAGATGGTACAAACTTTGAGGGATATTTGCTTAATAACGGGTTTGAAAAATTAATTAAAGACGCCATATCGAAAACAGAAGGTGATGAAAAAATTAAAACTTGGATCTCTGAGAAACAAGGAACTCCAACTAGAGCAGTACGAAAAAACGTACCAAATTGTGTTACATGCAATCAAGCTATTCTTGAATCCCCTACAAGAGACTACAATACAGCTGATGGTGAAAAAAGAGCTATATTAGAAATCTTAAGCTCTAAAAAGCCAACTTATGCAAAAGCAGTAGCTGAAGAGCTATGTATGTTAACAATAGAAGACTTACCTCCAAAAATTATCAAAATTTTCGAACAAATTAAGACGGAAATCTAAATATGATACCTTTATCAGCTAATCAAACAGCTATTGTAGAAACTTCTCTAGAAAGTAATATTCAAGTGTTAGCTTCTGCTGGCTCAGGAAAGACAAGAGTTTTAACTGAAAGGGTTCGTTTTATATTAGCTCACACCAAAAAAGATAGAGTAATTTCTCTGACTTTTACAAATAAAGCTGCTGAGGAAATGGCTGAACGTCTTTCTGACTCCGAAGAAGCAGAAAAGCGTACATGGATTACCACTATTCATTCATTATCCCAGAATATCATAGAGCAATATGGACATACTATTGGATTACCTGAAGAATTAAATATATATGATCGAGATAAAGATAGAATGGAAATATTTTTACAATCTCTTCGTGAAGATGGTGTAAATATCGATGAATACTTGGACGTATCAGATTTTAAAGAAAATAGAAATAGACAAGCTGTGATGCAAAGGTATATGGATGCATTTTCAAGCATTAAAAGAGAGTTCCTAACTGAAGATGAAGCTATTTCAAAGTTCCCTAGTCAGGCAAGGATTTGGAAAATATACCAAGATTACCAATCAGCTCTCCTAAATAGCGGCGGTATAGATTACGACGATATTTTATATTATGGGCATCAATTACTTCTAAACTTTGATTGGATTGCAAATATATACAGAACTAAATATAAGTTTGTTTGTGTAGATGAAGCCCAAGATTTAAACAAAGCTCAATATGAATTTATTAAGGTGTTTTGCGGGAACTCTGTAAAAAGCTTATTGATGGTTGGAGATCCCCATCAAATGATTTACGGATTTAATAGTTCATCTTCTGACTATCTCTGTTCTAGCTTTGTGTCAGATTTTGCCCCAGTAAAATTTGAATTAAAAGAAAACTATAGAAGTACAAAAGCTATAATTAGTGTTGCTAACAAATTAAAGCCAAATTCACAAGAAGTGCATAATGCAGCACTTGAAGGAGGCGTCAATTTTAATAGCTTTGAGGATGAATATACTGAGGCTCTTTGGATAATTAACCAAATTAAATATTTAATAGAAATGAAGAAACATGATGAAATAGAAGGAGACATTTCTTTAGAGCATATGGTTGTCATAGCTCGGAATCGCTTTGTGTTTTCAGCATTAGAAGAAATTTTATCTCGTGAAAATATAGAATATTCTTTAAAAAAAGGAGAGAGGTTAGCTGAGCCTAACTCCATGTTTGGAAAAGTATTAGACTATGCTTTAAGAGTAAAGTTAACCCCTAAAGACTGGGTAGACGGAAAAAAGCTATGCAAACTCCTTAATATAGCTCCTCCCAAAGTTTGGGGAAGTGAAAATCAGTTGCTAGAGTGGTCGAGTTTATTGACAAAAGCCTTGATATAAAATTCCCTGATGTTCAATCTCTCCTATTGAAAGAGCTAAACGAGCTGTCTTTAGAAGAGCCCAATATGATGAAGTTCATTTCGAAATTCGATAAAGCCCTCAAAGAAATTGCATCTAAAGCTACAGATGATAATGATAAATCAGAACTAGAAATGAGCATTTCAGAATTAAACGATTTTAAATATTTGTGGTTAAAATTTAAAACGAAGGGAATTGGCGATTCATTGAAAGCATTTAGGAATGCCCTCGCTCTCGGTCAAATAAATAATAAAATTGACAACAAAGGACTAACTTTAAGCA
Organism: Pseudoalteromonas sp. ASV78; assembly: GCF_047806705.1. Taxonomy (NCBI): domain Bacteria; kingdom Pseudomonadati; phylum Pseudomonadota; class Gammaproteobacteria; order Alteromonadales; family Pseudoalteromonadaceae; genus Pseudoalteromonas; species Pseudoalteromonas sp. ASV78. The sequence goes on along the minus strand of NZ_JBLOPA010000001.1, from coordinate 85,465 downwards.
CCGTGCACACTATGAAAGGTTTAGAAAAAGATATCGTCTTTTTGATGGGAATGTGTGAAGGGGTGTTCCCCGATTATAGAGCTCGCTCAGAAAGCGATATATCTGAGGAAAGAAATAATGCATTCGTTGCTGTCACAAGAGCAAAACGATGGTTATATGTTTCTTATCCAAACAAAAGAACTATGCCTTGGGGTGATATAAAAGCTCAATCCGCTTCTAGGTTCGTTAAAGAAATGCAATAGATATAATAGAACCTCTAGCATTCTTACAGTAAGTACAAAAAGACAACTCAAGATCTATTTAATAATTGTATATTGATTGCAGAAATTGAGCATAACTTAATAATAATTAAAGATTACAGTGCTACACATGTGCTACACAGAAAATAAAAAGAATGGAAATAAAACCGTAACTTATTGATTTTATTGGTAGCCCCTACAGGAATCGAACCTGTAACTGCCCCTTAGGAGGGGGCCGTTATATCCATTTAACTAAGAGGCCACATTCGAGCTTCGAGCTTCGAGCTGCTGATAGCTGATAGCTGATAGCTGATAGCTGATAGCTGATAGCTGATAAGAAATTATAACGGTTTATCCTATTTACAATCAAGCAGTTAAATGGACTTAATACGGCCTTAGTTAATACTTGCGCTCTGTAGGTGGATATCGGCGTTGTTGAGCACGTAATATGGCAGGGTTTTATTGCTGCTGGCGATAACGCGTTTGCTGGTGATGTCGATAATACGGGCGTTTACTTCAACACCGTTGCTGCGATAAATCAAGGTGCCTGATAACACATGGCTGGCGATGCGTTGATTTGCGAGTTGCTCTATATCACGAGAAAACACAAAGTCACCACGGGCATTCATGGCGATGTGGTCGGTGGTTTTAAAGTCAACAATGCCATAACCAAATTTTTGTAGTTGATGAATAAAACTCTCTGATAACTGGTTGCCTAATTGGTTGCTGTTATTAAGGGTGGCATCTAAATCTACAAATGAAGTAACGGCAATCGAGGTATCAAGCTCTGTTTGCATTGTGTCGACTAAGTCTAACGCCATTTGCTCTACATAATTAACCAGTGTTTTATGATGCTTGTTAGGACTAAATTGCGCTGAGTTCTCAAGCGGCTCGGCGCTGTTCATTTGTACTTGTTTTAGCATTTGAGTAAGGTCATATCGGCTAGTCGTGCTTTGAACTGGCTCAGTCGTATCATTGGTCATACTGCATGCACTGAGGATGCTGATCACCCCCCCTACGGTTAGTAACTTAGCGCTATGGGTTAACTTACTCATCATCGGCCTCACTTACTCGCTTGTTTTAGCATTACGCCATCAGTGCGATAGCTGCTGTCGAGTGCATCAATCACTGATTGCGGAATAAACCCTTGTGCAGAGCCAACCACAGCTTTGCTTGCTAAGCCAATAATACGGGCATTAACGAGTACACCACCTTGGTGATTTACCATAGTACCGGCAAGCACGTAGTTAAAATTTTGGTCTTGGTTAAGCTCTAAATAATCGCGGCTAAATACAAAGTCACCGGTTGGCGTGACTCGCATAAAGTCGGTGGTTTTAAAATCAATCACCGGCACACCAAAATTGTGCAGCTCGTGCATAAAGCTTTCGGCAATTTGATTACCAAGTAAAGTACCATCGTTGTAGTTGTCGTCCAAAAAGATAAAGCTCGATACGGCAAGTGGCGTTTTACTGTTCACGTACTGTAGGTTTTCTGCCATATCTTGCATTATGCCACGTACGTAATGATTAATATTTTTACGCGTTGGTACACTGACCTGACTACTATCATTGATCACCGCGGTATTACTTTGATACAACGAATTCGTTTGCCCAGGGGCTGCAACCATTCTTTGATCATCAACCAATTGCGGAGAATTATCTGTTCGTTGTGTTGTTTTTCCTGGTTCCATCATTTGTGCGCAACCAAAACCCAGTGGCAAACATAAAGTTAATATTAAGCGTTTCATGAGAGCTCCTAATTAGTATTCGCTGCGGTAAATATAACCGTCGCGCTGCTGTATTTTTTCATCGCCCCACATCACATTGATAGGGATTTCTGTACTGGCGGCAGATACAACGCGGCTATCTTGCGTATTTACCATGCGGGCATTCACTATATAGGCATGTTGTTGCCGTGTTAGCGTACCCGTGATGACAAAGTCAATATTCTGACGTTGACGTAATTTACTAATATCACGACTTAACATGCCGTCGGCATTGCTGGCAAGATTAAGATGATTTTCAAGTCGGTATTCGATAATGTGATAACCAAGCTGAGTAAACTGGGTCAGTAAGCTTTCTTGAATTTGCTGACTAAGCCCGGCGCCTTGCCCTTGTGCTAGTTCGCTGTCTAGCGCGTTGGCTAAGTAAAAGCTAGTAACGGCAATCCGTGCAGAGCTTTTAAATGGCCCTTGTACATGGCTCAATTGACTACTCAAATCACCCACATATTGCTGCACAGTATAAGGTGCCATTGTCGCTTTTGGCGCGTTGGTACTTGGTGCTGGCGGTTTTTCTTGCGTTAAACTACACGCAGTTAGACTCAGCAATAATAAACATAACAAAAGGCGCATAATTGCCATCCTCACTAAACATGGCAATAACAAAGCAAGTATTATGCCTATTTATAATTTTACTGGGTGATCTGTGTAGTGAGTCACCATGCAGTTGAGCTGTTGTAGCTTTAATTTATCACAATCAGCTTGGGCGTTTTTTTGATATTGATAAGCCCCGATTTTTAAGCGGTAGTAAGTCATGCCTTTTACCTGAGCAGTTTCGACATTAGTGATAAATTTATCTGACAATAAACTCGGTGCTTTTTGTTGAATTGCTTGCCAGCTTGGGGCTAATTGCGATTGTTGCGTGACCGCAATGATTTGCAGAGCAAACAACGCATTCTTAGTATCGCTAGGCAGCACTGAAGTAGTATCCGCGGGTTTTGCTGATGATACTTGTTGTGGCTGTGGGCTGCTTTGGCTTGCTTCTTCATTTGCTATTGCGGTTAACTGTGTGATCAATAGCTTCAAATCACTTTCTATCAGTAATAACCGCTCAAGATCCGGTTTAATCGCTTGCCACTGTGCAGAGCTGGTTTGCAGTTGCTGCAACTCTTGTTGCGTGATCTGCACATAGGGTTGATGATTAGTTTCAGCCGTGTTGCGGGTACTTTTTTGCGCGCTATTCATCGTGCTGCTACAGCCAGATAGTATACTTAAACTCACTATTAATACGGCTGATTGAATTACACTAAACGATTGTTTGATATTCATTACTATTCCTTTAATGAAGTATGGTTCGTTGTTCGATATCACACTGCAACCCCTGTTGTATTAATGACTGACAAAGATCCGCAAACTCAGGCTGAGCCTGCTCAGCGTATCCTAAGGCGAGTATGTACTTACTTTGCTGTTGATCATGAATATAAAACACGTCTTGCTGTTGTAATTTTAAGCGTGGGCTGATCAAACGTAAGTATGCTTTTAACATCATTAACGATGAAAAATTTCCCGCATTAACAATAGTCCCCGATACCTCTTCGAGTGATTTTAAAGTAAAATCAACCCCAACCAACACATCCCCTGTTGCTGATAAATCAACAGTTACTTGCTGGGTGTTTTTTAATGCTTTACGTTTTTTGAAGCTATCGTCAACCACAGCACGGTACTGCCCTGGCCGTAAATCGGTAAACAAATAGTAGCCATCATAAGCCGCTTGGGTGTTGGCAACTTCTTTATCGTTTTGATCTAATAAGGTTATTTTTGCATAAGGCTGAATTTGTGTATGTTCACCTTGTTGTTTATATACCACGCCTTCAATTTCACTGGCATTATTGAGCGGATAATCCATGTATTCAATAAACCCTGCTCTTGGCGTGATTGAAAAACCATCGTGGGCAGGCACGAAAAAAGGATCGGGGAAGCTGTCTCTATCGAGCACAATATCTGTGGTGCGATTAGCTGGCATTGAGGTTAACAATGCAATGCCATTTTCATCGGTTATTGCTTGGCGATAATTTTGCAGCCCTTTTACTTTTATTCCTGCGACGCCTTGTTCGTCAGGATCCATAATGCCGTTGTTATTTTGATCTAAAAATACTTTAACCAGTAAACTACCGGTACTCGTTAAGCTACGATTTGACATAAAAGTACGGTTATTTTCAGCGTCATAACCAAAACTAAAGCGGCTATATAAACTAACAAGCCAATTATCATTACTGTCGTAGTTAATGGTGCTGCTTAAATTAAAATCATCATTTTGCCAATTAAGGCCCAAGTCCGCTGATTGGATATTCTCATTAAGGGTATTTTTAAGTGTGAGCTCGGCTTGTAACTTTGCAGTAATACTGCGATTAAATTCAGCTTGGTAACTTAAAATATCACTGTCTGGCGAGAGTAAATAATCAAAACCAAAACGACTATATAAACGCCCTATTCGTCCTTGCACACGGGTTGCGCCATATACTTTACTTTGCTCATTTACATTTTGCCATTGCAATAAATTGTTCACAGAGAAGCCTGAATAACTATAATTAAAACGATTATAGGCTTGTTTTAGGTCGCGGCCTGAGCTTGAATGCTGTAATAAAAAGTTGTTTTGATAATTAAGCCGACCATAACGATTTTGCATCAGCTCACCCGACATATCGAATTGATAACTTTGCAAGTCTTGTTGTTGATCCGAGCGATCAGTGACGCTAAAAAGCAGTGATTGCTCCGCTAATTGGGTTCTTGCTGTAAGCTCTAATTCATTTTGTTGCTGGTTATTTTGCTCGTAGTCTAAATTAACCAACAGTCTTTCAAACAGGTTAATATTGCTACCAAACGCAAATTGATAAAACTCATCGTCTTCGCGTTTTTGCGCCATAGCACCAGTGTAAATGGCAATATTATCGGTCAGGCCACGTTCGTATCGCCCTGCCGCTAACCAGCCACTTTGTTGTGTATTACTTTCACTTCCTAGTAATTGTTTACCTTGCTCTGATACCGATATTTCGTATGCAGCTTCTCCTTGCGCCAATTGATTACCGTCAATAAAGTAATATTCTGTTTTGCGTTCAACTTGCCCTTGCGGACCATAAAAGATCAACTCAAAGTTATTTTCACCATACAGTAAATCAATACTATCAAATATATAACGACCATCCGCGAGGCTTAACTGTTGTTCAATTAAAATGCCATTACGATAAAGCTCAACGTCCCAGCCGGGCTGAATGGCCCCGGTGAGGTTAATCCGATTGTTATCTATTTTTCGATCTAACTGATAATTTGAAAACTTAAAACCCCGACCATACTGACCGTTATAACGACTACCTATTTGCGTTGCAGTGATATCACCAAATTCCAGTTCGCTGGCTGCAAAAGCACCGAGTAAGTTGTTATTCACATCTTGTTTAGAGAATGTCAGCCGTGAGTCGCTCAATAAATCTTGTTCACGTCCTGCTAAAAAGTATTCAGCAGAAAGATACGCAAAATCTTGTGCGCCTAGTAATGAATAACTTGTCCGACTGCTGTCATTATCTCGACGATAGTTTAGCTGTAAATCGGCCACTGGCATTGAAACCGCCTGATAAGGGCTGGCCTTCCAAGGTTGTGTAGGTTGATTATCCCCTTTGCGCTGGTTGTTAAACAATCGCTTTTGCCTTTGTTGTTGCGCAGCAACAGGAAATAATTGTTCCGTTGTAAGCTCTAGCGTTAAATTCGCATAATCAGGGGTAATAGAGACAGAGAAGGCGCGCTGTAAAATAGCCGCATCAATATAAATATCATCATCAATGAGCAGTTGCTGCGCAGAGAGTGTAACCATTTGATTATTAGCAATTAAGTTTGCAGGTTCAGTGGCACTCAGTGCAAATAAGTTTGCTTCATTGATAAACCAACCTGCAGCAGTGCCATTTGCAACATCAACATTAATAGCCAGTTGTAATATTTCGACTAACCCCGATAAACCCAATAACACGCCTTGTTCGCTTTTTATCGCAAACGCTTCACCAAGATATTCATCATTAAGGTGCAGCGAAAAGAGTAAAAACTCACCGGTGGCGATACGTTGTACTATGCTCTGACCGAACTCATTTTGCACGGTAGGCTGTTGCTGCGCATCTGTTTGTGAGGGAGCTTGATTTAATTTAGCTTGAATAGCTTTAATAGTGCGCAGAACGTCATTCGTCTGCACACTACTGGCAAGGCTCATTGGGCTGAAAAGTAGCACCCCAATGGCAAGCATACGGATCATTTTCATGACTTAATAGCGCTTAACGTTATTCCCCGATAGCTAGCGTATAAGAAGCGAAATCAATCGCTTTATATTCCGCAGTACCTTGATAATCAAGTAGCAACTCCGCGTTTTTAGGAAGCTGCTTGTCTTTAAATAAGCTAAGCGTTGCTGTGACTGTATCGACTTCAGGGTAAACACTTAAATTGCTAATTTCAGCTATCTTTTCTTGTTCACCGGACGCAGTTTTTATATAAGCGCTGAGTTTTCCATAACTACTAAAGTTGTTATGTCGTTGCAGTTGCACTTGAATTTGTGGTTTGGTCTGATTGGCATTTTTTATAATATTTGCCTGAGTGATCGTAACCTTAGGTTGTTCTGGCTGTTCACGATAAATAACTGGAATACTAAAGCTCATAATCATATTGATCTGTATTCCTGATTTTTGCTCTTTATTCTCATTAGGTAAAGCTTGAAATAATAAGTGCGAACGATATTCGCCAGGCTGTAAACCTTTTGGCTTTCGAATCGCAATTTTAACGGTTTGTTTTTCACCAGGTGCTAAGGTCACTTGCTTAGGAGATAAACGCGTCATTGGCGATAAACTGTTTGCTGTTACTTGCGCTAAGTTATTATAACCTCCACCCGATAAAGCTTGCTTTTCACTCCATATAACACGATAAGTACGCTGTTCATCAGAGTTGTTGATCACTGTTACTTTGGCACTGCGCTGACGTTCATCAAAGGTAACACGGGTCGGTGAAATCAATAAGTTTGCCAAGGCCATTTGGCTAAAAAATGCTGTTAGCAGCACACACATCACTGTTAATTTATTGAACATGACAGTCCTTAGTAGTCAATCGAAATTTCTAGGTTAGTAGTGGAGGAGTAGTCGCCATCTGAATAGCTTTTACTGCTAGGTTTTGTTATCAATGTGCCGCCAATAAATACTTTCGCTTCACCTAAATCATCAGTTATGGTGGATTTTGGAAAGCCATTAAGACGTACTTCAAAATCGGCGCTGCTGCTACCCTGTGCGTTGTGCTGCACTGTTACAGAGTTAACTAATTGCATGGTTAGCTGTGTATGCACAGGAAAATCAGTCAGCAATAGCTCAGCCGGTTGGCCTTTTTCTAGCACATAAATACGACCTATTGTATTTATCTCAGCGTCAGCCTTAATAATCACAGAGCTGATGTTACTATTGCTAGGGATCACCAAAGTGCCAAAATCAAGATGTTGCTGGACAATCGAATTGGCAAAATTATACGGGCTATAAATTAAAGCACTTACAGCCACTGCATAAGGTAAAAGTCGCACTAGAAACGATTTAATAAGCTACTTCGATTTGGAAAGTACCTGTATATTCAACATCTTTGTAAGGTACAGTTGTTGCTAAGTTATCTGTAGACAATGTGGCACCAATAGCAAATTCAACTTCACCGTCTTCACTGGCAATTAATTTTGCTGTTAAATCGTCATAAGGCGTGTTTATATTTGGTCCACTAGTGATAAAGAAGGTCCAATCATCAATCGAGAATTGCGGCTCACCCGCTCCTTTTGATGCAGATTCAAGCCTTCCTGCCCCAGGTTTAGTAATAGTAAGTATCGCATTAGGTACTACATCTGACACAGTAAAAGTAGCAGGAGAACCTTCTTCAATGACTGAAATTAAAGCATCACCAGCATCAGTTTTAGTAGTTTTAATTGCTGCATTAGGGTTGGGGTTAATTGTCAGGGTTGCAACTTGAGCGCCATCATCCTGTGCTACAGCACGTATAGTACCAAAACTAAGATCTTCTCCCTTACTTAAAACAACAGTGTTTTGTACTTTAACTGTTGCAGAAAAGTCAGCGCTTGTCGCTAATGTAGGAAAAGAGTGAATTAAAGAAAAAGCGCTAATAATAGCAAGAGATCGTTTCATATTAAATCCTTATAAGAATTGGGGTATTACCGTATTTGGCCCCATCATAATTATTATCGACACTTAGAACAATTACTTTAAGCTTAATGACTGAAAAATCAGATAAATAACTTACTTCATTACAAAGGCTGGCCAACAAATGGCGCACTCAGGCATTTTTGGCCTAAATTTTGTGCTAATGAACAAAAAACATTGGCTTCGGTATAGTTTTGAAACGGTCCAACACGGAGTCCATACAAGGTAACGCCTTTATTTTGACGCTCTGTCATTACAAAATTTAATTGGCTAAATGCCTGCGGATATTGTTGCTGTAACCTTACTATTTGCGTCCTCACTCTCTGCGGTTTTAAATACAGGCCAAGTTGTGCCCCAGGTAAGGGATCAGTTAAATGTGGCTGATAATTGTTTGCGGGTGCTTGAGTTTGTTGATTTGCTGCGTTATTGAGTTGAGATAGTTGCGGATCATCGCTGCTATGTACAACTGCAACATCATTTTGACGCAACGCTGCTGGGTTTTCAGCTATTTCTGTATCTGATGAAAGCGCCATAATTAACAATTGCAGATCTTCCTCCATCGCAGCTAGACGAGTAATGCTCTCTTGTTGCGAGTGCCATTGCTGTACATACTCTTTGACTTGTTGATCTGATATTAATGCGGGTTGTTTTGCAGCGGAGCTGCTACTACACCCGTTAAGGCTGATAGTTGCAACTAACACTGCCAGTGGCAACCAAGTTTGTTTTTTAAAACACATCATCTGTTAGCATCACGAAATAAACAATGCGGTATTGTAAGCAAAGTAAGTGCCAGTTACAGCTGTTTTGCTAAAAGGAAACGAAATATCGACAAATAAATATTCGGTAAGTCATATTCTTACTAAAATTCAGGCAATAAAAAAGTGCCTCTTAGACACTTTTTATAATGAACTTAAACCTTAAACTAAGGTTTTAATAAAATCACTAAGCTCATCTTTAAATTCATCACGGCGCAGTGCAAATTCAATGGTCGCTTTTAAGTAGCCCAACTTGCTGCCACAGTCGTGACTACGTCCTTTGATGGCGTATGCATCAACAGCTTCTTTTTCCATCAACATGGCAATAGCGTCGGTAAGTTGAATTTCATCACCTGCACCTGCAGGGGTTTTCGCAAGTAATGGCCAAATATTTTTACTTAAAACGTAACGCCCTACTACCGCTAAATTTGATGGTGCAGTAGCAATGGGTGGCTTTTCGACCATATTCTTAATTGGCGCACTCTGCCCTTGCTCAAGTGTAGCGTCACCTAAATCAACCACACCAAACTTATCAACATCTTGCATTGGTACTGGCTCAACCATAATTTGGCTGTGTGCGGTTGTGTTAAAACGCGCGATCATTTCTGCAAGGTTATCTTTGCTTAGGTCGCTTTCAACGTCATCAATAATCACATCAGGTAAAATTACCACAAACGGTTCATTGCCGATAATAGGTGCAGCGCAGTTAATCGCATGGCCTAACCCCTTTGCTTCACCTTGGCGAACATGGATGATAGTGACGTCTTTTGGACATATCGCTTGTACTTCAGCAAGTAATTGACGCTTTACCCGTTTCTCTAGCGTTGCTTCTAGCTCAAAACTGGTATCAAAATGGTTTTCGATTGAATTTTTACTCGAGTGAGTTACTAATACAATTTCTTTAATACCCGCAGCAACCGCTTCATTAACTACATATTGAATCAAGGGTTTATCTACAACAGGTAACATCTCTTTTGGAATAGCTTTAGTAGCTGGCAACATACGGGTGCCAAGCCCTGCGACTGGGATCACTGCTTTCATTATTCTCTCCTTAAAACTATGATGCTTATTAATTATTACACTGAAAACGGATATTTAATTGCATCGTGACATTGATAGCCATGCACCTCAAAGTCATCGCGGGTGACCCAAGTTTCAATGTCTTCGAGTGATTTAATTTTTGGATTAATCGTAAGCGTTGGTGATGCAAATGGCTCACGTTGTAACTGCACATCGCGCATTAATTCCAGTTGGTTCTCATAAATATGTGCATTAACAATTTTATGGTAAGCCTTGCCCGCTTTGTGTCCGGTGATCTGCGCAACTAACGCGAGTAATACAAAACACTGAATTTGATTGAAATTCAGGCCAAGCGGTACATCACAACTACGCTGATAAGAAGTTAGATAAAGTGTATCGCCAAGTAATGAAAATGTATGTGTATGCATGCATGGGCGCAAGCAGCCTAAATCAAATTCACCTGGATTGTAAAAAGTGATGATCTCACCTCGGTCATCCACACCATTTTTTAGGTTTTCAATCACCTTTTTTAACTGATCTAAAGGCGTGCCATCTGGGCGTTGCCAATCTCGCGCTTGTACACCATAGACACGACCCATATCATCCTCACCTTTACGGTTTGGATTATTTAGCCATGCTTGATTTTCATTGGCATTAGCATCCCATGTCATACAACCTATTTCGCGAAATTGTGCTGCGCTATTATAACCACGTAAGTAACCTAACAGCTCAGCGATGGCCGCTTTGTAATAACTTTTTCGGGTGGTGATCATTGGGAACTTATTATTCGCAACGTCGTACTCAAGTTCAGCATTAATTACCGTTAAACAACGCGTTGCTGTGCGTTTATTCTCAACCCATACACCTTCATCAACAATGCGCTGACATAACTCTAAATATTGTTTCATTTTTAGCTTCTTTTTTATGCTTTACTTGCAACAGCAGACTGTGGCTTTTTGTACGCCCATATTATCAAACCTAGGCCTGCGATGACCATTGGCAATGACAATATTTGCCCCATCGAAATAAAACCGCCAAATAAGCCTAAATGAGCATCAGGCTCACGTACATATTCAACGCAGAATCTAAATACGCCATAACCGAGTAAAAATAATCCACCAACACTGCCAGCAGGGCGTGGCTTTTTAGTAAATACATATAAAATAATAAACAGTACTAGGCCTTCTAAAAACGCTTCATATAATTGTGATGGGTGACGTGCAAGCGGTCCGCCGGTAGGAAACACGATGCCCCAAGGCACATCGGTAGTTCGCCCCCATAATTCGCCGTTAATAAAGTTGCCTATACGCCCCGCCAATAATCCAACGGGTACTAGTGGTGCAACAAAATCGCCTACTGCCAATAATTGCTTTTTACGGGTCCAAGCAAAAATACAAATGGCGCTGATCACACCCAATGTGCCACCATGGAATGACATGCCACCTTGGTCGATTCTAAATAAATACAATGGATTTTCTAAAAAATAACTGAATTGATAAAACAGTACATAACCAATACGCCCACCAAGGATCACTCCTAGCATGCCGTAAAAAAGTAAATCACTGACTTGTTCTTTTGTCCAACCAGAGTTTGGTTTAGCTGCTTGTCTATTTGCCCACCACATTGCAAAAGCAAAACCAATTAAATACATTAAACCGTACCAACGTACGCTGAGAGGACCGACTGTAAATATGATCGGATCGATCTCTGGAAATTCAAGAGCCATATAAATTAAACCTTAACTAAAAACCATTTGAAGCGCGATAATAACCAGTAACACCGCGAACACTTTTTTTATCGTTGAAACGGGTAAATAATGCGTTGCTTTAGCCCCAACTGGCGCCATAAACCACGAAGTTATTACTATACCTAATAATGCCGGTAAATACACAAAACCTGCAAAGCCGTGTTGTAAATCGGTAACTTGCCACCCCGCACTGATGTATCCAACAGAGCCAAATAGCGCAATCACAATGCCACATGCGGCCGCGCAGCCTATCGCTTTTCTAATATCCACCGAAAAATAATGCAGTAATGGCACAATCAGCGCCCCTCCACCAATACCAATCAAGCCTGATAATCCGCCCATCACGGCACTAATAGCGCCAATTATCGGACCGCTTGGCATGGGTTTAGTTACTGCTGGTTTATTACGCGCAGACAACACCATACGGGCAGCAATAAACACCACACTGACAGCAAATACAATGCGTAATAATTGCTCAGGAATTAAACTGGCCGCAAAGCCACTGATCAAAGCGCCGAGCCCAACGCCAGACATAACCCAAGGCGCAATTTCCCATGATACATTGTTGTTTTTATGATGAGCTAATACAGATGACGTGGAGGTGAATAAAATAGAGGCAAGCGAGGTGGCTATAGCAATAACCAGTACATGATCAACCGCCACAACATCAAAATTCACTAATAACGCACTGAGCACGGGCACAATAATCAAGCCACCACCTATGCCTAATAACCCTGCTAAAAATCCAACCACACAACCTAATAACGCGCAGCTGAGGATCAGTATGACTAAATCATGCATAGCAAACTCTTATATCTTAAATGTTATATGCATATATTAATCGATTATATCGGATCTTTACAGCACTATTAAGAAGCCTGATTTGGGGTATAAAATAATTCCCCCAATTGATGTTCAATCATAAAGTTACGGGTGAGCCTAAGCACTTGTTTTGCAGTAGATTGTGCTAAACACTCAGCCAACAATGCTTCCATATCGCTGGCTTTTAACCGCCTTAACACCCACTTAACTTTACTTAATGATGAGTAGTTCATACTCAAACGTCGATAACCCATCGCAATTAGCAGTATTGCACCTTCTGGATCGCCACCTAACTCACCACACAAACTAAATGACATTTCATGTTGCTGGCACTCTTTTGCAACTTTTTGCAGTACCCGTAATACCGCTGGGTGATAGGGATTAAATAAATCAGCAACACGGGCATTTGAGCGATCAACTGCGAGTAAATATTGCGTTAAATCGTTACTCCCGACAGAGCAAAAATCTACTTTTTTAGCCCATTCTGGCAGCATAAAAACACTTGATGGTACTTCTAACATAACGCCAATCTCTGGGCGTTCAATCGCTTGCTCTGGGTATTGCTCTGCAAGTTCAAAATAAGCTTGTTCTAACAATGCTAACGATTCGTCAACTTCTTCGGTACCGCTTATCATTGGCAGCATAATTTTTAAATTACCTAAGCCAATATTTGCTTTAACCATGGCTTTGAGCTGATCTAAAAATATCTCGGGGTGATCCAATGTGACACGAATACCCCGCCAGCCTAAAAATGGGTTTTCTTCTGTAATATCAAAGTAATCCAATGCTTTATCACCACCTATATCGAGTGTGCGCATTACTACTGGTTCAGGGTGGTAACTGGCTAATACTTCGCGGTACCAATTTTCTTGCTCTATCTGTGATGGAAACTGGCCTTTTTGCATAAACCAAGCTTCAGTTCGGTATAGCCCAACACCATCACAAACTTTTGTATTAGCTTTTTCGGTATTGAGATCCAAACCCGCATTGAGCAACAAACTAATATGTTCGCCATCTAATGTCACCGCATCGCACTCTTGCTCAGCCATAAACTTATCATTCAGTAGGCTTTCTTGATGCTGTAGTTGTAAGTATTCAGCTTGTAGCATTTGCGAAGGCGAAATATACAATCGCCCTGCATAGGCATCCAAAATCATTTCTTTACCATCAAACTGCAACAGCGGTAAATCTTCAATGCCCCAAATTGCCGGGATCCCCATGGCGCGAGTTAAAATTGACGCATGACTATTAGCTGCACCGTTAACACTCACCACCCCGACCAAGTGCCCTTTGGGTACTTCTGCAAGCATTGCTGGGGTTAAGGTATTAGCGATAAGTACGGTATCTTTGGGGTAACTTTTTACTGCGTGCTCAGTATTAACCAGATGATGCAACACGCGCAAGCCAATGTCTTTCACATCAACCGCACGCTCTTTGATATAAGGGTCTTGCATAGCATTGAATTGCGAAATTAAGCGCTCAATGACAATTTTCAAGGCACTTTTTGCACACCAGCCTTCTTGCAGCTGTGCTTCAACATTTTGCCCTAAACTTTTCGCGTCGAGTAATTGCTGATACACATCAAACACTGCCAACGCTTCTTTAGGGATAGAATCGCTAAGCGTCATCGACAAAGTATTAAATTCTTTGCGTGTAGCAGCTACCGCTTGAGTAAATAAGCGGCGCTGCTCAGTGCCGTTTTCGTCTTTTTTTAATTCGATAGACTTAAAATCAAGTTTCGGCAGAATAACAAAAGCCTGCCCTATCGCAATCCCTGGCGCACTTGAAACCCCTTTTAGCACCGAGGTTTGATGGGAGAATTCATCTTGGCGTAGTATTTCTTTAATTTCAGCATGCGCTAATTGTGACGCAAGTTGCGCAGATAATGTAATTAAGAAAGACTCTTCATCTTGACTAAATACCCGGGCAATTTTTTGTTGCACAACAATAACGCCCAGCACTTTTTTTTGATGAACTACAGGTACAGACAAAAATGCGTTGAAGCCTTCTTCGTTAACTTCAGGTGAGAGTTTAAAACGCGGGTGAGATTTGGCAAAGGCGATATTTATAGGCTCTTCTCGTTGCGCAACTAAGCCAACAAGGCCTTCGGTAAAACCGATTCTAAATTTACCAACCGCAGCAGGGTTTAGCCCTCTGGTGGCCATTAATACGAAATTATCTTGACTGTAATCAGCAAAATAAATGGAGCAGCACTCAGTTTTCATGGCATCTTTCACCATTTCAACAAAACATGCTAGCGCACTATCCAAACTCGCTTGTTGCGAAACGGACTCGGCAATAGCTCTGAGTGTAGCCAGCATAATACTGCTCCTTTATATTATTTACCTTTGTGGCGCCAAGTATCTTTAGGCTGTTCACGTTTATTAAAAGGCATCGCAAAAGGTGCAAATTCTTTCATAACACGACGATAAACATCGCGCTTAAACGATACAACTTGCCTCACCGGATACCAATAACTTACCCAGCGCCAATCATCAAACTCAGGATGATGTGTTTTCAGTAAGTTTACATCTTCGTCTTTACAACGCAGTTTCAGTAAAAACCATTTTTGCTTTTGCCCAATACACACCGGACTAGAGTCTCGGCGGATCAAACGCTTGGGCAATTTATAACGTAACCAATGTTTTGAACTTGCGACAATTTCTACATCTTCAGGGCGCAAGCCGACTTCTTCGTGTAATTCACGGAACATGGTCTGCTCTGCTGTTTCGCCACTATCAACACCACCTTGAGGAAATTGCCAAGAATGCTGACCATAACGTCTGGCCCAAAAGACCTGTCCCTGATTATTGCAAATTACAATTCCGACATTGGCACGAAAACCTTCGGCATCAATCACCTTAGTGCCTCATTTGTAAGTCGATTTTTAATGATTGTTCCACATTACCTGCAATACGGCAAACAATATTCAGAGTTTTACGCATCTTACTCACAGCTTGTGCATAACTTTAGTTTATACAGCTCATTTTGCAAACAAATCCACAATAGCAGATCTAATAACTTGCCTTTTCCACAGTTTCTGTGGATAACATTGTTCATAGTTCTGTATTTATCCCAACAAGTTTTCAACATAGCTTAAAGGCTTTGCAAATTTAATAGTTAAAAATCATTAAATTCAATACATTAAGCCTAAAGTCAGCAAACTTCACCGTGTCTAAAAACACAGCAAACTATCACTGAACAAAAAACACCCAAACGCAAAGATATCCACGGTTAAACTCTTTTGCTATCATGAGTAGTGAATTTATACAACTAAATAACCCCCTATGAAACCGATAAAACCACATTCAATCAATGAATTAATGCAACGTGTTAGCAACATTGCAGGACTGACATTAGGCCAATTAGCAAGTCATTATCAGTTTAAAACACCGGAGCATTTATTAAAGGAAAAGGGCTGGACCGGGCAATTGATTGAATATGCATTAGGGGCAACAGCAGGCTCGAAACCCACGCCCGATTTTGAAGAACTTGGCATAGAGTTAAAAACCTTACCAATTTCATATAAAGGTAAACCGCTAGAGACTACTTTTGTGTCGGTTACACCGCTTTTAAATGTTACCGGTATGACATGGCAGCAAAGTAATGTGCGCAAAAAGCTCAATCATGTCTTGTGGCTGCCCATATTAGGCGAGCGCGACATTGTGCCATTTGATCGAACCATTGGCAGTGGCTTTTTATGGCAACCCTCAGCAGAGCAAGATGCGCAGTTACAACGGGACTGGGAAGAGCAAATGGAGCTGATTGCACTGGGTCGTGTTGATGAGATCTCAGGGCATTTAGGGGATGCGATGCAAATTCGCCCAAAAGCCGCTAACAGCCGTATCGTCACCGACGCCATTGGCCCTAATGGGCAAATTATTAAAACCCTACCCCGTGGTTTTTATTTAAAAACCAGCTTTACCGCAGAGATTTTAAAACAGCAGTTTCAACTGTAATTTTCTCAAGCGTCAGAAAAACGCGCAAGCAAACCACCGTGTTCTTAAAACAAAAATCCCCGCATTTGCGAGGATTTTTAAAAAGCTTAAATCATATTCTTAGCAAAGAATTACTGACCTTTTACTTCTTTAAGACTGAAGTAATGGCGGTGCTTTTGCGCCTAATTGTTCTTCGCTTCATAGTAGTAATTGGTTTCTATACGTCGCTTGCTATTCTTTTTCAAAAACAAAAAATCCCCGCAGTTGCGAGGATTTTTTTAAAGTTTAAATCATATTCTTAGCAAAGAATTACTGACCTTTTACTTCTTTTAAGCCGTTGTACGGTGCTTTAGCGCCTAATTGCTCTTCGATACGAAGCAATTGGTTATACTTAGCTACACGATCAGAGCGGCTCAATGAACCTGTTTTAATTTGACCTGCCGCAGTACCTACTGCTAAATCGGCAATTGTTGAATCTTCAGTTTCGCCTGAGCGATGAGAGATAACAACCGTAAAACCAGCGTCTTTAGCCATTTTGATTGCAGCTAACGTTTCAGTTAGTGAACCAATTTGGTTAAATTTAATTAAGATTGAGTTAGCAATACCGTTGTCGATACCACGCTTTAAGATCTTAGTATTGGTTACGAATAAATCGTCACCCACTAATTGGATCTTGTCGCCAAGTAATTTTGTTTGGTGTGCAAAACCATCCCAATCTGACTCATCAAGACCATCTTCAATCGATACGATTGGGTATTGCTCAGTCAAATCTTTAAGGAAATAGTTAAACTCTTCAGAAGTGAACTTTTTACCTTCGCCTTTAAGGTCGTAGATATTTGCTTCTTTGTCATAAAACTCAGAGGCAGCACAGTCCATAGCAAGTGTAATGTCTTTACCAAGCTCGTAGCCTGCATTAGCAACAGCAACTTTAATTGCTGCAAGTGCCGCTTCGTTTGAAGCAAGGTTTGGTGCAAAGCCACCTTCATCACCAACGGCTGTTGAATGACCGTCTGCTTTAAGTACTTTGGCAAGGCTATGAAATACTTCAGCGCCCATACGTAGGCCTTCACGGAAGTTAGCTGCGCCAACTGGCTGGATCATAAACTCTTGAATATCTACAGAGTTATCAGCATGCTCACCACCATTGATGATATTCATCATTGGTAACGGCATAGAATAAACACCTGGCGTACCGTTTAGGTCAGCAATGTGCTCATAAAGTTCTACTTTTTTAGATTGTGCAGCGGCTTTAGCTGTTGCAAGTGATACAGCTAAGATTGCATTGGCACCTAGTTTTTCTTTGTTTTCAGTACCATCTAAATCAAGCATAATTTGGTCAACCGTGCTTTGCGCAAGCGCACTTTGACCTTCTAATGCACTGTTAATTTCATTATTAATAAAACCAACAGCCTTTAATACACCTTTACCTAAATAACGTGCTTTATCACCATCACGTAATTCTAGTGCTTCGCGAGTACCTGTTGATGCACCCGATGGTGCAGCAGCGCGACCCCAAGAACCGTCAGCTAAATGTACATCAGCTTCGACAGTTGGGTTACCACGCGAGTCCATAATTTCGCGACCGATCACTTTTACGATATTTGACATCTTGATTCCTCTTTTCCCAAAATGGTGAGTCTACTCCGACTTTATTAATTATCCTTAATGCCGTCGGCTTTAAAAACAAATAAGCCGTGCATAGAGCACGGCTTATTCACATTACGATGACGCTTTTTGATGAGTATGCGCAGCGGCAACAAACCCTTCAAACAACGGATGACCATCGCGTGGTGTTGAGGTGAATTCCGGATGGAATTGAGCCGCAATAAACCACGGGTGATCTTTATTCTCGATGATCTCAACTAGTTTCTTATCTTCCGATAGACCAGTGAAACTCAAGCCAGCTTTTTCAAGCTGCTCAACAAAATTATTGTTTACTTCGTAACGATGACGATGACGTTCAACAATTTCATCACTACCATATACTTCACGTACTTTTGAGCCTGGTGTTAAATGACATTTTTGTGCGCCTAAACGCATAGTGCCACCTAAATCAGATTTTTCGCTACGTGTTTCAATGTTACCTTCCGCATCTAGCCATTCAGTGATCAAACCAACCACAGGGCTTGACGAATTAGCATTAAATTCGGTTGAATTTGCATCAGTTAAGCCGGCAACATTACGTGCATACTCAATTAGCGCAACTTGCATACCTAAACAGATACCAAGGTAAGGTACTTTGTTTTCGCGAGCATATTGAGCGGCTAAAATTTTACCTTCAACACCACGACCACCAAAACCGCCTGGTACTAAAATAGCATCAAGATTAGCAAGTAGCTCAGTGCCTTTACTTTCTAAATCTTGCGAATCAACATATTGAATATTAACTGTTAAACGGTTTTTAAGGCCGGCATGTTTCAATGCTTCGTTTACAGATTTATAAGCATCTGGTAACTCAATGTATTTACCAACCATACCGATAGTCACTTCACCCGTTGGGTTTGACTCTTGGTATAACACTTGTTCCCATTCAACTAAATCTGCTTCTGGGCAATCAAGGTGGAAGCGACGACATACAAAATTATCAAGCTCTTGCGATTTTAACAGCGCAGGAATTTTGTAAATGCTGTCTACATCTGGTAATGAAATAACTGCTTTTTCTTCAACGTTAGTGAAAAGAGCAATCTTCGCACGTTCGTTGTTTGGTAATTTACGATCTGAACGACAGATAAGAATGTCTGGCTGAATACCAATTGAGCGTAATTCTTTTACAGAATGCTGAGTTGGTTTAGTTTTCACTTCACCCGCAGGGCCTAAGAATGGCACTAACGTTAAGTGAATAAACAATGCGCGCTCACGGCCAATCTCTGTGCCAAGCTGACGAATTGCTTCTAAGAATGGTTGTGACTCAATATCACCAACCGTGCCACCAATTTCAACGATTGCCACATCATGGCCTTCTGCACCGTCATAAACACGTTGCTTAATATCGTTGGTAATATGTGGAATTACCTGAATTGTTGCACCAAGGTACTCACCACGACGCTCACGACGCAGCACATCTTCATATACACGACCTTGTGTGAAGTTGTTACGGCTTGTCATTTTAGTACGGATGAAACGTTCATAGTGACCTAAATCAAGGTCGGTTTCAGCACCGTCTTCGGTGACAAATACTTCACCATGTTGAATTGGGCTCATTGTGCCTGGGTCAACGTTGATGTAAGGATCCAGCTTTAAAATGGTAACATTTAAACCGCGGGCCTCTAATATAGCTGCCAACGATGCTGCTGCAATACCTTTACCCAACGAGGAAACAACCCCGCCGGTAACGAAGATAAATTTTGTACTCATGCGAACCCTAGAATATCAGGAATTAAAAGGAAAAATATAGAATCAAGACGGGGCGAAATTATAGCAAAGGCACTGCCATCAATCCAGTGAAAGTTAGCAATTCTCTGCACAAAAAATGCACTCAGAGTCTATCCTTATTTACACTGGCTTTTTTATCGCTTCCCACGCGGCGTCCATTTGTTCGAGCGTTGCAGTATCCAGTGACTGCCCTCGCTCGGCTAAATATGCTTGAACTTTTTCAAAACGTACTGAAAATTTATCATTTGCGGCACGTAATAGCTGCTCTGGATCACGTTTAATATGCCGCGCCACATTAACCGTCGCAAATAATAGATCGCCCACTTCTTCGGCGCTGTGCGCTGAATGCGGATCAACCGCGAGTGCTTCTTTTACTTCATCAACTTCTTCGGCCACTTTATCTAATGCACCATGATAACTTGGCCAATCAAAGCCGAGCCCTGCAACTCGTTGCTGAATTTTTTTAGCTTTGCTCAAGCTAGGTAAATTCGCGGGTATATCCTGCCACAATGAGCTGGTATGTGGCACAACCTTAGCTGCCCGCTCTTGCGCTTTTATCGCTTGGTATTGCTCACTGAGTTGTTGATCTGTTAAGGCTTGTTGCTCACTAAATACATGCGGGTGACGGCGCACTAACTTACTATTAAGGCCTGCCACTACATCATTAAAATCAAATAACCCTTGCTCGTTAGCCAATTGCGCATAAAAAATCACTTGAAAGAGCAAATCTCCTAGCTCGTTCTGCAGCTCACTAAAATCACCTTTTTCTATGCAGTCTGCAACTTCGTATGCTTCTTCTAAAGTATGCGGCACGATTGATTTAAAATCTTGTTTTATATCCCACGGACAGCCGGTATCGGGATCACGTAACTTAACCATAATCGCCAATAACTCAGCTAATGTATTTTGATGTTTCATACTACTCTCTAGTGGCTGCGCTTGGCTTCATGTACACCTTCAATTTGATGCAACTTGGATAATAGCCGATTGGTGCTTGATAAATCATGCACTTCAACTTGCATAGTAAATAGCGCTAATTGACGGTCGTCCACGGTTTCCATATTCAGATTCAGCACATTGACCTTTTCATTTGCCAGTACTGAGCTGATGTCGCGAATAAGCCCTGCTCTATCGCTGGCTTCAATTTTAATTGCCAACGCGTAAGAGCCGTTAATTTCGTCTGACCAGCTAACCGCGACGACCCGTTCAGGGTGCTGCGACTTTAGATTGGTAAATGAATCACAATCCTCACGGTGCACAGCAATACCACGTCCTTGGGTGATATAGCCGATGATCTGCTCGCCTGGTACTGGGCGGCAACACTTAGCCACGTGACTCATTAAACTGCCTACCCCATCAACCACGATGCCGTTTTTATCACCACTGCTTTTAGTGGGGTTTTTAAAGCGGATCACCGGCTCGTCATCAGAGCGGTCCGTTATAAAGTTTAGCAGCTGATTTAAACGCACATCGCCTGCGCCAATTGCGACCATTAAGTCATCTAGCTCTTTAAAGTTATAACGCGAAATCGCCGGTTCTAGATGCTTATAGGTAAGATCGAGTTTTTGTAATTCATTATCAAGAATTTCTTTGCCAGCACTGAGGTTTTTATCACGGTCGAGTTGTTTAAACCAATGGTGTATTTTCGCTCGAGCCCGAGATGATTTAATATAACCCAGTGATGGATTTAACCAGTCGCGACTCG
The DNA here is from genome assembly GCF_047806705.1 of Pseudoalteromonas sp. ASV78. Classification (NCBI taxonomy): domain Bacteria; kingdom Pseudomonadati; phylum Pseudomonadota; class Gammaproteobacteria; order Alteromonadales; family Pseudoalteromonadaceae; genus Pseudoalteromonas; species Pseudoalteromonas sp. ASV78. The sequence goes on along the minus strand of NZ_JBLOPA010000001.1, from coordinate 63,938 downwards.
GGTTAGGTTGTTTTTGGGTTAAAATTTCAACCTGATCACCGGTATGCAATTGATGGGTAAATGGCACTATTTTGCCAAATACTTTGGCGCCAATACAACGATGCCCCACATTCGAGTGAATATAATAAGCAAAATCCAGTGGCGTTGCGCCCAGCGGCAAATCAAAAATATCGCCTCGCGGGGTAAAAATATAAACGCGATCTTCAACCACTTGATTTTTTAGCTCTTCGGCTAAATCGCTGCCATCAACTACTTCTTCTTGCCATTGCAATAATTTACGCAACCAGCTAATTTTTTGCTCGTAACCAGAACCACGTCCTGGCAACGCGCCTTCTTTATACATCCAGTGCGCAGCAACACCAAGTTCGGCGTCTTGGTGCATGGCATGAGTGCGAATTTGAATTTCAACGGTTTTGCCTTCTGGGCCAAACACTACGGTGTGAATTGATTGGTAGCCATTTTGTTTAGGGGTGGCAATATAATCATCAAATTCTTTATTCAGGTGACGCCAGTTAGTGTGCACAATGCCCAGCGCACCGTAACAATCTTGCAGTTCATCAACGACAATACGCATGGCGCGAATATCAAACAGCTGATCAAACTCGTAATTTTTTTGCGCCATTTTTTTATAAATGCTGTAAATATGTTTTGGCCGACCATAGACCTCACCTTTGATACCTGCTTGAGCAAGTTTGTTTTTAACTTGTTCAACCATATCGACCATATAGGCTTCACGACCGAGTCGTTTGTCATCTAATTGCTTGGCAATATTCTTATAAACATCTGGGTGTAGGTAACGAAACGCTAAATCTTCCAGCTCCCACTTTAATTGACCAATCCCTAAACGATTAGCAAGTGGCGCAAAAATATCTGCGGTTTCTTTTGCCGCAATAACGCGCTCTTCTTCACTGGCGTTTTTAACATCACGTAAATGACATACTTGCTCTGCTAGTTTGATTACAACAGCACGTACATCCTCAACCATAGCTAATAACATACGCCGTATGTTATCAACTTGAACGGTGCCGGTGCCTTGATGAGCCAAAGTGCTAATAGTCGCCATTTGCGCAACACCTGTTAATAGCGTTGCCACATGATTACCCATCACATCAGTGACTTTTTCAATATCAATCAGATCAGCTAAAAAGCATGGCGTAATATACGCTGTCGCTAAGGTATCTGCGTCGAGGTTCATTTCCACCAAAATTTCGACCATTTCCATGGCAATATTTTGTTGCTGATGATTGTGCAGCTCAGCGCAAAGGGTGTTCGCTTTAGTTAATAACTCGCATTTTTCTTGCGTTAAGTTCAGTAAACCAAGTCGTGTGCTGAAATCACCCGGTTTGTCGTGCTGGTGTGATTGCCGAGTAGCTACCATAATGCGCTCTACCTCCTTTGAAATAACGCCATTGTTTCAATATGCCCGGTGTGCGGGAACATATTCATTAGCCCAATTTTTTCAAGTGAAAATGCAGCTTGCGTAATAATTGCGCTGTCACGGGCTAAAGTCACAGGATCGCAAGAAACATATAAAATCGTTTTAAATTGCTCAAGAGGCAGTTGCTCTAAAATAGCTATGGCACCAGTACGTGAAGGATCGAGTACTAATATATCCAATTCTTTATTAAACCACGGTGCATGCTGCATGTTTTGTGTTAAATCAAAACAATGAAAATGAGCATTGGCTATATGGTTAGTTTGCGCATTTTGTGTCGCCATTGCAACCGCAGAAGCGACTCCTTCGACACCAACCACCGTTTTTGCGTTGTTTGCCAGCGCTAACGAGAAGTTACCAATCCCGCAAAATAGGTCGAGCACTTGCTCATTCCCATTTAAGTTAAGCCAATCAACCGCTTGAGATAACATAGCCTGATTAACCTGCGCATTCACTTGAATAAAGTTCTCCAAGCCAAAAGCAAATTTTAAACCAAGTTCAGGTAACTGATAAAATGGCATCGCTAAGTGGTCATGGTTAATTTGTTGGGTTTCACCCTGCCAAATGATTTGCCACTGATGGGTTAATCCCAGTTCTACAATGGTGCTTTTTAATTTATCACTAATGGTTTTAGTATGGCGGATCACCACAAAATTTTGCTCATCCGCCTGACATAATTGTATATGGCTGACACTGCGAAGTTCATTGTATTGATTTAACAGTTCATCAAATACAGTGAAAATATCTGCAAACGCTTCACTTAATACCGCGCAGTGTTGCACGCTTACTATTTGTTTAGAGCCTTGCGCGCGATAGCCTACACGCATTTTTTTTGCGGTTTTATCAAACATCACCGCTAACCGCGCACTGCGACGGTAATGTGTTGATTCGCTCAATAACGGGGCTTGCCAGTTCATTGCATCAAGCTTGGCGAACTTGGCAAACAACTGGCTCACCGCTAATTGCTTTTCAACTAATTGCTGATCAAGACGCAAGTGTTGCAGTTGGCAACCCCCACATTGTTGATAGTACTCGCAAAATGGTTTTACTCTGGCATCACTCGGGTGTTCAACTTTTAATGTTTTAGCAGCACTATAGCGGGCTTTATCTTCGGTTAATTTGGCTTTAACCGTTTCGCCTGTCAATGCCCCGCTGACAAAGCACACTTTATTATTGTGTTTGGCAATGCCCCGACCTTGATGATCCATGCCGGTAATGGCTAACGTTAACGACTGCCCAGAAAGGGTTTTCTTTTTTGCTTGGAAAAACTGCGCCATCGGGCAACACCTTAAATATTGATTCTACGAGGGTGATTGATTACTAGCTTATAAGTATATACTCTTTAACTAACTAATAATGATAACAACGTTCACTTATGACTAAACTTGGTTTGCGCGACTCAGTTTTAACGCTAACACTCATTCCCACAGTGATTATCGGATTACTCCTTGGCGGCTATTTTACAATAAATCGTTACATTGAGCTTGATGAAATTTTATATCAGCAAGGCACCACTATTTCTGAGCCACTTTCAATCGCCATTGAACAACCATTACTAGCAAAAAATAAGCAGTTGCTTAACCGTTTGATCAGCCACGCGCATAATAAACATTCTCCAGCAATTAAAACCATCGCCATTTTTGACGAGCATAATGAACTGGTATTAACCAGTAATTACCACCGTGACTTTGATGATTTAATGCATACTGAACACTTACAAGTAGGTAAAAATACGCAAGTAGTCACCAGCAATCAGCTTATTACTTTTTTCACGCCAATCATCAATCACTCTACTCCAGATGCACAGTGGAACAACGCCGCCTTTCAAACATCCCTTGGCACTGTGGTTATCCAGCTCAATAAAGATCAAGCCATTATTGGTCAACAACAAGCATTATTAGTCAGCGGCATTGTGATCATTTTGGCCTTAGTACTGGCCGCTATTCTAGCCATCAGGCTGAGTCACATGTTTATGAACCCGTTAAATAAGTTAGTACTCGCTACCGATAGGTTAATTGAAGGAAAAAGGGAAACTGGCCTAACCGCGCCAATGATGGGCGAGTTTGAGTTATTACGCCAAGGTCTTAACACCATTTCAGATACTATGGTGATGCAAAAAGATGAAATGCAAAAGCACATTGATCAAGCAACCAGTGATTTACGCGAATCATTAGAACTATACGAAACACAAAATATTCAGCTTAGTATTGCTAAAACCGATGCCCAAGATGCCAACCGCGTAAAGTCTGACTTTTTGGCAAAAATGAGTCACGAACTGCGCACGCCGCTTAATGGGGTGATCGGCTTTACCCGACAATTACATAAAACACCGCTGAATAAACATCAAAAAGATTACCTCGATACCATTGAGCTCTCAGCAAATAGCTTAATGACTATCATCAGTGATATTTTAGATTTCTCTAAGCTTGAAGCTGGCGCCATGGAACTTGAGTCTATCCAGTTTCAACTGCGCGATACCATCAATGAAGTGCTAACCTTACTTGCCCCAAGCGCACATGAGAAACAGCTTGAGCTATCAATTTATATCAATGCGCAGGTGCCAGATAACATTACTGGCGATCCAACTCGCTTTAAACAAGTGCTGATCAACCTGATCAGCAATGCCATTAAATTCACCGAAAAAGGGGCAATCAAAATCGATGTTGGCCATCGTTTACTTGATGAAGAACGTACCTCTATTTTGGTGTCAGTGACGGACACAGGTGTCGGTATCCCGATGGATAAACAAGATGCTCTGTTCACTCCATTCGGCCAAGCTGATTCCAGTATTACCCGTAAATTTGGTGGCACAGGGTTAGGCCTTATCATCACCAAACACATTGTTGAAAATATGGGTGGCCGGATCACCTTAAACTCAGCACCGGGTAGTGGGACCTGTTTTACCTTTAATAGTGTGTTTAGATTGCCAAGTCATAGCTATACCAGCGACCTGCCAAGTAAATCCCTCGTTAATAAGCGTATTTTATACCTAGAACCGCACGAGCATACCCATCATGCCGTACTCTCGTTGCTGACCGAATGGCAAACTCAAGTTACTGCATGCTTTGATCAAGAAAGCTTTTTACAAGAGCTCAATAAAGAGTTTAATTACGATATTTGCATTATTGGTCACGTGGCCGCTGTTGACGAAATGCAACGATTAAAAAGCTATATCAAAGCAGTCCGAGAATCGACCGACTACCTGTACTTAATGCTTAATTCGGTATCGCATAATATGCGCGAAGCGTATATTGGCTGTGGTGCAGATGCCTGTTTGAGTAAACCACTTAATCACCGTAAACTCTGTGAAGTGCTTGCCGCGCCGTATCGACTCGATCATCCCGTGCATAATATTGAAGAAAATGACGAAAAATTATTACCGCTAAAAGTATTAGTGGTTGATGATAACGACGCCAATTTAAAGTTAATTTGTACTTTACTAGAAGAACAGATTGAAACTATTGATACCGCTCATAATGGCTCACAAGCCTATAGCTTGAGCAAAAGCCATAAGTACGACATTATCTTTATGGATATTCAAATGCCTATTATGGACGGTATTACCGCCTGTAAACTGATCCTCGAATCATCCTTAAACGAAGATACGCCTATTATTGCAGTCACAGCACATGCCTTAGCGGGTGAAAAAGAGCAACTGATCACCGATGGCTTTAAAGGTTATTTAACTAAGCCTATTGATGAAGATATGCTGAAGCAAATTATTAGTGATCACAGCCACAGCCCACAATCACCGCTGCGACGTGATAAAAGTCGTAATGATTTAGTGACTCTTGAGCCACCATTTATCAGCACCTCATTAGATTGGCCTTTAGCCTTACAACGTGCCGGCGGCAAAAACGAGTTAGCGCTTGAAATGCTCAATATGTTGTTACTGAGTGTGCCTGAAACCTTACGTCTGCTTGAAGAAGCAACCAATAACCAAGATTGTGAGCATGTGCTAAGTATTATTCATAAATTTCACGGTGCCTGTTGCTACACGGGTGTTCCGAAGTTAAAAGCGCTTGCAGAGGCACTGGAAACCGCATTAAAAGGTGATTGTGATTTAAGTTATATTGAGCCTGAACTATTTGAGTTGCAAGACGAACTTAACAACCTAATAAGCGATGCTGGCTTGGTCGAACATTAACGGCACTGTTGCTCAAGCGGTTTACCACTTTTTAAGCTACTGATCTGCCATGTTACAGTGGCATTTTGTTGTGCCAGCGCGACTTTAGCAATATCACTGACCATGTAATCACCTGGCACATTAAGCCTTGTTAAGTTGTTTGCTAAAGGCTGCTGACAATACGGGCCAGTATCGCCGTGGATCACTAAAACGGGCTTTTTCACCGTGCTCGCAAACTCGCGTATGGCATCTCGGTAAACTTTAAAACCATCACATGCTTGCTGTAGCGCTGCGCTGCATGCTGGCTGATCAGTTTGATGTGTGTAAATATCAGCTTGAAAAGCAATAACATACCCTTTAGCGGTTGGGTTTGCTTGTGCCAACCACTGCAGGTTATTTGCATCTCTTGCATCGGCTTGTTGATAAGCAAGCTGTTTATCACTGTTCAGTATCTGCCTGCGACCATTATGCGTGCCGGCAATATGCAGCGTGATAAATTCCACACCTGCGAACTGCCAACGGGCATTTTCTGCCATGCTTGCTTGGCGCTTAAATTGTTCCAGTTGTTTGGCTTTTTCTAGGTATGCGCGGTCGTACATTAAGCTTTTTAAAAATACTAAGCGCTCTAATTCATCATAGCGAGGCGTTAAATTCGCTCTATCACAATCAGTCCATTCATTATCACCTGGGGTATAAATAAATGGTTGTGTGGTTAAAGCACTCAACAACTGTTTATTTTTTGTCAGCAACTCATTTGTACAAGGCTCAGCCCCTGATTTTATATCGCCGACATGGAGTAAAAAAGCATGTTCCGTGGTATTTATTTTACTGCCTAAAATTCCCTTCGGCGCTAAATTTAGTGCATCTATTGGGGTATACGGCATATCCCCCATTACCAAAAATGCATTACTAGACAACGCCCAGGTTAAACCAATAAAACTCAACATCGCTCCCCTCACCCACAAATAGTAAAACGCTATATTAAGCTCTCATAGTAACAAACAAATGAACACCTAAAAAAACGGCTTTTTGCGACTAAGCTTGCTAAAATAACTGCACAGTAATCCTGAATTAATTAATCATGTCATTTAGCACCACTTATACATTAGATAAGCCCTATTTTTACGAATGTTTTGATGAGTCTCTGCCTTACAGCGCGCAGGCAAAGCCAAAATATGTTTTTTTAGTATTATTGGTTAGTTTGGGACTAACGGCTATTTATTGGTTAGAAAAACACTACTTAGGTAATTTTTTGATTATGGCTGCGGTGCTTGAATGCGTGGCATTTTATTATCGCAGGCCTTGGTGGGTAACGCGGCAAATGCTCAGTCGCGCATCGGGGTCAGAAGCGACTTTAAGCATAGATAAAGAAGGCTTCAAGAGTGTTAACCCGCATAAGAGCTACCAGCTAGCGTGGCAAGATATCGATGAAGTGATTTTTACTCCTCGCGGTATTATTTTAAAAAGCCGCCGCGGTATGCAGTATATTTCAAATAGCGTACTGAATGATGAGATAATTGCATACATAAAAAAAAGAGCCACTAAATAGTGGCTCTTTCATATCAATTAAATTGATTAAGCATTGCCCGGATTCGGGTTAGACTTTTCAGCTTGAATACGCATGTAAATTTCTTCACGATGTACTGAAACGTCTTTAGGTGCATTAACACCAATACGTACTTGATTTCCTTTAACACCTAGTACAGTGACAGTTACTTCGTCACCAATCATTAGGGTTTCACCTACTCGACGAGTTAGTATTAGCATTCTCTTGCTCCCGTATTCCAATAAATTAAAAGATTCCGCGTTTGTATCTTAAAGAAAATAAAGCTTAAAAGTAAGTAAAAACTCTAAATCGATTCATTTTCTGTTAAAAAAACTCTTTGTAATGCACCTATTGCCAATTCTAAGTCTGTTTCATCTATACAAACTAACATTTTAATATCAGATATTAACTTAATACCTGTTTACGTTAACCCATAAAAACATACTTACTGCACTAGGATGTGATCCCGTACTCACTGCCACAACAGGGTTTTAGCAACTAAGTAACCACCAGAAATCTCTTTACAATTAATATAATGGTGATTATCGCTCAATACTTCAAGTGGTTGCTAAAAATCTTTATCCACACTGTAAAGCATAGTCTATTTTTTCATATACAAGAAAAAGTCGATAGCCAATAAAAAACAACTGTGGTGTGTTTTAAGCTGAACTCTGGATAATAAATCTATCTCCAGCGGCTCTTTTCAACGCTAACTGTGTTGAATTTAGTAAGTGATTTAATCGCTTTGAAGCACACTGAGTATAAACACCTTAGAAGGCTCAATTGAGCCTCCAAGGTGTGCAACTAAAAAGTGCGCTAATACGCTTACGTACGCTCGGTTAACCAAGCCGTTACACTATCAAGTGCCGAGCTTAAGTTTTGTGGCTCTGAGCCACCCGCTTGCGCCATATCAGGACGACCACCGCCTTTACCACCCACTTGTGATGCCATGTGATTTACCAGCTCACCGGCTTTCACTTTGCCAGTTAGGTCTTTCGTGACACCGGCAATTAAACTTACTTTGTCGCCATCAGCTACGCCTAAAGCAATCACACCTGAGCCAATCTTGTTCTTAAGATCATCAACCATACCACGTAAGGCTTTTGATTCAGTGCCTTCAACATTAGCAACCAGTAGTTTAACACCATTAATTTCAACAACTGAATCAAGCAATGAAGCGCCCGCTGCACTTGCTAGTTTATCGTTAAGCTGAGCAATCTGCTTTTCTAAACCTTTTGCTTTTTCAAGCAAGGCAGTTACTTTTTCAAGTACTGATGCGCTGTCGCCTTTTACAAGCGCTGCAACGTCGTTTAGGTGTTGTTCTTGCTCGCTAACGTAGGCAATTGCGTCTGCGCCTGTTACCGCTTCAATACGGCGTACACCGGCTGCAATTCCACTCTCTGATACGATTTTAAATAAACCAATATCACCAGCACGGTTTACGTGAGTACCACCACACAATTCGATAGAGTAATCGCCAATAGTTACTACGCGCACTTCGTCATCATATTTCTCACCAAATAACGCCATAGCGCCTTTTTCTTTGGCTGCATCAATGGCCATCAACTCAGTGTTTAAGGCAAAGTTACGACGTATTTCGTCATTAACAACGCGCTCAATTTCACGTAGTTCAGCTTTAGTCACCGCTTCAAAATGTGAAAAGTCAAAACGTAAACGTTCAGGGTCAACCAATGAACCTTTTTGTGATACGTGTTCACCTAATAACTGGCGCAGTGCTTCGTGAAGAATATGCGTTGCCGTGTGGTTCTTTTTAACACGGTCACGACGCGCATCATCAATACTCGCTTCCACCTTATCGTTGACACCAATACGGCCCATTACAGTACCGTGATGTGCAAAGGCATTACCAAGCTTTGTCGTATTAGTTACTGTAAACTCACCACCGGCTACTGTTAATGTGCCGGTGTCGCCAACTTGGCCACCAGATTCTGCGTAAAACGGGGTGCGATCTAGTACCACAATGCCTTGTTGGCCATCTTCAAGTACAGATACAGCTTCGCCCTGTGCGAACATTTCAATCACAGTACCGCTATAATGCGTTGCGTCATAGCCTTTAAAATCAGTGTGTTTATCAGATTTTAATTGTTGGTTGTAGTCGGCACCAAATTTACCGGCTTGCTGCGCTGTTTTGCGCTGCACAGCCATGCACTGTTGAAAACCTTCTTCATCAATGCTCATAAAACGCTCACGCGCTACATCAGCGGTTAAATCAGCAGGGAAACCATAGGTGTCATAAAGTTTAAAGACTAACTCACCCGGGATCACATCGCCGGTTAAATCAGTCAAACTTTCTTCTAAGATAGCTAAACCACGCTCAAGGGTTTTACCAAATTGTTCTTCTTCGATACGCAGTACTTTTTCGATGATTTCTTGCTGTTTTGCAAGCTCAGGGTACGCTTGACCCATTTGCTCGATTAATGCGGCAACTAACTTATAGAAGAACGAACCTTTTGCGCCAAGTTTGTTACCGTGGCGTACAGCACGACGAATAATACGGCGCAGTACATAACCACGGCCTTCGTTTGATGGCATCACCCCATCAGAGATTAAAAACGCACATGAACGAATATGATCCGCCACTACGCGTAGTGATTTATCATCCATATCTTGAGCATGGGTAATTTCTGCTGCCGCTTTAATTAAGCCTTGGAATAAATCGATTTCGTAGTTTGAATGCACGCCTTGTAAAATTGCAGCAATACGCTCAAGACCCATACCTGTATCAACCGACTGCTTAGGAAGTGGCTCCATCGTACCGTCGCTTTGACGGTTGTATTGCATAAATACTAGGTTCCAAATTTCAATGAAACGATCGCCATCTTCTTCAGGTGAGCCTGGAGGGCCGCCCCAAATATGTTCACCATGATCATAAAAGATTTCAGAACACGGACCGCATGGGCCAGTGTCACCCATTGACCAAAAGTTATCTGACGTAGCAATACGGATAATACGATCTTCAGCTAAGCCAATATCTTGTGACCAGTAGTTAAAGGCTTCTTCATCATCATGATAAATCGTAACTAAAAGCTTTTCTTTAGGCAGCTTTACTACCTCAGTTAAAAATTCCCACGCAAACTTAATCGCGTCTTGCTTAAAGTAATCGCCAAAGCTGAAGTTACCTAACATTTCAAAAAATGTATGGTGGCGCGCTGTATAGCCTACGTTTTCTAAATCATTATGCTTACCACCGGCACGCACACAACGTTGTGAGCTAGTTGCGCGGTTATAAGGGCGGCTTTCTGCGCCTAAAAATACATCTTTAAATTGCACCATGCCGGCGTTATTAAATAATAACGTCGCATCGTTACCCGGAATAAGCGAGCTTGATGGAACAATTTGGTGTTGTTTAGAGGCAAAAAAGTCTAAAAACTGTTGCCTGATCTGTGCGGTAGTCATGTGCTGCATGTGAACGTCTCACCCATTTTTACTGTGCTTGCATTGCAAAATCAATTTGTTCGTAACTGAACCCTCGATACATTAAGTAGCGCACGCGCTTAGCTTTTTCTTTGTGATCGAAGTCGTCCTGTGAATTTGAATATTTCTTTAAATACGCATCCTGCGCTAATTGAAACCAATCTATTGCAAATGATTCAATGACACTTTCTAACAGTGTGCGGTCAATCCTTTTCGCCATGGCTTCACTTTGTATCCGTTTTAAGCCATGTTTTTTAGCAATATGGCGACGTACAAACCCTTCAATATAGCGCTGCTCATTAATAAAGTTGTGCTCTTCGCACCAGTCTAATAAAGCCTCGATAAATTCCGGCGTCGCCTGTTTTTGCTGTAATTTTAGTGTTAACTCTCGGCGCGAATATTCTTGGCGGCCGAGTAACCAAAGTACGTAATTTTTTAACTTTTTTTGTAACGCTTCATCCATTTCATCAGCCATTACGCGTCAAAGCGACCGCTGTCATCATTATGCTGCGGCGCTACGGGCTTTGCATCCGCAGGTGGTACAACCGGCATAAATATAGCTTGATAAGAAACAAAAAAGCTAATGTAACAAATCGGCATTAAAACCAACAGCGGCAAGAATGATAAGAACATTGAAAACATCATCAGCACAGCTGCAATCGCGCCATACACACTCAGTGGCGCCATATTATGATAAAACACCATTAATGAGCTTTTCAGTACCTCGAAAATCCGTTTTTGTTGGTTAAAATAAACCAATGGCACAGCGTAAGAGAAAGCGGTTAAATACAGCGATAATGCAATTAAAAACAACGCCAAGTTTGCCATTGAAATGCTGTCAATCACTTGCTGCAAAGCAATATTCGGGTCGACACTTGGGTTGCTCATTATCTCAACAGCTTCTGCAAATAAGCCACTAGCTAATAACGCCATTAGTACGCCAGCCGCCATTTGATAAAGCGCTAAGCGCAGTAACCCCATACGATTACCTTTATTGGTAAACGGTTTTAGGATATCGGCCAGCATAATTTTACCACCTTGCTGCTTGGTGATCACCGCTTGGTAAAAGCCGGCGGTTAAAAATGGTGTAGCTAAGGCAGCTATAATTTGTAAAAAAGGTAGAAATAGCGATAACAAACCAATAATACCGATAAATAAATGCATAAAAATAAAGGTAAAAGGCTGAGTTTTAAAAATAAGCCAGCCTGCTTTAAACCATTTCAGCCCAGCATCGGCCTTAAATACTCGTAATTCAATTGACATACTTGCTCTTAAATTAACAACAAAACACGCCGAGTATAACTCGGCGTTGGATCGGATTACATAGACGACGGCGTAAAATTAAGGTTTTTTAATCTTCTTTATATCTAACATATGTGCACCATGCTTAATTTTCGTCTCTAAGTATGCTTTGTTACCCGCTAAACCAGCTTTTAGATGTGCATGCGTGCCAATCACTGATACCACTTCGATACCTGCATCTTTTAACGCATTCAGCTTTTTAGGGTTGTTAGTCATAAGCTTCACATGAGCCAATCCCATCGCTTCGAGCATCAATACTGCGTCAGAAAAATCACGTAAGTCATCTGCAAAACCTAAATGGTTGTTTGCTTCGTAGGTATTCATACCTTGCGACTGCAATACATAAGCATCAATTTTGTTATACAAACCGATACCACGCCCTTCTTGGCGTAAATAAAGTAAAATACCACCTTGTTGATGCATCATCTCAATGCATTCGTTAAGTTGTTCACCACAGTCACACCGTGATGAGTGAAAAACATCGCCGGTTAAACACTCTGAATGCATGCGAATAAGCGGCACAGATTGCTCACTGTCAGCATTATTAAATACCAAAGCAACGTGCTCTTGACCATCTTTTAAACCGCTAAATGACACGATCTCTGCGGGAATATCACTGTTTTTGCCAACATTAAGCTGGACTCTAGCTCTTACTTGCGCCACGACAAATCCAAATATTAAAAAGTAATGCGATACTAAAATGTGATATTATCACAAAAATGATTTGCATTGAAAATAATACAACATCGCAATGAGTAGTAACTATATTGAGGCAGTTACTAGCAATTCAAGCATTATACCTCAGTTTAGCGCTGGGCTGAATCGGCAATACAGCGCTGCGCTACAAAAACAAATTTTTCGTTGATATTCTGAATCAGCGACACGGATCCGTTAGTATTTATTTCGCTAAAATAATAAGGAGCATTATAAAAACTAGCTATTTACTACTCTGTTTTGCTATTGCTTATCTGGGTTACAGTCTCACCGATGACTCAGCAATTAAAAACCAATTGCCAAGCAATGTTTATTGATTGCGTCATAGTATGAATTGAAATTTAACTTTACTTCCCTTGCCCTTAATGATCAACTAGGATGGATTGTTCGTAATAACATCTATATCCAACGATTGAGGAGTTTTGATGAGTAACAGCGAAAACTATACCCCACCAGCCGTGTGGCAGTGGGATGCAGAAAATGGCGGTGAATGGGCTAAAACAAACCGGCCAATTGCCGGCGCAACTCACCCTCAAGAGCTGCCAGTTGGCGAACATGCTTTACAGCTATATTCTTTAGCAACGCCGAATGGCCAAAAAGTCACAATCATGCTTGAAGAGCTATTAGAGCTTGGCATTACTGCAGCCGAGTATGACGCATTTTTAATTAAAATTGGTGATGGCGATCAGTTTGGCTCAGGCTTTGTAGGCGTTAATCCTAACTCAAAAATTCCAGCATTGATGGATCACAGTACTAACCCAGTTACGCGCGTGTTTGAGTCGGGTGCCATTTTACAGTACTTAGCTGAAAAGTTTGCAGCTCTAGTACCAAGCGATCACACCAGTAAAACTGAATGCCGTAACTGGTTATTTTGGCAAATGGGTTCTGCTCCGTATTTAGGCGGTGGCTTTGGTCATTTTTATGCTTACGCCCCTTATAAAATGCAATACCCTATTGACCGTTTCACCATGGAAGTGAAGCGTCAACTAGACGTATTAAATCGCCATTTAAGCGACCATGACTATATGGCAGGCAGTGAGTATTCAATAGCGGATATTGCGATTTGGCCTTGGTATGGCTCACTGGTACTCGGGGATATTTATGATGCAGCAGAATTTTTAGATGTTGAGTCTTACACTCATGTAATGCGCTGGGCTAAGCAGATTGCGCGTCGCCCTGCGGTTAAACGCGGCCGTCGTGTAAATCGTACTTGGGGACCAGAAGACGAGCAATTAGCTGAGCGCCATAGTAAAAACGACTTTTAGTCACTAAACATAAAAACGCGGCGAGTATAACTAACCGCGTTTTTATTTGTCTCACTAAAAATACTCATATTTAAGCTTTATCAATAACACCTTGAAGCAAAGTCTATAAGCCTCTTCGCACCTTCAATCTTTGCTGTAAAAACAGCATTATAAAAATGTACTAAGACGGTGCATTTTCACACAAACTTAAGTTATCATATTGTTTTAAAGCAAAGGACTACCCATGAAAAAATTAATTATTTTAGCAGCGACTATCGCTGCATTATCAGGTTGCAGTACTTTGGTGCAGATGCGTAATTTTGATGAAAATTTAGTGCCACAAAATGCAAATACAACACATACACAAGAAAGTGTTGGGGAAGCAATTTTACTCGCTTGTAAACAACTTACTTGGAAATGCCGCATACAAGAAACAGGTAAAATACTAGGGGTGTTAGATATTCGTAAACATCAGCTCCGCGTTAATATTAACTATAATGCAGCGCAGTATGACATTGATTATAAAGACTCGATAAACCTAGATTACAACGGTGAAAAAATACATCGCCAATATGTAAATTGGGTAACAAACTTAACCCGTCATATTGATTCAGAATTAGCGAATTAATAATTAAGGCGACCTTTTGGTCGCCTTATTGCTTATTACTCTTTTAAGTGTTTATCAAAAAAATCTAAAAACGCTTGTAAGGTTTGGATCCGATAAGGTTGATACGACAAATAGTGATCGCCATCTTCAAGTTCAATGTAAGTTACATCTTTATCCTCATCATCTAACTCGTCTTCCATTTCACGGCTATGGTAAACAGGCACTATGTTGTCATCACTGCCATGCACAAGTAATACTGGGCGGTTTATTTGTTTGGCATAATTAACCGGCGAGCTCTTTGCCAGCACATCGTCATCTGTACCAAACTGCTTTCTAACAATTTCTTTATTAGTAAAATACCGTGCTTGCCTTACTAAGTGCTCTAAATCACTGACACCTGCAAAGCTTGCTGCACATTTAAAGGTTTCTGGGTGTTTTACTACCGCCATTAATGCTGCATAACCACCATAGCTTGCGCCACCAATACAAATTTTATCTTTGTCTGCGATACCTTGCTCTACAAGCCATAGTGCGCCGTCTTGCAAATCATCTTGCATTGCTTGACCAAACCCTTGCACCGACTGCATTAAAAAATCATAGCCATAGCCACTCGAACCACGAAAGTTAGGTTGTAATACGGCATAACCATGATAGGCCAACAACGCAGTCCAGTAATCAAAGTTGCTGTAATCACGCGCCATTGGCCCACCGTGCGGGAATATAATGGTCGGCAGTTTATCGCCTTTTTTATAGCCAACCGGCAAAGTTAAATAACCTTCAATGGCTAAACCATCACGTGCTTTAAAACTAATGTGCTCTTTGCCGCGGTAAATTGTTTCGTCAATGTCAGGATAAGCTGTGGCAAAAACGGACAGCTCATTGTTTTGCCGATCACCGAGCAAGTAAGTCCCTGAAGTTGAATCCGAACTCATAAACAACACATATTTTTGCTGATCATCACTGGTATTTAAAATATCGACTGAAAATTCTTCTGCGGGTAATACATTACGAATAGCGGTTTGTAAGGCAGCTAAATCAGCATCCCAATATTGCACCCCATCAGGTAACTGTGAATGAGTAAATCCAGCAACTTCACCGGTTTTTGGTGAGTAAAAAATATCACCATCAACATCATATTTATCATCGCTGTAAATTAATTCACGTTTTTTAGTGGTTAAATCAAACTTAAACAACGCGTCTCGGCCATTATGAATCGCTTTGATATAAATAAAGTTAGGGTCTTTATCAAAGCCTAAAATAGCAACACTTTTATCGCTAAACGCACTGTATGCAAATAATGTTTCCCAATCACCTGACTGCTGATGCAAAAGTTCATAACTAAACTTATCATCATCCATTTTCTGGGCAATACGCACATTACCTTGGCGATCAGCTATCCAGTCGACCACACTGCTTCGTGCGCGTTGAACTTTCTTTTTGCGCTGATTATTTAAATCAAGTTCATAAACAGCAGGCATATTTGCCACATCGTAGTCGGCCTGGATCAAGACGGTATCTTTTTTGTGTGGTAAAAAGCTAAGCAGTTGATCTTCAAATTGAGGTTGACGTTCATCACGGCCATAATCTGGTTTTGTTGCTATCTTAATTGATTCATTATTTTTGATGTTGTAGCTATACAGACGTGTCGATGCATATTTAATTCCACCGCGTTGGCGTTTAATATACCGAGCGCCTAGCAGTAATACGTCATCGTTTGCCCAGTTATACCAATCAAAAAAGATAGTATGGTCATCAGATTTTAAAATAGGCTTAAAACTGGCGTCTTTGGTGTTGTAAACCATCAACACCAATTCACCTGCTACATTTCTAACAAAGGCGAGATTTTCACCATTTGGAGAGAGCTGTAAGCGGCTAAATGACTTAAGTGAGGCAAATGATTCAATCGGTAATTTTGTAGCGGATATTGCACTAAAACAAACACTCCACATTACGCATAATATAAGCAGTTTAAATTTCATAGAAAATTCCATTTTTATTTTTGCAACTATCTTAAAAGCAAATAGCTGTTTTTGCTAGTCGTTCGTTTCAACAGAATGATTTGGCCGCTTAAAATGAATTTATCAATCTTCTTTATATGCTGTATACATCACTTGTAATTAAAGGAACTACTATGAAAAACGTATTACGGTTCAACTCCTCACTTAACGGTGAACAAATTACTGATATCGATTTAATTTTAGCTAAGCCAGCGGTCAGTGATGGCCGCTTGTTAATTAGCCATGTCGCTTTCATTTATTAGCCATTCTTATCATCAGTGGATCCGTGTAACTCAACATTCAATACTTTTGTAAACTTGGTGCTTATGTTGCAACAGTCTCTGTAAACCGCCCATTTCGCTATGCAAAGGTGAAATCTTTTCACAGTTAGCGAAATTATTACAAAGGAGATGAGCATGACGATTAAGAAATCAGCACTATCACATTGGTCTGGCGATATAAAGTCTGGTAAAGGCCAAATAAACACCGAAAGTGGCGCTTTAAAAAGCCAACCTTATGGCTTTAATACGCGCTTTGAAGATAAGCAAGGTACCAACCCTGAGGAACTTATTGCTGCTGCGCACAGTGCATGTTTTAGCATGGCACTGTCTGGTGCACTAACAGAAGCAGATTATGTTGCCGATGATATCACCACCAGCGCGGTGGTTAGTTTAGATAAAGTAGATGATGGCTTTGAAGTGAGCCATATTGCGCTGCATGTTGAAGCAAAGATCTCAGGCATTGCTGAGCCAGAGTTTAATAAGCTGTGTGAGCAAACAAAACAAGGTTGCCCAATCTCAAAATTAATGAATGCAGAGATCTCGCTGTCTACGGTACTAAATTAAAGCCTCAAAATTTAACAACGTTAAGCCAAGTAACCATTACTTGGCTTATTTTTAGCAAAGATTTCGCCGCTATTGCAGGCTATTTATTTGCATCGCTATGGATGGCAGATACGCCATAGCTAGAAAACTTAAGTCAAAGTTCAGGTCGCGCTAAACTAAACAATGCTTGTGTAGTCGCAAAATCATTGCCGCCCATTTTACCAACCGTGTTTAATAAAGCGGAGTCGATATAACCATCAACAAGTACGCTGTCATCAATATAAACCCCTACAATATCGAGTAACATCATTTGACCACCGGCCGGTTGTGCAGAAATTGTGATCACCTCACGTAATCTGCATTCATAACGCACTTTAGCTGCTGCTACACTCAACGGTTTTACCAATTTACTAGCCGTTGCTGCGATACTCACAGCTGCAAATTCGCTCACCTGAGATGGGAAACTGGCACAGCTTTGATTCATTTGTTCCACCAGCTCGTGGCTAACTACGTTAATAACGCACTCTTGTGTGGCCAGTAAATTGTTTAAGGTATCTTTGTTTTTATTATCGGAAGGGTTTACCTGAGTCACACTCAATACCGGTGGATTAACACTGGCCACGGTAAAGAATGAATACGGTGCAATATTCGCCACGCCATCAGCGCTTAACGTACTTATCCACGCGATAGGCCTTGGCGTGATCCCACCAACCAATTTACTGTATGCCCCTTTTTGCTCGTCAGGATCGGTTAAATCAAAATACATCATCACCTCATTAAATTTAAACTCATTAAACTAAACGCCTTGTCACTTTGTTACGTATTAAAAACAAAGTAAATAAAAAACGCTTTATAACTATGACACACTCTTTGTACTGGTTTACCAACGATTTACGACTAAGCGATAACGCACTAATCACATTGGCTGCAAAGCAAGATACCGCACTTAGCTTGGTATATTGTGTTGACCCTCAATGGTTTAAAAACAACCGCCATGATTGCCAAGCAATGGGACTACATCGCTGGCAGTTTTTAGTGCAATCTTTACAACAGCTAAACAATACCCTGAAAGACTATGGCCAACATTTAGTGATCTACCATCAAGCTGCTGCTGAAGTGATTGCTCATTATTATCACCACCACAACGTGCGTACTCTGTATTGCAGTGAACAAATTGGTTACGATGAGCGACAAACACTACTCGATGTAGCGAAAAATCATGGTGATCTTGTTATTAAACAAGCCAATACATTTACCTTATATGACAACCAGCAACTTCCTTTTGCTGTTAATGAATTGCCAGCAACATTTAGTCAATTCAGAAAGCTAATTGAGCAAACAACGCCCACTATAAATACACTTTTAGATCCTCCAGAGTACATAGCCAGACCTTTAATTGCTGCAATGCCTTGGCCAACTACATTGCCTAATGTCAGTAAAGAACGATCGTTATTCGCAGGTGGTGAACAAAGTGCTACTAAGCATCTCGTTAATTACTTTTCAAGTGCGAGTCCGTCTACCTACAAAGAAACTCGCAACGCCTTAGCGGGCATTGCAAACTCAAGCAAATTTTCTCCTTGGCTTGCTAATGGCTGCATTAGTGCCCGGCAAATAGTTAATGCTTTGCGTAATTATGAGCGCATACACGGCGCAAACGACTCAACATACTGGATTTATTTTGAATTACTATGGCGTGAATACTTTCAACTATACAGCGTGTGTTATGGCAATAAGTTATTTTCTTTTGCTGGAATTACCAAGCGTAAGCCACTAACCAGTTTTTACCCACAGCGATTTAAACAATGGTGTACAGGCACAACACCGTACCCCATTGTCAATGCGTGTATGAAACAACTGAATCAAACCGGCTATATGTCAAACCGTGGCCGGCAATTAGTCGCCAGCTGCTTGGTAAACGAGCTCAAGCTAGATTGGCGCTTTGGCGCTGCTTATTTTGAGCAACAACTGATTGATTACGACGTGGCATCTAATTGGGGAAATTGGCAGTACCTCGCGGGTGTAGGTGCAGATCCTCGCTCGGGTAGGCATTTCAATTTAGTAAAGCAAACCCAAACCTACGATGCTAATAATGAATTTATTAATTACTGGCAAGGTGATGAGGTACACGGCATAGACTCGTTAGATGCCGCAGATTGGCCGTTAAGCAGTTAATAATGCTTAAAGAATAGCGGTGGTGAGAACAAAAGTGGTGGCACACAAAACCGAGCCATTAAGGCTCGGTTTTGTACCATTTTAGCAAGGTGCAACATTATTAAATGTTCTAATTTTTGTTTTTAAATCAAACGCCGCATAGCCAGCCACAATAATAAAGCAGCCTGCTGGCACAATATAAGAAAAAGCGACACTATAGGTATCGATAAACACCGCCTGCAACACAGGTATTATCGCTCCACCTAAAATAGCCATTACCAAACCGGCAGCGCCTAACTTTGCATCATCGCCTAAGCCGTGTAGTGAAATCGCGTATATAGTAGGAAACATTAACGACAAACAAGCCGATATACTCACTAACGCCCAAACGCCACTTATAGTTGGCATTTGCACCATATATAAACACAACAACGTTGCAACAATAGAGGTTGCCATTAAAAGTTTAGCCGGGCGAATAAATCCCATAAGCCATGTCATCACAAACCGAGAAACTAAAAAGGTGAGCATACTGTATTGTAAAAACATTCCGCCAGTCACTTCATTTGTATCAAGTGCTTCCATAACGTATTGAATGGTAAACGTCCATACACAAGTTTGTGCCGCAACATTAAAAAACTGCGCAATAACGCCAAAGCGGTAATGGGTGTTTTTAAATAAACGCTTAAACGTTGCACGAAAATCGACATGCTTAGACACTTTTTTTTGCTTACAAAAGTTAGCTGTTTTAGTAAACGCAATTGCTAACCAAATAAGCACCAGCACGCAGGCCATACCCACATATGGCACCATAACCGCATCAAGCTCAGCGCTTATAACGCTAGTTAATTGCTCGCTACTCATCTTAGCGCGCTCGTCTGACGTTGCGATATTTAGGCTAGGTAAAATAAGGGTTGCAGCTAAAAACACACCAATATTAGTACCAACAGGGTTAAACGATTGCGCTAAGTTTAACCTGCGAGTGGCACTTTGTTGACTGCCCATCCCCATCACATAGGGGTTTGCTGACGTTTCTAAAATAGATAAACCACCGGCTAACACAAACAAAGCCGCTAAAAAAAAGCCATAAGTCATTGCTTGGCTGGCTGGGTAAAACATAAATGCTCCCATTGCAGCCATACCCAAACCGGTTAACACACCCGTTTTATAGGAAAAGCGTTTATTGATATACGCAGCCGGAATAGCTAAGCAAAAATAAGCACCATAGTAACTAAACTGTACCAGTGCAGATTGCACTGACGACATTGTAAAAATTTTACTAAACACTTTTACTAGCGGATCAGTCATATTTGCCGCCGCCCCACATGCTGCAAAGCATAGAACGAGCAAAATAAAGGGAACCACCATCTCCTTGGAGACAAGAGGTGTTTTTTGTGTGTGTGTGGTCATTGCCGTGTCTCAGTTGTTAACTTTGAGTAAAGCATTTAAACAGGTAAATACCACCTCGTCAATAAATCAACTATAGTTACTTATTATTTATCAGCTAATTTAATTGTACTCTATCGAAAATTTAATAATAAAAATGAGCCTAGTAATAAAGCCAACACAGTCGCCAATTACACACGCTCAGTGTACAATTAATCAAGTTATTCAAGATAATAACAACTAGGCAGGAATAATTATCAAAGCTAAAAACCCTCGACTCGCCTCACAAGAAGGCCGAAGTCAATCCGGTCTGCGTGCCCATAATGAACGTCGAATTATGTCATTAATTCGTCAACAAGGTAGTGCGCCAAAAGCTGAGATAGCACAAAAAACGGGCCTTTCTGCACAAGCCGTTACTGTTATTATCAATAGCTTAGAAGCCGAATCGTTACTAATAAGAAAAGCACCGCAACGTGGTCGAGTTGGCCAACCGACGATCCCATTTGCGTTAAATCCAGATGGTGCATTTGGAGTTGGCTTAAAAGTAGGTCGACGCAGTTTTGATTTAACACTGATTGATTTGGTTGGAAATATACGCGCAACCTTGCACGAAAACTGCGCCTACCCGACCGTAAATAGTCTACTGACCTTTTTAAAAAAAGGGATCAACGTACTTAAAATGAGCTTAAGCGATGAACTAGCTGAGCGTATTTTGGGCGTTGGCGTTGCCACTCCTTATGAAATTTGGCACTGGACTGAAGAAGCCGGTGCTCCAAAAAAAGTAATGGAAGAGTGGAAATCTTTTGATTTTAAACAAGAAATAAATCAAATTGTGCCCCTTCCGGTATATGTATGTAATGATGATACCGCAGCATGTTCAGCAGAATTAAGCTTTGGTAACCCCGCTCGCTTTAGCGATTTTTTATATATTTTTATCGGCACCTTTATCGGTGGTGGAGTCGTTATAAACGAAACCTTGTTTACCGGTAAAAAAGGTAATGCGGGGGCTATAGGCTCGCTTCCTAGGCCAAGACTTAATAGTGAAGGCCAACTAACATCGCAACAACTGATCATGCAATCGTCACTGTATATCCTCGAAAAAATGCTCAAAGATGATGGTTACAACACCGACATACTATGGAGTTCAAAGGAATACTGGGGAGACTTAGGCCCAGTACTCGATAAATGGATAGACCAAGTTGCAGATGGTCTGGCCTACGCGGCATTGTGTTCGCTGGCTATTTTTGATTTTGAAGCGATTGTGATTGACGGTGCAATTCCTATCAACGTCAGAGAAAAAATAGTTGTCGCAACAAAGTGTAAATTAAGCCAAGCCGATCACCGTGGTATTAATCGCTGTGAGGTAAAAAGTGGCTCTATTGGTGCTAAAGCTCAGTCAGTAGGTTGCGCTAACCTCCCGTTACTTATCAACTTTTCTCAAGATAATACG
The DNA here is from genome assembly GCF_047806705.1 of Pseudoalteromonas sp. ASV78. NCBI lineage: Bacteria > Pseudomonadati > Pseudomonadota > Gammaproteobacteria > Alteromonadales > Pseudoalteromonadaceae > Pseudoalteromonas > Pseudoalteromonas sp. ASV78. The sequence goes on along the minus strand of NZ_JBLOPA010000001.1, from coordinate 41,724 downwards.
AGTATTTCACACAACTAATAAGTTTTAAATTTAACAAGCAGCCCGTAATAACTATGGCTGCTTTTTTATTTTCTAAATGTAAGGTAAAAAAATATCCCTGCAACAATCACAAAAATTGTACAAAAAATAATAAATGATAATAGTTGATTTATTATTTTAAGTTCTCTACATTCAATTTACAAATTTGATAACACTGGTGAGATGAGTTGATTCTAGAAGGTACAAAAGATACATAAAGCGACGTATTTTTTGACACCAAAATCAATAACCGCCTTAGTGGTCAAGGCTTAGATTTAACCAAGGGTATCGTTTAAACGCGGCGATACCCTGACAATTTTTATAGGAATAACGTAATGGAAGTAGTTGCAATTGGTGAAGCCTTAATTGATTTACTCTCAAATGATTGTATAGATAAAACAATATTAAGCAGCGAGCTAGGATTCACTCAATTTGCTGGAGGGGCGCCCGCAAATGTCGCTGTCGCCGTTGCAAAGTTAGGCGGTTTGAGCTCATTACTTGGTAAGGTCGGCGATGATCCGTTTGGTCATTTTTTGATAAAGGCACTCGCTACCCATAATGTTAAAACATCACATGTGAGTTTTTCTAAAAAAGGGAAAACTGCATTAGCCTTTGTCTCATTAGATGAAAGCGGTGAACGTACATTTGATTTTTATGATAAAGACGCCGCGCATTATGATTTGCAGATCACCGATTTAACCGCCTCTTTATTTACAGCCCCTAAAATAGTGAGTTTTTGCTCAGGTTCTTTAGCTAAAGCTAACGTATTAAATACCACGTTACATGCGCTAAAACACTTTAAAGAAGCAAACTCGGTTATATGCTTTGATATTAACTTTCGACCGGCCTTTTGGGATGAACCGCTCACGGCCCCATCCATTATTGATGATATAGCTAAAACGGTTGATGTTATTAAAGCAAGTAAAGATGAGCTGATAGCCCTGTATGGCATTGAGCATATTGAAACCACAATAAAAAGCTGGGTAGACAATGGCGTGTCATTGGTTTTAATGACTGATGGTGGCGAGCCAATTACATTTTCCTCATGCTCATTTAGTGGTACATACCCTTGCCCACCAGCGAATGTCGTAGATACCACAGCTGCCGGTGATGCTTTTGTAGGCGGTTTTTTATACCAAGTAGCTTCGCTAGTAAGTGATAAAAACGAATTTACTTATTGGGCCAATAATTTTGAAAAAGTATTAACAGCAATCGACTTTGCAACTAAGTGTGGCGCCTCAACTGTCGCAAAGTTTGGTGCGTTCGACGCTTTACCAACGCATGAAGACTTGCCTGCCTGAGCACTTACAATCAACCAGCCTATTTGTAATCTCTATACTAACGACTAAAACTCATATTTTTAGTTTTAGTCGTTTAACAAAATCGCTTTTAAACTACTTTTACATTTAATACGTATAAAACTATTTATGCCTAATTATTTATAAACGATACGGTTTTGATATCACCAGTATGAAAGAAAAAATAAACATAGTCTGGTTTAAACGTGACCTACGCCTAAGCGATCATCAGCCTTTAAAAAATGCGTTTAGTAATGGCCTGCCCACACTATTAATTTATAACTTTGAACCTTTACTGCTTGAAGATGGGCATTACAACGAGCGGCATTGGCGCTTTGTCTATCAATCAATTGTTGATTTAAATACCCAACTAGCTCGCTTTAATAGCCGCGTGTATATATTTAATTCAGACATGCAAACCCTGCTTGAATCGCTCAATACGCAGTTTGCAATCACAAACATCTTTAGCCACCAAGAGATAGGGCTAAATAACACCTTTGAACGTGATAAAGCCATTAAAACATGGTGCCAACATAACCATATCAACTGGCTGGAGTCACCAACAGGTGCTGTGATACGCGGTAAAAAAAATCGCAATAATTGGAACGAACGCTGGCAACAAACCATGCAAGCACCTATTGCTATACCTAATTGGAAGCAAATAAAGCCACTTACCCTTACTGACTATAAAACACCTAAACTGCCGAGTGCCTATACACAAGATAATGAACTTTTTCAACAAGGTGGCCCACGACTTGCCCGTGAAGTAATGCAAAGCTTTTTTGCTGAGCGTGGCAAGGGTTATCAAAAAAACATATCCAGCCCAAGTTTAAGCCGTACTCATTGCTCTAGGCTATCGCCCTATTTAGCATGGGGAAATATCAGCCTTAGGCAAGTGTATCAAATGGCGATTGACGCATACCATAGCACTCATGCTGATAAAAAAGGTTGGCAGCGCCCCCTTGCTGCATTTGTATCTCGGCTGCATTGGCATTGCCATTTTATGCAAAAGTTTGAAAGCGAATGCAGCATGGAATTTAAAGCATTAAATCTGGGTTACCATGTATTTCCTTATCGTGATGACGCACAGGTTACAAGCAATATTCAACGCTGGGCGCAGGGGCAAACCGGCATTCCTATTATTGATGCCTGTATGCGCTGTTTAAAAGTCACCGGTTATATTAATTTTAGAATGCGCGCTATGTTAGTGAGTTTTGTTACCCATCATTTAAACATCAGCTGGCAACAAGCAAGCCTGCCGCTGGCTAACTATTTTTTAGACTTTGAACCGGGGATTCATTACCCGCAAATTCAAATGCAAGCTTCGGTTACGGGCATTAATACTATTAGACATTACAACCCAATTAAGCAATCGGAGGATCAAGACCCAACCGGAGCGTTTATAAAAAAATGGTGCCCCGAACTTGAAAAGCTCCCCATTGAATATCTACATCAACCTTGGGAGCAAACGCCCATGGAAGCACTATTTAACGACTTTAAACTAGGTGAAGACTACCCAGAGCCGATGCTTGATTTAACCAAAGCGTCTAAAGAAGCGAGAGAACGGCTTTGGCAATATCGTGAACGTATTGAGGTTAAGCGCGCTATTCCTGCGATTTTAAAAAAGCATGTAAGCATCGCCCCTAGCTCAAAAAGTACCAAGACAAACCATCACAATGGCTCATAAAAAACTAACTTTAGCGCAAAAAACCTGCCCCACTTGCAAACGTGATTTTGCTTGGCGTAAAAAATGGCAGCGCGACTGGGATAACGTTATTTACTGCTCAGAGCGTTGTAAACGCAGTAAAGAGCTAAAGCTAACCCCTTAGTTAAATACAATAACCTTTGTTATCAACTCTAAAAATACGGTAATATCACCGTTATTATTAATAATAAATAGCATGAATTAAGGGATACTATGAATTGTACAAGTTGTGGTAAAGGGTTACTTAAACCAAGCTTTATTGAAGGTCAATTTCGTTCACACACATGCACGCACTGTAATGGCCACTGGATACTAATCGAAGACTTTGCAGCTTGGAAAGAGCGTAACCCAACCTTTGCATTTGCTGACAACATCTCATTCGAAGCCGACGCTACAGACACGAAAAAAGCATTAATTTGCCCAGTATCGGGGGTCATTATGCGTAAATTCCGTATTTCATCAGCAACTGACCACCGTATAGATTACAGCGCACCAGTAGGTGGGATCTGGTTAGATGCGGGTGAGTGGGAACTACTCAAAGAAGAAGGCTTAGCTGGTACATTGAATGCGGTAGTAACCCAGCAATGGCAAAACCAAATTAGAGAGCAAAGTACCAAGCAAAACTTTAGTGACATTTATGCTGATAAATTTGGCGCAGACACTTATGCAAAAGTGAAAGAACTCAGAACATGGCTTAATGCCCAACCGCAAAAAGCAGATTTGAGAGCCTACCTAATGGCTGAAGACCCATATTCTGCTGAAAAGTAAGCTGCTAAAAAAAGTGGGACTCGCTGTATCGAGTCCTTTTATCACACAATACCCCTGTGTCTTTGTAGTTGTTTAATTTTCTTATTGCTGTGTTAAGCGCATACGCCACTGTTTTACTGTTATACTCAAACGCTAATACGCAGAAGCCAATCGCGGCTATGCCATATTTACTTTCAACTTGTCATTCTATGCAAGTTAACCACCTGATTTAAAACTGCTTTATATTAAAAACACTAATTTAGTAAATAACAAAACCCTTTACTGAGCACCATTGTTTACAGTCAAGTGTTGCGCTTGCCTGTAAAACAGCCCACAGTTTGTTGGCGAAGTAGCATCATTCGTTTATGAACTCAGCATACTTTAAACAAGGCGATAGCATGAGTGAATTAACTATTGGCGTAATTGGTACGTCACGTAAGACAGATGAGCGACGTTACCCCATCCACCCAGACCACCTTAAGCGCATTCCAGAACAACTTAGAAAACAACTGATCTTTGAACAAGGCTACGGCAAAGCTTTTAATGTGAGCGATGCGCAAATAGCCGCATTAACCGGTGGTGTTGCAAGTCGCAGTGATATTTTAACCAAAATAGGCAGCGTGATCATCGCCAAACCGGTGCTTGCTGATTTACAAGAACTACGTGAAGGTGGCACCCTTTGGGGCTACGTACATTGCGTACAACAACGCGAAATAACCCAAGCTGCAGTTGATAGAAAACTCACTCTCATTGCGTTTGAAGATATGTTTGTATGGTCACCACAAGGCAATGTTGGCCGTCATACTTTTTATAAAAATAACGAAATGGCCGGCTACTGTGCGGTGTTACACGCACTGCAGCTCAAAGGCATTGACGGACATTACGGTGATCAGCGTAAAACCATCATCTTTAGTTTTGGTGCTGTTAGTCGCGGTGCAATTTATGCACTCAAAGCCCATGGTTTTAGAGATATTACGATTTGCATCCAGCGCCCCGATCACGAAGTACGCGAAGAGATCCTCGACTGCCATTACGTTAAAGTTCGCCAAGGTATTGAAGGCGAAGCCCGCATGATGGTGGTTGAACACGATGGTACACAACGGCCACTAACTGAGCTGATCAGCGAAGCCGATATTATCGTAAATGGTACTTTTCAAGAAACTGCAAACCCAGTTAATTTTGTTATTGGATCTGAAGCGGACTGCCTAAAAGCAAACAGTTTAATTATTGATGTAAGCTGTGACGAAGGTATGGGGTTCTTTTTTGCTAAACCCACTACATTTGCAAATCCGATGTTTCGCTATGCAACCACGGATTACTACGCGGTTGATCATACACCTAGTTATTTATGGGAAAGTGCAACACGTTCAATCTCTGCCGCCATGATTGTATACTTACCAACAGTATTAGCAGGCAAGGCACAATGGCAACAAGATGAAACCATCCGCCGCGCGATTAATATTGAAGACGGTATAATCAAAAACACTGCGATTCTAGCGTTTCAAAAACGCCAATTAAACCCGCCTTATAATGCACTTTAATTATTAAAGGCGGTTGATTTTACAAACATCAATGATCAAGCCGAGCAGCTAATCCTGCTCGACGAGTTCATCTGCAAGAGTCATTGCTCTGATGTTGTTTGCTCAGCAACGGCTATTTCTCTTAGTTGCATCACCACTTGATCTGATATAGCTAAATCTCCTTGCTTGGCACTAAAGCTATGAACAACCCCGGCAGAGGCAGCAACCACTTCCAACACCACTTTATCAAAATCAACATCAAATAAAGTTTGGTTTCGTACTACGGCATCCCCCTCATTCACATAAATTGCCGAAATCGTAGCCTTACCCATCACTCCTTTTAGTTCAGGTACTTTGATATCCATATTGCTTCCTTAGTGATTAATTTAAATGCTATTTCGCGCCCCATGCAGCAATCAATTTTTCAAACTGAGCCTGCACATTATTACTGTTGATACCTTGAGTTTGTTGGTTAATCGCATTAACAAGCTCAGTAAATGACGTTTGGTTATTATTACTGGTAACCGCTGCGGTGAGCGCATTCACAGCCTCGTTATTATCAAGGGCTGCAAGTTGCTCTGTTAACGCCTGCAACTGTGACTGACAGTTATTACCAGCAATAGCACGGCTTAATTGCTCTAAACTTGCCATATAAGGTGTTTGCACAAAACCATTATCAAGCGATTGCGCTATGCTGCTCATTGCTTGTTTATTATCTAAACTTTGTATATTCACACCAACACTTTGTAGTAACTGGCTGTAATCGTGGCTTAGGTTGTTTTTACTGAGTTTACCGGCGATCTCTTCCAGTGATTGATGCAAATAACCCATTTGCTCCACCGCCATCATCACCGGACTGCCAGCGCCATCAAGTTTATTTAAACGTACAAAGTCACCTTTAATTTGACTAAAGCGCTGCTGCTGTTCGGCGCTTAAGGTGCCACGCAGTTCACCGAGTTTAAGTAGGTTCTCTTCAGAGCCTTTGCTGAGCGTTTGCGCTTCACCGCGATAATGGTCACAAATCAAGTTTTCTAGTTCTTCGTCATTCATGGCAGCGACTACTTTTTCTGCCATTTTATTCATATTACGGTAGCTGCCTTGCAGTTTAAATGGCGGCTCTGTACGGTAATTATTATCTTGCGCGGCTGAGGCAATATACTGAGCGTTCACTTTTAGTACGGTATTACGAATAGTGATTAATCGCATCAGTACCGCTTTAATTTCGTTAACTTCCGCTTGTGAATAGCCGTGTTCAAGCTCATTTAATGAAATATCTTCGCCTTGACACATCCGCACTAACTTATATAAATCTTCCATATTGCGATTAGCCAATGGCGCTAATACTGCATTAGAGGTTAGCGCATTTTCTATAAAGCTCATGGCAAACTCTTGCTCACAGCCGGCTAGTGTGTCGCCAAGATTATAAATATCGGCGCGGTTTGCCAACATATCAGGAATTTTAAAACTCTCGCCAGACTCCGTATACGGGTTACCAGCCATCACTACCGCAAACTTTTTACCGCGTAAATCATAGGTTTTACTTTTACCGTTCCACACCCCATCAATACGTCTTGAGCCATCACACAAAGAAATAAACTTTTGTAAAAACTCAGGGTTAGTATGCTGAATATCATCCAAGTAGAGCATCACGTTATTGCCCATTTCAAAGCTCTGATTGATTTTTGCAATCTCTTTTTCAGCAGTAGCATTAATGGCTTGAGCAGGATCGAGTGACACCTGATCGTGCCCTATCGACGGGCAATTTACTTTTACAAAAGTCAGCCCTAAACGGTTAGCAACGTATTCAACTAAGGTGGTTTTACCGTAACCTGGCGGCGAGATCAGTAATAACATACCCATTAAATCAGTGCGTTTGTTTTTACCTGCTGAGCCAATTTGTTTTGCTAAGTTATCACCAATAATTGGGAAGTACACTTTATTTATCAGCTGATTACGTACAAACGAGCTAAGTGGCCTGGCTTTAAATTCATCCAGTTGCAGACGCTCTTTTTGCGCCGCTAAAATATCACTGCGCAGTGCATGATACTGCTCAAAAGCCGGTACTTGCTCAGTGATGTATTTCCGAGTTCTGGCATAAAACTCTGCATAATCAACATGTAAAGTTTGCTCTTGCACTCGTTTATGTTGCCCCATTAAACGCTCAACGTGGGTGTTTGGGGTAACGTCCAACACAGTGTATTGTAATGATGTGGTGGCACTGAGATGCAAGTAGTTAGCCGCTTCCGCCTGTACCATTGCCGACACTTTCGGACTTTGCATGCAGTACGCATTAAGCCAACTTAAAAATAATAATGCCCGCTCATCAGTTTGCTTGACGTTCTCACAGGCCTGAGCAAGTTCGTTGCTATAACCTTTGGCTTTAGCGTCACTACTAAACTGTTCAGCCAAATTTTTAGCTTGCTGAGAAACGATAAATAACTGTTGCTCCGCGGTTGTTTGCTGCGCTAATTGCTGTACTAAATAAGCAGCGGCCAAGTCAGTGGATAAATCAGCAAAACGTGCAGATAATTTGCTAATTTGCGGCAAAAAGTCGTTGATCTGTTCACTTAACTGCGCGGTTAGCGTGCCGATAAAACTGCTCGCTGCAAAGTGTTTATCCATCAAAATAGCATTGCTCGCTTGATGGAAATATTCGTTCAGTTGTGCGGCTGACAATTGCGCACTAAATAACTGCGCAATAATACGACAACTAGCCGGATAAATAAGTAAATCCAGACTATTTTTTTGTGTCAGTAAGGTGTCAATAATTGCCCATGCATCGTGGTCATGAATGCCTTTTTCATAGCCTTCTTGATAGCGCGGCTCGGCAAATTTTTGCACCAGCTGCAATAACTGTTTATCTCGTTGTGCCTGCTCTAATTGTGCAAAAGTCAGCGAATGCTCACTGTTTTCACAAGCGAGTAATATTTGTGCAGCTAAATACTCACCACGATAAACCAACTCACTTTCCGAAACTAATGTTTGTTGCCACAAATGACGGCTTTGCTGTAATGTTTGTAAGCTTTTCTCATCTGTTATTGGCTCAAAATAATCAGTACCGGTTAAGTGCAGCATCAGCTGCTCGTCACGCGGCAATAAGGTTAAATCGAGTAATTGCTTATTAACACTAAAGGCGTGCTTACCAATACTGACTGTATTACCGCCGTCAGTGAAAATATCTTGTTTATCACGTAACGAACGTATGCCCTGATCTTTACTGGCTTTTAGCTTTGCTTGGATATCATCGGCACGAATTTCATCGCCTAACTCTTTAAGCTCGCTAGTCAATGCGCGCAGTTTGCTGATCATAGGATCGGCAGCAAAATAAGTATTTAATGCATCAAGCTCAGTAAAGCTTTGTGCACGGCGGTTAACGCCTTGCAATATCCGCTCGGCGGCATTGGCTAAATTCAATGCGCGGCGCTGGCGGGTATCAATTAAGCTTTGTTTATGCGCTTCAAAGCTTTCGTATACGTCATCCCGTTTAGCAATGATCTCTGTCAGGTATTCGTCAAAGTCACTAAATTGCGATTCCAGCTCTTCAAGCTGAATAAGCAAACGTGAAAGTTGCTCGTCACACGCCTCTGGGGTTTTAGCATTATTTAGTGCGTTGGTAATACTTTGCGAAAAAAGCTTAAAGCGTGCGGCAAATTCAGCTTTAGCTTCAACACTGCCAAGGCTCTTTTGGCGGATTTCAATACTCGCTTTAGCACGATTAACCAACGCATAAACAGCACTGATATCTTCGAGGATTTGCGTGCGCACACGGCTGTCGTCGATGTCTAAATCCAGCATAGTGTGGTTAAGTAAGTCCAACTCCACACTTTGCGTATCTAACTGGGCGATATAGGTTTTCAGCTCGCTAACGCTTTCGCTTTTACTGCTTAGCTGTTCAAGCTCGTTCAGTTTTTCGTGGTACGGCGCCAAGGCGCTATCTTGTTGTAAAAACGCAGCAGTTGCTTGGCTTACTTCCACTAGCCGTGCATCAATTTCAGTTTGTAAATTATGCAGTGCCGCAATATCTATATATTTAATATCTTCAAGGCTTATTACTTGGCCTTTGAGCATTTTTAAGGCATCAATACCTTGCACAAATTGTGGTGCAGTTTTAAAGCTATTAGGGCGAACTTCGCGGGTTACATCAGTGTATTGCTTATTAATATCCACCAAGGCTTGCTTGGCTTTGTTTTGGATCTCGGTGACTTTTTCAAACTCATCAAGCACTTGCTCAGCGGTTTCATTAATGCTGTGAAGGTTTTGTGCGATTTCTGCAAATTCGCCTTCGTTAAGCCAATGATAGCGGTCAAAGATATTCCGACTAAGGGCAATTAAATCTTCATAATGAAATAAGGTCGGGCTTTGCTCGCTAATGGCTTTACAGACACTGTATAAATCAGAAATACCGCGCACTAAATCGGGGTTGCCTATTTTACCAAAAAAGCTAGTAAGTGGCGGCGCATTGGCTGCAAATTCAGCGGATACAAATGGGCTTTGCCAAATTTGAATCGGGTGTACTCGCTCCGCTTGGTCTTTATCGGCCTTAAAGGTCAGCGTTATACCATCGTTGTAAATAGCATAACCGTGACAGTAAATCGGGTTTTGCAGGTTTTTATCAATGATATTGTAAGCAAATAGTGCGTAACGCCCTTCACTTGGCTCGTAAAACACGTATAAAACATCTTCGCCATTGGGTGACTTTATATATCGGTGAAATTCTAAATCTTCTATTTGCTCTTCAAACGAGCGTGCTTGCCCTGATTGTAAGTAGTAACCGCCAGGGAAAATAATGCCGTGATCTTCAGGCAAAGTAACACATGCACTACCGATTGCATCTTGGCGCATCACCTGCTGAGTGCGGGTGTTATAAATAAAATAACGCCATGTTTTTTCACGGTATGGGAGAATTTTTAGCAGCACTAAGTCGCCTACCAGCGCGTACTCAACCTCGCTGTCAGCAAGGGATTGATTTTTATCATCAACAGCTTCTTGATAAATCCCTTCACCAGAGTCTGTGCTGTTTTCTATTTTAATGGTCAATGAGCCACCAATGGTTTCAACAAACACTTGATCGGCGATGTTGATATGCGCGTGACGGCCTTCTATGTGGTTACTGCGGTCAGTTTTGAGCCATTCAAAATCATAGTCATGGGCGTGTTGAATATCACGCTCACCGCGGTTATCGATATAATTAATGGTGTTGTCTGGGTGAATTTCCCAGCGAAAAACCCGCACATCCGATAACTTGTCACCGATTTGGAATAGCGCAAACAGCTTGCCATTTTGTTGATATAAATGCTGTAGGCTGGTTTGTTTGTAATAGGTATACAGTTCTTCAAAATCACGAATAAAACGACTATCGGTTAAAAAACGCGTTGTCTCTGGGTAAGGCTCAATTTCGTAATGGTCGTCTTGCTGCACCAGCTTTTGTACACTAAATACATCACTGATTGCGGTTGCTTTTTTTAATCCCAAAAATACGTTGTAAGCAAAAATGACTTTGTCGCCAATAATCACGATATCGCGCGGGGTACAGTTTTGCTCAGTGCGAACGCGAACACGCCCTTTTACCTGTAGTTCAGTGCTGCCAAACTCGTTAATACGCTGTGTATTTACGTCATCTATTTGCGTTTTTAAACTAGCACCAAAATTATTTAAGCGGCGTTTAATTAAATCGTACGAGCCTTGCTCTAGCGCTTGTTGAGTTGCGTCCGTCATGAAACCTATCCTGAAATTTAATAGAAGTTAGCCGCAATAGTTAAACTATTGCGGCTAAGGGTATAAGCTAGTCTTTTGGATCTAGTTTAATTTTCTCATCTAACCCACCACCTAAGTTACCGCCTAACATGCTTAGTAATTGGCTTTTTTCAGCCGCAGAGGTATTACTTAACTGCTTTAATAACTTACTCATGTTGAAGTTTTTAAGTGTTTCTGCTGAGCCATTCGCCCCAGCTAACACCCCTTTTAGGTCTTCAATTAAATTACGATCACCGTTTAAGTGATCTTTAAATACGGTTTGTACGGTTTTACTTTCATCAACTAAGCCATCAATTGATTTACCTAAACTGATCGCACTCATAAATTGATTAAAGAACTGACCATCGCCGCCCATAATATTGATATCAGCATTACCTAAGGCTTTCGCCATAATGTGTGCTTGGTGCTCGGCGATGTCTTTGCTAGCTGAAATTTTTGCTAATACCAGCTCTTTTTGCTGGTTAAGCTGCAACGTAAAGCTTTCGTAATCGCGAGCATCTTGATCCATCGCATTCAAGGCTTGTAGCTTCTCTTCTAGGCCTTTTGCTTCTGCACGCATCTTACGCTCAAGGTTAATCGCTTCTACTTCACCTTGTTTTTCATTCGCATCAGCCATCGCTGTTTGTACTTGCGCCTGAGATAACCCTATTTCACGGTTACCTTGTGCTTCAGCTTCCAGTTTTTGACGCATTACTTTAGCATCAGTTTCACCTTGAATTGCATTTGCTTCGGCTTTCGCTTTAATAACATCCGCTTCAGCAAGCCCTTTAGCAGCGGTTTCAACTTGCTGCGCATGGGCCAGAATCTTTTTCGACTCAGCTTGTTGATTAGCAATTCTAAGCTCGGCATTGGCCATTGTTTCAAGCTCACGAGCTTTATATTCTGCGGCTTGCTCTTGCGCTTTTGCAGCTTCGATGTCTTTTACTAATGACTGCTCGGCTTCGGCTTTGGCACGAATGATCATCGCACTCTTCTCGCGCTCTGCACCTGCGAGTACTTTCACATCTTTAATGCGCTCTTCTTCTTCGGCCACTGATTTTTCAACAATCACGCGATCACGCACTACATCGGCAATTTCTTTACGTTCTACTTCCAGTGCTTTTTCTTTATTGATGCGCAGGATTTCGGTTTCTCTTTCACGTTCGATCACTTCAATTTCACGTGAACGAGCAACTTTTTCTTCTTCAATACCCAAAACGCGTAAGCGGTTTTGCTCGGCAATATCAAGCTCACGTTGCTTATTTTGCTCGCTAATGCCAATCGCTTCTTCGGTTTGAATACGGGCTTGCTCTGATTTTAAGCGCTCTTCTTGGCGTACTTTTTCAGCTTCGGCGTATTCACGGGCTTTTACAGTTTCAATTTCGCGCACTTGACGTGACATAGCGTCTTGCTTTTGACGCTCAATTTCCAGTGACTTTTCAGTGGCTTCTTGATTTTGGATCTCAATCTTAGCGCGTTCATCACACTTCAATTGATTGGTCGATACATTTTGTACTGCGGTCATTTCAGTGATCCGGCGAATACCTTCGGCATCAAGAATATTTTGCGGATCAAGCTTATCAATCGAGGTTTGTTCAAGGTAATCAATAGCCACATCTTCAAGGGTATAACCCGATAAATCTTGGCCAATCACTTCTTTGATGTTATCGCGAAATTCATTTCGGTGAGTAAATAACTCAACAAAATCCATGCGTTTACCAACAGTTTTTAGCGCTTCTGAGAACTTCGCTTCAAACAGCTCTTGCAGTGTGTCGTGCTCCGATGCACGGGCGCAACCAACTTGCTTAGCAACGCGTAAAATATCTTCTTTATTTTCGTTAACACGAATATAAAAAGTAATGGCGATATCAGCGCGAATATTATCTTTACAGATCAAACCGCCCTTATCTTTACGCTCCAGCACCATGCGTTTAGTTGAAATGTCCATCACTTCCATTTTATGGATCACTGGGTAGACAATTCCGCCCGTGGTGGTGACATCCGGCTCGCTTTTCATTTTATTAATGATCAGCGCTTGGCCTTGCTCTACCTTGCGATAAAACTTGCCAATGATCAGCAAAATAGCAAAAATAACAGCGATTGCTATACCTACAAAAGTCAATATAGGTATGAGGTTATCTAAAAATTCCATGTTATGTCCTAACGTGATTATCGATTTATTATCTGTTACGTATACCTAAATTATTTAGGCCATTACCAAGGTTTGGCGGTAATTATGTAACAGTGTTGCTCTTTGAGGTGTTCAAGCAACACTGCGGTGTCGCCTGATGTAAACTGCTCGTTATTCTCGGCTCTAACTTCAATTAACTGCTCTGTGCCTTGAAATTTAACCCGTGCTTGGCCAAATGTATTGGTTACTTTGCCAGTGGCAACAACACATTCTAAACCGAGTAAATCTGAACTTTGCGAGGTTTGTGCGCTGCGAAAAAAGCGCTGTAACGGGCGTGAAATAATGGCCGCAACGGGTATCGCGATTAATAAGCAAGCGACTAGCATTAACACGCCAAAAATATAAAACCAAATACCGTCGCCTAGCAGATAGGCAAAAAACTTGTGGGCATAGATGCTGAGCAACCAGCTGCTCATCACTACGAGACTAATAGATACAGTAATTGGAATACCGCCAAAACCCATACTAAACCATGAACTCAATCCTGAACTTTGCGACGCATCGGCTTCAATTTCAAGATCTGACTCAAACATATCAATGTCAGCAAAGCCAATAAGGGTTATTAGCCAAAACAACATCACAACTAACAACAGGGCTGAAAAAATCACAGTGGGGAAGGTAAGCGCTAAGTTTAAAAATTCCATCATTACAACTATCCATTTATTTTAAACGCAGTAGGCGGTAAAACTTTTTATCATTTAGTCGCGTAAATGTTAAGCGTTTTATGGAAAATCAAGGTTGTTAATATAAAAAATTGTAAACGAGCTACTACTTTTTGATGTAAATTTAGCTTAATTAAAGACTTAAGGGCTAAATTAATAGTGAAGTAGAACTAGCAATCAATATTAATTGGCTATAACATTCGCGCTTTATTTTTGTACCCGCAGCAACGAAACTATATTTAAATCGCCAAGAAAGGACACAAATGCGTTATTTTCTGCCTATTTCATTACTTGCATTATCTTGCTCTGCCACTGTTAATGCGCAGCAGTCTGAAACTCGTCAATGGTTTAACTCAATTCAATACACAACCTTAGAAAATACAGGTTATGACTATGACACTATGTACTTATCGAGCCATTACTATTTTGCGCCGCAGCAAAACTCTGGCGTATGGGATGATTACGGCTACTTAGACACTGATTCAAATATCAAATTAGATTATTCCAATAGTGATTTAGCCAACAGCTTTGGCGTATTTGGCGAAGGCTTTTACGGTAACTGGTTTGCAAACTTAGAATTTTCTGATTTGAGTGAAACAGATGATTACTCTGTAGGTGTTGGTTATTTATTTGCTGACGATCTAAAAGTATCTGTGCAAATGCAAGAGTTTGAAAATACCGACACAATCTATCGGTTTACAGCGCAATATAACTATCAACTTAATGATAGCGATTACCTAGGCCTTACAGCTAACACTGACGATGAATTAGAAATATGGAGCTTATCAACTCGCTATTTTGCACATCTTTATGCTGATAGTTATTTAGCTGTAGATGTTGCTTATCACTATAATAACTTTAATCCTTATATAACTAGCCTTGCAAATTATTATTTTAATCGCCATGTTGCGGTTGGTGCAGGTGTTGCTGATTCTAAATTATTACTTGAAGCTAAGTACTTCATTGATAGTCAATATTACTTCACTGCTAACTTTTTCGACAGAGCGGACGGTGAGGCATATAGCATTAAATTTGTAGCTCAGTTTTAATGAGTGAAAAATCAAAAACGCCGCTATTTAGCGGCGTTTTACTTTATGGGTATAACCGGCCTAAGTTACATATTACCCAGCTTTATCATCATTGCTGTATACATTTTAAGGTTTAACTTAAGTTGCTCTAAGGTAATAAACTCATGCTCTGAGTGGCCGGTGTAGCGCTTACCTGGCATTGATGGCCCAAACGATACTGCATTATCAAATAACTTTGCATTGGTACCGCCGCCAATAGATACAAATCCAGCCTCTTGATCACCGGTAAAGTGTTTAAAAATATCTAATAATGCTTGTGCATGAGGTGCGCTGTCGAGCAACATTGGCGTGCCAATCACCACATCAACACCAGATAACGTTACGTTATTTATCACTTGCCAATTACTCAGTGCGGTATCAATTTGCGTACGTAATAGCGCTTCATCTTTACCCATTGGACGACGTAAATTCACGGCCAGTGTGAGTTCATTACCATCACGTTCAATAAGCGTTGGTGCTACTGTCATAGGTCCCATAAAGTCATGTTCATAAGCAATATCACCAAACTGTTTGCCATGTATATCAAGACCAATTAGCTGATTAATAAACGCAATAGTTTGACCATCACTGTTATTCTCAAGCTCAACACCTTTAAAAACTTCCGCTAAGTAAGCAATCGCGTTAACCCCAGATTCGGGCTCTGATGAATGGGCAGACAACCCTTTTACGCTGATAACAACACCATCAGCTTGCTCGCTAAAGTTAAATTCCACAGCGTTAAGCGCACTCGCTGCATGTTTAAGTTTGCTGACTAACGCAGTATCGGCGTTATGTAATACCACACTCGCATCTTCTGGTATTTGGCTTTTAAAAGCGCCGCCAGTAAGTTCACTTACATACACCCCTGTTTGTGCTGAGGTAGCATTAAACGTTGGTGCAATTAAGCTCCAACCTTTTTCCGCGACAACCACTGGGTATGACGCATCAATAGTGACCGCATATTTAGGCTGCTGATAACTTTTCATAAACTCTTCAAGCGGCCCCCAATCAGACTCTTCCGCTAAGTAAATCATCAGCTCAATACGGTTATCAAGCGTTATCCCTTGATCTTTAATCGCTTTCATCGCATAAAGTGCGGTGGCAATGGCGCCTTTGTCGTCTTCTGTTCCACGAGCAATTAATTTACCAGGCTCTGAGGTACTATCTATTTCAAACGGGCTTTTTTTCCACTTATTCGGGTTGGCAGGTTGCACATCGCCATGGGTTACTATGGTTACTTTATCTGTTTGCTGACCCATACCAATTAACACTGTGTAACCTAAATCTTGGTAATCAAAACCAAGCTCTGCAGCTTTCATTTTTAAAAGCGCTTTAAAGCCAATAAAGTCGGGATTATCGGGCGTATTGATGCCGTCTTTATTAACCGTCGGGAATGATACTAAATTAGCTAAGGTATGAATTTGCGCATCTTGATATGTTTTGACTGCGTAGTCGACAGCAGCATCGCTGTGGTTATTAATATTGGCATTAGCATTAAGTGCTAATAATGCAAAACTTGCTAAAAAAAACTGTTTCAAAGCGAGATCCTATTTAAATTGAAAGACCAAATTAAGCCCTAAGTGTAACGCTGTTGGTGATCATGATGCCAGCTTTGTCACTGCCATCGCGGCTATTTTCTAACCAGTAAATAATTCGATAGCTTATAGTACTTATTACGCTGTATACTATGCCACCATTTTTAAGCGTATAAGCCACCCCGATGAATCGCAGAAAGAAAATCGTTACAAAGTTTAATAACAAAGATAAGCGCGCAAATGCAAAATTACATAAAAGTAATAAGCCTGCTTATGTGTCTAAAGCTGAACGTGAAAGATTGGCACTACTGGCTCAAGAACAGCAAATAGACACTTTAAACCATGAAGCGTGTTGATAAATCAATAAAAACAAAAGCTTGAGATCAAAGTGAAATAAAAGTTAATAAATAGTTGCAAATAAAACCTTCAGATGTAATATTTAGTATTCAGCAACAATGCTGAAACACACCAATAATCACTTAGGAGGCATAAATGAACAAACTATTTATTATCGCTCCTAGTGCTCCTCAAGAATGTTCTGTCAACTATCATTTAAGTGAATGGTTCGACGAATAAAAAAACCTGAATAATTTAAAAGCAATAATGCCTCGCAGTAGGAAGGCTTCTATGTAATTAAAATTCAGGTAACAATAATGAAAAGAAAACTCTCAATTCTTAATGGATCACTAGCCGCGTGCATGTTTTTTTCGTTTGCAAGCAATGCTTGCTTAACAAACGAAGTTGAAGCAAACGACACTGAAAGCAATGCAAATACCCCACTTTGTAGTAATACCACCGTTGCAGGCTCGTTGAGTCGCAATGATACTGATTGGTTTAGCTTTGAAGTAACTCAAGTCGGGCCTATTGAGGTCAACCTTGACCACAACGCTAACGACGATTTTGACTGGGCATTATACCAAGAAACAGGAGCTGCTGTTGCCGAAGGGGCAACTAGCAATGTACCAGAAACAGGCAGTTATAGTGCACAAGCAACGGGTACTTATTATGTAAAAGTAACGCGTTACTCGGGTACGGGCTGGTACGATTTAACGGTCAATTTTGGTGAAGGTAGTAACACCGGTGGAGGAAGTGGCAGCGGTGATTGTGGCTATAGCTCTCGCCCTGCAAAGCCAGGTTCATTACAAGCATATTTACAAGGTGGCAGTGCTGATTCATGCAACACATTAACAGCTGATCAAGGTGCTGTATTACTGATGGGCGGTGGCAGTGATGTTGATCAAGCATTTAGTAATCGCGTTGCTAACCATGTTGGCAGCGGTGCCGATGTTGTTGTGCTTAGAACCTCAGGTACTGACGCCTACAACGATTATTTATTGAACTTAATGAATGCCGACTCAGTAGAAACACTGATCATTGATACTCGCAACAAAGCGAATGATGACTATGTTGACTGGGCTATCCGCAGCGCCGAGTTTGTCTGGATTGCAGGCGGTGATCAATCAGATTATCTCAATCAATGGCAAGGCACAAAAGTACAAACCGCTGTGCAACATGTTTTTGATAAAGGTGGTGTCGTTGGCGGAACGTCTGCAGGCATGGCGTTAATGGCAAACAGCGTGTACGACCCAGATGGCGTTGCTGGCGCAGTATCCGATGAAGTAGTCACTGACTTTTGCCATGAAACACTTAACTTCAGCAGTCGCTTTATTGATGTGCCTGTTTTAGACAATAGCTTAACCGATACGCACTTCCAAGAACGTGACAGAATGGGCCGCGCCATCGTGTCTTTAGGCCATCACAGCAATCAGCACTTTTCTATCGCAGCCAGTGAGGCAACCTCACTGTTTATAAATGCAGATGGTAATGGCATTGTTGATGGCAGTGCCGAGGTGTATATTTTCAAAGAAACCTCTCGTACAGTACGTCAGACCTTACAATGTGGTAGTGCCGTTGATTATCAAAATGTGAGCCGAGTTAAACTATTACCAGGAGACAGCTATAATGTGATTACTCATTCGCATAACAGCGCACAGCTCGATGTGAGTATTGACGGTAATAGCAGTAATTTTTACTCACCGACTAACCCTTACTAACTCAGCACTTAATAGTCAATAAAGAGGAGCCCCTTGGGCTCCTCATTTTATTTTTAAAACGCGTAGCTGAAGCCTTGGCTCATATCAATTTTAAAATCAGCAATACTGACTCCGTCTAACGGCTGTTGATAATACTGATCAAGTAAGTTAGTAGTTGCCAACCTAACGGTTAGCTTGTCCCATGTCGCCTTGGTTGTTAGATTCACTAAGCTATAGCCAGCTTAATGAGTTTTGCCATTTACCGAGTTGTTGCTCAAGGACTATTTTGCTGTGCAATGGCATTATTTGATATAACGACTCATCACTGTCATCACGCTCACCATGGGTGCTAGTAAGCGCGTGAAGATAAACCATGAACCGCAGAAAAAAGATCGTTACTAAATTTAATCAAAAAGATAAGCGCGCTAATGCTAAATTACACAAAAGTAATAAGCCTGCTTACGCTTCTAAAGCTGAACGTGAAAGATTGGCTTTACTTGTTGAGGAACAACCAGTTGCTTTAGTAAATGATGAAGCGTGAAAGTGAACACGTTTCTCTCGTAAGCTTCTAAAGGTCAATTTGCTGCCAGCTATCGTCTTTGAGTGTATAGATATAGGGTGATATTGCATAAGCAAGCTCAGGGAATTGACTGTAAGTGATCCCTGCTACAGACATTACTGCCTTACTATCACTTTTACTGGCGATAAGTAAAATATTGCGACTAGGTATGCCAATAACAACCTCCCCAGAAATTTTTTGTTTAAGTAACTTTTTGAATGATGGCGTAAGAATAGCTGTTGCTTCATAATTTTCATCAGCAACTAACATATAAACATCACCATGATCTCCGATGTCTAATTTTTCTATTTTTGCATTAATGGTATTTAAATATTCATCTAAATTAGCGATTGCTTTACTTCTTAAGTTACGACTTGATAACGCTAAGCTTTGAAAGTCTTGTTGAGTAAGAAAGCGTAAACTATCAGGTGAATCTATTGCATAAAACACCAATAGCTCACCTGTTAACTTTTCATAATAAGGCTGCTGTATTTCGTTCACTCCCGCAGCTGCTAGCTGACTTTTCACTCCATCTAAATAACTTTGTGATTTTATCACTGGCCGTAACTGGCTAATATTAAGTACATCTGATTCATCTAAATTTTGATATTCAACTTGACTGGCGATAAAGTCTGTTAACGCTTCATCCATACTTGCTTGCCCTGAAATATAACGTGCATAGCTATTTGCTAAATAACTCGTTACTTTTAAACCATTTTTAAACTCAATTTCAATGACAAGATCATCTACATGATTGAAGGTTGCTTGCTTGAGTGCCAATTTCGCACGTTCAGTATACTGACGTGTAAATTCTTGCTCCGAAGTGCTAGCGGCAAATCCGGGGATGCTAAATATACTTATTAACACAAATAAAAGAGGGTAAAACTTCATAGCTTAGATCCTTTAACTATTCATTATTTTTAATGAGCTAATAGTATGTTTTAAAAATAACATTAACAATGTTTCTTAAGTACAAAAAAGGCCAAATTATTTGGCCTTTAAAAGAACTTAACTAATTTTCTATTTATTAAAACGCGTAGCTGATACCGGCATTAACCGATCGCCCTTGTCCTGCTAATTGGCTGAAGCCTTGGCTCATATCTGTTTTAAAATCAGCAATACTGACTCCGCCTAACGGCTGTTGATAGTACTGATCAAGTAAGTTAGTAATTGCCAACCTAATGGTTAGCTTATCCCATGTCGCCTTGGTTGCTAAATTCACTAAGCTATAGTTGCCTGTTAGATTTTCAATACGAAGCGGATCTACACGCGTTTTGCTATCTACCCACTGCCAGCTTAATGAGTTTTGCCATTTACCGAGTTGTTGCTCAAGGGCTATTTTGCTGTGCAGTGGCATTATTTGATATAACGGCTCATCACTGTCATCACGCTCGCCATGGGTGCTAGTAAGCGCGGCTGTTAGATCCCATGTACCTGCATTTTTACTATCAACAACACGGATAATACCTTCAAGCTTAGCGCCATAAAGTGTGGCGTCTAAATTGGTAAATTGTAAGGTGTTACGTTGTGTTGCTGGCATATCAGTGCGGTTAGTGCTGCCAACAACAGTAACATCAATATAATCATTTACTTGGGTATACCACGCATTGGCTGTGACTTGCCATTGACCATCGTTTGCCGATTTAGTGTAACTGCTACTAATAGTATGAGCGGTTTCAGGGTCTAAATCAGGATTACCAATATAACCGTTACCATCACCAAACCAACCGATCATACTGGTCGACATGCTGCTGACACCCCAGCTATAACGTTCATATAAATTAGGCGCGCGATTTTTACGTGCTAAGCCAAATTGTAGTTCATCTTCATTACTAATTTGGTAGCGTAACAATAGGCTGGCATCCACCAGCGTGTCACTGCGCGCGCGATCCATGGCATTAAATTCTTTTGCCGCATCTTGGTTTGGATCTGCCATATTCATTCCTGGCATATTTCCCATACCTGACATGCCATTCATGCCATCGCCCATGGTCATGTCTGAATATGGCTGCACTTCGCCTGCATTAGTTTGCACATATTCAATACGCGTACCAGCAGAGACCCACCACTTGTTATTTAGCTGCTTTTGCAGCTCAACAAAACCGGTGTAGCGGTCGCGTTCACCGTCATTAATATTTACATAGTCGTTAGGCCCCATCATCATTGAGTCTTCAATCGCAGGCCACCAATCATCAATGCGGTAACCATAGTATTCTTGGCCGAGCAGTAATACTGTGTCAGCATCAAGGTTTAAACGCCAATTAAGTTGATAGCTGATATCTTGTGCGTCGGTATTCATCGGCATCATGCCGGTTTTTTCAGCGCTGAAAAAACCCATTTCGTGCTTTACATCGTTAAAGTTTATTTGCGCTTGAAACTCACCGCTGTCAAGCTGGCGTTTATACTGAGTAACTAAACCATAACTAGTGTTATCCGTCATATCCATATATTGATTAGCAAAGCCCTGAAACGGTATTTTTTGATGCGTTAATTTAACCACTAACTGTTGTTTTTCATCTCGTAGCGCTGCAGTTAATGCATGATTTTGCACGCGATATAGAGTATCTAATACTAAATCACCATTACCATCATCATAACTATCAGCGTCTTCAAAGGCACCTTGATAATTTAAACTAAAGCTGTCACTGGCAAGTCGTGCGCCAACACCTACCGCTTGCGCATTGTTTACACTGCGATACTGCGCCGACACATAACCAGAATGCCACGCTAACGTATCACTTTCACCATATTGCGGGGCAATGGTGTTTACTGCAATGACGCCGGCAATGTTATCGCCACCAGCGCTTACTGGCGAAATACCTGCAACCACTTGATAAGACGATAGCTGATTAGCTGAAATATACGACAAAGGCGGGTTCATCTGATTGCCACAGGCTGCGGTAATATCTGCGCCATCGACCAGCACTTTAACTCTATCGCCCATCATGCCATTTAATATAGGTAAACTAGAGACACCACCTGCCGCAGAAAAATCGACCCCCAACTCAGTTAAAAGCTGTTCAGCAGAACCTAAATTTGCATGACTGTTAACGTTTTGGCCTTGAACTTCAATCACTTCAATTGAATCATCAGCAAGTACATAAGGAGAGACTAAACTCGCTATGCAAAGTGCTAACGGAGAAAGTGCATAACGTGAATTGATAACTGAATTGTGGTTGCTCATTTTATTCTTTAATTACAACAGGTTTAAGATGAGCAAAGTATATAACTTGACGACAGCACTGAATACGCGACAAATTGTCGCACCCCAAGCCCTTACTCGATGCTTATTGCCCTTATCTTAAACACGCTTATAACTTTTAAAAGGCTGTTAAAACACTAAAAACACAAAATAGCCACGACCACTGCAAATTTATTTTTCATCAGCATATCGCTTAATAACCAAAGTGTTCATATCAAGTCATTGAAAATTAGAACGTTCCTATTCAACCAAAAACGCTGCAAGCTAAAATTGTATTTTCTGCTCTAAATACACTGCTTTTAGTGCAAGACGCTGACTTATTTTTATCATACAATTGCGGTTTAATTCATTCTTCAAAATTGCAGTTTCCTGCTTTTTATTAAATAAATCATTCATATTTTGTCGTCAATCTTTTTACAAGGGTTATCTATGTCACCTGAACCTAGCGTCGTGAACAATACGCTAAGCACTACCGCTATTTTGTTAGTACTTGCACTGGGTACTTTTATTTTAGGATTATCGGAATTTTCGATGATGCCGATGCTGCCATTGTTCAGCGAAACATTTGCCTCAACACCAGCACAAAGCGGTTATACCATTAGCGCCTATGCGATTGGCGTGGTGATCGGTGCACCGTTTTTTATGATCACCACAGCAAACATGCGCAAGCGTAATGCTTTGCTATTATTTGTGTCGATGATGTTTATATTTAACGGCTTAAGCGCATTTGCTAATTCGTTAGAGCAGCTTATATTATTTCGCTTTTTAAGTGGTTTACCCCACGGCGCTTATTTTGCTGTTGCCATTTTATTAGCTGCAGATATAGCACCTGCCAATAAACGCGCCAGCTTTATGTCTAAAGTATTTATGGGCCTTACCATTGCAACGATTGTTGGCGTGCCTATGGTTACTTTAGTCGGTCAAAATTTTAGCTGGCGTTATTGTTTAGCGGGCACCGCAGTGCTGGCACTTGTCGCGTTAATTCTAATTGTAAAGTTCATACCAAACACCAAAAATTCAGCCCCTTCGTCGTTATTAAGCGAGTTAAGCGTACTGAAAAACAAGCTGGTTTGGTCAATTTTAGGCATCATTATTGTTGGCTTTGGCGGGGTATTTTGCATTTATACTTATATTGCCGATACAATTTTAGTGGTCACCCACACACCAGCCTACACTATATCTATTGCGATGGTTATGTTCGGTATTGGTTGTACGCTGGGCAACTATATTTTAGGTAAGGCGGCAGATCATTCGCCCCTTAAAACCACCGGTATAGCACTTGTTGGCGCAATCGTTTTTGCTGCAACTTATGTAATGGCAAGCCATAACATTTGGTTACTTTATGCGGTTATATTTTTTATCGGTTTTAGTGTCGGACTTGGCACCGTTATCCAAACTATGTTGATGGATGTATCTCCGCATGGGCACGCAATGATTGGCGCACTTGTACAATGCGCATTCAATACTGCCAATGCAATTGGCCCTTGGGTTGGCGGCTTAGCCATTGCACAAGGCGCGCAACCAAATCAAACCGGCTATGTCGCCGCAGTGTTATTTGCTGGTGGATTTATTATGTGGTTACTGAGTGCATTGCAAATGAGTAAACAAAAACCGCAACTAGTTACCCCATAAACAACACGACTCTCTGTGCACTTTAAGTGCACAGAGAGTCAAATTTATACTTGTTCATCTTGAAAAATATCTTCAATTTTTAATTTAAATAACCGAGCAGCTTTAAACGCTAATGGTAAACTAGGATCGAACTTGCCTTTTTCGATAGCATTCACCGTTTGCCTTGATACATCAAGTAGCTCCGCTAATTTTGCCTGAGTAAGGTCATGCTCCGCGCGCAGTACTTTAAGGCGGTTTTTCATTCTTCATCCTCAGCGCCAAGTTGTTTATTCATCACTACGACAGACACTAAATAAGTTATCCCCATAAACATCACTAAATGGGAAATCCCTTGTCGAAACGAAATTACCCCGCTCGTTTGTAATACCGAGTATGCTAAACCAAATACTAAACTCCCTCCTAAGGTAATCGCCATCGCATTTAAATGTAACCGTTGCTGCAATTCATCTAAGCCAGCTAAATGGCGTTTATTTGCCAAAATCATCATGATACCCGCACTAATATTTAGCATAACAGCCGCTATGCTAAATAACGTGTTGTGCTCTGCCCATAGAGATTTTGGTCCTAACGCAGCAAGCGCCAGAGTTAAAACCCATGCCAGAGTCCACTTTGCTAAATGCACTGTGTTTAGTTTGTTACGTTGTTTGAATGTTAATCCTGTTTGTTGTTTCATGCTCTCGCCTTTTTAGTCAAGTAAACTTGACTAAGTATTATTGAGGCTCACAATAAAGTCAAGTACGCTTTACATAAAGTAGCGTAAATAAGACACCGCTTGTACTGTAACTGTTTAATGAAGCTTTTTAACATTTAACTCAGAATATTGTATTAATTTATTGCTTGCAGTAGGATAAAAAAACCTGTTGAAGTAATCTCAATTTTAACAATAACAATGATGAGCCCTGCATGAGTAAACCTGTTTTCTTTGTCGGTGAATGGCAAGTAACACCTGCCACCAATAGCTTACGACGAGGCACGCAAGTCAAACAACTTGAGCCCAAAGCGATGGATGTTTTATTGTTATTATGCGAAAAACAAGGAGAGTTAGTTAGCAGTGAAGAGATCCTTAACCACTGTTGGCGCACTGTTGCAGTGGGCGATAATCCCCTACACAAAGTCATCACGCAATTACGTAAAGCATTTGACGACAAAGCCAGTGATCCGCAATACATAGAGACAATCCGCAAGCGCGGCTACCGCGTTATCGCCAACATAGCGCTCCCTCTCGATGACGAACAAAAAGCCAGCCATAGTAAGTGGCAAGGTGATTCGCCATTTGTTGGCTTAAGCGCGTTTTCCGCCAATGAAGCAGCGGTGTTTTTTGGCCGCAGCAAGCAAATAAACACACTATTACAACGCGTATCTGCGCAAATTAATTATGGCCGCGCATTTTGTTTATTGCTCGGCTCTAGTGGCTCAGGTAAGTCATCACTGGTCAATGCTGGTGTATTACCTGCACTAATGAGTGAAGCAGGCTTTGATGGTTTTCGCGTTGAGTCTTACTGCTTGCTCGACTTTGCAGACGTAAGTAAAGAACGGTTAATACTCGATCTAGCCTCTACTTTGCTTGATTTAGAAATCAACGATGCGCCAGTTTTAACGAATATCAGTGCCGACTCCCTCAGTGAGTTATTACTCTCAGCGCCTGAGCAAGTTATTGAGCGTTGCCAAGCCGCTTTAAAGCAAAGCCAAACAACCCATATAAAAGCGTATTTATTTTTATTTATCGACCGCCTTGAAGTATTACTGTCGTCGCCGGTATTTAGCGAGCAAGAGCGCAGCAACTTTTTAACGGTTATTGAGCAACTCGCTACCAGCGGCTGCATGATTATTTTTAGCGCCTGTCGTAATGACTTTTACCCGCAAGTGGTCAATCAACCAAGTTTAATGGCTGGTAAAGCCAATGGCGCCCATTTTGACTTACTGCCGCCAACTCGCTCTGAATTAAAGCAAATGATCCGCTTACCAGCCTTAGCCGCTGGGCTTAACTGGCAGCTTGACCCTGAGCACCAAACACCACTGGATGAAATGCTCTGTAACGACACCGCCAATAATCCCGATGCCCTGCCAATGTTGCAATACACTTTGCAGCAGCTTTACATTCAACGCAGCGAAAACGATGAACTACTGGTATCTGAATACCAAGCCTTGGGCGGTATTGAAGGTGCGATCGGTAAAAAAGCCGAACAAGTCTTTAGCCAGTTACCTGACAAACAACAAGCTCAGCTGAACTTTATTTTATCAAAACTTATTACCTTAAATGCAGACGGCGAAACTTTAACTAGCAGAGCAGCTCGCTGGAATGAACTTAACAATCCAGCGCAAACACAGCTGGTACAGGCCATGGTCGACAATCGCTTATTTGTATCACATCTTAAAAATGAACAAGCCTGTTTTAGCTTAGCCCACGAGGCGCTACTGCGTCACTGGCAACGCGCGATAGCGTGGGTAGGTGAACATCAACAAAGTTTAGCCATTAAAAGTCGCTTACAAATCGCCACCGAGCGTTGGTTAAACGAGCAAAAACATGCCGACTTTTTACTAGCGCAGGGCAAGCCGTTACAAGAAGCGCAAAGCCTAGCTAATAACGCTATGTTTAGCCTCTCATCTGCTGAGCTGAGTTTAATAAAGGCATCAAACAGCCGAGCAAAACGCAAAAAAACAGTGTTACAAGCCACCGCTGTCGCGCTTATTTTACTCAGTTTTATAGCCAGTTTTATGAGCGTGCGCAGTTACCATGCCGAGCAAGTCGCGCAGCAAAAACGCTTAGAAGCCGAAAACCTACTCGGTTTTATGGTGGGTGAATTTGCCGATAAACTGCGTAGCGTTAAACGTATGGATTTGCTCGATGGTATTAGCAATAAAGCGCTGGAGTATTTTACTAATCAAGCTGATGAGGGCAATTCTCTCTTTAGCTTTACAGACCAAAAAGCCGAATTTAACAACCGCTTTCAGTACGCACAAACTCTTGAAGCTATGGGGGAAGTAGCCTATTCCCGCGGTAAAACCGACGAAGCATTTACCGCGTTTGAGAGCGCCCGCACCCGACTTGAGGCACTTTTAAAAATACAACCAGACAATCTAGAACTATTAACCCTCGCGGGTGCCAATGCCTTTTGGCTCGGCCAGCTTCATTATGATAAAAGTAATTACGCTGCTGCCGAGCCATTATTAAAAAAATATCATGCCTACAGCGAGAAAATGTATTCATTAGCACCGAATGATTTTAACTCTATTATGGAGTTGTCGTATTCACATAATTCATTGGGGTCTTTATACACAGAGAAATTTGACTACATTGCTGCGAAACAAAGCTTTACAGAGTCACTTATACTTAAGAATAGAGCCCTTGAACTCAAACCCAATAATAAAAACTTACTGCGTGATAAAGCAGACACCATTAGTTGGCTTGCAAAAACAGAAGAAAGGTTAGGTGGCTTTAATACAACAGTAGATATGTTAGAAAATGCAGTAACAGTGGTAAAAAATATGACTGTTAACTACCCAAACGATGCAAGCCTTTTTTACATGTCAGCAAATATACATATGCAACAAAGTTATTTACTGAGCTATTTAACCGATAAACTAATGGCCTATGAAAAAGCCCTTTTTGCCAATAGAATTATAAGAAAGGCTCTAGATCAAGATTCAAAAAACAAAGAGTTTCAACATATGTATTTTCGCTCTTTAGCATACTTGTTAATGTTGTCAGATGATAAAAATATTGATTTAAGAGTAGAAAAAACTATTAACTTCTTAAAATCACAAAGTTTTAGTAACATCAGTTCCATTAATACACAAATTAGTTTGATTCAATATTTTATAGATAGACATTTGCCCCACAAAGCCCAAAGATTATTAACCGCACTTGAGAGTAACAAAGACTATAAGCAGCAAATAGCTAAACAAATCAGGCTTGAAGATAACTTAGTAACCACAAGAATAAATTTAATTAAAGCGAAATTAACGAAAAATAATGAACAGCGAAGTCTGTTTTGTTTAAATGCGATTAAAGCCATTTCTGCAACAGAAAAAAGAAACCAAAGTATTAAAATCACATACCCGCTAGTCCAAGCTTACACCTGCTTAAACAGAGAAAGCGAGATATCTGAAATTAAAACAAGCCTAGTTAACTTAGGTATTACTAATTTTGCACTATAACCATGAATAAAAAAGGAAATAATATGAATAATACTCAAAACCTAATTCACTTTACTGTCAATATTGAACTAGACAGTAGCAACAATGCCAATTTTACATACTTTAAAGATAACAAAGAAGTTTCTGGCGGTGGTGTTGTCAGAACTGAAACCGCAGGTATTTACAGCTTAAATGAAGCAACACTTGCTAAAGGTTTTTTATTCAGCGGAGCTACTATCACAGATAAAGAAGGCAACTGTGCTAGCGATTTTACACCAGAAATAAATGATAATGGCCAATCAATAATTATTACAGACACAGATAAAAATAACGGCGCTGTATGCTTAATTTTTGACGTGGAGCGCAATGGCACAACTTACAAGAGTGCTGACCCTCAAATCATCAATAAAAAAGAAAATTAATTAACAGCGCTTAATTATTGATTTTTAAATTGCACAGGGCTGAATCAGCCCTGTGCAATTTTTTATAAACCAAACACCTTAACGTCACTCATTGCTAAATAACGTTATATAGGGAAGAACTTATTTTACCAACCTGGCAACACGTTATGACTTGCAGCTAAAACACCGCGTAGGCGATATTGTTGTTGTAACAACTGCCGCTGATAATCTTCAGCAACTAGTGCAACAATTAACGCAAGAGCCAACAGTAAAACAAGCAAGGTTTGATCTGCGTGAGTTAGGCTTAAGCGCCGACCTGCAAGTTGAAAATAACAAAAAACCGAACTAAAACAGGCTAAGAGCGCCTGAATACTTTACCCAGGTTAGTTAAAACCTGTGTAAATTAAAAAATAAAACAATAAAAATCAGTACTTTATAACCAGAAGATTACCAGAAGGTTTATTTGCACTTTTTTAAGTAAATTTATAGACACCAAAAACGTATAGCAAAGCGTAAAGGATTAAACGTGTCTAAGCAAACAACTAACAATAACCAAATACTTAGTGCAAATAAGCAATCAGTTGCTATTGGCAAAACCCTTTCAGCCTGTCTTTCTCACTTACAGTTTGGCGCCTTGATTGAACTGTTTAATGGTACCGCCGAAGGCATTTTTGTTATCGATGAACAAGGTACTTTTGAGTTTGTAAATCCAATGGCTGCACAGTTTTTGGGGGACTCTCAACAATCATTAATTGGGCAAAGCTTGCTACAGTTTTTACACCAAACTGACCGTGATAAATACATGTATACGTTACTCAACTGGTTAGATATAAAAGATACTCGCCTTAACTTTGGTCCTAATGAAGTAAAAATAAATAAAGCGGATGGCAATATAATTGAGGCCGACTTATCAATTTCTAATATGCCAGCAAGTATTGCGTCTGCGCAAAAACTGTATGTATGTATATTACATGATTTAAGTATACATAAAGCAATATATAACAAACTAAAAGTACAAGCATCTACAGATCATTTAACCGGACTTGCTAACCGCTTCACGCTAGATGAATCATTAAAACAATACTGGCAAGAAAGTATTCAAAGCCACCAACCATTGAGTAGTATATTAATTGATGTTGATCACTTTAAAAAGTTTAATGATACCTACGGCCATATTAAAGGCGATAAGTGCTTACAAAAAATAGCCAAGGTTATTTTACAATGTGTACCATCAAGGGATTGTCTTGCTGCTAGATATGGCGGTGAAGAATTCGCAGTTATTCTGCCACGTTGCAATCGCGACAGTGCCACCGTTGTTGCCAGACATATTCAACAACAAATAAATGCCATGACATTTACAGATATTGGCTTACCGCCAGAAGTTAAGATTAGTGTTAGCCAAGGTATTGCCTGTGAATTTAATAATCAATATCGTACCTGTGAAGCACTTATATGCGCAGCCGATACAGCGCTATACAGAGCAAAAACTGATGGCAGAAATAAAATCAGCGTCAGCTCATAAGCATAAACAAACACTTTACTAACAAGAAGCCACCAATATTAACAAATACCTTTAGTTACACATATACTATACTTTAATGTTATTTGTTTGTTCCCAATACGCTTTATACACTACGTAAAAGTATGACAACAACACGGGATCAACAATGAAACTATTTAACAAACTACCTTTGCAACTTGCCATCGCAAGTACATTGGCTACCTCAGTGACTGCAATCGCTGTGGAGCAAACAGCTGATACAACAGCACAAGATATTGAAGTCATTTCCGTTACCGGAACCAGGCGCAGTTTACGTAGTATCGCTGAAAGCACAGTTCCTGTTGATTTATTAACAAGCCGCGACTTAGCCACCACAGGTCAGCTTGAAATAAGCCAAGTGCTTGCAGCGCAATTACCTAGCTTTAACTACCCAAGTGCAACCCTTGCTGATGGCACTGATCATGCCAAGCCTGCGGTATTACGTGGCCTAGCACCCGATCACACCTTAGTACTCGTTAACGGTAAACGCCGTCACTCTGGCGCTTTATTGAATTTAGGCGGCACCGTTGGCCGTGGCTCTACGGCCGTTGATTTAAATAATATTCCAACCTCTGCGATTAAACGCGTCGAAGTATTACGCGATGGTGCAGCTGCTCAATATGGCTCAGATGCCATTGCTGGGGTGATCAATATTGTGCTCAAAGATGCCGATGAAGGCGGTAGTGTAAGCTACACTTACGGTCAATATGATTCGCAAATGGCAGGCTCTGCACAGTTAAAAGAAACAATCATCGACTCGCAAGGTAAGCTTGGTTTTGTTAAAGGTGATGACCGCCGCGTTAGCGACGGTATTTCCCGTACTGCAAGTGCCAATGCAGGCTTTTCATTTGCCGACAATGGCTTTATCAATATCTCAATTGAAACCCGTAACAACGAGCCAACAAACCGCTCAGGTATTGATGAGCGAGAACAGTATAGTCGTGATGAAAACGGTGCGCTTGATCCAAAAGAGCTGACGTTTGATCGTTATAATCATCGCTTTGGTAAAGCCGATGTTGAAGATATCGCGCTATTTTATAATCTTGGCTACGACTTTAGTGATGACTTATCACTTTACTCTTTTGCCAGCTATTCAAATCGTAAAGGTAACTCAGGCGGTTTCTATCGCCGTGCCAAAGACAACCGTAATGTGCCAAGCGTTTATCCAGATGGGTTTTTACCAAACATCGACACTGATGTTGACGACTATTCGTTTGCTATCGGTTTAAATGGGGTTAGTAATGATTGGACATGGGATATCAGCACTAACTATGGTCTTAATGACTTTGCTTTAGGTGTTAGTAATAGCTTAAACACCTCTATGGGTTTAGATAGCCCTACTGAGTTTGATAACGGTTCACTCGTTTACGAGCAATACTTAGTCAATATGGATGCGAGTAACTCTTTTGACTTTGGTCTACCCGACGATGTATTTGTAACTATTGGCGCTGAGTATCGCCATGAAAGTTATCAAATTAAAGCCGGTGAACAAGCATCGTACATAACGGTACTTGACGCACAAGGCGAACCTGTTGCTGCCGGTGGCGCTCAAGTTTTAGCTGGTTTTTCACCGGATAGTGCTACCGATCAAAGCCGCCATAATATTGCCCTGTTTGCTGAATTTGATACTTACTTAACCGAAGATTGGAATGCCGTACTTGCGGGTCGATTTGAAGACTATAGCGACTTTGGCAGCACCTTTACTGCAAAACTTGCTAGTCGCTATAGTATTAATGAATCTCTGTCACTACGCGGTGCTATCAGCAGTGGTTTTAGAGCGCCCTCGCTTGCTCAAACCGCTTATAAATCAGTCAGCACAGTATTTGAAAACGGCGTTCCAAGTGAAGTAGGCTTATTCCCTGTTGATGAACCTGCGGCACAAGCATTAGGGGCTCGTAAACTTGATGCTGAACAGTCTGTAAACATGACTGCCGGTTTTATCTTCACAGAAGGTAACTTTAGCTTAACGTTAGATGCATACCGCATTGATATTGATGATCGCATTGTGTTATCAGAAAATCTGCAAGGACCAGAGGTCGAAGCTATTTTAGTCCAAGCCGGTGAACTTAATACCCAAAGTGTGCGCTACTTTACCAATGCTATCGATTCTCGCACTCAAGGTGTTGATATTGTTGCTACCTATTCATTAGGTTTAGAACACTATGGTGATTTACGCTTAAGCGCAGCAGTTAACTTTAACGATACTGAAGTCACCCATGTAAAAGAAAATCCACCTGAGCTTGAAGCCCTAGGCGATGACTACGAGTATTTTGCGCGCCGTGAAATCACCCGTTTTGAAAAAGGCACTCCAGCGGATAAATGGAATTTGTCAGCAACGTGGGATTATGAAAATGTACAAACCACGCTTCGTGCAACACGCTATGGTGAAGTGGTTGATACCTCAAGTAGTGCTGAGGGTGATGAAGTCATTACTGCTAAATGGATCACAGATTTAGAAGTGGCGTATCGTCCAACCGAGCAATGGAAACTGGCTTTAGGTGCTAACAATTTGTTTGATCAATACCCACAAGATACCGTAAGTAATATTGGTTATAGTGATTTCAACCAGATATTTACCTACAGTTCCTTTACACCATATAGCCTAGATGGTCGTTTTATTTATGCGAATGTAACGTTTAGCTTTTAATTAAACAAATAACTAACTACGGCCCATATAAATATGGGCCGTAGTTACCGAGGGTGCATAGTTATTTTACAATCGTTACAACGCTAAAACTGTCGCCAATTGTTCATAGACCTTTTTATGATAACGATTTAAATCACTCTCTTTAACCGCTTTAAACCACTTAATGGCCTGCTGATTATCTTTTGCTTGCCAGCATATTTCTGCCAGCCTTAATGTATGCGCAGCTTTAGTAATATCATCGCTACCATCTACCATATAACTTAACGAGTCAACATAGTACTTAATAGCAAGGTCATACTCTGCGAGCAGCTGATAAGTGCGTGCTAAATTGCCTTGCGCAACAATAATTTTATTTTGATGTTGGGTTGGATAAATCCAGTCGAGAGCTTGCTTTCTACTCTTTTTGGCATTTTCTAGATCACCAAAACCATGATAGGTATTTGCTTTGTTTGAATGTAATTCAAAGTTAAAAATGGGATCTTTACTTTTACCAAATTTTCGCTCTGTTTTTAGCAGCATTTGAAAAGCGGTTTCTTTATTACCAAAAACATACTGTAAATTAGCCAACTCTAGCATCCGCATTGGATCAGAAAACGATTCATACATTTGTTGTATATCGTCAAAAGCCTTGGTTGCGTATATTTTTGCACGCTCGTCATCATTATAATAACGTAACGCTTTGGCGTAATAGAAGTAAGTTTGAACTTTAAAAACTTTAGGTAAATCATCTCGATCTGCAAATGGCTCAACTATGGCTTTCAAGGCTTCAAAGTCATTTTTATCATAGTAATAATCAAATAAATAAGAGTTAGCCTTATACCAGTGTGTTGAATTTAGATCCGAAGACGCTATATGTTCATTAATATACGTTAAACATTTTTTATCTGGTTGCTGCTGGCAAAACTGCTCGTGATCACTAAAGTGTTCAGATGCATACATGCTGGCAGGGAAAATCCACATTAAAATAGTGAGTACACAAAAAGTTTTTATCATAAGGTCTAAGTAAACGCTTAATGCAGTCAAGACGAACATAGATTAAAACATATTTGCATAAAAATATTAACAAATATTACGCGGCAGCAAATTATAACGTGCTAAAAATAGAGGTAATAAACAGGCTTGGCAATTACAAAAAAAATTATAATTGCCTAAGCATTTGAAAGGTATATCTATATACCATCACTGATGACGCTGAATAACTGGTCACACAGCAGTATTTTAGATTAAGCTGCTTTTTTCAGCGCTTTTTTAAGCTTACCTATTTTGGCTTTTTGTTTTGCGACTTTATCTTTACGAGCACTGATTTCTTTTTTAATCGATTTTACTTCTTTACTGATTGCTTTAGCTGGTTTCTTTGACATTGAGTATTTCCTTTTTAATTATGTAACTCGCTACTACGAGAGCTGTACTTTATGATAAAAAAGAACCAGATCATATGCGCCAACCAGTTCTTCACTAAAGATTCACATAACAGAAATAAAACTGAAATCAATCAAGTGCCAGTGAAAATTGTCATACTTCGCGCACTAAAGTAGTAATAAACTACCTAACCCTAAGAAAGTCACAAAGCCAACGATGTCGGTCACCGTTGTTAAAATTACTGAGCCTGATAACGCAGGATC
The DNA here is from genome assembly GCF_047806705.1 of Pseudoalteromonas sp. ASV78. NCBI lineage: Bacteria > Pseudomonadati > Pseudomonadota > Gammaproteobacteria > Alteromonadales > Pseudoalteromonadaceae > Pseudoalteromonas > Pseudoalteromonas sp. ASV78. The sequence continues at coordinate 7,475 of NZ_JBLOPA010000001.1, read as the reverse complement.
GATTTTCATTTTATCTAAAATCGACGGGATCACCACGCCAGATAAAGACGCAGCAATCAGATTGAGCAAAATAGCCACTGTGATAGTAATACTGAGCATCACATCACTAAACCACACATAGGTAAGTACACCTATAACCGTAGCCCATACACAGCCATTTACCGCACCAACCCTGAGCTCTTTTTTAAGTAACGCTTTGCGGTTTGAATCAGTTACCTGACCAAGCGCTAAACCGCGCACGATAACGGTAAGTGTTTGACTACCAGCAATGCCGCCCATTGAAGCCACCACCGGCATTAATACCGCAAGTGCAACAACTTGTTCAATCGTGGCGCCAAACAAGCCAATAAACCAGGATGCTAAAAAAGCGGTTGCTAAATTAATACCTAACCAAATTCCGCGGTTTTTCGCACTTTTGCGAACGCTGGCAAATAAATCTTCATCCTCTCGTAAACCACCCGCTTTAGCTGCGGCTTCATCGGTGACTTCTTGACGTAATTTGTAGGCTGAGGTGACTTTTAAGCGGCCAAGTAGTTTGTTATCTACATTCACTACTGGCATCGCCATTCTTTCGCTGTGGATCACCACTTCAGCCGCTGCGTATAAGTCATCATCGGCGTGCAATGAGGCGATATCGTGCTCGGCAAAACTCAATAAAGTATCTGAATCCTGAGCTTTAAATAATGCATTGACCGGCACTTCACCAATCAAGGTGCCTTTACGACTTACTAAATAAATCACTTCAGTATACTGAGGTAAACCTTTTTGCAGGATTTTACGAGCGCCCGCAACGGTTAGCTTTTCCGATACTTTAATGGCATCAAAATCAAGCCAGTGACCTAATTGCTCTGGGTTATATTGCTGTGCTAGTTGGTACTGCTTAGTTTGTACTTCATCTAACTGACGGCGAGCATATTCAACAAAACGCTCAGGAATGATCTCTTCGAGTTCTAGTAACTCTTCAACACTCACTTCATCGAGTAGTTTAAAGCCATCAGCTTCATCCAGTGACTGTAGTAACCAACGACAACTATCCGCGCCTAAATTAATAAATATTTCGTGTTGGGTATCTTCATCTAACAGCTGCCAAATGTCTAAACGTTGCTCTTTTGGCAAGGCTTCAAACAATAATGATAAATGTTCAGTTGAGAGAATTTCTTTAGCGTCGGCTAACAGCTTGTTTTTACGTTCTGTGGTATCACATTGCAGAAGCTCATCGATAAGCTGCGGGAGTTGATCAATCGGGTATTCAATCATATTGAAGCCTTTGAATTTAACTACTTTGTGGTTAGTTTACCTCAGCGTGAAAAAATAGTTTGAGAAATTTTCGTAGTAATACCCACAGCGCAAAAAACTGTGGGTATTTATTATTTATTTAAACCAACCTTGCACTCGCTCCATCAATAAGTAATTAACGGGCACCAACAACAAGGTGATAAAGGTTGCAAAAATAATCCCAAAACCAAGGCTCACCGCCATGGGGATCAAAAATTGCGCTTGTGTTGCCTTTTCAAACAGCAGTGGCATTAAGCCAATAAAGGTGGTTAAACTGGTTAGCATCACGGGGCGAAAACGAGATGCGCCAGCCATTTTGATCGCATCCAGTAACTCGCCGCCTTCACTGCGTTTTTTATTAATAAAATCAACTAATACGAGTGAGTCATTCACCACAACACCGATCAAGGCCAACATCCCAAGCAGGCTCATAATGGTTAATTCCATTCCCATAATCCAGTGTCCTACCACGGCACCTATCATACCAAACGGGATCACACTCATAACGATTAAGGGTTGTAAGTAAGATTTAAACGGGATCGCCAATAAGCCATAAATGATAAAAAACACAAATACCAATACCCACGCGAGTGAACCAAATGACTCTCGTTGCTCTTTAGCTTCACCTTCGAGTGAGTGACTAACACCTGGGTATTGCTGCACAAGCTCATCGAGGTAAATTTTTAAATCGGCTTGGAGCACCGTCATATTGGTGTTTTCTTTTTCTATATCAGCGGTAACATTCAAGGTACGGTAGCGATCAATGCGATTAATCGATGAAGGGCTCTGCCCTGGCACAAGCTTAGCAACATGCGATAAAGGCACAGTGCCACCGTCAGGTAAATTAATTAAAATATCTTTTAGATCAGCGACTGAGCGGCGCTCTTCAAGTGGTAAACGCACCATCACTCGCACATCATCGCGGCCACGTTGAATGCGCTGCGCTTGTGCACCAAAAAATGAATTACGTACTTGTTGAGACACGTCAACACGGTTTAACCCCAGTGCAAGGGCTTGCTCTGTCAGCTCGATTTGTAACTCTTCTTTACCGTCAGACATGCTATCGGCAATATCAAATACCGTTGGGTAAGTCGCCAAGCGAGCTTTCACATGCTCTGCCACTTCTTGCAAGGTTGTTAACGATGTTGCGTTAAGTTGCACATCAATAGGGTCTGAACTGCGGCCAATTTCGGCTCTAAAGGTTAAGCTCTCAGCGCCTGGGATAATACCAATTAAGTCACGCCATTCGCTGGCAAGCTCCCGCGAACCAATATCAGAGTCACGCTGTTCAGCAGGCGTAATTTCAAAACGAACACTGCCAGAGTTAGAAGCCCCACCGCGTCCGCCTGTGGTGGCGAGTATATTTAAAATAACACTTTCACCGCTTTCTGGATCGCGGTACTTATCTTGTAATTGGCGTGCTTTATCTGACATATCAATTACATACTTATTGGTTACTGCAAACGGTGTCCCCGTTGGTAAGGTTAAATTAACCCGCACCGTTTCGCTTGGAATACGTGGAAAGAAAATAAACTTAGTCCAGCCGCTGGTGATCATGGTTAAAATGATCAAGAAAATACCAACAAACAAACTCACCGTGGCTAATTTATGCCGCAAAGCTAGATTCAAAATAGGCTGATAGTATTTCAAAATTGCATGCTCAAAACCATCAGCAAAACGCTGTTGAAATTTATCAAACGTTGAGGGCTCGCCTTTTTGATGACGTAATTTGATATATTTTAAATGCGCCGGTAACACGAACTTAGATTCAATTAACGAGAATAATAAAACGGGGATCACCACCACCGGAATTTGCGCAAATAACGCGTCGCGGCTGCCTTCAATAAATGCCAGCGGTAAAAATGCCGCAACCGTGGTTAAAACCCCAAACGTTACCGGCGTTGCCACTTCTTGGGTACCACGAATAGCCGCTTGTTCACCGGATTCAGCGGTTTTTAAATGAGTGTAAACATTTTCGCCAGTAACAATGGCATCATCAACAACAATCCCCAGTACTAAAATAAAACCAAATAAACTCATAATGTTCAGTGTTACACCAAACAATGGCATCGCTATAAAAGCGCCCATAAACGACACGGGAATACCAATAAACACCCAAAATGCGATGGCCGGCCGTAAAAATAACGTCAGTAATGCCAACACTAAAATACCGCCTTGCAGGGCATTAGTGGTGAGTGTGGCAATACGGCTTTTAACCAATTCTGAATCATCGTCCCAATAACTTAGCTCAAACCCCATTGGCAAATTAACTTGTTGCTTTTCAATGAATTCTTTAACTTCATCCGCCACGGTGATAGCACTTTGTGGACCAATTCGATATACGTCAATAAACGCAGCTTGCTTACCATTAAAGCGTGTCCGCACTGGGGTTTCTTCAAAGTCATCACTGATTTTAGCGATATCACCCAGCCGAATAATGGTGCCATCGCTTTGGTGTTTTATCACAACTTGAGCAAATTCGTCTTTGCGGTAAGCTTGGCCTTTAGAGCGAATGAGTACGTCGCCGCCCTCGGTTTTTAAATTCCCCGCTGAGATGTCTGAGCTTGAGTTGGAAATTGCCCGCGAAATATCACTTAAACTTAAACTATATTGGCGTAAAGTATCTTGGCTTACTTCAATGGCTAATTCGTAATCACGTACGCCACTTAACTCAACTTGCGTCACGCTCGGTAAACGTAGTAATTGATCTCGCACTTGCTCGGCGTATTCGCGGGTTTCTTTTTCACCATAATCGCTGGCAACGGTGACAGCGATTACTTCGCGTTTACGCTCTGCAAGGGCAACAACTGGCTTTTCGGCATCAACTGGAAAGGTATTGATCGCATCAACCCGACTTTTTATATCGGCTAATAACTCCCGTGGATCATAACCGCTTTCAACTTCAATGCTGACCGAGGCGGAGCCTTCTGAGGAACGACTTGAGATCTGTTTGATCCCTTCTAAATCTTGCACTGACTCTTCAATACGAATAGTCACCCCTTGCTCCACATCTTCAGGCGTTGAGCCACGTAATGATACGCTGACGCTGATACGATCGGTTTCAAAGGAAGGAAATACTTCCAGCGGTATTTGCGTGGTTAAACTAAATAAACCCACAAATACAATGCTGATCAGCAATAAATTAGCTGCAACATGATTTTTGGTAAACCAAGCGATCATGGTTTATCTCCTTGCGCTCTTGCTGCGCGGCGTTTTTCAACTAACTGCTCAACAGTAATACCCTGTTTTTTAGCTATTTCTTCGAGCTGTTCACGGCTCGGACGTTGTTTTTTCATCGGCTCTGCTGAGGTTGCAGGCTCGCCAATAACTTTCACTCGCGTGCCCGAACTAACTTGGCCAAGCGGTGTGAGTACTAGCTGTTCACCAGCAGTTAAACCACTGGCAATAATCGCTTGGGTAGCGTTTTGCCATGCTACGCTGATCTCTTTACGCTTTAATACGCCTTGTTCAACAATATACACGTAACTACCTTGATAAATGGTGCTGTTAGGAATAACTAATACAGCGTCTACCTGTTTACCACTGATCTGCGCTTTAATATATTGCCCTATTTTGATCGGGTATTGGTTTTGCGAGGTTGCTTTGTATGGATCATTAATTTGTGCCACCACATAAAGTTGTTGGGCGCTTTCATCAATCGCCCCTTCAGTGCGCGAAATTTGTCCAAGCCAGCTTTGCTTACCGACTAAATCTGAGGTGAAATGCACCTTTGAACTGAATGCATTTTTTTGCCCATCACGGTATTGCTCCGGTAAGCTAATAAATGGCAAGTCTTTATTTTTTATTGGTAGACGAATTTCCACACTATCAATGGCATAAATCGTTGCAAGCTGGGTATTGTTAGACACCACTTGCCCTAAATCAACGCTGCGACTAAGTACACGCCCGGCATAAGGGGCAATAATTTTCGTGCGTTCTAAATCAAGCTCGGCTTTTTCAAGTTGCGCTTGAGCAGCAAGCACCTGGGCTTGCGCTGCGGCTAATTGTGGTTCGCGCAGCACCAAATTACTCGCTTGAGCGCCATTACCTAAACGCTGCCAATCAACTAAAGCTTGGCGACCACGCGCTTGCTCTTCTTGCAGGCCCTGTTGCGCGGTTAATAAATTTGCTTGTGCGGCTTTGACTTCAGCGCGGTGATCCCTATCATCAAGTTGAAGTAACACATCACCTTTTTCAAAAAAGCCCCCTTCGCGGAACTGCTCACTGACAGTGATAATTTGCCCCGATGCTTGGGCAACTAAGCCACTTTGTGTACGCGGTTTTACGGTGCCGAAACTATCGATCATCACTTGATACGATTGCGGTGTTAGTAGCTGCACTGCCACACTAATTTGTGCTTTAGGTGGCGCAGCAAAGCGGTTAGCTTGTGGCGGATTACCTTTAATAAACATAACGATAGCAGCGGTTGCTGCAACCACCACAACAGGGATAAGTATTTTTCTGGTTTTTAAGTTCATTGTTATTGCTCGGCTGATCCGTTGGTTGGCTGTGAAAAATCGCCACCAAGGGCAATATGAAGATTGATACGGTTGATAATTAACTGGTTTTTAATTTCGATAACTGAGCTTTGCGCATCAAATGAGCGATCTTGTGCATCTAATACTGTGGTATAAGTGACTAAACCACTTTGATACTGCTCAAACGATAATTGCTCAGCTGCAATGGCATTTTCTTGTGCTTTAAGCGTTGCTTGGTAGCGCTGTAGTAATGATTGTTCTTGCGAAATAGCCTGTTCAACATCATTAAATGCATCGTACAAGCTCGCTAAATAATTTTGCTCTTGGCTGAGCACCGCTAATCGCGCAGCTTCCTCGTTTGCCTTTAGTCTACCGGCATCAAACAGTGGCATAGAAATACTTCCAACCAGCGACCATGCAAGGCTCGACGGAGAAAACAAATCGCTTACTCGGTCAGTGCTATCACCTAACGTTGCGGATAAGTCTAAGCTCGGAAAACGTTGTTTATGGGCATACGCTAAATTAGCATCGCTACTTAACAGTTGATACCAACTGGCGATTAAACTTGGTTTGCGGGTAATCAGTTCTGACGGTAAACCTAATGGAATGGGTTTATCTAATAATGGCAGCTCAGCATCGACAGTTAAGGCCCCTTTTGGATAATCTCCAGTTAGCCGTTCAAGCGTACGAATAGCTTGGTTTAATGTCGCTTTTTGCCCTGCAATCCGCGAACGTTCAGTATTTAATTCATTACGTGTTAAATACACATCTAACGCATCATTTAAACCTTGACGATAACCCGATTCAATAATTGCCAAATTTTGCTCAGCGTTTTTTTCACGCTGTTGATACAGTGCCAATAGCTTTTGCGCACTGATCACATTAAACCAACCACTGACTACATCGCCAACTAAACGTTGCTTACTTTGCTCAAAATTGGCTTGCTCCGCTAAGAACTCAAGGTTAGCTTGACGCTGCGCATCAGATAACTTGCCCCATAGATCAATTTCATAGCTGAGAGTTAAATTTGTCGAGCTGGCATTATTGTAGCTAACTGGGCGATTATCTTTGCTGCGATTAGTACGTGCAGATAAATCTAAACTCGGCCACAACGCCGCGCCAGTGGCAACTAATTGTTGCTGTTTAATTGCAACATCATACCCAGACTGTAAAATTTGCTGGTTATTTGCTAATGCCTGTTCAACAAGAAAAAAGACTTGTGGGTTTTCTAATTGCTGCAGCCAGTTATCTTCAACCTTTAATGCAGACGTAGCAGCTTGTTGCCACAACTGTGGAGTATTTGCGATATCTTGCGCTCGTTCAGTTTGGTTGAGCTGATTGCTGCATGCACTGAGCAGCAACACACTCATCACCACTAAACTCGGCTTAAATTGCCAAATCATATAAAAACCTGAATTACTTCTATTTATGAGTGTAATTCAAGCACCAGCACAGCAATAGCTCAACTGACTTTACATAACATTACACATGCTTACGTGAAACAGCGATAAAGCGCAGGTTTTATGGGATTAAAGTGTAAGGTGTAAGGTGTAAGGTGTAAGGTGTAAGGTGTAAGGTGTAAGGTGTAAGGTGTAAGGTGTAAGGTGTAAGGTGTAAGGTGTAAGGTGTAAGGATTAGAAAATACAACCAAGTACATGGCAAGCTTTACTTGTGCTAATTTTCTCTAAAAACAAAAAAGCCCAGCTAATGCTGGGCTTTAAT